>NZ_CM177098.1:0-3520249 GCF_058216535.1 Enterococcus sp. AMC1251 | reverse complement strand
ATGGTGACCTCCTTAATATAAGAGTGGAACAAGCCACTTAACTCAGAAAGAGTTGGCTTGTACAGCTAGATAATATACGGTAACAATGTCCTACGTCATTTTAGCTTGTACTGTTGAACATTAAAACTAGGCGTTTGTTACCATAATTATTTTTCAACACGGAACAATTTTTTTATATAAAAAAGTAGAAGAAATATAAAATAGATAAGCAAATAGAATTTTAGCATTTTTTCGGAACTTTTTCCACAGGCAAATTGTGAATTGTGGAAAAAAAATTCACAGAGGGTTATAAACTTATCCACATACAAGAAAAAAACAGTGGATTTCTTTTCGTTATTTTATTTATCCACAACGGATACTGTAAAACAAAACCTTTAGAATCAATTATTTTAGGAAGTTATGCACAGACGAGAAATAAAATGTGCATAACTTTTTAACAACCTGTTTTTTTGTGTAAAAGTGTGGAGGAAACTAAAAATGGAATATGGTGCTTGGAAAAACTATCCACAGGTTATCCCTAAACTTTTTGGTTTTGTGGATAACTTATTTGAGTAAGAAGAAAATTATTTCCTGAAAATTTATTGACAAAACGACCTAATACTAGTTATACTATCAAAGTATGTCTATGTAATGATGGATAGTTATAATTTCAGGAGGTGGAACAAGAGATGAAAAGAACGTATCAACCAAACAAACGTAAACGCCAAAAAGTTCACGGTTTCCGTAAACGCATGAGCACAAAAAATGGTCGCAACGTATTAGCAAGCAGACGTCGTAAAGGCAGAAAAGTTATTTCAGCATAAATGTATGTTGACTTTAAATAACGAATCAAGTTTAAACTAAGAACCCTTTATTATCTTCACAAAGTTATCTGTGGAAATAATAAAGGGTTCTTTGCTTTGAAACACAGAGGCAAAAAATCGGTGAGGTTTCTCCTTTTTCAATTTAAACTATAACGATAGAATCTGTTCACTTTACAAGAAATAAAGTGAAAAAAAACTAAAAAAATGATAAGATAATAAATTAGAGTCACTAATGCCAAAATCTCTGGATATTTTCCCTTAATTTTGAAAAAAAATGACTGAAATATGCTATCATTGTAGAGTGAGTAAAAAAGAAAGATAGAAAGAAACAAAGGGATGCAGATGAAGAAATCCTATAGAGTAAAAAAAGAAAAAGAATTTCAAGCAGTGTTTCAGCATAAACAATCCTGTGCGAACCGAAGATTTGTTGTTTATGTATTAGAAAAACCAGAACAAAAACATTTTCGGGTCGGAATTTCCGTAGGTAAAAAAATCGGGAATGCGGTTGTTAGAAATGCTGTTAAGCGTAAAATCCGTACATCAATCTACCAATTAAAAGACTCAATCAATCCAACGTGTGATTTTATTATTATCGCAAGGCCTGACGTCGATAAGTTGACATCAGAAGAAATTCACCGCAACGTGATGCATGTGTTAAAACTTGCAAAAATTTTGAAATAAGAGAGGAATAGTTTTGTGAAGAAGTATAAACGCCTATTATTGATGGCAGGTTTAGTAACACTTGTTTTCGTGTTGTCAGCCTGTGGAACAGCCCCGATTAACGAGAATAGTACCGGAATTTGGGATCGTTATATTGTCTATTATTTTGCCGAAGCGATCAAATTCCTATCTGTTTCAGCTAATACGGGTATCGGCATCATCCTATTTACATTAGTGATTCGGATCATTTTATTACCGTTGATGCATTTCCAAACGAAAAGCATGCGTAAAACGCAAGAATTACAACCTAAGTTAAAAGCCTTACAAAAACAATATTCATCAAAAGATCCCGAAACACAACGATTATTTCGTGAAGAACAACAAAAATTATATGCTGAAAATAATGTAAATCCTTATGCAGGATGCTTACCATTATTAATTCAAATGCCAATTATGATGGCGTTATACCAATCGATTTCTCGTGTACCAGAATTGAAACAAGGTAGTTTTATGTGGCTGAATTTAGGAAGACCAGATCCGTATCTGATTTTACCGATTTTAGCAGCAGTCTTTACTTTTGCAAGTACCTATTTAACAAGTATGAGTCAAATCGAGTCGAATGCTTCATTAAAAATCATGAACTTCGTGATGCCTGTTATGATTTTTGTAATGGGGATGAGCTTAGCCAGCGGATTATCACTTTACTGGGTAGTTTCTAATGCTTTCCAAGTAGGACAAACATTGGTGCTGAATAATCCATTTAAGATTCGTAAAGAGCGTGCTGAAGCAGAACGACAAGTGAAAGAACGTGAACGAGCATTGAAGAAAGCAATGAATCCTAAGAAAAAAAATAAGAAAAAATAAAAGGAGGTTTTCCAGATGCCGGTATATGAGGGAAACACAATTGAAGACGCAACAACTAAGGGGTTACACGCACTGAATTTGTCAAAAGAAGAAGTAGAGATTAGTGTGATTACAGACGCTAAGAAAGGTTTCTTGGGTTTTGGTAAAAAGCTTGCTCAAGTATCAATCGAACCTACTGTTAGTGAACAAATAGCAGAGTCAGTTGCAGAGACCGTTGAAGAGGTCATTGTGACAGATGAGGAAGTAAAAGTAGAGACAACTGTTGAAGGATTGTTTGCTACTAAAACATCAGATTCTGATTCCTCAGAACTAAAAGTCTTGGAAAACCTAGAAGATGAAGAAGCGATTACTGAATTAGGGATGTATTTAACAACGATTTCAAAAGAATTAAATGCACCAGCTTTAGTTCGTTTAGAACGTAAAGAGGGATTGTTGATTTTTAACTTAGATACGGATAAACAAGGAATCTTGATCGGAAAACACGGAAGAGTCTTAAATGCATTGCAATATTTAGCGCAAGTTTTTGTCCATCGTGTAGCGATGAACAAATTGTCTGTTGTGGTAAATGTTGGTGATTATCGCGAAAAGCGTCAAGCAATTTTACAGCGTTTAGCAGAAAGAACAGCAGAAAAAGTCAAACAAACTGATCGTCCTGTTTTTCTAGAACCAATGCCGGCATTTGAAAGAAAACAAATTCATTTTACCTTGAGTAAAGATGATCATATCAAAACGCATTCAGAAGGCGATGAACCTTACCGCTATTTGGTTGTTGAACCTGTGAAAAAATACTAGTAAATAATGAGGCCGAGACAAAAGTGTTTATTCGGATTTAGAGCGTGGGACAAAACTGATCGTTCGTTTTGTCCCACGCTCATTCCTACGATTAGTTAAGTAGAAAATAAAGAAAGAATGAAAGGTCTTTTAATCGTTTGTAAACAAAGAGAGTATTTTAGAATAAAGTCCACAATAAATACCCCTGATGAGTCTATATTTTTTTCAATCAGGGTATTATAATCAACTCATAAGCCATTGCCTTATTGGCCCTTAGAGACCGTGTACGCATAGTCGTACTTTGTCTCGTTCTTAACCATAGAATAGAGGCACTTTAGTAGTTTGTTCATACAGGCTACGGTCGCAACCTTATCCTTCTTGGGTAGAGGTTGCGTTTTTAATTTGTAATAGTAATCTACAATATGATTTGAAGCGGCAGCTTGTTGGCGAATCATATTTTTCACGGTGAAATAAAGGATTTTCCGAGCTTTGGGGTTTCCACGTTTATTGATATGGTCTTGGGCAAGGTATTTCCCTGATTGATACCTACGGGTATCAATTCCCACAAAAGCATTCACTTTCTTATGATTTTCAAATCGGCGAATATCTCCAATTTCACCAATGAGTAAAGCGGCAGACACTTCCCCAATGCCTGGAACACTTTGGTAAAGATCAAACTCCGATAATGGTTTGGTTTGTTCAATAAGCTGCTTAGACAAGGTTTCCTTATTTTAAAATGACAGTGAAGGAGACCGTTTTTTTGTAGGGACTCGAAGTCCATGAGCGTGTGGTCGATCTTCCTTTCACCCCTTACTATAACCCTAAAAACAGGAAAATAGAGGGTAAACTTATCCGTCGATGAGCTTACTCTCTAATCTTAGTATGTTTTTTATATCGTAAAATGAAATTTATAAAAATTATAAACTTAGAGAATTATTATTTTATTTGGGTTGACAAAAGGATTGGTTAAAACATGTATTAAAGTTCTGGGCGTTTTGTACTGGACTATAAGATTAGATAGTGAAAGGAAGGGGTTAAGCTGAAGAAAGTATATATGATAGTTATCTTGATCGTTTTTTTTAGCGCAATTTCTATATTATTTTTTTCTCAAAAAAGGCCTGAAACAGTTATCTGTAAAAAGAAAAGCCCAAATACAATTGGTATGATAAAGAATTGAACAAAAAGACCTTATCATATAAAAAATAATACTTTTTACATTGATAAGAAAAAGCTAGATATTATTAATATTTCAGATAAGTATTTGGCAACAAATGATTCTATTGAAAATATAGAATATAGATTTACTTTAGAAAACAAAACCAATTACATGTCTATAGATCGACTTAGTGGTAAATGCACCAATAAAACCTATAAAATTAATAGAAATACCTTGATGTAACAACAAAACCTCATAAATATGACATAAATTTATGAGGTTGGGACAAAAGTAAAAAGCATTTTTGCCTCCCGCTCTAAGACCGAATAAACGGTGGTGCAAAAGCAGCTGCTAATCACATCAAATTCTAAGTGCTTTAGCTTTTAGAATTTGATGTGATCGGAAATAAGTCGAAATTTATCGGAGCTAAACACTTTTGTTCCAACCTCATTTCATTTTATTTACTTATCCAATTGTTGTCTGTGTAAACTGAACCACAGTCCCATAAGCCAAAATTTCCACGACCCATTTCCCTTGATACTCTACATATTTTTCTTCAAAATGACAATTGATCACAGCATCTGCTTCATATTCAAATGCGATCACTTTTAGCTGGCGGTAAACACCGCTGAATACATCATTTGGATTAACCTCTGGCGAAAATAAATCCGTCTCGATTCGATCTGTCGCAAAAATAATATCCCGAACAATGTATTTTTTATTGACATTTCCTGTAGATAATGTGATTCCATTTAAACGATTTTCTAGTTCTTGTTCATTAAATTCATCTTTTTTTACTCGTTTCATTTTAGGAAACCTCCTTGCTTTAGTAAGTTTATTTTAAAGATAAACTAGAAGAAATGCAAAGTTAAAGAACACTTCTAGCAAATAAACAATGTTGCGAAAAAAACGAAAATATGCTATCCTATGTCAAGAAATTAATAGGAATTGATGCAGTGAAAGTGCTAGATCCAACCTGAAAAAATAGAGGTGGAGTGGGCGCTTTTTTTGTAGCCAAAAATCGATTTATACATAGTTTTTTAAATAATATGAGATGTTAAACGTAGTAATTATTACGCAAAAAATAGCTCAATCCATTTACGAAAGGAAGTTAGTCAAACATGCAACAAATAACATTAGAATTTGATACAATCGCTGCAATTTCAACGCCTCCTGGCGAAGGCGCAATCAGTATCGTTCGTTTAAGTGGTGATGAAGCGATTGATATCGCAAATAACGTCTATCGCTCAGGTAGTAAACAATTGCTAGAGGTGCCCACGCATACTATCCATTATGGACATATTTTTGATCCGAAAGATGATCGTTTGCTAGATGAAGTAATGGTTTCTGTCATGCGAGCACCAAAAACATTTACTAGAGAAGATGTCGTTGAAATCAACTGTCACGGTGGAATTGTAGTGGTGAATCAGTTATTACAGCTACTATTAAAAGAAGGGGCACGTTTAGCTGAACCTGGAGAATTTACCAAAAGAGCTTTTTTAAATGGTCGAATGGATTTGTCTCAAGCAGAAGCTGTAATGGATTTAATTCGAGCAAAAACGGATCGAGCAATGCATGTAGCCTTAGATCAATTAGATGGAAATTTGTCTTCTTTAATTCGCTCTCTAAGACAAGAAATTTTAGAAACATTAGCTCAAGTTGAAGTGAACATCGATTATCCTGAATACGATGATGTAGAAGAGTTGACGACAAAATTACTTCTTGAAAAAGCTGGATTTGTCAAAGCTCAGATCGAAGGATTATTGACGACAGCAAAACAAGGGAAAATCTTGAGAGAAGGCTTAAGTACAGCCATTATCGGTCGTCCGAATGTAGGGAAATCGAGTTTATTAAATCATTTATTACGTGAAGAAAAAGCGATTGTAACAGATATTGCTGGAACGACGCGTGATGTCATCGAAGAATATGTCAACGTCCGTGGTGTACCATTGAAATTAATCGATACAGCAGGAATTCGTGAAACAGAAGATATTGTGGAACGGATCGGCGTAGAACGTAGCCGTAAAGCGTTAGCTGAATCTGATTTGATTTTGCTAGTTCTGAATCAAAATGAGCCGTTAACAGATGAAGATCGTCAATTGTTAGCAGCGACAGACGGGTTAAAGCGCGTGATTTTACTGAACAAAATGGATTTACCTTCTCAATTAGATCGAGAAGAATTAAAAAAGCTCGTGAAAGATGAAGAAATTTTACCCGTATCAGTTTTGTCTAATACAGGGATGGAACAACTAGAATTAAAAATTGCAGACTTATTTTTCGGTGGTCAAACTGGGGAAAAAGATGCAACCTACGTATCCAATACCCGCCATATCGCATTACTAGATCAGGCAGCTATAGCGCTGGATGAAGTAATTCGAGGAATCGAAGCTGGAATGCCAGTCGATCTAGTTCAAATGGATATGACTCGCTGCTGGGACTTTTTAGGAGAAATCGTTGGTGACAGTGTTCAGGATGAATTAATCACGCAATTATTTAGTCAATTTTGTTTAGGAAAATAGAGAGGAAGAGTCGATGAATCAATTTAAAGCAGAATCTTATGACGTAATTATAGTCGGAGCAGGCCATGCCGGTTCAGAAGCAGCCTTAGCATCCGCTCGCATGGGCAGTAAAACCTTACTTTTAACAATCAATTTAGATATGGTCGCCTTTATGCCATGTAACCCATCTGTGGGAGGTCCAGCAAAAGGAGTCGTCGTTCGAGAAATCGATGCATTAGGTGGTGAAATGGGTCGTAATATAGACAAAACATACATCCAAATGCGGATGCTAAACACAGGAAAAGGTCCGGCCGTTCGCGCGTTGCGTGCCCAAGCAGACAAACACGCTTACGCAACAGAAATGAAGCATACAATCGAGCGTACGGACAACTTATCGTTACGCCAAGGAATCGTTGAACGCTTGATCGTAGAAGATGGTATTTGTAAAGGGGTTACCACAACAACAGGGGCACAATATCAAAGTAAAGCAGTAATCATTACAGCTGGAACAGCACTTCGTGGTGAAATCATTATTGGTGAACTAAAATATTCTTCTGGACCTAACAATTCATTGCCATCAATCGGCTTAGCAGAACATCTGAAAGAATTAGGTCTTGAAATTGATCGTTTTAAAACAGGCACACCGCCTCGCGTAAAATCAAGTACAATTGATTATTCTGTGACAGAAGAACAACCAGGCGATGAACAACCGAATCATTTTAGTTTCAGTACGCCGGATGATGCGTATAATTTAGACCAACGCTCTTGTTGGCTGACTTACACAAATGAAGGAACCCATGAAATCATTCAAGACAACTTGCATCGTGCACCGATGTTTACCGGAATTGTTGAAGGCGTTGGCGCTCGTTATTGTCCATCGATCGAAGATAAAATTGTTCGATTTGCTGATAAACCACGCCACCAACTATTCTTAGAACCTGAAGGGGTGAATACAGAAGAAGTCTATGTTCAAGGACTGTCCACCTCGTTACCAGAAGATGTCCAAACAGATATCTTACATTCGATTGCTGGTTTAGAAAAAGCTGAAATGATGCGTACAGGTTATGCGATCGAGTACGATGTGGTTGTGCCACACCAATTACGTCCAACATTAGAAACAAAAGTCATTGAAGGTTTATTTACAGCAGGCCAAACAAATGGTACTAGTGGTTATGAAGAGGCGGCTGGACAAGGGTTGATTGCAGGAATCAATGCTGCGTTAAAAGTTCAAGAGAAAGAGCCCTTTGTGATGAAACGTAGTGATGGTTATATTGGTGTTATGATTGATGACTTAGTTACCAAAGGAACGAATGAACCTTATCGTCTGCTAACATCCAGAGCTGAATATCGTTTAATTTTACGTCACGATAATGCGGATTTACGTTTAACAGAAAAAGGGTATAAAATCGGTTTGGTTAAAGAAAAGCAATATAAAGCTTATCTTGAAAAGAAACAAGCAGTGGAAGCAGAAATTGCTCGTTTAAGTTCAGTTAGAGTGAAGCCTACAGCGGACGTACAAGCATTTTTAGAAGCGAAAGGATCAGTCCCTTTAAAAGATGGCGTCTTAGCCAGCGATTTCTTAAAACGCCCAGAAATGACGTATCATGAAGTAACACAATTTATCCCAGCATCTGAGGTAGCACTAGGTGATAAGGTCATCGAACAAGTAGAGATACAAATCAAGTATGAGGGCTACATAAAAAAAGCATTAGACAAAGTCGATAAACTAAAACGAATGGAAGCAAAACGAATTCCAGAAAATATTGACTATGAAGCAATCAACGGATTGGCAACGGAAGCGAAACAAAAACTACAAAAAATCCAACCAGAAACGATAGCCCAAGCAAGTCGAATTAGTGGTGTGAATCCAGCAGATGTATCGATTTTGATGGTTTATATTGAACAAGGGAAGATAGCAAAAACCACTTCAAAAAGTGAGTGATAAAAAGGTTTCAACTCGTTCAATATAAACAATCATATTTTTGAATACGGTAAGGAATGATTACAGGATATTGGGAAGGGCTCAAGAAGAACAGAAAACATCAGCGGAGACGGGAAACGTATAGGCACCTTCACCACTGTCGGCACAGACGAGGACGGAAGCTCTGCTATTGTAGGTAACTTTAGTGAGCTGCGGATGTAATAATGTAATACTAGAAGTGTCTGGGACTAGCGCAGAGGTATTTGACACCGTAGAATACGCAAAAAAAGCCGACTTTTAAATGATTCTCGATCCTCATCTTGTTGTGTTAGACGGAATTAAAGTAGAAACAAGAAGCCTTATCATTATCGAGAAGGCTTTTTTTGCATAGCCCCCCTTCCCCAAAAAGTAAATTTGTGAGGTTGAGGGGGAACGGTGCAGCCCGTAACTTCTATATTTCTCGTTTTTCAATTTTTTGAAAATGGACATTTTATAGCTTTAAACGCTGATATAACGGTATTTAACTTTAAAAAAGACCAGAAAATTGTAGATTTCAAAATATTAGTGTACCCATACTTTTATCAGTCAGAGTCATTCTAAATTTATTTTATAAAGTTTTTTTCATACATAGTATTTATTTATGATATAATCATTATGTTAAATTTTTATTTATAATTATAAGAAAAGGGGTTGTTTGTTATGTTAGTTGAAAAAATTAAAGATTTAGTAAATAATGGGGAATGGTTAAAAATAATTATTATGGTTATTATAATGTTAGTTTTATTAATTTTATTAATTTTTGGAATTGAAAAATTGATATTATTAGTACTATCAAAAATTGATGATAGCAAAAATTATGATGAAGATAAATTACTAAAGCAAGTATTAAAATTAAAAGGAAAGAAAAATAAACAAAAACATCAATGGCAAAGAGATAAAAATACTGGAGAGTTGTATTATTGTACTGAGTACTGGTGCTGGCAATATAATAAAGCAAACGTATTGTCTGGAATATTTGAACGGAACATGAAAATTGATTTTACAGATAACACAGTTATTAGAGTTGCAGAAACGGATAAGTTAAATAAAAAAAATAAAGTTCGTAGATATAGAAAAGAGTTTCGTGTCTATTTTGAATGAATATTACTATAATACCCCCAGCTAACTGTTATAATTGAATACGGTTTTCAAAATACCATATAATCAAATTTTCCCACAGGTTTATTTTGTTTTGCTTCGGCCACTTTGAAAAATGTTTTTTCACTTTTTCAAGGATATTATTTGAATAAGCGTTCTATATAAACTGGTTTTTCTTACAAAATAACGAAAGACTGAACACCACATTATAGTTGAAATTTTTTTCTCTTATTACAAAGAGCGAATGTTTCTTTGATAATGTGGTTTTTGTCTCTTGAAAAATTGGTTTGTCGTTTTGTAGTTCAGCAAGTGCTTTGTTCTCATAGATAGTTCGATTATTAGAATCAATATCTTTCCATTGTCTTATTTTTTCGTAAACCAGCGAACCCAAGTAGTCGGAAAATATAAAAATATGTTTATCATTTTAATGTGTTAAATAATCAACTTCGCAAGAGTAGGATTTGAGCAAAAGGATCTAAATATAATTTAAAGTAAAATGAACTTACAGAATATTCAGAATAATATTGGCAATTATGTTATTTTTATGGTATTTTTTTAACAAATAGGTATTAAAAAAAGCATCGTATCTATAAAAGCTTAGATTGTTATGGTATTTATTAAAATAAGGGGGAGGATAATATGATCTTGATTGAAATTTTGATTGCTTTAGCACCAGTTATTGCTAGTATCTCTTTTGCGTTCATGTTAAAAAATAAAAAGCTAGCTAAGAAAATAGGATAAATTTAGATTTATATGAGTGATTTTGTAGAAGTGAATGTATTGAAAATAATTTGGCCGTGGTAATTGAGACTTTTGTTAGAAAAATACCTATAAGGTGTTTAATAACTTAAACATATGTAAGAACTAACTAGAGCTAAACGTATAAATAAAATTTTTCTCAATATATTTTCAAAAAATTATAGTTCCTTGGTTGAAAAATAGATAATCATCAGGGGTATTTGTTGTGGGCGTCATTTCAAAATACTTTATCAATGTAAAAACAATTTAAGGATCCTTGCTTAATTCTTTATTTTCTATTTGTGTCAATCGTAAGAACGCTCCTGCGACACTGATTGAGCTAAAATCCGATACTATTAGCCAATCTGATTTAGTTTTGTTTACGGTTGTCCTGAAAAATCAAGATAAAGTGAAACGATAAATAAATATATCTGTCGAATTATACGACAGATGTTAAAAAATATAAATATAGATTTCAATATATGATGTATCTAGGATAGAAAATAAGCTTTGTAGTGTTTGATAAAGGCATTTTTTATGTCATTAATTGTAACAAATAACAATTAAACATGTTTGATAAAAGGTTAGGATCTAGTGACGTTGCTTTAGCTCTCACCTTTTATCTGGATTCCTTGTGACTGGGGTATAACTCGCAGAGTTATGGTCCAGTCACTTTTCTAAAATAATTGACCTGAGTTTTTCAAAAGAGAGCAAAGCTTGAAAGATTCAATCAATTATTTTGAAAAAAAAAAGTAGGTGACTCTTATTTATAAAAAAATAGTACAGCATAAAAAACTACTTATTATTTTTGTTTTATACATAACAGGATTTAGTTTTTTAGCTTATCCATTTGCTAGTAATACTTATCATCAATGGGTTCAAAAAAGTGTGACAAAAGAATATCAAAAGAACGTGGCTAATAAAGATGAAAAAGAATTGGAAACGATCAGAAAAAAGATAGAAAAGCGCAATGATCAATTAATCGATCAACAATCAGTGATGGGCGAGGAAGATTTTGGCGTAGAAGCTGAAAGAAATGTTCAAAAAGGACTAACATCGCCTAAACGAGAAAAATTAGGTGATGTGATTGCAGTTTTAGATATCCCTAAAATAAACCTAGAACTACCTGTTTATAATGGTACAAACAGTCAGCAAATCTCCAACGGTGCAGGTGTCATGAAAGAAACATCATTACCATTTGGAGGGAAAAGTACGCATTCAGTGATTACCAGTCACCGAGGTCTACCCACTGCAAAACTATTTACCGATTTACCTGAATTAAAATTAAAAGATTTATTTTTTATTAAAATAGCAGGAGAAACCCATGCATACGAAGTGGATCGTGTCAAAGTAATTGAACCAGAGGATTTTAGCGAGTTAGAGGTTGTAAAAGGACAAGATTATGTCACATTACTAACGTGTACACCATACATGGTCAATACGCATAGATTGCTTGTTCGAGGTCACAGAGTAACTCCCTATAAACCCGAATTACATAAAAAAGCGGTAAAAGCTGGACGATGGCATCAACTAAAAAAATTCGCGATCTATACACTTGTAGCTTTAGCAATATTCGCTTTATTCTATCTACTAAAACGATACCGCGATAAAAAACAAAAGCTAAAAGAAAAAGCTGCTCGGGCAGCAAGAAGGCAAAAACAAAGAAGAAATTCTAAAAATACTACACGAAGAAAAATAGACCAATCGCCCCCCAATGGGATAAAAAGAAAAAAGGTCTCTCAAAAAACAACTTTGGATAATAAACAACGTAAGAATAAATTACCAGAAAAAAATAAAAGAAAATAGCTGTTTTTTGTTTAGATGGGAGGGGATGAAAAGTAATGGACAGTAGAGAAAAACAACCAATTAGAAAGAAGAAAAATAACACGTCTTCTCCAAAACGAAAAAAAGTTCGCTCTTCTGAGAAAATGAAAAGTAGTAAGGGAACGGATAAATCAAAAGAACGTCGGCGTAAAACAAACCAATCCAATTCACAAAAGTCTCAAAAAAAAACGCCTTTAAAAAAAGAATTTAATAAACCAAAAAAAAAGAAGAAAAAAAAACTAGCTATCTATATTGTTTATGTACTAGGGTTCATTTTATTTTCGTATCCCTTTTTGAGTAATTGGTACTACAGTCGAATACAAAATAACGTCTCTGAGGAATATCACCAAAGCATGTCGAAAAAAAATGATCAGGAATTATCACAAATGAAGCAAGAAATGCTAGAACATAATAAAAAATTAGCTGATACCAATGCACAGCAAGTATCAATACCAATGCTTGAGAATAATTCAAATTCATTCACAAAAATAGAGAAGGAAACGTTAGGCCCAGTTCTTGCTGTTATTGAAATTCCTAAAATACGGGTTGATTTGCCTATTTACAAAGGAACATCAGATTTTCAATTAAAAAATGGGGCAGGATTACTAGAAGGAACGTCTTTACCTTTTGGCGGAGAAGATAGCCATTCAGTTATTACTGGTCATCGAGGGTTACCTTCGGCTAGATTATTTACAGACTTACCCAAATTGAAATTAAAAGATCAGTTTTATCTTAAAATAGTCGATGAAATTCATGCGTATGAAGTGGATCAAATAAAGGTAGTTGAACCTCAAGATGTGGACGATTTAAAAATTGTTAAAGGACAAGATTACGTTACACTACTGACCTGTACACCATATATGTTAAATACGCATCGCTTATTAGTTCGCGGACACCGTATCCCTTACTCAAAGGATTATCATGAAGAACAAACAACGATTGCAAAACAAAATTATTGGAAAGAAGTTGCTCTATACGCAATTATTTTCTTAGTAATTCTTTGGTTTGTTATGTTTCGAAATTATCTAAAAAAACGGAAAGAAGTGAAAAAAAATGTGGCGTGAGCGATTATCATTGATCTTGTTTTTAATGGGCATAGCTGTGTTTTTAAGTATCCCAGTTCATGGCTTATGGTCAGCTTTAATCAATTCAAATACTATTGAAGCATATGAAGAACAAGTGCTTGATTATCAACGATCGCCAGAACTAGCTGAGGCAATTGAAAATAAGTTAGATGAAGAAAATGTACAGAGTATAGAAGAGCCTTTTGGCAATTCTAATGTTGCTTTTTCAGATCAAAAACTAGCGCTTCCAGAAGAAGCAATCGGTTTTGTTAAAATGCCTAAAATCAATGAAATCATTCCTTTGTATATGGGAGCATCTGATATAAATCTTGCCCATGGTTGCGCGCATATCACAGGAACGGATCTACCCTTGGCAGGAAAAGGAACCCACACTTTTATAGCAGGTCATAGAGGCTATTATGGACCGACGTATTTTTTATATGTTGATTATTTAGTTCCTGGTGATTTAATCTATGTATCCTATTTAGGAAAAGAGGCTGTATATTCTGTCACAGGAAACGAATTAATCGATCCTACAGATGGCGCTAAATTGACAGAAAGAAAACCAAATGAAGAGTGGTTGACTCTTTTGACATGTCATCCATTTCCGACAGCTTTACAGCGACTACTTGTTCACTCTAGGCGTTTAAGCGATGAGGAAATCTCAAGAATCCAAATGGATGAACCGATACAATCGATTGAAAGCACGCACCGTGAACAAGGACAAAATATCGAGAATTTGGACACAATAATCGATTCAAGTATAGAAACAAAAGAAAGTACAGTAGAAGTAAAACCTGAAGGAGTAATGAAAATGATTGGAGAAATTGGTCAACATTCGATTTGGTTGTATATTGGATTGTTAGTTGTTGGTGGAAGTGTGTTCATTTTTTCTTTTTGGCATTTGATAGGAACATGGTTATAAAAAATAAAATATAGATCAAGGTATTTTTGTTTCATGTGAAACATTTAAAATAGATATAGCTACGTAATTTTGAAAGGTGATTTTCGAAATTTTGTAGCTTTTTCTATTAAAAATTTAATTATAGTGATTTGACTTGTTTTAAATTAGAGGGAGAATCTGAATAAATAGAGAAGACACAAGTGTTGTTTGAAATAATGGAGTAACCGAGGAATCTACCCACTATTATGAAATTCTAAAAGAAATTCTGATATTCACCAAACAATCGTAATAAAGAAACCAATTTTTCAACACAAAATAGTCACAATTTCGGGTTATTATATATGTATACCAAACAAACAACCCTAACAAAACACTTTTTCATTTTTTAACTCCTTTTCCCACTCTTCCCCAAAGAGTGGGTTCTTTTGTTGTAAATCACCAAAATTTTAAGGTAAAAAACAGCTGAAGTGATGAGTAACAAGATAGATAAGTAAAAAAGTCAGCATTCATGTTCAGAATCAAAGACTGTGTTTCGATCGTATCGATTTCGAAATAGAAGAACACCGAGAAGCAATCACTTTGATGTTGGGTGATTGCTTCTTCGTGTTTTTTATCATTCTCTTGATTCTCAGTTTATTTTTAGAGATTAAATTCTTAGATGACTTTAGTACTGATCTGAAAACTAGAACTTACTTATTGTGTCTTCCTTTTTTTCTTTTCCAGAAAAGAAGTGATCCAGCTGCTCCAGCCATAAAGGCACCTATTCCTTGTTCTGTCGCAGAAGTTTCTGTTCCTGTATTAGGTAATCTTCTTTCCAAACGAGTATTTGGAAGCTTAGTATTTGATGGATCTAGGACAGTATTTGTTTTAGTACCTGACGTCATAGGAAGTGTCGTTTCTTCTTTTTTCTTAGGAGCTATTAATGGTACAGCAGCTTCAGGTACGTTGCTTGTTATAGGAGCTTCTAACGTTTTAGCTTCTGTTGGTGCAGTGATATCAACTAATTTTTCTACGGGAGGTGTGACGGGATCCACTGCGTCTGGCGCTATAATTTCTGGGATGTTGGGTGTTTCTGCTTTGGGCACGTCTTCAAATTCTTTTGGCTGTTCCAGCGGGTCCAAATCTGCGACTACGTCTAAATCATTTAATTCAACTGGTATTTCAGGTTGAATGCTTTCTTCGGCTTCTTCACTATCCAAGTCCACGTCAGTTACACCTGTTGATTTGCCTGGTTCTGCAACTGAATCTGTTGGTGTTGATGCGTGTTCTTTTGTCAGTGTTGGTAAATGGATCCCTGTGATAGCTAAAATGACTTTTGTAGAAACGGCAGAAGGTTCAGGAGCTGAATTTGTTGGTTCATTTACAGATTCTACTTTTTTAGGTTCATTAATTCCTACAGGTTCTATAGGGGTTACAGGCATATCTGGTACTTTTGGAATTACTGGAGCATTGATTTCTTTGAGTATTAGTGGATCTAAACTTGGATTGATAGGGTCAATACTAAATTCAGGTAATGGAAAAATAACATCTGGATTTTGTCCGACTATAACCCCACTATACTCGCCGCTTTGTCTAAATTGAGTGGTTAACCAACTATGAATTGATAATGGAGAACCTGGTATTTCTGGAAAAGGAGTATTTTTTAAACTGTTAATATTTTCAGTAACAATAGCAGAGGTGAGCGAAAGCATACTTTTTATTGAATTTGGGATAGGATCGCCCATAAAATAAATTTTAACATCGTTACCGGTTTGTTCATTGAAGGTTTCGATTGCCGTTGATAAATCTTTTTGAGCTTGAGCCCACGACGATGCAACACCGTCTAGATAAGTTCCATATTCGGAGAATTTTTTTAAATTTTCTAAGGTTACTTTTTCGTAAGTGTCTACAAATGCATTCCATTCTTCTAATGTCTTCATTTTTTTTAGATTTTCAGTTGAAAATTCTGGCGATATAGGAGTAAAATCTCCGGTATTTAGTGCATTAATAATCGGTTGCCAAACATTTGTGTAGTCATCCTCTGGATCCCAAACATTTCCAATTTGCCATCCAGTAGTGTACTCTTCAAAAGCTTTTTTGTAGTTATCATAGGATTCATAATATTTTTGATAAGCATTTGCTTTATCAATATTTTTTTGCATCATTTCTTCCGAATCTGCAATAAAGTTTATTAGTTTATCTTCAAAATGTTCTGGATCATACACAAAATCATGTTTAATATTTGGTGCGATTGAACTAGCATTGTAGATAACATTTTTTGCTTGATATTCTTCAATGACAGGCCAAAAATCAGTTAAAACAGTCGTTAAATCTTGTTTAGCTACACTATACTTGGATTTCCAAGCAGTTAAAACATCAGTAATATTTGCATAGTTATCTTGTGTAATTTCAGTTGCTGGGAATTCATCAAGAACCTGACTCATACTAGTAATGGCAGCATTGATTACTTTTTTAGCGATTGTGGCTTGTTCATACGCCTTAAGTGCATCTTCATAAGGTTTTGCAGCGGTACTAAAACTTTCTGTTGCAAGAGTATATTTCGTTTTTAAAGTGTTATAGAGTTTAATCGCTACATCATAGTCTTTTTTTAGTGTGGTAAGCTTTCTGTTTGCTGCTTGATAGGCGGTATTGGCTTCAGCCCAAGCTTTGTTTGCTTTGCTATATGCAGTTTTAATATCAAGATATTGTCTATTGAGTTCTGTAAAAGAATCGCTTAAATTTCCATATTCTTCTGAAATAGTTTGATACTCTTTCTCATGTACTGTTTGCTTAGCTTCAACTTCACCTAAAGTAATCACTGCAGCATCGTAAATTTTTAGGGTTTGTTCGTATTTAGTTTTAAGATCAATATAATACGCAGCTAAATCAGAATATTCTTTTTCGCGAAGGACAAAAGTATCTTGAGCTTCCGCAATAACTTCTGCTGCTTGAGTATAAGCTGTTTTTGCATCGGTATATTCTATTTCTAAATTAGAAAATTGCGTTTTAACTTTTTGGTAATTATCCATTGTTTCAGTATATTGTGTTTTTAAAGCGGTGTATTGTTTTTGAGTGGTTGCTAACAATTTTTCTAAATTAGTAAACGTTGTTTGGGCTTTTGAAAGTTCAGACTTTAATTGTGTCAATTCATCTTTGAGCGTTTGATATTCCGGTAATAGTTGATCATATTCATCGCGTGCTCTTTCATATTTTTGGTTAACGGTGTCATAGATTTTACTTGCCTCGATATATTTTTCTTCAATTGTTTCAAAAATTTTCGAGCCATTTGTAAATTGAACTAATATACGATCATAAGATAAATTTAGTTGATCAAATTGTGTTTTTACTTCATTTGATTCTTTTAGTGCCGCTTTATAGGCTGTTTCTGTTTCAGTATAGACATCCATCACATGAGTATAACTAGCACTGATTGTTTGATATTCTTTTTCCAGTTGTTGATAATCACTTTTAGCTTGGTCACACTGTGCTACGAGAGAATCATATTTTTGTTTGATTGCTTGGTAAGAGTCAGCAATTACTTGATACTCACTTGTTGCTGTTTCATAAGCAGTTTGTACTTCTTTAAATTCAGCAGTTAATGAATCTGCTTGTTCTTTCATTTGCTGATAATTCTTGTTTACTTCGTTGTAGCGATTATTATTTTCAGTATAAGCAGCTAAAGCAGTTGAATATTCTATGGTGCCTTCTTCATATTGTTCAAGGATAGCTTGTGCAGTTGTACGCTTTTCATTATAGATAGTCAAATCTGTTTCGTAAGCTACAAGTTTAGCATCGTATTCAGCTTTTTGTTGATCGTACGCTTTTTTAGCTGTTTCATAAGTTTTCGTTTTTTGATCAAAAGCTGTTTTTTCAGTTTCATATAGTGAGCGTTCAGTTTCGTATTGGTTCACTAAAGCTTCTAATTGACTTGTTAATGTATCGTAATTCGTTTTTGCTTCCTCGTATGCTTGTTTTGTTGTTTGATAATCGTCTTTGATTTTGTTATACTCTGCAAGTTTGTTTTCGTAATTACTTATTGAGTTGTTCAAAGTAGATAAACGTTCTTCATACGCTTTTTTTTCTGTGAGGTAGTTGTCTTTCTTTCCATTATATTCAGTTAATAAGGTATTATATTCTTTAAGTGCTTGATCATATTCTGTTTTGACTTTAGTGTAGTCTGTTTGAGCTATTTCAAGCTCTGATTTTAAGGTATCGTATGATGCAGCGGCCAAATTGAATTTTTCCGCTTTAGTATTATAAGTCGCTTTTTTAGTATTATAAGTGTTGAGGAGATCCTCGTAAGATCGTTTTTGTGTGTTATAGTCTGTCAATTGAGAGTTATAGGTCTCTTTCGCTTTGTTATAGGCTGTTTGAGCTGTTCTATAAGCTGTTGCAGCATCTTCATAAATTTTGAGTTTTTTCTCGTAATCAACACGTAAAGTTTCGTATTCCGCTCTTTTTTTCTCTGCCTCTTTGTTTAATGTTTCATACTTCGTTCGTGCATCTAAATATTCGTTTTGCTTGTCAATAAATGTTGATTCTGATTCTTGATAAAGCTGCTGTTCTATTTCGTAAGTCTCTTTAACTTTATTGTAATCATCAATATGTGCTTCATAATCAGATTTGTTTTTTTCATATTTAGCGCAATTTGCTTCATATTTTTTAGTAGCCACTTCAAATTTTGTTAATTGTGTTTTGTAGGTTTCTTTTAATCCATCCAATGTTGTTTTAAGTTCATCTGCCGTTTTATACGTATTATCGGCTTCGCCTTTTAATGTATTATATTCTTTCAATGCTTCGGTGTAACTTGTTTCTATTTTAGTGTATTCATCTTTTGCAGTTAAGTATTCCTGTAACAAAGTATCGTAATCTTTCTCCAAGACTGTTTGATTAGACTGGGTTACCTGATCGATCGTTGTTGCCAATACTTGTACAGAGTTACTTGCGGAGATGAAAAGCGTACTTGAATACAATAAAAATTTAAACGAACCTTTTTTCCATGAATCATTCATTGATATACACACTTACCTTCCTTTTTTTGTGGTGTTCATATAGTAAAAATATAGAACCTTTAAGAGGCTTATATTTTCACAAATGTAATTATACAATATTTTTAAGTGATTTATTTATCATAATTTTCAGCGTAATTCTAATTTTTTGATAAATAATGATAAAGGATACGTTTTACAAATATAGAAATTACTTCGAAGAAGAGGCAGATTTTCCTGGGAATTGGTGAGAATAGCTTTTGGAAAAAGTAATTGAGCTATCTTTAAAAGTAGTAGAAATATGTAGTTTTCCTCTTTTTTTTAATTAAAATATTTTAATAATTAAATATTTAAAAAAGTTTTATCATCATTTCGCCAAACAATCATACAAAATAAACCGAAATTTCAACACAAAATAGTCATAAATTCGAGTTATTATGTATGTATACCAAACAACCCTAACAAAACACTTTTTCATTTTTTAACTCCTTTTCCCACTCTTCCCCAAAGAGTGGGTCTTTTTTTGTCATTAAAAAATTGATGTTCATTTTTCGACAGAACGTTTTATAAACTTCTAGTACGCTAAAGAGGTACAATGAGAGGATAAATGATCGCTGAATAAAAATGAATTAGCGCAATTCAGAAATGTGCTCAAAAAATAGGTCACTAGATTCAAAGTCTATGAATAATAGGAATCGCTGGTGTTTTTTCGGTATATTTTATACGTTATTTCTGGCTCATTTGACTCAGAATGAAGTGAAAAGGAGAATGTCTTGTGTTCAACGAAAAAGAAAAAAAACGCTATTATCAAGCTTTATTGGCAAAAGATTCAAACTATGATGGAATTTTCTTTGTCGGTATCAAATCGACTGGTGTTTTTTGCCATGCAACTTGTCCGGCAAGAAAGCCAAAATATGAAAATTGTACTTTTTATGAAACTGCAGAAGAAGCGCTCTTATCAGGATACAGACCTTGCAAACGTTGTAAACCGTTATCCTATCCAAGGGAAATCTCGCCTTTGGTTCAGCAGATGGTAGAATTAGTCGAAAAGTTTCCAGAGAAACGCTGGAAAGACCAAGATTTTGCTGAATTAGGCATTCACTCGATGACCGCTAGAAGACAATTTAAAAAAGTTTATGGAATGACGTTTGTTCAGTATGCGCGTTCAAGAAGGATGGGTCTGGCTTTGAAATCGATCAAAAATGGTGAAAAACGGATCAATACTCAGTTAGATACAGGCTATGATTCTTCTAGTGGATTCTATGACGCTTTTTCTAAAATCATGGGTAAAAATCCGAAGCAGTCGAAAGATATCCAGATATTATCTGCTGATTGGATTGATACTATTCTGGGTCCGATGATGAGTATTGCAGATGATGAGTACTTATATTTGCTGGAATTTGTCGACCGCCGAGGGTTGGAAAGGGAAATTGAGCGGTTGCGAAATAGAATGAATGCGTCAATTGTTCCAGGTGAAACGAAGATTAATAAACAGATCAAAGAGGAATTGGGTTTGTATTTTGGGAAGAAGTTGGACGGATTTCAAACGCCGTATCGTTGTTTAGGATCAGAATTTCAAAAAAGTGTTTGGCAAGCTTTGGCGAAAATTAAGCGTGGTGAAACGTCTTCTTATAAAAAGTTGGCAACTTTTATTGGATGTCCAAATGGGATGCGAGCGGTTGGCAATGCGAATGGCGCAAATCAGTTGGCAATCATTATTCCTTGTCATCGGGTGATTCAGACGAATGGTAGTTTAGGTGGATATGGCGGTGGTGTGGAGCGGAAGAAATGGTTGTTGGGACATGAACGGAATTGGGGAATACCGGAGCGAAAAAATATCGACACTTGAAGAAATACTGGAAACTTCTTCAAAAAAATCAATCGAAGCTTGATTTTGAAAAACGGCTTTGGCGTTCTTCATTTCGTACCTATTTAACTGAAACTGAACTCGTTGATTGACTACTTGCGTATGATAACGAGTTGAAAATGGGCTACACCTGTTATCAGGACTTTCTTTATGCTATACAGACAAGGGATTTCGCTTGGTTTTACGCACTATTAGAGGAAGGTTTCCACTGTCTCCCTACTTATTACCAAACGACTATTGGTACTGGTCCAAAATGAAATTAAACATGCCCTAGAATTGCCTTATTCTAATGGACCACTGGAATGTCTAAATAACCATATTAAGGTGTTGAAGAGAAATGCTTACGGGTTTCGTAATTTTTACAATTTCAAGTTGAGAATTTTTTTATGTTTTGGCACTATTCTTTTCAAGTAAATAAAAAGTGACTGGGACATAACTGATCTTTCGTTTGGTCCCACGCTCTAAATCCGAATAAATGGCGAGAAAAAAGCAGCGACTACGCTTCGCTCCGATCACATCAAATTCTAAGTGCTAAAGCACTAAGTTTTGAAGGCTTCGGAAATAAGCTGAAATTGCTGTGAAACACAGCGAGGTACGAGCTGATGTAGAATAGTACCTACTTGGTCATAAAAATTTAAAAAGCAATTTTCGTGAATTCCCTCTTATTTCTTGGAGCTAAACGCTTTTGTCTCGGCCTCCTCATACTAATTGATTTAATTCTTTAGATTTTCTTCACCAACATCAGTTGACAAAGAGCCATAATTACTCAAAATAGTAACTTTTGACTTTGGGAGATAAAAGGGGGGGCTTATATTGTTTCTTTTCGTTGTAATTCTTCCATCTGCGTATTAATTTTTTTTGAAAGTTGGTAAAAGTCATTGTGAAAATTAGTGAATAGTTTAGCGCATACATAGTATTCACTTATCACTTTTTTCTTATTTAGAGGTTGTGGATTATTGTTAAAGAATTGGTGTAGTAAATCCAAAACAAGATTCCACGAGTCAAGTTGTTCTAGAGTGTTACCTAAAGATTGAATGTTTTTTGAAGCATGATTATTTTTAGTAGTGCTAGTTAATGGTTTGATAGTATTCATTGTGATTCTCCTTTAAATTTTTTTGGAGAATTTCTTAAATGTATGATATACTCAACTTGTCTGGGTAGAGTTTTAGTTTAAGAAATTCGTTTCTTAATCGTTAAAGCTCTGCTTCTTTTTATTTATAGTCAACCCTCCTTTTTATTCGTTAAAAAGAATTTAATATTCGCTTTAATGAATATATAGTACCGTAAACAGAATGTTTCGTCAATGGTTTTATTTCGTTTTCGGTATTTTTTGTTCAGTTAAACGAATTTATTGTGTTGACTGTAGAACAGCTACATTTTATACTGAGGATATAGTTAGTAGAAAACGGGAGGTTAAGGCAAATGCCGATAATTTATAATCGTTTGTGGAAGTTATTGATAGATAAAGAAATGACAAAAACACAGTTACGTAAAGAAATAGGGATAGGAACGGCTACGTTAGCGAAGCTCTCTGCGAATGAAAAAGTATCGATGGATGTTATTGAGAGGATTTGTGTGGCTCTTGATTGTCAGCCAGGGGATATTATGGAGTTTGTTTCTGAGAAGGAATAGGTGTTTAAAATAAAAACCGTTGATTATCTAACATTTGGTAAGATAATCAACGGTTTTTTAGCCATTTTTTAGAATAAAATTTAGCTGTTTCTATTCACTTTTTTAAATAATTGTGAGTAGTGATAATGATGGATATACAAGAGAGAACTAATAGAACTCCAATAATATCTATCTCTATTGAATAACTGTGTTTTTTAATTATGATAGAACTCACAAAAATAGTAGATAGTAATAAAAGACATGCTTTCCAACGTTTTGGATTTTTTGCCTGAGAACTCAATAAGTAAAGACTAACTGCACACTGTAGGATAACTAGCACTAAATATAAACTTTTATTCATAGGTTCATAGTAATATATGATCGAGCTTTTACCAGTAATAAGTGTTTTTATTAAAATATATAAAGTAGTTGCTATTTGAAAAAAAATAGTGTATTTGATTGTTTTTTCTAAATAGTATCCTTTGATTGGATCTATAAACATGCTATACTCCTTAGTTTTTTATTACAAAAAAATGATGAAAATTATTTACGATCGAAAGTAATATAGAATAGTTATTTATTAGATTCTTCAATTCCATCTTTATAACTAATCATAATATTATTAACTTCTATTTTATTTAAATCTTCTCCAAAGTAGGAGTCCTTTTTAGGAGATAACGTAATGTTTTTAGCTCCTAAAAAAATAGGTACAATAGTTTTAGGAGAAATTATCTCATCATTGATTTTCTTGTAGTTATAAGGATAATCTCCTTCATCCCCTCCATCAATTGTAGTTAAATCTAAACGGTATTCGAAAGAAATATTTTCGATTTCTCTATCCGTATTGTTCACCAAATACATTAATGTAATGAACATTTGATTTTCTTTATCATAAGTTCCCCCGTACATAATTGTAGAAATTGGTAAATCTTGTACCTCTATTTCTTTTTGATTAAATAGAAATTCTTCCATCTTTTTTGAATCTTTAACAAGAGCATCATCATATATCTTAGGAATAAAAAATTTATATTCTTGTAAATTTATATTTTTACGTTCTGTATCCATAGAACTCTCCTTAATTTGATATTTTGCGGCAACACTATCCCATGTAGAATCGCTACTGCTTTTATTATCTTGACAAGCAGTCAAAATTACTAGCCCACTTATTAACAAAACTATTTTTTTCATGAGTTTCCCCCAACCTTTAGAATGTAAAATCTTTTGTTGTTTCAGTTCTAAAATCTTGATCCTCTATTTTACCCTCTAGCTTACCAGTTATTCCTACTCCACCTTCAGCGCTTGCTTTTTGCTTGTGTTTATTCACTTCCACACTAGCACCGCCTTTAGCACCAACACCAAGATTACCGTTAATAGTAACATTTTTGTCAGTCCATGGAATTCTAATAGTTATTAAATCTGATTGAATATTGACAATATCAGCACCTATCTTGGCTTCGGCGGCAAGACCGGCATTAGTACCTTGTGTATTTATGTTAGTACTTATGTTTAAATAACCTTTTGCCACCTCTACCTGAGTATTTTTAATCATTTGTACCTTACCATCAGCACTTTCAATTAAAGGAATACCATTTTGCAAAAATTCTGCCATAACAACTTTCATACCACCTTCAAAACCAAAACTAATAGTTCCAAAGTCTTTATTTCCCAAGGTTGTTTTACCATTTTTTCTACTGGCAATAGTAAAGTCAGTATTGATGTCTCCATTTTTTTTCGGAAAACTGACTTTCCCAAATAATATATCAAAATCTGATTTTGTAGTTTCGACTCCATTAACAATATATTTTCCATCTTTAGTTATAGTTACTTCATACTTCATTCCTTTAGTGGTTATTTCTAAAGTATTGCAATTTTTAAATAATGATTCTGCTAATAGTTTAATTTGTTCCGGAGTCATTGCATCTCCGTACTTATCTCTAATTATTTTTTCAATTTCTTTTGGGGTTAATAGCTTCGGTGCACCAGCTTCTATTGCATCTTTTACTGCTGAACCTATTTCTTCGACTTTCTTTTTCATTATAGATGGTATTTTAGCTGCTTGTTCCATTCTAATTTTAGAAAATTTCGAACCAAAATCAGGTGAATTAGTGCTATTCTGGCTTATCAATTCAGTATAACTGGTTGATAGTTTAGCTAACATTTCCAGTTCTTCAATTCTAGAGGTAATTCTCATACTGGTTGTCTCTATTTGTGCATATTCCTCCAAAATAGTGTCTAAATTTTTCTTTATTTTATCTCCTAAAGTTGTAAAACTTTGATTGATTTCTGTTTGTCCTTTACCTGCTCCTCTTAATTCACCTATTGTTACAACAGAATATTTTGCTGATAGTTTATCTATCTTCTTAATAGGAGAATCAGTGTTTGTAATAAAACTAGTTGCTTCTGTGATGAACTTATCCACCTCGCTCTTTCGTGTAGTAACTCCAGAATTGGTAATTATCCTATTTTGTGCCAAATGTTTTCCCCCCTTATCTTTTATAACATATTTAGCTGATTCTGTAATGATTGAATAGAAGTATCTATCATAGTGATTTCTAAGTTACACGAGCTAATAGTTTGCTCACATTTTTCGATTTTTTCTTCAATTTTTTCTTTCACTTGTTTACCAATTTCTTTTGCAAAATTCACATCGCTGATTTGATTAAAGACATTAACTTCGAGTTTTGTCTTTAATTCTTGGACTTCTTTATCAATACGATCTCCTTTAAGTAAATCGTCTTTATTAATTTTATTCTCTTCATATGATTTGTGAACTGCTAACATCGCCGTTTCTTCAGTATCTAACTTCGAAATACAATTTTCTACCTCATCTAAATCCAGATTATAGTTCTGGATTTTTGTTTGTTGTCCAGAAATAGTTGTTGAAGCTATGTTTCTTTGTGCTCTTTTTTGATGTAGACTATCATTTAAAGCATTTTGTCGATTTTGCTTAGCTTCTTTTAATACATCATCCATTTAATCTCCTCCTATTATTTAATTACTCAAATATTTGCTCAATTTTTTATCTGTTTCTACCATTTCTCTAAAATGGAAGTTTACATGAGCATTTAATTTATCTAAGAGCTGTCCAGTTTGTTCGAAATATTTTTTTTCTGCATCAATTAATAGTTCATATGCATCTTTATTTAGTGTTTTCCAATCTGCACTGCCACTTTTGGATTTTAACTTATCTAAATTTTTTGTTTCTTTTTTTAGATTACTGATGCTTTTTTGGATTTGTTGGATATGGTGTTCCATTCCTGCAACATCCATTCGAATATTTGCTTCTGCACGATTGCTAGCATTTTCTTTCCTTAAACTATCAATTGAGCCGGGTTTACCGGCTACATCAGATCCTCTATTTACTGATTGCGCTCTAGATTTTGCGGATTCATAGTTTTTTTTAGCAGTATTCCCTTTTTCTACAACAACTGGACGCATTTCATTGTTACTCATTGAATTCCTCCTCGTAATGATTTTTTTAGCTTAATTCAATAAATGTTTCCGTATCAAATTCATGACTTATAGTCTTTAAAGATTTGAACAATTTATCATTGAAATCAATTGATTGACTAACAACATCTTCGTTCATAACAGAAATAAAATTTTTTAAAGAATCTGCAGCTTCTCCACTAATTACATTGCTATTTTCAAAATAATTTAAAGCTGTTTGTACAGATTCTAGACTTTTATTTATTGATTTCATAATTGTGTAGCTTTCATTCAATAAGTCTTCTACTTCGCTAGTTGATACTGCAACGTTTATATCTGTCATTTATTCCACTCCAGTACATATTTTTATTTTCATAAACTCAGAATCTATACAATAATAGGCTTCTGTAACATCCAACATTGGTTCATTGTAAAAACTTCCATTTATTGTGAAGTTTTTAAGATCGCCTAATCGGCTTAATGATATAAAATTCTTCTGTGCTTTTATTGATTTGGAAAGGCTATCGTATCCAGATAGTTTATTAAAATTCACGATTCCTAATATATGAATACCGTATTTTACGCCTTCTTCTAATAGATCAATAAAAGTATTCTCAATTTCTTTATCCAATTTATTATCTACATATTCAGCTATATCAGATAAAATAAGCACGACGGGGCGTATCTTACTTAATATCTCTGTTATTTCTTCACCAGCATTTCGCATATTTTCAATAGCTTGTTTCCTATCAGAAGCTAGTTGTACTATATTTTCTATTTGCTTGATTCCGTCTTCAAAACTATCTGTGTAATCTGTAAATGTGTCTTGATAGAAATTAAATTGTCTTTCACCATCATCTACTACAAGATAATCAATATTTTCCGATTGTAAACTTACCATCTTAGATAAATAGTGTTTAAATAGATTAATTTTTTCTGTTCGGTCACCTGTCACAAAGTATGAAGAAAAACGAGTATAGTCTAAATAAACTGTTTCAACTGTCTCTTTATCCAAGCCCAGTGGGAGTATTTTTACGTTATTTTCCAATGATTGTATCAATGTTTTACGTTGTTTAAAGTCATCAAAATAAAGTACATCTGGCACCATAGGAATCGGTTCAGGTCTTTCACCAGTCCAATGTTGATCCATTGCGTCAACTTCTTCTTGAATTGCTTCAATAATCTGTAACGTATCTTCGCCATCAGCTGGCAATGCAGCTTGGAACAACTCAGGTTCTTCCAACTTAATCAACCCACGACCAGGCAAGTCATCAATCGTCAATGTCGTCCGTCCAACAATTGCTCTTGGTTCACTATCGTCAATCATCTTCAAAACAACCTGTGTCTTGATATTACTTGAGAGTGTCGCTCTCATTGAGTTTTGTCTACCCGCAGATAGAAGTAAATGAACCCCAATCCCAGCCCCTTCACGGGCAACTTGGGTAATGACTTTTTCAAGAATTTCATTGAACTTCGCATCTTTCAATCCTTCAAAACCATCTAACAAGATAAGAATGATCGGCTCTTCTTTCCCACTCGCTCGCTCATACATATCCAAACTCGCCACAGAAAACTCACTCAATAACTTCTTACGACGTTTCAATTCATCATTGATTCTACGTGCAAACTTCTCAATTTTCTCTTCTTCATCAATACTCATCGTATCTGCCACATGCGGTAATTTCTTCAACGGCAGAAGTCCATTTGTCCCAAAGTCCAATAGATAAACATTCAGTCTTTCAGGACTATGCACTCTCGCCAAATCCATCACCACTGTCTGCATAAACGTACTCTTCCCATACCCAGGACTACTAAACACGGTCATATGCCCTTCTTGCGTCATATTCAAACGCAACGTATTCTGCGCCTGCATACTCGGCACATCAACCACACCTAAAACAGGTTCAAGCGGCTGTTTCTCTGTCAACCACTCTTCTCTAAAGTCCACAGGATGAAGGGTAGAAGAAGCAATCCGTTCTTCCAACGGTGGTAACCAAGGTCTCGGTAGTGGGGTGATATTCTCACGTTCCGCCACGTCATGAATCCCATCAATAATGGCATCCAGTTCAGTCGGAATCTGTTTCACATCATCCGCATTCTCCAATCCACTTAAATCTTCACTCAAGATTTCATACTGCCCTAAATCATTCACAAGGTAAATCGTATGATCTTCAATCTGTTGGTCATCTTTCTCAGGCTGATAATCCGCCCCACTCCAAGCACTTTGGAACAATTCATAAATTTCATTATTCCCTACTTGCAAGTAGGCACGCCCAGCTTGGGTGATTTCCGCCGCATCAGGTGTTTTCAACATTTCCATCGAATCGGCTTTATCCGCCACTTTTAGTGCTAATTTAAATTTTGAGTTACTCCAAATTTGGTCATTCACGACCCCACTTGGTTTTTGTGTCGCAAGAATCAAGTGAATCCCTAACGAACGCCCAATACGAGCAGTGGAAACGAGTTCTTTCATAAACTCAGGCTGTTCTGATTTTAACTCCGCAAACTCATCCGAAATTAGGAAAAGGTGAGGCATAGGCTCTTCAACATCGCCGCTTTTATATAATTTTTGATACTGATTGATATGATTCACGTTATTCTCCGAGAAAAGGCGCTGACGGCGTTTTAGCTCGGCATTGATAGAGATTAAGGCACGCATACTTTGAGCGCCATCTAGGTTGGTAATACTCCCTAATAAGTGAGGCAGGTTACGGAACAAGTTCGCCATTCCTCCCCCTTTGTAGTCAATCAGTAGGAAAGCCACATCATACGGATGGAAATTCACGGCTAAACTCAAAATATAACTTTGCACGATCTCCGATTTACCAGAACCCTTGGTACCAGCGACTAACCCATGAGGTCCATGCGCTTTTTCATGTAAGTTCAAATACACAATATCGTCTTTTCCACGTAAACCAAGCGGTACAGCCAAGGTTTTGTGAGGAGAATGTTCTGCCCAACGTTGAGTGACATTAAACTCATCAAATTTTTCGATCCCGTACATTTCTAAGAACGTCACAGTTTCAGGAATACTTGATTTCAAGTTCTGTAAGTGATTCAATGGCGCCAATAAACGCGGCAATTGTTCTTTATTAAATGCAGTAGGGAAGTGATCCAATTGGAATGGCTTGTTCATCAATTTGCCTTCTTCCAACAAAAGCACCCCAGTATTACGGTCACGAATATCGATAACCGTCTTGATATTATCGGATAAACTACTCATGACATCTTCCACGAAATCACGCTACAACCCAATTCGCTTGGATCTTCATTAAAGAATTCCATAATGACATGATCTAAAATCAACTTCTCATCGGTAATCATCACCACATAATGAGGGGAGAAGATGGTACTATCCCGACTATTGCGGTTTTCTTCCATGGAATTTTTACGGTTTTTCAAGATTTGATTCAAGCTATTCAATACTTGGTCACGGCTTCGTTGATTATAGACAAAGCCACGCACGTTCACATCCTGCATGGTGGCATGAGGCAACCAGCGCATCCATTCCCAGAGGTCTTTTTCTGCTTCTGGGAAAATGGAGATAAATTGTAGATCATGGTAACTGTGGAACACAGATAATTGATTGACTAATAAATGGAGCTATGTATTTCATTCTTTTGTATTAAGTTTAACATAAAGAATGATTAATTAGTTTGGAATAAAAGAAAAAGTCAAAAATTACTCAAAATAGTAATTTTTGACTTTGGGAGATAAAAGGGGGGCTTATATTGTTTCTTTTCGTTGTAATTCTTCCATCTGCGTATTAATCTTTTTCGAAAGTCTATAGAAGTCATTGTGAAAATTAGTGAATAGTTTAGAGCAAACGTAGTATTCTCGAATAACTTGTTTCTCATCTAGAGGTTGCGGATTATTGTTAAAGAATTGGTGTAGTAAATCCAAAACAAGATTCCACGAGTCAAGTTGTTCTAGAGTGTTACCTAAAGATTGAATGTTTTTTGAAGCGTGATTATTTTTAGTAGTGCTAGTTAATGGTTTGATAGTATTCATTGTGACTCTCCTTTAAATTTTTTTGGAGAATTCCTTAAATGTATGGTACACTCTACTTATCTACGGTGGAGTTCTAATTTAAGAAATTCGTTTCTTATTTTTAAAGCTCTGCTTTTTAATTCTAAATAGTTAATGAATTCAAAATAAATAAACTTTTTCATATAGGTTCATATTAGATCACCTCCTCAAAATAGATTATCCTGTATTCTTTTTAAACTTACAGGATATAAGATAATAATTATTTCATACGAAAGAATTATTCTGTTAACTTTATATCTATATTATACATATTTCTATTTACTTTATCAACGCTTAAAGTAAATATTTGAATACTTTTTTGAAAAGTAATGTAAAACTTAGTATAGTAATACATGAAAGAAGGTACTACTTTGGAACAGTTAGGAATCAATATTAGAAAATTACGTAAAGCCAGAGGTATGACACAGGAAGAACTGGCAGAAAACGCTAGAACAACTAAGCAAAGCATTTTAAAGATCGAAAAGGGGGAGACAATTCCTCTAAGTACAACTCTTTATGCGATTGCTTCTTCATTAGGCACAACTGTTGAGACTCTTTTTAGTGAGAATATTGAGCTTAGTCAGACTTCTGAAAATATAATTTTAGATATTTTGAGAAAACAAGCTTCATTTAATGAACTACATAGAAATATTTTGAAGGACAGTAAAGAGGATGGATTTGATAAAGTAAATTTAGAGAAGGAGAGGAAACTTCTTCTTTCAGAATTAGATATAGACAATCTAAGTAACAAAAAATTGTATGAACTTATTTTATTGAAACAGAAGTCTGAATTAGCAGTTGCTAGAGAGAAGTATTTAGAAGCTAAATCTGTTTCAGATAGAGTTTAAAAAGAAGAGAACTGACTTGAAATAGTGTCAGTTCTCTTCTTTTATCATTTTTTAGATGGTACACTCTTATTTTTAAGTTTTTTGAATGCCAGTATAGACATCATAGAATCAAAGCGTTATTTCATAGGAATATAAACGTCAATTAGAGTCTCATTATAAATATCGTAGTTTAAACAATACATTTCATCAGTTAGTTCTTTACCATATTTATCTAAAGCAAAATTGGCAATTTTTTTTCGAGCTTCCTCTAAGTTATCTTCTAAATCAGCTTGCCGTAAAACGATAGCATTTTCTAATTCAAGAAGTTTAGTTGTTTTATAAGGAAAGTTATCAGGTATTTCAGATAGAAACATGTAAAATTCAACTTTTCTTGTTTTTTGATTTTTATCAGATTCCGATAACATAAAAGCAAGTGCTGATTGACTATAAACTTCTTCTTGAAATTCTATGCTACGCATTTTCTCGAAGCCATCATCAAAATTTTCTTTAGCTAAATCCATTGTATAATGTACCACATTAGGCATTAGTAAGTTTGTTTTTTCCAAACGCATGGTCATACTCCCTTCAGGAACTGCTTCTTCATTTTTTTAAAAAAAGCTTTCATTTTTCGCTCACTTTGAAATATGCGAGTAGCTCCTAGATAAATTTCTAAATATAATTGTTCATTAACAATTTTAAACATGGTATGGAAGGGAGCGGTAAGTTCCATTTTATTTTCAATAGTATATTCAATTAATTCAGCATACTTTTCTACTGCAATCTCTTGTGCTTGTTCTTGTTTTTTAACTAGCACCCTAGTCATTAACATATTCTCAACTAAAAAATAGGTTTGGAACATTAAATCTTCATCATCTATATTTGCTAATCGGTTCTCTTCAACTGGAATACTGTACATTGCAGAAATGGGCTCAGCACCGAATTCACTCATCACTGAATAAAAAATAGGACCATTTGGTGTTAAGCCTTTTTCATTTATTAAAGTAATGAAATCTTCTGTTATTTTTGCTGATTCAGTACTCTCAAATTGATAGTACTTAGACACTACATTTTTAAAAGCAATTTTTTTTCCTTCTACAATCAATTTAAGGTTCCTCCTTCAATTGGGATGTAAAGATCAATAACTTTTTCCCCTAAGTTATCAGTGATAACAAAGTATGTTTTTACTGATAACTCTAAGTTGAAATGTTCCTCTGCATAAAGTCTCAGCTGCAAATCGTAATCAAAATAGTTTTCTTCGTTATCTGCTATTCTAGTAATTAATGCATTTTCAATCACATATTTATCAAATGTTCTTAAACCTTCTAAGCCTTCAGGAACTTTGGGTGGAAGGTTTAATGAGAGAAAGAACTCGTATTCTACGTATCCTGATTCTCCTTCTAAATGCGTAATAGATAAGACGTCGGGTCCAATTTGATAAAAGTCATCTTGAAAATCAAAATGTTGAGAAAATTGTAGCATTGTATTTATTTCGTATTTTGGCTGAATGTGCTTTGGGCTTATGACATTCAATAAAATTAATGGTCCTTGAAAAACCTTCATTTTTTTAAGCTCCTTTATTTTTTATGTGACACGATTAAGTTTTTTTCTAGATATTGTTCTGGAAATTTAAATTTTAGATAAGAGATAATTAAAAATCTAGGTACCATCCATGATATAAGACATGCGCATCCAAAAAAAATAAAAAATAATGTGAATGATGTTTCTATCATACCACCTAAACCAACTCCTATTAATGATGCATATAAAATGAATTTTTTGCTTTTTACTTGATCTAAATTTGTATTAGATTCATTTTTAAATTTTTGTTCTAATAAAATAACCTTTGGATTTTCTTTGTGTGCTTTCCCAGTATGCACCATTTTAATATATCGTCCAAATGATAATACAATACAGACAATAGGAGTTATTAACAAAATGTTGAAAAGAGAAGCTTGCCATTCTATAGAAATGTACTTTCTAAGAAAAGATAAATACTCCATCAGAATTAAAAAATAGGCAATTTCTAGAAAAGCTAAGCTAGTTAATAACCAAACTATTGAATCATACATTTCATGTTTACTAAATAGGAAAGAAAATATTGATAAAAAAATAAAGATAAGAAAGAAAAAAATGAGCCCTTTAAAAACTAGAGTATTAGGAAGGTAGATACCATCAAGTTCAAAATTTTTAATTATTAAGTACATAATAGGATAACAAGCAATAGCTGTAAGAATTATAGTTCTAGCAGTTTTAATATTTAAAAAATCCAGTCTATATTTCATTGGTATAATAAAAAAGTAAAAATCATCTGCGTTTTTCTTCAAAGTTTTCCTCCTAATCTAATTTTCTCCGAAAGCCCAATTCCCTGATTTTTTGATAGATCTTCCAAACTTATTTTTAGCTACATGAAGTAGATAGTTTATTTAATATTAACATAAAGAATGAATAGATATTGTGATTTAAAGAAAAAAGTCAAAAATTACTCAAAATAGTAACTTTTGACTTTGGGAGATAAAAGGGGGGCTTATATTGTTTCTTTTCGTTGTAATTCTTCCACCTGCTTATTAATCTTTTTTGATAGTTGGTAAAAGTCATTGTGAAAATTAGTGAATAGCTTAGCGCACACATAGTATTCACTTATCACTTTTTTCTTATTGAGCGGTTGCGGATTATCGTTAAAGAATTGGTGTAGTAAATCCAAAACAAGGTTCCACGAGTCAAGTTGTTCTAGAGTGTTACCTAAAGATTGAATGTTTTTTGAAGCGTGATTATTTTTAGTAGTGCTAGTTAATGGTTTGATAGTATTCATTGTGATTCTCCTTTAAATTTTTTTGGAGAATTTCTTAAATGTATGATATACTCAACTTGTCTGGGTAGAGTTTTAATTTAAGAAATTCGTTTCTTAATCGTTAAAGCTCTGCTTCTTTTTATTTATAGTCAACCCTCCTCTTTGTTCGTCAAAAAGAATTTAATATTCGCTTTAATGAATATATAGTACCGTAAACAGAATGTTTCGTCAATGGTTTTATTTCGTTTTCGGTATTTTTTGTTCAATTAAACGAATTTATTGTGTTGACTGTAGAACATCTACATTTTATACTGAGGATATAGTTAGTAGAAAACGGGGGGAAGGTAAATGCCGATAATTTATAATCGTTTGTGGAAGTTATTGATAGATAAAGAAATGACAAAAACACAGTTACGTAAAGAAATAGGGATAGGAACGGCTACGTTAGCGAAGCTTTCTGCGAATGAAAAAGTATCGATGGATGTTATTGAGAGGATATGTGCGGCTCTTGATTGTCAGCCAGGGGATATTATGGAGTTTGTTTCTGAGAAAAAATAATAAGCAGTGCCCACCACATTAGATATTTGTGAGGGTACTGCTTATTAGAGTAAAAAAGTAGAGTTTAAAAATTTAAAATTTTTTTTCTTTAAACTTTGATCCATACCATATTTTATTATCCACATCGAATTTTTTTCTAAAATCTTCTGAAAAATAGTTTAGGTAGAATAGCTTTATATAAGATTTATAGATACTTGTCCAAAGAAATCCAGCTATAATAATAAATATCGGGAAGAACCATAATAGAATCAAATAGAAGTTTTGTTTCAAAGCACCATCATTTTGGAAAAGTATGCTGTATATCATAGCTATTGAGAAAAAAATCCCGATTAATTCTCGAATTTTTTTCCAATTTTTTGATATAAAATCTTCTTCTTTTTTTTCCCCATAGAGCAGTTCATGAATATTTTTTTTCGTTTTAAAAATGATTAAAAGAATGCTTATAATGAACAATACAGAATAAAAGTAACGTAAAAATTTAACACTGATAAGAAGTTGACTAACAATAAAGGATAAAGTATGCAAAGATATACTTATGGCCATCAACCACTTTGCACTGAACAGAGATAACTTTATATTGCGTTTTCTTCTATAAACGGTACCTCCGAAAGTTAAAGTAAAAAAAAGTATACTAGAAAATATAAAAACTAGTGACATGGGAGCAACAAAATACTGATACTCATTAGTAGAGTCTAAGGTAATTGTAGCAGAGTGAAAATGTGTAATGGCGTATTGAGAGAAGAAACCTAACATTAATAGTAATATAGAGAAAAATCCTCCCACAAGAAATCTTCTAAAAAAACTGAATTTTTCACTCATTTCACAACATTCTAAAGCAAAATCTTTGGTAGCTATTTCTTCTATAGCATTAAATTCCATTTTTTTTGTAGTCATATGATATTCTCCATTATTCATATTTACCAAGCAAATGATTCACATAAACCGTTCCAAGCATTTGATACATTGTTTTTCATATTTTTGACATTATTACCTATAGACTTGGCAGTATCATTACTCATTTACTTATTTTTTGCGCGTTTTTCATAAAATTAATGGATCGTATAATCATTTTTGAAAGGCGCTGATTGTGTCGCCTACTGATCAAGGGTCAATATCTGCGATCTTAGTAATTAATACATTTTCAACCACATATTTTTCAAATATTCTTAAACGCTCATTGTCATCTAAATTCGTAGTGAATTAAGTTTAACATAAAGAGAGAATAGATGCTTGGTGTTAAAAGAAAAAGTAAAAAATTCCTCAAAAATAGGATTTTTTTACTTTGAAAGAGAAGAGGTGCTTATATTTCTTCTTTTTGTATTTTAGTCACCTTATTATCTTCTAATTCTATAGATAAAAATACATACCCTTTTTTTGTTTTATCTTCCCATCTCAATACAACTAGTCCATTCTCATCTTTGCTCATTTTATCAGGTTCTCCAAGTTCATTAATGACTTTGGAGAATGAATCTTCTTCTGCTATATTTTTAATCTTCTTTTCCTCAGGCATCGTTAAATCTTGACTATTCATTTTGAGAAATCGTAATTGATTTTCTTCGGGTGAATAGAGTAAATTCTGAATATAGTCTTTTGAAATAACTGAAATTTTAGGAATATTTTTATCTTTCCCTTCTATGAAAGTATACTCATTTTTTTCAGCAAATTTTTTCAATGCTTCAATATTGCTTTTTTCATACTTAGTAGAAACATCCATTGTTTTAAAAATATCTGGAAAAGAGTTGTATACTTTCTTATTGAAAGATACGAATAGCCCCCCACCAATAATAGCAACAAGAGCAATGCTAATTAAAATGACGATAAAGTTTTTTTTATTTTTCAATGTTTTCTCCTTTTTATTTGCGTATATCTATTCTCCTTGTTCTTTCTTCTTTTCTTCGTATTCTATCCGAACATCTTTTATATAAGAGTAGTGACGAAATAACAAAATAATGCCACATACAATTAATATTAATTCTAAATTTCCCCAAGTAAAGGAACTATAACTAGAAAAAATATTAGTAAAGCCAGAAGCTAAACAGCAAACCAATATCCACCATGCAGTTGAGTTTTTAGGAAATTTTTTTTCTTTATTTACCAACCAAAACATTACGATTGTTTGAATAACCGCTCGAATAAGCATTCCGCTTAGGAGTAGTCCATATAGATAGTATTGACTTCCTGCCCAAAATCCAAAAATAACGTTGAATATTGTCATTATTACTTGGACAAAAAGAAGAATATTAGCAGTAGTATCTAGTTTATCTCCAGGAAGTTTACTTTGCACTATCTTGTAGCTCCTTTTCAGATAATTCATCATAGCTTATTTCGTTACAATAGTGAATGACTAATTGATAGTTATCGTTTGTTAATGTCTGGTTATCATAGCGATCATTCCCGAAGTCAATTAAATCTAGTCTCACATCATTTGGAAGAAGTTCTTCATAACAATTTTTATTGGTTCTTAAAGCACCTGTGAAGTATTCTTTTCCAAATAAAGATAATGTAACGCCAAATTCAATTTCTTTGACGGGTTTCTCAGTATGGTTAAGTAGCGCATATTCCAATATCATATTTTCGTTTTTAATAGTCAAATTTCCAGAAATGATTACTAATTCATTGGTAGGAAGGTTGTCTTTATTCTGTTCTAGAAATTCTTTCCAAGCTGCAATGTAATTTTTGTCAATGATCATTGCTTCATATTCAGGTGTTTCTTGTAAGTATTTTGCCCATTTAATGTTCATTGGTGTTAGCCACCTTCTCTCCGTTTATTTCTAAATCCGTTATTTTAAAAGTGATATCTGGACCTTTATTTTCCATTAATAAATCTGCTGAGTTTAAAGGAGCATCTCCAGAAATAGCCAATGTAAAAAAATTTTTAGGTGGTAGTTCGACAAAATCATCACTTTCAAAATTAGATTTTATAGGTTCTACATCTCCAATATTTTTAAATGAAGGAGTAAGGGTAAAGCTCAATTTTTTGATAGTTATATTTGTGGTGTTTATTAGAAATGTCCCTAAGGTATAACGTTCCTCTTCTGGAGAATAATGTAATCCGTATAATATAATATTTATTTTTTTGGATAAATCTATATCATTTTGTTTTTTTAGAAAGTCAGCTTCAAAAAAATTATTAGCTATAAATACTTGTTTCTCATCATTTTTCTGATTTTTTGTTAATAGAAGTTTGTACTCTCCAATCTGATAACCATTGTTTAGATAATCTTCTTGTTCCTTAGTAATTATCTCTTTGTTAGTGCTATTTGAAATAGTGGTATCAGTAGTATTGTTACAACCAGAAAAAAATATAGTAGTGATAACTAATATCAGTATATAGCTTATTCTTTTTTTAAAAAATTGCATGCCAGTATTCTCCCTTACTAAAGATCAGTATCCAAATCTATTAGATCAACTTTTTTTTCCAGAAACCCCAATACCAACTAGTCCTGGTGTACCTATCTCAATACCATCTGATGCTAAATTAGCTTTAATTTTGGCTGATAGTATAGAAATGTCAAGTTTGGTCAAATATTGAAATAGACAGATGAAAATCTAGATAAAAAATCGGAAGTAGTGTTTGATAACAATAATCAGAACTACTTTCGATTTTTTAAGTATTCTAAAATATTTTGAATGCTAGTGTAAACATTATAGAATCAAAGCGTTATTTCATAGGAATATAAACGTCAATTAGAGTCTCATTATAAATATCGTAATTCACGCAGTACATTTCATCAGATAGTCCACTATTATATTTTTCTAAAGCATAGTCAGCGATTTTTTTTCTGGCTTCTTCTAAATTATCTTCTAGATCAGCCTGCCTTAGAACAATGGTATTATCTATTTCAAATACTTTAATTGTTTCGTAAGGAAAATCCTCTGGTATTTCTGAAATTGGCATATAGAATTCTACTTTTCTTACAGATTTATCTTTGTCTGATTTAGATAATTTGAAAATAATAGCGGCTACATTGTAGACATTTTCTTGAAGTTCAATATTTCGCATTTTGTCAAAACCTGAATCAATACTTTTTTCAGTTAGTTCCATCGTTTGTTTTACCACATTAGGCATAATTAACGGAATCTTTTCTAAACGCATAGCTATTCTCCTTTCGCAAATTTATCTTTCACTTTTTTTAAAAATGTCTTCATTTTTCCTTTATCATGGAATACGCGAGTTGCACCTAAATAAACTTCTAAATATAATTTTTCATCAACCATTTTAATCATAGTATGGAAAGGAGCTATAATGTCCATTTCATTTTTGTCAGCATATTCAATCAATTCTGCATACTTTGCTACTGCAAGTTCTTGAATATCTTCTGAATCTGTTGTTAATACTCTAGTCATTAACATGTGATCAACTAAAAAATATGTTTGAAACATTAAGTCTTCGTCATCTATATTTTCTAGTTGAGTTTCTTCTACAGGAATACTGTACATTGCGAAAATCGGTTCTGCTCCAAGCTCATTCATTAGTGAGTAAAAAAAAGGTCCATTGGGAGTTAAATTTTTGTCAGCAATTAAGTTCATAAAGTCTTCTGTTATTTTTGATGATTCTGAACTTTCAAATTGATAGTATTTAGAGACTACATTTTTAAAAGCTATTTTTTTTCCTTCGACAATCAAGTTAAAGTTCCTCCTTTTATAGGGATATAAACATCAATTATTTTTTCACCTAGATTGTCAGTAATAACAAAATATGTTTTTGATGATAAATCTAAATTAAAATGTTCAGATGAATAGGTTCTCAAATGTTTATCATAGCCAAAGTAATTTTCTTCATTATCTGCTACTCTGGTAATTAAGGCATTTTCAATGACATATTTATCATATGTTTTTAGATTTTTTATTCCTTCTGGAACTTCTGGAGGCAGATTTAGTGAGAGGAAAAATTCATACTCTACATAATTCTGCTCTCCATCTTGTGGTGTAATTGATAAAACATCTGGAGCGATTTGATAGAAATCATCTTGATAATTAAAATGTTTAGAAAATTCCAATGCTACATCTATATTTTCTTTTGTAGAGATCGTTTTAGGGCTAATAACATTTAATAAAATTAGTGGACCTTGAAATATTTTCATTATATTGTCCTTTCTGAATTTACTGTTAAAGAAAAAAGTAAAAAATTACTGAATAGTTGTTTATTTAGCTAACTCTTTTTCAATGCTCCTTTGGGAATATTCTTCAGGAAATCTATATTTCATAAATGAAATAATTAGATATCTTGCTGAATATATAGATATGAAATATACACAGATTATCAACAATAATGATAAGAGATAAGGATTCCTATTTAATAATCCAAGAGAGCCCACTCCAAGAAGAATTGAGTATAAGATTATACTTTTTCCTTCCAATAGAATACTTTGATTTTTATATTTCTTCTCAAGCTGTTTTGATCTTTCGGAATCCTTATGAGAAACCTTATTTTTTACTTTAAATATAATATTAAACAAAGAATATAAAAATAAAACGAGTGGAATTATAAATAAAAACTTATTAATTAATACCTCATCTTTAATTAATAGTTGCTCACTAGAAAGAAAATAGTCGTAACCAACTACGATTATTAGATATGAAAACTGAAATGCTGATAACCCACCTGTAAAATATATAAAAGCTTCATAAATTTTTGTTCTTGATAAAAAAAGAGAAGCTACTTGTATAAACAGCATGAGTATGAAAAAGTAAAATATCATTTTGAAAATTATAGAGTTTTGATATATTTCGATATTTGTTTTATTTGTATACATGAAAAAAATAAAAGTACTTATAATACTCATTTTTATTAAAAATTTCATGCTCTTTATGTTAGAATAATTCAATGTGTATTTTAACGGTAATATAAACAAATAATAATCGTCTGCACTGTTTTTCAAAGTTCTCTCTCCTTAATCATTAGCCGAATGCCCAATTTCCAATATTTTTCCATGTTTTTTCAGCATTCTTAAGTGCATCATTTACGCCTTGCTTGACTTTTTTTCTAATATTTTTAGAAGCTTCACTAGCAACCCAAGCTCCCGCAGCACCTCCAACAACTCCACCAATAACTGCACCAACTGGACCTCCAGCAGAACCTATAAGTGCTCCAATTTTTGCTCCTGCAGCAGCGCCACCAATACTTACTCCTGAATCTACAGCTGTATTCACTGTTGTACTTACGACTCTTTTAGAGCCTGTTAACCCTTGTTTAGTAGCATCATTAAAGTTTTCATAACCATTCAACCCTACTTCTACAGCAGTGCCTACAATTCCCAAAGCTTTTAGACTTTTCCCTGCTTTAGATAACTCTTTCCATCCTGTAAAAGGACCTGTAACTTTTCCTTTTAACCGTTGTTTCATTGTTTGTTTTGAGACGTCTGTGAGTTCTTTTGGAAGATCCCAAAATTTAAAATGTTTGCTTCCAGTTCCAGTTAGTTTTCCATCTTTTAAAGTAGTCAGAGCTTTAAAACGTTTTCCATTTTTCCAGTTTTTCACATATTTTAATGATTTTCCATCCCATTTCACTTTTCCAATCAAAGCTTTAGGGTTCATTACTCGTACTCTAACTTTTCCATTTTTAGCCCATGTTATTTTTATATTTCCACGGCTTAAGTGGTATCCAAAATGTGCGGTACCTGCAATTTTTTTTCCGTACTTAGCTATTTTTTTAGCTATTTTTCTCCACTCTTTAAACTTTTCAATATCACTTTTTTTAAATGTTTTAATTCCGTCAGGAACATTTGATATCTTCTGTACCTGTCCTTGCATAGAATTTAACAGACTAATAAACTCTTTAGATTGTGCCACCTCATTACTAGATGCTGAAATAAAGGTTTCAAACTTCTCCATCATATCTGTAATGATTTTTTTAAACTCCTTTTCATCATTTTTAAACTCAGTTGTTTGAACTTTACTTGCGGAAGTAATATCGGAAATACTACTTATTTCTTTGTTAATTGATTTTATAGCAGAAGAGATACTCTTAGTTGCACTTGTCACTTCTGTCTTTAATTGGGTGACGTAGCTACTGTCAATAATACAGCTTGCATCATTATCTACTGAACTACTAAACTGATCCATTGAGTAAGTAAAATTAGCTTTTAAGTCTTCTATTATATTATCATAAACTTCAATTAAATTGTCATGTGCATGAGAAATATAATTTTTTGTGGCTTTTGCTCCGTCTCCTTTGAAAGAATTCATATCTTTGATTTTACCTAATCCAGATTTTGTTTCGGCAATGGCAGAAGTGGCTTTATCTGCATTTTTAGTTAAATCTTCTTTTAATAATTTTACTTCGCTCATATCGATTTTTGCCATGTTTTTCTCCTTTCTAATCGTACTTTTTTATTTTCCTTGACTCCGTCTATCTGCATCTTCAATAGCTTTACCTATATTCGACATTTGTTGTGCATCACTTTCGATAATCGATTTATATTTTGCTAATGCTGTTGCTAAATCTTGAACAGAATTTTCGTATTCTTTAAAAGGATTGATATCTGTTTTTGATAAACTAGCACTAGGAGAAAAATCTATTGAACTAGCACTTGCCTTTAAAGAAGTTATATTGCTATTAAAAACACCTATATTAATACCGACTTGTCCACTCATATTTTGACCTCCTTTTTTATTCTTATAAACTATTTAGCTGTGCAATTAAATTAGTCACTTGTCCATTTTTTGTTGCAATTTCAGCTTCTACACGTTCTAATTCTCGTTCTAATTTAGTTTTATCATCTTGAATAGTATCCACTGCATCCTCAATTTTTGTACCGATGCTTTGGACAGATGTTTTCATCTGTCCAAGTTCCGTGTTTGCTTTTGTCGCATTTTGACCTTTCCATGATCCAGCTTCAATTGTTACGCTATCTAAACTTGATTTACCTGTATCAAAATCACTTTTAGCGGATTCGATATTCGTTAATGCTGTAGTAATTTTTTCGATTTTTCCTTCTAATTCAATTTTCTTCATACTTAACGTTGTCAAAGAGGCGCGAGTCATATTTAATTGACTGACAATTACTGCACGTTGATGTGCTTTTGCGGCATCTTTCGCAGCTTTGGCTTTTTCTTCAGCCATTCCTAATTCAACCATATTGATTCTCCTTTTTATTCTCGTGTGTGTTTAATTTTTATAAATTGTTTTTCTGCGGCATAGTAGGCACTATCTATTTCTAGTTCAGGTTCTCTAGACATATATGGTTTTTCTACAAATTCTTGATCGGAAACTCTCATTGAAAATACCGCAGCTTTGATTACTTCTTTATAATGTCTTGGTAAACCGATTCTTGTTTTTCCAAGGTATTGATGATCTCCTGCGATAATAAAGTGAACACCTGTCTGTTCAGTAGAAAGGAAGAATTCTTTTAGTTCATCCTCTGTTAAGGTAGTTTCTTTCTCAAATACTTCCATATCAGTAATGTAGATAAGCCATTTTGGTAAACCTTCATAGCCATTTTCTTTTCGATTTCTGATTTCAACTAATATATCTTCTTTTACTTTCGGTAAGGTAGCTGGATCGGCGATATAGGCGTTTACTGCTAAGGTTTCTTTCTCGCAAATGTGACCTGAATCAATAATCATTGTATTATGCTGGCCAGCTAATAGTTCTATTGAAGAAAGAACAGCCTGTTTTAATGGTAAAAATGTTTTCCTTTGTTCGCCAATAACAGCTAAATTCGTTTGATGAACTAAGTTGAATGGCATTACTTCAACTTCTTCATAATCGACACCAAGTGGTAAAATACCATTTTCAGCCATTTCTTGAACTTGTTTTTTCTTCTTAAAGCTTTCAAAATCAAGAATTTCTGGCACCATAGGAATCGGTTCAGGTCTTTCACCAGTCCAATGTTGATCCATTGCGTCAACTTCTTCTTGAATCGCTTCAATGATTTGTAGTGTATCTTCACCCTCGGCAGGCAATGCTGCTTGGAACAATTCAGGTTCTTCCAACTTAATCAACCCACGACCAGGCAAGTCATCAATCGTCAATGTCGTCCGTCCAACAATCGCTCTTGGTTCACTATCGTCAATCATCTTCAAGACAACCTGTGTTTTAATATTACTTGAGAGTGTCGCTCTCATTGAGTTCTGTCTACCTGCAGAAAGAAGTAAATGAATCCCAATCCCAGCCCCTTCACGGGCAACTTGGGTAATGACTTTTTCAAGAATTTCATTAAACTTCGCATCTTTCAATCCTTCAAAACCATCTAAAAGAATAAGGATGATCGGTTCTTCTTTCCCACTCGCTCGCTCATACATATCCAAACTCGCCACAGAAAACTCACTCAACAACTTCTTACGTCGTTTCAACTCATCATTGATCCGACGTGCAAACTTCTCAATTTTCTCTTCTTCATCAATACTCATCGTATCTGCTACATGCGGTAATTTCTTCAACGGCAGAAGTCCATTTGTCCCAAAGTCCAATAGATAAACATTCAACCGCTCAGGACTATGGACACGCGCCAAATCCATCACCACCGTCTGCATAAACGTACTCTTCCCATACCCAGGACTACTAAACACGGTCATATGCCCTTCTTGCGTCATATTCAAACGCAACGTATTCTGCGCCTGCATACTCGGCACATCAACCACACCTAAAACAGGTTCAAGCGGCTGTTTCTCTGTCAACCATTCTTCTCTAAAGTCCACAGGGTGAAGGGTAGAAGAAGCAATCCGCTCTTCCAACGGCGGTAACCAAGGTCTCGGTAGTGGGGTAATATTCTCACGTTCTGCCACTTCATGAATCCCATCAATAATGGCATCCAGCTCTGTCGGAATCTGTTTCACATCATCCGCATTCTCCAAACCACTTAAATCTTCACTCAAAATCTCATACTGACCAAGGTCGTTAACCAAGTAAATCGTATGATCCTCAATCTGTTGGTCATCTTTCTCAGGCTGATAATCCGCACCACTCCAAGCACTTTGGAACAATTCATAAATCTCATTATTCCCCACTTGCAAGTAGGCACGCCCAGCTTGGGTGATTTCCGCCGCATCTGGTGTTTTCAACATTTCCATCGAATCGGCTTTATCTGCCACTTTCAACGCTAATTTAAATTTCGAGTTACTCCAAATTTGATCATTCACCACACCACTTGGCTTTTGTGTCGCAAGGATCAAGTGAATCCCTAATGAACGACCAATACGAGCAGTAGAAACAAGTTCTTTCATAAACTCAGGCTGTTCTGATTTTAACTCCGCAAACTCATCCGAAATTAGGAAAAGGTGAGGCATCGGCTCTTCAACATCGCCGCTTTTATATAATTTTTGATACTGATTGATATGATTCACGTTATTCTCCGAGAAAAGGCGCTGACGGCGTTTTAGCTCGGCATTGATAGAGATTAAGGCACGCATACTTTGAGCGCCATCTAAGTTGGTAATACTTCCTAATAAGTGAGGAAGATTTCTAAAGAGATTCGCCATTCCTCCACCTTTGTAGTCAATCAGTAGGAACGCTACATCGTATGGATGGAAATTCACGGCTAAACTCAAAATATAACTTTGCACGATTTCCGATTTACCAGAACCTGTGGTACCAGCGACTAACCCATGAGGTCCATGCGCTTTTTCATGTAAGTTCAAATACACAATATCATCTTTTCCGCGTAAACCAAGCGGCACAGCCAAGGTTTTATGGGGAGAATGTTCTGCCCAACGCTGGGTCACATTAAACTCATCAAATTTCTCGATCCCATACATTTCTAAAAACGTCACAGCTTCAGGAATGCTTGATTTCAAGTTCTGTAAGTGATTCAATGGCGCCAATAAACGCGGCAATTGTTCTTTATTAAATGCAGTAGGGAAGTGATCCAATTGGAATGGCTTGTTCATCAATTTGCCTTCTTCCAACAAGAGAACCCCAGTATTACGGTCACGAATATCGATAACCGTCTTGATATTATCGGATAAACTACTCATGACATCTTCCACGAAAATCACGCTACAACCAAGCTCACTCGGATCTTCATTAAAGAATTCCATAATGACATGATCTAAAATCAACTTCTCATCGGTAATCATCACCACATAATGAGGGGAGAAGATCGTACTATCCCGACTATTGCGGTTTTCTTCCATGGAATTTTTACGGTTTTTCAAAATTTGATTCAAGCTATTCAATACTTGGTCACGGCTTCGTTGATTATAGACAAAGCCACGCACGTTCACATCCTGCATCGTTGCATGAGGCAACCAACGCATCCATTCCCAGAGGTCTTTTTCTGCTTCTGGGAAAATGGAGATAAATTGTAGATCATGGTAACTGTGGAACACAGATAATTGATTGACTAATAAATGAAGCTGTTCCAACACTAAAGTTCTAGGCCCAATATACCCAACCGGTCCATTGACTAAATTCGCCACAATGGGCATATCTTCCAGCTCTAAGCTCTTTGTATACAGCTCATAGCCGCTTTTCTCTAAATCATCTGTTTCTTTCCCACGTTCTTTGTTGGAATAGGTAATATCGCTGGATGAACCAAGCGTTCCTAAGCCTAAACGATAGAAGAGAAAGTCAAAGTGCAAGGGCGTTTTTTCATAAATTCTTGGGCTATAGGTTTTCGTCATCTCCAACAATTCTGAAACCGTTGGGTAATGATACAACTGCCCTTGTTTTTGTTCTTGATTTAATTGGTGCAATTCCACCGATTTATCGACTAAATACTTCTTATAGCTGACTTCACGATCGATCAAGCTTTGTTTGTGTTCTTTTTTGCCTTTAAAGTAATTCGTAATCGAGAAAATAATCGTAATCAAGGTTGTTGCCGCACTGGCTAAAACGAATAAGCCGTTTGGTCTGAAAAAGGCCATCGCAACGGTCACCATCAACATCACAATCGGTGGTAAAATTGTTTTGATGAGTTGGTCTTGTTGCTTATTGTTTGGTTCACTTGGGGCATTGATCGTGATTTTTTCCTCAGGCTCACGGTAAATGATCCGCGGTGAACGGTGGAAATCTGGATAATCCTCATAGACATCGTAACGAGAGGTGTAGATTTCACACAAATCCGATTTAATGATCGTGCCTTCTGTGGCATGAATTTCATGCGTAAAGACTTTCAAGGTATGATGCAAGAAAGACAATTCATCGCCTTTACCCAGTAAGTAATCTGTGCCCGTAAAGAGGTGATTATTGATCATCAGCGCACCAGAAAGGACGGTGAGTAACCATTGCTCGTCTTGTTTTTTCAAGAGAGCGGAAAGCGGTTCAGCTAAATGATCGTTTGGCAATTCAAGGGTTGCGCCTTTGTCGGTGCTTACAATAAGCTCTTTTTTGTCTAATAAATCGAAAATATGAAGCTTTGTTTCAGGTGCTAAAATAACCGTGAGCTCTTGTTCCTCAGATAAAGAGAAGGAGAGAGGCTCAGCTAAATGTAAGGCATACTCTTTCTCAGAATACGTCAATACCCAGTTATCATCGGCCTTTTTTTCGATCGTAAAGGTATCTGCTTCTGACAATAAAGGTAAGTGAAGCGCGGCTTGGTTGTCAGAACTAATCTGTTGGACTTTTTCTTCGTCAAGGGTTAGTTGGTAACGATAGCCTTGAAGGTAGAAGATGGCTTGTGTCTTGGTCATCTAATTTCCCTCCTGAGCAGTCGATCCTTGTGTTTGTTCTGCTTCTGTTGCAGCATTCACACTTTCATCACGTTTTTCTTTGTATTTCTTGTAGTCCGCTTCTAATTTACTGATGACTTCTTCTTTTTCGGTTCCAGTCATTTTCGTGTCTTTTCTGACTTGTTCGATTTTTTGCGTGATCCCGTATAGAATTAAATCAGAATCCTCTAGGTTTTTAGCTACGTCTAGCGCCTCATCAAGATTTCCACGACCGTTTTCGATCCAGTAATCTAAATAATTTTCATCAGAACGTAAGGTTACGTTGTTTAAAATCACTTTTTTCTGTTGTTCTTGTAACGCTTCCCCTTGAATAAAGCTATACGCTAGTTCATATTTTTGCGTAAATGGCATTTTTGCTGTTTTCACAGGTTCTAACGTCGTAATCACGGCTTCATAGTCATTTTTCAAGAAGGCTGTATCTGTGTCTTGCATACGATCCAAAAATGGTAAGCGGAAAAAGAGTAAGTAAGCTAAGGGAACCACTAATAAGACGGACAAAACAGTCATCCAGATGGAAAGTTGCTTCATTACTTGGAATGTTGTTTTGCTGACTTTTTTGATCGTTTTCTTTGTACGTGCAACGGTATGGTCATAGCTTTCTACAAGATACTGTCTGATTTCTTCGAAGCTTTCTTTTTTAAGAATCGTTTGGATAAATTCTGAGCCTTTTTTAATATCTAGTTGACCTTCATAAAGTTTTGAAAAATCTTGTTTCTTTTCGAATAAGGCAACAATCAAGCTTTTGTACTGTCTTAATAATAAGTCGTTGTTCGTGACTTTTGGCGGCATTTTTCCGTCTAATCCACGATAAGCAATTTTTGGCAGTAAATTGTAATCAAATAAAATATTCTCTGGATGAATAAAGAACGTTAAGGGTAGATCTAATAACTGCTCAATGGCGGCCATATTTGCCATGGCACGTAATTTTTCTTCTTTAGAAGCAGTTTTCAATTCTTCAAAAGTGAGTCGTTCTTTTGGTAGCTCATACGTAAATGTTACGGTATCTTCTTCCCAGTGAATGCGTGTATCCATCAATAATGGATGAGTCACCTTAAGTAGCGCTAAGTCTTTTTCTTCCGATACTTGGACTTCCGATTTTCTTAATGCTAGCGTCCAGTTTTCTGCTGTTTTGTTAAATTCATACGTATGTTTTTCAATGATTACGTCTGTTTTTTTCGTAGTTTCCATCTAATTTAATCCCCCAACACTTCGATTATGTCTCCGTTAGTAATCGCCCAATCTTTTAATTTTTGTTCTTCGTCTAAAAGAATGCCTTTGTTCAATACTTTTAATTGATATTTTTTTAATGCTTTTTCTTTACCGAATATTTGATTCAATTCTCGAATAAAGCGGTAAACAGTAATGTTATTCGGGATTCGTAAATCCATTTGTTTGTCCGTCTGTCCTTGATAGAACAAGGTAATATTAATATGTTCTTTATTATCTGCCATTTTGCTGCCCTCTTTTTCTATTGTGATACAACACTAATGTAACAACTGTGACCAGTAATAATCCTAGTAGTAATGGAAACAACGCAGGAGGAGAAGAAACAGATGGAACTGTTTCTTCTTTTTTAACTGCTAGGTGTTTGGTCTCATTTTCTGTAAATAACTGCGTATTGTCATTTGCTTTTACCTTTGGGACATCCGTCAAAAAGAATTGTGCTGCTTCTTCCTGTCGTTGTTTTGCTTCCATTTTTTTGGCATTTGTTACTTTTTCAATCATTTCTGCTTCGAATAAGCGGTCTTCCGCGATAAAACTTTGGGCTTTGCCAGTATCGACTTGTTCTTTGTTTAGACGGTCTGTTTTTAAGTCTAGGTTGTTATCTAGTAAGGTTTCTTTTGCATAGGATGTTTCAGTGAAAGAAAGGAGTCCGATTCCGACGACAATGAAAAACAGAAATTTCTTCATTTTTTCACCACTTCCTTAGCTGCTCTTCTTGGCTTCCAAATGAAAATATTACATGCAAAAAGAACGACAATTGCTAGGATGTATAAAATGATATGAACGACATTCAACGCATTTCTTGATAGAATATCGGCTAGATTAGTTTCCCCGATTGATAACGGGTTGATGGAGCGGATCATATCAACCATCGGATTATTTCCTTTGGTTTTTCCAATAGCATTCGTGACAAACACGTAACTAATAAATAGGAATAAACTGAAGGCAAATCCTGCGATATGGAACTGTTTTAGCGCATAGTGATTGAGTAGTGAGAATATCAGCATAAAGAGTATAACCATCGTAACCCAAATGATTTGAGATTCTTTTACAATGGCTAATTCACTAGCGCTCAGTATGCCCAAAACTAATCCAATACCAATGGCACTTAGTCCAAGTAGTGCTGTTTCCATAATGTTGTCTTTGAACCATAATTGTTCTCGTTTGAATTTATCTTTAACTTTTCTGACGATCGGTTGTGTCGCAAAGAGATACGCGATAAATAAGCTCAACGTATACATGATTAAAATCCATGTGAATGGTTCGTTAATCTCAGTTGTTTTAATAGTTGCTTCGGCTTTTCCGTTTACTGGATTTGCGATAAATTGTAGTAATGTATTATTTGGTACGCCATCTTTTTGAGCATTGCTCAGTACTTTAATAAAGGCAGAGACAAAGTCATTGTTCTTTGCTAGTTCATCATTTAAGTTTTCCATGATCACATCTGCATTGCTGGAGAGTTCTTCTCCATTTTTTTGTGCGGTATTGACTTCTTGGTCAAAAGAAGTGAAGACTGATTTTACGGTTTCGGCTTCTTTAACATTCATTTCAGATGCTTCTTTAACTGCTTGCGATTGTTGCAAGAGTGATTCTAACGTTGATTTGGCAGACCCGATTTCTGAATCTGTTTGGCTGTTCCAAGAGCTAACTTTGCTTTCTGAGCTGAGCGCTTCTTGAATTTGTTTTTGTCCTTCTTCTACAGAGGCAGTTTGTTTTTCAATTGCTTCATTTAATCCTACCGTCGTTGATAGCACGTTACTCATTTTTTCTCCGACTACTTCGGATTGTGATTCAAGACTGTCTGCTTTGAGCTTCAAGGCTTCAAGGTGATCTACTTGGACTTTGTAATCACCGCCAAGGAAGGTCTCGTTAAGAATTTTTTTGAAAGCATCCGTCAAATCCAATTTAAGAAAGCCGCCGAATTGTTCAAATTGATAGTTTTCATAAAAGGCTAATTCACTGTTGATTGAGTCGTAAAGGTCTAACGTTTTACCGACTTGTTCAGAGTAAAGTCTCTTTTTAAGTTGATAATCTCCATCAAGGAAAGCAGAAGTATCAATCGTTTGATCCCATTCTATAGAAAATTGTGATTGTATCAGTTCGCTTGTATATCTTTTTGTTTCTGTAGCTTTAGTGGGCTCTTCTTGAGATTGTTGACTACTTTCTTCTTTATCAGAAGAGGACGTTCGTTCTTCTGAAGATGTTTCAGGAGAGGTTACGTCAGCTGAAAAAGAAGTGTCTCCTTTACTAGATAGTTCTGGTTGACCGATTCTAATGGTCATTTTTGGTGATGAAGTTGTTTCATTGTATTCATCTGTAAACTGGTAAGTGATTGTTCGAGTGCCGTTTCCAATGAAAGGATACTCTCCGCCGTCTTCAATGGGTCCCATATTATCAATTTTAATGTTCGTAATTCCTGCGGGGATATTGCTAATTTTAATTGTTCCGCCTGAACCAATATTGTTTGGTTTGATTTGGAAATTACCGTGAGTATTTGATAATAGTTCCGTTCGTTTCGTCGTTAAATTGTCATAAGCTTCTTTCAACTGCTTATAATAAGGGCTTTCTAGAGCTTTTTCTGGATTCATTTCAAAATCTATAGGCGCTTCTTTCAGATTATTTTCTTTATTGTTTTCTTCGATTTTTTCATTTAAAACAAATACTTTCCCTGAAACTGTATTAAATTTTTCTTGTAATTGAGCAAAAGGCTGTCCATCTCCATAAGGTGCTTTTGTATATCTAAAAATGTCGTCTTGTGGATTTAAGTTAAATGTGATTGTTCTAAAAGGGAGTAAAGCTAAGCGTTCTTCCATCCATTTTTTGTAATCGGCATTAAAACCAGTATCGTCACTAGGCGGATATTCTTTGTCAGCCTTTTTTAAGACATCTTTTAAGGTTACTTTTGCTTCTCCACCAGTTTCGTTGATCCCTAATGAAGCGAAAAATGGTTCCTTGTATCTGTCAAAATAGTTGTCACTAATCTCTGTTAATTTCTCCTGTTGTTCAGTAACTGCCGTTTTTGCATCCGCTAACTGTTGTTTTAAAAGTGCCATTTGTCTAGCAGTCGTATCAGATGAACCATCAGGATTGAATTCATTTTGTAGATTCATACCTGTTTCTTGAAGTTGCTGGAACATAGCTGCTATATTTTCTGATGTTACAGCGTTCTCTGCTTCCGTTAATTGTTTTATAAATTCTTCGTACGTGAGTTGTCCTTTTGCTCGCTCGTCTAGTAGTTTCTCTAAAAGGGAAGAGTACTCTTTATGACTATTGACGAGTGAATCGGTACCTTGTGTGTGACTCCCTAACGTATTTGCCAATAAATCATTGGCTTGTAGTGCACTTTTTGATTGTGATGTGATAGAAGGGAGATAGTCTTTAAAATTTAACGTCGGCTGATACAAGACATCTTGGAATTCCTGCACAGACGAGGTCTGATTCGCATAGACTTTTTCAATATTTCTTTGTGCAGTAAATAAATTATCTACAATACTAACGACATATAAATCGACGAGCTGCTGATTCAACTCATTGACAATTCGTCGCCCAACACTTTTTGATTCATTTTCTAAGGTTGCATTCCCATTTGCATTAATTTTGTAGTTTACTTGGACTTTTTCTGGTGCTTCGCTATCTAATTCTAATAATTTACTTGAAAAATTGCTGGGTATTGTTACGAGTAAGTTATACGTCCCATTTTTTAAGCCATTTTCGGCAATTCCTCGACTTACTGTAAACCAGTTATAGGTAACATCTTTTTCAATTTTTTTAACATAATCTGAACCAAGATTATAGTCTATGTTATTTTTATTGACTCCTGCATCTTCATTCACCAATGCAATATTTAACCGCATATCTTTTTCTTCTTGATCTTTTTTTGCAGAGATATCGGTAAAGTCTCGGTTCATGAAGATAAGCATAATAAGTAATATGACAACCATCCAAACAGACTTCAACATATAATATAGTTTTTTACTGTTCATTTATCATTCTCCTAAAAAAAGAGGAACAGCGAGGAGCAAGTGCCCTCCCTATTCCTCAGATATGTGTTTCTTATAGACCTCTTCCGATTGCTGAAGAGATATTTTGGTCTGTTTCTTCTACAATGTTTGCAACTTCGTTTAATTGTTTGTTGATTTGCTCTAATAACTCAGCAAATTCAGTTACTTTTGGTTTTAAAGCAGTGAATTGATCGTTAAAGCTATCAAAACCGCTACCTTCCCAGTTGCCTTGAATTGTATCTTGTTCAGATTGTAACTTCTGTAAGATGTCGTTTACTTGGTTTGATCCATCTGTATATTTTGTTGCAGAAGTTCTTAGTTCTTGTGGGGATAATTTAATTCTATCGCCTGCCATTTTCATTCCTCCAAATAGTTTTTTATTAGTGAGCATTGATAATATCTGCTACTTACATAAACGTTACCATAAAAAGAAGGTCTGTAAATACTTAATGTAAAAACTTGCAAGTTTTAAGTAAAAAATAACAAAAATAATAGAATTATAAATAATCATTAGGATTATTTTTTATATTTCATAGATTTTTATAGTTTTCTACAAGTCTGAAAAATAAAAATAATGTTAGAAATTTATTCTAATAGTTAGACTTTACTTATGTTTTTCTTGTTTTTGGAAAAATGGCATATGATTTTTTGACGTTATCCTTAAAGGTTCTACTTATAGGCAAAATGGTTGGTGTTTCTTGTTGTACGCCATTTTTAAAGTGTTTAATAAATACTTCATTTTTAATGATTTGAACAATATAATTTGAGTTCACCATGTAACTACCATGTATTCTAGTAAATATATTTCCGTCCAGCTTATCTATAATTTCAGCCATCGTTAAATAGGTTTTATAGACTTTTTCGGTTGTGTGGATATATGCGATCCGTCCACTTTTAGCGATATAAACGATTTCATTCATTGTTAGTACAATCAGTTTTCGGTTAAAAGAAAACTCGAAGTAAGCGCAGATAGTATTAAAATAATTGTTTGCTCTAGCCATTGTTTCTAGTAAATAGTCATCAGAAATCGGTTTTATTAAGTAATCAAATGCTTGAACTTTGAACACTTCAGGCATACGCTGAATATCATCAGATACAAAAATAATCAATGCATTTAAATCAAACGTACGTATTTGTTTCGCTAATGCAATACTATCCATTTTATTCAGTTCAATAGAAATGAAGTAGATGGCATAAATTATGTCTCTGTCTTTTAGATGTCTTATTAATTTTTCACCATTGCTAAAAAAATCAATTTCGTACTTTTGAGAAAAATTTAGAGTGATAGCTTTTTCGATTTTTCCCATTTCTCTCTGGTTATTATCACACAATGCAATCTTCAATGGCTCATCTCCCTTGAGTATAAGATTCAAAATGTATGTTTAATGTAGTATTTCTTGTTTTTTGAACTGTTTTCTTAATCAATTTTAATCATAGCATATTTTTTGATGTAGAAATTCTCAAAAATTTTAATCAAATCTACATTTTTAGAAAATTTGTTATAATCTTTTGAAATAAATGATACTGTATGTTGAAGCAAAGAGCGCTGGAAATACAATTGTTGGGTCATTTTTGTTACACTAGAGAAGTAGAATAGGAGGAGCAGATGAAAAAAATAGTCGCTAAAACCAATACGAATAATCAACCATCTATCCAGTAAATGCTTGGTCTGCAAGACAATATCCGACAAAACTGTTGCTGAATGAAGCTATTGTGAATTAGAGAAAGTAGATCCAAGAAAACGGTTAAAAGATTTGTGTCAAGTATATGAATCATAAAGTTGTTTTAAAAATTGGACATATAGCATGCTACGCGCTAGATGCGTTAAGGTATCGACGTTATGAATGGACGAGTGATGCCTTAAATGAGCGTTAAAAAAAAGCAGCGTTGCGTTTAGGTTGTGTTTTTGAGGGAATCTTTCGGAATGCGTTGGTTTATAAGAAGCGTAATCGAGATATAGTTTGGTTTTCTATTATTGAAAGTGAATGGCCAGAAAAAAAGCTTGGCTAGAGTCATGGTTCTCTGATTCAAATTTTACTGCGGATGGAAAATAAAAAAGACGTCTAAATGAATGTTAAGTATAAAAAAACTTGTTTGAAGGGAAATCAATGAAAATGAAAAAGCCAGAAATTCAATTAACTAAAGTATCTAAGCCAATGATTTTTTCAGAGGTTGCTCCAACGTTTTTAACAGATGAAACGATGGTTGAGCGAAAGCAAAAAGTATTGGACAATATGAAATCAGAAGGCTTTGACGCGTTGGTGATTTATGCGGACAAAGAGCATGGTGGAAATTTTGAATATCTAACGGGATTTATTCCCCGCTTTGAAGAAGGATTGCTTATGCTAGATCCAACAGGAGAGTGTACTCTGATTCTTGGAAATGAAAATTTAAAAATGGCGAAGGTCGCTCGAATCAAAAATCGATTGATTCATTCTCCTTTATTTTCTCTACCCAATCAACCGATGGACAATGAAGCAAGGTTAGAAACGATTTTTGAACGTATTGGTTTATCAGAAAAAAGTAAGATCGGCGTTGTTGGTTGGAAAATGTTTACGACAGCGAAATCAGACAATGACTTATATTTTGATCTTCCTTATTTTATTATTCAAGCACTTTTGATAAGCAAAAAGGAACAAGCAGTGCTCAAAAATGCGACTCATCTATTTATTAGAGGAGATAAGGGGGCTCGTACAACGAATAATGCCAATGAGATTGCTCACTATGAATATGGAGCGAATCTATCTTCTAGCTGTATGCTAAACGCAATGGATGCCGTTGAACTCGGCGTAACAGAAGCTGAGTTAGGGAATGAAATGACTGCTGAAGGACAAGCGAATACCGTGGTGACAATTGCAGCAACAGGCCAGCGTTTTGAATATGGGAATGTGTATCCAACACATAAAAAAGTAAAACTAGGTGATCCACTATCCTTAACGACGGCATTCAAAGGTGGGCTGTCCAGTCGAACTGGTTTTGTGATAGAACATGCGGCGCAATTGCCAGAAAATCAGAAAGATTATCTAGAAAGGGTAGCGAAACCTTATTATCAAGCTGTTACAACTTGGTTGGAGACGATAAAAATCGGAATGCCAGGGAAAGAACTCTACCAAACGATTGAAACTGTTCTTCCTCAATCGGAGTATCATTGGCATCTAAATCCTGGACATTTAGTATCTGATGAAGAATGGATGTCTTCACCGATTTATGCTGAGTCTGAAGAGCAATTGAAAAGCGGTATGATGTTACAAATCGACATTATTCCATCTATAGCTGGCTATACGGGAGTGAGTGCCGAAGAATGTGTTGCTTTGGCTGACGCAAACCTACAAAAGCAAATCAGAGAAGCTTATCCAGAGCTATGGTACCGAATTGTCACAAGAAAAAACTATATTAAAGAAATACTAAATATTAATCTTAGTGAGGATGTCCTTCCGTTATCTAATACAGTGGGGTATTTGCGTCCGTTTTATTTAGCAAAAGATCAAGCATTGTACTGCGTAAAATAAAAATCTAAAAGTAAGTAATTGTTTTTCGTAAGAAGGATAATTACTTACTTTTTGGTCTGAATGTCTGGTGTTACACGTGAAACATTTATTCTATTTCTCGTAAAATGATTTTATGTTTCAATGTTTCAACGTTCTCAATAGTGACATAGCCTACCGCTTGTTCAAGAGCGTTGCTCATTCCACATGCCATAGCATAACGCAAAGTTTCTTCTATAGAAAAGTCTTGATCTAAAGCAAAAGCTACACCACCTACGGTAGCATCACCTGAACCTGTTGGATTAATACTATCGATAGATGGAATGATGATATCAAAAATTCGTTCATAATATTTTGCTACTGCACCATTTCCACCACATGAAACTAGAATAAATGGCGTTTCTTTTAGTAAAGGATGATTTAAATGATTCATTACTTCTTTTTTACTCATTAACGGACTATCTAGCAACTCTGAAAATTCGTGGATATTTGGTTTAATAAAAAAAGGATTGATAGGTCCTTTTAGTGCGTTTTGTAGCTGTTTTCCTGAAATATCTGCTAGAATTTTTACTTTGGAGCCTAAATTGGTATTTAACTGGTGTAAATAATCTTGATATAAACGTTCATTTTTGGTATTAGCTGATCCGCATAAAGCAATGATGGGGTCTTTTGGTTGTTTGGAAGAAAAATCAATTACGCTACTGATTATTTTTTGAGCAGTTTCGGGTGTTATTTCAGGTCCCAGTTCTACGATTTCTGTTTGATTTTTCTCTTGATCCATTACTGTAACAGCGTTTCTTGACTCCCCATCAATTGAGAGAAAGGCTGTTTTAAATGGTTCTTTCGCAAGTGCCGTACGAATCAATTCCCCATTCATCCCAGCTAAAACACCTATTGCAGTTACATTTCCCCCTAAAATTGCAGCGGTTCTTCCTGCATTAATTCCTTTGCCGCCAATTGCTTTGACTGGATTACTGCAGCGGTTCATTTCACCTAAAATAAATGTGTTTGTAAAATAAATGGAATCCATCGATGGATTAAGTGTCACTGTTAAAATCATTGTCATTTCCTCCTTAGAATCCTAGCTAAGCTGGGTTTCTGAAAGAGTGGAGAAACCTCAGTTAACTTTCTTGTTTAATAATTTTCCATAAGATTGGTAAAAATTTAACGTTTGTTCATCGATCTTGTCGTCGGTAATCACGTAGTCTAAATCAGATAGTTTATAAAATGTATAGACATCGCTAACATTGAATTTTGTACTATCTGCGACGACGATTTTCTTCTTGGCATGTTTAAAAGCAGCTCGTTGGACGCCACCTTCTAAATAGTTAGAAGTAGTTACGTTATTATTATAGATGCCATTCGTTGCAGCAAATGCAATATCAATATTAATGGTTTCAAAAGTTTGTTCTGCATGTTCTCCAATAAATTCCTCAGTGATCGGTGTAAAATCCCCCCCAGTTAATAAAATTCGATAATCAGTGTGCTCAATAAGGTAGTTGAACGCTAACAAACTGTTTGTAACGATCATCAAATTTTGCTTCTTGATAAAAGGCAATGCATACAAAATGGTTGTTCCTGCACCAACAAAAACAACTTGATGATCCTGGATCAAAGAATTCATGATTTTTCCGATATATTCTTTTTGCTCGATATGTAGATTGATTTTTTCATGGGTCGCTAATTCTTTTTCCTTTCGATCAATTTTTTGCGCCCCGCCGTATAAACGAACTAGTTGATTAGAATCACTTAGCTCATTAATATCTCTTCGTATCGTCATTTCAGAAACGTACAATTCTTTGGCTATATCAGATACCGTCATAAAGGTCTTTTTTTCCAGTAATTCTAAAATATGTGCATGTCGCTCTCTTTTTAACATAAATAGACTCCCTTTTTGTTCGAAATTGTTTATCTATTACATTTTATACGTAAAACGAACAAAAAACAATGAAAAGAAAGCGTTGACAAACCTTTGTACAAGTTGTATCCTTTTTGTATAAACAAAGTTTAACATATAATTACAAAGTTGAACATAAAAACTTTGAATATGAAAAAAACGAGGAGGGATTAGGATTATGAATATGCATCAGATGTTTCAACCAGAATTGATTGATTTACACGTTACTGTCCAAGATGAAGAAGAATTATTTGAGTGTATCGCAAAACGGCTACAAGAAAAGGGATATGTAAATAGTGGGTATTTGGAAGGGATCAAAACAAGAGAGAGAATATTCCCAACAGGTTTGATTACAGAGTATCTTAATATCGCATTACCACATTCAGACACAGAATATATTGAGAAGCCTTTCATATATATTACAAGAACAACAAAACCAATCAAGGTCAAACAAATGGGGGATAATCAGGAAATGGAGGTGAAAGATTTATTTTTCTTAGGGATCAAGGAACCCTCAAAACAAGTTGGGTTACTGCAGGAATTGATGGTCTTATTTCAAAATCAAGCATTTGTATCAGCGTTAAAAGAGGCAACAGGAAATGAAGAAATATTCAAATTATTCATGAATCAATGGGAGGAAGTAAAAAATGGCTAGAAAATTAATTGTAGCATGTGGCAGTGGTGTTGCGACGAGTACAACAGTAGCAGAGAAAATAAAAAGTAATTTTGATGCTGATAATATTGATTATCCAGTAGAAGCAGTTGATTACAAATCGATTTTGCAGGAATTGCCAAGTGCTAGTATTTATGTTTATATCGCAAAACCTGATGATGAAGTGTTAGAAGAGGCGGAGAAATTGGGTGTTTCTGTTTATGCAGGCGTTCCTTTTTTAACAGGCATGGGTGTTGACGAAATCTACGATGGGATTGTAAGTGACACGAGGAAGTAAAAGAACGCGCTCGGATTATGACGAATCCGAACGCCAGTAAATAATACAATACAAACTAATCATACCAAAAAATTTAAAAGATAGGTAGGTAAAAGAGATGGAAATTTTTCAATCTATGATTGATTATATATTAACTCTTGGTTCGGCAATTTTTGTTCCTTTGATTATTCTGATTATCGGGCTGATAGCTAAGATGCCGTTGAAGAAAGCTTTTATGTCAGCGGTTACATTGGGGATTGCTTTTACTGGAATGAGCATGGTGATCGGATTTATGTCAGACGCGGTAAGTCCAGCATCTGTTGCGATGGCTAAAAATACAGGAATTAGTTTACCAGCTTTGGATTTAGGCTGGACGGGTGCCGCCAGTATCACATGGTCTTGGTCTTATGCTTTTGTTTTTTTCGCAGTTGTTTTAGGCGTTAATTTTGCTATGTTGCTGTTGAACGTAACAAAAACGTTAAATGTTGATATGTGGAATGTTTGGGGCAAAGCGTTGACAGCATATTTGGTGTATTTCATTAGTGGGTCGCTTGTTGCAGGATTTATTGCTGCGGTTATTCAAGTTGTTTTAGAGTTGAAAATGGGTGATATGTTTCAGCGTCATATTCAAGATTTAACAGGAATTCCTTTAGTAACAGTAACACATTTAATGAATATTTCCGCAGTGCTGATGCTGCCAGTAAATATTGTAATGGATAAAATTCCTTTCTTTAATAAAAAAGCAGATACATCCGCTTTAAAAGCAAAAATTGGGATTTTTTCTGAAAATAGTGTGATGGGCTTTATTATTGGGGTCTTGCTAGGATTTGGTGCGGCATATGGTATTTCGGGATCACTGAACTTAGGGATTAAAGTAGCTACAGCGATGGCGTTGTTTCCAATGATTAGTAAAATGTTTATGCAGTCACTTTCTCCTTTAGCTGATGCAATGTCAGAAATGATGAAAAAACGTTTCAAAGATCGGGAAGTATATATAGGGTTAGATTGGCCTATTTTAGCCGGTCGTTCTGAAATCTGGGTGACAGCGATTCTTTTAGTCCCAGTATTTATTGGTTACGCCATGATTTTACCAGGCAATCAAGTATTACCACTTGCTGGAATTATTAACTATTCGATTGCTGTTGGAGGATTATTGCTTACAGGAGGAAATTTATACCGAATGATTACACTTGGGATTATTTACACCCCACTTTATTTATATGGTGCAACGTATCTTGCGCCAGTACTGACAGGGTTAGCGAAAAAAACAGGAGCGGTAGATTTAAAGGGTGGAAGTATAACTTGGTCATCGATTGAAGGTCCTGAATTTAGAATATTATTTGCCGAAGCAGTCAATATGAATGGTATGGCGATTGTTGGTTTTATTATATTTATTGCACTGTTCATCTGGTTATATAAATATATGACGAAAGAACCTGTTCCAAGTGCGCGTTATGAAGAAATAAAAAACTAAGAAAGGACTGAATAACATGAATCAAAAGAGGATATGGCTAGCATTGCTATTTTTAGATAGCTTCCTTTTTATCCTGGCACTTTCAATCGATGTTGTTCCACTATATCTATTAGTGCTGATTCTTTCTTTTTTCATTTATAAAAATGGTAATGCAGTGATTTTTAAAGAATATGATGACAGAAAAAAGCAAAAATATGAAGAGTATAAAGTAATACAGGCAGCAGCAAAAGAAACGATCCGCACAGGTAATTTACTAAAGAAAAAGGAGCTGTAATAAAGCATGGCAGATGGAAGAATTTTATTTGAACGTGAAAGAGAAGATATGGCAAAAATTGTACAGTTGATTTTTGAGCGCAAAAATACAAATGTTGCTGGAGGAAATTTTTCATTTAAAGCAATGGATCACGAGGGCAAGGAGTATATCATTATGACGCCTACCATGATGTCGCAAGCTTATCTAGGGCATGTTTCCCCTTCACAGATTTTGGTGGTAGAGCCGCATACAAGAAGAGTGATTGCTGGTGAAGGAGGTTTAACAAGAGAGATAAATATGCATGAAGCAGTCTACGACGCAAATCCAGAAATAAAAGCTGTGCTTCATGCGCATGCACCAAACAGCATGTTCTGGGCAACAAGTGGATTGGACATGCCTAATTTGACTGAAGCAACACAGAAAGTAGAATATATTGAAGTTTTAGATTTTGAACCAAATTGTTCAGAAGAATTAGCAGAAATCGTAAGTAATCACATTAAAACTATGGCGAAGAAAACTCTTCCACATGAATTTTTACTAGATAGCCACGGGGTCCTGATTACGACTGGTGGTCAAACTGGAATGGAGGCGATTCATTCAGCTTTGTCAATTCTGGACACAGTGGAATGGAATGCAGATATTGCGTATAAACAAACGATTTTTCAAAAATTAGGTATTCTAGATGGTTATTATTCCAAAGGGGTAAAAATAGGAACGATTGATGATTTGATGAACCATGAGCCGATCTATAATAAAATTATAAAAATGACAGTGGGGGATTAGAGGTAGTATGATGGGTGAAATATTTGTTTAATCATAAAAAAAATGGTCTTATTCAGGTTCAATTTAAAAACCTGAATAAGACCACTTTTTTGATTCATCGATCTAATCATTTAAAAAAGTCTGTTCTATTTTAATTGCTTATTTAGAAGATCTATTTGAGATGAATAAGATTATTTTTGTACGAATGTATAATCTAACATTTTACCATCTTTATCGATGTAAGCTAGCGCTAACCAGCTGTTTCCAGAGGTAGCTGGTCTTGTTAAAGCAAAAACACCTGAAATAGCTAATGGATAGAATTTAGTCACTGGTACAAAGTTTTTGAATTGTCTGTCGCCAAAAAAGTCAAATTCGCCAATAACTAATCTAGAACCTTTAGGTTTTTTAGACAAATTAGTAATGACAACATCTACAGTTTCAGGTCCCATGTTATCACGAGTTCCACCATATTGAGCACCGATGAAATATTGTGAAGGGCCTCTAGGGACTTCATTTTGAACTTGTACATACTCAGAAGCATCTACACTATTTACACCAGCAAGTGCAAAAATACCAACGAACATTGAAGCTAAAAAGCTTTTTAAAATTAATTTTCTCATAATTGAATAAATCTCTCCTTTTCTAATGTAACTACTATTGATAATATCTGTCTCAAATAGTAATAATTTAATCTTCTAAAGCAAATAAAATGATCATAAAAAAAGTAACGTGTTCCATTATAATGGATAACGAACAACAACCTTTGATTACTTTTTCGAACCTTTTTGTCAAATCATAGATACAAGTGAAATTATACAGTTATTATTTATATAACGCAAGTTATTATTAAAACAAAATAACAATAAATAAAAAAATCTCATTTTCATTCGTTTTGTATAATGTTTTTTCAAGAAATTATCTTAGACATAATTTCATTTAATATAAGTAAAAACGCGACTAAAACCATTGCATGTTAGGCAGATTTACGTTAAAGTAAGAAAAGACAACTGTGAAACATTTTCTGTTTCACGCAAGGAAGGAAACGTATGATACCAGAAGAATTTAAACAACTATTAAGTCAAAAAGACATTGATCTATCGGATCATCAAATGGAACAATTTGCCCGTTATTTCGAATTACTTGTCGAATGGAATGAGAAAATGAATTTAACCGCAATTACAGAGAAAAAAGACGTGTATTTAAAACATTTCTATGATTCGATTTCTTTAGCGTTCTTTGAAGATTTTTCAACAAATAAATCAATTTGTGATGTAGGAGCGGGTGCAGGATTTCCTAGTATTCCCTTAAAGATTATTTTTCCAACATTACAAGTGACAATTGTGGATTCTTTAAATAAACGAATCACATTTTTAACAGAATTAGTCAATGAATTGGAGTTGGAAGAGGTTTTTTTGTATCATGATCGTGCGGAAATATTTGGTCAAAAAATGGCGTTTCGTGGTGCCTTTGATTATGTTACGGCTCGTGCAGTTGCTCGTCTAAATATATTGAGCGAGTTATGTCTGCCTCTAGTGAAGAAAGATGGTTTTTTCTTAGCATTGAAAGCTGCTAAAAGTGAGGAAGAAATTGCCGAAGCGAAGTCGGCAATTGCTATTTTAGGTGGTAAATTTCAAAAAGAAGTCTCCTTTGAATTACCGATCACTGATGACAAGCGGCATATCGTAGTCATTCAAAAGAAAAAAGAAACACCAAAAAAATACCCAAGAAAACCTGGGTTACCAAATAAACAACCAATCAAATAAGATGGAGGGACACAAATGGCACGAATAATTTCTGTAGCGAATCAAAAAGGTGGTGTTGGTAAGACAACGACCACTGTGAATCTAGGTGCTTGCCTTGCTTATTATGGTAAGAAAGTTTTGCTAATCGATATTGATGCTCAAGGAAATGCGACAAGTGGTATCGGCGTACGTAAACCAGATGTTGCAACGGATGTTTATGATGTATTAGTGAATGAAGAACCAATCAAAAATGTGATCCAGCAAACTTCTAGAGAAAATTTAGATATCGTTCCTGCAACGATTCAGCTTGCTGGAGCGGAAATTGAATTGACTTCAATGATGGCTAGAGAGTCTCGCTTAAAAGCAGCGATAGAAGAAATTAATGATAGTTATGATTTTGTTTTGATTGATTGTCCTCCTTCTTTAGGTCATTTAACGATCAATGCATTTACAGCGAGTGATTCGATTTTGATTCCTGTACAATGTGAATATTATGCATTAGAAGGTTTGAGCCAGCTGTTAAATACGATTCGTCTCGTCCAAAAACATTTTAATCCTGATTTACGCATCGAAGGTGTGCTGTTGACAATGTATGATGCACGAACAAATTTAGGCGCTGAGGTTGTAGAAGAAGTCCGCAAATACTTCCGCGAAAAAGTCTATGACACGATTATCCCTAGAAATGTTCGTTTGTCCGAAGCACCAAGTCATGGGTTATCGATTATTGATTATGATCCCCGTTCACGTGGTGCCGAAGTGTACCAAGCACTAGCAAAGGAAGTGTTGGATAATGAGTAAAGGAAAAGGTTTAGGTAGAGGTATTGACGCATTGTTTCAGGATTTTGCTAGTTTGGAAGATGTAGATGTTCAAAAAGAAGAAGTACTTGAAATTCCTTTAAATGAACTTCGTCCGAATCCTTATCAGCCAAGAAAAACATTTGATGAAGCTTCTCTTCAGGAATTGGCAAACTCAATTCAGCAATCAGGTGTCTTTCAACCGATCATTGTCAGAAAATCAGCTGTTAAAGGATACGAAATCATTGCTGGTGAAAGACGTTTTCGCGCTTCAAAATTAGCAGAGAAAGAAACCATCCCAGCGATTGTTCGAGAATTTGACGAAGAAGCAATGATGCAAGTTGCCGTTTTAGAAAACTTGCAGCGTGAAGATTTAAATCCGCTGGAAGAAGCAGAAGCCTATGATATGCTGATGAAAAACTTGAAGTTAACACAAGTAGAAGTCGCAGAACGTTTAGGAAAAAGCCGTCCATACATTGCAAATTATCTACGTTTGTTAACATTACCAACACAAGTTAAAGAGATGGTTCAAGGTGAAACCTTATCAATGGGGCAAGCCAGAACATTGCTTGGTTTAAAAGACAAAGACGTGATTTTAACTTTAGCCAAACGAGTGATAGAAGAAAACTTAACGGTTCGTCAGTTAGAACAAATTGTTAATGATTTAAATGAAAACCAAGGCAAAAAAGCACCTAAGAAAGAAAAGAAAAATATTAAAGATAAACCTTATTACATTCGTGAGAGTGAAGATCGTTTAATGGATAAATTTGGTACGACTGTCGCGATTCAAGAAAAAGAAGGCAAAGGGAAAATCGAGATCGAGTACCTTTCGCAGTCAGATTTAGCTAGAATTTTAGATATTTTAAACATTCATTTTGATGAAGCTTGATTAATCAGATAAAAAGCGTAAAGCGAAACTTCTTTTAGTTTCGCTTTACGCTTTTTTGTATAGGTATATATTTTTTTATTAAATTTTATATTTGTCTCATTTTGCTGATCATAAAAACTTATATTTAAAAATAACATATTTTTCTTATTTTTATGTAGAATAAGAAAAATCTATAATTGTCTAAATTAAACCCAATGAATATTGTTTATAAAAGGTACTTTAGTCAATTAACCTATACTATGAGTATACAATAAAGAATTTGGGTGTGTCAATGAGGAATAAAAAAATAACAATATATTTAATTTATGTATATTCCAGCTGATAAAAGCAACAAGACCTCTTTTAACGCTAAAACTTTGATAAATAAAGGTTAATGTAGACTACTTCCTTTTTGTAGTTCATGATAAATAGTAACTCGAAATAAAATTACTTATTTTTTTACGCCGTCAAATGAACCGTCAAATATAATATTTTAGACTCACTGGTATCCAGTGATATAGTTGAAAGAAAAATCTGATTAAATTAGTCATGTTTTTTCAAATTTGCTAACTTTCGTCAGAATCTCATAAGAAAGTAGTTAAGTGTAATAGTATTTTAAGTGAGACTGAATATAAATAAATACGTGTGAGAAAAAAAGCAAAAAATCACTTTTATTTCACCACTTAAACACGAATAAATGAAGGAAGCAGGAGAAGCACTTTCGAAAATAAGCTTCTATCTCAGCCTTTTCGAATTTATAAAAACAATACAAGTTTGTTTATTCAAAAAAATCATTATTTTTAAGATATTTTTTCCTGTTATTACTTAATAGACCGTCGTTTAGCCGTCAACAATAGAATATAAACATTTGTATATACTGCATTTATAATCATTTTTTCTTATTCTACATAAGAATAGGAAATTCCTAGTTTTTAATAGTTACAGTTTTAAGCAGCGCATGAGTTAAAACTCTGTATCACATTCAACTGTCTAAGGAATTTTATCAAACAATAAATGGTTGGAATTTACTATATAAAAATTAAGAGGAGGATTTTCTTTATGAGGAAAAAAATTATTATATTGACAGACACACTGAGTGCAAATGGACTGTTGCAAAACAGTTTATTGAATATGGATTATGAAATAATGGTTTCAAAAGATATATTGACTCAACCAAAAGATAAAGAGTTCTATTTTCTGCAAAACTTTGATCTTATTATTTATCAACAGTCTATGTATAGCAGTTTGAAAGAGTCGTTTCTAGATAACTTATCACTGCTGAACAAGCCAATAGTTGTGTTAACGTTTGAATCAGAACAAGTCAGTAAATCTAAGTATCTGAACAATACTAATGTAAGCTTTGTTCGTTATCCAATATCTGTCACTGCTCTAGCAAGCAAATTGTCGACTATTTTTGAGGAGAATGCTAACTTTAAAGGCAAAAATAGCCAAGAAAAAGCAGTAGATTCTTCTATGAACGGTGAAGGATCTTTTCGAAAAACAACATCGTCTTCCAATTTAGTTAAGGTGAAAAAACAATATTTTTTCCAACTTAAAGATCGCACGTTAATTATCGATAACTGGTTGATTCCATTGACTAAAAAGGAACATCAGGTGTTAGAACATTTCATTGAGTCTGATCAAAGTGTTTTTTCAAGTCAGGCGTTATGTGAAGCGATTTGGACAAATGCCAATCAAAAAAATAAACAGGCTCTATTGAGTAATCTGATTAATCGCATCAAGCAAAAGATAATGGAAAAAACATCGATTTTTGATCCATTTATTCTAAATAAAAAAGGGATAGGCTATTATTTGAATAAGGAGTTTGTGGCACTAGACGAACAAAATGATGAAAAAATTGGAGAACTTCTGGTAGGTAGTGTCTAACTTAAGCAAGATATGTAAGAAGGGAAGCGAGAGAATTGGCGATATTTAATAAAAAAAAGCAAAAAAAAAAGAATCATGACGATTATGAAGAATACTACGATGAGTATGAAGAATTTGACGATTATGAAGAATACGATGATAAATCTGAGGAACAGTCATATGAGCCACCTCCAAAAAGCCGTCCAGAAAATTCAACTAAAAGAGAGCGTTTGGAAAATACTATGAGAGAACAAGAGCAAGAAGAACAAGCAACAGTAATTGAACACTTAAATAAAGAAAATCAGCAATTTCAAAAAGAAATGCATCGCCAAAAAACAATGGCAGAACGCTTAAAGGCAGAGGTTGAGAACAAACAGCAAGAAATTGATCAATTAACGATGCGTTTGACAAGTTCATCTAAGTTTAAAGAAAGGATCCTTTCACTAGAAGAGCAAGTCAGACAATCGGAAGAATTGAGGGTTCAATTAGACGAACAATTATTAGACGAACGAAACAAAAGTGTAGAGACGGAAAGGCAACTTCGTCAACAAGATCAAATGAAAAATCAAATTGCTGAAGTTTTGATGGAAGCAAAAGAAAAAGCAAAGCAAATCATAGAACATGCAACCATTGAAGCTGATCGAACAGTAGAAGCCGCAAGACATGAAACTAAAAAAGCAGTTTCGGAAGCTTCGATTGAGTTAAAGATGATCAATCAGGAAGCAGCAAATTATCATACGAGAATTCTTCGCTTGCAGAGCGAAACGAATGTTCTGATGGAGGATCTGTTAAACAAATCCAGCCGACTAGCTGACCAATCGCTAGATTAAAGGAAGGGGATTAAGAAGTGGTTTACCAAAATATTATGGTTGACATTTATCAAGCTGCTTCTCCAGCAGTAGGCGAGCGTCTTTTTGACGATGACATGTTGCGGGATATCTATTATATTTGCGAAGAGATTTTTCAAAAGAAAAATAAAAGAATTCCCTATCCTCAAAAAGAAGTGGAAGAATATTTTGAAGAATTTCATACTATAATTTCTTTTTTTAAACATGTAGAGATTACTTTAGATTTTGTAGATCTTGACTGGTCTGCTTTGCTGGATGAGCTGATTCATACATTTCCACAAATTGCCTGGATTGGTGGTTCTAAAGAAAAAGAGGACAATCGGGTTATTTATTATATTGATTTTGTACCTATTGCCTATAGTGAAACTGGATTTCCTTTCATAGTCAATCTACTGCAGTCGTTAGATCAGCAGCTATCTGATGAGAGTAACAATGTATTGACATTATTTATTTGTGAAATTGAAAGGCTTGTAGCTAGGTTTATTAAACCTTTTAGAGCGTCTAATTTCAATCTAGAAACAGAAGTAGAGGTTGTAAAACGCAATGGCAATGATGATAGTTCAAACTATTTGATTAAAATGGAAGAAGCTGTCAGTAGAGAACGATATGCAAAAGAAAGAATGCGGCTTGCAAATAAGAAATTAGAAGTTGTAATCGATCAAATGGAGCGGCAAAATCTAAACAGAGCTATGAAAGAATTAAGTCAATCAAATAGTGATGAAAATGAAAATTGGGATCAAATAATAAAAGTTGATCTAAGGGAATATTCTCAACTGATACAAAAAGCTAAGTTTTTGGAACAGTCTTGGATGATGAATAAAGAATTAATGACAAAATCAGAAAAGATGACAATTTCGGACAATCAATTGACTTATGAAAGAGAACAGGTAAGAAGCTTCAAAGATTCAGTTTCTACAAATGAGATTTACTTGATTTTAGATGAGTGTAAATTAATTGAATCCAGAGTGAAAATCAAGAAGAAATTTTGGTTTCGTCAACCCCATGTGCGGATGATGAAGATGGATTATGACAGCATATTGAATAAAGCAGCTTATTTTGATCTTATACAAGGAGAAAACTACTTGCTAGAACAGGTTGTGCTAACAGAGGAGTCCATCGATGACGACTAAAATAGTTTTTTTTGAACATTTATGATGAGTAGCATGAGTTTGTTTAAAGAAGCCAAAAGGATTGGGAATAGTCGGCTTTTCCCGTCCACCACTACATAATATTGTTAAATATCAACTAGGAAAAAATAGTATCGCTAAGTTAGCTGAAATATGCTTACCAGTAGTTTAAAGAGTAAATTTATTGAGACATAGCTTTGCAAATTACATTTTTTATCTTCTAAAAAAGAGAGAATAAAATAGGTTGATTAATCATTTTAAATCATGAAAATTTGACGTACAGTATAGAGATTTTAGGAGTTGGAGGATATGAACGAAATTGAACAAAATACTCAAAAAAAGAGAAAAAAAATAATAAAAAAGTACATTCTCCATCAAAAAGTTAACCCAAGACTTTTAGGCGTAGAACTTATCAACAATCACATAGTTACACCACTCGAAGCTTATCTATCATGCAAATTGATCTTCAAAAAAGATGTTCGCTCGTTGAAGGAACTCGAGCAGATCGCAAACAAAATATACGAAAATTGGATTGAAAATAATGAAGAATTACTTATTAAAAAAATCAATGTTTATACATTATCTACATATATCGTATTAACGTTTACCATTGGGTTTTACGAAGAAACACAGATAAAACATCTGCGAGGGTTAAAAGAGTATGTCAAAGAACTCATCGAAACATACGGTGAGTTGATCAAGCAGGAAAAAGAAGCTGGATATAAGAAAAAAGAAGAAGAAATTTATGATGTTTTAGAAAAATTCAGTCAGTTAACTACGAAGATGGAGGTCTTAGAAGATCGGCTCATGAAAAGTGAATCAATCGTATTAGATTCCGGAGAATTATTAAAAACTGAGCTTATGAAGGTAAGCCAAACAATTAAAGAACAGATGAGTCAAATAGAATATAACAAAAAAAATAGTCAAAACTATTCTGAAAACAAAGAACAAGTACTGAAGGAAACAATACGTCACACAAAGAAAAAGCTTATCAATAAAGAAGAATTTCAAGTACGTAAGTATATCCTTGATCGATCAAAAACACGTCCAGTAACGCTAAAAATAAAAAATTGGACATCGGATCAGTTAAAAAAAAAGATAGTGAGAGCAATTCCAGATCGCACTAAAAAATACACTTTAACCAGATATGTATCCAAACTTGAATTAGACATCCTAATGTGGTTTACCGAAAATAAAGAATTGACTAAAAAGCGACTGATACCCAAAAAACAATTATTAATTTTAAAAGCAAAAGTAGAGTTTATTGACTATTTGTGGATGTTGCTAGAGTTAGAAGGAAGAGATGAAATCATCATTGCTGACAAGCTAAGTTGTAGAGCGCTGATCGAAGAGTTGGGTCCATTTATGGAACATGTCGAAAAAGTTGCTGTAGGACCGACAATTTTTAATTACTGGTTGTACTGTTCGCAAGAGATATTAGTAAAACTAGAAGGATATGCAGCATTGAAAGATTTTTTGAGCAGTTTTTTAAGACTAAGCAACAAAGCTCTAGTCAATGAAGAGCGATGATTAATAGGTTGATTTGAAGAAAAAAAGGAGAGGGGTAGAAGAAACTAAAATAGTTTCAGATGTATAAGACCGCTTTCTTTTTTCTCGAATATTATATGAATAGTATTTGTATAACAAATAAATTAGATAGATTACTTCCAAAATTTTTCTTCTTTAGTGGAATTTTTGAAAGGAAGTAAAAAAATTTTTAATGCATACTTGGTTAAGAAAACTGAACGTATTGTAAAGTCTTGTCTGAGCGTATGTGGGAATGGAAATAAGATACATTGATTTTCGATAAATGATTATCTATTTTGTAAAAATAACATAGAACATTTAGAGGTTTGTAGTGAGTTCATTTTCTCAAATTAAATGAATTAGAAAGGATCTTAATTATGGCAAGAAGAGGAGAAAATATCTATAAAAGAAAAGATGGCCGTTGGGAAGGTCGATACATAAAAGGTAGGCAACAAAATGGGAAAATTCACTATGGCTATATATATGGCTATAAGTACTCAGAGGTAAAGCACCAACTTATCTTGAAGAAATACGAAAAACAGACGAGCAGCAATCAAAACGCGCTTCTGTATGAAGGGAGATTACTAGATTGGACAAATTACTGGTTAGAGACATTTGTTCGTCCGAAAGTAAAAAGCAGTACATATGCTAGCTATAAAAATAAACTGGACGTCCATGTATTATCAAGCATGGGTTCAATTAAGTTGCAAAAGCTGGAACAATCAGATATTGATTCGCTGCTAAAAAAGATGGATGAAACACTGAAAGCAAGTTCGATCAGGTCAGTATTTGCAGTATTGAAAAATTGTTTGAGCAAGGCAGTTTCCTTAAATTTACTGGTAGAAAATCCATGTAGGGGATTGGAACTTCCAAAGATAAGAAGAAGACCAGTGCAAGCTTTATCCATTAAGGACCAGGCTAAATTAGTCAAAGAGATCAATACAAACCAGAAATTTTTTTCTATTATGATTGCTTTACAGACAGGACTACGAATAGGAGAAATTTGTGGGCTAAAATGGGATGATATTGACTTTGAAAACAATACACTAGGTGTTAATAGAACGATACTTAGAATTCAGACGAAAGACAGCGCTGGAAGAAAAACAGAGATTGTGGAAGTCACACCTAAAAGTGATAACTCACAACGAAAAATCCCGATTAATAAATCTCTAAAGAAAAATTTGTTGGAACTTCAAAAAGTATCGACGAGTGATTACGTTATTTCGAACAAGCACAAGGCATTAGAACCTAGAACGATTGCTTATCGTTTTCAAATCATTCGTAAAAAGATTGGCTTAGAAAGTTTTTCTTTCCATTCGTTAAGACATACTTTTGCTACCCGTTGTTTGGAAGCTGGTGGGAATATTGCGACAATAAGTTCATTGTTGGGACACTCATCAACAAAAATGACACTAGATTGTTATACAAATTCATTTTTTTCGGAAGAACGCCAGTTGGTAGAAAAACTTGTTTTTATTTAATGAAAAATCAAGAGGAAGAAACTAGGACATAACTCTACGAGTCACATCCCAGCCTCAAGGAATCTGAATAAACGATTGAAAAGTAACTACTACACTTCGCTTCGATCACATCCAATTCTAAATGCTAAAGTACTAAGATTTGAAGACTGTGGAAATAAGATGAAATTGTTGTAAAACGCAGCGAATGAAATGAACTGAAGGTGCTCAATACCTACTCGGTCACAAAAATTTGAAAAACCCCAGCTAGGAATTATTAAACATCGAAATTGAAAATTACGTGATTTTTGTCATTTTCGTGAAAATCCTTTTATTTCTCGGAGTTAGATTCTTCTGTCCCAACAGCCTCTTCAGATATTCAGAAAAAGTAAATAGCTTAGTTAATTAGAGGAATAAATCTCATGCAGCAATTGATCAAGATCAAAGATGTCTTTTTTTTCATTGTAATGGGTCAAAAAGAAAAAATAGGTCCCTCTTTTTTTTAGATAAGAACAATCTACATTACTAATAATCAGATCATAAAATTGGTTTGGGGCTAGAGGTTCTGCTTGAGCAAAAGTAGTTAATCCAACATAGTTGATCCATAGGGTTGTAAATTGTTTTTTGTATAATAAATCACCTTCAATAAATACGCCAACAGAAATTTTTGTTTTGACACATTCTTCATAGAAACGGAAGGCATGGGTGTATTTTGTAATAAGAACGGTATCATGAATGTTATCTACAAAAATTACCGGGTATTTTTCTTTTAGATAATCAACAAAATGATAGATAGTCTTAGAATGCCTAGTTTTTTCTTGTCTGGGATAATCTAGTTTCCAATAATAGTCAATATATCCTTTAAATATTAAATGGCGATAGCCGATAGAATTCAAATAATAATGAAGGCTTGCACTATGAGAATTGCTTAAACAAGTATTTGGATAACAGGTTTTCATAAAATTAAAAAATTCTTTATTTAGAGTCCGTATAAAAAATCTACTATATTTTTCAATTAAACTTAGTTCGTTTAAGCAGGGAGAATTAGCGGGAATGATTTCCTCGCCAAGCATGAAGAGAAGTAATAAGACAGTTTCATTAGGAAGCATTTTAAACGAGTAATAAACTAAAAATAACTCAAGCGTTTCATTAATTTTTTTGAATAAGTGAGAATTTTTAAGTGCATTTACAAATCTTTTTTGACTGCTAATATCTGATTTGTTATTGAAAAAAGGTTCTTGTTCACTGTAATCGTAGATATTTTTTTGCGCATTTCTTCTTTTTAATAGACTTAAATAGATGATAAGTTTTTTTCGTGCCAAGGCGGAAAAGGGACTGTCTAAGATTTGTTGGATAATATTGACTGTTTCATAAATTCTAGGATCAACGTTTGGGGCTTCTAATTGTTGCTTAGGATCTGTGACAATGTAAAGAGAGACGTAAAAAAAACGAATTTGTAATTCAGAACCTAGTAGAGAGCCATTTTGGATAGATAGGTCAAACTCATCCAACAAAATGTTTAATTCGTTAATTTTCCTAAAGTAGGTGGAGTGACTGATTCCAATTTTTTCACATAAACGATTGACATCAATCGTTCCACAAAGCAGTAATTCTGCTAAAATTGTATATTTTGGTGCAAGGATAATTAATTCATTATACAAAGTATGCAGAGAGTAGTCAGGTTTGGTTTGAAAGACAATTATTTGTTTATTTACATCAATAGAAAAGCGATCATTTGATTTTTTTGCTAAGGTTATCAGTTCTTCGATTAGTTTTGATAAAAAGTATCCTCCTATGTCTAGATGCTGTAAAAGTTCCTTTTTTGTTGCAGTACCACCAACGTTACTCAGATAGATCAATAAGTCAATTTGATAAACTTCTAATTTTTCTAGTAAGTCAAATTTTCTCATATGTAAAACTCCTTTTAATGTCAGTAACAGGCTAGAGGGGATTGTTCCAGCCTAATTCTTGCAGTGACATGTCCATTATTATCCAACATAAATACAGTAAATACAATAGTATTTAAAAGGATTCATTAGTGTATTTTTTTGGTAAAGATACAAATCAACTGAATCAGCAAAATAGCTTTGCTTGATTGCTCAAAAAATGGTATTGTATCTTTGTATGTTTATGTCTTATTGCAAGAATATTGACAACTATTTTTAGAAGGGATATGTCTGTAATGTATGAACTTGGTGATATTGTAGAGATGAAAAAACCCCATGCTTGTCAGGCAAATCGATGGGAAATTATCCGAATGGGTGCCGATATTAAAATAAAATGTACGAACTGCGGTCATATCGTGATGATGACACGCCGTGATTTTGAAAAAAAGATGAAGAAAATTTTGGAAAAAAAACTGATAAAGGATAGTGAATGATCAATGGCATTAACAGCTGGAATTGTAGGTTTACCTAACGTAGGGAAGTCTACCCTTTTTAACGCAATTACAAAAGCAGGAGCAGAAGCAGCAAATTATCCGTTTGCAACAATTGATCCTAATGTGGGGATGGTTGAAGTACCAGATGAGCGCTTGCTGCGTTTAACAGAGTTAGTGAAACCTAAAAAAACAGTACCAACAACGTTTGAGTTTACGGATATCGCTGGAATTGTAAAGGGCGCAAGTAAAGGTGAAGGGTTAGGAAACCAATTTTTAAGCCATATTCGTCAAGTAGATGCTATTTGTCATGTAGTACGCTGTTTTGATGATGATAATATTACCCATGTTGAAGGACGTGTCGATCCGTTAGCAGATATTGATACAATTAATTTGGAATTAGTATTAGCTGATTTAGACTCTATTACAAAACGTTATACACGTGTAGCAAAGATAGCTAAGACAAAAGATAAAGATGCAGTAGCTGAGCTTGCAGTATTGGACAAGCTTAAACCTGTTTTAGAAGAAGGTTTATCGGCTCGAACAATTGAGTTTACGGAAGATGAGCAAAAAATCGTTAAAAGTTTATTTTTATTAACAGCGAAGCCAATTTTATACGTGGCAAACGTTTCAGAAGATGAAGTAGCTGAGTCAGATAACAATCCTTATGTTCAGCAAGTTCGTACTTTTGCTGCAAATGAACAAGCAGAAGTAATTGTTGTTTGTGCACGCGCAGAAGAAGAGATTGCTGAATTAGATGATGAAGACAAAGCTGAATTTTTAGAAGCGCTAGGTATTGAAGAGTCTGGTTTAGATCAATTAATTCGTGCAGCGTATGACCTATTAGGATTAGCAACATATTTTACTGCGGGGGAACAAGAAGTTCGTGCTTGGACTTTCCAAAAAGGAATTAAGGCACCTCAAGCAGCTGGGATCATCCACACTGATTTTGAACGCGGGTTTATTCGGGCTGAGACGGTTTCATTTGACGATTTGAATACGTATGGCAATATGCAAGCAGCGAAAGAAGCTGGCAAAGTTCGTTTAGAAGGAAAAGAATATCTTGTAGAAGATGGCGATGTTATGCTTTTCCGTTTCAATGTATAGGAGTATAGAAAAAAATTGCTAAAAACTGTTTTTCTCCCTAAAAAATGTGTTAGAATACTTTCTAGGTAAAGACTACCCCGTTGGTCACGGGTGAGGAGGACGCAAAAAATGGAATCAGAAGCACTTCGAGACATTGTTTCAGAAAATCGTGAACTTGAACAAAAGTTGACAAAAAGAAACGAACAATACATCTTTGATTTGAAAAAATCTTTGGTTGCTGCTAACCTTTCAGAAGAAGCACAGACACTTGCTTTGCAAGAAATTCTACCTCATTTAGTAGAAGGTCAAAAAAGTGGAAAAACTGCGCGGCAGCTTTTCGGAACAGTGGCTGAACGCACGGAGTCCATCTTAAATAAACCAGAAGAACTTCCGGAATCAACACCAGCATTGATGTGGCTGGACAATACATTGTTATTATTTGGTGTAATGACGATTATATTTTCAGTTATGATGATGTGGTCTAAAGGCAAATCACAGCCATTAGGTCTATTGACATTGGTACTGGCATCCATGGCAGGAGGTTATGTATTTTATTTAATGTATAAATATGTATATCAATATGATCGTCCAGGTATAGATAAATCAAAACGTCCTGGATGGTTCAAAACGGGATTGATCTTAGTTGGAGCGATGCTTTTATGGCTTGTTGTCTTTACGGGTTCTGCAATGTTGCCAGCGGTTATTAATCCTGTATTAGATCCAGTAGTGGTTATCATTATTGGTGGAATTTCTATAGGTACTCGTTACTTATTAAAGAAAAAATACAATATGCGTAGTAGTTTGGCGCGTTAAGGAATAATGTAGAAAAAGAGAGGCTGGGAAGCGTTTAACTTTAGCGTGTCTCATGCATAGAAGTTAATGAGATCGAAACGAAGTGTAGTGGTCATTTCTGCTTCCAATGTCTATTCGCGTTCAGGGTGTGAAACAAAAGTGTATTTCATTTTGTACCACTCCCTTTTTTGGCTTTTTTAGTTATAGATAAATTGCTTATTAGTTTAAAAATGAAAGGGTTCATGTTTGAAAGAAAAGTTTCAGCACGTTACCATAATAATAAGGAATGGAAAGCAAAGAAATAACCGTAGTTATCCTTTTATTTTGATAACAAAAAAATGAGAATATGCTCATGTTTCGAGGGACGAAAAGAAAATCTCTGTAAACAGGGAAATGCGGTTGACTTCTTTTTTATTATCTGTTATTTTCTTATATAAAATTAAGATAGAGGAGTGGTCTGGAAAATGTCTAACTGGGAAACAAAATTCGAGAAAAAAGGTCTTACATTTGATGATGTTTTATTGATTCCAGCAGAGAGTTATGTATTACCCAATGAAGTAGATATGAGTATCCAACTTGCAAAAAATATTAAGTTGAATATTCCTCTAATCAGTGCAAGTATGGATACAGTAACAGATAGTAAAATGGCAATTTCAATGGCTCGACAAGGCGGTTTAGGTGTTATTCATAAAAATATGAGTATCGCCCAACAAGCAGATGAAGTTCGTAAAGTAAAACGCTCTGAAAGTGGCGTGATCATCGATCCATTTTTCTTAACACCAACGAATTTAGTCGCAGATGCTGAAAATCTGATGAGTAAATACCGTATTAGCGGAGTACCCATCGTAGAAACGATGGACAACCGTAAATTAGTTGGCATCATTACGAACCGTGATATGCGATTTGTAACAGATTATCAAATGAAGATCGACGAAGTAATGACAAAAGACAACTTAGTTACTGCCCCAGTTGGTACTTCTCTAAAAGATGCTGAAAAGATTTTACAAAAACATAAAATCGAAAAACTACCGATTGTTGATGAAAACAACCGCTTAAGTGGCTTGATCACAATCAAAGATATTGAAAAAGTAATAGAATTTCCAAATGCAGCAAAAGATGAGCATGGCCGTTTACTAGTCGCTGCGGCAGTTGGCGTGACAAGTGATACATTTGAACGTGCGGAAGCTTTATTAGATGCAGGCGTTGATGCAATCATTATCGATACAGCTCATGGTCATAGTGCAGGTGTGATTCGTAAGATCAAAGAAATTCGTGATACATTCCCAGACGCAACATTAATTGCTGGAAATATCGCAACAGCTGAAGGTGCTAAAGCACTTTATGATGTAGGTGTGGATGTGGTTAAGGTTGGGATCGGACCTGGTTCTATTTGTACAACTCGTGTTGTTGCAGGTGTGGGTGTTCCTCAATTAACAGCTATCTATGATGCGGCTTCTGTTGCGCGTAAATATGGTAAGGCAATTATCGCTGATGGCGGGATCAAGTATTCAGGTGATATCGTGAAAGCTTTAGCTGCTGGTGGACATGCAGTTATGTTAGGTAGTATGTTGGCGGGAACAGATGAATCACCAGGTGAATTTGAAATTTATCAAGGCCGTCGTTTTAAAACATATCGGGGAATGGGTTCGTTAGGCGCAATGGAAAAAGGTTCAAGTGACCGTTATTTCCAAGGCGGTGTCAATGAAGCTAATAAACTAGTTCCAGAAGGTATTGAAGGCCGTGTTGCTTATAAAGGCAGTGTATCAGATATTGTTTTTCAGTTAATTGGTGGATTAAAATCAGGTATGGGATATGTCGGTGCGGCAAACTTAAAACAACTGCGTGAAGAAGCACAGTTCATTCAAATGAGTGGGAATGGATTGAAAGAATCTCATCCTCATGATGTGCAAATTACAAAAGAAGCGCCTAATTACTCTGTAGAACAATAAATCGAGATAAATATAAAAACTTCCGATGTCGCATAGGCATCGGAAGTTTTTATATTTATTGAACGGGACGTTCATCTTTGGAACCATAATACATATGGAGTGGTTTGGCTTTTTTTCCTAATAATTCTTTAGAAGGTAAAATCTCATAACCTTCTCCACGTAAGTGGTCGATCACAGTTGATACAGCATCCACTGTATCTGGATGAATATCATGCATCAAGACGATTGTATCATTGTAAGCTGTATCATCGATACGTTTAATGATCTTTTGTGCGTCATGACTTTGCCAATCTTGCGAATCGACAGACCATTGAATGATCGGTTTACCAATGATTGCTGCTACATCTTTATTTATAGCCCCATAAGGCGGTCTAAAATCAGTTGGGAGTTTGCCGATAGCATGGTAGATGGCTTTGTCTGTATTCTGCACTTCTTCTTTCACTTTTTGTGCGTCGACTCCAGTCAATTGAGGATGTGAATAAGAATGGCTAGCTACTTCATGCCCTTCTACCGCTACTCGTTTAACGAGTGATTCATGTTTTACAACATTTTGCCCAAGCATAAAGAATGTAGCTTTGACGCCTTTTTCTTTTAAGATATCTAAAATTTTAGGTGTTGTTTCAGGGTTTGGACCATCATCAAATGTTAGTGAAATGTACTTTTTATCTGGAGCTAAAGGTTCAGGTAAGGCATCTTTAATAGACGAAGCACCAACAAACTCAGGATTTACGTAGCCAGCAATTTCTTTATAAGACAATGTAATTTCTTTTTTGCTAGTTGGATTTTCTGGTAAGGCTAAACTGATTTTGTCGGAATAATAAGTAAAGGAAGTTCCCTCTAAAGAAATGCTCGGCATGTTGAGAATACCATCGATAATGGCATTTCCGTCTGGGCTTTCAGAGAGTAATTTTTGCTGAATGACTTGCTGAATAGCTAAAACATTCGCTTCACTCATAAAAATATCAAGCAAGCTTAACGGTTTCTTTGTTTTTTGATTAACAAATGCAGTATTTTTCCCCTTTTCAGTTTTCTCGGACCAATCAGCTTTTTTTCGATCCCAAGTATAGGTTTCAACAACGGGTTGATAACCGATCAACTGTTCATTAATTTTTTCAGTTTTCACATAACCGACGAATTTAATTGTAGCTTCTTTAGGACTGTTCCTTTGAGCAGTGGCTATCAAAGCGGTCAACTCGGTTTTGATAGTTGATAATTGAGGAATAAAGTCAGCTGCGACGGGTTCATAAACAAGTGTTTGGATGCTACCATCTATTTTTTCTTGCTCCATAGTCTCAAAGTCTTCTTGATTTTGAGATGTCCGAATTTTTTCTAATAATAAGGCCTCTTTTTGTTTATATTGCCGTTCATCTTCCACTTTGTTTGCTTCATTGGAGTCATGCTGTATAGCGTAGGTTGCATAAACGCCACCGCAGATTAAAATGAATGAAAGTGCGCAAACTGCCGTAAAAGCCATTTTTTTTGAAAAACTACACTTATTTTTTTTGCGCCGACTTTTTCGGGTTCCTCGTGAGTGATTACTTTTGTCCATAACGTTTGATCCTTTTTATTTATAAATTTAATATAAATGTATCATGCTCGTTTAGGACTTTCAACAGCCTTAGAAATAAATTAGTAATTTTTTTATTTATCTAATTAATTTCAAGTTACCCATGTATGGAATCAAAACTTCTGGAATGGTTACTGTTCCGTCTTCATTTTGATAATTTTCTAAGATAGCTGCAACTGTCCGACCTACAGCCAAACCAGACCCATTTAGCGTATGAGCATATTGTACTTTGTCATTTTCATCACGGTAGCGGATCATTGCACGACGAGCTTGAAAATCTTCACAGTTTGAACAAGAACTAATTTCACGATAAGCATTTTGAGCTGGGATCCAGACTTCTAAGTCATACGTTTTTGCAGCAGAGAAGCCCATATCGCCTGTTGCTAGCGACAGGACGCGATAAGGTAAATTCAATTTTTGTAAAATATCTTCTGCATTTGCCGTCATTTTTTCTAATTCTTCATAAGAATGTTCTGCATCACTGAATTTCACCATTTCTACTTTGTTGAATTGATGCAGACGAATCAAGCCTCTCGTATCGCGACCGGCACTTCCAGCTTCAGAACGGAAAGATGGACTAAGTGCTGTAAAATAGATAGGTAAATCTTTACTATCTAAAATTTCGTTATTATAATAGTTTGTCAAAGGAACCTCAGCCGTTGGGATCAATGTCATATCGGTTCCATCTAGTTGAAAAACGTCTTCTTTGAATTTTGGAAATTGACCAGTACCAAACATAGAGTTGCTGTTTACGATATAAGGGGTCATCATTTCGGTATAACCATGGTCATAAACGTGCATATCCAGCATAAAGTTGTACAATGCACGCTCTAATCTGGCACCTAATCCTTTATAGTAGACAAAACGACTTCCAGAGACTTTTGCTCCACGCTCAAAATCAAGAATATCCAGATTTTCTGCTACATCCCAATGAGGTTTCGGTTCAAAAGCAAAATTTCTAGGCTCGCTCCAACGGCGTACTTCAACATTATCGTCTTCATCTGCCCCGATAGGTACTGAATCATGAGGAAGATTCGGTAATGTTGTAGAAATTTCATGAAGTTTTGTATCAATCTCTTCGATTTCAGTGTCCATGGATTTGATCTTGCCACCAACTTCTTTCATTTCAGTAATCTTGGCAGTGGCATCTTCTTTATTTCGTTTTAACTGTGCGATTTCGGCAGAAACATCATTCCGATATTTTTTTAGCTCTTCTGATTTTACTAATAAATTCCGACGGCTTTCATCTAAACGCAAGAATTCTATTAATACCTCTTCCTTTACACCACGGGTTTTCAATTTTGCTTGAACAGCATCAAAATTTTGACGAATCATTTTTACATCTAACATAATTACTCCTCCTTAAGTTTAAAAGCGTGATGGGCTAGACCATGTAGCTAGATAACATTGAAATAAAATAAAAAGCCACTCCATCCCTAGAAAAAATTTCTTGGGACGAAATGACTTGAATTTCGCGGTACCACCCAAGTTCAGCTTAAAGCTGCACTTGTAATACAGATAACGGCTGTGACCGGTTTAACTTATTTCGTTAAACGCAAGGAACAGAGACGGACTTCTTTATAGTAGAATATTTGCTCTCACCACCGCAAACTCTCTTTGATTCAGCACTATAAATACTTTTTCTCTTTGCTTGTCACTAGGATACAAAACTTTTGTTTGGATGTCAACCTTAGTAAATCAATTTCTCTTCAAAGGCAAATGAATAATAAAAGAGGTCCAATGATTATCAGATGTTGCATAGATATATCCTCCATGTAATGCAATAATGCTTTGTGCAATAGCCAAACCAAGACCTGTTCCACCTGTTTCTTGGGAACGTGATTCTTCCACACGGTAGAAACGATCAAATAATTGATCTAAAGATTTTTTTGGAATTGGAGGACCATCGTTTCTAACCGAGATTACAGCTTCTGTCCCAACCTTCTCTACGTCAATGACGATATTTTTCCCACCCTTACCGTATTTAAGTGCATTTGATAGTAGATTGTTGAAGACACGAACTAGTTTTTCTGTGTCACCATCCATTTTTATCGATGGCGGATTAGCATTAACTTGAATCGTCATGTCGTTTTTATCTGCCTCCAGCTCAAAATCAGCAGCAAGTTGTTCAATTAATTGCGCCATATCAAAACTAATCGTATTGATAGGAACTGAGGGCTGACGAACTTTTGTATATTCAAAAAGATCATCAACAAGCAATTTCATTTGTTTCGCTTTTACGTAAGCTGTATGTGTATACTTCAGCAAATCTTCTTCGTTATGAAATTGTCGATCCTCAATCAAACCTAAATAACCTATAATAGAAGTTAAAGGCGTTCTAATATCATGACTAACATTTGTGATCAGTTCGTCTTTTGATTTTTCTATTTTACGTTCGTCCTCAATTGCCGCAACGGTGCTATCAACTAAACCGTTGATACTAGTAACAACTTTTGCTAAATCACCACTTAGCTCAAATGGAATACGGTGGTCGTAATTACCATCAGCAATGTAATGCAACTCACTAATAATGTGGCGCAATTGCATTTGACGATAACGACGAATCAAACGCCAGTACAACACAGCAACGTCCACTATAAAAAAGATAGGAATAACAAATTTACTCAAACTCCAAAATAAATCTGTATTTAGCTCTGTTGCAAAAGCACCTTTAGTTGCCCAGATAATACCTTGTAATGTTTGATTGCCGCTAAGAATAACCGTAATCGAGACATTTAATAGAAGTAACAGGATAATCGTGACGATTCCTTCAGCGAGTAATTCACTAATTTCCTTTGATGTTAAGGTGATTCTTTTTTGTTTTTCAATTTTCTTTTGTCTAACGAGCATCGATCTTATATCCAACTCCCCAAACTGTTTGAATAACTTTTTCTCCACCAGTTGCGTCTTCTATCTTATCTCTCAAGTGACTTACATGAACCATGACTGTTTTTGCAGAAACAATACTTTCTTGTTGCCACACACGTTCAAAAATTTCATCAGCACTAAAAACGCGATTCGGATGACTAGCTAATAGATATAAAATCCCGAATTCCAATGCAGTTAATTGAATTTCTTTTCCTTCGACTGTTTTTACTTCGTGGGAATCCTTGTTAATAATCAACGAGCCTATTTCAAGTACATCAGGTTCATCCGCTTTGAGCTGCATTTGGCTACGTCTTAAGATAGACTTAACGCGAGCCATTACTTCTAATGGATTAAATGGTTTTGTGACGTAGTCATCAGCGCCTGCCACTAAACCTTTAATTTTATCCATATCAGTAGTTTTAGCAGTTAGCATAATAATAGGAATTTGAGATTCTTTGCGTAATTCCTTAACTACTTGCATGCCATCCATAATTGGCATCATGATATCTAAGATAAGTAAATCAACATTTGAAATTGTTCGAATCTTAGATAAAGCTTCTTTTCCATCGTAAGCTTTAACAACTTCATACCCTTCATTGTGAATATAAATACTCAGTAGTTCTACGATCTCTTTATCATCATCAGCAACTAAAATTTTCATATCGTTTATTTCCTCCATAAAATAGTAGAATCCTTCTTTCTTATTCTAACAAAAAAATAGAAAAATTGACAAAAACAAGTAGAAATTACGGGAAACTTAGAAAATGTTATCGAAAATTAAGAAATAGCCGAAAAAACTTACTTTTTCAGTCTAGAAACGAACAATAAAGAACGGAAATGACAAAATAATCGGCAACGTAAAAAAGTTGAAAAAAAGTGCAAATATTAGTTGACCTAAGCTTAGAAACTTGGTATATTATATCTTGTCGCAAGGCACTGATGAAATACGCCGAATGACAAAAGTAGAATAACGTTTCAGGTTCTAAAAAAACTTGAAAAATCAGGAAGAAAGTTGTTGACAAATAACAAACAACCTGATAAACTAATGAAGTTGTCGCAAAACATTCGATAACATCAAGCAGAAAAAAACTTTGAAACTTTTTTTGAAAAAGTGTTGACATCGAATCAGAGATTTGATATGATATAAAAGTTGCTGCGAGGTAACACAGTAGACCTTTGAAAACTGAACAAAGTAAGACGAACCAAATGTGTAGGTTGTTTTTACAACGGTAAAAACAAACAACAATTTTTAACAAAGCGAAGCAATATGCTAGCAACCAAATGAGCTTAACAATCTTCGGATTGTGTTCAACTTTTATTATGAGAGTTTGATCCTGGCTCAGGACGAACGCTGGCGGCGTGCCTAATACATGCAAGTCGAACGCTTCTTTTCTACCGAGTGCTTGCACTCATTTGAAAAGAGGAGTGGCGGACGGGTGAGTAACACGTGGGTAACCTACCCATCAGAGGGGGATAACACTTGGAAACAGGTGCTAATACCGCATAATAGTCAACACCGCATGGTGTAGATTTGAAAGACGCTTTCGGGTGTCACTGATGGATGGACCCGCGGTGCATTAGCTAGTTGGTGAGGTAACGGCTCACCAAGGCCATGATGCATAGCCGACCTGAGAGGGTGATCGGCCACACTGGGACTGAGACACGGCCCAGACTCCTACGGGAGGCAGCAGTAGGGAATCTTCGGCAATGGACGAAAGTCTGACCGAGCAACGCCGCGTGAGTGAAGAAGGTTTTCGGATCGTAAAACTCTGTTGTTAGAGAAGAACAAGTAGGAGAGTAACTGCTCTTGCCTTGACGGTATCTAACCAGAAAGCCACGGCTAACTACGTGCCAGCAGCCGCGGTAATACGTAGGTGGCAAGCGTTGTCCGGATTTATTGGGCGTAAAGCGAGCGCAGGCGGTTTCTTAAGTCTGATGTGAAAGCCCCCGGCTCAACCGGGGAGGGTCATTGGAAACTGGGAGACTTGAGTGCAGAAGAGGAGAGTGGAATTCCATGTGTAGCGGTGAAATGCGTAGATATATGGAGGAACACCAGTGGCGAAGGCGACTCTCTGGTCTGTAACTGACGCTGAGGCTCGAAAGCGTGGGGAGCAAACAGGATTAGATACCCTGGTAGTCCACGCCGTAAACGATGAGTGCTAAGTGTTGGAGGGTTTCCGCCCTTCAGTGCTGCAGCTAACGCATTAAGCACTCCGCCTGGGGAGTACGACCGCAAGGTTGAAACTCAAAGGAATTGACGGGGGCCCGCACAAGCGGTGGAGCATGTGGTTTAATTCGAAGCAACGCGAAGAACCTTACCAGGTCTTGACATCCTTTGACCACTCGAGAGATCGAGCTTTCCCTTCGGGGACAAAGTGACAGGTGGTGCATGGTTGTCGTCAGCTCGTGTCGTGAGATGTTGGGTTAAGTCCCGCAACGAGCGCAACCCTTATTGTTAGTTGCCATCATTCAGTTGGGCACTCTAGCGAGACTGCCGGTGACAAACCGGAGGAAGGTGGGGATGACGTCAAATCATCATGCCCCTTATGACCTGGGCTACACACGTGCTACAATGGGAAGTACAACGAGTCGCTAGACCGCGAGGTCATGCAAATCTCTTAAAGCTTCTCTCAGTTCGGATTGTAGGCTGCAACTCGCCTACATGAAGCCGGAATCGCTAGTAATCGCGGATCAGCACGCCGCGGTGAATACGTTCCCGGGCCTTGTACACACCGCCCGTCACACCACGAAAGTTTGTAACACCCGAAGTCGGTGAGGTAACCCTTGTGGAGCCAGCCGCCTAAGGTGGGATAGATGATTGGGGTGAAGTCGTAACAAGGTAGCCGTATCGGAAGGTGCGGCTGGATCACCTCCTTTCTAAGGAATATTACGGAAACTTACACATTCGTCGATACTTTGTTCAGTTTTGAGAGGTTTACGTTTATCAAAAAAGTTAATCGTTTGATTATCTTTTTTCTTATAATGTTTCTCTCAAACGAATTGTTCATTGAAAACTGGATATTGAAGTAAAAAAGTAATCAAAACAAACCGAGAACACCGCGTTGAAGAGTTAATTAACTGTTCGAAGCTTATTTTATTGGTGACGCCTCTATCGCTAGAGAAACGAACCAAACAATTGATCGTAAGATCATAAGGTTAAGTGAATAAGGGCGCACGGTGGATGCCTTGGCATTAGGAGCCGATGAAGGACGGGACTAACACCGATATGCTTTGGGGAGCTGTAAGTGAGCTATGATCCAGAGATTTCCGAATGGGGAAACCCAGCATCTTTTATAGGATGTTACTTTCCAGTGAATACATAGCTGGTTAGAGGTAGACGCAGAGAACTGAAACATCTAAGTACCTGCAGGAAGAGAAAGAAAATTCGATTCCCTGAGTAGCGGCGAGCGAAACGGGAAAAGCCCAAACCAACAAGCTTGCTTGTTGGGGTTGTAGGACTCCGTTGTGGTAGTCTGTCAAGATAGTCGAAGAACTTGGAAAGGTTCGCCAAAGTGGGTAATAGCCCCGTAGACGAAATGTTGGCAACACCTAGGAGGATCCTGAGTACGGCGGAACACGAGAAATTCCGTCGGAATCCGCGGGGACCATCCCGCAAGGCTAAATACTCCCTAATGACCGATAGTGAACCAGTACCGTGAGGGAAAGGTGAAAAGCACCCCGGAAGGGGAGTGAAATAGATCCTGAAACCGTGTGCCTACAACAAGTCAAAGCCCGTTAATGGGTAATGGCGTGCCTTTTGTAGAATGAACCGGCGAGTTACGATTGCATGCGAGGTTAAGGTGAAGAGCCGGAGCCGCAGCGAAAGCGAGTCTGAATAGGGCGAATGAGTATGTAGTCGTAGACCCGAAACCATGTGATCTACCCATGGCCAGGTTGAAGGTGTGGTAAAACGCACTGGAGGACCGAACCCACGTACGTTGAAAAGTGCGGGGATGAGCTGTGGGTAGCGGAGAAATTCCAAACGAACTTGGAGATAGCTGGTTCTCTCCGAAATAGCTTTAGGGCTAGCCTCGGAATTAAGAATGATGGAGGTAGAGCACTGTTTGGACTAGGGGCCCATCTCGGGTTACCGAATTCAGATAAACTCCGAATGCCATTCATTTATATCCGGGAGTCAGACTGCGAGTGATAAGATCCGTAGTCGAAAGGGAAACAGCCCAGACCACCAGCTAAGGTCCCAAAATATATGTTAAGTGGAAAAGGATGTGGGGTTGCACAGACAACTAGGATGTTGGCTCAGAAGCAGCCACCATTTAAAGAGTGCGTAATAGCTCACTAGTCGAGTGACCCTGCGCCGAAAATGTACCGGGGCTAAACATATTACCGAAGCTGTGGATTACACCTCTGGTGTAATGGTAGGAGAGCGTTCTAAGGGCGTTGAAGGTCGATCGTGAGGACGGCTGGAGCGCTTAGAAGTGAGAATGCCGGTATGAGTAGCGAAAGACGGGTGAGAATCCCGTCCACCGTATGACTAAGGTTTCCTGGGGAAGGCTCGTCCGCCCAGGGTTAGTCGGGACCTAAGCCGAGGCCGAAAGGCGTAGGCGATGGACAACAGGTTGATATTCCTGTACCAGTTGTTTTTGTTTGAGCAATGGAGGGACGCAGGAGGCTAAGGAATGCATGCGACTGGAAGTGCATGTCCAAGCAGTAAGTCTTGAGTAGAGTCAAATGCTTTACTCTGTACGGACAAGCTGTGATGGGGAGGGAAATAATAGTACCGAAGTTCCTGATGTCACACTGTCAAGAAAAGCTTCTAGTGAGAAAACAACTGCCCGTACCGTAAACCGACACAGGTAGTCGAGGAGAGTATCCTAAGGTGAGCGAGCGAACTCTCGTTAAGGAACTCGGCAAAATGACCCCGTAACTTCGGGAGAAGGGGTGCTGACTTCGGTCAGCCGCAGTGAATAGGCCCAAGCGACTGTTTATCAAAAACACAGGTCTCTGCAAAATCGAAAGATGAAGTATAGGGGCTGACGCCTGCCCGGTGCTGGAAGGTTAAGAGGATGGGTTAGCTTCGGCGAAGCTCAGAATTGAAGCCCCAGTAAACGGCGGCCGTAACTATAACGGTCCTAAGGTAGCGAAATTCCTTGTCGGGTAAGTTCCGACCCGCACGAAAGGCGTAACGATTTGGGCACTGTCTCAACGAGAGACTCGGTGAAATTTTAGTACCTGTGAAGATGCAGGTTACCCGCGACAGGACGGAAAGACCCCATGGAGCTTTACTGTAGCTTGATATTGAGTGTTTGTACCACATGTACAGGATAGGTAGGAGCCGATGAACCCGGAACGCTAGTTTCGGTGGAGGCGCTGGTGGGATACTACCCTTGTGTTATGAACCCTCTAACCCGCACCACTTATCGTGGTGGGAGACAGTGTCAGGTGGGCAGTTTGACTGGGGCGGTCGCCTCCTAAAGAGTAACGGAGGCGCCCAAAGGTTCCCTCAGAATGGTTGGAAATCATTCGCAGAGTGTAAAGGCAGAAGGGAGCTTGACTGCGAGACTTACAAGTCGAGCAGGGACGAAAGTCGGGCTTAGTGATCCGGTGGTTCCGCATGGAAGGGCCATCGCTCAACGGATAAAAGCTACCCTGGGGATAACAGGCTTATCTCCCCCAAGAGTCCACATCGACGGGGAGGTTTGGCACCTCGATGTCGGCTCGTCGCATCCTGGGGCTGTAGTCGGTCCCAAGGGTTGGGCTGTTCGCCCATTAAAGCGGCACGCGAGCTGGGTTCAGAACGTCGTGAGACAGTTCGGTCCCTATCCGTCGCGGGCGTTGGAAATTTGAGAGGAGCTGTCCTTAGTACGAGAGGACCGGGATGGACTTACCGCTGGTGTACCAGTTGTTCTGCCAAGGGCATTGCTGGGTAGCTATGTAGGGAAGGGATAAACGCTGAAAGCATCTAAGTGTGAAGCCCACCTCAAGATGAGATTTCCCATTTCTTTAAGAAAGTAAGACCCCTGAGAGATGATCAGGTAGATAGGTTGGAAGTGGAAGTGCAGTGATGTACGGAGCGGACCAATACTAATCGGTCGAGGACTTAACCAAAGAAACGAAATAAAAAAGTATTTCGGGCTGTTTGATTACTACTTCAATCCAGTTTTGAGTGAATAAAAAGCACTCAATTAAATAGCAACAACACCCAGTGTGGTGGCGATAGCGAGAAGGATACACCTGTTCCCATGCCGAACACAGAAGTTAAGCTTCTTAGCGCCGATTGTAGTGAAGGGTTTCCCTTTGTGAGAGTAGGACGTCGCCACGCTAAAGTGTTGTCTTGGAGGTTTAGCTCAGCTGGGAGAGCACCTGCCTTACAAGCAGGGGGTCGGCGGTTCGATCCCGTCAACCTCCATTTTTTGAGCCGTTAGCTCAGTTGGTAGAGCATCTGACTTTTAATCAGAGGGTCGCAGGTTCGAGCCCTGCACGGCTCATAGAAATATTTTGCGGGTGTGGCGGAATTGGCAGACGCACTAGATTTAGGATCTAGCGCCTTACGGCGTGGGGGTTCAAGTCCCTTCACCCGCATCTTTAGTCTCGTTTTATTACTAGGCGATTATAACGCCGGCTTAGCTCAGTTGGTAGAGCATCTGATTTGTAATCAGAGGGTCGAGGGTTCAAATCCTTTAGCCGGCATCCAAACTGCGGAAATAGCTCAGTGGTAGAGCACCACCTTGCCAAGGTGGGGGTCGCGGGTTCGAACCCCGTTTTCCGCTTAGCCTTTTCAAAACGCCGGGGTGGCGGAACTGGCAGACGCACAGGACTTAAAATCCTGCGGTGAGTGATCACCGTACCGGTTCGATTCCGGTCCTCGGCATTGCTTTGAAACACTATGAATGGCAATTGTGAAATTGACAGAATAGGGGTTGAAAAGTATAAAGCACCCATAGCTCAACTGGATAGAGTGCTTGACTACGAATCAAGAGGTTAGGGGTTCGACTCCCTTTGGGTGCATAGTTGAAATGTTTGACTGCGATTTAGAAGGTAGTGAGTATTAGTTCCTTTTAAGCGTTTAGTCTTTTTTTTATTATTTAGCTACGGGAAGTAGCTCAGCTTGGTAGAGCACTTGGTTTGGGACCAAGGGGTCGCAGGTTCGAATCCTGTCTTCCCGATTTAAAGAACAGAGTGATTACTCTGTTCTTTTTTGTTCATTTGAATAATTAGCTAGTTCAATGTATTTACCTTTTCTTATCAATTCGGGCATTCTTCTTTATTAAACACTTGAAATTATGTATAATTAAGGTCAGTATTAGTCAAGGGAAAAGGATGAGTGTGATGAGTAATCAAAATACTTCGGATTTAATAGAGGCATATTTAAAAAAAATTCTTGAAGAAAGCAGTAAAATTGAGATTCGTAGAGCCGAGATGGCTCACTTATTCAATTGTGTTCCCTCCCAGATTAATTATGTTATCAATACACGCTTTACGATTCAACGAGGCTATTCTGTTGAAAGTAAACGTGGTGGTGGTGGATATATTAGGATCGCTAAAGTACAAATTTCTGATAGTGATCAACTACTAAAGCAAATAGCCCAATTTACTGGGAGTGAACTTTCGGAAAAAGATGCACTAATTTTTGTGCAAAAGTTGTATGAAGAAGAAGTTATTACCAAAAGAGAAGGAAATCTGATGTTGTCTGTTCTTGGAAAAACAGTTTTAGGCAAAGCGGGCTCAAATGAAGATTATTTACGTGCTCAATTAATGCATTCATTTTTAGAACGTTTGAGTTACGAGGAGGAATGATAGTATGGACGAATTATTTACAGAAAGTGCCAAGGCGGTATTAGCTATTGCACAAGAAGAAGCAAAATATTTTAGACATCAATCTGTGGGGTCTGAACATTTATTATTAGCACTAGTCTTAGAACCGAATGGAATTGCAGGGAAATCATTGCGTCAGTTGGACGTTGATAAAAATGATATTCGTGAAGAAATAGAGCACGTAACTGGCTATGGAACCGTTAAAGGATATCCTAAAGGTGCCTATTTACCTTATTCTCCTCGTGCAAAACAAATTTTTGCTTATGCAGGCGATGAAGCGAAACGTTTAGGCGCGCCAAATATTGGAACAGAACATATCCTACTTGGTTTATTAAGAGATGAAGATATATTGGCTGCACGTATTTTATTAAATTTAGGGTTAAGTTTGTCTAAGATGCGTCAGTTATTGATGAAGAAAATAGGCATTACTGATCCACAAATGAGTGGGAATGTAGGGCGTCGTCGTAATAATCAAGCTCAAAAAGCTGCGCCAAAAGGAACACCAACCTTGGATTCATTAGCGCGTGATTTAACAAAATTAGCGCGTGAAAATGATTTAGATCCTGTAGTCGGGCGTTCGCAAGAGGTTAGACGATTAATCCAAATTCTAAGTCGTCGTACGAAGAACAATCCTGTTTTAGTTGGTGAACCTGGTGTTGGTAAGACTGCCATTGCTGAAGGACTAGCTCAAAAAATTGTGAACGCTGAAGTTCCTGAGGATATGTTGGAAAAACGCTTAATGATGTTGGATATGGGTGCCTTAGTTGCCGGTACCAAGTATCGCGGTGAATTTGAAGATCGACTAAAAAAAGTAATCGATGAAATTTATCAAGATGGCGAAGTGATTTTATTTATTGATGAATTGCATACCTTAATTGGTGCAGGTGGTGCTGAAGGTGCGATCGATGCATCGAATATTTTAAAACCAGCCCTTGCAAGAGGAGAATTGCAAACGATCGGTGCAACAACACTAGATGAATACCAAAAATATATCGAAAAAGATTCAGCATTAGAACGTCGTTTTGCTCGTGTGCAAGTCGATGAGCCAACGCCGGAAGAAGCAGAAGAAATTCTAAAGGGTTTACGCTCTCGTTATGAAGAACATCACGGTGTGGAAATCACAGATGATGCGCTACATGCGGCAGTTCAATTATCTGTACGATACATTAATTCTCGCCAATTACCAGACAAAGCAATCGATCTGATGGATGAGTCTTCGGCTAAAGTTCGTTTAGATTTGGCAGATGAACCCTCTGAAATCAATAATTTACGCGTGGAAATCGCTCGTTTAGTTCAAGAAAAAGAAGAAGCGATTCAATCACAGTCTTTTGAAAGTGCAGCAAGACTACGCCAAAAAGAAAAAAAACTAGCACGTAAATTAGAAAACATTCTATTATTAGAACAAAAAGAAGCTTCCGGCTATGCGAATCAAGTGACGGAGCAAGATGTTGCGAATGTTGTCTCACAATGGACTGGCGTGCCGTTACAACAGTTAGAGAAAAAGGAAAGTGAACGTTTGCTTGAATTAGAAAGTATTCTACATCATCGCGTAGTTGGTCAAGAGGAAGCTGTTCAAGCCGTGTCACGTGCGATTCGTAGAGCTCGTAGCGGGTTAAAAGATCCAGATAGACCCATTGGATCATTCATGTTCTTAGGCCCAACAGGTGTAGGTAAAACAGAGCTTGCAAAAGCATTAGCTGAAACAATGTTTGGTAGTGAGGACGCCCTTGTTCGTGTGGATATGTCTGAATTTATGGAAAAATATAGCACGAGCCGTTTGATTGGTTCTCCTCCAGGATATGTGGGTTATGAAGAAGGCGGACAGTTAACTGAAAAAATCCGTCAAAAACCATATTCTGTCATTTTATTGGATGAAGTAGAAAAAGCTCATCCAGATGTCTTCAATATTCTGTTACAAGTACTGGATGATGGTCATTTAACTGATTCTAAAGGGCGTAAAGTGGACTTTAGAAATACAATTTTGATCATGACGTCAAATATTGGGGCAACAGCGATTCGTGAAGAAAAAAATGTCGGTTTTAATGTAAAAGATCTGACAAAAGACTACGATGCGATGCAAAAACGAATCATGGAAGAATTGAAAAAAGCATTCCGTCCAGAATTCTTGAACCGTGTGGATGAAACAGTTGTCTTCCGTTCATTGGATCAAGAAGAAATCCACGAAATCGTGAAAATCATGAGCAAATCTATCGTTAAGCGTTTGAGAGCGCAAGATGTCAATGTGAAGATCACAGCAGCAGCCATTGAAGTGATTGGAAAAGTTGGGTTTGATCCAGAGTATGGTGCACGACCAATTCGTCGAGCATTACAAAAAGAGGTCGAGGATCGTTTAAGCGAGGCATTACTTTCTGGTCAAATCCATCTGGGTGATAAAGTAACGATCGGTGCAAGTAAAGGCAAAATAACGTTGACTGTTAAGTCGCCTAAACCTGAACAAGTATTACAAACAATTTAATCAAAAAAATCAATAATTCGCTGTGCAAAACGAATCTGTTTTGTACAGCTTTTTTACTTTAGTAAAACTAGAATAAAGTTATTTATTTTGTGAAAAATGAACGTTAAAATATAGAGAGACTATTGGAAAGTTTGTGAACCTATGCTACTATAAAACAGTTGTTAGAAGACTATAGAAAAAGCTACAAGATATATTAATTATTCGAGGACTGAACAGCCTGCTCAGCTTTCAAAGGAGGATATAAAATGATTGAACTTATTGCGACTGCTGAGTCGATTGAACAAGCAGAGGCATTGTTAGCAGTAGGAGTAGACACATTATACATTGGAGAAGAGATGTTTGGATTACGTTTGCCGACGTCATTTTCTCGTGAAGAACAGCGAACTATTACCGAAAAAGCGCACGAGGTCGATAAAAAAGTAACGATTGCATTGAATGGTATCATGCATCCTGAAAAAATGAAAAAGGTTCCGGAATATTTGGCTTTTTTACAAGAAATTCAAGTAGATCAAGTAACAGTTGGTGATCCAGGAGTTGTATTTGTAATGCAACGTGATGGAATCGATATTCCCTATATTTACGATGGCGAAACCTTAGTGACTAGCTCTCGCCAAATCAATTTTTGGGCCAAACGTGGAGCAACGGGTGCAGTATTGGCGCGTGAAGTTCCTTTTGAAGAAATGAAAGCGATGAAGGAAAACTTGATGGTTCCAGCTGAAGTTCTTGTGTATGGCGCCACATGCATTCATCAATCAAAGCGCCCTTTGCTGCAAAACTACTATAATTTCACTAAAAATGATGAGTCAGCAGGCAAAGAGCGTGGTTTGTTTATATCAGAACCTAAAAAAGAAGAGACACACTATTCGATTTATGAAGACAGCCACGGCACGCATATTTTTGCGGATAATGATGTAAATTTAATTGGTGAACTGGACAAACTTCATGAGCATAATTACACAAAGTGGAAACTAGATGGGATCTATGCGCCAGGTGAAAATTTTGTAAAAGTAGCCAAACAATTTGTAGATGCAAAAGAAAAAATCAAAACAGGTCTTTGGTCGAGTGAGCAGGCACAAAAAGCAATTGATCAAATCGAAGCTTTACATCCAGAAAACCGTGGTTTAGATATCGGATTCTTTGATTTAGATCCAGACGAGATAAAATAAGGAGAAAAAACACATGACAAACGAACGAACATTGAAGCGTCCTGAGGTCTTAGCACCAGCAGGGACGCTAGAAAAACTAAAAACAGCCATTCATTATGGAGCAGATGCGGTATACATTGGCGGAAATGCTTATGGTTTGCGCAGTCGTGCAGGGAATTTCACAAAAGAAGATATGATCGAAGGTGTAGCATTTGCTAACGAACATGGGGCAAAAGTATACGTGGCAGCAAATATGGTCACGCATGAAGGGAATCAAGAAGGAGCAGGAGACTTTTTTAGGGAAATTCGTGATATTGGTATTTCAGCCGTAATCGTTTCTGATCCAGCCTTGATTGAAATTTGTGCAGCAGAAGCACCTGGCTTGCCGATCCATTTATCTACACAAGCTTCAGCGACCAATTATGAAACATTAGAGTTTTGGAAAAACGAAGGATTAGAACGTGTTGTTTTAGCGCGGGAAGTATCGATGGATGAAGTAGCAGAAATCCGTAAAAATACGGATGTTGAGATCGAAGCGTTTATTCATGGTGCAATGTGTATTTCTTATTCAGGTAGATGTACGTTGTCGAATCATATGTCGATGCGTGACGCTAATCGCGGAGGTTGTTCACAATCTTGCCGTTGGAAATATGAGCTTTATGATATGCCTTTTGGCGCTGAACGTACAAGCTTAACAGACAAAGGTGAAGTTGAAGAAGAGTTTTCAATGAGTGCGGTTGATATGGCGATGATCCAGCATATTCCTGAATTGATCCAAAATGGTGTCGATAGTTTTAAAATCGAGGGACGAATGAAATCAATTCACTACGTTTCAACTGTGGCGAATGTGTATAAAAAAGCTGTTGATACGTATATGGAAGATCCTGAAAATTATGAATGCAAACAAGAATGGATCGATGAACTCTGGAAAGTGGCACAAAGAGAACTTTCAACGGGTTTTTACTATCATGTGCCGACCGACGAAGAACAATTATTCGGAGAACGCCGCAAGATCCCTCAATATAAATTTATCGGGGAAGTGATGGCATATGATTCTAAAACAAAAGTCGCAACAATTCGTCAAAGAAATCATTTTAGTGTAGGCGATGAAATTGAATTTTATGGTCCTGGGTTCAATCACTTCCATCAAACAGTAGAAGTTATGTATAATGAAGAAGGCGAGTCAATCGATCGAGCACCAAATCCAATGATGATTTTAACAATGCCGGTAGAAGAACCAGTAGCGGTTGGGGATATGATTCGTAAGAAGAAATAAGTAATATGAATGAGGGATTGGCTGTCGTAGCTTATCCCTTTCATAGCAAAGTAAAGTTCATAAAATAAGGAGGATAAATAACAATGTCAAAACAATATGATTACATCGTAATCGGCGGAGGCAGCGGTGGAATTGCTTCTGCTAATCGTGCAGGTATGCATGGAGCTAAGGTTTTATTGATTGAAGCTGCAGATATTGGTGGAACGTGTGTCAATGTTGGCTGTGTACCAAAAAAAGTGATGTGGCAAGCAAGTTCAATGATGGAAATGATGAAACGAGACACAGAAGGATATGGATTTGATGTAGATGTAAAAGCATTTAGCTTCAAGAAACTCGTTCAAAATCGTGAAGCATACATTGATAACTTACACGCAGCGTATCATCGTGGATTAGATAGTAACAAAGTAGACGTTTTATCTGAATATGCAACGTTTGTTGATGATCATACAATCGAAGCAGGTGGAGAAATGTATACAGCACCTCATATTTTGATTGCGACTGGTGGACGTCCTAAAAAGTTGGGTATTCCTGGTGAAGAATATGCGATAGATTCTAATGGCTTTTTTGCTTTAGATGAATTGCCGAAGCGCGTTGTATTTGTTGGTGCAGGTTATATAGCCGCTGAACTTGCTGGAACAATCCACGGATTAGGCGCTGAAACGCATTGGGCATTTAGAAAAGAACGCCCATTACGAGAATTTGATGAAATGCTTTCTGAAAAAGTGGTTGAGCATTATAGTGAAGATGGTATGCATATTTATCCTCATTCAACGCCTCGTTCGATTGAGAAGTTTGATTCTGGAGAATTGATGATTACTTTTGAAAATGGAACTAAGATCACAGCGGACAGTATTGTTTTTGGAACTGGCCGTCAACCGAATACAGATACTTTAGGGTTAGAGAATACTCATATTGAGCTAACAGAAAAAGGCTACGTAAAAGTCGACAAATTTCAAAATACAACGCAATCTGGCGTATATGCTGTTGGGGATGTAATTGGTAAAATTGATTTAACACCTGTTGCGATTGCAGCAGGAAGAAGGCTTTCGGAACGTTTATTCAATGGGCAAGAAAATGAATATTTAGACTATGAAACGATTCCGACTGTTGTCTTTACTCACCCACCGATTGCGACAGTTGGTTTGACTGAAATAGAAGCAGAAGAAAAATATGGTGATGAGAATATCAAAGTCTACCAATCAACGTTTACTCCAATGTATTTTGCATTAGGAGAGTATCGTCAAAAATGCGACATGAAATTAGTGTGTGTTGGTGAAGAGGAAAAAATTGTTGGACTACATGGTATTGGTCTTGGCGTAGATGAGATGCTGCAAGGTTTTGCAGTCGCTATTAAGATGGGAGCTACGAAAAAAGATTTTGATAATACAGTCGCCATTCATCCAACCGGTTCAGAAGAATTTGTGACGATGAGATAAAAAATTAGGATGAGATGAACTTTTTTTAGTTTGTCTTATCCTTCATAGTTAAGTATTTCAGTAACCTTTATCTATACAGACAAATAATATTAGGGGTAATAGTTCGGTATGAATTTTATAAGTAGCTATATTAATAAAGTAGGTAAAAATTTTTTTTTCTTAGTACAACAGCTATGGTTTTTATGATAGTAGGTTTAGTTATAATTTCTATTTTTAATGGATTTAAACTGCCTCATATCACAGTAGAAGATATACTAGTTTCTCTTTTATTGGTATTCGCAGTACCAACTATAGTTTTGGGAATAGCAATGGTTTTGCCGCTTGTAAAAACATGTTATCAAATCAATAAGTACCTTCGTGAGAGTTCCAAGGAACAGCAGCAGGAATTACATAGATTACTAAAAAGTGAGTGCTCTGATAAAGAGGCGATGTGGCATCTTCAAGCGCGATGTAGTGAACAATTTATGATTTTTTTACCAGATATCGTTATAAAAAGAGACGAATTGGCATCTTGTAAACGGTTTGGCACAAAGAAATATTGGAGAGGAGGAACATATTATCGGGTAAAATTTATGTTGAAGAATGGAAAAAAGAAAGTAATCGACTATCCGACAACAGTGAGTGCAGATATAACGCTCAGGTGGTGGAAACGAAAATAAAAAGTCATATAGGTGCAAGCAATGAGTAGGTAACTAACTACATCTATTTGCTTCTAGCCAATTAGATTAAAAACCACACAATACGCACCTGTTATAAGTATTGAATGGTTTTAGAAATTTCAAGAATAGGCTTTTTTTTTGTTTTTAATTTGTTCGCGCAAGAATCGCTTGTGTGATTGTTAATAATTCATTTTTAGCATCAATGGATGTTTCAGGCAACTTATTAATGCTTTTTAATGCTCGTTGTGTATATTTTTCTGCGAGTTTCTGAGCTTTAACAACACCGCCAAATGAATGAACAAGTTCAAAGATTTTGTTGGTCTCAGTATCAGTCAACGTTTCACCTTTTTCAAGGTAAGGAAGTAACGTTTCACGACCTTCCTCTAAAGCATATAAAAGTGGTAGCGAATAGATCCCTTGACGGACATCTTCTAGTACGGGTTTACCAATTTGTTCAGGACTTTGTGTATAGTCTAAAATATCATCAATAATTTGAAAAGCAAGTCCAATATTTTCTCCGATTTTCCCGCATTTTTTAGCAAATCGTTCAGTTGACCCACTTTCATAAGCGCCGACAAAGCAACTTAATGAAAACAGTTCAGCTGTTTTACCAGAAATATTTTCGAGATATTGATCAATTGTCATATCAAGATTATAACGGTTATCCATTTGTCCCAACTCACCGCTCAATATTTTTTCCATACTTCTAGAATTTAGTTGGATACTGTTTAAAGAAGAGGAATAGTCTGCTAAAAGTTTAAAACAACTCACAAACAAATAATCACCAGCATAAACTGCTGTGCTATTACCAAACTGAGAACGAATCGTTGGTAAACTACGTCTGATGTCCGCGTTATCTACGATATCGTCATGAATCAAGGTAGCAGTGTGCAATAATTCAATAGCAGCAGCTAAAGCAACTGCTTTTTTAGGATCCCTACCTTCTCCAAATTGTGAAAATAGAAGCTGGTAAGCGGGTCTCAATAACTTGCCTCCAGAATGGATCATAGATAGTATAGCATTTTCAACCTCTTTATTTTTTAAGGTAACACTATTTTCCATTAGTTTTAGTGTACTGTTTAAATCCTTTGCTAGTTCAGGATGTTTTTTCCACATGGGATGAATGTTCATAAAATGACTCCTTTGATTGTACTCGATCAAACCAAGGTATTACTGGAGATATTGACTCCATTTATGCTTGGTTGTTGATTCATAACTTAACTGAAATTGGCGTAAGGTTTGAACATGGCGTAGTAAGTAGTTAGCTGCAATTCCTATAGCAATCCCGGATAATAAGCCCATAAATGAAAGAAATGGTAGATACAGCATAGGAGCCCATGACTCAGCAAAGAAACAAGTGGTCAAAAGTTGTCCAACATTATGTAAAAATCCACCTGCTGCACTGATTCCGATAATACTAACACGTTTTGGACCTAACTGCATGATCAGTAGCATGCCCAAATAACTAAGCAAAGCGCCACTAGCGCTGTAAAAGAAGGTGGAAATCGTTCCACCAAGCAAGGTGGTCAAAATCAGACGCATACAGACTAAAAAGAAACTGTCTCTTTTTCGCATGGTAAAAATGGCAATAATCGTAATCAAGTTAGCTAATCCTAATTTTGCACCTGGAGCAAAAGCAAAGGGATAAGGAATCATACTTTCAATTAAACCGATGATTACACCTTGGGCAACTAACATGGAAATGTAGATGTTTTTCTGTAATTTGCTCATATATATACTGGCACTGTTTAGTAAATCAAACTGCCATCCTCACTCCCGTCAGAAGCTACAACTGTGATGAATAAATTATGGGGTAAACAGGCAATCGGTGTTTCACCTGCTTTAGATATCCATCCTCGCTGTACGCAAATTTGATCTCCGCAATTCGTTTCAACCATACGGATTTTGTCGCCACTAATTTCAATTAGGTTATAATCGCCATCAGCTGCTTCATATTTGTATGTATAAGTGGGACCATCTTCTTTTAAATCAAAGACTTTGATAACTTCGCCGTCTACTTTTAAGACTGCTTGTTTTGCTGCATCGTCGCGCGCTGTATTTTGTATGCCAAAAACAACAAGGGGCAAGAAAGAACTGATGGTTAAAAGTAAAATAATAACAATATCCCACGGACGTATATAACTTTTTTGAATAAATTCTTTAAAATTCAACTCTTTCCTCTCCTTTGTAGTTTTTAGTTTAATATATTCTATCATAATGAGAAAAGAAAGTTCTAGGAGTAAACCTAGAACTCTCTTAGATTTTTACTATAAAAGTAATTATTTACTACCGTATCTAGATTTAGGTGTTCCATACCACCATTTACCAAGTGTACGTTGTACCCAAGGGATAACCCAGCGGTCTAAACCTAGTGCACGTCCAGAACCATTCATTAAAGCGAATGCTACAAAGATAAACCAAATGTTAACCCAGTAGAACATACCTGAAAGACAGAAGGCAATTGTCAAACCAATTGTCGCTGCACTGCTTAACCAAGTGAATAATCCAGCAATCAATGCTAAAGCAATCAGGATTTCGACGATTGTCATGAATTTTTGCATGAATAACGCTACTTCTTGATTTGGCATCATGAATTTCATCACACTTTCAAACCATTTAGGCATATGTTCAAAGACTTGCATTGGTTCTTCACCGTATGCGTAGCTTAAACCAAACGTAGCTTTAGCAGTTTCTGTTGTTGCTTCACCTGCTGCAGAAGCTCCTGTTGTTACTTGTTCTTGTAACCATGGGAACGGAAATGCGACTTTATCGGTAAACCATGAACCATCACCGAACCAAGTGCTTGGCTTTAAGTAATCGCCAGTTCCAACAACTTTCTTCATAGCTTCAACTAACCAAACCATACCATAGAATACACGTAGAGGAACGCTCCATAGAACATTACCATAGCGAGAAGAATGCCCACGCGCCACATTACGGTCATCTTTAATATGGAAGAACTCGTGCATAATATATTGGAACATGTAATAACCAGAACGGATATCAAAGAAATATTTCAAGTTAACGATATGTTTCATAATAATGGCTAAGAAACCACTAAGATGGATTTTATCGAATAAGTTTGCCACGCCCCATTTTGAGCCGACAGAAACCATGAATCCTTGATAATTCCCTTTGAATTTGTGTTTTTCACTGCCTTTGATATCAGCTACAATATTTGCAGCCGCTGTGTGACCTGTTTGCTCAGCGGCTTGAACGATTTGCGGTGTTGGTGTTTCAGGGAACTCTTCGTAATATACCAAGTCACCAACAATATAAATATTTTTATCTTCATAACCTTTAGCCTGCATGTATTCATTTGCAATCAAACGATTACCACGAGCAGATTCTAAACCGAAGTCAGCAGCATCAGAAGTTGCTTTAACACCAGCAGTCCAAATCAATGTATGGGTTGCAACAGAAGAACCATCTTTTAACTTGATGTGATCAGCAGCCACTTCAACAATTGGCGCATTAAGTAGTAACTTAACATTTTTCTTCTCTAAATAACGTTCAGCTTTGGCTGCGTCATTACGAGATAACATGTTTAAAATTGTCGGCATTGCTTCAACGACCATTAATGTAAATTCATTAGGATCGAGTTTGAAGTCTTTTGCAAGACGATCTTTCCAGTCAATCAGCTCACCAATCATTTCAATACCAGTAAATCCTGAACCACAGACAACAAATGTTAGCATTGCTTTACGAACTTCCGGATCTGGTTCGATTGCCGCTTTTTCAACGGTTTCCAAAATATGTTCACGAATTTTCAGAGAGTTTTCAAACGACCATAGTGTAAAACCATGTTCCTTAACTCCAGGAGTACCAAAATCATTTGGCTCGCCACCCATACCGATAATTAATTGGTCAAATTCATAAGCACCTAACTTCGTTTGAACGACTTTTTTATCTTTATCGATACCAGTTACAGTGTCTGTTACAAGAGTGACATTCTTTTTACGTGAGAATAAACGTTGCAAATCATATTGTATCGCAGAAGGTTCAACACGTCCTCCAGCTACTTCATGCAACTCAGTCATCATGGTGTGGTAAGAATGACGATCAATTAAAGTAATCTCAACGTCAGAATCTTTTTTCAATTTTTTGGCTAAAAATTTAGTAGCTGAGACTCCAGCATAACCAGCTCCCACAACGACAATTTTTTGCTTTGTCATTGATAATCCGCTCCTTAAAAAAATAAAATAGAAAATGATAATAATTACACAATTGAATCCATTATATAGCGATATTCAGGTTTTGTCTAATAACAATTCTTAAATATAGGAAATAAATTTTTATTATTAAAAAGGAGTGAAAAACGGGTAAAAATTTGTCTTTCTTTTATAACTTTAATTGACTTAATTGTAATTTTCTATAGAATGTAAATTAGATCACAAACAAAATTTGTGGAACGTTTAAGAAAAGGAAAAGGTGAATAAAAATGAAAATGAACAAAATTGTAAAGGGCTTTACAGCTATCGCACTTTCATCTCTTTTATTAGCAGCATGTGGATCAGACGACAAAAAAGATACTGCGAAATCATCTGACTCAAGCACTGCAACATCAAAAACAGCTGATTCTTCTACAGTAGCAGAAAAAGAAGCTGGGGCTGATTTACAAGATGGTACGTATAAATTAGAAGAGAAAAATGAATCGAATGGTTACCGTGCAACATTTGAAATGACCGTTAAAGATGGAAAAATCACCGAATCTAAATATGATAACATCAACGCCGATGGTAAATCTAAAGCGGACGATAAAGAATATGAAGAGAAAATGAAAGACAAATCAGGCGTAGGTCCAGCTGAATATATTAAAGAATTAAACGATTCTTTTGTTAAAGCACAAAGCGCTGACGGTGTAGAAGTTGTAACTGGTGCGACTCATTCTAGTGAATCATTCCAAAACTATGCACAACAATTGATCCAAGCAGCTCAAGCTGGAGATACTAAAACAATCGAAATCGACAATGGTGCTGACCTTAAAGATGGTACGTATTCATTGAAAGAAAAAAATAACTCAAATGGTTACCACACTGAATTTTCAATCGTTGTTAAAGATGGTAAAGTAACTGAATCTAATTATGATAATGTGAACGACGAAGGCAAATCTAAAAAAGATGATGCTGAGTACAACAAAAGCATGAAAGATAAATCTGGTGTAGGTCCAGCTGAATACATCAAAACATTAAACGACGAGTTAGTTAAAGCTATGAACGAAGAAGACGGTTCTGCTGCAAATGTAGAAGTAGTAACAGGTGCGACTCACAGCTCTCACTCATTCGTAATCTACGCAGAACAATTAGTTAATGCTGCTGAAAAAGGCGACACTAACGAAATTGTTGTAGACAACATTGTGATGAAAAAATAATTTTTTTATAATGTAAATTGATAGATAATTATGTGCAGAATTCAGATACCTGTCTGGATTCTGCTTTTTGCTGTTCAACACTCTGATTGCTTCGTAGAGCAGATGCTGAACAGTACTTGGTGACCAGAAGGAGCGTTGCTCTATTGTCTTGACTCACACGGTACAATGTTCTCAAAGGAAACGTTGTCTGTTATTCACTAAAAAATGCAACCAATAAATAGAAAATCCTTTCCATTCATGAGAAAAAGCGCTACTATAAATAAGATAATTTTCTATTCAGAAAGAGGGATACAATGAAAAACAAAAAATCACTGATCATTTTAATAGTAGCATTATTTTTAGTTATTCTAGCAGGATGCAATTCGAAAGCTAAGGAGTCGAAAATTAATAAAGAACCTTATTCGGATCAGCAATCATTATTAGGAACATATGTCCAGGTGAGAATTTATGACGATGGTAAAGAAGATGTACTAGAAAAAGCCTTTGCTCGTGTCAAAGAATTAGGCGATAAAATCACTGTAAATGAAAAAGGCTCAGAAATAGATGCAATCAATGAACAAGCTGGGATCAAACCAGTTAAAGTTTCTGATGATGTTTATCCATTGTTGAAACGAGCGTATGAATATAGTGAAGATTCTTCTGGCGGTTTTGATATGGCTATTGGACCAATCACACAATTATGGCATATAGGATTTGATGATGCACGCAAACCTTCGCAAGAAGAAATTGACCAGGCGTTAAAATTAGTTGATTATCATAAAGTGAAATTAAATGATGAAGATAAAACCGTTTATCTTGAAGAAAAAGGTATGCAACTTGATTTAGGTGCGATTGCCAAAGGATTTATAACAGACGAAGTTGTAAAAGTGTTAAAAGAGAATGATGTAACCACTGCGATCGTGGATTTAGGTGGAAATGTTTATGTCCTAGGCCATAGTCCTCGCGGCAAGGATATGGATTGGAATGTTGGGATCCAAGATCCTAATAAAGCACGCAATTCAGTAATTGGAACAGTTCAAGAAAGTAACAAGACGTTAGTAACTTCTGGCATCTATGAGCGCTTTTTGGAAGCGGATGGTGAAAAATATCATCACTTATTTGATCCCAAAACAGGCTATCCTTTTGATAACGATATTGCTGGTGTCACAGTGGTGACGAATGAATCAATCGATGGTGATGGATTATCTACAGCGGTATTTTCTATGGGGGTTAAAAAAGGCTTAGAATATGCAGAAGGATTAAAAGATGTTGACGTAATTTTTGTTACTAAAGAGGATGAAGTGTTTGTAAGTAAAGACATTGAAAATGATTTTGAGTTAGGAAAAGATTCAGGTTATACGATGGGTGATCGTAAAAATCTGAAATAAGGAGAACGGATATGTCGTTGAAAGTATTTTTACAAGTAGTAGAAATTCAAACAAAGTTAGCAAGTTTTTTTCCGTTTGTAGTTGGGGTATTATTTTCTATTGCTTATTTTGATCAGTTTCAACTAGGATACACAGTCTTGTTTTTTGTTGGGATGGTCGTCTTTGATATGGCGACAACAGCGATCAATAACTATATGGACTTTAAGAAAGCGAAGTCTGAAATATATAAATATGAAGAAAATATTATTGGCAGTTCTGGGATTGCTCCAGTTTTTGTTAGAAATATGATCTTTGGAATGATCGCTTTTTCAGCAGCAATCGGGCTCTTTTTAACTGTTAAAACAGGATGGTTATTTTTGGTGATGGGGGGTGTATGCTGTTTTATTGGTATTTTTTACACATTTGGTCCGATCCCGCTCTCTCGAATGCCTTTAGGTGAGGTGTTTAGCGGATTTACCATGGGACTTGGTATTTTTGCGATGACAATTTATTTGAATGTTCAGGAGGGTCGTCCGTTTTATCTGATGCTTGACTGGAGTTTGGGAACATTCACTTTGAACGGAAATCTGTGGGCAGTATGTGCAATTATCTGGGCCTCGTTGCCGATGGTATTTACGATTGCGAATATCATGTTAGCGAATAACTTGAGGGACTTAGATACAGACATTGAGAATCATCGGTACACGTTGGTTTATTACATTGGTCGAAAGCAAGGCGTGATTTTATTTCAACTATTGATGTTGATGTGCTATGCCGTTACTTTGATTGGATTACCGTTTGGTGTATATCGCTGGCCGATTTTAACCGTATTTTTATCGTTGCCAGCTGTTTGGAAAAATCTTCAGGCGTTTAAAAAAGAGTTGCCACAGCCTAAAAGCTTTGGCTATTCGATAAAAAACTTGATGGCTTTTAATGGTAGCTATTTATTAGGATTACTGCTGACGATTGTTTTAGAAAAAATATAAATAAAAAGAAGGAAGCAGTATGTTGTACCAACAACGACTTTGCTTTCTTCTTTTTTACGATTTATTTTAACAACCCTTTTTCATAAACTACTTTTTATTTTTTTTACTTTTGATGAATAGAAATAGTATAGCTAATAAAATAATGGCAATACCAACAATTGAAAAGTACACAGTTTTCTTTTCTCCTGTATGTGGGAATAGACCTTTTTTCTTCTCTTCTTTTTTCTCAGAAGATGACTCAGTATTTTTCACTGGTTTAGAAGTATCTGTGGTTCCAGTTGCTCCTGCAAAGGCTTTATCGGTCAATGTGTAGACTGGTGAGTAGTCACCTGATTCAGAATTGAACGCAGCGAAACTAAAGTTCTCTTGGTAAGGAAGGGTGAAGGAACCTTCAGCGTCTGTTGTAGTCGAATGACTAGGGACTGTTAATGGATAAAGTTCTTTGATCGTTGCAGCAGTTAGGCCTAATAGGCTATCCACACTATAACCAATAATAGATAAGCCTTTTGTTGAACCGCCATCGGTAGAAAGCACTTTGCCTTTAACCTCATTATTTTCTGAATTATAAGAAATAAATTGGATATCGTAGGATGGAGCGGCTTTGATTACAGTGTAGCCCATCTCCAGAGTAACTTTTTGTTTCTCCCCTTGACCTTCTTCTAAAGGATAAATCATGAAGCTGACTTTTACTCTATTTTTACCTAAAGTTTTTGTTGAAGGTTCTTCCAAAAGCTTGAGTTCTCTATACGCAGCTCCATGAGATGAAGCATCATCATGCAACATTTCTGCAGTTACTTTTTCGCCTTGCGAAACAATTAGCGTTGAATCGACAAAATCTCCATAAGCAGTTGCCGCTGTGCTGGATGATTCTGTGGCACTTGAATTTACTGTGGAAGAAAAGCTGCTATCCACAGTTTTTGTGTAACTTTCTTCGGTAGCTTGTGTTGAATCGGCTACCGAAGAACTTTCAATTTTTGAATCCTCCGTTTTAGATAGCGTTTCCTCAGCAATGCTTGTGATAGGTAGAGCAAAGGATAGTACAACCAAACAAAAAACAAATTTTTTCATAACCATTCTCCTTTTTTTGTAACATTCGTATTATTAGCAATGTAAATGTAACATAAATGAAATATAGAGCAAATACTTGTAAGGGAAAATGATGTTTTCTTAAGGAAATCTTAAGGTTTGTGTTTGGTGAGAAAACTAAATCGTCGGATTTATTTTACTTAAACTAATTTCTCCAGAAGAGAGCACCTTTTCAGTTTTATCTTGGAGCTTCACCACTAGTTCGCCATGCTCGTTGATTGCTGTGGCAATTCCTTCATAATCAACACCTGATTGTGCAAAGCAAACAGTTCTACCAAGGACAAATGATTTTTGGCGGTATTCTTCTAAAAAAGTTTCTTCAGGCAGTTGATTCAGTATACTATAAAATTGATTCCAGATTGCTCCGATCAATTCATTCCTTGTAATTGTAGGTTCTTTTTTTGGAAATAAAGAGCTTGCTTTTTCTCTTAGGTCCTCTGGGAATTCGTTTTGTTTTAAAGAAAAATTGATGCCCATACCAATAATGACGTTGGAAATTTGGCCTGTTTCTACATCGCTCATTGCTTCCGATAAAATCCCGCAGACTTTTTTTCCATCGATGTAAATATCATTGACCCATTTGATTTCAGTTTGTACGTGGGGGAGATTATCCATTGCACGGGCGATTGCTACTGCCATGATCACGGTATATTGCGCCATTTCTTCAAAGTTTTGGTTTGGTCTTAGCAGCATGCTCATGTAGATGCCGCTACCCGCTTTTGAGAAGAAAGGTCGGCCGAATCGTCCTTTGGGAGCTTCTTGGACATCTGCTATAATCAATGTATTATTGGGTTCACCGTTGATTGCGGCTAGCTTAGCATCTTTCATTGTAGACTCTGAAGAATTTAGAACAGTGATTGAAAGATTTGGTGTTGTAGGGTCTAAAGCTAAACGAATCCCCTCAGCGGACAAAACGTCTGATTTATCATAACAGTACCCTTTATTTCGGCTACTGGAAATAAGATGACCTTCTTTTTTTAGTTCGTTGATTGCTTTCCAAATCGCTGTTCGAGATAAAGAAAGTTGTTGCGCCATTTCTTCACCTGAAATAAACGCAGGTGCTTGTTTCATTAATAAAGTTAACACCTGACTTTTCGTAGACATAGACATCGCTCCTTTATAGTAGTTTCATTGTATCTGATGAGAGGAAGACGGGTCAACCGCAATACGCCTGAAAGAGGATGAAACAATCCTTCTTAGGATGTATGATTTCTTTTTGAAAGCTTGCTATACTTATGAGGTAGGAACGAAGAATAATATCTTAGTAATATAATGAAGAGATGGAGTGGGGAAGAATGGAAAAGCAACAGTATATTTGTGATAAGTGTGGAAATGAACATTATGTTTCGGATCAGTTTCAAGCAACAGGAGGAAACTTTGCGAAAATATTTGATGTACAAAATAAAAAATTTATTACAGTCAGTTGTACGAGATGCGGATTTACGGAATTATACCGTGGACAAACATCAGATGGCTGGAATGTTTTAGACTTTTTAATCGGTGGTTAATAGCCTCTAAATAAAAAAAGGAGCTCAAGTGCATGGTGCGCTCGAACTCCTTTTTTACTTAAATTAACAATAATTGATCGTCTTTTAATTCGGTGCCGCTATTTTTATGGAACATTTCCATCAATTCATTGACAGTCAAATCTTTTTTCTGATCGGCAGGTACATCGACTACGACTTGACCTTGATGAAGCATGATTAGGCGGTTGCCGTAACGAATTGCATCTTCCATGTCGTGTGTTACCATAAATGCCGTTAAATTTTGCTCTTGGATCAATTTTTCAGTCAGCTCCATGACCGTGATTGATGTTTTAGGATCAAGTGCTGCAGTATGTTCATCTAGCAAAATCAATTCTGGACGAATCAAGGTCGCCATGAGTAACGTAATTGCTTGACGTTGTCCGCCGGATAGTAAACCAATTTCTGAACCTAAACGATTTTCTAGCCCTAAATTCAAGCTGGCTAATTGTTTCTTGAAGAAACTGCGGTCATTTTTGCGAACACCATTTCCCAAACCGCGTTTTTTTCCACGTTTCATAGCAAGTGCCATGTTTTCTTCTACCGTTAGACGAACAGCGGTCCCCATCTTAGGATCTTGGAAAACACGGCTGATTTGTTTTGAACGGGCGACGACACGCTGTTTTGTGATGTCTTTGCCGTTTAAAGCTAAATGACCTTCTTCGATCGGTAACGTTCCAGCGATACTGTTTAGCAAAGTAGATTTACCAGCGCCATTTCCACCGATGATCGTAATGAATTCCCCTTGATTGATAGTTAAATTAATTCCTTTTAATACATGGTTTTCATTGACTGTTCCGCGTTCAAAATATTGGTGTAAGTTTTTGATTGTTAGTACAGGCTCCATTAATTTGTGCCTCCTTTACGTTTTCCTAGTTTAGAAAAGCCTAATTTTTTTTGAATCAGAGGTGAAGAGAGACAGATGACCAGAATGATTGCTGAGAATAATTTTAGGTCTGCCGGATCAACACGCAGTTCTAACACACAAGCGAGGATAAATCGGTACAAAATAGCCCCAACCACAATCGTGATCAAACGCAAACCTAGTGATTTGTTTTTGAAGAGAACTTCTGCAATGATGATTGAAGCAAGGCCAATAACGATTGTTCCAATGCCGGAATTCAAATCAGCAAAGTTATTATTTTGTACAAGTAAAGCACCAGATAAAGCGATACAACCATTTGAAAGCATATAGCCGATGATCTTCATAGTGTCTGTTTTGATTCCGTTGGCTTCACTCATGTCGATGTTGTCACCAGTTGCACGAGTGGCCAAACCAATTTCTGTTTTAAAGAATAGCACAAGTAAAACGATGACTAAAAGTACAATGATCGAGCCGACAACTATCGCACTGTTGACTTTAGTAAAACCTAATGACTGAGCATGAGAGAAAATTGAATCTGTCCCAATCAAAGAAATGTTTGGAGCGCCCATAATTCGTGAATTGATACTGTAAAGTCCAGTCATTGTGATGATTCCGGCTAATAGAGCGGGGATTTTTAATTTGGTGTGTAGCAGTCCTGACACAAGACCTGCCAACATGCCAGCAATAAAAGCAAAAAGTAATGCGAAAATCGGCGCTATCATATAATGAATTTCAAATAAAGATTGGATCGGCGCTGGCCAAGTAGTAGGATCTTTTGCTAAAATGACTGCAGCCACAGCACCGCCTAAAGGGAAACTTCCTTCTGTTGTTAAATCAGCAATGTCTAAAATACGGTAAGTTAGAAAGACTCCAATGGCAAGTAACGACCAAAGAAGACCTTGTGATGTTGAGGATAGTAGTATGTCTAACAATAAAATCAGCTTCTTTCAATAATATTTATGTATTTCCCGCAGTTCTTGATTGAAGTGCGGGAAAAATTCAATTAGGGTGCTTTGATAGTATCCGGATCGATATCTAAGGCTTTTGCCATGTCTTTATTTACGAAAAGTTTTAAGTCTTTCGCTTTTTCAACAGGCATGTCCTCAGGTTTTGCTTCGCCTTTAAGAATTTTCGCCGCCATAACACCTGTTTGTTTGCCTAGTGATTTATAATCGATTCCCACAGTTGCCAAACCGCCTTCTTCGACTTGTTCGATTGAACCTGCAATGACAGGGATTTTGTTTTCTTTGGCTACTTCACCGATAACAGCAGCGGCTGAAGCGAAAGTATTATCTGTTGGGATATAAATGGCATCGACATCTTTTGCTAAGCTTGTCGTTACTTGTTGTACGTCATTCGTTGAATTTGCCGTTAAAATTTTTGCTTTGATCCCAGCTTCTTTTAAGGCTTTTTCAGCCATATCAGCTTGGATTTTAGAATTCGCTTCCCCTGCGTTGTACATAATTCCCACAGTTTTAGCATCAGGAACAATAGTCAATAATAAGGCGATTTGTTTGTCGATTGGGACTATATCGGTTGTTCCTGTAACATTGCCACCTGGTTTTTCATCTGATTTGACTAATTTAGCGCTGACTAAGTCAGTAACTGCTGTGACTAGGATTGGAATATCCGTCGTTTCGTTCAATAATGATTGCGCGGCAGGTGTTGCGATTCCTAAAAGTAGGTCTGGTTTTCCTTTAACTAATTTTTCGCTCATGCTTTTTAATTGGGCTTGATCGTTTTGGGCGTTGCTGTATTCAATCGTCAGATTTTCGCCATCCTTAAAGCCATTATCCGCTAAACCTTCTTTGAATCCTTCAAACGCAGCATCTAGTGAGCCATGCTCAACAGGTTGTAACACACCGATTTTTTTACTGTCACTATCTGTTCCGTTGTCTGCTTTTTTGCCATCGCCACATGCGCCAAGCGCCAATAATGCTACTGCTGAGACAATACTTAGTCCTACTAGTTTCTTTTTCATCTTGATTCCTCCAATTATAGTTAATAAAACAAAAAATCCATTCAGACAGTATGCCTAAATGGATTGATAAAAGTCGTAGGTAAACACTTCTTTATTCGCCACTTAGGATTGTCTACGTGGCTGTTTGTTCAGTACAAAGCGCTCTAGCCATCAATAGATACAAAAACAGGTTTTTGCTGTTTGTACCCATGATTTCATGAATACAAAACTATCTAAAATAGCTAAAGTAAGCGTTATTCAGTTGTGGGTTGATTGAATATATCATAAAAAATCCCTCCGCAAATTGAATTATATTCAGTATAATTGAAAGGGTAACAAGTTGTCAACAGATTATTTTAAATTTTCTGAACATTTGTGTGGTGAGTAGAAATGAAAATAGATAAAATAAAGGGAACTTGTGAATTTTTTAAATTAGTAGGGATCGGCTACAAGTTAAAGTAGATATCTTTGTGAATTTTTTTGAGTTCATGCTAAAATTTAATTGATAAAATAGATAGCAAAAAATTAGGAGGATGTATATGATTTCAAAAAAATTGGTTACACTTGGTACATTAGCAGCAACTGTATTAGTATTAGGCGCATGTAACAGCGATGATAAATCTTCTAAAGATAGTTCATCTGATAGTAAAACAGAAGAAACGTCAATGAGCTCAAGTATGGACGCGGTAAGTGGTGCATCAATCAGTGATAAACCAGAAGTAATTGAAAAAGCGTTAGGCAAAGAGGGGAACTGGATCGTTGCGGCAACGGCAGACGTTTCTTTTGATAAAGATGTGACTGTTTCAGGAGAATTTCATGATAAAGGTGAAGAATCCGGCGATATTTATAGAAAATTAGCATTATATGCACAAGACTCAGACCGTAAAGTGACGGATGAATACACATTAACTGTTCCTGAATTAATTGTTGAGACAGAAAACTTTAATATCGTTAACGGAATGGTTAAAGGGGATATTTTAGTCAAAGCAGATGGTTTTGTTTTAAATGGAACAAAAGTGGATGGTAAAGTGACGTTTGAAAAAGAAGAATATAAAGCTTCTGCTACATTAGATAAAGAAGGCGCGGAAGTAACTGGAGACGTAACTGTTAAATAAGCTCGTTTTTTTAGAAAATGTAAGAAGGCACTCGATTTTATCGGGTGTCTTCTTTGTGGAATTCGAATATTTTACGTTTCCGAAAACCCTTGACTTTTACTATAGAAGAAAGTACAATGTAAAGATGCAAAAACTATCTGAAAAATGACAAAGCAGGAGCGAAATATTGTCCGTTCCGGTTTTTAATAGGGAAACAAAAGTAGAGACGCACGAGAAATTTTCAAGAGCACATTCTATTTTTGGTTTTTTTTTGCCTAAAAACTGCAAAAAATGCTCAATATTACAGATATTTAATATTTGTAATATTAAAGAAATATTTTCGGTTAGTGTTTTGATAGACTTTTAATTAGAGGAGTGAAGAGCTTGGCTGGACACGTAGTAAAATACGGAAAACACCGCGAACGTAGAAGTTTCGCCCGGATCAGTGAAGTGTTGGAATTACCCAACTTGATCGAGATTCAAACAGACTCTTACCAATGGTTTTTAGATGAAGGACTAAGAGAAATGTTTGAGGACATTTTACCGATCGATGATTTTCAAGGGAATTTATCTTTGGAATTTGTGGATTATGAATTAAAAGAACCAAAGTATACGGTAGAAGAAGCGCGTGCGCATGATGCAAACTACTCTGCACCGTTACATGTTACTCTACGATTGACGAACCGTGAATCTGGAGAAATCAAATCACAAGAAGTATTCTTCGGTGATTTCCCTCTAATGACTGAAATGGGAACATTTATCATCAATGGTGCAGAACGTGTTATCGTTTCTCAATTAGTGCGTTCACCAGGTGTTTATTTCCATGGAAAAGTAGATAAAAATGGTAAAGAAGGCTTTGGCTCAACAGTGATCCCTAACCGTGGTGCATGGTTAGAAATGGAAACTGATGCGAAAGACATCTCTTACGTACGTATTGACCGTACACGTAAAATTCCTTTGACTGTATTAGTTCGTGCCTTAGGTTTTGGCTCTGACGATACAATTTTTGAAATTTTCGGTGAAACATTAAGCCTGCGCAATACAATCGAAAAAGATTTACACAAAAACGCGAGCGATTCTCGTACTGAAGAAGGCTTGAAAGACATTTACGAGCGTCTACGACCTGGCGAACCAAAAACAGCCGACAGTTCTCGTAACTTGCTGAACGCTCGTTTCTTCGATCCGAAACGTTATGATTTAGCGAACGTTGGTCGTTACAAAGTCAACAAAAAATTAGATCTAAAAACTCGTCTATTGAACCTAACTTTAGGAGAAACATTGATTGATGCTGAAACTGGTGAAATCATTGTTGAAAAAGGTACTGTATTGACTCACCAAGTAATGGAAACATTAGGTGAACATATCGATAACGGCTTAAACAGCGTAACCTATTACCCAAGTGAAGATGGTGTGGTTACTGAGCCAATGACGGTTCAAGTAATCAAAGTTCTTTCTCCAAAAGATCCAGAACGCATCGTCAACGTCATCGGTAATGGTTACCCTGATACAAGTGTAAAAACAGTTCGTCCAGCAGATATCGTGGCTTCAATGAGTTATTTCTTTAACTTACAAGAAGACATCGGTAACGTGGATGATATCGATCACTTAGGTAATCGTCGTATTCGTTCAGTTGGTGAATTACTACAAAACCAATTCCGCATTGGTTTAGCTCGTATGGAGCGTGTGGTTCGTGAAAGAATGTCGATTCAAGACACTGAAACATTGACACCACAACAATTGATCAATATTCGTCCTGTTGTTGCAAGTATCAAAGAATTCTTTGGTTCTTCTCAGTTATCACAATTCATGGATCAAACAAATCCTCTAGGTGAGTTGACACACAAACGTCGTCTATCTGCCTTAGGACCTGGTGGTTTGACTCGTGACCGTGCCGGCTATGAAGTTCGAGACGTTCACTATTCCCATTATGGCCGTATGTGTCCGATCGAAACACCTGAGGGACCAAATATCGGGTTGATCAATAGTTTGTCAAGTTATGCCAAAGTCAATAAATTTGGTTTTATTGAAACGCCTTATCGTCGTGTTGACCGTGCAACAGGAAAAGTAACCGATCAAGTGGATTACTTAACTGCTGACACAGAGGATCACTACATCGTAGCGCAAGCAAACTCACGTTTAAATGAAGATGGCTCATTCGCTGAAGAATTAGTAATGGCTCGCCTGCAAAGTGAAAACCTTGAAGTGACGATCGATAGAGTCGATTACATGGACGTTTCACCTAAACAGGTAGTTGCAGTCGCTACAGCATGTATTCCTTTCTTGGAAAACGATGACTCCAACCGTGCCTTGATGGGAGCCAACATGCAACGTCAAGCTGTGCCTTTGATCCAACCTCGTTCACCACTTGTGGGAACTGGTATGGAATACAAATCAGCACATGACTCGGGTGCCGCTTTACTATGTAAACATGATGGTGTCGTTGAATATGTGGATGCATCAGAAGTACGCGTTCGCCGTGACAATGGCGCATTAGATAAATATATGGTAACAAAATTCCGTCGTTCAAATTCAGGTACAAGTTACAATCAACGTCCAATCGTTCTTTTAGGCGAAAAAGTTGAAAAAGGCGATACATTAGCAGACGGACCTTCTATGGAAGAAGGCGAAATGGCTTTAGGTCAAAACGTCCTTGTTGGATTCATGACTTGGGAAGGGTATAACTACGAGGATGCGATCATCATGAGCCGTCGTTTGGTGAAAGATGATGTTTATACTTCTATTCATATTGAAGAATATGAATCAGAAGCTCGCGATACTAAATTAGGCCCTGAAGAAATCACGCGTGAAATTCCAAACGTCGGAGAAGATGCATTAAAAGATCTTGACGAAATGGGGATTATCCGTATTGGTGCAGAAGTCAAAGATGGCGACCTATTAGTAGGGAAAGTAACGCCTAAAGGGGTAACAGAGTTATCTGCTGAAGAACGTTTACTACATGCAATCTTTGGTGAAAAAGCACGTGAAGTTCGTGATACATCTCTACGTGTGCCTCACGGTGGTGGCGGGATCGTTCATGATGTGAAAATCTTTACTCGTGAAGCTGGAGACGAATTATCTCCAGGCGTAAACATGTTAGTTCGTGTGTATATTGTTCAAAAACGTAAAATCAACGAAGGCGATAAAATGGCTGGACGTCACGGTAATAAAGGGGTTGTATCCCGCATTATGCCGGAAGAAGATATGCCATTCTTACCAGACGGCACACCAATCGATGTCATGTTGAACCCATTAGGGGTACCATCACGTATGAATATCGGACAAGTACTAGAATTGCACTTGGGTATGGCTGCTCGTCAGTTAGGTATCCACATTGCAACACCTGTATTCGATGGCGCCAATGATGATGACGTTTGGGAAACAGTTCGTGAAGCGGGTATGGCTCGTGATGCGAAAACGGTTCTTTATGACGGACGTACAGGTGAACCATTTGATAACCGTATCTCTGTTGGTGTGATGTATATGATTAAATTGGCCCACATGGTTGATGATAAATTACATGCCCGTTCTATTGGACCATACTCACTTGTTACTCAACAACCACTTGGAGGTAAAGCTCAATTTGGTGGACAACGTTTTGGGGAAATGGAAGTATGGGCACTGGAAGCATACGGTGCAGCTTACACACTACAAGAAATCTTAACGTACAAATCTGATGACGTAGTTGGTCGTGTGAAAACATACGAAGCAATCGTTAAGGGTGAACCAATTCCAAAACCAGGCGTACCAGAATCATTCCGCGTATTGGTAAAAGAATTACAATCACTTGGATTAGATATGCGTGTATTAGACATTGAAGAACAAGAAATCGAATTGCGTGATATGGACGATGATGATGATGACTTGATCACCGTTGATGCCCTAACAAAATTCGCAGAACAACAATCAGCGAAACAATTAGAAAAAGAAGCAGCGGAAGCGAAAGAAGCAGCTGATGCAGTGCTTGAACAAGAAATAGAAACTGCTGAAGATACAAAAGACTAATTGTTTTACATTTTGTATAAAGTGACAATGAAATCCGTTAGTTAAGAGCTAGAAAGATTAACATAATTGTTTCTAGTTCCAAACTACGGTGAATAGCTCATTCAGCTTTTCTAACTAATTGAATGGAGGGAATCCCTTTTGATCGATGTAAATAAATTCGAAAGTATGCAAATAGGTTTAGCTTCTCCAGAAAAGATCAGAAGCTGGTCTTACGGTGAAGTAAAGAAACCCGAAACGATTAACTACCGTACGTTAAAACCTGAACGTGAAGGTTTGTTCTGTGAACGCATTTTCGGCCCAACTAAAGACTGGGAATGTGCTTGTGGAAAATATAAACGTATTCGTTATAAAGGTATCGTTTGTGACCGTTGTGGTGTAGAAGTAACTCGTTCTAAAGTTCGTCGTGAACGTATGGGACACATCGAGTTAGCAGCACCTGTTTCACATATCTGGTATTTCAAAGGTATTCCATCTCGTATGGGGCTTGTATTAGACATGAGTCCTCGTGCCTTAGAAGAAATTATTTACTTTGCATCTTATGTAGTAATTGATGCCGGAGATACATCTTTAGAGAAAAAACAATTATTAACAGAGCGTGAATACCGCGATAAACGTGATCAATATGGTCAAGGTTTTACTGCTGCAATGGGTGCAGAAGCGGTTAAACAATTATTGGATAATGTTGATTTAGATGGCGAAGTTGCTGGTTTGAAAGAAGATTTGAAAACAGCACAAGGTCAGAAAAGAACACGTGCGATCCGTCGTTTGGATATTTTAGAAGCATTCCGTGCTTCTGGAAACTTACCGAGCTGGATGGTTATGGATGTTATTCCTGTAATCCCGCCAGATTTACGCCCAATGGTTCAACTAGAAGGTGGACGTTTTGCGACAAGTGATTTGAATGACTTATACCGTCGTGTAATCAACCGTAACAATCGTTTGAAACGTTTATTAGATTTAAATGCGCCAAATATCATTGTTCAAAATGAAAAACGTATGTTGCAAGAAGCGGTCGATGCGTTGATCGATAATGGTCGTCGTGGTCGTCCTGTTACAGGACCAGGTAACCGTCCATTAAAATCTTTATCTCATATGTTGAAAGGGAAACAAGGTCGTTTCCGTCAAAACTTATTGGGTAAACGTGTGGATTACTCTGGTCGTTCAGTTATCGTCGTAGGACCTAACCTTAAAATGTACCAATGTGGGTTGCCTAAAGAAATGGCAATTGAATTATTCAAACCATTTGTAATGCGTGAATTAGTTCAACGCGAAATTGCAACAAACATCAAAAATGCAAAACGTAAAATCGAACGCGGAGAAGATGAAGTTTGGGATATCTTAGAAGAAGTGATTCAAGAGCATCCAGTATTGCTTAACCGAGCACCTACACTTCACAGACTGGGGATTCAAGCCTTTGAACCAGTGTTAGTTGAAGGTCGTGCAATCCGTCTTCACCCATTAGTATGTGAAGCCTACAATGCCGATTTCGATGGAGACCAAATGGCCGTTCACGTTCCATTGAACGAAGAAGCGCAAGCAGAAGCACGTATGCTGATGTTAGCTGCTCAAAATATTTTGAATCCAAAAGATGGTAAACCAGTTGTAACCCCTTCTCAAGATATGGTCTTAGGAAACTATTACCTAACAATGGAAGAAGAAGGTCGTGAAGGGGAAGGCATGATCTTCCGTGACATGAACGAAGCTGTTTTAGCATGGCGTAATGGATACGTGCATTTACATTCACGTATCGGTGTTCAAACAACATTACTTGGCGACAAACCATTTACAGATTGGCAAAAAGAACGTATCCTAATCACAACTGTAGGTAAGATTATCTTTAATGAAATCATGCCTGTAGAATTCCCATATTTGAATGAACCAACAGATTACAACTTAACGGTGCAAACACCTGACAAGTATTTTGTAGAGGCTGGTACAGATATTCCTACTCACATTAAAGAGCAAGAATTAGTCTTACCATTCAAGAAGAAAAACTTAGGGAATATCATCGCTGAAGTCTTCAAGAGATTCCATATCACTGAAACTTCTAAGATGCTTGATAGAATGAAAGACTTGGGGTATAAACATTCGACTCATGCTGGGATGACCGTTGGTATCGCTGATATCATGGTATTGCATGAGAAACAAGAAATCATTGATGATGCCCACAAACAAGTAGAAAATATCACGAAACAATTCCGTCGTGGTCTAATTACAGATGACGAACGTTATGAACGTGTTATTGCTGTTTGGAACAAAGCTAAAGATGAAATTCAACAAAAACTGATTGAAAGTATGGATGCTAAAAATCCAATCTTCATGATGTCAGATTCTGGGGCCCGTGGTAACATCTCCAACTTTACTCAGCTTGCTGGTATGCGTGGACTGATGGCCGCACCGAACGGACGTATCATGGAACTGCCGATCATCTCGAACTTCCGTGAAGGACTTTCTGTCTTAGAAATGTTTATCTCTACCCATGGCGCTCGTAAAGGGATGACCGATACAGCCTTGAAGACAGCCGATTCAGGTTACTTGACTCGTCGTTTAGTTGACGTTGCCCAAGATGTTATTATTCGTGAAGACGATTGTGGAACTGACCGTGGTCTAGTCATCCAATCCATTCGTGAAGGAAATGAAATCATTGAACCTTTAGAAGAACGTTTACTTGGACGTTATACTCGTAAATCAGTGATGCATCCTGAAACTGGTAAAATGATTATTGGCGAAGATCAACTGATTTCAGAAGATCTTGCAAGAGAAATCGTTGATGCTGGTGTTGAAACTGTAACGATCCGTTCCGTATTTACATGTAACACGAAACATGGCGTATGTAAACACTGTTACGGCCGTAACTTAGCAACTGGTTCAGGTGTTGAAGTTGGGGAAGCAGTTGGTACTATTGCCGCTCAATCAATCGGAGAGCCAGGTACTCAGTTAACAATGCGTACGTTCCATACAGGTGGGGTTGCCGGAGATGATATTACACAAGGTCTACCTCGTGTCCAAGAAATCTTTGAAGCACGTAATCCTAAGGGACAAGCAGTTATCACAGAAGTTACCGGTGAAGTGATCGATATTTCAGAAGATCCTGCAACACGTCAAAAAGAAGTAACGATCAAAGGGAAAACTGATACTCGTACGTATACAGTTCCTTATACAGCTCGTATGAAAGTTGCTGAAGGCGATACGATCCATCGTGGTGAACCATTGACGGAAGGGTCGATCGATCCTAAACAATTATTACAAGTTCGCGATGTTTTATCAGTTGAAAACTACCTATTGCGTGAAGTACAACGTGTTTACCGTATGCAAGGGGTGGAAATCGGCGATAAACATATCGAGGTAATGGTTCGTCAAATGCTTCGTAAAGTTCGTGTCATGGATCCAGGTGACACTGAAATCTTACCAGGTACATTACTAGATATCGCTGAATTTAAAGATCGTAACTACGACACATTAGTAGCTGGTGGCGTTCCTGCAACAAGTCGTCCAGTCTTACTAGGAATCACAAAAGCATCATTAGAAACAAATAGTTTCTTATCTGCTGCGTCATTCCAAGAAACGACTCGTGTGTTAACAGATGCTGCGATCCGTGGTAAAAAAGACCCATTACTTGGTTTGAAAGAAAATGTTATCATTGGTAAGATCATCCCAGCTGGTACTGGTATGGCTCGTTACCGTAATATGGAACCAAAAGAAGTTGGCGTAGCGAGCGAAAATGTTTACAGTATCTCTGATATTGAAGCACAAATGGCTGCTGAAGATGCGTTGAATGAGTTGAATAAATAATTAAATAGCAAAAGGCTTGAAATCAATTGATTTCAAGCCTTTTTAATTAGTTCAGTTCTGATGCAGCTTCTTGATCTAAGACAATCGTTAAATTAGGGTGAGTTTGTAGTAAAGAGGCAGGGACTTCATTTGTAACTGGGCCGAAGAAAGCTTGTTTGATGATTGCAGCTTTTTTCTTTCCTGTGGCAAAGAGTACGATTTCTTTTGCCTGCATCACGCTTTTTGGTCCCATCGTAACATAAAAGTCTGGACGCTCATTTTCATCGCCGCCGACCTCGCTTAATAAAATATCTTTCATATTCTCAGTAGCATTTTCTCCTACATAAGAAGTTAGGTCTTCAAATTTTGTTGTACCTGGTAAGTTTCCGCAATAATGCCCATCTGCTCCGATCCCTAATAAAATCAAGTCCAATCCACCATCTTGTTCAATTCTTAAATCTTGAGATTTGTAGTTGGTTTCATCTAGTGGATGGATCTGATTCTCCGGAATTTCTGCTGGCTTAAAGAAGAGGTTATTGAGATTCGTCATTGTTACACCATAGCCTTTTTTCTGTTTGAATGGAATCTCGTCGAAGTTGTAATAATGAACATTATCAAAATAGTCCTTATTCTTTACATCAGCGATCAAGTATTCGTACATTTTAACAGGGGTTGAGCCAGCTGTGATCGCTAAGTTCACTCGTTTTTTCTGATACATTTTTCCTAATAAAATATTAGCGGCTACGCGGCTCATTTTTTCATAGTTTTCTTCAATGATGATTTTCATTTTTTTCACATCGCTTTCTTTTTATTAAATCTATCATGTGGGAACCATCCCATGTCAATGGATATTTTATTCTAGGCAAATCAATATCATTATTCCTTTATTCGGATTATGATAAAGTAAAAAGAAGAGGTGAAGTGATGATGGAACATAACTATGAAAAAGCAATTTTTGCTGGGGGCTGTTTTTGGTGTATGATTAAGCCTTTTGATACGCAACCTGGCATTGTTTCAGTAGTAGCTGGATATACAGGGGGGCATGTTGAAAATCCAACCTACGAACAAGTTACAATAGGAACAACTGGCCATACAGAAGCCGTTGAAATAACGTATGATCCAGCAGTTATTTCATATGAGAAATTGGTAGAAATCTATTGGCAACAAACAGATCCAACAGATGCTTTAGGACAATTTGCTGATCGAGGTGAATCTTATCGTCCTGTTATTTTTTATTCAAATGAAACACAAAAAGAAACGGCAGAAAAATCAAAAATAGCATTGGAAACAAGTGGTCGATTCGCACAACCGATTGTGACTAAAATTGAACGAGCACAACCTTTTTACCCAGCAGAAGACTATCATCAAGAGTATTATAAAAAACATAGTATACACTACAATCTGTATAAAGAAGGCTCTGGACGTGCAGGGTTTATTCGGAAAAATTGGAAAGATAAATAACTTAGAAATTGAGACAGAAGCAGATTTTGCTTTTGTCTCATTATTTACATAAAAATACAAAAAATAGTCCAATGCTTAAAAATGGTACAAAGGGAAGTTGCGTTAATGTTCTCTTTAACACGAATTGATAAAATAATAAGAAAAGCAATCCACTGCTACTGGCAATAAATAATAAGGAAATCAGTGATTCGCTTCCTAAAAGTGCTCCCCATACAGTCAGCAAGAGAATATCTCCGCCTCCTACTGAATCAGGAAGGATATAGTTCAACCCATTTAAACTAAAGAAGATAATGATGCTTGTAAAAAAATAAGTTGGTAAACCTAAGTAAATGTGTCCGAGACATAACAAAACAGATGATAGATAGAATATTTTAGGTTCAACGATTAAATAGAAAATATCTGTTAAAGATAAGATAACGGCTGTGAATAGAAAGAAAAGAGAATACAACGGGTAAATAGATTTAGAAACTATAAAAAGAGGAAGCAAGCCGCAAATTATTTCACTGTAAACATAAATAGATGATAATTTATGTTTGCAATGACGGCAACGGAAATGGAGAAAAACAATAGAGATAATTGGAATCAATTCTAAAGGTGTTAATTTAGTCTGGCAATAAGAACAATGAGAAGCGGGAAATAAGATAGATTTCCCAACTGGGAGCCGCTCAGCAGCTAAACAAAGAAACGAACCAATCACAGAACCTAAGATAAAATAAATAATTAACATAAAAATCTCCTTTCATAAATAAATACGCAAATAAACGCTATTTTAACTAGACAATTCTTTTTTTATTAGGAATAATGAAAGAGAGAAATGAGGCGAAAATATGGAAAAAATAGCAATTGGTGTAGATATTGGGACAACTCAGACAAAAGCAGTCGCTTTCAGAGCGAATGGAACAGTTCAGACATCAGCCTACGTTCGTTATCCACTCATTCAGGGAGCAGAAGGCATGGCGGAACAAGATGTGGAGCAGATTTTTCAAGCAGTAGTTACATGTATCAAACAGGTGGTAAGTGACGTGCACCCTATTGGGATTTCAGTTGTATCTTTCTCTACAGCGATGCATGGATTAATTGTCATAGATAAAAATAATCAACCGCTGACTCAAGTCATCACTTGGGCTGATAATCGCGCAGAAAAATATGCGGAGGAATTAAGGGATACCGCTTTAGGAAAAATGATGTATCAAAATACAGGAATGCCGATGCATCCAATGACTCCTTTTCATAAAATTCGATGGTTAAAAGAAGAATTTCCAGAAATTTATGAGCAAGCAGAGAAATTTATCGGTATGAAAGAGTATGTTTTTTATCGTTTATTCGGTCACTATGTTACAGACATTAGTACTGCTTCTGGGACAGGTTTTTTTAATATCCATGATCTTATTTGGGATCAGCTAGCGTTAGCGGAAATGGAAATCACAATCGAACAGTTGCCATTGTTGGTCACACCTACGCACCAATTAACAGGGTTAGATGCGGAATGGATAGAGCAATTAGGTTTGTCTACAAAAACCATTTTTGTGTTGGGAGGGGCAGATGGACCATTATCCAATCTAGGATTAGGCGCTATGAAAAAAGGAACAGCTACATTGACGGTTGGAACAAGTGGTGCATTGCGCTATATTGTTGAGCAACCTTACACTCATCCTCAAGCTGAGACTTTTTGCTGTGCTCTTGATGAGAATCATTGGGTAATTGGAGGCGCAACAAGTAATGGAGCTGGAATTTTCGATTGGGCGTGCGAAAATTTATTGAAAGAACTTCAAACAGAAGCGTGTATGGCTGGGAAAAATCCTTATGATGAGGTAATGGCGGCAGTAAAAGGAACGCCAGTTGGAGCTAAGGGATTAATGTTTCATCCTTATTTACTTGGAGAACGCGCACCGTTGTGGAATGCTGAAGCTACAGGAAGTTTTGTTGGTTTGAAGCGAAATCATGATGATAAATTGATGATGCGTGCAGTGATAGAGGGAATTTGTTTGAATTTAAAGCGTATTTTGACAGAATTAGAAGAGCTAGGCGGAACAGTGAGAGAAATTCGGGCAACAGGAGGTTTTGCTGATTCTGAGGTTTTTAAAAAAGTCATGGCGGATGTTTTTGGGTATAAACTTTCATTAACTAAAAGTATTGAAGCTTCAGCTTTCGGAGCAGTTTTATTAGGTTGGAAAAGTTTAGGTGTAATTCCAGATTTAGAGACAGCTTGTGAACAAGTTAAAATTTATGAAGTGGTAGATCCCAACCGTAAAAACTATCAGATATATCAACAGATTTATCCGCTGTTTATAACAACTCAGCAACAGCTATCCGCTAGTTATCATCAATTAGCTAAATTAAGAGTAGATTTAGAATAAAATTATTTTGACAAATAAGACTGAACTTGTTTTACTAGTAATAAGAGAACGGAGGAAAGGAAATGAAAAAATTATGGGTCATCCCCTTATTTTTAGTTGTGATTTTTCTGACAAGTTGTGGGTCTAAAGGGATCTCAGCAGAAGATGCTGGTGAGCTGTTTGTTGATCGCTTGGTGTATCAAACAGAAGAAAGTAAGTTTGATAAGGAATTTCGTGATGGCGAACAGGTTGGGAAGGAACTAGATGGAAATACTAAAACTTTCGAAAAAAATTTCATCAAAGGTTTGTCTTCTACAGGAGCAAAAGTTCCGCCAAAACAGGCTGACCAGTTAACAAATGAACTTTTACAGCAAGCGAGAGAAAAAGCAACCTATAAAATCGTTCAAATAGATGAAACAAAAAAGGGGACAACAATTACTTATTACGTAACTGGTTTAGATCTGGTAAGTGCGATGCAAGAGATGACAAGACAGCTAGTAAAAGTTACATTAGCTGATCCCGAAATAGCTAATGATGAGCAAAAAACATTAGAAGAAACTATTTCTATCTTAGAAGAGCGAGTTAAATCAATTAAAATAAAAACTGATCCAGTTGAAGTGAAATTACATTTAGAGAAAGAAAAAGGTAAGTGGTTTGTACCAGAGAATCAAAAAACGGTAGTATCTAATTTGTTTATGGCATTCATTTCTGGTTCAAAAGATACGGAGACGATGAATAAAGAATTGGAAGAAGCGTTAAACGAAGTTGCCAAAGAAATTATTGATTCAATGGACACTGTACCGATCCCTAAGAATAATTAACGTTTTAATTTATAATTATTATTAAATGATAATTTGTGTAAAAATGAAGATATTAGTGTACTTTTTTGTTATCTTGTAATACAATTGTATTAGATAAAAATTTAGGAGGATGATGTATAATGAAATTTGAACAAACTAAAGAAGTGTTGAACCAACTAGTTGCAGATCTAAGCCAGTTTTCAGTGGTAATCCACCAAACTCACTGGTATATGCGTGGACCAGAATTCTTGACATTACACCCTAAAATGGACGAATATATGGATCAAATCAATGATCAATTAGACGTTATTTCTGAGCGTTTGATTACATTGGACGGCGCTCCTTACTCAACATTACAAGAATTTGCTGATCATACTGGCATTGAAGATGAAATTGGCACATACGAACGTACAATTCCTGAACGTATGGAAAAATTAGTAGAAGGTTACCGCTATTTAGCTGACTTATACCAAAAAGGAATTGAAGTTTCTGGTGAAGAAGGCGATGATTCTACACAAGATATTTTTATTGCAAACAAAACAGATATCGAGAAGAATATTTGGATGTTGCAAGCAAAATTAGGTAAAGCACCTGGTATTGATGCAGATTCACGTACCAAAACTCGCTAATCAACAGAATTTGAAGAGCGTGGGACAAAACGAAAGATCAGTTTTGTTTCGCGCTCTAAATCCGAATAAACGGCGAGAAAAAAGCAGCGACTACGCTTCGCTCCGATCACATCAAATTCTAAGTGCTAAAGCACTAAGTTTTGAAGGCTTCGGAAATAAGCTAAACGCTTTTGTCTCGGCCTCTTTTTTAGTTTTCATCACTTTCTAGATTCAGCTTGCTGCGCTCAATGGCGGCTCTCACTTGATCGAATCCAGTTCCACCATACGAATGGCGACGTTCGATTGCTGTTTTTGATGTAAGTGTTTGGTAGATGTCTGATTCGATCAACGATGTAATCGCTTGGTATTCTTTTAATGGTACATCCTGTAAATAAATCCCTTGTTTTGTACACTGTAATACTAAATTTCCAACAACTTCATGGGCTTGTCTAAAAGGCATCCCTTTGTTTGCAAGATAATCTGCCAACTCTGTTGCGTTTGAAAAATCTTTTTCTGTCGATTGTTCCATTATTTCTTGATTTAGTTTCATTGTTTCTATCATGCCTGTGATAATCTCTAAACTAGTTAAAACTGTATGAGACGTATCAAACATGCCCTCTTTGTCTTCTTGCAAGTCTTTGTTGTAAGCTAATGGTAAACCTTTTAAAACGGTTAAGAGGCTGAATAAATTCCCATATACACGACCGGATTTCCCGCGGATCAATTCTGCCATATCCGGGTTCTTTTTTTGAGGCATAATCGAACTGCCTGTAGAAAAAGTATCCGTCAACTCGATAAATTGAAATTCGTGGCTGCACCACAAGATAATTTCCTCGCAAAAACGAGAAAGATGCATCATTAGAATAGAACTATTGCTAAGAAATTCTAAGATGAAATCTCGATCACTCACGCCGTCTATACTGTTTTCATAGACTGACGAAAAACCTAATAACTCAGCTGAATATACCTGATCTATAGGAAAAGTCGTTCCTGCAAGAGCGGCAGAACCTAATGGAGAGATATCGATTCGTTTCAAACTTTCAGAAAAACGTTCTTGATCTCGTGTAAGCATGCCGTAATAAGCCATTAAATGATGGGCGAAGGAAATAGGTTGTGCGTGTTGCAGGTGAGTGTAGCCTGGCATAATGGTCTCAATATTCTCTTCTGCTTTATGAACTAAAACTTGGCGAAATAAGTGGATTTTTCCGATGACTTCTTGAACGATTTCTTTTAAGTAGAGATGCATATCTGTAGCGACTTGATCATTCCTGCTGCGGCCTGTATGCAATTTCCCAGCAACAGGACCGATTTTGTCATGTAGATGTTTTTCAATGTTTAAATGGATATCTTCATTTTCTATACTGAATTCAAGCTCGCCAGCAGTTAACTTTTCCTGAATGGCATTAAGTCCCATAGTAATCTGCTCAGCTTCTGCTTTCGTTAAAATCCCGGTTTTAGCTAACATTTTTACATGAGCTAAACTCCCAGTAATATCTTGTTTGGCTAACGTTTGATCAAAAGGAATCGATGCACCAAAGGCATCTATCCATGCTTCACTTTTTCCTTCAAAACGTCCGCCCCATAATTTTTTCATTATATACACCTCATTTATGTATTATTATTCATTGTGATAAGTAACAGGTCATCTACTTACTGTTTTAGATAACCTGCTACTTATCAATTGTTTATGGAAGATAGCTATAGCTGAAAAAGATTGAATTTTTCATGTCGTAAGGAGCTTAGCTATAAGAAAATATAAACATTATCTCACTTTCAAATTCAGTTTATATCAAAATAAAATCAATTTTTGTTTAAAGCCGCTTGGACTTCTGCATTGACTTTGGTAGGTAGGCCCCAGAGTTTGATGAAACCAACAGCAGCATCTTGATCAAAAGTATCAGCAGATGTATAAGTTGCCAAGTTTTCGTTATATAGACTGTTTGCTGATTTACGTCCCTCAACAATAGCATGACCTTTGAATAGTTTTACCCGAACCACGCCATTTACATATTTTTGCGTAGATTTTAAGAAAGCAATCAATGCGTCTGTTAACGGATTGAACCATAAGCCATCATAAATAATTTGGGATAATTGGTTTTCGATGACTGGTTTGAAGTGTGCTACTTCACGAACGAAAGTCAAATCTTCTAGTTCTTTATGAGCGGTCATCAATGTGATTGCTGCTGGACATTCATAAACTTCCCGTGATTTGATCCCCACTAAACGGTTTTCTACATGATCAATCCGACCGATTCCGTGTTTCCCTGCTAAATCATTCAAATTTAAAATTAAATCAGATAATAGCATTTCTTTTCCATTGATTGCTGTAGGAACGCCTTCAACAAAAGTTAATTCGATAATATCCGCTTCATCAGGCGCATTTTCTAAGCTAACTGTTAATTCATAAGCACCTTCTGGGGGTGTTGCCCAGGGATCTTCTAAAATCCCACATTCATTGGCACGGCCCCAAAGGTTTTGGTCGACAGAATAAGGGGTGTCCAAGTCTGCAGGAACGGGTACACCTTTTTCTTTGGCATAATTGATTTCTTCTTCACGTGACCATTTCCATTCTCGAACTGGCGCAATGACGTTGAGTTCAGGTGCAAGGGCATTGATCGCAACTTCAAAACGTACTTGATCGTTCCCTTTTCCTGTACATCCGTGAGCAATTGTTGTAGCACCAGTCTCGTGCGCTAATTCTACTAATTTCTTAGCAATCAGCGGACGGGATAAAGCCGAAACTAACGGATAAGATTGTTCATAGAAGGTATGACCTTGTAAAGCAATCAAGGCAAATTCTTGAGCGAATTCCTCTTTGGCATCAATGGTATATGACGCAGAGGCGCCAACTTCTAATGCTTTATTTTTGATGAAATCTAAATCTTTCTTTTCACCCACATCTAAACAGCAAGCAATCACGTCATATCCTTCGTCAACTAACCATTTAACAGCAACAGAGGTATCTAGTCCTCCAGAATAGGCTAAAACAACTTTTTCTTTCATGAGTAACACTCCTTATTTTTTAATTGTCCTTTTTGATTGTTCTCATCATATCACTTGAAAATACAAAGATCAACACTTTTTGTAAATAAATATGCATAAAATTAAATATTTAAGTAAAATTATACATTTATATGTTTGGAAGTCGCATAATATACATTACGCATTTTTTGGCGTTTTACACTTTTTAGTGGAGGATATCTTTTTGAATCGAAAAAAAGAAGAAGAAAAATAATGGAAAACATCAGAAATTCATTGACTTTACTAGTGATAGAAGGTATCATGTTAAATGGTATTGTTTGCCCCACAATGAGCCCCGGAAACTCAAGTGTATGTCAAACATCGAATAGAAAATTGGAGGAAAAAAACGTGCGTACAACATATATGGCCAAATCTGGCGAAGTAGAACGTAAATGGTATGTAGTAGATGCGACAGATATCCCAATGGGACGTCTATCAACTGTAGTTGCTTCTATCTTACGTGGAAAAAATAAACCAACATTCACACCACATGTGGATACTGGAGATTTCGTAATTGTAATTAATGCTGACAAAATTAAATTAACTGGTAACAAAGCAAGCGATAAAATTTACTACCGTCACAGCCAATACCCAGGTGGGTTGAAATCTGTTACTGCTGGTGAATTACGCGATAAAAACTCTCGTCGTTTAATTGAAACTTCTGTAAAAGGTATGCTTCCTAAAAACACTTTAGGCCGTAAACAATTTACTAAGTTGAACGTATACGGTGGCGCAGAACATCCACATGCTGCACAACAACCAGAAGTATTAGATATTACTAACCTAATTTAAGGAGGGAAATTCATTGGCTCAAGTACAATATAGCGGCACTGGCCGTCGTAAAAAATCTGTTGCCCGCGTACGTTTAGTACCAGGTACTGGTAAAATTACTGTAAATAAAAAAGACGTTGAAGAATATATTCCACACGCTGATTTGCGTGAAGTTATCAACCAACCATTTGGCGTAACTGAAACTAAAGGCGCTTATGATGTAATGGTAAACGTTAACGGTGGAGGTTACTCTGGTCAATCAGGTGCGATCCGTCACGGAATCGCTCGTGCATTATTAGAAGTAGATCCTGACTTCCGCGGAGCTTTAAAACGCGCTGGACTTCTTACTCGTGATGCCCGTATGGTAGAACGTAAAAAACCAGGTCTTAAAAAAGCCCGTAAAGCTTCACAATTCTCAAAACGTTAATATATCTTTATATATCAACATTTCAAGGCACTTTCCAAATTTTGGAGGGTGTCTTTTTTTATGCCTTTGGGTACGAAAATGGGTACGACTTTTTCAAATCAATTATTCTCGTAAGTGAAAGGTGTGAAGTGTGCTATCTTAGACCTGTTATTTAATTTGTACTTTGGCTTGTTGTAATCGCTGTTCAAATTTCTCATAAGTAGATAAATCAACAATGTTTGGCGTATTCACATACACTTCTGTTGTTTTGGTATCTGAATGTGTTAAAGCTCTTGAAATTTGTTCCATTGAAGCACCACCTTCATATGCTAAGGTACTAAAGGTATGTCGCAACTTATGAGGTGTCGCATGAGCTAAATGTTGATGTCTACGCTTTACGGAATTGATACGATAATTGAGATAGTCAATGTGAACAGGAACGTTGATATTGACTTTTCTATCTGTATAAGTAAAAAGAAATTGATCAGAAGTTTGCTTGATACCAACTTTTAATAATTCTTTTGCTTGCTCTTTTTTCCACCTTGTTAAAAGTTCAATCAGTGAAGTTGGTAAATGGAATTTAGTATTTTTTCGACCTTTTGTAGCAGTTAAATTTCCGATTTTGTCTTTACTCTGAACAAGAAGAATTGTCCCTTCTTTTAAATCAATATGTTTCCACTGTAAGGCATAACTTTCACTTTTTCGGTCACCTAGATTCAATGTGAGTGTAAATAAAACATAATCTTGAAAAGTTAGTAATTCTTTTTTCGTATCTTCATGAATTGCTTCTATCCAGTTAAATTAACTGTTCGGCTGTTAAAGCTTCACCTTTTAGCATACGTTCCATTTTTCTACGCTGTTTTAAAGGGTCACCTACATAACGGATAATTTTAGCAATACGATTATATTCGATATAATCAAGTAACTCTGCAATATCAAATACTTGGTTTACATAACTTTTAATGGTTTTGATATTTGCATAGGTTTGCGCTTTAGCATTTAGTTTTCGTAAAACTAAATCTTTGCTATTGTTTAAGACAAACAAGGAATACTCACCGAACATTGGCAGAATATGCAAGCGGAATAGGTCTTGTGTGTTGAGAACGGTTTGTTCTGCTGGAATTTGTCGGCTTCTTCCGCTTGATCCATTGCGATAAATGTCGAGCCAAACTGTTTCATAAAACTCTTGAAAAGTAATAGTTGATTTCAGTTCAAAAGCACGTTCATGTTTTTCAAGTTTGACTCGTTCAATTTTTTCTAAAATTTCTGCTTGCTTCGCTTCTTCTTTTGAGGAATAGGTTTTTCTGAAACGTTGTGTTTTAATACCTAAGATTTCTCTTACTTCTTTTGGATAGAATACTTCAACTTTGTAGTTGCCACTGTTCATTTTTGTTATTGCCATAAATCTTTTCCTACTTTCTTGACGTGAATCAGAACGTGAAAAGACTACATGTTGATTATAAAATAAAAATCTTACTTGTAAATCATTTTTTCACTAATTATGCTGATTGAGTGTAACCTTTTAGCCAATTATCAACTTCTACTCTGTCATAAAGTACAACACCTTGAATATTGATTTTGGGTAATCCTTCCATGATTAATTTATCAACAGTGTTGTTAGAGAGATTAAGATAATGACAGAGTTGGTTTTTCTTAATATAGCGTTCATTTAAGCCGAGTTCTACTCGAAACTGATTAACTTCTTTGATTAATAATTGGTGAATGGTTTCTTGTAAATGTAGTTGTTGTTGTTCAGATAACAAGATAGTGAGTTCATTCATGAATATCGTCTCCGTTTTTTTTGATTTTTGTGTAACGAACCTTGCTTTCTTCAAACATAAGTATTGGTTCTGTTATTTCGTATAAATTCCATTCTCTAAAAAGGAATGGTTTCTTTTTTGTATATTCTTTCGTTACTAATACTTTTTGATTAGAAACATTATAAGGTGTATCTGTTCGTTTCTTTGTCTCTTTAGGAAGGCGTAAATTTTGAGATTTGAAGAAAGCTTTCTTTTTGTATTCCTTTAGCTCTAATTCTTTATCAAAATATTTACTGATATATCTTCCTCGATTCTCGATACTATCCACATCAATTTTATTTATTCTAACGGCACCATGTCCCCATGTGCTTAAAAGCTGTTTATGAGGAACGTAAGGGAAGTGAAAGAGAATAATGTGATAATGGATAGCTCCGCGCTTTTGCTTCTCCCACGTAGCTAAGTAGCGAATTTGAGCTTTCTTGGTTTTATATAATTGGTAATTTAATCGTTTAATAAATTTTTTGAACTCACTATTTGTATAGTCAATATCTTCTATGTTTTCTTTAAAGGTTAATGTTAGAAATTTCGTTTGTTTGTCAAAGTTTGTGTCAATTAATCGTGCAATATCAAATCGTTTCGTTTTATAATGTTTTTGTTTTCTCTTTAAATTGTCATATTGTCCTTGTGCAGATAGTTCATCAAATTTTTTTCGTGTTGTTTTATCTTCTAGCCATTCAAGTTTTTCTTTTTTCGTTTCTTCTGTTTTTGATCGTTTTGAATAGATTGGTTGCTCATATTCCCAAATTTCTATATACGTAGGAGTTTCAATGATTTTCTGATTGTAACTCGTATACAGTGTTTATCACTCCTAAATGTAGAAATTGAGTGGCGAATGACGAACTAAGTCTTGTACCTTTATTTTCGCCAGATGTTGTCCTATAGAACAAGTAAAGGGGAAGAAAGGCGTTGCCTTTCTTCCAGACAACACGTCCATCGTTTGGTTGTTTTCGAGCGGAAAGCGGTGTTGGGCTTGATTGCCCTACCGCTTCCGTCGAAACCACCCGCTGGAAGTATTGTCAGAATCAGGTGCGGAAGTTTTCTCTATCTGTGTTACTCTGTGGGATAAATCAATGATTCGTTTGTCTATGTCATGATACTGTCTGACTAGCGCATTGATAACCTTATCTCTTTCTCTCAATTTTTCATTGAAAATCTCTGTAATAAAGTCAATAAGTTCATGATGTTTCATCAAATCAACTTTCTCGTGAACATTAAATAATTGTCTTAAAGCATTATCACGTCCAATTTTCGGAATTAAATGAGCGACTTCTTGAAGTTTTTGAATTTCTTCTGTAGAAAATACCCTTGTTTTCCGATGATGTTTCGTTTGTCCCTTTCGTCCATGACTGACAAAGGGGATGTATTCGTATTGAAAAGTATAATCACATTCTTTTTGAATGAAATTTGCCCACTTATTTAACGTAGATAGAGAGTGAAGCCCATGAACTTGTTGAACGACATCATGGGCTGTAAAAAATTGCTCTCCCATTATTTTTGAGTAATAAGTTTTGCGGATTTTGCTGTAGCAGAAAGCCCGTAACTAACAAATTGCCCATTGGCACGCCCCCATGCAGAAATCGTTAATCCTTCAAAAGAAACCAATACCATTCCTTGAGATTCCAGTTCTTCTTTAGAAATAACAGGAAATTCACTTGAGATTTTCACACTAACTTTTTCAAAGCGTAATTTTGGTAATACACATTCATATGTCCAACCGAGTACTTCACCATCTTTTTGCCATTTTGTTACTTGTACTACTTGATAATCTTTTTCTAATTTGTTCTCAGGTAAAACTAAATCACTAATTTTTACTGCCATTTTTACATGCCTCCTTTCTTTTTAGTACGTATTTTAGTACAAAAATAGTATAAAACAAAAATAGGTGGCTTGTCAATACGTTTTAGTACAAAAAATAGTACGAATGTGTTTTACTCTAAATATAGAATCTGTTATGATAGATTTAGCATATTAGTTGAAAGGAACAATGATTATGAAGCCTAATAAAAAGAAGGTCGCAAATAGAATACGAGAAATTAGGACAAATTTAGGTTATAGTATGGAGGAGTTTGGGAAATTAATAGGTAATTCTCCAAGAAGTTCTGTTAATAATTGGGAAAAAGGGGTTAGTATTCCCAAACGAGATAAGTTAGAAAAGATAGCTTTGTTAGGTAAAATGATGCCAGATCAGATTTTGTATGGGAGAGCTGAAGAATATTTATATGATTTAATTGAACAGAATTTTGACGTGAAACTTAGTGATAGTATACTTTTTTCGATTTTTGAAGCTATTCCACCGGCAAAACGTACATATGACGATATGATGTGGTTAGCGGTAGCTAAGTATGTTCTAGACAATGGAACGTATGGAAAAAGAGTAGGACATTTAGTCTATACTTCAATATTGGGAATGCCTAATTTATATGCTGGACGATATAAAGATGAATTTATTGAACAGAGTGAAAGCTTTAATCAATTAGAAATCATGTATTACGTTTATGCAGAAATTGAAAAAAACAGATTACATGTCATTCCTTTTTCATTGAATGAGAAGAATAGCAAGTTATTTTTTGAATTTCCAATGTATATTGAAAAAAAAAGAGAACATCAAGTATTTACAGAGAATTTTGATGAAATAGGATTAACTTTGGAAGGTTCCTCTATCATTTATTATGGAATAGATAAGGACAAAGAAGTGAAGGATATTCGTTCATTTCAGTATAATGAAAAAAGAAATAATTATGTTTTAAGCAAATCAAACAATTCTATTTATTTAGGAATATTTATAGATGAGCTTGAAAAAGAAATTGAGCAGATAGAAAAATAGAATCTTCCGTGTAAAATACCTACTGCTAAATTATCATGAGTGCAAGAATAACTATTGCTTATAAATGACCGAATAACAAGGAGTGGTTGTTTTGAAAACTTTATAAAGCATGTATATCTTTACTATTAATCAGGTACAGTTATTTAATGTTGTAATGGAAATTTTTAGTAGTTATGTAAATAGAATTATATAATATTTATTAGGAGAATTACGATGAACTTTTTTGTGGAATATATGAAAAATAGAAAGAAGTTATTTTTTTTGTTATTGTTTTTTACTTTACTGAGTTCAGTAGTATCAATACCTATACCATATCTTTCAAAATATCTTATTGATGTGGTTTTTATTGAGAAGCAGTATAATCGTATTTGGATATACTTGACTGTTGTTACAGTTATTATCCTAGTACAATTGATTACTGGACGAGTAACTATAAGGCTCTCTGCAAATTTTTTTCAAGGTTTTTTATTTGAAATCAGAAAAAAGATATTTAAGAATAGCTTTAATACGAGTTATAAAGATCAATCGTCATTTAGTACAGTTGTATTTAACGATTCAGAACTTTATGCTAACAATGTTCAGCAAATTATCACCACTGTACTCACAAATACGTTTACTGGGATAGCTTATATTCTTGTAATGTTGAATATAAATTGGAGGTTATCACTGGGAACATTTCTGTTTATTCCAGTTTATATTATTTGGATTATGTATGTGAGCTCTAAACTTAGTGTGCTTAGTAAAAAACAACAAAACGCTAAAGATGGATTATTATTTTCTATCAACAATGCAACATCCAATTTAGAAGTTATAAAGATTTATAAATTCACAAAATTTGTAATTGATTCCTTTAATTCAGTAATAGATAAAAATAAGCAATTAAACATTAAGGCATCAATTTATCAAAATTTCATTAATATAGTTGCGGGTATAATCATTACCATAGCATCAATTGTTCCTTTTATCATTGGTATTAACCTTGTAAAAAATGGTAGTATTACTATTGGGAGCTTAGTGGCGTTTAATTCATATAGTAGTTTATTATTCGTACCTCTAACTCAGCTAATTTCAATAATATCAACTATTAAAATATCTAATGTTTATAAATCAAGAATTCAGTATTTTACCACTGAGGAAGGCATTTTGGAAGAAATAACAATTCCAAGAGTCAAAAAAATTGATATAAATAATCTAAACTTATACACAAATAATACGTTACTTCTCGAAAATGTAAATTTAACTCTCTATTCAGGAAAATGGGTACGCTTTTTAGGTACAAATGGTAGTGGAAAATCTTTATTTTTGAAGTCTATAGCAAAACTTTATACGAATTACACTGGAGAGATTATACTAGAAGCTAGTAATAATAATTTAATTAGACTAGATGAAAATATTTGTATAAGCCCCAACAAAATTATTTATGTATCGAATAAACAGAATTTTCCATTAAACAATTTATTTGAAGAATTTACGATTGGAAATAAAATTACGAACGATGAAATTAATGATGCTTTGAATATTGTAGGAATTGGTGATAAAATATCCGCTTTGCCAAATGGTCTTTACACCTCTAACGACAAAGTTCAGGATGAGTTCAGTACTGGTGAAGTGCAAAAAATAAGGTTAGTGAGAGCACTTGTAAGGAAACCAGACTTTCTATTTTTGGACGAAATATTGTCGAATATTGAACCGATACAAAGTATTCAAATTTTAGAAAACATACGTCAAAAATACCCAGATATTTCTTTGATTGTTGTAGAACACCATTTTGCTGACAATGGATTGTTCAATGAGCAAATATCTATAATAAAAAATGAGATAATTCAAGATGGTATCTGGTAGTTACTAATAATAGGTACGGTATCGTACTTAACGAAATATTATTTATTATTCTATTGATATTATTTACATCTAGGAGTAAAATAAAATTGTAATTGTGATGCATTGAGCAAAAACTTAGAGGAGGAATATCTATGTATGGAAGAAGTCGGGAAAATATTTTTGGAGAACCAAGTAGTGTAAGTGTACTATCAAAGTCGCACAATAATTCATTAAACATCAAGGCACCCTTAATTCTGAATAGGAATTCAAGTTCAGATGATATTAACAGTATTTTAATTGAACTGTTTAATAATGATCAACTAAGTGAAATCTGTAAATCCAAAAACGAAGAAAAGTTTATTAAGTTTTTATTTGAAAAAGGAGTTCTAAAAGCAGCGGCTGAAGATGCAGGAGCTGATTCTAAAGGGTGGCTTGTGGCTAATGCTTATGTAGCAGGTAACAGTGTAGCAATAGTCGCATTACAAGTTATTGCAGCAGTTGGAGCCGTTGTCATGGCAATTGCTGTCCGTAAACCTCAAGAGGAGGAAAAAGCAACAGCTTATATTAAAGAAGTGAGAAATCCTATTTTAAATACTTGCAGAACAATAGCACGTAAATTAGGAGGAGATGACTTCGGTAGTCAAATTCATAATTTATTTTATGGTTTGGAGAGTGGTGAATATCAGATTGTAGTGAAGGATAGTGAATGCATTGTCGATTTCGCAAGATGATATAGAAGTAGTTGCTAACTATTATCCAAACTCCGCAAGTATAATACTTACTTTTAAATGTAATGCAATGTGTGCAGAATGTTGTTTTGAATGTGGACCTAAAAACCCATTTTCATTGAGTAAGGAAAATATAGTAAACATAATTGATAGAGTAGTTGAAACTAATTCAGTGAAATTTTTGGTTTGGACTGGCGGCGAAGCTTTTTTAAATTATGATCTTTTGTTATTTAGTATGAAATATGCTAGGACAAAAGGTATTTATTCTAGAGTCGTTTCAAATGGGTTTTGGGCTACTACTAAAGAAAAAGCTAAACAAAAGTTAATACCATTAGTAGAAGCGGGTTTAGCAGAACTGAATATATCAACAGGGGACAACCACCAAGAATATATTTCGTTTGATCGAGTTATGAATGGCACTGTAGCAGCAGTTGAATTGGGTATTCTAGGAGTCATATCTGTAGAAAAAACTAAGAATTCGATTTTTACTATAGAAAATATTTTTGAGCATCCACTTTATAAAAAATTAAATGAATCAGAGTATAATTCTGATCTATTTAAAGCTGTATCATCAATTTGGGTTTCTTTCCATAATGATCAACAATATGAATACGATTCTGTTCATTTAAACTCACCAGAACTTTCAAATGGATGTGATAATATCTTTTCAATGTTTGTGGTAGATCCTAAAAATAGAGGACTGTCTTGCTGTGGAATCACGGTAGAATATATTGATGAATTGCAGTTAGGTAATATAACTAGTGAGAAAAATTCTCTAACGAGAATCTTTGATACACAAAAATCTGACTTTATGAAACAATGGCTTTTTGTTGATGGTCCAGTAAAAATCTTAAAACAGGTGAAAAAGTGGAATCCTCAAATTGATTCCCCAAAATTTTACCACTTTTGTCAAACTTGTGCTTATATTTTTAATAATCAAGATGTAAAAGAGACGATTTTAGAAAATTATACTGATATAATTGATGATGTTCAGAATCGTTTTGTCCAAAAAATAAAGTTGAAATCTATGATGAGAGATTGTTCGGTATGACATACATTAATTAAAAGAATATGTATATTATGATTTAAATAATGGATACTTTCATTAAATTTTACTATCTTAAAAGTAAATAAAAATTAGGGAATGATATTTTTGAAAAAAATGAAAAATAAACAGATGAAAACTTTCACTAAAAAAGATAAAAAGGCAGCTGATTCAGAAGTGAAGGTGAGTAAGCGGAATATAAATCAAATATTGATAGGGTTCTTAGTATTTGTTTCAATTGGTGGAATTATTTTAAATAAAACTATTTTGAAAGATAGTTCGTTTGATTTGTTTCCACTAATTTGTTCAATTTTTGTGCTATCTATATTAATAGCAAGTTTTTTAGGAGTAGATCCATCAAAAAAATCTCAATTTTTTGTAGAAAAGGGAGTTGGATATGGTTGGACAATTAATCCAAGAAATCTATGGGGGTTTTTAATATATCTGATCCTTTTTTTGGTAACATTATTGCCATATTTTGGTTTTTAAAAAATAGGTTATGCTACTAATTGTTATAATATAATTGCAGTCTGTTCTGATTCACGTTTATTTTTGGGTACGTTCCTAGGTACGAGTTATCTGAAATTAGATGGAAGTAAATAAAACTGTTTTTAATGAATTTTTTTCAATCCATTGTTATTAAAGAATTTTGAAGCACAGTCAAAATCTCTGACACACAACCAGGTCTTAAAAAAGCTCGTAAAGCTTCACAATTTTCAAAACGTTAATATATCTTTATATATCAACATTTCAAGGCGTTTCACAATTCAGTTTGTGAAGCGTCTTTTTTATTATTGACACCATTCCGGTCTGCACCTTTGTGAGACAATTTACGATAGGCGATTTCACCAACGGGTATCTGAACCACATTAGGTGTGTTAACGTGAGTTCGTGTGATAGTTGTATCACTGTGAGTTAAGGCTTCTGAAATCTTCTCAAGTGTAACACCAGACTGTTTTGCTAAGGTTGCGCCAGTGTATCTTAGCTTATGCGGTGTGGCATGGACTAGATTTTTATGACGACGTTCAATAGAGTTCATTCGATAATTTAGATAGTCTGTGTGTAATCGTTGATTGACGTTTCCCTTGTTGTCAAAAAAAGTAAAGAGTAATTGGCTTTCGGTCTGTTTAATATCAAATTTAGCTAATTCTGTTTTTTGCTGATTTTTCCATTGTTGGAGTAAATTCTTTAATTCAGTAGGGATATGAAAAATTGTGGTTTTATTCCCTTTTGTACTTTTTTCATTGCCAAATTTGTCTAAGGCTTTGCCAATCGTAATCTGAGAAGTTTCAAAATTTACATCTTTCCATTTGATAGCATATGTTTCTGACTTACGATCAGATAAGAAGAATGTAGTAAGAAAAAGTACATAGTCTTGTAGAGTTAGTTGCTCATTATCCTAATCCTCTTGAACAGCACTTAACCAGTCTTGAAGTTGCTCAAAGGAGAGATACAACTCTTCTTCTTTTTTAGATTCTTTCAACTGATTTTTCTTAGTAGAATTAATTCGTTTTAATGACTTTTCTAGCTTGTTTTGTTCGATATATTCAAGTTCTTCTGCCCAATCAAAAATAGAATTGACATAACTTCGCAGTGTTTTAAAATTTGCATATTCTACTGCTTTTTTAGTCATGACTTGAAGCACAAACGCTTTGTTATGATTGAGATAGTTTAGTGTATATTTACCGAACATTGGTAAAATGTGTAATCGAAAAATATCTTTTGTATTTGAAATTGTTACAGCAGTAGGGGATTTTGTATTTCTAGAAGTCAATCCAGCTATATAAGCATCCAACCAAATCTCTTCATAAAAGTCTTTGAATAATGCTTCGCCCCCTAATTCAAAAGCATCCTTCTCTTTATTTTCGCGAATTTCTTTAATTGAGGCATAGAAATTTTTAGCCTCCTTTCTTGTTTTGAAGGTTTTAGAGTACAATTTATTGACGCCCAAACGTTCCTGAATATCTTTTGGGTAATAAAGTCGTACACGATACGTATCATTTTCTGTCTTACTAATAGCCATAGTATTTCCCTCCGAGTTTTGCGAGCCGAAATCAAATACTATAAGTTGATTATAGCGATAGCTGATTTATTTTGCTAGGCTTGCCAGCCATTGATCAATAGCAATACGATCAAAACGGCTTGATCCATGGATTTGAATCAGAGGCAATCCTTCCTTGATCCAACTATCTAATGTGTTGTTTGAAACTTGCAGATAGTTACAGGTTTGCTTTTTATTCATGTAACGATACTGTTGAAGCGTTTGATTTTTGATCTGTTCGATTTGAGTGAGAATCATTGTATGAAGTTGGTTTGAAATGTCCGCTAGTTGTTCCTCGCTCAATAAAATTGTCATTTCAGTCATAGTATTCACTTCCTTAGAAAAAGAGTATTCAAATAAAAAAATTATTTTTTTATTTTTGTATAATGAACGGTGCTTTCTTGAAAATCCATGACTTGTTCTGGACTACCAAATTCGTTTAAAGCACTGTAAAAAATTGGTCGTCTGACTAAATATTCGCTGGTGTACAATACGTCTTGATTTGTGGAATTGTAAGGTATAGTCACCACTTTTTTAGTGACGGTTGGTAATTTGAGATTCCGAGATTTGAAGAATTCCTTTTTTTTGTGTTCTTTCAAATCTAAATCTTTATCAAAGTACTTGCTGATGTAGCGTCCACGATTTTCAGCGCTATCTACATCAATCTTATTAATTTTGACAAATCCATTTCCCCATACCGTAGTTAAACGATTAATGGAGATAAAAGGAAAGTCAAATAAGATAATATGATAGTGAATTGCACCGCGTTTCTGTTTTTCCCACGTGGCAAGATATTTTAAATTTGCTGTTTTTGTTTTATAAATTTCATAGTTTAGTCGTTTGATAAATTTTTTGAATTCATTATTTGCATACTCAATATCTTGAATATTTTCTTTGAAAGTGAGCGTTAAAAATTTTGTCTGATTGTCAAAATTCATATCTACAAGGCGAGCAATTTCAAAACGCATATTTTTGTAATGTTGCTGTTTGCGTTTTAAACTGTCGTATTGCTCTTGAGCAGATAATTCATCATAGTTCTTTCTTTTTTCAGTCGTTGGTTGTTCTTCATCATAAAGCCAAGCTAATTTTTGTTTTCTTTCTGGAGTTATTTCATAATTTTCAGTTTTTCGTTTTGGAGTAATGAATGCTTCTTAATCATAAATTTCAATATACGTGGGAGTTTCAATGATTTTTTGGTTGTAAGCCTTTAAAAATCATCACTCCTTGGTAAGTCTTTAATTGTCAAAGGGCAGTCGATTTTCTCCTGATGTTGTTCTATAAATTTCAAGTTAAGTAGGAAGAAAGTCTACGCCTTTCTTCCAGAGCTGCCATCCATCGTGTGGTTAAGTTCGAGCGAAAAGTGGTATTGGGCTAGTTTGCCCTACCACTTCCGTCGAACCCACCCGCTGGAAGTCTGCTCTTGGGCAATTGAATTTAAACTATTGGTTATTTGCTTTGAACAAGTGTTGCTTTATTCGCAATAGCAGCTAACCCATAGCTAACAAATTGCCCGTTCACACGTCCCCATGGTGTAATCACAAGGTTATCAAATCGAAGGAGTGCCATTCCTTGCTCATCCAAAGTTTCCTTAGTAATCACAGGGTTTTCGCTTTTTACTTTGACACTAATTTTTTCAAATCGTAATTTTGGAAGTATGCATTCGTATGTCCAACCTAGTGCTTCCCCATCCTTTTGCCAGCGTGAAACTTGTACTACTTGATACTCTGTTTCCAGTTTTTCCTTTGGTAGTGTTAAATCATTAATTTTTACTGCCATGTTACAGCCCTTTTTTCTGTATACGATGATGTATACGATCTAGTTAAAAAAATTGCAGGGTACCTCTACGACTTTATCATATACGAATTGATACACGATGTCAATGCTTTTTTGATATTTTTATATACGAAAATGTACACGATGTGCTATAATCAATTATGAGACAATCAGAGCAAAGAAGAAACAATACAGGAGGAATGAAGCATGTTTGGACTGTTAAAACCGAATAAAGAGCAAGTGGGTAGTCGTTTACGGGAAGTGAAGGATAATTTAGGACTTTCTTTTAGTGAGTATGGCAATCGTTTAGGGTTAATTAAGCCAACGATTAATTCTTATGTTAGAGGCTATTCTTTGGCACCACTAGAAGTCATTAAGAAGGTTTCAGAACTTAGTGGCAAAGGGGTTGGCTGGTTTTATTTTGGAGAAATTGAAGAGTACATTAAAGAATATCTGTTGCTGAGAGGGCAAGAAACGCTATTGAAGGCTCATTCTGATGTTCCGTTAAAAATAAAGGAAGAATTTTTAACAGGAGAGTTCAAAAATATAGGTTGGGAAACAGAGTTTGGCTATCCAGTAGAAGAATTTATAGATGATTGTTATGCTGACATCCATTTTAATTTATTAAGGGAACAGGTTCAAACGTTGGCGCTGAGCTACCTTAAGAAGCATACTGCGTTGGAAGAGAATGAAATGAATGATGTAAGTATTTTTGTTAGCTCAGAAGTAATGGGATATTATGAAATAAACAAGGAGTTTGATTATGGCGATATAGAAAAGATCACCAATACGATAAGAAGCAGTTATGAAGCTTTAAAAGAGAAGAGACTTTCTTTTGATGATACCTACCTGGTTGGTAGATTGATTAATATTCTTTCAGATGATGATGAGACAAAGGGGATGATTTCTAGGTTATCTAAGGAATTGACAGGTAAACATTTTTCAAGCTACTTTGGTGGTGAAGAGTTGATTCATACTTTTCAATTATTACGTCCTGAGCTGTTAAAGATATATGCTGAGAAAACGAATGATGATTATTATGACTGGTTTGAAAAATAGGGAAGGAACATTTAATAGAATTACCCAATAAATGACTTGTGAATCTTATTCATCGAGAATGAGTAATTCATGTAGGTAAGAATTTTAACTAGTGTTACATCTATACTTTCTTTATTTTCAGAAATATCTGAAAATAAAGAAAGTATAGTGGTATAATTACATCAAAAGCGTTGATTACTTGTATCACTTTAAGTGATATGAGTAGAGTAAGGAGGATTCTTATGCTTAGAGTAGCCATTTGTGATGATGAAAAATCAACTAGTTCATTACTCGAGGAAATTCTTATTGAGTCCGTTACAAGTAATGGCGTGACTGATGTAGAATTTGATGTTTTTGAATCTGGTCAATCGTTAGTTAGTTTAATGGAGAAAAATGAAGTAAACTATCAAATTATTTTTTTGGATATTGAGATGCCAAAGTTAAATGGAATTGAAACAGCTAAAATGATTAGAAAGTTTGATCAAAAAGCATTTATTATTTATGTTACTGCGTACGAGAAATATTCTATAGAAAGTTTTGAAGTTAGACCGTACAGATATTTATTGAAACCATTAAAGAAAGAGCAAATTGAAAGGGTAATGCTGAAAGCTATCGAAGATATATTAAAAAGTGATCAATTTTTTTTCTTTTCTTATCTAGGTATAAACTATCAGGTAAAATGTGATGAAATAATTAGTATGGAAAGTAAAAAAAATCGAATGATTGAACTAAAAATAAAGACGGATTCAAGAGCATTATCATTTTATGGCAAAATTAAAGAGTTAGAGAATGTATTCAATCCATTATCCTTTGTCAAAGTTAATTCAGGAACATTAATAAATATGAATTACATTGCTAAAATTGTATCAAGTGAAATTTACTTAGAAAACAAGCAAATAGTAACAGTCAGCCGAGGTCAAAAGAAATGGGTCACAAAAGCATATCGCAAATTCACGAAAAGGAAATCGGGGGTGCACAATTTTGAATAATGTTGTACCTGAATCTTTTCTTTTGATGATCTCCTTTATCCTTCAATTTTTTTCACTGTTACTGTATTTTAAAGGATTTTTAAGTCTTCGAATTGATACCAAAAAATTTATGTTATGCTTGTTCCTTTTTTTACTGAGTTCGAAAATTTTTTTGAATACAAGTAATCATGTCTTGAAAACACTTATGATGATATTCCTTTTATTCCTATGCATCAATTATTCTTTCCATGGCTATTATGTACAAAAATTCTATCATGTGATCTTTTTTTGTACAATGGTTTCAATTTTTGAGTTACTAACAGTGATGATTATTAAGGATGTAAGTGCATCATCATTTCTTAATAATTATGTGACCTTATTTTTTCTATTCATCATACACACAGTATCATTAATTCTTGTGATTGTTTTAACAAAAGTTTTTATTTTTTTCAAAACAGATCATAACTCTTTAAAAAGAAAAGAAATTTTTGTGATGTGCTTAATAACGTTAACTTCATTGATGGTGTTGGAAAATATTATCAATATCTCTGATAGAAGTAAATATCTTTTTTGTTTTTTTATCCTCTTAGTGAATATTTGTGTGATGATTATTTACAATGATGCTATGAAAAAAAAGTATTTTATCCAAAAAATGTGGCTCATGGAAACACAAAATGAATATTATCAAAAGGTTTTGGATGACAATGAAGAGGTTTTAAAAACTAAGCATGATTTAAAAAATGTATTAATTCATTTGAGATATTGTCTTGAAAAAAATCAGTTATCTAAAGCTAAAGAAACGTTAAATGATTTACTGTCTAATTCAAATTTTATCGGAGATACTTATTCGGGCTGTATTGCTATAGATGCGATATTGGCAAGTAAAGTGAAAGAAATGGAGAAACATAATATTACTAAAACTATAATAGTTGATGTACCTTATGATTTGAAATTTGATGATTCCGTTGTATTATCAGTTATATTAGGAAATTTAGTAGATAATGCTATTGAAGCTGTACTCCGATTAAAGGAAGTTACGAAAAGGTTAATCAAGATTAATATTAAGTATGATGGAACTAAATTAATAATAATAGTTGAAAATACTTCAAATTTTGTGGAAATAAATGAAGCAAAAGAGTTGATTTTATCTGAAAAAAGAGAAAATCAATTTGGTATGGGAATTAATAGTATAAAAGAAAATGTACGTAAATGTGATGGATACTATTCTTTTGACTACAATAAAGGGAAATTTGAGTCTTTAGTCATCCTATACCCTACAAATTAAATGAAGGACTTGCGTAAAACTGTTTAGCTGAATAGGCTAGACAGTTTTTTATTTAAGACAGAATAATACAAAAAAGATAGCAATATAATACATTATTTTAAAATACATAAAAATAGAAAGTAGAATTGGAATACATATAAAGGCAAAGAAAAGAGGCGTTTGCTATGAAAAATTTAGTGGTTCAAAAAGACAAATTAAAATTTTATCCTGTGAAAGATGCCGTAATTGTGTTCAATCCTTTTACTGTTGATTGGTGTAAATTAAGTTTGGAAGAATTTAAGCTATTAAAAGAAATGAAGGATTTGCAGATTAATAGAAATGATAAAGAAATTCGTGATTTAACATTAAAGCTACTAGTCAATGGCATTATTCTTTTTGACGACGAAACGTTAGAACCCTCATTATCAGAAGAAGAAAAGCTCTATCCTCTAACTGTTTATTATGAGCCAACGGATGGATGTAATTTAAAATGTGTTTATTGTTATGCGGAAGCAGTAAAGCCTTGTGATTTAAAGTATAGCAAAGAACAATCAATGAAAAACCTTGATGAAATTATGAAGTATCCTACTCTTAGACGAATCATTTTTACAGGGGGAGAACCCTTATTGAGAAATGATACTTTAGATTTAGCAGAGTATGTTTACCAAAAAATGGGTGTAAAGCCATCTCTGTTGACAAATGGAATGTATATCAATCGGAAGAATGTGGATAGATTTCATATCTTTGAAAAAGTAACGATTAGCTTAGATGGGCATAATAGTGAAATTCACGATGAAACTAGAGGGAAAGGAAGCTTTAATGCAGTCGTAAGAGCAATAAAATTACTTAGAGGTGAAGAGATTGATGTAACTGTAACAACGGTTGTTTCCAAATTTAATCAAGCGTATATTACTGAGATTATGGAATTTGTAGAGAAAGAGCTTGATGTTCATGATCATAATATGACAACGCATGTTTCACTAGGACGTGGTGCGGATAGTTGTATTGAGTGTTCTCCTATTGAAGTGAAGGAATATCGCGAACGTTATTATAATCACTTATGCAAGACACAGAAAACCAATTTTACTCAACTGGTGAAACCCAATTTACAGAAGAGACAGATTAAGACTGTTTGTGGAGCAGCAAGAACAGAAGTTTTTATCAAAGATAATGGAGATGTTTATCCATGTCGATTATTGGTAACAGATGAAAATTTACTAGGCAACCTTAATAATGAGCAATTGAAAAATATATTAACAACAGCTACTGCAAATAAATTGAAAGAAAAAACAAGCGTTAAGAATATTTCTGGTTGTAGTAAATGCTCCTATAAATTCATTTGTGGTGGAGGTTGTCGTAGTGCCCATTCAGCATATACGAACTCACTAACGGAGTCTGCACCTCATCTATGCAGTTTAATTAGGGATGAAATAGACAGTGTTGTAATGATGGAGAATGGTTATAATCCAGTAACAAAAGAAAAAATCGAGGTGACTAAAAATGAAGCTTATTCTTAATTCAGAGGTAATCAATTATTTTGATGAGGATTCTAAAAAAAATTATTTAGTTATTCCAGAAGAAGGGAAAATATTTGAACTCAATGAAACATCGAAAGTCATTATGGATAGCTTGGAAACAGAAACAACTATTGAGCAAATTGTAGAAAATATAGTTGGAGTATTTTCTGCAAATGAAATTGATGCAGATATGGTACTTAAGGATGTAAAGAGTTTTGTGACGTCGTTAATCAACAATAGTTTTGTTTATACATTATAGATTGGTAGGACACTACTATTGTTGTTTTTATTTTAAATAGGAATTCAAGATCTCTATTTAAAATAAGCAATAATTAATGAAGAAAGGAGATTCTAAGATGAAAAAATATGTTGTACCTAGCATGGTGGAAGTTTCTGTGCACGCAGATATGTTTTGCTTATGTGTAATTATTGGAGCAGGTGTCTAAAGAAAGGAGGAATTTTAATGTATGAAAAACCAGTATTAAAAACAATTAATGTGACTGCTGAATTAAAATCTAACTGTGTGTGTTTTTTAATTGGCGTAGGATTTTAATCAAAATGAGGAAAGGAGGGATACAATGAAATATCAAAAACCTAAGATGGAGCAATTAAAAAATACTGCTGAGCTTTTGTGCTTCTGTATTATTTGGGGAGCAGGCGTATAGTAATACAGCTTTTTTAGGGACTATTGTGCATAGTAGTCCCTAAATGAATATATTGGAGGAATCATGAAAAATACAGCTTTATTAAAAAATATTTTAAAGAAAACAGGATATTATAAAATACAATGTACTGGTCATTCGATGTTTCCCACAATTAAAGAAGGTGAGCAGATAACAATCGTTCCAGCTGATGATTTGGCTATTGGTGAAATCATCTTATTTGAAGAGGGGAAGAATATGATCCTTCATCGAATTATTGAGTTAAACGATTCATTTATTGTAACTAAAGGCGATAATCATCCATATTCAGATCATTATATAAAGCTAGAGCAAGTGATAGGAAAAATGAAGCAGATGAGGCAAGGCACTCAAAATTTTTCGTTGCCTTTCAATTATAGCAAGTTTAGTGGGTTAACTATAGTTGTTTGGGGAAATGAGGTTCTTTCAGAAAGTATCACTGATCAATACCGCATGTATAACATTAGTATAGAAAAAATAAGATGTTAAAAAATAAAAAGAATGTTGTAATAATGCCAGGAGTTGAGACGGATGTACAGACTTGTTTTGATTTACTAGAAAAATATCAGCCAGAAGAAATTGCCATACATATAAATGCAAGAGTAAGCAATACTGAAAGAGAGGGATTCCTAATGTTTGAAGACTTCTATAGTTCATTTCGAATTGGAGGTAGAATATCTAATTTTTTATTCAATGCAGAAGAAACAGCATTTGTTTTATTAGGAATACTGGTATCTGTTGAATGAGTATGATGAAAAAGGAAATACTACGATTAAAGGTACTTTATCTCTTTACGTTTGTTGTAATTATTATGAAAGGCCTGTTAAATATTTATTTGGCCTTTATATTAAGAGGATTGATTGATTCTTTTTCAAATGTAGATAAACAGCAAATCATCCGAAGTTGTTGCTTTTTGGTGTTGTTTATCTGTATTTTTATTTTTATGCAGGTTTTATATAGTTATTTAGCAGCAAAAATCTCTAAAAGTATTTTAATATCAGTGAAGTCCAAAACTGTAGATAACATCCTCAAAAGATCTATGACAGATTTAGCAAATACCAATATGTCTTCTTACCTCTCTTTATTAACAAATAATATAAACGATTTAGAAGAAGATTATTTGAAAAGTTGGTTAATTTTAACAGAGATGATTGTCAATTTTGTTTTTTCTACAATTGCATTATTTATAATGAATCCGATTATTGGAGGGATTGCAAGTGGAGCAACACTAGTAGCACTTCTCATTCCTAGCGAACTTTCTAATTGGGGGAATCAGTTGAAAACAGCTTACGCTGACTCACAGGAGCAGTTAACAAAGCTAACAAAAGATATGTTTTCTGGAATAGATCTGATTCAAGCTTATAATGTTCATAAAAGAATGATGGAAAACTATAATATGAGTAATATTTCTGTTGAAAAAGCCAGATTCAAATACAATTTTTCATTAGGGATAGTTGGTGGAATTAGTGTTCTTTTGGGCTACATCATTTTCTTTTCAGTAATTATATCCGGTCTTTTTCTTTCTCTAAACAGCTATATTTCAATTGGGACTTTAATAGCTTGTGTTAATCTTAGCATGGACTGGTTAATCCTCTAGTAAACGGTCTTCAGCAAGCGTTTAAAATTAAAGCAATGAAAGGAATAGCTAGTAAATTTGAGTTGACTTCTCCAACCTCAGAAAATGAAAGAGATACGACAATTAATAAATTTAATACGGCAATTATTATGGAGAATGTAAGCTTTAGTTACAATGGAAATAAGGGAATTCAAGATATTAATTTAAGGATAGAAAAAGGGAAAAAATATGCTATTGTTGGAAAAAGTGGCTCAGGAAAAAGTACGTTACTAAAACTACTATCTGGCTTGATAAATACGTATCAGGGAATACTCACAATTGATAACCAAGAGTTTAAGAGGATAAGGTTTGAGGATATTCGGAAGGTTGTACAAATTGTTAATCAAAATCCAGTGCTTTTTGATACTAGTCTTATGGACAACATAACGTTTTATCGAGATTATAACGATGAAGAAGTTAAAAAAGTAATGTTAATGTCAAAGCTTGAAGAGACAGGTTTAGATTTTCAAGATTCAGTTGGAGAAAACGGAGTTCAGCTTTCAGGTGGAGAGAAGCAGCGTATTTCTTTAGCCCGTGCATTGATTAGCAAGAGTGAAATTCTATTGTTAGATGAGGGGACTAGTAATTTAGATAATACTACAGCAAGTGAAATTGAAGAGATGCTTCTTTCACTACAAAATACGCTTGTTGCAGTTACGCATAGAATGGATAAAAAAATATTAAAAAGATACGATCAGATTATTGTTTTTAATAAAGGAAGTATCGAGGAAATCGGAACATTTGAAGCATTAATTGAAAAGAAAGGATATTTTTATAGTTTGTTTTATTTACAAAATCACTAGCAGAAAAGAGTGAGGTTTATGGGAATTTTGAGAGCAGTAGAGCTCAGTAAATCGTATAGTCAAAATAACTTAAAGCGATCCATATTGGATCAGATATCTTTTACACTGAAACGTGGAGAATTTGTAGGCTTGATGGGCGCATCTGGTTCAGGAAAGACGACATTACTTAATGTTTTATCAACCATTGATAAACCTGATAAAGGAGAGATTTGGCTGAATGATACACAGATAGTGGGCTTAAGAGATAATGAACTTGCATTGCTTAGGGAAAAAGAACTATCTTTTATTTTTCAAGACTATAATCTGATTGACACTATGACCGTCTTTGAAAATATTACTCTTTCATTAATGGTAAAAAAACAGAATATGAAAGAAATAGAAAAAGAAGTAACTGCTATCTGTAAGGTACTTGGAATTGATGATAGTTTAAATAAGCTCCCCTATGAACTATCCGGTGGAGAGCGACAGCGTTGTGCTTGTGCACGAGCACTTATTAAGAAATCCTCTTTGATTTTTGCTGATGAGCCTACAGGAGCATTAGATTCAAAGACTGCTAACGTTCTACTTACTAAGTTTGTGGAAATGTCTAAATCCTTCAATAAAACTATTTTTATGGTCACTCACGATGCAGCAGTAGCAAGTTATTGTGATCGCGTGCTGATATTGGAAGATGGGCATCTTGACAAGATTCTTGAGCGAGATGAAAGAACGCGGAAGCATTTTTATAATGAAATCCTAGCAACAGTTTCTCCTTTTAGGGAGGAAGAAGAATGAAAATATATCGAACGGTGACAAGACATTTGAAGGATGCTACAAACATCATCTATATTGTTACATTACTGATTGTCGTGATACTAATCCAAATTGCTTTTTCAATTAATGTCGACATAACTAATGTAGCGGAAAAGGGATTGCAATCGTCGAATTCTGCTCCGATGATGATTGTATTTATTGGAGGCATTTTAAATGCATTTTTCACTAGATACTGGCTACAGTGTAATGGAAAAGAACTAGCTAACTATTTATTAGTGGGGTTAAGAAAAAAGGATATTTTTCAACTTTTTTGGATCACAAATTCTATATTATGCTTTAGTTCACTTTTTTTAGGTATTTTAGTCGGAGGGGGTGTCTTACATTTTTTAAGTGCCTATGTTGGATTTGTCTCATCGGCTTCTATGTTGAGTATAATTTTAACAATTGGTAGCTATTTACTCATTTATGTTTTTGGTGTAGGGATGATATATTTCAAAATACGTAACCTGCAATTAATTCAATTAATGACTTTTCACAATAAATATGAAAAATTTCCGACAAAGAAAGAAATACAGAAAAACCGACTTTTGTTGATGGGATCATTATTTATTTTGATAATACAACTAATGAATTTGAAGCATTTTATTGTAGTGGGAACTATAGCATTGAATATTATCTTTTTTTCATACCAGTTATTTAAAAATGTCATCAATGAGATGCATGTTTTGAGAATGAAAAAATCTTCTGTGCTATTTAGAAGGAATCGAACGATTGTGTTATGCAACTTATTATCTAGAGCGCAGCAAAACGTTATTGTTTATACCATTACTATGCTATGTTTTTTAGTATCATTTGTAACTTATTTGGTGGGAGGGATTTTTCTCAATTCCCCAAACGTCATAATAGACAGAGAAATTGATTTTTATATGGGAAATACACAATTATTTTTAGCTATTTTATTTTTGGTGATTGTATTTGTCGTGTTCCATATTAAGATTTCCTTTGATTTAGTTGATATTGAAAAGCAAAAGAAACTGATACACTCACTTGGAGGAACTATGTTTAGCTTGAAAGGAATGGTAAAATATCAGGTATTAATCAATTTTTTAGTGCCTATTTTAGGATTTCTATTTGTGTTTTTATTAGTGGGCTGTCCAGTCTATAGCTTTGTTGCAAATTATTTGAATCCTATGGTAATGTTGATGATTCCGATATATTTTCTTCTTTTTTTTATACTTTCTAGTTTGTATTTTGCATTGAGTTATTTTACAAGTTTAAAACAGATTGATATGTTCTAGTATTGGTTTATAATATTCTGAAATAAGAATTTTTCAGCTTTTAAATTATGGAAAGGAAGTTCTAAGATTTTAATAGAATTGAAAAGGTAAGTATGGCAAAACAGTTATAAACTGAACTTTGCTATACTTTTTAATTTATAAATAGTCTATTTTTGTTCATCTGTATCTTTTCAGGCGCTTATTTTATGTAAGAAGTAGGTGTTCCTTCCACCTTTAAGTAAAGATATAATAGATATTAGCAGAAGAATATCCAGTTACTATTTTCTTAAGCTTCTATTTTTGTTGTAAGCCTACCAGAGTTCTACTATTACTTTCATTGAACGTTGTTACATAAATTTTGAAAACTAACAGAGAAAATCATAATGAAAGCTTTTTGTTAGTTATGTATTATCCATTTACGAGGAAAGACTTGGTACAGGCATATAAACTATTTTTATGGGGAATGAGTTTGTGAATGGATATTTTATAAGGTTTATAGAATTGGTTCACTGGTACTTTTTTACTTATCTTAACTTTGTCAGTGCATTAATAGTAAAATTGAGGGGATTTGAATATTATAAAGAACTTAAAATATATGGATAGAAAAAGCAGGAATGAATTGGCAACACTTTTCTGTACAAAAATTATAAGGTCTCTATTCCCTTTAAATCGTTATTATATTTTCTACTAAACAGCTTGTTTCATTTCCCAGTCTAAGCGGTAATTAATTGGGAATTGGTAGCCTAGTTTGCCGTGTTTTCTAAAATGGTTCCACCAATTGACATAGTCCATTAACTCGTACTGTAGTTCAAATAACGAGTCAAAAGATTGTTGATAAATAAACTCTATTTTAAACGTTCGGTAAGTCGACTCCGCCACTGCGTTATCATAGGGACAGCTAGGGCGTGATAAAGAGCGTTTGATTTGAAATACATCCAGTAGTTCATCAATACTTTGATTGTCAAATTCTTTTCCTCTGTCTGTGTGAAAGAGGTGAACAGTGTCTAACAGTTGATTTAGCGTTCCTAGAGCTTGTAAAATAAGGTCGACTGATTTATTAGGTCCACTTGAATAGCCAACTATTTCTCGATTGAATAAATCGAGAAATAAAACAAACATAATGCCATTTCGCCCCTACTTTAACGTAGGGCAAGTCGGTGACTAATGCTTCCATAGGTTGATTTCTATCAAATTGACGTGACAAAACATTCTCAATTTTTTGTTCATTTTTACTGGCTGCTAATGGTTTAAACTTCAATGTGGTATAACTCGAGACAAAATTGAATTTCAACATTATTCGTCTAATTTTTCTTCTCGATACGGTTAACCCTAAATCCTTCAAATCGTCTTTAATTCTTCTTGCTCCGTAGGAGTTCCTGCTACTAGTGAAAGAGTCAATGACAGCTTCTTCTAGAATAGCTTCTGATTCTTTTCTTTTGACTTCATAGTAATAAGATCCACGAGAAATACCTAATTTTAAACACATCGCTGATATGCTGTATTTCTTTTTATTTTTTCTAATGACCTCTACTTTCGTCCGGATATCAGCGCAGCTTGCTTTAAAATATCATTTTCCATCATAAGTTCTTTATTTTGTTTGCGCAGGTTACGTAATTCTTTTTCCTCAGGAGTTAAATTATTTTTTTCTTTGAATGAACCAGATTGATTGTATTGTTTCACTCATTTGTCAAAAGTTGATGGCGTTAGATCATATTCTCTGAGGATGTCTTTTCTAGGTTTACCTGATTTGTGTAGTTCAACCATTTGTTTCTTGAAAGATTCTTTGAATGTGCGTCTAGGTTTTCTATTAGTTGTCATAAGATATGCTCCTACTTTAAGTATAAACACCTTATCTTTATTGTTCAACTAAGTGTAACCTATCCAGAATATCACGAATTTTTACAAGAGTTAGGGAAATACAAGTACATGTAAACTAATATGGAAGGTAGATTTAGTAATGGAACAAATTAAAGATTATGGGTCATCAGATATATCTATATGATATTCTCTTGGAGGAAAAACGAAAGTTTTTTTGATTCACTTCTTTTTTGTTTTATAAATTGCGAACTATTTTGCGTTTTTATTAAATAATGCTCGAATTTTTTCTTGAAACACCTTATAATAGGAACGATAGATCATATGAGAGTATCATTTATTTTACTTGTTAAAAAATAATGAATAACGCATCTATAAAAAAGAAGGGATATCCCTTATTCTGATGAGTTCTGCTTGTTAGGGAAAATACCCTTAAAGGAAAGAGGAGAAGAAGTGACGGATTCTAAAATTCGGAGAAGCGAACGATTGATTGATATGACGCAATATTTATTGGATCATCCTCATGCATTGGTTTCTTTGACCCATTTTGCGCAACTTTATAAATCAGCTAAATCATCAATAAGCGAGGATTTAGCGATTATCAAAAAAACATTTAAACAACGAGGTACAGGAATACTTGAAACAATTCCAGGAGCAGCTGGCGGTGTTCGCTTTATTCCAGAAATGCCCTACGAGGAATCAAAAGAATTAGTATTAGCTTTGTGCGAACGTTTATCAGAACAAGATCGTCTGTTACCAGGAGGATATGTGTATCTTTCTGATCTATTAGGACAGCCAGAATTACTGCGCCAAGTTGGGAGAATTATTGCATCTAAATATTTAGGAGAACAAATTGATGCAGTTATGACGGTAGCAACAAAAGGCGTACCGATTGCACAAGCTGTGTCTTATTATTTGAATGTTCCTTTTGTAATCGTTCGTCGTGATTCAAAAATCACTGAAGGTTCTACAGTTAGTGTAAATTACGTTTCTGGATCATCTGAGCGGATTGAAAAAATGGAGCTGTCAAAACGTAGTTTGAAACGTGGCTCAAGAGTTTTAGTTGTCGATGACTTCATGAAAGGCGGAGGCACAGTTAACGGAATGAAGAGCTTAATAGAAGAATTTGAAGCTGAGCTTGTTGGAATCACAGTGTTTGCGGAGTCTAAATTTAAAGGCCAACGTGCGATCGAAGACTATACGTCATTACTTTATGTTGAAGACGTAGATACACGTACGAAAACGATTAATGTAGTTCCTGGAAATTATTTTGATGAACAATAGGTAAATAGTAAGGTAAAACTGATTCTAGGTTTTACCTCACTATTTTTTTTTGAGGAGCTAAAAATAACTGTTTCTATTTAACGATTTTTCAATTTAGGTGTATAGTTAATATGTAAACAATTTTATCTAACTTCTTTACACATAATAGACATAGGAATTTGGATAAATCATATGAAAGAAGGCCAATATTATGGAAAAACAAGAAAAAATTCAAATTTTAAAAGATATTGTTGCAATCAAATCGGTCAATGGTAATGAAAAAGAAGTCGCTCAATATTTAAGTAAACTATTCAAAAAACATGGCATCGACTCCAGCTTTTTAGAATACGACAATGATCGTGATAATCTAATCGCTGAAATCGGTAATAAAAATAGCGGAAAAGTCTTAGCTTTTTCAGGGCATATGGATGTTGTTTCAGCAGGTAATATTGTCGATTGGACCTCTGATCCGTTCAAACCTGAAATTCGTGATGGTAAAATGTATGGTCGAGGTACTTGTGATATGAAAAGTGGTTTAGCTGCTATGGCAATCGCAATGATTGAGTTGAAAGACGGGAACGCTGACTTTAATGGCCGCTTACGTTTATTAGCAACAGTTGGTGAAGAAGTTGGCGAATTAGGTGCAGAACAATTAACTAAAGAAGGTTATGTAGACGACATAACCTCAATGGTGATTGGCGAACCATCGGGCTATGCTGGTATTGTTTATGCCCACAAAGGATCGATTAATTTCAAAGTAGAGTCTCGAGGGAAAAATGCCCATAGCTCAATGCCACAACTCGGTGTAAATGCAATCGATCATTTGAATGACTTTTATTCAAGAGCTAACCAGTTGTTCCGCAGTGAAATTCACACAGATGAAGTCTTAGGTGATTTTATCTACAATGTAACGATGATTTCCGGTGGGGAACAAATCAACAGTATTCCAAGTGAAGCGAGCCTTCAAGGGAATATCAGAACGATTCCTGGTTATGATAATGATCTTGTTATTAAAAAAATGAATGAACTGATCGATGAACTGAACAAAAAAGATCTGTATCATTTAACGTTAAGTATTGAAGCAAATAAAATTTCAGTTAAAAGTGAAAAAGATTCCGATATCGCAAAAATCGCTCAACAAGTAGCGAAAAAACAAGTTAATGTCGATATTCCAATGGTTGGGGTGTCTGGTACAACAGATGCGGCTGAATTTACCAAAGGCAAACATGCTTTCCCAGTAATCATCTTTGGACCAGGGAATGAAACACCCCACCAAGTAGATGAATATGTGGATGTGGATAACTATTTGGAAATGGTCGATATTTATAAAGAAATCGCGACCACGTATTTAGCGTAACAGAATAGATCGAATAACTTTTATAAACAAGAAAAAATCCGAATAAACGGCGAGAAAAAAGCAGCTACTACGCTTCGCTTCGAACACATCAAATTCTAAGTGCTAAAGTACTAAGTTTTGAAGGTTTATTTCTCGGAGCTAGACGCCTTTATACGAAAACTAAAACGGTAAAAAAACAAAAAAAGACTACCTCCTACTAAAACCGTAGTTAGCTAAATTTTGTCTAGAGCACTTTGATGGTTATCCGCTAGAGTGTTCTTTCTATTTTGTTTTTCGCTCTAAGTACCTAATTTCAATACACAAAAAATGATATTAGTCAGCTACTAATACAATGAAGTGTTCGTTAAATAACCATTCACTAAGATTATTGAGTAAGTAAAATAAGGTTGGAAGTCTGTTCTTACTTTTAATACAATAAGGTTAGTCAATAAAAAATTATTGGCGAGGCAACTTTTATTATTAGTTTAGGTTGATAATAAAGGGCTCTGTTTAGAAGATTACCGTCTTCTGACAGGGCGCCTTTTTTTAATTTATGCTGTAAATTTATTTTAACTTAAAGAAGTTAGAATAATCAATAGAATATTGTGAAAGAATTTGAATTGTCAAAATTGGGTAGAAACAAGGACAAGTTTGACAAAAGAGGTCGAATTTTTTGAGTTTTACTTGCATTGGATACTAAGTTTTCTTCTCTCTTGCATACATAAAAAAGCCTTTAAATGTAAAATAATCTAGTAAAAACTAGAAGCGCGTTCAGGTATACTTATTTGTTAGTACACAACCTTTAAACGGTTATTTAAGTATGAATTGTTAGCCATTCAGGTACTTATGAACTATCCGTTCAAAAGTTCGATTAGACTAAGTTTAGACAAGAGATTGTTCTTGTAAATACTATATAAGAGGTGATATTTAATGCGTAAACTTACAAAGAACGAAGCAAGTTCAAAAGCTGCTGGAGCAGTTTGGTATTGTTGGTGGGTGACATCAACTTGGTTGCGTTGTGTGCGTATCGCTTAATCAAAAAGAAATTACGCATAAAAAAAGGGTAGCTACTTTGTAGATCTACTCTTTTTGATTTTATAAATTAAAAAGAGTAACCAACATTATATGGAATATGGAAAGGATATGGAAAAAGATGAAAAGAAAACTATACATACTAACAGTCATTTTTGCAGTCGCTTCTTCACTTTCTGCATGTACACAGAAAGAAGAGCAGGCAAATAATCAAAAAGAAGCAAGTAGCCAAACGAGTAATAGTAAACCAAATAGCTCTGAACCATTAGAGACATCCGCTTCTAAAGAAAATACAGAAACAAGTAGTAAACAGACAACAAGGAAAGAACAAAATCAAACTGACATTTCTGGATCTGAAATGGATAAGTTGAAACAAACTGGTGAAACAGCAATAGGTTTAGTTGTAGATCCTAAGAATCAAGATTATAAATTACTATTGGATACTGTAAAAGAAATTTGTGAAGAGCGGGATTTAAGCTATTATATTGTTGACGTGACAAATCCTGATAATAAAGCTTGGCTTAGCGAAAATAATGTGAAGAAGGACATGAATGTTGCGGTTATCCATGACAAAAGAATAACACTCTTTGATCTACAACATAAGAATGAATACAATCCTGTGTTATTGGGTACAATCGTCGACGGAATTATAGGTAAAATGAAAGAGCTGGAGGGAAACTAAAATGAAAGGAAAAAATAATATAGCTAAAAAAGCTTGGAAAATCTTACTATCTGTTGGTATAATAGTTATGTTGATAGGTGGCGGAGTGAGCTGGTATTTATATAGTAAAGTTGGTGAGATTCCAAAAGATGGTAAAATTGTTGGTGATCAAGAAATGCAGAAGATGATTGAAGAAGCAGAAAAAAATGGTGCTAAAGTAGAAGTTGTCGAATAATAATTAAGAAACTAGCAGTTAATTTTATTAGAATAACCAACATCAATTCTATTAGATAGACCTTCAACTTTTCATAATAGTTATTTTTTAGAATAGGAGTAGGTTGTTTGTTGTCATTTTTTTTAATGGGGATCGATTTATTTTTCAGTGTTGCGTTGTTTATCTTTCCCGTATATTTATTTCTAAATAAGAATATTAAAAAAGTATGTGTGTTAGCTGGGATATCTTCTTTTGTATTATACATCCTGTATGCTAATCTGCTAGTACCATATTTTTTTTCAAGTGGTGGGATCGCTTTGTCAGCGATTAGCCTATATTCAATTATCACGTTGTGTTTTTTGACTATGTGGTATTTACTTGAAAATAAACGAATTGATAATTGGTTAGAATCCATCTTAATTGTTCATTGCGAAGTTATAGGAAGTTGGTTATTAGTGAGTAAACTTGTCGTTTCGATACTTCAAAGTTATTCATTACTTATTCATGTAGCAATTGTTATGATCGTTAGTTTTTTCATGTTTGCTTGTGTTTTTGTCAATGTCAAAATACTTAATTATTTTAGCAAAATAAAGCAACGAACATTACTATTTTGTCTATTATTTTTATCTTTACTGGGATTATATATGTACGATATTGTATTACCCAATTTGATGAAAACTGAAATTATAATGGATGGAAGTGTTGGAAACACAGCTGAGCAATCCATGCTACAATCATCATTATTGCTGTTTATTATATTTGTTATGATAACAATTTTTATTGGTACAGTTATTCTAAGGGATCGTTTATCAACTAGAAAGATAAAAGAACAACAAGAGAAAGAAATACAACTTGAAAATTATATAGATGCTATGGAATCTATGCAAACAGATATTCAAAAGATTCATCATGACTATAAAAACTTAGTTATAGCCATTGGGGGATATCTTCAAAATGGCGATGCAGATATATCAGGATTACGCAAATATTATAAAGATATTTTAAAACTAGAAAAAGATACATCATTAAAAACCGTTCACTTATCTAAGTTGAAGAAAATAAAAATTATTGAGTTAAAAGGTTTGCTAATAGCAAAGCTTATTCAAGCAACACAGAAATCCATAAATATAAGCATAGAAGTTGAGGATAAAATATCCAGTTTACCAATAGATATTGTTGATTTGACAAGAATTATTGGAAATTTATTGGATAATGCCATCGAAGCAAGTTTAGAATGTGAAACTCCAGAGATTAGAATCGCATTTATTATGTTGAACAAGCACATATTGATAATCATAGAAAATACAACGTTGTTAACGACCTTAACAACTAAAAATTTCTTCGAGTATGGCGTTTCCAGTAAAGGAAAAGATAGAGGCATTGGATTGACAAATGTCTTTGAATTATTAGAAAACTATCCTTTGATAGAACTAGATACTACTCTGGAACAATCCAAATTTAGACAGACAATTATTTTTCCGAATGTATGAGTGATAGGAAGCTACTTAACAATTAAGAACTGAGTGGATACGATAAATGATTGTATCGCTAAGTTCTTTTTTTACGACTTTTTCGACCTAGACTTTGATACATTGCTTATTAGTAGATTTAGGCAATATCAGCTAGCAGTTTAAAATCTATGAGCACCGAAAAAACATTTAGGTATACTTAAATGCGCAAAAAAAAATATTTTGATTTTTAAGGTAGTAGAAAGAACCCAATTGAGTATCTAGCCACTTTAGTTAACAGTGCTTGGCTATAATTTATTTATAGACATAATGCAGGGAGAGGAAACGGATAATTATGAGAAAAAAAGCAGTAATAATTTTAATAGGAATAGCCATAGTATTGATACTAGCAGTTTTTGTTGTAGTAAAAAATACAAAAAGTAAAGCTGTAGCACAATGGACAACGTATACAATAAAAAAACCAGAGGATTTGACTCTTTCTGGAAAAGTTGTTTCAAAAGCTGAACAAAGAGTCTCATATAATTCAATTTTGGGAGAAATTACGAAAGTCAATGTGACGAACGGTGTTCAAGTTAAAGCTGGAGATGTCTTGCTTACATATTCAAGTCAAAGTAATCAAAACTCATTAAAAGAAAAGCAAGCATTACAGGCTCAATACACAACAAATATTGCAAATTTAGAAAATGATTTATTTCTAGCGAATGAAAAATTAACAAAAGCCAAAAATGAAAGCAACGACGCAAATAAACAAAATGCTGAAACAGAGATAAATTCACTTGAAACTAGTTTGACAAGCTATAGAGATCAACTCACGGATATCAATGCACAAATATCAACTTTAGAAAATACAGCAGAAACAGTTGTTACTGCAAACTTCGATGGAAAAGCAAAGATAGACGAGACGGCTAAAAATGATAATAGTAGACCTGTAATAGTGCTCTATAGTAATGATCTTTTGATAGATACTACAGTTACAGAATACGATGTCGAAAAACTGAAAGCTGATCAAGAAGTAACGATATCGTATACGAACCAATCAAAAAAAGTCTCTGGCAAAATTAATTTTGTAGGCTCTATCCCAATATCAGAAGATACTGTGGTCTCTAATTATAAGGTACAGGCTACATTGAATGAAGCTATACCATTAGGATATTCTGTTCAAGTGAAAATACCTCAAAACGAAGTCAATGTTCCTGATCAAGCAGTACTCGATGATAAAGGTCAAAAATATGTTTTTAAATATATAAAAGGAAAAGCGAGCAAAACAAACGTTAAGGTAGAAGCATTGGATGGCTACACACGAATTACCGAAGGACTACAATTAGGAGAGAAGGTTATTGAAAACCCTAAGGGAGTGAAAGATAATATGGATGTGAATGTAAAATGATCCAATTAAATAATGTTGAAAAGTATTATGAAATAGGTGATGAAAAACTTTGGGTATTGAGAAAGGTAAATTTAACGATTCAAAAAGGCGAGTTTACCGCAATTGTTGGTCCATCAGGCTCAGGTAAATCATCATTAATGAATACAATTAGTTTTTTAGATGGTGATTTTTTAGGAGATTACTTGTTTAGTAACGATGATGTCTATCAATATTCTGATAAGTATTTATCTAAAATTAGAAATGAAACAGTTGGGTTCATTTTTCAATCGTTTAATTTAATTGGAAATAATACTGTTTATGAGAATGTTGAGCTACCACTTCTATATGGAGGATATTCCCACAAAGAATCAAAAGAAAAAATTATGAATATGTTGACTCTTGTTGGTATACCAGATAAAGCAGATAAGTTTCCTAAGCAGCTATCGGGCGGGCAACAACAGCGAGTCGCTATTGCACGTGCATTGATCAATAATCCCAGTTTTATTGTAGCGGATGAGCCTACAGGAGCTTTGGATACACATACCTCAGAAGAGATTTTGAATTTATTTAAAAAGTTAAATGAAGAGCAAGGGGTAACGATTCTTATGGTAACTCATGATGCAGAAGCTGCGGCTTATTGTAATCGGATCATAGAAGTAAGAGATGGGAAAATTTTAGATCAAGAGGTGGTGAACTAACTTATGAAGTTTTTAATGATTTGGGAAACTGCTTTAAAATCCGTAAAAAAGAATGCACGGAGGAGCTTGTTAACGATGTTGGGGCTTGTGATTGGAACCGCAGCAGTGATCACTATTGTTAGTGTAGGGCGTGGTTACGAAAAATTTCAAACTGAAAAAATGTTGCCAAGCAGTGACGAGAATACTATCCAAACAACTATCAGTTTTAATCCAAAAGATGAAAGTGTTGAAAATAGTAATATTCGCTTTTTTAGTCTGGGTGATATTGAAAAAATTAAAAATATCGCTGGAGTTATTAATGTAAACTATGAAAAAGAGGATATTGAAAAAACATTTAGAACTCAAAATGTCATTTTGAAAGAGTATTCAAAATCAACAAAAATGAGATTAGTTCCTTCAAAAGGAAGAGAAGTTAAATATGGTCGAACTTTAACTAAAAGCGATTTAGTCAATCGTAATAAGGTAGTCATTCTATCATCAGTTGTAGCCACTCAAATTGATAAAAATAGTGAGTCGCTTATAGGAAGAGCGTTGAAAATAGGGATGGAAACAGTTGAAATAGTAGGTATTTATGAAGGAAATTATTCAGAAAGTAGTTTAATGGAAATTCCAGCGAGTACATACCACTATTATTGGAAAGACAGCTCTCCAAAAAACTTAACGATTACGTTATCTAATAAATATTCTAGTACACTTATTGGACAAAAAGCGGTTGAACTTATGAGTAGTGAAGGTGCGGTGAAAAAATTAGGAGAATATTCAAACGCAAGTAGCGCTGGAATGGTTGATTCTTTAAGCACTATGTTTCAAAGTTTGACATTATTGATTTCATTCGTAGGTGCAATCTCATTATTTATTTCAGGAGTAGGCGTAATGAACATGATCTATACTTCAGTATCTGAAAGAACAAAAGAAATTGGTGTTAGACGTGCAATGGGCGCAACAGAAAAGGCAATTCAGATACAGTTTTTATTAGAAGGGCTCACGTTAACCTTATTAGGTGGATTATTTGGGTATATAATAGGGCTCTTGTTAGCCAAATTAATTAGTATGCTTATGAGTTTTACCTTTGTACCAGATATATTCACTGCAATTTTAGCTGTAGTGATTTCAGTATTTATAGGTGTGATTTTTAGTTATTTTCCATCAAAATCTGCCACTGAGAAAGACATAGTGCAACTAGTCAAATAATGAAAAAAGGTGAAAAAATGATTAATATTCATATTTGTGATGATAAAGAAATTGAATTGAAACAAATAAAGAAAGCATTATCATATGCTAAGTCAGTAGTAGATTCAGACTTAGAATTTTACAATGTAACAACTAACCCATTAGAAATCTTAGAATATAGTCCCACTTCAATGAGTAAGGATGTTTATTTTTTAGATATTGATTTAGAATTACCTAACTTGAATGGGTTATCTCTAGCGGTAAAAATTAGAGAGAAAAATCCTAGTGCGTTTATCTGTTTTGTTACAACACATGCAGAAATGAGTTATTTGACGTTTAAATATAAAGTAATGGCATTTGATTTTATTTTAAAAGATAGCTATGAAAACATGTTAAATAGTTTTGTTGAATGTCTCAGAGCATTAGTAAAACAAGTCAATTCACTAGAAGAACCTAGTAAAGAAATAATTGAGTTAGATTTTTATCATGAAAAAAAGAGAATCCAGATAGATAGCATCATTGCTTTTGAAACAATAGGAAATCATAAAATTAGAATGTATAGTGATACGCAAGTACTAAATTTATCAAGAAGTTTAGCAAGTTTGAAAAAAGAATTACCTGATAATTTTTTGAACTTTCATAGAAGTTATCTAATCAATTCAGATAAAATCGTTAGCTACGATAAAGTGGCTGGAAGAATTACAATGTCTAATGGTTTAGATGTGTATGTTCCTATTAGAAAAAAGAAAAGTGTATTTTCTATTTTGGAAAAATGAGTTGTTTTAGGAGGGGAAAATGAAAAGGTATGCGCATGTAATGCAAAATGAATCAAGTGATTGCGGAATAGCGGTTGTACAAACTATATTGCAACAATTAAATTTGAAAAATAGTAATCTAGCTGAACAAATGCAACAAGTTTTTGATCAAAGAAAATCACAGAAAGCTATCCAGGGTTTAACACTACAAGATATTCAAGACATTTTTAAACAATATGGGGTAATAGCTGATTCGTATGAAGTAGCTGATTTCGAAGAGCTATCATTACAGAAATATCCATCTATTATTATGATAAAAAACGAGGGGATGCCTCATTATTGTGTGATTCATCATATGGACGGTGATAACATTACTATATCTGATCCGTCAAAAGGAACTATTGAAATTGAAAAAATCATGGACATCAAAAAAAGATTTATGGGTTTTGCGATTTGTATTAGTGAAGTGACAGAAGTTGTACAAAAGCTAGATAATCCTAGTTATCCAGAACTCATTGTCAAAGAATCGATCAAAGATATCTCTTTGTATAAAAAAATAGTGGCGATTTGTTTGTTAATTACCAGTTTGACTATACCAATTGTTATAACTTATATTACAGAGTTTATTTTAGGGAACTATTTGGACAAGGTTGATGGCTTATTTTTAGCGTATATAAGCGTATTTTTTATTTGCATGAGTAGTTTATATTTTGTGATGATGAAATTTAATACCAAATTCAAAATTGAATTAAACAATAAAATCGAAGAGAAAATTCTAACCTTGTATTTTGATAATAAGTTACAAGATATTGAAGCAAGAAAAAATATGAACAATTTAACTGCCTATTTTTGGAATATCATCATTGCTGTCAAAGGCTTACTGGAAAAATTTTATCTATATATCAATCTTCTTTTTACAGCCCTCTTAATTATTATTTTGGCAAAATACAGTCTATTTTTATCAATGTTGTTATTAACGTGGGTACTTATTTTCAGCATAGTTGTAATGCCGTATGTAGCTGAAGTTAGAAAAGGATATAAGCTATTTATTGCATCTTCAAATGCATTCTCAGGCAGCTTTGAAGAGTCGATTCGTACAACTTTAGATATTCATGCATTTAATAAAGAAGAGGAGGTAAAAGAAAACTTTAAAAAAAGGATGAATGACTATTTTGAAAGTACGTTATACGTTAGCGAAAGAGAAATAGAAACAACCGCATTAATGGAAATTGCTAGAATATTAATGTTACTAAGCTTCTTTTGCCTATATTGCTATTTGTATATGAATGGAGAACTAGCTATGCTTAGTGCGATCGGGAGTGGTATATACGTTTTGTATATTGCTACGAGTGGATTAAATACAGTATTTTCTAGCTATCTTCAGTATGTAAAAAGCAGAGATGCAATTGAGTATATTGAAAGTAGAAATGATTTCAGAGACAAAGTAAGCAAAAAAATATATGAAATTGACAGTTCAAGCATACAAAACATACGAATTGAAAACTTGTCATTTTCTTATGAAGAAAAGTCAATATTAGAAAAAAAGTCTTTTGAATTTCAAGCAGGTCAGATATATGGCATTGTAGGAGCTAATGGTTCAGGTAAAACAACGTTGATAAAATTAATAAGTGGACTTTTAAAAAACCAAAAAGGTACATTTTATATTAACAAAAAAGTAGCATACCAAAATTTAAGTGAAACCAATATTGATGAGTATATTTCTATATATAGTACAGAGATGGATGTTTACCAACAAACAATTAGAAACAATGCGTTGTTCAATCTCTTTATGGATGAAGAGCTAATGGTTGCTAACCAACATAAAACGATTCGCTTTAAAAAAGATATTGGACTAGAGTTAGAAGAAAATTATCTTGTAACGTCGTCAGGTACCAATCTTTCACAAGGTCAAAAACAAAAATTACTTTTATTACGAACTCTAAATAGAGAGGCAGATATTTATATATTTGATGAACCTACTGGAAATTTAGATGAAGAATCAGAAAACAAATTTATGGAGATTCTATCATTTATAGCAAAAAAAGAAAGTAAAATAATCATTTTAGTAACACATAATAAAAATGTTATAGAAAATTGTGATTGTATATATACATTAGGTTAGGAGCTAAAAGATGAATCAAAAACAGTGGATTGTTACAGGTATAGTCATTTTAATGATTCTTTCTGCATTTGCTATGTATAAAAAAGCAACAACATCCGATAACATATATAGTTTTGAAGAAATAACAGGAAAAGAAGCAACAGATCGAATTGAGAAAAAAGAAAATATGATTTTACTTTATAGTTCTAAGGATTGTAAGGCTTGTCGTGTGTTCTCTCCTATTCTAGAGAAAGTTGCAACGGATTTTAATGTAAAGATCTACTCTTTAGATGCAGATAAACAGTCAACAGAGGAAATTGCAACGGCCTATAATTTGTATGTAACCCCAACGTTGTTAAGTTTTAAGCAAGGTAGTGTGGATAGGTATGAAAATGCACTAGGAGAACAAGAAGTGAGGAAGGTCATAAAAAAATGGAGTGAGTAGATGAAAAAGATAGAACGACTAGTGACATGTTTATTGTTGATTGGGTTGTGTGCAACACTTTTTTATAGTTTTCTGTTGAAAAAGCAAGTGGAGACTAAGGTAAATGAGTTAAACATTGAGAAAGAACAATATCCAGAAATTTATAACGTGTTAAATTCTGTCACTTTTTCATCATTTGAAAAGAAGATACGGGATGAGGAAGATCTAGTTGTTTATATTGGACGACCATCCTGTAGTGATTGTACAAAATTCGAACCTGAATTAATAAGAATAATGAACGAAAAGAAATTGAACGACAGAGTATTGTATTTAAACGTTAGTGAGTTAAAAAAAGATAAAAAATTGTGGGAAAAGTATGTGGAGCATTACGAACTGCCCTATACACCTACATTAGCAACATTTAGACAAGGAAAAGTAGTGAATCAAGTAAGTTGGACTCCGGAAAAAGGCTCGGACATAAAAGCATTTGAAAAATTCTTAACCGACCTATGACAAAAATTCATACAAGACCATTAATAGGAGATACTCTTGTGTGAATATTGAGTAACAAAGTGATAATAAATATGAATGAGTGTGAGACAAAAATAGAAAGCACTTTTGCCTCACACTCTAAATCGAATAAATGGTAGTTCAAAAGCAGCTACTACGCTACGCTCCTATCACATTGTTGTAAATTACGAAGAACAAAGTGATTCGATGATGCACAATACAAGGTGTCTGAAAGACACGTTGCTTCCGTTACTCTCTAAGTCCTAAAGCACTAAGTTTTGAAGGCTTCGGAAATAAGCTGAAATTGCTGTGAAACAAAGCGAGGTACGAGCTGATGTAGAACAGTAACTACTTGGTTCTCGGAGCTAAACGTTATTGTCCCAACCTTATTCGTTCAAGAAAATAGAAACAAGTTAGAAATGAAATTTCATTTCTAACTTGTTTCTATTTTCTGTACTATTTCATAAACTCCACATTCTGAACGAACGCTTCTAACTCTTCTCTACGCTCTATATTATAATTACATTTCTCACTGTCATAGCAAATATAATTCCCGCGCTTGGTATACATCCCATCACCAGATTCTTTCACTTTAGACAGAAACATCGAAACTTCTGACGTTTCATGGCAAATCGGGCAGATGCCTTTTTGAGTCGTAGGAGCAATCGTTCCGGAAACACCAACTAGCTGTCCATCGATTGAAGCGATAATAAATTTCTGTTGTTTCCCACTATCATTCCAGCTATAAAAGGTATAATCACGCAAATTCATTGCTTCCCACTCTGGGATTTTCAATTTCTTCGTCTTTTTAAAGAGCTTTGTCAGCTGTTGTTTTGAAGGCGGATCAAACGGAATAACCACTTCTTTTAACCCGTCTAAATACTGTTCTAGTCGTGGCTTAGAAGTCGCTGCTTCTAAGAATCCATCTAATAAAGGCTGTAACTGATCTTTATCTGCACCAAACTGTTCATTGATTTTCTCAAGAATGATCGCTTGTAATGTTTTGATTGTATTTTTATCATTTACAGATAAATGAGCTTGTAGCAAAACATTGGCTTGTTTTCTAATAAAATTAAATTGATATGGCTGTATTTGTTTTGTCATAATGGACTTCCTCTCTATCATTCAAGTGATAAAATACTTTGCGTAAAGGCAATCCTTCAACAACCAAAGCACTTTATTATTTCAAACCTGAATGGGCTTTTGATTGAGATACGTGTTTTTGAATTGGTATCATATTATCACCCCGCTAACATAATTTCTCTTTATTATAACGCAAACACGTAAAATTATAAATTGGTATAGCAAAAAAGCAATTGGTTCAGTTGAAAAACCGTAAAGAGTAAGCTAAACTAAAACATGGCGCTATTTTAAATCGAAAGAAACTATTGAAAATAAAACAAATCTTAGGAGTGAAGCAATTGGAAAATAGATATGTCATCATCCTCGCTGCCGGTAAAGGAACACGCATGAAATCAAAACTTTATAAAGTGTTACATCCTGTCGCTGGAAAACCAATGGTAGAACACATCATGGATCAAGTAGAAAAAACGAATCCAAATGAAGTTGTGACGATTGTAGGTCATGGTGCAGAAGCAATCAAAAGCCATTTGGGTGAACGTAGCCAATATGCTTTACAAGCAGAACAATTAGGAACGGGACATGCCGTATTGCAAGCTAAATCACATTTAGCTGGAAAACAAGGAACAACGCTTGTCATTACAGGAGATACACCACTTTTAACTGCTGAAACATTAGCGAATCTGTTTGACTATCATCAAGGAAAAAATGCGAGTGCAACAATTTTGACAGCTCATGCCACAGATCCAACAGGTTATGGTCGAATTATTCGAGATCATGTGGGGATTGTTGAAAAAATTGTAGAGCAAAAAGATGCATCTGAACAAGAAGCTCGTGTTCAGGAAATCAACACTGGAACATTTTGCTTTGACAATGAAGCGTTATTTAATGCGTTATCTAAAATCAATACGAATAATGCGCAAGGAGAATATTATTTAACGGATATTATTGAAATCCTAAAAAAAGAAGGCAAGACAATTGCTGCATACCAGATGGCTGATTTTGAAGAAGCAATGGGGATCAATGACCGTGTTGCTCTGGCCGAGGCCAATAAAATCATGTACCGTCGTTTGAATACAATGCATATGCGAAAGGGTGTGTCATTTGTTGATTCTGATTCAACGTACATTGATGAAGGTGTCGTGATTGGTTCAGATACGGTGATTGAAGCAAGTGTTCATTTAAAAGGAAAAACTGTGATTGGCGATGATTGCTTTATCGGGGCGCATTCTGAAATCGTTGATAGTGTGATCGAAGATAATGTCAAAATCACACAATCAGTTATCGAAGAAAGTATTATTCGTAAAGATGCAGATGTAGGTCCGTTTGCTCATATCCGTCCAAAAGCCGAGATTGGTGAACGGGTTCACGTCGGTAATTTTGTCGAAATCAAGAATGCGACTGTGGCAGAAGATACTAAAGTGGGGCATTTGACGTATGTTGGTGATGCAGACTTAGGGAAAGACATCAATGTTGGCTGCGGTGTAGTTTTCGTTAATTATGATGGAAAAGACAAACATCGTACAACAGTTGGAGACCATGCATTTATCGGCTCATCAACAAGTTTGATTGCACCTGTGAATGTTGCAGCGAATTCCGTAATCGCTGCAGGTTCTACGATCACAGAGGATGTGGCAGAATTTGACTTGGCGATTGCTCGGGCAAGACAGGTGAATAAAGAAGGATATGGGAAGAACATGCCTTATATGAATAACGAGAAATAAGAGATATAAAGAAGATGGATGCTGAGGATTTGGCATTCATTTTTTTTAGTTTATTCATATAATTGCTATAGTTAGAGTGTCTCAATGTTTCTGCTAATCCTACTATAATTAAAAATGTGTACTTGTTTTTCATAGCAAATGTTTGGTTTTTGTGCCATAATTAGTTCTAAGTGTAACCTAAGGGGGCAATTCTGCTAATTCATTTCGCTGGAAAGATTGAGACTCTTGGAGCAGTTTTATTAATGGTTTTATCGTAAAAAGGAGTGAACTTATGGCCTATCATACTTATGAATTTTTAAGAAAACGACGGAATGATCCTAAGTGGCGGGAATCTTATATTTCCGCAAGAAATAAACGGATTATTACGTTTTTAGTATTGGGGAATTTGATTCTTTGGGGGGCAGTTCTTTGGAGATATATTGAGCGTAATGATATAGACGTCACTATTTATATCAATGAGTTCAAACAAAAAATTATGGATCGTTTAAACTAATCTTTGTCAATTTTTAGAAAGAAATAGACGTACAGAGAAAACAACAAGAAGGAACGTGAATGTATGAAAAAAGAAGAACGTTTTTCTCCTACTATAATTGAAGAACATTGGAAAGAAATTCGACCACACTTGACGAAACAAATTATGGCAGAAAATCCAGATAAACCTCTTGAAGTAAAGCGTATGATGAAACAAATTGACGAGGTTAATCATCAAATGACGGAAATATTGACAGGAACATTTGTGGTAATTAATCAGATGCAAGAAATGATGGAATTTCATGAAGCAGCAAAAAGAAGCATCCTTTATCAACAACAAAAACAACAGAAAAAATCAGCACATTTGGAGGTTTTACAAGATAAAAAAGGCCGCGACAAAAGCGTTTAGCTCCGAAAAATAAGAGGGAACTCACGAAAATTGCCAAGAATCACAGCAATTTCAGCTTATTTCCGAAGTATTCAAAACATAGTGCTTTAGGACTTAGAGAGTAACGGAAGCAACGTGTCTTTCAGACACCTTGTATTGTGCATCATCGAATCACTTTGTTCTTCGTGATTTACAACAATGTGATCGGAGCGAAGCGTAGTAGCTGCTTTTTTCTCGCTGTTTATTCAGATTTAGAGCGCGAAACAAAACTGATCTTTCGTTTTGTCCCACGCTCTTGAGTTAACCTATTTTTCGTTTACGATTATATTCATAGAAACTATAACCAGAAAGACCAATGATAAGTAGTCCTAAACGACCATAAGCAATAACTGTTTCACCCATTTTGGGATAATCTGCTGTTTTTCCGACAGGTTTAGCTACTCTAATTTCATCTGGTTTCATTTTCGTTGGATCTTTTGGATTTGGTACAGGTTCGGGTTTGTTTTTCTTATTAAATTCGGCTTCTGAAATGGAAATGATTCGTTCGCCTGGAAAGGCTTCTTTGTATTGTGCAAGATCGATATTTGTTGCGACATCGTACAGACGCAGGTTTGTTGCTTGTTTTAGATGATCGATCAAGACAGTATCTAAAGAAGGTCCTTCTTCACGCTCGCCGCCTAACATATCGTAACCATCACCGCCAGCTGCTAAAAAGTCATTCGTTGCCATATAGTAAGTCGCTTTTTTATCGATTGGTGAAAATTTTCCAGTCGTACGGTCTTGAATATCTATTTGCAGTACTCGTTCTCCAACAATGGTTTTATCTGTACCATTGCCTTCATCCGCTGGCAGTAAAGAACCTTTCTTAGTTGAATCATAGTGTACACGAATCGTACTTGAAACATGAAGGAAACCGCCATTTGCACCAAGTTTCGGTTGATTGTAGTCATCTAAAATGATGTTACCATTTTCGTCTTTTTGCGCCATTGAACGAAGAGAAAGCTCAAACATTTCTTTGACCTCAGCTCCAGTCACTTTTATTTGAGAAATACTATTACCAAACGGCATTACAGCGATAACATCTCCTAATGTCACTTTACCAGGTTCAATATTTGCTCGAATACCCCCGCCATTTGTTACAGCAAAATCAGTTTGATTATTGAAGCCGTGTTGTCCATAAGCTAGCATAGCATCGCCAATCAGATTCCCGAGATTGGTTTCTCTAGTTCGTACGTTATCACGTTCACCATTGAATTGATAAGGGTTATTTTCAATCACAACTTCTGATCCCCATTCTTCAAATCTTGCTCTAGCTTGATCAACTAATGCTTTGACTGGAGGGTTTTCTTCTAGATCTGCTAAAGTTTCCGCTGGTGTTAATGAAGCATTTTTTTTGTTAAGATCTGTCAAATCAACATCAACTAAACCGACATTATTCAAGTAGTTTCCAGTTTGCGTGTACATCACATTTCCGAAGTGTTTTCCGCCATCGACAGCTGTATGAGAGTGTCCATCCAAAACGGTAATATTCAAATCGGGATATTCTTTGCTCAAGGTCTCAGCTAAAGTATCACCACGCCATTCATGAGGTGTGGTTTCGTCGATTCCTAAATGTCCTGTAACAACATATGCAGCAATCGTTTCACCAGAATCTTTGATTGATTGAATTGTTTTTTTCGTTTCAGCGATTGGATCAGCAAAAGTCACCCCTTCAATGTTCTTTGGATGTGTTTTTGTAGCTGTTTCAGGTGTTGTTACGCCGATAATTGCGTATTTGTTGCCACTTTTTTCAACGATTGTATACGGCTCAAAGACCAGATTTCCATCTCTGAATGTATTATTGGATAAGATTGGGAAGTTTAACTCGTCTTTATATTCCAGAGCAGTTTTTAGACCAAAATCGAATTCATGATTTCCAACGGCTATTGCATCGTAGCCAACTTCATTCATTACTTTGACCATGTCTTTGCCTTTAGAAAAATTAGAAATCGGTAGGCCTTGGAAAACATCGCCTGCATCGATCAAGAGATCGGGATTCATCATGTTTTTATAGGTCTTCAAACGTGCCATCCCTAAAACGTCTTTACCATTTCCTTCTAACCGCCCGTGTACATCATTAGTATGCATGATCGTGATTGATTCTGAGTCTGGTTGATGCCCTGCATTGCGCACATCTTGTTTCGTGATTGGTTTAACGTTAGGTGTCCGTCCATCTGCAGCGGGTTCTGTCTGCAGCGTACCGTCATTGACTAATTTGACTGCTAGGTCACGCCAATTTTTATTGAAATGGTAGCCGATCACTTCCCAGTTCTGTTCGATTTCTTGTGCTGGATCAAGGGTTTGTTTTTCTCGGATATAATCTGCAATTAAGCCACGCAATGTTTCTGGATCAGTAGATTTTATAGGTTCACCTGTAACGATGCCCTGTGTTAGTAAACCTTCATAACGGTAATTATTCATGGCAATGGTATAGTTTGCTGTAAGATCGACTGGTTTGCCCTCGATCGTTGGATCGATAATCCGTTCACCATGTGGTTTAGAAATATCGATCTTATAAGAAATTCCTGAAAAAATATCATAGTTATATACGCGAATTTTTTCGTTAAAGCTGATCGTTAAATCATCAGGTCCAGGTGTATTGTAGTAATCCGCCTGATTTTCCATGTATTTCAGTAGATTTTTTCCAGTAATATTGACACTGACTAATGTGTTGGGGTATTTATAAATATCAAAAATATTGGAATAAGAAATATCCCCTGCATTTAGTTTACTGTCCGCTTTAAAGAGAGCAGAGGCGGCAAGTTGTGCACCTGTTGCTTTTCGTTGCACATTATTGATTAGAGAAATCATTGCTGTGGGACGAAGTTGAGCTTCAGGAATTCCTTTTACTTCTTCTGCTGGTAAAAAATCATCAGTGGCTGTTCCAATTTTTTCTGAAATGAATTCTCTCGTTTTATCATGATATTCTTGTGTTTCAGCTTTCAATGCTTCATCTGCTGGAACAGTTTTGGTATTTACAATAGCTGCATCACTATTTTTGACGTGCCATTTGTCCCCAGTTTTTTCAACGTCAAGGTCGATTTTGATCATTTCTGTACCAGTGTCTTTAGGTCCAGCTACTGGAACTAGTCCATTTGGCCCTTGGATTTTTTCAGCGAAGGAGCGATGATCGTGCCCTAAAATGTACGCATCGATGCCAGAGACATTAGTGATAACTTGATCTGCACTTGCAGCAGGATCAGAGTTTTGACGTCCAGCGTGGATCGAAGCGACAATGATGTCCGTTTCTTTTTTTAATTCAGCTACAGCTTTTTCTGCTTCTTCTTTCAATGGATTGAAAGACAAACTTTCAACTTTAGCACCGTCCCATAATGGAATTTGCGGTGTTGTCAGACCGATAATACCGACAGTTAAATCTTTATTTCCATCTCCATCTAAGTCAATGTCTTTTTTCATCGTGCCGCCGACAAATCGGTTGTTTGAGTCTTTTATATATGTGTTAGCAGATAAGATTGGAAATTCTGCTTCATTATCAAGTTTTTTGATTAAATCTAAACCAAAATTAAACTCATGATTCCCTAAAACCATCGCATCATATTTCATGTAATTCATGGCTTTGATCATTGGATTTGGTTTGTCAATCAAAGGAGCTTTATTATACAAATCATCCGTTAAAATTGTGCCTTGGTTCATATCACCATTATCGATCAGAATAGTCCCATTCGGATTTTCTGAACGAATATTTTTTACGACAGAACTGACTTGTGAAAGTCCCACTGGTGTTTGTTTATCCTCTTCATAAGACCAGTCCCATAGTTGACCATGAACATCTGAGGTGCCTAAAATGGTTAGTTTTTGCAGATTTTTCATTGATTCTACTTTGGAAGAGGGCGTGTTATCGCTTTCATTTTTCGTCGTACTGGAAACAGTGGAACGATCTGGAGCAGTTACATCCTTCATCGGAGTTTCACTACTGAGCGTATTTTCGATTGCTAAAGCAGTAGTTGTACTTGGACCTACTAATAAAGTTGAAAGCATCAAGATCTGTAAACTAAGTTGTACTTTTTTCAAAACTGACTTTTTCACAAAATTCCCCCCCTAAGAATAATTAATGATAGACAGTGCTTCATCAATCTTGTTGTGCGTTAGATGCAACATAAAATGAGAAGTAAAACACAACCTATAATGATTTGGAATACATTTTAAATATGGATCCTATTCATAATAATAATACATATATATTAACTTGTCATTAGAAAATGTAGATAATAATGGACTTTGAAGTTTAAAAAGAAATAAGTATAATATTCAACAAAATAGTATATAATAATCTGTTTGATTTTATTGATGATTGTTATTGCTTCTTAATTATAACAAGTTATTTACAATTTTATTTTACTTTGATATAATCAATTTATCATAGAATGTGAAATGATACACAATGTAGTGTTACTCATGAAAGAATTAGTTGAAAAGTCAGAAAAATTAGCTAAGGTCAATAACTTATGGTATTTTGTTAAGTCGCAAGGCAGAGCTTGAATTGCAGGATCTGGGAAATAATTTCTGGCGTTATCTGTAGATCTAAGTAGCAGAATCGGAGAGCTTCTATTTGAAATTTTTCAATTGAAAGCTCTCCAATTTTTATTTAGTTGTGGTAGTGATTATAGGGTGGTGAAGTATTTGTTTAAGAAAAGAAGGTTTTAGATGGTTTATTGAGGTTGTTATGAATAATCAAGAGTTTTCTCATATACAGATTGAAGATAAATTCCCATCTATCTGTACCATTTGTCGCCAATTATTTAAATCGGAAGAGAATATAAAACTATTTACACCATACATGAGGGAATATTATGAGCAAATATTATAAAGATAATGAATATGAAATATTTGTTGAAGATTACGTGTTTATAAAAGATATAGAAAATAACGTGTATTTAAAAAATGACGTTAATAATTTACCAAAACAAATATTAAGTTCACTAATAGAGTGTATTCCCCAAATCTATGGCTTGTCTTTTGTTATGTTTGTTTTTTTATTCGTATTTTTACTCGTGGGTAATCTTATTTTATTAAATCATGCTAATGTTAGTATTCAAGCAATCCCTATTAGTGACTATCTAGCGTATCTTTTTTTAGTTGGGTATCTTTTGTTTAATATATTTACACACGACATTGGGTATATAAAGGCTTTAAACTATATGGGGAGAAAGCATCAAAAAGTAGGCATTAAATTGAATTATTATGTTTTTCCTGCAGTTTATGTGGAAATGAATGAAGTTTATCTTTTATCTAAAACTGAAAAAATAGTTGTTCATCTTGCTGGGTTAGTGACTAATTATTTGATAATCAACCTATTTCAGATAGCGAATATTTTGTTTTTTAGTAGTAAAACAATTGATAGTGCGTTTATTTTTTTCATATGCCTTACTTTGGAATTTACTTCCAATACTAAATTCAGATGGCTATAAAGTTTTGATCACGTTGTTTAATATAGATGAATTAGATAATAAGAGAAAGAACCATATGATTGTAGAAACCATACAAGGTATTCGTATTTTGTTAGCGGTTTGGACGGTCATTAGCTGGTTTTTGTGAGGTGATGTGTTTTGTTAACGTTTAATGATTATAATTTGAAAGTAAAAAATAAATTATTACTAGAGAACACCAATTTTTCTTTTGTTAAGGGAAAAATAAATCATATTTTAGGGAAAAATGGTGTAGGTAAATCACAATTTGCTAAAGATTTACTTTTAAATACAAGTGGTTTAATATCTCCTGGAATAAGTGAGAACGTTACGATTATTTCAAGCTTTTCAAATGTTCCCAATGATTTGAGTAGCAAGGAATTGTTAACTATTTTGAAAAAAAGATTTGGGACAGATTCTGTTGAACATCTGGCTAGTTCTCTACATATTGAAAATATACCGATGGATGCGTTGATTGGACAGTTGAGTGATGGGCAAAAACAAAAATTGAAACTATTATCGTTTTTGCTAGAAGATAAATCAATTATTGTTTTTGATGAGATTACGAATGCTCTTGATAAACAAACGATTAACGATATTTATCTATTTTTACAGAAATATGTGGACGAGCAACCTGAAAAATTTATTTTAAATATTACACATAACTTGTCAGATTTAAAAAACTTAGGTGGGAACTACTACCTCATTGAAGAGCTGAAAATGACTAGTTTTGAACAGCAAGATGATGTTATAACAGCGTATATTGAGGGGTGATGAATTGGAATTAAAAAGAACTATATCTAATAAAATAGTATTTGTTTTACTAGCAGTGATTCTAGCCATATTTTTAATGGGTTGGATTTTACCAGTTGGAATTGATAAGGTAAGCAGCTTGACTTATCGAGAGTATTTGTTTAGCACCTATACAGTATTTACACAGTTTGGTTTTTTGATGTTTGCCTTTTTAGTCGCATTTTTTATTAATAAAGAATATTCTGGGAAAACTATTTTATTTTATCGAATGATGAATGATAATAGCTTGACTTTTTATAGTAAAAAGGTCTTGACGTTAGTTATTGAGACCGTAGGAATAATTTTTAGTATACTTTTAATTATTTCTGCTGTTTTTAAAGAATTTTCAGTTTTTCTGCAAATGTTTTACTTATTTTCAATGGTTGCGATTCAGTATATATTGATTGTTTCTTTGATTAGTTTGTTAATGACAAACGTACTATTATCGATAGGATTTAGCTTGCTTTACTGGATCGTTACAGTTGTATTTGTATCGATTGGGGGGACACTTCGCTTTTTTGCTATCTTTGACGCATCCAATGATTTATATGGAAAAGTAGGTTCATTTTTAGAAAGTACTGATCTATTTTTAGGCATTGAAGATAATCTGACCATCTATATATATATATCTGTAATAGCAATTCTAAGTATAGTGATTGTTAAACTAAATAATAAGCGTTGGCTTGTATTAGGAACAAGATAATGAATGAATTAATTGATGGGAGGTACTTACCTAAACTAGTCAAGATACTGAAATCGCTATAAATAAACGTGAATTTGTTTAAGAGTTTTCTATTTTGATAAAAAATTAAGCTGATTATTACTAAATGATAACAGAATACAAAAATCACTTGATTTATTTTGAAAAAGTGACTACTATTTATAGGGAAACTATTGTTCAGTAAAAGAAAGTGGAGGTCCTCATGTCAAAACATTATTTTGATCCTAGATTGAAAATTTTTTCTCTTAACTCGAATCGACCATTAGCGGAAAAAATCGCTGCTGCTGTCGGTGTAGAATTAGGGAAATCTTCTGTCACTCAATTCAGTGATGGTGAAATTCAAGTAAATATTGAAGAAAGTATTCGTGGCTCTCACGTCTATATCATCCAATCAACAAGCAGTCCTGTCAATGATAATTTGATGGAATTATTGATCATGATTGATGCGTTAAAACGTGCTAGTGCAAAAACAATCAACGTTGTGATGCCTTATTATGGTTATGCACGTCAAGATCGTAAAGCGCGTGCCCGTGAACCGATCACAGCGAAACTTGTAGCAAATATGCTTGAAAAAGCAGGAGCAACTAGAATGTTGACATTAGATCTACATGCCGTTCAAATTCAAGGATTCTTCGATATTCCAGTGGATCACTTGATGGGCGCTCCATTGATTGCAGATTACTTTATGGAACACGGCATTCAAGGAGATGACGTTGTCGTTGTTTCTCCTGACCATGGCGGTGTGACGCGTGCCCGCAAACTTGCGGAATACTTGAAAGCACCGATTGCAATCATCGACAAACGTCGTCCAAAAGCGAATGTTGCGGAAGTGATGAACATTATTGGACATGTAGAAGGCAAAATATGTGTCTTGATCGATGACATGATCGACACAGCTGGGACAATTTCATTAGCTGCTAACGCATTACAAGAAGCGGGCGCAAAAGAAGTGTATGCTTCATGTACACACCCAGTTTTATCGGGACCGGCTTTACAGCGTATTGAAGATTCTGCTATTAAACGTTTAGTTGTAACGGATTCTATCTACCTTTCTGATGATCGTAAAATCGATAAAATTGATGAGATTAGTGTTAGTGAATTAATTGGTGATGCGATTAAACGTATCCATGAAAACAAACCAGTTAGTCCTTTATTTGAAACGAAACGTCGTTAAAATTAATTGTTAAAAATCGATAAACATTAGTTTTCTGTATGGAAAAATGCAGAAAACTAATGTTTATTTATTTTTTTGAAAAATGTCAATATTAGTTTTATAACAGGAAAAAATTGATTTTTAAATTTTTCACTTAAACAAATAAAGACCCGGTACTTAGTAATAGCAAATAGAAAACGGTTTATTGATTTTATTTATTAAAAATAAGAATAACTGTTAGCTCTTGGAAAGAATCGCAAGTTCATCTTTCGGCAATTAGCGGAAAAAAATAATTTTGAGGGGGAAAATTTGATGTTATGCTAAATTTAATGAGTAAAATATAGTTGTACTTAGAAAAAATAGACATGTAAAAGGAGTAAACATGAAAAGAGAAAAATATGAAATTATAGGTCTAACGACACAATTAATTGTTGTTGTGATTGCGTTAGGCTACTATTTTTTTATTTACAGATAAATGGAGAATTTCTAATCAGAAGGAGATAAAGTAATGCTTTTTAGGATAAAAAGAAAACTTGGAGGCGTAATGGTTCCCAAAAATAAACGGCCAACAAAATTGGAATCAATTAAAGAGCTAAACGCTCCGAAGCAGATTATTTTACCAATGAATATGCACATCGGTAAACCAGCTAAAATCATTGTTTCTATCGGGCAAAAAGTAAAAATAGGAACATTGATTGGGCAAAAAGATGGCTTGATTTCAGCCAACATACATAGCTCAATTTCGGGAACAGTTGAAAAGATTGAGCAACGAATCATCGGAACAGTAGAAGTGTCAGTTGTGATTATCAAAAATGATTTTAAAGATACATATGAAATACCAAAGTTAGATCATGAGCGTTTAGTGGAGACGATCAAAAACAACGGAATCGTTGGAATGGGTGGAGCAGGTTTCCCAACAGATGTAAAGTTTCTTTTGAAAGAAGATCAGCAAATGGAAACGTTGATTGTAAATGCTGTTGAATGTGAACCTTTTGTGACAGCTGACAGAAGAATTATTATTGAACAAATGAATGATTTTATCGAAGGAATTAGTATGCTTCAGGAAAGACTGTCCGTCAAGCAATGTGTGATTGCGATAGAAAGCTCGTCGGAAGAAGCAATCCAAAAACTGAAAGTCAAAATTGATAACGATCGAATCAAGTTAAAAATTTTACCGAATCACTATCCACAAGGAGCAGAAAAAATTGTTATTAAAGCTGTTCTCAAAAAAGAACTGCCAGCTGGTAAATTACCAATCGATTTAAACGTTGGAATCATGAATGTTTCTACTGTATTAGCGACGTTTCATGCATTGAAAGAGAACCGACCGTTGATTGATCGAGTGGTTACCATTTCAGGTACACCAATCAAACAACCTCAGAACTTACGTGTAAGAATCGGTACACCAATCGAGCATGTCATTGAAGCCTGTGGCGGCTTTATTGAGAGTCCGATGAAACTGATCAATGGTGGACCAATGATGGGGAAAGTTATTCAAAATTTGGATGAACCAGTAACCAAAACAACATCTTTGATCTTAGCCTTGACTGGAGAAGAAGCGAATATACCTAAAGAAAAAAATTGTATTCGCTGTTCAGAATGTGTGAATGCTTGTCCCGTCAATTTACAACCGATTTCCATCAGTAATGCGTATCGAGCAGGAAATATCGAAGAAACTAAACGACTAGGTGTGTTGAATTGTATCGATTGTGGCGCATGTTCGTACATTTGTCCGTCAAAAATCGATATTTTAGGTGATATTCGAGCAGCAAAGCAAAAAGTATTGGAGAGTCGATGATGGTAAATAAAGAATATACAAGTACAGGACCATTTATGGGCCCTCATATTAGAGAAAAATGGACCTCTCAGTGGATCATGCAGCAAGTATTGATCGCTTTAGTATTTCCAACAATTGCAGCAACTTATTTTTTTGGATTAAGGTCTTTAGTAATGGTGGTTGTAAGTATTGTTGCATGTGTCGGGCTTGAGTTTGCTTTTCAGAAAATCGTTTGGAAGAAAGTGACGATAACGGACTATAGTGCAGTGATCACAGGTTGGCTTTTAGCACTGACATTACCTGTCACAGCACCGTTGTGGACGCTGCTTGTCGGGGATTTTATTGCGATCGTTGTTGTAAAACAATTTACTGGTGGAATAGGAAGAAATTGGTTAAATCCTGCGGTAGCAGCACGTGTGTTGTTGAAGTTGTTTTTCTCGCCGTGGATTACGAACTGGGTTACGCCCCAACCGGATATTGTGACAACAGTGACGCCATTGGTTGATTTAGGACACTTTGCTAAAGAGGTTTCTCCAACGACACCCGATTTGTTTGATTTGTTTATGGGAGTGGGCTTAGGCGGTCCGATTGGGGAGACCTGTAAGTTTGCGTTGCTTTTATCAGCGATTTATTTGATTGCACGCAAAATCATCAATCCGTTGGTTCCTGTTTTTACGTTGGGATCATTTTATGTGGCTATTTTGTTGTATAGTTCATTTGATTTTTCCTTTGCAAATGCTCATTTGTTAAGTGGTGCGTTGATTTTTGCTGCGGTCTTTATGGTGACAGATTATACGACTTCACCGTTGACTGATAAAGGGAAATATATTTTTGCGATAGGCTGTGGTGTTTTGGCGGCAGTATTGAGGATTTGTATTGATTTGCCCGGCGGGATTGGTGTGGCGATTTTAGTGATGAACTTGTTGACGCCTTTGATCAATAAATATACAGTCTCTAGGATTTACGGGGAATGATTTTGTAGCTAGTGTTCATTGCCAAAAGATGATGATATTATGAAAAAAGATAACAGTTTCTGTAACAGAACTGCTATCTTTTTTATTTACTGTTAACTAATTTTTTTTCGTAGCGGCCATCTGTTCACCATACAATTTTCCATCATACATCTTAAAAAACGGATAATAACAAACAATCGAAACGGCTAAATTAAGTAACGCAATCAACACCGCTCGAAAATCTCCGCCAGTTCCCAGAAATGCCCCGATTCCCACAGGAGAAATCCAAGGTATTCCAGTAATCACTTTATTCACGAACCCAACAGAAGAAGCAAAATAAGCAATCGTCACATTGATCAAGGGCGTCACAATGAACGGAATAATCAAATACGGATTATAAACAATCGGTGCCCCGAAAATCACTGGTTCATTGATATTGAATAAACCAGGAAGCACGGCCGCTTTACCAAGTACCTTCAGTTGATCAGATTTTGCTACAAAAATCATCAGTAAAACCAAGCCGAGCGTACTACCAGCACCACCGATGAAGATATACATATTAATAAAATCTCCAGCAAAAATATTGGTTCCGCCATTCACATTTTCAGTCAATGCAACGAGTAAAATCGGGTTGATAAAACTATTTTTAATAACAGCAGTCCCATGAACCCCAACGGCCCAAAGCAGATGGATCAATAACATAATTACAATAATCCCTAACCAAGAACCCGTCAAATCTTTAACAAACTCAAATGGTTTTGACAACAACTCATGTAAATCAGTATGGAACACAGCCAAAATCGTATTGATAAACAACATCACAAATGCAATAAAAATAGCAGGAATCAATGAAGCAAAAGCTTTACTTACCCCATCAGGAACTCCTTCAGGCATCCGAATCGCAATATTTTTTTTCACACAAAAACGATAAATTTGAGTCGCAATCACAGCCGTGATGATCCCAATAAAAATCCCAACACCGCTAAAACGAGTGACCCATCCACCAAGTGCAATCCCATTATAAACAATCGATGTTTCACTTTCTGATTGAATCAGCTGGGCACCGTCGTCGACGATATCTGTTTGGACAATCGTCATCAAAAAAGCAAACAGCCCTAAAATCGCTCCAACAAAACTACTCAGCCCGTCACTTTCTTCTTTTCGATAAATATCCGTTAAATAATAAGCAGTTGCCAAACAGTAAAAAATTGCGATCGAGCCGATCGACATTGTGGTCGCCACACTATAAATCGGCGCAAATTTCAAAATCGTATGTTCAAAAAACGGTGCTAATGGTGGAATGATCTGCGGCAAATTATTGATGATCAAAAAAATCGAACCGACAATCGTAAAAGGTACAGTAATAATCCCAGCCTGCATAATCGCTCGGATAAAGCGCAAGTTCGCAATTTTATTCAAAGGTGGCATCAATTTTGTTTCCAAAAACGTAAATACTTTATTCATCTTTTTCTCCTTGTATATTATATTTAAGGTTTTAATCTTCTGATTTTAGTGGATAACCTTATGAACCATTGTTATTTTTCATTAGGTATTAACTCAATAAATTTGAGATAATATAATTACTGGATTGAGAGGCTATGTCGTTTTCTCCTTGAGTCTATGAGCTCGTCATCGAAAGACTGACACCTCTCTCTGTTTAGCTGTTTACGAATGAGTTAGATGTTGAAAGCCTTCTGGCTTTACTCCGTATCTAGAACAAGGTAGTAACGCTTTTCAGTTGAGTGGATTTCAATCCAAATCCTTATGAAGGCGGTATAATTATGTTCTACATTGGAATTGATATTGGGAAACGTTCCCATGTTGCTTCAATCATGAATGATGAAGGAAAGGTTGTTCTTAAAGGATTTTCTTTTCCGAATACCATTGAAGGTGGAGAAAAATTACTTGGAAAAATTCATGATTTTTCTTCTTCATCAGATGATTTTACTGTAGATATGGAAGCTACCGGTCATTATTGGTTAACGGTTTTTTCATACTTACATGAAAAAGAGTTTTTAATTCATGTTCTTAACCCCATCCAAACGGATGGGTGGCGTAAAGGGACAGAAATTCGTAAACGTAAGAATGATATTATTGATTCAGTTTTAATTGCAGATCTGATTCGCTTCGGTTCCTTTGTTGAAACGACACTCTCTGATGAAAATATTTTTTCTCTTAAACAGCTTTCCCGTTATCGTACTTATCTAGTTGGGACAGCGAGTGACTTTAAACGTAAAATCATTGCCGTATTAGACCAAGTTTTCCCTGAGTATGACTCAGTATTCGGTAAATCAGGTGTTTTTGGTAAAGCATCAAAAGAAATTTTACTTGAATTTAGTTCTCCTGAAACACTCCATGATATCTCTGCGAATACTCTTGCGAAACTACTTAAAGAAGCGAGTCACAATCGTTTAGGGATAGATAAAGCCAATGCCTTAAAAAGTGCTGCGAGTCGATCTTTTGGTATTACTTTTGCTCAAGAGACCTTTACTTTCCAATTACGATCAATGATTGAACAACTTAAATTTCTGGAAGCCCAAATTAAAGATACTGAAACTGAAATCAAAAAAATCATGGTTACTCTGCATTCTGTCATTGAAACGATCCCAGGGATCGGACCAATCAATGGCGCTACTATTCTTGGGGAAATTGGAGACATTAGTAAATTTTCCAATCCTACAAAATTAGTCGCATACGCTGGTCTAGACGCGACTGTTTCTCAGTCTGGTCAATATCAAGCAACACATAACGTTATGAGTAAACGTGGTTCCCCTTATCTTAGAAAAGCCTTATTTTCAGCTGCTTTAATTGCAGTACAACATGATCCTGTTCTTAAAGCCTTCTACGAAAAGAAACGTTCTGAAGGGAAACACCACCTCACAGCTCTTGGAGCAGTTTCCAGAAAGTTATGTTACATCGTTCATGCGATTCTCAAAAAGAACGAACCTTACGAAATACGAATGTAACTCAAAAAAATACCTTTGCTTTCTCTTATTTGTTATGCACTTTTTTGTTATTAAATTTTGGACTAATTCTTTTATTCTTTACTTGACTTCTTATAGTTAGTCTTTCTTTAACTCATCAATAACATCGCTATAATGTTGTAATCCTTTCTGATTGATTTCTCCTCGTCCATTTGGGTAAATTCGTGTCCAAGCAATCGAGAAACGGAAAATCTTGATTCCCATCTCAGCTAACAAACGAATATCCTCTTTGTAATGTTGATAGTGATCTACGGCTACTGTGAAATCAGCGATCTCATGATTATCTCTTGGACGTGTATCTTGTACACTTAAACCTTTGCCGTCAATGTTATAAGCACCTTCTGTTTGATGGGCGGAAATTGATGCACCCCATAGGAAATTTTCTGGAAATATATGTGTCATTATTTTCTCCATTCTATCTATTCTATAAAGCGTTTTCTTTGTTTTTAGAATAAGTGATCGTCTGAATAAATTCAAGATAATCAAAAGAACTGTTCATGAAAAAAATTTATGAACAGTTTGAGTGACTCTATTTCGTTATTTTACTAAAAAACTAACTCTTACAGTAACCCTTTTTTATTCAATTAACACTTTAATGGAGATTCCTTGTGCTGGATAGCGTAACAAAATAGTAGATGCGATGGCTGAGTCTGTATATAATGTATCAAATAGAAACGTACGATCGATCATAAATGAGCTGGCTGTTTCTATATTACTAGAAGGTGTATAAACGATTTTTTGTCCTTTTGTGTGCTGGATCATTGTGCGATAAATGAATGATTCGTTCAATGTTTTAGTCGTTACTTCATGTGCATTAAATCTAGCTGCTTTGATGATACACAAATCAGCGCTGGTTTTAGTAAAAGAGTAAGTAGCAAAATCACCAACAAGAGCATTTGTATCTTTTTCCAACTCACCTCCGCTAATCAAAATGAGTGCTTTTTTCTTGTGGTGATTGATGGAAAGCGCAACAGCATCCATTCGTCAAAATAGTGATGTTAAAAATTGATAACGCTAGAATAATAGCTGTGGAAAAACGTCCAGCTCCAACAAAAATAAGTGTTTCTTTTGATAAAGAAACAGAGATTTCTTCAACGAAATTTACTATAGGAAATGGTTTTTTTCTTGCGTAGGTTGCTGTAATGATGCCTGGTTTTGAATTAATTTTACACCGCCGTAAAAACAAAACGTTCGATCATCTTTTTCTTTTCTAAAAACAATAGGTCTCGTTTAATCGTAACAGGTGAAACGTAAAAAAGTCAGCTAGCTCCTTAACCGTCAGACTTTTCATTTTTTTCAATTGTTCAATCAAATTTTCACGTCGTTTAAACGCATCGCCCTGACTCTTTTTCATCTTTATCCCCCCATTATTTTTTTAATTATCCATAGTATAGACAATTTTTCACTAAAAAGACAGCTTGTTTTACTAAGGATTTGATGCTATATTTTGTTAAATAAGTCAGAAAAAAATTAAGAGGAGGTAATTTTATGGAAGAATCCAAACTATTTCCATTTCATTTAACGTTGATGAAGGTCAATTATGCGCCGCTGCAAATCAGTGAGTATTTAACACTTTTTCTTATGCTCAGCGGTAGTATAATAGTAACCATCAAGGAAAAAGATTATTTGCTAAATGTGGATGATTTGTTGGTCATCAATCCACGGGAACCATTTCAAATCAAGAGTTCACAGAAGAATCTGTTGTTGGTTTTACGGATTTCTAAAACGCCAATTACCTCGCAATTTAAAGAAAACTGGCTTCCTGATCTTGAGTGTTTGTCTTCAAATAAAATGGAAATAATCGAGAACGAAAAATTTCAGCAGTTACGTAAGGCGTTGGTTCAATTGATGGTCGCTTACTTTGAGCCAAACGAAACGAGAGATTTAGAGAGTTATCAACATTTTTTTACAGTTCTGACACAATTGATCAAAGGATTCAAAAAAGAAGCTATTCCAGTCCCACAATTGACGACTGAAATAGCAGATGAGCGACTGAATCAATTGTTAGGTCATATTCAAAAAAATTATGATCAGCCTATTTCATTAGAAATGCTAGCAGAATCAAGTGGAATCTCCTATTATCATCTATCTCGCACCTTTAAAAAGCAACTAGGGATTACGTTTACTGAATATTTAAATCAAATTCGTTCGATGCATGCCGCTGAATCATTGGTTTTGACCTCTCACTCAGTGATTAGAGTAGCTTTAAATAGTGGCTTTTCTAACGCTAAAACGTTTCATCAAGTATTTAAAAAACAATACGGGCTAACACCTGCAAATTACCGTAAAACATATACTGTAACTAACGATATAAAGAAACCATCAACAGAACAAGAGGATTATCAAGAAATATCGGGTGCAGCTGCATTGCAGGAATTGGCGAAATATTTAGCAGAAAAAGATATTGAAGATGAGCACGCGACAATTGAAAAACGGCTGAAATTGGTTTTGCCCAAGGAGCCTCAGCCAAATTATTATAATAATAAAAAAATTATAAAAATTGGTCCTGCTCGAGAAGGTTTAGCGAATGGGGTACAGCGGGAATTATGTATTTTGCAAAAAGATTTGGCTTTTGATTTGATTCAATTTGAAGGTTTTTGCGAAGAAACAAATTTTGAAGACGATGTTTTATTAGTTTCAGAATACATTTTAAATAATCAATGGTTTGATTTTTTAGTGAAGATTCAATTGAAACCGATGATTCAACTTTATTTGCCAGAAGAGTATACTGAAAAAAGAGCTGTTCAGTTATGGTGTGATAAGCAGTTGAAAATCATTCGTCACTTTCTGAATCGCTATAGTAGAGAGGAAATAAATCAATGGTATATTCAATGGTCGTTGCCTAAAATTAGTGGATTTTGGAATGAAGCAAATCATTGGGGGTATAATTATTTTTACCGCAAGTTGAAACAGTGGGCACCTAAATGTAAATTAGGGTTGATGTCACTGCGCTCACTAGATGAAAAAGAATATCAGCAATATCAAGCATTTATTTTAGAACAAGGAAAACAATATTGTTTACCAGACTTTATTAGTTTTCATGCTGATCCATACGCAACACTGTTGATCAAAGATGAACATGCACTGCGTTTTAAAGAGTATCAACGAGCAATTTTGAATAGAGTAAAGTCTGTTATTGAAGAAGAAAAGACGGTTTTTTTTAATTGGTCTCCTGAATTATTTTTAACGGACTGGAATACATTAGTTGGTGAAGGTAACACTTTTTCAGGTACTTTTTTTCGTTCAGCGCTGATTTTAGAGTCGATTGTTGAGCTGTCAAAAGAGGTCACAGGCATTGCCTTTTGGTTGAATATTAAGGTGAAAGAACGACAGACGCATACAAGAGAAGACAGTAGTTTATCTGTTTTTCTATATGAAGAGTTACGACGACCACTATTTTTTTCACTACGCTTTTTGACTCATTTAAAAGGGGAATTACTTGCTAGTGGAGATGGGTATATTTTGACACGAAATCAAGGTCAGTATCAGCTTTTGTTATACAATTCTAGCTATTTAGATCCGCTCTATTCGGTAGATACATTTCAAGTTCAGTATCAGACAAAGAAAATCAAAATTCATTTAAGTAACCTTCCAGTGGGGAACTATTTGATTCGAGAGTACACCTTGGATAAAGATCATGGTGGAATTTATAATGATTGGATTAGAATTGGTGGACAAGCGGAGTTAGACCATGAATTGCAGAAATATTTGGAGCAGAAGATTGCTCCTAAATTTGAATTGAAAAATGAACGCATCGACTCGTTTGGCTATGAGTTGGAAACGACCTTGACGCTGAATGCATGTCAGTTGTATTTGTTTCAGCCGTTGTATTAATTAAGATGTATATGACTGGGAATTAATTTATGAGAAAGCAAAAAAGGCGATTCTTTTTTTGTTGTTTATTTTTATATTTCGTTATATTAAAAATATCCGTACCCTATTTAGCAAGTAAGGTTATTTTTATTTGTAAAATATTTCGTATAATGAAAGTTAAGAAAACGTTTTTTTTTTGATTTGACAATGGAGGGGAAAAATGGAAACACAAGTTGAAAAAGTAACAAATAGTAGTGTAGGGTTGATTCTTGCTTTAATGGCAGGCTATTCGATGATTTACATGGATAAAAGTATGATTTCTACAGCTGTTTTACCAATAGCGAAAGAGTTTAATTTGGATGCGGGTCAAACAGGCATGGTTATGTCCTTCTTTTTTCTAGGGTATTCATTGATGCAAATTCCTGGAGGGTGGTTAGCAGATAAAATTGGAGCTAAAAAAGTATTAATGTTGTCACTAGCAATTATTTCAATTTTTTCATTTGCTTTTGGGGCTGTTAGCAGTTTGATGCTGTTTATGGTTATCCGTTTTTTTGCCGGAGTTGGTCACGGTGGTTATCCGCCAAGTTGTTCAAAGGCGATTGCAGATAATTTTCCGCAAGAACGAAGAACGTTTGTACAATCGTTGATTCTATCAACATCAGGAATTGGTGGAATTTTAGCCTTTACCTTAGGGACGAACTTAATCAATGCAAATTGGCGTTATGGCTATATAGCGCTAGGAACATTATTTGCGGTGGCATTGATTCTCGTTGCTGTATTTGTTCCTAGTCAAGCTATTCGTTTAAAAGTTAATGCTACGAATAAGCCGAAAATTCAATTTAGGCAAGTAATCTCGAACCGCAACGTCTTAGTTTTGTTTGTTGCAATGTTGTTGCTGAACTTTTTATTATATGGAAACATGTCTTGGCTACCAAGTTATTTAGCGCAAAAATTTGCGATCGACATTAAAACTATTGGGTATTTATTAGCAGTCAATGCAGTCTTTCAAACCGCAGCAACAATGTTTGCAGGAGTATTATTATCGAAACTATTTTTAGGAAAAGAACGTATATTTATCCTTAGTGCAACTGTTTTAGCTGCGGTTTTAGTGGCCGCTTTTGTTGCTTCGAATAATTTAGTATTATCAATGGTTAGCTTGATCGCAGTAAGTATGGTTTCGGTGAGTGCTTTTACAGCAATCTTTACATGGCCACACAAAATCATGGATCCATCGATTATTGGTTCTTCAATAGGCATCATCAATACTGGGGGGACATTGGGTGGATTTTTGGCACCATTGATTTTAGGTCAGTTAATCAAAGCTGCTGGCGGTTCATTTACGTTAGCATTCGGTTTTATGGCAGTAGCAAGTCTGCTTTGTGGATTCTGTGTATTAGGAGTGAAAAAAGAATCGTGATGTCAGACAAAAAATTAACATACAAAAGTGCTTTTGAAATCATCGGCCCAATCATGGTCGGTCTATCTATCTAGCTCTCATACGGCTGGCACAGTCAAAAACAGCAATATGGCAAGAAAATTTTACAAGCGAATAACTAAAAAAATGGTCGTGACTTTTTTCGGTTCATTTTAGCTTGCGATCCAGTTGCGGGGTTAGTAGAGATCACTTGCGTCAAACGAAATGCAGGAGGAACTTCAAACACTATCAGTGTAGCAGAAATGGCTTTAGCAGGAATTGAAAGTGAGATCCCCGCCGATATTCGTGAGACGGGAATCGAGGGATTAGCTGGAACAAAAACTGGCAAAAGAATCGCCAAAGAGTTATTTGGAATCAATCAATAAGCTAATAATGTATCAGGATTTAACTTTATAAGAGAGCGAATATAATCAAGAAAGGAAAAACTAAGATGGATGCAAAACAACAAATTTCAGAATTAATCGATGCAAAAAAAGACCAATTTATCACTGCAGCGGATAAGATTTGGGGAACACCTGAAACAAGGTTTGCCACAATAAAATCTGTAAAACCTTTTCTAGAAATTCTAGAAAAAGAAGGATTTTCAATTGAAAAAGGTGTGGCTAATATGGAACATTCTTTTGTAGCTACTTATGGCAGTGGCAATCCTGTGATTGGAATTTTAGCGGAATATGATGCTTTAGGTAACCTAAGTCAAGTTGCTGATTTAGGAGAGCAAAAAGCTGAATTTGAAGGCGGAAATGGACATGGATGTGGTCACAATTTATTGGGAATTGGTGCGTTGGCTGGAGCGATCGGTGTGAAAGATTTTATGGTAAAAGAGAAATTATCAGGAACAATTAAGTTATTTGGCTGTCCCGCTGAAGAAAGTGGTTATGGGAAAGCTTTTATGGCAAGAGATGGTGTATTTGATTGTTTGGATGTTGCTCTTTCTTGGCATCCAATGGATACGAGTATGGCTTGGGGACTTAGTAGTTTGGCGGTTTACCAGATTTATTACAATTTTAAAGGTGTTTCAGCGCATGCCGCATCAGATCCTGAACAAGGTAGGAGTGCGCTTGATGCAGCAGAATTAATGAATATCGGTGTTCAATTTTTAAGAGAACATATCATTGATGAAGGGCGTGTTCACTATGCCTTTATGGATGCTGGCGGGGAATCGGCAAATGTGGTTCAGCCAACGTCTAGTTTGTACTACTTTATTCGTGCGCCAAAACTAGCACAAGCAGAAGAAATATACAAACGAGTCAACAAAATCGCAGAAGGTGCGGCTTTAATGACGGAAACAAAGCTTGAAATCGTGTTTGACTCGGCTTGTGCCAATTATTTGCCGAATCAAGCAGTTACTACAGCAATGTATGAAAACTTTAAAGAATTTGGCAAGTTGAACTTAACAACAGAAGATCAAGAATATAGTCAACGATATTACGACAGTTTAAATGAAGTAACGAAAGCAAATTTAATAACTCGAGCAAGACAGAACAATCCAACAGCAAGTGAAGAAGAAATTCAAAGACTTGGTGCAATGCCAATCTTAGATCAAATCAGGCCATTAGTTTTCTCAGAAGAAACTTCTGGTTCAACGGATGTGGGAGATGTTAGTTGGGTTTGTCCCACTGCTCAAGTATTAGTGGGGTGTGAACCGCAAGGAACGCCTCCCCATTCTTGGCAATGGGTGGCTAATGGTAAATCTTCTGTAGCTCATAAAGGGTTGTTGGCAGCTGGGAAAACAATCGCAACCACAGCTTATGATCTACTGACAAATCCTGAATTAGTAGCACAAGCAAAAGTGGAGCATCAAGCGACAGTCGGAGGTAAAAAATATCAATCTGCTATTCCAGCTGATGTAATGCCGAAATGACAATAATCAGGCTGTTTGTCCTCGGCATGTATTTTTTGTAAAACAGTGATTGCTCTAATGATGAGAATTTGGTAAGATTAAAGTGTATCGATTATAATAAAAAAGGGGGTAACAATTGATGAAAAAAATAAAAGGCTTGGTGTTGGGAATCTTGTTTAGTTCAATATGTTTATCGTTTTCAACGGTTTCATTTGCTACAGAGGGTAACTATAAAGCTGAAACGACTAAAACATCTGAAACAAAAACTGAAAATACCGAAGCGAAAAAACAAATCGATATTACACCAAACTTCAAAATCCAAAAGATCAAAACATTTGTTGGTGGAAAAGGAACTTTGGAAGTTGAACAAATTGAGGGAATGAAAGATCTTAAAGGGACGTTTAAAACAACAGTCGCTGATCAAAGCATTCTTTCAATCGACGATCAAGGTCAATGGAAAGGATTAAAACTGGGAAAAACAACAGCAACCTTGGATTTTGAATGGGATAAAGAATCACTACAAAAAATTCAAGACAAATATCCTGGTTACAAATTAGTCAAAAAGGATATTGTTCAAGAAATTCCAGTTGAAGTAACGGCAGAAAAAGAAAAGTATGTCGACATCACGCCCAATTTCAATGTTGGAACAATCAGTGCAAAAATAGGTGAAACTGGGCAATTTAAAGTAGCACCTATGGGCGGTGTGAGTGATTTAAAAGGGACATATACAGCTTATATTCCAGATAATGATAAAGGGATTATCTCTGTAGATGCAGATGGAAAATGGACAGCTTTAAAAACTGGAAAGACGGAGTTCATTCTAAATTTTGAACTTTCAAAAGAATCATACAAAGAAATTCAAGACAAAAATCCAGGCAGTACCTTGATGGCACGAGATATTGCTAGTGTTATTAAAGTAGAAGTGAAGCCTGCTGGAAGCTTAAACATCACACCAAAAATTGATGTGACTTCTATTAATGGAGAAGTTGGTGAAACTGGACAACTCAAGGTGAAACCGCTTGAAGGAATAAAAGATGCTACAGGTTCGTTTGCTGTATCTATGAAGGATCCTTCAATCATTGAAATTGATCCAGCAGGAAACTGGAAAGCGCTAAAAGCAGGAACGACATCATTTACGTATAATTATAACTGGTCAGATGAAACAATGAAAAAACTGGCTGAAAAATATCCAGGTTATGAGTTTTATGTAGAAGAAGGCGAAAAAGTAGTCGAGGTGAAAATTACCGAAAATACCACTGATTCAACAAAGCCTGCTGAAACAACAAAACCTGTGGGAACAACAAAACCTGTAGGCAAACAATTACCAGCAACTAATGAGTCGAGTGGGAATGTGGCATGGGTTATGGGATTGTTCCTTGTGATTCTGACTGTTTTAGGCTGGTATAAAAAAGAATCATTGAAATAGGGATAAAAAAATGCAACGAATTTGTAAGAGAAGAAACTGGACTGATGTTGATACGGGCGTGTCTAGCTCTGAAAAATAAGTCGGAATTCATTATATAAGTTGTGGGAAAAGGTAAAGGTTACTTTCTCCACAACTTATTTTTGATAGTTAAATTATCATTTAGTATCCATAAAAATTTAGGAATAATCAATTACAATTTATGGGATAGCAAACCTCTGTAATATAAAGTTTCTCGTTGCGCTCGGTTGCAGGACTAGAATGATAAATAGTAAATATATTTCCAGAACGTACATATTTATGTAGTCTGAACCATTCACGCATATCCTCATGAACCTTAGGCATAGTTGAGTACGAACCATTAGTAACAACAGAAGCAATTAGTCCTGGTGAGAATATTTTTATATCTTGATAAATTTCTTTGAGCTTTTCAGGAATACTAACCATAACGTCAATATCTAAGATTTCAGGATCATCACCATGGAAAACGGCGATAGACTGACCTAATTTAGTTCGATCTTGCGGTCTTATTTTAGAAAATAATTTCTGCCAAAGCTGCTCTTCATGATAATAAGAAGCTACGTTCTCTCGATGTGCAAGAATGAACATATCATTCATACGCTTCACTTCTATAGGATAATTCATTTCTTTAATTTTCGAGGTTGTATTCCTTTCTTCCAATAAATCTAAATAAGCAAGTTGGAGTTTTTTTTCGGCTAATGCCGTTTCTAAAACGTTTCTGTGTTTAATTAAATAATCGCCTTGAGAATCTTCGTTATCTAAAAATATTGGGATTTCTTTTAGTGGAATTCCAATATTTTTAAGTGAAAGAATTTGATTTGCCTGACTGATTTGTTCAGGAGAGTAATAGCGATAGCCATTTTCTTTTTGAATAATCATAGGTTTTAATAAATTAAGTTTATCATAGTATCTGAGCATGCGTGGGCTGATACGTGTTAATTCAGAAAACTCGCTAATTTTAAACATTTTTTCTCCTTAGTATAAATAGTTTGATTTGTAATTAGTATACTCTTGTTTGTAACTATACCCTTGACGTTGACATTGTGGCAAGGTTTAAACTAAAGATAAGGATATATGAAAGGAGCATGATTATGCGCGCATATGAAAATAAACAGGAAATGATTATCGAAATAAAAAAAAGATATGAGAAGTACGATGAAGAATTTGAACAAGTACCAGAAGCTTTAAAGCATGAGCGGATCGAAGAAGTAGATAAAACGCCGTCTGAAAATTTGTCTTATCAGCTAGGTTGGGTGAATTTGATTCTTCAATGGGAAAAAGATGAGCAATCAGGAAAAACCGTGGAAACTCCTGCTCCCGGTTATAAATGGAATAATCTAGGTGGGTTGTATCAGTCATTTTATGAAAAATATGGTAAATATAGTATTGCAGAACAAAGAAAAATGTTGAGAGCGTCTGTTGCTGAGGTATGCGCATGGCTAGAGACCCTTTCTGATGAGGAAATATTTGAAGCAGGTCAGCGAGATTATGCTACAACTAAAGCGATGTGGCCCTTATATAAATGGGTACATGTCAATACTGTTGCTCCGTTTACCAACTTTCGAACTAAGATTCGCAAGTGGAAAAAATTAGTTTTATCATCATGAACATATAAAAGAAGAAGTAGCATCTAGGTTCGTTGCTACTTCTTTTTTTGTTTTTATTGATTGATCAGCTGTTCGATGTCTAACTCTGTCATGGAAAGAACCTGTAAATCAGCACCGACTAAAGTTTCAGTGGCGGAAACCCCTACAGCATACATTCCAGCTGCTTTGACTCCTTCGATTCCCGCCTGTGCATCTTCAAATCCTATTGCATTTTTTGGCGCAACATCAATACTTTCTGCTGCTTTTATGAAAATTTCTGGATCAGGTTTACCTTTTTTTAGCGTTTCTGGATCAACGATATGCCCGAAGAAACCAAGCACGCCTAATTTTTCTAAAATCATCGGTGCATTTTTAGAAGCGGAAGCAATCGAACAGGGAATATTCCGTTCTTTCGCTTGAACTAAAAAGTCGTGAACGCCTGGTAATAAGTCTGACGCAGAAAGATCCGCCAGAAGTTTAACATATTCATCATTTTTCATTTTTGCTAAAACTTCTTTTTCAGCTGTAGTGAAATCATTTTCCTTTTGTCCATAAGCTAAAATTTTATCCAAAGAATCCATGCGGCTGATTCCTTTTAATGTTTCGTTGAATACTTCATCGATTGTAATGTCAAGACTGCGAGCTAAATTTTTCCAAGCTATATAATGGAATTTCGCAGTATCAGTAATCACGCCATCTAAGTCAAAAACAAAGCCTTTTTTCATGTGTATTCTCCTGTCTGATTTTAATAGTTGATTGTTGTTGTTTCATGGGCAATTAGCTTATAAGGCTGATTTTGTACGATTACCGTGACGTTTTGCGAGGGACAAACGTGAACAGCTCTTTTTGAAATAGTCACGTCATAATGAATCCCTTTGTGGTTTATATTAAAAGTTATATCAGACCAATTTTTCGGTAAGTTTGGTTGAATTATCAGGTCGTTCTTTTTGATATCAATTCCAGCATAAGTGGTCAAGGTGACATAAATTGTAGCTGCCATCACACCTGTATGAATTCCTTCAGCCGTCGTCCCACCTTGAATATCTCGATAATCAGAATATAAAGCTTCTTGGTATAACGTCCAAGACAAATCATGAAAAGCTACTTCTTCTGCTAGTTGTGCATGGACGATTCTTGATAACGTTGAGCCGTGTGATGTTCTGTTTAAATAGTACAAAAGATTTTTTTCAAGATAATCTGCAGGTAAATCGTAGCCAAGTTCCTCTAAGATTTCATCGATCTTTTCTTTATTTAAATTATAGAACAACATCAAGGTATCTGCTTGTTTTGAGACTTTATAATCATCGGGAGACTGACCTTCCGCTTTTAAAATACGATCCATCCGATAAATATTACCATATTTTTCTTTTGCTTTTTCCCAATCGATTTCTTTTAAATCAAAATAGCCTTCGTACTGAGCGATAATCCCGTCTTCATTGACTTCGATTGATAAGCGTTTGCGAATGTCTTTCATTTTTTCTAGATTTTCCTGTGTGATGCTTGTTTTATTAAATAATTCTGTTTGTTCTTGCGTATTTAATAGTGAGAGAATATTTTCCAACTCTTCAAATAGCCAAACAACCATCAAATTGGTATAAGCATTATTTTTTAAGCCACTTTCGTCACTATCTGGATAAGCTTCGTGAAATTCATCGGGGCCCATGACTTTATCGATATAATAGCGATTGGTTGTTTCATCGAATGTTGCAGCACTACGCCAGAAGTCCGCAATTTCTACTAACATTTCAGCGCCGTATTCTTTGATGAACTGGTCATCTCCAGAGTTGTTCCAGTACATCCAGACATTATACGCAATCGCCAACGAGACATGGCGTTGAAGGATACTATGGTCTTCTCCCCATTCGCCATTCAAAGGATTCAAGTGAAGTTTTTGTGTTTCTTCGCTTCCATCAAGGCTAGATTGCCAAGGATACATCGCACCAGCATAGTTACTTTTTTGAGCATTTTTCTTCGCTTTACCTAGGCGATTATAGCGATACATCAACAGTTGTTTGGCAGTTTCAGGGAAGTGCAGAATATAAAATGGCAAGATAAAAATCTCATCCCAGAAAATATGACCACGATAGGCTTCACCATGCAAGCCGCGTGCAGTTACAGAAACGTCCAAATCATTATTATTAAATGGGGAAGCTGAAACTAATAAATGATATGTATGGATTCTCAACAATTTTTGGGACATTAGATCACCTGTCACTTGAATATCTGATTTTTTCCATAATGTCTCCCAAGCCTGTGCGCTCTCAGTAAATTCTGAGTCAAAAGAAGTTGCCGGAAGTAAGGTAGTCTTCCAGTTTTCTTCTGCTATAGAGGCTTTAACTAGGACCTGCTTTTCGAGCGTATACGTATTATTTTGCACTGCATAAAAAGTAATTTCTTGTTCAATGATTTCTTTACCAATAGAATTTTTGATCGCATCAGCTTCAAAAAAATCACCTGCGATTGTTGCGATTTGTTTGACATTTATTTTCGATTGATTGGTTTGAACCTCGATCATTGAATTGTTTTTTTCTGCAAGTAATTGAGTTACATGGAAATGCTTAGCTGTTAGATTGCGGTATCGTTCAACATTGAAATTGTAGACAGAGCCGTCAGTTGTTGTTTTGACTATAATGTTTTTAGAAAAATTCAATGGTTTGATCGAGTATTGGATGCTATAATTATTTTTTTTAGCCATATTGACTATTTTTTTAGCTGTTATTTTTACTTGATGCTGGTAGGGATCTTCAATAATCATATGAGAAGAAAACAAGCCTGTCTTTAAGTTTAGATTTCTGTGCAAATAATGCAATGTGGCTGTTTCAAGAGTCAACCATCCGTCGGAGCCATCTACTTTGAAGCTGATATATTGATTATTTGGTGTGTTGACAAAGTCTTCATTTTCAACAATTTGACCAGCAACTTCAGATTTTTCTTCATTGTAAAGTCCAGCAATGTAAGTGGCAGGATAATGGTCTTTTGAAAGGGTCATCTCAGGTGTTGTGCCTCGCAAGCCCATAAAGCCGTTGCCGATTGTCAGTAAGGACTCAACGGAATATTCTTCTTTGCCAGGAGTATAGCCAAAATAATCTAAATTCCAAGTTAAGTACTCTGATTTTTCTTTAAATGCTACGGCTAAATCTGTAGCAGACTCTAATTCAGAAAAGGTAAGAATAGGTATATTCAATAGCTCTGAAAAAAGTTTGATAAGATTTTCCGTGCTTGTGTTCAAAGCTGTTACTTGTGTATTTTGTTCATAAAATTTATCAGTTACATTATTAAAAACAGCTCCAGTTGCTGTTGGAAAGTGTTCTTTGATTTGTGTGGTTAAAGTGGTCACTGTTTTTGGGAATTCAAAATCAGTGAAGGAAAATGTCTGTTCTGAAAGTATAGATTTTTGCTCCTTTTCCTGAACATATAGACTGTTTTGCGTAAGTGTAAGTAAAAGAAATTTCATTATAATAGGCTCCTGACTAAGATTTATTCCAACTTGTATAGACATGTTCTTGTTTTCGTTTTCATTATAGTATGAAATGCTTATAAATACAAGTCGGATAATCTAAAAGAATTGTTTCAGTTTAAAAGTAGACTTATTTAGAAAGCTATTTTTTTAAGGAAGAATGTGCTATTATTTTCTGTGAGTATCCTAGTGTGGAGGGATGGAAATGAATAAATTTCATGATATATTTTTAGAACTTGAAAAGGGGATTTTAGAGGGGGCTTATCAGCCTGGAACCTTGTTGCCAAGTGAAAATCAATTAGTTGAACAGTATTCTGTTTCAAGAGAAACAATTCGCAAAGCGTTGAATTTGCTGATCAATGCAGGGTATATCCAAAAGCAACAAGGAAAAGGGTCGATCGTTTTAAATGTGAGGAAGTTCGATTTACCGATTTCTGGTGTTATCAGCTATAAAGAGCTGCAAAGTGCGCAACAAATACATAGTGTCACTAGAGTTGTGGAACTGAAAGAAGAGCATGTTAGTGAATCTTTGGCTCGTTTAACAGGATGGAAGAAAGATACTGCAGTTTGGCGTTTAGTTCGACAAAGGGAGATTGACGGAGAAGTTGTGATCGTTGATATCGATTATTTACTAAAAGACATTATTAATGAGTTGCCTGAGGAGCGGGCAGTAGACTCTATCTATGATTATTTTGAGAACGATTTAGGGCTAGTGATCAGCTACGCGCAAAAAGAGATAACAGTAGAAGTTGTGACAGAAGACGATCGTACATTAATGGATATTCAAGAAGATACCCATGTAGTTGTTGTTCGTAGTGTAGTTAGTTTAGAAGATACACGTTGTTTTGAATACACAGAGTCTAGGCATAGATTGGATAAATTCAAATTCGTTGATTTTGCCAGACGAAGAAAAGCCTAAAGAAAAATTAATTGCTTTTAGGAGAGGAAAAATTGTGTATATAGGGATTATTTATTTCATTGTTATCATTTTGGCGAATACAGTAGGGGCTATTTCAGGAATGGGCGGCGGCGTGATCATAAAACCTGTGTTAGATACACTGCACTTTCACCCGTTAGCTGCAATTTCATTTTATTCTAGCGTAGCAGTTTTCACAATGTCGATTGTCTCTACAATGAGGCAGATGAAAAATGGGTTAAGGTTGCAAATTCCAATTGCAGCATTAGTTTCTTTAGGTTCTGTAATAGGCGGAATTTCTGGGAATTCGGTGTTCGAAATTTTGTTGCGATTATTTTCTGATGAAAAATACGTTCAATTGATTCAAATTGTTTTGACAATCATCACGTTGTTATTTGCCTATTTCTATACAAAAATTGGCAAGGAGCGTTCCTTTAATTTATCTCACCCTATATGGTATGTGATTGTTGGCTTATTTTTGGGGTTTGTTTCTACGTTATTAGGAATCGGTGGTGGACCGATCAATGTAGCTTTATTGATGCTGTGCTTTGGAATTCCGATCAAAGAAGCAACGGTTTATTCGATCATTACGATTTTCTTTTCGCAGGCAGCAAAAATATTTACGATCGCGCAAACAGCGGGTTTTGGGCGATTTGATCTTGCGATCCTATTTTATATAATTCCAGCTGCCATTTTTAGCGGTTTTGTGGGCGCGTTGATCAGTGGGAAAATTTCCTCTGAACGAGTGACCCAAGTATTTCAACTTGTTATTCTTTTGGTATTATTGTTAAATTTATGGAATGGTATACAACTATTTATTTGATGACTAAAACGATTATTTTACACTATTTGATGTGTCAAGGAGGTCAATGCAATGGACTATCATGTAAAAGAGTTTAAAAAATTGACGATTAAGGAATTTCTAGAAATCGTAAAGTTGAGAATCGCTGTATTTGTAGTTGAACAAAATTGTCCTTATCAAGAAGTGGATGAAGCTGATGAATTTGCTTGGCATACTTGGTTGCAAGTAGGATCAGATATTGTGGGCTATACCCGAATCATTGATAGAGGAGATACAGTAACTTTTGGTAGAGTAATAGTAAATCCTGATTATCGTGGGAAGAAATTAGGAAATAAGCTTTTAGAGGAAACGTTAAAAGTCGTTGAAGATAACTATCCAAATCGCCCAATTATTATCGGTGCGCAAGCGCATCTGATAGAGTTCTACGGAGCTTTTGGATTTGAAGTGATTTCGGATGTATATTTAGAAGATGATATCCCTCATGTTCAGATGAGAAGAAACTAATTAAAAAAGTTGGCACGCATGAAAAATGTGTGCCAACTTTTTTTGCATTAAGTAGAGTCCAAACAATTCTAAAATTTATCAGCATATTTTGATAAACCAGCTGAATCAGAAAACCAAGAACTAGAATCCGTTGATTGCTTTTTTCGCCGTTCTTTTCGTTTAATTTTTTCTATTTCAGAAACAGAATATGTTTTTCCATCCTCAAATTTAGCATTCTTTTTATCAAATGCACCTTTAATTACTACATTACCTTCAAATTCTTTTTGATAAGGCATTACACTTCCTATAAAGCTATTCGATTTGTCAGAGTTAAAATAACCATGAAAATCGAGTGAGCCTATAGGAGTTTTTTTTGTTTCTGAAAAAGTAAGAGAATCAATATTGTCATAATTATAGTTAAAGAATAACTCTATACGCTCTTTCTGTTTTTCCATATAGTCCTTATAGCTGTAATAATTCAATCCTGCCACCCCTATTATTATTATTCCTATCCCAATTAAAAATTTATACCTAGTTTTCATAGTCATTGTGTCCTTTTTGTGTCATAATTGAATATAAGTATAACATAAGGAGAACAACAATGAGTAAGACAGATAAAGATTTTTTTGATATAACTACTGGAGCGTATCAAGGGTTACAAATTGGGGACAGAATTAAGGGATTAGATAATAAAAAATATGAAGTAGTGGAAATTTTAAATAATCCTGATAAAAATGGAGCACAAGGGATTGCTGTTGCGCCTATCGTTAATGGGACCCCTGATATGTCTAATATCACGATTTCTTATAAAGGAACCAATCTTGCTGATATGGATGGTGACCTAAGCGCTGATGTTCAACAAGTCACCATGGGTCAAAAAGATAAATACCAAAATGTACATGTCCCAGGAACAACCATACGTGTTCCCGTTCAAGTCAAAAGTCAATTCGATACGGCATTGGCTTTTGCTGAACAAGTAAAAAAGGATCCACGTTTTAAAAATACAACGTTTGATTACACAGGACATAGTTTAGGTGCTGGTTTAGCCTCTTATGTTGCTGCTGAGTTTGGAGAGTATGCCACAGTCTTTTCTGCCCCAAATATTTATCGATTATTGAGTGAAAAAGCAAAAAAATGGGTTGATGCCGGACATGCCACAGATAAAATTACAAATTACACGCATATGAATGATAGTGTTGGAAATTTTGATCAATTTGGTATGCCTTTAGTTGGAAAGCGAGTCCTCACTAAAAGTAATAAAGAGTTAGAAACGTTTATCATGAGTTTATTAACATTAGGTGGACACCCTACTGATACTTTCATGAATATGTTTAATGGTGATGGAAGTATCATGCGGCTATTTGCCCGGCATTACTTCGGGCGACTGCTGTCCAATACGATGACATGAAGAGTACTGCATTAGGCATCAAAAAAACAATCGAACAATATGAATGGGACGAAGGCGAAGAAGTAATAGCTCTACAAAAAACATATACGAAGTGAATCTAGTGGTGGGGCTTATTCTGAGTTAGAAGATCATGAAATCCAAGATATCTTGAAATCGGTCGCACCTTATTCTAAAGGGGATCAGTACTATGCTCATAACCCAGAAGTCGTTAAAAAATTAAAGGACAAGATGGTATCGATTGGAGACAATCTAGGCGAATTTGCCCATAGTTTACGCATGGCAGCTGTTACAGCAGAAGCAGCAGATGAACAAATAGCAACGGCGTTTTAATTAAGGAGAGAAAAAAATGGATTTATCAGGGATGGATTTTAATGTTGGTGGAGAGTCATATAGTGATGTTATTTTAAGTTTACAGCAAAAAATTACATTTGAATCGAGCTTAAAGAAATCGAATACCGCGACCATTACATTATACAAGATTCAATTAGAACAGTACCAAAAATTGGAGAAAAAAAGACTTCAAAAAATTGCACTGCAAGCAAAATGTGTCAGTATATTTGAACCGCTAAAAGAGGAAGCAGCACAAATGCAAAATAAAATTAGGACGGAGCAGTTTAATCTAAGAAGTAGCGTTGAAACATTCGTTCAAAATGCTCCAGATATGGTCAAAGGACAAGCGGGTACTTCATTTGCTCATGAGGTATCCGTAATGAGAAATAGTGTAATTGAAGCAAGTGGGATGTGTGAGTCTATTACTTGAAAAAATAGTAGAACAATGAAGATTGAGTTTGGATAACATAGCTTGGAATTAGAATAATTGTAAGTATATAAAAATAAATGAGATATAAAAAATGAGAGAAACAGATTTCTGTGCTGCCATAGTGTTATACAACTTTGAAAATGAACTAACAGGAATAGGAGTGGTTTTGTGGATGAGGAAAAAGAACGTCAAAAAGAAGCAATACGCAAGATAGGACAGGAAACCCTTGCGCAACATCAGAAAAACAAGAGAGAAGTAGATGAAAAAGCAAGTAAAAAGTTAGAAAATATCCATGAAATAATGCTGGAAACACAAAAAATGGTAGCGAAGTGGACAGAGCATATGACAGATAAACCCCAACCAAAACGGGATCATCTACACTTGGTTCTTCCAATCGAAAAAGCGGATGAGGATACGGTAAACTTGAACTTGGGAGATTAAATCCAGTTACAAGTATTATTGAAATGTTTGTACTGCCTTAATACAAACAAAAACTTTCCCGAAAAATGCAGATGCACTTGTTAGGAAAGTTAATTTAAAAAATTGAGTTGGTGTTCTCTTTGACTGTTACTTTTTAATATCTTCAGTGTTGTCTTTCAAACCATCAGTTATTTTCGCAGCATTTTGAGCCGCTAACAAATCACGGATTTGTTCTAATAAATCATCCGTTGTAGGACCAGCAACCTCTTCTTCCTCATCTTGTGGTTTCTTTTTCATCTTGTTGACAGCTTTGACGATTAGGAACAAAACAAAAGCAGTAATTAAAAATGTAATAAGTGCACTGATCACATCACCAATATTGAATGCTACGCCTTTAATATGAAAAACGAGTGCTCCTAATGCATCATCAGCGCTTTTATTACCTGTAGTCAATACAAATACTAGACTAACGAGCGGTGTAATCAACCCATTAACGATTTGAGTAACAATTGCAGTAAAAGCAGAACCAATAACGACCCCAACAGCTAAATCAAGGACATTTCCGCGCATAATAAATTCTTTGAATTCTTTAATCATCAGGCTTAACCTCCCTTTCTCAAGTTCAGTATACAGAAAAAATTAAAAAAATTGAAATGAAAAACTCTTACATCCAGGAAAGACAGTTGAGCTGTGCTATAATTAAATGAATATAGAAAATCTTAAAAAAACATTTAAAAACAGCCAGATGATTGTATTTCAGACTGGGCTTTATTATGATGAAAACAAAGAGGAGCTGACAAGATGCCGATCACATTAGCACAAGGAGTTAACTTACATGTTGTTTCAACAGAAAAATATAAAACAGTGCGTATTTTGGTTCGTTTTAATACGCGTTTGAATAAAGAAACAATCACAAAGCGAACACTTTTATCCAGTTTGATGGAAACCAACAGTTTGAACTACCCAGACCAAGTAAAATTAAGTGAAAAATTAGCGGAGTTATACGGTGCTAGTTTTGGGATTCATGTGAATAAAAAAGGAAACTTACATTGGTGGAACCTTTCAATGAACTTAGTCAATGATAAATATCTGAAAAATGGTCATGTCTTGGCGGATGCGGCTGATTTCGTGAAAGAAATTTTATTTTTTCCAAATATTATTGATGGGCAATTTGATAAGGAGACATTCAAACGTGAAAAAGAAAATTTAACAGCCTATTACGAAAGCATTTCAGAAGACAAGCAAGCGTATTCTTCTTTATCTTTACAAAACTTATATTTCAGCCAATCTGACGAGCAAAAAATACCAAGTTTCGGAACTATTGCTGATTTACAAAAAGAAACAGCTGCGAGTATGGCGGCCTATCATCAACAAATGCTACGAGAAGACCAAGTGGATATTTTTGTTCTTGGAGATGTGGATGAAGCGGAAGTAACAGCGCTGTTTAGCAAACTACCATTCGAAGATCGCGCGTCTGGTATTGCAGATATTTTCTATGCTCGACCAGCTAGAAATGTGATCGAAGAACGTTCTGAACAAGAAACATTGGCGCAATCAAAATTGAATTTAGGCTATCATACGGATGTCTATTATGGCGACGAAAACTATTTTGCGTTGCAAATTTTCAACGGTGTATTCGGCGGATTTCCACATTCTAAATTATTCATGAATGTTCGCGAGAAAGAAAATTTAGCTTATTATGCATCTAGTAGTATCGATACATTCCGTGGATTTCTAAGTGTTCAGACAGGAATCGATGGCAAGAACCGCAATCAAGTTTTGCATCTGATTTCAGTAGAATTAGACAACATCCGTCAAGGAAATGTGACAGACTTAGAAATCGAACAAACCAAAGCAATGTTAAAAAATCAATACTTACTTTCTTTAGACAATGTAGGTGCTGTGTTAGAAAATGAATATTTAAATGATTTAATTCCTCACCTTCGTTTAAAAGATGACGAGTGGATTCGCCGAATGGAAGCTGTCACCTTGGCAGACGTTCAGCGTGTTGCCAAATTAGTGCAACTACAAGCCATTTTCTTTTTGGAAGGAGAAAAAGTCGATGAATAAAAAAGAATATCCTCAAATCAATGAAGTTCTCTATACAGAAGTCCTAGATAATGGCTTAACTGTCTATTTACTACCGAAAAAAGAGTACAACAAAACTTATGGTTTGTTTACAACAAATTATGGTTCAATCGATAATGAATTTGTACCACTCGGCGAAACAGACTTTGTAAAAGTACCAGATGGAATCGCTCATTTTCTAGAACATAAGATGTTTGAAAAAGAAGATGGGGATGTGTTTCAACAATTTGGGCGTCAAGGGGCTTCCGCCAATGCATTTACCAGCTTTACAAAAACAAGCTACCTGTTTTCAACAACAGATCAAGTAGAGAAAAACTTAGAAACATTACTAAATTTTGTTCAAGAACCTTATTTTACTAAAGAAACAGTGGATAAAGAAAAAGGGATTATCGGACAAGAAATCCAAATGTATTTGGATGATTCTAACTGGCGCTTATTTTTCGGCACATTAGGCAATCTTTATCCAAAACATCCTCTGCATATTGATATTGCAGGAACCGTGGAAAGTATTGGAGAAATCACAGCAGAAGACTTATATACTTGTTACAATACCTTCTACCACCCAAGCAACATGACATTATTTGTTGTTGGGAAAATGGATCCAGAAGAAATGATGACCTTTATCCGCAACAATCAGTCGGCAAAAACATTTGCGAAAGCTGAGCCAATCAAACGTCATTTTCCAAAAGAAACAGAGGCAGATATTATTAAAGAAAGCTCTCTTTCTATGGCTATCAGTCGTCCTAAAGTGATTGTTGGTTTGAAAGGATTAGATAAAGTTCCAACTAACGGCAAAGAATTGCTTAAATATAAGATAACAGCGAATTTGTTGTTTCAATTGCTATTTGGCAATACATCACAAAATTATTTGAATCTATACAATGAAGGTTTGTTGGATGATAGTTTTGGCTACGAGTTTACTTTAGATCGTAGCTTTCACTTTGCAGATTTTGGTGGAGATAGCGATTATCCAGAACAATTAGCTGAACGCATGGAAGAGATTCTTTTGACTGCAGACGAAAGTTCAGAAGTAACAGAGGAAAACTTATGCTTACTAAAGAAAAAAATGATCGGAAAGTATTTTCAATCGTTAAATTCATTAGAATACATTGCAAACCAATTTTCGCAATCGCTCTATGGTGAAACGACGTTGTTTGATACGCCAGAAGTGATTGAAAGTGTTCAATTAGCTGAAGTGAAAGAATTAGCGCAATCATTTATCAATAAAGCTGGACTAAGTCGCTTTTACATGTATCCTAAAAAGTAATAAGTTTTCGAAGTGACATGTATAAAAAAGTCCGATATTTAGTTAAAACTTTCAAAAATGTTATCCTCATCGGTATTTTTTTGTGTTATCCTTAGAATAGTTGGATGAACAGATAGTTTTAACTATTTGATTAAGGACTCAAGTGATTGAACTATTTTTACTATAAAAAACAAATGGTAAAGTATATAAAAGAGCAGTTAGATAAAGACCTATTCAGAGGTGTTTTATCTTATTTACTAAAAAGCTGTACGATTAAAACCGCCTAAGTGATTTTGGCAAAACTGATAAATTAGAGAGACTGGAGAAGATGGACGAGTGGCCAGCGTAAATATAGGAAAAAAATTAAGAGATGCACGACTGCAGCAAAATATGTCACTAGACGAACTGCAGCAAATTACTAAAACACAAAAACGCTATTTAATTGCAATCGAAGAAAATGATTTTGATTCTATGCCAGGGACTTTTTATGTGCGTGCATTTATTCGTCAGTACGCAAGTGCAGTCGGGTTAGATGGCAATGAGTTAGTTGAGATTTATGATGGTATAGATGAACCAGAAGATATAGAAGATGCGGTTCAATATGAAACATTAGATGAGTCACGGACACGAATGTATGACGAAAACAGCCAAGCTAAGCGTTTTATGCGCAGTTTACCAGCGGTTATTTTTTCTTTGATTGGATTAGCGATTGCAGTCGTTGTTTTTTATATTACATGGCAAGATCGGCAGGCGACACCAATGATCCAGCCGCCAGCCTCTGAAGTTATCAGAGATTCTTCTTCTGAATCAAGCCAATCGCTTGTTTCAAGCACTATAGAGTCGTCAGAATCAAGTTCTACTACTTCTTCCGAACCAAAAGCTACGACAGAAGTGAAATTTGAGAATGAATCTGGAGTGACGGTGAATATGAGTGCGGTCAACGTAGCAAGTCCAGCTAAGCTTGAGTTTAGTGCTGTAACAGGACCTTGTTGGGTTGGTGTTTATATTGCAACAGCGACTAACAATGACAATGGCTACTTCTATCAAGAAACAATTCAACCTGGACAGCCAAAATCTGTTGACATTCCAGCTGGAACGGCACAAGTGGTCATTAGTCTAGGTGCGTCTGAGTATATGGAGTTCAAATTGGATGGTCAAAAAGCTGAGTTCAATCCTAATAATGCAGGAATTGGACCAAGAAATATCAATTTGACGTTAGCATATGCACAAACAGAACAAACAGAACAAATCCAACCGCAATAAGAAAAAATAAATGATTTAATTTGTTCATAATGATGAGCGAGGAAAATTTACGATGGATGACAAACCATAGTAAGTATTTTTCTCGCTCATTTGTTGAGACGACGACGAAATATACCTAAATGATTCTCTTTAGAATAGAAATGTGTCTTTTTTCGTGACACCTTCTGTAAGATAACGTAAAATAGGAATGAAAAGAGAGGGGTAAAAGGCATTGAACTTACCAAATAAATTAACAGTTATCAGAATATTTATGATACCAATTTTTATTGTTGTCGTCAGTATACCAATGGATTGGGGCACGATTACAATAGCTGGAACATCTTTAGCGATTACTCAGTTAGTTGGGGCGATTATTTTTGCCGTTGCAAGTATTACCGATTGGCTAGATGGAAAGATTGCTCGAGCGCGGGGCTTAGTTACCAACTTTGGTAAGTTTGCTGATCCTTTAGCAGATAAAATGCTGGTGATGACAGCTTTTATCGTTTTAGTGGGGCAACAAAAAGCACCTACTTGGGTTGTCGCAATCATTGTTTGTAGAGAATTAGCAGTGACCGGATTACGATTATTACTAGTTGAAGGTGGCGAAGTGATGGCTGCTGCTTGGCCAGGGAAAGTAAAAACAGCAACACAGATGGTTGCGATTATATTATTATTCATCAATAATATTCCTTTTGCTTCTCTAGGCTTCCCATTAGATCAAATCATGTTGTATGTTTGTTTACTGTTCACAATTTATTCTGGAGTAGATTATTTTGTGAAGAATGCAGATGTATTTAAAGGATCAATGTAATGAGTATTAAAAAATCTACCTTTCCTGCTTTATTTTAAGGAAAAAAGGTAGATTTTTTTTATTTTATAAAAAAATTTTTTTGCAAAATATGAGCTACAAAGTCTGATAAATAGCCCTTTTTCTTTTCTTATAAATACATATAAATTTCTATCGCTACTATTTATAAAATAATAGTTTACTTTTTTTGAAATAGCAGGTATAATCTGTGTATCGGGACTATTATTATATAAACAGTAGTGTTCGAACAAAAAAATAATTGGAGGAATTTATAATGAACAAATTTGTAAAAGGTGCAGTAGTTGCTGGTTTAGCTTTATCAATCGGAGGAACAGGATTTGTTGCAACTGCTACTCAAGCGCATGCCAACTCAGCTCAACTTGTAGATAATGCAGCTAAAATCACTGCATTAATCCAAGAAAAACAAGAATTAATCAACAAGAAAAAAGTTAGCCGTGACTGGCAAGAACAAAAAGCATTAGGTATTCGTATCGGTGAAATCGAACGTGAAATCCAAGCGTTAAAAAATAATAGTTCAACAGGTGGTTCAACAGGGAATACAACAACTCCATCAACACCAATTGAAGATAACGCAGCTAAAATCACTGCATTGATTCAAGAAAAACAAGAATTAATCAACAAGAAAAAAGCTAGCCGTGACTGGCAAGAACAAAAAGCATTAGGTATTCGTATCGGCGAAATCGAACGTGAAATCCAAGCGTTAAAAAATAATAGTTCAGTAGGTGGTTCAACAGGGAATACAACAACTCCATCAACACCAGTTGAAGATAACGCAGCTAAAATCACTGCATTGATCCAAGAAAAGCAAGAATTGATTAACAAGAAAAAGATCTCACGCGATAAAAACGAACAAAAAGCTTTAGGTAAACAAATTGATCAAATCGAAAAAGAAATCAAACAACTTAAAAAAAATAAATAATTCTCAATGTTCTTATCTAAATTTATATAAATCTTTTAAAAATTATGACGAATGAACAGCGAGAAAAACTCAGATTCTTCGGCAATTTTCTAAAAACGGCACAATGCGCTATATGCATTGTGCCGTTTTTAGTCGAATTACTTAAGCTTGAGACTTGTTAAACCCAAGGTCCAACTACTACTGCATAGATGCTCAAAACAGTTCCTATAAGAAGAAATAGGGCGCCTAGAGCTAATAGAAAGTTGTTTTTTTTAAATTTACTAGTTTCTGAGGGTTCTTTTATTAATAGCTTTGATAAAGCGATTAATAATAAACCTAAAATAATCAGCAAACCATTGACAAAAAATGTAGATAAGGCACTTTTTTTCTTACCTTTTTTCGTAGCAACAGAATTTTGTAGTGCTTTTAATTTTGTTGCATATTTAAAGTTACCATTAGGCGCTTTGATGGTGGGTGAAACTTGAGTAAGGCCATTTTCCATTATTACTTTATCAGCAGCTAGTTTAAATGAAGGCTGAGTATTTTGCTGAATCACACCATAAAAATCTTGCTCTAAAATAATTTTTTCTTGGCTGATAGTGTTGTCTCCTTTAGAGAGTAGTTTTTTATACTCATAAGTTGCGAAAGCTCGGTCAAAAATTGCGTTACCAAAAGTGTGCCGTTGCAGCTCGCCTTCTTGATCTTCCCAATTTCCCACACCTAGAATGACTTCAATTAAGCGAGTATCTCCTCGTTTTGCAGTTGCAGCATAATTAAAACCACCAGTGGGGCTGGAGCCAGTTTTCAGCCCATCTGTACCTTCATAACCATAAGCTAGACCAGGTAAAGAATAGTTATGATTTTCCAAAACTTCAGCATAAGGAGTATTTTCCATAATCGTGATTTGAGTTGGACTGGTGTAGACTATAGTATCTGGATAATTTTTTAATAAATGATAGGACAAAATAGCTAAATCTCTAGCAGTACTCACGTTATCGGCACTTTGATCGATTCCTTCTGGTTTGTAATACCCGTTAAATGAACCTGTTTCAGCACCACTGCAATTATAAAAGGTTGAATTGGTCATACCAAGTTCTTTTGCTTTATCGTTCATCATATGAATAAATTCTGCTTCATCATTTGCAGTCACTAAATTTGCTAGCATCACAGTCGCAACGTTTGACGATTGAACAAGGGTTGCGTACAACAGATCCCGAACCGGATAATCAACGCCAGAAACAATCGAATTATTACTTAATTCATAGATTTGAGAAATAGCTTGGTCTTTTTCTGTCGCTTTAACGGTTGTATCCAAAGTGAATTTTCCTTGCGCCATTGCTTCAAACACTAGATAAGCAGACATTAATTTAGCAATACTTGCAGGATTCCATTTCAAATCAGGATTATCTTCCCAAAGAACTTGCCCGGTATGAGCTTCGATGACGATTGAGGCTTTAGGTTTATAAAATTCATTTGTTTGATAGCCGGCATTTTGGGTGATCGTCAGAATGTCCTCTTCAGCTTGGGCATTCATGACTTTAAAGATACCAGAAAAATAACCTATAACCAATATTAACGAGCAGATTTTCAGTAAAACAGTTCTTTTCTTCATATAAACATCTAAACATCCTTTGTAATTAATCAGGTTTTTCTAATAAATATAGTCATTATCAAAAGGGGAAAACCAGTTTCTCCTTGAGTTCTTAGTTTGAATCTTTCAAAAATTAGGTTATTCAAAGTTTTCTTTATAGCTACTTTCTTGTTTTCAGAAAGCTAGTCAGTGTATTCTAACAGATTTACTTGTTAGTTGTCAGAAAATAGTCTTCTATTTAGAAAAATATAAATAGAAGCGAAATGATCATCTTCTATTAAACTATCGTTTTTTGATAAAGTCAACGCTAAATCAAAAGCTGTTTTTAAGTGCAGGAGTGTTCTCTATTACTACATTCAAGTTTGTTTGGTGATTGTGCTAATCAAAATAATCTACTTGTGATCGATACCGAATTATGTGTTTTTTCACAAAAAGTTTAACATGTTTATTTTACGTGAAAAGAGAAAAGAAATGTATGTTTTTTGTATATTTTTAATAAAAAGTAATTTTTGAGGAATTTTGGTATACTTTAATAGATAGGGGTGTTTGTGATGAGAAGTGAACAAATGGTAGCCTCAGAATGGCCAAATTTTTCTAAGAAACTATCTAAAAGTACTCAGTTATTGCCTTTTTATGATACGCATACCTTGGCGAGACAATTATTCAGCCGAAAAGTGCGAGAGAATACCGGAGTAGCTCATGTGATTTACAAAGGAAAGACACCTTATTTGTTTATGACAGTTGAGGCGGAGAGAGTGACAAATTTGTTGGTAGCGGAAGCAGCTAAAATAAGTTGGTCTGCTGTCTTCTTAGCTGTAGAACGATTTTTTAAGCAAACATTTCAACCTAAGATTGTTTTTCATTTTCCGCAATCGCTTAGTCTTCATTTACAAGAAGTCTTTTTTAACTATGGATATCTAGTGAAAGAAAATAGCTTAGCTGTCAAAGAACTGACGTATCACACTAGTTTGGTTTTAGGTGGTGGCGGGGCAAGAGGGGCTTACCAAATCGGTGTTTGGCAAGCGCTAAAAGAATTAGAGATTCCGATCAAAGTCATTACAGGTACATCAGTAGGGGCGTTAAATGGTGCATTAATTTTGCAAGATGATTTTGAAGCTGCCAGAAATATGTGGGGAAAAATCGATACGCAAAAAATCCTTGCTTTTCCATCAGCAGTCATAGCAAGTGATACTTTAGGAGGAATGATGAGTCAAATTGGTTCTTTCACATTAAATGCGATCCAATCAAAAGGTGTTTCTACAAAACCGCTACAACAATTGATCCAGGATACGTTTTCACAAGAAAAAATGCAGCAAATCACCACAGATTTTCATTTAGTAACCACAGAGCTACCGAATATGCAAGAAAAAACTATTCATTTTAACGCATGTGAAAGCGATCGTTGGCAAAGTTGGTTGCTTGCTTCAGCCTCTTTTTTCCCAGCAATGGCTGCAACGAAAATTGTGAATAAATATTATGTAGATGGCGGTTATCGAAACAATATTCCAGTCGATATTGCATTGGAAAATGGCGCAACTGAGTGCATTATCGTGGATGTGAAAGGTCCAGGAATTACAAAATCGGTGAAAATTCCAACAACAATAAGTTGTCTCACTTTAAAAACACCATGGTCAATGGGGGCGGTTCTTTTATTTGATGGGGCTCGTTCAATACAAAACATCAAGTTAGGCTATTTAGAAACGATGAGAACGATTAGCAGAAAATATAGTGGTTATTGGTATACTGTTGCTGAGACGTTAAATAGTATAGAGGCATTTCAACAGGACTTTTTAATCTTTATCGAAGAGACCTATCAAATAAAATTATGGGATTCTTTAGATAAACAAAATAAAATCTGTAAAAAATTGCGTAAAGTTTATAAAGACAGGGTGTATAGTGAAAATATTGGGTTGGTTTTAGTCGAGTTATTAGCAAAGAGTCAGGAAATCTCTGCTTCTAAGCTATATACGATCCAAGAATTAGTAGGTCTTTTGCAACAAAGTGGACAAGTGAAAGTCGAGTCAGTGAATACGTTGGGAATGATATCTGTCCAAGAATGGCTGAAAAAATATTATGAAGATTACTTTTTACTTTCCGATAAACAACAGTTATTATTAATGAGTAATTTGCTGGATGCAGATGAAAAAGAAAAAAAACAACGCTTAACTTTTTTACTGGATAAATTACCAGTTCAAGCGTTACAAATTTTAATGAAAGAATTTATATTACAAGGAGTGGATGAATAGTGAAACAAGAATTTTCATATGAAATAGTAGAAGAAATCGCAGTATTATCAGAAAACACCCAAGGTTGGCGCAAAGAGTTCAATTTAGTTAGCTGGAATGGACGTCCGCCGAAATTTGATTTAAGAGATTGGTCTGCTGATCATGAAAAAATGGGTAAAGGGATCACATTAACTAACGAGGAATTTGAGATCTTATCTAAAGCAATAAAATTCATGTAGAAAGGACACCCTGTCAATGAAAAGTATGACTGGTTTTGGAAAAGAAACATTTTTAAATGATACGTATCAGATTGATGTCGAGATCAAAAGTGTCAATCAGCGCTTTTTAGATATTCAATTACGAATGCCCAAAGAAGTCAATCCTTATGAAATGGCTATTCGCCAATTGGTGAAAGAGACATTGCAGCGAGGGCGGATCGAAGCTTATATTAATATTAAACAAACTGGTAGTGGCAACAAAGAAGTGTTGGTCCATTGGAATCTCATTCATCAATTGTTAGGAGAAATTCAACAAGAAGTAACGGCTAATTATCCCCAAGCTGAATTTAATCTTGTGCAAAACATTAATCAACTACTTAATAATTCTGATTATGTTGAGGTTACAGAAAAACAGGAAGCAGATGAAACGTTTGGGTTGTTAGTGATAGATTGTGTGAAAAAAGCAGTTGAACGAATTGACGCAAGTCGCTTACAAGAGGGACAAAAAATTCAGCAAGTCTTGTCCACGTATTGTCAAGATCTTATTGCTTTGGTGAATGAGTTAAATGGCTTTGTGGTTATCTATGAAAAGGATTATCGTGCAAAGTTTGAAGCGAAATTAAATGATTGGTTAGGGAGTCAAGTGGATGAAACACGTTTGTTGACGGAGCTTGCGATCTTACTTGAAAAAGGCGATATCCATGAAGAATTAGATCGCCTAGTGATGCATATGGATAAGTTGCAGGAATTATTAATCCAGCCAGCACCCGTTGGCCGGGAATTAGATTTTTTGATCCAAGAGATGAATCGTGAAGTCAATACAATTGGATCTAAATCCAGTCCGATAGAGATTAAAAACATCGTAGTTCAGATGAAAACTATTCTCGAAAAAATCCGCGAACAGATACAAAATGTTGAATAATAGAAAATAGTTTGTGATTTTATTTTTTAAAGCTATAATGAATAGAATAAATCAAAGAGGTGAATAATTATGTCAAAATATTATGATGTAACGTTCCATGAATTAAGCGGGAAATCCGTGGTGAAGAGAGAAGTCATTTCGGATAAAGAGCCGTTTGATGTTTGGGAAGATGCGTGTGCTTCATTTACAGAGGATGCTTTAAATATTTATGTGAATGAAGATGCATTTGTGACATTAAACCGTCGTTTCGTTGTCCGTGTAGATGCTGAAGAAGTGGATGGACCTGTAGATAAAAAAATCAAACGTCATGATGAAATTATGGGTGTTGTGAATACTTTATCGAATATGGGATTTTAAAAGAATGGGTAATTAAATGAGGATGTACAGAACCGTTTATTCGGATTTCTTGAGGCTTGGATGTGACTCGTAGAGTCAAGTCCAAGCCTCTCTATTCTTTATAAAAAGATAGATATGCCGATTGCTGAAAGAATAAAAAGAATTCCTAAAATAAATAACAAACGGCTCATCGGCGTTGGCAGTTTTCGATTTCCACGTCTGATTCCAGCAACTCGTTTTTTAAACAGTCTAGAAAAAATAAGTAGCAATAATCCGAAAATAGCTAAAATACCAGTGGTTAAATAATTATGTTCCTCTTTTTTTATGGACGAAGTCTGGGCAGAGTTCTTTTTTTCTGATTTGGTAGCCTGATCATTATTAGTTTTCGAGTTTAATTCTTCATATTGAACACTTTGAACAGGGATTTTTGGTGATACTTGACCATATTTATTATTTAAAGATACTTGACCATCTGCTAATGTGAAACTAGGGTCAGTATGCTTTTTGACAAGGCCGTAAAAGTCTTCTTCTAGGGTGATTTCTTTTTGGTTGATCTTATTTTGGCCTTTAGAAAGCAATTTTTTATATTCGTAAGTAGAAAAGGCGTGGTCTAAAATCGCATTTCCAGCAAGATGTCGTTCATATTCACCTTCTTGATCTGACCAATCACCGACACCTAAGACAACTTCAATTAGACGAGTATCACCTTTTTTAGCAGTTGCGATGTAATTAAAGCCTCCTGTTGGACTGGAACCAGTTTTTAATCCATCGACCCCGTCATAACCATATTGTGCGCCAGGTAATGAGTAATTGTAGGTTTCAAAAGTTTCTGCATAAGGTGTATTTTCCATAGTCGTAACGACTGGTTTACTGGTGAACTCTAATACATCAGGATATTTCTTGATTAGATTATACGTTAAAATTGCCAAGTCTCTAGCCGTAGATTTGTTATCACCATCTGGATCGATGCCCTCTGCTTGGTACAACCCGTCGAAAGCACTGATTTGCGCTCCACTACAGTTAAAGTAAGTTGTATTTGTCATGCCTAATTCAGCTGCTTTTTCATTCATCTTACGAATGAATCCTGTTTCATCATCGTCAGAAACTAAATTTGCTAGCATTAATGTGGCAACATTTGAAGAGGGAACAGCGATCATTGAAAATAGTTCACGAACAGGATAATCGACACCTAGGACAATAGTATTATTGCTTAACGCATAGATTTGAGAGATCGCTAGATATTTTTCAGTTGCGGTGACAGTAGTGTCTAAATTGAATTTCCCTTGTTCTATCGCTTCTAAGGCTAGATACATAGTCATAACTTTAGCGATACTTGCTGGACTCCAAGAGAGGTCTGGTTGTTCTTCCCACAAGATCTGTCCTGAATCAGCATCAATAACGATTGAGGCTTTCGGGAGGTATCCTTCTTTTATAGGATATCCTGAATTTTTTGCAAATTCCATTAAGTCTTCTTCTGCATAACTTGTTTTTGCAAAACTTCCAAGTAAGATACAAACCGTAAGTAAGAAGACTGTTGTGATTTTCCAAAATCTTTTTTTAATAAACATAGAGTTAAATCCCTTCATTTTTTAATCTATTAATTTCCAGAGTTTAGTAGGTTGCCGTAGTACAAAAATACGTAATATCTTTATTTTACTTCAAAAATAGACGAAGTGTATACTTTTTTTGCAAATGTTTTCGTAAAATAGAGGGAATAATTTTGATAGTTAGCAGATAATAAGATAGAATGACATTGTAAGACCATTAGGTAAAATGCTAAAGTTAAAACGAATAGGTTTTTTTCTTAGAAGTAAAATATGTTGCAACAGACAAAATCATTTTATGAACTATCTGAATTGAAAAGTACTTTTTTGAAAATATTAAGCAATAAAGTCTTGAAAATTACTGAAAAAAAGTGCATTATAGAAGTAATACTTAAAAGACATATTTTGAAAGGAAGTCATCATGTCAGAGCGTGGTTTATTAATTGTATTATCAGGTCCTTCTGGAGTCGGAAAAGGAACAGTACGAAAAGCAATTTTTGATAGTGAAGAGAATGATTTTCAGTACTCAATTTCTATGACTACCCGTAAAATGCGGGAAGGAGAAGTAGAAGGAGTGGATTACTACTTCCGCACAAAAGAAGAATTTGAAGCGATGATCGAAGCTGGTGAAATGCTGGAATATGCACAATACGTGGGGAATTATTACGGAACGCCGCTTTCTTATGTTAACCAAACGCTTGATAAGGGAAAAGATGTCTTTTTAGAAATCGAAGTCCAAGGTGCCGAGCAAGTGAAAGAACAAGTGCCAGACGGCGTATTTATTTTTCTAACACCGCCGGATTTATCCGAGCTAAAATCACGAATCGTGGGTCGTGGTACCGATGATCATGATGTGATTGAAGAAAGAATGCAAGTGGCTCGTGAAGAAATCGAAATGATGGCATTATATGATTATGCTGTTGTGAACGATAAAGTACCATTGGCAGTGAGACGAATCAAAGAAATTATCGCGAGTGAACATTTCCGCGTTGATCGAGTAATTGGTAAATATATTAAAATGTTGAAGGAGATGTAGCCTTATGATGCTAAAACCATCTATTGACTCATTATTAAAAGAAGTACCATCAAAATATTCACTTGTTATTCTAGCGAGCAAACGTGCGCACGAATTAGACGAAGGTGCACAACCAACATTAGAAAGCTTTGAATCTGTAAAAAGCGTAGGCCAAGCATTAGAAGAAATCGATGCGGCAACAGTGATCAATGATCCACGCCCGGAAGAAAAACGTGAAAGAATGCGTATGGCAAAAGAAGAACAAAAAATGAGACATGAACAAGAACAAAAAGAACTTGAAAATCGTATTCGCGAAGAAAAAAGTCTATAAAATAACTGGAACTGGGATGAAACCATGAAACGTTTTCATCTCAGTTTTTATATGTTTCGAAAAGTAAGTAACGAATGGCTACTTTAATTTTTAGTAACAGAAATTAGAGGAACAAGACAAATGCTAGATTCTTTAGTACAATAGTCAAAGAAAAGCTGAATGAATCGTTTAGTTCATATGAAACTTTACATCAACTCATTTCATTTGTGGTGTATCAAGGCAATTGGTACTGTGAATAATAGCATGTGAAGATTGTCTATTTTTCTGGTGGACGGGTTCGAGAAGTTAGATCAATCAATGGAATGGAGGAATGTTTATGAGAAAAGCGGCACAAGTGATTGTGGATGTACCAACGATGCAGACAGACCAGCCGTTTACATATTTGATTCCTTTCAACTTAGAACAACAATTAACAGTTGGTATGCGCGTGGAAGTTCCTTTCGGTAATGGGAATCGACATTTGCAAGGATTTGTTTTAACAATTGATGATGTGTCAGATGAAGTGATAGCGGCGCAGCAGTTTGAATGGAAAGAGATTCTTTCCGTGTTAGACTTAAAACCAGTGCTGAACACGGAATTGTTGGAATTGGCTGACTACATGAAGGAAAAAACATTTGCTTTTAAAATCACCTGTTTACAAACAATGTTGCCGAGTGTGATGCGTGCAGACTATAGTAAATACATATATATAACAGATGAATTAGAAGGAAATATGCAAGATGAGTTATTCTATGGATTGAATGAAATTGCTTGGGAAGATGCGTTGGCGCGCAATATTTTACCGGAATTGATGCAGCTTAGAAAGCAACAAAAAGTTGATATCCGCTATGAAGTACATACCAGAAATAGAGTGAAAAAAATCCGTTATATCCAAGCGTTGAAAGATTTCGAAAAGTTAGAAGAAGCGCGAACGGAGCTCAGAAAAGGCTCGCAAAAGAAAGAGCAGTTGATCAACTATTTGCAGCAATTAGGCTTAGAAAAAATGACCACAGTCAAAGAGATGAAAGAACTAGGATTTAGTACCGCTGTTTTAAATGACGGAGCAAACAGACAGTGGCTGACGTTTGTAGAAGCGGAAGCTTATCGTGATCCATTTGCTGATCATACGTTTGAAAAAACCACCGCGCTTGCTTTAAATGATGAACAGGGAATCGCAGTAGAAAAAATTTTAAAATCAATGAACCAAGGTGTAAGCCAAACATATTTATTAGAAGGAATCACTGGTAGCGGAAAAACTGAAGTCTATCTACAAGTGATCGCAGAAGTGTTGCATCAAGGGAAAACAGCAATGATGCTCGTGCCGGAAATTTCATTAACACCGCAAATGGTTCAGCGTTTTAAGAGCCGTTTTGGTGAACAAGTTGCGGTGATGCACAGTGCTTTGTCTCAAGGGGAGAAGTATGATGAGTGGCGGAAAATTGAACGTGGCGAAGCACAAGTTGTGGTAGGTGTACGCTCTGCTATTTTTGCTCCTTTGGAAAATCTTGGCGTCGTGATTATTGACGAAGAACATGAAGCGAGTTATAAGCAAGAAGAAACGCCACGCTATCATGCACGAGATCTAGCTATTTGGCGAGGAGCTTATCACCATTGTCCAGTGGTTTTAGGAAGTGCCACTCCATCATTAGAGACGCGGGCACGTGCACAGAAAAATGTGTACGAACGACTAGTTCTATCTAAAAGAGCTAATCAGACAGCAACATTACCAACGATCGATGTAGTAGATATGCGTGAAGAAATTCAAAATAAAAATACCTCATCATTCTCGCTAGCACTACAGAAAAAAATACAAGATCGTCTTGTTAAAAAGGAGCAAAGCGTTTTGTTACTAAACCGCCGAGGGTATTCTTCTTTTTTGATGTGTCGGGATTGCGGGTATGTTTTACCTTGTCCAAACTGTGATATTTCGCTAACGCTCCATATGGATACGAAAACGATGAAATGTCATTATTGTGGTCATGAGGAACGAATTCCCTATCATTGTCCAAGTTGTGGCGGAGACAAAATTCGTTATTATGGAACGGGAACTCAAAAAGTGGAAGAAGAACTAAAAGCTCTTTTCCCTGAAAGTCGTGTTTTGCGGATGGATGTTGATACGACTAGACGAAAAGGTGCGCATGAGAAGATTTTGACAGCATTTGGCAATTATGAAGCGGATATTTTACTAGGTACTCAAATGATTGCCAAAGGATTAGATTTTCCCAATGTAACATTAGTGGGTGTTTTGAATGCAGATACAGCACTGAATTTGCCGGATTTTCGTTCAAGCGAACGGACCTTTCAATTGTTAACTCAGGTTAGCGGACGAGCAGGACGAGCAGAAAAACCAGGAGAAGTCATCATTCAATCCTTTAATCCTGAACATTACGCGATCCAATTAGCTAAAGCGCAAGATTATGAAGACTTTTATCAAAAAGAAATGTACGTCCGGCACCGTGGAGACTATCCGCCGTTTTATTTTACGGTACAAATCACAGCCAGTCATTCAGAAGAAAACCAAGCGGCTAAACAGATGTTTGAAATAGTCAAAGAGTTAAAAGAAGGATTATCCGATCAAAGTATCTTACTTGGTCCAACACCAAATGCCATCTTACGAGTCAATAATCGTTACTTTTATCAAGTAATTATTAAATATAAAAACGAACCAAAATTGCAAAACATTTTAAAAAAAATATTAATTGACACTCAAAGAGAAACAGCACGTGGCTTGAAATTGTCGATTGATGCTGAGCCAATGAACTTTATATAGTGCAGCTGTTGATCTAGCTTCATGAACCAACTTCTCGGAAAAAAGCTGAAATTGAATGAGTCATAAAGCAATTCAGCTAATTCCACTTATTTTTCAATTGAAGTTCAACGGGTTCGTTCTGCCATATTATAAACTTGATAATTCATTTAGTATCATCAAAGAAAGGAAACTTTATGCGCTACCCTATAGTAATATACCCTAATGAACGTCTGAAACAAAAAGCAAAGCCAATAACAATGATCACCGATGAAACGATCACTCTTTTAGAAGATATGTACGAAACGATGATCGTTCACGATGGTATCGGGTTGGCTGCGCCTCAAATCGGTAAAAATTTGCAACTTGCAGTGATCGAGGTAGATGAAGAAACTGGTTTATTTGAACTAATTAATCCAGAAATCATTGAGCGAAAAGGCACAGATGTCGATGTGGAAGGCTGTTTAAGTATCCCGGAAACGTATGGAACAGTTGAACGAGCAGATGAAGTGACAGTGCGTTATTTTGATCGTGAAGGAGACGAGGTCGAGGTAACAGCTTATGGATATCTTGCCAGAGCTTTTCAACATGAAATCGACCACCTAAATGGCGAATTATTTATTGATAAAATCATCGATCCAATCAAACCAGAAGATTTAGATGCATATATGGAGGAACATTTAGATGACTAAACTAATTTTTATGGGAACACCAGCATTTTCTGTCCCTATTTTAGAAGGGCTGATCGAAAATGACTATGAAATCCAAGCGGTAGTCACTCAGCCAGATCGCCCAGTTGGACGAAAAAAAGTAATTACACCAACGCCTGTGAAAGAAGCCGCGGCAAAGCATGATTTACTTGTTTTACAGCCAGAAAAAATCTCAGGTTCACCTGAAATGGAAAAAATCATCGAACTTGCGCCAGATCTTATTGTGACAGCAGCTTTCGGTCAGTTTTTACCAGAAAATATTTTAAACGTCCCTAAATTTGGCGCAGTTAATGTCCATGCATCATTGTTGCCGAAATATCGCGGCGGCGCACCTGTTCATTATTCGATCATCGAAGGAGAAAAAGAAACAGGTGTTACGATCATGGAAATGGTGAAGAAAATGGATGCTGGCGATATTCTTTCGCAAAAGGCAATTCCGATCACTAAAGCCGACGATGTAGGTACGATGTTTGACCGCTTAAGCATTGTCGGAAAAGAGTTGTTACTGGATACTTTACCTAAATTATTGGCGAATGAAATCACACCGATTCCTCAAAATGAGAGTCAAGTAACCTTTTCTCCAAATATTACGAGAGAACAAGAACGAATCGATTGGCATCAAACAGCGGAACAAATCGACAATCAAGTCCGAGGTATGCGTCCTTGGCCAACAGCGTTCACAACATACAATGAGATCAATTGGAAATTATGGGAAGTCACACCCTTAGAAGCAACAACAGCTGCTGCTCCTGGAACAATCATCAAGTGTAGCAAAAAAGAATTATGGATCGCTTGTGGAGAAGGCACAGTTCTTTCTATAAACAAGATTCAGCCATCCGGCAAAGGCAAATTATTCATTCAAGATTTCTTAAATGGCGTCGGTAAAACCGTTGCTGAATCAGACAAGGTGGGCTAATTGATATGGGGAAAAAAATACCAGCAAGAATAAAAAGCTCTGTCCGCTACGTGGCACTAAGAACCATTGAGCGTGTGGATAATGGCGGTGCATATTCAAATTTATTATTAAATGAAATGATCAACAAGTCTGCTTTAGGAGAAAAAGATAGCCGCTTATTCACGGAACTTGTCTATGGTACGATCAGCCGTAAGTTGTTACTGGAGTATTATTTGACACCATTTATCACAAATCCTAAAAAAGTAGATAGCTGGGTGAAAAATTTACTTAGTTTGTCAATTTATCAGTTAGTATTTTTAGATAAAATTCCGGATCATGCCATCATTAATGAAGCGGTAGAAATTGGGAAACACAGAGGAAATGTCGGGATCGGTAAGTTTGTTAATGGTGTACTCCGTGCTTTTCAACGTGAAGGGGCTCCTAGTTTAGAGAATATTAAAGATCCTGTCGAACGCTTGTCGGTGGAAATCAGTATGCCTAAATGGTTGACGGAAAAGTTGATCAAACAAATGGGCATGGATGAAACAAGAAAACTAGGCTTGTCACTTTTTGAAAAAAGTCATGTTAGCGGACGTGTGGATACACGAGAAATCAGTGTTTCTAATGCACTGGAAGAATTACAAAAAGATCATATTGAAGCATCTATCAGCCAAGTTTCCCCTTATGGTGTAGTGGCAGACAAAGGCTTTTTGGCAGGCAGTTATTTATTTGCAACAGGTAAACTAACGATTCAAGATGAAAGCTCGATGCTAGTGGCGCCAGCGATGCAAATTGAAAAAAATCATGTTGTTTTGGATGCTTGTGCAGCTCCTGGTGGTAAAACGACACATATCGCAACATTTCTTGATGCGGCAAAAGGCGGCCGTGTAAAGTCTTTAGACATTCATGATCATAAAATAAAATTGATCAAACAAAACGCGGAACGTCTTCACGTGAAAGAGGTTGTCGATACTGAAAAATTAGATGCACGTAAAGTAGGAGAAGAATTTCCAGCTGAATATTTTGATCGAATTTTAGTAGATGCGCCTTGTTCGGGATTAGGCTTGATGCGTCGTAAACCAGATATTAAATATAATAAATCGGCGCAAGATTTTGAGCAATTACCTAAAATTCAACTAGAAATTCTAGAAAGTGTTGCCCAAACATTAAAACAATACGGTATAATGGTCTATAGCACGTGTACAATTGCCGAAGAAGAAAATCAAGAAGTAGTTGCAGCATTTTTACAAAAGCATCCAGAATTCAAAAAAATCGATGTGAGTGTCAGTGAGGCAGTTCAGCCTTCTGTGCAGGATCAAATGCTCGCATTATACCCGCATCAATTAGGTACGGATGGATTTTTTATTTGCTGTATGCAGAAAGTTTGTTAAACGAGGTGAAGCATAGTGAAAATCAATTTTCAAACAGATGTCGGACGGAAACGCAATACTAATCAGGATTATGCGGGTCTATTTGAGAATCAGTCTGGCGTTTCTTTAGCTGTTTTAGCGGATGGAATGGGCGGTCATCAGGCAGGTGATATTGCAAGCCAAATGGCAGTTAATAATCTTGGTGAACGTTGGCAGGACAGTCTTATTGATACATCAGAAAAGGCAGCACAATGGCTGATCAAAGAAATCCAAGATGAAAATACATTAATTTATGAAAAAGGTCAGTCACGACCTGAGTATTTAGGGATGGGCACAACAATTGTTAGTGCGGTACTTTTAGACCAGTCATTCGTATTGGCTAATATTGGTGATAGCCGAGCTTATTTAGTTCGTAATGGTCAATTACGCCAACTGACGGAAGACCATTCTTTGGTCAATGAGTTAGTAAAATCTGGCGAAATTACGCGTGAAATGGCAGCAAATCATCCCAGGAAAAACGTCTTGACTCGCTCGTTAGGTATGCCCAGAATGGTAGAAGTGGATGTAGCAAATCATCTTTGGGTACCTGACGACTATATTTTACTATGCTCAGACGGGCTGACAAATATGGTTTCAGAAGAAGATATTTTGGCTATCATCCTTTCAGAAAAACCATTAAGTGAAAAAGTCGAAACCTTGATCGCAACGGCCAATGAAGCAGGCGGAGCGGATAATATCACAGTCTTAGTGATTCATTTTGACGAACAGAAGGAGGAAAACCAATGATCGAAATCGGCAGAAAATTGAATGGTCGATATCATATTATTGGCAACATCGGCAGCGGTGGCATGGCAAATGTCTTTTTAGCGCATGATTTAATTTTAGATCGTGATGTAGCTGTTAAGGTGCTTCGGTTTGACTTTCAAAATGATCAAGCAGCGATTCGTCGTTTTCAAAGAGAAGCTTTAGCCGCAACTGAGTTGGTTCATCCTAATATTGTCAGTGTCTATGATGTAGGTGAAGAAGATGGCTTGCAATACCTGGTAATGGAGTACGTGAAAGGAATGGATCTAAAACGATTTATCCAGACACAATACCCTATTCCATATGCAAAAATTGTTGATATCATGGAACAAATTTTATCAGCAGTTTCACTAGCTCATGAACATAGAATCATTCATAGAGATTTAAAACCGCAAAATATATTGATGGATGAAAGCGGCGTTGTGAAAATCACAGATTTTGGGATTGCAATTGCGTTAACAGAAACATCGATTACGCAAACCAATACGATGCTGGGTTCTGTTCACTATTTATCTCCAGAACAAGCCCGTGGCAGTATGGCCACTAATCAATCTGATGTTTATGCGGTTGGGATTATTCTATATGAAATGCTGACAGGGAATGTTCCATTTGACGGTGAATCTGCTGTCACGATTGCGTTGAAACATTTTCAAGAAGAGATGCCTTCAGTTAAAACGTTTGATCCGAATATTCCTCAGTCATTGGAAAATGTGGTCTTGCATGCAACGGCTAAAGATCCAGCAGATCGTTATAAAACGGCTGAAGAAATGTCTCGCGATTTATATACTGTACTAGCTGCAAACCGTTTAAACGAACCCAAATGGCAACCAACTGGATTGATGGGAGAAACGAAAATTTTAACGCCGATTACAGATGATATGGCGATGCCGTCTTCTTTTAATTCGATGGAAACGCCGTCCGAAGAGCGGAATGAACATGAAGAAATCGAAGAGCAGGAGGCTGCGAAGAAGAAAAGAAGGAAGCCGTTGATTATTGTGATAATCTTACTGGTACTAGCTTTGATTATCGGTGTGGGCGTCTATTTTGCGGGGCAAGGCAGTAGTGAAGTTAAGATTCCTAACGTGGAAGACAAAACGGAAGCTGAAGCGCGTAAAATACTGGAAGATGCGGGACTGAAAGTCAAAGGTGAGACAAAAGAAATACAAAGCGAGAATATCGAAGAAGGAAAAGTGGTTAAGACAGATCCTGAGATAGATTCTACAGTGAAAAAAAATAGAGAAGTCGAACTTTATATAAGCTCTGGGAATAAGAAAATAGAGCTTGATGATTATACTGGAGAAGATTATAAGGATGCTATAGAAGCATTAGGGAAATTAGGGTTCAAAGAGAGTCAAATCAAGATCACGAAGGAAACGGATTCTAAAGTAGATGAAGATAAAGTCATTAGTCAAATGCCAGAAGAAGGGGCAGAAGTTGATCCGAAAACGGATGAGATTACGCTAGTTGTTAGCAAAGGACCGGATGATATCTATTTAGCTGATTACGCAAGTTTGGGTTATAGCTACAATGATGCAGTGACTGAGTTATTGAGTTATGGAATTAAAGAAAGCCAGATTACTCGAGTAGATAAGCCAAGTGATACAGTAGCTAGAGAGTTAGTCATTGCCCAAAATCCAGCTGCAGGTAATCCGTTTAATCCTAAAAAAGGTAAGATTACATTAACGATAAGCTCTGGACCTGATAAAACGACGGTGACTAGTTCCGAGTCAAGTAAAATTTCTTTAAGTAACTATGTAGGACGTTCGTATGAGAATGTAGTAACTGATTTAGTTGCACTTGGTATTAAGTATGAACAAGTTGATGAAGCAAGTGATACAGTGAATAAAGGTGTAGTTATCTCTCAAGATCCAAAAGAAGGCGTCTCTTTTGACATTAAAACAGGCAAAGTTATATTACGTGTCAGCTCAGGTCCGGGAGAAATTGCTGTCCCGGATGTTACAGGACTATCGCAAGCTGAGGCAAAAGCAAAACTAGAAGGTAGCGGATTTACGTATGCTACAGGCTCTGGTGATGCATCGAAAGGAAAAGTAGAGAGTACTTCACCAAGTGCAGGTGGAACTCTTGCTAAAGGAGAGACTGTCACCGTTAATTTCTCAAATGCAACCGACCCGACTAACAATGGAAATAATTAAAAAGTACCATAAAGTGATTAAGACAAACGCTGTCTTAGTCGCTTTTTTTGTAGGGAAAAGTGATTTCTCTAGCCCTGCGTTTAGCTTTTCTTCAACCTATGGTAAAATAGAAGCAACAGAAACGAGGAGGTGGCATTTCTGAAAGGTCAAATCAGAAAAGCGTTAAGTGGTTTTTACTACATTTACGCAGATGGCGCAACATTTCAAACAAGAGCCCGCGGGAATTTTCGCAATCGAAAAATTACGCCGCTAGTTGGTGATGAAGTTATGTTTGAAAGCGATAATCCAACTGATGGCTATTTGCTTGAAGTTTTCCCTAGACATAATGAGCTGGTGCGTCCGCCAGTGGCAAATGTGGATCAAGGCGTGATTGTTATGAGTATGGTGGAACCTAATTTTTCATACAATTTAATGGATCGCTTTTTAGTCACACTAGAGGATAAAGGAATTGCTCCGATCATTTATTTAACGAAAGTAGATTTGCTCACCGGAGCAGAGTCAGTCAGTGTAGCGGATGTCAAAAAGGTCTATGAAGCAATCGGGTATCCTGTAATTGCTGCAACAAAAGCTGCTGCTGATGATGCAGTTCGAGCTTTGGCGCAATATTTTCCGGAACGTTTGACTGTTTTTATGGGACAATCAGGTGCGGGTAAATCGACTTTACTAAACAGAATTTCTCCTGATTTACAATTAGCTACGGATAAAATTTCGGAATCATTAGGCCGAGGAAAACATACTACACGACATGTAGAGTTGCTGCCGTTGTATGATGGTTTAGTTGCTGATACGCCTGGATTTAGCTCAATCGACTTTTTAGAAATGGAAACAACTGAGTTGCCAAAACAATTTCCAGAATTTGTAGAAGCCTCATCTGCATGCAAGTTCCGTGAATGCATGCACCGCAAAGAACCTGGTTGTGAAGTGAAAAAACGTGTAGAAGAAGGAACAATCGCTCAAACACGTTATGATAATTATCTACAATTTTTATTAGAAATAGAAAATCGCAGACCGATTTATAAGAAAAAATAAAGGAGTGGCTGTAATGAAACTAGCACCATCGATTTTAAGCGCCGATTTTGCCAATTTAGAAAGAGATATTCAATTAGTCGAAAAACTAGGAGCGGATTACATTCATGTGGATGTGATGGATGGACAATTCGTACCGAATATTACCTTGGGACCTAATGTTGTTTCAGCGATTCGACCGGTGACAAAATTACCATTAGATGTTCATTTGATGATTGTTCAGCCCGAAAACTACATTGAAGCATTTGCGAAAGCGGGAGCAGATATTATCACTGTTCACGTAGAGTCAACGACTCATATCCATCGTGCGGTGCAAATGATTAAAGCATCAGGCGTAAAATCAGGTGTTGTGATCAATCCTGGGACGCCATTGTCTGCGATCGAATATGTCCTGGATTTAGTGGATCAAGTGTTGATTATGACCGTAAATCCTGGATTTGGCGGACAATCATTTATTGAAAGTTCATTGGATAAAATCGCTCAATTAAAAGAGTGGAAAGAAATAAAAGGCTATGCCTATGATATCGAAGTGGATGGCGGCATTGTTCCTGAGACTGCTAAACGTTGTAAAGAAGCGGGAGCGAATGTTTTTGTAGCAGGTTCTTATATCTATGATTCAGAAAGTCCTAAAGACCGTATCGACGCACTTAGAGCTGTGTTGGATTAATGAAGATTCTTCTTGTGGCAGGCGGTTCGCCTGAGGAGTGGCCGCAGTTGAACTCGGAGGATTTTGATTACATGGTGGGAATCGATCGAGGAAGTTTATATATTTTAGAAAATGGCTGGTCATTAGATTTAGCAGTGGGAGATTTTGACTCTTTAACGAATGACGAACAGCTGACCGTTCAAAAACAAGCAAAAGAACTTGTTCAGGCACAAGCAGAAAAAGATGATACAGATACCCAACTGGCTTTGGCACTCGTGCTTAAAGAGTTTCCAGAAGCGGAAATCACGATCATAGGTGCAACAGGTGGTCGCTTGGATCACCTTTTATCCAATCTGTGGCTGCCGTTAGAATCACGTTTTCAAGAGTTTGCCCATCAAATAAAAGTAAAAGATCATCAAAATAGTATTGCCTATTATCTTCCAGGCGATTATGTGGTGAAAAAAGAAGCGAGAATGGATTATTTAGCGTACGGTTGTTTAACACCTGTTAAAAACCTGACATTAACAAAAAGTAAATATACGCTAGATCATGTGGATGTTGAGACTCCTACCTCCTATGCAAGCAATGAGTTTGTGGGAGAAACTGCTGGATTTTCATTCGATACGGGAATGATCGCTGTGATCCAAAGTCGTGATAAATAAAAAAAGCTGATCGGCATGCCGTTCAGCTTTTTGATTATGTTCTATTAAACACGCTCGATTTTACCAGATTTCAAAGCACGAGTTGACACCCAAACTTTTTTAGGTTTACCGTCTATTAATACACGAACTTTTTGCAAGTTAGGTTTAACAGTACGTTTAGTAGCGTTCATTGCATGTGAGCGGTTATTGCCGCTGCTTGTCTTACGACCAGTAAAGTAACATACTTTTGCCATTTTTAGTTTCCTCCTTTGCTTTGATCTCGGAGCGATAGTTTTCAGCTCATACTAAATTAATTTATCATAGATAGCAGTTTTTTGCAAGAGAAATTTCAGATCTGTTTGACATTTTCCGACAAACGATGTAAATTATACAATTATTAGCAAATTCGATGAGACGCTCTATAATTATCTAGATAAGTTCCTTTTCATTGGGGTACGGCTATGTTAAAATATTATAGAAGAAAATAGGGCAAATGTGCTCTTTAAGGAGGCTTTCATCAATGGCTGTAAAAATCAAAACACCAGCAGGTACCATTGAGATTACCAATGAGGTTATCGCCACAGTCGTTGGCGGTGCTGCGACAGATATCTATGGAATCGTCGGTATGGCTAGTAAAAACCAAATCAAAGATAATTTAAATGGCATTTTACGCAAAGAAAATTATTCTAAAGGTGTGGTCGTACGTCAAGAAGAAAATGGCGTTGCGGTTGACGTATATACTATTGTAAGTTATGGAACAAAAATTTCAGAAGTATCTCGTAATGTACAAGAAAAAGTAAAATACAACCTTGAAACACTATTAGGTGTGACTGCTAATTCGGTCAACGTATTTGTGCAAGGTGTTCGCGTGTTGCCTGACTAGGTAGCCAGCTGCTAAATAGATGAACGATCATCTATTTGCAGTGAATCTCAAAGGAGGATTTTTTAGGTGAATGTAACAGAAATCAGTGCAAGTCAGTTCCAAGAGATGGTTCAGGCTGGCGCGAGTCGTTTGCATGTAAATGCAGAATACGTCAACTCATTGAATGTTTTCCCTGTACCAGATGGTGATACAGGAACAAATATGAACTTATCTATGACAAGTGGAGCGAAGGCTGTAGCCGATTCTCGTTCTGAAAAAGTTGGAGAATTAACAACGATTCTTTCAAAAGGTCTATTGATGGGAGCTAGAGGAAACTCTGGTGTTATCTTATCACAATTATTCCGTGGTTTTTCTAAACAAATTCCAGATGTTGTGACGTTGAATGCAAAGGATTTAGCAGCGGCTTTTACTCATGGTGTGGAGACTGCTTATAAAGCAGTCATGAAGCCAGTTGAAGGTACAATTTTAACTGTTTCCCGTGAAGCTGCCCGTTCAGGTGAACGCAAAGCGAAAGAAACGGATGACTGTATCGAAGTGATGGAGGCAGTCGTTAAAGGTGCCAAACGTGCTTTAGCTAAAACTCCTGACCTTTTACCTGTGCTAAAAGAAGTTGGTGTGGTTGATAGCGGTGGTCAAGGTTTGTTGTTTATCTATGAAGGTTTTCTAGAAGCTTTGTCGGGTGAATTTTTAGCAGCAGAAGTCTATGAACCTAGTCCTGGTGAGATGGACGAGATGGTCAATGCTGAACATCACCGCGGAGTTAGCGGACATGTTGCGACTGAAGATATCAAATTCGGTTACTGTACAGAAATCATGGTTCAAATCGGTGAAGGTCCAACTGTGGATAGTGATTTCGATTATGAAACATTTAGAAACTATTTAAACGAATTAGGGGATTCTTTACTTGTCGTAAACGACGATGAAATCATCAAAGTTCATGTGCATACAGAACATCCTGGTGAAGTAATGAATTACGGACAAAAATTCGGTTCATTAGTGAAAATCAAAGTTGACAACATGCGTTTGCAACATGAAACGTTGGTTGAACATGATGCACAAGTAGCAGTCACACAAAAAGCACGTGTTCCTTATGCGGTTATTGCGATTGCAGCAGGAGACGGTGTTCAAGAATTGTTCAGAAGCCTTGGTGCAAGCTATATCATCAGCGGGGGGCAAACAATGAACCCAAGTACTGAAGACATCTTAAAAGCCGTTAAAGAAGTGAATGCTGAGCAAGTTATTATCTTACCTAATAATAAAAATATTTTCATGGCAGCTGATCAAGCAGCAGAAGTAGCAGATGTTCCAGTAGCAGTTGTTCCAACAAAAACAATCTCTCAAGGGATGACGGCAATGCTTGCTTTCAATGAGCAACAAACCCTTGAAGAAAATAAAACAACTATGACAGAAATGATCGAAAGTGTTGTCAGTGGACAGGTAACAACAGCTGTACGTGACACAACAATCGACAATGTCGAAATCAAAAAAGATGATTATCTAGGAATGATCGACGGTAAAATCGTTGTATCAGAACCAGATATGTTTAATGCATCATTGGACACACTCAAACGTATGATCGATGAAGAGACAGAAATCATAACGATCATTGTCGGTGAGGGTGGCACTATGAAAGAAGCTGAAAAATTTGTAGAAGCATTGGCTACTGAGTATGAAGATATAGAAACAGAGCTTCATGAAGGCGGACAACCTGTTTACCCCTATCTATTTTCAGCTGAATAATAAATGACTTATCGAGAGGTTGGGACAGAAGAGTTTAACCCCGAGAAATAAGAGGGGATTCACGAAAATTGTTCTTCAAATTTTTGTGAATTTCAGCTTATTTCCGAAGGGGTTGCTTCTGCTCCTACCGTTTATTCGGATTTTAGGTGACTGGGTTGTAACTCATAGAGTTATGTCCCAGTCACTTTTCTATAGAAAATAAATAAATAGAGAGCACATCACGTATCTATTAATGAAGGGAGGAAAAGTGGTGGTTTTATCGGATGACATCGGTATGTTGCCAGGTGTAGGCCCAAAACGTGCAGAGAATTTAAAAGAATTAGGTATCCAAACGATCGAAGATTTGTTATCCTACTATCCTTTTCGATATGATGATATTCAAGAAAAGGAATTAAATGAAATCCAAGATCAAGAAAAAGTCACGTTAAAAGGGTTGGTTGTATCAGAGCCGGTCGTGAGCCGTTATGGCTATAAGAAAAGTCGAATGATGTTTCGGATGATGCAAGACCATGCGGTGATCAATGTTTCCTTTTTTAACCAGCCTTATTTAAAGGACAAAATCATTATGTCCGAGGAAATCGCAGTTTATGGAAAATGGGATGCGAAACGAAAATCCTTGAATGGCATGAAAATCTTAGCAGCTAAAAACGACGGAGAAGATTTTGCTCCGATTTATCATGTAAATAAAAAAGTTCGACAAAGTAGTTTGATTCAGCTCATTCGTACGGGGTTTGAAAAATATGGCGCTCTGATTTCAGAAATTTTACCAGAAGAGTTACTAGAAAAATATCGTTTGATGCCAAGAAAAGAAGCAATGTTTGCGATGCATTTTCCAAGTAATCCAGAAGAAAGCCATCAAGCGAAGCGGCGGGTTGTGTTTGAAGAATTCTTTTTGTTTCAATTAAAAATGCAAGGCTTGAAGCGACAAGAAAAAGCAGAAAATAATGGATTGAGCATTCAATATGATGTGGAACGTTTAAAATCATTTACGCAGAAATTGCCATTTGAACTGACTGCAGCTCAAAAAAAGGTAACAAATGAGATCTGTCGAGATTTAATGAGCCCGAATCATATGCAGCGGTTATTACAAGGTGATGTAGGGAGTGGTAAAACGGTTGTTGCTGCTATTGCTCTTTACGCAACGATGACAGCTGGATTTCAAGGGGCTTTAATGGTGCCGACAGAGATTTTGGCGCAACAACATATGGAGAGCCTTCAGCAATTATACGATCCTTTAGAAGTTCGCTCGGCACTCTTAACTGGATCGACGAAAACAAAAGAACGCCGAGAGATTCTTGAACAACTAGCGATAGGAGAGATCGATATCATTATTGGTACCCATGCCTTGATTCAAGAAGATGTTCTGTTCCATCGCTTAGGTTTAGTAATCACAGATGAACAACATCGATTTGGTGTGAACCAGCGCCGAATCTTAAGAGAAAAAGGCTTGAAGCCAGATGTATTGTTTATGACGGCAACGCCTATTCCAAGAACTTTGGCAATCACGGCTTTTGGTGAGATGGATGTCTCGATCATTGATGAAATGCCAGCTGGTCGTATTCCCATAGAAACACGCTGGATCCGACCTCCTCAACTAGATACCGTTTTAGAGTGGATGGAAAAAGAATTGGCGCGTGGGCATCAAGCTTACGTAATTTGTCCGCTGATCGAAGAATCAGAAGCGCTAGATGTTAAAAATGCGACAGAGATTTTTGAGCATATGTCTGCTTTCTTCAATCCTACTTATCAGGTTGGTTTACTTCATGGGAAAATGAAAAATCAAGAAAAAGAAGAAATTATGCAGGAGTTTAAAGAAAACAATTTGCAACTGCTAGTTTCTACTACAGTAATTGAAGTCGGGGTCAATGTTCCAAATGCTACAGTCATGCTGATCATGGATGCTGATCGTTTTGGGCTAGCACAATTACACCAACTTCGTGGACGTGTCGGTCGTGGCTCAGAAGCATCGTATTGTATCTTAGTTGCTAACCCGAAAAATGAAATGGGTGTAGAGCGAATGAAAATCATGACAGAAACGAATAATGGTTTTGTGCTAAGTGAAAAGGATTTGGAATTGCGAGGACCAGGTGAAGTGTTTGGTGCCAGACAATCAGGTGTACCGCAGTTTGTTGTTGGAGATATTGTGACGGATTTCAATATACTGGAAGTTGCTCGTCAAGAAGCTAATGTTATTTGGAAAAAGGAACAGTGGTGGATCTTGCCAGAGTATCGTGGAGTTGCTGATAAAATCAAGCCGAATGATAATGAGGAAAAGTTTTTTGATTGAAATATGATTGAGATATGTGTTTTGTTTTTCGGTGATTTAGCAGTCAGAGCTAAACGACTCATTCCGCTATTCATGATCCAGCTACACGAACCAGACCTCTCAACAAATAGATAAAATGCTGAAAAGATAAAGAGCGTCTTTCCATCATTTTCCTAATTGCCTTGACACACAAAGAATGAAATGAGTTGATGTAGAAAGGTACCTACTTGGTTGTTCAAGGTCTAAACGGTTCGTTCCGCTTTTCGTGATCCAGCTGCACAAAGCAACTCTCAAGGAAAATAGACAATCTGCCTATGAAACAAAGAGCGTTTCTTAGTCAGATTCCTAATTTTCATGAGAGTTAAACGCTTTGTTCCGCTTTTCGATGATCCAGCTGCACGAATCAGACCTCTCAACAAATAGATAAAATGCTGAAAAGATAAAGAGCATCTTTCCATCATTTTCCTAATTGCCTTGACACACAAAGAATGAAATGAGTTGATGTAGAAAGGTACCTACTTGGTTGTTCGAGGTCTAAACGCTTCGTTCCGCTTTTCGATATGTTATACTATTTATTGTAATTTACCTAGGAGGGACTATGTTATGAAGATTGCAGTAGATGCAATGGGTGGCGATCATGCACCACAGGCTATCGTTGAAGGCGTGATGCTAGCTAAAAAGGATTTTCCAGAGATCGAGTTTTTACTTTATGGAAAAGAAGATGAAATTAAAAAATATGTGACAGATGAAACGAATATTACGATTATCCATACTGATGAAAAAATCAATAGCGATGATGAACCAGTAAAAGCGATTCGTCGTAAGAAAACTGCTTCGATGGTGCTAGCTGCACAAGCAGTGAAAAATGGTGAAGCGGATGCGATTTTCTCAGCTGGTAACACAGGTGCGTTACTAGCTGCTGGATTATTTATCGTTGGACGAATCAAAAATGTTGAACGCCCAGGTTTGATGTCAACGTTACCGGTGATCGGACAGCCAGACGGAGGATTTGATATGTTAGATTTAGGTGCGAATGCTGATAATAAACCAGAGCACCTTGTCCAATATGCTGTTTTGGGTTCTTTCTATGCTGAAAAAGTCAGAAATATCGCAAAACCTCGTGTGGCTCTTTTAAATAATGGTGCAGAAGAAACCAAGGGCAGTGAGTTGACTAAAAAAGCCTTTGAATTGCTTTCAGAAGAAGAAGGTATTCGTTTTATCGGGAACGTTGAAGCTCGGGATTTACTAAGCGGAGCAGCCGATGTTGTTGTGACAGACGGTTTTACAGGGAATGCTGTATTGAAATCAATTGAAGGAACAGCATTAAATATGATGGGCCTTTTAAAATCATCGATTCTTGCAGAAGGATTCAAAGGAAAAATGGGGGCGTTACTTTTAAAAAATGCATTGCGTGGAATGAAAGATGAGATGGATTATTCCAAACATGGTGGAGCGGTTCTGTTTGGCTTGAAAGCACCAGTCATTAAAACACATGGATCGACAGGACCAGAGGCTGTCCGTTATACGATTCGTCAAATTCATACAATGTTAAAGACCGAGGTCGTGCCACAGCTTGTCAGTTATTATGAAACAAAAGAATAACTATTTATGCAACCTGTTTGCAACTGAATTGTAATGATTTTGCAAAAAAAGATGGACAAATCCATCATTTGTGAGTACAATGTATCATAGCGTTTAACTCTTTTACGAGGAACGCTTTTCAAAAGCAGTGGAGGTGAATACAGTTGAGTCGTGAAGAAGTGCTTGAAAAAGTAGCGAAGATTATCTCAAACCACTTTGATATTGAAGCTGAGAAAGTGACAGATCAATTAAACATTAAAGATGACTTGAATGCAGATTCAATTAGTGTAATGGAATTTGTTTTAGAGCTGGAAGATGAGTTTGGTACAGAAATTTCTGATGAAGACGCAGAACAAATTGAAACAGTTGGTGCCGCTGTAGATTACATTATGAATAACTTATAATTGAAATGAAAAAAGTGGAACAAAACAAATCCTGTTTTGTTCCACTTTTTTTTTAGGAAAATTCTTATTATCAAAATGTTGCAATTTTCAAAAAAAATATATACAATTACTTAAAAATGGTTATAATGAGGGTGTGTATTGATAGAAATTGGTTGCAATGAGTTCGTGAAGAGATTACATTAAAAAAAGGTTTTTTAATAAGTTTCTTGTTGTAATAAGCTATTTAATTGAGCATGAAGGAGTGTTTTAAAGTGAGTGAGGGGAATCAATTGTTAGATGTTCAAGGTTTGCGTACAGGGTTTCGTATTAAAGATGAATACTATGATGCTGTCGATGATGTGTCATTTGAATTAGAAAAAAATGAAATTTTGGCGATTGTCGGCGAATCTGGTTGTGGGAAAAGTACTTTGGCGACAACGATTATCGGTCTGCATGATGAAAATCATACTCGTATAACTGGAGAAATTATTTACAAGGATCTAAACCTAACTACATTTAACGAGCAATTATATAATAAGATTCGAGGCAGTGATATTGGTATGATCTTTCAAGATCCATTGTCAGCGCTGAACCCTTTGATGCGAATAGAGGATCAGATCAAAGAAAGTTTAACCTATCATACCGACATGAATGGAGAACAAAAGCAAGTGCGAGTGATCGAGTTATTAACACAGGTAGGGATTCCAAATCCTGAACGCGTTGGAAAACAGTATCCTCATGAATTATCTGGAGGAATGCGTCAACGTGTGATCATAGCAATTGCTATTGCCTGTAAACCTGCAATTATTATTGCGGATGAACCAACAACTGCATTAGACGTAACGATCCAAGCGCAAATTTTAGACTTACTCAAAGATTTACAAGAAGAAACGGGAGCGGGAATTATTTTGATTACACATGATTTAGGTGTAGTAGCTGAGATGGCTGATAAGGTGGCGGTGATGTATGCAGGGCAATTCGTTGAAGTTGCGACTGCCGAAGAAGTATTCAGCAATCCAAAACATCCATATACGCGCTCTTTATTACAGTCGATTCCACAAGAAGATTCAGATGATAGTCAGTTACACGTAATTGAAGGTGTAGTTCCTTCGTTGAGCAAATTACCAAGAGAAGGCTGTCGTTTTGCACCAAGAATTCCTTGGATTCCAGAGTATGCTCATGAAGCAGAACCAACATTACATGAAGTGTCAGAAGGGCATTTTGTTCGTTGTACTTGTTATCAGCATTTTCATTTTAGAGACGATCAGGAGGAAGTATAATGGCAGAAATCATTCAAATCAAAGACTTGAAAGTCCATTATCCTATTCGCAGCGGTTTCTTTAATAGAGTGACAGATCATGTGTTGGCAGTTGATGGTGTTGATTTTATTATCGAAAGAGGCAAAACGTACGGCTTGGTTGGTGAATCAGGTTCTGGAAAATCTACTACGGGTAAAGCGATAATTGGGTTAGAAAAAGTGACTAGCGGCAGTATTTTATACCAAGATCAAGATGTGACAAAAGCGCATAATCGTAAAGCGATGAAATACAATAAAGATGTTCAAATGATTTTCCAAGATTCAATGTCTAGTTTAAATCCAAAGAAACGAGTATTGGATATCATTGCTGAACCGATTCGCAATTTTGAACGATTGAGCGACCAAGAAGAAAAGAAAAAGGTTCAAGGTCTGTTAGACATTGTTGGAATGCCAGAAGATGCGCTATATAAATATCCTCATGAATTCTCAGGCGGACAACGTCAGCGTTTAGGCGTGGCTAGAGCTGTTGCAACGAATCCTAAGTTGATTATTGCAGATGAGCCAGTTTCAGCATTGGATTTATCGGTTCAAGCGCAAGTATTGAATTTTATGAAAAATATTCAAGAAGAATATGGACTGAGTTACTTATTCATTTCACATGACTTAGGTGTTGTAAAACATATGTGTGATAATATTGCGATCATGTACAAAGGACGATTTGTTGAAATCGGGACACGTCAAGATATCTACACGAATCCCCAACATATTTATACCAAACGTTTACTATCTGCAATTCCTAAAATCGATGTTGCTCATCGTGAAGAACACAAAGCGCAACGGCGCCAAGTAGAAAAAGAGTATATCGAGCATCAAAAAGAGTATTACGATCAAAATGGTCGCGTATATGAGTTATGTAAAATCAGTGAAACGCACCAGGTAGCGTTAAAAAATGGAGGTGTAATCTAATGTGGAAGACGATTTTACGACGTGTACTCTTTATGATTCCTCAAATCCTAATTTTAAGCGTACTGATTTTTATGTTAGCAAAAATGATGCCGGGAGATCCTTTTACTGGTCTGATCAATCCAAATACTGACCCAGCAGTAATTGAAAAAATGCGTGAATCAGCGGGATTGAATGATCCATGGACAACGCAATATGTGCGCTGGCTCATTAATGTTTTACACGGAGATTTTGGGGAAAGCTTTATTTTTAAATTACCAGTTTCAACTCTGATTGGTAGCCGTGCAATCAATACGCTTCTGCTATCTTTAGTAACCGTTGTAATCATGTATGCGATTGCACTGCCGTTAGGCGTTTTATCAGGTCGCTATCAAAACTCTATTTTAGATAAATTTGTCGTAGTTTATAACTTTTTCAGTTTTGCGGTGCCACCATTTATTTTTGCATTGATTATGCTATTTATTTTTGGGTATCGTTTAGAATGGTTTCCAACAACAGGCTCAATATCTAGCGGTGTTGAGTCGGGAACAGGCGTATATATCTGGGATCGTTTTTATCATTTGATTTTGCCAGCATTATCCCAGGCTCTGCTTGGAACGGCAATCACAATCCAATATTTACGTAATGAGGTGATTGATTCTCAGTCGTTAGATTACGTTCGCACGGCACGTTCAAAAGGAGTGCCGACAAATAAATTATATACAAGGCATATTTTCAGAAATGCTTCTTTACCAATCGTTTCTCAACTAAGCTACGAAATCACTGCTTTAATTAGTGGATCGGTAGTTATTGAAAAAATCTTTGGTTATCCAGGGATTGGAAAATTATTTATCGACTCTATCGGACAACGGGATTATGCAGTAATCACGACCTTAGTATTGATTTTAGGAGTTGCAACGCTCTTCGGAAATTTGATTTCAGATATTGTGATGAGTCTTGTAGATCCACGAATTCGGGTTCAATAAAAAATCAATTTTGAGGAGAGGAAGAGACGAGATGGATAAAAATAACGAAAACACAGCAAGTGCTATACCGGAAACAATCCCGCCGATGGGATTTCGAATGATCGCAAGAGAATTCAAAAAAGATAAACTAGCTATTTTCTCACTGGGACTGCTAGTGGCTATTTTATTAGTTGTCTTTATTGGTGCTTTATTGACTGATCAAGAAAAAGTAATGACAGTCAGTATTTTAGATAAATACGCCGAACCTGGTGGAAATTTTATATTAGGAGCGGATGAAGGGGGGCGAGATGTTCTGGGGCAACTGACCATTGGTGCGCGTAATTCCGTTGTAATTGGTTTTGCAATCACGATCCTTACATCAATCATCGGTGTGGGTATTGGTATTGTTTCAGGTTATTATGGTGGAATGTTTGACAATGCAGTGATGCGTGTTGTTGACTTTATTATGATTTTGCCGATTATGATGATCATTATTGTTTTTGTTACAATCATTCCTAATTATAATGTTTGGTCGTTTGTGTGGATTATGAGCGCGTTTTACTGGGTTGCAAAAGCCCGATTGTTTAGAAGTAAAACGTTATCTGAGGTTCGCAGAGATTATGTGAGTGCTTCAAAAACCTTAGGAACAAGCGATATTAAAATCATGTTTCGAGAAATTATGCCAAATCTAAGTTCATTAATCATCACGAATTTAACCATTAACTTTGCGGCAAACATCGGGATCGAAACAACACTGACATTCTTAGGATTTGGTTTGCCGACAAATGTACCAAGTCTTGGAACATTGATCGGATATGCCAGCAATGGCGATGTTTTAGCGAATAAAACATGGATTTGGGTACCTGCGTCAGTACTGATTTTAGTAATGATGTTATGTATAAATTATATCGGCCAAGCGTTTAAACGTTCAGCAGATGCTAGACAGCGTTTAGGCTAAAAGAGGAGGAAATAGTGTGAAAAGCAAAAAACTTTTTGGGATAATTACATTGACAGCAGTGTTGGCTGTAACATTAGCCGCATGTGGAGGGAAGAAGTCAGATTCTGGTAATAAGAGTGTAGAAACTGAAGATATCAGTAAATTTACAATGGCAGTCAAAAATGACAAAGAGCCAATCAAAGGTGGGACTTTGGATGTGGCAGTTGCGTCAGATACTCAATTTACAGGATTATTTTCAGAAGTATATCAACAAGATGCGTATGATAGTTATTACATGCGACCATCTCATGAAGGATTATTTTCATATACAGATGATTTTATGATCACAGAAGATGGTGCTGCTAAATTAGATTTAGATATTGACAATAAAAAAGCAACAATCACGTTGAAAAAAAATATAAAATGGTCAGATGGTGAACCTGTAACGGCGGATGATCTTATCTATCCTTATGAAATAATTGGCAATAAAGACTATACAGGGATTCGTTACGATGATGACTTTATGAATATTGTGGGAATGGATGAATACCATGACGGAAAAGCAGATACTATTTCTGGTATCAAAAAAGTAGACGATCAAACAATCGAAGTGACGTATAAAGAAATGTATTCAGGCATGTTGCAATTAGATGGTGGGATTTATAGTAGAGCGATACCAAAACATGTTCTTAAAGATATTTCAATCAAAGACCAAGAAAAAAGTGAAGCAGTCCGCAAAAATCCTGTAACATTCGGTCCTTACTACATGAGTAAGATTGTAACAGGAGAGTCAGTGGAATATTTACCAAATGAGCACTACTACCAAGGAAAACCTAAACTAGATAAAATCGTATTTACGAATGTACCAACTGCATCAATTGTTGAAGCTGTAAAAGCGAAAAAATATGATATGGTCTACTCAATGCCAACAGAGAATTACCCAACATACAAAGATTCTAAAGGGTATCAAATGTTAGGGCGTGAAGAATTAGCTTATACGTATATTGGCTTTAAACTAGGTACTTTTGACAAAGAAAAAGGTGAGTCTATCATGAACCAAGACGCCAAGATGGCTGATGTGAACTTACGTCAAGCAATGGGGTATGCAATTGACAATGATGCCATTGGTCAAAAATTCTATAATGGCTTACGTACAGGCGCAACAACACTAATTCCGCCAATTTTTAAAAATCTACATGATACAAAGGTAAAAGGGTATCAATATGATACAGATAAAGCAAAGAAGATTTTGGATGATGCTGGCTTTAAAGATAAAGATGGTGATGGGCTGAGAGAAGATCCTAAGGGTGAAAAATTAATCATTAACTTTGCTTCCATGGCAGGTAGCGAAATAGCTCAACCATTAGCTGATTATTATTTACAACAATGGAAAGAAATTGGTTTGGATGTTAAATTAGCTACGGGACGTTTAATTGATTTCCAAGCATTCTATGATAAGATGAAGAATGACGATCCAGAAATAGACGTTTTCCAAGCGGCATGGAGTATCAATAGTGCACCATCTCCAGCTGGTTTATATGGACGGAAGGCTGGATTTAACTACTCCCGTTTTACTTCAGAAGAAAATGATAAATTATTAACAGCAATTGACTCAGAAGAATCTTTTGACGAGGACAAACGTAAAAAAGCATACAACGAATGGCAAGAATATATGTTTGAACAAGCACCAGTTATTCCAACATTGTACCGTAATGAAATCCTGCCGATTAATGATCGTGTAAAATCATTTACTTGGAATTATGAAGATACTAAAGATTATTATACTATTGAATTAACAGCTGAAAAACGTTAAACTGTTGTTTGTAATCTTTGCGTATTTGTATTTAGGATGTGAGACGAAAGTGATTTTTACTTTTGTCTCACATCCTTTTTCTTCACGTTTGATTAGTTTACTAACTAAGAACGATGAGTGATTTGTTTCTAACGAATATCTAACAGTGACAAAGGCAGAATATTTTTTGTCACTTGTATCCTAGACACATAGTGAGAAGAATGATAACTTTGTGTTAAGCGTTTTCAAAACAGCGTATTCTTAAAAATAAGGAGAGAAATCAAATGGAGAAAACACTTGTGATCATTAAGCCAGATGGTGTTTCACGTAAATTAGTTGGAGAGATTCTTCAACGTTTTGAAAAAAAACAACTAAAGATAAGCCAATTACAAGTAGCTAAAATGTCTAGAGAACTAGCTAAAGAACATTATGCTCACGTAAAAACCTTAGATTTCTTTGAAGACATGATAACGTATATGACCTCATCAGAAGTAATCTATCTTGTTTTAGAAGGAGCAAATGCCATTAAAACAGTGAGAAAAATGATTGGCGCGACTAATTGTTTAGAAGCAGATCCAGGAACGATTCGAGGCGACTATGGGGCAAATTGCTACCAAAATATCATTCATGCATCTGATTCACCAGATACTGCAGCTATTGAAATTAAACGATTTTTTAATCAATCAAATTAAACAAAAAAAGCGTATCAAGATTTCTGCCAATCTTGGGCGCTTTTTTGTAGCAGTAAATAGTAAGGTTTTACTAATTTATTATAAAAAAACTCAGAATAAAAGCTAAAGGGCTTACAAGTTTTTCGAATAGGATGAATGATATAGTGTTTTTAAGACAATTCCTTCCTAACCATTTAAAAATATCTAAAAAAAAAGTATAATAGAGGAGGTTGTAAATAAACTTAAAGGAATGTAGCAAATGGACAATCAGTTAACTACCGAATTAAAAGAACGTTACGGCATTGTTTTCCATGATGTCAACCTATTAGAACAAGCTTTTACCCATTCATCCTATGTGAATGAGCATCGATACTTAAAACTGTCTGACAATGAACGATTAGAATTTTTAGGAGACGCTGTGCTAGAATTGCTGGTTTCGCAATATTTGTATAAACAATTCCCAGAAATGCCCGAAGGCAAGCTAACCAAAATGCGAGCGGCAATCGTTCGTGAAGATAGCCTGTCCAAATTTGCGAAAGAATGTCATTTCGACCAATATATTCTTTTAGGCAAAGGCGAAGAAAATTCTGGTGGACGTACACGTCCAGCATTGCTCTGCGATTTATTTGAAGCATTTTTAGGTGCTTTGTTTTTAGATCAAAAAGTTGATGTAGTCAAGAAATTTATTGCAGAAGTCATTTTTCCAAAAATCGATGCCGGTGCTTTTTCACATGAGATGGATCATAAAACACATTTACAAGAAGTATTGCAACGACAAGGAGACGTTACGATTGACTACCGTTTGGTCAATGAAGAAGGTCCAGCCCACGATCGAATCTTTTTTGTAGAAGTTTATGTCAACGAAAAAATGATTGGAACCGGTTTGGGGAAGTCGAAAAAATTAGCAGAGCAGGATGCCGCTGAACGAGCGCTGAAACAAAATCCTGAGTAAGCTTGGAAGGAGCCGTTTTATTCGTGTATTTAAAACGAATTGAGATCGCAGGATTTAAATCCTTTGCGGATCGAACTGTTATAGAGTTTGAAAATGGTGTTACGGCGGTCGTTGGACCAAACGGCAGCGGGAAAAGTAATATCACCGAAGCGATTCGCTGGGTTTTAGGCGAGCAGTCCGCTAAAAGCCTCCGCGGCGGCAAGATGCCAGATATTATTTTTGCAGGTTCAGAAGGCCGTAAAGCATTAAATATTTCAGAAGTAACGGTTGTATTGGATAATAGTGATCATTTTTTACCGTTAGATTTTACTGAAATTAGTGTGACACGTCGCTATCGTCGAACGGGTGAAAGTGATTTTTACATTAATAAACAAGCATGTCGTTTGAAGGATATTCATGATTTATTTATGGATTCTGGTTTAGGGAAAGAATCATTTTCGATCATCTCTCAAGGGAAAGTCGAAGCGATTTTTAATAGTAAGCCAGAAGATCGTCGCGGGATTTTTGAAGAGGCAGCTGGAGTACTAAAGTACAAACAACGTAAGAAAAAAGCCGAACAAAAGTTATTTGAAACAGAAGATAACTTGAGCCGTGTGCAAGATATCATTTATGAATTAGAAGATCAATTGACTCCTTTAGCTGCACAAAGCGAAGCGGCCAAGGAGTTTTTAAAACTTAAAGAAAACCTAACGGAAATTGATGTTAGCTTAACAGTTACTGAAATTGAAAAGGCCAAAGAAGTCTGGGAAATCAAAGCAGCTGAACTTTCTGCAATTGAAGAAAAATTACAAACAGCCAGCAAAAAAATTCGCGATTCAGAAGATGAATTGTTCCAATTGCGTGGCAAACGCAATAAAATCGATGAACAAATCGAAACAGAACAACAGCAACTTCTCCAAATTACGGAAGCCTTGAAACAAACTGAGGGACAAAAAAATGTCTTGGTTGAGCGTTCAAAACATACGCAGCAAACGACCAGTGAATACCAACAGTCTTTAGAAGAGAATGCAGGAAAAATCACTCGCTATCGTGAAGAAGTTCAAGACTTACAAACAAAAGTTATTGAAAAAAAAGCGCAACTCGAATCGCTAGTAGGAGCGATTGAAGCTTCAGAACTAGAAGTTGAAAAATACAGTAAATCATCAAAAGAATTACTAGAAGAATTACGTAGCCAATACGTTGAAGTCATGCAGGAACAAGCAAATACAAGTAACGATCTAAAATACCTGGAACGTCAGTATCAACAAGAAACAGCCAAAAATCAACAATCTATCCAGAAACACGAAGCACTAGAAAAACAAATGCAAGAGGCTTTGGCAGAAAAAGAACAACTCAAAAGCAGAGTGTCTGAATCCGACCAATTATTGACAGACCAACGAGAGCAATATTCTCATTTAAAGCAGCAATTGGATCAAAAACAAGGACAATTAGCTGTAAGACAAAAACAAATGTATCAAGCAATGAATCAAGTACAACAGGCCAAGGCGCGTCAAAAAAGCTTACAAGAAATTCAAGAGAATTATTCAGGATTTTATCAAGGTGTTCGTGCAGTTTTAAAACATAAAAACCAACTAACTGGAATTGTCGGTGCGGTTGCAGAATTGATTGATGTACCCAAAGATTATACGTTAGCAATTGAAACAGCTTTAGGTGGAGCCGCTCAACATGTAGTTGTGGAAACTGAAAAAGATGGACGAGCAGGCATTACGTTTTTAAAACAGCAACATAGCGGTCGAGCAACATTCTTACCATTGACGACCATCAAACCGAGAACTGTTTCTAATGCAGTACGGGATCGTGTTAGTAATATTTCAGGTTTTTTAGGAATTGCTAGTGAATTAGTCCATTTTTCAGATGAAGTCAGTAATGTGATTGAAAACCTACTGGGTGTAACCTTACTAGCGGAAACTTTAGAAAGTGCTAATCAATTGGCAAAAGCGGTCAATTATCAGTATCGAGTTGTTTCTTTAGATGGGGATGTTATGAACTCAGGAGGATCGATGACTGGTGGTGCGAATAAACGAGGGAATCAAGGCAGCCTGTTTTCACAAACCCAAGAACTCCAAACGTTGACGGAGCAAATGGAACGAGTGGAAAAACAATTAACAGCAAATGAAAAAGAAGTCAGACAGTTAACCTATGAAGTCAAAACACTGAATGAAAAACTAGAACAATTGCGTTCACTAGGTGAAACAAGTCGTTTGAAACAACAAGAATTACAAAATAAATTAGCGAATCAAGAAGAAACAATCACTCGTTTAACAAAAGAACAGCGTCTTTTTGAATTTGAAGCACGTGAATTACATCAATTTTTAACGGAGTATCAAACAAAAAAAGAAAAATTAACGAAACTGCAACAAGAACTAAACCAAACGAAAGACCGTTTAGATCAAGAAATGAAGCAAGTGGATCAAGAAGCTAGTCAAATGGAAAGATTACGCGAAGAAGCATTTGAACGATTTAATCAAGTGCAAGCAGATCAAGCAGTTGTAACCGAGCAATTAACTCATTTAACGGAACAAGTAGCAGAAAAACAAACACAATTAGACGAATACTTAGCAAGAGAAATAGCGCTGCGTCAACAATTACAACAGTTGAATGATCACTCGACTGATCATCAGGTTACTGAAGAAAGTTTAGCGGTTCAATTAGAGCAGCTTGCTGAGAAAAAAGAGTACTTACAAACAAGTATTCAAGAAGCCAAAGCCGCTCGTCAACAATTACAAGACCAAGTCGATCAAATTGACACGGGATTAGCTGAAGAAAACAAACAACAACAGCATTTGTTGACGGAACAAACGAAAATCGAAGTTGAGAAAAATCGTTCAGAAATTAAATTGGATAACTCGCTGCAGTACTTACAAGAAGAATACAGTTTGACCTTTGAACGTGCGAGTGAAGACTATGAATTGACAATCGATAAAGAACAGGCAAAGATCGAAGTAAAACGTTTAAAACGTGATATCGAACGTTTAGGTCCAGTCAATCTCAACGCTATTGAGCAGTATGAGCAAGTCAATGAACGTCATGAGTTTTTAGCGTCTCAACGCGATGACTTATTAGATGCTAAAGAGCAGTTATTTGAAACAATGGGTGAGATGGATGAAGAAGTCAAAGCCCGTTTTAGCGAAGTCTTTGAAGCGATTCGAGCACAGTTTAATGTCGTATTCCCTAATATGTTTGGCGGTGGTCGAGCAGAGTTGATTTTAACCAATCCAGAAGATTTATTGAATACAGGGGTAGAAATCGAGGCACAGCCTCCAGGAAAAAAATTACAAAATTTGAGCTTACTTTCTGGTGGAGAACGTGCTTTAACAGCCATTGCGTTATTATTCTCTATCATTCGTGTTAGACCCGTACCATTCTGTGTCTTGGATGAAGTAGAAGCCGCTTTAGATGATGCGAACGTTTCTCGTTTTGGTCACTATTTAAGTGAATTCGAAGACGATACACAATTTATTGTGGTGACTCATCGTAAGGGGACGATGGAAGCAGCAGACGTATTGTACGGGGTAACGATGCAGGAATCGGGTGTGTCGAAAATCGTTTCTGTTCGTTTAGAAGAAGTGAAAGAAGGCGGCGCAATCGCCGCTGAAACTTAGTTATATAAGATAGGAGACAAGACAGGTTGATAAAATTAGTCGCTATTGATTTAGATGGTACATTATTAAATAGTAACAAGGAAATCTCCCGCCGAAATAAAGAAGCTTTAGCACAGGCCAAAGCTTTAGGAGTTAAAATCGTCATTTGTACAGGTCGACCGTTAGCCGCAATCGGTATTTATTTAGACACTTTGAATTTACGGAATAATGGGGATTACAGTATCACCTTCAATGGTGGATTGGTTCAGAAAAATGATACTGGTGAAATTATCGAAAAAGCATCTATGCCTTTAGATAATGTATATGAGTTGTATAAGTTAGCTAAATTATTAAATGTACCTTTGGATATTTTATCCGATGGACTCGTGTTGCAATTGCCCACGACGCAAGAGTATGAATCGTTGTACAGCCAGCTAAATAAATTATTGACATTTGAACCGTGTGAATTAGCTCAATTAACTGCTGATAGAATCTATAATAAAGCAGTTATTGCCGTGGATGAAACTTATTTAGATGAGCAAATAAAAAACATACCTCGTTCATTTTATGATCACTATGAAATCATCAAAACTCGAAGCAATTTACTAGAGTTTATGCCTAAAGGGGTTACAAAAGCGTATGGCATTTCATTATTAGCCAGAGATTTAGGCATCAAACAAGAAGAGATTATGACAATTGGTGATGAAGAAAATGATTTACCGATGATCGAATATGCAGGACTTGGCGTTGCAATGGAAAATGCCATTTCTAGAGTGAAAGATTTAGCAGATGTGATTACAGATACAAATGATCATGATGGTGTTGCCCAAGCCGTTGAAAAATTTGTTTTAGAACCAATGAGAGGGGGAAATTAAGTGGGATTTTTTGATAAAATAAAAAAAGCTTTTATGAGCGAAAAAGAAGCACCACCAGCTGAACTTGAAACAGACGAAACGCTAAAAGATCCTATGGAAGAAGAGGCAGTTTTAGAAGAAAAACAAATAGAAACAAAAGCAGCAGAGCGACCTCAAGAAGATTCTCTTGAACATGCAAAAGAACCCGAAGTAGAACAGAAAATTGAATCGGAAACTAAACCAGAAATCGTCTCAGAAATGGAACCTTTGGCTACAATAAATCCTATTGCCCAAGCGGAAGAACTTGTTGAGGTTGATGTTATTGAAGAACCAGAGGAGCTTATCGTTCAAGAAAAGTACGAAAAAGGCCTAGAAAAGACGCGTAAAACCTTTGGGGAGCGTTTAAATGCATTATTTGCGAATTTCCGCTCAGTAGATGAAGACTTTTTTGAAGAACTAGAAGAAACGTTGATTGGTGCTGATGTTGGGTTTGATACAGCGATAAAAATTACAGAATCACTGCGACAAGAAGTCAAATTGCGCAATGTGAAAAAACCAGCTGCTGTTCAAAATACGATCATTGAAAAAATGGTTGATTTGTACGAAGCAGAAGGTATCGAAGAAAACAATGCGCTGAATATTCAAACGAATGGTCTGACAGTTATGTTATTTGTCGGCGTAAACGGTGTTGGAAAAACGACGAGTATTGGAAAACTAGCCTATGAATTTAAGCAAGATGGCAAAAAAGTATTGTTAGCCGCCGCCGATACATTTAGAGCTGGAGCGATTGATCAGTTAGTTGTCTGGGGTGAACGTGCAGGGGTAGAAGTTGTTCGAGGGAATGCAGGTGGCGATCCAGCAGCAGTTGTCTTTGATGCAGTAGAACGTGCGAAAACGGAGAATGCTGATATTTTACTTGTAGACACAGCTGGACGTTTACAAAACAAAGTCAATTTGATGAACGAATTGGAAAAAATCAAGCGTGTGATTCAACGTGAATTGCCAGATGCGCCTCACGAAGTGCTACTTGTAGTAGATGCAACAACAGGACAAAATGCGATGTCACAAGCAAAACAATTTAAAGAAACGACGGATGTCACAGGATTAATTCTAACGAAACTAGATGGTACAGCTAAAGGCGGAATCGTCCTAGCGATTCGTAATGAGCTGCATTTACCAGTGAAATTAGTTGGGCTAGGTGAAGGAATTGATGACTTAGAACCATTTGATGCAAATGATTTTGCAATTGGATTGTTTAAAGGTTTGCTGAAAGTGGAAGATTAACATTAGATTGGTTAGTTTTTTTAAGATAGAATTAAATGCTTCTTTGTCAACGAATATTGGTAAAGAAAATCCAAAGAATTAAATCAATTAGTATGAGGAGCGTGGGACAAAACGAAAGATCAGTTTTGTTTCACGCTCTAAATCTGAATAAACGGCGAGAAAAAAGCAGCTGCTACGCTTCACTCCGATCACATCAAATTCTAAGTGCTAAAGCACTAAGTTTTGAAGGCTTCGGAAATAAGCTGAAATTGCTGTGAAACACAGCGAGGTACGAGCTGATGTAGAATTACCTACTTGGTCACAAAAATTTGAAAAGCAATTTTCGTGCATTCCCTCTTATTTCTCGGAGCTAAACGCTTTTGTCTCAGCTTTTTTTTATTTACTTGAAAAGAATGGTGCCAAAACATAAAGAAATTCTCAACTTGAACTTATAAAAGTTACGAAACCCATAAGCATTTTTCTTCAACACTTTAATAGGGTTATTTAAACATTCCGGTGGTTCATTAGAATAAGGCAATTCTAGCGCATTTTCAATTTCATTTTGGACCTTCTTAAAAGTACCAATAGTCGTTTGGTAAGCAGAAATTATTGATGCATTTGCCTCAGCAGGAGCAACAGAAGCAAGTATTGTCAAGGAGCTTACAACATTTTATGAAGAGAAAATAGCAAAAGCTAAGCAACTGGTAGAACGCTTTGATAGTTTGATTTCTGAGATCAAATCAGGAATCGATAAGCTTGTTCAAAGTGATCAGGAATTAGCGAATCAACTTGGATAGGATGGGCAATTGTTGGATAAAGAAGAGATTCTAGAAAATGAGTTTCGGTCAAAAAAATGTTTTTATGAGGTAGCCTAACAAGAAATAAGCCAGATACAACGAGAGCTAGAAGATACAGAAGATAACTACTATCGTAATCTTCGTAAATTATCTGATCAGGAAACCTCTAAGAAAGAGAGTGATTTCTAATATTAGACGATGTATTAAAAGATTTAAAGAAAAATGCACAAAAAATGATTAGTAGTGCTGCCGTTGGAAATTCAATGATTCAAAAAAAGCAGACGAATAAACAAAAAGCTGAACAATCTGGTGAAAGTGAACTATTCTCAGTTAAATCAAATATGAGTGATGTTTCAGAAAATATCGGGAATTCTGTAAAAGGACAATTAGGGAAACAAGTAAAAGAAACCTTTAAAACACAGAATGAAAAATTGAATAAATTTTAGCTGATGGAGGACTACGTAGGTCTAAAAATGTATTTTATGCTGATCTAGACGTTATTAATAGAAAGGGAGGCTAGTTAGCAAAAATAAACTAATCAATGGTGAATATATTGCCAATGATATGGTGAAATTGGTGATAGAATCTAATATATTGTTTGGTTATCAAGGTTATGTAGAGAAAGAGGATAAGGAGTTAACGACCATAGATTACTTGTTATACTTTTATGATCAATCTGAAAAGAATCAACCAGTAGAATCGTTTTTAACTTCAAATACTTAAAATAATATTGAAACTGGAGAACAAAGTTCTCAAATGGTTGATATGATGATGGGTAACAGCATAAAACAGCTTGGAGGCACTTATAAGGAGTATGCAGAAATATTGAGGCAAGCCTCTCAATCTAAGTTTTATAAAATTCCTTTTACTAAAGATGAAAACGAGCGAGCTCGTTTAGTGAATAGCTTAATTCAATAATTAATAGCTAAGATAGCTCCTCAATTTTTTTGAATACGGATAAGTATGAAATTCGTTGATATGACATGCTTTTATATCTCAATCAAAAACCGGTAATATTAATATTTTACTACCCTGTGAAATACTGTGACTACTTGAAAATCAAGTGGAAGGCAGTGTGGGTTAAAGTCTCTTTGAAGCTAGAAATATTGATTTATCAATGTTTCTAGTGCTTCTTTTTGACGGAAAGCAAACTAACTACAACGATGATTAAAAGAGACATTTCTCTTTTTCAATAAATTTAGCGAACGGATCGGCACTTCGCTCTTTTCGTTCAGGATAGAAGTAGTTATAAACTTGACGAGTCATTTTAGAATCTTTATGCTCTACTGGGGACATAATATCTTTCAGATTCATTCCTGCCATTGCGCAAAGCGAGACATGTGTCTTTCTAAATTCATGAAGAGTAATCCGTTTCAGATCATATAATAAAATCAGTTTTTGGATACGTTACGTTGATGCGTATTCAAAAACTGATTTTTATTATAACTCAAAGAATAGTAGTGTAAGGGAAAGCTAACGTATTCAATGTTATCAGTTATTGTAGGGGAGATATACACATTAAAGAAGAGGTGAAACAAATTAAGGCGATATTAGTCCACAGAAAGAGCTTAGTGATTATGTCGTTAGGATTAAATGCTTTGTTTCATGTTTCTATTGCAAATTATTCGTTTCAATCCCGTAATCTTCAGCAATTTTTTTTAAGCTAAAGCCTCGACCAAAAACCTCACTTGCGTTCATCGAAACGATAAACGCCTCTTCGTCGATTGCCATGATAGTTTCTTTAATATTAGCAAAATCTTTTTCGCGAATAACAGTCATCATCAACATACTCGGATTTTTTTGATAGCCACCTTCAATTGGGATCATAGTCAAACCTTTATCCATATCCACCAAAATTTTTTCTTTGATTTCGGCATATTTCGGTGAAATGATTAAAACATTTTTCGAACGAACGAAGCCAACTTGCACCATATCAACTATACGGCCAATGATGTATAAGCAAATCAATGAGAATAGAACGGTATCCGTATTGAAAACATACAAGGCAGACAAAATGACTAGACCATCTACAAATAAAATAGATACACCAAGCGAAATTTTTAAATATTTATTGACAATTTGAGAGATGATCGCTGTTCCGCCAGTCGAAGCATTCCCTCTAAATTCTAGTCCCAATCCAATCCCAGTTAAAAGACCGCCAAAGATTGTTGCGAGGAAAATATTATGGGTAAGCACAGGTAAATGTGTGGTGATTCCTACAAAAAAAGGATAAATTAAACTACCATAAATTGTTTTTATGCCCACTTCTTTTCCTAAAAGTAAGAAACAAAGAAGCAATAAAGGTAAGTTAATGGCATATAATATTATAGCTGGATTGATTCCAAACAGATAATTAATCACTACACTAATTCCGTTGGCACCGCCTGCCACGATTTTGTTTGGCAGTAAGATTGAGTTAATTGACACTGCTAAAATAAACGAACCAATTGTTACATATAACGTATCTTGGATTTGTCTTTTCGAAAATTTCATTCTAATAGTTCCTCCATTTTCATAGAATAGTGGGTATTTATTTCTATGTTAAACGATAAATAAGTGCATAAAATAGAAAGCCCAACAAATATCCCCTAATTATACTATCACGAATAACTAGAAGATATCATGAGATAATTTTAATTTTTTAGTTGAGGAATGTGGTAGAATTAGAAAGAGTAGAAAAATAATCAGCTATTTAATCAAATAAACGTTAAAAAGCGTCGATCCCATAAATTTTCATGGTGTGCGATAATCGTTTGGGCGCCTAATAAATCATTGTTTATCGTTGTACTCAGCCCTGTTTTCATAAAACAAGTATAGCCTAAGCCATGCGCCATACGAATAGTAGTATCAACGCAATATTCTGTTTGAGCGCCGCAAAATTCAAGTTCGGTGACAGAAAGTGTATCTAAGAGTTCTTTTAAATTTGTTTGAAAAAAAGAATTTGCATGTGTTTTGCTAACATAAAAGTCTTCTGCTCTGGCATCAAGTTGATCAAATAATTGCCAGTTGGAACTATGGACAACTAAATCGGCATCTTCATGCTGGATAAATAAGATGGGCAGATGATTGTGTCGATAATCTGCTATACGTTGATTTACTTCTGTCAATAGGTTACTCAGTTGAAACAACCCCGTACCAAAATGATCTAATCCTTTTTGGAGATCGATAACGATTAAGGCTTTATTATTCATTGTTTTCTCCTTTGCATTAAATGATGTTTTCTTTATAGTATACAATGAAGTTAGATGGCTTTAAAGAGGAGATAACAGCGAATAAAGGAGTTGTTTTTAATCAAACAAGAAATTTTACGTTCTTTTTAACAAAATTGAAGCTAAAATATTCTTTTTGCTCGTCCTTTTCTATATAATGATGAGTAATGGAATAATAATGGGAAGAAAGGCGACAGTATGAAATTTAATGAGTTGTTACAACAAAAAAATGTGCGTCCATATGTCATGGCTGCACGCTTTGGATTAGAAAAAGAAAGTCAGCGTACGACCTTTGAAGGTCAACTTGCAACGACAGATCACCCAGATGTTTTGGGGAATCGCTCGTATCATCCATATATTCAAACCGATTTTAGTGAAACGCAAATGGAATTAATCACACCGGTGGCGAATTCTATCAATGAGATGATGCGTTACCTCGCAGCGATTCATGATGTAGCCTTACGTTCAATGAATAAGAACGAGATGCTTTGGCCGCTTAGTATGCCGCCGAAATTACCGCTAAAAGATGAAGAGATTAAAATTGCTAAACTCGATCAGTTTGAAGGTATTCTGTATCGTCGCTATTTGGCAAGAGAATATGGAAAACGTAAGCAAATGGTTAGCGGGATTCATTTCAATTTTGAATATGATATTGAATTGGTCCAACAACTTTTCTCAGAACAAACAGAATATGAAACAATCGAAGAATTCAAAAACATTCTTTATATGAAAGTTTCACGGAATTACTTACGTTATCGCTGGCTGATTACCTATCTTTTTGGCGCATCACCTGTCAGCGAATCTGGTTATTTTAATGAACAAGAAGAACGACCAAAAGAACCTGTCAGAAGTCTGCGTAACAGTTCATTTGGCTATAAAAATAATGAAAATGTCAAAGTGTCCTATGAATCGTTACAACAGTATATTAATGACATTCATCGAATGGTTGAAAATGGCATTTTGTCAGAAGAAAAAGAATTCTACTCAGCAGTTCGCTTACGTGGTGGGAAACAAATGGCTGATTTACCAAAAACAGGCGTTCGTTATATTGAACTTAGAAATCTAGATTTAAATCCATTTGCTGCATTAGGTGTGGATGAAGAATCTCTTGAGTTTATTCATTTGTTTATGTTGTATTTATTGTGGACAGATGAAAAAGAAGCACCAAATGACTGGGTAGCAACAGGTGAGTTCTTGAATGAACAAGTTGCTTTAGGGCATCCGTTTGCGCAAGTGAAACTTTTAGCCGAAGGGGATCGTATCTTTACTGAAATGGATGAAATGATTGAAGCTTTAGGTCTATTTAGAATGAAAAAATCATTAGAAATCCATCGAGCACAGCTGAGAACACCCGATTTAACGATTGCTGGAAAAATGTGGACAATCATTGAAAGTAACTCAAATCAAGAATTGGGCATTATTTTCGGGAAAGAATATCAAGGAATGGCTTTTGAGCGACCGTATCAATTAGCTGGGTTCAGAAATATGGAGTTATCTACACAATTGTTTTTATTTGATGTCATTCAAAAAGGCGTAGAGGTTGAATTACTAGATGAAGCAGAACAGTTTTTAAAATTAAAACACAACGATCACATCGAATATGTCAAAAATGCAAATATGACTAGTAAAGATAGCTATATTGTTCCATTGATCATGGAGAATAAGACAGTTACAAAAAAAGTCCTAGCGGAAGCGGGTTTTACTGTACCTGCTGGAGATGAGTTTGGTACTATTGAACAGGCTGAACAGGCTTACATCAAGTATTCTGAAAAAGCTTTTGTGATAAAACCCAAAACGACAAATTATGGTTTAGGCATTACGATTTTTAAAGAAGGAGCTTCCTTAGCTGATTATACAGAAGCATTGACATTAGCTTTTAAAGAAGATTCTGCTGTGTTGATCGAAGAATTTCTTCCAGGGACGGAATATCGATTCTTTGTGCTGGATGACAAAGTAAGGGCAATTATGTTGCGTGTACCAGCAAATGTAGTCGGCGATGGAATTCATTCTGTTGAAGCCTTGGTAGCAGAAAAAAATCTTAACCCATTAAGAGGAACGAATCACCGTTCACCATTGGAGTTGATCCAGTTAGGTGATGTGGAACGTTTGATGTTAAAAGAGCAAAATCTATTGGTAACATCTGTCCCAGAAAAAGATCAGATCGTTTATTTAAGAGAAAATTCTAATGTCAGTACGGGTGGCGACTCAATCGATGTGACAGATGATTTTGATGAAAGTTATAAACAGATTGCAATTGAAGCAGTCCAAGCTTTAGGAGCAAAGATCTGTGGAATTGACTTGATTGTTCCTGATAAATTGGTTAAAGGGATGAAGAATAGTCAGACATACGGTATTATAGAAGCAAACTTTAACCCAGCTATGCATATGCATGCATATCCTTATGCGGGGCAAGGGCGTCATTTGACGATGGATGTATTAAAAATGTTGTATCCAGAATTGTTTGTTCTAAAAAATAATTGATGTGTACATCTGGAAAGTAACTATTCTCAAAAAAATAACAAGTTTAATTTTGGCTCTTTGTCAACTAATGTTGGTGGAAAAATCTAAAGAATTAAATTGATTAGTGGGAAGAGAGTGGGACAAACACCCCTGAGGGCTCTCAACCTCACCAAACTGAATGAAAATAAAGTGATCGACCTACAAGCTATTTCCTGTCATGCTAGAGATGACGGAAGTGGTTTGTAGGTCGATCACTAATTGAGGTTCTTCTCCAAGTAACCTTGGAAGTTCTTTACAAAATAGAAAGCCCCCTCTAACATGTAGTTGTTGAATCGGTCTATACCTATTTTAGTTAACTACAGTTTTAGTAGGAGGTAGTCTTTTTTTTGTTTTTTGCGGTTTTAGTTTTCGTATAATAAGAGTTTAACCCCGAGAAATAGGCTGGAGGGGTTGCTCAAGTATTGTATTATCTAGAAAAAGACTCTCTTTTTCTAGATAGCCAAGTTTTCTATAAAATGTTACGCTTGTTCATCGACTCGTGTTGATGTCATTACTATCCTATAACCTAATTCTTTCATATAATTTACCGAACGCTTTTAGAAGTATTTTTGAGTTACGTAAATGAAAAACAATTGTCCAGCTTAATTTGACAAATAAAAAATTTAGAATCATAGTGTTAAATTACTATCAATTGCTGATTTGATATTGATGAATATTTTCACATTCTACTTTGAAAATAGCATCAATTATTGTACACTTGGATTTGTTAATTAAAACCTCTTTATGAATATAGTCATCTTTTTCTACGTCTAATAGATTAGTTTTGATGTTTACTTTACAATAACTGTTAACAGCGATCAAAGACGTTTTATGTAGGGCATCGGTGATATGCATATAATTTTTTCATTATGACACCCTGTTTATATAGTTCTTCGTATAGGGCTAAAAACATTTTGAAGAATGGATTTTATATTTTCACCTACATTATTAATATCTATACAAAAATGAAAAGCGTATTGTCTTGGAATAAAGCATTCCAAGACAATACGCTTAAAACAGCTTCTGTATTCTATTTAGTCAATCTAAGAATAACATAGAGTATCACCTGTTATAGAGAGTACAAGTCTTTTATAGATAGTCGACATTTATTTATATGTTATTTATATTATTTCTCATAAACACTTTCAATTACAGAGTATAATGCGTTTTTAAAGGCTTGTCAACAGTATTTTAAATATAATAGACGTTATTTAAAATTAAAAATGTATTTTAAATGTATTTAAAAAAGAACATCTATTTTTTAAGCCGTCTTACTAGCCGTCAAATGAGACTACTTATTACAAGGAGGAATTAGCAATGAGTCGTAGAGGAGAAAATATTTATAAGCGAAAAGATGGACGTTGGGAAGGCAGATATAAAAAAGGAAGAAAAGCCAATGGACAAATTTTTTATGGGTATGTTTATGGAAAAACATATACAGAAACACGGCAAAAAGTTTTTCTTCAAAAAATGATTTATCAAACAGAAAAAAAAGAACAGACTATTTTTGCAGGTACAGTGACGGAATGGATTCAATTTTGGCTATCTGAACAACGATTGCAACTTAGAGACTCTACTTTTTCTAGTTATCAACATAAATTACAAAAATATGTGATTCCGTTGTTTGGTGAAAAAACACTAATGAAACTTGAGCGTCAAACCCTTGAGCTGTCTGTTACCCGTTGGTTAAACCAAGGGCTATCTCCAACAACCATCCATGTGATCATACGCGTATTTAAAATGGTTTTAGAATCCGCTGTTCAACAAGGAATACTACAAGAAAATCCCTGTACAGACCTTTCTTTACCTAAAATGGAGAAGAAAATGATCCGTGCACTTACTCGAAACGAGCAAAAAATGCTAGAACAAGCAGCAAGCCAAGATTATTATGGCTTACCTGTATTATTAGCTCTGCATACAGGGCTAAGGATTGGAGAATTGGCTGCATTACGTTGGAGCGATATTGATTTTTCAGAGAAAGTTATCTGCGTAACCCAGACATACCAACGATTACCATTAGCAAATGACCAAAAAAAGACAACTTTATCATTAGGAAAAGTAAAATCAGCCTCTTCTCAAAGAACAATCCCTCTATCTAAACAAGCCACTCAGTGGCTAAAAGATTGGAAAAAACAAACAGATGGCGAATTTTTATTTATGAAAAGCGGTCGGCCAATAGAACCGCGACTGATTACGTATCACTTCCACCGCATTCGAAAGAAAGCAAGACTAGAAAATGTTCATTTCCATCAGTTAAGACACACGTTTGCGACACGCTGTTTAGAAGCTAAGGGAGATATTGCTTCCATAAGTGCGTTGCTAGGTCATTCATCAGCGAAGATGACCTTAGATGTATATACAGACACGCTATTCGATCAACGAAAATTAACCATTCAACAGATGGAAAAAGTAATTAGTTAAAGCAATCAGAATAAAAAAATTACGGACTGATACAAAACTCAAAATGTTTTGTATCAGTCTCTTTTTTGTCCCCTATAAATTGAATTTTAAACAATCTTCCTTGGGCTATAAGTGATATAGTCCGTCAGTTCGCCGTCGAACAAAAAAAAGAATCTTTCTACAACAGCAGGAAAAGCGTATTGTCTTGGAATGCTTTATTCCAAGACGTTTATATGGAAATTTTTGTATAACTGAAGCTAAAAATTAAATGGTAGAAAAACATGTGATCTCTCCAAAAATATATAGAGAGGATTAAGGATTACTTCCCAATTCATTAACGAATTTGAATGGTTTGCTAAAAAAAGTAAACAACAATTTCAATCAAACCCATTTTGGTTTTATAAAAGAAATCAAAAGATTAAATAGGGGTTGAAATTGATTATATGTTGGCGAGAACATTCTTGGAATTCTCATCGAAATATGGAAAAGAACGTTTAATGTGATTCGGAGCAAGGGTACTGTGGGGGCAGGCAATAAGCAATCGATTTTTTCTGGGGAGTAAAAATCGATTGTCTAAAAACGAAAGAAACGAGCGAAAAGTTATTATCAGATAAAATATTTTTAATGAAAGAATCAACTCCTTCTGATTGCTTGGAAAAAGCTGTGACTCTAAGTGACTATTACCACATGAAATTGTTAGCTACGGTAAATTTGTCTACTATACTAATAGTATATGTTTTATTAGAAAAAATAAAATATTCGATCTAGAAGATGTATGTTGCAGTTAAATTGATTATAAAAAACAAGAAAAATTAGAGGTTGACATGTGCAGCGTTAAAGGTTGTTGTGCCGTTGTTTTATTATGCGTATTATTTTCCACTAAAGAAATAAACAAATTTAAATATTATTTATGGGGCGATCATGTATATGAAAGATAAAGTTATTAATTTTATTGCGATAACAGTAGCATGCAGTCTAATATTCTATGTTAATCGCGTAGTTAGTTTTGCTGAGGACAACACTAAAATAGTTAGTGAGAGCAATAATTTATTTAATGAAAAAGATAACACGCTTAATAAAAATGGGGTGGATTTAGATGCTTTCAAAGTATCTTTACCAGAGAGTGCTGAACAAAGTACTTTTCCTGTTAATGAAGAGAAAAAATTTTTATGGGGCGATGTACCTTGTACTTTTTCAATAAATGATGGGCAACTGATAATAGGTGGTGGAGTAGTTTTAGAAGAATTTATGGGGGATCAGACGCCTTTTAGATCTAGTAAGTATGGGTATCAGCCAGAAGACATTAGATTAATTATCTTTGAAAGACCAATTACTTTGTTTGGATCCGCAAGTGAATTGTTTAGCGCAAATGATAATTGCATTTCCATTATGGGGCTTGAAAATATTGACACTTCAAATATCACTAATATGAATAGTATGTTTGCGAATGTGGCAGTGATCAATCCAATTAATATTTCAATGTGGAATACTTCCAAGGTGACGGATATGTCACGGATGTTTTATAAGGCTGGAAGTGATTTTGCTCCTTTAAATTTAACTTTGAGTGATTCTAAAACTAATAAAAATTTCAATTTAACGAACATCAGCCAAATGTTTGAAGAGACTTATTTTTATGAAAACTCAAACATTGGAGAAAGTTTCCAATATTTTGATACCAGTAATGTAACTAATATGGATTATTTGTTTAACAATGCTAAAAAAATAGGAACATTAGATTTAAGTAGTCTTCAAATGAATAATGTAACCTCAGTCTATTCTATGTTTGAACGAGCGGAAATAGACATGCTAAGTGTTCCACCAGAAAAACCTGCAAAATTGACTAATATGAGTGGGATGTTTAAAGAACTAGGTGTGCAAGAGTTAGAGTTGTCTAACTGGAATACTTCGGATGTTACTAATATGGATAGCTTGTTTGCGCGTTCAAAGTTAAAAAAAGCACCTATTAACAATTTTGATATGAGCTCAGTTGAATCTGCAAAAACAATGTTTAGTGAAATGATCAATGTATCAGAGTTTAATTTTGGTGATAAATTCGTTACTAAAAATATAAAATACATGGACGATATGTTTTCTTCCATTTCTTGTAAAGAATTAGACTTAAGTTCCTTTGACACATCGGGACTTATATCTATGGACAGGATGTTTTTTTCAAGTAAAATAGAATACCTTAATTTAGAAGGCTGGGAAAATCCCAAATTGGAAAGTATGGATTCAACATTTGCAGGAGATACTAATTTAGAAGGATACATTAAAGTTCTAAATTTGACAAATTTTAATACAAAGAATGTAAAAAATATGGCGTTTTTATTCTACTGTGCGCGTGGACTGGAGAGGTTTGATTTTTCCGCACTAGATGTTTCTTCTGTAGAGGATATGTCTGGAATGTTTCGAGCGAGCTGTTTTGACTCATTTGATTTTAGTACTTGGGATACTAGCAATGTAAAAAATATGTCTGAGATGTTTTCAGGAGATGTAGGATCTGCTAAAATCCCAGTTCCTATGCATATAGAATCACTTGATTTAATAGAATTAAAAACCAACAGTCTACTAAATTCTAATAGAATGTTTGCTAATCTTGATTCTTTAGAATCTATAAATTTAGGGTCATTTTCTTCTTTAGATGCTGTCAGTACGAAAGATATGTTCTTGAATTGTACTGAATTAGCAAAAATAGAATTGAGTAAGTCTATGATCACTTTGCCACAGGATATAAATTTACCTGAAGTGTCAGAAGATTCAAAACACCCTACATCTTGGATGTCAGAAAATTCAGATTTGTTTTTCGAAACGACACAAGAGTTTGTATCAAATTATAGCTACAGTTCGAACACTGATGAGAATGAAGTCATGTTTAGAAGTTTTAAATATACAGTTCAATATACTATTGATAATGAGATTAAAATTGAAAACGACTATTTATATAATGACTCTGTGGAAATCCCAAGATATCTAGATAAAAGATATGAAGTTAATGAATGGAAAGATTCTAAGGCTGGTGTAAGTTATGTTCCTGAAAATCTTGAACTTAATATAGGGGTAGAAAAAGATTCTTATGGAGAAGTTGTTAAATTAGAAGGGGCATTCGTGGAAAGAGAAGTTGATATGGATTTATATTGGAAAGGCTCTAATAGTTCTTTGTTAGAAACTTCTGTTGATGTTGGGGATAAAGAATTAAAATCTCAAATAGAAATAATTCCTTCATTAGACTTCGATGAGGGTGCTACTGAAATAGATCATTTAGTTTCTTATAAAATAAAAACTTTTGACGTTTCTGAAAAAAATAAGGTACTGCTAGACACATCCTATGAAACATTTACTATAAATCAAAAAAATGAATTTTTGTATAATTTATTAGTAAATAATATCAAAGAAGGCATCTCAAATTTAGAAATAGAATTCTATCAATTATCTATTATAGGTGAGGGGATAGAAAATAAGCCAACTATTAAAGAAGGTCCGTCTGGTACGTTGACAATAAATTTAAAAAAAGATAGGTCATTTTCTGTGCTAAATCATACAGATGTCTTACGTTGGGAAGTCAAAACCAGTGAATCAAAAGGACTCATCTATAGAAAATCAGATAATGATTTAGACTTTGTAATTTTGAATAGTTTGAATCCAGAGTCCAATTGGGAGCTAAATTTAGTGCTCGATTTACCTAGCGATACCCCATTTAATTTCATGTGGAAAAATAGCAAAAACGATGCTGGTGTAAGGGTAGAACCCAATAGTCCTATGAAAATATTGAGTAAAACAGAATCAGAGCCTCTTGATTCTTTTAAGCATAAAAAGTCTTGGAGCCACGATACAGGATTATTAATTCAAAGTGACTCTATTCTAAAAAGTGATAACTACAGTGAAGGTATCAGCATCAATTGGATTTTAAGTTCGAATCCAGATTTTTCTTAGATATGTATTCTATTTTTAATAGATAAATATATATATATAAATATTAATGGAGGTTTTTTTATGAAAAAAAGAATGACAGGAATTATGTGTGCAATTGGAATGACAGTAGTCCCAATGGTTATGGGAAGTACAGATGTATCCGCAGAAGCGATGCCGTTTGAGGATAAGGCAGAGTCTAAAGTTGATATTTTAGTTAAAGAAGATCCTAACGTTTCTGACAAAGTTTTTAAGTTTGATTCTGTACCAAGTGGTTTTGCTTTTCTAGGTGATTTAAAAAATGTGGGGAACAATAAGTTAGCTATGCAAGGGGTAACCGTTGGAAACGTAGCAAAAATTGGAGTGAAAACAGATATTGATGATGCAAAAGATTCGAATTTTAAAGTTACAGGTAAAATGGAACAGGTCGTAAGAAATTCTGATAAAAAAATCTTTGATGTTGATACGTTTACGTTGTCCTTCGACAAAAAAACAGTAGATGTTAAAAATGGGGTTGCATCGATTTTGGATAAAAGCCTAATTGGGGAAGAAAAAGATACAGAGTTTTATCACTATTTATATACAAATGAGATAACTGGAAGTAATTTAAGCATTACGACAAATGATAGTGTTTCAAATGGCGATGAATTTTCGGGAACATTATCTTACACGTTGAGCGGAAGTATCGATTTTGCTTAAAAAGTTTAAGACACATATAATTTTTTGAAAGATTGGAAGAACAAATGTTAAAAAAAACAGTAGGATTAATAATTATCATTCTATTTTCTTGTTTTGAAACACCTGTATATGGTGTAGGTATTGTTGAGGAAAGCTATGACAGAGAGTTATCATACTCTGTGTTTCCTGTTCACCCAAGCACGCATCAAGGAGACAAAGACAATTTATTCTTTGATTTAAGGTTAGCGCCAAATGAGGAAACAACTCTTCATTTGAAGATAAATAATGATGGATTAAAAGATGAAAAGTTTAGAATAAATATTGCTCAAGCGACGACATCAAAAACAGGTAGTATTAATTATCTTGAAGAAAAAGAGGGGATTCACGATAGTTTAGATTATGATATTAATGATTTTGTTAGTTATGATGACATCGTAGAAGTCCCTGCAAAAAGTTCCATTGAATACCCTATAAAAGTCAAGTGCCCTGAAAAGACATTTGATGGAATTATTTTAGCAGGAGTATTTGTAGAAATTGATCATTCTTCAGATGAACAAGAAACAGAAGGGATTGTAACAACTACTGGCTACTCTTTTGCACTAATGATTTCTCAAAATGATAATAAATTAGATTCTCAGATTGAGTTGGATAGTGTATATCCAGCAGTGTCTTTCGGAGAAACAAGTGTTGTTGCAAAATTATTCAATCCGGTTATGAAGGGATATGGAGGTCTTTCATATCATGCTGTTATTAGCAAAAATAATAAAGAGTTTATTAATAAACATTATATCGAGAAGGAATTTGCTCCAAATTCCTTCTGCGAATTTGTGATCGATTTGGATAATAAACCCTTGATGGCCGGAAACTATGTGCTCGATTTATCTATAGAAGATAAACGAGGGAATAGCTGGCATTTTGAAGAAGATTTTACTGTAACAAAGAAACAAGCGAATGAAATTAATTCAATAGCAATTACAGATTCAAAAAATAATATCCGATTATATATTTTTATTATTAGCCTTACTGTTGTTTGTATAATTATATATATTGTTTTTAGAAGATACAAAAAAATTAATAAGGAGGAACTAATATGAATAAGTGTAAACTATTTCCGTTACTGAGCTTGATAATTGTAATCCTATTTTATACAGGGATTGAATCAGAAGCTACTATTGTCAAGAGAGTAGAATTAGATTCTTGGGGAACAACTAGCGTCATGTATAATGCCGTAGATGCGTCTATCATTATCTTTGATGGTAAGCTTTCTAAACAAGATCTAGCTAACGAAAATAAGCCATGGGTCAGAGCAGAAAAGGAGCTGGATTATATTCCTACTCTAATGCGTAATGTATCAAACATAGAGTTCCGTAATGTTGAGGTAGAAAATGGTGATTTAAGTTATTTATTCTATGATGCAGAAGGGATCAAATCAGTAGATATGTCAGGTTTAAAAATTTCAGATGGTCCAAATGCGTATATTTGCTTGGATTCAATGTTTGAAAACTGTAAATCATTGAAAACTATAAAAATATCTGATCAGATGGGAACACATACAGTATCAGCAAAAAAAATGTTTAAAAATGCAACATCATTATCTTTTATAGATATGAATATTTTTGATTCTAGAAAATTAAAATATGCCGATGAAATGTTCTCGGGAGCAATAAGTCTCAAACGAATCCAAAATGATCCAAACGTACCAGAGTTCGCTACTGAATTAAACGGATATAGTAGTAATAACTCTTTTGATTTATCTAAGTTGAAGTCTGCAACATATATGTTTAAAGATACTGTAAGTTTAGAACACATAGATTTGAAGGACACTAAATTTAAAACTAACTCGAAAGTTTATACTGGTATTTTTGAAGGATCTGGATTGCAGTCATTTACAACTGTAGCATTTCATAATAGTTACATTGAACTTGACCCATCCATGTTTTTACTTTGGGGAGCTTGGTTTAATCCTGAATTAGGTGATTCTTATGGTAGACATAGAACAACTAACAATTTAATAAGGGATATAGATAAAGATATAGAGTATTCTCTTAATAAAAATAACACTCAACCCAATTATACTCTACGGACTGAATTGACGTATCAAAGAGGTATTTGGTATGGTGTTAACTATCATGCAAATGACGGAACGAATAAGGAAATACCGGATACCGTACACAGTCGATTCAACAAGGAAGACTTCAACTTAAATAATGGTTCTGATTTGGAACAGTATGAAAAGTTTACCTCTTGGAATACTAAAAAAGATGGTTCAGGGGTAAGTTTTAAACCTGGACAAAAAGTCCGAGATTTAAGCTATTTAAATGGCGATACGGTCCATTTATTTGCTCAATATAACAATGATCCGTACACAGTTAAATACGATGCTAATATAGAAGGTGCAACAGGAACGATGCAAGACAAAACTGTTGAATCGGATAAAGAATTTGTTATAGAGGATAGTAAATACAGTAAAGAAGGGTATAAATTCTCTCATTGGACAACAACCAAGGAAGCTAATTCGGATCCTAAACTGTATCCAGGTCAACAAGTTACTAATTTAGCTGAGCCAGGTAAAACAGTGACACTATATGCACAATGGACACCGATTAAATATGAGGTTGTATATAATGATACGATGGATGATGTTAGTTCTCTTTATAAGGAAGTATTACCTCCATACTATCAGGAGATGACATATGATGTGGAAGAAAAATTAATGCCGGTTCAATTTGATAAAAAAGGGTATACGCATTTGGCGTGGAAAGATGCGATGACGGATCCATTGAATAGATATGGAGATGGTGCTGTCGTTAAAAATCTTGCTAAAAATGAAGGAGATTTGGTGCGGTTATTTACGGAATGGAGAGCACATCACTATAGAATTGCATTTCATCCGAATGGTGGGACAGGTTCTATGGAATCAATAAAGTGTATATATGATGAGAGTACGAAATTACCAAAGGAAACTTTTACACGTAAAAATTATATATTCCTTGGCTGGTCCACAGATCCTACAAGTAAGGATCCGGAGTTTGGTTCGGAAGACTTGATCCAGAATTTGACAGATAAAGATTTAGCGGAAGTAACATTGTATGCTATTTGGCAAATAGATCGCTATCTTGATTAATCTATTGATGAAGTATAATAAAACTAATCTAGATCAGTTCAAGTATGTAACACTCTTCGTCTAATAAAAAAATTGAAGAAGGAGGTTATTTTGTTTAATTCAGAATCGTTTCTATATGGTTTAAATAAATTAAATTTAACGCTTTATTCAATAGTAGACAGTCATGAGAAGATTGATACAATAGAGGTTTTTGATAGTTCTAAAGCAAGTCAATTACCTAATACAGGAGAAATAGTTTATTTCTCAGTTGGTTTGTTTGGCATTTTACTCTTTTTCATATTGAATGTTGTTGTTTACTATCTTTATAAAAAATACAGATTAAAAAGAGCTGATTACTTATGATAACTAAAATTTTAAAATCATTCATACTAATAGTTATTTTAGAATTTTGTATTGTTGAAAAATATCTATATGAAGAATGTTACTCATCAGCAGTGGAAGATAGTGAAGTAAGTATTCAAATTTATAATCCGTTGGCTACTATAAAAAGTGTGGAATATCCTTCATTTGATGATTTAGATTTGTTGAAAGATGGTATACAGTCGAAAACAGATTTAGTTATAAGCCTGGATGATCATGGTAACAAGGAAGCAAATTTCAAGTTGAAATATTGTTGGAATATGGTGGATAATAACAAAAAAATAGGCACCAATACAGCGTTTTCTATTGGAAAAGGTTCTCTAACTAGCGATAAATCAGGTGAGGGAAATGTCGAATATACTAGTATAGAAGCCAATAATATTCTTGAAAATAACGTGACTGAATTGATATCAATTAAAAATAAAGGGAGTAATTCTTACGAATATAGAATTCCAAAAGAAAATATTTCTCTAAATATTGATCGTTCTTCAGATGTTGGAACGCATTATATCCGTCAAGTTATTTTTTTAACTTATGTACAAGAAAACAATTAAATTCGGTAGAACAACTTTAAACTTTTTAAGGTTGTTTATATAAAAATTATTTTAGGAGGAATTTTATGAATAAAAAAATTAGTATAGTGGGTCTTATCACGTTAACGAGTGCTTTGTTAGCTACAACTGGGAATGTTGCGTACGCTAAGGATATTCCAGGTGATGTAGATCATGCGAAATCAGATGTTAAAATTAAAGTTAAGTTTCCAAATATTGAGGATAAAGAGACACTAGCCTTTGATACAACGCCAGATGCATTTGATTTTGGACTAAAAGAGATAACTAAGGCGAGTACAAATGTAGAAGCTGAAATCCAAGTGTCTGAAAAAATTTCAGTAATAAAAGATTATGCCAGAGATGATGCTTGGAATGTTAGAGCGACAGCTACTGATCTTACTGATGGTGAAAATACTTATGCATTAGATACTTTTGCATTAAATAATCAAGTGATTGTTGGTACGGGAGCAAATCCAGTCATTATGGATTCTAAAACTAACGGACAAAATGGAGTAGGTACCTACGACTATCCTATAAATAGTGCTAAACTAAAATTTAATTTGCCGACGAATACGCCAACAGGGATTAAAAACCTAAAAGGATCTGTTAATTATGTTTTAGCAGTTACTGAAAAAGCAGAATAATAAAAATCAGAGTGTGGGACAAAAGTAAAAAGCACTTTTGCCTCACACTCTAAAAACGAATAAACGGTGGTGCAAAAGCAGCTACTATGCTCCGATCGCATCAAATTCTAAGTGCTAAAGCATTAAGATTTAAAGGCTTCGGAAATAAGCCGAAATTGCTGAGAAACACAGTAAAGTACAAGCTGATGTAGAACAGTACCTACTTGGTCACAAAAATCCGAAGAACAATTTTCGGGAATTTCTGCTTATTTCTCGGAGCTAAACGCTTTTGTCCAAACCTCTTATAAAAAAATAAAGGAATCAATGTTTGAATGAGAAAAATATATAGCTATGTAATTATTTTTGTTTGTTTTCTCATGTTTAGTGGAGAAATGGTAGCCTTTTCTGAGGAAGAAAAAGACTACGCTTTCGATTTTTCGGTCGAACCTCTAAAGCATGATAAGCAAATAGATGAAGGTCAACGATATTTTAATTTAAGATTATCTCCAGGTGAAGAAGAAGAAGTATATGTAAAAATCAGTAATAATTCTGAAGTAGATACCATATATGAAATCAATGTCAATCAAGCGTATACGAGTAAGTCTGGATATATTGAGTACAATAATAGTGAAGACCAAGCTGGAATGGATGAATCATTGAGATATCCTATTGATGAAATTGTTTCTTACGATAATTTAGTAATGGTTCCAGCAAATTCTGAGAAAAATATTCCAATTCATATTTCTATGCCAATAGAAGAATTCCAAGGCATTATTTTATCTGGAATAGTTATAGAAAAATATGATGAAGAGCAAAGTCAAGAATCTCTGATTACAAATAAATTTAGTTATGTCGTAGGCTTAACGCTATCAGAAACAGATGATGTTGTTGAAAGAGAGATCGTGCTAAATGAAGTTTATCCAGATGTTTCTTTTGGAAAAACAAGTATAATTGCTAAAATTTCAAATACTAAAATGGCTAGTTACGGCTATTTGAAGTATGAAACGTCTATTATTAATTTAGATACGAATAAAGAATTTGTTTCTCGTCAGTACGATAATGACATGGAGCTTGCTCCGAATTCTATGTATAATTTTTCTGTCGATACAAATAGCCAAGTGTTGATTCCAGGGAATTATCAGATGATTCTAAATATAAGTGATAGACAAGGCAATAAATGGGATTTTAATGAAAAGTTTGAAATTACTAAACAGGAAGCTGATAGAATAAATAAAGCAGCAATGGTAAAACCAGTTAACCATAATAAGTATTTATTTTTAGGCATTCTAACAGGTGTATTAGTAATAGGTGTAATCATTTACTGGAGAAGAAAACGTCTATAAAAGCAAGATAAAATGATTAGGTTTTATTTTTTGAATCATTATATCTATAAATTATAAAGATAAAGGTATTGCATATGCTTAAAATTCCAAAAATTATTTTATCTATACTCTTTTTTATAACAGTTATTTCTTCGGAAAATGTAATAGCTGAAGAGATGTATTCCAAAGGCCCACAGCTTGATTTTTTATTGGATGTAAAAGATCAAAATAATGGTTTTACGATACAAAAGAATAGTCAAGAGCAAGCTATTTATGAATGGGGTTCTGCTACATGTTTGTTAGAAAATAATACTTTGATAATAAGTGATGGAATAATAACAGATTCTGACACTCCAATTTGGAATATAAGTGGAAACGGGAGTGTTGCATTAACTATTCAAAATGTCGTGTTTGAAAATTCTATATATAGAGGAAGTATGGCTAATTTATTTAATAGCAAAGGGCTTTTATACTTAAAAAGTGTCGATTTTTCAGGATTAGATACGTCAGAAGTAACAAGCATGGACACTTTATTTTCAAATCTAAATAATAATTTACAACAAGTTACTTTTGGTGATAATTTTTCTAAAGAGTCTACTATAAAAAGTACGAAATATATGTTTAAATCTTGTCCGAGATTAAAAAGCGTTAACTTAACGGGATTAAATACTACGAATGTAGAAAACATGCAAGGGATGTTTTCTGACTGTACAAACTTAGAAGAACTGATCTTGGGTGATTTTCAAACAAGCAATGTTATAGATATGAGCTCTATGTTTTATAAATGCTACAGTTTAGAATCTATTGATCTAAACAATTTTCAAACAAGCAATGTTACAAATATGAGTTTTATGTTCTGTTATTGTTACAGCTTAGAATCTATTGATCTAAGAAATTTTGACACTCAAAATGTAATTACCATGGAGTCAATGTTTGCTAGCTGTAAAAATATCCAGAGATTAGATGTATCTAATTTTAATACATCAAATGTTAACTCTTTCGAAGCGATGTTTTTCGGTTGTACTGGTTTAAGCTCTCTAAACCTAGTTAACTTTAATACATCGAAGGCAAAAACTATGTATGATATGTTTGGAGAATGTTATTATTTAATCGAAATTAATTTAGGTAACTGGGATCATCAACCGATGTTAGAAAATACATCGAGGATGTTTAGAACTTGTCAAGCTTTGGAAAGTTTAAATATGAAAAATTTTGACACTCATAATGTAAAGAATATGAAGGAAATGTTTACTGGTGCATCAAAACTGAAATCATTAGATGTTAGTTCATTTGACACAAGTAACGTAACGAATTATAGTGAATTGTTTCGAAGTATGACGTTGTTAGAAAATTTAAATATAAGTAATTTTAATACTCGTTCTGCGAATATAAAGATGGACAATATGCTAGCTTATACATCTAACCTAAAAAGTATAACTTTGGGTCCGAATACTTTTTTAAATGAATCAACGAAACTTCCGCCTATTCAGGGGGGAGGAGATGATACAACAGGTAGACCAGAATCGTGGGTCTCTACCAAAAACTTAACAACTTATATTTCAACAAAAGATTTTTTAAATAAGTATGAACATAAAGAAGAGAATGAAGATACATATGTCAGGGGCTATCCTTATCAAGTTCAGTACTATGATAATAATACTAAAGAGCTTTTACATGCAAAATATGAAATAACACATGAGAAATTTTTTTTAGAAAACCATGAAACCCCAAGGCAAAATATTTTATCGTGGATGTTGGAAGGTAAGGACTTAGTTATTGGAGAATCTCAAATGAATTTAGGCATAGAAGTGACTAAAACCCCAAAACTAGGTCAAGTTACAAAAATATACGGTGAAATGAAGGACAAAGAAGCAGATGTAGAAGTTTATTGGGCTAGTAATGAATCAGACATCCTTTCTCTTACACAGGATAAAAGTATTGGCTTTGTGGAAGATAAAGTCTATTTTAGACCTTCTATTGATTTAGACGCAGCTTTAGTAACTGAGAAAGAGAAAGAAATTCATTATAAAATAGAAGTTGTTCATAGTAATGAGGATGTAGTCATAGATACTATATTTACCAAAGCGAATGTTAATGAGATGAATGAGGTAGAATTCAATTTAAATACTGAAAGTTTGGGTTATGACAAACAAAATGTTAGGTTAGATTTTTATCAACTTTCTTTTACTGACAATAAAACACCGATAAATGTCAAGGCTAATAGCCATTTATTTATTGATTTATTCATATTTGGCAGTTTTAAAATCACATATAATACCAATTTATTAAAGTGGGAACTATTAAAATCCGAATCAAAAGGTTTGTTAGAACGAAAAGTAGATAACGAAATAAGACTTGACGTGTTGAATAGTCAATTTATAAATTCTCCTTGGAGAGTTAACGTCCAAATTAATGCTCCAGAGCCTCCTCCTTTTAAATTTAGATGGAGACAGGATCCTAGTGATAGGGGACAAGTGTTAGAGCTAGGAAATCCCTTTGTTGTTATGACAAACGAATCCTCTCAAACAATTGATCAGTATAACCATTACAATACTTGGGGCTCAGATAGTGGATTACTTATTGAAACAGATGCTCCTATTGAAGAAGGAACTTATGGAAAAGATGTTACCGTTCGGTGGATAGTAGAACAAGCTCCGAATTTTTCATAAATGTGTAGAAGAAGTATATATTTTTAAGGAATATGTTGTTTTTTTGTTTTAGAGGATGAGGCAAAACTATTTTTTTAGTTTGCCTCATCCTCTTTCAATGTTTTAATACTCTAATTCTTTAATAGCAATCGTCTGCTTTGTCTCCTCAACATCCAATCCAGTCTTCTCTTCCCACCATTGTTTCATCTCACGTTCATAGGTTGTCGGAAACACGTCTACTACTTCACTCATTTTTTTACCCTGTAAACGGGCGTAAGGATAATTAAAAATCAGGTTATATTTAAGCTCTGTCAGCAAACTATAATATTGAAACATCATAAAATATAACGCTTCATCATCTTGAGTTAATAATACATTTGGCGAATGATCTAACATAAATCCAAAACTCCGCATCATAAAAGTGAAAGCATCCATATGATCTTCTTCGATTAGTTCAACTTCTCGTAATAATTTGATATGGGTATTTAATGCATTCGTTAAATCTTGTTTTAATAAATGTGGCTCTACCATAATGATTTCTCCTCTATTTAAATAATTTATGCCAAAATTTTTTTTTAGGCTGTTCAGTTTGAGTCACTGAAACTTGCTTAGGGTATTTTTCTTCAATATCAATCACTTTTTCATTTACTGCTTCTGAGGCAGCGAAAATTAAGCCTAAAGAGTTAGGTGTATTCTCAACAAAGTCATTAACTACTGTGAATTTTACTTTTCGTTCATTGATCAATTTGATATATGCAGACTGTAAATCAATTGATAATGTACCATTTAAAAGAACGGTAGCATCAGGATGTTGTTCTAATTCTTGTAAGAAATTTTTTTTATCTTCTGCATTTTTCATCTGGGCAATCGTCATTGTTAGGTAACACCTTTCACGGAAGGTTCCCATGTACTTGCGTTGTTCTTCTGGTTTCAGTAGCGGGGTGCCATACATTGCATTATCTAAATGTTTCTGTAAGTCATCTTTTGCCATTAATTATCTAACCTGCTTCCATATAATCTTACTTCAAATTATAGCATAGAACAAACAGGAAACACCTGAAGAACTGAATTTCCTCACTAATTGAGAATCAATAACAGTGAAAAAGGTGTTGCTTTTATGACTAATTTCGCATAGACTAATAAACAAGAATGAAAATCATTCTCAATTAGAACGTTAGCTTATAAAGCTAAACAGCTAGAAAAACGGAGCAAGTATATGAAAAAAATAGGCCTATTTGTTCTCTTACTCCTTTTGATTGTATTATCGATTTTTGTCGGAGTAAAAGATATTTCTCTGACACAATTATTTCAATGGGATTCACAGCAACAATTAGTATTATTAACAACCAGACTGCCTCGGACGATTAGTCTGGTGATTGCTGGAAGTACAATCAGTATTTCTGGGTTGATCATGCAGCATTTAACACAGAATAAATTTGTTTCGCCAAGTACAGCAGGTACGATGGATAGTGCGCGTTTAGGGATTTTAGTCGTAATGATTTTGTTTCCAAGTGCACCGTTATTATTTCGATCGTTCATTGCCTTCTTGTTTGCTTTTGGTGGCACATTGATTTTTATTTATTTAACACGCTTTTTACCTGCAAAAAATCAAGTGATGATTCCGCTGATCGGCGTGATGTTTGGCAATATCATTGGTTCAGTAGCGACATTTTTTGCGTATCAATTTCAACTCGTTCAAAATATGTCTTCTTGGTTGCAGGGGAATTTTTCCACAGTGATGAAAGGCAATTATGAATTGCTCTATCTGACAATTCCGTTATTGATGATTACGTATCTTTTTGCGTATCGCTTTACGGTAGTCGGAATGGGGGAAGATATGGCAACGAATCTGGGCTTGAATTATCAGCGGATTCAGCTATTTGGTTTAGGGATCGTGGCATTATCCAGTGCTGTTGTCTTGATTATGGTGGGGAATATTCCGTTCCTAGGAGTGATCGTGCCCAATGTTATATCCATGCGTTATGGGGATCATATGAAAAATACATTAGCAATCACAGCAATCGGTGGAAGTATTTTTCTATTGGCATGTGATGTGTTAGCGCGTGTTGTGATTGCGCCTTACGAAGTGCCAGTCAGTGTGGTTGTTGGTGTGCTCGGCAGTTTTATTTTTATCGCATTACTGATGAGGAGGAAAATAGTATGAAAAAATTCTTCCAGTCATCAGCGGTAAAAATTATTTTATTGTTGATTGCCGTGATTGCGGTTTGCGCTTTGTATGTGACCTATAAAACCTATGGGAACTGGGCATTTGCTTTAGAACTTAGAGGGAAAAAATTACTGGCTTTTGTATTTGTCGGAATTGCGGTTACGTTTTCAACGATTAGTTTTCAAACGATGACACAGAACCACTTTTTAACACCGAATATTTTGGGGCTGGATTCACTATACGTTTTTATTCAAACCGTGTTGTTCTTCTTTTTAGGTGGACAGCAACTGTTAGGTAATGAGACGATTGCTACATTTTTTTTGAATGTTTTATTGATGGTGAGTGCGAGCACTATGCTATCTCGCTTCTTATTGAAAAAAGGCGGTAATGATCTGTTTCTATTGTTGATGATCGGGATTATTTTAGGGACATTTTTTAATAGTATCAGTACATTCTTACAAGTTGTGATGGATCCAAATGAATATGATTTACTACAAGGTAAATTATTTGCTAGTTTTGGGAATGTAGACAGTCAGCATCTACTCATTGCAGGCATTTTGATTATGTTTCTAGTTGGTTTCTTATGGCTAAAAAGCCATGCGTTGGATGTCTTGCATTTAGGGAATGAGCAAGCAACTAGTTTAGGAATCAATGTGCCGCGATTTCAGTTTATCTTGTTGACGGTTATTGGTGGACTGATCGGACTTTCGACAGCGTTAGTAGGTCCAGTAACGTTTCTTGGGTTTATTGTGGCAAATATGAGTTATCAACTAATGGGTACCTATCGACATCGTGAATTATTTTTAGGCGGTAGTTTATTATCGATCCTATTATTAGTGTTTGGACAGTTTCTTGTAGAACAAGTTTTTCAGTTGAACACGACGTTAAGTATTGTGATCGAGTTTGGTGGCGGGGTTTATTTTGTCGGAAAGATTATTAGTGAAAGGAAGCAGCGCAGATGATCGAAATCAAGAATGTTTCAAAAAGATATGGTGAGAAGATTGTTGTTTCAGAGGTTCAATTGCCGATTACAGAGCAAAAATTAACAGCCTTTATCGGTCCGAATGGGGCAGGCAAAAGTACGTTGCTTTCAATGATGAGTCGTTTGATTCCAAAAGATACTGGTGAGATTTATTTAGATCACAACGAAGTAAAAACTTGGAAACAAAGTGAACTGTCTAAAAAGCTATCGATTTTAAAACAAACGAATGGTATCAATTTGAAAATTACAGTTAGAGAGTTGGTCAATTTTGGACGTTTTCCTTACAGTAAAGGACGTTTAAAAAAAGAAGATCATGAAAAAGTCGAAGAAGCAATGGAAAATCTAGGGTTATTGGATTTAGCAGATGAACTGATTGATACATTATCAGGTGGGCAATTACAGCGCGTGTATATTGCAATGGTCTTAGCACAGGATACGGATTATATTTTACTGGACGAGCCGTTGAATAATCTAGATATGAATTTTGCAGTACAAATGATGCAGACCTTACGACGTTTGGTGGATGAATTTGGTAAAACCGTCATCATCGTGTTACATGATATTAATTTTGCAGCAAGCTATGCAGATGAGATCGTTGCAATGAAAGATGGCCGGTTATTCACACATGGTAATACGGATGACATTATCCAATCGGACGTTTTGAATAAGCTTTACGATATGAATATCCGGATTTGTGAGATCGAGGGAAAAAGATTTTGTATGTATTTTAACTAGAAAAGCGGAACACGTTTGCTCTGCCTTTGAGCAGTATAAGAAGAAAAATTTGAGCAGAGTGCTTTTCTCTGTGAATTTTTATTCGTTATTGCCGAAAAGGCTAACGTGTGTAGCTAGATCAAGAAAAGCGGAACAAACATATTAAGTCATGATAGAAAATTAATTAAATCGGGGGAAATAAAATGAAAAAGAAACTCTTAGCAATGGCAACCGTATCAATGATCGCATTACTTACATTAGGTGCATGTGGAAATAATGGAAAAAAAACTACAGATGGTTCAGCTTCTAAAGAATCAAATTCAGATGCAGCAACAACGATCACAGTAAAAGATTCAAATGGTTCAGTAGAAGTTCCTAAGAATCCTAAAAAAGTCGTTGTTTTTGATAATGGTTCATTAGATACAATGGATGCGTTAGGTGTTGGCGACACAGTTATAGGAGCACCAACGAAAAACTTACCTAAATATTTAGACAGCTATAAAAAAGTAGAATCAGCAGGTGGTATCAAAGAGCCGGATTTAGAAAAAATCAATCAATTAAAACCAGACATGATCATTATCTCTGGACGTCAACAAGATTTCCAAGATAAATTAAGCAAAATCGCACCAACAATTTATCTGTCTGTAGATGCTAAAGATACATGGAATGCTACAAAGAAAAATATCGAAACCCTAGCTGAAATTTTCGACAAGAAAGACGAAGCAAAAACAAAAATTAACGATTTAGAAAAAGAAATTGCAGATAGTAAAGAAAAAGCACAAGCAAGTGATGAAAAAGCGTTAGTTGTTTTAGTAAACGAAGGACAACTTTCTGCGTATGGTAAGGGTTCTCGTTTTGGTATCGTACATGATACGTTTGGTTTCAAACAAGCAGATGACGCTATTGAAGCATCGACGCATGGACAAAGCGTTTCATATGAATATGTCTTAGAAAAAAATCCTGATATCTTGTTTGTTGTTGACCGTACCAAAGCAATTGGTGGGGATGATACAAATGACAACATAGAAAATAACGAGTTAGTCAAACAAACAAATGCTGGTAAAAATGGGAAAGTCATTTCTTTACAGCCAGACGTTTGGTACCTAAGTGGTGGCGGCTTAGAATCTACGCACTTGATGATTGAAGATGTACAAAAAGCTCTGAAATAAACAGAAAATAAGTACAAAAGTATTTAGTTCTTCTCTAGACTAATGTTTAGAGTGAAACAATCAAGCTATTACTTCTTACCATGTAAAATGATAAGAAGTAATAGCTTGATTGTTTTCATTTAACTTATTGCATGCTAAGTTTCAAAAAGGCGCTAGGGAAAAGTGGAGATAGTTAAAATAAGTTTATTTTAATGAATTTAATTTGTCGAACAACATTTTTTTACTGACGGGATAGACAATAGGTGCTGTGTTGGACAAAAGTTCCTCATTTATTTCCACGGAATAAACTTGATTGCTTTCATATAGCTGTAAAAAGTAAGAGGAACTGATACTATCCATAACGACTCTATATTGTGTGTAATCAATGTTTCCATCATCTTTAATATCAATCCCTTTGGGAATTGTAACACTGTCTAATACATGGAAAATATTGTTCACCATCTCTTCCATTGTTGTGTTCGTCACCATATTATATTTTAAAAATGCAGTTCGAACGAAACGATCTGTGGATATATAGCTTCCAGGGAGGCCCCAAGTTCCTGATCCTTGTCCAAATGGTGTCAGAGTTAATGGTCCTAATTTTTGTGATGGATTATTTGTTGGTTTGATAGAAGTGTACTGATTTAAATTTTGTAGATGCCATTCTAAGCTAGGACTATTTGTCATAACGCCAATGGGATTATCTTTTACGATCAATTGTTTTTGATTTGTTTCTATTGTAATCGTTTCTCCAGAAGAATCAGTGACAATAAAGTGAAGTGGAACAGTAATACCCAGTAAAGCGACAGGAGAATCAACTAAAGTAACTGTTTCAATTTTCTCTTTAATTTCAGCAATGGATTCGTTTTCACCTAATAACCACATAATAAATTGATGTGGTGCTAAGTTGTTTTGCCCAGATACACTATCTGTTACATAGTCAGCTTCATTTGGATAATAGAGTTCAGCTGCAATTACGCCTTTTTCATTGACCCCATCTGCAAAAATATAGTCTTCTAGTTTTTTACCGGTACCTATAAAGCCGTATGTATTTTGATGTGTTTCTCCATTAAAAGAAGACCACTCAAACCCTCTAGGCATAAAGATTGGTTGTCCTTCAAGTAAAAAACTAAAATCCATTGTTCTAGATAAATAATGTTGTTGATCTTTAACAGACACAGTGAAACTTGTACACATAAAATTTTCTCCTTAGTTTAAAATTTAACACTAATGTGTTTACCTTGATTAATAATATGCAAAATATTTGTATTGAAATTTTCTTTTTGAAGCTCTGTTACAATAGTTAAGCCGCTAGCACCACTATTTAGGACATCAATTTTTAAAGGCATATCGCCTTTCTTCATTCTTTGTATTTCTCTTGTAACTAAAGGTATTTTAACATAGTATGGAGGTGAAATTTTTCAAAATTATTAGGATCTTTTTTTTTAAAAGCGAAATAAAATGAAATTATACATAGAAATCACTAGTTAATAAATTTAGTCCAATGAACAGACAAAATAACTGATTAGGATAGTCTATTTATAACGTAGCATATGAATGTAGGAGGTTTTTTCATTGTTTGAATCGCATATTGAAAAAGATATTTTAATTAAATCAGAACTAGTAGCTCAAATGTTTCAAGGTGAAACAATCGTTATATCGAGAGTTAGTCAACTTTTTCAACTATCTTCTACGACTTTGATTGACTATGTAGAAGAAATTTGCGAGCGATTAAAACCATATATAATAGATAAAAATTATTATTATGGTGAATATAAAATAACGATTTCTACTCAGTTTCCAGTATACGTTTATCAGAAAGTTATTTTTAAGAATTCAAAATTTTTGCAAGGTACCTTATTGTATTTGCAAGATCGTACGCATTATTTAGATTTTGTTGGAAAACTGTATATTTCTGTAGGATCTTCTTATAACTTGAAGCAAAAAGTAGAAGAAGCATTTAAACAATTATTGTTAACGTTTGAAGAGATGAATGAATTAGAGTATCGTTTGTTATGTATGAACCTTAGTTTGAAAGTGACGCCTGTTTTTTCTATGAAAAAAAATAGAGGATTTCAAAAATGTTTAAATTATTTCTTTACTTTTATTCAAGACAAAGGTTTTTTGTTAACGCCAGAAAATAAATATTATGTGGCGATGGGATTTCTGATAGCTCACAAGAGAAGTGCATATACGATTCATTACACTAAGGAACGCAAAAAAATGTTGGAACAGTTAGCGATGTTTCAACAAATGAATGAATTCTATAGAGTAAGTGATTTAAAGAGCTACTTAGCGGAAGAAGAGATTTATTTTTTAACAACTATTCTTAATTCTTGTCACTATACATTTGCAACAATCGATATATTTAATCAGCATTATGCGCAATTAAATGAATTGTTTCTTTATAAGCAGCTGAATTCAGTTGAACTTTTAAACCAATTTTCAGAACAATTTAGTACAAATGTACAGGAAAATCATTTTTTCGTAAATGCAGTGACAAAATTGTTGAAAACAGCTCATCAGAATGAACAGCTATTTTTTCCATCACAGTGTATCTGTTTAACAGAGAAAGAGAATGCTATTTATCAAGAAATCAGACAAATGATAATTCTGTTCTCAAAAAATACACGCACGCCATGTCTATTCAATGAAAATTATATTAAACGTTTTACAAAAGAAGTTGTTTTTTTATTGGATCAAGATAAAAAAGTAACGAGTGTCTTTGTCATTCTAACAAATAGAGTATACAATTCTTTGATTATGAGTATATTTCAAGAAAAGAAAGACTATTTAAATATCCCTACACACCTTTTTAATTCTTATATAGAGTTGAAACAAATGGATGCGCAAACGTTAGAAAAGGCAATTATTTTCTACGATGATGTTCTTGACGCTCCAACTATTCCTGTAAAAGCAGCGATTCCAATTAATGTGAAAACAATTTGCGGGCGATTTTCTTAGTTACACGATAAACTATATGTTGGAAAGAAAGAGAAGAATAAGCATATGAAATTCATAAAAGAAAAAGGGTTTTATCTCATGATTATTGTATTGTGTAGTGAGATAATCATACCAATCATATTGGCCCATTACTATCCGAGCTATCATGCTGCAACGATGCCGATTAGTGCGTTAGGAGAAGATGGCAGTCCTGTTCAAATGCTGTTTAAAAGATGGCAAATCATTGATGGCTGTTTATTTCTATTGACGATTCCCACATTTTACACGCATTTCAAAATAGTATCAAAAAAAGCGGCCATTTTTTTAGGGGTATCGATTGCGACATTTGCAATTTCGGATTGCATTGTTTCAGGAGTAGCGAACCATGTGAGTGATCCAAACCAGAGAGGGATTTTAGCCATGATTCATTTATATGGATCAGGGATAGGAATTACAGGACTATTGGTAGGCGCATTTATTTTCATCTATTTAAGTATTCTCGAAGAAAAAAGATCATTAATTCTATTTTCCAGTATAACGTTTGTTGGAGCATTGTTTTCAATGGTCGTACTGTCTAGAATAAGTAGCTATGTTGGCATTTCTCAAAGAGCGAGTTTATTGTTGTTATACAGTTCGTTTTTTGTTGTCTCAGTGGAAAACTTAAAGAAAAAATAACAAAAAAATCAATGATTATGAAGGAGTGTGTAATAGTATGCATTGGGCTTATGAAACAGCGAGTATGTTACTAAAAAAATATCCAAATAAGAGCGAGTTGACTTGCGCATCTGGGGTCAGTCCTTCTGGTTATATCCATGTTGGAAATTTCCGTGAAATTGTGACTACTTATTTTGTGACGGAAGCTTTGAAAGAATTAGGAGGGAATCCGCGATTTATCTTATCTTGGGATGATTATGATCGTTTAAGAAAAATCCCAGTAAATGTATCTGGTGTGAATGAAGAACAGATTGGACGTCCATATACAAAAGTCTCTTGCTCTTTCAATAAAGAAAGTTATGGCTCATTTTTTGAAGAGAGATTTGAAGCTGATTTAGCAAAAATGAGTATTAAACCTGAATATATATATGAAACCAAACGCTATGAATCCGGCGTATACGATAAATATATTGCAATAGCTATGGAGAAAAGAAAAGAAATCTATGATATTTTAGAAACATTCAGAACCGAAGCGCCGAGTGAAGAGGCACGAGAAAAGTACTACCCAATTTCTTTGTATTGTGATTTTTGTGAGCATGATAATACAACGATTACAAACTATGATGTAGAAACGAAAACGATTGATTATATTTGTCATTTTGGTCATTCGGGTTCGCAAATCATCGGTCAAAAACAGAAGGTGAAACTCCATTGGAAAGTCGATTGGCCAATGCGTTGGAATTTTGAAGGTGTTGTATTTGAGCCAGGAGGAAAAGATCATTCTTCAAAAAATGGCAGCTTTGATGTAGCCAAAATGGTAGCTACAAATATTTTTGATTATACAGCACCAAGCTACGAACCTTATGATTTTATAAATATCAAAGGACAAACACAAAAAATGTCTAGCTCAGCAGGGAATATTTTGACTCTAACAGATTTGTTGGCTATATACACACCAGAATTGATATTTTACCTTTACGCAAAATATCTACCAAAAGCTCAATTTGATATTGGTTTAGATAATGATGTATTGAAAAATTATACGGAATTTGAACGTAAAATATCAGAAGTAAAAAGTAATTCAGTGCAAGATGAACTAACGGAACAAATAATAAAATTGACTAAAATCGATCTTCAAAAAAAGTATCCCTCGTTTTCGCATACAGTTAGCATCTTATCTTTAACAAATAACGACCAAAAAATGGCTAAAGATATTCTTTTGAAGGAAGCACCATACACGGATGAAGAACTAAATCATATTGTTCCTAGAGCAGCCAGTTGGATTGAAAATGATGCTGAAGGTCATTTATTAACGATTCAAACAGAACAAGATAAAGACTATTTTGAAAATCTATCTGACGATATTAAAAAAACACTTGGTCAACTAGCAGAATTATTAAAAAACAATTCTGATCTAATAGGTGATGATTTGATGCAAGCAGTCTATGACTTGGTAAAGTCAGAAGATAAACAAGAACGACGTGCGAAACAAAAAGAATTATTTCAGGCGATTTATCAATTGACATTGAAAAAAAATAGCGGACCAAGAATGCCATTATTGATTCAAGTCATTGGGCGAAATAAATTTATAGAATTGATCAGTGTTTAATACCGTTTAAAAGCCAGTATAATCAAGTGATACCCAATGCCAAAAACAAGCGATATAGAAAAAGAAAACGTTTGAAAAATAGCAGTTGACGCTCGTTATTTGTATATGCTACAATCCATGTAATACATTATCTATTAAAATTAAATGTGAAGATAAGGAAAGTATTTTTCAGATAACTCAAAGAGAGTCTCGAATGGTGTGAAGAGGCAGTGAAGATGGAAATGAAAATGGCCTTTGAACAAATGGATCGAACACGTTAATATCCATTCAGGTACGCCTGTTACAGCGTCTCAGTATAGTTGTACTGAAAGAGTGGACTTATTAGTTAAGTCAATTGAAGGTGGTACCGCGAAAGTTTAAAACTCTCGTCCTTTTATAGGATGAGAGTTTTTTGTTGTGAATCACTACGATTGGCTATGCCAGAGTAGATGATGAACAATACTTGGCGAACGTAGTGAGAGAAGTTACCTTACTAGTGAATCACGCCACTTCGTTTCGATCACATCAATTTCTAAGAGCTAAAGCTCTAAGAATTGAAGGACTATGATTGGCTATGCCAGAATAGATGATGAACAATACTTGGCGAACGTAGTGAGAGAAGTTACCTTACTAGTGAATCACGCCACTTCGTTTCGATCACATCAATTTCTAAGAGCTAAAGCTCTAAGAATTGAAGGACTATGATTGGCTATGCCAGAGTAGATGATGAACAATACTTGGCGAACGTAGTGAGAGAAGTTACCTTAGTTAAATTGTTAAAATGAAAGAGGGATAGAATGACTGGATTATTAGAACGATTTATCCGATATGTTAAAGTCAATACTCGCTCTGATGCAGCGAGTCAAACAGTTCCGACAACATCAGGACAAGTGGACTTTGCAAGAATCATTGAAAAAGAATTAGCCGAAATTGGGCTTTCTGATATTCATTACAATGAAAAAAATGGTTTTTTAACGGCTATTTTACCTGCAACAACAAATGAAGATGTGCCAACGATCGGGTTTATTGCTCATTTGGATACAGCAGATTACAATGCTGAGAATATTCAACCAAACATTTTTCCAAACTATGATGGTCAAGCTGTTGTATTGAATGAAAAACTAGGAATCATCATGGAGACTGAGGAGTTTCCGAATCTGAAAGACTATATCGGTCAAACCTTAATCACAACAGATGGCACGACCTTATTAGGTGCAGATGACAAGGCAGGAATCGTGGAAATCATAGATGCAGTTGAGTATTTATTAGCACATCCCGAAATTCCACATGGAAAAGTATTACTAGCTTTTGGACCTGATGAAGAGATCGGTCGTGGTGCGGATCGTTTTGATGCAGAAAATTTTCCAGCAGCATTTGCCTATACAATAGACAGCGGAAGAGTTGGCTGCTTTGAATACGAAACGTTCAATGCGGCGCAAGCTGTTATCACAATTGAAGGTACAAGTGTCCATCCTGGAACGGCTTATGGCACGATGGTCAATGCCATTAAATTGGGTGAGAAAATAGATGCGCAGCTGCCTAAAGAAGAAGTTTCAGAAAAAACACGTGGACATGAAGGCTTTTATTTACTGACGAAATTTATTGGCAGCTTGGATCATGCTGAGTTGACATATATCATTAGAGATCATGATAAGGAGCTGTTTCAAAAAAGAAAGCACCGATTGGCTGAGATTGTCAGTGAATTGAATACTTCTTTTGACAAAGAACGGATCACAATCAATTTTCTAGACCAATATTACAACATGAAAGAGATCATCCAAAAAGATATGACACCTGTAGAACTTGCTGTTAACGCAATGGAAAATCTAGGGATCAAACCGGATATCCAACCTTTTCGTGGCGGAACCGATGGATCAAAAATCTCGTTCATGGGTATTCCGACTCCTAATTTATTTACAGGTGGCGAAAATTTTCATGGACAATATGAATTTATCACGCTTGAGTCAATGGAATTAGCAGCGAAAACCATCGTAGAGATCATTAAAGAAAATACACGTAAATCAAAAATTTGAGAAAAAGTTATGTTTTATATAAAAAATAGTTGACAATATTAGAATTTTCTAATATGATTGTCCTCAATAGCAAAGCTTTGAGAAAGAGGAGTAGCAACACTGGAACTTTTCAGAGAGCTGATGGGACTGCGAATCAGTAAGGAATGGGTTGTGAATGGACTTTCGAGCGAAATGTTGAATTTTAGTAGGCATTTTCGGGAACTCCCGTTATAGAGTAAGGTCGTTGATAGACGACTGATAAGAGGAAAGAATTTCTTTCAACCTTGAGGTGGCACCGTGAATTTTTCGCCCTCAAACCACAGATTTTGTGTGGTTTGAGGGCTTTTGTTGTTCATCACCACACTTTGTCTCGATTTCATTATTGTAAATCACGAAGAATGAAGTGATTCGATGATGCACAAGACAAGGCGTGCAAAGGGAGAAAAGTACCCTTACTAGGAATCACCAAACGCTCTAATCTGAGACGAGGAATAGCGAACGTGATCCAAACAACGATAAGTAACTACATGACGTTCACGTTGAATAATATAAAGTTACTAAGGGTTACCAAAAGAAAGACACTTTTCATTGAGGTGGTACCGTGGATACTATTATTCGCCCTCACAAAACAGATAGAAGTCTGTTTTGTGAGGGCTTTTTGTTTTACCGATAAAATCCAAGAAAAGAGGAAATCACATGCAATTAATCAAAGAAATCCAAGCAGATTATCTAACGGCGATATCCGCATTCTTAAGAATCAAAGGAAGTAACAAATGTCTTTTAGAAAGTATTCCCAGAGATAAAAGCAAAGGGCGTTATTCGGTCATTGCTTGGGATGCTGTTTCTGACATTACTTGTTTCGGTCATCAATTAACGATCGATGGGCAAACCAGGAACGTAGAAGATCAGTTAAAAGAAATTGAAAAGTATGTTTTGAAAAATGAAAAATACCTAAATGATCTTCCCTTTCAAGGCGGTGCGATTGGTTATGTTGGCTATGATGTAATCGCGTGCTATGAAGACTTAGGTGATCTGCCATTTGATGAACTGAATGTTCCTGATATTCACTTTTACTTATACGACTCTTACTTGATTTTTGATCATGTCGGTGAAAAAATTTTTTTGGTCGAAGCGAATACCTATTCCAAACGAAGTGAAGAAGTATTAAACGAGGCAATCAAGAAAAAAATAAAGGAACTGCAAACGCCAAACGAAGAAGAACATAAAAAAATCCATTTAAAACAATTAAATTACCAAAGTAACTTTACCAAGAAAAGCTTTGAACAAGTAGTGACTAAAGTAAAAGGCTTTATAAAGCAAGGCGATTTATTCCAAATGGTTCCCTCACAACGCTTAACAGCTGATTTTGAAGAAGAACCTTTCGATTATTACCGCAGATTGCGTGTTACCAATCCTTCAATGTATCTGTATTTTCTAGACTTTAGCGAAACGTATGTGATTGGATCATCTCCAGAAAGTCTAGTTAGTGTTAAAAACCAAATCGTAACAACTAATCCAATTGCAGGCACACGTAAGCGAGGACAAACGGTGGAACAAGATTTGACTTTAGAACAAGAGCTACTCACTGATGAAAAAGAATGTGCGGAGCATTTAATGTTGATTGATTTGGGGCGCAACGATGTTGGTAAAGTGAGTGAAATTGGCTCTGTGGACATCCCTGTTTATATGATCGTTGAAAAGTATCGCTTTGTGATGCATCTAGTATCCGTCGTGACAGGAAAATTGAAAAAAGGATTGACTGCGATGGATGCGTTAAAAGCAACGCTACCCGCTGGAACAGTCAGTGGTGCGCCGAAAATTCGAGCGATGCAGCGTATTTACGAAATCGAACCAGTCAAGCGAAATATTTATGCGGGAGCTGTCGGTTACTTATCTAAAAATGACCAAGCCGATTTTGCTATTGCGATAAGAACGATGGTCATCCATAAAAATAAAGCGTATGTACAAGCAGGGGCTGGTATTGTTTATGACTCAAATACTACGAAAGAATATGAAGAAACGTTGCAAAAAGCCAAAGCACTTTTGGAGGTGGGAAAATGATTTTATTGATCGATAATTATGATTCATTTACACATAATCTTACTCAAATGATTGGGAAATACCACGATGTAGTGATCGTTCGAAATGATTCAGCTGATGTTCTTTATTTAGCAAAAAAAGCTGATGCAATTGTCATTTCACCAGGACCAGGAACGCCCGCAGAAACAGGCTATGTAAAAGAAGTGATCCAGCAATTTTACCAACAGAAACCATTATTAGGTATTTGTTTAGGGCATCAAGCAATTGGTGAAGTATTTGGTGCTAAAGTGATAAGAGCTAAAGAAATTCGTCACGGTAAACCATCCGTTATTATAACGGATGAGGCCAGTCGACTTTTCAAAGGAATCTCCGATGAACGTTCCGTTATGCGCTATCACTCATTAGTAATCGATCAAAAAACACTACCAAAAGAATTCATCGTTACAGCAACTACGACAGATGATCAGGAAATCATGGCGATCGAACATCAAATATATCCTGTTTTTGGTCTTCAATTTCATCCAGAATCAATCGAAACGTCAATTGGTGTAGTGATGATTAAAAATTTTATCCAACTCATGGAGGAACAACGATATGAAAGATCTATTTGAGAAAGTTTTTAGAAAGGAACATTTGTCACGTATGGAGGCGCAGCAAGTAGCAGAAAAAATCTTTGAAGGTCAACTAACAGACAGCCAAATTGCAGCGTTTCTAACGGCATTAAAATGTAACGGAGAAACAGCAGAAGAGATGGCAGGAATCGCTGAAACGATTCAGCGAAAAGCGGTAACTATCGATTGTCAAAAAGAAAATGTCATGGATAATTGTGGAACCGGTGGCGATCGATCAGATAGTTTCAATATTAGTACAACAGCAGCATTTGTTTTAGCTGCAGGCGGTGTAACGGTCGCTAAACATGGCAATCGCAGTATTTCCAGTAAATCGGGTAGTGCAGATATTTTTGAATGTCTAGGTGTAGACATTGCCCTTTCACCAGATAAATTAAGTACTGTATTAAATGAAGTCGGTCTAGCCTTTCTGTTTGCGCCTCATATACATCCAAAAATGAAATATGTCATGAACGTTCGTAAAGAATTGGGTACTCCAACAATCTTAAATTTGATTGGTCCATTGACGAATCCAGTGCGTTTGAACTCGCAATTAATGGGAACCTATCGACGAGATTTGTTGGAAGAAACGGCAAAAACATTAGGGGAATTAGGACGTAAACGGGCGGTGGTGGTTAATGGTTCAGGTGGATTGGATGAAGCAACGCTAGCTGGAACAACACATTTTGCTTTGTTAGAAGAAGAGCGTATCACTATGCATACGATCGAACCGGAAGCGTTTGGATTTGTTCGTCTTCCCATAGAAGCGATTCGTGGTGGAAATGCTGAGCAAAACACTGAGCTACTATTATCTATTTTGAAAAATCAGGCAAGTCCCTATTTAGATACTGTTTTATTAAATGCTGGCTTAGGTTTTTTCAGCAATGGAAAAGTATCAACTGTTCAAAACGGAATCATATTAGCGAAAGAATGTGTAGCTAGCGGTGCAGCATTTGATAAACTGCAACAGCTGATCCAAGTCCAAAAGGAGGTTGCTTAAATGGATTTTTTAGAAAAAATTATCAATGAAAAGAAACAAGAAGTGAATGTGATGCCGTTGGAAAGAGTTCAACCACTGCGGAAAACAGACTCATTTTATCAGCAAGTCAAAGATCATCCTGAAAAAATGCATATCATTGGAGAAGTCAAAAGAACTTCCCCGTCCAAAGGTGCAATCAATTTATCCGTTAACGTGATCGAACAGGCAAAAGCATATGAACAAGCAGGCGTTACAGCAATTTCTGTATTAACAGATGCAGTTTTCTTCAAAGGATCTATCGACGACCTAAGGCAAGTTGCTTCACAAGTGACGATCCCTGTTTTATGCAAAGATTTTGTCATTGATGAAAAACAACTGATTCGAGCAAGAAATGCTGGGGCAACGATTATTTTACTGATTGTATCGGCTTTGTCTAATCGAAGATTGGCAGAATTGTATAAAAAAGCAACAGCATTAGGCCTAGAAGTTTTAGTAGAAGTCCATGATGAAGAGGAGCTGAGGATTGCTGAAGCGTTATCGGCACAATTGATTGGTGTGAATAACCGAAATTTGAAAACTTTTGTTGTTTCGATCGGAGTGAGTCAAACATTGGGGAATAAACAAAACACAAATGCAGTTTATATCAGTGAATCAGGTTTTTCAACTAACGAACAAGTCACTCTTGTGAAAGAAAACTATCCAGCTATTTTAGTGGGAGAAGGCTTGATGCGAGAAAATGATCCGAAAGCTAAAGTCAAAGAATTACAGGTCTTGCGATGAAAGTGAAAATATGTGGATTGAAAACCAAAGAACAGGTAGACGTAGCAGTAGCACATGGAGCAAATTATCTCGGTTTTATCTTTGCTAAAAGTAAACGTCAGATCACACCTGAAAAAGCCAAAGAGATCACGAAAAATGTTCCAAAAAATGTAAAAAAAGTAGGTGTCTTTGTTTCACCAAGCCAATCAGAAGTAGAAGGAATTAGCCAACAAGCAGGTCTTGATATGGTACAAATTCATGGAACATTAACAGCAGAAAACTTTTCTATACCATTGATTCGAGCGATACAAGTTGACGGAAAGGAGCAAGAAAAACGCATGAAAGCAACAACCGCAGAATTTCTACTCTTCGATGCACCGCCCAAACAATTTGTCGGTGGCAACGGCGAAGTTTTCGATTGGCAACAATTAGACACTAGCGCTATCAAAAATAAAAAAATCATTATTGCAGGTGGTCTAACTCTAGAAAATGTGCAACAAGCCAAACAAAAATTTAACCCATACGCTGTCGATGTATCCAGTGGAGTTGAAAGTAACGGAGAGAAAGATCTAAAAAAAATCATCGCTTTTTTAGAGAAAGCTATCTAGCTTTGCGGGCTAGATTCTCGAGAAAAAGATAAAAATTGAAAGTGAGGAAAATTATGTATAATCAACCAGTCCAAGGGTTTTACGGAGATTTCGGAGGACAATTTGTCCCCGAAACATTGATGTATGCCGTCAAGGAATTAGAGGAAGTTTATGAAGCATCAAAAAAAGATGAAGCATTTCAATCAGAACTAAATTATTATTTAAAACAATACGTTGGACGGGAAAATCCGTTGTATTTTGCAGAACGTTTAACCGATTTAGCGAGTGGCGCTAAAATTTATCTAAAAAGAGAAGATTTGAATCACACGGGTGCTCACAAAATCAACAATACGATTGGACAAATTTTGCTAGCGAAAAAAATGGGTAAGAAAAAAGTTGTTGCTGAAACAGGAGCAGGGCAACATGGCGTAGCCACTGCTACAGTTGCGGCTTTATTTGGGATGGAATGTACGATTTTTATGGGATCGGTCGATGTGGCTCGTCAATCGTTGAATGTTTTTCGAATGGAATTATTAGGCGCCAAAATTGAAAATGTGACGTCAGGTAGCCAAACGTTGAAAGATGCGGTAAACGAAGCGTTACGCTTTTGGGTCGCTAATGTTGAAGATACTCATTACGTGATGGGTTCTGTTTTAGGCCCGCATCCATTTCCTGAAATCGTCCGAGATTATCAAAGTATTATTGGAATTGAAGCAAGACGCCAATTTTTAGAAGTAGAAAACAAATTACCAGATGCAGTTGTTGCGTGTGTTGGTGGTGGTAGTAATGCGATGGGAATATTCTATCCGTTTGTCAATGATGATGTCGCGTTGATTGGTGTTGAAGCAGCAGGGGTGGGATTAGATACAGCATCACATGCAGCATCGATCACTAAAGGAAAAACAGGCGTATTGCATGGTGCACTGATGAAGCTATTACAAGATGATGATGGACAAATTTTAGAAGCTTTCTCGATTTCAGCAGGACTGGATTATCCTGGAATTGGACCAGAGCATTGTCATTTAAATGAAACGCAACGAGCAAGTTATGAATCAGTAACGGATCAAGAAGCATTAGATGCTTTTAAAATTTTATGCCAAACAGAAGGAATCATTCCAGCTCTAGAAAGTTCTCATGCCGTTAGTCATGCACTAAAAGTTGCAAAAGAACTTGGCTCGGATAAACAAATCATCGTTTGCCTTTCAGGTCGTGGGGATAAAGATGTACAGCAAATCAAAGGATTGTTTGAACAGGAGGGGAACCGATGAAAACATTAACGAGACAATTGAAAGCAAAACAACAAGCGAACGAAACGATTTTTGTTCCTTATATCATGGCAGGTGCACAAGGATTGGATCAATTAGCAGATGAAATTCAGCTATTAGCTGATGCTGGTGCAAGTGCAATCGAATTAGGGATTCCGTTTTCTGATCCAGTAGCGGATGGTCCGGTTATTCAAGTAGCTGGTCTAAGAGCATTGGAAAAAAATGTAACCTTGAAAAAGATAATTCAACAGCTAAAACAAATAAAAACAACCACACCGTTAGTGCTTATGACCTATTTTAATCCAATTTTTTCCTATGGCTTAGAAACGTTCATTGAAGAATTAACTCAAACAGATGTAAAAGGATTAATTATTCCTGATTTACCCTATGAGCATCAAAAATTAGTAATACCATTGCTAAAAGATAGTGATATTTCATTGATTCCGTTGATTGCATTAACCACACCCAAAAAACGAATTCCTGAGTTGGTAGAATCAGGAGAAGGATTTATTTATGCGGTAGCAATCAATGGTGTAACAGGAGTTGGACGAAATTATCAAAAAACGTTAGATGAGCATTTAGCATATATCCAAAAAATCAGTGATAAGCCAGTTCTAGCAGGATTTGGCATTTCTTCTAAAGAACATGTTATGCGTTTAAAAAAAAGTTGTGCGGGTGTGATCGTAGGAAGTAAAATCGTTCAACTGCTTAGTGAAGGAAAACAAGCAGAAGTTAAAGCGTTTATTGAAGAAGCAGTAACTAATTAATTGTAAAAGACTTATTTTTCCTCTTGTATTGGAATGTTTTTTTCTGTAAAGTAGTATGAAAAGCAGGTGTAATTATGAAAATCCTTATTAATCGGAATTTAATTTTTGCAGAGAATCAAGTTTTAGAAACGCAACGTTTAAAGCTACGCCCTATAACGCTAAATGATACAAAAGATATGTATGAATATGCATCAGATGAAAAAACTGTTACCTATGTTTTTCCAGTTCATCAGTCTATTAAAGACACAAAAGAAAGTATTTCAAATTATTTTATGTCAGCGCCGTTAGGAAAATATGGGATTGAACTAAAAGACACAAAGAAACTTATCGGAACGGTCGATTTACGTGTAGAAGACCAATACAACATTGCAGAAATCGGCTACGCATTGAATCGAGATTTTTGGGGTAAAGGTTATATGCCTGAAGCGGCTAGTGAAATTTTACGTCTAGGATTCGAAAAATTACAATTGATGAGGATTTTTGCAACTCATGATATTGACAATCCTCAATCTGGTCGTGTGATGGAAAAAATTGGCATGAAAATAGAAGGTAGAATCCCGAATGCTCGTATGTGGAAGGAGAAAGTTGTTACAGATATGATGCTCGGTATCACTTTAGAAGAGTGGCAGAAATTACACAACTAACCCACAGAATCACTTGAAGGAGAAATGAATACATGCTAATGTTTACTGAAAAAGATTTTGAGATTTTCAAAATAGAAGGCTTAGAGCCAAGAATGACTGGTATTCGTTCAACCATTCAACCAAAATTTCAAGAATTAGATGATTATTTTGCTGAAAAATTAGGTAAAAAAATCGAAACAGAATTTTTTGTGCATATCGCTCAACATCGGCGTAGAACGGTTTACCCACCTGAAAATACGTGGTCTGCTTTAAGTCAGAAAAAGCGTGGCTATAAGATGGAAGCTCATTTTCAATTAGGGATATGGCCGGATTATCTTTTCATGTGGTTATCATTGATTGATAATCCTAAAAATGAAAAAGCGATTGCGCAAGCTTTTTTAGAGAATCAAGCATTATTTGAACAATTAGATGATGACTTTTATTTGTCGATCGATCATACACAACCTGAGATCGAACGTTTGAATGAAGCTGATTTAGCGAAACAGTTAACACGCTTTCGTGATGTAAAAAAAGGGGAATGTCAAATTGGACGAATTATTAGAAAGACAGATGATTTGTTGAATGACCCAGAAAAAGCTCTTGAGTATATGTTGCAGACTTATGAAGAATTATTGCCTTTATATCAGTTGGCGATTAAGGTGCAGAAAGAAGTAGAATAAGCTAGTCAAAGAGGACGAAAAAACTAGAGGTCTATGCTTTATAAGGAACGCTCAAACTGAGGAGCTATTTTATAAACAAACGAGGCAGTTTAGGTAGTAAAAGCTATAGTATCTTAAAAAAGGAACCCTGTTAGAATAACTATCCTGACAGAGTTTCTTTTTTATATTACTGTACACCTATCTGATTTAACGGATAATATCTGAAATAAACAACACCCACAATAGCCTCTTTATCTACAAAGCCAAAATACCGACTATCATCCGCTTTTCTGCGATTATCCCCCAACACAAAATATTTTCCATCTGGAACAACAGTTGCTGGACCTGCCGCACTATTTGATAAAGTAAAGTTAGCTGTCAAAGGTTGACCATCCGTCAATTCTTTCTTTTCTTCATCTAAATAAGGCTCGTCATACTTCTTATCATTGATGTACAATTGGTCATTTTCCATCCGAATTGTATCACCAGGCAATCCAACAACTCGCTTAACAATTCGTTTTCCGTCACGCGGGCTGGGGAAAGTTGCGATATCAAATCGCTTTGGACTAATCAAAGAGGTTTGCCACAAACGATCGGATTCATGATAAGTTGGTTCCATCGAAATTCCAACGACTTGTACAGGTGTTAAAATAAATGTTCTTAAAAAAAGTATAAATAGTAAAATCAGTGCAAACTGTATTACGCTATAAAGCGTACCATATTTCTTTTTCATAAATAAACTCCTTTTTATTTATTGTTTTTTTTAGTATATCAGAATATCTTTGATAAATGGGAAGAAAAATTGATAAAATTATGCTTTTCTATTTTTTGAAGAGATACCGAAGCAAATATTTTGTTGTCATTTCTAAATTTTGCTATACTTTCTATAGAACTTATCGGTCGATAAGGAGGAGGGGAACTATGTTTTTAGCTTGGAATGAAATAACGCGCTCAAAATTACGTTATGCACTGATTATTAGTGTAATGTTTTTGATTTCTTACTTGGTCTTCTTTTTAATGGGATTAGCGTATGGATTGGCACAAGATAATCGAACGGCAGTGGATAAATGGCAGGCTGATGGCATCGTGTTGTCAGATGAATCGAATACCAATATCAATATGTCGATGATCCCAATTAAATCAATAGATGAAGTTGAAGCAAAAGAAAAAGCTTCATTAGGGCAAACCGCGGCGGTAATTCAATTGGATAAAAAGAATGCAGAAAAAATTAATGCTAGCTTTTTTGGTATCAACAAAGAGGAATTTTTAATGCCAAATATTGTTGAAGGGAAACCATTCACGAACGACGACGAAGCAGTTGTGGATAATAGTTTGAAAGAAGAAAACGACGTCAAACTTGGGGACACAATAAAACTATCTGCTAGTGATAAAAAGCTCAAAGTTGTAGGTTTTACAGACAATGCAAAATTTAACGTTGCACCAGTATTGTATGTATCAACAAATGCTTTTCAACAGATTCGTTTTGAAAAAAATGATACTTCTGAAAATGCTCGTGTGAATGCGATCGTTTTTCGTGCAAAGGATGGTTCACTAAAAAATGTTCACTTAAATGAAGATGATCTGACTAGCTACAGTATTGCAAAATTTATTAATGAATTACCTGGATATAGCGCTCAGGTATTGACGTTTGGGTTTATGATCGGATTCTTGATAGTGATTGCCGCAATTGTTATAGGGATTTTCATCTATGTCTTGACTATGCAAAAATCAAATATCTTCGGAATCATGAAAGCGCAGGGGATTTCAGGTTCATACATTGCAGTCTCTGTTATTGTACAAACGTTTGTATTGGCAATTTTTGGGATAGGTTTAGGGTTACTTGGAACAGTGGGAACGTCCTTAGTGTTGCCAACAGCTGTTCCGTTTCAGAGTAATTGGCTATTTTTCCTATCAATTGGTGGGATAATGTTGGTTATTGCGGTTTTAGGTGCGCTATTTTCAGTTCGGACGATTGTTAAAATTGATCCACTAAAAGCAATTGGATAGAAAGGAGTTAGTTTATAATGAAAGCAATTGAATTTTTATCTGTGGATAAGAAGTTTTTAGATGGAGATACGACAATTGAAGCGTTGAAATCCACTAATTTTTCTGTGGAAAAAGGTCAATTTGTTGCAGTGATCGGCCCAAGTGGTTCTGGAAAAAGCACCTTTTTGACACTTGCTGGCGGATTACAAACACCAACAAGCGGTGAAGTTAAGATTAATAATCAAGTATTTAGTAAAGAAAATGAAAAATCACGGTCTAAGATCCGTTTTTCAGAAATTGGTTTTATTTTACAAGCGTCGAATTTAGTTCCATTTTTAACGGTGGAAAAGCAGCTACGTTTGGTGGATAAAGTCAAAAAAGAAACGACGGATATAGATAAGGTCAACAAGTTATTAACAGAATTAGGAATTGAGAAGCTAAAGAAAAAATATCCTGATGAGATTTCTGGTGGAGAACGTCAAAGAGTGGCGATTGCTCGGGCGTTGTATAATGATCCGTCAATTATCTTAGCCGATGAACCTACAGCAAGTTTAGATTCGGATCGGGCGTTCGAGGTAGTAAAGATATTGGCAAGGGAAACAAAAGAAAAAAATAAAGCGACGATTATGGTGACACATGATCAGCGTTTAATCGACTTTTGTGATGAAGTATTTGTAATGAAAGATGGCGTATTAGAGAAGCAGAAATAATTATGAGCCTAACGGGGTCAGAGAAACGTATTTAGTTTTGAGAAATAAGCTCCTTTTTTTTAACCGTTTACTTGGATTTAGAGTGTGGAGCAAAACTGATTTTTAGTTTTATCCTACTCTTTTTGTATTTTGATCTTTTTAAGTATTTAATATTCGCGAACCTGCTTGAGGATAAAAGAGCGGAGATTTAGGCGGTAGATTTTGTCCTTGAACGGTTTATTCATTGTTCAATAAAATATATTTTAATTTTTTAAGTATTATTGGTTTCGTATTATTAAGAACGTTAGACCGTTATAAATTAAATCAAGACTAAACCTATGTGTTTTATTTAAGCATATTTTTAGGTAGTTTTCTTGATTTATTATTTCCGTCTTCATTCGGCCAAGCAATTGGTGGGCGTTCTTTATGATTTTAATAGGGTCTAGCTAACTGTGCTTAATAACAATCTTCCTCACCAAGGATAAAAGAGATCTACATTACATTCAAATTCTTTTTGATAAGGCATTACACTTCCTATAAAGCTATTCGATTTGTCAGAGTTAAAATAACCATGGAAATCGAGTGAACCCATGGGATTTTTTTTGTTTCTGTAAAAGTAAGAGAATCAATATGGTTGTAGTTGTACTTAAAAAATAGTTCAATTCGCTCTTTTTGTTTGTTTATATAATCGTTATAACTGTAGCAATTCAATTCTACGTTATTGTGTCCTTTTTATGTCATAATTAAATGCAAGCATAACATGAGGAGGACAACAATGAGTAAGACAGATAAAAAATTTTTTGATATAACTACTGGAGCGTATCAAGGGTTACAAATAGGAAATATCTAAAACAGTAAAAAAACCTTGCTCGAAAGAACAAGGTTTCTAAAGATTAGATGAAAGTTTAGAGAAAAGCAATTTCTTGGAGTTGGGCGCGTTTCTTCCAACCTACTATCAATCTTAAAGTTTTTGGTTGTAGTATTCAACGACAAGAGCTTCGTCGATATCAGGGTATAATTCATCACGTTCTGGTAAACGAGTGAAGCTACCTTCTAATTTTTCAGCGTCAAAGCTTACGAATGCTGGACGTCCAACGGTTGCTTCGATAGCTTCTTTTACAGTCACGATATTTTGAGATTTTTCACGAACAGAAATCACTTGACCAACTTCAACGTGGTATGAAGGGATATCTACGCGTTTGCCATCAACAGTCACGTGACCGTGGTTTACTAATTGACGTGCTTGACGACGAGTAGTTGCAAGGCCTAAACGGTAAACGACGTTGTCTAAACGTTGTTCTAGTAAGATCATGAAGTTAACACCATGTTTACCTTCTTTAATCTTGCTTGCTTTAATAAACAAGTTAACGAATTGACGTTCGTTCATACCGTACATATGACGTAATTTTTGTTTTTCAGTTAATTGCATACCGTATTCAGAAACTTTACCACGGCTGTTTGGTCCGTGTTGTCCTGGTTTGTATGGGCGACGTGCTAGTTCTTTACCAGTTCCTGATAGAGAGATACCTAGACGACGAGAGATTTTCCATGATGGTCCTGTATAACGTGACATTAAAAATTCCTCCAATAAAATAAGTTTTTTGGAGTAAAATAATCTTCTGAAAAATTCATATTCGTTCAGTTCATTCTTCAACCTTCGCCCTTTGCAGCCGTGGTTACGCAGTTGAACCTGAAAAGAAAAGCTGATAAAGCTTGTCTAAAAAAATGAGTGAAAGTAAGAAGGAAAAACTTTTGTGACAAGTATTGTCACAATGATTTTTCAGTTTATCACTGAGTTTTTTAGCTTTAGAAGCTAGACATCAAGGCAATGAATTGTTGACGAGTCTATTATTTTTCTGCTGCATTATTTTACACAAAGATCAGTATAGCGCAAAATGAGTGGGAACTCAAGCTTTTTATTAAGTAAAGCCAGATAGTTATCACTTGCCAGAAGGATCACCAACCTAAATTTCCCAAAAATATATAGCTTTCATTTTATAAACAGGCGTCAAAAAAGGTTGAAAGCAAGTTGACAGTGAGAGGATTTAGCTGATATTGTGAAAAAATGTGTGTTTCAGTGAAAAAGCACTAGACAAAATCCTTGCGGGTCTTTAGAATGGTAAAGGATGTTTTTGAAAATATAAGAATGAAAACAAATTGAAAAGGAGAAATATAATGAAACCTGTGTCGCCATTATTTGAGCAGATCGACAAATCAATTAGTAAAAAAATGAATTTATTCCAAAGCAGTTTTATGCGTTACGCTTTTCGTGCAATGCTAGCTTGTATGTTTTTAACGTTAGGAACAGCAGTTGCTTTTGCGATTGCTATGAAAGGTGAAGATATCGCACATGGTTTAGGAAAAATGCTCTATGCGTTTATGTTTAGCTGGTCACTTGTCATGATTCTTTATATGAACGCTGAACTGGGAACATCGAACATGTTGTACATGTCAGTCGGAGTTTATCGTAAAAAAATCAACTTCTCGTTTGCAGCAAAAATTCTATTTGCTTGTATTTTCTTTAACTTAGTTGGCGGGGTTCTGTTTGGCTATTTGATTTCTTTGACTGTTCCGTATCAAGATTTAGCGCCAGATAGTTTTTTCTTTACTTCAATTGCTGGGAAATTAAATAAAACGACCACACAGATATTAGTCGAAGCAATTTTTGCAAATATTGTTGTAAATACAGCCGTGTTAGTAAGTATGCGTATGAAAGATGATGCAGGTAAAGTTGCAGCAATCATTTTTATCATCTTTATCTTTGCTTTCTTAGGATATGAGCACGTTATCGCTAACTTCCCTGCATTTAGCTTAGCGTATTTCGCTTCCCACGGGACAATGGCGGCTATGACTGTTAGCAGCGTAGCACATAATCTGTTTTTTGCACTAATCGGTAACTTTATCGGTGGGGGCTTAGTGATGGGTTTAGGCTATGCTTGGTTAAATAATGCAGATACAACTTATGTAGATTAAGTAATTTCGAGGCTGAGACGGGAGTTCCGTTTCAGCTTTTTTTGCGATTTAAAGTTATTTGAAGTAAGATAAAAGGAAGCGTAGAAAAAAGGAGTAATGGAATGAACGAAGTAGTTTTTCCAAAAAATAAAGACAAGGCAGAACAAATGTCGGCTTACATGAAGCATTTATTTCCTTTTGCAGGTGTTGCGGCACCAAAGCGCGCATTGCTAGAGAAAGAGTCATTAAAAGCAAGCGAAAGACTATCATTTGTAGAGTTGTTTGATTTAATTAGTTTTTATTATAATAAATCAGAGCGAGAATACCAATATGCCGCAATTGATCTAGCAACAACCAACTTCAAACGATTTTCTTTGGAAGAAATGCTAAGCTTTAAGCCTTTTGTGATCGAAAAGGCTTGGTGGGACAGTGTGGATGCGTGGCGTAAATGTTTTGGACTTTGGGGATTTCAGAATTTAGCAAAAATGCCTCAGTTATTTGAAGCTTTTTTTGGTGAAGAAGATTTTTGGTACAGAAGAATTGCAATCAATCTACAATTATTATACAAGGAAAAAACAAACACTGCGTTATTGAAAAAAGCGATTATTTATGATAAAACTACAGATGAGTTCTTTATTCAAAAAGCAATTGGCTGGTCCTTGCGTCAATATAGTAAAACGGATCCGGCCTGGGTTCAAACGTTGATTGAGACGACTGAATTAAGCCCTTTAGCTGTTAGAGAAGGCAGTAAATATTTGTCAAAACCATAGAAAGCGAGCGAATTATTACGCCATGAGAAGAAAACTTTTTGCATTTGATATTGATGGAACATTGCTTGGAACCGATAGACAACCGTTGGAAAGCACACGAGAAGCGTTGAAGATGTTAAGAAAACAAGGACATCTTGTAACGATTGCAACAGGGCGCAGTCGATTTATGGCGCAAGATATTATTTTAGACTTAGGTTTTTCTAATTATATTCTTTGTAATGGAGCTGCAGCATTTTTAGATCATGAGCAGTATTATCAAAACTTATTAGATCAAGATGAGTTACAACGTTTTTCATCAGAAGTAGAAAAAAGAGAAATCGGATTGGCATATGTGGGCTTGGATGATGTGAAAAAAAATAACCATCACCGTCGAAAACAAATGATTGAAGCAATGGGATCAATCGATTTTGAAGCACCAGAATATGATTTGAATTTCAAAAAAGAAAACGATGTGTATCAAGCGTTGGCTTTTTATGATGATTCTTCAGAGGGGATGTTTGATCACGAATTTTCTAAATTTCGCTTTATTCGTTGGCATTCAGAAAGTGTAGATATCGTGCCTAAGAATGGTTCTAAAGCAGCGACATTACTGAATTTAGCAGATCGTGTAGGGATTGCTCGTGAAGATATCATTGCGTTCGGTGATGGTGAAAATGATCGTGAAATGTTGCGAGAAGCTGGAATCGGTGTGGCAATGGGAAATGCCTTATCACATATTCAAAAAGAAGCAAAAATTGTGACAGATACTAATGATAACGATGGTATTTGGAAAGCGTTGAAAGAGTTAAAGGCAATTTAAATGTAACAAAAAATGATCCGCACAAACTCAAATAGGTTTGTACGGATCATTTTTTGTTTATTCAATCACTAAAACGCCATCTTTCAAAGCGTATGGATTTTGTGCATTGATATGATCATAGAACATCACACCATTTAAATGATCGATTTCATGCTGGACCACGATTGCTTCATAATTTTTTAAACGAATTTTTTGCTTAACACCCGCTGCATCCACATAGGAAAGCGTGATTTTATTATGACGTACCACATAGCCTGGCACTTCACGGTCAACCGATAAACAACCTTCGCCCTCGCCAAGACAAGCATCTTGAACGGAATGACTTAAAATCTTAGGATTGTACATCACGGCACTTAATGTCGGTTCTGGATTTTCCAAATCACCGCTTGGTACATGGACTGCAATGATTCGTTTAGAAATATCTAATTGAGGTGCAGCTAAACCAACGCCGCCTCGTAAGCCTAATTCTTCTGCTTTGACAGGATCTTGGCTATTTTTCAAGAACTCCATCATCTCTTCACCTAATTTGATATCTTCATCAGATAGTGGCACTGATACTTCTTTTGCCACTTCTCTAAGTGTTGGGTTTCCTTCACGGATAATATCCTTCATGGTAATCATAGGATAATTCCTCCTTTATATTTAAAAGTCTAGGTCAGTTCCAGTCAAAAACTAAATTTTTCCATTCATGTATTTATTCGCCTATATAGTTTATCACAAAACTATTCAGAATGGGATAAATTGTTCGAAAAACAGGGGATGAGTTCAGCTTGGTCTTGCATTTTAAAGAACTTTCCTGTAAAGTATACCTGTATGGAATCATACCGTCTTTTACTTGGTTGTGCGAATCACCAACGCATTACTCAGTAAGAAGATGACTATTAAAGAAGAGGTGAAAAACATGGCAATGTCAAAAGAAAAGAAAAACGAAATTATTAGCGAATACGCTCGTCATGAAGGAGATACTGGTTCACCAGAAGTGCAGATTGCTGTATTAACTGCTGATATCAATCACTTGAATGAACACGCTCGCGTTCACAAAAAAGATCACCATTCTTATCGTGGACTAATGAAAAAAATTGGTCACCGTCGTAACTTGTTAGCTTACTTACGTAAGACTGACATCCAACGTTACCGCGTATTGATCGAACGTTTAGGATTACGTCGTTAATCAAACAAAGGAAAAGCGAGATTCGTAACGAACCTCGCTTTTTAGCTTATTTAAAAGCAAAGGTTGAGTATCCTTAAAATACTAAAAAAATCATCAGCTTTGGAAAGTTTGAATAAATCTACTAACCAAATAAAAGGACTCAATTTTATTGAATCTTTTCATTTGTTTAGTAGCACTCTAACTTTTCCGAAGAATCGAAGGAGAAGAGATACATGTCAGAAAAACAAGTGTTTAAAACGACTTGGGGCGGACGTCCTTTACAAGTTGAAGTTGGCCAATTAGCCAAACAAGCAAACGGCGCAGTATTAGTTCGTTATGGAGATACAGTAGTACTAAGTGCGGCTGTTGCTTCAAAAGATGCGAGAGACTTTGATTTCTTTCCATTAACAGTGAATTATGAAGAAAAAATGTATTCTGTGGGTAAAATTCCAGGCGGATTTATCAAACGTGAAGGTCGTCCAAGTGAACGTGCAACGTTGACGGCTCGTTTAATCGACCGTCCAATTCGTCCAATGTTTGCTGAAGGCTTCCGTAATGAAGTTCAAATCACAAATACAGTGATGAGCGTAGAACAAGACTGCACACCAGAAATGGCGGCAATGTTCGGTTCATCTCTTGCATTGGCAATCTCAGACATTCCATTTGACGGACCAATCGCAGGTGTTGATGTAGGTCGTGTTGATGGTGAATATGTATTGAACCCAACGGTAGAACAATCTGAAAAAACAGACATCGAATTAACAGTTGCTGGAACAAAAAAGGCTATCAACATGGTCGAAAGTGGTGCCAAAGAAGTATCTGAGGAAGATATGCTTGGTGCGTTACTTTTCGGTTTTGATGCAATCAAAGAATTAGTCGCTTTCCAAGAAGAAATCGTTGCCGCTGTTGGTAAAGAAAAAATGGAAATCAAATTATTGCAAGTGGATGCTGACTTGAAAAAAGAAATCTTCGATGCCTATTACGCTTCAATGAAAGAAGCCGTGATGACAGAAGAGAAATTAACTCGTGAAGTCAATATCGATGCAATCAAAGATCAATTAAAAGAAGCGTATGCTGAAAAATTTGCAGGTCATGAAGAAGAAGCGCAAACGGCGAAAGAAGTGAAACAAATCGCTGAAGATCTAGAAAAAGATGTGGTTCGTGAATTGATCACGATCGATAAGATCCGTCCTGATGGTCGCAAATTAGACGAAATCCGCCCATTAGCTTCAGAGGTCGGCATTTTACCACGTGTTCATGGTTCTGGATTATTCACTCGTGGACAAACACAAGCGTTGTCTGTTGTGACATTAGCACCACTTGGTGAACATCAAATCATTGATGGATTAGGCATCGAAGATAGTAAACGTTTCATTCATCATTATAATTTCCCACAATTTTCTGTAGGCTCAACAGGACGTGCCGGATCTCCAGGTCGCCGTGAAATTGGCCATGGAGCTTTAGGTGAACGTGCGATGGCGCAAGTTATTCCAAGTGAGGCAGATTTCCCTTACATGATCCGTGTTGTATCAGAAGTTTTAGAATCAAACGGTTCTTCTTCCCAAGCAAGTATCTGTGCTGGAATCTTAGCATTAATGGATGCAGGTGTACCAATCAAATCACCAGTTGCTGGAATTGCCATGGGACTTGTTAGTGATGGAGAAAACTATACGATTTTAACAGATATCCAAGGTTTAGAAGATCACTTAGGTGATATGGACTTTAAAGTTGCCGGAACAAAAACGGGAATCACAGCACTACAAATGGATATCAAAATCCAAGGAATTACTGAACAAATCCTGACAGAGGCGTTAAGCCAAGCGAAAAAAGCTCGCATGGAAATCCTTGCTGAATTAACATCAACATTGACTGAATCTCGTTCAGAGTTAAGCAAATATGCGCCGAAGATTGAAATGATCCAAATTGCTCCAGCTAAAATCAAAGATGTTATTGGTAAAGGCGGAGAAACAATCAACGGAATTATTGATGAAACTGGTGTGAAAATTGATATTGATCAAGAGGGGAATGTAAGTATTGCTTCAGCTGACGCTGAAATGATTAAAAAAGCAATCAAGATCATTGAAGAATTAACAAAAGAAGTGGAAGTTGGACAGGTTTATTTGGGTAAAGTCGTTCGTATCGAAAAATTCGGTGCATTCGTTAATTTGATCAAAGGCAAAGACGGACTCGTTCATATTTCTCAATTGGCAAATGAACGTGTGAATAATGTAGAAGACGTTGTAAAACTTGGCGATGAAGTACTTGTAAAAGTCACTGAAATCGATAAGCAAGGTCGTGTGAATGTTTCACGTAAAGCGTTATTGACTGAAGAAAATAAAGAAAAATAAGCAATAGAAATTTGCTTTTGATTGAAGCAGAGTAAGGTGTTTAACCTACTCTGCTTTTTTGTGGAAACGACTTTATTTAATAAAAAAACGTAAAGACGCACCACAGCTCTTTTGTTTGCTTCTAATTAGTGGTAAAATTATGGCTATCAGTCTAAAGATTATTCGGGGTGTCGATGTGAAAAAATTTAATCCAAATAAAAATATAATTATCACGCTGATTATAGTGATTATCGTGGTTACGATCATTAGTTTGACCGCAGCGCACAGAGCAAACAGTGGTAAAGCTAACCTTGGTCAATCAGCAGTCAATGACAGTGTAGGATTTGTTGACAAAGTTATTTCATTTCCAGGTAAAGCAATCGCTAGCGGGGTATCGTCAATTAGTACGTTGTTTAATACCTATGGTGAAAATGAACGATTAAAAGAAAGAATTGATGGGTATGGCGAGCTATCAATCCAAAATGATAACTTAAAAAAAGAAAACGAAGCGTTGAAAAAAGAACTGGCATTGAATGAGACATTGGGAAATTATGAAAAAGTAACTGCAACAGTTGTCACTCGTTCGCCGGATATGTGGCAAGATTTATTAATCGTTGATCGAGGTTCAAATGATGGTATCGAACCAAATATGGCAGTTTTAGCTCAAAAAGGGTTAATTGGTCGTGTGGTCGAAGTGAATGCATCGTCTTCCAAAGTTGAACTATTAACGTCTAAAAACCAAAATTCAAATCATTTTCCAGTTCAAATCAATTCTGAAAAAGGCGATTCCTATGGTCTTTTGAAAAAATACGATGATAAGGAAAATACATTAATTATCAGCCAATTGGTAGGAGATATGGAGATCAAAGAAGGCGATATTGTTCAAACGTCTGGATTAGGTCAAAATTCTCCAGCTAATCTGCCTGTCGGTGTAGTTCAAAAAGTGAAGCCTGACAGTTATGGTTTAGATCGAGAAGTTTATGTCAGACCTTATGCTGAGATGTATAATGTGCCCGTTGTGACGATCATCAAGAGACTAGCCGGAGCGGGGGAATAAGATGCAAGTAATCCGAAAAGAAAATGTTAAATACTATGCGCCGATAGTTTTCTTTTTATTGATGCTGATCGATGGTCAATTAACTCAAGCTGCGCGGAATTTAACAGATAACTTCTATTTTGCAAATGCTCACTTTATGTTACTAGCCTTTTTAATGGCAATCCCCAATTTGTCTAGACGATACTTGCTGATTACTGCTGTGGTCTTGGGAATGATTTGTGACAGTTATTATATCGGAATCATCGGAATTTACACGGTTGCATTAACTGCAACGGTAATGATGATGTATCGATTTCAACGAGTGGTCCATACGAATTTGTTGACAGCGTTTTTTGGAATGATTATTTTTGTGACCACCTACGAAATGATTGCAATGGGACTTCAAGTTATTTTTCACATATCAAACGTAGCACCATTATTATTTATCACGAAAGTTTTAGGCCCGACATTGCTTTTTAATATGTTGATATTTGTTGTTTTTTCTTATCTTTTAAAAAGATTATTCGCTAATGAATAGTCTTTTTTTTAAAATATATTAAGATTTTTTCGTTATTTAATTATGCGGTATGAAACATTTTTGTAATATTTCTTTTATCTGTATGTCATACTGCTATGGTACAATTGCCTTGTTGTCAATTAAATAGAATCGAAATAATACTCACATATTATAAACACACGAAGTAAATGTTGGAGGAATAAAGAGTGAAAAAAAATATATTAGCAACATTGATGGTTTGTTCAATCGCGCTTACCTCAGCTAGCTTGCCTATGGCTGCAGTTGCAGATGACTACGATACAAAGATTGAACAACAAGATGAAATCATCAACGGACTAAAAACAAAAGAGTCAGAAGCCGCAACTAAATTAGCAGCGATCGAATCAGATATGCTGACTACAGCGACTAAAATTGATGAATTAACAGCTAAGAAAAAAACACTTAAAGAAGAAATCACAAAATTATATGGCGAAATTTCAGATTTGAATGTCCGCATTCAAAAAAGAGAAGTTCAAATGCGTAATCAAGCTCGTGACGTTCAAGTAAGTGGTACAAGTACAAGCTATTTAGATGTGATCGTCAATTCTGAGTCTATTTCTGACGCAATTAGTCGTGTTCAAGGAATTACAACACTTGTCAATGCAAATAATGATTTATTAGAACAACAAACTTCTGATAAAAAAGACGTAGAAAAGAAGACAAAAACAGTAGAGTCACAAGTCTCTGTTTTAGAAACTTCTACAAAAGAATTAGCAGACAAAAAAGCCTCTTTAGACACATTGAAGCTTGAACAAGAAATTGCTAAAAATGATTTAGAAGCACAACGTTCAACAGAAGAAAATAAAAAATCTGAATATGTTGAACAAAAAGCAACAGCTCAAAAGAAATTAGAACAAGAACAAGCAAAGCAGGCAAAACAGGCTGAATCACAAAGAAAAGCAGAAGCTGAGGCGGCGAAGAAACTCGCGGAAGCACAAGCTGCAAATCCTGGACTTGCGCCAACCCATGTTGTAGAAGAGAACGGTACAACAAATAATATTCAAGAAGCCCCAAAACCAATAGATAAACCTGGCGGTAATGCTGGTGGCGGTAGCAGTATCGGTACTGGTGGCGTATCTGAAGCGAAGAAAAAAGCCGCGCAAATTGCTTTAAATTCTGTTGGTCAGACAAACCCAACAGGCTGGGGGCAAAGTGGTGAGTGTATTGTAGCTGTACAAAATTGGTTAAATGCAGCAGGGATTAGATTTTCCCCAGGTGGTCCTCATAGTGGCTATACTCAATCAGGAGCAGTACAAGTATCTTGGTCTGACGTTCAGGTTGGAGATGTCGTTCAATATGAAAACTCTCTTAGCCCGGATGCTTGGTTAGATGGTGTTCATACAGTCTTAGTCGTAGGTGTCAATGGCAGTTCAGTTCAGATTGTTGAATCAAATAATCCAGCAGGTTCTGGTTATGTGTCAACAACAACAGGTTGGACACCAAGTCCATATGCAGCAAACTTTAGAGCTGTTGTATGGCGTTTTCCAGGATAATTTAAACGAAAAAAACAAATCCCTATCCACAATAACTATTGGTTTTGTGGGTGGGGATTATTTATAATAGATAGTTGAATACAGTATAGTAAAATAATCAATGTTGTGTTTTTATTTCTTTACATTTAATCTCAAAATAATTTGTTCCACAAAACAATGAAAAAGCTTGTGTTTCATACGTTCTTAGCTAACGGAAGTGCAATGTATCAGCTGTCATTTTGAACTATCAAAAATGAAATACTCCTGTAACATTATTTTTATATGTATGACATGTGACTATGATACAATGATTTCGTTGTCAATATAAGAATGAAAATTACTCAAACGATGAACAAATTTATTATAAGTAAAAAGTCGGAGGAATGAACTGTGAAGAAAAGTGTATTGCCATTACTAATGATTTGCTCATTAGCCCTTACATCTGTAGCGTTACCAACAATTTCATTAGCAGATGAAGTGGACTCTAAAATTCAACAAAAAGACCAAAAAATTTCTGGATTGAAATCTCAAGAAGCTGATGTTCAAAGTCAAGTGGCTACTGTACAAGACCAAGTAGCTTCTATTAATGAAAAAGCTCAAACATTATTAGCTCAACAAGGAAAATTAAGAAAAACATCTACTAACTTAGAAAAAGAAATCAAACAATTAACAAAACGTATCGAAAAACGTGAAGTTGCTATCCAAAATCAAGCTCGTGATGTACAAGTTAACGGTAACAGCACAAGCTACATGGATACATTGTTGAATTCAAAATCAGTTTCTGATGCTATTACTCGTATAACAGCTATGTCTACGATTGTTAATGCAAACAATAGCTTAGTGAAACAACAACAAGAAGATAAAAAATCAGTTGAAAAGAAGAAAACTGAAAACGAAGAAAAATTACAAGAACTTCAAGAAAATCAAGTTGAGCTTGAAGCTCAAAAAGGCGACCTTGTTAAAGCAGAAGCTGATTTAAATGTATTACAAACAACATTAGCTGCTGAAAGAACAACTGCTGAAGATCAAAAAGCTGGATTAGTAAAAGAAAAAGAAGAAGCAATCGCAGAACAAAAACGTATTGCTGAGCAAGAAAAAGTAGCTGCTGCTAATGCTAAAAAAGCTGCGGAAGAAGTTGCTGCAGCTAAAGCAACTACGCCAAGTACTACAACTTCTTCATCTACTGAAGAGTCATCAACAACTGGTTCTTCTGAAGAAACAACTGGTAATACTGGTACTGTAACACCACCTTCTACTGATGGAGATCAAGTAACACCTCCAATAACTGGTGGAGATCAAGATGTAACACCACCTGGACCTGGTGGCGGTGGTGGAGAAACTTTACCACCATCAACTGGTAGCTCTGCAATCTCTGTTGCAGCAGCACAAGTTGGTAAACCATATGTTTGGGGAGCACAAGGGCCAGATAGTTTTGACTGTTCAGGGTTAGTTTTTTACTCATTTGCAGCAACCGGACGTCAATTGGGACGTGTTACAACAGCTCAAGAAAGTGCTGGTACACGTATCTCTGTAGCAGAAGCGCAAGCTGGAGATTTATACTTCTGGGGTAGCCCAGGTGCTTCTTATCACGTAGCGATTGCCACTGGTGGTGGCGGTTATATCCACGCTGGAGACCCAAGTACGGGTGTTCAATACAGCAATGTTGGTTCATTTACACCAAATTTCGCTGTACGTATGTAATCAAATTTAACCTAATAATTTAAGAACGGCTCATTGTCAAATCGGACTGATGAGAAAAAATAGTAGAGTTGGTTATTGAAAGGAAGAGCCTTTTGATAACCAACTTTTTTGTTAGGTCATTTTTATCAAATCGTTCAGCGGAACGTATTAAAGGCTCAGTTCAGATGTTGGACAACATGAAAGCGATCAATCACGAGTTTGGCTTGTGGGAATACTCGCGGAATCAATTGAAAATAAGCAGCGTTCATATCTGTAACGAGAAATTGGACATCTTTTGAATTTGGGTATTTCTGAAAGTAATGAACTAAGTTGTTCAGTTTTCTGGAAGGAAGAATATCAATCAATTCGCCGGTTTCTCCATTGGCACAGATGAAGCTCATTTTATCCTCAAGAGAAGTATGGGAACGAAACTCATCCACCATCAACACAGAGAAGCGATCAAGCGAAGAGACATTTTTTCTTTTAATAAAGAGAGAAACTTCCCAGAAACATGCTTGGCGATAAAGCAATGTGGGGCAACAAAATAAGCGTTTGCCGTCCAATGACGAGAACAATTTCAACAAGAATAACGTTGCTTTGCTAGTTCCATGACTAAGGACAATTCGTGAAACGAAACAGCTAAAATTGTTAGGTTTTCATCTATGATTCTCAATATTTTTTTGATATCATGAAGCATAGCCTATCGTTCCTCTCCGTTAGATTTGGTGTCGCAGCTTAATTCTATCAGAGAACGATATTTTTTTATCTAAAAATGAACATGGGACTGAGAAAAGTATTTCTACTTTCATCAGTCCCATGTTCATTTTAGAGCCAAAGTTATTTAATATATTCTTCTGTTAATTCCATAAACTCATTCACATCTTTAATCACTTGATCGATCCCAGCTTGCCAAAAATCAGGTTTGGTTAAATCAACACCAAGATGCTTTTTAGCCAAGTCTTCTGAAGTCATCGATGCAGTATCACGAAGTAAAGCAATGTACTGATCTTCAAAATCACGGCCTTGTTTATTCGCATAGGCATAAATTCCCATACTGAACAAATAGCCAAATGTGTAAGGGAAATTATAAAATGGGACATCATCAATAAAGAAATGCAATTTACTTGCCCAAAAATGAGGATGATACGTTCCTAAACTATTTTGATAACTTTCTTTTTGTGCTTCAAGCATCAATTCAGTTATTTCATCTTCACTAAGCAATCCTTTTTGACGCGCTTCATAAAAGCTATTTTCGAAAATGAAGCGAGAGTGGATATTCATGAACATCGCAATTGCATTTTGCATCTTAGTATCTAATAAATTAATTTTCTCCTCAGGCGTTTCTGCTTCTTTAAGGGTTGCATCTGCAACAATCAATTCTGCGAACGTACTAGCCGTTTCTGCGACGTTCATTGCGTATTCCCGATCAAGAGATGGAAGATCCCACATCACACTGCTATGGAACGCATGGCCCAATTCATGAGCTAAGGTTGCGACTTCATTGATCGAGTTTCCAAACGTCATAAAAATTCTTGATTCTTTGGTTTCAGGAAGTTCAGTACAATAGCCGCCGGGGCGTTTATCAGGACGATCTTCCGCTTCGATCCAGCTTTTTTCAAAAGCGTCTTTAGCAAATGTCGCCATTTTTGGACTAAATTTTTTGAAGTTTTTTAAAATAAATTCAGCTGCTTCGTCAAAACTATAGGTTTTTTCTTTTAAATCACCTAAAATAATTGGTGCATCTTGATCTTGCCAGTTCATCTTTTCTTTTCCAAATAATTGTGCTTTACGAGTTAAAAAATCGATAAAGGGCTGTTTGTTCTTTTGAATCGTTGCCCACATAACATCTAATGTTTCTTTTTGCATACGGTTATAGTTTAATGGTTTGTCTAAGAAATCTGTCACACCATGTAGTTTATATTCGCTTAAACGGAAGCCATCCAAATGATTTAAGGTATCGGCTAATAACGGTGCTTTCTCGCTCCAAGCTTTTTCCCATTCGTTGAATAGCTGGGCACGAACCTCTGTACTAGGATCACTCATCATCCGATTAAAAGCTTGTCCAGCTGAAAGAGAGAGAGTTTGACCATCTTCTGTAAATGGAATCGAAATGCTTGCCACAATCGTATCATAATGGCTGCTCCAAGCGTTAAGTCCGTCTAAAGACAATGTGTTGATAATGTTTTCTTCTTGCTCAGATAATAACTGCATGCCGTCACGGCGAATTTCATTTAAACGAAACGAAATCGATTCAAAGATAGGCAGATTTGTTAGCGCATGCCAATGCTCATCGGAAATTTCTGTTAGTTTTTTAGTAAAAATAGTTTCTGCTAGCTGAATGGCAGGTAATAATGAAAAAAGATCACCCGATAAAATTTTAGCTTTTTTATCTTTTGTGTCAGCTGAAGACAACGCATTGATGAAACTACTACACTGTGAAAAACCATCAGAAATAGTTCCCTGTAAAACTAAAATTTGCTGTAAATTCTGATAATCAGCATCATTTTTTGGTATCCATTGTTCAATCAATTGATGATAGGTACTGCTTTGTTCTTTTAATTTTGTTAATCGGTGTTCCAATTCTGCTGAGTGGCTGCCTCCGGGGAAAATACTATCTAAATCCCAAACGATCGAATAAGTCATACCTGAGTCCTTCTTTCTTAATTCTATTTCTTCTAGTTATAGTATATCACAAGAAAAAAAGATTAAGCGATTGTTTATTTTAATTAAAAAAAATACTATAATTATAGTAAATGAAACGAGGTGATAAATTGAAAAAACAGTTAAAAAATAGTAATTTATATATAGTTATAGCCTTTTTGATCATGGCTATTTTATTTTACAGTTCTTCTCAAACCTATGAACAACAATCGCAAGTTGGCTTATTAGATAAAGTATTCAGTAACCATCCATTCGAAGGCCAGTTAAAAGGAATTTCATTTAGCTATGCAGGAAGTGAAATAAGTATTCAAGCGAGAGGATATGCAAAATTTATAGAGTTTTTCATTCGCAAAGGGGCTCATTTTGGTACGTACTTTTTATTAGGAGGTAGTTGGTTTATTGGATTAAATATGAAAATGAAACAACCACTTTTGATTGGTGTTGTAGCATGGCTTGCAACAACAGGGTATGCTGGTTTGGATGAATATCATCAAATGCTGACAGGTGGACGGTCTCCGCTATTTCAGGATGTAATGTTAGATTCTATCGGAGCACTTACAGCAGTTGTCCTTTGTTTGCTTGTGATTGGTATCAAAAAGTTGAGGAAAAAATAAGTCAATCAGTAGCAAACGTATGGCATATTTAGTTAAAAAAAGAATAAATATAGGAGGGGAGACAAAGCTTGTAGTTAGTTTCCGAAGCCTTCAGCACTTAGATTTGAAGGCTTCAGAAATAAGCTGAAATTCACAAAAGTTTGAAGAGTAATTTTCGTGAATTCCTTCTTGTTTCTCAGGGCTAAACGTTTTTATCTAGGCTCTCTTCATTTAATTCATTTTTAAAAATGAAATACTTTTTTTCAATCGCTGCAAACCTTCAAGCAATTTCTCTTTCGAACAGCCAATATTTAAGCGCAGAAATGCTTCCCCAGCTTCCCCATATGTCACACCACTCATAATAGCAACTTTTCCTTGTTCTACAAGAGATTTTTGGATTTCCTTCATGGAAAAACGTAATGCAGAACAATCGATCCAAAGTAAATAAGTTGCTTGAGAAGAAACAACAGTTAATTCTGGTAAATATTCTCGGATGAAGGTTTCCGTTAACTGAACGTTTTTATCTACGTAATCATTCAATTGATCTAGCCAATAGCTACATTGATTGTAAGCAGTAATCGTACTTAGCATTCCCAAAATACTTGTAGAAGAAAGCCCATCCTGATTTTTTAAAAGAATTAAAAATTCTTCACGTAAAGCATTATCTGGAATCATTAGATAAGAAGCAATTAATCCAGGCGTATTAAATGTTTTACTAGCTGAAGTACACAAAGCAAGATTATTTGGATTCATGGCATATTTCAAAATAGGTGAGTGTTGTTGAGTACTTCGTAAAATATCCATATGAATCTCATCTGAAATCAAAAAGACTTTATATTTTTCGCAAAGAGTAATGATTCGCGTAAGTTCTTCTTTCGTCCAAACACGACCAGTCGGATTATGAGGGCTACATAATAAAAAAATTCGACAGTCAGGATGTTTCAGTTTTAGTTCTAAATCACTGAAGTCTATAGTGTAATGGTTATTTTGGTATAGAAGTTTTGCTTCAATCAGCGTTCGATTTTGTGCTTCTATCATTTTAAAGAAGGCATCATATGCGGGTGTTTGAACAACAATTTGTTCACCTATATTTGATTTTAATTCAATTAATTTAGAAATCGAATAAATGACAGAAGGGCTATAAACGATCCAGTCGCTATTTAGCTGATATTCAAAACGTGTATCATACCAAGTTTGAATACTTTCTTTAAATGCACTGTGATTCCAGCGGGTATAGCCAAAAATGGGATGACTCAACCGATGCTGAAGGGTCGCTAAAATTTCTTTAGGGACAGCAAAGTCTGTATCTGAGACAGTGAATGGCAGCAAATCTGCTTCACCAAAACGATCTGCTATATAATCCCATTGTGTACAAAAAGTGCCTTTTCGATCTATAATGCTATCAAAATCTATTTTTTCTTTCATCTGTCTACTTCCTATTCCATCAAGCTTTCCAGCTCATTTTTTACCGTAGCAACCTGAGTTCCAATAATGACTTGAAGATTGTTTGCATCTAGTTTAATTACCCCGAGGGCCCCTTGCATCTTTAACGCTTGTTCATCTACAACAGTCATATCATCCACAACTAAGCGCAGTCGAGTGATACAATTATCTAATGAAACAATATTTGTAGTACCTCCTAAGGCATCAAGAATTAGTGGTCCATTATAGTTGCCTGTTTTCTTATAGGTCTGTTCTGTTTCAGAAATATTTTCTACGACTAATTCTCGACCAGGTGTTTTTAAATTGAATTTTTGAATCGCAAATTTGAACACAACATAATATAAAGCGAACCATAATACTCCGATAAGTAAAACGAAGAACCATTTTGTATAGGTTCCTTGTAAGACACCGAAAATCAAGAAGTCTAGTACGCCACCATCTGTATTACCGATAACAACTTGAAGTAAGGCCATAATCATAAATCCTAAACCTGTCATAATCACATGGAAGCCATACAAAACAGGCGCAATGAACAAGAATAGAAATTCGATTGGTTCTGTAATTCCAGTGACAAAAGTAGCGATGACACCAGAAATTAACAGCCCTTTTATTTTCTGCCGATTTTGTGGCAAGGCTGTTCGATACATTGCTAAAGCAGCTGCTGGAAGACCGAACATGAAAGTCGGCATTTTGCCCTGTGACAAAAAAGCTGTTGCAGCTGGACTAATAGGTGACCCACTTTGAAGTTGCGCATAAAAAATATTCAACGCTCCAGAGACGCTTTGACCATCTACGATCTGTGTACCGCCTGCTTCGGTAAAACGAATCATTGAAACTAAAATATGGTGCAAACCAAAAGGCAGTAATAAGCGCTCTCCTGCACCAAACAAAAATGGACCAAAAATCCCAGCTTTTTGAATCGCAAATCCCACACTATTGATTCCAAGTGCGAATATTGGCCAAATAATTGGGACTAGAACTCCAACGACTGCCATAACAAGGGATGTAATAATTGGAATAAATCGTACGCCACCAAAAAAAGCAAAAGCATCAGGTAACTGAATCGTATAGAATTTGTTATGCAGCAAGTAAACGATGATCCCAACAATAATTCCTCCGAGTACCCCCATTTCAATGGATTGCATCCCTAAAACCATTCCTTGACCTGCTTCACGAAGATGATCTGGGTCTGCTAATTTTCCCGTTTCCGTCAAATAGAAATTAATCGATAAGTTCATGACAACATAACCGACAAAACCAGAAAAAGCCGCGACTCCTTTTTCATTACGAGCTAACCCTAATGGAATCGCCATTGCGAATAGTAAGGGCAAATAGGTAAAAGCAAACCCACCAACTGTAGACATAAAGCGAAAAACCACTTGTAGCCAAGGCTGATCTAAAAAAGGCAGTATTTCAAGTGTTGATGGACTAGAAAAGGAACTGCCAATCCCTAAAATCAATCCCATAAAAGCGAGTAAAGCCACAGGCAACATAAATGTTTTTCCAATGCCTTGAAAGAATTCCCAAAAACTAAAAGTCTTTTTCATAGTATTATTCCCCCTTTAGATAAGAAAAGTAGATATTTTCTTTATTGATAGCTTTAGTTTACGTGGGAAGGAAAGTGAAAACAAGCGCTTTCAAAAAAGATGGAAGAGTTTACAGAGAATGTATGGATTTTCATTTTTTTACATAAGTTTCGATGTAATGAAGAATCAACAGTTCCAAAACAAGATGCATCGGGATTCTGGAACTCATGTCGATGTCACCATAGTAACCGTTTGTTACTTTGACAGGAAAGACCAATGTGGCTAATTCTTCAAGAGGGCTATTTTTAGAACCAATGATTGCGATGATCGGTACGTTTTTTTCTTTTAAAATCGCAACATATTCTAAGGGAAGGTTGGTTTCACCGCTGTAACTGACAAGAATTGCAACATCAGCATCAGTTAAATGTTTAGCAACGATCCGTAACTCATCCCAATCTTCACGAGCACTGGCGATTCTACCAGCAAAAGTCAACTTACGTGCTGCTTCAAAACAGCAAGAATACGAACCACCTACACCAAAAAATTCTACACGTTGACTATTGGCAAGCAAAGTTGCTCCGGCGTCGAGATGTTCTTGATTCACCAATCGTAACGTTTCACTGATTTCATTTTGGACGCGTTCTGCCAATTGAGAAAAATTAGCTGAAGGTTGATAAATAGGCCGTTGTTCCTCTTCTAAATGATGGATCAGGGTATATTTTAGCTCTTGAAAACCAGTATACCCCAGTGCTTGACTGGTTCGACTGATAGTTGCAGTCGATACATAAATTTTTTTAGCGAGTTCCTCGATGCGGCTTTTAGCGATTTCTTCTGGATTTTCAATAATATAGGCTAAAACTTGTTTTTCCAATCGACTTAGTTTGTCTTGATGTTTTTGCAGTTTCTTTAAAAAAATATTCACTATTTTCCCTCTTTTCAATAGGCTATTTTCCTCTTATTTAGTATAGCAAACAGTTTGAATAAGAGGAAAGGTTGCAACTATTAAGAAGCATAGTAAAATAGAAGATAAGTAAACGTTATAGGATTATTTAGTGTGATATAGCTTTACAGGCTGACCTTTCGGAAAAAAAATAAACAATGGAGTGAGTCAAAAAGCGTTTTACTCGTTTTTTCCTGTTTTTTTTTCAAGGGTAAATGAGCTTGTTCAGCTTTTAGAATAGGAGGAACGATCAATGGCAGGTCATAGCAAATGGAAAAATATTCAAGGTAGAAAAAATGCACAAGATGCAAAACGAGGAAAGGTTTTCCAAAAATTATCAAGAGAAATTTATGTGGCAGCCAAAGCTGGTGGGGGAGATCCAGCTACAAATGCGGCGCTAAGACTGGTTATGGATAAAGCCAAAGTGGCCAATATGCCCAATGAAAATATCGATCGCGCCATCAAAAAAGCTAGTAGCGCGGGAGAAAATGAACATTATGACGAGATTACGTATGAAGGATATGGACCTGCGGGTGTTGCGATTTTAGTTTATGCTTTGACAGATAATCGTAATCGTACTGCAACGAATGTCCGAGTTGCTTTTACTAGAAATGGCGGTTCTTTAGGCGAAACAGGTTCCGTTAGCTATATGTTCGATCGTAAAGGATACATCGCAATTGAGCGTTCGGGTCTATCTGTGGATGAAGATACGATGTTTGAAAATGTGTTGGAAGCAGGAGCAGAGGATTTGGAAACGTCGGATGAAGTGTTTGAAATTTATACAGCACCAGAAGATTTTACTACAGTCAGAGATACATTAGAAAAAGACGCCTATACTTTGGCACAAGCCGAACTGACGATGGTGCCGCAAACCTTAGTAGAACTGGAAGAAGACCAACAAGAACAACTACAAATTTTAATTGATAAACTAGAAGAAGATGATGACGTGTCGGAAGTTTTCACTTCAGCTGACATGTGATTCTTTAGAAATAGGAGAAAGAGGCCGAGACAAAAGCGTTTAGCTTATTTCCAAAGCCTTCAAAACTTAATGCTTTAGCACTTAGAATTTGATGTGATCGGAGCGAAGCGTAGTCGCTGCTTTTTTCTCGCCGTTTATTCGGATTTAGAGCGCGAAACAAAACTGAGCTTTCGTTTTGTCTCACGCTCTTTAAATGTTAATTTATAGTCATAACGTCAACGGGGACACAAAAGAATTATCTAAGATCGAAAACAATGAAAACTGTTATGAAATATCACACTTCTGATCAAATTTGACAGAAGCAAAAATCAATCAGCAGTTGTCTGTCTCAGATGGCACGGCCCAGCGATTGTTAGGTATTTCAGATAATAACGAGAGTCCAAAAGAACAATTTAACTATCCGCTTGGAGACGTGGAAGCGGCAGATTTTCAGTGTGAATGATGGATTCCTATAAAATAGTAAAAGAGGGATAAAATGAAAGAAATTACAGATATAAGTGTAGCAACTGTTTTAGAACATTATCCTGAAGAGTATCGAAAACCAATACTTGCACTTCGTGAACTGATTTTTGATACGGCAGCTAATTTAATTGTTGTTGGTGAGTTAGAAGAAAGTTTAAAATGGCATCAGCTTTCTTATGCAACCAAAGTAAGCAAGTCTGGTAGTCCAATCCGTATCGATCGTTTTGGTGCTGAAAAAATCGCAGTCTTCTTTCACTGTCAAACGACATTAGTAGAGGAATTTAGAGCGTTGTTTAGTGATGTTTTCGAGTTTTCTAAGAATCGAGCAATTGTTCTTGATCCTGAAAAAGAACTGCCAGTCAGGGAACTGACTTTTTGTATTGAACAAGCATTGACTTATCATAAGAGATAAATTAAAAAGGAACTATACAACGCATCATTTGCTGTATTGTATAGTTCCTTTTTAGTTGGCGAAAATAGAGCTTGATGCTGCTACTCGCGTTCAATAAATGTATAAGGAATGGACACTGTTCTACTTTTTTCTTCCCACAAAAGATGAAAAGCCGCTTCACCATATTGGTCGATATGGTGATCGATCGTCGAAAAATTAAGCAGTCTGCTAGAGAGTAAGTTTTCCTCACCAATAACCGTCACTTGATCTAGAGAAACATGCTGTAAAATACCAGCGGCAACATCATCGCCATTGGTGACGATCACTTCAAGTTCCTTTAGCTGAGCAAAATGAATTCCTGCTTGAATCCCATCTTCGTATGTACGGCAGTCTCTGACGATCATTGATTCATCCAAATCGCCGATTATATTCTTATAAGTTTTTAAAACCAATCCGGTGCTGGCACTTTCTTTTTCAGTTCGACCAACTGTTAAACCAACGTTATGATACCCTTGTTTTTTTAAGCTGGTAAAAAGATCAACATAGGAGGTTTCACGTTTGATTGACACGCAAGAAATAGGAAAATCACCCGTATCTTCACAACAAACAATCGGAGCATATTTTAAATAGCGTGAAATGGTTTCAAAAGAAACTTTTTTTGACGTAATGATCATGCCATCCCACACTTTCGCAGCTAATTCATCTAAATATCTTTTCTCGATTTTGGGATTATAATTCGTTGGTAGTAAGGTTACTTTATAGCCATCAACAAAAGCCGCATTCAAGATACCGCTGACGATTTTGTCAGAATAAGGATGATTGGCATATGGGATCATGACCGCAATATGTTTTGATTTCCCACTACTTAAATCACGTGCTTTGGCATTGGGAATATAATCAAGTTCACGTATAATTTTCAAAATCTTTGCTCGTTTTTCCTCAGAGACATAAGGGTGATTATTCAAAACACGAGAAACGGTAGCGACTGAATAACCAGTTAACTTGGCAATATCACGAATATTTGCCATAAGTGACTCCTTTCAAGCCTAGTAACTAACGCTTACAGGGCGAAGAATATAACTTAAAAACGGTATTAGGTGATTCCTGTAATCAAGAAAGTGATAATGTTCTCCTTCGTAATCAAAGCAAATAAAATCAAGCTCGCCCTCTTTTCCAAACGTTAGTCCTTTTATTTCAGTCAATTTTACTGTTTTATCGATCGGTTTGCAATAGTTATTCAAACTGTGGATTACAAGAACCCCATGTTCAGTCGATAAAGAAACGAAGTAATAGTCAAGTCCTAGGCGATCTGTTAATTCAAGCATGCCATGTATCATAAATCGATTCCTCCTGTCTTTTTTTTACTATAAAGTATGAAACGCGTATCAGGTCAAGAGGAATTCGCTCTTTTTTCTTTATAAATGTTTGATAATAATTTCTTGTTCGATTTGATCGATATCAGTTTGATTCATTTCAGGGAACCAGTTAAGGACATTAGCTGTTGAATAGCTGACTGCTTTTTTTAAGCTAGCGATATCTTTTAATTGCCCAAGCGTCAAGTATTTGACTAGTCCACCTAAGAAGAAATCGCCGCAAGCAATCGGATTTTTAACAAGAACAGGTGGAACAAAAAGATGATAAACGTCTTGATTTAATTTTGCGATTACACCTTTTTCACCAAGTGTGACGATGAAATAGGGAATGACTGCTGCAGTTTTAGATTTTAGAAATTGAGCATAATCTTCTAATTTGTTGAAGGTGCAATCAGGGACTAAATCCTCTAATTCTTCATCATTGATTTTAATCACGTCCGGTTTTCCTTTATATGCTTCAACCAAAGCTTGCCCGCTGGTATCAATGAAAAAGTGAATATCTTGTCCTTTTAATTTTTTTTGGATTTGAGCAATGTAGTCGTCCGGCATTCCTTTCATTAGAGAACCAGAAAAAACAACAGTATCATGTGGCTGAATGGCACTTAATAATTGTTCGGTAAATTTGTTTAATAGAAGCTCATCTAATGCGAAACTATTTTCATAGATAGGATATACTTTCTTTGTTTTTGTATCTACGATAATAGTGCAAAAACGGGTATTAACCTCTACTTCGGTTATATTTAATTGAATGTTTCTAGTTGAGGCAAGTTCTTTTAAATAGTCTCCGTTTCTTCCACCTAAAATTGTGTGAATGCAATAAGGAACAGTTCGCTCTTCAAAGTCCATCGCATAAGCGACGTTAAAGCTTTTTCCACCAGCAACTTCTTTTATTTTATACGGACGATTTGGTCGCTCAGCAGTAAAATTTTCTACTAAAAGGGTTCGATCAATTGCTGGATTTGGGCAAATTAAATGGATCATTTAAAACAGCTCCTTAAATTTTAATTGTTGGAATTAATTTAATTAGAGCAGACTATTAAACGGTTTCAATCATATGGTTGAAAATGGCACATAAAAGAAACGAAGGATTTATTTTATGTGCTCCTAGTATGTGCCGATGCTCACATCTTGTACGTTGAAAATTCGATTTTAAAGTAGTCCCATTTTTTATAACTTTCAACATATTCTGCTATTGTACCATCCTGTAAAGTTGTCTTTTTTTTCTGGAAAACAACAGGTTCATTCTCGGAAATAGCTAGAAGTTTAGCCGCTTTTTTTGGTGCAGGAAATAAAATTTCATTTGTCTCTGTTGCGTGTTCATCATACATGTGAATACCGAATTCTGTTTTAAAACGCTCATAAATAGAGTCATAATAACTCAATTCTTGTACCGTGGGATTGATAAATTGATTTGGCATATAAGTAAAATGTAAAATAAAAGCGATGTCATCGACTTTACGCACCCGAGTGATCCGTCTATAAGTTTGGTCAGGTTGTAAGTTTAGTTCTTTAAGTATTCTTGGCTCAGCTTCTTCAACGATACTAATGACTTCAACGGTTTCCGTTTTACCTGCAAAAATTTCGATATCGGTAAATTCAACTAGTTTTCTTTTTCTGGAGCGGGAAACATAGGTACCTTTCCCTTGATAACGAACCAGATATCCTTCAGAAGCTAATTCTTGTATAGCTCTAATCACCGTAATCGAACTTGCATTATATAGTTTAATCAACTCATTCTCACTATAGAAACGATCGCCATGCTCAAATTCGCCGGATTTTATTTTATTTAACAAGTCATTTTTGATTTGTTGGTACTTTGGTATTTTCATATGTGACCTCCATTTTTCTCTTACTTAATATAATAAGTTAAATAATAAAAAATAGCCATAATTTTTCATGATACAAAATAGAAAAGATATTTATTGACAAATCCTACGTAAAGAAGTTAATATGTTAATATATTAACTGAAAGCGCTTTAAAGGAGAGGTAGAAAATGCATACATTTGAAGTAAAAGAGGATTTTTTACTAGATGGAAAGTCGTTTAAGATTATGTCAGGAGCTATACATTATTTTAGAATTAGGCCACAAGAATGGTATCACTCATTATATAATTTGAAAGCTTTAGGGTTTAATACGGTAGAAACTTATATTCCCTGGAATTTACATGAACCGCAGGAAGGAACAGTTGATTTTACGGATCAATTAGATATCCAAAAGTTTGTACGTTTGGCAGAAAAAGTGGGTTTATTCGTTATCTTGCGTCCTTCACCATACATATGTGCTGAATGGGAGTTCGGTGGTTTGCCCGCTTGGTTGTTGAATGATCGCGAGATGCGTATACGATCGTCTGATCCGAAGTTTATTGAAAAAGTGGCAAGTTATTATGAAAAACTGTTTCAACAAATTAGTCCACTGCAAATCGATCAAGGCGGTCCTGTGATTATGATGCAGTTAGAAAATGAATATGGTTCCTATGGTGAAGATAAAGAGTACTTGTTGGCGCTCTATAATTTGATGATGAAAAACAATGTTACGGTTCCATTATTTACCTCAGATGGTGCTTGGGAAGAAGCGCAGACTGCAGGAATGTTTTTGGAAAAGGATATTTTAAGCACAGGCAATTTTGGTTCAAAAGCGCAAGGAAATTTCGCCGAGCTGAGAAATCTTCATCAACGTCATGGGAAAAAATGGCCGTTAATGTGTATGGAATTTTGGGATGGTTGGTTCAATCGTTGGGGAGAAGAAATCATTAAAAGAGACCCCGAAGAATTAGCGGAAGCTGTCGGCGAGGTTTTAAAAGAAGGCAGTATCAACTTATATATGTTTCATGGTGGGACTAATTTCGGATTTATGAATGGGTGTTCTGCAAGAGGACATAAGGATTTACCGCAGGTAACGTCATATGATTACGATGCGCTTTTAGATGAACAAGGGAATCCAACAAAAAAATTTTTCTCAGTTCAAAGAAAAATACATGAGCTGTTTCCTGAAATTGAGCAATCAGAACCACTTATAAAAAAAGTGCTAGAGCCAACGATAGCTCATTTGAAAGAAAAAGTTAGTTTATTTTCTGTTGTAGAATCAATCTCTCAGCATCAACACAGCAAATATCCTGAAAATATGGAAAAATTAAAACAGAATTACGGCTATTTGCTATATAGGACAATGGAGCCTAAACGATTAGGTGAAGAATTTTATCGCGTAATTGATGCAAGTGATCGTATTCAGTTTTACTTAAATCAAACTAAAATTGCTACTCAATATCAAGATGAAATTGGAGAGAAAATTTTTTGCAAACCAAAGGAAAAACAAAATCAGCTGGATATTTTAGTTGAAAACATGGGACGTGTGAATTACGGACATAAATTATTAGCGGATACACAGAGGAAAGGGATTCGTAGTGGCGTCATGTCAGATCTGCACTTTATCTGTGATTGGGATCAATATAGTATTGATTTTTCAAAGCTTAATCTCATTGATTATAAGCAATCTTGGGTCGAAGGAACACCTGGATTTTACCGCTATGAATTAGCGGTTGAAAATCCAGGAGATACATTTATTGATTTACGTAAATTTGGTAAAGGAGTGGTGATGATCAATGGATTCAACTTAGGGAGGTTTTGGAATATCGGTCCGACACTTTCTTTGTATGTTCCAGCGTCTGTTTTGCATAAAGGAGTAAATGAAATCGTAATCTTTGAAACAGAAGGAGCGTGGGATTCGGAACTTAAATTTGAAAAGCAGCCAAAATACAAAAAAATGTAGAAAGGATAGTGAAGAAGATGAGTATTATTGCAGTAAGAATTGATGGGAGATTGATTCATGGACAGGTGGCCAATCTTTGGACAACAAAATTAGACATTAACCGCATCATGGTCGTTGATGATGAGGTTTCAGAAAATGCAATTGAAAAAAGTGGATTAAAATTAGCGACGCCATCTGGTGTGAAATTAAGTGTTTTGCCAATTGAAAAAGCGGCTGCTAATATTTTAGCTGGGAAATATGATTCACAAAGGCTGTTGATCATCGCCAGAAAGCCAGATCGGTTATTAAAATTAGTAGAATTAGGTGTTCCAATTAAAGAAATAAATGTTGGTAATATGTCGCAAAGTGAACATGCAAAAGCAATTACCAAATCGATAAACGTGTTGGATAATGATATTGAAGCGTTCAAAGAATTAGATGCTGTAGGGGTGAAATTAGTCTCTCAAATGGTACCGAGTGATAAATCTGAAGATTTTATGAGGTTATTAAACTAAAGGTAGTACTTGGGCTAACTCTTCGGAAAAAAGATAAAAATGGAGTGAGGTAAAAAAACGCCTCAATCAATTTTTCCTATTTTTATGTCAGAGTTAAATGATCCCACGACACTTTTAAATTACACGAGGAGGAATATCAATGGCAATTCAATGGTGGCAGATTCTATTATTAACGCTTTATGCAGGGTATCAAATTTTGGATGAATTACAGATTTATTCAGCATTTAGCCAACCCGTTTTTGCTGGGTTGGTGGCAGGTCTGATTATGGGAGACGTAACTGCAGGTCTGATTATTGGTGGAAGTATGCAATTGACGATTTTAGGTGTAGGGACATTTGGCGGCGCTTCCAGGATTGATGCGAATTCAGGAACGGTTTTAGCTACAGCATTTTCAGTAGGATTAGGTATGAATCCAGAGCAAGCCATTGCTGCGATTGCGGTACCAGTAGCTAGTTTGATGATTCAAATGGATATTCTTGGTCGTTTTACGAATACATTTTTTGCTCATAGGATAGACAGCAATATTGAAGCGATGAATTATAAAGGCATTGAGCGAAACTTCTTATTAGGAGCATTACCTTGGGCGTTATCAAGAGCGTTACCAGTTTTTTTTGCTCTTAGTTTCGGTGGAAGCTTCGTTGATAATGTTGTAGGTTATTTGAACACAGATCTAAAATGGTTAGGTGATGGTTTATCAGTTGCGGGGGCTGTTTTGCCTGCTGTAGGTTTTGCCATTTTATTAAGATATTTACCAGTCAAAAAACATTTAGCTTATTTGATTTTAGGATTTGTGCTCACAGCACTTCTAACAACTGTATTTGGCAATATTCAATTATTAGGTGGTGCAGTTGAAGGTGTAGCAAAAGATTTCGCTCCAGCATTTACTAATTTACCAATGCTTGCGATTGCGTTGATTGGTTTTGCACTGGCATTTAATGAATATAAAAAATCAATCGCCCAGCCTGCTGTTACAAACGATCATTCACAAGACACAGATGAAGGAGAGATCGAAGATGACGAAATCTAATTATAAATTAACGAAAAAAGATTTTAATCAAATTAATAAAAGAAGTTTGTTCACGTTTCAGTTAGGTTGGAACTATGAACGGATGCAAGGTTCAGGCTATCTGTATACGATTTTACCTCAATTAAGAAAAATGTACGGTGATGATACCCCAGAATTGAAAGAAATGATGCGTACGCATGCACAATTTTTTAATACAAGTAATTTTTTAAATACGATCATCACAGGAATCGATTTAGCGATCGAAGAAAAAGAAGGGATTTCAGCAAAGGATTCTGTCGCGGGAATCAAAGTGGGGTTGATGGGGCCATTTGCTGCAATTGGGGATTCGATTTTTGGGGCTTTGGTTCCCACGATTTTTGGCGCATTAGCTGCAAACATGGCGGTTAACGGCAATCCAATAGGCGCTTTTATTTGGATGGCTGCACAAATTGCGATTATGGTATTTCGTTGGAAACAACTGGAATTTGCCTATAAAGAAGGAATTTCTTTAGTAACAACAATGCAAAGTAGGCTAACAGCGATGACAAATGCTGCCACATTAATGGGTGTGTTTATGGTTGGAGCTTTGGTTGCCACGATGATCAATGTGCATTTTGCTTGGGCTCCTTCAATTGGAGATTTAACAATCAATGTTCAAAATAATGTAGATATGATCATGCCACGCTTGTTGCCTGCTGCAATCGTTGGAGGTGTATATTGGTTGCTTGGGAAGAAAAATATTACATCCACGAAAGCAATTTTTATCGTATTGATTATTTCAATTGGGCTATCTGCTTTAGGTGTGATTTCAAAATAATTGGGAGGCGCTAGGTTTGAACAATTTATTATTAGTTAGTCACGGGAACTTTTGTACAGAGTTAAAAGGTAGTGCGGAGATGATCTTAGGAGAACAAGACACTATTTATACCATTCCTTTATTAGCTGAGGAAGGTGAAAAAGAGTTTTTAGCAAAATTTGAAGAAATCACGCAATCACTAGACAACTTTATCGTTTTTTCAGATTTATTGGGTGGAACGCCTTGTAATATATTATCCAAAAAAATATTGAACGGTGACTCATTTGAATTGTATGCCGGAATGAATCTGCCAATGGTCATCAGTTTTGTTAATGCAAACTTGTTAGGAAATCAAAGAGATTTTGTGGCGGAGGCAAAAGAAAATACAATTAAGGTCAATGAATTGTTAGCAACAGATGCATTTGATGAAGAAGATGAATAGAGGAGGCGTATGAAACAAAATGGGATTATTTAAAGAAACTTCAGAAACACTTGAAACACTTGGTGCGTCGATCACAACCCGAGAAATAAAACAGCAGCCGATTCTATGGCAAGAAGCATTCAATCATTATAACGATCAGCGCCAAAAAATAGAGCAATTTGTTGCTTCTATTACGGCAGCCGAAGAAGGAAAAAAAATTCGTGTGATTTTTACTGGAGCAGGAACTTCTGCTTACGTTGGAGATTCAATTACGCCTTATTTAAATCATAGAGGAAATCAAGCCGATTTTATTTTTGAAAGTATATCAACGACAGCTATTGTCTCCAATCCTTATGATTATCTACAAGCAGAAGTACCGACGATTTTAGTCTCCTTTGCGCGTAGCGGTAATTCACCAGAATCAGTTGCAACTGTAAAGTTGGCGAAACAGCTGGTTGAAAACTTATATCAAATCACGATTACTTGTGCTAAAGAGGGGCAGCTTGCTAAAGAATCAGCAGGAGATGCAAATAATTTATTGTTACTGATGCCTGAAAAATCTAATGATTTAGGCTTTGCAATGACAGGTAGTTTCACATGTATGTTATTAAGCGCTCTCTTGATTTTCGATACAAGTAGCTTGGAGGAAAAAGTATTATTTATCCAAAAAGCGATCGAGATGGGAGAAGAAGTTATTACAAGAGAATCTGAAATCGAAGCACTATTAACAGGGAACTTTGACCGAATAGCTTATCTCGGTTCGGGTAGTTTAGCAGGTTTAACGAGAGAAGCGCAATTAAAAGTTCTTGAATTAACTGCTGGGAAAATCGTGACTATTTTCGATTCTTCTGTTGGGTTTAGGCACGGCCCAAAATCATTTGTTAACGAAAAAACATTGGTTTTTGTCTTTATCGCAAATGATCCATACACAAGAAAATATGATCTAGATATCGCAGAAGAACTCAAAGCAGATAACATTGCCGCAGCCATTGTGACGTTGGATGTAGAAGGCGATACTAATTTTTCTGGTCAACGCTTCACCTACTCGAAAGGCTCAGAACTACCAGAAGCGTATCTGGTCTTGCCATATGTTTTATTTGCTCAAACGATCGCGATTCATAGTTCGTTAAAAGTATACAACACACCAGATACACCTTCTGCTACAGGGACTGTCAATCGCGTAGTAAAAGGAGTCAAAATCTATGAATATCACGATTAAAATACAAAAATCGAGGAGAAACGAATGTTAAAGATGACGGCGACTAAAAAAGCAGCAATGGATCGTTTATCAACAAAAGATGGAATCATTGAAGCCTTAGCGATCGATCAAAGAGGCGCATTGAAAAAAATGATCAAAGCATTAGGAGAAGAGCCAACGGATCAGCACATCACTGATTTTAAAACAATGGTTTCTAAAGAATTGACACCATTTGCTTCTGCCATTTTATTAGACCCAGAATATGGTATCCCGGCTGCAGAGGCTAGAGATCAAGAAGCGGGTTTATTACTAGCTTATGAAAAAACGGGTTACGATGCTACAACACCAGGGAGATTACCCGATTTTTTAGAGGACTGGTCTGTAGTACGTTTGCAGGAAACTGGAGCAGATGCGATCAAATTTTTACTTTATTATGATGCAGATGAATCCCAAGAGATCAATCATTTAAAACATGTTTTTATCGAACGTTTGGGAAGTGAATGTTTTGCTGAAGATATTCCATTTTATTTAGAATTAATTTCGTATGATGCTAGAATCTTGGATGCCTCTTCTAGCGAATATGCAAAAATCAAACCTAAAAAAGTCATCAAAATGATGAAAGAATTTTCAAAACCACAGTATAAAGTCGATGTATTAAAAGTAGAAGTCCCAGTAAATATGAATTATGTTGAAGGAATTGGCACACAAAAAGCTGTCTATTCGCGAACAGAAGCACTATCTTATTTTAAACAACAAACGGAAGCTACTCATTTACCGTTTATTTTTCTAAGCGCAGGGGTTACGGCAAAAATGTTCCAAGATACCTTAGAATTTGCTAAGGAAGCGGGTTCTACATTTAATGGTGTATTGTGTGGACGAGCAACGTGGAAAGAAGGCGTGGCGCCGTTCATTGAAAACGGGGAGGAAGCTGGTCACCAATGGCTAAGTACAGAAGGAAAAAACTATATTCAACAACTAAATGAAGTCGTAGAACGAACAGCAAGTTCTTGGCACGACAAAGTAGAAGTAATCTATTGAACAGGTAACGGTTTGTAGAAAAAGAACGTCACGGCTCTTAAAAACTAGAATGAGGATAAAGGCTGATAGCTTTATTCTAGTTTTTAGGTGAAGTTTTATGGCAAAAATGATAGCGCATTCAAAATAAGGGGAGTGACAGCGGAATGAAAAAAAAGTGGACTACATCAATCAGTATCATAGCTTTAATGGCATGTGCTGCTGTATTGGCAACAATGAATGTTCTGGCTGATGAAGGTGAGAACAGCAGCGATCAGGCACAATCACAGGTCACAACAGATTCAGCAATTGTAGCAAATTATTGGCAGACGAATTTTCCAAATGGTGAGTTGGGCAATTGGCAAGATTTGGTTGGTGGAACAAATAGACGTTTAAAAAACAATGCTCTGGATATTTCTCGGAAAACAGAAGTCGGAAACAATGCGGTATCAATCAACCTAGATTCACCAAAAAAGGCAGATGGAGAAATAGAAACGTCATTCAAATTTACTACAGGAGAAGGCCGAACGGGTGTGATCGTCAGAGGTGCTTCAAAGGATAGTTGGGTTTTTGTAGGCTATAATGTGAACGGAAAATGGCTTGTTGAAAGTCCAACATCCTGGAATGATACCCTTTCTGGACCAACGTTAACGGCTGATACGACGTATATTTTAAAAGTTCGATATGTCGGAACAAAAATCACGATTTGGCTAAATGGCACCCAATTTTACGATGGAGAACCAGTCTTAGCAAATGGAAGCAAAATCCCAACTACGACAGGTCGAATCGGTGTCAGAACTTGGTATGATCAAAAAACAGTCAGCTATCACTATTTCAAAAATGGAGACAGTGGTAGCCTTCCTGAATTAGTACCAGAAATTACTGAGTTAACACCAGTTAAAATCTTTACGAAAATCGGCATAGCACCAACACTACCGACCACAGTCAAAGCAATTTACAATACCGGCAATCAAAAAGAAGAAAAGGTGACTTGGGACAATAGTCCTCCAGAATCCTATCAAAAAATCGGCAGCTTTGATGTATTGGGAACTATCGCTGGAACGGCACTAAAAGCGAAAGCGACTATCACTGTTACAGATGACGGCAGCAGTGAAGCAGGAGACAAAATCTCATCTACTGATATTACCGCGGTTTTAGATCCTACTTTTCCACGAGTGATTCGCTACGAAAATCCGAGTGATAACAAAATTATTTTTAAAGGCCAACAAGAAAAGATCAGCCAAGTTTTGGTCGATGGGAAACCATATGAAGCAACGGCTATCAAAGAGTATATGACTAAAAATAAGGTGGTATATCAAGTAGCAGTACCGGCATTAGGATTGAGTTTTAAAACCAGTTTTTCTGTATCTGATGGGCAAGAAGTTTCCATGAAAATGACAGATATTAAAGAAGGAACAACGAAAATTCATACGCTTGCCATTGCGAATCAAGGTTTACTTTCCGTGAATAGTACAGATGTGGGCGCTGCATTTTCAGGTGTGGTCATGAATACTGGAACGAATGCGAATAATGGCAATAAAAACGGCGATACTTTCCAGAATTTAATGACTTCAAATGAAGTTGGCACTAAACAATATATGTACGGATTTTTGAACACAAATGCTTATGCCGCAAGTTTTTGGACCAATGCTTATGGGGATGGAACTGTAGATAATAGCGATAATAATCGAATTTATAAACAAACAAAAGAGACAAAAGCAGGATATGTGACGTCGTTATGGAGCGGATCTTGGACGTATCGACCATTTGATGCACCAGATACTTATTTAACGGGTGAAGTACCAGAGGTGAAAATTAAATTTGCAAAAGATTTAAATGGTGATGGCAAAGTCGACTGGCAAGATGCCGCAATCAATTATCGTACAATTATGAACAACCCAGTTGGCGCAGAAAAAGTGCCTGAATTAGTCAATCAACGGATTCCTTTCAACTTTGCTAGTCAGGCAACGAACCCATTTTCAGTAACTTTGGATGAATCAAAACGAGTGTATAATCTGACGGATGGCTTAGGACAAATGAACTTGTTGAAAGGGTATCAAAATGAAGGACATGATTCAGCTCATCCAGATTATGGTGCAGTTGGTAAACGTCAAGGTGGCCAGAGTGAGCTAAATAAATTGATCGATGAAGGACACAAGCTTAACGCTATCTTTGGTGTACATGTCAACGACACAGAGTCATATCCAGAGGCAAAATCATTCAATGAAGACTTGATCGATCCAACAAAACGAGGCTGGGATTGGCTAGATCCTTCTTATTTCATCAAACAACGACCAGATACGATCAGCGGTAATCGTTTGAATCGTTTTAAAGAGTTAAAGCAAAATGTACCAAATTTAGATTACATCTATGTAGATGTCTGGGGAAATCAAGGTGAAGCTGGTTGGTTAAGTCGCCAATTGGGGAAAGAAATCAATGGACTAGGCTGGATCACTGCCAATGAATTTCCAAATGCATTAGAATATGATTCAATTTGGAATCATTGGTCTGCTGAAAAAGCATATGGCGGAACATCAACTAAAGGGTTTAATAGTAATATTGTGCGCTTTATCCGTAATCATCAAAAAGATACCTGGATTATTTCTGACAATCCATTGTTAGGTGGAGCAGAATTTGAGGCATATGAAGGCTGGGTTGGAAAAACAAATTTCAATACGTATAAAGATAAAACCTTTGCCATCAATATTCCGACAAAATTCTTACAACATTACCAAATTACCAATTGGGATACAACAACTTCGGCCGATGGTCAAATCTATGGCACAATCAAACTGGCAAACGCTGGTGATAAGGTAGTTGTGACGCAAAAAGACGCCAATGATCAAAAACGCATAACACTAAATAACGTTGACGTATTAAAAGGGAACAACTATCTATTACCATGGACAGTCAATAACGAACTTAAGCTATATCACTGGAATGAAACAGGTGGTTCTACCACTTGGACGATTCCTGACAAGTTACAAGGGAAAACTAATTTACACGTATATGAATTAACCGATCAAGGTAGAAAAGATAAAGGAGTCGCTACTATAACAGGAAACCAAGTAACGATTCAAGCAGAAGCGAAAACACCTTATGTGATTGCAGAACCCGCGACTACTGAACCAGTCAAATTTGGGGTAGGAACACCAGTGAAAGATCCTGGCTTCAACGAACAAGATACATTAACTAAAAATTGGCAAGTCATTCAAGGGGATGCCACAGTCATGAAAGATCCAAATGGTGACTATGTTCTAAACGCTGGAAAAGAAGCGATGACAATCAAGCAAGACTTAACAGTACCAAAAGCAGGAAAATACAGCGCCTACGTAAATACTGAAACGCATAACCGAAAAGCAAGCATAGCAATGGAAATCGACGGGAAAAAATATACAAAAGAATACACCAATTCTGTCGTTCAAAACTATATTCAAGCAGACATTAATCATACTAACAGCAAGTATCCTCAATATATGCAAAATGTCAGAGTTGATTTTGTTATTCCAGAAAATGCGAAAAAAGTCATACTTACTTTAGCTGCAGAAGCAGGAGCCAACAAAACAAAATTTGATGATATTCGAATCGTCGAACGACAAACAGATGTAATGAATACAACAACTGAAACTATTATCAAACAAGATTTTGAAGATACCCAAGCCATCGGACTATTTCCGTTTGTCAAAGGACAAGCTGGCGGTGTTGAGGACCCAAGAATACATTTATCAGAGAAAAACGAACCTTATACACAATACGGTTGGAACGGCAATAAAGTATCAGATGTGTTATCAGGCAATTGGTCTTTAAAAGCGCACAAACAAGGCGCAGGTTTAATGCTTCAAACAACGCCGCAAAATATAAAATTTGAAGCAGGGAAAAAATACACAATAAGCTTTGATTATCAAACGGACGGACAAGATATTTTCTCTGCAGGATCTGTGACTGGGGAATATAAAACACTCCAAGATCTAAAAAAAGTTGGCGAAATTTTACCAACCTCAGCAGATGGGAAAACCAAAAAATATCAAGCAGAAATTGTCGGTGATGCTTCAGGAAATACTACGTTTGGTATTTACACAACGGGTGGTGCGTATGATTTAGTAATTGATAATTTTACTGTAACAGTCAAATAACCTAAGTAGATTTTAGATAGTAAGAGTTTAGCTAATGAACGATAAAACGTTACATTACTAAGCTCTTTTTAGTACTGTTCGCTATCAAGTTAAAAAGGCTGCTTGACACCGAAGCTTCCCAAAAACACGTCTACCCCATCGATGAATGCGCTAAACGATAGTTGAACGAATCAAAAATAGGAGGAGTGGAAAATTAGGGGGTATTTAAACCAATTTATTTTATAGTACTTAATGCTTCAAAAGTGGTTCTTTACGGATCGTTGAGTCAAAGTCAGTTAATAACAAGAGCTAAAAAGTTTTGTCTATTTAGATGATCATTACTACAGAGATTTCTTATTTATATGCTCAAGCGGTAACTTTTCAATTTATTTTTTTGGCATAAAAGAAAATATAAAACAAATGGATGCATTCTATGAAAGAAAGCTTTATACTAAAGAAATAAAGATACGTTTTCTGGAGGAGAAAGATGAATAATAACGATATATTGATTCGTTTGCGTTATGCACTAGATATTAAAGACACAGATATGATCAAGATTTTTAAACTTGGTGACTTAGAAATTACCAGAGAAGAGTTACGAGTGCTATTAACAAAGCAACCGGAAGAAGATGAATTGCCTCGGGATACAGTTTGCAATAATCGCACATTAGAAGCTTTTTTCAATGGCTTGATTACGTATAAAAGAGGTAAACCACCTGTAAAAAATGGTGTAGCGCCTAAGCCGACATTTTTGATCACGAACCAAAGCACTGTCAATAATGTATTACTAAAAAAAGTGAAAATTGCTTTAGCTCTTACAAGTGATGATATGTTGGATGTATTGAGACTTGCGGGCGTTTATGTATCTGAAAGTGAGTTAAGCGCAATTTTAAGAAAAGAAGGTCATCGAAATTATAAAGAATGCGGTGATCGTTACGCTAGAAATTTTCTAAAAGGCTTAGCAATCAAGTATCGGGAATAATAAATGAGATATCTGGACAAAACTGGCTCGAGAGTGCAAGTTTTGTCTTTTTTATTCTATTGATGAAAGGAGATTAATCATGAAAAAAATTGAACGGATTTTAGCGATCATTATTTTACTTTTGGATGATGAAATTGTCTCAACCGCCCAGTTGGCACAACGATTTAATGTAACGAAACGAACGATTTTCAGAGATCTAGAAACAATAGAAATGGCGGGCTTTCCAATTGTTTCCCACTCAGGTTGCAAAGGTGGTTTTTCTTTGATTAACTCATTTAAGTTACGTACGTATACCTATAGCGAATCAGAGAAGGAAGTGATTTTAAGTGCTTTGAATGTCAAAGAGGGCTTATTCGGGATTCTTGATGATCAAAATATTATCAAAGAAAAAATCACACAATTGCAAGTAAGAAAAGATTCTACTGCAATATCCAAAAAACGATTTTCCTATGAATCACCAACGATTCATCGACCAGCGATTGAAGCAGAAACAAAAATAAAAATAAATCAAATCAACCTTGCGTTAAAACAAAATAAAAAAATGATAATCACTTATGTTGATAATCACGGTGAACAGACTAAAAGAGTGGTTCAGCCCTATGAATTAATACTGAGGAATGGTAGTTGGTATATCTACTGCTACTGTGAAAATCGTGAAGCATTCAGATATTTTAAAATAACTAGAATCCGCCAGCTCACAATTCAGAACGTTGTCTTCGAACCAGTTGATGAGTTAAATGAGCAACTGATAGAAAAGAACGAAGAAAAAATTCAACTACAATTCAAAAAAGAAGATTTAGGTAAACTGTATGATTATTACACTGAAGATGAGATCAAAGTGAAAGATACGTATGTAGAGGTCATCATTTATGCGAAACAGCAACAAGCAATTGTTCCTTTTTTACTGATGTTCAGCAATGGTGTGAAAGTCATAGCGCCAGAATCATTAAAAGAGTTGTATAAACAAGAAATAATTAAACTAACTGAGAAATATAAACATTGAAGCAGTACGGAAAACAGGCGTAACGAAAGGAATAGAAATGGAAATCGACAACTTACTCCCTATCACGACTAGACAAAGATTACGAAACTGGTTAAAACATAACAACGCAACTCAAAAATGCTATTGAATCATTGTTAGCATCAAACCCGAACCAAAAAAAATTCAATATTTAGATGCAGTAGAAGAAGGCGTATGCTTTGGCTGGATTGACGACACTTGCCTTGGAGTCCACTTCATGGTTTAAGATAATCATAAGAAATAGAAAGGAGAACAAACGTATGACTAAAATTTTATATCTTATGCGACATGGCGAAACGTTGTTCAATCAACAGAAAAAAATCCAAGGCTGGTGTGATTCCCCACTTACAGCAAAAGGTATTAAACAAGCTCAAATTGCTGGGAACTATTTTAATAATCAGCAAATCATTTTTGATAACGCATACGCTTCTACTTCCGAACGAGCTTGTGATACGTTGGAACAAGTTACCGATATGTTCTACAAAAGAGTCAAAGGGTTGAAAGAGTGGAACTTCGGTCGTTTTGAGTCAGAAAATGAAGCGTTAAACCCACTTTTACCTTATGGGGATTTCTTTGTTTCTTATGGTGGTGAAGAAGAGTTTCAATTTAGAGAGCGAGTATCTACAACGTTAATGGGCATCATGAAAGAAGCGGGTGAAACGGTTTTAGCTGTTTCTCATGGTGCATCTTGTCGACAATTTATGAGAGCATGGGCACATACCAGTGAAGTAAATCAAAAAGACCGACTAGAAAATTGTTGTATTTTGAAATTTGAATTTGTGAACGATACATTTAAATTACTTGAGATTATCAATCACGATTTTTCTGTGTTGGAATAAAGAAGAAAAGGGGGAGTCAAATTGAACAGCAAAGAAGCCGCTGAAATGTTTGGCTTAACGACAGATACGATTCGTTACTATGAACGTGTGGGTGTTATTCCACCAATAGAACGAGATAAAAACGGTTATCGTGTATATACAACAAGAGATCTTAATTGGATTTATTTAGCAAAAAGTCTACGTCATGCGGGCGTATCAATCGAGTCTCTGATTGAATTTGCCACACTTTCTAAACTAGGCGGTGACGTGCAAAAAGCTCAAAAACAAATCTTACAAGAGCAACTACAAGAGATCACTGAAAAGTTAGAAAAAATGAACAAAACACGTGATTTACTCCAGCACAAAATTGATACCTATGATGATCATATCGCCAAGTTTAAATCGGGAGAACTCACATCGGATAACATCGAGAAACTTTGGGAAATAAAACAGTAAATTTGAGAAGTAAACACTTGCTATGAGATAGGCTACATAGTTTATAGCGTAAGGTAAAGAACAAAAATCAAAAGGAGGCAATAAAAAATGCAAGTAATCAAATTGAACAATGATATAGAGATCCCAATTTTAGGTTTTGGTACGTATCAAATCACAGATCCTAAAGAAGCCGAACAAGCGGTTATCAATGCAATCAAAGCGGGATATCGTCATATCGATACAGCACAATCTTATATGAACGAAGAAGCGATTGGTCGTGGGATTACAGCTTCTGGAGTTTCTCGTGAAAAATTATTTATTACCACTAAAATTTGGGTAGAAAATGTTTCTTATGAAGGGGTAAAAACCTCTTTTGAACGCTCACTTGCTCGTTTAGGTTTAGACTATGTCGACCTGCTTTTATTGCATCAACCCTATAATGATGTCTATGGCGCGTGGCGTGCCATGGAGGAACTACAGGAAACTGGGAAAATTCGTGCGATCGGCGTGTCAAATTTTGCTGTGGATCGAGCAGTTGATTTAGCGGAGTTTAATAAAGTTGTTCCTCAAGTCAATCAAATTGAGATCAATCCTTTTAACCAGCAAACTAAAAACATCGAAGTATTGAAAGCCGAAGGAATCGTGCCAGAAGCGTGGGCGCCATTTGCAGAAGGTAAAAACGGGATTTTTTCAAATGAAGTATTGATTGGTATTGGTAAAAAGTACCATAAAACAGTTGCCCAAGTGATTGTACGCTGGTTAATCGAACAAGAAGTCGTTGTTCTTGCTAAATCGGTTAAACCAGAACGCATGGCTGAAAATTTGGCTGTTTTTGATTTTACTTTATCAGAAGAAGACAAAAGTGCGATTGCTACCTTAAATGAAGACGAAAGCCAATTTTTCTCTCATGAAGATCCTGAGATGATCAAATGGATGGCTAGTAGAAAAATAAATATATAAAATTTTTGTATAGGAAGTAATTAGCTGCAAAGAGAAGGAGGAAGGATTTTGCCCCCTTCCTCCTTCTCTTTGCTATCTTAACAGATTATTTTTTACTATTTCGGTATAAAATATCTTCCGAGTCTCCATTAGACCAAATTTTGCCAGAAGTGGCATCAAAATCTTCATTCTCTAATTGAATACAACGAATTCGTTGATTATTGTAAGTTTTATAATAATAATTTAGCGAGCTATTCACCATAACAGTGGTATATTGCGTATAATCATAAGCTTGCGTTGTTTTCACAACCCCTTTAGGAATGTCAACATTGGAAAGAACATGGAACAGTGAAATTACACCGTCTAACTCAGTTTGAACATCTTGTAAGCAAGCTTTTAAGAAAACTGCTCTAACAAATCTTGATGGAGGAGTAAAATCACCTGGGAGACCAAATGAACCAGCCCCTTGACCAAAAGGTTTCATCACCATATCGTTTAAATGAACTTCTGTTTTTTGCTCAGGTTGAAGTCCAATGTAATTTCTTAAATTTGTAGTGTGCCATTTATAATCGGGACTATTTGTCATGACACCAACTGTGTTCTCGTGAATGTGTAATGTTTGTTCTGTGTATTCAATGACAATACTTTCCCCAGTCTTATCCGTAACGACCCAGTGAAGAGGTAAGATGATACCTAAAAAATCCAAAGCAGTGTTTTCAACTTGAGTATTTTCCATTGTTTGGATTACTTCTTCAAGACTTGAACAGTTGGACAGTAAAAAGGGAACAACATCATGAGGTGCTAAAGTGTATGTTTTATCGCTATCTTGACTATTATAATCAGCATAACCAGAAAAATAAAGAGCGGCACAAGAAAGTCCTTTTTCATTTAGACCATCCGCAAAAACAAAATGATCCTTGTCAACTTGACGCGCCATTCCTACGAAGGCATATTCATTTTTACGATCATAATATTTGTCGTTAGCAAAAACAAATTTTTTTCTTGGAATAAACGTCGGTTCTCCATCTAGAACAACCGCAAAATCCATAGTTCTAGCTAATAAAACATGTTGCTCTTTCGTTGTCATCGTAATACTTGTACACATCGATTATCGCTCCCTCTTTTTTACAAAATAGATATTATATCTAAAAAAATAAGATTATTAAGCCAAAGTGAACTTTCTAAAAGTTTAACGTAGTTTAATTTTATAATCAAATAAATACTATGAAACTTTCTATAAATAAAATTCGAAAAAAAGTGTATTAATACAGACTTTCACTTTTTAATGCTATGATGAGTTTATATCTTATCAGTTAGCGAAAAGAGGGGGAGTTACAATGGGGGAACAACAGTCGGTTAAAAGTGTTCGTTTGAGAATGACGGTTCATTTTAGCAGTTTGATCTATCTTGCACTATTGTTGTATTTAGTGGTTAATCAACAAGAATTTATTGAAGGAATCATTCGAAAAAATTTTAGCATCACTATTAATACTGTATTTACTTTTTTTTCATCTAAAGATTGGCAAGCAAGTCTAGTTGATAATGTTCGACAAGTAATCACTCAATTAGCATTATTAGCACTTATTCAAAGTTTAGTCATAGTAGTAGGATTAGTATTGATTGGGTATTTTCTATGGCGATTGAAAAAAAACGATCAGTGGCATTTGAGCGAAAAATTACTTGTTATTGGTTATATATTTTTAGTATTAACCCTTGTGACGCTTTTAACTAAAATGGCGATCGAAACGTATCAGACATATGTCGTTATTGATCAAAGGATCAATAGTTTGAGTTTAAATGAACTAAACGTGTTTCAGAAAAACCTCTCAGATATTTTTCTTCGCTCGACTTTTACGCTAGAACAACTGATTCCTAGCGTATTGACTTTGTTTGATCAAGTGAGAGAATTAATTCAAACAACAAGAAATATTGCTGGAATTCCTACTTTGGTGCAACAAACATGGGAACAGTTACTTGTCTTGAAAAATTGGTTGGTTGGATTGAGTATTGGCGCGGTTGGGATTATTTTAGTAGGACATATCATTGAAGGACTCCGTATCTTTAAACATAGTCAGTGGGTAGAGACGAAATTGCAACGGATGAAAAGAAGCCGTCAGATAGAATTAAATGAACAACTAGTGGAAGTGATTGAACAACAACAACAGCTGATTGAGCTTTTATCAGAAGACAAAAGTAAGTAGTTATCAATATGAAAAAACGGGATAGAAGCTCATTTCTGAAGGGGCTGTTTTTGATTCCGCTGTTTATTCATATGTAAGGTGTGGAATAAAAGTGAGCGTTTACTTTTATTCCACATCCAATCATTTTACATTCATTTGTATAAAGACAATGAGTAAGTGGGTTTGAAAAGTTTTACAATCGTTAAGGATTTTTATGTTTTTCTTTAGAAGAATTTATTACTCTAAAAAAGAAGTAGAGAAAATTGATTAAAAAATTGAAACCTACGCTTGAAGAGTTGCCTGTCTACTTTGAACAAGTAGGTAATTTAAAAACCGCTAGATGGTTCTAAGCTTAGAGAATAAGATTCACAATCAATATAAGTTAATCTAAAGTGTATTACAAAGTATTTTTGCGTTGAGTTTAATCGTTATTTGTTATTTTCAACCCCTTAAAGAAAGCCTCTGTACCAATATCAACAAAGAATCCAATCGCTCCTCGAGTATCTGCACCAAGTTTCATCTTTTCCACAACTAATACAGGTTTCTCGAAGTCATTTAAATAAAATGTCGCTTTTGCGTCGCTAATTACCGCTTTTAGGCTGATCCATTCATTCAATCCAATCTCAGCAGGACCTTCAAAATCAGTAATATTAAGATTTCGGAAATAGTCAAAAGTGTACATAGGATAGGAAAAATATTGAACACCACGATTTTTTCTTACGGGATCATCTATCCGACCATTTGTGGGTCTTACGTAGAATGATTCAAATTTTGTGTCATTTTCATCGATTCGAAAGGCAATACCAATAAATCCTCGTGCAAAATCTGGTGCATCTGGTAATAAGCGACTCAACATGTTCACTTCGATTGTACCGTTATGGAAAGAAGAATCGGTTAGTTTTGCATACGTGTTTTCATCAAATTCCATCAGTTTATCTTTTTTCACAACTCTTAAAACCGATTCGCCATTTAATTTTGTCTGTTCAACGGTGGTATGAACTGCTTCAATTTTTTTCATTTCAATGGTCATTTCAATGTCCTCCTCAATAATTGCTTATACGTTAAATAAAAGTATAAGCAACTTTCTCAAAAATGTTAAGTAGGCACAAATTTGTAACTATCTATCAAAGTTGCTTTTTATAAAATTGTCCCCATTGTCTCATAGCTTCAATAACAGGCAGTAAGGTGTTGCCTAAGGGTGTCAGCTGATATTCAACATGAGGCGGCACTTTTTGAAAATCAATTCGCTCCACAATGCCATCTAAAATCATCGAATTAAGGCTCTCGGTCAACACTTTTTGTGAGATTCCAGATAATGAGCGTTTTAGTTCGGAATTTCTTTTTGGTCCCGTAATTAGATCTCGTATGATCAGCGTTTTCCATTTACTCCCAATCAATTTGACAGTCGTTGCTACGTCACAAGGCGGGAATGCATCTTTTTTTAGCATTGAAAACAATCTCCTAACATTTGAATATGTAAAAGAATTGTGGCACGTTTAACATTGAAAATCAAATGTTTTTCGTAGATAAATCGATGAAACTAAAATTGTGTTCCTGAAGTATTTATATTATTTATCAGAATTGTTTACTGCATAATACTGTTCCTTGGAGATAAGTACTAGTTACTTAAAAAAATCAAGTAGATAGGCGTATTATTAGTGGATGAAACTCTGGCTAATTTAGATTATAATATAATTAGAGACATGCTCTATTTTTTTGACGCGTGAAAAAGTAAAGTATATTCTTATTACATTTATGGAGTGTTTGTGCGGTATTTTAGGTGTATTTTTTAAATCGTATAGACTAAAGGAGGAAAAATGTTTTTAAATTTTATCGGATTAACGTTGTTTTTTGGTATAGGTATTCTAGCAGCAAATGGTGTCAGTTTAATAACAACTAAAGGAAAAAACATCAAAAGTACGATGGTGTTGATGATTATTGAATTATTTTTAATGGGGAGTTTCCTATTTATCGTATTACCTAGTAAAACTCTTTCAACAATTTTATGGATTAATCTAATTGGTGCTTTGGCTGCGAGTGGATTGTTGTTAACAAGTCGTTCTATCAGTCAAGCGTCTAAGAAGGTTTTCCATAAAGGTCGAAAAAATGTTGAGATAATTACAGTAAATGATTGGTCTAAACGTATAATGGTATTAAGTATTGCTGGAATGGTTTTATTGTTTATCGTGAGCTCGATGACTAAGGTGACAGCCATTGATGATGTTTATCAAACGATTCCCTTGAAGACAGAAGAAAAAGCGGAAGTTCTAACTTCTACAAAAGAAACGCCTATTGCAATTGCCCCAAAAACAGCTAAGCGTAAGATGTTGCAAAAATTCTCAGTGATTCCTAACTCTAACATGTTTACATTAGATGGTATTACTGCTCAAGTGGTTAATGGTGAATATGTATATGTTGCAACAGTAGAATTTAATGGATTTTTTAAATGGTCAAAATTAGGAGAAGTACCGGGCTATTTTATTATTAGTGCAACAGATATTAATGCTCAGCCAAAATTTGTTGAAAAGCCGATTATATATACACCATCGGCTTACTTTGGTAAAGATGCTGCCCGTAAAATCTATGCTGCCTATCCTGATTATGCAGCAACTGGTAAAATTAATTTAGAAATCGACGAAGAAGGAAATCCTTTTTACATCCAAACTTTATATAAAGAATATGGTGTTTCTGGACGCATGAACTACAATGAATTTAAGACAGCTGTTTTAAATGCGACGACTGGAGAAGTAAAAGTTTATGATAGCAAAGAGGCACCACGTTTTGTAGACGCACCAATCACTAGCTCGGCAGCCAACAGTATTAATGAGTATTTTGGTCGTTATAGCCAGGGGTGGTGGAATCAAACAATTTTTGGTGCAAAAAAAGATGTAAAGATTCCAACAGAAAACGGAATCTATGCTTCAGGTCAAATCACACCTATGATGAATAAAGAAGGCAGTCAATTGTTATATTTTACAGATTTTACAAGTGGGGATGAAGATCAAGATTCTGCTTTAGGTTATTCGTTAATTAATGCTAGAACGGGTAAAGTAACCTATTATCGTGATACAAAAGTAGGAATTATGGATAGTGATGGTGCCATTTCTATTGCGGCAAAGATTTATCCAGAGAAAAAATGGAAAGCAAGTATGCCTGTTCTTTATAATATTGATGGCGTTCCAACTTGGATCGTTTCTTTAATGGACAGCAAAGGTATTTTCAAAAAATATGTTTACGTGAATGCAGTGGATAATGATATTGTGGTAGATGCTGATGTTGCGCAAAATGCATTAGATGCTTATCGAATTGAGTTGGCAACAAAAGGGAGCAATAATGCAAGCACTGATACCGCTAATCTAAAGAAAATCAAAGGCTCTGTTTCCAGAATCACCATTATCGCAAGTGAAGCTCAAACAGTTGTTTCCTTCTTGTTAGAAAACGATAGAACAATCTATAGTGTTACAACGAATAACAGTCCAATGGCTCTTTTCTTAAAAGAAGGAGATGAAGTGGAGTTCCAAGCAGTAGTTACAGCTGATACTAAAGCTGCTAGTGTTGAAAATCTATTGATTGAAGCACTAGAGTAGCTTCGTGTTGTTGATGTCGTAGAAATAAACGACTTGCTAGGTAAAAAATGCATGTGTTTCTTAGAATAGTTCAGAAAATTTGTTATTCAATCATCGCTAGAGTAAAGTGTTTTTGAATCACGGCCAGTTTTCATTTCAACCACAAAAGGAGAGATCTACAAATGAGAATTACACAATTATCCATGGATACGTTAAAGCGAGCGCAAGAACGGTTTGAAGAGACTTTAGATCAAATGAAAGCAGATGAAGCAAATACAATGCCATCACCGTTGATCAAATCAGTCACTTGGCTCATTTGGCATACAGCAAGAGAACTAGATTATCAAATGGCTGAGCTAAAAAATACGAAACCACTATGGTTAGAATCAGGCTGGAACACTAAGTTTGCATTGGATTTACCTGATGATACGCAAGATTGGCAACATACGCCAGAACAAGCAGAGAAAGTTAGAGTGACGGATAAAAAATTACTACTAGATTATCTGACGGCTAGTGTTGATTTTACAACTGCTTATTTAGTCACACTTGATGATGGAAGTTTTGATGATATTGTAGACACGAGTTGGACACCAGCCGTAACACGTCAGGCTCGAATCGTTTCGGCCATTGATGATGCGGTAATGCATTCGGGTCAAGCGATTTATACAAGAAGATTGGTTATCGGTAAATAGGTGAGGGATTAAAAAAGAAGATTTATCTAAGTTATTTGCTTAGATAGATCTTCTCTTTTTTATAACGATCACTTACTTGACTCTCTTAAAATCAACGAAACAGGCACTACAATTTGTCTACCTAATGTTCCTTTGCTATTGATCAACTCTATTAATGTTTCCACTGCATGAGTAGCGATCAAAGCAGTGTTTTGCTTAACTGATGAAAGGGAGGGGGTTGTGTATTTACCAGAAGCAGTATCATCAAATCCTATTAACTTTATTTTTTTCGGAACATGGATCTGATTTTTCTTCAGATATAGCATTAATTCTAAGGCTATCAGATCATTTATAGAAAAAATACCATCTGTCTTTGGATTTTTCTTAAGAAAAGAAAAAAACGTTTTTTCAATGTTATAATTTTCAAGATCAACAGAAAGTAAATGCTGTTTTTCATTGAAAGAAATACTATTTTTTTTCAGCGCATCTTTAAATCCTTTCAATCTTTCTTTAGCACTGGTTGATTTTTGGTTATGCATCGCAATAACAGGATGCTGACAACCTCCATTGATTAACTCTTCAGTACTTTCAAAAGCACCTTGGTAATGATTGGATGAGATAAAAATAGTGTCCTCTTTCTTTTTTGGTTCCCGATCGATACAGATATAAGGAATGTTCTTTTCAGCACTAGAAGAATCGAATTCAAATGCTTCTGCACCAGATATTACGATCAACCCATCCACGCCTTTTCCTTCTAAAATACGCAAATAAGCAAGCTCTTTTTCAGCGCTTCTAGAAGTGTTACAAATGATGGTGGAGTAACCTTTAGCAAATAAAATTTCTTCTAATTGCTGCACAACCTCAGAAAAAAAATAGTTACTGATGTCAGGTACTAAAATGCCAATCGTGAATGATTTGTTCATTCGTAAGTTTTTAGCACTGTAATTCATTTTGTAGCCAGTTTCTTCGATGACCTTTAAGACTTTTTTTCTAGTTTCTTCTGAAAATCGTCCATTATCATTAATAACTCTAGAAACAGTTGCGACAGAAACCCCTGCTATTTTAGCGATGTCTTTAATAGAATAGTTTTTCATAAATCAAATCCTCTTGAGTAATCGTTCTCTTTTTTTCTTTATTGTTACCCGTATTTTCTCATAAAAGGGGATTGAATACAAATTTTCAATGTGAATTTCAGTTGACAGGATGAATTTTTGGTGATATATTATCCGTAAATCTAGGTAAACGATTACTCAAGTTGTTTTCCGTCCTTTGAGTAATCGTTATCTCAAAAGGGAGTAGAAGTCATGAATAAATTGTTATGTCCATCAATGATGTGTGCAGATTTTTCTAATTTGAAAAAAGATACCGAAGAGCTCGATCAAGCGGGAATTGATATTTTTCATATGGATTTTATGGATGGACGTTTCGTTCCGAATTTTGGAATGGGGTTACAGGATTTTGAATTGGTACGTTCTGTTACGAATAAACCTGTAGATGTTCATTTGATGATTCAAGAACCAAGTAACTATGTTGAGAAATTTGCGGATCTTGGAGCAGATATTATTTATATTCATCCTGAAGCCGACCAGCAAGTAGCCAGAACGTTAGATATCATCTATCAAAAAGAAAAAAAAGCTGGAATTGCAATTAATCCGGGGACATCTGTTGAAATGATCCAAGGAATATTACCGTTAGTTGACTATGTGATGGTGATGACAGTCAATCCTGGATTTGCTGGTCAAAAGTATTTGACCTATACAGATACTAAAATAGAAAAGTTAGTATCGTTATCAAAAGAATATAACTATGAAGTGATGGTAGATGGTGCGATTTCACCAGAGAAGGTTGAACAACTGAGTAAAAAAGGTGTGACTGGTTTTGTACTAGGAACTTCAGCACTATTTGGAAAAAAAGAACCCTATCATGAAATACTTGCGAAGTTAAGAGTATAAGGTTATCCGTTTGACAAACTATTTTAGTTTTTTTATGACAGGAGGAATTATTTTATGAAATTAGCAATTGGCAACGATCATGTTGGAATTGAATTAAAACCACAGATTATCGAATATGTAAAAGAGTTAGGGCATGAGATCGAAGATTTTGGTGCCTATACATCAGAACGAACAGATTATCCAAAATATGGTCAGAAAGTGGCTGAAGAGGTTGCGTCAGGTAATTTTGATGGAGGCATTTTAATTTGTGGGACAGGCGTAGGTATTTCGATTTCCGCTAATAAAGTAAATGGAATCCGTGCTGTTGTTTGTAGTGAACCATATTCAGCTAGACTGTCCAAAGAACATAACAATACGAATGTTTTAGCCTTTGGTTCTCGAGTAGTTGGAAGCGAGCTGGCAAAAATGATTGTAAAAGAGTGGCTAGATGCGACTTTTGAAGAAGGGAGACATGCAAAGCGAGTAGAGATGATTCGTCAGATAGAAAAGTAAATGAACAGTTAAATCACGAAAATTTTTGGCTCTTTTTGATAAATAGTGAAATAAAATGAAAAAAAATGGTTGATATTGAAAAAAAGTGATGCTATTATGGAGGTGTAGAAAAGAAGAGGAGGAATAGAAAATGAAGTTAGCGACAAGAATCAATTCATTTTTACCGAAGTTTAATAATAATGTAGAAGAAGTATTACAAGAATTTAATCGTTTAGGACTGACTCATGTTGATTTTAATTATCCAGAACATGTAGTAGATATCCCAGCTGAAAAAATGAAAGGGATTTTACAAAAAAGTAAATTGCAAGCAAATGGTGTAGCTTTACGTTTTAGAAGTGAATTCATTAATGGAGAACTAGGGAATGCCAATCAGAAAATTTCTGGCAATGCGATAAAGTTATGCAAAGAAGCTTGTGACTATTGCCGTGAAGTAGGTGGTGAGGTTGTCACTATTTGGTTAGGATTTGATGGATTTGATTACTCATTTCAGATTGACTATGAAAAAGTTTGGCAACAAATCAAAGAGTGTATGATCGAGATCGCAGATTATGCACCAGATCTTAAAATAAGTATTGAATATAAACCTTTCCAGCCAAGAGCCTATGCTTTCTTAGATAGTTTCGGAGTTGCTTTATCGATGATCCATGAGGTTGATCGTGAAAATCTAGGAATTACGTTAGACTATTGTCACATGCTGATGAAACACGAAAATCCTGCGTACGGTGCTAGTATTTTAGGTAGCCGTAAAAAATTATTTGGAGTGCATTTAAATGACGGATATGGTTTAAATGATGATGGATTGATGATTGGTACGAGTAGCTTGATTAAGACGATTGAATTTATTTACTATACAAAGCGATACAATTATGACCATGCGTTTTATTTTGATACATTTCCAATCATTGAAGATCCTGTTGAAGAGTGCGAAAGAAATATAAATATGATTAAAAAAATTGATTCAATTATTGATCGATTAGGAATGGATTACATTGCAGAAATCATTAAACAAAATAGTGCAGTTAAAGTAAGTGATTTAGTATTAGAAATCTTAGCTTAAGATTTCTAATACATTATTCTAATAAAAAGAACTAAGGGAGTGAATGAGAATGGATTTCAAATTAGCAGCAAAAGAAATTTTAGAAAAAGTTGGCGGTGCAGATAATTTAGCGAATATGACTCATTGTGCGACGCGATTGAGATTAACACTGAAAGATCCTTCTAAGGCAAATGATGAAGCCGTGAAAGAGATCGATGGCGTTATCAATGTTGTTAATAAAGCAGGGCAATATCAACTCTTAATCGGAACTGAAGTCCCAAAATTGTATGATGAATTTGAAGCATTAGTTACAGGTAAAGAGGGGAATGTTCAAGTAAATAATAGTAGAGAGCATTCTGGTAATATTATAAGTAATATTTTTTCAGCTATTTCAGCAATTTTTGCTCCGCTATTGCCTGCTTTGGCTGGCTCAGGGATTTTACGTGGATTGTTGATTTTAGCTGTACAAACGGGTCTTTTATCAGAAAATAGTGGAACATATAGTATTTTGACCGTTGCTTCAATGAGTGTTTTTTATTTTTTACCAGTATTGTTAGCGTTTACTTCTGCGAGAAGATTTGGAGCTAGTCCGTATTTATCTGCCTTGATTGGTGCGGCATTATTAAATCCAGAATTTATTGCGTTGATGGGAGACACAGGAAATGGTGCAACGACAAGCTTTTTGAAAATTCCTGTTGTTTTAATGAATTATAATTCTACGGTTGTTCCGATTATCCTTTCGATTTGGGCATTTTCTTATCTATACAAGTTTTTAGATAAAAACATTCCTGAAACACTAAAATTAGTCGTTGTTCCTTTAATTTCTTTGGCAGTGATGATTCCTTTAACGATTATTGTGATTGGTCCGATTGGTGTTTACAGTGGTGAAGCCGTGGCACAAGTCGTAAATTGGTTGATCGAACGTAGTAGTATTTTGACAGGAATATTGATCGGTGGCGGTTGGAGTGTGTTGGTAAGCCTAGGGATTCACTGGGCAGTTAATCCGATCATGATCAATAATGTATCGACTTACGGGTTTGACTATATCGTACCATTTACGTTTGCCTGTAACTTTGCAGTGATTGGTACGACGATCGGTGTGTACGTTAAAGCTAGAAATAAAAAATTACGCAGTTTTGCAGTAACAGGTTTAGTAACAATCGCTCTTTCAGCAATTATCGAACCAACTTTATTCGGCTTATTAGTAAAAAATAAAAAATTGTTTTTAGCTCAAATCATCGGTGGTGCCGTAGGTGGTGCTTATTTAGGACTGATGAAAGTCGTGACGAATGCCTTTGTCTTTGGTAGTGTGACCACTTTTCCTGCTTTTGTGACAGATAATTCTTCAAACTTTATTCAGGCAATGATAGGACTCATAATTTCACTTGTCATATCAGCGATTTTAGCATATATGTTCACGGAAAAAGAAGAAGTGTTATCTTAAAATTTCAAAATGACTTCTTTCAAATTCATTACTATTTATCTATATTTATGGTATTTTAAGTATGGGTATTCTTCTTAAAAGCATTAGTAAAGAAAAAATGAAAGGAGCTTCTTATGATTCCCTATGTTCGACAAGAGAAAATTATAGAAATATTAGAAAGTAGAGAACTTATTCGGATTGAGGAGTTACAAAAGCTAATACCAGAAGTCTCGATTTCTACTCTTAGACGTGATCTAAAAGAGCTTGAAGGGGTAAATAAAGTGCAGACCTTATCTGGGGGGGCTGTTAAAATTTCTTCTAGTGTTTCTGAGTTGCCTATGTCAACGAAATCTAGTTTGCAAACGAAAGAAAAACTCTATATAGCTGAATTAGCTGCTCGCGAAGTTGTTGCTGGTGAAACGATTTATTTAGATTCGGGTTCTACATGTACGACCCTTTTGAAAGAATTGCTTAAAAAGAAGATTCAGATCATTACTACAAATACGGATGTTCTTAGATTAACAGGGGATTTTGAAGCTGAAATCACGATTTTAGGTGGAACTTATGATCCTAAAATTTCATCATTAAGTGGACCTTTAGCTGAAGCGAACATTAAAAAATACGTTTTCGATAAAGCTTTTTTAGGAGCCAATGGTATTGATGTAACATTCGGTGTAACGACGCCTAATTTAGTTGAAGCGATCAAAAAAAAGACTGTAATTGATTACGCGAAAAAGTCATTTCTATTATGTGATAGCTCAAAATTTCATAAGACATCCGCAGTAAAGTCTTTTGATTTAAATGAAGTTGTTTTGATTACGGATGCTTTTGATTCTGAATTGAGTCAAGAGATGAAAATCATTTCTAAATAAAAAGATATAAAAAATGTGACTGAGTTGAGTGTGGGACGAGGTTGGAACAAAAACATTTAGCTCCGAAAAATAAAAAGGAGCTATGTTTGAACCACCCTTTCCCCGCTTTTTTGATTGATTTTAGGATACACAAAAAGCGCGTAACGCTCATTTTTATTGAATGCCCCCGTTAATCATCTTGATTCTCATTCGAAACAAGTGTTGATTATTTATTGAAAAACGATAAGAGTATAATTATCGCTATTCACGACGAATTTTTGACAAGATAGAAGATAAACTTATTTAAAGAAAATGCTATTTTTTTTTGCTGTTTCGATAAATTAAAATAGCTATGATAAAAATTATGCCTAGAATCTTGACGAATAGATTATTATAGAGAATTAGAAATAATGGAATAAGTATTGAGACTAATCGATAGGTCCATTTTGTGAATAACTTTCCAGCCTTTCTTTCATTCTCATTCTCTGGTGCTTTTTCATAGCTCTTAGTATCAATGGGATTTCTAGCTAAAAAGAGTCCATTAGATTTATCTATAAAAAATGCTAATAGAAAAGCGACCAGACTAAAAAATAGTAAAAATAATAATACTTGATTGGTTGAAGAAAAAACGTTGTCCATGATATTCTCTCCCTGCTGCATATTTTTAGTTCGTTATGAGTTAAAAAAATTGTCCTAAGTTTACTAGGGGCATTCAATTGTATATATTTGTGAATAAATATGTTAATAAAGCATTCTACTTCTATTAAAGCTTAGAGTAAATTTATGCTTTTAGATAAATAAAAGGGATAATTAGTTTAAAAAGATTAATGATTTTGAACAAAAACGGCCTCAAATGTGAAATCACTGTACAGATGTCTCGTTACAGAGTATTCGAAAGGTTTGCCTGATTCAAGGGAGACAATTTTTTCAACTTCTACCATGAAAAAATTCTCTTCAACTGAAAGAAATCGTTGATCCATTTCGTTTGCCACATCACCTTTTATCCATATATGCGAGGTCTGAATCGTTAAATCTAATTCTTCAGTGATGTAGTTATAAACAGATTTTTCTAAATGCTTTGGCTGTAACCCTGGAATAATAGATAGGGGCATAAACGTTTGTTCAATAGAGTAAGGTTTATGATCGATATAACGACTTCTGACAATATTATAAACGTAATCTTTAGTAGAAATTTTAAGCAGTTGAGCTATTTTTTTACTAGGGATTTCTATTGAAAAACTATGTATTTTTGAGGAGACATGTTCTTCTCCTATAATATTTAACAAGCCTGCATTAGGCCCAAATACATGCGTCGTATCCATCGGTTTTCTTAGTACTTCGGTACCATAACCACTTCTACTTCTAAGAATTCCTTCTTTCACTAAAAGATCTAGCCCTTTTTTTACAGTAAGTTTACTGCATTGATAAAGTAGTGCGAGCTCTTTGCCAGAAGGTAATTTTCCGCCAACGGGATAATAGTCGTTAGCTATTTTATTTTTAGTGTCGATATAGACTTTCATATATTTTGAATTTAGATTCATTAGTATTTCCTCATTTCAGAAAGATATACTTTTGTGTATATCTTTTTTTTGTATGTTTAAACAAATTATGCGCTATTCAACTTTTTAAGTCAATTGATTATCTATAAAGATATATATATTTAAATTAAAATATATTTATTTAGCAAAAACTATTTATATTGATTGTAAGCGGTGCTATTATCTGTTTATTAAATGAAAATGGAGATAAGGAGAATAGCGATGAGTAAACAAAAATTGAATTTCCCAGAAGAGTTTTGGTGGGGGTCTGCTTGGTCCGCAGAACAAGCAGAAGGACGAGGCGAAACAGGAAAAGCAGAAACCGTATGGGAAAGATGGTATAGTGAACAACCCACTCGTTTTTATAATCGTGTAAGTTCAGAAATAACAACAGATCATATCCATCACTATGAAGAAGACATTCAGTTAATGAAGCAAACTGGACACAATTCATTTAGAGTTTCTATTTCTTGGGCAAGAATGTTTCCAGACGGTGGTGAAGGTGAAGTAAACCTGAAGGCTATTGCCTTTTATCAAGATTTATTTTCCAAAATGAATCAAGAGGGAATCAAAGTTTTCGCAAACTTATATCACTTTGACATGCCAGCAGCTATGCAAGATAAAGGTGGATGGGAATCCAGAGAAGTTATTGAAGCATATGTTCATTTTGCGACGACATGTTTCAATTATTTTGGTGATTTAGTGCATCACTGGTTTACATCAAATGAGCCGTTAGGACCGATTTTGGGTAGTTACTTGGAGGATTTCCATTATCCGAATATTGTTGATTTCAAACGTGGCGCTCAGGCAGCCTTCTTTACGATTTTAGCTCATGCAAAAATTATAAAAAGCTTTAAGGAACAAAAGTTGTCTGGAAAAATTGGAGTTATTTTGAATTTAAGTCCTACATTTCCAAGAAGTCAAAATCCTGCAGATGTAAAAGCCGCTGAAATTGCTGATTTATTTTATACAAGGAGCTTTTTGGACCCAATGGTAAAAGGTGAATTTCCTAAAGCCTTAGTAGAGCTATTACGGAAGTATGACCAACTACCTAACGATTATACAAGGGAGGATTTAGCTTGTATTAGAGAAAATACTGCTCAAATTCTTGGGCTAAATTATTATGAACCAAGACGTGTGAAAGCAAGACTAACAGCAATTAACGAAAATGGTCCTTTTTTACCTGAATGGTTCTTTGAAAATCATATTATGCCAGGACGAAAAATGAATGAGTATCGTGGCTGGGAAATTTACGAAAAAGGCATTTATGAGTTGTGTATGGATATAAAAAATAATTATGGAAACATTGAATCCTTTATTTCTGAAAATGGAATGGGTGTTGCGAATGAAGAACGATTTATGGATGAGACGGGACAAGTGATTGACGAGTATCGTATTAACTTTATTAAAGACCACCTCGCATATCTTTGGAAAGCCATTCAAGAAGGCGCCAATATTAAAGGGTATCATCTGTGGACATTCATTGACTGTTGGTCGTGGATCAATGCATATAAAAATCGCTATGGGTTAGTTTCTTTAGATCTAGATACGCAACAAAGAACCATTAAAAAAAGCGGAGAATTTTATAAACAATTAAGTGATGACAATGGTTTTGATTATGATATAGAGTATCTTGTCTAGGAGGAATTGAGATGAGGGAAAGTAAAAAAGATAAACTCTTTGAAAAGTTTGGTTTTGTCGCAACTAAGTTAGGGAATCAAATTCATTTACGCACTTTAAGAGATGCATTTGCTACGTTTATGCCGTTCATGATGCTGGCGGGCTTTGTTACGTTAATTAATTATGTTATTTTAGAACCTACAGGATTTATGGGGAAAATTATTTCACCAGCTACTTTAACGACGATCCAAGAAATTGGTGTGTCTATTGGGAACGGGACATTAAGTATTGCAACATTACTGGTAGTAGCGGCTGTTTCTTATCATATGTGTGTTAGTCGTAATTATATTAACCAAATTGCCGCAGTGTTAGTGGCCATGTCTACATTTATTGTTTTAACACCGATGAAGATGATGTTTTTACCAGAGGGAGCAACAAAATCAATTGAAGTTACAGGAGCTATTCCATTGACGCATACGGGTGCTTCAGGTATGTTTGTTGGTATTTTTATTGGATTATTTGCAACGGAATTGTTTATTAAATTATCAAGGGTTAAAAAACTGCAAATCAATTTATCAGGAAATATTCCTCCAGCAGTTACAAAATCATTCAACGTTTTAATTCCGATAATGTTGACAGTGACAAGTTTTGCTCTGTTATCATTTGCTGTTAATCAATTGTTTCATCAAGATGTGAATGCATTCATAACAATGGTCATTACAGGTCCGCTGAGTCGTGTAACGACCGGGTTACCAGGATTTTTATTAATCACATCTGTTGCTAATTTGTTTTTTGGTTTTGGGATTCATCAAGCGGTTATCTCTGGTTCTTTACTCGATCCTTTTCTTTTACAAAATATGCAAGAAAATATGACTGCTTATGCAAATAAAGAAGAAATCCCGCATATCATTAATATGGCGTTTAAAGATACGTTTGCTGTAATGGGTGGATCAGGAAACACAATCGCTTTGCTAATTGCCATTTTTATTTTCAGTCGTCGACAAGATTATAAAGATTTTGCTAAGCTATCTGTCGCACCAGCCGCTTTTAATATCAGCGAACCAATTATTTTTGGCTTACCTATTGTATTTAATTTAAGTTTGATTATTCCTTTTGTTTTAGCACCGATATTTTCATTAACTATTGCTTATTACGCTACGTATTTTGGGTTAATCAATCATGTGGTTGTTCAAATTCCGTGGACCACGCCTCCAATTATTTCTGGCTTTCTAGCAACCGCAGGTGACTGGCGTGCAACTGTTCTTCAAGTGCTTATTATCGCTGTTAGTGTATTTATCTATTTACCATTTTTGAGAATTGATGAAAAAGTAACTTCTACAGTGAAAGAAAATTAAATGAAACGAAGCAAGACGTTACATCGGTCAAAAGCATCGATGTAACGTCCATTTTTATTTTCTCTATATAACTACTAGCTTCTTAAACCACGTCCTCTATCAATCAGGTACCAACAAACTGTATAAAGTACAGAGATAAAAAGAATCAATATAATCATTGATAAGATGATAGGAACATCGATGGTACCAAGGAAACCGTATCTAAAGCCTGAGATCATATATACGATTGGGTTGATCTTTGAAATAGTTTGCCAGATTGGTGGTAACATAGATATTGCGTAGAAGACACCACCAAGATAAGTCAACGGTTGTAAAACAAAGGTAGGTACAATGGAAACATCATCAAACGATTGAGCGAAGATTCCATTTAACAAACCTGCTAATGAAAATAAAATAGCAGTCATAAGAAGTGTAATAATGACAATGGTCCATGAATAAACGTGAAGTGGTACAAAGAATAGCGAAATCATTGTCACAAGAGTACCGACTAGAACACTTCTACCAAGTCCGCCAATCACAAACCCCCAAATAATAATATGTGTTGGAACAGGTGCTACGAGTAATTCTTCAATATTCTTTTGGAATTTCTGCGAGAAAAATGAAGAAGAGACATTCGCATAAGAACTTGTAATCACTGACATCATGATCAATCCAGGAACGATAAATTCCATGTAGGAGAAACCGTCCATCTGTCCGATTCGTCCGCCAATCAGGTTTCCGAAGATGACAAAATATAAAGATGTGGTAATGACGGGTGGAACTAACGTTTGCACCCAAATCCGTAGGTAACGGTTGGTTTCTTTTACTGCAAGGCTTCTTAGAGCCGTGAAATATAGCTTAAACATTTTTATTCTCCTTATTTTAAAAGTGTAGTGGGATCGTTCAGTTCAAATGAAAAAATAAGGAACTATGACTGAGGTACTTTTGGCCTCAGTCGCACGTTATCTTTTTGAAGAACTAGCCCGTATCGCTAAATATTCGTATTAAAGTATTGATTTTTCAAAAGAAAAATCAATCTGAGGCGTATAGTGTATACCATTCTACTAGCCTAATTCGTGGTATGTGAATCGGTATCCACGTGCCGTTTTTCTTCTGTGATTTTTAGAAATAATTCTTCTAATCGATTGGATTTGTTTCGAAGAGAAAGAACTTTTATCTCTTGCTTTGTGAGTTGGTCAAATAAATCGTTAACTCCTTGATTACGTTCGACTTCTACAACAAGCGTGTGTTCGTCTTCGAAACTGCTGTTATAACCTATGATTTCAGGTTGTTTGTCAAAATCCTCTAGATCAAAAATAAAGGTTTCAAACTGTAATTTTGCTAAAAGAGTTTTCATGCTAGTGTTTTCAATCAGCTCTCCTGACTGGATAATACCGATGTTACGGCAAAGCATCTCTGCCTCTTCTAAGTAATGCGTTGTCAGGATAATGGTAGTTCCATTTGCATTTAGCTCTCTCAGAAAATCCCACATTTCTCGTCTTAACTCAATATCTACTCCAGCGGTAGGTTCATCTAAAATAAGGAGTCGAGGTTCGTGCATCAAAGCACGTGCAATCATTAAGCGACGTTTCATTCCGCCCGAAAGCATTCGCGCTCGAACATTACGTTTCTCCCAAAGGTCTGATTGTTTTAGGTATTTTTCACTGCGTTTTAATGCTTCTTTTCGTGAAACACCGTAATAGCCAGCTTGATTGACAACGATTTGTTCAACTGTTTCAAAAGGATTAAAGTTGAATTCCTGTGGTACAAGTCCAATTTGTTGTTTTGCAAGGACTAACTCTTTGTCAAGATCATAGCCAAAAACATTGACTTGACCAGAAGTTTTGTTGACAAGAGAGGTGATAATCCCAATTGTTGTTGATTTTCCAGCGCCGTTTGGTCCGAGTAGCGCATAAAAATCGCCTTCTTCTACGGCTAAATTAATTCCTTTTAGCGCTTCGACTCCTGTAGCGTATACTTTTTTTAAGTTTTTTATTTCAAGTGCATAAGTCATTTACTAACAAATCTCCTTATTTTATCTGATTTTTAGTTGTTATTATTTTGGCAAAGACAATCTGTATCGCTATCCGAAAGTAATTGTGCCATGGAACTCATAAATTCTCTTACAAATGTCTCTTTTAACGTGTAGTAATGCCATTGCTTTTGTTTATTAACTGAAACGATGCCCGCTTTTTCTAAAACCTTCATATGATGAGAAAGAGTTGGCTGAGTAAAATCAAAATGTTCTAACACGTCACATGCGCACATGCAACTGTATGAGAGAAGATCAATGATTTTCATTCGTTTAGGATCAGCCATTGCTTTAAGAACTAATGACATTTGTTCATAATCCATATCTATCCCTCCAGTATATAGATGATTACCTATGTTAAATATAGATTAGTATGAATGTTATGTCAATAGGACGATAAATATACTAATTGGTTCGGATTTCTCTTCTTTAGATCAGTATTACCATTATACGTTTTCTTTTCATTAAAATTTTATATGGAATCTCCCCTTGTATTGCGCGTATAAAAATTATTGATTTGTATTAAGAAATGGGAAGGTCCAGTGTATAAAAGTATTTTTAATCCATTCTATTCTAGCGTATACTAAAGTAGTTAGAAATTGTTCTGTTTTTGAAATTGCGCATAATAATTAGGCGTTTAAAGTTAGATAAAAATATATTGTAAGAGGAGAAAATAATGAGGAATATTAAACTAACAATCGAATATGACGGTACCAGATATTTAGGGTGGCAAAGACTTGGGGATTCAGATAAAACAATACAGGGAAAGATCGAAAATATTTTAACGCAAATGATAAGTTCAAAAATAGAAATTATCGGTTCAGGTAGGACGGATGCTGGAACGCATGCTAGAGGGCAGATAGCTAACTTTAAAACTAATGCTACAATGAGTTTGGCGGATATGATTGAGTTTCTCAATCGCTACCTTCCACGTGATATTGTTGTGAAGAAGGCGGAGGAAGTACCAGAAAGATTTCATGCTCGGTACAATGCGATAGGAAAAAAATATAGCTATTATATCTGGAATGATGTGATTCCGTCAGCATTTGAACGACAGTATAGCTTTCACTATTGTGAGGAACTTGATTTTGAATTGATGAATCAAGCTTGTCAAAAATTGATTGGCACACATGACTTTATTGGCTTTTCTTCGCTTAAAAAGACAAAAAAATCAACGACTAGAACAATTGAGGAGCTTTCTATCAATAAGAAAGGAAGCTTGCTTCATTTTACGTTTGTCGGGGATGGTTTTTTGTACAAAATGGTTCGAATCCTTGTGGGGACACTTTTAGAAATTGGGACTGGAACAATGAAATTAGAAATGATCGACGAGGTTTTTAAACGGAAAATTAGAAGTGAAGCAGGGATGACAGTGCCTTCTCAGGGACTTTTTCTTGATGAGGTCTATTATCACGATTGAGGATGGAACTTAACTGGGCTGGAACAGTAGTAACTCTATCAGAAACAAGCTGCTGCCCCAGCTTATGTTTAGTCTTTATTCAATTGTCTCATCCATCTCGACAAACAATTGATACAGAGCACCTAATAAGTTCGATGAATTCTGGAAGGCGCATGCCTCAATAATAAGCGGATCAAAGGTTCGCTCAAGCATGGTTTCTTCTTTTCTAATAGTGGAATATTGTATCTGAATCATTTCAATTAACTGGTCTTGCGCGCTGATTCCACCCCCAATCACAACTTTTTCTAGATCCAGCAACACTTGCATATCAATCAGAAGAATCGCAATATCGCGACAATAGTTTTCAAATAAAGCAGTTAAAGCAGTTGATGAGTGATCGGTTATTGCTGTAAAGACTATTTCATGATTGTCTATTGAAACGTTTAATATGGTTGTTGCTTCTTTCATAAATTTTACAGCAGAACCATAAAAACCAAAGAGTTGCGGTTGCTCGGGATGGGGGGATTGGCGAATTAGAAAGCTTACTTCGCCAGCTTGGAAATTAGGCCCTTGATGCAAACGATTATTTAAAATCAATCCACCACCAATACCAGTCCCTAAAACGACTGCTGCCCCATTTTTAATACCCTTCAAATTACCAATCCACCATTCAGCTAAAGCTGCTGCTTTCCCATCATTAATTACTGCAAATGGAAGATCCGTAAAGCTAGAAATCCACTTTTTCATAGGGAAATCATAGAGAAATAGCAGTGAACCTCCAGTATGAATGTGACCTTTAGCGGAGTCTACTTTTCCAGGACAACTCATGGCAATACCTTTGATCTGTCCTTTTTGCTCATTTAAAGCAGAAACGATTATTTCTTTAAACGTTTCTAAGGTTTTAGGTGTTGGTTCTCGCCACGTTTGGATAAAACGACCAGCACGATCGATCAATCCAAATTTGATATATGTTCCACCAATATCAATACTTAAATAATGCATCTTTTATCCCCCTAACGTGTTATCTTCATCTTAAAGAAAACGCTTGAAAAAGGCAATCTCATCTTTGTTACACTGTTGAGCCATCTCATTTTTTTGATCTAAATGAAAGACGTGTCCAAGATCCGATTTATCTTGATTCTCGTATATATGGTAAGTTACTTCGATCCCTTTTGATGTTAATAAATCTGCTAAGGGTTGAGCGACGTCTTTTAAAAAGTCATGGGTAGCTGTCGCAATAAAGGCAGGCGGGAAGTTCTCCGTGATGTACTTTTCTACAGGAAATTGATTTTCAACTATGGGAGCCACTGTCTCACCAAAATAAAATGGAAAATCTTGATTGACAGCGCCATTTTTTCCAATGAAATAAGCGCCACAATTCATAGCGACTGCATTAAAGGTTACCGTTGCAATTGGAAACGAAAAATTTTGAGCATATGCTGGATTGCTAGTCATTGCTGCATATTGTTCAACAAGTTGTCCGCCGGCGCTATCACCGATTAAAAATAGCTGATCCAGATTAATGTAATAGCTTTTCCCGTGTTCGACTAACCAATGCATCAAAGCGTTGATATCCTCCAAAGGTGTAGGATATTGATGATCCGGGGCTAAACGATAATTGAAATTCACCACAGTAAATTCTTTAGTTGCTAAATACATTGTGTAAAAACGATAAAGTTCTTTGTCTCCATAAAAGAAGCCGCCACCATGAATATTGATGATTGTTGGGAGACACTTGTTGATGCCTTTGGGATAATAGATATCAAATGTATTTTCAATGCCATGAGGTCCGTAAGATAAGTTCTTGAACATTTCTAGAGTATTAGGTTCGGTCAGACCAGCATCGCGTTTTTCATCATTTTTGCGCATTTGACTCCGCATAGTTGGAATATCAATGGTTAGCATAGTGATTACCTCCTCAGTTGATTGAATAAGCTAGTTAGTTTTTCTTTTGTTATCTGTATTATAAATGAAATCGTTTACTAATCAAGAACGAAATAGAATAGTTAAAAGTTTCATATCTAACGAAGGAATGTTTTTATATTTTCTTGCAATTTCGTATAATTAGAAGAACAAAAACGTCAAAAAATATTGACGAGGAGGATCAATATGAATTTTTTCAAAAAGTATGGCTTTTATTTTCTATTATTAGGTGTAATAAGTGATTTTTTAACACCGTACATTTTAGGCATCTTTTACCCAAAAGTGAATCAAATGACAATGGTGATTAGTGTGTTTGGTGATGTCGAAAGTCCGGTACGACAAGCATTCTTGGTTTGGTCTGTGGTGTCAGGGTTACTATTTGTTTTAGCAATTCCAGCAGTGTACCAAGCCTTTAGCAGTACTTCGAGAAAACTATCTAGATTATTAGCTTTAGCCATTGGTTTATATGGCGTAGGAGATTGTATTTTTACGGGACTATTCAGTATCAACACTGAACAAGCAAATTGGACTTTTTCGACTTGGGTTCACAATATTGGTTCTGGTTTAGGTTATGCAGGTTTTTTACTGTTCCCACTTTTACTATTCTTACTTTATCAAAAACAAGTAGAAAAAAAAGCTAGCAACCGTTATTTAATGTTATTATTGACTAGTTTGTTTTTTGCGGGGATTTACGGAATGGCGCGAATTCCAGCAATAAATCAATTACCGATATTGAATAGGATTGGGTTTTGTCAAAGGATTAGCTTTATTTTTAATTATTTACCGATAGTGATTTTCGCTCTAGATCAATTAAAAAATGAGGATGTTCGAACAGCTGTTAAAAAAAATTGAAACAGTTAATAAATTAGTTGAAGCATTTAGAAAAAAACTTGATTTTTCTTCCATTTTTTTAGTTTTTTTAAGTGTAAATTTTAGTTGATATAGCCTTTATTCGAATTGAAATGAATAAAAAAATATGAGCAGAAAGGTTTATTGAAGAATTAGAAGTTAATAAACTTAGGAGAAGCTAAGGAGATGAAAAAGAGCAGTAATATATTATTATCCTTGATTATGATGGGAGCATTTTATTTGATAGTATAAAGACTTTTATCCTACAGCCTATATATGAGCAAGGAGTGAGTAAAGATTTGACAAACGTAATTGCGTCTGAATCACTGTCTCGAGGTGTGAATGTGAATAAAACGATTTTCAATGATGTATTACTAACGTTTAATGGAGAAGAAGTTATGGTAAGTAATTCTTTGAAAAGAGTCGATATTTTCCCAATTAAAACTGCATCTTCACTTCCTAATCTTGAGAAAGAAATGTAAGAGGGGGACCATTTTAAGCTTACCCTACCAACAGACATTTTAGCTTTAGGCGGTCAAAAAATGCACCAGTGGTCGATTGGAAAAAAGTTGCTCTAGCTTATAATATTACAAAGCTAGTAAAGGCAGATGTAAATTGATCAATAGCAATCGACAAAATGAAGAGTCAAACGCTAGCACGTCACTTCAAGAACATGTAGCTATCAGTAAAAAGTAGGCGATTTCGACGGAAAAACATAAGAACTCTGCTAGGACGTAACGTTTAATCCAAAGGTATAAAATTAAGTAGGTTCTGGAATAAAATTTAACAAGTTTTGTTTTAGAATTTGTTTACGTGATTTATCGAGTTTTGAATCAACGCTTAGATGGCGCGTTTTTATCGAAATAATTTAGTGAAGAAAGCGTGTCATTTTTATTTAGCTTAAAAGTTGTAGATGAATAGCAGTTAGTAACCTTTGTATTTACTTATTCTATTCTTTATTATATGATTGAACACGTTGTTTAAGTAATACATTGCAATTTTACGAACAGTTTATTGTTCATATTTTAGGAGGATATCAAGTGAAAGAAAAAATTATTTCCTATTTTGAGATCGACAAATTAAATACGACTGTGAAGCGTGAATTTCTAGCTGGTTTTACAACGTTTATTTCAATGGCGTATATTCTATTTGTTAACCCAACAGTTTTAGGGGCTTCAGGGATGGATGAAGGTGCCGTTTTTACTGCAACAGCTTTAGCTAGCGCATTAGGTTGTATCTTGATGGGGGTTTTTGCTAAGTATCCGATCGCAACGGCACCAGCACTAGGAATCAATGCCTTTTTTGCTTATTCTGTTTGTGTCGGAATGGGCGTTCCGTGGGAAACTGCTTTAGCAGGTGTTTTTGTCGCTTCTTTGATTTTTATTTTGATTACTATTTTCAAATTACGTGAATTAATCATTGATGCAATACCAGCAGATTTAAAATATGCTATTTCTGGTGGAATTGGTCTGTTTATTGCTTTTCTTGGTTTAAGTGAAGGTGGAGTCATTGTTTCTAATGAGTCTACACTGGTTGCTTTAGGCCCCCTGAATGTCGGGACGACTTGGCTGACTATTTTTGGTCTAGTGATCACTGCAGTTATGATGGTTCGTCGTGTTCCTGGCGGAATTTTTATAGGAATGACGGCAACAACAATTTTGGGACTAGTGACTGGGTTGATTGAAGTACCAACTAAAATAATTTCAAGTGCTCCTAGTCTTAAACCAACATTTTTAGTTGCTTTAAAACATGTGGGAGATATTAATTCTCTACAGCTATGGGTTGTTGTCTTGACGTTCTTATTAGTAACATTTTTTGATACAGCTGGAACGCTTGTTGGTTTAGCGAATCAAGCAGGATTTATGAAGGACAATAAAATGCCTCGAGTTGGAAAAGCATTAGCTGCGGATTCAACGGCGATGTTAGCAGGGTCACTTTTAGGAACTTCTCCTGTTGGTGCCTATGTAGAATCTTCTGCAGGGATTGCAGTTGGTGGACGTTCTGGATTGACAGCTGTGACAACAGGTTTATTCTTCATCGTGGGGCTATTTTTCTCACCCTTGCTTTCCGTTGTAACGTCGCAAGTAACCGCACCAGCGCTAATTGTTGTCGGTGTTTTAATGGCTCAATCACTTAGCCAAATCAAATGGAAAGAAATGGAAATTGCAATTCCTTCTTTCTTAATTCTTTTGGGAATGCCTTTGACTTACAGTATCTCTGATGGAATTGCCCTTGGTTTCATTTTCTACCCAATCACAATGATCGCTGCAAAACGTGGCAAAGAAGTATCACCAATCATGTATGCTCTATTCTTTGTTTTCGTAGGATTTATGTGGATTTTGAATGCTAATTAAGTAATATCGTATAATAAAATAAAAGTCGTGCGACTATGGTCCATGGCTTTTATTTTATTTAATAAATTTCTTAAAACTTTGACTTTTAGACTAAAAACAAGCAAAATATAACTAATTGAAGAGAAGGGTTAGGGAGGAATGGTGATGAAAACATCTCTTATATCAGATTGGTTGGACTTCACAAAGAAGCAGTCCACTGTTGAAAAAAAATTAGAAGATACATTAAAGAAAAACAATCAACTCACAACAAGTGAGTATTATGCTTTATACCAACTTAAACAAAATGGATGTTGCATGAGGTTGAATGATTTAGGAAATTACTTATGTTTGAGTCAAAGTGCACTGTCTCGTATGATCAATAGATTGGAAGACAGAAATCCTCCAGTGATTGAAAGAAAAATTTGCGCAGATGATAAACGGGGAGTTTACGTAGGTTTGACCAATGAAGGGGCGAAGCTAGTGTCATCTGTTGAACCAGAAGTAAATGTTATTTTGAAAGAGTACTTTATTTAGAAGATTAAAGAGTTGCTTTTTAGTCTTTTTTTCTGTAGTATACAATTAGTTGCATGCGCATGCATGTTTTTAAGAGGAGGAAATTTTATGAATAATCTAGATACAGACTTAACCTTTAAAAGAGGATTGCACTTAAAAAATCGACTTGTTGTTGCGCCAATGACAACTAAAATGTCTTTTTTTGATGGTGTTGTAACAAATGATGAGATTGATTATTATGCATTACGTTCCGGCGAAGTAGGTGCATTTATCACGGCAGCAGCGAATGTTCATGAAGGTGGTAAAGGATGGGAGGGAGAATTAGGTGTATATGATGACCGCTTTATTCCTGGACTTGCCAAATTGGCTGCTGTGATTAAGAAGAATCATACGAAAGCAATTCTTCAAATTTTTCATGCTGGGCGGATGACTGACGCAAGTGTTTTACGTGGTGTTCAACCAGTTGCGCCGAGTGCAGTTGCTGCAGAGCGACCAGATGCACAAATACCAAGAGAATTAACAGAAACAGAAATCCTTGAAATTTTAGAAAGCTTTAAAGATGCGACAAAAAGAGCGATAAAAGCAGGTTTTGATGGTGTAGAAATTCACGGAGCAAATACCTATTTGATCCAACAATTCTTTTCTCCTCATTCTAATCGGCGTACCGATGATTGGGGTGGAACACTAGAAAAACGATTTAAATTTGTCAATGATTTGGTTGATGGCGTAACAGAAGTGGTCGATCAGTCAGGGGTGAAAGATTTTGTTGTAGGGTATCGTTTTTCACCTGAAGAGTATGAAGAACCTGGAATTCGTTTGAGTGACACATTATTCTTGGTCGATCAATTATCTAAAAAATCACTAGATTATCTGCATCTATCAGTTGGTAATTATAGAAATCATTCAGTTAGTGAGGGGTTCGAGGAAAAACCAATTATAAAGTATATAAAAGAAACGATTAACAACCGTCTTCCTCTGATCGGTGTAGGCGATATCAGAAATGGGGCAGACGCAAAAGAGGTTTTAGCGACTGCAGACCTAGCTGCTGTAGGACGTGCAATTTTGATTGATCCTCATTGGGCGCAAAAAGTCTTAGATAAACAAGACCATCTAATTAGAACAGAACTTTCTCACTATGATCGAGAGGATTTGCGAATTAGTAACGGTGTTTGGGGCTTTTTAGAAGGAATGATGCCTGAACGCCTAAAGTAGGAGTGAAATTATAACAAAAGAGGTCTATAAAACACGTTTGGATAAACTAATATATTAAATAGAAAAACCAAGAAATATTATGGCTAAAACAGGATTTGCATTTGCGGATCCTGTTTTTATGTATACTTTAAAATTACCTTTTACGACTTGAAAAAGTATATTTATTTTCATTGTACCAATTACTAAAAACTGCATATACAGGCAGAAGACTTATTCCTAAATAGGTAAGTAGATACTCAACTCGAGGTACGATTTTGTCATATTCTATTCGGGAAATTAAACCATCTTTTGCCAGATATTTAAATTTTGCGGACGATACGTCATAACTAATAGTAGAAATTTTTTTCTTAAGCTGACCATATCTAATGTTTTTATTTCCACTTAGGTGGTAAATAATTTGTAGTTTCCATTTACCACTTATCATGGATAGGATTTTCTCAATATCTTCGAAACCATAATCTTTTGTCGTGCAAATAGTACTTTTTTCTAATTTCAATTAATTACCTCCAGACAGTACTTACTTTTTTGTGCGTAATTGCAGATATTTATATATTATTATATACTAAGACAATCATAAAAAGGTAGTAGTTAAAAGAAAGACACCTTAACACATTAAAAGGAGAATCTAATGAATTTAATTAAAAATGGTAATATCGCATTCGCTTTTTTGTTGGAACTATGCGCTATAGTTATTTTAAGTTATTGGGGATTTAATCTGCAGATCAGTAAAGTTATCCGTGTTGCAGTCGGTCTGTTGGCGCCTATATCAATGATTACTATATGGGGCATTTGGTGTGCTCCTTCATCGAATTATCGGTTGGAAGGAGTGTGGCTTATTTTGACAAAATGTTTACTTTTTTCTAGTGTGGTATACTGCTTACACAGCATGAAACTTACCTCATTGTCAATTATTTTCGCCCTCTTTGTGATTATCAACTTGGTTCTGAGTACTTATTTTAAAACTCTTTAGTATGAGTCCTTTTTGAAAGTTAGTAACGAATTAATTGCGTATTTATTTAAATGAGATAATGAATCAAGTGTAAACTATACTATTGTTTTTGACTAAAGGAGGAAAAAATGAGAATAGTAAAATATAAAAGTTGTGATACTGATTTTTATGAACAAACACTTAAACTTAGAAATGAGGTTTTAAGAAAGCCTTTAGGGAAAGATATTTTTGATGAAAATCTAATCATTGAACAAGAGAACGATTTTTATGGCTGGGTGAAGGAACAGCAGATTATAGCCACATTAAGTACATATAAAAAAAAAAACAAAACGGTTCATTTAACAGGATTTGCTGTTGAACCTATGTACCAAAATCAAGGCTATGGAAAAAGTTTGATTGAGTTTCTTTTAGATGATTTGGGCAAACAAGGATGTAACAGAGTCGATGTTTCAGCGCGTTCAAGCGCAAAAATATTTTATGAAAAGTGCGGCTTTATTATTATTGGTAATGGTTTGGTTAATTCAGCATTAGGTATGGAAGATTATTTAATGACAAGAGATCTTACAGTTTAATTCAATAAATAGTAATATTGAAAATAAGTTGTTTATTATCAAAAACTTTAGTACAATTCCAGTATAGATGAAAAACATTTTTTTGCACTTAAAAATAATTAGGAGGTTCGGTGGGATGAGTAAAAAACATTTAAACTATGTAGGTGAGATCATCACAGATGCAGAATATCATGGTCTAGGAGAACCAGAAGGATTTTTAGAAGTACGTATGGAACTTGAGCTACCATTTCGATTATATTGCAGAATGGGTGACCAAGATTGGGAAGAAGTAACAGAACAAGAGCGTTTAGTTCTGATCGATCAATTGCAAGATAAGAAATCAAAATATTCCAAGAGTGATTATCAATTTTATACATTGGACTTTTATCTAGCCAGTTTGGGTGGGTTGTAACTTAAAGATCAGAGGATTGGAAGCGTTTAACTTCCGATCTGTAAAATCGTGAGGCTACTAAATAGAAAACTACTTGCAGCATGTCAAGTGGTTTTCTATTTGTATTTACTATGAATCCTAAGAATAGATATAATAGAGTCAAGGGAAAAGGAGAGATGTCTAATGACGATCAAAGTAAAACGATTATCAACAACCCATTCTGATTTACTGAAGTTAATAAACGAGTTAAATGATTTTTTCGATGAAGAGTGGGGAGCTGAGGTCGCTCAAGGCTATCAAAATCATCATAATTTAGCCGAAATGTCATGTGCAGTTGTTGCTTACGATGAAGAGGTAGCAATAGGCTGCGGTTGTTGGAAGCTTCTGGACAAGCGAACACCAGAAATAAAACGAATGTATGTAAAACAAACAAGTCGTGGTAAGGGGATTGCTAATAAAATCATTCAAACGTTAGAAGCAGATATTTTGGAAAAAGGTTATCTGCAAGTTGTTCTGGAGACAGGCAAAGAGATGCTAAGTGCTATTAGTTTTTATGAAAGGCATGGCTATCGTATTATTCCAAATTACGGTGAGTTTGTTGGAGATGAGTTATGTATTTGTATGAAGAAAACGTTGAAAAAGGAAAATAAGGCTAAATAAATTCTAAATTATGATCTTTTCTTCAAATCGCAGAGAAAACATACTAAGATGTTATTAGGTTCTATAAAAAAACTGTCCGTTTAGTAGATTATATAGGTAAGAGACTCAAAGCTGCGAATAATAAAGTGAGTAAAAGCATAGATAGTGTAAACCCTTTGTATTGAGTTAATAAAGCAGTATATTCACGAATGAGTGCAGTTGGAACAGCGAGTCCAATGAGCTTTTCTAACATATAAAGTGCTCCGTAACACATGATAATTAGTTGCTGATAGATCTCCTACTAGAATAGTGGTTTTTGGAATTTTTTGTGGTAGCAGATACTTTTTCATATTTTATAGAAATCTGACATATCATAAGTTAGTGTCTAGAACTTGCTTTTAAACTAAAGCAATCTATAATGTTTATGAGAAGTTAAGTTAAGCGTAGGGGGAATGAGCGTGGAAGAAAAGCAATTTAGTATCACACTACCAGGAAAAGTGGTTGAAGAATTTGATTTAGAAAATGAAACAGAAGTGCTATTAAGCATTAAAGATCAAAAAATAATGATAGAATCTAAAAAGAAAGCTGTTGGGAACCAGACCCTTTCTCTAAGATGGTTTTTGATACCAACAATAGTAGTAAGTCTTCTTTTTTTAGTTTACCTATTTTATACTGATAAAAGTCAAATTGCGTTGGTTGGTCCATATTCCATTGCGAACTATGTTCTTTCGTTTGGTGTATTAAGTGGTTTTTTCAGCTTCGTGTTTTTTTTCATTAAAGGAAAAAGAAATCAAATCACAACTAGATCAAAGGATATTTATTGGCGTAACTTTCCAACGATTTTACTATCCTTTATTATTATTTTGGTTTTTTCTTTATTAGTTTTTTTTAAAGTGATAGGGCTAGTATTTATTGGTGCCACTTTTGATCAGTATACGTCAACGATGCTTTTTTTCTTATTTGTTGGACTGATTAATTATTTTATGATCTATTCGGCACTGTCAATCACACCGGCTAAACTAACTAGTTTGTTGATCTTTGTGATCATTGGCGGGGTAGTGCTTGCAATGATTACCAATCGAGACTATCAGTGGTGGCAATTTAACTTTAGTTTTTTAGGAACGATTGAAGCAAAAAATCGTTGGCAGTTTAATGTCACATTAATGTTTTCTTCTTTATTAATGGTGGCTTTGATAGATGGGTTATTCGTAGATCTGCAAAAAGCGATACCTGATAGCAAGCGATTGACAATCTTGCGAATTCTGTTAACGTTAACGGCTTTAGATCTTGGAGCAGTAGGATTGTTTCCATACACTGAGACAGGACGATTTCAAGGGGTGCATAATCATGTAGCTGAATATCTGGTTTATTTGATTGTTATCTTGATTGTTGGTATCAAATGGCTATTGCCTAGAGTAACAAAAGAGTTTCTAACAATTTCCTATTTGATTGCAGCGACATTAGTTGCAGTAGTTGTCTTGTTTCAAGGAGTCCATTATTTATCGTTGACAGCATTTGAATTGCTGTCATTCATGTTGGCATTTAGTTGGATTGTATTGCTGCTACAAAATTTACAGAAAATGGCTCAAAATATAAATAATACATTCCAAGTGACGTTGAAAAGTAGTTCAACAGATCAATTAGATGGAGAGTAAACGTTATTGAGACTAAATAGATGTATGTAAAGTAAGGGTGAGACAAAAGCGTCTCGCACTAAGAAATAAGAGAAGCCGCAATTTTCTCACTGTTTATTCTGATATAGAGTGTTGTACAAAACTGATTTTCAGTTTTGTACAACACTCTTTTTCTACAAGATTTTTTCGGAAACGTTCGTTATTTTGTTTTTATTTCGTGTCATGCGACAAGATGTAGAATTTTGAAAGCTGGTTTATCTTCTATACTACATATATAAAGTTGACGCACAATAATAACTGTCAGCTGTGAGAAAAAGAATGGAGGCATTTGAATTATGGTAAAAGAAAAAAAATTTAAGATTGGGTATTTTATAATAGGAGCATTATTTATATGGGTTTCTATATTAGCTTTTAAAAATCCAACAAATGATTTAGCCGCACTCGTTATACTCTTTTCGATTATAGCTATTGTGAAAGGGTTAGTTGAATTAATTGCACGGGATAAGATGAAAGAAATTGAAGGGATTCGCTCTAATTGGATTCTTGCTATTGGAATCATCGATTTACTGGTTGGAATATTCTTCTTACTTCATTTAGCGCTAGGAATGATTGTTTCACCATTTGTTTTTGCGATCTGGTTCATTTGTGATTCGGTAGAAAGAGTTTTACACAAAGACGTTGCAAAACAAATTAGTAATGGATATTACTATTTTTCACTAATCGTGAATATTTTAGGAATTTTTATTGGGATACTATTATTTTTAAATCCTGTAACTTCTGCTTTAACACTAGCATTTTTAGTAGGGTTTTACCTACTATTAGCAGGAATTGATTATCTGATTGCTGCATTTTAAATATGTTACTAAACAACGGTGAGTGAAACAAAAGATTCATTATAAGCACCGTTGTTTTATTCTATACATCAAAAAAAGAAAGGAACAAAAAAATGTCTGAAACGAAAAAAAAATTATCACGGTTTAGCTTCTTCGCTATGACCGCTTCATTATTTATCACTGTTTATGAATACCCGACATTCGCAATGTCTGGGTTGACCTTAGTCTTTTTCTTACTTGTCTGTGGCTTGTTCTGGTTTTTACCCGTCGCATTATGCTCCGCTGAAATGGCTACCATTAAAGGCTACCAAGAAGGAGGGATTTTCGGTTGGGTAGGCAAAACGCTCGGTGAGAAATTCGGTTTCGCTGCAATTTTCTTCCAGTGGTTCCAAATCACCGTTGGATTTGTGACGATGATTTACTTTATCATTGGCTCCTTATCCTATGCGGTAGGCATCCCTGCCTTAAACACGAATCCGCTCTTGAAGTTTATCAGTGTTGTTTTAATCTTTTGGATCGCGACACTTCTCCAATTTAGAGGAACAGAGACAACGGCAAAAGTTGCTAAAGCAGGATTTGTCTTTGGGATTATCATCCCAGTTGGCTTGATGTTGATTTTAACCTTCAAATATATCCTTATCGGCGGTCACCCAGTGGCGCATTCCTTTACAGATAAAGGCTTTTTCCCTAAAGGAAAAGATTTCGCCGCATTAGCCTCTTTTATGTTGGCTTATATGGGTGTTGAAGCTTCTGCCCCTCATATCACGGAACTAGAAAATCCTAAGAAAAACTATCCCCTTGTGATGTTTATCTTGGTCATCGTCGGAATCATTTTAAGTACCATCGGTGGAAGTGCGGTGTCTATGGTTATCCCCGCAGACAAATTATCGCTGAATTCAGGCGTCGTTCAAACGTTCCAAACCCTCATTTTAGCTGAAAATGGTCAATTAACATGGGTGGTAAAATTAGTCGCAGTCTTAGTCGCATTCGGGGTATTAGCTCAAGTATGTTCATGGATCGTAGGGCCCACAGAAGGCTTACGCATGGTCGCGAAAAAAGGATTGATTCCTTCACGCTTCAAAAAAGTCAACGACAATAAAGTACCTGTTCCATTATTGATCCTTCAAGGAATTATCGTGACGGTTTGGGCAGCGGTCCTTACACTAGGTGGTGGCGGAAGTAATGTTTCATTTCTAACAGCCATTTCACTCACCGTAATTATTTACCTAAGTGCCTATGTCTTGTTCTTTGTGGCATACTTTGTCTTAATTTTCAAACGCTCAAACCAAGAACTAGAACGGACGTATCAAGTACCCGGCGGTAAAATCGGCAAAGCGTTGATCGGTGGTTCAGGCTTACTGTTATCACTTCTTGCGATCGGTTCATCGATGATTGCCCCAGGGGAATTAAAAGGAGCAGAAATCCATACGTACTTGATCACGCTAGGCATCAGCTACATCGTAACATTGGCGATACCATTTGTGTTCTATCACTTTTATAGTCGTCGTCAAACAGAGAAGAAAAACATACATCAAAAAAGGAGTACCTAAACTATGAAAATGATCAAACAAGAGTTCATTAATATTTTCAAAAACAAAATGTTACTGATATCCGTGATTGCTATTACGTTCATTCCCATTCTCTATGCCGGATTTTTCTCGAAATCGGTATGGGATCCGTACGGGCGAGCAAAAGATTTACCTGTTGCGGTTGTCAATGAAGATAAACCTGTCGAAATGATGGGACAAAAAGTTAACGTCGGAGAGCAAGTAGTCGACCAGCTAAAAGGCAACCATGATTTAAAATGGGAGTTTGTTTCGGCGGAAGAAGCGAAAAAAGGCATGGAAGATTTACACTATTATATGATCGTAACCATTCCTAAAGACTTTTCAAAAGATGCCACAACCCTTTTAGATAAGCATCCAAAGAAAATGGAAATGGTCTATACAACTAATGGATCCCTTAACTATATTGGTGAAGAAATTTCCCAAATCGGTGCGACCACCCTTGAGTCTCAAGTAAGAGACAGTGTGACAGAATCCTACGTGACCGCCTTAAATGAGGTAGGGAAAGAAGCCGCAAAAGGCATGGATCAAGCATCAGATGGTGCCAAGCAATTAGCAGGTGGGACTACGCAGCTACAAGATGGCTTAACACAATATACTGGTGGTGTATCCCAAGTATTAGACGGCTCTACTCAATTAGCAGATGGAACGAATGAATTGGCGGGCAATATTGCGCCACTAACCTCAGGCGTTTCAGAGTTAGATGAAGGCGCATCAGAATTAAGTTCAGCGCTCGGCACGGTTAATGGAAAAGTTCAACCGCTCGCTGGAAAAATCGCCGCTTTAAATACGGGGTTAACTGAATTATCTAGAGGAAGCCGAGAATTAGAACAAGCATTACAAAGTGTTGAAAACAGTTTGGATCCAACCGCTAAAGAAACCATTCAACACAACTTAAATCAAGCGAAAGCAGATTTAGACAGAGTGTTATCAGATGCCCAATTAATGGCAAATACCTCAGTCGAATCCGCTCAAGTCGCTGCCGATTTACAACAAATTGGGGCGCAATTAAACGAATTAAACAACAAAATCACAATCGATTCAGCAGAGCTGCAAAATCAAATTGCAGAAAATATCCGTCGCCAAGAAGGGATTGAAGAAGCCGCAAAACTTCAATTAATCGCCGATATTAGTGGACAAATCGCCGCCTTTGAAACAGCACAAAATGCGAAGATCCACTCTGAAACAGCAGCTCTGTCCCAAAACATTACGCATGCCACAGCCTCAGCCGAGAATTTAGCTGTTCAAGCCAAAGCATTAAGCGAGCTAGCGGCAGGCATTTCAGCCAATACGAACAATCTGAAACAAGGCTTAAATGAAATTGAATCCGGCACAAACGGCTTACTAGGATTAGCTGATTTACCGCCACTTTCTGGACATGCCTCTACCTTAGTAAGAGATTTAGATCAAGCCTCTTACGAGTTAACGTTGCTAAATGCAGATCTTCCAGTCGCGTTGTCTGGTGTCAATCAATTAGCAACAGGAAGCAATCAATTATCAGATGGTTTAAACCAAATGTACGGTCAAATGCCAACACTGGCATCAGGTGTGTCTCAATTAAATAGTGGTGCTTCTCAATTAAACACAGGATTAGTGGAATTAGATGCCAATTCGCCTCAATTACTAAGTGGAGCAGATCAATTAGAAGACGGATCAGACCAATTAGCCAGTGCTCTTGGAGAAGCCGCTGCGATGGCAAGTAAAGCCAAATTAGGTGAAAAGAACATTGAAATGTTCGCAGCGCCAACCGATTTAAAATTAAAAGAATACAGCCATGTCTCAAACTATGGTGAAGCATTAACACCGTATATTATGTCCCTTGCATTATTTGTCGGCTGCCTAGTCTTTAATTTTGTGTTCCCAATTAGAAAAGTATCTATGGCTGGTCAATCGGCTCGTGATTGGTGGTTAAGTAAAGTAGCGATTGGATTTACTGTCTCTTCTGGAATGGCCTTCATCGAAGCGACAATAATGTTAGCGATTGGCTTACACGTAGATAACATTGGTCAATTCTATCTCTTAGCCTTTATCAGTGCGTGGTCCTACATGTTCCTTGTAATGTTCTTCGCAATGGCCTTTGATAATCCAGGCCGATTTGTCGCAATGGTCTTACTCGTACTACAACTAGGTGGGGCAGGAGGAACGTTCCCAATGCCATTAACCAACGGATTCTTTAATGCGATCCATCCATATCTACCAATGTCATATTCAATTTACGGATTCCGTGAAGCCATTTCAGGCGGAATAGGCGCACCAATGTTTAATAAGAGCATTTTGATTTTAAGTATCCTCTTCGTCGTCTTTGTTTTATTACTAGGAGTCGCGATGAGCAAACTACAAAAGAAACACTTGGCAGGACTCTCTCAATTAGACAATAATCAAGAATTACAAGCCGTAGAAAACCAATAATTAAGACAAAACTGGCCGTCTATCGACAAAAAAGAAATGAACAATCTTGTCGATAGAACGGACAGAATGAAAAAAGAAAACAGCTAAAAACGCAGTAGAATAAGAAGTGTAAAGAAAAACAATTAAAAAAAAAATAACCCTAAGAAAAGGACGTGACATTATGTGCACAAGCATTTTTACACAAACACAAGATGGTCAACATCTATTATCAAGAACAATGGATTTCTCCTTTCCATTAGACCCAAGCCCGTTATATATGCCAAGAAAGTATACATGGACAACAGAGGCAGAAAACGTAACCCATAGAAATGATTATGGCTTTGTGGGAGCCGGACGTTTATTAGGAGAAGCTTACTTCGTCGCAGATGGAGTCAATGAAAAAGGCTTATCCATCGCAGAATTGTATCTACCAGGAGAAGTTCATTACGCAACAGAAGCAAAAGAAAAGAAAAAGAATTTAGCTCCACATGAATTTATTTTATGGGTGCTGGGAAATTGTGCATCAATCAAAGAAGTAGAACAACAAATAAAAGAAATCAATTTAGTGGCACTTAAAGCCCCAATGTTAAATATTGTTACTCCTCTTCATTGGATTATTACAGACGAAACAGGGCGTTGCGTGATCATTGAACCAACCGAAGAAGAGCTAACAATCAAAGAAAATCCAGTTGGCGTGATGACGAATACCCCTTGTTTTGAGTGGCATGTTGAAAACCTACGTAACTATTTACATGTGCAGCCAAAACAATTTGCGCCAGCCACCTTTGGAGACTATACAGCCCTTCCTTTCTCCCAAGGAACAGGAACATTAGGCTTACCAGGAGGCTACACACCGCCAGAACGATTTGTTCGAGCAGCCTTTTTCAAAGAACATATAGCACAAGCAAAAGATGAAACAAGTGGTGTTACTAACGCTTACCACATCTTAGCCACAGTTCGAATTCCAAAAGGGATTGTCGTGACCGCAGAAGGTACCGAAGATTACTCCCAATATGTTGGTACGATGTGTAACGAAACACGTTCATACTATTTCAACTGTTACGATAACTGTCAAGTCAGTAAAGTAACGATCACAGACGATTTACTACAAGTAGATAAACCCGTGACCTTTTTAGCAGATAAGAAAGAAACCATCAAAGCATTAAACTAATCGAACAAGTAGAAGAAAACATAAAAAAGAGAACAATGGAGGAAACAAGAAATGACGAAACAACCAGAATTTACGACCCCTATATTTGGAACAGAAGCATCAAATGAAGAAGTAGTGATGAAACAACTAAGAAAAGAATCCGTAGAGCCAGAAGTAGCTTACCGTTTAATCAAAGATCAATTAATTGATGAAGGAAATGCGCGTCAAAACCTAGCGACCTTCTGTCAAACGTACATGGACCCAGAAGTAACAAAATTGATGTCAGAAACAATGGAAAAAAATGCCATTGATAAATCAGAATACCCGCAAACAGCCGAATTAGAAACAGGCTGCGTGAACATTTTAGCTGACTTATGGAATGCGCCAGACAGCGAACGAATCATGGGAACATCGACTGTTGGTTCTAGTGAAGCGTGTATGTTAGGCGGCATGGCGATGAAATTCAGATGGCGCAATAACGCCGTAAAACGCGGCTTAGACCTAAACGCACAAAAACCAAACCTAATCATTGCCTCAGGCTATCAAGTATGTTGGGAAAAATTCTGTGTGTATTGGGACATAGAAATGCGTGAAGTGCCAATGGATAATGGCAAGTTAAGCATGAATATCGATAAAGTAATGGATTATGTGGACGAGTATACAATCGGGATTGTAGGAATTTTAGGAATTACCTATACAGGGAAATTTGATGATATCAAAGCCTTAGATGAACTAGCAGAAACCTACAATCAAACACATGAACACGAATTAGTGATTCACGTGGATGGCGCAAGTGGCGCAATGTTTGTACCATTTGTCAATCCCGAGTTGGCGTGGGACTTCCGTTTGAAAAACGTCGTATCCATCAATACATCTGGTCATAAATATGGCTTAGTGTACCCAGGAGTAGGTTGGATTATCTGGAGAGATAAAGATTATTTACCAGAAGAATTAGTCTTTGATGTAAGCTACTTAGGAGGCCACATGCCAACAATGGCGATTAACTTCTCTAGAAGTGCAAGCCAAATCATCGGTCAATATTACAACTTCTACCGTTATGGTTTTAATGGATACAAAGAAATTCAAGAACGCACAAAATCAGGTGCGGTGTGTATTGCTAAAGCAGTAGAAGAAACAGGTCTGTTTGATATTTACAATGATGGTGCGAACCTACCTATCGTCTGTTATGCATTAAAAGAAGAGGCAGATGTGGAATGGACGCTTTACGATCTCGCTGACCGCTTACTTATGAGAGGATGGCAAGTTCCGGCATACCCATTACCAGATGATCTAGACAATCAAGTGATCCAACGCTTTGTATGTCGCGCAGACTTAGGTCAAAACATGGCCACAGCATTGATTAGAGACTTCCAACAATGTATCGAAGAGTTGAATAATGCCCGTATTTTGTGCCATGAAAAACCAGCTGCGCATGTTCATGGATTTACTCATTAATAGAAAATAGTACTAAATGAAGTTTAAGTAAATAACAATATAGAAGTGATATCTTAAGAGCTAAACTAAAATTGCTATGAAACACAGTGGATAACGAATCGATTCTCTAAACTAGTTTCTAATTGATCGACAGTTATATGTTCATGGCAATTTTAGCAAACTCTTTCGTAGTTGAGTCCTTGGATTCACCAGTTTCTGCCACTATAAACAAAAAATGAATGAGTTCGTTAATTAAAAAATTGGAGTGAAAAATCATTGAAAAAAACATCTAAATTAATTGTTGCTACTCTTTTAGCAACCCAGTTAGCATTGGCATTACCAGTAAGCGTACTTGCAAATGAGTTAACTGATGAAAGTGAACAGGCTAATTCTACAACGGGAGAAGAAAGCATTGAAGCAACACAAGAATTACCTAAAACAATAGAAGGTGATAGCGGTAATTATGATCAAGAAATAATTGTAGAAACACCTGTTGATAGTAACTATGATAGTTTAGAGCAAGAGTACATAACCGAAGGATATTTAGAAGAGCCAATACTAAATGAACAAGCGTTTATTGTTTTAAATAAAAATGAAGAAACGGAAGCATTCGTTTTGAAAAACGGGGAACAAGCTAGACAGATAGCTAAAGAGAATGATCTTTATGCTTCTGTTATGTTAGCACAAGCAATTTTAGAATCTGCTTCAGGGAACAGTGAATTAAGTTGCGCTCCTTATTTTAACTTGTTTGGAATCAAAGGAAGTTATGAAGCGCAAGGTGTCTTATTCTACACAAACGAAGATAATGGTTCAGGAGAGCTTTATCAAACACAAGAGCAATTCAGACAATATCCAAGTTACAAAGAATCATTTGAAGATTATGCTGCTTTACTGAAAGGTAAAGAACTAGTATATAGCGAATTTTATAGTGGGACATGGAAAAGCAATACAGTAAACTACCAAGAAGCGACACAAGCTCTTACAGGAACCTATGCCACAGACACTCTTTATAATCAAAAACTAGATGCACTGATCCAAACATATAATCTTACGCAGTATGATCAAGAAGGAAATACAACTTTGAGTGTAGGCGGAGATTTTGAACCATATAATAATGTCAATTATGATAATGGGAATAGCTATGCATCAGGAAATTGCACACAATATGTGTATAATCGAATTACCCAATTAGGCGGTACCATTGGATTGACAATGGGAAATGGCATGGATTGGGGAAATACAGGAATTGCTCAAGGATATGAAGTCTCTAATGTGCCAACAGCTGGAACTGCTGTATCCTTTCAACCAGGCGTCGCAGGAGCCGATGGAACATACGGGCATGTAGCGTTTGTGGAGCAAGTAAAAGAAGATGGGACAATCGAAATTTCAGAAATGAATGTACTAGGAGAAGGGATTGTATCTTCAAGAACAATAGATAGCGTGACGGCTAGTCAATTGAACTACATCGCTCCTAAGTGAAAAAATAGCCATTAAACAAAAAAGATGTGTAGAAACTAGAGTCTAGTTCCTATGCATCTTTCTTATTTAAATAACGAGACATTAGTTCCATATGATGCATCACAGCAGCTTTTCTCATAACACCCATACCAGGAAACTTTTCTTTTGAAACGACCTCAAGCAACAACGAAATTCCTAAAGTTACTTTTTCACCGCATAAATTATTTTTCCAATTGCTCACCTCATTCATGAGCTCAAAAAATTTTTCTTTTTGAGTAGGAGCGTCTTCACTTGAAAGAAAATGATGTATTCGTAATGTATCGTGATCAAAGTAAACAAGATGCAAACACATTATTTTTGAAGGATAACTATGTTCGTAGTAGATACGACTGTCGATTGAAAAATCACTAAATCCAACAAAGCCATTCTTCTGAAAAGTCAAATGAGTATCAGAAAAAAATTCATCCGAGCATTCTTCATAAAAACTCATTTTAGGTAATCTAGTAAAAACATCTTGTGAAAGAATCTTTTCGCCTTTGACTTTTTGTAGCAAACGGAATTCTTTTGGTATCAGAACCTTAGTCTGATTAGTTTGCCAATCACTTTGTAGTGCTGGAGTTGAGTTGTTTATTACGAATAGTTGAGGCTGTTCTTTCAAGGTTTCAACTGGTTGCTCTACGATCACTGCTTTTTCTAGAGACAATGCGTTTAGATAAAGAAGTCCACTTTCAGTCAAAAACTCACCTGCCTGAGGATTTTGAATCAGATAGAAAGGCTGATTTTTTCTTTGAAACAAGTCAATTAACTTTTTTAACGTATTAGAATTTTTAACAGGTTCAATAATTGGTAGAATATGAGAAGAAAGACAGTTTTTTTCTACTAATGTTATTAAAGCAAGCAAATCAAACTGTTTGCCACGAAAGTAAGGATAATACATTATTTTTCCTCCAAGAGACGCTGTTCTAATTCAAAATAAGCCTCGCGTGTTGCGTCTAATTCATTTTTTAAAGCTTCGACAGCTTGATCGCAAATATCTTCGGTGAAGCGATCATAAAAGTTCACACCGCCACCGAATAAGTCATAATCAGGTTGTCTTTTTTTTAACTCTTTATATAACTGTTCCGTTGAAAACACTCGTAATCCTCGTGCTGTTTTCTTAGCTTTACCGACTTCTCTAGCTTGGGCTGTGATCAAACGAAAAAGCAACTCTTGCTCATTGACCAAAAGCTCTTGTCTTTGTGGTTTTTTCACAATTGTAAAGTACCCTGGTAACATTGACTCTTCTACAGTAAGATATTGATGATAGACCATAACACCAATATGGTTAGGGATTTCATCTTTTATTTTTTCAAAAAGAACCACTGGCAAGACAAAATAATTATAGTTCCCGATAAAAGAAAGTTTTGCTTTTGAATGAAAATCCGCTTTACTGACCTTTAATTCATAACAACGCCATTCAAATTGATTCTCTGCAGTCAAACGACAACTCAGTGTATCAACAATACCTTGATCTTCTGGCATGGTCACTTCCTCTACCACAATATCTCCATTTTCCCGACAATAATAATAAAGAACTTCTTCCATTTGGGTTGTTAAGGATGATTTCATTTTAAACTCCTTTTTCTTTTATACTACTATAAAACGTATGTTCGTAAAAATAAAGCTTTTTCTCTTTTTTAGATCATAAATAAGAAGAGCTACAGTCTTATTAGCTTTCACTTTCTTACTAGTAGATAACTGACAGGCCTTAAAGAGTGCGGGTTCTATTTAAGTCGTATGAACAGACAGGATTTAAGAAAAAATGAAAATAATCAGATGTAAAATAGGATTAGCAAAAGGAGTAAGGATAATAATGATAGAAGGAGATGAACAATAGAAAGAAATACAACAAGAAGGGGTGAAAAGTGTTTTACCTATGCAATTCAAACAGGAAAATTAGGTTGATCTATTTTATTAAAAAACAAAAGAGGTGCAGTTTATGAAAAAGATTAAATTGGCAGGATTAGTAGTAGCTTCAACGGTTGTCGTATTAAGCCTTAGCGCATGTTCTGAGCAAAAAGGGAAAATTATAAACGAAGAGCTAGTAAGTTCATCGGAAACAGCTGACGGCTCGATCCAAGAAGATACATATTCATTGAGTGAAGATGGTGTATTTAAACAAATCGAAATAGGAGACAAGAATGCACTTGTTATTGATAAAGCAAAATATGATACAGATTGGTCAGATAATAGCTGGCCAGGTGTTGAGCTATCAATAGATAAAGCTAAAGTTGTCCAAGTTGAAAAATATAAAGATGATGAAGGGGAAGACTACAAAGGCTTGTTAGCGTTAGATTTTAAACTTCACAATGATGAGGATAACAAAGATATCCATATTCATCCAGATCAAGCAACTTTAGTTCTAGAAAATGATGAGGAAATAAAAGGAGAACATTTCGATGATTATTGGGATGATTTTTTTGCAAAAGGTGAGCAAAAAGACGGACATGTCTTCTTCAAATTTAAAGAAATCGATAAAATTGATGAAATCAAAGAAATTCATTTAATATTTGATGGAACATATGGTGGAAAAGATAAGGATCTAGGAACAGTAGATCATCAATATGATGTGAAATTACCACTCATGTTAAAAGAATAAATACTACTGTATCCTTGTTAAAGATGAGTGAATGGAGTCACTCATCTTTAACAAGGAATTTTTTGAATTTATGTACAGTAAGAGGCAAAAAATTTATGTTGAGTGACTTACTGTACATATTGGGACAAAGAAGTTAAAGAAGGTGAAAAGCTTGAAAATACCAAAAAGCTATATCGAGCTAAAAACAATAAAAATGACTACAGTTGTATTTATGTGTATTGCATTTTATACAATTGTCGGGAGTAAAGACAACACAAGTTTAATGATGATCTCGTCAAGTACAGCCGTATTTGGAATTCATTCGAAAACGGTTGATGCATGGATTTTTGCTAGATATCGTCTTTTTGGTACTATGATTGGTTGTTTTTCTGGAACTATTTATTTACTGATTCAAAATCATTTAAGCAATGATGTAGTATCTAGATTGTTTTTTATACCATGCATCATCTTTTTTACAGTAACCATTTCTGGTGGTGTTAAAAGCCCAATCACAGTGAGAGGTGCCGTGATGACTGTAATAACGATGACACTAATCGCACCAGTAAATGATGAACACTATGTATTGCAGCGAATATTGGCAACACTGGTAGGAACTTTAATGGCTATTTTGGTTAATTTTTTATTTGATCCTAAAAAATCACATATTTTGAAAGACTTAAAAAAAAGTATTGAGGTAGAGAAAAAGAACAGACATCACTAATAGATCTAACGAGTCTTTAAGAAATGGAAAATGGTTTGTTGAATGAATATTCGATCTTTTAAAAAGCTCTTATTATGTTAAGGATAAGTGACTAAAATTCGAGTAATAACTAATCTGGATTTGACTATTTTCCCCCGAGATGGTAGAGTAGCCCCTGAGGAAGGTGTTTCAAATGTACGTATTATATATTTCAACTCTTAGCTCCCTACAACTTATTTTTGATGAAGTGTTGTATGGAGCTTAATCGGAAAGCTTATGAGCTTTTCTTATTCATCAGTAAATTTAGGATACTAAAAAAATAGCACTTGTTTGCTATGTATTTAGTCTGCTTATTTACTGAAGGATATATAGATTAAAAGGCCCAAGACATTTTGTCTATGGGTCTTTTTTGTATGTTCTTTAGTAAAAAAACTACGAAACCAACATGAAAGAGGAAAAATAACATGGAATTATTACAAGTCAAAGAATTAACGTATGCAGTACCAGATAAACAGCTTTATGAAAATAGCTCATTTACCTTAAGAAGCAATGAACATATGGGGATTGTCGGTAAAAACGGCGCAGGGAAAAGTACTTTATTGAAGATGCTTTTAGGCACTGTCTTGCCAGATGCTGGCGTGATCTCATGGAATCCTGCAGCGACTTTAGGTTATTTAGATCAGTATGTCGATATGGATCAATCACTTACCATTAACGAATTTTTAACGTTGGCCTACCAAGAATTATTTAACACAGAAAAAGAGATGCTAACGCTATATGAAACATATGGCGAAACAGGTGACGATCAACTATTGACAAGAGCGGCCGCTTATCAGGAGCAATTAGAAATCAAAGGATTTTATCAAGTAGAAAATGATATCAATAAAGCGATCACAGGGCTTGGAATCAACGATGCGGATCAGACATTAAGTTCTTTAAGCCGTGGCGATCAAATAAAAGTGATTCTAGCGAAACTATTGCTGGAAAAACCGTCTGTTTTGATCTTAGATGAACCAACGAACTATTTAGATCAGGAACATATCGAGTGGTTGACAGATTATTTAAATGCGTTTGAAAATGCCTTTATTATCGTATCCCATGATACAAACTTTTTGAGCAATATTGCAACGTGTATTTGTGATATCGATTTTGGCTCGATCAAAAAATACCATAGTAATTACACCGATTTCTTAAAACAAAAAGCACATTTATCAGAAGCTTACCAAAGCCAATTTGACGCCCAACAACGAAAAATTAAAGAAACCGAAGCCTTTATACAAAAAAATATCGCTGGTATCAAGACGAAAATGGCGCAGGGAAGAAGGAAACATTTGGAAAAAATGGATCGATTGAAAGAACCGGAAAAGAAAATCAAATCGAATTTTTCTTTTAAATTAATGCCCCAAAGTTCACCAAATGTTATGACAATTGATGAACTAACGGTAGGATATAAAGAGTCTTTGATTACCGTACGTGATCTCCAAGTGAAAAAAGGCGAAAAAATAGTAGTCACTGGCGCTGATGGTATCGGGAAATCTACATTAGTGAAGACACTTCTTTCAACCGTATCAGCGATCTCTGGAAAAGCTCACTTTTCACCGCAAGTGGTTATTGGCTATCATTCACAAGAAATTGAATGGGAAAATACCGAATGGACACCAATCGAAGCGCTGGCGAATAAATACACGAAGCTTACCTACGAAGATGTTCGCCGTGAATTGGCAAAATGTGGCTTGAAACGTGAAATTGCTTCAAAAAATCTTTATATGCTGAGTGGCGGGGAGCAATCGAAAGTAAAATTGTGTGATTTAACGATGCAACCAAGCAATTTCCTGATCTTAGATGAGCCGACTAATCATTTAGATGTCGACTCAAGAAAAGCGTTGCAAGACGCCTTAAAAGCATTTAGAGGCAGTGTTTTATTGATATCAAATGATGAGGAATTTTACTTACCAGTTGCCGATCATGTTTACACAGTTGCGGATAAACATTTCATTAGACGGTGAGGGGATTCGTGACGGAGTTGACAAGCACAAGCCGTTTCCTGTCATTGATAATATAATTGTTTCCAAAAAACTATGAATATTTTTAAAATCGTTTATAGTTAAAGAAACAAAGGAAATCAAAGGAGAACCAATATGTTTATACCGATAGAAGAAGCCCCATTTCAACAAGTTGTAGAAACATGGAATCAAGGTTTTAGTGATTATCTATTACCAATTCATGTCGACCAAGAGGCCTTAGAACATAGAATTCAATCATTTAACCTTTCAAAAAAACTCTCAGCTGTTTTTTCTGTTGATGGAGAATTTGTTGGCATCATTTTATTAGGGATTCAAACGTTTCAAAAAACAAAAGTGATGTGGGTTGGTGGGATGGCTGTAGTTCCTAACTATCGCAGAAATAAAGTTGCGTCTAAATTGATCGATTATGCAGAAAAATTGGCAAAGGAAAATTATTGTGAGCATTTGATTCTTGAAGTGATTGCAACGAATGAACGTGCGAAACGATTGTACGAAGCAAAAGGGTTTCGATGTGTAAACGAGCTGGCTGTAGGCGAAATTGTTTTTCCGACCATGAGTAGCGGAAAAAATGAATGTCACTTTAAATCAGTTTCTTCTAAAGAAGTTGCAGGAATCGAGAAGCAATGGACACCTTGGCAAAACCGCTCTATTTTTTCAGATAGAAACGATGAAATCTATCAAGGAACAACGAAAATTGGCTCAATTAGTTTCAATTTAGCTGAAGAATCTGACGAAAAAATGTTAATCATCAAACAATTACATTTATTAAAGATCGAAGACCGATCATTGATATTGGATATGTTGCTCACCTTAAAAGAACAAGAACATTGTGACACCGTCAAATTAGCTAATTTTGAGATGGAAACGCCTATTTATGCTGAACTTGAAAAAATAGGGGTTGCATTACAACTTACACAATTTCAATTAGCAAAAAAATGCTAAAAAAGTAACAAATTGTCTGCTTTTAATTGAAAAAACGTTTCTGTATTCATTTCTTCAACCAAATAAGTGTAGCAGTGTTTTTTACTTGATTATTTTTAATCGCTGTTAAATAGCATTAAATCAGCGCGCAACGTTCCGTTGCATCAGTCTTTATTGTATAATCAAGTAAAGCAACGTATTTTTGCGTTAAAAAGAATAGACGTTAGAAAAGGAGTGGCTTATAGTGACGGTAGAAATTGGCAAACAAATCAAAAAATTCCGTCAAGAACAACAAATCTCGCAACAGGAATTAGCTGATTACTTGAACATTTCACGTCAAACGATTTCTAAATGGGAGTTAGGAAAGAGCCTTCCAGATTTGGAAAACGTTGTGAGGCTTTCTGAATATTTCAAGATTAGTGTGGATGTTTTATTAGGACGTAAAAAGCTTGGTTTCTTTAGGGGACTGTTCGATGGAAGAGAAAGAAGGCAAAGTCATATGGATCAAAAGGAACAGGGAATTAACAGTACGTCATTTTACAGTGCCTATGTCCAAGACATCCAACCACTATTTTCAGAGGGCAAACGAGTGAATACGTTTATAAAAATTGAAGAAGACATTTTTCCTAGAGCTACATTTTCAAAATTAATGGGGTATGCAAATTGTTTATGCAGTTTTATGGATGAAACGGTTTCGATCGATCAGATAGGAAAGTTTAAAATTGCCGTAAATATCCCAGTAGAGCAACCAATAGCTACATTTTCTCTAAATGATATATCAGAAATAAATCTAAAATTTGGTAAATATTTTCGGAATGTAGGCGGTAATTTTGTGACATTGATTGATATCAAAACCAAAGACCAAAGCTATTATTTATGGGTAGAATCGTTAAACGTTGCACATCAGATTTGGCACCATGAGAAATTTAGCTCAATAGCGATGAAAGTAGACAAAGCATTTCAAACAACGTTAGCGTTGCAAAATGAAGAAGAAGCTGTTGAGGCAATTCGCAGCAATGCAAAAATTATTCCGCTATTTTATGGCAGCAACTGAACACTATAGTATATTTAGGTCTCTTATAGTGTTAGTAGAAGGGGGAAGAGTGTGAGGCAAAAGTGCTTTTTACTTTTGTCTCACACTCTTTTTTGTTTTAACCAATGTTTCTTGATGCCACACGATTTTATTTTAGAAAAAAGTATTGAAAATTAGTCAACAGAAGGCTATTACTTGGGCTGTAACAAAAAATCAGTCTCAGTACCGATAAAATATAAAATCAGCTTTGTTATACTTAAACGCAAGAGAACAAAAAAGTTTGGGGAGTTATTGGTATGGGGATGGAAAGTATCAACAGAGTAGTCAAAGTAAAGAAGATGGATACTAAGGGAATTGATTTAGTCAAATATGCCGCAGCAATTTTGGTTATTTGCTTTCATTGTGAAAGAGTGTTTCAAGATCCTGCAATCAATCATTTATTTAAGAATGTTTTATGCCGATTTGCAGTTCCTTATTTTTTGATCTCAGCTAGTTATTTTGTTAGAAGAGGACAGAGCCGATCGTCCGATTACATAATGCACTATGTAAAATCATTAGCGAAATCGTATTTATTTTGGAGTCTGATTTATTTGCCAGTGGGACTGATGTGGATTCAGGAAAACTATTCACTTAATCCGGTATTGTATCCGATCGCTTTAGTTGCTGGTTTGTTTTATACAGGTACCTATTACCATCTTTGGTATATTCCAGCTATGATTTTTGGCATTTTCTGTGTTCAATGGTTGCTTAAAAAAACAGGTTATCTAGTTTTATTTAGCTTGGCGGGACTGTTGTATGCGTTCGGTTCATTAGAAACGTATTATGCTTATATAGAAAACGAACAGTTGAAAGCTTTTTTTGATCAGTATCTGAGTTTATTTATCACTACTCGTAACGGCTTATTTTTTGCATTGCTATTTGTAGCTGTTGGCTTCTTTTTGTGGGATCATCAAGAAAAAATTATATCTTCTCAAAAATATTTGGGACTCCTTGTGGTCATTACGGGGATTCTATTAATAGGAGAAGGTCTTGCGGTTTATTCGAATATTGGGATCGATAAGAATTTTATGTGGATGCTCATTCCATTTACCAGCTGTCTTTTTTGCTGGAGTTTGTTTATCAAAGTAGATGAGAGAATCAATGTAAGGCGATTGAGAGCGTTAGGAAAATACTATTTCTTCATTCATCCATTATGTATTTTGTGGGCAGCGAGTTTGGTACATAGCTATGAATTTTTTACCAATAGTTGGCTACAGTTAATTGTGATCTTGGTTACAACACATTTGTTGAGTTCATTAACGATCACAATCAATCAACAATTACCCTATTATTATTTTGATTTACAATTGATATTAAGAGTCAATCGTGGGTATATCCCAAAATTTATATAAAAAGGTAAGGCTGAGAGAAAGCAGCTTTAATTTTCTCTCAGCTTTATTTTTTTAAGTAAGGTGAACGCCTTTATCCACGTAAATAATATCGCCCACAATCCCAGCGGCTAAATCACTAACTAAAAACGCACACGTATTACCAACCTCTTCAATTGTAACACCAGCTTTATCAGGCGTTCGATCTTCTGAAAGTTTGATCAATTGATCGTAATCTTTCACCCCAGTTACTGCAAGTGTTTTGATAGCGCCAGCTGAAATCCCGTTCACGCGGATTTTGTCCGCTGCGAATTCATAAGCCAGATATTTTACGGCAGTCTCTAAAGAGGCTTTGGCGATGCCCATCATGTTGTAGTTTGGAATGGCCCTTTCAGAACCTAAATAAGTCATTGTAACGATCCCTGAACCTGGGTTTAACAGTGGTTTCGCATGATGTGCGACCGCTAAAAGTGAGTAGCTGCTGATATCTTGAGCCAATAAAAAACCTGAACGACTGATATCACTCACATTGCCATCTAATTCTTCTTTGTTAGCAAACGCAATTGCATGCACTAACCCATCGATTTTATCGTATTTTTCTTGGATCGTTTGGAAAGCTTTAGCGATCGATTCATCAGAGGCAACATCACATTCGACAAGCAGATCCGTTGGTTCAGCTAATTTTAATAATTGCTTTTTCATCCGTTCGTTTTGGTAGGTATAAATAATATCAGCGCCTTGCTCTTTCAAAGCTTTGGCACAACCCCAAGCAATACTTCTTTTATTTGCTACGCCCATCACGACGACTTTTTTATTATTTAGAAACATATGTTTTTTCCCCTTTTAAAATTATTTTTAGTGTGTGAAAAAGGTCTCACATCTTAACAAAATCTAACTATCTGATTTTATTTAAGTTGACGGATAAAATTGCAACTGGTATTATCTGTGTTGAGAATGATAAAAAATTCTCTAACGAATAAGCAACACCTGTACAGACATTTTATCGGATGTCTGAATTATTAACTAAAATACTTTGAAAGTCAAACTATTTTACTTAAATTTAAACAAAAATGTGTTGCTCGGTCAAGTTTTTTTTAATTTGATAGTCAAAACAATGGTGGAGGTACGCGATGAAACGAGTTGTAATTACAGGAATGGGAGCGGTGACTCCTTTAGGAAATACGGTAAAAGAGTATTGGCAAAATCTAGTCAATGGAAAATTAGGAATCGCTAAAATCACTAAATTTGATTCTGAAGATACAGGTGTGGCACTTGCGGGTGAAGTGAAAGGCTTCGAACCAAGTGAAGTTCTTGATCACAAAGAACAAAAGCGAATGGATTTATTTTCGCAGTATGGGGTAGTTGCTGCGATGGAAGCGTGGAATATGAGTGGTTTAACACAAGAAACAATCGATTCTAAACGTTTTGGTGTAATTGTCGGCAGTGGTATCGGCGGTATGACAACATTACAAGATCAAGTCAGAGTAATGGATAAAAAAGGAGCTAAACGTGTAACACCTTTCTTTGTACCAATGGTGATCGCGAACATGGCTTCAGGGAATATCTCGATTAAATTAGGTGCAAAAGGCCCGTCTCAAACAATCGTTACAGCCTGTGCTTCTGCAACGAATGCCATCGGTGAAGCATTCCGTACAATCAAATACGGTTTGGCTGATATGATGATCACAGGTGGAACGGAAGCGACGATTTGTGAAATCGGTATTGCTGGTTTCGCTGCTTTGAGTGCATTGAATACGACAGAAGATCCATCGAGAGCTTCGATTCCATTTGATAAAGAAAGACATGGCTTTGTGATGGGCGAAGGTGCTGGCATGTTGATGTTAGAAGAGTTGGAGCACGCGCAAAAACGTGGTGCGACGATTTTAGGTGAAATCGTAGGATACGGTAGTAATTGTGATGCTAGTCATATGACAGCGCCGTTAAAAGATGGTAGCGGTGCGGCAGATGCTATCGAATTAGCGTTAGCAGAAGCTGCAATTGATGCTTCTGCCGTAGGGTATGTCAATGCTCATGGAACCTCAACACCCGCTAACGATGCAGCTGAAACGGCAGCATTGAAACGAGTATTTGGTGAACGTGCCTATGATATTCCAATTTCAAGCACGAAAAGTATGACAGGTCACCTTTTAGGAGCAGCTGGAGGAATTGAAGCAATTGCTTGTGTGAAAACCTTACAAGAAGGTGTTGCACATCCTACAGTAGGTTATGAAGTAGCAGATCCAGAATGTGATTTAGATTATGTAACAGAAGGTTCACGCCCCGTACAAGCAGAATATGCGATTAGTAATTCGTTTGGCTTTGGCGGCCATAATGGCGTTATTTGTATGAAAAAATGGGAGGAAAACTAACAATGACAAGATTAATGAATGCAACAGAAATTATGGAAATGATTCCAAACCGTTACCCAATTTGCTTTATCGACTATGTGGATGAAATCATCACGGATAAAAAAATTATTGCGACAAAAAACGTAACAATCAATGAAGAATTCTTCCAAGGTCATTTTCCTGGAAATCCAACAATGCCAGGTGTTTTAATCATTGAAGCGTTGGCACAAGTGGGTTCAATTTTGATTTTGAAAATGGATCAATTTAAAGGAGAAACAGCTTATATTGGTGGAATCAATAAAGCGAAGTTCCGTCAAAAAGTAGTTCCTGGGGATGTGTTGAAATTACATTTTGAAATCGTAAAAATCAGAGATTACGTAGGAATCGGGAAAGCGACTGCTTTTGTTGAAGACAAAAAAGTTTGTGAATGTGAATTGACGTTTATTGTAGGTAGATAAGGAATGCAGCCAAAGAATATTTTTTGTTCTTTGGTTTTTTTGTGGTTAAAAAATATTTTTGAAAAGATGTACACGAACTATATATATAAGACGACTAAAAAAATGTAGTAGGATCCTATGAGCAAAAAGTTATGAAAGGAAATCCAACATGAAAATCATTATTGATATGATTGAAAAGGTGCATGAAGAGTACGTCTCATTTCATATACATGAAATGAACGAGAAAATTTCTAAAACCATTGCCTAAATTGAAAATACCGAAACATACTTGGTGGGTAAAAATAATGAAAAACGATTTAAAGTCCAATATGAAGATAGTTTCTATATTGAAACTGTAGTGTTGCTATTATTTTGTCTTCTTACTTATTCAACGTTGGACATGCTTTAAATTTGCTAAGTGGAGCGGATTTGAAAATGACGATAACACAAATTGTTTTTGCTTTTCTATTTGCTCTAGTTTGTGCGGAAATAGCGATAATGACCCAAAGCATTGTTTTAGGAATCATCTGGCATGCAAGTCATAATAGTATGGATCATTTGAGGTCAGAAATACTTGTAGTAGTGATCCAATGCGCTGTGTTGGCGGTGTTAAGTTATGTCCTTTGGAAGAACGGTTTTAAAGTAAGGAACGTGGGACAAAACTAAAAATCAGTTCTATTTCGCGCTCTAAATCCAAATAAACGGCGAGAAAAAAGCAACTACTATGCTTCGCTTCAAGCACATCAAATTCTAAGTACTAAAGGACTAAGAGTTGAAGGCTTCGGAAATAAGCTGAAATTCACAAAAATTTGATTTAACTCAAAAAAATAAATCAGACTAGCGTATTCCCTAGAATATCAGCAAGTAATCTGCTACAATGATTGAGAAGATTTTTTTTAGAAGAATCGCTATCCTAATGAAGCCGAGCGAACTAGATATAGCGAATACTACACTAACGTTTCGATCAGATTTTTCGGTTGAATCTTAAAGAAAGAGGAGAAAATAACATGATAGCAGTAAGTGATCTTAAAGCAGGTATGACCTTTGAACAAGACGGCAAATTAATCCGTGTAATGGATGCTAGCCACCACAAACCTGGTAAAGGAAATACCGTTATGCGTATGAAGTTGAAAGATGTTCGTACAGGTGCTACAACGGATACAACAATGCGTCCAGACGATAAAGTAAAGAAAGCCTTTATTGAAAGCAAACCAGTTCAATATTTATACAGCCAAGATGATACAGCCAACTTCATGGATTTAGAAACCTATGAACAATATGAAATTCCAACTTCTGTGATTGAATATGAATTAAAATATCTTTTAGAAAATATGGAAGTAAAAATCCAATTTTACGGATCAGAAGTAATCGGTGTAACGTTGCCGACAACAGTCGTTTTGAAAGTAAAAGAAACACAGCCCTCTATAAAAGGTGCAACGGTTTCAGGTTCAGGAAAACCAGCAATCATGGAAACAGGCTTAGTCGTTAACGTTCCTGATTTTATTGAAGTAGATGAATTGTTAGAAATCAACACGCAAGAAGGTACGTATTTAAAACGTGCATCAAAATAAGATAAATGAAATAGCTGGCAGGTGAGAAATCAATCTGTCAGTTTTTTATTGTGCTTGTAGTATAGGAATCTTTCTGTAACTACTAAATCTAGTTGGCATGGTACAATAATTTATGTATTTTTATATAGAGAAAGGGAGAGAAATATGGGTTTTCTATTAACGTTGTGTCTGGTCTTATTATTCACAAAACTAGCTGGGCATTTTTGTAATCGAGTGGGAATTCCTTCTGTCATTGGGGAATTGTTAGTCGGTATTTTGATCGGCCCCGCATTATTAGGTTGGATCAAGTCAGATGATTTTATGCATTATTTCTCTGAAATTGGTGTGATTATTTTAATGTTTATTGCAGGCTTGGAAAGTGATTTGGCATTATTAAAGAAATATTGGCGACCAGCCTTATCCGTAGCACTTTTGGGTATTATATTTCCTGCTACAATGGGGTTTGGTGCGGGAGAAATTTTTCAATTTTCAATGCAAAATTCAATTTTTCTAGGGGTTTTGTTTAGTGCAACATCTGTGAGTATTTCTGTTCAAGTGTTAAAAGATTTGAAAAAAATAGATAGCGAAGAAGGGGCGACGATTCTTGGTGCTGCAGTTGTGGATGATATCGTTGTGGTTTTGATTTTGGGGATCATGTTAAGCTTGATGAATCGGTCTACACCAGGAGAAAATTTACCAATGTGGGAAGTATTACTGTTAAAAGTTTTCTTTTTTATCGTAATCTTTGCGGCCAGCAAATGGTTAGTTCCTTGGTTATTGAATCTGAGTAAAAAGTTGATTGCGATTGAAGCTGTTTCGGCTATTTCTTTAGTTATTTGTTTGGGTTTCGCTTATTTTGCAGAAATGTTGGATATGGGGGCGATCATCGGTGCGTTTTTTGCAGGAGTAGCAATTGCACAGACCGATTATCGTAATCAAGTAGATGAGAAATTAGAGACGATTGGCTATGCGGTATTTATTCCGATGTTTTTTGTTTCTATTGGTTTAAATATGACATTTTCAGGAATGTCAAAACATTTCGTGTTTATTTTAGTGTTAACAATCACAGCGGTCTTGTCGAAATTATTAGGAGGTGCATTAGGTGCTCGGGTTACCGGATTCAAAGGGATATCAACGATGATTATTGGATCGGGAATGGTTTCTAGAGGTGAAATGGCGTTAATCATTGCCCAAGTAGGATTGACCTCAAGTTTTCTTTCGGAAGAGTATTATTCTTCTGTTATTATCGTTATTATTGCGACGACGATTATTGCCCCATTGCTATTAAAAATAACGATTATGAAACAAGAAAAACAACTGAAATAGTAGAATGAAAAACAGTTTCTAGCGAAGCCAATTTGAAGTAGGCTTTTCTAGAAACTGTTTTATTTTAGTGGATAGATCCCATTAATTTTTTGATTGGATTCTTTGAAAGAATCAATAAAATACCAGCAATCACTGCTACGATTCCTACGATACCGAAATAAGCAGATTCGGTTTGAGGTGTATAAAAACGTGCGATTTGAGCATTGATTGCTTGTGAAGCGGCATCTGCCAGTAACCAAATTGCGACAGTTTGCGATTCAAAAGCTTTAGGAGCAAGCTTTGTTGTGATCGAAAGACCTACTGGAGAAATACACATTTCGCCTACGATCATAACGAAGAAACTAAAGAATAACCACAAAGGGCTAACTTTTGTATTGGTGCCATAAAGTAATCCAGGAAACATCAAAAGAACAAAAGATAGACCAGCAAAGATCAATCCTAATGAAAATTTGACAACTGTTGAAGGCTGTTTCTTTCCTAATTTTGTCCATAACGTTACGAAAACAGGTGTTAAAACAACTACAAAAATTGGATTTAAAGATTGGAACCAACTAGGAGCGATGGAAAAGCCAAATAATGTATCATTCGTCCGTTCGTCCGCAAATAATGCTAAAATTGAAGAGCCTTGCTCTTCTAATGACCAAAAAACGATACCAGCTAAAAATAATGGAATATAGCCTAGCACTCTCGGTTTTTCCTCTGCGGTTACGTTTTTAGATGTTAGCATTTTAATGAAATAGTAGACAGGTAACAAAATGCCCAAGACACTTACACTATTGATAAAAAAGCCAATTGTTAATTGGCCCATCATAAAGGCGCCGCCAAAAAGAACGATCACAAAAACAAGAGCAATCAATGACGAGCGGATAAACTTTTTCCGTTCTTCTGTGTCAATCGGATTGGTCGGTTTTGAACCAATATTTGCTAATGACTTTTTTCCTTGCAAATAATATTGCACTAGACCGAAAAACATTCCAAATGCAGCTACAGAGAATCCAACATGATAATTATAGGTTTGACCTAATGTTCCAACAACGAAGGGCGCCAGTAATGCGCCAATATTGATGCCCATGTAAAAAATAGAAAAACCAGCATCTCGGCGCGTATCTGTTTTTGAATAAAGATGTCCAACCATACCAGAAACATTCGGTTTTAACATCCCTGTACCGATTACGATCAGTAGGATAGAAAGAAATAATGCCGCAATGCCAAACGGCGTCGCTAGAACGATGTGACCGACCATAATAAATACGCCGCCGAAGAAAACTGTTTTTCTAGCACCTAACACTCGGTCAGAAATCCAACCGCCAACAATACTGGACATAAAAACCAGGGAGCCATATATCGACATGATCGCCAAAGCAGTTTCCTTGGGTAACCCTAAACCGCCGTTTGCAACCGTATCATAGATATAGTACAGTAGAATTGCCCGCATACCGTAATAACTAAATCTTTCCCACATTTCAGTAAAGAAGAGTGTAGACAATCCTTTTGGCTGACCTAAAAAGGACTTGTCTAACTGCTGCTCGTCCATAAATAATAACCTCAATTCTTTTTAATATTCAGAAAATTTGTTTAACCTAGTGTTTCTGAAAAAAGTATATAGAGTACATTTTAAACCTTTACCCTTTTAAATATCATAAATTCTCATGAATAGACTATAAGAAAAATGACGTTTTTATTCATTTTTTTTTCATATAAGAAATAGAAAGGAAGATTTTTTTGAAAATAATAGCGCAAAGGCAACAAGAATGGGCCTCACTTAAGTATTTGATTTTGTCAAAATCTCAACCAGATTATAGAGCAATCAGACAACTATTTGCGGATGATGAGTGGGATGAAGAAAAAGAACAGGCATTTCGAAGCTATCTACAGCACGCATTAGCTGAGCCACCCAAAAAAGGCAATCTCATAAACGCGTATCAACATGTCTGGGGCTATTTTAAAAACCAAGCAACAGAGATAGAGCGGAAAAAATACGAAGAGCTGCTTGCAACATTTTTCGTAAACCAGGATGAGTTACTCTCATTTTTAAAAGAACTGACGTTAAAGTATCAAGAAGAATATCTACTACAGTCAAAACTCCTTTTCCCCATGAAGAGAAATAACTAAAAAAATAGAAAAGCAGTTCAAACAACAAATTTTAGTTTTAAGTTCGTTATAGAAGTTTGAATTCGCTTTTTTTGTATGCATCAACATATTTTCTTGTTAATACACGAATATTTATCTTTTTAATTCAAAAAACATATTGAAATTAACTTAGAAAATGAGTATACTGAATCTGTGGAAAAACGAACGAGGAGTGTATGAATGAACAAGAATGTTCCGTATTTTATCGTAGCACCTGGAATGATTTTATTATTATTTTTCTTAATGATTCCTTTGGCTACAAGTATTTTACCAACTATTTTTTCAGATCAAGGGGTGACATTGAGTAGCTACCTCGATTTTTTTAAAGATGAATATAACCTGTCGATTTTTTGGCGCACGATTAGAGTGTCATTGATCGTTACGTTTATTTCGATTTTACTCGGGATCCCAACGGCGTATTACATCGCTGGGGTTAGTAAAAAATGGCGCGGGATTTTAATGGCGATGACCTTGTTTCCGTTGTTGACTAATTCAGTGATTCGTAGTTTTGCTTGGATCAATATTTTAGGGAAAACGGGTGTAATCAACACGTTGTTATTGAAAACAGGCTTGATCGCTCAGCCATTAAATTTACTTTATACAGAATTTGCAATTATTATTGGCTCTGTTTATCTTTTTTTACCGACGATGATCATGACGCTTGTAGGGGTTATGGAAAATATCGAAGGGGAAATGTTGGAAGCCGCTGAAACGTTAGGCGCAAGTCCATTCACAGCTTTTCGAAAAGTTGTATTGCCGCTTTCGATTCCTGGAACGATCGTTGGGAGTATCTTGGTTTTTACTGGGACACTGACAGCTTATACCACACCGCAATTGTTAGGTGGGAATCAGAAAATGATGATGTCAACCTTCCTATATCAAAAAGCCAATACCTTGGGAGATTGGAATGCTGCGAGTATTTTAGCCTTGATTATGATTGTTGTAACGTTAATCGTTATGAAGGGCTTAGATATAGTCGCCAAAAAAGTTGATAGGAGAGAAGCAAACAATGCGTAAACAAAAAGGGATGACGTTGATTGCGATCTTAGTGTTTTTATTCTTATTCTTACCGCTTTGCTTGATCGTTGTCACGTCCTTTGGAACAGCTGCTGCGATTCAGTTTCCGATCAAAGGATTTACACTAGATTGGTATGCAAAAGCGTTGCAGTCAGATACGTTTATGAGCAGTTTTAAATTAAGTTTAATGATCGGTGTACTAGCAACCGTCTTAGCATTGGTTGTTGGGATTCCAGCATCTTATGCCTTGGCACGGTATTCAGTAAAAGGGAGAAACTTTATTAAAAGCTTCTTTTTATCTCCAACTGTGATTCCAGGCATTGTCGTGGGATACACATTATTTCAATATATTGTCATCAAATTAGGCTTACCGATTTTTCAAGGATTATTGATTGGGCACTTTCTAATCAGTTTACCGTATATTATTCGAGTAGTTGGTTCAAGCATGGAGCAGTTGGACTATTCGATGGAAGAAGTTGCTTGGACTTTAGGTTGTACGAGAACGCGTGCATTTATTCAAATCGTTTTACCCAATGTCTCTTCAGGGATATTTGCAGCCTTTATGTTAGCGTTTGTTAATTCATTCAATAATGTTCCAGTGTCGATGTTTTTATCTGGGCCAGGAGTGACGATGTTACCAACATCTTTACTTAGTTACATGGAATACAATTATGATCCAACTGTTTCAGCCATTTCAGTAATGCTGATGTTACTGACAATGGGTTTGATGTTTTTGATCGAAAAAACATTAGGATTAGCTTCGATTGCGTAAATAAAAGAGAGAGCAATAAGAGCGTTCGAACTTAAATAGGTAGAAAGAGGAGAAAATTTTGACTTTTGTTGAATTAAAAGAGATACGTGTCAGTTATGATGGTAAACAAGATATATTAAAGGATTTAAGCATTTCAATGGAAAAAGGTGAATTAGTCTCACTTCTTGGTCCTAGTGGCTGTGGTAAAACGACGACACTTCGAGTGATTGCAGGACTAATCAAGCCAAATGATGGTTCTTTTACGTTAGATGAAGATGACTTGACAAAAGTTCCTGTGCATAAACGAAATTTTGGTATGGTCTTTCAAAGCTATGCATTATTTCCACATTTGACGATTGCAGAAAATGTTGCGTTTGGACTAAAATTAAGAAAAGAATCGAAAGATAGTACAAAAGAAAAAGTAGAAAAAATGCTTGAGGTTTGCGGATTAGAAAATCTTGGTGATCGTTATCCTAAACAACTTTCAGGTGGGCAGAGACAGCGTGTAGCGTTAGCGCGTGCTTTGATTATTGAACCTAAATTGTTATTATTAGATGAACCTTTAAGTAATTTAGATGCAAAATTAAGAGTAGCCATGCGGATCGAAATCAAACGAATCCAGCAACAATTAGGGATAACGACAGTATTTGTGACCCACGACCAAGAAGAATGTTTTTCTATTTCAGATAAGGTCGCGGTCATGAATAATGGTGTGATCGAGCAATATGATTCGCCAGAAAAAATTTACCGTTTACCAAAAACAAAATTTGTCGCACATTTTATCGGGTTTGAAAATTTCTTTACTGTAACGAAAAATGCGGAAGGTCAATATAAAAGTGAAAACGGTCAGTTGTTCACTACGTCTAATCCACAACCAACGACAACTGAGACAGTCGCAACGATCCGTCCAGAAGATATTGAAATTTTGCGAGAACCTACGCACGAATCTGTTGAAGGAATGGTCGCAATCAGAACTTTCTTAGGAAAAAGCTATCAGTATGAAGTAACAACACCACTTGGAAAACTATTAGTCAATGGCACAAGTGAACAGATCTATGAAACAGGAGATAAAATCAATTTGGCTTTTCCAGCAGATAAACTCGTTGTTTTAGAAAAATAAACGATAAGATGAAGGGGACTAAACAAAATGAAAAAGAAACTAATGATCGGCGTTTTAGCAACAGCAACTTTATTAATGGCTGCTTGTGGCAATAGCGAAGCGAATACGAAAGAAGAAGGCAAAACAGGCAGCAATGCATTAGTTGTTTCTACCTTTGGTTTGAGTGAAGATATTGTAAAAAAAGATATTATTGCTCCTTTTGAAAACACAAACGATGCGAAAGTGACATTAGAAGTTGGCAATAGTGCAGATCGTTATACAAAACTATTGAATAACCCCAATGCTGGAATCGATGTGATCGAATTAGCGCAAGCCAATGCAACGCAAGGCGATAAGGCAGATCTTTTTGAAAAAATCACAGAAAAAGAAGTACCGAATATCAAAGAGTTAACTGCTGGAGCAAAAGAAGTTTACGAAAGTGGAGCAGGTATCCCGATCGCAGTTAATAGCGTAGGGATTGTTTATAACAAAGAAAAAGTTGGCAAAGAAATCACGAGCTGGGATGATTTATGGTCGTCTGATCTTAAAGGGAAAATTTCTGTCCCAGACATTTCTACAACAGCAGGCCCTTTGATGTTATACATTGCCAGCGATCATGCAGGTGTTGATATTACAACAGATAAAGGCAAAGCAGCCTTTGATGCAATGAAAGAGTTAAAACCAAATGTGGTTAAGACCTATTCAAAATCATCAGATCTAGCAAACATGTTTCAGTCAGGTGAAATCGAAGTAGCAGTTGTAGCTGATTTTGCGGTTGATATCATTCAAGGTGCTTCTAAAGACGCAACGTACGTTGTTCCTGAAAGTGGCACCTATGCAAACTTCAACACGATTAATGTACCGAAAAGTTCTAAAAATAAAGAATTGGCTTATACATTTGTTAACGATCGTATCAGTGAAGCCTCACAAAAAGCAAAAGCTGTTTCATTAAATGAAGGGCCAACCAACAGTAAAGTAACACTTGATGAAAAACAAGCAGAAAATAAGACATACGGTAAAGTTGCGGACCGAGCAAAAACAGTTGATTTTTCATTCATTAATGACAATTTATCTAATTGGGTCGATCAATGGAACCGTACAATGAATCAATAAACAAGCGAGAAAGGCGATAAGTATGAACGTAGATATGATTATTCAAGATGTTTGGGTTTTCCAAACCGCCACACAATCTTTTAGCAAAAAAAATGTCTCTATTAAAGATGGTAAATTTTATTATATCAGTAACGCAGAGTTGAACCACTTGACGCCTGAAACAATCATCAAAGCCGAGAATCAGTATATGATTCCCGGCTTGATTGATGCCCATATGCATATTGAAAGTTCAATGACGACACCGACGATTTTTTCAAAAGCAGTATTACGCTATGGGGTAACAACGGTTGTAGCAGATGCTCATGAGATGGCAAATGTTTTTGGTTTAAAAGGATTAGAAGAATTTATGAAGGCAGAAACTGAGCTGGATATTTTTCATGCGATTCCGTCTTCTGTTCCTTCAACAACACCAGAACTAGAAACAACGGGTGGTATTATCGGACTTGCTGAAGTGGCAGCGCTGTTGAAGCATCCTAAAATCGTCTGTTTAGGTGAAGCAATGAATTTCAAAGGAATTGCCTATGAACCAGAGTCGTTGATTCGCCAAATCATTGATCTATGTAAAAAAGAACGGCCGACGATGCCCTTAGAAGGCCATTGTCCAAAAATTTATGATGAAGAGCTGGCAGCCTTTTTATTTAGCGGAATCACTTCAGATCATACACATCAATTTCCAGAATCCTTAAAAGAAAAAATTGAGGCCGGTGTTTTTATCCAGTTCCAAAATAAATCCATCACACCGGAAAATATGAAGGTTATTGTAGAAAATGAATTTTATGAATATGCCAGTATTATCACAGATGATGTAATGGCGGACGATTTACTTCAAGGGCATTTGAACGAGAATCTGAAAAAGGCAGTAAAAGCCGGTTTGCCAATTGAAAAAGCAATTTATATGACGACCTACACACCAGCGAGACGAATGGGTTTTCATGATCGTGGAGAAATTGCGCCAGGTCGAAATGCTGATTTTATTTTGTTAAATGATTTAGAAGAGTTTACGTTTGATGCTGTTTATAAATCAGGGAAAAAGGTTTATGAAGAAGGGGCAAAAATTGAATATCCTGCTGTGATTGAGTCATTTCCAGCAGAGTACAAGCAATCCGTTCACTGCAAACCACTTACGCTTTCTGATATAGTGATCAAAGTGGCAACGGACAAAGAATATGTCCGCTGTAATGTAATCCAAAAACAAGAAGTAGGAACGTTCACTGAACGGATCACTAAAGAAATTCCCGTGAAGGATGGGATTTTACAATGGCAAGAAGCAGACTGTGCTTTATTGATTGTAATGGAAAGATACGGTAAAAATGGCAATATTTCGATAGCACTAATGGATAAACCAATCACTGAAAAAGGCGCAATCGCCACAACTTGGGCACATGATCATCATAATGTAATGGTTATGGGCAATACGGTGGAAGATATCGTGCTAGCGCAAAACGAATTACTAGCGATTCAAGGCGGTTATATTGTTGTTTCAAATGGAGAAATTACAGGGAGATGCCCTTTACCTATAGGTGGAATCTTATCTCAAGCTCCGATTGAAGAACTAGGTGGAGACTTGCAAAAAGTTCGCGCAAGCATGCAAGCGTTAGGCTACAAAAATATGAATGAGATCATGTCGTTCTCTACATTATCTCTGCCAGTCTCACCTGCAATCAAGGTGACAGATATGGGAATGATGAATACAAAGACGCAAGCGTTTTATCCATTGATTTTTCCAGAAGACGGAGTGTTAGTGAATGAAGACTCTTATTAAAAATGTTCATATCCTTTCAATGGACAATTATTTTTCAGAAGTTAAAGATGGTTTTCTATTGATTGAAGATGAGTTAATTAAGAAAATCGGTTCTATTTCTGAACTTAATTCAGTAACTATTCAAGCGGATAAAGTAATTGATGGAAAAAACGGATTGTTGATTCCAGGTCTGATCAATTCGCATACACATGCAGGAATGATTCCATTTCGTTCTTTAGGAGATGATGTACCCGATCGACTGCGTCGATTTTTATTTCCTTTAGAACAACACATGACAAAAGACTTGGTAAGAGCGAGCAGTGATTACGCAATCGCAGAAATGTTATTAAGTGGTGTGACGACGTTTTGTGATATGTACTATTTTGAAGATGAGGTAGCTAAAAGCTGTAAAGAAATGGGCATCCGAGCATTAGTTGGTGAAACCATTATCGACATGCCTACTTGTGATAGTTCTAAACCGTCAGGTGGCTATGAATATTGTGATACATTTTTAGAAAAATGGCAAAACGATCCTTTAGTGACACCGATCATTGCGCCGCACGCGTCCAATACAAATAATCCAGAAACACTAAAAAAAATCGTGGCGCTTAGCGAAAAATATAATGCACCGATTACAATGCATGTGTCTGAAATGACTTATGAAGTAGAAGCGTTTCAAGAAAAATATAACCAAACACCAATAGAATTTCTACAAACATTAGGCTATTTTGAACGTGACTTTATTTTGGCTCATTGTATTTTAGCAACTGAAAATGATTTAAACATCATTGCTCAGTCAAAAGGGAAAGCCCGTGTTGCTCATTGCATTGGTGCGAACACTAAATCAGCAAAAGGGGTAGCCCCTGTCAAACAAATGCTTGAAAAAAAAATCGTGGTAGGCTTAGGAACGGATGGACCGAGTAGCGGGAATACGTTAGATTTATTTAGCCAAATGCGTCTGTTTGCTAATTTTCATAAAACCCATAATCGGGATCGAGCCCTTTTTCCAGCAAAAGAAATTGTTTACCTTGCAACAATGGGCGGTGCAAAAACGTTAGGTTTAGCAGATCAGGTAGGCTCGATCGAAATCGGAAAAAAAGCAGATTTAACCCTGATCGAAACGGAATCTGTCAATATGTTCCCGATTTTTGATCCATACTCAGCTATTGTCTACTCAGCTAACGCCAGTAACGTGGATTCAGTTTGGATCAACGGGTGTCAACTAGTCAGTGAGAAAAAAATGGTTGAACGAGAGTTGAAAGAAATCAAAGAGACGTTGTATCGTGAAATGAGAAACTTTGTTGTAGAAGCAAAAAAACTATAATAAAAACAAGCAGGAATAAAACCTATTGCGTTTTATTCCTGCTTATTTTCATTTTGATACATAATTTTCAATCGGTTTTTGATAGTTCTCCCAATCATTTTTGCCCTCATTGAAATACTTCGCTAAAAGAAAACCAATATAAGGTCCAGTTGTTAACCCGGAAGAACCTAAACCACTGGCCACAACTGCAGTAGGATTATCTGGTAAACAATTGAAAAAAGGGGCGAAATCTGACGTATAAGCACGTGTTCCTACACGATAAGTCGCTGGATATTCTTCAAAAAAAGCAGATTCAACCAGAAAAGGAATTGTTTTTTCTTTTAGTAAAGAAAAAGCCTCTTTCGTTGGCGTTAAATCAAAGCCGCCATCATTTTCATGTGTTGCGCCAACTAAAATCTGTCCATCTTCAAAAGGAATCAAATCGCTTTCGCCATCTAACATTGCAACAGGCCAACTGCCGCTGTTTTTGAAGGGGGTTTCAAAGGCTAATAGTTGTCCTTTTTGCGCTCGAATCTCCGTTGAATAGCCAAGAGAATCCAACAATGGTGGCAAGCTTGGTCCAGCACATAACGCAATTGCATCAAATTGTTCCGTTTCGTCGGAGGTCTGAACGAGCCATTGATCTTGCGTTTGGCTAAGTTTAGCTGTATCAGTTTTTATAGTGATCATTTTGCTTAGCGCACGTTGTCTTAATGTTTCTAAGTAACTAGCACCATCTAATTTCCCGCCGCCTGTGATAAATAGGGCTGGTTGTGCGCTTAGTAAAGGCAGTTTTTCTTTGACTTGCTCTGCAGACAATAAGTGAATATCTCCGATTTCAGGTGCATCCTGTTTTCTTTCTTCTGCTAGTTGCATAAGCGACCCAAGTTCACTATCTTTTCGAAGAATCAGAGTACCAGTTTGTTGATAAACATTACTCGGTAGAGAAAAGTCCTGCACTAATTTAGGGTAAAATGCGGCTCCGTCTTTCGCAAGCTGATACCATTTTTTATTGCGACGTTTTGAAAGCCAAGGAGAGATGATGCCTGCGCTGGCTTTAGTCGCTTGTCCAACTGGATTGTCATAAACTGTTACACTATATTTTGTTAAATCGATGTAATTGGCTAAGGTCAAACCAATAATCCCACCGCCTATGATCGCTAATCTTTTCATAAATATCTCCTTACAAAATCAAGTAATTCATTTTCACATAAGTTTGTAGAGGATGCAAGGGATTTTGAAGATCAGGGTGCCAGAAATAATGCGTATAAAAATAAAATTTGGTAAAAATAAAACGTGAAATAGATGAGAAAACGCTTATTTTCGTGTTATAATAATGAATGTTATTTTTTAATATAGTTCGATTATCTAGGAGGGGATTAAATGAGAAATACAAGATTAGGGTATTTACTAACCGCCGCAAGTTGTATAATTTTACTTAGCGGATGTGCTTCTGGTAAAGAAAAGACTGGCGAAACGGGAAAAAAATCAGCAAACAACGAACAAACATTTTCAGTTGTTGTAAAACAAGAAATTCCATCGATTGATGCTTCTGTCACAAATGATGTTGTTGGCTGGGGTGTATTGAAAAATACAGGTGAAGGATTATTCCGTGCAGATAAAGAAGGCAAACTGATTCCAGCAGGTGCAGCGGAAATGCCTAAAGTCAGTGAAGAGGGCTTAACTTATACATTTAAATTACGCAAAGATGCAGTTTGGTCAAATGGCGATCCAATTGTTGCAGCGGATTATGTATATGGCTGGCAGCGGACAGTCGAACCAAAGACTGCTTCAGAAGTGGCTTACTTATTTGAATCAATCAAAAATTATCAAGCAATCATGGACGGGAAGACACCAGCAAAGGAGTTAGGTGTAAAAGCATTGAGTGATCATGAATTAGAAGTGACGCTTGAATCACCTGTTCCATATATGGAATCTTTATTGTCTTTACCACCGTTTTTCCCGCAAAATGAAAAAATCATCAATGAAAGCGACGAAAAATATGCTAGTTCAAGTGAGCATATGGTATACAATGGACCGTTTGTGCTTAGTGAGTTTGAAGGGGCAGGAACCGATACAAAATGGGCATATGTAAAAAATGATAAATATTGGGATCAAGCCAATGTGACGATGGAAAAAATAAATGTTGATGTTATAAAAGAAGATGCAACGGCATTAAATCTATTTCAAGATGGTCAAACAGATGACATCGTTGTGACGGGTGAACTAGCTCAGCAAATGGTAGATGATCCAGCCTTTTTCTCACAAGATATGTCAAATGCGACATATGTTGAATATAATCAAACAAAAAAAGAATTCCAAAATGAAAATCTTAGAAAAGCAATTTCCTACGCGTTAGATCGCCAAACTTTAGTAGATCAAGTCTTAGGAGATGGATCGATTGCTGCAACAGGCTTAGTACCGAAAAATATGTCATTTAACCTTGAAACCGAAGCTGACTTTGTAAAAGATTCTGGGAATCATTTAAAGTATGATCCAGAAAGGGCCGAAGAATATTGGGCTAAAGCAAAAACAGAATTAGGAATCGATACATTAAAAATCAATTTGCTTTCATCCGATGCCGATTCTGCAAAAAAAGTGGTAGAATACATGCAAGGGGCAATTCAAGAAACTTTGAAAGGTGTGACAGTTGAAGTTTCGTCAGTACCGCTTTCCGTTCGTTTAGAACGTGGGAATAAAGGTGATTTTGATATGATTTTAGTAGGCTGGGGTGCGGAATACAACGATCCTAGTGTGTTCTTAGAATTATTTGCCTCAGATAATATCAATAATAGTGGTAAATATACCAACAAAGAATTTGATAAATACTTGAAAGCTTCTGCAACAACGAATGCAGGCAATCCAAAAGCTCGTTGGAAGGATTTAATTGAAGCGGAAAATGTTTTAATGGATACGATGGGTGTTTGCCCAGTTTATCAAAAAGCTGAAGCCCATTTACGTAATCCAAAAGTCAAAGGCATCTTGCCGTCTGGTCCTGAGTATGATTATAAATGGACAGCCATTGAAAAGTAGTTGAAAGTAGAAAAGGTGGGAATTAGATGATTCATCGCTATATAGAAGTAACAGGGTCAGCGTTTGAGCGTGGAGTCAAAATCGGTGAAGTGCTAAAAATGCAAATCGAAACAAACTTATCCAGCCAAAAATTATTTTATAAAGATCCAACTGAGATCATTACTAAATGGTTGGGAAAAGCACAAACATACCTTGAATTTACAGAAAAATTTGCACCTGATGTGGCTGCTGAAATGCGTGGAGTTGCTAAAGGGAGCGGGTTGGATTTTCAAGAGATTTTGTATTTATATACTGTTTATGAACGATCATTTTTTGACAAATTGATCAGTGATAAATGTACCTCATTTGCAGCGAAAGGAAATGCTACTTTTGATGGGTCCGTGATTTGTGGTCAAACCAATGATGAACGTCTTGATGAATATCGTTCCGAGGTTGATTGTGTTGTGCATCATCGTGATAGCGAATCTGATTTTGAAACATTGATTTATAGTCATCCAGGTATTCCAGCGTATATGGGTATGAATAATTATGGTTTAGCCGTGATGTGGACGTATATTGATAACGGTCAGCGTAAAGAGGGTGTTCCTACAGCAGGAATTATTAGAGAACTGCTCAATAAGAAAAGTTTAAAAGAAGCACGGGAGTATCTTTATAGTGTCCCTCATGCCGTACCAAATCAATTTAGCCTATCTCATGCTAACGAAGGAATCACAAGTTTTGAGTGTTTTCCAAATAAGATTTATGAACACGAGTCATCAGATGTAATGATTCATGCAAATCATAATAGTATTGCCTTAGAAGAACCAGAGGAAGGTGGCTCTAAAACATCTCATTCCCGTTTGGAAGCGATGGAGGCGATCGTTAATGAAAACTACGGCGTTATCGATGCGGAGCTCGGAAAACAGTTTTTAGCGAACCATCGTAATTTTCCAAAAAGTGTTTGTAACCATCCATCACCCGAACATCCATTATCAAAATCATTAGCTTCGATGGTGTTTGATTTAGGTAAAGGAGAAATGCATTTAGCGTTTGGGAATGCTTGTGAGCAGCCGTTTCATACGTACCGATTCAAACAGTGGTTTGGATAAAACAACTATATCAATAAAAAGAGGTTGAGACAGAATGGGTTCCTTCTGCTCCTACCGTTTATTCGGATTTTAGGTGACTGGGTTGTAACTCATAGAGTTATGTCCCAGTCACTTTTCATTTTTTCTTCTTTTTCAAGTCTATCAATAATCGTGCCATATTCATTAATAATCCGACAAAATAATCACCTTCAAATTTCATTCCACCATACAAAGTATATTCATAGACGTCTGTTAACTGGATAAAACAGCCGTGGAACTGTGGGTAGTGATTTTCAAATCGTTTCGCATAAATAGTTAATGGTTCATTAACTTGCCGGGATAAAATTAGCTCTGCTTTGCGTAATACTATAATATAGGCATTAGTAAACTGCTTAGGAAGGATTTTTAAATAGAGACTAAAACAAAATAGGAAAAAGTATTTTTTCAAAAAGAAACTACAGAACACTAAGAAAATAACCAGTGAAACCAATACGATATTACGCAAAACAGGTGGTTGTTTAGTAATTACAAAATCTGGAGTCTCTCTTTTAGCTGAACTTTCGCCACTATTATAAGTAATTTCGGTTGTATTCGTTGTTTCAGTGGGAACAGTTGCCTCAACACTACTGCTGGCTTTCGCATTGTCTGACGTAGAAGGATTAGTAACAATAGGTTGACTCATATCATTTGTAAAACTAGGTGTCGGTTCAAAAGGAATCCAACCATACCCTTCAAAATAAACTTCTGGCCAAGAATGAGCATCGCTATTTCTAATGGTATATTCTTGATATTCTGAGTTATTACTATTCATGATTTCTCCCGAAGTGAATCCTTTTGTCCAACGACTGGAAATACCGATCGAACGTAGTAAAATAACCATAGCGCTAGAGAAATTATCACAGTAACCAATTTTTGATTCGAAAAGAAAATAGGCAACGTAATCCTCTTTTGGTGGTGTAAAAGGAGTGTCGATTTTTGAATAGCGATATCCACCATCTTGTTTTAGGTAACGTTCAATCGCTTTGACCTTATCATAAAGCGTTTTATGATTTTCCGTTAATGAAATTGCTAACGATTGAACACGTTTTGGAGTAGTTATTGGGACTTGGGTCATTAGTACATCTTGCGAATTTTTGGTTGAAACCTGTTGTAAAACACCTTGCGTAAAGCTAGGTTTTTGCCAAGTAAACTGGATAGTATCAGGTGCATCTAAGAGATTGAAACGTTGTTTATCTTTGATTTGTTCCGCTTTACCAATTTCGCTGAGTGGAATTGAACTATTACCATAAGGATAAGGTAAATATTCTTTAGGAGAATTAAAGGATAAAGTAATCGTGGATTCTATCTCCTGTATTTCCTGATATTCTGGATTTGTAGAAATAAGTAACGGATCACCTGAAATAGAACTGGCTTCTGAAGTGCTTTTCCAACCTTTTCCAGTGAAATAATTTTTAGTTTCTACTCGCCAGTAATGTGCGCTAGATTGTTTTGCAGTAAAAAGTACTGTGGGATCATCTGAGACAGGACCGCCTAATTGCGCATCATTTTCGCTAAATCCTACTTTAGAATCACCGTTCGAACCATAGGCTCCGATTTGTCGATAAAGCCCTTGTCGATTCATATAATTACGAATGCTTGTAGTCTGATTAAATAAAAAATTCTGTGGTTGAGGAAATAGAATAGGAAAAAAACAAGAAGCTCCTGCAAGTAAAAATAAAGTAATGAAAACAAGGTTCTTTTTTCTTTCCTAGAAATCAAATGAGGTGTCCGCTTCAATCCATAAAAAAAGATAGTGAAACTCGTGATCAAAATGATTTGACTTCCTAAATTTAAATGATTAAAAACCGATAGCATAAGCAAATAGACAATAAGCATGACGCTGCCGAATGCACAACGTTCATAGCGAATAAAAAGAACACATAGTAAGATCAACAAAAATAAAATAATAGACAAAGCCAAAAAATCAGGTAGATAATTAATTTTACTAGTAAGTATTTTTTGATACGTGCGAATAATGTTCTGTATAAAAATGCCAAACCAAGTAACTCCAAATTGTTGACCAAATGGAAAATAATAATAGAGAGTAAGTAGGTAACTAAGAATATAAAATGAAAAAATAATCAGATGCTCCTTGATAAGCAAGGTCATAAAACAAGTCAACGCCAGCATTCCTACAAAAAAAAGTGTTTTGGTTTGGGCCAAATCATAGGCTTTAAAAAAGGGGAGACTAGCAGTTACTAATATACAAAAACTCAGAAGTGCAAAAGGCCATTTTTCTTTTATTCTACTTATCAAGAATAGGACCTCCTTTATCGATAATGCTAACTTGATCTTTCCTATGTAGACAGAGTGTTTCATCATCAAATGTAATCAAAAAGATGTCATTTTTCTTTTTTAAATTATTTAGCTGTTCAGAGAGTTGGTTGGTTTTGCTTGGAGCAAAAACAACTATTTTTTTATTAGAAAAATCAGGTAAATAACATTCTTCTAGCAATGGAGTCGCTGCAGCTAGCGCATATTTTTGCGGTATAGAATCAGGGATTTCTGCCAGAATTGTTTGCTGGAAAGCGGACTTAGTTTCAACTAGGCAAACAAATGAATAGTAAATAGAGAGAAGCTCTTCAAAGTATTTATGAGACAAACCATAAAATAAGAAATGAATTTCTGTTTCAATTTCATGCTCATATTCTTTCACAATTAACTTATTTCTTTTACTAGATTGCTTCCAATCAACAGAACTAAACGAATCTCCTACCTGATAGTTACGGAAATTACGAATCGAAAATGTCTGATTACCAAAAAGGGGAGTGGAATTCGGCATAGATTTCACCAATTGCTGGTAAATCTCTTTAGCTAAAGCCAATCGTAATGCAGGCATGATTACAAAGGGACCTGCTAATGATAATTCAGCCTGTTTAGAAAACATAAAAAACATATCGGAGCTAGTAAGGACAAATGAATATTGTTGAAAAACACCTCTTTGTGTAGGTGTCCACTCAAAAGTTAATTTCTTTTTCTGACCAGAATAAAATGATAGGTATTGATTTTTCGCAACTGGTTGATTTTTAAGACCAATTGTTAACAGAGAAATTCTAAGCAACGTTGAACGTGAACGAAAGATTTCCAATTTGATCTTATTCGGGGAGTTCGCTGTATGTATTTTGCACTCCATTAATTGAATGTGTATTTTTTTTAACGATGGAATCAATGTAAAAAGATCCCATAACAATAGAAATGTCAAAAAGAAAAGTATTTGCCAACCAGTAGAGGTGTTAAAAATGATTGTATATAAAAAAACAGCAATGTAGAAAATGGCAATGCTTAGTATTAGCATGAAATTAATGACCATATATTGTCTCATAGCTATTTCCTAACCGGAACGGGTACTCGTCTTAGAATTTGTTCAAAAATCTCTTGTAAATGCTCAAAGGACGCTGTCTGTCCGTCTTTTAATAATAGGCGATGACCAAATGTTGCTGGTAAAATATGCTGTAAGTCACTTGGTGTGACGTAATGTCTTCCTTCGGTTAAAGCAAAAGCTTTCGCCGCTCGAATGAAAGCAACTGAACCGCGTGGGCTGATGCCAAGAGCGATTCCATCATGATTCCGAGTTGCGTGAACCAAGTGCAGTGCATATCTGGCTACTACTGAATCCACATAAATATTGTCAACAATTTTTTTTAAGCGACTGATTTCGGACGCATCTAAGATTTGCTGTACTAAATTCAGTTCGTGTCCCGTTTGGTTCAATATCAAATTCAGTTCATCGCTAAATTCAGGATAGCCGATATGAAGCTTAAATAAAAAACGATCTAGTTGTGCTTCGGGCAAAGGATAGGTTCCTTCATATTCCAGAGGATTCTGCGTAGCCAACACAAAAAAATGTTCATCCAATGGATATGTATGGTTGTCGATTGTTACATGGTTTTCAGACAAAGCTTCTAGCAAGGCAGCTTGAGTTTTAGGTGTGGTTCGATTGATTTCATCTGCTAATAACACCGTGGTAAATATAGGACCTTGATGAAACTCAAACATTTGAGAAGTAGAATTGTAAATAGAAACGCCTAAAATATCACTAGGAAGTAAATCAGGTGTAAATTGAATTCGGTTAAATGCACCATGTGTTGCACTAGCTAAAGTTTTGACCATCATTGTTTTTCCAACACCTGGAATATCTTCGAATAAAACATGTCCGCCAGCTAAGAAAGCTGTAACAGTTAATTGAAGGATTTCCCGTTTTCCTAAAATAACTTTTTCCATTTCATCAAGTAACAGGTTGATTTTTTCGTGGGCTAATTCAATCATATTGTATGTTCTCCTTACTTTGAAACGCTGTGCCAACATTCATAGACTATTCAGCGAAAATTAAATAACGACTGTATTTATTTATTGTATAGATAACGTTCCTTCGGTGCAAGATATCATAAGAGTTTCTTAAGATAATGACCAAGAAAATATTTAAGAAGAGTTTTTTTGAATCATTCTCTAATCAAAAAAAGCAAAAGTTGATACTATTTTTTATCTAAAAGATCACAGTGAGTACGCTATTTTTAGAAGATAAGGCTTACAAAAGTAATCGTAAAAATATGAGAGTTACATTGTGAAATTCTCATAATTTTTATTAATAGTAGAAATATGTGAGAATTTCGATGCTCAGGTTGTGATATTCTTAAATATAAGAATGCGCTTTAACATTCTTTTAAAATTAATTTGAAAGAGGGATCTAGGATGAAAAAATCATTAAAAGGGATTGTTTTAGCTTCACTGATCAGTACTCAAATTTTAGCTGGGCCAATTTCTGCTTTGGCAGTCATCGCTGAAACGACTGAAAATAGTGAACAAGTTGAGCCTCAGAAAACAGAGGAACAGACTGGGGAAGCTGTTGTTCCTGATGCGACAGAAGAAAATAAAAAAGAAACAGCCGTAGATGAGGCGCAAAATCAAGAAGAGACTCCAGGTGCAACATTAACAGAAGAAACTGAAACACCAGTCACAGAGAATGCATCAGAGGTGCCGATTACTCCGGCAGTAGAAACGCCAGTCACACCAACTGCAAGTGAAGAAAAAATGCAAGCAGTTAGAGAAGCAATCGCTAATGCACAAACAGTACTTGATAACGGCACATATACAGCTGAAACAGCGATTCCGCTTCAAGCAGCGATGTCTGCAGCTACAGCATTATTAAGCCAAACGGATGTAACGGATGAACAACTTGATGCTGCGATAGCTGATATTAATGGAAAAGTTGCCAGCTTAGTGAAGGCTGAGGTTGAATTAAGTTTTGTAGGAAATTTAGTGATGGCAATCAATGAAGCAACTAAAATTATCAACAATACAGATGAATTTAAAGATATATACACACCTGCGTCTGTTGCAGCAAAAAAAGCTAGTATACAAACAGCTGTAGATGCTGGGAAAAATGTTTTAGCAGCAGTTGTTGATGCACAAGGTAAGATCGTTCCAGAAGTAGCGGCGAACAATAGAGATGAAATCATTGCAGCCGCTGAAGCGATTATTGCAGCGATTAATAACGGTAATGGATTAGTTCGTAGAGATCATTTAGTAGAAATTTTACAAGAAGCGAGCCGATTAGAAGGAGCAAAAGTAGCTTCTGATTCAGATAAAGCAGATTTTGAAGCTGCTCTTAAACAGGTGACAAATGCGATGGAGAATGCATTAACAGATGCAGAAGCTGACGCAGCCGTGAGCGCATTGAGAGTCGCAATGGATAATTTACGTCTAGTAGTCGTTGTATCAGCGGTAGATGAAGATGGTAATTTGATTATGAATCAAGCAGATACTTTGTTGAGTGGACTATACAAAACAGCGTGGAAGGCTGAGCCACCAGTTGTAGAAGGGTATGAATATGTTTCTTCAAATAATGACTCTGTTACGTTTTCCAGAACATCCGGTCAAGTAGTGTCAGGAACATTCGGTGATGGCACAAATGACGTAACCTTTGTATATAGAAAATCGGTAGCTAGATTTGAACCACCGTATGTACCGGCACCAAAAGAACCAGCTGATAAAATCAATCAACCTGATAAGCTTGGTATAACAAATAATTTGGTGAATAACACAAAAAATAACACGTATCACTCAAAGAAAAATTTACCTCGTACCGGTGAGGAAACTAGCTCAATGGCTAGCTTTGGCTTAATGGCAGTAGTAGCAAGTACATTAGTATTTTTCAAAAAAAGAAAAATTGAAGAATAATTTATTTTAGAACGAAGTAAAAATTCAACTCAAAGAAAGAAGTTAGGATAGAAGAATTTAACTCCGAGAACCAAGTAGGTACTGTATTGCATCAACTCGTACCTCATTGTGTTTTACAGCAATAAGAGGGAGTGGCTTCTGCTATCAACGCTTGTTCTGATTCATTGAGGCTGGGATGTGACTCTAAGAGTTATGTCCTAGTTTCTTTTTTTATAAGACAAATAAATTTCAATCTTAATAGATTTGGTTCATACTTATCAAGTGCGAAGCTAGAAGGAGGAAGAACAAATGTATGAAAATAACCAAATGAACGTTATCGGTTTTTTTGAAGGATTACCAATTAGAAATGAAGCGAGTTTTATAGATGAATATAGGTTAATTCCGACACCTGATTCGCAAGACATTCTTGTAAAAGTCAAAGCTGTTTCTGTAAATCCTGTAGATACTAAATTGAGACAAATGACAAAAAAACAAAAGCAATTAAAAATTTTAGGCTTTGATGGCGTTGGAGAAGTTGTTTCTATTGGTAAAAATGTTAAAAAATTTGCTGTTGGTGATCGTGTTTTTTATGCTGGGACGACAAGACGAGCAGGTAGTAACCAAGAATTCCAATTAGTGAACGAAGAAATTGCAGCTTTAGCTCCGAGTAATTTGAGTGACGAAGCAGCAGCATCGTTACCGTTGACAGCTTTAACAGCTTATGAATTGCTATTTGAAAAATTTGATTTGATTCCAAAAGAAAAGGCTAATCAAGGAAAAACCATTTTAGTGGTTAATGGAGCAGGCGGTGTAGGATCAATTTTAAACCAACTTGCTCATTGGGCTGGGATGACTGTTTATGCTACGTCTAGCCCAGAAAATTTTGACTGGTTAAAAAAAGTCGGTGTATCTTATCCTCTTGATTACCATCAAGATCTTAAATTGAGCTTAGCCCAATCAAATACGCACACAATTGACTATGCAGCTGTTTTATTTAATATTATTCCCTATTTTGATACCATAGCGGATCTTGTCAAACCCTTTGGACATGTAGGTACAATCGTTGGTCTAGATGAAAAACTAGATATTAGCCGTTTGAAAAATAAATCTATTAGCTTTGATTTTGAGTACATGTTTGCTAAAACAGATTTTGATTACGAAATCGATTCGCAAGGAAAAGCTTTGGCTTTGATTAGCCAACTTGCAGAAGAAGGAAAAATAGTGGCAACCGTCGGAAAAACATATTCAGATGGAATAAACGCAGAGAATTTGAAAAAGGCCACTGCAGATGTAGAGGCAGGTCATATGAGGGGGAAAGTTGTTGTCAGTGGACCGTTTACTGGAAATAGCAAACGTCTATGAGCAAGTTACAAAACAAGCAAAAGGGTGACAAGTTTTTAACGAGTAGATTATAATAAAGTGAGCGGAATGAACTGAAGGTATATTATAGCTACTCGGTTCTTGAGGTTGAATTCTTCTGTCCCGACCTTTTTCAAAATAAGGAGTACATAAAATGACGTTAAAGCAAAAAATCATAGAGGAAAGTAAGCATTTAGGAATTGATAAAATCGGTTTTGCTTCGGCTGAACCTTTTTATGAGTTAGAAAATTCATTAAAAGAACAGAGAGATCGAGGATACAACTCAGGTTTTGAACACCAAGTGATTGAAGAACGAATTTACCCGGAAAAAACATTTGAAAATCCCAAAACGATTATTTCTATTGCCTTAGCTTACCCAACTAAAATCGAAGAAAAGGTGCCACGAGATGAAAAACGAGGAATGTTTGCCAGAGCGTCTTGGGGGATTGATTATCACGATGTTTTGCGAGATCGATTGGCAAAATTGATTGACTTTATTCAGTCACAAGCTCAAAATTTAGAGGGATCAGGCGAATGGCGCTTTGCACCTCAAGTGGATACTGGAGAATTGGTTGACGTTGCAGTTGCGCAACGTGCTGGCTTAGGGTTTATCGGGAGAAACGGGTTGTTGATCACAGAAGAGTTTGGTTCTTTTGTTTATTTAGGAGAGATTGTAACCAACATTGATTTTGAAATAGATACGCCTATTCCTTTTGGTTGTGGGGATTGTACTCGTTGCGTTACAGCATGTCCTACTCAAGCACTCTTAGGAGACGGCAGTATGAACGCTAAAAAATGTTTATCTTATCAAACCCAAACCAAAGATATGATGCCGGAAGAATACCGAAGGAAAATGCATAATGTAATTTATGGTTGTGATATTTGTCAATTGGTTTGTCCTTATAACAAAGGAAAGGATTTTCATTTCCATAAAGAAATGGAGCCTGACGTTGAGACTGTATACCCTAAGTTAAAACCAATATTAAGCTTGTCAAACAAAGAATTTAAAACCCAATTTGGACATCTCTCTGGTTCTTGGCGAGGGAAAAAACCGTTACAAAGAAATGCGTTGATTGCTTTAGCAAATTTGGGTGACCGTAGTGCATTACCGGAACTATTAGTTTGTGCAAAAGAAGATGTTCGGCCTGTAATCAGAGGAACAGCTGCTTGGGCGATCGGTAAATTAGGGAATAAGGAAGCCGGAAAATGGCTCGCTATTTTAACTGAGTTGTTGGAGGTAGAGCCAGAAGTAGAAGTACTTGCAGAAATACAAAATGCGATCAAGCAATTGAAAAAATAATAGAGAAAAAAGGCCGAGATAAAAGCGTTTAGCTCTGATACATGATACATTGATGTGATCGGAACGGAGTGTAGTCTGCTTTTTTCTCGCCGTTTATTCAGATTTAGAGCGCGGGACAAAACTGATTTTTAGTTTTGTTCCGCGCTTTTTGATAATAAAATTAAACTTTAGCAGCTTCTTTAGGTTCGCGGCCTAAAATAGCTTGTAAGACTGTTAAGACACCATATGAAGCTAAAATTGTGTAGATCAAGCTAGAATATGTTGAAATATCAAAATCCCATGTTTTATAAATAACTAAAACAATAGCCAAAACAATAGCTGCAAGAACATTAAAGAATGCGAAAGCCCAAAGATTTCCGTTTTCTTTACGTGAAAGATAATAGATTGAAAACCATAAACTTAATACGCCCCAAGCGATGCAGACCAAAATAGCTGCCCAATAAATAATAAATGCTACCACGAAGTTTCACCTCACTTTTATACATTAAGTATTCTATCACGTTCTCTTTTGTTTGTCATGAAAAGACCGTGAAAAACTGACATTCTCAAAAGCTTCCCACTTGATTTTGACGTCTATATATTTGTTTGCGAATTGTGTTTCAATTGAGTAGAATAAGTTATTTCTTTTCCAGTTTATGTGAATATTTTTTCTCTCGACTCCTTATTTACGCTATAATAAACCTAATAGGAGATGAAATGATGCAAATTATTGATGAACAAAAAACTGTAAACCTGATCGAGCAAGCTGAAAAAATTACATTCTTAACGGGTGCAGGTATTTCGACTGCTTCCGGTGTACCTGATTATCGCTCGCTTTCTGGGATTTATCGTGGCGTTGAACGACCTGAATATTTGTTAAGCCGTTCATGCATGCTAGAAGAACCAGAGAAATTTTATTCATTTGTAAAAACCTTGTATCATCCTAAGGCAAAACCGAATATTATTCATTCGAAAATTGTAGCATTAGAAGAAGCCAAGGACGTGTGGATTATTTCTCAAAATATCGATGGGCTTCATGCGGCGGCAGGAACAAAGCATTTGATTAATTTTCATGGTAATTTGTATGATTGTTATTGCAGAAACTGCGGACAAAAAGTTTCTGTGAAAACATATTTATTATCAGATCGCCATAATCAATGCAGTGGGCAAATTCGTCCTAACATCGTATTGTATGAAGAAGAATTAGATGAAAAGTCAATTGCTGTATCAATTGAAGCTGTTTCTAAGGCAGAACTAATTGTGATTGCAGGGACAAGTTTTCAAGTGCATCCATTTTGTGACTTGATCCATTATGCAGCAGATACCGCAAAAATTTTAGTGATCAACCAAACCGCAGTTCAATTAAATAAAGATGCTTACTTTTTTAAACAAGATGCAGTAAAGGTCTTCGAAAATATTTAACAGAGGAGTTTTAATATGGAGGAAATAAAATCAGAACGACAAAAAATGATTGATGGTGAACTTTATTTTGCTGGCGATCCAGAACTAGCAACAGCACGCAAATTTGCGAGAGAACAAATGAAATTGATCAATAAAGAAGAAGACAGTCAAATTCGCCGTCAATTAGTAGAGGAGACATTTGGAACAACTGGGACCGGCAGCTACATTGAACCATCAATCAGTTTTGATTACGGGTTTAATATTCATGTTGGGAAAAATTTCTATGCCAATTTCAACAGTATTTTTCTAGATATATGCCCAATTACGATTGGGGACAACTGTATGTTTGGACCGAATGCCCAATTGTACTCTGCTACGCACCCGTTACATCCAGTTAAACGAAATAGCGGGTTGGAATATGGTAAACCAATTACTATAGGAGACAATGTTTGGATTGGTGGTGGTGCTGTAATCACGCCCGGTGTAACTTTAGGGAATAACGTTGTAGTGGCGGCTGGGTCTGTCGTAACAAAATCATTTCCTGATAATTGTGTAATTGGCGGAAATCCAGCGAAAATTATCAAAGAAATCAAACTAGACGAAAAACGATCGCCACTTATGATTCAGCGTGACAAGATTAATGCAGTAGATAAACAAATCGTTGCTTTGTTAGAAGAACGAATGGAAGTAGTCAAAGCAATCGCTACGATTAAAGAGACATCAGAGCAGCCAATTCTAGATGTTTCAAGAGAACAAGAAGTCTTAGCGGAAATCGACACATACGTAGTGAACGATCAATACAAAGAAACAATCAAAGAAACCTATCAAGGGATTATGGATGCTTCGAAGAGGTTCCAGCAAAAGCAAATGGACTAAGAGGCGACAGGAGGAATTTTGATGGATGGTATTAAAAGACGAGCAGCAATTTTACTGGAATTAGAATCATCAGATAAACCTATGAGTGCCAGTCGCTTTGCAAAAGAATTCAAGGTCAGTCGCCAAATTGTGGTTGGAGATGTGGCACTGTTAAGAGCCGCAGGTTACGAAATTAAAGCAACAGCTAGAGGCTATGTGCTTGAGTCTGAAAAAGACAAGCAAGGCATCGTCCGAAAAATAGTTTGCCAGCATACGCCTGAGCAAACTGAAGATGAATTACTGACGATTGTTTCTTTAGGTGGCGAAGTGCTGGATGTGGTGGTTGAACATCCGATTTACGGGGAGTTAACCGGAGGGCTGCATATACGCACAGAAAAAGAAGTGAAAGCGTTTGTTAAAGCATATGAAAAAAGCAGTGCCTCGTTATTATCTGAGCTAACTGGCGGTATTCATTTACATACAATTCGTTGTGAAAATGAAGACACACTTAACGGTATCAAAGAAGCATTAACACAAAAAAGTATTTTGTATAGAGGCTAATAGTCTGAGTTAGCGTTTTTCTAGCCATTTATTTTGGTGCGGAAAGTTGTAAAGAAAATTAAGGAGACTGTAAAAAAAAATATGAAAAGGGCTGTAATAATTTGTTTAGGAATGTTTTTATTATTGGCGGGATGTTCAAAAGGTAAAACGAAAGAAGCTCATACTAGTACAAGTGAAAGCAAGGGCAGCAGAAATAGTTCGGTTAGTCAAACGACAGCGCAAAGTCCAAGTAGTTCTACTCTATCTACAACAAGCCAATCATCTGAACATTCAAATCCCCAAGAAACGTCACCCTCAGATGGAAATAAACATTATCCCTATGAAGTATCGCTGAATGAGATAAAAGCAGAAGGTGTATTTACAAGAAACGGGATGAATATTCCTCAAATAATCGAATGGACATTTGAAGAGGAGACTCGAGGAATAGCTTCCTTTATCAATAAGGGACCAGAACGAGAGTTTGTGACGAGCTATGAAATCTCGTATCAGCTAACGCCCACAAAACCAATCCGTATTTTTTCTGCAGAGACGAATGAAATACGGACAGTACAAGTGAATACAGAGCTAGTACTGGGAGATCGGCTGTTCAGTGATCAAGGTCTTGATATGTCTGGCAATCTATATGTTTTTATGAATAAAAGTGGCAGTTTGTCATTAGCGACACCGAATTATGCTGGAAATGTTGAAGAAAAAGACTCAGATGTTATGTTAGAGTATTTGTTAAGGTAAGTAGAGAAGGTAAAATAGACCTTTAACAAAAAGAGCTTTATCAGAAATCAAAATGACGTCTGATAAAGCTTTTCTACTGTCTTTTTCTTAATTATCCTCTGCTTCAAATTTTTCAAAAGCAGATTTAATCACGTCTTTCAGTGCATTAGCAGAAGCATTCATACGATCCATTTCAGAATCTGTTAATGGAATTTCAATCACTTGCTTGATTCCTTGACGATTGATTACGGCAGGAGCACCGATGTAGATATCATTTTGTCCATACTCGCCATCTAAGTAAACAGATAGTGGGAAGACTGAATCTTCATCATCTAAAATCGCTTTTGTGATTCTAGCTAAAGCAGCAGCGATTCCGTAGAATGTCGCTCCTTTTTTTTCAATAATTGAATAAGCGGCATCTCTTACGTTAAAGAACAGGTTAACCATTGCTTCTTCATCAACATCAGGATTGTTTTTGACCCATTCATAAATTTGTAATCCAGCAACATTGGCATGAGACCAAACTGGAAATTCAGTATCTCCATGTTCGCCCAAAATATACGCATGGACATTACGAGCATCTACATCAACTAACTCAGCGATTGCTTGACGGAAACGAGCAGAATCAAGAGAAGTTCCAGAACCTATAACGCGTTCTTTTGGAAATCCAGAGAATTTCCATGTAGAATAAGTTAAAATATCAACTGGATTAGCTGCAACTAAGAAAATACCATTGAAGCCAGAATCAACGATTGCAGTAACGATTTGTTTGTTGATCTTCAAATTTTTATGAACCAAATCGATTCTTGTTTCGCCAGGTTTTTGTGCAGCACCTGCAGTCAATACGACAAGATCAGCATCATGACAATCGTCATAGGTAGCTGCATAAATCTTTTTGGGAGAAGTAAATGCCAAAGCATGAGACAAATCAGCGGCATCTCCTTCGGTTTTCTTTATATCTATATCAATAATACCAACTTCTTGCGCAATATTTTGAGTGACTAAGGCAAAAGCATAACTAGATCCGACAGCGCCATCTCCAACTAAAATTACTTTTTGGTGGTCTTTGTTCCCAACTGCTGCAGTCATGTGTATCATTCCTTTCTAATAATTGTTTTATCACAATGATAATACCACCGTTTGTGAGTTTTGTCACGTTTTTTGTTTATGTAAAATAATACAGTTTTTAAGGGTGTTTCATAGGGGGGTCCTTCATGTGTGATTGTTCACTAGTTGTGATTTTTTTTCCTATTAAACGGAATAAATTAAGCTTATGGCTTTTTTAAGAATATTAATGAGACGGCAATCACATGTTTTATGGTATAATTATAAAAAAACTGGGCAAGGGATCCCCCTGCCCAGATATTTTGTGTTGAAGAATGGATAAATGATGGGAAAAAATACCTCTTAAATTAAGGAGAATTAAATAAATGAAAATGATTGTCGGATTAGGTAATCCAGGAAGTAAATACAAAGAAACAAAACATAATATCGGGTTTATTACGGTGGATGAAATCGCTCATCGGTACAATGCTAGTTTTAATAGAAGCCAGTTTGAAGCAGATATCGCTGAATTTTTTATAGGAACAGAAAAAATCATGTTGGTCAAACCGCTGACCTTTATGAATGAGTCCGGTCGATCGGTGGGTCCGTTAATGACATATTATGGTGTGAAAGATACAGAAATGATCGCTATTTATGATGATCTAGATTTAGAAATTGGTAAGATTCGTTTACGTGAAAAAGGGAGTGCTGGTGGACATAATGGCATGAAAAGCTTGATTGCTCACTTAGGAACAAATGTGTTTCCAAGAATCAAAGTTGGTATTGGTCGTCCGATTGGCAGTAATACAGTCATTCATCATGTATTGACAGGTTTCCCAAAAGAAAAACACGAAGAAATTTTGCTAGCAGTGAAAAGCGCCGCAGACGCAGCGATCTATGCGTGCGAAGGTCATACCTTTGTTGATACCATGAATCAGTTTAATGGAAAATAAGTAGAATAGAAAATATAGAAGGAGGAGCTTGTTTTGAACATCATTGAACGAATTGGTGGAAGTGAACTAGCCAAGGATTGGCAAAAACAACTAACCGGAAATACTCGCCAGCTAATCACAGGACTAGCCGGTTCTGCTAAAACATTGGTCATGGCTGGTGGCTTTAAAGAAAAAAATAAAAAAATCGTTGTAACTGTTCCAAATCTTTATTATGGTAATCAGCTAGTTGAAGATTTTCGTAATATTTTATCGGATGAAGAAGTGTATCTATTTCCTGTGGATGAAGTGCTGTCTGCTGAAATGGCCTTTTCTTCACCCGAAGCTAGAGCAGAAAGAGTAGCGGCGCTTAATTTTCTTTTAACAGACAATGCTGGGATCATCGTTGTTCCAGTAGCGGGTTTAAGAAAATATTTACCGAGTAAACAAACATGGGAACAAGCGCAGCTACATTGGGAAATTGGTGGAGAAATCGAACTGGATACCTTGGCGCAACACCTAGTTTTGATGGGCTATGAGCGTCAATCTTTAGTTGGTAAACCGGGTGATTTTAGTGTTCGTGGGAGTATCGTCGATGTCTATCCATTGAACTCTGAATATCCAGTCAGAGCAGAATTATTCGATATTGAAATTGATTCTCTACGTTATTTTGAAGCAGATACCCAACGCTCTGTAAGTGGGATTGAATCTGTGACACTTTCTCCTATGACAGATCTTGTATTTTCAAAAGAAGACTTAAACCATGGCGAAAAAGAACTAACTAAAGCTCTAGAAAAAAGAGTGGCAATTGCCAAAGATGCTGCTGAAAAAGATTTTCTTCAGGAGTACTTTGGTCAGTTGTCAACCTCTTGGAGTCAAGGAATTCCTACCGATACGGCTCATTATTATACGGATCTTTTATATGAAACAAAAACGACTTTGCTAGATTATTTATCGGAAGACAGCTTAGTTTTTGTGGATGATTATGCGCGGATTTTAGAAGCAGAGCGCGAAATCATTCGTGAAGAAAATGAATGGCAAGTGCTTAAATTAGAAGAAATGCGTGTTTTTCCAGAGCAGACTTTTGGTTTGGCGTTTCATGAACAAGTAAGGAAAATGACTTTTGCGACAACATTCTTTTCTTTATTTCAAAAAGGCATGGGCAATCTACGTTTTCAAGCGATTCATAATTTTCAATATCGTTCGATGCAGCAGTTCTTCGGTCAAATGCCATTATTAAAAACGGAAATGGATCGCTGGCAAAAACAAGATCAGACCGTTGTTGTTTTTGTACCAACGAGAGAACGCAGTCGAAAAGTCGAAGAGTTGTTTCGTGATTTTGATATAACAAGCGTGACCGCTTCTGCCGATAAACTAATAGAAGGAAAAATCCAAATCGTTGAAGGAGCATTACAATCCGGTTTTGAATTACCTGTGGAAAAAATCGTAGCCATCACGGAAAAAGAAATTTTCCACACCACAACGAAAAAACGAGCACGACGTCAAACAGTTTCCAATGCAGAACGATTAAAAAGCTATAGTGATCTAAAAAATGGGGATTATGTCGTTCATGCCAATCATGGTATAGGTAAATATATTGGGATGCAAACACTAGAAGTTGATGGCGTCCACCAAGACTATATCACGATATTATATCAAAATGATGACAAGTTATTTATTCCAGTCACGCAACTTAACCTGATTCAAAAGTTCGTAGCTTCTGAGGCGAAATCACCGAAAGTTAATAAATTAGGTGGCAGTGAATGGAGTAAGACGAAACGGAAAGTCACATCAAAAATTGAAGACATCGCCGACGATTTGATCCAACTTTATGCTTCAAGAGAATCAGAAAAAGGCTATGCTTTTCCGCCAGACGATGCCTATCAGAAGGAATTTGAAGATGCATTTCCATATAGTGAAACAGATGATCAATTGCGTAGTACAGCTGAAATTAAACACGATATGGAAAAAACACGACCAATGGATCGACTGCTAGTTGGTGATGTAGGTTATGGAAAAACGGAAGTGGCTTTACGGGCTGCTTTTAAAGCCATTAACAATAACAAACAAGTTGCTTTTTTAGTTCCAACAACCATCTTAGCTCAGCAACATTATGAGACTATGATGGATCGTTTTGAAGGTTTTCCTGTAGAAGTTGGATTATTAAGTCGTTTTAGAACGAAAAAGCAGCAAAATGAAACAATCGAAAAGATCAAGCATGGCCAAGTAGATATCGTCATCGGAACCCATCGTTTACTTTCTCAAGATGTAAATTTTAGTGATCTGGGTTTACTTGTGATCGATGAAGAGCAACGGTTTGGCGTAAAGCATAAGGAGCGCTTGAAACAATTAAGAGCGCAAGTCGATGTTTTAACACTGACCGCGACGCCGATTCCTAGAACACTTCACATGTCGATGCTTGGGGTACGTGATCTTTCAGTGATTGAAACCCCACCAGAAAATCGTTATCCAATTCAAACGTATGTCATGGAAAATAATCCAGGAGCAATCAGAGAAGCGATCGAAAGAGAAATGGCTCGTGACGGACAAGTTTTTTATCTCTATAATCGTGTAGATACAATCGAACAAAAAGTTGAAGAACTCCAAGCACTTGTTCCAGATGCTAGAATTGCTTACGCGCATGGTCAGATGACTGAGGTTCAATTAGAAAATACTCTATTTGATTTTATTGAACGTCAATATGATGTTTTAGTTACGACTACGATTATTGAAACAGGTGTAGATATTCCAAATGCAAACACTCTGTTTGTAGAAAATGCCGATTATATGGGCTTATCTACGTTGTATCAATTACGTGGAAGGGTCGGTCGAAGTAATCGAGTCGCATATGCTTATTTTATGTATGAACAGCAAAAGATTCTAAATGAAGTTAGCGAAAAGCGTTTAGAAGCAATCAAAGATTTTACTGAACTAGGGTCAGGATTCAAAATTGCGATGCGAGATTTATCCATTCGTGGAGCAGGAAATCTATTAGGTGCACAACAACATGGGTTTATCGATTCTGTCGGTTTTGATATGTATTCTCAAATGCTTTCAGAAGCGGTTGCTCGCAAACAAGGGAAAAATATCCAAGATCAAAAAACATCTGTTGAGATTGACTTGGGCATTGATGCTTATTTACCAACGAGTTATATTTCAGATGAGCGTCAAAAAATTGAAATTTACAAACGGATTCGTCAGTTAGAAAATATGGATATGTATGATGAACTAGAAGCCGACTTGCTTGATCGTTTTGGAGAATACCCAGATGAAGTGGCTCATTTACTAACGACAGGACAAATCAAAATGGACGGCGATCGTGCATTGATTGAAATAATCCGTAAAAGACAGCAAGAAATTACATTTACGTTAAGTAAAATCGGTACAAAAACATACAATGTAGAGCAAATTTTTGAAGCATTATCTCACACTCAGCTAAAAGCGGATCTTGCTGTAGAGAATGAAAAAATGTCTGTTCGATTAAAAGTACCTAAAGATATGAGAGAAGCTGCTTGGTTACAAGAAGTAGCGTTATTTACAACAGCATTAAGACAAGAAAAGTATAAGACAATAGCAGTTGAAGAAGAATGAACGGATATGCTTTTGAGCTTACCTAGCTTCATGAGCCAGTCGCTCGGGAAAAAGATGAGATAAGAATGTGACAAAAAGTGTCATCCTCGTATTTTTCTGATTTTCAGTCGAGGTTAAACGAGCCTGTTACGCTTTTAAACTTATCTAGCTTCACAGGCTAGCTCTTCGGGAAAAAGATAAAAATAGAGTGAGGTAAAAAGCACCTCAATCGATTTTTCCTATTTTCCAGTCAGAACTAAACGAGCCTGTTACACTTTTAAACTTATCTAGCTTCACAGGCTAGCTCTTCGGGAAAAGATAAAAATAGAGTGAGGTAAAAAGCACCTCAATCGATTTTTCCTATTTTCCAGTCAGAACTAAACGAGCCTGTTACGCTTTTAAACTTATCTAGCTTCACAGGCTAGCTCTTCGGGGAAAAGATAAAAATAGAGTGAGGTAAAAAGCACCTCAATCGATTTTTCCTATTTTCCAGTCAGAACTAAACGAGCCTGTTACGCTTTTAAAATAGGAGGTCAACGAATGGCACACAAAGAAATGCGGTCTATGATGCAAGGGGCAGCTATTTTAACTATCGCATCGTTTATTGCTAAAGTGCTGAGTGCGGTTTATCGGGTGCCTTTTCAAAACTTAGTTGGAGACGAAGGGTTCTATGTTTATCAACAGGTGTATCCAATTTATGGCATTGCAATGACTCTAGCATTGTCAGGGTTGCCGCAGTTTATTTCAAAAATTGTAGCAGAACAACCAGACATTAGTGATCAGAAACAAGTTTTGCAAAAACTCTTTCCTTTTGTCTCGATGATTGCTGGTTTGTGTTGGGCATTTTTCTTTTTGGGGAGTCATGAAATTGCTTTTATGATGGGAGATGATCAACTAGCACCGTTGATTCAAGTTGTTTCGTTTACGTTCTTATTGGTTCCCGTATTGTCATTTTACCGTGGGAATTTTCAAGGACATTTGTTGATGGTGCCAAGTGCAGTTTCTCAAGTAGCGGAACAAATTGTTCGAGTGGGTGTGATTTTGATTGTAGCGTATTCCTTTAGCCGATGTGGTTTATCTGTCTATCAAACAGGGACGTTCGCTATGGTGGGCGCCTTATTAGGCGGTATTGTTGCTACAGGTATTCTTCGGTATTACGATTGGAAAATACGTGTAGGTAGCTCAGCATATCTTACTCAGTGGAAAGTTGAAAAAGGCTCAGGGAGATTATTTGGGCGCTTACTAGTAGAAGGTGGGATTGTCTCTTTATATAGTGCATTTTTAATTTTTTTTCAATTAATTGATTCTTTTTTAGTTAAAAATACATTAGTTGCATCAGGAATTAGTGATTCTGCAGCCAAAATCGATAAAGGGGTTTATGATCGTGGTCAACCTCTAGTTCAATTGGGTTTAGTTGTTGCTTTAGCATTGAGTTCAAGTTTTTTACCTGCGTTAACAAAATATTTTATGAATCAAGAAAAAGGTCGCTTTTTACAAGTCGCTAAAATATTTTTACGCTTAACAACTGCTATGGCTACAGCGGCTTCTATGGGATTACTATTGTTATTGCCGTATATAAATTTTGCTTTATTCAAAGATTATCAGGGAAGCGGAGTTCTAGGCGTATATGTTTGTTCGATTATTTTTATGACAGCTATTCAGGCGTATCAAAGCATTTTACAAAGTCGAAATCAATTTTTCACATCTATGTTTTCAGCGGGAATGGGTTTACTAGTTAAATTATTTTTAACAAGTTTTTTGACGTTTAGATGGGGAACGCTTGGAGCAAGTATTTCAACAATTGTAGGGTTAATATCTACCTTGTTTTTATTGATACTTTTTTCAAAACGAGAAATTAATCGTTTTATTGTAGAAAATAATTTTTTTAGAAAATTAACGATCAGTTTAGGAATAATGGGAATTGTGTTACTCTGTTATCAAGGTCTTATTGGAGGCCTATTGGGAACAATCGAACATCGTGGACTGGCTTTGATCCTTGCGATAATCGGTGTTTTAATTGGTGGAACAACATTTATTTTTAGTATCATAAAAATACAATTATTTACAATTCGGGAATGGTTATCATTACCGTTTGGAGCGAAAATATTAAGAAGGAAGAGGTAAGGATTATGCGTTTAGACAAATTTTTAAAAGTTTCACGTATTATTAAAAGAAGACCTGTTGCTAAAGAAGTTGCGGATAAAGGTCGAATTCAAGTTAATGGTATCTTGGCAAAATCATCAAGTAATATAAAAATTGGCGATCAAGTGAAGATCCAATTCGGTAATAAAATTTTAGAAATAGAAGTGCTTGAACTCCGCGATTCGACGAAAAAAGAAGATGCAGAAAAGATGTATCAGGTTGTTTCGGAGAAAAGAGTCGAAAATAGTGATAATTTAGATTAGACAAGCTTCTTAGATGTTGGTATAATAAAACGGACAAACCAAAAAACGAGTGGGGCGGAGAACATGGGCAAAAAGAAAAAAGACATGGAGAAAGTTGCTGCATTAGATAATGAGTATACAAAAGAACAGTATGCCGAATTTCAAAAACAGCAAAAGCAGTTGATTTTCAGGCGTCGACGTCTGACAGTTATTTTTCTCGTGGCGTTTGTGATTTTTATTGTTTCGGGTATCCAACTTGTAAAAGATTATCAGCAATTGAATGCATTTAAAGTACAGCAGGCTGAAGCGGTAGCTGAATCGGCTGAAGCAGACAAGACGCTAAAACGTTTAGAACAAGATGTTTCTCTTTTAAGAGATGATGATTACGTGGCGAAGTTAGCACGTAGCCGGTACTATGTCTCAAAAGAAGGCGAACAAATCTACAACATTCCTGAGTTAGGCGGAACGACTAGCTCCAGTAATGAACAAAAATCATCAGATAGTCAATCACAGTCTCATTCATCTGAAAAACAATCAGACGAATAACTGCAGATATAATAGGGTAAATAATAGGAGGAACATTTTTTTTATGTCAATCGAAGTAGGAGCGAAGTTGCCAGGAAAAGTGTCTGGTATCACTAATTTTGGTGCTTTCATCGATCTAGGTGAAGGGAAAACAGGGTTGGTTCACATTAGCGAAGTATCAAATGGATTTGTAAAAGATATCCATGATGTATTGACCGTAGGGGATGAAGTGACTGTAAAAGTTACCTCAGTCGGTGATGACGGTAAAGTAGGTTTGTCTATCCGGAAAGCGCAAGAACAAGCGGCAGAACCAAAACGCGAATATCAACGTCGTGATAGCAATGAACATCAAGGCAATCGTGACCGTGGAGCGCGTCCAGTCCCTAAAAAACAATTTACAAAAGCACAACCTATGAATTCAAAACAAGATTTTGATTCATTAATGAGCTCGTTTTTAAAAGATAGTGACGATCGTTTAACTTCATTAAAACGCAATACAGAAGGTAAACGTGGCGGACGTGGCGGACGTCGCAATTAACGAATAAATAATTGAAGCTGAGCGAAAGCTCGGCTTTTATGTTTTAGGCATTTTTTAAGAAGTCTATAAACTATGAAACAAAGAGGTGAGTAGATGTTTCAAGAATTTTACGATCATTGTAAAAAAAATAAATACTGGCAGCCAAACCAAAAAATCTTATTGGCAATTTCAGGTGGCGTAGATTCGATGGTTTTATTGGAACTAATGCGAACGGTTGCTGATAAAGATCATTTAAAACTGGTAGTAGCTCACGTAGATCATCAGTTACGTGTGGAATCGGCGATGGAAGCAACCTACCTGAAAAGCTATTGTCAGAAACGAGAAATTACTTACTATGATACAGTGTGGGAAGAATCGGACAAAACGATAAATACAGAAGCTCGTGCTCGAAAGTTTCGCTATGATTTTTTCGCTGAAATCATGGAACAAGAAGAAATCGCTGTACTCTTGACTGCGCACCATAGCGATGACCAAGCTGAAACGATTTTAATGAAGCTGGCAAGAGGAAGTGCTTTACCGAATTTGGTTGGAATTAGAGCGAACCAGTCATTTGGAAATGGAGCATTGATCCGTCCGTTCTTAATTTTTTCCAAAGAACAATTGGAACAGTTCGCTAAACACTCAGCAATTGTGTATTTTGAAGATAGCTCAAACCAGAGCGATACATATATGCGTAATCGTATAAGACATCAAGTTGTTCCGCTCTTGAAAAAAGAAAATCCTAGGTTTCTTCAACATATGTCTGAATTTAGTGAACAAATTACACTAGCTGATGAGATTGTCCAGTCAATGATAGAGCCGATGTATGATCGTTGGGTGAAAAAAGACACAGCAAGTTGGGTAGTGCAACTTGCTGAATTAAAAAAGGAAAAAAAAAGTGTACAAACATTTTTCTTGATGACTTTGTTTCAACGGACAATAGTACCAAAAAATGTATCAATCAGCCAAATGCAGATTCAACAATTGTTGGCAATGATTAATCAAACAGCTCCTCAACTCACTATGGATATTGAACAAGGTTGGCAAGTTGTGAAAGAATACGACACACTTCTTCTGAAAAAAAGTCAAATAATTCATAAAGAAAACATTTTTTTCTTGAGCGAGAACGAGCACATTTTTCTTTCAGAAAATGAATGGTTAGGTCTGGAAACTATAGAAAAGCAACTCGAACCACCTGAAATAGTAAAAGATTGGTCAGAATTTCCAATGCTCATAAGCGGTCAAACCCTCTTGCCATTAACGATTCGTCATCGAAAAAATGGAGATAGAATTCCATTAACCCCAAACTTAACGAAAAGATTAAATCGACTTTTTATTGACCAAAAAATCCCTAATTTATTCAGAGAACAAGCTTGGGTTATTCTTTCTGCTGATGAGAAGATTATTTGGGTTCCAACATTTGTTAATTCATATTTGAGTATTCCCAAAGAAACTGATAAAATACTCTACAGGCTCCTTTATAAAATAAAAGAATAAAGACTAAAAATAACTTTTATTTAGGAGTAAGAAGCAAAACAACATAAAATAATGAACTTAAAGGAAAAGGAGAACCATTATTCTTGCGAATTATATACTTATTAAGCAAGGCACATTACATTAGCGTTTCGATCCTCTCGAGTTCTAAGTGTTCAAGGACTAAAAGTAGAAGGACAAACCTAAACGGAAAGGGAGAGCAATATGTTAGAGAACGACATTAAACAAGTTTTGATCACGAAAGAACAAATTCTTGAAAAATCAGCTGAACTTGGAAAAAAACTAACAGAAGATTATGAGGGTAAAAATCCTTTAGTGATCGGTATTTTGAAAGGTGCAATTCCTTTTATGGCTGACGTCACACGTTACATCGATACTCATTTAGAAATGGATTTTATGGCTGTATCTAGTTATGGAAATGCCACTGTGTCTTCTGGTGAAGTAAAAATCATCAAAGATTTAGACACGAATGTTGAAGGACGTGATATCCTGATTGTAGAAGATATTATCGACAGCGGTCGCACTTTAGCTTATCTAGTTGATCTTTTCAAATACAGAAAAGCTGCATCAGTGAAAATCGTCACGTTATTGGATAAACCAGAAGGACGTATCGTAGATATTGTCGCAGATTACGTGGGCTTTGATGTACCCAATGAATTTGTTGTAGGTTATGGTTTGGATTATGCAGAAGCTTACCGAAATCTCCCTTATGTAGGCGTATTGAAACCTGAAATCTACGAATCAAATTAATATCTCTCTTAGATTTAGTTATGTTACAATGTAAAGGTCAGAATTGATAAAAAATAAACCGTAAAAATCAATTACGAACAGTAGTCAAAGGAGGACAGGCATGAATAAAAAAAATAGCGGCATGAAAAATGGCCTATATTATGTATTGCTGATTTTGGCGATGGTCATGGTTGTTTATTTCATTTTCGGAAATAACAATCCCCAATCCCAAGATATCGAATACTCAACCTTCAGTACCCAGTTAGAAGAAGGTAAAGTGAAAGAACTGACGATTCAACCAACGAATGGTGTGTATAAAATCACAGGTCAGTACAAAGAAAAACAAGAAATCAAAAACACTGGTGGTCTTTCTTTATGGGGCTCGACAGAAGTTTCAACAAAATCATTTACTACAGTTGTCTTGCCAAGTGATATTACATTATCAGGCATTCAAGATATGGCCCAAGAAAACAATGTAAAACTTTCAGTGAAAGAACAATCAACCAGTGGTGCTTGGCTGTCCATCTTATTTAGCTTCTTACCGATCGTATTGTTCATCTTCTTATTCTATATGATGATGGGACAACAAGGCGGCGGCGGTGGCGGTGGCGGTCGTGTCATGAATTTTGGTAAATCAAAAGCCAAAGAAGCTGACAAAAAAGCCAACCGTGTACGCTTTTCAGATGTAGCCGGAGCCGAAGAAGAAAAACAAGAACTAGTCGAAGTAGTCGAATTCTTAAAAGATCCTCGACGTTTCGTTGAATTAGGTGCCCGCATTCCAGCAGGTGTTCTATTAGAAGGGCCTCCTGGGACTGGTAAAACATTACTTGCGAAAGCCGTTGCTGGTGAAGCTGGCGTACCGTTTTACTCTATCTCTGGTTCAGACTTCGTTGAAATGTTTGTCGGTGTCGGTGCAAGCCGTGTCCGTGATCTATTTGAAACAGCGAAGAAAAATGCACCAGCAATCATCTTCATCGATGAAATCGATGCGGTTGGTCGTCAACGCGGCGCTGGTATGGGTGGCGGACACGATGAACGTGAACAAACCCTTAATCAATTACTTGTTGAAATGGATGGATTTGATGGCAACGAAGGCGTAATCGTCGTTGCTGCAACAAACCGTTCAGATGTGTTAGATCCAGCATTATTACGTCCAGGTCGTTTTGACCGTCAAATTTTAGTTGGTCGTCCTGATGTAAAAGGGCGTGAAGCGATCCTTAAAGTTCATGCTCGTAACAAACCGTTAGCTGATGATGTTGACTTGAAAGTCGTTGCTCAACAAACGCCAGGATTTGCTGGTGCAGATTTAGAAAACGTCTTAAACGAAGCTGCATTAGTTGCTGCTCGTCGTAATAAAAAGAAAATAGATGCATCCGATGTGGATGAAGCAGAGGATCGCGTTATTGCAGGACCTGCGAAAAAAGACAAAGTCATCAACAAAAAAGAACGTGAAATGGTTGCTTACCACGAAGCTGGACATACAATTGTTGGTTTAGTCTTAAGCCGTGCCCGAATCGTTCATAAAGTAACAATTATCCCTCGTGGACGTGCTGGCGGTTACATGATCGCTTTACCAAAAGAAGATCAATTCTTAATGACCAAAGAAGATATGTTTGAACAAATCGTTGGATTACTTGGTGGACGTACAGCGGAAGAAATTATTTTTGATGTACAATCAACTGGTGCTTCTAATGACTTTGAACAAGCAACAGGTATTGCCCGCAGTATGGTGACGGAATATGGAATGAGCGACAAATTAGGTCCTGTTCAATATGAAGGAAACCATCAAGTCTTTGTTGGCCGTGATTACGGTCAAACAAAAGCTTATTCAGAGCAAGTCGCATTTGAGATCGACCAAGAAGTACGTCGTATCTTGATGGAGGCGCACGATAAAGCCCGTGAAATCATCGAATCTCACCGTGCACAACATAAACTGATTGCTGAAAAACTATTAGAGTATGAAACATTAGATGCTCGCAGCATCAAGTCATTGTTTGAAGAAGGCGTTATGCCTCAAGACGTTATCGATAGCCAATTCCCTAGTGAAAAAGCACAAACATTTGAAGAAGCAAAACGTGCACTAGAGGAAAAAGATGCTCAAAGACAAGTCGAAGAAAAACAAGACTTTGAAGAAGCAAAAAAAGAACTACATGATGAATCGGAAGAAGTAAAAGCGGACAGCGACAAAACAGAAGGAAAAGTTCAATCAGAAGTGAAATCTGATAAAGAACACAACAATGATTCTGAATATGACCGCAACAACTTTGACGATCGTTACAAATAAAACATTTAGAGCATCCTTTTTATAGGGTGCTCTTTTCTTCACGCTGAAATTATTTAGTTGAAAAAATGGACAAACCCTAGTATTATCTGATAATGAGTCAGAAAAAGTAGCAAGTGAGAAGAGGAAAATAAAAATGGAAGATTACTTAGTCAAAGCATTATGTTATGAAGGGTCAATCCGCGCATATGCCGTTTGCGCAACCAATACAATTTCAGAAGCACAAAAACGTCATGATACGTGGAGTTCATCAACAGCTGCATTAGGTAGAACGATGGTAGGGGCTTTGCTACTTGGTGCGACATTAAAAGGTGAAGACAAATTAACTGTGAAAGTTCAAGGGAATGGACCTGGTGGAAGCATCGTCGTCGATAGTGATGGCAGTGGTAATACCAAAGGCTATATAAAGAATCCGCACGTTAGCTTAACTTTGAATGAAAGTGGCAAAATCGATGTTCGTGGAGCTGTTGGAACAGAAGGGATTTTTACTGTAATCAAAGACTTAGGCTTGAAAGAAACGTTTTCAGGACAAACTCCGATCGTTTCTGGTGAAATTGGTGAAGACTTCACTTACTTCATGGCGGTTTCTGAGCAAATTCCATCAGCAATTGGCTTGAGTGTTTTAGTTGATACAGATGAAAGTGTTAAAGCAGCTGGTGGGTTTATGATTCAAGTGATGCCAGGAGCAGATGAAAAAACAATCGATTTTATTGAACAACGCTTGCAAGAAGTACCAATGATTTCTCGTTTGATCGATGAAGGAGAATCACCTGAAGGTATTTTAGAACGTCTACTTGGTAAAGATGAAATCGAAATCCTAGAAAAAATGCCTGTTCAATTTAAGTGCAATTGTTCAAAAGAAAAATTTGGGACAGCAATCATTGCAGTTGGATTAGATGAAATCAATGCAATGATTGAAGAAGATCATGGAGCAGAAGCTGTTTGCCAGTTCTGCGGCAACAAATATCACTATAGTGAAGAGGATCTAATTGAACTACGAGATGAAGCAATCAAAAATACCCGTGAAAAGTAGGAGAGATGTGCTATGTGGAAAATAGGAAATGTCGAAATTCCAAATCGCATTGTAGTAGCCCCGATGGCTGGGATCAGTAACGCTGCTTTTCGTGTGACCGTTAAAGAGTTTGGTGCAGGACTTGTTGTCTGTGAAATGATCAGTGACAAAGGAATTCAGCAAAGAAATAAAAAAACCTTAGATATGCTCTATATAGATGAGAAAGAATATCCACTAAGTGTGCAAATTTTCGGTGGAGATAAAGAAAATTTAGTTGAAGCTGCGAAATTTGTAGAAGAAAACACCAAAGCCGCAATTATCGATATCAATATGGGCTGTCCAGTAAATAAAGTGATAAAAGCAGAAGCAGGAGCAAAATGGCTATTAGATCCAAATAAAGTATATGAAATGGTCGATGCCGTTTCCTCGGCCATAGATTTACCAGTAACAGTTAAGATGAGAACAGGCTGGGATGAAGAGCACTTATTTGCGGTTGAAAATGCTCTGGCAGCTGAAAAAGCAGGAGCATCCGCCATCGCTATGCATGGTCGTACGAGAGTTCAAATGTACGAAGGTGAAGCAAATTGGAATATTTTAAAAGAAGTAAAACAACATCTAACGATCCCTTTCATGGGAAATGGGGATGTTCGTACACCGGAAGATGCAAAACGCATGTTGGATTATGTGGGGGCAGATGGTGTGATGATCGGAAGAGCTGCTTTGGGAAATCCTTGGATGATTCAACGTACCAAACAATATCTAGAAACAGGAGAATTGATGCCTGAACCAACACCTCGCGAAAAAATCGAAACAGCTAAAATCCATCTACAACGTTTAGTCGATTTAAAAGGTGAAAAAATTGCAACTAGAGAATTTCGTCAACATGCTTCATACTATCTAAAAGGAATTCCGCGCGCTGCGAAAGTAAAAGTTGCGATCAATCAAGCGGAGACTCAACAAATAATGATTGAGTTGTTAAACGCATTCGAAGAAAAAGCAGAAAAACATGTAGAAAAAGAAACAATCAAAACAATCTAGCAAAAAAAGCAGGCTGAAACAAAAATTCGGCTTGCTTTTTTTTGTTTCAATGTGGCATTATAGGGGTATGTGATTTCAGAATGGAGGAAATACAGTGGCAGATGAACAACAAGCGCACTTAGAAGATCTAAATGATCAAATGCTTGTGCGTCGTGAAAAAATGGAAAATTTACGTGAAGAAGGGATCGATCCTTTCGGGAAACGTTTTGACCGAACACATAACTCAAAAGAATTACATGAACAATTTGACCAACACTCAAAAGAAGAGTTAAATGAAATGGATTTATCAGCGAGCGTTGCTGGTCGTATGATGACAAAACGTGGTAAAGGTAAAGCTGGATTTGCTCATTTACAAGATCGTGAAGGACAACTTCAAATCTACGTGCGTAAAGATCAAGTTGGGGATGAAGCCTATGAAGTGTTTAAGCATGCTGATCTAGGTGATTTCTTCGGAATAACTGGACAAATCATGAAAACTGATACTGGAGAAGTGACCGTTAAAGCTAAAACAATTGTTTTATTAACAAAAGCGTTGCGTCCACTACCTGATAAATATCATGGATTAACAAACATTGAACAACGTTATCGTCAACGTTACTTAGACTTAATCAGTAATAAAGATAGTTTCGATCGTTTCATGAAACGTAGCCAAATCATTAGTGAGATTCGCCGCTATCTTGACAGTAACGGCTACGTAGAAGTGGAGACGCCTGTTTTGCACAATGATGCTGGTGGTGCTGCGGCACGTCCATTTATTACACACCACAATGCATTAGATATGGATTTATACTTACGTATTGCCTTAGAATTGCATTTGAAACGTTTGATTGTCGGCGGTATGGAAAAAGTTTATGAAATCGGTCGAGTATTCCGTAATGAAGGGATTGACACAACGCATAATCCTGAATTCACTATGCTAGAAGCGTATACTGCATATACGGATTATAAAGATGTGATGGATCTAACAGAAGGTATTATCCGCAATGCTGCAGAAAAAGTTTTAGGAACAACAACTATCACTTATGATGGACAAGAGGTTGATTTAGGTTCTGAATTTAGACGTGTTCACATGGTAGATGCAATCAAAGAACAAACTGGTGTAGATTTCTGGCAAGAAATGACTGTTGAAGAGGCACGTGCTTTTGCGAAAGAACATAATGTAGAAATCAATAATAATATGTCAGTTGGTCATATTTTAAATGAATTCTTTGAAACGTTCGTTGAAGAAACACTTCAACAACCAACATTTGTCTATGGACATCCAGTAGAAGTATCTCCTTTAGCGAAGAAAAATCCAGAAGATGGTCGCTTTACCGATCGTTTTGAACTATTTATAGTAGGAAAGGAATTTGCTAACGCATTTACTGAACTAAATGATCCAATCGATCAACGTGAACGTTTTGAAGATCAAGAAAAAGAACGTGAACAAGGAAATGATGAAGCTCATGGTGTAGATGAGGACTTTATTGAAGCTTTGGAATATGGATTGCCACCGACCGGAGGGTTAGGGATTGGAATTGACCGTCTAGTTATGCTTTTAACTGATGCGCAATCAATTCGTGACGTTCTATTATTTCCAACAATGAGATAAAATAAAGAAAAATAGATTTACTGATGATGAAGTGAGACCCAATAGTTAGAGCATGCTCTAACTATTGGGTCTCACTTCAAAATTTACTCTTTTTTATTTTATGAAAAATAATAGAAAATGAGTATATAAACATGTTGTTTTAAACGTAAAAAACGAACAATAAAGAACGGAAATGACAAAATAATCGGCAACGTAAAAAAGTTGAAAAAAAGTGCAAATATTAGTTGACCTAAGCTTAGAAACTTGGTATATTATATCTTGTCGCAAGGCACTGATGAAATACGCCGAATGACAAAAGTAGAATAACGTTTCAGGTTCTAAAAAAACTTGAAAAATCAGGAAGAAAGTTGTTGACAAATAACAAACAACCTGATAAACTAATGAAGTTGTCGCAAAACATTCGATAACATCAAGCAGAAAAAAACTTTGAAACTTTTTTTAAAAAGTGTTGACATCGAATCGGAGATTTGATATGATATAAAAGTTGCTGCGAGGTAACACAGTAGACCTTTGAAAACTGAACAAAGTAAGACGAACCAAATGTGTAGGTTGTTTTTACAACGGTAAAAACAAACAACAATTTTTAACAAAGCGAAGCAATATGCTAGCAACCAAATGAGCTTAACAATCTTCGGATTGTGTTCAACTTTTATTATGAGAGTTTGATCCTGGCTCAGGACGAACGCTGGCGGCGTGCCTAATACATGCAAGTCGAACGCTTCTTTTCTACCGAGTGCTTGCACTCATTTGAAAAGAGGAGTGGCGGACGGGTGAGTAACACGTGGGTAACCTACCCATCAGAGGGGGATAACACTTGGAAACAGGTGCTAATACCGCATAATAGTCAACACCGCATGGTGTAGATTTGAAAGACGCTTTCGGGTGTCACTGATGGATGGACCCGCGGTGCATTAGCTAGTTGGTGAGGTAACGGCTCACCAAGGCCATGATGCATAGCCGACCTGAGAGGGTGATCGGCCACACTGGGACTGAGACACGGCCCAGACTCCTACGGGAGGCAGCAGTAGGGAATCTTCGGCAATGGACGAAAGTCTGACCGAGCAACGCCGCGTGAGTGAAGAAGGTTTTCGGATCGTAAAACTCTGTTGTTAGAGAAGAACAAGTAGGAGAGTAACTGCTCTTGCCTTGACGGTATCTAACCAGAAAGCCACGGCTAACTACGTGCCAGCAGCCGCGGTAATACGTAGGTGGCAAGCGTTGTCCGGATTTATTGGGCGTAAAGCGAGCGCAGGCGGTTTCTTAAGTCTGATGTGAAAGCCCCCGGCTCAACCGGGGAGGGTCATTGGAAACTGGGAGACTTGAGTGCAGAAGAGGAGAGTGGAATTCCATGTGTAGCGGTGAAATGCGTAGATATATGGAGGAACACCAGTGGCGAAGGCGACTCTCTGGTCTGTAACTGACGCTGAGGCTCGAAAGCGTGGGGAGCAAACAGGATTAGATACCCTGGTAGTCCACGCCGTAAACGATGAGTGCTAAGTGTTGGAGGGTTTCCGCCCTTCAGTGCTGCAGCTAACGCATTAAGCACTCCGCCTGGGGAGTACGACCGCAAGGTTGAAACTCAAAGGAATTGACGGGGGCCCGCACAAGCGGTGGAGCATGTGGTTTAATTCGAAGCAACGCGAAGAACCTTACCAGGTCTTGACATCCTTTGACCACTCGAGAGATCGAGCTTTCCCTTCGGGGACAAAGTGACAGGTGGTGCATGGTTGTCGTCAGCTCGTGTCGTGAGATGTTGGGTTAAGTCCCGCAACGAGCGCAACCCTTATTGTTAGTTGCCATCATTCAGTTGGGCACTCTAGCGAGACTGCCGGTGACAAACCGGAGGAAGGTGGGGATGACGTCAAATCATCATGCCCCTTATGACCTGGGCTACACACGTGCTACAATGGGAAGTACAACGAGTCGCTAGACCGCGAGGTCATGCAAATCTCTTAAAGCTTCTCTCAGTTCGGATTGTAGGCTGCAACTCGCCTACATGAAGCCGGAATCGCTAGTAATCGCGGATCAGCACGCCGCGGTGAATACGTTCCCGGGCCTTGTACACACCGCCCGTCACACCACGAAAGTTTGTAACACCCGAAGTCGGTGAGGTAACCCTTGTGGAGCCAGCCGCCTAAGGTGGGATAGATGATTGGGGTGAAGTCGTAACAAGGTAGCCGTATCGGAAGGTGCGGCTGGATCACCTCCTTTCTAAGGAATATTACGGAAACTTACACATTCGTCGATACTTTGTTCAGTTTTGAGAGGTTTACGTTTATCAAAAAAGTTAATCGTTTGATTATCTTTTTTCTTATAATGTTTCTCTCAAACGAATTGTTCATTGAAAACTGGATATTGAAGTAAAAAAGTAATCAAAACAAACCGAGAACACCGCGTTGAAGAGTTAATTAACTGTTCGAAGCTTATTTTATTGGTGACGCCTCTATCGCTAGAGAAACGAACCAAACAATTGATCGTAAGATCATAAGGTTAAGTGAATAAGGGCGCACGGTGGATGCCTTGGCATTAGGAGCCGATGAAGGACGGGACTAACACCGATATGCTTTGGGGAGCTGTAAGTGAGCTATGATCCAGAGATTTCCGAATGGGGAAACCCAGCATCTTTTATAGGATGTTACTTTCCAGTGAATACATAGCTGGTTAGAGGTAGACGCAGAGAACTGAAACATCTAAGTACCTGCAGGAAGAGAAAGAAAATTCGATTCCCTGAGTAGCGGCGAGCGAAACGGGAAAAGCCCAAACCAACAAGCTTGCTTGTTGGGGTTGTAGGACTCCGTTGTGGTAGTCTGTCAAGATAGTCGAAGAACTTGGAAAGGTTCGCCAAAGTGGGTAATAGCCCCGTAGACGAAATGTTGGCAACACCTAGGAGGATCCTGAGTACGGCGGAACACGAGAAATTCCGTCGGAATCCGCGGGGACCATCCCGCAAGGCTAAATACTCCCTAATGACCGATAGTGAACCAGTACCGTGAGGGAAAGGTGAAAAGCACCCCGGAAGGGGAGTGAAATAGATCCTGAAACCGTGTGCCTACAACAAGTCAAAGCCCGTTAATGGGTAATGGCGTGCCTTTTGTAGAATGAACCGGCGAGTTACGATTGCATGCGAGGTTAAGGTGAAGAGCCGGAGCCGCAGCGAAAGCGAGTCTGAATAGGGCGAATGAGTATGTAGTCGTAGACCCGAAACCATGTGATCTACCCATGGCCAGGTTGAAGGTGTGGTAAAACGCACTGGAGGACCGAACCCACGTACGTTGAAAAGTGCGGGGATGAGCTGTGGGTAGCGGAGAAATTCCAAACGAACTTGGAGATAGCTGGTTCTCTCCGAAATAGCTTTAGGGCTAGCCTCGGAATTAAGAATGATGGAGGTAGAGCACTGTTTGGACTAGGGGCCCATCTCGGGTTACCGAATTCAGATAAACTCCGAATGCCATTCATTTATATCCGGGAGTCAGACTGCGAGTGATAAGATCCGTAGTCGAAAGGGAAACAGCCCAGACCACCAGCTAAGGTCCCAAAATATATGTTAAGTGGAAAAGGATGTGGGGTTGCACAGACAACTAGGATGTTGGCTCAGAAGCAGCCACCATTTAAAGAGTGCGTAATAGCTCACTAGTCGAGTGACCCTGCGCCGAAAATGTACCGGGGCTAAACATATTACCGAAGCTGTGGATTACACCTCTGGTGTAATGGTAGGAGAGCGTTCTAAGGGCGTTGAAGGTCGATCGTGAGGACGGCTGGAGCGCTTAGAAGTGAGAATGCCGGTATGAGTAGCGAAAGACGGGTGAGAATCCCGTCCACCGTATGACTAAGGTTTCCTGGGGAAGGCTCGTCCGCCCAGGGTTAGTCGGGACCTAAGCCGAGGCCGAAAGGCGTAGGCGATGGACAACAGGTTGATATTCCTGTACCAGTTGTTTTTGTTTGAGCAATGGAGGGACGCAGGAGGCTAAGGAATGCATGCGACTGGAAGTGCATGTCCAAGCAGTAAGTCTTGAGTAGAGTCAAATGCTTTACTCTGTACGGACAAGCTGTGATGGGGAGGGAAATAATAGTACCGAAGTTCCTGATGTCACACTGTCAAGAAAAGCTTCTAGTGAGAAAACAACTGCCCGTACCGTAAACCGACACAGGTAGTCGAGGAGAGTATCCTAAGGTGAGCGAGCGAACTCTCGTTAAGGAACTCGGCAAAATGACCCCGTAACTTCGGGAGAAGGGGTGCTGACTTCGGTCAGCCGCAGTGAATAGGCCCAAGCGACTGTTTATCAAAAACACAGGTCTCTGCAAAATCGAAAGATGAAGTATAGGGGCTGACGCCTGCCCGGTGCTGGAAGGTTAAGAGGATGGGTTAGCTTCGGCGAAGCTCAGAATTGAAGCCCCAGTAAACGGCGGCCGTAACTATAACGGTCCTAAGGTAGCGAAATTCCTTGTCGGGTAAGTTCCGACCCGCACGAAAGGCGTAACGATTTGGGCACTGTCTCAACGAGAGACTCGGTGAAATTTTAGTACCTGTGAAGATGCAGGTTACCCGCGACAGGACGGAAAGACCCCATGGAGCTTTACTGTAGCTTGATATTGAGTGTTTGTACCACATGTACAGGATAGGTAGGAGCCGATGAACCCGGAACGCTAGTTTCGGTGGAGGCGCTGGTGGGATACTACCCTTGTGTTATGAACCCTCTAACCCGCACCACTTATCGTGGTGGGAGACAGTGTCAGGTGGGCAGTTTGACTGGGGCGGTCGCCTCCTAAAGAGTAACGGAGGCGCCCAAAGGTTCCCTCAGAATGGTTGGAAATCATTCGCAGAGTGTAAAGGCAGAAGGGAGCTTGACTGCGAGACTTACAAGTCGAGCAGGGACGAAAGTCGGGCTTAGTGATCCGGTGGTTCCGCATGGAAGGGCCATCGCTCAACGGATAAAAGCTACCCTGGGGATAACAGGCTTATCTCCCCCAAGAGTCCACATCGACGGGGAGGTTTGGCACCTCGATGTCGGCTCGTCGCATCCTGGGGCTGTAGTCGGTCCCAAGGGTTGGGCTGTTCGCCCATTAAAGCGGCACGCGAGCTGGGTTCAGAACGTCGTGAGACAGTTCGGTCCCTATCCGTCGCGGGCGTTGGAAATTTGAGAGGAGCTGTCCTTAGTACGAGAGGACCGGGATGGACTTACCGCTGGTGTACCAGTTGTTCTGCCAAGGGCATTGCTGGGTAGCTATGTAGGGAAGGGATAAACGCTGAAAGCATCTAAGTGTGAAGCCCACCTCAAGATGAGATTTCCCATTTCTTTAAGAAAGTAAGACCCCTGAGAGATGATCAGGTAGATAGGTTGGAAGTGGAAGTGCAGTGATGTACGGAGCGGACCAATACTAATCGGTCGAGGACTTAACCAAAGAAACGAAATAAAAAAGTATTTCGGGCTGTTTGATTACTACTTCAATCCAGTTTTGAGTGAATAAAAAGCACTCAATTAAATAGCAACAACACCCAGTGTGGTGGCGATAGCGAGAAGGATACACCTGTTCCCATGCCGAACACAGAAGTTAAGCTTCTTAGCGCCGATTGTAGTGAAGGGTTTCCCTTTGTGAGAGTAGGACGTCGCCACGCTAAAGTGTTGTCTTGGAGGTTTAGCTCAGCTGGGAGAGCACCTGCCTTACAAGCAGGGGGTCGGCGGTTCGATCCCGTCAACCTCCATTTTTTGAGCCGTTAGCTCAGTTGGTAGAGCATCTGACTTTTAATCAGAGGGTCGCAGGTTCGAGCCCTGCACGGCTCATAGAAATATTTTGCGGGTGTGGCGGAATTGGCAGACGCACTAGATTTAGGATCTAGCGCCTTACGGCGTGGGGGTTCAAGTCCCTTCACCCGCATCTTTAGTCTCGTTTTATTACTAGGCGATTATAACGCCGGCTTAGCTCAGTTGGTAGAGCATCTGATTTGTAATCAGAGGGTCGAGGGTTCAAATCCTTTAGCCGGCATCCAGACTGCGGAAATAGCTCAGTGGTAGAGCACCACCTTGCCAAGGTGGGGGTCGCGGGTTCGAACCCCGTTTTCCGCTTAGCCTTTTCAAAACGCCGGGGTGGCGGAACTGGCAGACGCACAGGACTTAAAATCCTGCGGTGAGTGATCACCGTACCGGTTCGATTCCGGTCCTCGGCATTGCTTTGAACCACTATGAATGGCAATTGTGAAATTGACAGAATAGGGGTTGAAAAGTATAAAGCACCCATAGCTCAACTGGATAGAGTGCTTGACTACGAATCAAGAGGTTAGGGGTTCGACTCCCTTTGGGTGCATTTTTAGCTACGGGAAGTAGCTCAGCTTGGTAGAGCACTTGGTTTGGGACCAAGGGGTCGCAGGTTCGAATCCTGTCTTCCCGATTTATTTTGTGGGGCCTTAGCTCAGCTGGGAGAGCGCCTGCTTTGCACGCAGGAGGTCAGCGGTTCGATCCCGCTAGGCTCCATTAGTACTTTATTATTTTCGCGGTGTAGCTCAGCTGGCTAGAGCGTCCGGTTCATACCCGGGAGGTCGGGGGTTCGATCCCCTTCGCCGCGATTTCTTTTTTAAGAGCCAAGGACCTTTAGCTCAGTTGGTTAGAGCAGACGGCTCATAACCGTCCGGTCGTAGGTTCGAGTCCTACAAGGTCCATTGTAGTGACAATTAACAATATATTTATTTCGGAGGATTACCCAAGTCCGGCTGAAGGGAACGGTCTTGAAAACCGTCAGGCGGGTAAAACCGTGCAAGGGTTCGAATCCCTTATCCTCCTTTACTGAGAATCACTGTAAGTGGCTTTGCCAGAACAGATGATGAACAGTACTTGGCGAACGAAGTGAGAGAAGTAACCTTACTAGTAATCACCAAGAAAAATCACCTTTTATAGTCATATAGACTATATATTATCGCGGGGTGGAGCAGTCAGGTAGCTCGTCGGGCTCATAACCCGAAGGTCGTAGGTTCAAATCCTGCCCCCGCAATTGCTTTTAAATTTGTTTTAAAAGTATGAGTAGTATAGTGATGCAATACATTTATTATTGGTTTGGTAGTTCAGCTGGTTAGAATGCCTGCCTGTCACGCAGGAGGTCGCGGGTTCGAGTCCCGTCCAGACCGTTTTAAATGCGGGTGTAGTTTAGTGGTAAAACCACAGCCTTCCAAGCTGTTGTCGCGAGTTCGATTCTCGTCACCCGCTTTATGGGCCTATAGCTCAGCTGGTTAGAGCGCACGCCTGATAAGCGTGAGGTCGATGGTTCGAGTCCATTTAGGCCCATTTTTCAAATTATTTTCTTGGGGAAGTACTCAAGTGGCTGAAGAGGCGCCCCTGCTAAGGGTGTAGGTCGGGAAACCGGCGCGAGGGTTCAAATCCCTCCTTCTCCGTTTCATAGCGGCCCGTTGGTCAAGCGGTTAAGACACCGCCCTTTCACGGCGGTATCACGGGTTCGATTCCCGTACGGGTCATTTTTTAATATTTATTTCGGAGGATTACCCAAGTCCGGCTGAAGGGAACGGTCTTGAAAACCGTCAGGCGGGTAAAACCGTGCAAGGGTTCGAATCCCTTATCCTCCTTTACTGAGAATCGCTGTAAGTGGCTTTGCCAGAACAGATGATGAACATACTTGGCGAATGAAGTGAGAGAAGTAATCTTACTAGTAATCACCAAGAAATATCACCTTTTATAGTCATATAGACTATATATTATCGCGGGGTGGAGCAGTCAGGTAGCTCGTCGGGCTCATAACCCGAAGGTCGTAGGTTCAAATCCTGCCCCCGCAATTGCTTTTAAATTTGTTTTAAAAGTATGAGTAGTATAGTGATGCAATACATTTATTATTGGTTTGGTAGTTCAGCTGGTTAGAATGCCTGCCTGTCACGCAGGAGGTCGCGGGTTCGAGTCCCGTCCAGACCGTTTTATTTATTTTTGGCGCAGTAGCTCAGTTGGTAGAGCAACGGATTGAAGCTCCGTGTGTCGGCAGTTCGATTCTGTCTTGCGCCATTTTGAAAGAAGAAACATGCGGGTGTAGTTTAGTGGTAAAACCACAGCCTTCCAAGCTGTTGTCGCGAGTTCGATTCTCGTCACCCGCTTTTTTTCTTTAAGGGCCTATAGCTCAGCTGGTTAGAGCGCACGCCTGATAAGCGTGAGGTCGATGGTTCGAGTCCATTTAGGCCCATAATTTGTAAAAGGCCCGTTGGTCAAGCGGTTAAGACACCGCCCTTTCACGGCGGTATCACGGGTTCGATTCCCGTACGGGTCATGTCTTTAAAGCATTTTGCTAGTTGCATAATGTTTTTTTTTATATTTTTTTTATGAAAACGTTGACAATGCAGTTGTAATAATGTATTCTAAGCTTGTACACAACAAGTGAATATACGGATAGTGATTGTTTAAATACAAGCTAAACCTAATTTTTCCAAAAAGGGAGAGTATCTTCTTTTTTGGAAAGGTTGGGTTTTTCTTTTTTTATGATCAAAGGAGTTAGGAGTGAAGAAGGGAGTGAAAAAATGATTATTCAAAAAATTTTGAATAATAATGTTGTGATTACGTTGGATGTGAATGAACAAGAACAAATTGTGATGGGACGTGGTATTGCATTTAAAAGAAAGATTGGAGACTTTGTAGCAGAAGAGCAGATCGATCAAGTTTTTCGTTTAGCCAACCAAGATACTTCTTTGAAATTTCAAGAGTTGTTAGGGGAACTACCTCTAGAAGTAATGCAGCTGTCAGACGAAATAATCAAGTATGCAAAAACAAAACTAGGTAAAAAATTAAATGATACTATTTTTATTTCTTTAACAGATCATCTTCATACTGCATTAGAGAGAATGAGACAAGGAATTGAAGTGAAAAATTTTTTGTTATGGGATATCAAGCGTTTTTTTTCAGATGAATATTTTATTGGGAATAAGGCAGTTGACATGGTTAAAGAAAAATTGGGTGTTCAATTGTCAGAAGATGAAGCAGGATTTATCGCTTTACATCTGGTTAATGCGGAAATGGATGAAGAAATTGGCAATGTTTATGAACTAACAAAAATTATGCAAGAGATTACAAATATTGTTAAATATCATTTTAAAATTACTTTTAATGAAGACTCAGTTTATTTTTATCGTTTTAGTACTCATTTAAAATTTTTTGCTTATCGTTTATTAAATCATAAAGAATTTCGAGATGAAGATGATGGAGAATTATATGAAGTGATTAAAAAAAAGTACCGTAATGCATATAATTGTGTAAATAAAATCGCGGCGTTTTTGACGGAAAATTATTGTTATGCTATTTCTAGGGAAGAAAAGATGTATTTGATTATTCATATCGCGCGTGTAGTACAAACCAATGGTTAGCAAGATTATTATCTTAATAGATCAGCAATATGATGAAAGGTGGATAGAAGAGAAGCAATGTACAGTAAGACCCTTTGGATAGTGACATTAAGTTGGCTAAACCTTCAAAAGTAATGTATTGAAAAAAACGAAACTTTGGAGGAATAAAAAATGGGAAAATATCATGATTTGGCAGAGAAAATTGTTAACAATGTAGGTGGAAAAGAGAATATTAATAGCTTGACACATTGTGTTACACGCTTACGTTTTAAGTTGAAAGATGAAGCAAAAGCAAATGACGATATATTGAAAAATATGGATGGCGTAGTCACTGTAATGAAAAGCGGTGGGCAATATCAAGTAGTAATTGGAAATCATGTGCCTGCAGTTTATGAAGATGTTCTAAGCATTGCTGGGATTTCAGCAGATGCAGAACAAGGATCATCTGGGGGAAATTTATTTAATCGTTTGATTGATATATTAAGTGGTTGTTTCCAACCTTTCTTAGGTGCCTTAGCTGCAGCAGGAATGGTAAAAGGACTAAATGCATTACTTGTTTTCTTGAAATTATATGCAGATACTTCTGGAACGTATACGATGTTAAATGGTATTGGTGATGCAATTTTTTATTTCATGCCAGTGATTCTAGGCTATACAGCAGCTAGAAAATTTAATTTAAACCCAATGGTGGGGATTGTTATTGGAGCTGCCCTTTGCTACCCTACAGTGCAAGGCAGCGCATTACAAGCGGCCTTTGAAACAACTGCAGGAGCTGGAGCAGCAGCGCCATATAGTTTATTAGGATTACCTGCTTATGATACGTTTTTAGGTATTCCATGGGTTGGTGCGGGTTATACAAGTAGTGTTGTACCGATAATATTCATTGTTGCCTTTGCAGCGCAAATTCAAAAACTTTTCAAGAAACTTATTCCTGAAGTTGTTCAAACGTTCTTGGTACCATTTTTTGTACTATTGATTGCATTGCCGATTGGTTTCTTAGTCATTGGTCCGATTATCAGTATGTTGACAGATTTATTGAGTGCTGGCTTCCAATCTTTGATGGGCTTCTCACCAGCATTGTATGGCGTTATCCTTGGTTTCTTCTGGCAAGTATTAGTTATTTTCGGTTTACACTGGAGTGTGGTGCCGCTTGCAATCATGCAAATTACTCAAGAAGGAGCAAGTCAAGTATTAGTTGGTTCTTTTGCGGCAAGTTTTGCTCAAACAGCAGTAGTTATGGCTATGTTCTTTAAGTTAAAAGATGCGAAAATGAAAGCTCTTTGTCCTCCTGCAATCATTTCTGGGATTTTCGGAGTAACTGAACCTGCCATTTATGGTATTACGTTGCCAAGAAAAACACCGTTCATTTTTTCAATGATCGGAGCTGCAGTCGGTGGATTGTATTTAATGATCAATGGAGTAACTTCTTATACCATGGGTGGATTAGGAATTTTCGGTGTATTAAACTTTATCAATGGTGATGATGCAAGTGGAATGATTCATTCATTTGTCGCAATCTTAATTGCTGTTGTTATCGGTTTCTCATTGACATTCTTTTTCTGGAAAGATGATACAGTTGTAGAAGAAGTGACGGAAAATAGAAAAGCGCAAAAAGCAATCAAAGAAGCAGTTCTAAGTCCAGTTAAAGGACATGTTTTACCATTAAGTAAAGCAAGTGATCAAGCATTTGCTCAGGGTGCTTTAGGAAAAGGGATTTTAATTGAACCGACAGAAGGCGTCGTTAGAGCACCATTTGACGGCACTGTGATGACTTTGTTTCCGACGTTACATGCAATCGGTTTGATATCAGATCAAGGAATGGAGTTATTAATTCATATAGGTATGGATACTGTTCAATTAGAAGGAAACGGGTTTGAAGCAAAAGTAGCACAAGGTGAGAAAGTGAAAAAGGGACAAGTCCTAGTTACTTTTGATATCGAGGCAATCAAAGCAGCTGGTTACAGTGTAGAAACACCTGTTATTGTGACAAATACTGATGACTATTTAGATATTGTAGAAACACAAGAACGTGAAGTAACCTCAAATGATACATTGATTACTGGATTAACTTAAAAATAATAAATGAGAACAAAGCTTGCAGTAAAGCAAGATAGGTTTTACTGTAAGCTTATATTAGAAAGGAATTTTGAAATGGCATTTAGAAAAGACTTTTTATGGGGCGGCGCAACAGCGGCCAATCAATGTGAAGGTGGCTATAAGGAAGGTGGACGCGGATTAGCTAACGTGGATCTAGCACCAGTTGGACCCGATCGCTTTCCAGTGATTACTGGGGAGAAGAAAATGTTTGATTTTGATGATGAACATTTTTACCCAGCGCAAAATGCGATCGACATGTACCACCGTTATAAAGAAGATATCGCATTATTTGGCGAAATGGGGTTTAAAACCTACCGTTTATCGATTGCCTGGAGTCGTATTTTCCCTCTAGGAGACGAAACAGAGCCGAATGAAGAAGGCTTGAAGTTCTATGAAGATTTGTTCAAAGAATGCCGCAAACACAATATAGAGCCCCTTGTAACGATCACTCACTTTGATTGTCCAATGCACTTAGTGGAAAAATATGGCGCATGGCGCAGCCGTGAGCTGGTTGGCTTTTATGAAAATCTATGTAACGTGATCTTCAACCGTTATAAAGGCTTAGTAAAATATTGGTTAACGTTCAACGAAATCAATATGATTTTACATGCACCATTTATGGGGGCTGGTCTTTACTTTGAAGAAGGCGAAAATAAAGAACAAGTCAAATACCAAGCGGCGCATCACGAATTATTGGCAAGTGCGATTGCAACAAAAATCGCCCATGAAGTCGATCCAGAAAACCAAGTAGGGTGTATGTTAGCGGCAGGTACAAACTATGCCTATACATGTAAACCAGAAGATGTTTGGGCAGCACGCAAAGCCGATCGTGAGAATTTCTTCTTTATTGATGTGCAATCTCGTGGCGAATACCCAGCGTATGCGCTGAAAGAATTAGAACGAGAAGGCATTGAATTACCAATTGAAGAGGGCGACTTAGAATTACTGAAAGAGCACACAGTTGATTTTATTTCATTTTCTTATTACTCATCACGTGTGCAATCAACAGATCCGGCAATCAACGAAAAAACAGCTGGAAATATCTTTGCGTCAGTGAAAAACCCATACTTAGAAGCAAGTGAATGGGGCTGGCAAATCGATCCACTAGGCTTACGTACAACAATGAATGATCTATATGACCGTTACCAAAAACCATTATTTATCGTGGAAAACGGCTTAGGCGCAGTCGATACACCAGATGAAAATGGCAATGTGATCGATGATTATCGTATTGAGTACCTAGCTGCACACATTCAAGCGATGAAAGATGCGGTAGAGCTTGATGGCGTAGATTTACTAGGCTATACAACATGGGGCTGTATTGATTTAGTCTCTGCTGGAACAGGCGAAATGAAAAAGCGTTATGGTTTTATCTATGTCGATCGTGATAATGACGGAAAGGGTACGCTAAAACGTTCGAAGAAAAAATCATTTGATTGGTATAAAAAAGTCATTGCAACTAATGGGGAAGATTTGACGAACGAATAAAAGTGGAGGCAATCAGATGAAAAAGATAGGAAAACTGTTAGGGATTTTAATGTTGAGTGTGCTAATAGTCTCAGGATGTGGCAATGGTAACGCTCAAAAAAACGATGCCTCAACTGCTAAAAAAGTACCTGATGAGTTGACATTGTATATTGTTCGCCATGGTAAAACGATGTTAAATACAACAGACCGTGTGCAAGGCTGGTCCGATGCAGTTTTAACTAAAGCTGGTGAAGAAGTCGTAACTGCAGCGGGTGTTGGCTTAAAAGATATCGATTTTCAAAATGCATATAGTAGTGACAGTGGTCGTGCTATACAAACCGCTAATCTAATCGTAAAAGAAAATGAAAAATCTTCTGATTTAAAAGTAATCACAGATGAACGATTGAGAGAATTCAACTTTGGAACCTATGAAGGTGATTTGAATCATACGATGTGGCAAGATATAGCAGATGATCAAGGCGTAACGTTAGAAGAATTCTTGAAAAATATGACGCCAGAATCATTTGCTAATAGTGTAGCTAAATTAGACGCTAAAAATGTAGAAGAAGCGAAAATCAATTGGCCGGCAGAAGATTATAAGACAATCACTACTCGACTTAAAGCTGGTTTAGATGATATCGTTGAAAAAGAAATGGAGAATGAAGGCTCTGGAAATGTATTGATTGCCTCACACGGATTAAGTATTTCAGCTTTGCTCGCTACCTTATTCGATGATTATAAAATTCCAGAAGGCGGCTTGAAAAATGCGAGTGTTTGTACTGTGAAATATAAAGATGGCAACTATTCATTAGATAAAATTAATGATTTAAGTTATGTTGAAGCAGGACAAAAAAAATAGGAAACAATTTGAGCTAGAAGTAGTAAAATAATTCGTTATTTCAATTTCATAGACATAAAATTCGATCAAAGAACCATTTTTGATCGAATTTTGTGCATAATAAAAACAAAAAGAAGGAAAAGGACAAAACTATGGTGACTATTACAAATTTTCGTGATATCGGTGGTATCAAAAATAAAGAGGGGAAACAAATCAAAAAAAATATCTTTTTAAGATCGGGGGAATTGTCTAAATTAACGACAGAAGATGAACAGTGTTTAGAGGTAACGTATCATTTAGGGAAAATCATTGATTTGAGAAGTGATACTGAAGTGGAAGAAAGACCAGATATGACTGTTCCTAAAGCCGAATATATCCATATTGATATTTTGGAAGACATTCAAGACGAAGGGGCTTCGATTGAAGACTTTGTTAAGATCGGTTCCCCGGAAAAATCAGCTTCTTATATGGAAAAACTATATGCATCTATCGCTTTAAATAAAACAGCTCAAAAAGGGTATAATAAATTTTTTGAAGAAATCTTAGCTTTACCAAAACAAGAGAGTATTTTATTCCATTGTTTCGCTGGAAAAGACCGTACAGGAATTGCTGCATTATTGGTATTGGAAACACTTGATGTACCTAAAGAGGCTATTTATACGGATTATTTACTAACCAATGACTTGAGAAAAAAAGAAAATGCAATGATTTTAGCACAAGCAAAAAAAGCTCATTTGGAAGATGCAAATTTAGAAGCATTACATGTTGCGTTAAATGTAGACCGTAGTTATTTAGATAATTTTTATCTGACGGTTGAAAAACAATATGGTGACATTTCAACTTATTTAAAACAAGCAATTGGTATTGATAAAGTGACGAGAGAAGTGTTGAATAATCGCTTTATTGAGTAAAGAGTATTGAAAGAAAGGAACTAGGTATGAAGATAAATCAGCATATTGAACTATTGAACCGCTGCATCGAACTTTCTAAGAATGCTCGAGAGCATGGCAATACACCTTTTGGAGCATTGTTGGCTAATAAAGAAGGAACCATTCTTTTAGAGCAGGAAAATATTGAAATCACAGAAAATATCTGTACAGGACATGCTGAAACTACATTGGCTGCAAAAGCATCACAAAAATATAGCAAAGGATTTTTGTGGGAGTGTATGCTGTATACTACAGCGGAACCATGTGCGATGTGTACGGGAACGATCTACTGGGGAAATATTGGAACGATTGTCTATGCAATGACTGAAAAAAGGTTGTTGGAATTAACGGGTGACAACGAGCAAAATCCGACCTTTAATCTGCCTTCAAAAGAAATATTACGTCATGGACAAAAAAAAATCCAAATCATTGGACCATTTCCAGAAATTGAGCAAGCCGCAGCTGCTGTCCATCAAGGTTACTGGGGGTAACAAAAGTGAGTGCCGAGTGCCGAAATTGAGATCCTACTTCGACACTCGCCTTTACCTATCAACGTTAAATGAAATGTCAGAATTTTCAAAAATGTTATTGACTTATTAGAAGGTTAAGGTAATAATAAATAAAATTACTTATCAAAAATAAAAGGAGTTGTTATAAATTATGATGATCAAATCATCACTGCCGCAAGAAATGACAATTTTTTTCGACACAGAGAATCAACCTAATAAAAATGTTCAGATGGGGATTGTTATCTTACAACCAGGAGAAAAAAGACCAATAGAAGGATTTGCTAGACATGATCAAGATGAATATTCTTATGTAGTTTCTGGTGAAGCTCATACAATTTTGGAAGATGGACAAGATTTAGTAGGAAAAGCAGGCGATGCCCAGCTAATCGAAGCGGGCGAAGGTCACATCAATTATAATGATGGCAACGAAGCAGCAGTTGTTGTTTGGCTATTAGTTGAACGTGAATAAAACAAATATAGGGGAGAAACATATGAAAAAAGTAGTAAAATCAATGATTGGTCTAACATTAATAATGACCATCATTTCGGGATGTACTGGTAGCAAGGAAGTAAAACAAACTCAAGAAACGAAACCATTAAATTTAATGTCACCTTCAGAATTAACGACATTAGACACATCTGTTATGTTAGATTTTCCAGATGCAATTGTTCAAACAGCTGCATTTGAAGGATTATATGCATTGGATGACAAAGATCAATTGATACCAGCAGCTGCAAAAGAAATGCCAAAAATTTCTGAAGATGGTAAAACTTATACGATTAAACTAAGAAATGATGCAAAATGGAGTAATGAGGACCCAGTGATGGCAGCAGATTTTGAATATGCTTGGAAAAAAATGATCGATCCCAAAAATGGTTTTGTCTATAGTTTTTTAGTTGCAGATACAATTTTAAATGCTGAAGAAATTTTAGAAGGTAAAAAGTCAGTTGAAGAACTAGGTGTAAAAGCAATTGATGATCAAACCTTAGAAGTGAAACTAAAAGAAGCAAAACCATACTTCACCTCAGTGCTAGCTTTTCCAACATTTTTCCCGCAAAATCAAAAATTCGTTGAAAAAATGGGAACAGATTACGGTACAACAAGTGAAAATACTGTTTATAATGGACCGTTTACTGTAGAAAATTGGAAGCAAACAGATTTAAGTTGGGATCTAAAAAAGAATGAAAAATACTGGGATCAAGCAAATGTGAAATCAGATAAAATCCATTACGAAGTCGTGAAAGAAGCTTCGACAGCATTAAATCTTTTTGAGGATGGACAGCTAGATGTAGCAACAGTCACTGGAGAATTAGCAAAACAAAATCAAAGTAATCCAAACTATCACTCTTATCCGACTGCAACCATGAACTACATTCGTTTGAACCAAAAACGTAAAGATAAAGAGACGCCATTAAAAAATGAAAACCTAAGAAAAGCCTTAGCATTAGGTATTGATAAAGAGAATCTAGTGAATAATATTATTGCAGATGGCTCAAAACCTTTATATGGAGCAGTTACAGAAGGATTCGTAAGTAATCCCGAAACAGGAGTAGATTTCAGAGAAGAAGCCGGCGATTTAATGACCTACAATAAAGAAGAAGCTTTGAACTATTGGGAACTGGCTAAAAAAGAATTAGGGGCTAAAATCACCTTAGATTTAATGGTAACAGATGAAGGTTCGTATAAAAAAATGGGTGAAAGTCTTCAAGGTAATCTAGAAAAACTATTTTCTGGTTTAACAATAAACGTGACAGCATTGCCAACTGAAACGGCGTTGAACCTAAGTCGTGAGAGTGACTATGACATGTTTTTGATCTACTGGACACCAGATTACCAAGATCCGATTTCAACACTAAACATGTTACGGACAGGAAATGACCGCAATTATTCGAACGCTAAGTACGATGCACTACTAGACGATGCTTCACAAAAATATGCGAACGATCTAGAAAAGCGTTGGGAGACGTTGATTGCTGCCGAAAAAGAAGGCATTGAAAATACAGCTGGAATGATCATTATCAGCCAAAACCAGCAATCGGTTCTACAAAATGACCAAGTTAAAGGGGTAAATTATCATACATTTGCAGCACCACTAACATTGAAAAATATCTATAAAGAAATGGACTAACGATGTGAAAGACGATATAGGCCAATCTAAATTTAATAATAACGATCAAAAAAATTCTGTCAAAATCTCGTGCAGATAGAATGATTGAGAGAATCACAAGAGCAGATCAATGAATGAAAAGAAATGAGAAGATGTAGATGACGAGAAAAGTGGAAGTTATAGCAACTCAAAAAAAATGGGCAGATCAATTCGAACAAGAAAAAATACGATTAGAAGAAATTTTTACCAAAGAAGTAGTAACCATCGACCATATTGGTAGCACAGCAATAAAAAATAGTAAAGCCAAACCTGTGATTGATCTGTTGATGTCAGTAAAAGATCTTCGAAAAATAGATTTATAAGATCAAGAGATGCAGAAAATAGGGTATGAATGTCTTGGTGAAAATGGTATTCCTAAACGACGTTTTTTTAGTAAAGGAGGGGATAATAGAAGCCATCACCTCCATGTTTTTCAAGAAGGTAATCCAGAAATCAAGCGGCATTTGATATTTAAAAATTATATGAATAGTCATCCAGCAGAAATCGCAGCGTATAGTCAATTAAAAGTAGAGTTAGCAAGAAAATTCCCCTATGATATCCAATCATATATAGCTGGAAAAGATGTTTTTATTAAGAGTATCGATAAAAAAGCGAACAAATGGCATCATGAAATCAACCAATAAGGCAAACTATTTTAGGAGAATAATATGAAGCAGCATCAAGCAACTGAAAATGAATACAGCAAACTTGTAGAAATCTGGGCAAGATCGGTTAAAGAAACCCATGATTTTTTAGAGAATGAAGATTTTGAACTAATAAAGAACGAACTACCGACTTATTTTCCCCACCTAGATGTAAAAGTTTGGACAGATCAACACAAGATTATTGGCTTTTCAGGTGTGGCTGGAAATAAATTGGAAATGCTTTTTTTAGATCCGATCTATATTGGAAAAGGATATGGTAAACAGGTGATAACGAATTTACTTAAAGAAAATGATATTCAATTTGTTGATGTTAATGAGCAAAATAAGTCTGCAACGGCATTCTATCAAGCTATGGGGTTTGATGTATATGATCGAAGTGAATTGGATCTTTCTGCTAGACCATACCCAATTTTACATCTGATAGTCCGAAACAAATACTAGAAATAAGAAGGAATTAGTGGGAAATATTAAGTATTAAACCGAGCTTGATAACGGATATAATAGATGTTCTTCAAATCTTAATATGCAGAATTTCTACTAAGAACTTTCTACACTTTTATAAGAGTTCTAAGTAATTAAAAAAAAATTTTAGAAAAGATAGAGAAAACGTGATTAATAATAAAATTTGATTTGTCAAATTAAGCTAGACAAATGTCTTTCATTTATGTAACTCAAAAATACTTCTAATGGTGTTCGATAATTTAAAGATTTCCTTGGTATGTGATTTCTTTTAGAGGTGACAGCCGCAACAAAAGCTTGGTCAACTTGATTAAAATCCATTGTTTTAGGCAGCCCATCTTTACGTAATAACCCATTCGAATGCTCATTTAATCCGCGTTGTGAGGGGGTTCCAGGGTCTGCAAAATAGATAGAAATATCATTGACATTACTCATGTTTTTCCAATTTGAAAATTCTTTTCCACAATCAAAGGTAATGGATTTGAACAAGTTTCTGGGAATCTTTTGTAGCCAATCAGTTGTCGCTTTTTCAATATCCAATGCTTTCCGACCATTTGGTTTTAATGTAATAATCACTTTTGAAAGGCGTTCAACTAGAGTGATGATGGCACTTTTATGATGAACGCCAACAATTGTGTCACCTTCTAAATGCCCAAATTCCTGTTGGAAATTAGGGTAGTCAGTGGATCGTTCTGAAATATTGCGTTTAAATGCTTGCTTTCCACGACGTTCTTTATGCCCGTTGGGCTTTCGTTTCCCTTTCATTGGTAGTTTTGAGCAATCAAATTGATTCGCTTTAAACTGACGATAAAGTGTTCTAACAGAGCATGAAATAGGAAACTCAGCTCGACCAATAATCACATCAGGTGTCCACCCTTGAGCCACCATAGATTGAATGTAATCATGCTGTTTTGTAGGCAAACTAATGGGTTGTCGACCACAACGTGTTTTATTTTCTTTATATTGTTGGTAATAGTCACAGATAGATTTTCCTTGTTTCAGGAAGTTGTAAACATTGTAGATTGTCTGTCTAGAACGAGTTAAAGTCTTAGAAACCATCGTAACAGGTTGGCTCATATTGAAATAAGCTTCTATCATCACGAGTTCATTTGATGTAAGATGAGTATAGGTCATTTGTCTTCACTCCTTATAATTCTTTGGTCGGAACTATTTTGAGTGTAGCACAAATGACTTATTTAGTTGTCTAGCTTAATTTTACTATCGGCGAAATCAAAAAATAATAACGTAGAAGTAATAATAAACAAAAAAAATAGCTTAATTCCTTTGTAAACGTTGGGGGATGGGCTTTTTTTTGGTTTAAAGTAGAAAAAAAATAAATATAGGAATGAAAAAAATGACAATATTTTTTTGTTTTATTAGCATATTACTTGATATAAGAGATTGAGAGATACTATAATAAATATAAGTCAGCGGTTTTAGCTGCTTAGTTATGGGAGGAGAGAGCATTATGTTTAGTTATACGGATATGATTTTGTCAGTAATGCAACGTATTGAAGTCTACAATGAGATTTTTAATGCCATTTCTAAGGAAGTGCAAGAGAACAGCTGTAATCAAGCCATTAACAGAAGAGGTAAAGATACATATTTATTTTGCCGTAACAATGTTAACAGGTTCTTTGTAGAAGAAGAAAGCTTTAGAAAAAACTTAGTATTTTATGGCGAAAAAGAAGCAACAAAAATTTTGTTAAAAGGTTTAGATAACTATAAAGAAGGAATCTACTTTTGGCTGGAAGCATTAAATGAACAATGTGAAGTGATTGACGAGATCAAATACAAACGCGGGTTGAAAAGCACAGAGAGCTCGTTTAGACTGATCAATCAAGCGTGTAAAGAAGCATGTGGCGGGATTCAAAGTGCGCATAGTGTTCATAAGATGTAACGAGGTTCAACTAAAAGCTCATCAATAATTAGTGTGAAAAAATCATAAAGAGTTAATTCTATTTATTTTGCTATTTTTTGAGTATTGATTTAGAAATTTCTGAAATGAGCTTGAGATAGAAATGTTTAGCTTTGAGAATCGTAGGCTGGAACAAACATCTGCTAAGTTTCGCAATGATTTTGGCTTATTCTAAAGCTTTCAAATTTAACTATTAGTATTTAGAATTTCATGTGACTGAGACAAAACTCGAGAAAGAGTTACGTCTCAGTCTTTTTTTGTATCTCCATTCTAATTATTGCAGTATAGGTCTGGAAAATGATCGAAAGATTAAAAAACACATAATTTTCACATTTTAGTTCTGTTTATCGAAAATCATGACAAATAAAACAATAAAATTATGTAGACTTGATAAAAAAAATAGATTAAACTTATTTTAATATCGACAATATATGAAAATGATATCTGTTTTATAATGTTTTTATCCAAAAAGAGAAATTGTCGATTAGGATGATTAATTTAATAACAAAATAATAAAGGGGAACACGACATGTATAACATAGGATTTGTTTTGCTTAATAATACAGATGAACAAAAACACATAGATTCTTTAAAAAGTACTCAGCTAGATGTGCATCCAATCAATAAAAATGAAGTTTCTGAAACAATAGAAAATTATGACGGCATTGTTATTAATGAACAGCAAACACAAAATATCGGCATAATCTGCGAACTTATTATTTTATTAAAGAAAAAGCATGATATTTTTATTTGGGTGATTTCAGAAAGTGCGAATAAGATGAACCATCTTGTTTATTTACAACTTGGAGTAGATGGCATACTTGATAGTGAATGTGATCCAGAAGAAAGCTCACTTTTAATGATAAATGCATTCAATAGATACAATAGAACGCAGCCAATCACTATGGAATTTACAAAGAAAACAGAGGGGATACCGGAGTTTCAATTACGTCCGTGTAATTCTAGTATTCTATTAGATGGAGAAGAAATCAACTTAACAAAGTTAGAATTTAAAACAATCGAGCTTTTACAATCGAAACTTGGTGTGGCAATTTCTTATGAAGAGATTTATAAAAACGTTTGGGAGAATGACGGGAATGATAAGCAGTATCGTGTGTCAAATCTGATTTTTCATTTAAGAAAGAAAATCGAAAAAGATACAGCACATCCTAAATATATAAAAACAATTCGTTCAAAGGGATATAAGTTAGCTTTATAAAAAAAGATTTAAATGATGAAATACCTAAGATGTCATGGCGGTTGCTCTGAAATAATTAAAGAGAATGACGGTGACAAAACCAAGTAAATAAGTTTTCTCTTTTTCAAACCAACTGGTGATCATAACAAAATAGAGAAAATCAGTGCTCTTTTACTAATTTCCAGATAGAGAACAGCCATTCTCCATGGATATGTAAAAAAATGAGCGCTAATTTTCCCCTGCATTGTGAATGTATCAAAAATCCAAATAATTGGCAAGAAAAATAGAAATAGATTGTATGTTCTCTTAAGACAGACGTGCAAAAAAATTGTTTTAGAGAGGAGTTGAGAATATATGAAAATCGGAAAAAAGTCTTATTTTGTTGGACTGACTATTGTTTTGTTTAGTATTCTAAGTGTTGTTTTATTAAAGAATACTACTCAAATTAGCGCATCTGAAGAACCTCAGGTAGAAAAAACTGAAGCAGATCTGCATAATCAAGAGACTGTTACGGTGCCTCAGATGGAAGCATACATGGATGGAACAGCTTATCAATCAGCTCAGAGTAAATCTAGTAATAAAATTACTGGGAGTATGACAAATGAGCAATATCAGTCACAATACAAAACTTTAAATGCACAGCAAAACGATGAGTGGAATGCAAAATATAATTTTCGTCCAGAAACAAAAGTAGTTCATGTAACTAATTGGGCGACATTTAGAGCAGCTTTTGAAGATAATTCAATCTCTAAAATTATATTGGATGCAGATATTTATTATAGCTCAGCAATTCGTATTTCCAGAACAGAATCACTTGAGTTAGATGGACAAGGTCATTTACTAGAAATGATTAATGGCTCACTTAATGTAGATGGTGTTACCTCTCTAGAGTCCTTTGGAAAAGCCTTTTCTGATGTGCCGGTTTTCCATATGCATGATATTCAAGTTGCCAATAATACTGGATATGGTGCCTTAGAAGGGAATTTAGGAACTGCTTGGGCTTTTATCAACGGAAACGGGCAGTGGGGACCAGGAGCGAATTATGGTCAGCAACGTGGACTGTGGCGCTATCGTATTGGGAATGTATACACCCCCTATGATAAAACCAAGAAAAGTAGTAACCAACGTATTGGTGGTCGTTTGATCAATGGGAATCGTGCAGAAATTAGTATCTACGGATATAACATTGTAGTGACTGGAGCTGAAAATTTCTATACTGGGGGTATTACGTACGAACCATCGACTTTTTATAAAGGGACGAATGCCTATTATGATTACTCAGTTATTTGGTTTATTTCAAATACAGGTATTGATGATAATGGGACAGTTACTGGTACTAGAAAGTTTGATATTGGCGCTGACAGCTTTGTCTATCTAAATTATACAGCTAGTGGGACGAACTATCCTGCTGTTTACAACATGTTTGATGCGTTGAACGTTGGTAAAAATGCCACGTATAACGCTAATATGCCAGGTTCAGCTGCTTATTTTAATGTGGATAACGCCACTTTTACGGCAGAAGAAGGCTCAACTGTTAACTTACTTTCGCGTGCAGGTAGCCGACCTACCGTTCAGTCAGGCGCAGTAAATGCGATAAATGCTGGATCACAATCTAATCCTAAAAATACTAAATATGAATTTAAACCAAAATCAAATGTCTTTATTGTTGGGAATAACAATGGCGGTGTAATTGCTTATAATTCAACAAATGGCGGTAATCAATTTATATTTGATAGCCCTGAATCATTTGATATTCGAAATTCATTTAATAGTACAACGACAACGAATGCATTTTTAGGTGACACGACGTCAAATAGGGGGGCAAATAGTTTCCAAATAAAAAACTCCGATATATCTGTCTGGAATAACCAAGCAGGTATAGATGGTGCCCCAACCTACGACTATTCCAATGTAGCTAATTTTACTGTAACGAATGCTTCAAATAACGGAGGCGTTACAAGCTCTGACCCAGCACTTCAAAGTCAGTACGCTCGCCCGAATTTCAAACGTATATCAGGAATGAACAGTACTCCTGAATTAACTTGGACACCAGTGACTGATGCAAATTTTGATCAACAGACCCGTATCTTGATAGGCTACACAGCAGTTGGTGGTAGTAATCCCTTTGATGAAGATGGCAATGCAAAAACAAAACCTGTTTACGCAGATAGTATTCGTAAAGCGTATGTCGATTTCACAGATACTTTAGGTAATACGTATACAGGGAGTAGTACCGATGATAACTATGTACATTGGAAAAAAATGGATCACGCGATACCAGGATTTCAACTTGCTCAAAAAGATATGTTTGGAACGCCTTATCGAGCATCATATGTCAATAGTGTTTTGACTCCATATAGAACGGGGGAAAAGACACCGACAACAGTAATCGATGTAACACCGCCAGAACCAGCAATTGTCAATGGTGGTAAAGTGACGAATGCTATGAAACAACTGATTGGTAAAGATGCTGAACCAAATGCAAAAATCTACGTTGATATCAATGGTACACGTCAACAAACTGTAGGAACAGTCAGTGATGATGGTACTTTTGCGTATAATTTACCTAGATATTTAAACACAGGTGAAATAGTTCAAATCTTTTTAGAAGATAATGCTGGAAAAATCACTGAAACTCTAAATCCGGCAGCACCATCAACCAATAACGCGAATGGGAATATCAATCCAGCAACAGAGTTGAACTATCGTGATGCAACGTTTAAAGCAGCTACGAAGTATACAGTGGAAGATGTATTGCCAGATAAACCACTTATGGAAAAAACAGTTGTGTCATCAGGCGGTCAAACGACACAAGTTGGCGATATCTTGACCTATACATTAATGGCTAAAAATAATAAACCAGAAGCGTATACTACTAATTGGGAAAACGTTGTAATCACAGACACGCTTCCTGTTGGGGTAGACTTTAACCCAGAACCAGCAGAAGTCAAAATCAACGATGTTCTAGCCGTTAGTCCAACTGACTATACGTATGATACTGACACTCGTTTACTAACTGTCAACACGGGCAATTTAGCAACGGGTGAAACAGCTAAGGTAACGTTTGATGTAACGGTTGCCCTTAATGCGGTAGGATCGATCATTACAAATAAGGCCCAAGCAATTGGTGAATCCCCAAGAGAAACGCCATTTGTTGAAGGAGCTATTGATCCTAATGCAAAACGTGAGACTTATTCAGCAGAATCACATAGTGTTGACAATCCTGGCGGCACTGTTTTTGGTGTTTTAGAATTAGCATCTGCACCAACAGAAATTGATTTTGGCAGTGTGAAATATCAAGGGAAAAAGACCCGCGTGAATGCTGCTGAACATCATGGTGCCGATCTGGTCGTCAAAGATAGCCGAGCCAATAAAAAAGGTTGGTCATTGACTGCAAAAATGACGACACCAATGACAAGTACAACTCCAGATATCCCAGCCTATACATTGGAGGGGGCACTAAAATATGTTTATAACAACCGAGAAATCACATTAAATGGCGGTGCCCAAGATATTATGGTGCAAGATGGTGTTGTAGGCGGCGGTACTGAAGAGGCTACTTACAATATTAGTGATTCATGGTCTGAATCTGGAGATGGATTTAAATTTGAAGTTTCTGCTGCCGATGTGAAGACCCTTGGTACGTATCAAGGTGAGATCCTTTGGGAATTGGGCGATACTCCATAAAAAGTAAAGGAGATTCTTAACATATGAGAAAAACAATCAGCTTTTTAGTACTCTCCTTTACTTTGGTATTAACGCTCGTAATCAGTACCCCACTGAACGCAGCGGCTAATAATGGAGGAGAGGTACAGACTAGTGGTGTGATCAGCTTTTACGAAGAAAGTACTTCGTCAGAGCCTTCAAGTACCACAGAACCTTCATCAAGTGCTCAGCCATCAACTAGTTCTAAATCAACTACAAAACCAGTTGGGCGCTACCCAAGTACTGGTGAAATGGTAAAAACAAGTCTTGTTTTCAGTGGAGCGGCCTTGATTATTATCGGCTTACTACTATTTTTCTGGAAGCGCAAGAAAGAGAAAGAAGGGCGGGATAACGCATGAGAATGTTACAACGAACGATTAAATTTCTCGTTATACCAGTTGCCATGATTTCTTCATTAGCTCTGAACTATGCTAATGCATTCGCAGAATCAGAATCGTTGAGCGGGTCTGGGAAAATCAAATTTTCAGGCGAATATCCCCAAGAGATCGTTGATCCAGAAAAACCAGGAGAAATCGTTGATCCTGGAGAAACGCCCCAGCTTAAGGGCGACTTGAGAATCGATTTTGTTCCAAAACTAGATTTTTATCAGAATAAAATTTCTGATAAAGATGAAATTTACTATGGAAATGCGCAGAATTTCTTTGGTGCAACCAAACCTAGAGGAAACTTTGTTCAAGTGACAGATTTGAGGCAAAAACCAACAGGTTGGACCTTACAACTGCGCCAAGAAATGCAATTTACAAACAAAGATACTGAACACAGTGAGATAAACGGAGCGATGTTATCGTTAGATAAATCGTGGGTAAGTTCTACGAAAGATCTTAGCGGTGCTCCGCAATTATCAAAAGAAATCATCAATATAGACAACGTTGGCGCTTCATATAATTTAGCGCAAGCCAATGCTGGTCAAGGCGGAGGAACATGGACGATTTCTTTTGGTGCATCTGATGAAAATCAGAGCAACCAAAAAAATACTCTGGAACCCAGACTTGATAAAGATGGGCAAGCAGTTCTTGATCCAGTATTTGACAACAAACCTGTCTATTTGAATAAAGCTGTTTCACTATCGATACCAGGAACAACGATTGTTGATCCGGTACCTTATACTACGGTGTTAACTTGGATATTAGCCGAGTTGCCATAAATAGAAACAAAAACACACAAACACACAATACTAGGAGGAAACACATATGAAAACAAAAACAGTATGTTCAGTAGCATTATTAGCAGTAGTAGGAGCAAGCTTAGCTTTACCAGTAGGAGTAAATGCGGAAGCGAAATCTCAAGCAGCAAAAGGAACAATGACTTTTACTGAAGACAACGATCCTAAAGATGTTGTTGACCCGGAAGATCCAGAAAAACCAATCGTAGATCCCAAAGAACCAATCATCGTTAACCCAGATCGTGGTTCATTCAGTATCGATGCAGTAACTGAATTAGATTTTGGTACTGATAAAGTAAAAGCTTTTGCATCAAACCCTGAGTATTTTGCAGCAGCTATTCCAACGAAAAATGCTGATGGCGATATCACTCGTGGTAACTTCGTACAATTCACAGACGTACGTGGTACTGCAAACCATAAATATACAATAAGTGCACAATTAACAAAACAATTTGAAGCTGGCGCAAACGCTGGTAGCTTCTTGAAAGGTGCTACAATTGATTACTCAAATGCAGCAATCACTTCTAAAGACCCAGCAGCTCAATGGCCAGCAACTACAGTTGCAGGATTCCAATTAGCAGCTGATGCCGCTGGAACAGGCGCTGGAGATTCAGTACCGGTATTGGAAAACAAAGATGCTTCTAAAGGTATCGGAACTTACACAATCGAATTTGGTCAATTCGGTGACGGAACTGCTGATACAACTGCAGAATCTGTTAAATTAACTGTACCAAACACAAACATTTTACTAGCGGATACTTATACAGCTGAGATCACTTGGTCAATCGCTGAAGTATTGTAATTTTAACTTAAATAATAGGTTGGATTATAATATAAAGTAGTGATGTTTCAAATGAATGGTGAGACAGAAGCAGAAAAATACTTCTGTCTCTACCTTTTAAAGAGAGGGATATCTATGAAGAAAAAGAATCTATTATTTTTATTAGCAACAGCTATCATAGCAGTACTTCTGCCATTGACGGCCCACGCAGAAAATAGCAGTAGCGGCAACGCAACTGGATTTACATACGAAACAATCAAGCCGGACAATCAAAAAGATACTGGTGCAGGTTACTTTGACTTAAGAATGACATCTGGGCAAAAGCAAACCGTTAAGATTAAAATCAAGAATTTAGCTTCAGAAGAAATTGAAGTTTCTGTGAAACGCAACGGGACTAAAACAAACGCTAACGGAGTTGTTGAGTATGGCCCGACGACTATAAAAAAAGATAAGTCACTAAAGTATGATTTTGAAAAAATCGTTACAGCACCAGAGACAGTAAAAGTACCAGCAAATAGTGAACAAGATATCGACATAGAAATCAATATGCCGGAAGCCTCATTCGATGGAGTGATTGCTGGCGGAATTCAACTTCAAAAAGTTGAAAAAGAAAAGAAAAGTGATCCCAAGAAAACAGGTGTTATCAACAAATACGCTTATGTAATTGGGATGCTCCTTACAGAATCAGATAAAGAAGTACAACCAAATTTAGAATTAAACAAAGTCTATGCTGATTTAAATAATTTTAGAAATACCTTTTTCGTCAATTTCTCTAACGTTGAAGCAGCCTATTTAGAAAACATGACAACACAAGTTCAAATCATGAAAGAAGATAGTGATGAAGTCTTATATGAAACAAAACGTTCTGGTATGAGAATGGCGCCGAATTCATTGATCAATTTCCCTGTAAGTATGGAAGGAGATCGGATGGTTGCTGGAAATTATCGTGCGAAAATCCTTGTGACAGCTGGAGATAGAAAATGGAACTGGGATGAGAAATTTAAAATCACGGACGAAGAAGCAGATAAATTCAATAATCAAGATGCTGGTTTAGAAGATGTTCAAACATTCAACTGGAAATTGATTGCAGGGATTGTCGGCGGAGTCGTAGCGTTAGCAGTGATCATTTTCTTAGTAATCAGAACAATCAGTAAAAAGAAGCAAGCAAAGAAAAAGCAGGCAAGAAAAAAGAAACCAAGAAAATAACTAAAAAAAGAGAAAGTGAGGAGGTAAAGAAATGACGATATTAGATTGGTTTTTTATTATTTCTTTGTCTCTAGCCAGTATCGGATTAGTATTTTCAGGTATTTCTTTTTATCTGATGGCTCAAACGAAAAAGGCTTTAAAGAAAGTAAAAAGAGCAAAAGTCAGTAAGAAAAAACGTAAAGTCAGAGAACTTAGGAAGAAAGGTAAGAAGCAACGTAACTGGGGAATTACCTTAGTTATACTCTTTTTACTCTCTGGATTTGGAGCAGGTTATTCTTTGTATTACCAAGCGATGCATTTGAGTCAGAAAGATTCCAAAGCAGTAGTTCAAGGATACTACTTGATGGATAACTTGGAAAATGAACTAAAAACAGCAAAAACTACAGAAAACGATGTGAAATCAGGGAAAAATATTAAATTGTTAGCAGGACAGTTTTCTAGTTATGGTATTTATAAGGCAACGATCAGAAATAGTGAATCCGGTCAAAAGAAATTAAATAAATACTATAAATCAATGAAAGAATTAGGCATCAATTTATCTTCTCAATCAAATGATTTCTTTGAAAATGAGATGCTCTTAAATGAATTTGAAACAGATTTAGCAGCCGTTAAGAAAAATCATGAGGAAGTTGTTCGCTACTTTAACATTAATAAAAATGCGTTAGTAAATAAAAAATAGCCTGGTGATTTTGTGAAAAAGACAACTCATAAAAAAGAGAATAGAAACGTTAAAAAGACGTCAGAGAAAAAAAGACCAGCTAAAGAAAAACAGCGTGTTCCGAAAAAAGCAAAGATGAACAAAAAGAACACTCACCCAAAGAATAAGCAAAGAAGAAAGAAAGTTGCTAAACGAAAAAAGAAGCTTAAAAAATTTGAACTTCTTTTCTTAGAAATAGCGTTAACTCTTCTTGTGACGATGGGTGTTTTGTATGTTCTTTCCCTCTTTACTTTCACTTTTGTAAGGGTAGAAGGATATTCGATGAGTGAAACATTAGAAGATGGAGAAATTGTTGTAGTAAATAAAATGGCTGAAATTAAGCAGTTTGATCTCGTCTATATCAAGGTTCCAAATTCAAAGGATAAATCTATTCGAAGAATAATCGGACGGCCTGGTGAAAGCCTCTATTACAAAAATGGCCAACTTTTTATTGATGAACAGGAAAGAGACGAGAGTTTCATTGCAGATTATAAACGACAATTTGAACAAGATGGAATGATCTATACTGAAGATTTTAATTTAAAAGCATTAACTGGAGAGCCAACGATTCCTAAAGGAAAGTACCTCGTTTTAGGAGACAATCGTCCCTATGCGACAGACAGCCGATATTATCAATTGGTGGATGAAAAAGAGATTATTGGGAAAGTAGAAATGAGAGTTCTTCCACTTCACAAGTTTCAACGAGTTAGATAAGTATAAATAAGTTCGATCCAAGCTAAAAAAACTGTTTTTTAGCTTGGATCGAACTTGTTTTTAGTAAAAAATAAAGTCAGTTAAAAAGTAAGTTTTTTCTGGAAATATCTGTTATACTAATAGAAGTTACAAGTTCCCGAAAGGATTTGTTGTAAAATAGTAGGCTTTTCCAATAAGATGTGAATTGCGCTACATTTTGTACAAAGATGCCTTGTAACCGACTAAAATTAGGGGGAATACATTATGACAGAGAGACACTTATTTACATCAGAATCTGTTTCTGAAGGCCATCCGGACAAAGTTGCCGATCAAGTGAGTGACGCAATTCTAGATGCAATTTTAGAGCAAGATCCATTGGCCCGTGTGGCTTGCGAAACAAGTGTAACAACAGGTTTGGTTTTAGTTTTTGGAGAGATTTCGACTACTGCTTACGTAGATATCCAAAAAGTTGTTCGACAAACATTGAAAGATATTGGCTATACACGAGCTAAATATGGATTCGATGGTGATACCGTTGCAGTTCTTGTTGCAATCGATGAGCAATCACCGGATATTGCGCAAGGTGTGGATGATGCACTAGAAACACGTGGTGAAAAAGATACGAAAGATGACATTGGTGCTGGAGACCAAGGTTTAATGTTTGGTTTTGCAGTGGATGAAACACCAGAACTAATGCCTTTACCGATCTCGTTAAGTCATAAACTTGTTCGTCGTTTAGCTCAATTACGTAAAGAGGAAAAATTACCTTATCTACGTCCAGATGCAAAATCACAAGTGACAGTAGAATACGATGAGAACGGCAAACCACAACGTGTAGATACAGTCGTGATCAGTACACAACATGATGAAGAAGCTACGCTGGAGCAGATTCAAAAAGACGTGAAAGCACTCGTTATTGAAGACGTTATTCCAGCAGAATTATTAGATGAAGAAACAAAATACTTTATTAATCCTACAGGGCGCTTTGTTATTGGTGGACCTCAAGGAGATGCCGGCTTGACTGGACGTAAGATTATTGTCGATACGTATGGCGGATACGCTCGTCATGGTGGTGGTGCTTTTTCTGGAAAAGACGCGACGAAAGTCGATCGTTCTGCAAGTTACGCCGCACGATACATTGCAAAAAATATTGTTGCAGCAGAATTAGCTGAAAAAGTTGAAGTTCAGTTAGCGTATGCAATTGGTGTGGCACAACCTGTATCGATTTCAATCAATACTTTTGGGACAAGTGAAGTACCTGAAAGCAAATTGATCGAAGCCGTTAGAGAAAACTTTGACCTGCGTCCAGCGGGAATTATAGAAATGCTTGACTTACGCCGTCCAATCTACAAACAAACGGCAGCATATGGTCATTTTGGTCGTACAGACATTGAACTACCTTGGGAGCAGACAGACAAAGTCGATGCAATCAAGAAAAGCTTGATGGAGTAAACGAGGCGGCGCTACTAATGAAAATTAGTGGCGCCGTTTTGCTGTGAATCACTGCGATTGCTACGCAGAGCAGATGATGAGTAGTACTTGGCGACCAAAGGGAGAGAAGTTACCATACTAGTGAATCGCCAAACGCCTTAATCTCAAATAACAAAAAGAAGCTAGTGACCAAAAGGATCACAATCAAATTACTAGTGAATTACTAACAGCTTCTATATCCAAATAACAAACAGAGGTCAACTATCCAAAAAAATCATCAAGTAAGTTACAATAAACTTAAAAACTTAAAAAATCTGATAGTAACGTAAAGTCCCACAACAGTCCAAACAAAACTCTGTAAATGAATTCATAAGTAACTGTATTAAATCAAAATATCAAAAAGGATGGAGATACATGGAAAGAAAAACAAACGTCAAACTTGTAACAATCAGCGTTTTTGTTGCAACATTTATGACAGCAATCGAGGGAACAATCGTTTCAACAGCGATGCCAACGATTGTAGGATCACTGCATGGCATGGAAATTATGAACTGGGTCTTTTCTATTTATTTATTAACAAATGCAATGTTAACACCGATTTACGGAAAACTAGCAGATAAAATTGGGCGTAAACCAATATTCATGATTGGTATTATTATTTTTATTATTGGCTCGTCACTTTGTGGTTTAGCGCAAAATATGATCACCTTAATCATTGCTCGTGCAATTCAAGGGATCGGAGCAGGAGCGATCATGCCAGTTGCATTGACGATTTTGGCTGATATTTATTCAATCGATAAACGTGCAAAAATGCTTGGATTGAATAGTGCTGCATGGGGAATTGCTAGTATTTTTGGACCACTTGCAGGTGGTTTTATCGTAGATACTGTTGGCTGGCACTGGATTTTCTTTATTAATGTACCGATCGGTCTAGTTTTGATGGGGTTGATTGCTTATTTTCTAGTGGAGCCAAAAAGGGAGAAATCTAAAGTACCAATGGATATCTTAGGCAGTGTTCAGCTGATGTTCGTTTTATTAACGCTATTATTAGGTTTTCAATTAATTGGTGATGGCGGCTTTAGTTTAAAAGTGTTTCTGTGCTTGGGAGCTTCTGTCTTATTTTTTATCGGATTTATTTTTGTCGAAAAAAGGGCCAAAGATCCTGTTATTGATTTGATGTTATTTAAAAATTCAACGTTTGTAGTTGTTAATATCGTAGCTGCTTTAATTAGTGGATTTTTGATGGGCGTGGAAGTTTATATTCCGATGTGGATGCAAGGAGTGCTAGGAAAAAGTGCAGGTATTGGCGGTTTGGTATTAGCACCAATGTCAATTTTGTGGATGGCTGGCTCATTTATTGCCAGTAATCTAATGGAAAAGCACTCAACGAAAAAAGTACTAACGATTGGTCTTAGCATTACATTGCTTGGAGGTATTTTCTTAGTATTAGTTCCAGCATCAATTTCATTTATTTGGTTCTTTGCAATTTCCTCTGTGTTAGGAATTGGATTTGGAATTACGATCACAACAACTACTGTAACTGCTCAAAGCAGTGTGGATCCATCTGAGATGGGTGTTGCCACGTCATTCAATACATTAGCTAGAACGATTGGGCAAACATTGATGGTGTCGATTTTCGGTGTCATTATTAATGCGGTGACAACTTCAGAATTAGCGAAAAGTTCATTGCAAGTCGATCGCGATGTAATGAATCAACTTGTTAATCCCCATACCGCGAATACAATTCCAGCTGATTTACTAAAACCATTACGCGGTATGTTGTATGCTGGTCTTCATAATGTTTATTTAGTAGGCATCGGTTTGATTATCGTTGCGATTATTTTAAATGTAAGTGTGAAAAAGAAAAGATCAAATTAGATGTGATCGAGGCAACACTATGCATAATAGTTGTTTTTTCTCATTGTTATTTAGATTTATAGTGTGAATCAAAACTAATTTCTTAGTTTTGATCCGCACTTATTTTTGATTTTTAAGCTCCTTGTATTTCGCGATCTTACTATTTTTCAGCTGAGACTGGATCATAACTCTAACAGTCGCATCCCGGCTTCAAGGAATCTAAACAGTGGGAGCAGAAGAAATGCCTAAATTATACTTCTTCTAAATGCTAAAACACTAAGAGGTGAAGGCTTCGGAAATAAATATTCCTGTCCAAATCTCAATAATCTTGTCAGACTTTACTAATGAAGTAAAAAATTTATGTAGTAAAAACTTTTACATGTCATAACAAGATGTTATTATAAGTATGGAATGATACAGAAAGAAAGAGGGGCTATAGCAATGAATGGTTCAAAAAAAGAAATTAAAGGTTATTTAAAGTATTTAACTGATATCTGGATGGACGTTGCAGAAAATGAAATTGATTCGGTTGAAAAAGCTGCAGAATTAATTTTTAACAGTTGTAAAAACGGTGGTAGATTTTATGTTTTCGGATCAGGGCACTCACATATGGTTGCTGAAGAAATTTACATCAGAGCAGGCGGTCTAGCTTATGTAAAAGGGATATTACCTCCTGAATTAATGCTTCACGATATGCCAAACAAAAGTACACATTTAGAACGTTTAGACGGATACTCTAAAAGTATGTTATCTTTGTATAAAGTTGAAGCTGGAGACACAATTATGGTCGTGTCAAACTCAGGGAGAAATAATGTTCCAGTTGAAATGTGCCTGGAAACTAAAAAGATTGGTGCAAGTGTTATCGCTTTAACCTCAATGGAGCATTCAAGCTTGGTATCTTCTAGACATTCCTCAGGTAAAAAAATGTATGAAATTGCTGATGTTACAATTGATAGTCATGCTCCTAAAGGCGATGCAGCGTACAGAATTGCTGGTCTCGATGTTGACTTAGGACCAACTTCTGATTTTACAAGCATTGGCTTAGCACAAGCAATTATTATTGGTGTAGTATCAAAATTGAAGGAAGCTAATTTGGAAGTTCCAGTATTCAAAAGCTCAAATTTAGATGGTGCAGATGAATATAATAGTCAATTGTTCGATAAATATTATGGCTATTGGAAATAGGTAGCACAGATAAGAAGTCCGTACAATAAGAATAAGTTACAACCTTAAAAAGGAGCTTTTTTCATGAGCAAAAATAGACCCAAATATAAAATGGTTAAAGAATATATCTTACAAAAAATAGAAAATGGTCTTTATCAACCGCATCAAGTAATTGAATCTGAGCATGAATTATCTCAAAAACTTGAGGTTTCTCGAATCACAGTGAGAAAGGGGATAGAAGAGCTAGTTAATGCAAAAATTCTAACAAAAAAGAAGGGGATAGGAACATTTGTTAACCCTTTACCTAAATTTTTTGCATTCAAATCAGGTATTGGTTTTTCAGCTGAGACCAAAAGTAGAGGCTTAGAACCTTCTACTGAACTATTGAAACTTGAAAAAATTTTTGCTACTGAAAAAGAAGCCACGGACATGCGTGTGGATATAGGGGCTGAGTTGTGGCTAGTTGAGCGTATTAGATATGCGGATAACATTCCAATTTCGTATGAATTGGAATATTTTGATGCATTGATTGTTCCTTATTTGGACAGCGAGATATGTACTAACTCCATTTATGAGTATTTAAAAACGCAGGATATTGAGTATCAGTTTGTAGATCAACAGATTGGAGCGACATTATCAGATGAGAAAACTTCAGAATATCTTGATATAAAAATGAACTCTCCGCTGATTAATATCAAAAACATTGCTTGTCTGGAAAATGGGAAGCCTTTTAACACAGGACATGCTCTATACCAGACGGATAGTTTTTTCTTAATGCATACAGTGTATAAATAAGTGTACTAATAAAATACTGGTCTTAAAACTCTACAGTTTCAAGATATTGTTCCTTTTTTTGATAGATTTAATGAGTTTTATAAAGCTATATAGATAGAAAAATTTCTGAAATATCAAATTCTCTCGGAGATAGATATGATATAGAATCTATAAGGTTGCGCATGTCAAGCTAATTATACTAATGGGGGAATCGAACAGAGGTATTGTTTGATTTTGTGGTTTAAATTAAATTTTTTCTCTATTTGATTTAATGCTACAATAATAGAAAATAGAAAAAGAGGGAGATTAGATGGCTTTTTTACAAGCAAACATTTATTCAAATGTATTAGAAATGGAAGTATTGGTCAATATTATTTTGCCCCAAAAAACAGAGAAAAAAATTGGTACAGCGACAAAAGGGAATGTTACAGATGTTCCTGTTATGTACCTACTTCACGGAATGGGTGGAAATCATAGCGTTTGGGAACGTCGAACGTCGATAGAGCGTTATGTCTCAAACCTAGGCTTAGCTGTAATCATGCCGTCTACGGATCTTGGTTGGTACACCGATACAAGATATGAAATGAATTACTGGACGTTTATTTCTGAAGAATTACCGAATATCTGTCATGAGTTATTTCCGCAATTGACAACGAAAAGAGAAAGAACATTTGCAGTAGGATTGTCAATGGGCGGTTATGGTGCCTTAAAGCTAGGATTATCTAAACCAGAAAAATTTGGAGCGGTAGCCTCCTTATCAGGTGCCGTGAATCTTGCTAATAGAATAGAAGATTTGCTAGCAGTTAAAGGGAGAAATTTCTGGGAAGGAATTTTTGGACCGTTAGAAAATGTTCAAGGGTCTATCAATGACACAATCTTTTTACTGGATCAGCTAGTAAAAAGCGGGAAAAATCCCCCGAATATTTTTCTTTGTTGCGGGGAAGAAGATTTACTCTTACATGGGAACAAGGAAGTAGCTGCTATTCTAACTACGAATAAGATTAAGCATACTTTTGAAACAGGACCTGGGAATCACGACTGGATTTTTTGGGATGCATGGATTCAACGAGTGCTAGAGTGGCTACCATTAGAAAAATAGCAAAAAAACTTAGACATTTTTATTCTGTCTAAGTTTTTTTGCGTATTTACTATTAGACGAGCGTATCTAAACGATTCAAAAACACTCGCAATGTTTTCATAAAAAATATTTTTGTTTTTCTTTGTACCGAGATTAAATACTTTCACTGATATTATTTAGCTCATGTTCTTGAACATATTGTTTCATTAATAATTTGTTTCTTCAAGTAGTCGTCACCAGTCGTAACTTTATTATACAGTTTCTTCTCTTTAGTCATACCTTGAAGTAAGGCTTGTTTGTTTTCAATATGACTGGTGCTCGAATATCAAGTTTTAGAGCAACGTTACGCATGGATAATTTTCTGCCAAATATTTCATCCTTTTAGCATGCATACACTATATTTAGCAACATTATTCATAAATATGAGCAAAATTAATGTAAAAGAAAAAGCAATCAATGAAACAGAAATTGAGGAAGTACATAGTCCAACAGTTCTGGGAAAAATACCTGAACTATTACTGGAAGAATATCAACTATTATAATATATTGCACCACTGTTTATTCGTTTTAGAGTGTGAGGCAAAAGTGATTTTTACTTTTGTCTCACACTCCTTGTTTTCTTTTGCAATAAATTTTACACAAGCGAATGTTGGAATACATATGAACTTAATATAGAGAAAAAAAGAATTAAAACAATTTTAGTCATGTATTTGTTAAGAATTTTGTCGAGTGAGACGACTGACAAAATAAAAGTTTATACTCAATAGTTCGTTACAATAAAAGATAACAATAACAGGAAAGCACTGTATCATCCAATCAAAAATAGCTGTTGATAAATAATTAATTAAAGAAAGAGGGGGATTTTTTGGAAGATAATATCTTTGAATTGTTAGAAGAAAACAATAAGTTAATGCTGAAATTGGTAGACATTGTTTCAGAAAGTCATCGTTGGTACAGTGTGTATGAACTGGGAAAAAGACTTAACGTAGTTGAAAGAACAATTCAACGCTATATTTATCAATTGAAGGAAAAGATTGATAAATACAATGAGACGCAAGAAAATCCTATTATTCTACACTATGAAAAGTTTAAAGGAATTCAGCTTGATATGGTTAGCGACAATAATTATACAGAATTTAAGATGTATATTTTTGAGACAGATGAACGAATAAAAATTTTAAAAAAAATAATATTAGAAGATTGTTTCTTCGTAAGGAAATATGCAATAAGAAATTTTAAAAGTGAAAATTCAATTCGGAAAAACCTGAAAGAAATAAAACAATTTTTAAACATATATGGTATTTCTCTTTCCAGAGGTACATTTCGATTTATTGGAGAGGAAAAAAATATTAGAGGTTTAATATTTATTTTGAATTGGGTGCTGTTTAAAGGTGAGCAATGGCCATTTGAATCGGTTGACCAAAAAAAAGCATATGAAACATTGGATAGTTTTTCCAGTACATTTAATTTAAGTATTTCAGAGATTCAGAAAAAGCAAATGAGCTATATATTGGCAATCAATCTTATACGAGTAAGGAAAAACCGTATTATCAAGTTTGAACCAGAATGGAAAGGATATTTAAATATTCAAAACATATCAAAAAGTGTACCCTTCCTGAATTATTTTATAGAAAGATACCAAATATCTGAAGAATCAGAGATCTATTTTTATATCTTATTACTTCAAATGAAAACCAAATTTTATGAGTCTGAACACTTAAAGTATAAAATATTTAACTACCATAAAAAATGTCAGTCAGATATTTATCTAGCGACACAAAGTGCTATCGATAAGTTTGGCGTGAATTTTTTCCCCATCCCTCTTGAGGCGCAAGATCAATTTTTTATCACAAGTTTTTGCGCGCATTTGTTTTGTAAAGTATTTCCTCAGAGTCATATTGATTTAGATGGTTATAATGTTTTAAATGCTCCGGATTATAATTTCCCTAATTTAAGGGAAAGAGTAGATCAATTTATTGATGAGCTATATCAAGAAACTAAAAATGATTTGTTTTTAAACAAAGAATTTCTTTTACAAAAGTACATGCTTTTGTTTTCATCTAGTATGCCTCTTAATTTTTATGAACCTGTTATTAAAATCCGTTTAGAGACAGATTTCCCAGTCATTATTAAAAAAAATCTTAAAGCAAAAATAAGTAATTACTTTAGTCTTGAGTTCAACATAGTTTTTATAACTGATAAAAATAAACAAAAACCAGATATCGTTCTGACAAATATTCCTAATCGATTTGTGACACAAAAACAGAGTGTATATCAATCATATATTTTTGATTTTCCAATAAAGGAAAGAGATTTAGTAGAAATAAGAAAAAGGTTAAGAGCTATTTTAAGAACGAAATAGCTCTTAAGCTATAAGATCGTAGCTTTTTAGTTAGTTTTTTATTAAATAGAAGGGAATCTGTCTAATTAAAAGACAATATAGGTCAAGTTTTTACATAGTTTTACATGTATCATTGAGGTTAAGATTCAATTGAAAATGAACGTTTATAAAAAAAGTATTAATTAGATTTTTTAAATCATTTTAAGAAGAAAAAGATATTAAAACTGTAGAAATGAACTGGTAAGAACATTCATTGTGCTAAGATTAGAGAATAGCGATTACCGATGTTCAACGAAATAAAACGAAATATTTAGAAAAGTAAGGCTAATATCATAGGCTTAGGGACAACTGTTAATGTTATTTTCTTAAGTGTCAAAAAAGGTGTGAAGAGACTAGAGCATAACTTTACGAGTTGAATCTCTACCTCATCACACAAAAAATGAAATATACAACACACTGTTTTGGACCATAACTAAAGAAAACTAGAGATTAAAAAGTGGAATGAATAACTTGATTGAAATTTCGTGTTTGTAAAAAGAACAAGAAGCGGTATTTATTATCAAAAAATACATAAATATAAATAAAATATGATTTATTTATAGGTTTAATGATATATGTTTAATATTTCTAAGTCAATACTAATTTTATTTTTTTATTTTTTTAATGAAAAAAATGAAAAAATGCTTTTATGACTTTTTTTTATTTGTTCTTACTGTTGATAGTTGATTTTTTAGGTTATTTTAAGAAATTAGCCGTCAAATCGCCGTCAAAAAATAAAAGTAAAAGGATGAGTTATTTATGGCAAAAAAAGGGGAAAATATTTATAAAAGAAAAGATGGACGCTGGGAAGGGCGGTATATTAAAGGTCGAAAACCGAGTGGGGATATTCATTATGGTTATATCTATGATTATTCGTATAAAAGTGCAAAACAAAAATTAATAATAAAAAAGTCCTTCTACCAAGAAAACTATGGACAACAATCACTACCTAGCTATTCTGGAACATTAAATCAATGGGCCGCACATTGGTTAACTATTGTAAAAAAACGTGTAAAGATCAGCACATTTGTTAGCTATACGAATAAATATAGACAACATATCCAACCTTCTTTAGGCGAGTTAAATTTGCTAGATTTAACTACTGAAAAAATAAATCAATGGCTCCAACAATTGGAAAACAAACTAAGTATTAGTTCTATTCGTGTAGTGATGCAAGTTTTAAGAACCTGTTTAGAAGATGCTGTAAAAAAAGGGTTGATCACAAATAACCCTTGTAAAGGGGCACTTATTCCCAAAGCGGAAATAAAAAAAGTAAAAGCGTTAACAAAAATAGATCAGAATCGTTTATACAAGAGTGCAATCAAGCATGAAATTGGGCTTCCCGTAATTTTAGCATTAGAAACAGGACTACGAATTGGAGAAATTTCAGGATTAAAATGGAAAGATATCGACTTTTCTACGAAACTGCTTCATGTACGTCGAACTGTTCAACGGATCCAATCACTTGATCCCTTTAGCCAAACGAAGACAATTATTATCGAGCACAGTCCTAAGAGTTCATCTTCTGAGCGAACAATTCCTTTATCACCAGGTTTATATAAACTTTTAAAAGCGAAAAGGAAAGCTGCAGCAGGTTCGTACGTATTTGGTGACAGTTCACCTTGTGAACCAAGAATAATCTTATATTGGTTTAAGAAAATCTGCCAAGAAGCTTCACTTAAAAACATACACTTCCATGCGCTCAGACATACATTCGCTACAAGATGTCTAGAAAAAGGAGTTACAATTGTGACGATAAGTGCTTTGCTTGGTCATCATTCGTCAAAAATGACGTTAGATATTTACCTCAATTCATTCTTGAGCGAAAAAAGAAAAGCTATTCGTTTAATCAGTGGTCAGTGCTAATAAATATGTTTAGACAAAATAGGAATGATTAAATTAGCGCCGTCAGTTCAGCCGTCAGCATCCGGACAAAGCACGATTAGTATTGGTTAAACAATACCGCTTCTTGTTCTTTTTACAAACAAGAAATAAATAAAGGAGAGACTCTTTTGTTAAAACTAGGAATTTTAGCCGATCAGTACACACCCCATGAAGAACTAATTAATATTTTTCAATCGAGTGATTATCAAGTGTTACAAATAAAAGAACAAAGTCAATTGACTTTGCTAGATGGTCTTTTACTTGTAATGAATGGAAAAGATCAAGTTGTCGAGATCATTAATTGGTTAATTGCTTCAAATACAAACCCAAATGTATTTGTATGGATATATTCGAATACCTCTTTAGGATATGAAGAAAAGATATTGTTGGAGCTAGGTGCAAATGATGTGATTACATCAGAAGACAATCTAGATAGGTTGCCTTATATAGTAAAAAACACCTTCTCTAGACTACAAAATAGCTCGAAAGAGTCACTAGCTAAAATGAACAATTCATTTTTAAATGAACGGAATCAAACGGTCTTCGTTAACGGTAGAGAACAGCAATTAACACTGATTGAATATCGTTTGCTTAGTTATTTGTACGAACGAGCAAATGACATGGTTACTTATGAAGAGCTGTGTAAAAAATTATGGAACACTAATAATACTGAAAACAGATTTCGCTTAGCCAATATTATTTGTTTTTTAAGGAAAAAGACACATAAGAATGATCGGTTTTCCATTAAAACGACCCGATCTAAGGGATATGTTTTAATGTTGAATGATTGAATAAATAGTTAGTAATTACAAACAATTCTTTATGACGTAACGTATAACGGAGCTAGCAATAGTTATTTGTAAAAATTTTTGTTAGCTGAATTATAAAAAAGTAACTCAAATCCACTATTAATGTAATGGAGGTGATTGTTATTGTATAAAAAAATCGCTCACTAGTAATTTAATGCTCAAATAAGGAGGGGGAAAATTGAAAAGTAAGCATAAAAAAATTGTGCTAATAGCCATGTTAGGCATTTTTTGTATAACATTCGTTTTTTTAAAATTAAATGAAAGTAGTATTTCTGCAGAAGAAACTTTCAACATAAATCATAACACAGAGGCTTTAAATAATTCAATTAAAACGATACCAAAAGGAACAGCCATTCGGTCAACTTCAGAATGGAACAGTGCGATGTCAGATACTACAGGAGTGGATTATTATCTGGATGTACCGACATTAACTATAACAACGACAGCCACAGTTAGTACAGATAAGAACATTGATTTAAATGGAAATACGCTGAATTTTTCTGGGAATAATGGAAAATTACTCCTAAAAGGATATGCAAATTTCACAAATTTTACACTCTTTAGTTCCGCAGATGAACAAGGGAAAATTACATCTTCTGGTCATACTTCTAGAAATTACCGAGGGCCGATATTTGATGGAAGAGCAGACAATACAACGGCTCCCAATGTAGCGACAGACAGACAAAATGAAAATTTAGTTGTTACCTTTAAAAATTTGAATGTGAATTCTTCGGATGAATTCGCCTATTTATTCTTAGCAAAAGAAATCATTTTTAAGGGGAAGAATTCTATCTATACAGAAGGAAAAGGGATTGTAGCAACAAATATTACTATGTATGGAAATGAAAATGATCCCAATGATCCTGAAAATGCAGAGGTTTATTCGACTACGGGAACAGGTAGTGGCAATCCTAGTGAATACGCATTTTATTATGGACCATTAAATTTTGTATTGGCACCGAACTACGGAACAAATAGTAGTTGGGATAAGCGAGGTTCAGACAGTGCTAAATTCTTAGTTCAAAAAAATGCGAAAGTACACGCTGAAAATAACGGAAGAGCCACAAACGTACCCTATCAAAATGTTATTGCAAATTACCGTCATATAGAAAACAACGGAACACTCAGAGCTATTGCTAAAAACTATGGAAGTGCGTTGAGAACAATAACGAGCAATGGTTCAAATGCGCAAACACCGCATGCAAGTATTAAAGCAACTGAACATTCTGTGACAGAAATTTCTACTTTAGGAAAAAATGCCACTTATGGCGCTATATTTTCATACAAAATGAATTTAGTTGTCGATAATCCAGAGATTTTTGATGTTAGATACTTTGGGAGAAATCAGTTTTTCTTTGCCTATGATTCAGGATCGAGAAGTACGGTAAGTGTGAAAAATATGAACCATGCTGTTTGGAACAATAATTTAAACGGGGTTGGAAATCCTTCAAATATTTGGCAAGGAGTTTCAACATTTGACATAACTGGTTTATATACAACCAATCGTGGAACCGTGACATCTTCGGATAGTGACATGCAGAGCAAATTTAATTTTAATCAGTATAGTAGATGGTCAAATGATATTTTGCTTCCTGTTATAATACCAGAAAAAGAAATTGATGTTGTAAATGATACGTATGAAATTCCCAATAATAAAGTAGGATTATCTGGTCATACAGACTATACAATGCCTGATGGTTCGTATATAGACAAACCTGCGATAAATGCAGAATTAACACTTACAGTAGGGGCTGATACGTATAACACTACAACGGATAATGAAGGAAATTGGCATTTTTCTGAGATTGACTTTAAAAAATATGCTGGTGGTATAACTGGATCAATCAAATTAGTTGATAATGATTTGAGAAATGCTGATGTCAATGTAAAGTTGATTGATAAACTTCCGCCAACAGCAAAGCCAGTAAGGCAAAAAACGAATATAAATTCAATAGAAGGAATTCCAAGTGATCCTAGACAAGTACTGTCAAATATATCGGATGAAACAACACCGACAAATCAAATAACGGCGACTTGGAAAACAACGGAACAAGAAAAACAAGAATTGGTTAAGTCAGTGGGGTTAAAAGAATTAGCTGTAACACTAGCAGATGCCGCAGGTAATACTTCAATCATCAAGGTTCCATTATTAGTCGTTGATTCACAAACCGTTGTTGGAACCACTGGAGCCGTTAGAGGAAAAGATTTTGTAGCAGATTTAGATGAATGGAACGCTGATACTTCAAGAGCGATAGTCATTGATAAAGGAGAAGTCAAAGGATATTTGCTAACCGCCGACACAATTACTGATGTAACAGGAGATTCCAATAAATTTACAATAGATACAAATGCGGTTGGCAAACAAATGGATACACCTTATTTGATTACCTTAACTGCTGGGGATGCGAAAAAAACAATCACAGTTACATTTAAAGATACCTTACCACCAAGTGCCAAAAGTAAAGTTACAAAGGTTAAACTGGGTGATAGCAATGCTATATTGAATGCAGATTTAAAACAATTTGTAGCTGACTTGAACGACAACTCAACACCTGTCGAGAAGATCAAAGCAGAACTGCTCGCTAATCAAAATATTGAGGAATTAGTTTCATCTGTAGGTGTAAAAACTATTCAAATTAGGTTTACCGATGAGAGCAATAATTCTTCAGTGATTACCACACAAATTTTTGTTTACGATGATAACTGGATACTTGGAGATACAGGTGTGATTACTGGAAAAAGTTTTACAACAGATCAATCAAATTGGTCAGAGGGCGCGATTCGTGAACTTGTCATTGAACAAGGAAACGTACAAGGTTTTGATATTTCTGGAGAACAGGCAATAGACGTTACGACAGATTCGTCTAAACTATTGATTGATACATCAAATGTAGGTAATGAACAAGGAAAAGCATACCCAATTGTCTTGAAGGTAAGAGATGCGTCCAAGGTGATTACGGTTACTTTTAAAGATACACAACCACCTAAAGGAACTGGCAAGTTGACAATTATTAATCTGAACGATGCTGCTGCAATTAACGATGTGGATGATTATACAGTATTTTTAAGCGAATGGAGCGATAATGTCACGCCACAAGATAAGATCAAGGTGTCATTACTTCAAGGACAAAATATCAATTCTTTAGTCTCAGAAGCTGGAGTGAAGAGCTTTAAACTACAACTAAGAGATGAAGCTGGAAATAGTGCAGAAGTTGAAGTGCCGATTTTTGTAAAAGATACAGATGCAGAAGTATCAAAAGATAAATCATACGTTCTAAACGGAGAAAACTTTAGCATCATGGCAAAAAATTATCCAACTTCTAATGATGATTTAACGAAGATGATTCTAGAAAAAGGACACATTACTTTACAAGATACAAAAACGGGAGAGAAATTGCCTCTTTCAATGATTGAAATAGATAGAGGTACATTGCCGGATCCGATCGAGAATGGTTCGATTGTAGCATCGGGTAATTATGAAGTGATATTGTCCTATGGTCAAGACGATTCGCTAGTTACTAAAAAAATAATAGTGACAATTGAAAAAAGTATCGCTAATGTGACGGTAGAGTTCACAGATGAAGAAGATAAAGCTGTTTTTGATTCAGTAGTTATTGAAGGAACCATTGGCCAAACGATCGATTTAACAAAAAATCAAGATGTAATAAAAGCCATTGAATCTATTCAAGCTAAAAAATACATCATTGATCAATCGCCGAAAGATGAAACGGCAGTGCCTGTAACTGAAGACGGTAATATCGTACGATATACGTTTAAAGGAACATTGTTTATTGAATCTGCACCAAGCACGCTGGATTTCGGTATAAAAAGCGTGGGGATTTTTTCAACAAAAGTTGATAAAGCGGCCTATGATAAACCTTTGATTATTTGGGATAACCGAAAAAATCTTAGTAAATGGACTCTAACTGCGACACTTCAAAGTCCTTTAACAAGTCAAGTAGATCAAAGTAAGATTTTACCAGATGCTATCCGCTATAAAGTGAATGCCTTAGATGATGTGATACTTTCTGTGGGGAATGCGCAACCAGTAGCGACTCAGATTCATGATTCAGCTGGTCAATATAGTATTAGTGAGGGATGGGATCAAGGTGACTCAGGATTTATGCTGGAAATTCCTGCTGGCGGCATTCGGCGATTAGGTGAATATCAAGCGTCAATTCTATTACAACTAGGTGATACACCATAAATACAAGGAGGAGAAACTATGAAAGTATATAGAAAACAAGTATATTACTTGCTCTTCCTTGCATTGACTTTAGTTGCGATTTATAGTGGACCGGCTAAGGCTGTAAGTGCAACGGAAGTAGAGGGTGGAGCTGTTCAAACAAATGGTTCAGTCAGCTTTTATAAAGAAGAGAGTAAAAGTAGTTCCAGTGAATCTGTAACGGCTACTTCTGCAAGCAACATGTCAAAGGGGACAAAACCAGTTGGTCGATACCCATCAACAGGAGAACGTATCCAAAAAAGCTGGATATTTTTAGGATTGTTAGTGTTGCTGCTCGTATTTTTCCTGCGCTACTTTATAAAAAGGAAAAGGCAAAAGAAGGGAGTCTAACTAAAATGAAAAAGAAAAATTATTTATTTGTGCTAGGCGCTGTTGTTCTTTTGGCGAGCGTACTGATTTTTCCGAATGAAACTCAAGCGGAGACAAGTCAGAGTGGGAATGGAACTATTCGTTTTGACGGAGAATATAAGCAAGAAATAAGAGACCCTGAAAATCCAACTAAAATTGTTGATCCTGGAACAAGCCCTGTAACGACAGGAGATTTACGGATTGATTTTGTTCCTCAGTTAGACTTCGGATCAAATAAAATTTCTGATCAGGATGAAATCTATTCTGGAAATGCACAACTCTTTTTAGATGAAACGGAGGCCAGAGGAAATTTTATCCAACTATCTGATTATAGAGGAACAGCTTCTGGTTGGCTTCTTCAGGTAAGGCAAGAGACGCAGTTGAAAAATACTACAACTGTTGACAAAGAGTTAAACGGAGCAGTAATTTCGTTTGACCAATCTTGGGTAAACTCCTCGAGAGATTTGAAGCAAGCACCAATTGTTTCTAAAGATGTTATTCATATCAATAATATTGGTGAAACCTATAATTTAGCAGAAGCCAAAAAAGGAACGGGTGAGGGAACGTGGTCAATTATATTTGGCGCGTCAATTGATAATGGTAATGAAAAGAAAAACACACTTTCAAAAAGACTGGATAGACATGGAGAACAAATAAGTAATTCTTCATTCAATGATAAAACAGTCTACCAAAATTCTGCTGTGACATTATCAATACCTGGAGCAACTAAAAAAGAACCGATAAATTACCAAACGGTGATAACTTGGATTTTATCCGAGCTACCATAAATAGCACGTACAATTAGGAGGAAAAACACATGAAAAACAGTTACAAACTAATGGGAGCATCATTATTAGCTACAGTATCAGTAGGATTAGCATTACCAGCCGTATCAAAAGCAGCACCTGGGGATGTTGTTGGAAAAGGAAAAATCAATTTCACACAAGATGATAGTACAAATCCAACGAATTTACCACCAGGTGAATCATCAGGAGATCCGATTACTGAGCCAACACAAAATACAGAAGCTAATCCATTAAAAATCGTTTCAGTAACAGATCTAGATTTTGATACTCATGCGATTATTTCTAATGATTCAGATAAAACTTATGATGCAAAAGCATTCAAAACGACAACTTCAAATGGAGACGAAGCAATTATGCCTCATTTTATTCGTTTCCAAGATGTTCGTTCTGATACAGATACAAACTACTACACAGTATCAGCAAAATTAACAAAACAATTCTCGAACGGAACAAGAGTATTAAACGGAGCAACAATTGATTATAAAAATGTTTCGCTCGTTACAGGAACAAACGAAAAAACAAAACCAGATGTAACAGTAGAAGGAACCTTGACGCCAACTTTTAATTTAGCATTGGATAACAAAGCAACAATTTTAACGAATGAACAAGAAGGAAAAGGATTTGGTGTATTTGAATTAATGTTTGGTGATAAAGCTGCTACAGTTGCTAATCCAGAAGCGTACAATTCAGTGACATTGAATATCCCAGGAGATAACTTATTAAAAACAGGTGACTATCAAGCCGAAGTGACATGGTCTATTACTGACGCAAACTAAGGTATTAAAAATAATTACTTTTATACGAATGTATCACCGTAAATAAAAGCGAGGATGAGACAAAAGTAAAAAGCGCTTTTGTCCCAACCTACATTTATTTCAATTTAGATCCCAAAACAAAAATGAGTGTTCGTTTTGTTTTGGGATTGTTATTTATATAACTGGACAAAAAATAGTATGTACTAATTTTACTATTGCAATAAATAGCAGAAAAGAGGATTTTATATGAAGAGAAAAGTACTTGCTGTAGTTCTTAGTTTTGTATACATAGTGTGTCTAATTCTTCCTTTGAAAGGTTATGCAAATGAAGAGAACCAGTCTAATCCTACTCCAGGAGGCTTCTCATTTGAAGTGATTCAGCCAGATAACCAACGAAATAAAGATGTGACTTATTTTGACCTTCTCATGAAACCTGGTCAAAAACAAACTGTACAAATGAAAATGAACAACTCATCCAATAAAGAAATAAAAGTTAGCGTAAAACTGAACAGTGCAAAAACAAATAGTAATGGTGTGATAGAGTACGGACCAAATAAAATTTCAAAGGATAAATCTGCTACATATGATTTTAACGATATTGTTAAAGCGCCAAAAGAAGTAGTAATTCCAGCTGGTGGAAATCAATTAGTCAATTTCGAATTAGCGATGCCGGAATCTGAATTTAAAGGATTTATTTCAGGAGGAATACAGTTACAGCAAATAGACGACGAAGGCATAAAAAAAGAATCAGAATCTGGTATGGTGGTAAACAAATTTGCTTATTTGGTAGGGATGTTATTAAGCGAGTCTGAGATAGAAGGAATCGAACCCGATTTAAATCTAAATAAAGTATACCCAGAATTACAGAATTTTCGAAATGCTGTTTTCATTAATTTCTCCAATACTCAACCAGTTTATGTAGAAGGTATGACTGTAAATGTTCAAATCATGAAGAAAAATTCTGAAGAAGTTCTATATGAAACCAAAAAAACGAACATGAGAATGGCTCCTAATTCAATGATTGATTTTCCTGTTTCTATGAATGGAGAACAGATGAAACCAGGAACCTATCGATCTAAAATTTTAGTGACAACAACTGCTGGAGGGAAATGGTCGTGGAATCAAGAATTTAAGATAACAAATGAAGATGCTGACAAGTTCAATGAACAAGATTTAAGTTTAGTGCAAGATAGAAGTATTCAATGGGGATTAATTGGACTGATTATTGGAATTGTTTTATTACTAGTAGCAGTCATATACCTATTTATTCGTAGAATGAGAAAAAAGAAAGAAGAAAAAGAACGTTTAAAACGTAAAGCAGCTAAGAAGAGAAAGAAAAACAGATAGGAGAAGAGATGCCGTGGAAATACTTGATTGGCTTTTTACTGTTTTATTATCAATGGTTATATTAGGATTGATATTCTCGGCGATCTGCTTGTTTTCTTTGTTAAGTACGCAAAAACGATTAAAGAAAGTAAAAAACAGTAGACCAAAAAATAAGAGAAAACGGAAAAAATGGATACGCCACCGAAAAAAATTAGAACAACAGCTCAAGAAACAATGGAAGTTATTATTGTTTTTGATAATCAGTTCACTGGTATGCGGAGGCGGTGCAGTATATACCCGTTATTATCAGGCAACTAATTTAGGGAAAAAAGATTCAGATGCCATAGTTCAAGGCTATCATTTAATCAATGATATTCAAAAACAGTTAGATCAAGTCAATGATGAAGAGCATGAAGTAAAAATACAAAAGAACTTGTACGATTTATCTGCACGTTTGTCTAGTTACGGTACAAGAAGTGCAGATCGTCGCCTTTCTCAGGAAGGACAATTGTTACTGAATCGATTATACGTAAACATGAAAGAACTAGGATTAAATATAAACAACCAATCAGTTGAATCATTACGAAATAAAAAAAATATGGATGAGTACGATTCTGATATAAACAAAGCAAAGAAAAACCAAGAAAAGGTTCTCCATTACTTCCATATAGATGAACGCACATTAACATAGAAAGAGTGAATGAACCAAGAACAAAGATAGTCAAAAGTACGTACTTTTGAATGAACTACTTTAGTACTATTATTTATCTGGATTTAGCCCCTAAAACAAGCTGTTCTATTACTTGTTTGGGGCTCTTTTTTACTAAAGATGAACATGTATTTGTCAATAATAGAAAGTGAGAGAACTATGGAAAAAGTTAAGGATTTTATTAGAAGGAAAAGTGTATATGGTCTAATCAGTTTTTTAGTACCAATTATAATAATGGCATGTGTTTATAGATATATTGGTATCTATCCAGGAAGCGAAGATCGAACAATTTTAGCGAGTGATGCTTTTTCTCAATATGCAAATTTCCATGCAAGTTTCAACAATAGTTTAAAAGGAGAGCAGAGCTTTTTCTACACGTGGTATGGGTCATTAGGATTGAATTATTGGGCATTTATATCTTATTATTTAGGCGGACTTTTTACACCGCTTGTGTTTTTTTTTGATAACGCCGATAGTAAAATTAAGCTAGACAACTAAATAAGTCATTTGTGCTACACTCAAAATAGTTCCGACCAAAGAATTATAAGGAGTGAAGACAAATGACCTATACTCATCTTACATCAAATGAACTCGTGATGATAGAAGCTTATTTCAATATGAGCCAACCTGTTACGATGGTTTCTAAGACTTTAACTCGTTCTAGACAGACAATCTACAATGTTTACAACTTCCTGAAACAAGGAAAATCTATCTGTGACTATTACCAACAATATAAAGAAAATAAAACACGTTGTGGTCGACAACCCATTAGTTTGCCTACAAAACAGCATGATTACATTCAATCTATGGTGGCTCAAGGGTGGACACCTGATGTGATTATTGGTCGAGCTGAGTTTCCTATTTCATGCTCTGTTAGAACACTTTATCGTCAGTTTAAAGCGAATCAATTTGATTGCTCAAAACTACCAATGAAAGGGAAACGAAAGCCCAACGGGCATAAAGAACGTCGTGGAAAGCAAGCATTTAAACGCAATATTTCAGAACGATCCACTGACTACCCTAATTTCCAACAGGAATTTGGGCATTTAGAAGGTGACACAATTGTTGGCGTTCATCATAAAAGTGCCATCATCACTCTAGTTGAACGCCTTTCAAAAGTGATTATTACATTAAAACCAAATGGTCGGAAAGCATTGGATATTGAAAAAGCGACAACTGATTGGCTACAAAAGATTCCCAGAAACTTGTTCAAATCCATTACCTTTGATTGTGGAAAAGAATTTTCAAATTGGAAAAACATGAGTAATGTCAATGATATTTCTATCTATTTTGCAGACCCTGGAACCCCCTCACAACGCGGATTAAATGAGCATTCGAATGGGTTATTACGTAAAGATGGGCTGCCTAAAACAATGGATTTTAATCAAGTTGACCAAGCTTTTGTTGCGGCTGTCACCTCTAAAAGAAATCACATACCAAGGAAATCTTTAAATTATCGAACACCATTAGAAGTATTTTTGAGTTACATAAATGAAAGACATTTGTCTAGCTTAATTTGACAAATCAAATAATATAAATATGCCAGACTATCTTTACTTTTTAACATTGCTAAAAATTGGTAGTGTAGGCGTAAGTTTTTGGGTATTTTCAATTCAAACATTCAAAATTCCCAAATGGACACATGTATTATTAAGTATCTCCTATGCGTTGATGTCATTCGTGATTTCTTTTTCAGAGATTATTATGTGGTTAGATGGATTAATATATCTGCCATTAATTATATTGGGAATTCATCGTCTGATGGATCAAAGAAAGCCAACGATTCTATTCATTAGCTATTTATTGTTGTTTTTGTCTAATTTTTACATCGCTTTTATTGTAGGCCTTTTTTCTTTTTGTTATTTTATTGCTAGAATGTGTACGGATTTAAAAAAGAATAGTAAGCAGTTAGCGATGTATTTACTGACTTCTTTTTTAGCAGGAGGAGCGTCAATGGTGATGGTCTTGCCTACAATTTTAGATTTGAGAAACAACGGGGAGGCATTATCGCCGATTAAGCATTTGAAAACAGCTGCGACAGGACCACTTGATTTAGTAATCAAAAATATGATCGGTGTGTATGATAGTACCAAGTTTGGTTCAACTCCTTATATTTTTACAGGATTATTTGGATTGACTTTTTGTCTTTATTATTTTGTTAGTAAAAAAATTTCATTAAAAGAAAAAATGTGTTTTGGGAGTCTTTTTCTTCTGCTAATTTCTAGTTTTTATCTAGAACCTTTGAACTTATTTTGGCAGGGAATGCATGCACCTAATATGTTTTTATTTCGTTATAGTTTTTTATTTTCATTTTTAGTTTTACTGCTTGCAGGCTACGGAATACAAAAATATGAACATAGTGATTTTGAGCAATTGACAACAATTATTTTCAGTCTACTGTTCCTTTTTTTAGGAACTAAAGTAATCATAGATAGAGGGAATAGTGATTACTTAACCAGTTTTTCCTTCATTTTAACAATTCTTTTTTTAATAGGGTATCTTTTTGTATTCTACTTATTGAGCCGGACAAAAAAATACAGAAAGTTTCTTATTCCCCTTCTTTTTCTGGCGACTAGCTCTGAGCTTACGTTAAATACTTTAGAGGTTATTAAGGGGATCTCAACTGAATGGAATTATCCAGCAAGAAAATACTATTCGGGTTCTTATCCAGAGATAAAGGATTTAGTAGATCAAACAAAGGTAGAAAATACAACCTTTTATCGTTTAGAAAATTTAGATGGTGCTTCTGCTAATGATAGCTTTAACTATGGATATAGTGGTATTTCTATGTTTTCTTCAATAAGAAACCGCCATTCATCAGCTTATTTAAATGATTTAGGCTATCGTTCTCTAGGAACAAATTTAAATATTCGATATGGAAACAATACGTTATTAATGGATTCATTACTTGGAGTGAAATACAACATTTCTAAAACGACGCTCAATAAATTCGGTTTTGAGGAAACAGGAAGGCGAGGGGGATACAAATTATATGAAAATAACTACGCACTTCCTTTAGGAATAATAACGGATAAGAAAATTTATGAACCAGAAGCTGTAAAAACGCAAGCGACGTTATTTAATCATTTAGCAGAATCAAATGAAGACTTTTTCACCTTTTCTTCAACAAAAAAAATAGGAACAAAAAATTTGAAGGAAAAAACAAAAAAGATAAATCAAACAACTATTGTGACGTATACTGCAAAAAATAAAGCTGAACCTATTGAAATTGAATGGGAAGCTAAAATACCCGCAAGCAAACAAGCTTATTTTAGTGTATATCCGATCAATTATGACAATTTGGGAGCTACGAAGCTGACTATTGAGGTAAAGGGAGGACGGAGATCGTCTACTGTCTCCGAGACTGGTCAATATTATGCATTGGGTAACTATGATACAGAGACAACTGTCCAATTTAAAACTATTTTTAGTGGGCTTGTGGGAAAAAATAACATAGAGATTGTTGAACCAGATATTGCATTGATGGATACAGGAAAATTTAAAGAAGCATATCAAACGATCGAAGAAAAAGGAGTAGATCTCTCTGTTTCAGGACGAAAAGTAACAGGAAGTGCGACTGTAAAAAAAGATCAAGTTCTTTTAACAACAATCCCTTATGATAGAGGTTGGAAAGCTTATATTGATGGTAAAAGAGTAGAGATACCTACCTTCAAACAAGCGTTGTTGACGTTACCAATTCCAGCGGGAACACACGAAATTAAATTTGTGTTTCTACCAGAAGGGATAATAGTTGGAGGTTGTCTATTTATTTTGTGTATAGTTATTTTTATAGGATATTGCTATAGAGTGAAAAATGAGTAAATAACTAAAATTAGAAGGTCGAGACAAAAATCTACAGTATCTATCTGAAAGAGTGGTTTTTCTATTAAGATTTATTCGGAACTTTCAGGTGAAAATAGCTGTTTGGTTGCGTCTCGCTTGCCTTCTTTTTAAAGTACCTATTTTTTTTCGATACAAAACAAAATAGGCGGATTATTCTTCTGATTGATAAATTGATAAATCAGTACACTATATGTTTCTTGAGGTAACTGTTGAGAATACTCTTTTATCAAAGACAATTCTGCTTCACCGCCAGCATGACCGTAATAAACGACCAAAATGATCCTGCCTTTAGAAGCCAGCCGAGCAATCAATGCATCTAGCGCTTTTTTTGTTGTATCTGGTTTGGTGATAATTTGTTTATCACTTTTCGGAAGATACCCTAAATTAAAAATAGCGGCTTTCAACGGTGTTTCTACTGGAATCAATTGTTCAATGGTTTCATGTCCTTGGTGAAACAAAGTTGTTTGTTCGCGTAATCCTAGATCAGTGAGTTTCTTTTCTGTATTCGTCACTGCCTGTTTTTGAACATCAAATGCGTAAACGAAACCCTTTGAACCAACAAGCTCAGCTAGAAAAGCTGTATCATGCCCATTTCCCATCGTAGCATCAACCACAATATCCCCTTTTTGAACCACTTCTTTTAAAAGGGAGTGACTAAAATGCAGTGCGGTTTGCAACATTAATTCAAAACCTCCTTAGTGTTACGCACATTATAGATCCCCTGAACGCTATTCCGATGCTTCATTTCATCATCAATCGCATTCAAAACTTCCCATTTTTTTAAACTCCACATGGGACCAACTAAAGAATCCATTGGAGCATCACCAGTTAAACGATGGATCACGATCTCTGGAGGAATCATTTCTAGCTGATCGCAAATAACACCGACATAATTTTCTCGAGTCATCAATTGCAAACGCCCTTCATGATAATCTCGTAACATACGCGTATTTGTCATTAAATGCAGCAAATGTAATTTAATCCCTTGAATATCCGAATCAAGAATCGTTCGACGAACATTTTCTCTCATCATATCTAAACTTTCACCAGGCAATCCGTTGATTAGATGAGTACAGACACGAATATTGTGTTTCCGCAATTTTTCTACACCATCAAGATAAGTCTCATAATTATGTGCTCTATTGATTGTATTGCTGGTATTTTCGTAGGTCGTCTGTAATCCTAGTTCTACCCACAAATAATAGCGCTGATTCAGTTCAGCTAAATATTCAACCACATCATCAGGCAGACAATCTGGACGAGTACCGATCGAAATGCCGATAACGCCTTTTTCATTGACCACTTGTTCAAAACGATGACGAATTACTTCAACAGGTGCATGAGTATTTGTGAAGTTTTGAAAATAGACGATATATTGGTCAACATTCGGCCACTTTTTGTGCATCATATGAACTTCTTTTTGAAATTGGATCGGCAAAGGATCCTGAGGGGCAACGATCATATCGCCTGATCCTGAAACACTGCAAAAAGTACAACCGCCTTTAGCGACAGTTCCATCTCGATTAGGACAATCAAATCCGCCATCCAAAGGGACTTTAAAAATTTTCCCACCAAACTGCTGACGTAAAGCATAATTCCATGTATGATATCGCTTATTTGGATCTTCCGTATAGATAAATTCAGACATAATTTTTCTTCCTTTTATTGTTGTTTACTTTTAAAGCGCCAGACAAACCGTTTTTCTAAATAAATCGGGTAGCTCATCAATAACCAAGCTAAACCAAAGCAGAATCCGCCTAAAACATCGCTAGGGAAATGAACACCAACATAGATTCGGCTGATCCCAATCAGAAAAATACCTAATCCTAAAAGAAATTGTAAAAATAAACAAAGATTTTTTTGTTTAAGAAATTGTGGCAGTAATAAAATAAGTGTTCCATAAAGCAACATGCTTCCAGTAGAGTGCCCGCTTGGGAAACTGTAACTATGTTCTGTTACTAAATGATCTAATGTCGGGCGTGGACGCATAAATAATAATTTGATTAATGGATTTGCCACACCAGCAATCAATCCCATATTGATTAAAAGCCAGAGCATCTCAGCATAATATTTTCCTTTAAATAGTATGAAAACAATCGCTAAAGTCAAAATTCCCAAAGTTAAAGGATCAGCAAACTTTGTATACCAAATAAAAAAATGATTAGCAATTGGGTAAGGTGCTCTTACGATTGCCGTGATTGCTTGATCAAAACCATTCAGCCAGCTTGAATAAAAACGTACTACGTAGCCTAAGAACATAAAAACAACTAAAAAGCAGCTGCCGGCAAATTGATAATATAATTTATTTTTCATAAGAAACCCTTTCTGAAATAAGTAAAGCCTATTATAACACCAAACAATTAAGAAGACATCTGAGAATCATCAAAAAAAGAGTCCGATAAAACTAAAAGTCAGTTTTATCTAGGACTCTATATCTGAATAAACGGCGAGAAAAAAGTAGCTACTACTTCAACTTCGTTGCGATCACATTAAAACTCTAAATACTGAAGAACATTCATCTTAGCCTCTCTTAATCTAAAAGAAAATTAATCATCATCATTTTCGTAGTCTGAGGGACCTTCAACGGAAATATCGCCAGAGTTTGTTTGTAAGGTAAGTGATTTTGTTCCTTTGCCTTTTTTGTAAGAAGTCCGTTCTTTGCCGAAAATCGTACTATCACCTAACGTTGTTTTTGTTTTGATAATTACATCATATAATATTTCTTCTGTATGCAAATCGATACTTCCTTGTTGAGTTTCCACCAGTAATTTTTTTGGAATTTCTGTTCCATATAATGAAAAATCACCATTGATACTTTTAATGGCTGCCTCGCCTTTAAGATCAGTTGCTTGGATTTCGCCATTAGTAGTTTCTATTTTAGCGATCCCTTTGACCGTATTCAAGGAAATATCGCCAGATGTGCTAGTCGCAGACCAAACTGAGGCAGCAAAATCACTTATCTGAATCTCACCATTAGTGGTTTTGACAGTTGCTTCATCGGTTCGAACATCTGAATGAACATTAAGATCACCATTAGTGGTTTCCACCGCTAATTTCGTTGTATTGGTAGTATTAACATTAAGATCTGCGTTGATCATTTTAATGGATAAGTCTTTTGTAGTAACTCCGGAAAGATTGATAGTCCCATCAGAGTTACCATTGATGACTAAACGCTCGGTATCATTAGGGATAGTCAACGTTACAGCTGATCCCTGATTGAAAACACCAAATTTTATTCCATCTAGTTTTACTTTTTGCTTATTACTATTTACTGAAATGTTCAGCTGCTTATCTTTTTCCTCAACATCTAAAGAACTTTTAAGAGAAACTGGCATCGAACTCCGAGTATTCATTACAACTTTATTCGAATTTTCAGTTTGTACATAAAACTCAGCGTTGCCTGAAAGATCAAGATGAATCTCTTTGGTACTTTGTTTATTTTTTATGTCATATGTCTGTTCTTTTGTATCTATCAAAGAATGTTCAGCGCGGCTAAAAAAAACTGCACTGCCTATTCCGCCGATAATCATAGCTAAAACGCCAATACTTAGAAAAAAAGCAGTTGTCTTCTTCATACTAAACCTCTCCTCTTAAAACGCGAATATTCCAGTGTAAATAACGTTTGAATACTTTTCCAAAAAATTTTGTTAAGGGTGTTAAAATCAATAATCCAATAACCCCGGCACCAAAAAGGAAAACACTAAGGAATAATTGAAACATCGTTCCGTCATTAAAGCCTGCAAAGACAGAAATGCCTCCGAGAATCGGTGAAAATAAGAAAATAACAGCAACTAGCCAACAAGAAAATAATAGCATAATAAAAGAAAAAATCATCCAAATCATTAAAAGAAAATTAAATGAAAGGATACCTGCTATCTGACAAAATCGAACGAAACTGCTACGATGAGGCCGCTCATAGGTCCGATAAGTATCTTCATATGGATGTTTAGGTATTTCCTCATAATAATAATCATTATTTACAACGGGCTGGATTTCTTGCCAACCATCTCGTTCAAGTTTTTTTTCAGGAACAGTGATGTCAAATTCCTGTAAAATTTCTTCAGCAATCCCTCTAGGTTTCCCTAAATTTTTTGCGATTTCTTCCTCTGTTTCCCCAGCAGCTGAACGCTCGTCAAATATTGTTTCATATTTATTCAAGATAAAAACTTGCTGTTGATGGGTCAGAGGCTTTAAATAAATTTTTAATTCGATTAAAAAGTGTTCTTTATTCATTTTTTTCCCCCATTTCATTATACAATCTTGCTTCTTCTACACTATAATTTTTTTTGAAAGTAATAACAAGTCTTAAATCAAAAAATCAGCCTAAGGTAAAGAGAAGAATCGGTCTTTAGACCTAGTCCTGTTTGTAAGATAAAAGCTATGAAGATGAACAGAAAACAGAAAATAAAATAATTCGTTTTTATTTCGATTTATAAGCAAAGTAAAAGCGAAAAACATTTCTATTTTCATTAAAAACAGGTATAATATAGCTTGTAGAACACTTTTTTTAGAAAATTCGGAGGATATATTATGGAAAAGTATAAAACATCAAGAAAAGAGCGGAGGAAAGCCGAACAGAACAAGTTTGCTTCTGATCAGCTAAAAAAAGGAACTACTGTACTTAGCTCTGCAATTGTTGTATCTTCAATTGCAGCACCAATTGCAGCACCAAAACTTGCTGAAGCTTCAGAAGATAAAATACCTAGTGAACAAGTAAGTTACTCAAATACAATTACACATACAGAAGCCGTTCAAACACAAACAACGACGACTGACACAAACGATTCGATGACACAAGAAACTCAGACAACAGAGACTTCTTCAAACGAAGACACGTCTGAAACACAAGAATCATCAGAATTAAATACATCAGAAACAACACATAGTACTGAATCAACTGAATCAACTGAAACAAAGGAGTCTTCAACAACTGAAACAGAAGAATCTAAAGCACCAGATCTTGCGATGCGTTCAGCATTTGCTGCGCAAACTAGAAGTATCAGCCCAAGCGCCTTCATTGCTGAAATAGCTGGACACGCCCAATCGGTTGCAGCAGCAAATGATTTATATGCGTCTGTCATGATGGCTCAGGCAATTCTTGAAAGTGACTGGGGAAGAAGTACTTTATCTGCAGCACCAAATCATAATTTATTTGGGATCAAAGGAAGTTATCAAGGTCAATCTGTTACCATGAAAACATGGGAAGTTATTAATGGTCAGTGGATTCAAGTAGATGCTGCTTTTAGAAAATATCCTTCTTATTCGGAATCATTTAGTGACAATGCTTATGTTTTGAAAAATACGTCGTTTCAATCTGGAGTATATTATTATTCAGGAACATGGAAAAGCAACACGAATTCTTACAGAGATGCAACAGCGTGGCTAACAGGACGTTATGCAACAGATCCTAGCTATAATACAAAATTGAATAATATTATTACAACGTACAACTTAACTCAATATGACACTCCTTCATCAGGTGGAGGAAATACAGGTGGCAACACAGGTGGAAATACTGGGGGCTCAACTGGAAATACAGGTGGTTCTAATAATACAGGAACGTCAAACACTTATTACACGGTAAAATCAGGCGACTCATTATGGACGATCGCTAATGCAAATGGTGTAAGTATTGCTAATCTACGTCAATGGAACAATTTAAATGGAGATATCATTTATCCAGGTCAAAAACTGATTGTGAAAAAAGGTTCTGGTAATGCTGGAGGAGGTTCCGGAGGCAGCACAGGTGGCTCAACAAACAATACAGGTGGCTCTAGCAATACAGGAACATCAAATACTTATTACACGGTAAAATCAGGCGACTCATTATGGGCGATCGCTAATGCAAATGGTGTAAGTATTGCCAATCTACGTCAATGGAACAATTTAAATGGAGATATCATTTATCCAGGTCAAAAACTGATTGTGAAAAAAGGTTCTGGTAATGCTGGAGGAGGTTCCGGAGGCAACACAGGTGGCTCAACAAACAATACAGGTGGCTCTAGCAATACAGGAACATCAAATACTTATTACACGGTAAAATCAGGCGACTCATTGTGGGCGATCGCTAATGCAAATGGTGTAAGTATTGCCAATCTACGTCAATGGAACAATCTGAATGGAGATATCATTTATCCAGGTCAAAAATTAATTGTGAAAAAAGGTTCTGGTAATGCTGGAGGAGGAAGTTCTGAAGGCAATACAGGTGGGTCTACGAATGCTGGAACGGCCGCTGGTCACTACACAGTAAAATCAGGCGATTCACTATGGGCGATTGCTAATACAAATGGCGTAAGTATTGCTAATTTGCGTCAATGGAACAATTTAAGTGGAGATATTATTTATCCAGGTCAACGCTTAGTTGTGAAAAAAGGTCAAGGTGGATCAGCTAGTCCATCGAATAATCAAGGCGGTAGCCAAACAGTAGGTTCATATACTGTAAAAAGTGGAGATACCTTATGGGGACTTTCTCAAAAATATGGAACAAGTGTTCAAAGAATTAAGCAATTGAACGGCTTATCTAGCGATATGATTTATATTGGTCAAAAATTGAAAGTTAAATAAAACAATTGAAATTGACTGAAATTTTTGGTAGTATGATAGCACATGACAGATATATATACAGTGAAAAGGAATAGTAGAAAGAACCATGTTTTAGAGAGCGTATGGCTGGTGAAAATACGTACAGAAGCTTTCGAACTCGCCTTTGAGTTATTTTACTGAACGAGTGAATAAATGTTCTCTGATCTTTTTTTTGAAGTAAATGGGGGATGAGACATAGTTCAACAATCAGCTAAACTTTACTAAGTAAAATCGGTGGCGGCCGTTACAGCGTTGAGGCTTGTAATTTATACAAGTAAAATTAGGTGGTACCACGTTGTTAATCATACGTCCTATAGGAATTTTTCCTGTAGGACGTTTTTGTTGTGAATCACTACGATTGGCTCCACCAGAGTAGATGATGAACAATACTTGGCGACCAAAGGGAGAGAAGTTACCATACTAGTGAATCATACCACTTCGTTTCGATCTCATTAAATTCTAAGAGCTAAAGTTTTAAGAGTAGATGATGAACAATACAAGGAGTTTAAAGGGAGAGAAGTTACCATACTAGCGAGTGAAGTTAAACGCTGTAAGAAAATGTAGAAAATGAACATAAGAAATAGGTGGAAAAATTATTAAAAAAAGCTACTTAAAATAGGGGGAAAAAACGTGAGTTACGATCATAAAGAAATCGAGAAAAAATGGCAAAAATATTGGGAAAAACATAACAGTTTCACTACAGATGAAGATGTGAACAAAGAAAAATTTTATGCCCTAGATATGTTTCCGTATCCATCAGGACAAGGTCTTCATGTTGGGCATCCAGAAGGCTATACAGCGACAGATATTCTGTCACGAATGAAAAGAAGTCAAGGCTATAGTGTTTTGCATCCAATGGGGTGGGATGCGTTTGGATTACCTGCGGAACAATATGCATTAGATACTGGAAATGATCCAGCTGAATTTACGAATAAAAATATCGAAACATTTAAACGTCAAATCAATTCATTAGGTTTCAGTTATGATTGGAATCGAGAGATCAATACAACCGATCCAGAATATTATAAATGGACCCAGTGGATTTTCACAAAACTATATGAGCACGGCTTGGCTTATGAAGCCGAAGTGGCAGTCAATTGGGTACCAGAACTTGGTACTGTTATTTCAAATGAAGAAGTTATTGATGGAAAAAGCGAACGTGGCGGCTATGATGTTGTTAGAAAACCAATGCGTCAATGGATGTTGAAAATCACTGCATATGCAGATCGTTTACTGGATGATTTAGAGTTAGTCGATTGGCCTGAAAGCATCAAGGATATGCAACGTAACTGGATCGGTCGTTCTGAAGGAGCGAACGTTACGTTTAAAGTAGCTGGCTCAGAAGATGAATTTACCGTATTTACGACTCGTCCAGATACATTATTTGGTGCAACCTATACCGTTTTAGCACCTGAATTAGAATTGGTGAAAAAGATTACTACGCCAGAGCAAAAAGATGCTGTGGAAGCCTATATTGATGCTGCATCAAAAAAATCAGATTTAAACCGAACAGATCTAGCAAAAGAAAAAACAGGTGTCTTTACAGGGGCATATGCAGTGAACCCAGTCAATGGTGTTGAGATCCCAATCTGGATTGCTGATTATGTATTGGCATCATATGGTACAGGAGCAATTATGGCAGTCCCAGCTCATGATGAACGTGACTATGAATTTGCTAAAGCTTTCAATATTGATATCGTTCCAGTATTAGAAGGTGGAAATATTGAAAAAGCCCCGTATACAGGCGATGGTGTACACATCAATTCCGATTTTTTAAACGGCATGAATAAAGAAGAAGCAATTACTAAAATAAATGAATGGTTAGAAGAAAATAATGTAGGAAAAAAAGAAGTGAGTTACCGCTTGCGTGATTGGTTATTTTCACGTCAACGTTATTGGGGCGAACCAATTCCTGTGATCCATTGGGAAGATGGGACAACAACCACCGTTCCAGAATCTGAACTACCACTAAAATTACCGAAAACAGATGATATCAAGCCAAGCGGAACGGGAGAATCACCACTTGCGAATATTACTGAGTGGATTAACGTAGTCGATTCTGAAACTGGCAAAAAAGGCAAACGTGAAACGAATACGATGCCGCAATGGGCAGGAAGCTCATGGTATCATTTACGTTATATTGATCCGCATAACAAAAATGAACTTGCCAATTATGAAAAACTAGAACGCTGGTTGCCAGTAGATATCTATATTGGTGGAGCGGAACATGCCGTACTTCACTTGTTATACGCACGTTTTTGGCATAAATTTTTATATGATATCGGTGTTGTACCAACAAAAGAGCCGTATCAAAAACTATACAACCAAGGAATGATCTTAGGTCAAAGTTTCCGAGATAGCCGTGGAGTACTGGTTCCGACGAATATGGTAGAGAAACGTGATGGTATTTGGGTGAATAGTGAAACTGGTGAAGAATTAGAAGAAGCACCAGCTAAAATGAGTAAATCATTGAAAAACGTTGTGAATCCTGATGATGTTGTTGAAAAATATGGAGCTGACACCCTAAGAATGTATGAAATGTTCATGGGACCACTTGATGCATCGATTGCTTGGAGTGAAAATGGACTTGAAGGCAGTCGTAAATTCTTGGATCGTGTATGGCGCTTGATTGTAGATGAAAATGATAAAATGCGTGACCGTATTACGACTATAAACGATGGGCGTTTAACGAAGGTTTATAATCAAACAGTGAAAAAAGTGACAGAAGACATGGAAAATTTACACTTCAATACAGCGATTTCTCAATTGATGGTCTTTGTGAATGAAGCCAACAAAGTCGATGTTCTGCCATACGAATACATTGAAGGTTTCGTTCAATTACTAGCACCAATCGCGCCACATATCGGTGAAGAGCTATGGACAATTCTTGGAAATGAAGAAAGTCTAACGAATGCTCCTTGGCCGACATATGATGAAGCTGCATTGATTGAAGATGAGGTCGAAGTTGTTTTTCAAGTTAACGGAAAAGTTCGTGCAAAATTGAATATCGCTCGAGGGTTGAGCAAAGAAGAGTTAGAGGAGAAAGCTCTAGCAACAGAAGAAATCCAATCTTTTATTGATGGGAAAACAGTGCGTAAAGTGATTGTTGTTCCAGATAAATTGGTGAATATTGTAGCGAATTAAATATATTAGAAACAGAGGTGCTGAATAAAATCAGTATCTCTGTTTCATTATAAATAGGGATGTGAGGAAAAAAATGATCAGTCGTATTACCTTTATCGTACACGATTTAGAAAAGGCCACTCTCTTTTTTAAAACAATATTTGCTGCAAAAGAGGTTTATTCAAGCGGAACAGCGACGTTTTCTATAGCACAAGAAAAATTTTTCCTGATTAACAATCTTTGGATAGCGATTATGCAAGGCGATTCGTTACCTACAAAGACATATAATCACATTGCGTTTAAGATAGAAGAAAATGAGTATGAACATTACTTAGAGAAAATCAGCGCTTTAGGATTAGAAATAAAAGCTGGTCGTCAACGTGTAGAAGGTGAAGCAAATTCAATTTATTTTTACGATTTCGATAACCATTTATTTGAACTGCACACTGGAACGCTTGAAGAACGATTAAAATATTACCAACCAGGAATCAAATAAACTCATTTTGCATAAATGAAACGAACATGCTACAATATAACCAATAAATGACGAAGGTGGTGAATAAGTACAATGGTCAACATGCCAAAAATAACAACAGGTTTTTCTTATATAATCGTATACCTATCTTTTTGTCATGTTATTATTTCCGATTTTTTATCTCAAGGGACAAGTGTGTCTAAAAAGGGATAAAAAATTAAATAAAACAGACCATTCAGACTTATTTACTTGAAACGAATTAGTCATAAAATAACGGAAGAGAGTAATTTGGTTTCAACTGATCTTAATCAAAAGAGCAGTGGAAAATTGCTAGCAGACAGTAAATAATGAAGGTTGAACGGAGAACGTTGTTCAGCTTTTTTTTGTACGCTTAAAATTAGTATAAAAGATAATACATTTTATTTTTGTTGATCTGTCTGAATGGCAGAAAGAGGAAGAGATGTTAGTACAATTACAAAAAATAACCAAAAAGTATGGAATGGAACCACTTTTTGAAGAATTAAATTTGCAAATAAACAAAGGGGAAAAAATAGGATTAATTGGGACAAATGGTTCAGGTAAATCAACAATTTTAAACATCATCACAGGAATCGAGACGGTTGATTCAGGAACCATTAGCTGCAAGAAAAACGCACGTATTGGCTATTTGGCTCAAATGCCGGACATTTGTGAACAGAAGGTCAAAGACTACTTGCTAGAAACGTTCACATTCCTGAATGCAATTCAGAAACAATTAACGCAATTGGAAGAGCAAATGACGATTCCAGAATGTGATCTAGAAAAAACAGTCGTTCGTTATGGTCAAAAACAAGAAGAATTTCAACAAGCTGGTGGTTACGAGATGGACAACAAACTCGAGATGATCGCAAACGGTTTAATGATCAATGATTTGTTGCCAAAAAAACTTTCACAATTAAGCGGAGGTGAGCAGACAATCGTAGCTTTGGCAAGAATTTTATTGCAAGAAAATGATCTTGTGTTGCTAGATGAACCCACCAATCACCTGGATGCTAAAAGAATTACTTGGTTGGAAGGGTATTTGACCCATGAGAAAACAGCGTATTTGATTGTTTCTCATGATCGATTATTTTTAGATCATACGATAGAAAAAATTGTAGAGCTGGAAGATGGTCATTTACAGGAATACAAAGGAAATTATTCTGCGTATAAACGACAAAAAGAAGAGCAACTTGAAAAGCTTAGAAAAGATTTTGCAGAACAGCAAAAAGAAATTCAGAAAATAAAACTAGCAATTCGTCGCTTTCGACAGTGGGGACATGAAGGAGACAATGAAAAGTTTTTCAAAAAAGCCAAGCAACTTGAAAAACGGTTAGAAAAGATTCAGAAAATTCCTAAACCTAAAGAAGAAACAGCAAAAATAGACAAGAAATTCAAAGAAGCGAATCGCTCCGGTAAAGAAGTGCTTCAATTTAAGGAGGTCAGCAAAAGCTATGCGGATAGAACATTGTTTGAGAAAGCCGAATTTTCACTATTTTGGAAAGATCATTCGGCGATCATAGGAGAAAATGGTGTAGGTAAAAGCACCTTGTTAAAACTGGCTCTAGCGTTGGAGGCAGTTGATAGTGGTGAAATCAAGCAAGGAACGAATCTTCAAGTTGGCTATTTGCCTCAAGTTATTCAATATATGAATCCTAAACAAACAGTGTTACAATCCTTTAGTGAAGCTTGTTCTCTAGCTGAACAAGACAGTCGCCATGTATTGGCTAAGTATTCTTTCTATAGTGATGATGTAATGAAACAAGTTCGATTTTTAAGCGGTGGTGAAAAGGTTCGTTTAGAATTAGCTAAACTAATGCAAAATGAGGTCAATTTTTTAGTGCTAGACGAGCCAACCAATCACTTAGATATTGAAACGAGAGAAGAAGTAGAAGAAATACTAGAAGAATTCCAAGGTACAATGCTAGTTGTTTCACATGATCGCTTCTTTCTCCAAAAAATGTTTGATACTTTTTTAATCGTTGATCAACAGAAAATCAGGAAAAGAACTGGGACTTATATAGAGGTACTTACTTCAGAATAAGACAAACGCTTAAACAATAGAAGATCAAAGTTGGGATAGAAGAGTTCAACTCCAAAAAATATAAAGGAGTTACTTTTGTTCCAACTTTTTTAACTTAACGTGTTAAAAGAAGAAGTGTAAAATCATTACTAACTCAAAGGAAAATTTTAGAGATAAAGAAAAATCAGTGATCGCGAAAAGATAAATAAAAAATCGTAAGTATTAATAAGGTTATTTATAGTTAAGAAATAATGACTAATTATGATTAAATAAGTATAATTTTAAAAAAACTAACGTTATTAAATTGATATTTATCTCAAATTACAATACAATACAATAATAGATAGAACAAATATTATTATTATAATTTGCATAAAAAAGTTGGGAGGACTGTCGTGAGAAGAAATAGTTACTTGATATTTATCAGTTTTATCATTCTAATGATTTCCCCGGTTGATTGGTTCTATGCTATAGAAACTGAGCAATATGATGAGGGAAGTTCAGTAACGACGGAGTCAACTAAAGAAATTTTGACATCAGATTCGTCAGTAACATCTATTGAGGACAGCTCGTTTAGTCAAGAATTGGCTAAGGAAGAAGAATCGATAGAAAATGAAAAAATAACGGATAGTAATAGTATAAATGATTTAGAAGATAAAAATAAATCTGAAATAATTGATAGAAAGCTCTTAAGGAAAGACGCTGTACAAGATGTAGATGGCTTCTGGTTAGTTGATTCAGCAGCTACTTTGGCTGAATATTTAAAGGATAATCAAAAGCTGAAATTTCGTTTAACCAATAATATTGACTTAGAATCTAATGGTTATCAACTTAAAGATAACATGATCATCGATGGTGCAAACCATATTATTACATATGATAAAGGTAGTTCAGCTACTAGCGGTTTTTATGCAAATCAAGCAAATGCGGTAATTGAGATTCGTAACACACAATTTGGTAACACTGATGGTTCTGGCGCAGTTGGATATTATGGCTTTTTATCTGGAGGGTCAGCTGCAAATATGACATTTATCTTTGATAGTGTCGATTACTATTCTACAAATGGTCAAATGATTTATAACATAAACGGATCTGTCATAATGCGAGGGCAAAATACGATCGATCAAAGAGGGACGAATACATATTCCCAGGAATGGGCAGAAATTAATTACGTAGAAATTCAAAATGGTTATACTTCAATCAAGCATTCATCTAATCGAACCAGTGCATTTATTTGGTCGACAAGTAATGCCTCAGCAAATCCCCATTCAGGAGCTTCTCAAATTGTAGTTCGAGAAAATGCGCAACTGAATATCCAGACAAACAGTAATATGACTTATGGTACGTTAGCACCAAGTTATATTGTTGAGAAAAATGCTGTTTTAAATTTGGATAAGATGACACTTGCCACGGGTGGAACGAGAAATCAATTTTTTGCCTCTAATCAAACTCAGTCAGTAGTATTTGATTTTCAGGATAATGCTCAAGTTGATTTTAAATTACCTTCATCAATCGATCTTTATACTGCTAAAGGCAGAATGACGATTGCAGAGAATGCCGATGTTTCAATAGATGTTGCTAGCGGTGGGGTCTTTGCATCGTCATCTTCTAGCACATTTGCTCTTAAGATGGACAAAGCCAAACGAGTCTCATTTGCTGCTGCCAGTCTTGGAACGTTAGGACTAAATGGAGCTAATGGTGTAAATAATTTGTCTTTTTCCAGCAACTATTTAAAAAAAATAGCAACTTTTTCGAATAAAACAAATAGTACACCAACACAAGAGATTTTTAAAGAAGCTTCAGACTTGAGTGTTCAAGGAGCAAATTATACGAATATCGTAGGTTCGCCAAATCCATTTTCTACACAAGAGATACTAGCAATGAAAAATGCCCAAAAAATCGTTTTTAGCGAGTTTATAGATGTTCCAGATCAATTAGGGTTACTTGCAGCGGAAAAAACAGACACATCCATTTCGCTATATGCCTCATCAGTTAATAATGGTAGTCAAGCTAAGGAAGTAAAATTTTTTCTGTTTACTACTGAAGAGGATACAAATGATTTAAGTAAAGCTAAACATATCGTGACATTAAATACATTCGAAGATCAAGAAAATACAATACTTAGTTCAAATTATAAAGTAAGAATAAATGATTTAAACCCGAATACAAATTATTGGGCACAAATGATTGTTGTTAATCAAGCAGGTGAAAGTGAATTTTCGGATGCAGAAATGTTTGCTACTAAACCTCAATTAAAAAACATCACAGCAAATGTCACAACGACATCAGCTATTATTAATGGTGAATTGGCTAGTGATACTGGTAAATGGACAGATTATTCAAATGGAGAAGCGGTAGCGATTCCTAATCAAGAGGCTTATTATGGCGGTAACTATCAACAAGTCAAAGTAGAATACAGTAAGAGTAAAGACTTTCCAGCTCAGGAGACAAAATCTCAACTTGCGGATCTTTTAGGAGATAAAAATCAAACATTCTCAACGAAATTAAAAGATCTAGATGGCGATGTTACCTATTACGTACGTGTAAGAGTGATTGGCGTTTCAGGTGAAGAAATTGTGCTGGCAATGACACCTCTTACTGAATTTCAAACAGTGACAGAAATTATCAAAGTAGAAGTCCCAATCGAAATGGCTTTTCAGACACAGAACAAAGATATTGCTACAGCGCAAGAAGGAGAATTATCTTCCGAAGATTACCAAATTGTAAATAAAGGGAATGCAGCAACAAAACTATCGATAACAAATCTAGTCAAAGAAAATACGGATGCTAACCAATTGCTGCTGTTGAATAATCTTGTCGGAAACGTTGGTCAGAATGAACTTGCGTTACAAATGCTTATAGATAATAATCAGTCAGAACCGCTTTTTTTAACAAGTGAATTGGCAAACAATCCTTTGCCAATCGGTGTTTTAAATGCAAACGAACAAAAAAAACTGACTCTTAGAGGAAAGTATTTCAATGCAACGAAACAAGCGATATTTCCAACGTACAAGCTGACATTTAAAGTTGAAAAAAATGAAGAATGAGGGGCATTCTATGGACAAAACAAATGAAGATAAGAAGAAAAAGAAACGTCTGTTGGTTTTATTATTGCTGTTCTTGTTAGCTGTATCAGCAGGTGGCTTATACTATTATTTTTCGACTAAAGTAGAGCCTGTTCAAGTGGTTTCTGGTGATTATTTACCGGATACAAAAGGTGCTAAGAAGATGAGTGATAAAGAAGTGAAAGCGACTGAACAAAAAGCAGTTGATGCGAGTAAGTTTAATATGGTCATCAAATCTGATGCAGTTTTTGAGACGGGTGATAGTGAAGGTAGTCTATATATTCAAAATCCAATCGAAAACGGTTATCCAATCAATGTGGTGATTCGTTTAGACAGTAACAATGAACAAGTGTATTCTTCTGGTGCGATTCAGCCAGGATATGAAATAAATGGAGCAAAGCTAGATAAAAAGCTTGCTAAAGGAGATCATCCCGCAACAGCTACATTTGATATTTATGATTCGAAAACGAATAAAAAGCTTGGACAAGTTCAAGCGGGAATTACCATTCGAGTCAATAACTAACATCGTTATTTAACAGATTTTCTGTTAAAAATAAATCATTTCACACATAGAAGGAGAAACAATATGAAAAAAACAAACATTTTACTTGCTACAACGATGCTAGGTCTAAGCGTATCAGGAATCACACAATTAGCTTCAGCTGAAACAATTGACGGAGAAAACTCTGCAGATGTGATTATCAACGGAACAATCGGTAAGTTAGACAACACGGATCCAAATACGAATATTCCAGAAGGTTCTGATGAGTGGATCAATGTTACTGTTGATACAGCAACAGCATTTCACACAACAACAGCAAGTGCACATAAAAACATTGAATCTGCAGATTATAGTATTGTAAATAATTCAGGTCGCGGTGTTGCTGTGACATTGAATAATATGGATGGAACACCTAAGTATGTTGATACATTAACAATCAATGCTAAAGGAAATAACTTAGTATCTGCTCCTGCAGCTATCAACATAGTTGATAATAATGCGTTAGCTGATTTGACAAGTGCACCTGTTTGGATGCGTTTGGCAAATAAAGATGGACGTTTAAATATTGATACCGATGCGGCTTCAGCGTATGCTAATTCTGCTAAATTCTACTATACAGGTACAACTGTGGCTGATCTACCAGCAAATGTTGATCAAAATACTACAGCTGAAAATTATACATTGACATTGAAATTTACATCAATCCAAAAAGATGGTTCAACACTTGGTGTAACACCCTAACTCAATAAAAGGCTGTGATAAACAATGAAACAATTTAGTTGTCACATCATTACGATAATTTTTTTAGTGGGCTGCGTTAGTTTTTATCAAGATTTTACCTATGCTGCAACTGATATAGAAATCCATGGGCAAATTGGTGGAAATGAAGCACAGACTCAGGAGTCAAAAGAACTAGAATCAGAAATAGATACAAAATTAGCACAACCAAAACAGGTACACATAGGGCTAAAGAAATTTCCTGTCACAGGTAGTATTATTGAAAAGTTCACACCAATCGGTTTGGTGGTGCTCTTGCTTTATATACTGCTTAGTAGATGGAAAGCATATAAAAAAAAATAATCATAAGAGATTAAGGTTGGAACAGAAGGGGTTACTTCTGCTTCCACCTTTTTGTTTGAATTTAGGATATGGAGCGCAACGATCGGATTTGTCCGAGTAGATGATGTGAGTAGTGAAATGATGAATAAATATGGGCTGTCTCAAAATATAGATTTAACGCAATTTAAAATAGAGAAAACTAATAAAAAAAGATTTGACAGCGCTTTCTTGTCGTGCTATATTGACTATAGCTAATGGAATTGTTACTGATTTGTCAGGCATAACCATAATATAGTAAAGATGATAAAAGTATTTTTGTCGTGTTTACTATGTTATGGTTTTTTCTTTTTAGTCAGGTTTGGACAAGTTAGCTACATTTTTTAGTTATGGGAGGTGATGAATTGTATATAAAAAAACGAATCAACAATAATGTTGTGTTAGCTGTTGATGGGGAATTAGAAGTAATTGTTGTTGGAAAAGGTTTAGGATTTCAGGCGTACCCTAATGATCCTGTAGATATAGGATTAATTCAGCAAGTTTATCTGCCTACTGAAAAAATGAATGTTAAACAAATGGCAGTTTTGCTAAATGAAGCTAGTTTTGAAGAGATCATCTTGATAGAAAAGATAGTGAAAATTGGTGAAGTTAAGCTAGGAAGAAAAATCAAACCAGTTATTTTGTTTAGTTTACTAGATCATCTACTATTTGCATTCAAGCGACATAAAGAGAAATTGAAAATTCGTAGTCCGATTGAATGGGAAATCAAACAATTTTATCCCAGAGAAGTTGAAGTTGGTCGTCAGGCTCTTACGTTAATTAGAGAAGAAAAAGGAGTCCTTTTGCCAGAATCTGAAGCAGTATTTATTGCAATGCATTTTGTGAATTATCAATTTAATCAGGAATCGATGGAAACAACAATGGACTATATGGAAACGATGGGCGATATTTCTCAGTTAGTTCGTTATTATTTCCAGGTAGAATTGGATGAAAACTCAATCAATTACCAACGTTTTTTCAACCATCTACGCTATTATTTAATGCGCTTAAACACCCAAGAAAGTATGAACTCACTTGATAATGAAGAAATTGTTTTAACCGTAAAAAAAAAATACCCAAAAGAGTTTAAATGCAGTTTGAAAATCAGTCATTATCTAGAAGAACGCTACAATAAAAAGGCAACATTTGATGAGCAATTATATCTGACATTGCACTTGGCCAGATTATTAAATTCATAGACAAATCAATACAAGGATTCGTGACAGTACGGCTGGCAAGACCTGTTTGAAAAAAGTTATTTTCTAAAGAAAATAATTTTTTTTGAGTAGGTCTTTTTTTTAGGAAAGTTGAAGAGAGGTAATTTAGTGAATAAATAAGAAACATATCAAACAGAAAAGAGGGGAAACGTATGCAAAATCTAGCAAAAAAAATCATTACTTTAGTAGGTGGTGATGAGAATATCAACAGTTTGACTCATTGTGTCACAAGATTAAGGTTCAATTTAAAAAGTGAGTCTCAAGCACAGACAAAAGCGTTAGAAGAACTTGATGGCGTTATGGGCGTTCAAAAAAAAGGTGGACAATATCAGGTAATCATTGGCGGAAAAGTCAGTAAAGTATATGCAGAAATCATGAAAGTCTTACCTCGTTTAGATGATAATGAAGGACTAGTTGAAACTGATGACCAAAAAGATTCTTTGCTGAATCGTTTTATTAATACTTTATCAGCTATTTTAGTCCCTAGTTTAGCGCCGATTATTGGAGGAGGGATGCTTAAAGGATTTTTATTCATGCTGACTAGTTTAGGATGGGCTGACCCAGAAAGCGGGACAATGTTTGTGCTGAATATGACAGGAGATGCAATGTTTTATTTCTTTCCATTTTTACTTGCAGTCAGTAGTGCTCGCAGATTTAAAACGAATGAGTATATGGCTTTGAGTTTAGCAGGTGTATTGATGTATCCAACCTTGGTTAATGCGGCAATGGCTGGAGAGTTAACGAAGGTTCAATTTTTAGGTTTTCTACCTGTTCCAATCGTGAATTACAGTAGCTCCATTTTACCAATCATTTTGGCAGTTTTTCTGTTAAGTCATGTGTATCGCTTTTTTGAAAAAAAGATTCCGAGTATGGTGACTGTGATTTTTACACCATTACTGACATTGATTTTTCTAGTACCTATCATGTTAATTGTTTTGGCGCCGATTGGATTTTATATTGGTGAGTATATTGCTCAAGGAATTGAAGCATTAATTAATTTTTCGCCACTATTCTCAGGCTTTGTGATTGGTGCAAGTCGTCCTTTACTTGTATTGATGGGGATGCATCATGCAATTCGACCGATTACTCAACAGCAAATTGCGACATATGGTTATTCTACAATGGGTGCGATGAATTTTATGAGTACAATGGCCCAAGCTACAGCAGCTTTTGCTGTATATTTTTTAAGTTCAAATAGAAAAATGAAGCAAGTAGCTTTGTCTTCAACGGTATCTGGGTATTTAGGAATTACTGAACCTGCACTATATGGTGTCTTAGTAAAATACAAAGCGGCGTTTGTTGGTGCCTCTTTAGGAGGAGGTATTGGAGGCGCTGCAGGAGCTATTTTAGGTGCTAAATCAATGGCACCTGTTATGCCAAGTATCCTTTCAATTCCCGTTTTTTTAAACGATGCAGCACTTGGGTTCATTATTGGGTTAGTTGTTACAGTCACAGCTACATTTATTATTACATTTTTACTAGCCAAAAGTGTAATGAAAATTGATGATTCACGTGAAAAGGACATTGAAAAAAAGATGCTTGTTCATAAAGAGCAAGATGTTGTGACCATTAGCTCGCCTGTTTCTGGGATGGCGTATCCAATTAGTGAGATTGCCGACCAAACATTTTCAAAAGAATTAGTAGGAAAAGGGAGCGCAATTATGCCTGATGAGGACATCATTATTTCTCCAGTTGATGGAGTTGTGACCATTGCTTTTAAAACAAAACATGCGGTTGGATTAACATCAAAAGAAGGGATTGAACTCTTGATTCATGTTGGAATAGACACAGTTGAATTGGAAGGACAATATTTTGATCTACTGTGTAAACAGAGCCAAACAGTTAAAGTAGGGACTCCGTTGATTCAATTTGATCGAGAAAAAATTAGTGAATTGGGCTACGATATAAGTGTGGTTATAATTGTGACGAACTCTGATGAGTATCTATCAGTTCTAGCGATGGATGATCTAAAAAAAGTTGAAAATGAAGATCCTTTGATAACAGTTGTTCCTATGTTAACAAAGACAGAAAATCATGTAGGTTTGATTATAGAGTAAGAAGAAAGTCTAATATTGAAGTATATCAAGAAATACAACGAAGATGTTGAGTGTTTAATAGTATATGAGGAGGAAAAAAATGAAAGTTATTTTAACTAAAGATTACGATGAATTGAGTAAAGTTGCGGCACAATTATTAATAGGCGAGATGTTTCGACGTCACGAGCGAGTGAATTTGGCTATTACAGCTGGAACGACGCCAATAGGCATGTATAAAAAACTAGTTGGGGAGGTTAAAGATAAAGAATATTTTGATAATGTACATTATTATAATTTTGATGAGATTCCATATAAATCAGGGACTCTTGAAGGTGTAACAATGGGTGACTTAAGAGAATTATATTATACGCCCGCTGGAATTTCAGAAGAGAAAATTCATATTTTAAATGGGGAAAATTACACAGAACAAGATAATCGAATAGCAGAGGCTGGAGGATTAGATGCGATTTTACTAGGAATCGGAGCAGATGGTCATTACTGCGGGAATTTACCTGGTACAACGAAGTTCACTGATTTTACAACAAAAGTTATCTGTGATAAAAAAATGAAAGAACGAATCGGATCACATTTTGAAAATTCAGAGGAAACGCCTGATTTTTATGTTACAATGGGACCTAGAAGCGTGATGAATGCGAAACACTTGATTCTTTTTGCGAGTGGGGTAAAAAAAGCGAAAATTATGAAAGCGTTTGTTGAAAGCGCGGTCACAGACGAAATACCTGCTTCTATTTTGAAAATGCATCCGCATTTAACAGTTATTCTTGACGAAGCAGCAGCAAGTTTATTAGAGAAGGAGAAATGACCAATGAACAACTCAGTATTTCCAGAAAGTTTTTTATGGGGGGGAGCAACAGCAGCCAATCAGTATGAAGGCGGCTATCTTTCGGGCGGCAAGGGGCTAAGCACTCTCGATGCAATTACAGGTGGTAGCCATACAACACCAAGAATGATTACCTATAAAACCAAAGAAGGCAAAGTGGAAACGTGTACCCGAGGAGAAGCCTTGCCAGAAGGTGCAACGGGTTATGTTGATCCTAGCCAATATTATCCAAGTCATGTAGCAACAGATTTTTATCACCATTATAAGGAAGACATTGCATTATTTGCAGAAATGGGCTTTAAATGTTTTAGACTTTCGATCGCTTGGTCTAGAATCTGTCCAAAAGGAACAACGGAAATTAACGAAGAGGGCTTAGCTTTTTATGATAAAGTTTTTGATGAGTTGTTAAGTTATGGAATTGAACCGATTGTGACGATTAATCACTTTGATATTCCAATGTATTTAGCAGATGAATTAGATGGTTGGTCAAGCCGAAAGGTGATTGATTACTTCTTGTTTTTCTGTGAAACATTATTTAAACGTTACAAAGATAAAGTTAAATACTGGATGACTTTTAATGAAATCAATTTCTTGCGTAGTTGGACGCAAATTGGGATTCATCAAAATGATCCGCAAGCAAAATATCAAGCAGCGCACCATTTATTTGTTGCAAGCGCAAAGGCTGTTACATTAGGACATGAAATCAATCCAGATTTTAATATAGGAATGATGGTAGCGTATATTCCAAGTTATCCAATGAGTTGTAATCCAGAAGATGTTATGGAAGCGCTCAAATTTAATCGTGAGCAGGAATTTTACATGGATGTCCAAGTCAAAGGGGACTATCCAGCGCACAAATTAAAAGAATTTGAACGAGAAAATGTTGTGATCAAAAAAGAAGCGGGAGATGATGAACTCATCAAGGAAGGAACTGTTGATTATATTGGTTTTAGTTATTATATGTCGACTGTTTCAACTTCTAATCCAGATGAAGTCAAATATGTAGGCGGTAATCAAATGCCGGCAGTCAAAAACCCTTATTTACAAGAATCAGATTGGGGCTGGGCTGTAGATCCTCTAGGCTTACGTATTTCTTTGTGTAAATTGTATGATCGTTACAACGTACCGCTATTTGTCGTAGAAAATGGTTTTGGAGCAGTGGATAAAGTTGAAGCTGACGGTACGATTCAGGATGATTACCGTATTGATTATTTTAGTAAACATATATCTGCAATGAAAGATGCGATTGAATTAGATGGTGTTGATTTAATCGGCTATACACCTTGGGGTTGTATTGATCTAGTCAGTGCTGGAACAGGTGAAATGAAAAAACGTTATGGATTTATTTACGTTGATATGGATGATGAAGGAAATGGGACGTTAGATCGCTCAAGAAAACAATCATTTTATTGGTATAAAAAAATAATTGCAGCAAATGGTATACAAGAATAATAAAAAGTGATTAGGTTGTGACAGACACATGTGAGAGCAATAGCTCTCATGTGTGCTTGTCGCAACCTCTAATTTTAATATGCTCTTTATAAATTTTCAAAAAAAGAGTGTAAAATGTTGTAGTGAGAATGAACAGTGGTATACTGCTAATGAGGCGAATTTGCTGCTTATGAAAGTAAATGACAGCGATTAGATATTTGAATAGCCGCAGGAGGAATAGCAATAAGATGAAAAGAGTATCAATCAAGGAATTAAAAGAATTAATCGAGTTAACCGTCAATGAACCGGTTTCGATCATTGATGTTCGAGAAGTGAATGAATTTGTTGCTGGTCATATTGCTAACGCAAAAAATTATCCATTGTCTACATTACCAGAAGCTATGACAGAGCTTAATCGTGAACAGCCGCATTACGTTATTTGCCAACATGGTGTGCGCTCAGAACATGCGTGTTCTTTTCTTGAAAATTATGGATACAATGTTGTTTCTGTTTCAGAAGGTATGTCTGTTTGGGATGGAAAAGAAAACAGTTATCAATAAGAAAACGAGGTTGGGACAGAAGCATTTTCTTCTGCTCCCACCGTCTATTCGGATTTTAGGTGACTGAGTTGTAACTCATAGAGTTATATCGCAGTCACCTTTTTTTATTGAATAAATAGTTGAAAGTATTGATTTTATAATAACTTATTTTTAGTAAGCAAACTATTTGCGGGAATACTTACTTTTTGTTAGTATATAAATGTAGATAAGAAAATAACAGTTATTGGAGGAAAAAGATCATGGCAACAAAGTTATTAATCGCATATTATAGCTCAACAGGAACAGGTACACAAATGGTTACATGGGCCAAAGAAGCAGCTGAAGCAAATGGCGCTGAAGTTCGTTTGAGAAAAGTCCATGAGTTAGCACCAGATGTGGCAATCGATTCAAATCCAGCATGGCGTAAAAATGTGGAAGCAACTGCGGGTATTCCAGAAGTGACAAGTGACGATTTATTATGGGCAGATGCGTATATTTTCTCTTCACCTTCACGTTTTGGCGTAATGGCTAGCCAATTAAAACAATTTTTTGATTTACAAGGTGGGCTTTGGGCACAAGGTAAATTAGCAAATAAATTTGTAACAGCCTTTTCTTCTGCACAAAATCCAAATGGTGGACAAGAGCAAGTAATTCAAGGTATTTACACAGTAATGCAACACTGGGGTGCAATCATCGTGCCTGCAGGCTATGTAAATCCATCAACTTTTGCGGCAGGTGGAAATCCTTATGGAACTAGTGCTTCAATTGATGGTGAAGGAAATATGTTGAAAGCTGATGAAGTGAAAGCAGCGATTCAAGATCAAACAAAACGTTTAGTTGATGTGGCTAGTAAGTATTTAGGTTAACAAAAAAAGCAAAAATTATATAGAACCTTTTAATACTTTTATTAAAGTGTATTTCAAATAACGCACAGAGCGCATTAGCATGGAAAACGTTAAAGCGAGGTTGGAACAAAAGCGTTTAGCTCCGAGAAATAAGAAGAAATTTCCGAAGGAGCAGCTTTTGCACCACCGTTTATTCGGTTATAGAGTGTGAGGTAAAAGTGCTTTTTACTTTTGTCTCATATTTTTTTTGTTGTCTATACTGCCTAATATGAGTGTACTTTTTCTATTTGCTAGTTAACTAATACTCAAAAAGGGAGATTAAAATCCCGACAAGAAGTGGGCGGATAAATGCGTATAGCATGTGTTACCTTCTTAAGTCATAAGAGTGGCATAAGGCGAATCTTTAAAATACGCAAAATAAGAGCTGATTTATCTTAAAGAAATGGGTTTTTATTTCGTTACATCTTCTCCAAACCATTTTTTAGAAATCTCTGCCAATTTACCAGATTTTTTTAGGTCTTCAAACGCTATATTGATTTTTTTCGCTAATTCTTTATCAGACTTTCTTAAACCAACAGCAAATGCTTCGCTTTCAAATTGACCGCTAACAATCGAATAATCACCCAAGTTATCCTCGTGAGAAAGATAGTAATTCGCGTAAACACGATCAATCAGCAAGCCGTCGATTCGTCCTGATTTTAAATCCATAAAGGCTTCATTAAAACCGTCATATAAAATAGCTGTTTTATCATTTACAAAGTTTTTCAAAATTGTTGGTTGTTCTTCAAAACTATGATAGCCTGATGAACCATTTTGAGCTCCTAAGATTTTTCCTTTCATATCAGTGAAGCTGTTGATATTATTCTTTTTTAAGGAGACCACGACTTGCTCATTTTTCATATATTCATCACTAAACAAGACCTTTTCTTCTCGTTCAGCACTTTTAGAGTAGCCATTCCAAATCAAGTCGATCGTCTGATTCTGTAATTCATTTTCTTTCATCGACCAATCAATTGGCTGAAAGTCAACCGTAATTCCGTATAAATCAAATACGACCCGAGCTAGATCAACATCAAAACCGATGATCTCACCAGACTTATTTTGAAAGCCCATGGGGACAAAGGAATCATCTAAACCAACAATCACGCGTTTTTCAGAATTGATTCGTGACCATTGATCGGTATCTGTTTTTTTTCTACCACAAGCTGCTATTGAGAGAATAGCAATTAATACAGTTATGGTAAGGAGTAGATAGTTTTTTTTCTTCATATAAAGTGTCCTTTCTACTGAACAGGTTTTACTGTTAGTAAGTTATCAGTAATATTTTCAGCAAAATTCATGTCATGAGTGACGACGATTTGAGTCATGCCTTGCGCTTTTAGCGTTAAAATCACTTCTTCTACTTGTTGACGAAGTTCAGGATCAAGCGCACTAGTTGGTTCATCATACCCTAATACTTTAGGTTTCACGGCAAGGGCACGGGCGAGAGCTACTCGTTGCTTTTGACCCCCAGATAATTGATAAGGATACAAGCGCTCTTTTCCGCTGAGGCCAAATTTTGTCAGTAAATCAATTGCTTCAACTTCACTGGCTTCTTTCGTTTGTTTTAAAGAAAGAATCGGTGCTAACGTTATATTGTCTAAAACTGAAAGGTGAGGGAATAATTGAAAATCCTGAAAAACGATTCCAACGACTTGGTGCGCATTATCCATTTCAACAGGATTAAAAGGCACACCATCCATCGTCAGTTCACCAGAATCGATTGTCTCTAGACCCGCTAAACAACGTAATAAAGTTGTCTTTCCACCGCCAGAAGGTCCGACAATTGTCAATATTTCTCCATCTTTGATTTCTAAATTCAATTGATCGATGATACGACGACCATCAAAACTTTTAGTTAAATTTTTTATTAGTAACATAATTTTCCTCCTAAATTTAAAAGCGTAGCGGGCTCGTTCAGCTCCGATAGGAAAATAGGAAATTATGAATGAGGTGTTTTTTGCCTCAATCATAATTTATCTTTTTCCCGAAGAGGTAGCCCGCGGAGCTAGATATGATTCAAAGCGTAACAGGCTCGTTCAGCTCTGACAGGAAAATAGGAAATTATGAATGAGGTGTTTTTTGCCTCAATCATAATTTATCTTTTTCCCGAAGAGGTAGCCCGCGGAGCTAGACATGATATCTGGTAACAACGTTCCGCTTATTTATAATACTGATAGTGTTTTTCTAATTTTTTCGAAGCTAAAGTCAACACAGCTGTCAATAATAGATAAATAACACCAACTAAAACCAAGGGCAATAAACTTACATCACGACTCATCGCAATTTTCCCTGCGCGTAATAAATCTCCTAAACCAAGTACATAAATCAAAGAAGTATCCTTAACTAAATTAATCACTTCATTACCGATTGAAGGTAAGACGACTTTGATCACTTGGGGTAGAATAATCCTGGAGATCGTTTGAAATCGCGTTAAACGTAAAACTTTAGCTGCTTCATATTGACCTTCTGGAATTGATTGAATCCCACCGCGAAAAATTTCTGCAAAATAGGCTGCATAGTTTAAAATAAAAGCGAACAAAGCTGCATCATATCGTTCAAAGACGATCCCAATCAATGGTAACCCGTAAAAAACAAAAATAAGTTGTAATAATAATGGTGTTCCCCGCATTAGCCAAATATAAATGGTGATCAGAAAATTCAACGGTTTAAAATTTGTTTGTAAGGCGAATGCAACTAAAATCCCAAGTGGGATCGAGCCTAATAGTGTAAAAATAAATACTTTCAATGTCATGAGTGCACCGTCTGATAAAGCCGGCATGATGTCTAAAACGTAGTTCATAATTTTTCCCCCAATTGTTTTTAATTTTTTTCTAAGCATAAATAAAAAATCCTCTTGGCTAATGTGCCAAGAGGACGAAATAATCGTGGTTCCACCTCAATTTGTTAATCCCTCACAGGATTAACCTCATGGAATCTTTAGTAAGCTAAAGATTCTTTTCTGATAACGGAGAATGCCGCATCTTCTTACTTGATTCAGAAGGTGACTGAAACAGATGTGTTCATCAAAGGTTTCCAGCTTTTTTTCTCAGCGAATAAAAAAGTCTCTGTCAGGAAATGGTCTGTGATTACTTGTTCTGTTTATACGTTTTTGTTTTGTTGATCATTTTATCTTGTATTAAGGTTAATGCCGAAATTTATGAGTAAACAAAAAGTCCTTTGGCTTATTTGCCAAAGGACGTAAAATTCGTGGTTCCACCTTTATTTATTATCGCTTCACAACGATAACCTCATGAAGTCGTATAGACTTCCAATGCTGTAACGGGCATGCCCGAACTTTCCTACTGATACGTTCAAAAAGTTAACTCCCAGATGTGGTTCGCTTTATCTTTTTGTCTTTTTTCACCAACCAAAGACTCTCTTCAATGAAAAAATAAAGGTACTCTTCTGTTCTTTGTTTTGTACAACTTTACCACCAGTTTTTCTACTTGTCAACAACTCTTTGTTTAGAAAATTTAGAAAATAGTTCGTTTTAAGCATAAAAGTAACTGATTAAGGAAAGTTGAGGTAAAATAGAAATAATTCTTTTCTATTAAAAAGTAAGTAAATGGTGATAGATAAAAACTATCGCACTGTTTTTATTAGTACTACCCTTTCGCATATATATCTGATAAACTAGTTACAATTATTATCGGAAAGTAAAAAGGAGAGGTGCCAATTGAAACGGCCAATTATTGGAATTGCTGCCAACGAAATTGAAGATGCAGGAGCACAATTGTACCATTTACCGATTAGTTACACTCCTTGTGGTTATGTGAAAGCAGTCCAAAATGCTGGTGGTTTACCCTTGGTTTTACCAGTGGGTGCTCCTGATTTGGCTAAGGATTATATTAACCAGATCGATAAATTGATTTTAGCTGGTGGGCAAAATGTGTCGCCGACATTATATGGAGAAACCATTCAAGTTGAAGAAGCTTCGCTATCGAAAGAAAGAGATCAATTTGAATTAGCTTTGATAGATGCGGCTATCGTTCAAAAGAAGCCGATTTTTGCCGTTTGCCGTGGGCTGCAACTAGTTAATGTCGCTCTCGGTGGTAGTTTATATCAAGATATCAGCTATTTAAATGACACGAAAATTGCCCATATGCAAGTGCCGATATCTAGAGAAATTCCGACACATAAAATTCATACAGAAGACACAAGTATTTTACGTGAAATCTACGGCGAAAGAACAATTGTCAATTCGTTTCATTTTCAAGCGGTAAAAAAATTATCAACAAGACTAAAGGTCACTGCTCGTAGTGAAGATGGTATTATTGAAGGTGTAGAAAGCAAAGATGCGAGTTTAGTATTTTTAGGTGTACAATGGCATCCTGATTTTGCTTATGATTATTTAGAACAAGAGATGGCCATTTTTCGTTATGTCGTTGAAAAATTGTAAATTATCTAGCTTTACAGAATAGATTATTTGAAAATCAAGAAATGACCTTTAAGGTGATTTTCTAAATTACTAAGAAATGATGCATTCTGTTCAGTTTTAAAAAAGAGGAGGAATTGGATAATGAAGAAAAAGTTTGGTATTTTTGTATTGGCAGCGAGTTTGCTATTGACTGCTTGTGGTGGAGGAAAAGGGACAAGTTCATCGGATGAAAAAAACAATAGCGACAAAACGGCTCAGACGCAAGTAATCAAAGTCGCTTCTGGTGGAGAATTGTCAACGTTGGACAGCGCTCATTATACAGATGTTTATAGCTCAGATATGATTGGTCAGGTCGTTGAAGGACTTTATCGTATGGATAAAAGCAACGATCCTGAGTTGGCAGTGGCGGCCAGTGACCCGATGGTTAGTGAAGATGGATTAGTTTACACGTTCAAATTAAAAGATACAAAATGGAGCAATGGCGATCCTGTTGTAGCAGGTGATTTTGTTTCATCATTCAAAAATGTTGTAGACCCAAGTTTTGGTTCAAGTAGTAGCAATCAAATGGATATTTTCAAAAATGGTCGAAAAATCCGTGAAGGACAAGCGAAACTCGATGAACTTGGAGTGAAAGCAATAGATGATCAAACCTTAGAAATGACCCTGGAATACCCAATACCTTACTTAGCTCAAGTCTTGGTAGGAACGCCATTTATGCCTAAAAATGAAAAATTCGTCAAAGAAAAAGGTGAAGCGTATGGAACTTCTGCGGATACCTTTGTTGGTAATGGTCCATTTGTGATTTCTGGTTGGGATGGTAATACAGAAGAGTGGACACTAACGAAAAACAAAAATTATTGGGATCAAAAAAATGTCAAACTAGATACAATTGAGGTTCAAGTTGTTAAAGAAATCGGCACTGGGACAAATCTGTTTGATGCAGGAGACTTAGATTATACTGTTTTAGCAGATACGTACGCATTGCAATATAAAGATTCTCCACAAGCTTATTTTACGCCTAAAGCGATGGTTGGCTATTTAAGCCCTAATCACAAACGAGATGTGACGGGTAATGTAAATGTTCGTAAAGCGATTTTACAAGCAATCGACAAAAAAACATTCGCTAAAGATATTTTGGGCGATGGTTCAACTGCTATCAATGGTTTTGTACCTAAAGATTTTGCGAAAGATCCTAAGAATGGCGAGGATTTCCGTAAAGAAAATGGTGACTTTCTCCCGTTTGATTTGAAAGCTGCTCAAAAAAATTGGGAAACGGCTAAGAAAGAATTAGGCAAAGAAGAGATCGAATTAGAATTACTTTCAGCCGATTCTGCACTTGCAAAAAAGACCATCGAATATGTTCAAGGACAGTTGCAACAAAATCTCCCGGGGTTAACAATCACATTAAAATCTGTACCATTACAAAATCGTTTGGATTTACAAACTGCTAGTGACTTCGATCTTGTTTTTGGTACATGGACGCCAGATTATGCTGATCCGATTAATTTCTTAGAGTTCTATGATTCTAAGAGCGGTTTGAATACTGCTGGTTATAACAATCCTGAATATGATAAGGGGTTGAATGAGGCTAGAATTACTTTAGCGAATTCAGCAGAAAAACGCTGGAATAAATTAAAGGAATTAGAAGAAACATTAATTGAAAAAGATGCAGCTGTTTTGCCTCTTTATCAAGGGGCGATCGGTTATCTTAAGACAGATCAATTAAAAGAACTACAGGTGTTTCCTTTTGGAAGAACCGTTTCGTATCGTTTAGCATATGTTGAATGATTGATGAAAAACTAAAAAAGCAAGTTGATCGTTAAGGAATTTTATAACTCAACTTGCTTTTTTAGTATTTATAATAAGGTGTTAAATGTATTCATGTTAGTGTTTATAGTATGTATTTAGATGGGAATAATAAAAAAATCCAACAAGGAGCATGCATATCTTTTGTAATTGTCGAATAATGCGTTTAACATAGTTTGTGTAGAGAAGAAAAACTTTTTTTGTAAAAGAACAAACAACGTTGGAGGGGGAAATTCATGCGAGTGATCAAAGGACTTATAGCTTTATTGTTAATAGCAGGGATTTTTGGGATTGTCGGTTTATATTCTCAAATGGTAGATTTGGACGTTGTGACCATGTTTTTCAATAATTTACTATTTCAATATGATTGGTTGTTTTATTTATACCAAGTTGTTCTTTTTGTTCTATTAGCACTATTGTTATTGACTTTTTTGATGATTTTATTCAAACCAGTCACCAAAAAACAAATCAACATAAAAAAAGACACTGGGCAAGTCAACTTACCGTTGAATACACTAGAATCGATTGTCAGATCTTCATTACAAGAAATTGCAAATATTGATGATACTCAAGTAAAAGTAAAGTTGACAAAAAAACAAAAAGCAACTATTGAAGTCAACATAGCAGGTGAAAAACAGCAGCAATTATTAAGTGAGGGGAAACTAATTCAAGAATTAATCCCACAAGCGTTACAGAATATGGTGATGATTGAGACAAATAAAATAAAAGTCATTTTCAAAAAGAAAAAAGCAGAATCATCCTTGTTGCCAATCAGTAAAAAAGAGTCTCGAGTGGTTTAAAAGGAGGAAAAATAGTGAAAAAACGAATAGTAGCTCCTTACCGCAATCAAATCATATTCACTAGTTTAGCCGTCCTAATGGCCATATTTTTTATGACGATTGGTTTTTGGAAAACAGTTTTGCTTGTCGTTTTAACAGGAATCGGCTATTTTATAGGCAAAACGCAAGATGAAAAACGCTCTATCTCTTCAATTTTAGCTTCTATACAAGCTTTTTTTGAAAGGTAAAATAAATTGAATCAAAATCAGAAAGGTTGAGAAGAAAATGGATAACAAAGCAAATGGAAACACAACTGAGGAAACAAATGCAAATGGGATCAAAACAAAATTAACATTTGACGATCAAGTCGTGAAAAAAATTGCTGGCATCGCCGTATCAGAAATACCTGGTATCTTAGGATTGAGCGGAAATGCAATTACAAACTTGACCGACAAATTTACGAATGGAAACAATCCAACGAAAGGAATCAGTGCTGAAGTTGGAACAAAACAAGTAGCTATTGATTTAGATGTCATTGGGGAATATGGAAAAAATATTGCCCAAGTATTCGATACAGCGACTAAAAAAGTTGCGGATGAAGTGAAAAATATGACCGGATTAGACGTTATTGAATTTAACATGAATGTGGATGATGTCATGTCAAAAGAACAATACGAAGAAAAATTCGAGAACAAGAAAAAAGATGATAATGAAAATGATAAAAAACAAGAAAACAATACACGTACGTTACAATAATAGATCGTTGTATTTGATTTAGAGGAGGAAGGTTACTATGCTTAGTTTTATTTGGTCATTAATTGTCGGCGGTGTGTTGGGTGCGATTGCTGGATCAATTCTAGGGAGAGATGTGCCGGGTGGTGTGATCGGCAATATCATCGTTGGATTTATCGGAAGCTGGCTAGGTACGATGCTTTTAGGCGATTTTGGTCCAATTATTGGTGGATTTCCAATCATTTCTGCATTGATTGGTGCGATCATCTGCATTGCAATCTATTCGTTTATTGCGAAACGAATAGCTTAATAAAAACATACTAAGAGTTGAGGTCGGAACAAAGATCCATGAAGGCGGTAGCACTCATGGATCTTTGTTCCGATTTTTTGCTTATTATTCTATCATTTCAGCTGGTAATAAAATCGTTTCTTTATGACCATCATCAAAAGCAAAAACTTGTGATGGATATTCTTCAGAATAAGTGAAAGGCAAGTCAACGGCCATTTGGACATCACTGATTTCTTGTGAAAAATGAACAGTTACTTTTCCGCCGTTATCGATCAAATCAAAATACAGCATGTTCGTAAGAGGAATAACTCCTTTTAAATCCAAATCAATAATCAGCCAGATACTGTCAATCAAAGCGCCAGGTAAGCTTTCAACTACACCTAAGGAAGCGTAACGACTACGTTCGCTATCAAAACTTTCAATCATCTATTCGCCCTCCTTTATCTATCTACTATCAATAGTATACCTTATTTAGTTAAAACTCGCTTCTGTGGTGTTTGGTAAAAAAAGCAAATGTAGCGCTGAAAATAACTTGAGAGATATCTTATTAAAAAAGAGATAAGGCCAAAAGACCTTATCTCACGGAATCTATTTTTAAGCAACCAATTATTCTGGTTTTTCACCAATCACTGTTGGTTCAGCTGCTTCGTCAGAACTTCCTTCTTCGGTTGCGGCTTTCGCTTCTGTAACTGCGACGATTTGCTCTTCACCGTCAGTAATGATGTCGTAATCTTTATTTTTTGGTAGATCAGCGACGGTAATTGCATCACCAATCGCAAGTTTAGTAATATCGACTTCGACACGTTCTGGTAATTTATCTGGAGTTGCTGAAACTAATACATTGTATAAGTTTTGGATTAATTCGCCACCAACTTTAACACCTTCAGCTTCACCGACAAGAACGATTTCTGCTTCTACTTCTGTAGCTTCTTTCATGTTCACAGCTAAAAATTCAACATGTTTCATTTGACTTGTAAACGTATCTAATTGCGCTTTGTACATTAAAGTGTTGATTTTTTTTCCGCCAATATTCATTGTGATTACAGCGTTGACACCATTATCACGCAAAATCTTTGTTAGTTCTTTTTCTTCAACTGAAATAGGTGTACTTTCGATTTCATACCCATATACGACTGCAGGTACTTGACCTGTGTGACGTAGTTGATTTCTTAGTGAACGTGGACGGACAGCTCTTTCTTTAACTTCTAACGATACTGACATAACCAAAATCCTCCTTAAATTTAAAGCTTAATAGGCTTATTTAGTTCTGGAGAACTAGCCCATGTAGCTAAATAAATCAAAATGAATTTGTATTTGGTTATCTGCAAAACACAACATGATGGAAAAAAGGAGTTTTGCTGACGCTTATTGTAAAACTGTAAAAGCATAACTTAGCTAAGGTTTTCTGGTTCAGATGTGAAACGAACAAGCAGCTCTTACAAAACGTATTGCAAAAACAAAAAATCCCGAATAATTGTGCACAATTATCCAGGGGAAAATTCCATATGATACCTTATTCTCTCCCAGGTCATTACGCTGTTTTTGAGAAACCTTATTCACTTTCTATATTAACCATAACGCGAATCAAAAGTTAAGTCAAGGAAAGTGAAAGAGAAGAGGTTGCGTTTTAAATATTACTTAAAGTTTTAATTAGTGGAATATGAATCGTTTTCTTTTCATTATCCAAATTTTGTACTAAAATATTACTTGAAATGAGGAAAACTAATGCGCTTAGATAAATTATTAGAACAAGAAAAAATCGGCTCTAAAAGAAAAGTCAAAGCCTTGATCCGCAGCAAGCAAGTCACCGTTAATGGACAAGTCATTATAGATGAAAGTCAGAATGTAGATGCAACAATACAGGATATTTTTATCGGGAATAAAAAAATTCAACAAGAGACACATGTTTACTATATGTTGAATAAACCTCAAGGAGTTGTGACTGCGTTGAAAGATGCTCAGCATCAAACTGTCATCGATTTAATCAGCGCAAGTGATCAAAGAGCTGGGTTGTATCCAGTGGGGAGATTAGATCGTGATACAGAAGGATTGTTGCTAATTACAGATAATGGTCAGTTGGGATATCAATTATTATTGCCTCAAAAAAAAGTTTCAAAGCGTTATGAAGTTATGGTTAATGAACCTTTGACTGCATTTGACCGTGAAGTCTTTGCTGAAGGCGTTGTATTTTCTGACGGTAAAAAATGTAAACCAGCTGAACTTACAATTCTATCTTCAGAAAAAAATATAAGTCATGCTTATATAGATATCACCGAAGGGAAATTCCATCAGGTTAAAAAGATGTTTTTATCTGTTGGGAAAAAAGTAACGTACTTAAAACGTCTATCGATGGGACCAATTCATCTAGATCAAACGCTTGGTTTAGGAGAATACCGTTCTTTAAGCCAACAAGAATTACAGACATTATTGCCTTATTTTACCGTGCATAAAAAAGAAAAGAGTGTGGAATATGAGATTTAAAACATTATTATTTGATGTTGATGATACATTACTAGATTTTCAAATAGCAGAAAAAAAAGCTCTACAAGCCCTATTTCAAGAAGAAGAACTAACATTGACAGATGAAATAGAAGCAACGTATAAAAAAATCAACAGCCAATTATGGCGAGAGTTTGAACAAGGAAAAATAGACAAAAAAACAGTGACAGATACACGTTTTAGTTTGCTGTTTACTCAGTTGAATAAAAAAGTAGATGGGAAAAAAATGGGGGAGCAGTATCGCTATCATTTAAGTCAAGGGCATGATTTGTTAGGAAATAGTAAAGAAATTATTGAACGACTTAAACCGGATTACGAATTGTATATTGTCACAAATGGTGTTGCAAAAACGCAGTATCAACGATTGGATGATTCTAAAATGACAACATTTTTCGACGATATCTTTGTTTCAGAAGAAGTAGGCTATCAAAAGCCGATGAAAGAATATTTTGATTATGTTTTTGAACGGATACCAAATTTTGAACGAAAAAAAACACTAATTATTGGTGATTCACTTGCTTCCGATATTCAAGGAGGTAATTTAGCGAAGATTCAGACTCTGTGGTTAAATCCGTCACAACAACCGTCTACATCAGCTATTCAGCCAACCTATGAAATTAGTCGTTTAGATGACATTTTTAGTATTCTGGAACAACCAATCGAGGAGAACTTTAAAAATTCCTGATTACTTAGTTACTATTTTACACATCAATACTTAATCGAACCATATCTTTCAAAACAAGCTTATTTTCGATAATCTCTTCTTTATAGTGGCGAAGAAAAAAGTTACGATCAATACTTGTCATCCGAAAGCCACATTTTTGATATAAATATAATTGTCCAAAACTGGTACTTCCAGTACCTATTTCTACTGTTTTGTAATAATTCTTCCGAGCATGAGCTAATGCAAATTGGATCAAATTTTCACCAAGATTTTGTCCGCGATACTTTTCTGATACGGCTACATTGACGATTTCGAGTGTTTCAGGTCTTGTTGGAAGTAATACTAAAATTGCTGTGATTGTTTCATTGAGAATCATTTCAAAACTTAAGCCACGTTTTACGTAGTCGTTTACCGACAGATTATTTGGATCAGCTAATAATAATAAGTCATAATGAGTTTTTTGAAGTTCTTGAATTTCTCTAATCTCCATACTATTTTTCCCTTCTGATGAAACTGAATAATACTTGGTTACCAAAAAATAATAGATAAAATTGTAGCTTTCTTCTTAGTTTCTATTATAATAGAAAAAGGTTAATATGACTATTACATATAAAAGAGAGGTTTCGTTGAATGAAAAATACTCAACCAATCGTGATTGGTGTTACTGGCGGTTCCGGCAGTGGGAAAACTAGTGTCAGTCGGGCGATATTCAATCAATTTCCCAATCATTCTATTATGATGCTAGAACAAGATTCTTATTATAAAGACCAAAGCCATCTGAGTTTTGAAGAACGATTAGCAACTAATTATGATCATCCGTTTGCTTTTGATACAGATTTGTTGATCGAGCATTTACAGCAATTGATAAACTATCAAACAATTGAAAAACCAGTGTATGATTATGTTGCACATACAAGAAGTTCCGACATTATTATTCAAGAACCAAAGGAAGTAATTATTTTAGAAGGTATTTTGATTTTAGAAGATGTTCGTTTAAGAGAGTTGATGGATATTAAGTTATATGTAGATACAGATGATGACATCCGTATTATCCGCAGAATCAAACGTGATATGGAAGAGCGGGGGAGAACATTAGATTCTGTTATAGAACAGTATCTAACAGTGGTGAAACCGATGTACCATCAATTTATTGAGTCAACGAAACGTTATGCTGATGTAATTGTTCCAGAAGGTGGAGAAAATCATGTGGCTATTGATTTGATTACCACGAAAGTAGCTAGTATTTTAAATGAGATATAAAAGATAAATTGAAATGAAATGCCACAATAATTTAGAAAAATAATAGCAAAGAGAGGAGTCAGAAACAAGAGTTATTCTGATTTCTCTCTTTGTTTATAGAATAATAGAAAATATAAAATAAGAATTTGATGAGAAATGTTATTTCGTTTTAACAGATCTATAAACAAGTCTCTTCTTTTTAATCAATTTATTCATATATATATTCTATTTTAAATAGGAATAAGAAAATATATGTGGGTATTTTGATGATTTTTATTTGTTGTTTTTTTTATTACAAGATAATGAGAGACAACGTTCTTTTTATTTATGTTGATAATTTTTTATTTTTATTTAGATATATTTTTTTATTTTTTTGGATTGGTGGAATAAATGTACGAATGTATATTACAATTTTTTTTGATAAAAAAACATAATTTTTTTTCTCATGAAATCCTTTTTTTGTAGAGATTATCAAAGTTTTCATAGGTTGGTATAAAATTTTGGGAAACTCTACTAGATGAGCATGATATAATTTACACGGAAGAAGTTTTTGATTAGTTAGGAGGGTAAAGTATTATGATGAGAAGGGGAGAAATCTTTTATGCAAATCTCTCACCTGTTGTTGGTTCAGAACAAGGAGGGATTAGACCAGTATTGATCATTCAAAATAATAAGGGGAATTTATTTAGTCCAACGTTAATTGTTGCGCCTATTACTAGAAATGTAAATAAGAAAATGCAGCCGACGCAAGTCAAAGTAGACATACCTCATGATGATCGTATGACGCCGTCATTGGTATTGCTAGAGCAAATCCGAACACTAGATAAAGAAAGAATTCTTCACAAAATTTGTCAGTTACAAGAAGACGATATGTCGAAGGTCAACCGAGCACTGAAAATAAGTATTGGTATTCGTTAAATGGGGAGTAGTACATAGATAAAGATATACATAAATATTCGTAAACAGCGGATTGAAAATTAGGGGAATGACTAGATTAAACAATTTGCGAATATTATATTTAGAAAATTGAAGATTGATTAGGTCGGATGGTGTAGAAGTTTATTTCCAAAGGACTTGCTTCTATTTTTGCCGGTTATTTTAATTTAGAGCCTGAGCCCAAAAAACTAATTTTAGTTTTTTGGGCTCAGGCTCTAAATTTGTCTAAAGTAGGATAACTGTAGTCGAAAAGTATTTTTTGAATTTTTCAGAGTTTATCGTTATAGTATAGTTTGAAGGGGTTGAATAAGAATGAAGAAAATTCGCTATGGTATAATGAGTACTGCTCAAATCGTTCCCCGGTTTGTAGAAGGAATTAAAAAAAGTTGTTTAGGTGAATCTGTAGCCATTGCATCGCGTACTTTGTATAAGGCGGTAAAAATGGCAGAAGAATTGAATATCGCTAAAGTTTATGGTAGTTATGAGGAATTATGTATGGATGATGAGATAGATATTATCTATGTGGCTACATATAATAAAGGACATTATGAAGCGGCAAAAATGGCATTAACATATAAGAAGCATGTTTTAGTAGAGAAGCCGTTTACTCTTAGGCTAACTCAAGCAGAAGAACTTTTTGAATTGGCACAAAAAAATGGTTGTTTCTTAATGGAAGCGCAAAAAGCTGTTTTTTTACCAATTAGTTTACAAGTGAAAAAAGTGATTCAGCAAAATAAAATTGGCCGAGTACATTGGTTGCAGTCTGTAACCTCGTATCCTAATGTTGATCATATCAGTTGGTTTCATTCATTAGATGCTGGAGGTGGCACGCTTTATGGATCAGGCAGTTATCCTATACAATACATGCAATTTGTACTAGATCAACCGATTGCGGAATACCATGGCAATTCTACAAGAAGAACAGGTGCAACGGATGATCAAGTAAATCTGGCTCTGAAGTTTCAAAATCAGGTGCTAGGAACTATTTTCATCTCCGTGAATTTAGATATTCCAAGTAAAATGACCATCTATGGTGAAAAAGGTCGTATAGAAATACCGTATTTCTGGAAGACTAAGCAAGCGATGATTTATTACGAAGATGGTAGTCAAGAAACTTTATCAAGTGAATTTGACAGTGAGTTTGTTTTTGAAGTAGACCATGTCAACGAATGTCTTCAAAATCAGCTGTTGGAAAGTCCTATTATGACTAAGAAAATGACACTAGATACTCTAGGATTGATGGACCACCTCTACGCTAATTGGTTGGAAGAGGACAATAAATCATAAAGACATTGCAATTGAGATCTATCTATGTTAAAGTTATCCTCATGCGACGAGTTGACTCAATCAGATAGCTTCGGCTGTTCCGTTTTGACGGCTAGTGATTGACAAAACAACAGAGGCACATATGTTAAATCATACCTACCGGATGTAGGCGTGTCGGATAAATATTTTTGTGGAGAAGATGTTATCTATTTATTTTTATAAATACTGTGGCAAAAAAGAAGACTTCGGTCTTCTTTTTTGTTATGAAATGAAGTGCAACTCATTATCTGTTGTATGATTAATGATAAAACTATTTTTTTCTTGTTGCACTAGTTGGTGCAATAAGAATGCATTAATGAATAATTTTTTTGCACTAAGAAAAAAGACTGATAAATCTAGTGACAATGCTTGAAATCGATGTAGGATATCTTATAAAATAACAATTTAGGGAATACAAATTTTCTGAAAAAAATAGTATACTAAGAAAGTTGCACTTGTGTAAGTGCAACTTTTTTGTATTGTTATGCAATAAAAATCAAGCTATAGTTCAAGTGTAAGGGAAAGAAAGTTGGTGAGTATATGTCACTGCACTTATCAAAACGAGAAATAAAAATCTTGTTATTACTTTTAGATTTAGAAGACAGCGTTACAACAAAAGAATTGGCAGAAACATTTCATGTTAGTGTGCGGACGATCAAATATGATTTAGAAAATGTGCGAGATTGGTTCAAAGAACAAAACGTTTTGCTTAAGACGCGCCGCAATAAAGGAATCTGGCTAGAAATACCTGATTCAGAGCGTTTAACTTTGAAAAATGAAATCATTGAAGTAGAACGATTCGAAACTTATCCAGATCAAGAATTGCGAGTAAATCAGTTGATTTTCCGATTGCTATTAGCATCGAACTGTTTAACGTCGCAAGAGCTGGCGGAGGACTTGCAAGTTAGCAGAAATACAATCGTCAGTGATTTAGATCGTGTAGAAGAATTGATCCAAACGTACGAACTTGCACTTAATCGCCAAAGTCGGCAGGGATTTTCGATCATTGGTGAAGAAAGCAAAATACGTCTGTTGATGGAGTACATCACACAAAAAGAAATAACCGAGTATGATATTTATCAAATCATGAGTTATTTTGTTCAATCAGGACAACAGAAGAAGTTACAGGAAGTTCATGTTGGTGTTAATACGATTTTTCAAAAAATCTATCAAGTTGCGTTAAAAGAAATGACAGGTTTGTTAGACCCTTCTTTATTTGATCAATTCAATTATGCTGAAATACTTTCAATCACATTACGTGTTGCAACTGCAGCTTCCAGAATGCAGCGCCATCATACAGTTGGCGGGTATAAAATGCTGACAAACCAAAAAGTACTGCTGAAAAAACAAGAGTTGCCATTTTTATTGATGAAGAAAGTCTTTGATCATTATGAGTTGCCGCTTTTGGCAGATGAATATTTTTATATTTATAGTGATGTGTTTGTTGCAAATAATCAACAAGACATTGTCGGATTGACAGAACAGTTGATTAAAGATGTCTCAGAAGAAATCAATTTTCCTTTTTATCGTGATCGTCAGTTATTTACGAATCTTTTCGCTCATTTGTCCTTACGTTTAACAAAAAGACATCTTTTTATAAATGAGTATAATCCGTTTGTTGATGACATTAAGGCGAAGTATCCGCAATTATTTTCAGCAATTCAACTTGCTAGCCAAAGCGATATAGTGGGGTCAGCTTTATTGATTAATGATTCATTTATTGCCTATATCGCTTTGCACTTTTTAGTTGCATATGAAAAAAATCTTCTTGAAGTCAATGTGGTAAGGATCGTATATGTTTGCTCAACAGGGTTAGGTGTGACGAGTTTGATTGAACAGAAAATTCTAGAAGAAGTTTCGAATGTTGAGATTGCTGGATTTGCTTCGGTTTTAAATGCTGTAGATGTAATCGAAGAAAAAAATCCGGATTTGGTTTTGAGTATTTTTCCAATCGAAATTGTGAATCGGCCGTTTATTAAAGTTAATCCATTACCAACAAAAGCCGATGTTCACAATATTCAAGAAGAAGTCAATAAAATTTTGACTCATGCCCAAACTGGAAAAGTACCTCGTTTGATTCCAAGGCAACAAGTGAAAGAAACACAAGGAATCGAAGAGGAAAGTCGGGATATTCTCGTGCGTACATACGTGATTTACGAAGAATTACTTAAAGCGTTCGCCGAAAAATTAACGCAAGAATATAAAGAAGCATTTTTACTTCATGTGATGCTGATGGTTCACCGAATCACGTTTGATAGTCAATATGAGAATGAAGGGAATATCGTAAAAGAAACATTGTTAGCTCAGCAAGAATTAGTAGAACAAATTGAACGGATTTTTGCTAAAAATGATTTAATGGTTAATCAAGCAGAAATTACTGCTTTATTGAATTATATAAGAGAGGAGTACACGCATGAAGTTAAATGATGATGCTAAAAAAATCATTGATGAAAGTCCGAATAAAGTTAAGTTAGAGGCAGCACTTGAGCAAATTAGTGGGCTGTTGCAGGAAGAAACAATCCAACCGACTGAATTACAATGGACGATCTTGATCAATCACGTCAATGAAATGATTAAACGCTCGATCGCTGGAGAAAAAATGTCTGGTGTTGATCCGATAATGTTTGAAGAAGTATCGAAAGAGGCCTTAACAATTGCTGATAAAGTTGTTCAGCACATTGGAAATCTGCCGCAAGATGAAATGTACGTATTATCGATTCATTTTGAAGCAGCAAGACAAAACGAAATCTAGTAAGAAGAATTGAAGTAAGGACTGTGTAGTGTTTAAATAAAAAAATGGAGGAATAGATGATGATAACAGTAGTAATCGCAGATCGTTTAGGTAAAGGACAAAATGTAGCAAAAGGTGTAGAGGCAGCAGGAGGCAAAGCGGTTGTTGTACCAGGAATGGGTGCAGATATGCGTTTAGGAGATGTCATGCAGCAAGAAAATGCTGATTTAGGTATTTCATTTTGCGGAAGCGGCGGTGCAGGAGCCTTAACAGCTGCTACAAAATATGGCTATCCAGAACGTCACGGTATGCGCTCAATCGACGAAGGTGTAACTGCGATCAATGATGGGAAAATCGTTTTAGGCTTTGGTTTTATGGATCAAGAAGAATTAGGGAAACGTATAGTAGAAGCGTACCTGAAAAAGAACGCCTAACCACTAAAGTAGTAGGAGGAAAACCAAATGGAGAAAGTAACAGTAAAAAAACGTCAAGTCATTCAAGTCGAAGGAACAGGGAAAGAAAAAAACCTGGCTTTCGCCAATGCACTAAATCAAATCCATAATCGTGTATTAAAAGAAAAGGATGATGTAATCGTTCGAATTGAACCATTGGATATTCAGGTCGTAAGAGCAGATCAAGAAACCTTCACAGAACGTTTTTTCTTTTTCTTTTTACCCCGTACACGTACAGATTATCGTGTACTACTGGATGTTGAAGTTGAGATCACGCTGATTGAGATGGAAACGATTCCGTTTGTAGAAAAAAGAGTTGCCGATCCAAATGGTTTTCCTATCCCTTTTGGAAAGAAAAAAAGAATGCATAAGGAGGCAAATTAGATGGATGTTTTAGTCGTTTTACTCAAGTCATTATTGATTGGGGGAGTTGTTGGTTTTGCAGCAGGAGCAGGAGCTGCAAGGATGTTTCATGCGCCAAGCACACAAGGGCTAGGTGCTTTTAGAACATTAGGTGAAATGAACGCTTGTGAAGGAGATGCAGCTAGTCATTTTTCCTTTGGATTAGGGTTCTTCTTCAATGCTTGGGCATCAACGGTTGGAGCTGGGGCATTTACACAAGACGTGGATCATCGTGTCATTCCTAACTGGGCAGCAGCAGCTTTACTAGTAAAAAATAAAAATGTTGCAGAAACGATGCACAATCCTAAAAAAATGGGAATTTCAGGAGCGATTATCGGGATGTTAGTTGTGGCTTTTTTAAATACAACTGCTTCGGCAATTCCAGAATCACTGCAAGTAACGGCGGTTGCAGTTTTAGTACCTGCAGCGAATCTTTTAATTAATACTGTAATGCCAGTGCTATTCTGGTTAGCGGCAATCGATGCTGGAAAACGTTCTGGACTTTGGGCAACGATTTTCGGAGGTCTTGCGACAATGATTATGGGTAATGCAGTTCCAGGTGTTGTATTGGGAATTCTAATCGGTAAAGGTGTCGATGAGATCGGTTGGAACAAAGTAACTAAAAGTATGATGGCAGCAGTAATCCTATTGTTTGTATTTAGTGCTTTTTTCCGAGGCTTCGATTTACAAATGATTGAAAGTTTCCGTTTGCAGATTCCAGGTTGGCTGCAAAACATGCATGATGTTTTTAGCATTGGCAAATAATTAAGTAGAGAGTGAGGAACTGTGATGGATGAGATAGTAGAATTAGAAAAAAAGAATTTTTGGTTTGCTGACTGGTCATTCCCGATTTTAGTCGGTTTATTGTCAGCGGGCGTATTTGCTGGAACCCATATGTACATGGAGCATGGCGTTGGAGCATTTAATGAAGTGGCAATCGTTGCTATGTTGAAAGCTGGTATGGACGGTGGTTCATATGGGGCTGCGGCTGCATTTGGTGCAAGTTTCTTATTTGCACGTATTTTAGAAGGATCATTAGTTGGTATTTTGGATATTGGTGGCGCGATTTTAACAGGAGTTGGTATTGGAGTTCCAGCAATTCTTTTAAGTATGGGGATCACAGCGCCTGTTGAAAACTTTGGACTTTCTTTATTAACTGGAATGGTTCTTGGTTTGATTATCGGTGGAATTATTATTATGATTCGCAAATTTACAATTAATCAGTCAAATTCTACATTTGGTGCAGATATTATGATGGGCGCTGGGAATGCTTCTGGTCGTTTCTTGGGTCCATTGATCATTATCAGTGCGTGTGGCGCTTCTGCTCCAATCGGTATTGGATCAATTATTGGTGCTGTGATTTTCTACGTGTGGAAAAAACCAATTGCTGGTGGCGCGATTTTAGGCGCAATGATCTTTGGCGCAATATTCCCAGTTGATTTGCCTAGTTAAAACTCAATAAAGCCGGACTACCTCCTTTCAAAAAGCGTTTACATCATAATGTTATCATGTTATTATGGGTGGGAAATCATTTGATATTTTATTCATACTAATTTTTTGAATGGAGGACAAAAGAAATGAATGGATTTGTGCAGTGGATCGAAGTAAAACTGATGCCAATCGCCAATAAATTGGGTTCTCAAAGACATATGATGGCGATTCGAAAAGGACTTATCGCAACAATGCCTTTAACGATCGTAGGCGCTTTTTTCACAATATTTCAGAATATTCCAATTGATGCCTATATGAAGTTTATCGAACCTTATCAGGCAGTTTTGGACATTCCATCACGATATACGATGGGGATTTTAGCTTTATATGCAACATTTGGGATTGCTTCTTCTTTAGCAACGAGTTATAGGTTAGATTCTTTAACATGCGGGATCTTAGCAGTTATGGCGTTTTTGGTAACAGCTGCGCCCCCGATAAGGGTTTTTGAAGATGTGAAGGATGTTATTGGTGCTGGGCGATATATCAATTTGGCGAATATTGGTTCTGCATCATTATTTGGTGCAATAGTGACAGCGCTCGTTTCTGTAGAAATTTATCGTTTTTTTATTCAAAAGAATATTACAATTAAAATGCCTGAAGGTGTTCCACCAGAAGTTACTAATTCGTTTATTGCCTTGATTCCAGGAGCTGTGATTTTACTACTATTCTGGGTAATTAGACATGTTTTAGGTTTTGATTTAAATGGTTTCTTGAGTACTTTACTAATGCCTTTGAAAGATACATTAGCAGGAAACAGCTTATTTGGCGGGCTGCTTACAGTCTTCTTGATTTGTTTCTTCTGGGTTTTAGGGATTCACGGACCAGCAATCATGGGGCCTGTCATCAGACCATTTTGGGATATGTCGATTGCTGAGAATACACTGGCTTTCCAAGAAGGCGGATCTGTTCATCATTTGCCTAATATCTTTACTGAACAATTTTTACAATGGTTTATCTGGATCGGTGGCGCCGGTACTACTTTAGCTTTAGTCGTTTTAATGATGTTTTCTAAATCAACATACTTGAAAAGTTTAGGGCGTTTGTCCTTCTTGCCAGGATTATTTAATATTAATGAACCAGTGATTTTTGGTACACCGATCGTAATGAACCCAATTTTAGGGATTCCGTTTATCGTCGCACCGTTGATCACAACAACATTTTCTTATTTCTTAACTGTGACAAATGTCATTCCAATGATGGCAGCGCGTTTACCATTTGCAATACCTGCGCCGATTGCTGCTTGGATGAGCACAAACTGGAGCGTTCCAGCAGCACTGCTTGTTTGCGTCAACTTCGCGATTACTTTGGCGATATACTACCCATTCTTCAAAGTATATGAAAAACAGCAGTTAGACAAAGAAGCAGAAGAGTTGGTAGCTGAACAAAAAGCAAAAACAGCTGCTTAATTAAGAAGAAAGAGAGGGTAGTAGCGTTACTATCCTCCTTGGTGATAAGATCATGATCATTTGGTTTGTTGTATTTTTTATTCTTAGTCAAGTAATGATTGAAAAAAAAAGCTACCTGTAAAATTTATGGAATTAAGATTACTACATTTGTGCATAGCTTCGATTGGGTTGATTTTTTTATCGATCGTGGTTGGAAGTTTGATCAAACAACCGCTATTCATAGTAGGAACCGTAACCATATTGTGTAGTTCAGTACTTTCTTTTAAATATCGTAATAAATTCGACCATATAAAGTGAGGCTAAAAGTCATGAAAAGAGCATTAGGTGTATCTGTTTATCCAGATCATAGTGATATAGACAAAGATAAAGCGTATTTAAAAAAAGCTAGTGAATGTGGTTTTTCGCGAATCTTTATGAGTATGTTAGAAGTTTTAGAAGGAAAAGAGGCTGTAAAAGAAAAATTTAAATCTTTGATCACTTATGCAAAAAATTTAGGCTATGAAACGATATTAGATGTTGCACCTAATATTTTTGATGAGCTGAAAATTTCATATGATGATTTAACTTTCTTTTATGAAACGGGAGCTGATGGAATTCGTTTAGATGCTGGATTTGATGGCAGCAAAGAAGCGAAGTTAACGTTTAATCCATTTGATTTAGCGATCGAATTGAATATGAGTAATGACGTAGCATATCTAGATAATATTTTGACGTATGAACCAAATGTTCCATTTCTTTATGGCTGTCACAATTTTTATCCACAAGAAGGGACAGCCTTGCCGTATGATTTCTTTGAACGTTGCAGTATTCGCTATAAAAAACATGGAATACGTACAGCTGCATTTATTAACTCACAAGTTGGAACAATCGGGCCTTGGGACGTGAACGATGGCTTACCAACATTAGAAATGCATCGACATTTACCTGCGGATATCCAAACAAAACATTTATTTGCAACAGGATTGATCGATGACGTGATTATTGGGAATGCCTATGCCTCAGATGAAGAGTTAGAATTATTAGGCCGTTTAAATCGTTATCAATTAGAATTGGCGATTGAATTTACCGAAGAGGCAAATAAGATTGAAAAAAAAATCGTTTTGACGGAACAACATTTCCGGCGTGGGGATATCACAGATCAAATGGTTCGTTCCACCGAAGTTCGTAAAAAATATAAAAACCAAGCTAATCCAGCACATGATAATACGCAAGAGTTTAAAATTGGAGATGTTGTGATCGGCAATGATGCATTTGGCAAATACAAAAATGAATTGCAGATTGTTTTACAACCACATTCTGATGACCGTAAAAACAAAGTAGGTCAAATAGCAGAGAAGGAATTACTATTGCTGGATTTTGTAAAACCCTGGACAAAATTTAGATTTAAAGAAAAGTAGGGGATAAAATGAATTACGACTTAATTATAAAAAATGGCAAAACTATTGAAGGTAAACCAATAGAAATAGCAATCAATGATGGGAAAATTGCTAAAGTTGCAGATAAAATTGTAGCAGATAGTGAAGAGTTGATTGAATTAGATTCTAGCGCCTATGTATCAGCCGGTTGGATTGACGATCACGTTCATTGTTTTGAAAAAATGACTTTATATTACGATTTTCCTGATGAAATTGGTGTCAAAAAAGGCGTAACAACAGTTATTGATGCAGGTACTACAGGCGCTGAAAATATTCATGAATTTTACAACTTAGCAAAACGAGCAAAAACGAACGTTTACGCATTAGTTAATATTTCAAAATGGGGTATTGTTGAGCAAGACGAGCTAGCAGATCTGAGCAAGGTGAAAGAAGAATTAGTTCACAACGTATTAACAGAACTTCCAAATTTTGTTGTGGGAATCAAAGCTCGTATGAGTAAGACTGTAATTGGCGATAATGGCATCACTCCGTTAGAGATGGCAAAAAAAATTCAAAAAAGTAATAACAATCTTCCACTGATGGTGCATATTGGTTCAGCACCTCCTAAATTGGATGAGATATTAGCCCATATGTCTAAAGGTGATGTATTAACGCATTGTTTTAATGGAAAGACTAATGGCATTTTGAATCAAAAAGCAGATAAGATCAAAGACTTTGCTTGGCTTGCCTATGATAGAGGGGTAGTTTTTGATATTGGGCATGGAACAGACAGTTTTAACTTCCATGTTGCTGAAAAAGCTTTAGAAGAAGGAATGAAAGCAAACTCGATCAGTACAGATATTTATATCCGCAATCGTGAAAAAGGCCCAGTGCATGATTTAGCAACCACTATGGAAAAAATGCGTGTCGTAGGCTACGAATGGGCTGAGATTATTGACAAAGTTACAGCTAAACCAGCTGAAAACTTCCACTTTGATACAAAAGGTCATCTGATCGAAGGATACGATGGTGACATCACGATTTTTACGATTGAAACGGGGAGAAAGACGCTGACCGATTCAAACGGCTTGACCAGAGAAGCCAAAGAATTGATTAAACCTGTAAAAACCATTATCGGAGGAACAGTTTATGACAATTAATTATGAAAAATTTAACCTAAAAGAAGTGATCAACGCATCAGGGAGAATGACGATTTTAGGAGTATCAAAAGTCTCAGAAAATGTCTTGGCTGCTCAAAAATTTGGTGGCGAACATTTTTTTGAGATGAGCGAATTAAGTATCCAAACAGGTGCGTATTTAGCGAAACTATTAAACGTCGATGATGCTCAAGTCGTTTCTTCTGCATCCGCTGGAATCGCTCAAAGCGTAGCTGCGTTAATCGGTGAAGGTTCAACATATCATGCGTATCATCCGTACACAGAAAAAATCACGAAACGCGAGATTATCTTACCAAAAGGGCATAATGTAGATTATGGTACGCCAGTTGAAGTGATGGTTGAACAAGGCGGGGGACAGGTTGTTGAAGCAGGATATGCGAATATGTGCTCACCAGAACACATCGAAATGATGATTACAGATGAAACCGCAGCGATTCTGTATATTAAGAGTCACCATACGGTTCAAAAAAGTATGTTAAATGTGACGGAAGTTGCAGCTGTGGCTAAAAAAAATAATCTTCCATTAATCGTTGATAGCGCAGCAGAAGAAGATCTATTCAAGTATATCGAAGCAGGAGCAGATTTAGTTATTTATAGTGGTGCAAAAGCAATTGAAGGCCCAAGTGCTGGTTTAGTGATCGGTAAAAAAGTCTATATTGAATGGATTCGCCTACAAGGTAAAGGAATCGGTCGTGCAATGAAGATCGGAAAAGACAATATCTTAGGCTTTACGCAAGCTGTAGAAGACTATGTGAAAAACGGCAGTGAATCAGGTGGCTCAATGCAAAGTCGTTTAGCTCCATTTATAGATGATTTAAATCAAATTAAAAACATTGAAGCTAAAATTGTTCAAGATGGTGCTGGCAGAGATATTTATCGTGCTAGTATTAAAGTTAGTGGAGAAAAATCAGCCAAAGAAATTATCAAAGAGCTAAGAGCAAAAAGTCCAGCAATCTACACCCGAGAATATCAAGCAAACAAAGGTATCATAGAATTCGATATACGTTCAGTCAATGAAGATGAAATGAACAAAATCGTGACTCGCTTGAACGAAATTATGAATAAAAAAAACTAAAAACAGGAGTGAATCAACCATGACATTAATACCAAATTATTTAGAAAACCGTATCTGCCTAAACGTTTTAGCCAACTCAGTAGAAAACGCCAAAGACTGTTACGAAGCTGCAGAAGGTCACATTGTTTTAGGCGTATTATCTAAAAATTATCCAACCGATGAAGCTGCAATCGAAGACATGAAAAAATACGCTGAAGAAACCAACAATGCTTTATCAGTTGGCCTAGGTGCGGGGGATCCAAACCAAAGTCAAATGGTTTCAAGAATATCAAAAGAGCTACAACCTCAACACGTCAATCAAGTTTTCACAGGTGTAGGGACTTCTAGGGCACTATTAGGTCAAAATGAAACCATCGTTAACGGTTTGGTTTCTCCAACAGGCAAGGTAGGTATTGTCAACATCGCCACAGGACCGCTAAGCTCTCAAACCCCTGCAGGTGAAGTCACGATCGAAACAGCGATTCGTTTATTACAAGATATGGGTGGCAGCTCAATCAAGTTTTTCCCGATGAAAGGAGTAGCTCATATCGAAGAATACAAAGCTGTAGCTAAAGCATGTGCGAAATACGATTTTTACTTAGAACCAACTGGTGGGATCGATTTAGAAAACTTTGAAGAAATCGTGCAAATTGCAGTAGATGCAGGCGTGAAAAAGATTATTCCTCACGTATATAGCTCAATCATTGATTCAACAACAGGCGACACAAGACCAGAAGATGTAAAAACATTACTTGGTATGATGGAAAATACATTAAAGAAATAACAGCTGAATAATCAACAGTTGATTGTTAGAAAAAAGAGTAGAGTAATATGTGACTGAGTCAAAACGCTTTGACTTTTATTGTAGTCAACCAAAATCCGAATAAACGGTGTGAAAAAGTCAGGCTATTCGGCAATTCGCAATAAGACCGCGCAATGCACTTTTGATGCATTGCGCGGTTTTTAGACAAATCGCTAAAGCTTAAACAACTTTTGGCACAACCTGACTTTTGTTTTCGTCTTTTTTTCATTATAATGATGAGGAACAGAGAATTCAACGAAACCATTTACGTGTCGAAGATAAATTGGTATGCTAAGGAAACAGGGCTATTATTTTGTTCGTTATCTTTATATAGAAAAGTCTGTTTACAGGAGGAGATCGATATGACCAATGAAAATATTTGGAAAGCACTAGACGATGATGTTTTAAAAGATAGTATTCGAAAACGACCAGGTATGTATATTGGTGGGATTGGTCCGACTGGCTTGGAAAGCATGGTCTTGCAAGTGCTGGATCATTTACTGCAATTAGCGGTTGATCTAAAGCAAACAGAGCTTTCAATTGAACGTTCAGATAAACAAATTATTTTTTCTTTTTTCAGTAAAAGAGGATTGTTTTTAGATAAAAGACCAGAAGAACAATATACACCGCCATATCTTTTTTTATCTGTGGTCAATGCGTTATCAGAGCAACTAGGTTTTGGTATAGAAAAATTAGGGAAGCGGACGATTCAAATTTATCAAAATGGCCAGTTGAATAAAAAAGCATTGATTCCGTCAGAAGACGAGGGTCAAAGAATAGAGCTAGCTTTTACACCTAATGAGCTATTATTTGGTGATAAGCCGATATCTTATTTTATTTTATTCAATCGTTGCCAAGAATTGGCGATGCTAAACAGTGGATTGACCATTTCATTGACAGATGGAAAAAAACAAAAAAATTATTTTCACTATGAACAAGGCCTTATTGAATATATTTTTCAAAAGGATGATAGTATTACGAGGGGCGCTCAGCCTTTGGTCATAAACACAATCAGTGAGGGCGTCTCAATCCAAGCGGTTATCTCAAAAAATGGTTCCACCAGTATTAAAGATAGTTTTGTTAATGGACATTTACCTTCCGATGGGGGGACGCATCTTGATGGATTCATTCAAGGAACAGTGGATGCCATCAATCAGTTTTTGGAGGAGACGAATCGTTTGAAGTATTTAACCGTTGACAATTTTTCAGAACGATTTGACATTGTCCTTTCAATTAGAGTCAAACGACCTAGATATACTGGAGCGATAAAAAAGAAAATTAGAAATCCTGAGTTGTATAAAATTATGAGAGAAGCCGTTTTTGCTGAAGTTTCTACTTTTTTAAAACGGCATCCGGCTTGGTATTTAAACTAAAATGATGATTTATTATTGAAAGGGTACGCGTATGAGGATGTTTATTGATGGTGATGGATCACCAGTGAAAGATACATCAATTGAGGTTGCAATAGCTTATTCGATTGAAGTCGTGATCGTAACGAGCATCGATCATTATTCGTTGAAAGAATATCCTGAAAATGTTTCTTTTGTCTATGTAGATAAAGGAGCTGATTCAGCAGATTATAAGATTGTTCAGCTTATTAAAAAAGATGATATTCTAGTGACGCAAGATTATGGGTTAGCTTCATTGGTATTGCCAAAAGGTGTTCGGGTGTTGCACCAATTAGGGTATGAATATACAGGAGAAAATATGGATGGATTGCTGGAACAACGTTATTTTAGTGCAAAGGTTCGAAAAAGTGGCGGACGTACGAAAGGTCCAAAAGCTTTTACACAGGCGGATCGTGAAAAATTTAAAGAAAACCTCGTTGAGCTGATCAAGGATACTATATAATACTGGGAAACAAGGCTTTCTCAAATGAATATCTTATTTTCTTACCTATAAAAGTGGATAAAAATGTTCATTTAGTTTGAAATGATTGTGATGAAAAATTTTTCTCTAATTTTGTGATTTGTTTCTATTCGGACTATCGCTTTTATGCTAAAATATGAAAGAGCTGTTTTGAATTTATTTATTGGACATTACAATAATGAAATTTGAAGCTGAATATGTCCATTACACATTAAAAATTATCTAGCTTTGCGGACTAACTCTTCGGAAAATAGATGGAAATTGAATGAGACCAAGAACGTCACAGTCAGTTTTTTCCTATTTTTCAGTCAGAGTTAAAGGAGCCCGCTACGCTTTAAAAATTAGGAGGAAAAGCATTTGAAGATTACATTGCTATATGGTGGGAGAAGTGAGGAACATGATGTTTCTATATTGTCTGCTTATTCCGTTTTAAATGCGATCTACTATAACTATTATCAAGTTCAACTGGTTTTCATCAGTAAAGAAGGACAATGGGTTAAAGGTCCTCTTTTATCAGAAAAGCCAGAGAGTAAAGAAGTTCTTAACTTGACTTGGTCTGAAGGTGATGAAATAGATAAATGGGGAGAATTTACGGGTCGCGTGATCATGCCTTGTGAAATCAAAGAAGAAGATACTATCGTTTTTCCAGTATTACATGGGCCTAATGGTGAAGATGGTACAATTCAAGGGTTTCTGGAAACGCTAGGTTTACCATATGTTGGTGCTGGCGTGCTTGCTAGTGCTAATGCAATGGATAAAATCATGACAAAATATTTACTGCAAACAGCAGGGATTCCACAAGTTCCGTTTGTACCTGTATTGAGAAGTGAGTGGAAAGAAAATCCCAAAAAAGTCTTTGAGCAATGTGAAGGGTCATTAATTTACCCAGTATTTGTTAAACCTGCTAATATGGGCTCAAGTGTAGGAATCAGCAAGGCTGAAAATCGTGAAGAATTACAAAATGCTTTAGAAGAAGCCTACCGTTATGATTCTAGAGCAATTGTTGAACAAGGGATTGAGGCGCGTGAGATTGAAGTCGCGATTTTAGGTAATGAAGATGTTCGAACAACATTGCCTGGTGAAATCGTCAAAGATGTTGATTTTTATGATTACAATTCAAAATATATCGACAATCAAATCACGATGCAAATTCCAGCAGAAGTGCCAGACGAGGTTTATCAAAAAGCGCAGGAATTTGCTAAAAAAGCCTATACTATTCTAGATGGTAGCGGGTTAAGCCGATGCGATTTCTTCTTGACTAGCAAAAATGAATTATTTTTAAATGAGCTAAATACGATGCCAGGTTTTACTGAATTTAGTATGTACCCACTCTTATGGGAAAATATGGGCTTGAAATATAGCGATTTGATCGAAGAATTAATTCAATTGGCTTTAAATCGTTTTAAACAAAGACAAAGTTTTTATGAAAGATAAGATGCCAAAAAGGGAGGGGATGAAACGTTTGAAGTTTTGTCTCAGCCTTTTTATGTATGGCTAGGTGTAAAAAATGAGATAATTACGTTTGAAAAGGAGAGAAACCAATGGAATTAACTTTTTGGGAAGTCGCTGAAGCGACAAAAGCTACCAATGATTGGAAACGATGGTCAGACTTTGAATTGACTGGTATTGAATTTGACAGTAGATTAATAACGCAAGGCAATCTTTTTGTTCCGTTAAAAGGTGAAAATGATGGTCATTCATTCATCGGAAATGCGATGGATAAAGGGGCAAAAGCAGCTTTTTGGAGTGCTACAGAGAAAGCACCAGATCAGTTGCCGATTTTACAAGTCACGAATACATTAAAAGCGATGCAAGAACTAGCGACTTATTATCTGAAGAAAATGAACCCCACAGTAGTTGCAATTACGGGAAGCAATGGTAAAACAACGACGAAAGATATGACAGAAGCAGTCTTAGCTCAACAATTCAAAACATATAAGACACAAGGAAATTATAATAACGACATCGGCTTACCGTACACTATTTTACATATGCCGGATGAAACTGAAAAACTGATTTTAGAAATGGGTATGGATCATGCAGATGAAATCGATTTTCTATCAAGATTAGCTCAGCCAGATGTAGCTGCAATTACAATGATTGGCGAGGCGCATATTGAAAATCTAGGATCAAGAGCAGGGATTGCGAAAGCGAAAATGGAAATCACTGCTGGATTAGCTGCTAAAGGACTGTTGATTATTCCAGCAGATGAACCATTACTAGTGCCACTAGCGAAAGAATTGCCGCAAACACTCAAAACATTTGGGTTCGAACAAGCTGATTGCAAAGCTACAATTATTGAGGAACAAAAAGAATATACCTCCTTTAAACTCAACGATTCAAACACATTATTTACTATTCCTGTTCCAGGGAAATACAATGTGGGCAATGCCTTGATCGCAATCAGTATTGCTCAATGGTTTGACGTCTCAAAAGAAAAAATCCAAGCCGGTTTGGCTGACGTTCAATTAACAAAAAATCGTACAGAATGGTTAAAAAGCAAGAGTGGGATCGAAATTTTAAGCGATGTCTATAATGCAAATCCAACAGCTATGAATTTAGTGCTGGACAGTTTTAGTCAAATGCCCGCGCAAGGAAAAAGAGTGGCTGTGTTAGGCGACATGCTTGAATTAGGACCTGATTCTGCTGTTATGCACGCTTCAGTAAACGAGCATCTAAATCCACTAGAAATAACAGAAGTCGTTCTTTATGGTGTTGAAATGCGCGTGCTGTATGATATTCTTGTAACAAAATATCAGGAAAGAAAAGTCCATTACTTTAAAAAAGAAGAAAAAGAAGCATTAACGAATACATTAAAATCAATTCTGGAATCAAAAGATATGGTTGTTTTAAAAGCAAGTAACGGTATGGGTTTGAATGAAGTCGTAACGAAACTTCTCGAAAGTTAGCAAGCTTTCATAAAACTTGCTGAAAGTATAAAACTATGCTAGAATTACCTATTGCCGGAAGATCGAAGTAGATAAATCGAAAGTACCTATTGAAGATACTTTTCTATCATATTAAAGATTAAAAAAGCTGAACGAACTCGTTTGGCTTTTCTAGTGCCTGTAGCTTCATAAGGTGGATTTTTCGGTAACACTAATTAGAAAATAAACTAAATCTATGTAGAAAATTTAGTAACTCCATGAACATTTTCGAAGTTAGTGAAAGTCAAATCACCTGCAACACTATTTTAGAAGAACCCGTTTCTTCTGCAACAAACATTATTAGGAGGATATCATTTGAAATTTAAAGAACTTGGCTTAGAACCAGAATTATTGGCAGCAATTGAACGCTCAGGATTTGAAGAAGCAACACCGATCCAAGAGGAAACAATCCCTCTAGCACTGCAAGGAAAAGATGTTATTGGACAAGCTCAAACAGGAACAGGTAAAACCGCTGCTTTTGGTCTACCTATGTTGCAAAAAATCGATACATCAAACCGTGTATTACAAGGAATCGTTATTGCACCAACACGTGAACTAGCAATCCAAACTCAAGAAGAATTATACCGTTTGGGTCGCGATAAAAAAATTCGTGTGCAAGCAGTATATGGTGGAGCAGATATCAGTCGTCAAATTCGTGGACTTAAAGAAAATCCTCATATCGTGGTCGGAACACCTGGACGTTTATTAGATCATATCAATCGTCGTACACTAAAACTAGACACGATCGAAACATTAGTTTTAGATGAAGCGGATGAAATGTTGAATATGGGATTCTTAGAAGATATCGAAAAAATTATCTCTAAAATCCCATCAAAACGTCAAACATTACTATTTTCAGCAACAATGCCGCCCGCAATTAAAACTATTGGCGTAAAATTCATGAAAGAACCAGAACACGTGAAAATCAAAGCAAAAGAAATGACTGCTGATTTGATCGATCAATACTATGTACGTTCCAAAGACTTTGAAAAATTCGATGTAATGACACGTTTATTAGACGTTCAAACACCGGAACTAACTATTGTTTTTGGTCGTACAAAGCGTCGTGTAGATGAGTTAGCTCGCGGTTTAGAAGCACGTGGCTACAAAGCAGAAGGAATCCACGGAGACTTGTCTCAACAAAAACGTATGAGTGTTTTACGTTCATTCAAGAGTGGGAATTTAGATATCTTAGTAGCAACAGATGTTGCCGCTCGTGGGTTAGATATTTCTGGTGTAACACACGTGTACAATTATGATATTCCACAAGATCCAGAAAGCTATGTTCACCGTATTGGTCGTACAGGTCGTGCTGGAAAGGGCGGAATGTCCGTTACTTTTGTTACACCAAATGAAATGGGTTATTTACATGTCATTGAAGAATTAACGAAAAAACGTATGACGCCACTACGTCCACCAAATGAGCAAGAAGCATTTAAAGGACAATTAGGAGCTGCAATCGAAACGGTCGAAGAAAAAATAGCGGAAAATGGTCTAGAGAACTACTTGCCTTCTGCTAAAAATCTTTTAGAAAAATATTCTGCTGAAGATTTAGCAGCATTATTACTAAAAACTATTTCTAAAGACCCGTCAGATGCTATACCGGTAAAAATTACACCTGAACGTCCATTGCCTTCAAATAAAAAAGGCTTCAATAAAAATAATCGTAGCGGTGGTGGTGGTAATAGCCGTAATCGCAATAAAAATAGCGGTGGTGGTTACCGTGGTAACAAAACTAACAAAGGTACTGGTGGCAGCGGAAATGGCGGCGGCTACAATAAGAGCAAAGATAATCGTTCAGCAAAACGTCACAACGATAAAAAACGTAGCTTTGTTATTAGAGATAACTCAAATTAATAAATTCATACTAAGCAGAAATAAGAATTAACTTATTTCAGTTTCACTAGTTATTGGATTTTAAGTGATGAGATAAAAGCGTTTAGTAGTAGGTGTACTGTAAGACAACAACGCATACCTCGTTGTGTTATACAGCCATAAAAAGAAAGTAGCGAACATTTTTTTTTGAATTTTTGCGAATTTCAGCTTATTACCGAAGAGTTGTTATTATCTTGCCGTTTATTCGTATTTAGGGTGTGAAACAAAAGTAAAGTTTACTTTTGTTTCACACTTTTTTTTAGTTAATCTAACATTTATAAACTCGCTCACTAGAAAAGAGAGAATACGAAAGAGATAAGGAGTATTTAAATCTCAGTTCCCTATTTTTCAGTCGAGAGTGACAGGATTTTTCAGCTTTTTTTTAAATTTTACATTATTATGTGGAAAAATTGCTAAAATTTGATAGAATAAGAGTAATTTATAAAATATAAAAAAGAGGTCTCAGAAGAATGATAAAAGGAATTGGTATAGATATGGTGGAACTCTCAAGGATCGAAAAAATTATTGAAAACAAATCTTCTTTTGTAAAACGAGTTCTTACTGAGGATGAACATATCCTTTTTCAAACATTACCTCACAAACGTCAAATAGAGTTTTTAGCTGGTAGATTTGCTTGTAAGGAAGCTTTTTCTAAGGCTTGGGGAACTGGGATCGGAAGTTTGGGATTAAGAGATGTTGAAATTTTGAAGGAAGAAAATGGTGCTCCAAAGATAACTAAATCTCCTCATGAAGGCAATGTATTAGTCTCTATTTCACATACAGACACCTTTGCGGTTGCTCAAATTATTTTAGAAACCGTTTAAATAGGAACTTGATTTTGAATAAAGGTTGTAGCAAAAAATTTGGATCAGATATTGTTTCGACCGTAAAAGAAAGAAGGACATATATGGCTGTAGGATGGCATCGACCCACAAAGTTAGTGATCGATACACAAGCAATTAAGGAAAATATTGACAATGAAGTAAAACGAATGCCCCAGGGCACAGAATTATTTGCGGTAGTCAAAGCAAATGGATATGGCCATGGAGCTGTTCAAACAGCTCAAGCGGCTATTGAGGGAGGTGCTACTGGATTTTGTGTAGCAATCTTAGATGAAGCTATAGAACTACGTGAAGCAGGGTTTACAGAGCCGATACTGATTTTAAGTGTCGTAGATGTTTCTTACATAGACTTGTTGCTGAAATACGATTTATCTGTCACAGTGGCAACTCAAGAATGGTTGGAGCAAGCGATTGAACAATTGAACCTTATAGAAACACAAACACCATTGAAAATACATATAAAAGTCGATACAGGTATGGGGCGTATTGGATTTACTACGCCAGAAGCCGTAAAACAAACAGTTGAATTAATACAATCAACAAAGACCCTTATTTGGGAAGGTCTATTCACGCATTTTTCTACAGCAGATGAAAAAGACACAAGCTATTTTGAAAAACAAGCATATCGTTTTAAGGCTGTTTTGTCAGCGCTTTTTGAATTGCCGAAATATGTTCACGTAAGTAATAGTGCGACAGCGCTTTGGCATCCTGATAATGTGGGAAATATGATTCGTTTTGGGATAGCTATGTATGGCTTGAATCCATCTGGGCGTGCATTATCAGAGACCTACCCACTGAAGCCTGCGCTTAGCTTAGTGTCAAAATTGATCCAAGTCAAAAAACTTTCAGCTGGAGAAGGAATTGGGTATGGGAATACCTATACTACAACTGAAAAAGAATGGATTGGTACCGTACCAATCGGTTATGCTGATGGATGGTTACGCCATTTACAGGGTTTTTCAGTGTTAGTTAATGGTGAGCAGTGTGAAATTGTTGGAAGAATTTGTATGGATCAATGTATGATTCGCCTACCCAAACAAATGCCAGTGGGGACAAAAGTTACATTGATTGGACACGATCATGGACAAACTATCACAATGCAGATGGTCGCAGATAAACTTGAAACGATCCATTATGAAGTAGCATGTACGTTTTCTGAACGTATGCCAAGGGAGTATAAATAGAATAGGAGGTTTCAAATGGTCAAAAGGGGTGACATATATTTTGCAGATTTATCCCCTGTTGTAGGATCAGAACAAGGGGGCGTACGTCCAGTACTAGTCATACAAAATAATTTAGGCAATCATTTTAGTCCAACGATTATTGTCGCTGCAATCACAGCGAAGATGGCTAAGCCGAAATTACCAACGCATATTGGAATTAATTCCGAAGAAACTGGAATTGAGCGCGATTCGGTTATTTTACTGGAACAGATCCGTACGATCGATAAAATACGATTAAAAGAAAAAGTTTGTCATTTGGGTATAGAAATAATGGACTCTGTTGACCGTGCTTTGGGAGTTAGTGTTGGAATTTCAGAAGCAGAGCTAGAGGAAGAAAATCTTGGTACATATCGTTAAAAGTATCGGGAACTTTAAATGTAGAACATAAGACATATCCTGCTCATTTCATTGCGAGGATAGTTGTTTTAGACAGCATAATTTTAAATAGTATGTCATCGTCTTTTACTTATACAATGTTATTTATTATTAGTTAGTTATTAATAATAAACATGCTGATATTAGAAAAAAAAACAGAGAATCAGTTGCTTAATCACGATTTTCTCCATTTTAAATAATAAATAAATACTAAACTTAGTAAGTAGACTCCTTGTTTTTATTGACTTTTACCTGTATTTATAAAAAAAAGTTGGCAATAACGGTGCGTAATGTTACAATAAAATATGTATAATTGGGTGGAAAGTGGATAACTTTCTAAGAAAAAGATATAGTTAGTGTTTTTTTATTAAGGGGTAAGGGAGTTTAAATTTGATGACGATTTTCATGTTTGTATTAGTGGTAATACTGTTTCTTTTTTTCAGTTATCAGTTGTATGTTCGGTTCCAACTGGAGAGCTTAGATTCTGATAGTCCTAAAATGAAACGCAAGATCAATTTTTATAAGTATCAAGAAAATAATCGATCATTATTATTTTTAATGATTGCAGCAATTATTTTTTGCCTAATATTTTTTGGGATACTGTATAATCAAAATACTTTAAGAAAAGATAATAAAGATTTAGAATTGAAGATAGAAGAAATTAGGGATACCAGAGGAGGAGCTTCTGGTGCTGGAATTGAGAGTTATAAGGAAAATTCTTTAAAACTAACTGAGTTCCCTTGGAAGAAAATTGTAGAAAGTCGAGATGCTCAAGCATTAGACAATTATGAACTTCAACTCCTAAGAGACTGGCAACCTTTTTTTGGAGAAGCAAATGTAGCAATTTTAATCAGTCAAAAAACGGAAACATTGACAGTATCAGTTTTCCCAACAGCTTTGACATTTAGCGATTTCCAAACAGCAGAAAAAAATATTGAAACATTTATTAAAGAGTTACAGCCAGTAAAAGAAATCAAGATGATTGATTTTGACTTTACATATCGAGATAAAACGAATAAGTTGTCTAAGCAATCGATCGTTTATACAAGAGAATCGAAAGATAGTAACTTAGCAAAAGTGGTATTAGGAAAATAAGAGTAGAGAAATAAAAGATGAGGTGCAAAACACATGGCAAAGAGACGGTTAATTAAGAAAATTAACGAGGTTTCAGAAGAAGAACTAACACAAGATGTAGATTTCAATTCGGACAATGAACAACCATCAACTGCAGTAACAGCAAAAAGTCGCGGTTTAATGGCTGAACAAGAACAAGAAATTACTCGTCTGAGAGAATTGATCGAAGAATACAGAATGCAAGAATCAGAATTTGAACAAAATAAAGAAGAAAATTTCCGTTTATCTCAACAAAATAAACAATTAGCAATCAAAGTTGAGAGTAACCAAGAAGAACTTGAATTATTAAAAGAGAAAAACGACGAATTAGCGACACAGCTTAACCAAAAAGAAACAGAGATCTTTGAACTGGAAGATGCGAACGAAGCTGCTGACTCGACAGAAGAGATTACTCGTTTAAAAGCACAAATCGAAACATTGAAAAAAGAAAATATTAGTGGACAAGAACAAATTGCTTACTTGGAAGCAGCAATTGTTGAAAAAGATAAAGCGTTGGAAACACAAATTCTTGAAAAAGAAAAAGAAATACAACAACTGCAAGCTGATTTAGCTGACTTAGGAACAATTGGAGAAAAACAAGAAGCATTGGAGACGGTGAAGATGGAATTAGAATCATTGAATGAAAAACTTCAAACTACTGATAAAGAAAATCAAGATCTTACACAAAAACTTGCTGATCTTCAAGAACAAATGCACCGTTTACAACAAGAAAACCAAGAATTAAAAGACAAAGAAATTACTTTGTTAACAAATAGTGAAGTTTCTGTTGATAATAGTCGCGTTGATGAATTGAAAAAAGAATTAGAATCAGTTATAAAAGAAAAAAGTGAATTAGAAACAACTCTTGGTCGCATCCAAGGCTTGAATGATAAATATTCTATTCAAAAAAATGTGTTTGAATCTGAATTAGCAGGCTTAAGAAGCAGCTATAAAGAAAAAGAAGAAGAGCTAGAAAACGTAAATGCTGAACTTGAATCGATGCGCAACATATCTGCAACAGGTGAAGCTAAAGGAAATCAATTAGCTGAACTATTGCAAGCGAAACAACAAATTAATGATTTATTGTTGAAAAATCAATCATTGCAAGAAGAAGCCTTAAAATCACAACAAGAGATCGGTGAAGTAATGGTTTCGGCTAAGAAAGAAGCAAATCGTATCATTAGTGAAGCGCAAGTTGAAGCGAAACACATGATTAACTCAGCTGAACTTGAAATGCTAAATATTGGAAACCGTGCGAAAAATATTTCTAATGAAGTAGAAGAATCTAAAAATGAAATAATGACGATTTATCGTGAATTAGAAGAACGTTTAAGCAAATTATCACGTTTAGATAAATCTGGAAACTAAGTGGCCACAAAAAGAATGAAGGGAAGAACAATATGAAAAAACATATCAATAAAAAAATTTCTATCCTGTTGGTTTTTTCTGCAATATTGTTTAGTACTGCTACTTACTTTATGTCTAGTTCATTGGTTTTAGGAGCAGCAGCAGGTGGAGGAGTGGCATCTGAACCAGTAACAGCTGAGGACGGAGCAGCAATCACGCCACCTATGCCAAAACCTTCCGCCACACAAGAAGAGCCAAAGAAGGAAACAACAACTGAAAATACCATCGCTGAAAATAAAGAAAAAGAAATACCTAAAGAAGTTTATGTTGTAAAAGAAGGTCAGACTTTATGGGAAATTGCTCAAGATTCAGGCCTATCAATTCAAACATTAATGAATAAAAATCAGCTTAGTAGTAGTGTCATTGTTGAAGGACAGGAATTGGTATTTGAACAATAGTAAAATTTTGATGAGTGGAGCAAAACGTTTAGAGTTTTGCCTCACTCACTTTTTTTTTAGAAGAGAATTAGTCTTTGCTGGGGTTTTATATGGAAAAATACATAGCAGTCTGTTATTCTTAATTAAGAGTATTAATTGGCATAATTGAGGTGTACTATGGATGAACTAAAAAAACGTTTTAAACGACTAAAACGACAATTAAAAAGAAAATTTAATAAAAAATTTAATAGAAAATCTAAGAATAAAAAACGTTCCCAATCTGGAGCTAAGAAGAAAGGGTCTCAATCTAGAGAGCAACGGGAATTAACAAGAGAAGAACCTAGGAGGAAATCAAGACCGAGAGACGAACTGATCAAAACCTCTGAACCAATTAATAAAAAAAGAAAAAAGAAAAAGTTAACAAAAGAAGAATTTGAAAAAAGAAAAAAGAAAAAAAGAAAAGAAAATATCGTAGAAATCATAAAATTTATGGTGCCAGTTGCGATATTTGCACTCTTTATATTTTTCTTTATCTTAAATACTTCTCCTCATATGGTTGATGGGGATTCAATGAAACCAACCTTATTGAATAGAGATCGGGTCGTTGTTCGTCGTACGAAAGAACCAAAAAGATACGAGATCATCACATTCAAGCCGCCTGTAAAAAGTGAGTTTCAGTATGTGAAACGAGTCATAGGTATGCCGGGAGATTTAATTTGGACGGAAGGGAATGACTTGTTTATCAATCATCAGGCGGAATCATTACCAAAAGCCTCAGAATTATCTGCTGCGAATGAGCTGCCAGATGGGACAATCAAAGTAAATCTGACAGAAGATAGTTTGGATCAAATGTCACAATTGAAGAAAATTCCTAAAGGACATTACTTTGTATTAGGGGATAATCGGAATAATTCTAGTGATAGTAGAAGTTTTGGATTAGTAGATGGTCAGGCTATCGAAGGCGTAGTTTCCTTTAGATTTGCGCCGTTTAATAATATTGGATGGATAAAATAAAAAAGTGATTGAGAGAAGCTTTTTGACGTTTTATTCACGTCACATTCAAATAAACGATGTGAAATTTAACAACTGCCTAAAAACAAGGCTATTATAGAAGACTTTAACTCTGAACACCGAGTAGCTAACTGAGTAATATTAATTAGTTCCTTGCTGTATTTCATAGCAATTTACGGAAGGATTACTTCTGATTTTGCATTTAGTTGTATGTAGGGTGTGAAACAAAAATGATTTTTACTTTTGTTTCACACTTGTTTTTAGTCTGGGCCCCGAACCTAAACGATTACTGTATTTAACACGTAAAGCATGCGTATTTACAACGTTTATCAAATGTGGAGACGTAAAATAGATGCTAAATCTCTGGTTATTCTCATGAAATTTAATAGATACAAAGAAAACAGAGAACATCAAGTAGATATCCTCTGTTATAATTTCAATTAATGAATAGATAAAACAAATACTACTCTATTTTGTATCAATCAACTGGACAATTAGTTCTTCAATATCAGTCATATCATAACGATTACCAATATCAGAAAAAATATAGATAAGTTCTTGTTTTTCTGATATTGTATCACTATAAATATTGGAAAGTAAGATATCGTAATGACTATCTTCCTTAAAAGCTTCTGCTTTGATTGGGTATTTGTGACCTAAAATATTTGTTAGATGCTGGATAACCAATTCGCCGATAAAAGGATTTAATGAATGATAGACACCAATAGCAATTTTTTCTTCATTTAATTCAGCAATATGATTCAGTATGATCGTATAGTGAATTTCAGTAAATTTATTTTTATAGCTTCCTTTTTCACCATCTTGATCAAATTTTTTAGTCGCGATATCCATCAATTCAAAAACTTCATTACCAGAAAATGGATGACGGTGAGCATTGACGATAGACTTTATCGTCCAACTATCAAAAGGCAAAATAAAACCGTCAAAATAATAAAGTTGTGAATGAAGTTGGAACAATAGATTTTCAATATACAGTAGTCTGGCAGATGAAGCATAGCTTGATAAATAACCTTGTTGTTTTAGGTATTTCAAGATCACTTTGTTCATATAGTTTAAATAAGAACTTTCCCTACGTTGTTTTTCTGCCAATCGAAAAGCAAAAGAAGAATTGGGCGAAAAATTATGCATAGAACAAAAAAAGTCATAAAACATGTATGCTTCATAGATAGTATATGGACGGTCGATTTTTTTCATATATGTATGTAAGGATAAGTTAATTTCTTCAAATAATGGACGATCGGGATAATCATAGTTTGGACTAATGACTGGATTGTATTCAGTCGTCAGTCGTCTAAAGGATATTTTCATCCATAATTTGATTTGAAGTACCTCGGTAGGATCAAATGCTAGATTAAGAGCTTCTCTTAAAATATCCACAAAACCAAGATATTGATTAGTGGTTTCTTTTTCCAAATTTGTTTTATCTTCAAAAAGAAACCAGAAGAAACTAAAGAAAAAATAGCGAACTTGTTTTTCTTCACCGACTAATTTTCCGCGTTTGATTTGAAGCCGAAACTCCTTTAAAAGATCATTCAGCTCAGAAATTTTACGATAATACGTTGCAGAGCTGATTGCGTAATTTAATTGAAAATAATCGCAGGTCACTTCACCTTTATCGAACAACTGATTGACCATTTGGAATTTGATTGATTTTTCTAGAAAAAGTACAACTACTTTCTTCAATGGAAATGTTGGTTGTTTTTTCAAAGAGATACTTTCGCCTTTTAATGTTATTTCTACTTGCTTGCTTACTTGATTCTCTTCAAGAAAACTTTGTAGGAAAGATAGATATTCATTTAATGTTGGTAAGCTAATTTGAAATTCATTGACTAGCTGGTTTTTTGTCGCCTTGCCTTGATTGTTGTATAAAAATAATAATATATCATTCATATAATCGAAGGGCTTTTCTAAAAAATCACGTTTTAGCATAATAGACACCTCACTTTAAGCATACTTGATTCATAAGAAAATGGCAATACGCAACTTATAAAAAGAAAGTAGCCATTTATTATTATTAAAAATATTGGAATTATCTACAATAGAGTGTAATATTATCTTTGTTGTACATTTATATTATCACAGTGATGGTTTATTCATATTGAAGGGAGAAGAACCTTATTGAAAGTAGTAATTATCGGAGCTTCACACGGTGGGCTTCATGCTGCATTAACTTTAAAAAAATTAGATCCTCAAACAGAGGTTATTCTACTTGAAAAAAGAAGTGAGGTAAGTTTTGTTTCAAGTGGAATCGTTTTGAAAATGAATCAATTGGTTGATGACTTGGATCAAGTGAGGTATCTTACTAAAGAAGAATTAGACAAAAAAGGCATATCTTTTTCGCTCAATGCAACAGTTATTAAGATCCATCAAAATAAAAAAACGATTATTTATCAGGATGCCTATAAAGAAACACACGAAGTTAGCTATGAAAAATTAATCCTCGCAACAGGTTCAAATCAGTTTTCTACAAATCTAACACTACCAAGTAAAGACAAGGTAACTGTTTTTAAAAATTATCCAAGCTCTGTCGAGGTTTTGGAAAAATTAGAAAAAGCAAAATCTATTTCGATTATCGGTGGTGGTTACATTGGTGTAGAATTGTGTGATGCTTTGAAAGGACAAGGAAAAGAAATCCATTTGATTGAAAGTGCCGACTCAGTTCTCTTTCGATATATAGGCAAGGAACTATCTTCGCTAATTGAACAAAAAATTAGGGATTCCGGAGTTAAACTTCATCTAAATGAAAGTGTCATTGGGTTTTCGAGTATAGAAGAAGAGATGTTTGTCACCAAAACAACGAATGAAGAAATCAAAAATGATTACGTGATTGTGGCAGTTAACGCTCGTCCTGATACTACATTAGTGAAGGACTTTCTAGATTTAAATACAAATGGAACAGTTCGTGTTAATGAACACATGCAGACAAGCGATCCAAATATTTTTGCTTTAGGCGATGTTATTTCTTATCCTGTCCGTAATAATTATCGCAAATCATTCATTCCACTAGTGAATAATGTCGTCCGAAGTGCAACCGTTGCAGCTATGAATGCAATGGGGCACTCAATGAAATATAATGAGACACAAAAAACAACAGCCACTAAAATATTTGACTGTTATGTTGCAAGTACAGGTTTAACAGAAGTAGAAGCTAAATTTGAAGGGCTTGAAGTGGAAAGTATTTTTTTAACATTACCATGTCAATTTCCTTATCTTGAATTACAGGAAGACGTACATATAAAAATGGTCTTTGAAAAAGGATCGCACAAATTAATTGGTGGTCAATTGATGTCTGAAAAAGACATTACTCAATCGATCGATACGTTATCATTGGCAATCAATAAAGAATTAACGCTGGAAGAGTTAGTTACGATGGATTTTTACTTTAACCCAGGAATCAATCAACCGATGGGAATCATTAGTAGAACAGCCTATGAACTTTTGATTGAAAAGTATAAAGTTTAGAGTGCGTGAAGACAATACAATGATTTATTTTTGTAAAGTAAGAGAGAATAAATGAGGATTTATTCGTTTTACTTTGATTAAAACAGTTCATTTAACGTGAGCTGTTTTTTTCTATTTTTCAAATCTTATCACATAACAATGTAAGCATATTTTTGTGGAGTGAAAAATAGAAAGAGGTGACAGAGAGTAAGAAAGTGAATCAAAAAATATAGTTTAAATGTGTTAAAATTAAGTCCAACAGAAATGACCAAACGAGTGAATAATTTCAAAAAAACAGACGAGGTTATTTCACTGAAAAAAAGTGATGTTAGAATTTGGGTCTTAATCACATAGATGAGACTTTGCTGGAAGGAAGAATCAGGTGTTTTAAGTACATTGAAAGCTGAAAGTAGTAAAGGAAATAATATTATTTTCAACTTAATGAGGATACGTAGCTAAATTATTAGATGAGACGGCCTTCATCAACTGTATAATGAGTTCAGTCAAAGAATATAAAGCTTTCTTACACACTTCAATTTTTTAAAACGAAAGCAGATCACTTCTACTTATTGTTATTTAAGCTTATAATAGAATAAAATTCTAGGAGGCATAACTAATGAAAGCAGACGAGAAGAAATTTTATGAATTCATAATAGAGCGAACAAAAGTAGATCATCAAGAAGACATGAAACATTTACTAGCAGAATTGATGGAAAGAAGGGCAACAGATAAACTTGATAAGATGTATCTTATGAGTGTGGTCCCTAGAGCACTTTCTTATTTAGATCCTGATTCAGTAAATGAAGTAAAAAAAGTAGTATCAGAGTTTTCAACAAAATTATAAGTAAAAAAGACAAGCTGATTCATTCGGATGAGTTTGTTTTTTTTAGGTGTCTGAAAGCGCAATTGAAGAAATAAAACAGAGGAAAAATCAGTTAATTGAATGATATAAATAGATACATAAAAAAATCTCTACGACAGTTCAAGAAACCTGTCGTAGAAATGGACAAAAAAGGGATTTTTCATTTGTTATTGATAAAAAAATTATGCTAAAGTAAATCAGTCATTAAAAAGAATGGGTGAATAGGATGAAACATATAAAAAATACATTGAAGTTATTTAAACTAGATTGGCAACGCATTTTTAAAAATCCGATTGCAACATTTTTGATTATTGCACTGATGATTATTCCATCACTTTATGCGTGGTTCAATATCAAAGCTTTGTGGGATCCTTATGCGAATACGGGAGAATTACCGATTGCTGTATACAGTGATGACAAAACAGTGACGTTTAAAGATGAAAAAGTCAACATTGGTGATGAGGTCTTAAAAAATCTTCATGAAAACAAACAATTGGGTTGGACATTTGTTGATTCAAAAAAAGAACTGGATAAAGGCGTAAAGTCTGGTAAATATTATGCCGGTATCTATTTACCCAAAGATTTTTCTAAAGACTTATTGAGTTTTACGACAGGAGAAATTACGAAGCCTAAAATAGAATATTCAATCAATGAAAAAATCAATGCGATTGCACCAAAAATCGCAGATAAAGGGGCTTCTTCTTTACAAGCTCAGATTACAGATCAATTTACCAAAACAGCCAGCAACACCTTGGTTGGGGTATTTAACGATATTGGCTATAATTTAGATTCAAATTTAGTGAGCATTACAAAAGTAAAGAACATGATTCTTTCAACGGATGAAAATATCGATCAAATTGATCAATATACGCAAAAAGTTATAGCACTGCATGATAAAATGCCAGAACTAAAAACCAAATTATCTAAAGCCAATGAATTTGTTGACTACCTACCTGAAGTCGATGCATTAGGTGCAAAACTGGTCGATTTAAATGATAAAATGCCAACAATCAAAGAACAAGGAAAAGTTATTTTAACATTGCAGGAAAAAATTCCCGAAATTCAAAATGCTGGTAAACAATTAGCGATGATCGATGAAGATTTTACTTCTGTTGAACAAACAATGACGGAAGGAATTGACGAAGCTAAGCAAGGTTTACAGATTATTAAAGGCGTTCAGACGGCGTTGCCAGAGATTCAAAAACTAGGTGATCAAGCAGACAGTCTAGCGATTACAACATCAGAAGGTGCTGCAAAATTGCAAGAAGCGTTGCCAGGTATTACTAGTAGTATGAAAGTAACCTTACAATCTATTTCAACAATTAGCTCGAGTGTTGCATCTGTTATGGAACAATTACAAGATAATCGTTTGCCGCTAGCTGAACGAGAACAACTAAAACAACAATTATCGGATAGTTTAGGGCGTCAACAAATAGTCGTCCAACAATTGATTGAAACGCTCACTCAGATTCGGGAAGCCGCTGGAAATCAAGCTTCGCAGGAAACAATTAAAAAATTAAATGACACGATTGATAAATTATCTACAGTAAATAATATGATTGTTAACTTAAAAACAACCATTGATAATCTAGACGTAAATGCGATTACTGATGATGATCTAAATGCGATTCGAGAAGCAGCAAATCAAATTGCAAACACTGCTGAAACTATTGATGTCGATGCAGTTTCAATAATGGTCAATGATATTTTAACCAAGTTAATTGCTACAATCAGTACCGCTCAAGGATTGCTCAATCAAGCAAAACAAATCGATTTTGCTGCATTATTAAGTTCAACAGAAGCAACTGTATCCAATGCAATTGGAATTTTAGAAAAATATCAAGCAGAATTACCTGCCATCAAACAAGAAATCCATGATGCCAATATCCTATTAAATAGTCATATGAATGCAATTGTAAATGGAATCAACCAAGGAGCAGACCTATATAACAATGAACTACCAGTAATACAAGAAAAACTAAATCTCGCTGCTTCGTTCATTCAAAACGACTATCCAGCAATCAAAGAAGATATTACAGGTACGTTGAAAACGGTAAATGAAAAAATGCCTGATCTTGAGACAGCTTTGGATAAAGCCGATAATTTAATTCAAAACGATTGGCCAAACATTAAGACAGGCCTTCACAAAGCTGCCAAAGCAATTAGAAAAGGTGAAGAGAATGTTGACCTTGGTCAAGTGATAAAATTGCTTAAATTAGATGCTAACGCTGAAAGTGACTTTTTTACTACACCAGTTGAAATCTCTGAAAATAAAATTTATCCAATCGCCAATAACGGATCAGCAAGTACAGCATTTTATACTGCATTGTGTTTATGGGTGGGTGCTGTATTATTTTCAAGTGTAGCGACGACTGACTTTTATTTAGACGAAAAGGAGCGTGGCAGCTATTCTAAACGAGAACAATTTTCTGCTAGAATGTTGACATTCTTAGTGATGGGAGTAGCACAAGCGCTGATCGTTACGCTAGGAAACTATTTCTTATTAGGCGTAGATGTGAGACAACCTGTTTATAGTGTCTTATTTGCCTTGTTGATTGCCTTTACCTTTATGATGATGGTTTATGTACTGGTGGCACTATTCGGTAATGTCGGAAAAGGTGCTGCAATTATTATCTTAGTTCTATCTATTTCAGGTGGGGGAGGAAATTATCCAATCCAAGTTTCGGGTAAATTTTTCCAATTTATCAATCCGTTTTTACCCTTCACTCATGCGGTGAATTTATTGCGAGAGTCTGCTGGAGGAATTTATTGGCCGAATGCTTGGAAAGCAATCATTATTTTGAGTTCTATCGCTATCGTTTTTTGTGTATTAGGTGTTCTTTTGTATCCCTATATTGAAGAAAAAACGAAAAAATTAGCGAAAGTTTCTCATGAGAGTCATATTTTCCATTAAAAATAAATACGAATCAATAGCAAAAGATTGAGCTATTCCTATGAGGGATAGCTCAATCTTTTGCTATTGATTCGTATTGGTCGGTTTGCAGGCTTTTTTCAAGGCGTCCCTAACAAAAAAACAAAGAACTCCAATTAATCAACTTGGGATATTCTAAACAATAAAAAGTCACTAATAAATGCTATTTTTGACTATACAAATGTTTGAAATCATTTTATAGTACTAAGATATGCTAAAACGAGGTAGGGATTAGAATGATAAAATTTTTAATTGATCGTTTTGAAAAGAGACAACAAAAAAGTTCAGATACTCGAACAGCATTTGGAATTTTTGCCGGGATCATCGGCTTATTATCCAACGTGCTGCTTTTTGTCAGTAAATTATTGATTGGATTAATTTCCGGTAGTGTGTCGATTATGGCTGACGCAATGAACAACTTATCGGATACTGTGTCGTCTGTTTTAACGCTAGTTGGTTTTTATATTTCTGGGAAACCTGCGGATGAAGAACATCCATATGGTCACGAACGGTTTGAATATATTAGTGGTATGCTAGTGTCATTATTAATCACGTTTGTAGGTTTTCAGTTTTTTATGACCTCTATTGAACGAATCAAAGACCCACAAAGCATCAAGGTAACACCTATGATTTTGATCGTGTTGCTATTGTCTATTTTGATCAAAGTTTGGCAAAGTATTTTCTATAAGCGAGTAGCTAAGAAGATTGATTCTAATACGTTGATTGCGACAGCTAAAGATAGTTTAAATGATGTATTTACAACAATTGCTGTTTTAGTTTCAGCTACCATTGAAGGCCTTACTGGGCTGAAAATTGATGGAATCGTTGGCTTGGTAATTGCTTGTTACATTATTTTTAGCGGTCTTCAATTAATTCGTGAGTTTGTGAATGAATTGATGGGATTAAGACCTGATCAAGTAGCAATTGATAAAATGAAATTATATTTGTCATCTGTTTCAGAAATCATAGGCTATCACGATTTGCTGATTCATCAATATGGACCGAATAAAATGTTTGCTTCAGTACATATCGAAATTGATGACCGCTGGGATTTAACAAAAGCTCATGAAACAATCGACAAGATCGAAAAAAATTTTAAAGAACAGTTAGGCGTAGAGCTTGTTTGCCATATCGATCCAGTAAACTTACATGATCAAAGACAACAATTCATTCATCAAGAGTTGAAAAAGATCATTAAAGGGATCAATAGCGAATTAAAAGGGCATGATATTCGTTTGATAGATCATGGAGGGCAATTACGTATTCTATTTGATTTAGTTGTTCCTAATCATTTTAAGGCAACGGATCAAGAATTGAGGATTCGTTTACAAGAACAGGTGTATCGAAATATGGGGAACTATATAGTAGAAGTGACTTTTGATCACAATTATCTATTGTAACTTTGTTTTAGTGATGAAAGAGGGGGTGACTCAACTTCATTATAATAATAAAGTTATATATTATACTTGATGAAAAAAGTGTAGCCTAATTTTTTTATGGTATGTTACTTTATAAAAAACTATATTTAACTTTAAAAAGGGAGGATGTTGAATGGAAGCTCAGCTGATTGTATTGGGGTTTATTGGACTAATTGTTGTGATTCTCATCATAATAGAGATTTATAATCGTTTAAAGTTAAGGACAATGGTCAAAAATAAGTGGGGAACATTTCCCAGCGCACGTTTTTTTGATAAGGAAGAAAGTTTAAAACGAGCATGGAAAAAGGCTAAACAGTATAGAAGTTATGATAGTGAAATTGATGATATTACTTGGTATGATTTAGATGGGTTTGCTTTATTTGAGCGAATCAATGGAACGTATTCAAGTGTGGGAGCAGAAGCCTTATATCAACGATTACGAAATTTCAACTTTTCAAAAAATAGTCACGATCGTTTAGAAACATTAATCGACTACTATAAACAAAATCCTGCTATCCGAGAAAAAATTCAATTTCAATTTGCTAGTCTAGGAAAACAAGATAACAATCATGTAGAAAGTTATTTAAGCGAAACAAGAAGCCAAAAATTACCGAATACAAAATTATACTTACTTTGCGGATTATTACCGATTGTATCCCTAATTTTATTACTAGTATGGCCAAAAACACTATCAATTTTATTACTTTTAGGGTCAATATTGTTTAATGTGATCTATTATCTGATAAAAAAAGAAAAACTTCAACGTGAATTAGCATGTATGGGTTACCTAGTTCAAACAGTAGCTTGTGCGAAGAAATTAGGGAAAATTACAACGCCTTTTCAAGAAGAGTTGATTAAAAATCTTCAACCTTTGGCTTCAATGACTAAATTTGGTGTTTCCTTTCGAATGAAGTCCAATAGTGACGCTGAGGTGATGTTTGACTATTTAGCAATGATTTTTATGTTGCCATTTATTTCATATAATTTTGTTCTAGAAAAATTAACAAATTACGAGATTCAGGCAAAAGAAATGTGGCGATTACTTGGAGAATTAGAAGTTGCGGCAGCTGTTTTAAACTTTCGAACAGTCATGCCTGATACAAGTCAACCAGTCTTTTCAGAGGATATTGTAGTGACGGGAACCCAAGTATACCATCCTTTGCTAGCAACTCCAGTATCAAATGAGGTGAATTGGGAAAAAAACACACTTGTAACAGGTTCTAACGCTTCGGGCAAGTCAACGTATGTCAAAAGCGTAGCGATCAGCTGTATCCTTTCTGCGACGATTCACACAGCGTTGGCCACTAAGTTTCAATTACCATTTGGACATATCTTGACCTCGATGGCTGTTGAGGATAATATTTTTGAAGGGGATAGTTATTTTGTGGCAGAAACAAAGTCAGTTAAACGAGTACTGGATTTTGCTGAAACGAACGTTCCTTGTTTGTGTTTTATTGATGAAATATTGAAAGGTACGAACACAATTGAACGAATAGCAGCTTCATCTAGCATGATTCATTGGTTAGACCAGTATCCTTCGATAGCTTTTATTGCAACTCATGATATTGAATTGACAGAAATTTTAAAAGAATCCTGTAATAACGTTCATTTTGAAGAACAAGTAACGAAAGAGCAAGGTGTGACATTTGATTATCGCTTGAAACAAGGCCCTTCTACCACGAGAAATGCTATTGAACTTTTACACGTGTTGAATTATCCCGAAAGTGTCGTTGAGCAAGCGAAAAGCGAAGCAAATTATTTTGACGAGTATCGTACTTGGCAAATTTTAGAATAACAATTAAGGTTGGGAGAAAAGTACTGTTTACTTTTGTCTCAATCTTTTTTTTGAATAGTTAAAAAATGAGCGGGACGAAATGAAGAAAATAAAAGAGTTAAGAGTTTCTTTAATGGATAAAGAGGAAGAGATGAATATTTTAATAGTTTAGCAGATAAATTATTGACAATTATAATTTATGAGCGTAGCATATGTGATTGTTTGTGGAAAAACACTATTTTTTCTGAAAATAAAAAAGAAGGAGAAATCAAGCAAGTGGAGTATTTAAAACGATTATTTATTGGAAAACCTTTAAAATCTACTGAAAACGATGAGCATAAATTAAGTCGATTTGCAGCATTAGCTTTATTGTCTTCTGATGCCTTATCTTCTATCGCTTATGGTACGGAACAAATCGTTGTCGTACTCGTTACGCTATCTGCTGCTGCCATATGGTATTCTTTGCCGATTGCTGCTTTTGTTATTATTTTACTTATTTCATTAACGTTATCTTATCGGCAGATCATTCATGCATATCCTCATGGCGGTGGTGCTTATGTTGTTAGTAGTGAAAATTTAGGGAAGAATGCTGGATTAGTAGCTGGCGGATCATTGCTAGTTGATTATATGCTGACGGTTGCCGTTTCGGTTTCTGCAGGAGCTGAGGCGATTATTTCTGCAGTACCTGCTTTGTATGGTCATCAAGTAGTAATTTCGATCGTCATTGTTTTGTTGATTATGTTGATGAATCTACGCGGGTTAAGAGAATCGGCTAGTTTTTTGATGTTTCCTGTGTATAGTTTTATTGCTGTGATCACATTACTAATTGCAACAGGTTTATTTAAAATTGTTACTGGGGCGGTACCATTACATGCAACTGCAATACCAGGAACTGTCGTGCCAGGAATTACGATTGCCTTGATTTTACGAGCATTTTCTTCTGGTTCGTCTTCATTGACAGGTGTTGAAGCTATTAGTAATGCAGTGCCTTTTTTCAAAAAGCCTAGAGCAAAAAATGCGGCGGGAACATTGACGTTGATGGCTGGAATTTTAGGCTTTTTCTTTGTTGGGATCACATTTATTAACTATTGGTATGGAATCGTTCCTCAAAACGAGGTGACGGTGCTGGCTCAGATCGGTAAAGCAGTTTTTGGACAAAATATACTTTATTATGTGTTACAATTTTCAACGGCTTTGATTTTAGCTGTTGCCGCTAATACTGGATTTTCAGCCTTTCCAGTGCTTGCATATAATTTGGCGAAAGATAAATTCATGCCGCATATGTATATGGATCGAGGCGATCGTTTAGGATATTCAAATGGAATATTGACCCTGGCTACAGGTTCAGCCATTTTGTTATTAATCTTTAAAGGGTCAACGGAACGATTGATTCCACTGTATTCGATCGGTGTATTTATTCCATTTGCATTGTCTCAAACAGGAATGGTGCTTAAATGGCGGAAAGAGACTAAAAAATGGTTGTTAAAATCGATTGCTAACATTATTGGAGCAATGATTTCTTATGGAATTATTATTATTCTATTCATGTATCGATTAGGCGATATCTGGCCTTTCTTTATTATTATGCCAGTGCTGATTTTCATTTTTTACACTATTCATGCTCACTATAAAAATGTAGCCGAGGAACTACGCTTAGAAGAAACAGTGAAGCAACAAGAATTCTATGGTAATACAGTTATTGTTTTAGTTGGAAATGTAACGCAAGCAAATGTAGGTGCAGTAAACTATGCTCGATCGATCGGTGACTATGTAATTGCAATGCATGTGTCATTAGATGAGAATATCCAAAAAGAAAAAGAAATTGAAGCAGAATTCAAACAATATTTTCCTGATATTCGTTTTTCTGTCGTTCATTCTTCGTATCGATCAATCATGAACCCAATTCTTCGTTATGTAGACCTAGTAAGTAAAAATTCAGCGAAAAAAAAGTATACGACAACGGTGTTAATTCCTCAATTTGTCCCTAATCGACGTTGGCAAAATATTCTTCACAATCAGACAAGTGTACGCTTGCGTTTACGTCTATCTTGGCGAGAAAATATTGTTGTTGCGACCTATAGTTATCATTTGAAAAAGTAATAAAAAGTCGTAAGCTTGTTCCCTTTTAGGACAGCTTATGATTTTTTTGTTTTTCCAGAGTGTAACATTATTTTTATATCGTGAAAGAAGGTATAATCGTTTATAAGCGATAAATAGAATGCTTCAGATCGGAGAATAAATGTCCTTTAAAATGTTATGGGAATTAGGAGAAATTTATACAACGCCGTTGGATTGGTTTTTAGTTTTATTAGGAATGGCCTATGGCGGTTATACTCAAGGAAGTTTTTTCAATTGGCGGATTCTTATTTTTTTACTAATATTATTTCTGTATCATATTACGATGAACATATTTAATAATTATATGGATTACAAAAATGCAAAAGATGACAATTATAAGAAGCAAACGAGTACCATTAGTAAATGGAACCTTTCTTTAAAAGCTGTAAAAAAAATCTTTATATTATTTCTGATCCTGTCCCTGATTTTTGGTGCTATTTTGGTTTTTAGTACGGATAGGGTAGTGTTTATTTTTGGGGTTTTGGGGTATTATGTAGGGTTTGGTTATTCTTATGGGAGAAGACCGATTAATAGTTTACCGATTGCAGAGACGGTACCAGCAGTGTTAAGTGGTTTTCTGATTCCAATAATCAGTGCTTATTTAGCAAATTATGGATCCGTTAAGCTGACATTTCATTCACTTGGTGAAATGCTGATTGGTTTTATGCCGATGTTTTTCTGCATGTTTAATAACCTACTGGCAAATAATACATGTGATCTTGAGGAAGATATTAATAATGGACGTAAAACGCTTGTTTATTATATTGGTAAGAAAAATAGTGTAGGGTTACTTATTCTATTAACGTGTTTGAGCTACGTTTCAATTTTAGTAGCTGTTTATTTGAAACAAGCTCCAATCTTGACTTTAGGGATGATCTTACTGTTTCCGATCACTTTAAAAATGTTGCGACCTTATTTTAGAGAACAGATAAAAAAACAGACTTTTTCATTAGTACTGAAAGGGATGTCTTTGATTATGTTTGGTTATCCAGTTGTTTATTTGATTGGTTGTTTTATTCATTTTCAGTAAATTGAGTTAGGTATTTTTTATGATAAAATTGAATAGAAAAACGACCTCAATTCCTGTTGTGCACTTAGTATGCAGAAACGTAATTGAGGCCGTTTTTTTCGTTATCCAATTGATCTGCAGAAAAAGCATCCTGCTAGATCAAAAAACAAAGGGTAAAAGTTGGTTAATGTTCAATTCACAGAATGTTTACTCGCAGGATCTAATCGACGTTCGATCAGACCTAACACCCAGTCAGTAATGATCGCCATTAAAGCGGTCGGTAATGCGCCTACAAGAATAATCGCGGTACCATCTGTGGCATTCGTTCCGCGAATAATAATGTCACCAAGACCACCGGCACCGACAAAGGCACCGATCGCTGTGATTCCGATTGCGACAACTAAAGCATTACGAATTCCTGCCATGATTACGGAAACAGAGAGTGGCAATTCCACCATATAAAGACGTTGCCATTTTGTCATCCCCATTCCCTTGCCCACATCTAAAATATTTCTATCGACCTGAATCATTCCAGTATAGGTATTTTTGATGATCGGTAAAAGAGAATAGAGAAAGACCGTGACGATAACTGTGTTTACGCCTAGTCCAAGACCTAACATCAAAATTGAAAGCATGGCTAGAGAAGGGACTGTTTGGATCAAATTTGCGATACTTACGACCCAGCCAGCCATTTTTCTTCTACGGGCAATGAAAATGCCGATTGGTATTCCAACGATCGCGGCAAATAATACACCATAAATAGAAATTAGAAAATGTCGGATAAATTGACTCAAAACATAGCTGCCATTTTGATCAAAGTAATAGAAAAACTGCTGCAATAAATTCATATCTTGTAGATTTTGCATTATTTTCCACCTCCTTCAGATTCGAAGAAATGGTGTTCTTTCAAGAAATTTTCTGCAACTGTTTCAGGTTCCATTAAATCGTTATCTGCTTGATAATTTAGCTTTTGCATGGTTTCTGTAGTGATTTCTCCTGATAGTTTGGCAAGTACATTATTTAACTCAGGATGTTTTTTCAAGACCTCGTCTGTTGCAACTGCGCATGCATCATAAGGTGGGAAGAATTTAAGATCATCTTCTAAAATGACTAAATCATAACTACCGATTCGACCATCTGTTGAATAGCCTAAAACAACATCCATCTTATTGGCCGCAACAGCATCATAAACTAAACCGATCTGCATCGGAAAAACACGTTTAAAATCAAAGCCATACGTTTCAGTAAAACCTTTGTAACCATCACCTTTCCGATCGATCCAAGAAGTATCCACACCTGCTGTTAATTGATCGCCGACTTTTTTTAGGTCGCTGATGGTTTTTAAATTATATTTTTTAGCTGTTTCTTGTGTGACCATAAATGCGTAGGTATTGGCAAATCCATAAGAATTAAACCATTTTTGTTCAAATCTTTTTTGAAATTCAGACTGTACAACGTCAAAGGCTTTTTTAGGATCTTTGATTGGTTCTAAGTTTAATGTAGTAGTTAAATCAGTTCCTGTGTAACGGGCAGCTGAAATTTGTGCATCACCATTTATCATTGCTTGATGGTTGATCGTAGTTGTTGCCAAATTATTGATAATCGTTGTTTTTTCGTCAGTGTAATGTTCGATCATGCCAGCAACTAAACTTGCTAATATTTGTGCTTCTGATGTGATTCCGCCAGTAATGGAGATTGTCGAGTCATCAGAGTTCGAAGCGAGTCCAGGTAAAGAGCAGCCTGATACTAACAAGGCGCTACAAAACATTATGAGTAATAATTTTAATTTTCGTTTCATCATTCTGCCTCCCTTAATGCTTTAGGAGTTAATTTCTTTTCTAACAGACCAAGCAGTAAGTCTGCAGCTAAAGCTAAAATAGTAACAGGAATGGTTCCAGCAAAAATCAAATCAGGTTGATAATTATTTAATCCGCTGAAAATAAAGTCTCCAAGACCACCTGCACCGATGTAAGAAGCAAGTGTTGCCCAAGCGATTACATAGACTGCTGCAAGTCGAATTCCAGCCATAATCGTTGGCATAGCGATAGGCAATTCGACCATGAAAATCGATTGTACATTCGTCATGCCCATTCCTTTTGCAGCATCCTTATAATCGCCACTGACTTCTTTGATCCCAATATACGTATTTCGTAAAATAGGTAGTAATGAGTAAATAAACAAAGCAATGATCGCCGGAATCTTTCCAACACCAAAAATCGGGATCATCAACGCTAGTAATGCCAGCGAAGGAACCGTTTGTAATGCACTAGTCAAACCAATGACGATGGCTGCCGTCCTTTTGGTTCTTGTCAATAAAACACCAATCGGCACTGCTAACAAAATTCCTAGAAGAAGTGCGATACCAGAAATAAAAATATGTTCACCGATTTTAGTAACAAGTTCATTTCCTCTTTCTAAAAGAAACTGATTCATTTTATTACACCTCCGCTTGAGGCTGTTTGACATCAGTTGGTTCTGTTTCGTTTGAAACTTCTTCTGGGGTCTCTTCTTCACCCCAGATAACATCATAAACGATGTCAACCAATGAAGCGCGAGTTAAGATTCCGACGACTTTTTGGTTGTCATCTACAACTGGAACATATTTTAAGCCGCGTTTTAAGATACGTTGTAAGGTATCACGTAATAGAGACGATTTTTTTACAAAGAAAACTTTTGGATTCATGATGTCACTCACACTTGTTGCTTTATTTCTACGGCGGTCAAGTGTTTCTACATCGATAAAGCCCTTTAATACGCCAGCGCCATCAACAACTAATAGTGTATCTACACGTTTCTCTCTCATTAGTCTGATCGCTTCAGATAATGATTTTTCTGGTGTGATCGTGATAGCGTTATTCAACATTACTTCACCAACTGTAGTGATATCCGGTTTTGCTTGAATCAAGCGGTCTTCACCAATTAGTTCTTCAACAAATTCATTGACTGGATGACGTAAAATATTATCTGGTGTATCAAATTGAATAACTTTTCCTTCACTCATGATAGCGATTCGACTCGCCAGTTTTAGTGCTTCATCCATATCATGAGTTACAAAAACAATGGTTTTTCCTAAACGTTCTTGTAAGTCTTTGACTAGATCTTGCAAAGAATCCCTTGTGATTGGATCTAAAGCACCAAAAGGTTCATCCATTAAGATAATATCTTGATTCGCCGCAAGTGCTCGAACAACACCGATCCGTTGCTGTTGACCACCAGAAAGTTCATTTGGATAACGATCGAGCATTTCTCTAGGGAGCTCAACTAAATCAATCATTTTTTCCGCAATTTTGTTCCGTTCTTCTAGGTCGACTTTCAGTAACTTTGGTACAAGCACGATATTCTCTCTAATTGTCATGTGCGGCATTAAACCGATATTTTGAATGACGTAACCGATTTTTCTGCGTAATTCAACTGGATTTATTGTTAGAATATCTTCACCATTGATCAAGATTTTTCCTTTTGACGGATCAGTCATTCGGTTAATCATCCGCATAGAAGTTGTTTTACCGCTACCGCTAGTTCCGATGAAGCAGATAAATTCCCCTTTATCAAAAGACAAATTGATGTCATCTACCGCGATTTTACCGCCTTTGTAAATTTTTGAAACATGTTGAAATTCGATCAACTTTCTCACCCCAAATTCTTTTTTTTGTATCTCGTTTCTTAAATAATTGCAGTGTTTCCTAACAAACATTTCTACTACTAGTATGCTACAAAACAGAGAATTCGACAAATCAGATGTTTTTTTAGCCATTTTCAGTCAAAAATTATAAGGAAATCTGTTGAGTTTTATCACTTGTGAATTAAGCGCTATGAATCAGTTAATATTTTATTGACATTCGTTGAAAACCTTAGTATATTGTTGATTATCTTCTACTGTTTTATGAATAATAGGAAGTGAAAGGGAGAACGAAATGAGAAAATTTGTTTAGGTTGTTTGGTATCTAGTTAAATTGTTTTATTATTTTTATAGTAAGCAGAATAATTATTGAAAAAAGAAGAAGAAGTAAAAAAAGTGGCATGTGTTGAGAATTCAATTAAAGAAAGTTAGTGGTCAGGCTGTTGCGATTCAAGAAGTAGAAAGAGAATCAGTGATTGCGCAATTAGTCGATAGAAAAGACATGAGCATGACTTGCACTAGAAGATGGGGAAACCACTTCTGATGCCTCAGAGAATGGATAAAAAAAGGGCGAAAAAAGAGAGAGTGGGTGAGCAGTTGGTAGAGCTTAATTTGACACCAGAAGAACGTCAAGGTATCATTCAAGAGAAAAAGAATTACGACCGCAATAACCACTGATAATGGGCTGAACGCTATTTTGTTCCAAGGCGTAAAACGCTTTGATACATGGCTGATGTTGATCATTTTTTAGAAGCTAGACTTTACTTAGTATGTAGAACACTTTTTTCTAGATAAATAGTAACTGATCATAGTCATAATTGTATTTTTATCTGGTTTTGAAATAGCGGGTAATTTGTCAATCAAAACTGTGATAAGGGGATTGAGCGATGAGGGCTTCCAGCCAATTTAAAAAAGGTGCGTTAGAAATGTGTGTGCTTCATTTTATTCAAATAGAAGATCGATATGGATATGAATTAACACAACGAGTGAATCAGTTTATACCAATTACCGAAGGGGCGCTTTACCCTGTTTTGCGTCGATTAGTTAAGGAATCCTATTGTGATATTTATACGAAAGAATCACCTGATGGACCTTCCAGAAAATATTACAAAATGACGGATAAAGGAAAAGAATACTTGGAACTTTTACAATGTGATTGGGCTGAATTCGTTGAACAAGTAAGTAAATTGATGGAGGCAGACTAGTGCAAACGATGGAAGAATATTTAAATCAGCTAAAAGCTGCTTTTGCTGAAGAAGATATAGAAGATTTTAATGAGTTAAAGGAAGATTTATTAGAGCAGCTAGCCATTTGTTTAGAAGAGGGACAGACAGAAGCCGAGGTAGTTGCTAAACTTGCTTCTCCAGGAGAGATCGCGGCAGATTATTATGCTGATCTAAGTTTAGATGCAGCGATCAATGCTAAAACATCTGTTGTGCCAAGGGAAGAAATTCAAAATGTATTTATTCGAACGCAGAAAAAAAGAATACAGAAATTTGTGAAAGCGGCATTAAAAATATTAAAACCGTTAATACTCCTAGTACTATTAGGATTTCTTGCTTTCTTCTTAGTATATACAATGAAAGAGTTAAGTGCAGAACGAAATCTTGCTAGTATTCCGACGATTTTGAGCTTGTTATTGTTGGCAATTGTTTTACAATTAGTAAAAGGATGGAGTGTAAAAAAACAGAAGCTAATCAATGGTACATCAATTGGGTTATTAGTGTTAGGAATGTTCATGCTGCTGTTTTTCTCTATAACAGGTCAACTAATGTATACAGGTAGACAATATTATAAAGAGATTAGTCTAGCTTCCAGCAATCATGCGGCATTTAGTTTTGATTCAGATGCTGATGTTGAGATTACTACTATAGAAGTATCCAGTACAGATAAACCAAGCTTGATGGTCAAAGGTCGCTTTAAAGAGAGTGATATCAAAAAAATTGAAAATGGTTCATATAATCATAAGGTCAATCTAACGTTAGACAAGGAAAATATTTTTGATACATTTACTCGAACTGGACGTTCAGAAGTGATTTTCTTTATTCCAAAAGGAATGATTTTAGACGATTTTCATTTAGGATTAAGTCGTGGAGATCTGCGCTTGTTGGATATTCATACAAAGAGCTTTGATTTAGATTTAGTTACAGGTGATGTTTACGCAAAAAATATTAGTGCGGATAAAGGAAATATATTTAGTGATTACGGTGATGTAATCATAGAAGAGTCTGAAATGAATTTGAACGTCAAAAGTGATTCTGGGAAAACAGTCATTACTGGTCTGTTAGGTAACTTAACTATTGAGGGTGATAAAGGATTATCAGTTTTGAAATTCTTACGTTCAGATAACATTGTTTTAAACAATCATTCAGGTCGCATGATATTAGAAGATTCTAAGTCAAAGAAACTTATAGCGACTGCAACAGATGGTCAAGTAATTGTTAAAAGGACAAAAGGAAATCTCTTGATGGTTAATGAACATGGCAAAATAGTATCAGAAGAAAACCAAGGTACATTAGAACTGAAAAATGGATCTGGGGCAACGATTGCTATCCAAGATAGTAAGGTAAATGCTACTGTATCTAGCCAATCTGGATTCATCAAGTGGCTGCAAGATCCAAGCCAGTCGGTCAAAATCACTGCAAATACTGGAACTGGTGAATTGCGGAATGATTTTGCAAATGTACCCGATAGTAAAAACTATAAGATCGATGTGACATCCAAAACAGGAGATGTCAAAATTTTAGAAAAAGTTGAATAAATAATAAGAAGAGTTAGAGACAAAACATTTATTTTCGTAATAAAATAAGATAATTGAAAAATTTTCTGACACTTTGTTGACTATGAAATAGTTTTTCTTTAAAATGAATAATAGATAGAAACGAATAAAATAAAAAAAGGCACTTCACAGATCAGTTGGAGCTGTTCTGTGAAGTCCTGAGAAGTCAGAGTAAGCTGACCAATCAAGTTGCCCTTGTCAATGCGTAACATCGACATATTCCATTTTACTCAATTTTTGGAAAAATATCTAGAACTTTCTTTTCCAGAATTTAAGTAGCGAGTATTCGATGCCTATTTATTGAACATGCAATGGTGTTGGTAGATTTTACCAACACCATTTTTTTATTTTGTTTCTATCTAGATAAAGCAAAGAGCTGTATATCAGAGAACTATTGGCTGAAGCCGACAGTCAGAAGTTTATCTGTGAATACAATCTTTGTGATATTGAAACAATCAAAGACAAACATGTGCTAATAGAATCGTCAAAAAAGGTAATGTTCTGTTTAGTCAAAAGTAGTCTTTGGTATTTCTAGGGATATGGACAGCGGTGGATAAATAATTATAACATTGAAGCATTCTAGATAAATCAGTTTATTTTTATTTTAAGCCACTGTTTATATCTTTAAATTGTTTATGACTCGGGAATAAATAATAGTTTTTTTAACGTCAATAATTATGAACAAAGTATTATTAGAAGTTATACATAACTGAAAGAAGAAGTGGTATTTAAGGTAGACTTCTTCTTTCAGTTTTTTTAAATCAATCAAGCTCTATTTTTATAAATAGTTGCTTCGATTTTAGCTCGTTCTTTTTCCAAAAAAGGTGGTAAGGCAAGCTTCTGACCTAAAGCATTTAATGGTTCATCGATCGTAAAGCCGGGGGTTAAAGTAGCAAATTCAACACGATTGCCTCCAGGTTCTTTAATATAGAGACTTTTAAAATAACCGCGATGAACGATTTTTTCAATGTTCCAACCTTGTATTCTCGCTTTTTTATATAAATCATCTAGAGCTTCCTCATTCTTAACTGAAAAGGCAATATGATCTATACTGCCTCGCCCCATTCGTGTTTTATTTGTTGTGGAAGTTGGCAAAAACTGAATAAAATCAGTTTTATTTAGTTGGATATGGCCGTTCCTACTTTTCCAACCTAACAAACGATAGAAAAAATCAGCTGTTTTCTCAGGATCAGTCACATGAAATTCAGTAGATAATAGTCTCAGAATTTGTTTGTTTCCAGGGATAGAACGTTCAACGTTCAACGCTCTGTTTAAAGGTTCTTGCTCTACTTCAACCAAACGAAGATTCACTTGGTCTGTATCTGTAAAATGAAGTGTATTATTTTGTTTAATAAATGGAATGTGATAGTCATGTAAACGTTGTTCCCAATAAAATAGGCAGCCTTTTGGAATTTTTAATCCGATCGTACTCAAGAAATGGCTATTATCATAACGTTTAGCGAGTGAAGGAACTACAAAGAAGGTAATAACAGACCCAGGTGTTCCCGTATAATCTCCATAGTAATAGTGCAACATTTTATGATTATCTTGATTGACTGTTTTTTTCACTAAACGCAAACCAAGGATATTTGTATAAAAAAAATGATTCTCATCAACAAAACGTGTTAATAATGAAACATGGTGGATAGGTGCAAACATTATAAAACCTCCTTAGATTAGTTACTTATCAAAAGTAAGTTTATTTCTTTAAAATAGTTGTTTCAATTATTTTATCTTTTTATAAGGAATTATCTTCGTAGCCAGATAACCTAAAAAATGGTAAAATAGTTAAGACAAAACAAGTAGAGAGAGTGACAATTATGCTTAGTACAGAAGAGTTTGATTTTGAATTACCAGAAGAACTGATTGCTCAAACACCTTTGAAAGACCGAACAAGTTCGCGGCTTTTAGTTTTAAACCGTGAAACAAAAAAAATAGAAGATAAACACTTTCATGAAATTATTGATGAATTAAATGCTGGAGATGCATTAGTTATGAATGATACAAGAGTGTTGCCAGCTCGACTATATGGTGAAAAACCTGAGACAGGCGGACATTTAGAAGTGCTTCTTCTGACCAATAGAGATGGGGATACTTGGGAAACCTTGATTAAACCTGCTAAACGAGCGAAAGTCGGTACAAAAATAAGCTTTGGTGATGGGCGTTTAACAGCAACGGTTATTGAAGAATTAGAACATGGTGGTCGAATCGTGACATTTCAGTACGAAGGAATCTTTTTAGAAATCTTAGAATCGCTGGGGGAAATGCCATTGCCGCCGTACATTAAAGAACGTCTAGAAGATCCTAATCGTTACCAAACAGTCTATGCTAAAGAAAATGGGTCTGCAGCAGCTCCTACAGCGGGTTTACACTTTACTCAGGAACTACTTGCTAAAATCCAGTCAAAAGGCGTGAAGCTCGTTTATTTGACCTTACACGTCGGGTTAGGAACATTTCGTCCAGTGAGTGTAGATAATATTTCAGAACATGAAATGCATAGTGAATTTTATCGTTTAACGGAAGAGTCAGCGGCGCAATTAAATGACGTTCGTGAAAATGGCGGTAAAATTGTTGCAGTAGGCACTACCTCAATTCGAACATTAGAGACAATCGGAACTAAGTTTAATGGACAGATCAAAGCGGATAGTGGCTGGACAGATATTTTTATTACGCCAGGCTATAAATTCAAAATCGTGCAAGCTTTCTCAACCAATTTTCATCTGCCTAAGTCAACATTAGTGATGCTGGTCAGTGCATTTGCTGGAAAAGACTTAACGCTTAAAGCCTATCAGCACGCTATCGATGAACGCTATCGTTTCTTTAGTTTCGGAGATGCAATGTTTGTAAAGTAATATAAATCCAAGTATAGTAAAAACTCATTCTTTCTAACTTATTTTAGTGGGAAATAAGTACTATCTGGTTAACAGAATACCTTTATCCTACATGTTTGAGTTAGAAGTGAATGAGTTTTTGTTAGTTATTTGGCTTCGAGGTAGTAACTATTATAAACCGCTTAAAAGTAAAGTTTGGGATAATTCTCTTTTACGGACTGATCTAGGTAAAAAACAACGAATTTCATCTTCATTAAAACCAATCTGTAATCTTTTTTCATCAATCATAATTGGTCGACGAAGTAATCCTGGATTCTCTTTGACAAGCTCTAATAATACATGTAATGGTAGTTCATTAATATCTGTATCTAATTTTTGGAAGACTTTGGAACGAATCGAAATAATATCTTCTGTGCCCTCTTCCGTAAGGATTAATATATTTTTAAGTTCGTCTAATGTGATAGGAGTAGTGCCAAAATTCTTTTCTTCAAATGGAATATCATGATCAATCAGCCATCTCCTTGCTTTTCTACATGATGTACAGCTATTTGTTGTATACAATTTTAACATATTTTTCAGATCCTTTCGAAAATATTGGTACATACCTCTTAAAAACTATAATATACGAAAAGTCAAAAATTCACAAAAAAAATGCTTGCGAAGTAGCTGTTTATTTCTGTTAAAAGGAACAAATAGATTTAAAATGATGGATTATTGTTATTTTTTTTAGATTAATTGCAAGGTTAACTGTGATTTTCAGGATTTTGTCGTGTTATGTAAATTTTTTAGCTGATATAGAGAAAATGCTGGAAATTAAAGAAGTCGATACATGACTCTTCAAGTCATATCCTAACCTCGTACCAGAATAGATTAGTTACTAAAAAGACTTGTTAGTGAAAATCCAAAACAGGTGATAAACTTTGTTTAACTGTTTTAGTTGAACATCAGTTTACAAGAAGATAGCCTTTTTTATTGTTTATTTGGCTTTCCAGTGTTGAAAGGATTTAAATGTAGAAACAGAAGATTAGTTAAGACAAGTAACAAGTACGTGAAAAATTATTGAAAACGACCGATCACATTAAAGTGTTTTAAAATTATCATTTGGATGAAAGAAATTTTAGTTTGAGGCTGTTATCTTATATAGATTTGGGGGAACTATCCAAATTTACTTGGTGGTTAGAAAAAATAGATTTTATTCTTAAAAAAAAGACCTCTTTGAGGAGGTCTTTTTTTACTTTACTCTTTACAGTATTAATATACCAATTGCTTCAACGCTAGAGACTGATAAAACAAAGGAATTTAGTATTCAGTTGAAAGATACCTCATTCTTTGAAACAATCTCAAAAATAATTGCATTGTTATTCAAGAGAGATATAAAAACTACTGTAATAAGAAAAGATGAAATTGCTGTTGAAATAATTTTATTGCTATGTTCATCTTTACTTTCTTTGTCAAAGTAAAAAATAAACTGAATATACAATGAAAATAATGGACAGCATAGCGATTATTATACTGGATCAATGATTTGTCGGTAAGTTATCAAAAAAAGATTTAAGTGATTCAGTCACAACTTATCCTGTCTTCTCGTTAGTCAGCTTGTTCGCTAGTTTGCTCTTCTTCTGTCAATTTTTTGAAAGTGAAGATTTGTTCAATCGGCACTTCAAAAACGTCAGCTATGTCGTGAGCCAGTAAAAGGGAAGGATTATACCTGTTTCTTTCTAACTGAATAATTGTTTGTCTAGATACTCCCACCTTGTCAGCAAGTTCCTGTTGGGTCATGCGTTTCATGGCTCTGTAGACGTGAATGGAACTCTCAAATGATGAGTTCTTCTTTTTTGGCAATGCAAATCCCTCCAATAGTCTAATTTATGTATTAATAAAAAGCGCATAGTCAATATACCATATCTTACTTTCACTTACAAATATCTTGCAGTAAAATTATAAAGAAAAAGCCAAGCTTCTCGATGAGCTTGGCTTCTGTTTCTGGAAGGAATCAGTGTATTTAGCGATGTTTTTTTTTCCTTTAGTTATACATGCAAAGTAATTAGTTGAATTTCTAGTTCATAAACCAAATCTTGTTTTCATTACATTTTCTACATTCCATTACTTAAATTTTTTTTAAATCAAACTATCTTTATACGTGTTTTTCTATTTTAATTGGTTTAATTGATCAATATTTTACACATATTCACTATTTATTAAAGATGTTTTTATGATTTTTTACTCTACATATATAATTTTTTTTGAAAGGTGAATCGTGTTCTGCTAACAATTTTGTGTTTACTCATTTCATGCTTCGAGAAATTCTTCAATACAACTGATTATTCCTCCTTCCTTCTATAAATAGAATAGCATATATAGAAAGCGTTTTCAAGTTAAAAGTCTTTTTCGAACGAAGGAGCGATTAATTGAAAAAGTGGAAAAGAAAAATGAAAAATCAGCCATATTTATTGAAGTTTGAAAAAAAAACATGGTATAGTGAATATAGATACTATAATAATAGAAGGAAAAAATAAGAATGGGGGGATAGGATGGAAGCATACAAACAACCTATCGAGACAATTATCAAAGAAGTGAACACAAATAAAGAGCAAGGACTAACGGAACTAGAAGTAAAGAAGAGACTCGCTGAACATGGTGCTAATACGTTCCAAGAAGAGAAAAAAGATTCTATAGTAAAAAAGTTTCTTCACAGCTTATCTGATTTCACAACAATTATTTTATTAGTTGCAGCAGCTATTTCATTTTACACAGCAATTGCTACGGATCACGGAGATTATTTTGAAGGGATTTTAATCATCGCTATTGTGATCATCAATGCAGTATTAGCGATTGTTCAAGAAGGAAATGCTGAAAAATCATTGGCAGCATTGCAGGATATGAACAAACAAAGCAGTTCTGTTTTACGTGATGGTAAAGTAGAGACCATCGATGCTGAAGATGTTGTTGTTGGAGATATCCTTATATTAGAATCAGGATCAATGATTACGGCAGATGCACGTTTGATCCAAGCGTCGCAGCTTAGAGTAGAAGAATCGGCTCTCACTGGAGAAAGTGAACCAATTGAAAAAGATTCGGAATACATAGGAGAATCTGATGCACCAATCGGCGATCAGGTTAATATGGTCTTTAAAGGCTGTACAGTTTCAAACGGCCGAGGTAGAGCTATTGTTACAGCAACTGGAATGCAGACTGAAATGGGTAAGATCGCAAGCTTATTGAATAACGATGTGACACAACAAACACCGTTACAGAAACGGTTGAATCAATTAGGTAAGCGTATCAGTTTAATTGCTTTAGGCGCTGCAGCGTTAGTATTTATCATTGGTGAATTGCAAGGTGAGCCAATGTTAGAAATGTTTATGACTGCCGTCTCATTAGCGGTAGCTGCGGTACCTGAGACATTGATGGTAATCGTCACATTAACACTTGCTTATGGTGTGCAGAAAATGGCTAAGAAGCATGCAATCATTCGTCGTTTGCCAGCTGTTGAAACACTTGGGACTGCTAACGTTATTTGTTCTGACAAAACTGGAACCTTGACACAAAATAAAATGCGCGTCAGACGCGTTTGGTCTCGAGGGGACGAAGTGACGGATACAGAAGATGCAATGACTGATGAAGCGATGGAAGTCTTAAAAATGGCATCGTTATGTACAGATGTCATTGTGGACAAAGATGGCGATGACTTAGTTATTCAAGGGAATCCAACAGAAGCCGCAATCGTACGCGCGGTGGAAGAAAATTATCATACAAAAGCTGAATTAGAAGAAAAATACCCAAGAATCGGTGAAATTCCTTTTGATTCAGAGCGTAAAATGATGACGACTGTTCATAAAATGGGAAAAAAATATATTTCTGTAACTAAGGGAGCTTTTGATGTCTTGTTGACTCGTTTCCGCTTTGGTGATGTTGAACAAGCGGCCGTAGTAAATGACCGTTTTGGAAAACGCGCGTTACGCGTCATTGCAGTTGGTTATGCTATCTATGATGAGGAACCTACAGAAATAACCTCAGAGGCGTTAGAGAAGAATCTAAGACTATTAGGATTAGTTGGAATGATTGATCCGCCAAGACCAGAGAGTAAAGGTGCTATTGCTCGAGCGAAAAAAGCTGGTATCAAGACAGTGATGATCACAGGAGACCACGTAGTAACCGCAGGAGCAATTGCAAAAGAATTAGGTATCTTAACGGATAAAAGTGAAGCGTTGACAGGGTCAGAATTGCAAAAAATGTCTGATGAAGAGTTGGATTCACGAGTGAAATCTCTTTCAGTTTATGCTCGGGTAACGCCGGAAGATAAGATCCGTATCGTGAAGTCTTGGCAGCGTACTGGAGCGGTTGTTGCTATGACCGGTGACGGAGTCAATGATGCACCAGCTTTAAAAGCGAGTGATGTAGGTTGTGCTATGGGAATTACTGGGACGGATGTAGCTCAAGGTGCAGCTGATATGATTTTGACCGATGATAACTTTGCAACGATCGTCGATGCTGTAGCTCAAGGTCGAGCTGTTTATCGAAATATTCGTAAAGCAGTAAACTTTTTACTAAGCTGTAACATCTCAGAGATATTTATCGTGCTAATTGCTATGTTGCTAGGTTGGGGCGCACCATTTACAGCTGTTCAATTATTATTCGTAAACGTTGTAGCTGACGGTCTTCCTGGATTTGCTTTAGGGAAGGAACCTGTTGAAAAAGGGATCATGGATGAAGCGCCGATTCCTAGAGATGAAGGAATCTTTGCGCGTGGTTTGTGGCAAAAAATTGGAATCAATGCATTTGTTTTTACTGTAATCACCTTATTTGGTTTTTATTTAGGCGCAAATGTTGATTCTGTCTCTTACTTTTTTGAAGCAAGTCATGAAATTGGTCAGACTGTAGCATTCTTGATTTTAGCATACTCATCGATTTTACATGTTTTTAATGTGAGAAGTACAGAATCGATTTTTAGAGTTAAATTATCAACAAACAAATCACTTTTTGAAATGGCTGTGTTGGCTGTAATTATAACGACAGTCATTGCCTTATTACCATTTACACAAGAGTTGTTTGGATTAGTTCCAATCGGAATCAATCACTGGTTACTCGTAATGGGCTTATCAATTATTCCGATTTTTGTAAATGAAATGATCAAATTCCATTATTCGCCAGAAGAAGATGTTGAATAAAAGCACAATAAAAAAATGCCTGAAGTACTGATTTCTTAATAAAAATCGGTGCTTCAGGTATTCTTTTTATAAAAATTTAATAGTGAGGAAGCTTACTTTGAAAATAGTATTGAAATTATTTACACAAAAGACTTGCTAAAATGTTAAAGGAGTATTATAGTTGTTATCGAAATCAGTTGTTTAAATTTTAATCTGATATTTTTCAATAAATTATAAATAGTAACCGATATTTTTATTTGGATTTCCAAGTAAGGATCTTAGGGGAGTAGCAGCATAGTTTATCTATGTTTTTAGATCAACAACAAGTGTGGAAACACTGGTCTAAGAATGAAATTGCGAGACCTAAGTGTAAAGGCCAAGTGTCATTTCACTTAGGTCTCTTGTTTTACAATTTTGTTACCTAGCTACGTGGGCAATCTCTTCGGAAAAAAGATAAAATCTGCCTGTGACAAAAAGCGTCACAAACGGATTTTCCTATTTTTCTTTCAGAGCTGGACGAGCCCACTTCGTTTTTAGCATTATCTAGCTTCAAGAGCTAGCCTATCGGGAGAAAGATAAAGAATGATTGAGAGAAAAAACACCTCAGTCAGTCTTTCCTATTTTCTAGTCGAGGCTAAACGAGCTCTTTCAGCTTTTAAATTGGAGGAGAATATTGTGGTAGAGAAGTTGAAAGTTTCGCATCATCAGAAATTGACTGCTGCTGGTCTTTTGGTAGCAATGGGTGTCGTTTATGGAGATATCGGAACAAGTCCACTTTATGTAATGAAGGCGATCGTTGGGGATAATGGTGGTCTGCAAAATGTTTCGGAAAATTTTATTATCGGTGCAGTTTCATTGATTTTTTGGACATTAACGATTTTGACAACGATCAAATATGTTGTGATTGCTTTAAATGCGGATAATCACGGTGAAGGCGGAATTTTTTCTTTATACACGCTTGTTCGTAAAAAAGGGAAGTACTTGATCATTCCAGCTATGATTGGTGGAGCGGCATTACTTGCAGATGGTGTATTGACACCAGCAGTAACGGTGACTACAGCGATTGAAGGGTTGCGGGGAATTCCTGTCTTCTTTGATCGATTTGGTAGTGATCAAAATATTATTGTCATTATCACTTTATTTATTATTTTTATTTTGTTTTCTGTTCAACGTTTTGGAACGGATGCTGTTGGTAAAGCTTTCGGTCCAATTATGTTTGCTTGGTTTACCTTCTTAGGTGTGATGGGGCTAATTAATTTTGGTCAGGATTTGACAGTGATCCGTGCATTAAATCCTTACTATGCGATTCATCTATTATTTAGTCCAGAAAATAAATTAGGACTGTTTGTTTTAGGAAATGTTTTCTTAGCAACGACAGGGGCAGAAGCGTTGTATTCTGACTTGGGGCATGTGGGGAAACATAATATTCGTGCTAGTTGGCCATATATTAAAGTTTGCTTAGTTCTCAACTATTTAGGACAGGCGGCTTGGATTTTGAACGTGAAAAATGATCCATCTATTTTGGCTATTGAAAATCTAAATCCATTTTTCCAGATGATGCCAAATAGTATGATGCTTTTCGGTGTTATCTTTGCAACTATTGCAGCGGTGATCGCTTCTCAGGCATTGATTTCCGGTTCATTTACTTTAGTTTCAGAAGCGATTAAATTAAAACTATTACCAAGATTGAAAATCATTTATCCAGGGGCAAACATCGGTCAAATGTATATTCCAGCCGTGAATATGATGTTGTGGATCGTTTGTTCGTTGATTGTCATTACCTTTAGAACATCTACACACATGGAAGCTGCATATGGTCTTTCTATTACTGTAACAATGTTGATGACAACCGTTTTACTGATGTTTTATCTGTTGCAAAAAGGAGCGCCTCGTTGGGTTGCTTATCTAGTTTCTTTGTTTTTTGGTAGTATTGAATCGATTTTCTTTGTATCTAGTATTGCGAAATTTTTCCATGGAGGCTACGTTGCTGTCGGGATAGCCTTGTTAATCTTGGCTGTTATGACAATTTGGGAATGTGGTAATATTATCAAAGAGAAGACCTCTGACACGGTTCCATTGAAACAATATGTAGAACAATTGCGGATGCTCAAAGATGATCCAACTGTTCCAAAATCTCAAACAAATGTGGTATTTATGACACCAGATACTATTGGAGATGAAATTGGTCGTCAAATCATTTATTCGATTTTAGATAAACAACCAAAAAGAGCTAATGTTTATTGGTTTGTAAATGTTGAAGTAACGGATGAACCTTTTACTAAAGAGTATACGGTAGATATGATGGATACGGATTTTATTGTTCAAGTTCAACTTTATCTTGGTTTCCATGTAGCGCAAGAGGTTAATGTGTATATTCGGCAAATCGTTCATGACTTAATGAAAGAAGGACGTTTACCTAAACAGCCGCAGAAATATTCATTGACGCCTGGACGTGAAGTAGGTGATTTCCAATTTATTATTATTCGTGAAGAGTTATCAAAAGTAACCGAATTGAAGAAATGGGATCGACAAATCATGCAGTTAAAACTAGCAATAAAAAAAAGAACTACAACTCCAGAAAACTGGTTTGGTTTAGAGTATAGTGAAGTGAAATACGAATCAGTACCATTGATCATTGGTGATACACGAAAAACCAGATTAAGAGAAAGAAAAGCTTCATTATAGATAGGAAATCTCTAAGGCGATGCAAGGTCTTAGAGTTTTTTTATCACACAATAGTTCCTATTCGCGCTATTTTGAAAGGACAAGTATAATGAATAGATAGAAGAAAAATGAGGTGTAAAATATGCTTGCAATAAATTTTTTCATATTATTTTTAATGATTGCGATTACGGCATTTTTTGTAGCGAGTGAATTTGCTTTAGTAAAAATCCGTATGTCCAGATTGGAGCAGTTAAAAAAGGAGAATGTCAAAAATGCAGAATTGGCGATCCGTGTGACTCATCACTTAGATGCTTATTTATCAGCTTGCCAATTGGGAATCACACTGACGGGATTAATCATTGGTTGGGTCGGCGAAGGGTCCGTTGCGGCATTACTGCATCCCTTGCTGGGAGATTTGCCAATCAGTGCTACGCTTAGCCGTACAATTTCAATCATTTTAGGGTTTGCCATTGTAACGTATGTAGACGTCGTTGTTGGGGAATTATTACCGAAAAGCTACAGTATTGCTCAAGCTGAAAAAGTTGTTTTAGCGATTGTAAAACCACTACACTATTTTTACAAAGGGATGTATCCTTTTATTTGGCTACTAAACCATTCTGCAGCGAAACTCGGAAAATTATTAGGAATAAAATTAGTTTCTGAGGGCGAAGAAACGTTGACTCAAGAAGAATTGTTATATGTAGCTGTTGATTCTTATAAAAAAGGTGAACTGACTAAAGAAGAATATTATTATATGGAAAATGTGTTTGAATTTGATGATACTCTTGCTAAAGAGATTCAGGTCGATCGAACATCAATGGAGGTTTTCGGAGCTGATGAAACAGTGGAGCAGGCAATCCAACATTCTTTAAAACGAGGACATACACGCTATCCAGTGATTGAAGAATCTAAAGATAAAGTATTAGGGTATGTGACACTTCCAGCCTTAATTAAGGAGTCATTTATCAACGATCAAAGAAAAGTTAGTGAATTAGTAGAAGAGCCAATCATTGCGTTAGCGACCATTCCAATTAAAAGTTTGTTAACGATGATGCGAAAAGATGGGAAACACATTGCAATTTTAAAAGATGAATACGGTGGAACTACAGGAATGGTTACGATTGAAGACATTTTAGAAGAACTAGTTGGGGATATTAGAGATGAAACAGACTTGGAAAACGCCTTGATCGCGAAAGAATCGGATCATTCTTATATCGTTTCTGGAAAAATCACGCTTGATGATTTTGAACGTTACTTTAAAGTTAAGATTTCAACATTTGAAGACTCTGAAATGTCTACATTAGCTGGATTTATTGTGAAGCAAAAAAACAATCAAATTGCTGTAGGTGAGCAGATAAAAATTGATAGTTTCATTTTTGAAGTGATGGATTATGAACATGCTCATATAGATTACTTCAAGGTAACTGTCAATAAATCAGATGAATAAAAAATAGTAGAGAGCTCGGGATAAAAATTAGAAATTAATTTTTATCCCGAGCTCTAATTCTAAGTAAACATCTTACGGTAAATTCTTTTCTTTTGGATGAGGCAAAAAAGAGGATTGACGTAAAGGGATTATTCAGCTACGATTAAAGAAAAACCAGATAGCAAGTGTTCAAATGCGTAAGGTAGGAATCATCGGATTAGGGAATGTTGGAGCAACGCTTGCTTACACGTTAGTTTCTGAAAACTTAATCGACGAGCTGGTTTTGATCGATAAGAATGAAAAGCTCGTAATTTCTGAAGAGTATGATTTATTAGATGCGCAAGTTTTTTTGATGGGTAAAACTAAAATCACTATTCAAGGTTATCATGCATTAGAAGATGCTTCTGTTATCGTTTTCTGCGCGGGTACGATGCTAGACACAGCACGCATGAAACAGGCTGTAAGTCGTAACTTGTCTATCGACAGTCGTAATATTGGTGGCTATGTTTATGGTGAATACGGGGATTCACAGTTTGTTGCTTGGTCAAGCATGAAAGTTGGCGATCAACCACTTTTGGCTTGGGACAGAACGCTTGATTTAAAAGAGCTAGATAAAGATGTGGGTACAGGTGGTTGGAAGGCCTTTGCTGGAAAGGGTTATACTAGCTATGGAATCGCAATTTGTGCTGCTCGGCTGATTCGAATGATTTTAAATGACTCAAAAACGATCGTACCCGTTTCTGCATATAGTAAGCAATCAAATATATATATTATGCGCAACCTGCTGTGATTGGAAAAAATGGTGTAGAAGCATTGGTTGATTGTCTATTGTCGGAAAAAGAAAATAATTCTTTAGCAAGCTCCATTAAAATCATCAAAATGGACTAGCTACTGTAACGTTTAACCAATAAATTATAATGTTCTATTAATATGGAGGCAATTCATTGATAAACTTAACAGAAATAACGGAGAAAATGTCTCCAAATCAAAAAATAAATTATGATCGTGTCTTACAACAAGTGATTGCAGAATGGAAAAAAACGGGGATTCGTCCAACGATTTTACTTCACAGTTGCTGTGCTCCTTGCAGTACGTATTCATTAGAGTATTTGACACAGTATGCGGACGTTACGATTTTTTTTGCAAATTCAAACATTCATCCAAGAGCAGAATATCAGCGCCGTGAAATAGTACAGCAGAAATTTGTAGAGGATTTCAATAGGCAAACCAATAATCAGGTTCAATTTTTAGCAGCGGCATATGAACCAAATGAATTTATTCAAATGGTGCATGAAAAAGAATTAACAGAAGAATTAGAAGGTGGGCAACGTTGCTCGGCCTGTTTTCAAATGCGCTTAGACATTGTAGCAGAAAAAGCACAAGAACTAGGCTACGATTACTTTGGCAGTGCTCTAACACTATCTCCAAAGAAAAATAGCCAATTGATCAATGAAATTGGGATAGATATCCAAAAATTTTATGCAACTAATTACCTACCTAGTGATTTTAAGAAAAATAATGGGTATAAACGTTCAATCGATTTGTGTAAAGAGTATGATGTGTATCGCCAATGTTATTGTGGTTGTATATTTGCAGCGACGAAACAAGGCGTTGATCTAAAAACTGTGAATACAGAAGCAAAAAAATTTTTAGCGGAACAAGAAAAATAGTTAATTGAGACAATGATTTCTTAACATGAAGTCGTTGTCTCTTTTTTTGAAAAAGTAACATAATTTCAACTTGTATTGAACAATAGAAAGTAAGAATTACTCCTTATCTAACTTTCAAGGTAAGGTGAACGTATAAAAATGGATCATCGTTTTTTTGAGTAATAGGAATTGTGATTTACCACAGAAACATATTTTAGAGAAGAGTAGAAGAATACTAATATAGAAAGAGCTACATGATTCAATTGCTCATTTCAATGAATTTCGTCGTTTTTTTGATCTATTTTTTTATATTGTATTGGGAAACTTCTATAGATTGTTTATTAAAATTTATTATAACGAAAAAAGTTGTTATTTTTATTTTAAATAAAATAACAACTTTTTATTTTTATTTCTTCGTTTTAAAAAAGGTGTTGTTCTTTTGGAAAAACATTTTATGAATGGAATTATTTCTTTTTATTTGTTAAATTACTTTTTAACTCTAATAAAACCTTTATTTTATTAGTTTTTTTAGATTTAGATCACTTTGAGTAAAATTTGCAGATTTTATTTTCTCAATTAGTAAAAAAATAAATAAAAAAAATCCGAATAGTTATTGACTTATAAAATAACAATGTATATAGTTTTATGTAGATCGTTTATATTTTTTATATGTTCTGTATTTGTTTGCTGATGCTGTTGCATTTTATTATTTGTGACAAAAGCAGCATTAATACGATCTAGAAAAATGAAAGGAGCTTGTGTATGCCAAGAAAAATGCCTATTCAAAAAAGTGAGCGTTCTAAAGGTGAAAAGGCTAGGCAGAATACTCCGAAAAAAAGTTCAGGTTCTCGTACAGATTCTACAAGAGCATACCCGAAAAATGATAGAGCTGGACAACGTGTGGCAAAACCGAGATTGCGTTCATCAGCGCGAAGTTCACATAATGAATTCCCTAGCAAGCATAGAGGTTCTGGTTACTCAGAACCTCCTCGTCAGGTGCGTCCTCGTCGAATTGTTCAAGAACGAAGATTTAATGGGAGAGAACAAAAGCAGAGTACTAAAAGTCCAAGCTTTTTGGTGTTTTCTTTCTTAAGTAATTTGGTATTTTATGGAGTTACAATTGGAATCATTTTGATGTCAGTGATGTTTTCATTCAGTTCAAAGTCGACAGCATCGATTTTTGGTTATCGATTTTATACAGTTCTGACCAACTCTATGGCTCCTCAAGAAAATGGGCCTAAAGGCGGTTTTTATGCTGGGGATATTGTTATCGTTAAACTAACGGATGGCAAGAAAATCAAAAAAAATGATATCGTGACTTTTGCTGTTGGAGATGGTTCACGTTATTTGACTCACAGAATGATGGAACGTAAAGATGAATTGAATGGAGACAAAGGTGATTACCTTATCACTAAAGGCGACGCCAACAAAAGTAACGATCCGCCAATAACTGCAGACCGTGTCCTCGGAAAAGTAGTCTTTGCGGTACCTAAAATAGGTAGCTTAATTGAATTTACTCGAGCAGAATTTTGGGCTTGCCTAGTTTGTATTTTATCATTATATGGTTTTTTCTTAGTACTGAAAGCATATCTATTTTCATCAAAAGAAGAAATAGCTGGGAGAAAAAATGGAAGACGCCTAGCATATGAAAAATGATATTACCACTTTACCTTATCTAACCCAAGGAAAGTGAGAATATATATTATATCTTATAGGAGGATTATTAAGAATGAAGAAGAACAAAAAGAAAAAGTTGGTAGCAGCAGCGTGTCTAGCATTATTGGCCGCCGCCGCAGGCACCTTTGCATGGATCAATTCTCAAGATCAACGAATTAACCGTGTGAAATCTGCCGCAATCAAAGATGGTAGTGTTAGCGTGGAAGAAAATTGGAACCCGAAACCAATTATTCCAGGTACAGATGCAACAAAAGAAGTAGCTATCACAAATTCGGGAAATACGCCAGTTTTTGTTCGTGTTTCATATGAGGAAGTTTTGAAACATTTGACAGAAAAAGGTGCTGTGACTAATCGATCTACAGGGTTTAAAGCTAATGGAAAGCCAACTTTATCAGATGATATCCCCGTTGAATACGATGGAGAAAAGTACAAAGATGTAGGGAGCGGCTACATAGATGTAACAGCTAAAGTAAAAGATAGCTCTGCAGCAGCTCTGCCAGCAGGTGTAAAAGTTTATGCAAAGGGTTCTGTTACTAAAGATCCAGTGACTGGGGATGAAAATACAACGTTTAGTTATTCAGCATTCTTTGAATATGCACCTAGTAAGTATCAAGCGATGGAATCAGAAGTATCAGTAGCTAGCGGAAATACAGTTGGATCACCAATCGAAGCTTGGGACTTTGTGATGTCTAAAGCTGAATATTTGGTTTACAAAGGTGGATATAGCAATAAGGTAGCAAACTGGGCAGCATCTTCTTTAGAAGGGGCTTCAACAGAGGCGACTGCAGCTAAAGCTTCTCTTTTAGGGAGTGCAGGAAAAAAATATGATGTGGATTATGATTACACAATTGCTGCTTTAGGTTTAAGTGCACTTCCAGCAGTTACTCCAGCAACAGCTGCTGATCAAATTCCAGTTGCAAATGCGGAGAAAAAAGGCGTTCAAGTAGATAAAGATGCTTTGGGTGTTAGTGGAATTAAAGTAGAGTATGGCGATGACATGATTACAACCGCAGCACTAGCTAAAGACAAATGGGCTTACAATAAAGAGGATGGGTACTTCTATTTCACAAGCCCAGTTATTTCAGGTGCTACAACACCACATTTATTGAAAAAATTAGTATTTACAAACGATGTAGGAACAGAATTTACAAATGCAACATATGATTTGATTGTAAAAATGGAAGCTATTCAAGCGACTAAAGAAGCGTTAACCGATAGTACTGGTTGGAACTTAAATGGAGCAGATGGTTCAGACACTAAAAAAATTACGACTTATCTGGATGAACAAGCAGCAAGCTAATTTCTAGTGTAAGGAAATTAAAAGGAGGGGGAAAAAGATGATGAAACACCGAAGGCGAAAACGTCTACTATTTCTGGTTTCATACAGTTTATTAAGTGTTTTTATCACTTTTGCTAGTGGAACGTTACTAGCAGTTGCCAGTCAACCCCTTCCTCCAGGGGTGGTCATTGGCGATGAGACTGGAATATCTGCTTCTTCAGAAGGAGAATACTATGTTGATTTGCCAAATGTTTTACCTGGAGAAAGTTATGAAAAAACGATTACGATTCGTAGTATGGATTTAAAAGAACCTTTTGAATTAGGAATCTTAGTAACCCCAGAAGCAGCAAAAGGAGTAATCGATTTTAGTAAACAGATCACATTAACCTTGTTCATTGATGGAAAACAATTATATAAAGGTTCTTTATTGGGGAACGGAGAATTTGATTGGACAGTCCAACCGCTGATAGTAGGAACTTGTGAATATGGTAAAGACCAAATTTTGACTGCGGTATTTGAGATAGATAATAGCCTAACTCTTGAAGATTATAAAGAAGAGAGCCAGTTGCTGTATCACTGGACCTTCATTGCAACAAAAAATCAGCCAAAGACGCCAGATACTAAAGACAGCAATTCAATTTCACCAAATAAATCAAAGTCTAAAGGGATTTTTCCAATGACTGGTGAAGAAATTAAAAATTTGATTTATAAAACGTTAGCAGGGCTGTTATTAGTATTAATTGTAATTTTGTTATGGAAAAAACGTAAAGAAGAACAAGGTAAAGTAGATTAAGAGGAAGGGGAGACAAATGAGTAAAGGAAAAAAACTGTTGAAAATAATTAATCAAAATAAACCTTTTTTAGCTGTTTTTTCTGTATTTTTAAGCTTATTACTGATAGTAGGGAGTACTTACTCTTGGATTACCTATAGTGACGAAAAGATCAATAAAAGTGAGCCTAATACTAAAAAACTTTCTGCAGTAATTGATGAAGTCTTCACCCCAAATCTGCAGTGGGCATCAGGAAAGAGGACTGAAAAAGAATTACTAGTAAAAAATAACGGACAAATGCCCGCCATTGTTCGGATATCATTGTATGAATTTTTTACCCAGTTTGAGCTAGATATGACTGATGGTGCTGGTAATGGTAATCAAAGAATTGTGAGCAATTCAAGCGGATCAGATATAACAATGGAAGATACCACTACTTGGAAAAAAGGCAGTACATATAAGATTACTTCAGAAAAGTACTATGTAGCATCCGAGGTATATATAGGGGACAAAACAAATCCCGAAACGGCCTATGTCTATAAAGGAAGTCGAGCAATCGATGGGCTTAAACACTTAACGATTCAATTTAATGATAATGAGATTTATGATGAAAATAATAAACCAGCATTAGGAATAAAAAAGTATTGGTATTATTCGGATGGGTATTTTTACTATTCAGAAGTGTTGCAGCCACGAGAAAAAACAAAACTACTTATCCAAAGTATTACTTTAGATAGAGGATTACCAAATAAGTATAAGGGGTCTTTATATCAATTAATTCCAGTTATGGATGCTCACGATGTTACAAAATCTCTAATGAAGAACTGGAAAATTTCTTCTGGTTCATATTTGGAAGAGATGTATAGTGAAAAGGTTCATTAGGAGGGGATTAAAGATGAAAACTAAAAAGGAATTTTTCCGTTTTTTTTGGATATTGCCTGTACTTGCTGCATTTTTAGTTATTGGAAGTGTAGCTGCATATGCTTCAATGGTGGTGAGAGATGAGAAAGCAAATCTTTTTCAAATCGGTAATCTTCAGACTGAAGTAAAAGAAGTTTTCACTGAGCCAACAACGATTAAGCCGAATGAAACAGTGATAAAGAAAGTGGCAGTAGAAAATACTGGAACTGTTAACCAGTTTATTAGAGTTATGCTCCATCCTGAAATTCGCATAGAAAGTGGTGGAAGTACTCGATTGTTACCTTCTAAGATTGGAAAAGAGATTCTTTTAGATTTGAATAGTATGGACTGGAAGCTAGGCGAAGATGGTTATTACTACTACTTAAAAGTTTTAAAGTCAGGTGAATCCAATACTACGAAAAATTTGTTTACAGAGGTCAGACTAAAAAATGATTTAGGGATAGAGTATGCTAAAGCGGATTTCAGCTTGATGGTAAAAGTAGAAGCAATTAATTGCGCACAATACGCTTATCGTGATGCATGGTGGCAAGGAGCTGTACCCAATAGCGGAGAGCTACAAACAATTGACAAACAATTAGCCGAACAAGCAGATTAAAGATAGGCAAACATGGAATAATTATTCCATGTGCCTATCTCAATTCAACACTCATGAAATGAGTGTTTTCTAGAAAGAAATCATTGATTTGATAAGTATTGAAAAGAAGGAGATAAAATGAAAAAAAAAATACAGAAATTTGATAGTAGAAAGAACGGAATGAGCCTATTATTACTACTACTTACCCCATTTATTATTAGCGGCTATTTCTTTTTGAATCAAAGTAAGTTGAGAGCCTCTACAGTAGTGAGTAGAGGAGATTTTAGATTAAAGGCTGAAAATAGATGGAGCGGGGATGATAAAAAAAGTTATGCTTATTTAGAGTGGGATGCAGTAAGTGATTTAAGTAAGTCAGGATATCAATTATATCAATCAGAAAATGGTGATACCTGGAATGTACGTTCTTTGAATTATGGAAAGGCGATTAAAGTCTTAAATATTTATCCAAATATAGAAGGATCTAATACATTGAAAAGTTGGATGGATAGTTTAAAATTACAAAATTCTAAAGGAGAAAAATTAATTAATGTTGATGCAACGAGCCAAAAGGACTATGGAAATAATCCCATGGGGTATCTAAAGAATACACAAGGTGATTATCAGTATGACGTAATTATGTTTGGGTCTTGGGATTATAATAATCATTTAGATATTTCCCTTGCAGCTAAAAATGCTACGCAAGAATTTATTAATTCAGGAAGAGGAGTTCTTTTTGGTCATGACACTATTACGCCTAACGATAAAGGTCATACGAATTTTAATAGCTTTGCTAGTCAATTAGGTTTTAAACTGCAAGCAAGCTCTTTTCAACTTGGAAGTACAAATGTAAAAATAACCAATAATGGCTATTTAATGAAGTATCCTTTTGAGTTGCAAAATGATTTAGATTTAAAAATCCCGCTTACGCATACTTGGGGACAAGGGATTTTACCTAATTCAACGACTATAAAATGGCTAGAGTTTAAACCACCGTTTAATTGGAATAAGCCTGGAGATGGTAGTGCAGATGCAACATTTTATTTAGCTACGAATAATAATCTTGGAATGATCCAAACGGGTCATAGTAATGGGACATCTACCCCAGATGAGCGGAAAATCATTGCGAATACGTTATATAATTTAGCTCAGGTTTCTTTCGAAACAACAGCGCAAGATCAAACAGTCAAAGATGATCGAGCCCCGGAGTTAGCGAGCATAGTACAAAAAACAGGTGGTAGTGTAGATAATTTCGAGATTGAAATAGATAGCGTGGATCAAGGGAAAGAGTACCAATGGTACATTGAAGCTGATACAAAATCGAGTGGTTTAAAAAAATCGGATGTTATAAAAGAAACTATTACTAGTAATATAGCTGGTTATTTTTACGAAATTGATAATTCTGCTACGTCAGCCTTAGATATTACTGTGGAAGGGTATAAAGATGAATTTGGTCGTATTTCTTCCAGTCAATATGATATATATGTGGCTCCAATTGGTAATACAAATACTGAAGATCCGAATTATGATCCGATGCAAGACGCTAATTTAGTTAATTATAATACCAAAGGAATAGTCACTGGTATTAATGGAATAACCGATCTAAATAAATATATCCATATAGTGGCAGTTGACCGTTCAAGTAATGTAAGTAAGGTCAAAACAATTAAAATCAAAGATGTGATGAATGAATTTCGTATCTTTGAAAAATATCTTGATACGGAAGGCGTTAAAATCCATCCTGATTCTTATCAAGATGTGCCTAAAAATAGTAACTATGAAAAAGTTTTAAAAACTATTGATAATTATGCAATAGATAGTTACAAAATTGATGCTGGAACAGTTGTACACACGGGACCAGATGAACAAGTATCTATTGAAAAAGTAAACAAAAACTATACAGTAACGTACTATTATAATAAGCTGATACAATTGAATATTAGACAAGTAGTATTGTCAAGCCATAATGAAATAATCATACCAAATCAAGGGTATATTCAGGTTGATAATGGGGAGATAGAGAAAAAAAGTAATTTCTTTAATCTAGCAGTAAATTCAGGTAAAGATACTGAAAATATCGATTATTCGTCGGTGAAATTAGCTAAGAATGGTGGACATCATCAGTTATTATTGACGTTGATGCTCCCAGATTATTACCGTTATAGTGGATATGTCGTTACAACAAATAATAGTCCACATGACAGCAAAGAGAAAATAGCAGACAAAATTGATTTAGATATCAAGCAAAACGCAAATTATTGGCTAACAATATATCTGGAGCCAAGTATTGATCAAAACGTTTCTCCTACCTCATATAGCTGGGACTATGAAAAAAATCAATTAGGAAAAATTGATAATGATGGGATATGAGGAAAGCGCAATTTAAAGTGGGAAGAATGGAATTCCTGACTCTAATGGGAAAGGAAGATGCTTATTGTATTTACTATTAGTTTTTTTAGGGATAATTATTTTTATTCATAGTATACTATTTATCTTTATCATTCAAAAAAATATAGAATTAGTAAATAAAGTTGCTCAGCTTAAGAAACAAAATTTTTCTTTAAAATCCCTTGTGGAGCGAGAACGTTCCTCAAGCAAAAAACTGACAAAGTTTGACCAATTTTCAAATGAACGAAAGACTAAACCAATGAAACGAGGAAGTAGATAATAATGAATTTGGGCTATGCTCATGGAAATAAATTAAATCAGCAACTTGATTTTTTAGAAGCATATGAAGTAGATGAGATTTTTTCAGATGACGACTATAACTATGAAGTACTTCAAGATCCTGAAAGTGATTATCAAGCATTATTGAATTATACGGAGCCAGGTGATTGTTTAGTTATTGCTTTTTTGGAAGTTATCTCAAGAGATTACCAGCAATTGCTTGAATTTTTGAATGAATTAGAAGATTTAGACTTAGATTTAGTTGTATTAACCTCACCTGAGTTGACGCTAGATGATTGGCGAGAAATACTTTCTTGGGTAAATCGAAATGATCGGTTATTACATCCACGTTTGATCAAGCTAAAGTTTAGGCAAGAAAAAATTCGAAATAAAGAAACATATTCTGTATTTAGCAGAGATCCAGAAGCAAAACAATTATATCGTGATATTATTTGGCAATTGGTCGGAAAGAGTAAGCTACGAAAAATCGCAAAACAAAAAGGTATACCAGTTGAAACAATCTATCGAATTCAGCAAGAATTGAAAAGAGTAAAATTAGCAATAATTTTGGCGATTTGCTTTCTTTTAGCTATTGCTACAATCAAAATGACTGAGAATTTTTCAGATAATTTACTGATTCAAATCGTGGTTTGCGTTGTTTCAACATTAGTTATTCTCTACAATACTTTATCAGATAGTGAACAGCAGTAATGAACCATCGAATAAAATAGTTTTGCTTTTTCCGATGGTTTTTTTCAGGAAAAAGCAAAATTATTTTAGTTTAAAAAGTCATTTTTTCGATTCGATCGAATGCTTCTTTTAAAACTGTTATATCTTGCGTTGCTGCTAAGCGCACATAGTTATCGCCGGTAGTTTCACCAAAGGCCTTTCCAGGAATCATCAAAACATTCGTTTTCTTTAAGACCTGTTCAACAAATGGAACCGAAGTTAGACCTGTTTTAGAAATATTAATAAACGCATATATACTTCCTTTGACTGGGTGCAGTGAAAGAAATGAAATCTTAGCAATTCTTTGTTCTAGATATTCCAGTCGATCTTTAAAAACGGAAACAACTGTTGGTATTAGTGTTTCAGAATGGTTTAAAGCATAGATGCCTGCTTGTTGAGAAGGACTTGGGGCAGAGTATGTGATACTTTCATTGATCAATTTTGCTGCATCGTTGATATAATTAGGTGCAATCATATAACCGATACGCCAGCCAGTCATCGCAAATGCTTTTGAAAAACTGCTAAATGTAATTGTATTTTCAGGTGCAAATGTTGCCATTGGTACGAAATCATCATAGAAGCAAAAGGCTTCATAGACTTCATCAGAAAGAATATAAAAATCATGTTCAATCGCTAAATCAGCAATAGCTTTGAATGTTTCAGAAGAAAAAACAGCACCTGTCGGATTATTTGGTGAATTAATAATAATTGCTTTGGTTTTATCTGTGATAGTTGCTTTTAACACATCGATATTAAGTTGAAAACCCTCTTCTTCATAAGTTGGAACGAATACTGGTTTACCTCCAGCAAATAGAACTTGGTCTTTATACGGTGAGAAATAAGGTTCGTGAATGATTACTTCATCTTCAGGATCTAGTAAGACCTGTAATGTTAGGTACATGCCATGTAATGCACCAACTGTTGCACGTACTTGGTTGGTTTGAAAAGATAAACCATATTGTTTTTGATAAAAATTTATCACAGTATCAATGAATTCTTGACTACCGCCAGATGCAGTGTATTTTGTATGACCCTTTTTAACATCTATAAAAGCTGCTCCGATGATTCGCTCATCTGTAATTAAATCTGGATCACCAATCGATAAATCCAGTAAATCGGGCACTTGCTTCGCTAATGTAGAGATATCCATTAAGATATTCTCAGCGGGTTGCTGATGCTTTTTTGCAATGTTTGAACGATCCATGCTTTTACCTCCAATTACTTGTGCTTTTTAGTCATTCTATACTATTTTTTTAAGAGGGCAAAGCAAGTTTATTTGTCCTTGCTTTGCCCTCTTTCGATTTTTACAAAACTTTTCTTAAGAAATCCTGAGTTCTTGGGTTTTTCGGTTGGCCGAAAATCTCTTCTGGTGTGCCTTCTTCCTGAATGATTCCCGCATCCATGAAAATCACACGATCGGCCACTTCACGGGCAAACCCCATCTCATGTGTTACAACGACCATCGTCATACCTTCAACAGCTAAAGCTTTCATAACAGCTAATACTTCACCGACCATTTCTGGATCTAGTGCAGAAGTTGGTTCGTCAAAGAGCATCACATCAGGATTCATTGCCAATGCACGAGCAATTGCCACCCGTTGTTGTTGGCCACCTGATAAGCTTGAGGGATAGCTTGCAGCTTTATCTTTTAGGCCGACTTGTTCTAACAGAGCGAACGCTTTTTCTTTTGCTACTTCGACGGTTTCTTTTTTGACTTTGATTGGACTGAGTGTTAAATTATCCAAAACTGTTTTATGAGGGAATAGATTGAAATTTTGAAATACCATACCCATTTTTTGGCGAAGTGTATCAATATCTGTATCTTTATCCAATAAATTTTTTCCTTCAAATTCGATCGTTCCGTCTGTTGGTTGTTCTAATAAGTTCAAACAACGTAGAAAGGTACTTTTTCCGCTGCCGGAAGGGCCGATGATCACGACAACTTCTCCAGCATTTACATCTAAATCGATGCCTTTTAAGACTTCATTTTTCCCGAAGGTTTTGTGCAAGTTTTTAATATTAATCACTAGTGCTCATTCTCCTTTCAGCAACACCTAACAGGCGCGAAATAGTAAAGGTTAAAACAAAGTAAATCAATGATACTACGAGGTATGGTAAGAATGGTTTAAAGCTGGCTCCTTGAACATTGCCGGCTTGGAAAATCAATTCTGAAACCCCGATAACCGAAACGACAGAAGATTCTTTGATTACAGTAACAAATTCATTTCCTAAAGCAGGCAAGATATTCTTGATTGCTTGCGGTAAAATGACATAGCGCATTGCTTGGGGTTGGTTCATACCAAGAGAACGTGCTGCTTCTAATTGTCCCTTGTTAACGGCGTTGATTCCGGCACGAACGATTTCAGCAACATAAGCACCACTGTTTAAAGCAAGAGCGATACAACCAGCAGCAATTTTAGATAGATCAAGACCTAAAACTCCTGTACCGAAATAAACGATAAAGATTTGAACTAATAAAGGAGTTCCGCGAACATATTCAATATAGCAGATTGCAATACCACGTAAAAATTTTGATTTAGATAACTTCATTAAAGCAAGCAAACCACCTAAAATTGCTCCAAATAATACACCCATGAAGGCTAAGAAAATTGTATAACCAGCACCGCTGATATAGAATTTTCCGTATTTTCCAAGGAAGCTTTCATCATCAGTAAACATTAATTTCCCAGCTTCTTTTTTATAACCATCAAGTAAGTTATTGTCATTGATCGTTTTGATTGAAGCATTGACTTTTTGTTCTAAAACAGGCGCATTTTTAGGAATAGCAACGGCCGCATCCTTTTCACCTTGTTCAAATGTAACATCTGCAAATGTCAATTCTTGATCACGATCAACGTAAGCTTCTGCAACAGGACCTTCTAAAACAGCAGCATCCACTTTTTTATTTTTTAAGTTCATGATGATGTCTGGTACTTTTTGTAAAGAAGTTGGAATTGAACCAACAAGTTCTGTTTTTGCCAATTCTTCTTGAGTAGTTTGTTTTTGGACGCCAACTTTTACACCATTGAAGTCTTTTGTTGATTGGAATTGATCGTTGTCAGATTTTCTAACAACTACTTTTTGTTGAACGGTCATGTAAGGCGTTGAAAAATTAACTTCTTGTAATCGTTCAGGTGTTGGCGCCATCCCTGAAATGATCAAATCGATCTTACCTGTTTTTAAGGCACCTAATAATGCATCAAAACCCAACTCTTCGATTTTTAATTTAACACCAAGATCATCTGCGATTTTTTGTGCGATTGAGATGTCAAAACCAACGACTTGGTCTTTGCCGTCAACATCTGCATGAAATTCATAAGGTGCATAATCAGCGGACAGACCAACAATGAGTTCACCACGTTTCATAATGCGATCATAGACTGGATCAGGTTCTTCCGCAATTGCTGTAGTTACAGGAATAAAAGTGAGTAGTATCAGCAATATAGGGACAATAAGTGCTAAGGTTTTTTTACATAATTTCATTTGTTCTTCTCCTTTATGATAGAGTGATAACAGTTGAGTAAGCACAACTACCTAGATTTTCAATAAATATTCTAAAAACAGTTGATAAATGTATAAAAATTTATTGTTTTTGGATGTGTTTTATCATATCATAGATTAAGGGAAAGGAAAAGTGAATTTTATCAAAGAATTTAAAAATTTCACTTTTGCATAAAAATTAGTAAAAAATGAAAGGTCGAGAAGAATGAATCAATCATTGATAGTAAGAGGAGCGCCGCAAGAATATGAATGCCGAGTTGGTGCGTGGGATGATTTAGAAGAACATTTAAATAGAAGAAAGATCAAACGAGTAATGGTTTTACACGGGAAAGATTCATGGGAAGCAGCTAAACCTTATTTTCCTACATTAATGAATATAGATGCACACTTTACCTATTACGGAGGAGCATGTACAGATGAGCAGACGATAGCTTTAAAACAAATGTTTGAACACGAGCAGCTAGAAGGAATCATCGCTGTCGGAGGTGGAAAAATTGCTGATTTAGGTAAAGCTATAGCGAATCAGTGTAATACGCCTGTCTTGATTTTACCAACGTTAGCGGCAACTTGCGCTGCGTATACTCCATTAAGTGTAATCTACAAAAATAATGGCGCTATGGATCGCTACGATGTGTTTTCACAAAGCAACTCCCTGGTTTTGATCGAGCCTAAAGTTATTTTACATTCACCGATCGAGTTAATGATTGCAGGGATTGGCGATACTGTAGCTAAATGGTACGAAGCAGATGCAATGATCTCACAATTAGAAGTACAGCCGATCGAAATCCAAGTATCTGCTTTTGCAGCAAAAAAATGCCGAGATGTTTTGCTTTCTGACAGTCAAGAAGCGCTTGCAGCCATGGAGAGAAAAGAAATCAATCAAGCTTTTTTGAATGTTGTAGAAACGAATATTTTACTTGGCGGAATGGTTGGCGGATTCGGTGATGATTACGGGCGAACATCTGGCGCTCACTCAATTCATGATGCGTTGACTATTTTACCAAAGAGCCATCAACAGCTTCATGGTAATAAAGTGGCTTACGGTGTTTTGGTTCAGTTAGTGATCGAAAATAAATGGGCTGAAATCGAGCAACTAATTCCGTTTTACCGTGCTCTTAATTTGCCAATCTCTTTAAAAGAAATGAAGATGCGCTTATCAGAGGATGAGTACCTGAGGATTGCTGAACGTGCTGCTGAGCCGCATGAAACTATTCATTATATGAAAGAAAAGATTACGCCAAAAATTGTAAAAACAGCAATGATCGAACTTGAAACAGCAATGAGTAATAAATAAGTAAACTTAAAAAGAACAAAAGAAACTGGAGACTAAAGATTTCGAAATTTTATCTCCGGTTTTTTTATCTAAGGATATCCTAAAGAAAGCCTGTAAAACCTTGCAAATACGAATAAAAAAAAGTATGATGAGGAAAGTGTAAATTTACAAAAGAAAGTAGGAGAATGAATGTCGGAACCAGCCATTCGTTATCGTTTAATAAAGAAAGAAAAGCATACAGGCGCCCGTTTAGGGGAAATAATCACACCTCACGGTACTTTTCCAACACCGATGTTTATGCCTGTAGGAACGTTAGCGACAGTAAAAACAATGTCACCAGAAGATTTGAAAGAGATGGGCGCAGGAATTATTCTGAGCAATACGTATCATTTGTGGCTTCGTCCTGGAGATGATTTGATTGCAGAAGCAGGCGGCTTACATAAATTTATGAATTGGGACCAACCAATCTTAACAGATTCTGGCGGTTTTCAGGTATTTTCATTAAGTGATATGCGTAAAATCACAGAAGAAGGTGTTCATTTTAGACATCATTTGAATGGATCGAAATTATTCCTTTCACCAGAAAAAGCCATTAACATTCAAAATAATCTAGGCTCTGATATTATGATGAGTTTTGATGAATGTCCGCCGTTTGATGAAAGCTATGATTATGTAAAGAAATCAATCGAACGCACCTCACGCTGGGCAGAACGTGGCTTGAAAGCTCATGGTAATCCAGATCGTCAAGGATTATTTGGCATCATCCAAGGTGCCGGTTTTGAAGATTTACGTCGTCAAAGTGCGAAAGATTTAATCAGTATGGACTTTCCGGGGTATTCTATCGGTGGTTTATCTGTGGGTGAACCTAAGGCTGAAATGAACCGTGTGCTAGATTTTACAACGCCTTTGATTCCTGATAATAAACCAAGATACTTAATGGGTGTGGGAACAGCGGATTCATTGATCGATGGTGTGATTCGTGGGATCGATATGTTTGACTGTGTATTGCCAACTCGAATTGCTAGAAACGGAACTTGTATGACATCTAAAGGTCGTCTTGTGGTTAAAAATGCTCAATACGCTAGAGATTTCCGTCCCTTGGATGAAAAATGTGATTGCTACACGTGTAAAAATTATACACGTGCTTATATCCGTCACTTGATCAAAGCGGATGAAACATTTGGGATTCGTTTAACCTCTTATCATAATTTATATTTCCTATTAAATGTAATGAAACAAGTTCGTCAAGCGATAATGGACGATAATTTACTAGAATTTAGGCAAGCATTTTTTGAAGAATACGGCTTCAACAAAGAGAATGCGAAAAGTTTCTAAAAAAATGATCAAAAGACTAGTGTTGTACAAGAAATTTTGTTACAGTAAACTAGTGATTATAGGATAGAGAGGTGAATAGATAATGGGCGGAGGACTTTCGTTTATTTTACCATTAATTCTTTTAGCAGGATTGATGTTTTTTATGACTCGTTCGCAAAAGAAACAACAAAATGAACGTCAAACACTTTTGGATGCAATGAAAGTGGGTGACGGAGTTGTAACGATTGGTGGATTACACGGTGTAATTTCTGAAATCGACAATGATAAAAAAACTGTACTGATTGATTGTGAAGGAATTATCCTTGAGTTTGATCGTGCAGCAATTAAGACTGTAAAACCAGGTACCATTGTTACAAATGACAATGATGTAACTGTAGTTGAGACGAAAGAAGAACTAGTTGTTGAAGAACCAATTGCAACAGAAACTTCTGATAACAACGAAACGAAAGAATAAATTCCAGCTTGCTGGGATTTTTTCTTTCTAAACGGATAAGAAAACAACATAGATTATTTTTTAGAAAGAAGGAGAAAGCCATCGAAAAGCTATCCTGGCATCAAAAGTTTTTATTAAAAAAAGAATTAAAAGTCAAATGCCAATCTTTTCACCAACTTGGTTATTCTTCAGTCAACGAAACTGAATTAATGAACTATCTTGTTTGTTATCGTTGGAAGAAGAAATCCCCACTATCGATTAAAGCTTGTCGAGAAGATATTTTACATATTAAGCCAAATGAATTTTTTGATTATCAACAATTAATTGCTCAAACAAGTAGTTTAACAGTTAACGATTGGCATGATTTAACGGATCTATTCTAAGTTAAGAATAGGTTTTTTTTTTTTTTGCTAGATAAAAAACACTTGTGTAGCTAATTGAAAAATAATTTGAATAAATGTGAAAAAAATCACAATAAAACTATTTACAATGAAATAATAATGTTGTATGATGTGTATGTGAATTAATTAACAAACAAAAATAAATCATTTATTTTTCTAGGAGGATCACAATGGCTAAAACAATGAAGAAAGAAGATACTAAAACGACTGATGTAACAGCTATGATCGACGAGTTAGCAAAAAAAGCAAATGTTGCTTTAAAAGAAATGGAAGACTTCGATCAAGAAAAAGTTGACCACATTGTGCACCAAATGGCAATGGCTGCTTTAGATCAACATATGCCTTTAGCAAAAATGGCTGTCGAAGAAACAGGTCGTGGAATTTACGAAGATAAAGCAATCAAAAACATGTATGCTTCTGAGTATATTTGGAACAGCATTAAACATGATAAAACTGTAGGTGTGATCAATAAAGACGACCAAACAGGTTTGATCGAAATCGCTGAACCAGTGGGAGTGGTTTGTGGAGTTACACCAACAACAAACCCAACTTCAACAACGATTTTTAAAGCATTGATCTCAATCAAAACACGGAACCCAATCGTATTCGCATTCCATCCAAGTGCTCAAAAATGTTCTGCGGAAGCTGCTCGCATTGTTCGTGATGCAGCCATTAAAGCAGGCGCTCCTGAAAACTGTGTGCAATGGATCGAACAACCTTCATTAGAAGCGACTTCCGGTTTGATGAATCATCCTGGAATTGCGATTGTTTTAGCCACTGGTGGTAGCGCTATGGTGAAATCAGCGTATTCAACTGGTAAACCAGCTTTAGGTGTTGGACCAGGTAATGTTCCTTCATATATTGAAAAAACAGCAAAAATCAAACGTGCAGTTAATGACTTGATCGTGTCTAAATCATTCGATAACGGTATGATCTGTGCTTCTGAACAAGCTGTGATCGTAGATAAAGAAGTATATGCAGCTGTTAAAGCAGAATTTGAAGCACATCAAGTGTACTTTGTTAAACCAAACGAATTACAAAAACTAGAAAATGCAGTAATGAATGAAGGGAAATATGCCGTTAATCCAGCAATCGTTGGGTACTCTGCTGAACATATCGCAGAACTAGCAGGCATCAAAGTACCAAAAGGCACAAAAATCTTAATAGCTGAACTTGAAGGTGCTGGAGCGGAATACCCGCTTTCTCGTGAAAAATTGTCTCCAGTTTTAGCTATGATGAAAGCAAAAAATACAGATCATGCCTTTGACCTATGTGAAGAAATGCTTGAACTAGGCGGTTTAGGACATACTGCTGTGATCCATACAGAAGATGAAGATCTACAAGTGAAATTTGGTTTACGCATGAAAGCTTGTCGTATCTTGGTAAACTCTCCGTCAGCAGAAGGCGGAATCGGGAATATCTATAACGAAATGATTCCTTCATTAACATTAGGTTGCGGATCTTACGGTAAAAACTCAGTGTCTAAAAACGTATCTGCTGTTAACTTGATCAATGTCAAAACTGTAGCGAAACGGAGAAATAATATGCAATGGTTTAAATTACCGCCAAAAATTTTCTTTGAAAAAAATTCATTACAATATCTACAAAAAATGGAAAATGTTGAACGTGTGATGATCGTTTGTGATCCGGGAATGGTTCAATTCGGATACGCAGATACAGTTCGTAAAGAATTGCAAAAACGTAAAAATGACGTTCAAATCGAAGTATTTTCAGCTGTAGAACCAAATCCATCAACAAACACAGTGTATGCTGGAACAAAAGTCATGGTTGATTTTGAACCTGATACAATTATCGCATTAGGTGGCGGCTCTGCAATGGACGCGGCTAAAGGCATGTGGATGTTTTATGAGCACCCAGATACAGAATTCTTTGGCGCTAAACAAAAATTCTTAGATATCCGTAAACGTACGTACAAAATTGAAAAAGCAGTTAAAACTCAGTTTGTATGTATCCCAACAACATCAGGTACAGGATCAGAAGTAACACCATTTGCCGTTATTACAGACAGTGATACGCACGTAAAATATCCACTAGCTGACTATGCATTAACACCAGATGTTGCAATCATCGATCCACAATTTGTAATGTCAGTTCCAGCTTCTGTAACAGCTGATACTGGTATGGATGTTTTAACGCATGCAATAGAGTCTTACGTTTCAGTAATGGCTTCTGATTATACTCGTGGTTTAAGTTTACAAGCAATTAAATTAGTCTTTGAACATTTAGAAAACTCAGTGAAACGTCCAGATGCAGAGAGTCGTGAAAAAATGCATAACGCATCAACAATGGCTGGTATGGCTTTTGCCAATGCATTCTTGGGAATTTGTCACTCAGTAGCACACAAAATTGGTGGAGAATATGGGATTCCTCACGGACGTACAAATGCGATTTTATTACCGCATATTATCCGTTACAATGCTAAAGATCCTTCAAAACATGCAATGTTCCCTAAATATGACTACTTCCGTGCAGACACAGACTACGCTGATATTGCGAAATTCTTAGGTCTTAAAGGAAAAAATACAGCAGAATTAGTGGATGCATTAGCAACAGCTGTTTACGATTTAGGTGTATCTGTTGGAATCGATATGAACTTGAAAGCACAAGGTGTAACACAAGAAATTCTTGATTCAACGGTTGATCACATGGCGGAATTAGCTTACGAAGATCAATGTACAACAGCAAATCCAAAAGAACCATTGATCAGTGAATTAAAACAAATCATCATTGATGCCTACAATGGTTAATTAAAAAAGTGCGAAGAGCAGCGTAAAAGTTGCTCTTCTTTTTTTATGAAAAAGAGCATAATGAAGATAATCAAAAGCGGAGGGGATAGATAATGACAATTAGAGAAGCAAAACTAGAAGATATTGAAGCGATCAATCAACTAAATACGTACCCATTAAATCATGAATATCCATTGGAAGATGCCAAAAAACAGTTAAGTTATCTACTTTCATCACCGGTTAATAAATTATTTGTAAAAGAAATAGAAGGAAAAGTAGTTGGATATATTCAGCTAAGTGAATATGTATGCACCTACGGCCCCAGATTGATGAATGTTCTGGCACTTGTGGTGGGAGAAGAAATACAGAGAAAAGGAGTAGGGAAATCACTATTAAATTATGCAGAACAATGGGCAAAAGATAATGATGTGCAAGGTATCCGTTTAAACTCAGGAATAGAGCGCACCGAAGCTCATAAATTTTATGAACATCAAGGTTATGGAAAAGTGAAGAATCAAGTGAATTTCAGAAAATTATTTTAACCTAAATAAATCGAATCAAGGAAAGAGAAGATAAATGGTTACACTAAAATGAAAAAGAGAAATAGGTAAGATGGCAGAATCAGGCGCCTTATTAGCAGATGTGTACAAACAATTACGTACATTTATCAAACCTGGAATTACAAGTTGGGACAACGAAGTATTTGTTCGTCATTACATTGAAAGTCATGGTGGAGTGGCTGCGCAAATTGGAGTTGAAAATTATGAGTATGCAATGTGTTGTAGTATCAACGATGAAATCTGTCATGGTTTTCCGAGGAAAAAAATTAAAAGACGGAGACTTGATTAAAGTCGATATGTGTATTGATTTACATGGTATTATATCAGATTCTTGCTGGTCTTATACAGTGGGAAGTGCTACAGATGAAACAAGACATCTAATGGAAGTCAAAAAAAAACTTTATATTTAGGCATTGAACAAGCTCAAGTTGGTAATCGTTTTGGCGATATTGGTCATGCGATTCAAACGTATGTAGAGTCAGAAGGCTACAGTGTTGTCATAGCAAACGGAATTGATCCAACAATTCATGAAAAGCTATTTTTCGCTCATTATGGAGAGCCTGGTAAGGGTATACGACTAAAAGAAGACATGACAATAACGATAGAGCCGATGGTCAATGCTGGTTTATGGCAAATGGAACCAAAATGTTGGACTGCTAAGACAAAAGACGGTAGCTTAAGTTGTCAATATGAACATAGTTTAGCGATTACGAAAGAAGGGTCAGTGATTTTAACCTCGCAAGGTGTGGAAGGCAGTTACTAATAAGAGAGGTGTTCTTGGAACAAAATAGAAAACGAGCGTTGCTTTTTCGAATAGATCAGTTGGTGTATATAATGGCGTTAAAGTATCAGGCTTATTCTATTCAAGAAAGGATGATCGAAGATGTCCAAATTTTCTCCATGTTTATGGTTTGATGGAAAAGTAGAAGAAGCTGCTGAGTTTTATGTGAACGTATTTGAACAAAGTAAAATCAATCAGGTTGATTACTATGTAGACGGTACCAATCTAAAGGATCCGTGCTGACGATATCGTTAACACTTGCAGGACAAGAAGTTATTTTGCTAAATGGTGGACCAGAATTTAATTTTACACCCGCAATTTCATTTTTCGTAGAATGTGAGACAGAAGCGCAAATCAATCGTTTATGGGAGAAGCTAAGTCACAAAGGTGAAGTATTGATGGAATTTAGGGGTTATTCTTTCAATAAGAAATACGGTTGGTTAAAAGATCAGTATGTTGTTTCATGGCAGCTGATCTTAGGGGGAACGCCACAGTCGATTACACCAAGTTTTTTATTTACTGGAGAACAGTTTGGAAAAGCGGAAGAGGCGATGAATCAATGGATTGAGATTTTTGGTGAAGGTCAAATCAAATATGTTCAAAAAAATCTGACGGAACCGTAGCACAAGCATTATTTACAATACATGAACAATCATTTCGAGTGATGGATAGTGATGAAGTGCACAAATTTTACATTTACGATGGCGACGTCCTTGTATGTGTATTGTAAGGATCAAGCTGAAATCGACCGATTGTGGAATACGGTAACTGCCAAAGGAAAAGAATGGTCATGTGGTTGGATGGAAGATGAATACGGTATTTATTGGCAAACTGTTACTGCGGATATGGACGAACTGTTCGATAGTTCTGATCCAGATCGAGCATATCGGGTGAGGCAGGAATTGTATAAAATGAAACGAATTGAGCTAGCTGTTTTGAGGAAAGTGTATGAGGGATAGGAGGATTTTTTCTCACGTTTAGACTGAGAAGGAACAGAAGTGTTTAGCTTCAAGAAATAAAAATAAGTTCATAAAAATGACAAGAAATATGGAATTTTCAATTTCGATGGTGAATGATTCCTAATAGGTGTTCTTCAAGTCTTAGTGCTTTAGCACTTAGAATTTGATAGGATCGAAACGAAGTATAGCATTTGTTTCTTTTTTGACCATTTATTCGTATTTAGGGTGTTGAACAAAACTGAATTTCAGTTTTGTTCAACATTTTTTTATAGATTGTATTATCTGAAAATATAAAATCTTATCATTATTTTAGGTGTCTATTTAAAATAGTTACCTTATTTTGATAACCCAAATCAATTAGTTTATCAAATAAATGTTTCGTTTGATTTGTCTGATTTAAAACGAGACAATCAATAAGTAGTTCTTGAAAAAGAAGATTTTTTCTTTGGGCATCTTTTTTTCCATCAAGTAAAACTTTTTTTGCGTATTCCCAATGATTTTCTTTGATAAGCTGCATTCCGTAATTCAAAGCCAAATGAACTTTATACTCTTTAGATATTGTAGAAACATCTTGTTGAGCTAGTTTTTTAATAACTTTTTTATAGAGAATTTGATTTTCTGAAAAATCAAATAAGGATAGAAAATTATTGTATAGTTGAAGCTCTCTTTTGAACCATTGATCGCTTTTGAAAAGAAGAGGCTTGATATAATTTTTAATTTCTTTAAGTGTGAGTATTGTTTCTAATTCGTTTTTAATTAATACATATTGTGATAATAAATATAATTCGAAATAGTTGTTAGACATTCTTTTCACATTTGAGATTTTTTCATTAATTACGTTTAAATCATCTGTAGTTCCGTAATTTTCTGAGGCAACAAGTTCATTATATAGCAATTGATAATAAATATCTGTTTGTTCACTTAAAGCTAAAAACTCATCGATAGTCACGTTTAATCGGTTTAATAATTGTATAACTTTGTCGAATGCTGGGATATAATGACCATTTTCAAAATTAGATAAGTTTGATCGTGACATAATGCTAAGAGCGAGCTCAGACTGTGAGATACCTTTTGATTTTCTAATAGATTTAATTGTTTTTCCGTACATCATACCTTCTCCTTTGTTAGTATTCTAACAAAAAAAATAAGACGAGACAACTATCGTTTATACTGAAAAAAGATTGTTACTTTGTTAGAAAATAAAAGATAATAGGGGAGTTTCTTATGTCAAAAATTTCAAAATCAGCTGTCATTTTATTAGTTGGAACACTATTTTCTCGAATAGCAATGTTTATGAGTATTCCATTTCTAGCTATTTATTTAAGTGATGTCGCCATGTTGTCTCCCACACAGGTAGGCTATATCATTGGTATTAACCCATTGGTGAATGTACTGTTTTCATTAATAGCAGGTAAATTAATTGATCGTGTGCAAGCGAAAAAAATGTTAGTCATAATACCAATTATTTGGGGTGTTATTTTTATACTCTTTTCTTTCGCTAAAAATTTCCAAGATTTTATGATACTTAACGGACTAAATGGACTGTGTTATGTAATCTATGAACCTTCATGTAAAAAATCTTTGAGTTTATACACTGAAAATAAATCGAAATTACTTATTTTCAATTTGCGTTATGCAACCATCAACGTTGGAGCAGTAGTAGGACCGTTATTGAGTATGACATTGGGATTTAAATACACAATTAAACCTTATGCAATTTTGGGGATTATTTATATTTTTGTTGGACTAACTAATTTGCTTTTAAGAGAAACAGATAGGTCGAATAAAAGCAAAATTGATCATAAAGCTATAGAAGTAGAAGCTAAAAAATCTATTATTTTTGACAAAAACTTTAAACAACTAGTTTTATTAATAATTGGAGTAATGTTTTCCTATTTTGGTTATTCTCAATTTAATTCTACGATTTCGCAATATTTATCTCATGGTGCTACAGGAGGTATGAAAATGTATAGTTTCTTATTATCATTCAGTGCTTTAGCTATCATTATTTTTCAATTTCCAATGATACATTTGATCCAAAAAATTCAATCTACTTATGTTTTGATAGCTAGTAATATTCTGTTTGCTAGTTGTTTACTGATGGTTAATTTTTTTCCAAACTACGTTTCATTGCTAGTTTTTACCCTGTTATATTCTGTTGGAGAATTACTTTTAGGTGCACGATTTGATTATGCCGTTGATCAAATTGCAAATGAACAAAATAAGGGAGCCTTTTTTAGTTGGTCAGAGCTAATTAAAATTGGTTCAACTATGGGACCTATAGTTGGAGGATTACTTATCAGCAATTTAGGTTGGGAACAGCATGTACAAATATTTGGCATTTTAGGTGTGGTTACTATGATGGGATCAATTTTTATTTTATATTCAAAGGTTGGTGAAGACCAACGTTCTTAGTGTATTAGAAGTTGGACAAACATTTTTTTAGTCATCGCGGTTGTGCTTTTTTAAACAATTGAAAGATAAAAGCTTTAGTAACACTGGAGATCAACAATTCTCCCTAACTTGCAGAATAAGGTCTATTTTAAAAACCTTGTCATAGGATAAATAATTTATGACAAGGTTTTCTATTTGCAAATAATTAATTAGTGAATAAATTTGAATAATTTATATAGTGTGATTCTAAAATCCCGAATTATTGTATTATACTTATTGAGTAGTTAGTTATTTACATCTCTTCGCAAATGGTTGATAAGCAATCCCACGACTTTCACACCATTGGATAATCTCGCCAGAAAAAACAATATCCGTTGTCATAAGTTCAGCTGTTGTTTTCTTCCCAAGCAACGTATACAACAGTTTAAGCTCATCTTCCCATTGCAGAACAAGCTCGATTGTTTCATCAAGACCATTTGTCATCAGCTGGTTTAAAATAGTCCCAGCCACGCCAGCACTTTTTGCCCCTAAGCTAAGAGCTTTGACGATATCCAAGGATTGTCGAACGCCGCCAGAGGCTAAAATCGTCAAATCACGTTGCCAATTTAATGATTCTAATAACGAAAGCACTGTTGATTGTCCCCAATCAGTCAAAAATCCTAGTTCTCTTTTTTTACGGCGAGCATTTTCGATTTGGGTAAAACTTGTTCCACCTTGACCGCTAACATCAACTGCTTTGACACCACGCAAAACCAATTGTTCAATCGTTTCACTGCTCATGCCAAAACCAACTTCTTTAACAATTACAGGAACGGACAAGTGAGAGGCAATATCTTCAATAGTATCAAGCCAACCATGGAAATCTCGATCGCCTTCGGGCATTACTAACTCTTGTGGAATATTCACATGAATTTGCAGTCCGTTAGCGTGAAAAAGATCGACAGCTCTTTTCGCTTCTTCTAAAGAAAGCCCAGCACCAATATTTGCCAAAATCATACCATCGGGATTTTCTTTACGCATGATTTGATAAGTATCAGCTAAGTCAGGATTTTTTAACGCTGCATTGACCGACCCAGTTGCCACCATTACACCAGTTTCTTTAGCGATGATGCCTAGCTGTTGATTGATTTTCTTAGCTCGCGCACTACCGCCTGTCATAGCATTGATATAAAACGGTTGTTTGAAATGATAGCCAAGAAAGAAGGTTGAAATATCGACCTCGGCCATTGCAATTTCTGAAAATGAATGATGAACAAAATTCATTTGGTCGAAGTCATTCGTTTTTTCTTTATGAAAGGCTTTCGCCAAAGAGATATGCTCATCTTTTCGATTCATCTTTGTCCTTCTTTCCGTATGAATATACATGTAGTGGTAAAGGAGTAATTCCTTCTTTTTCCCAAGAACTCATTAACGGTAAAATCCCGGATTTTTGTTTAAATAAGACGATTCCGCAATCACCGCCACCTGCACCAGATGATTTCGCTGCACCGCCATAGGTTTGTGCTAAATTACATAATTTTTTTAGGGCAGGGGTTTCAATCGTAACACCTGTGATCGAGGTCAACTGTTGAAGTAATTTTCGGTTTTTTCGTATTTGCGTTTGAATCAATGCAATATTTTCCGAGTTGAAGCCTGCGATCATTGTTTCAACACAAGCTTTACTGTCAACTAAAAATCGTTGGTAAGCAGCTTCTTGTACTTCTTTTGACTGATGAACTTGATCTACCAAGTCAGAAGTAGAAGCAGGACAACCCGTCCAACCGATCAATAGACGTAGTTTTTTTGGAACAGTCAAAGGCTGGATCATTAATTTTGGCCATTGGGCATCAAGTAATGTCGTCAACGTTAGCTTTTGAACTTTTTCAAGGACCCATTGATGGTCGAAAGTTGAAAAAGCGATCCAGCCGCCGTAGCAACTTGCAGCGATATCTCCGCAAGAGCCATTTCCTTGAACTTCTAAATGAGCCAAAGCAGAAAGCTTGAATGTTTCTTCTTCAGATAATTCTAACTCATAAAAAAGACTCAATGCCTTTACCGTTGCAACAGTGACGGCACCACTAGAACCTAATCCATATTTGCGTCCATTAGAATTGTCTAATTCACTAGTGACTTTCAAATGATAGAAAGATAATTCTTTGTGTTGTTCTTGAGCATATTTTTCTGTTAAACGAATAGCAGCCAACACATAGTGAAAAGGATTTTCTCGAATATCCAGCACTAATTCATTGTGTCTTCTTGTCCAACATACCGGTAACGAGCTGAACTGAGCAGACTGAATGCTGCCGACATTTTCTGCTGTTTCAACAGTAACCGTTACAAATTGATCTACGGCAACGATGATCGCTGGATGCCCAGGTTCGACAACAGCATACTCACCCGCAATAAACAGCTTGCCTGGTGTGGAAACTTCTATCATAACTTTTCCGACCTTTCTAGAGGAAGTGTTTTAATTCCTGGTCCTGCGTTTGCTGTAATCAGCTGTTGCTCAGAAAAATGTTCCGCTAAAAAAGTTTTTAAAGCAGTCAAATTTTTCTTTTCTACTAAAACTTTAACGTTCGGTCCAGCATCCATTGTAAAGTAACAAGGCAGACCTTGTTGTCGAGCTAAGCGCACGAATTGCATGACTTCTAGACTTTCTGGTGACCAGTAAGTAAACGGAGGTATGGCTGCCAAAGTAGTACCATGCATGAGTAGTCCGTTTGCCTCAGTGACTTCACCAAGCTTAGTAAAGTCTTTTTCTTTGATTGCTTGTTTAGCTGTTGCTAAATCTACTTCAACATTTTCTAGCCAACCAGAATAAAAGCTTGATGTTTCAACAGTACGCTTCATCCCATCACGACTAGAAATATCTTTCATCCCATCATCGACTAAAACAAACAACATTGCTAATTCATCTTCCCATTTATCAGAAGGAATATTTCGAGCAAAAGAGTTCTGATCGGAGTCGCCCTTTTGCCACTCAGCAAATCCACCGAAAATACTACGACAGGCTGAACCGGAGCCACGTCTAGCTAAGCGAGATAATTCTGTTTCTGTTAATTGTAAATTTAATGCTTCGTTACATGCCCCAGCCAAAGCCGCTAAACCACTAGCTGAGGAAGCTAAACCTGCTGCTGTTGGAACAAAGTTATGGCTGTCAACGGTAGCAAATAATGCCAGATTTTGTTGTTGACGGACAAGGTCTAAGAATTTAGCTATTTTTGCTGTTTGCTTAGAGTCTTGTTTTTTCCCATCTAAAAAGAACACATCTTCAGTCAATGTTTCATCAAAATACACGCTGGTTTCGGTATAAAATGCATCTAATGTTAAAGAAAGACTACTGTTCATTGGCACTATCAGGTGCTCATCTTTTTTGCCCCAATATTTGATTAATGCAATATTTGTATAGGCTCGTGCTTTTCCAGCGTACATTAATTATTCACTCCCAATGATTGAATCCAAGTGGCTTTTGCACCAGCCGATTCCATCGCAGCAGCGATTTTTACCGCTTGCTCCTTAGAATCAGACAAAGCGATCATGCAACCGCCACGCCCGCCACCTGTTAATTTTGCTCCTAGAGCACCATTTTCCCGAGCTGTAACAACTAAGTGGTCAAGTTGCTCATTGCTGACGGTCAATGCTTTAAGCTGTTCTTGTGCTTGATTCATGACATTTCCTAAGGTAAGAACATCATCTGTTAAAATAGCTTGTTTTGCACGCTTAGTCAAGTGGCCTAACTCAGTTATATACTTCGAAATGTTTTGTTTGTTTTGATCAAAAAGGGTGGCTACATCACTGACAGCTGCTCGTGTTTGACCTTTAACACCGGTATCAGCGACGATTAAAAAAGCATTGGAAACATTCATTGGGAATGATTCCAATGGACGACCTTTTATGAAAAATAAGGATTCATTTCCGCTAGTTGCTGCCGCATCAATACCACTAGGATTTCCATGAGCAATTTTTTCAGCACGATTGACTAGAGGAAGCAGTACTTCTTGTGAGCATGGAACAGCGAAATAATCAAATAGCGCTCGAACGATAGAAACGGCTGCAGCAGCACTTGATCCCATCCCTCGTTCTGCTGGAATTGTACTAGCAATAGTGATTTTTAAGGTTATATTTTCTTGATGAAGTACACTCAAAGTTTGGATAATGACTTCTTTGACACTTTTTAATTGAGGAGGTGCTTCTGATAATTCTCCCGTAAAATAATGACAATCTAATATCATGAGAACGGCAGGTTCAACTTTTGTTGAAATGTAAGTCTCTTTAAATGGAAATGCAATCGCAGGCTCTCCATAGACGACAGAATGTTCTCCCATCAATATAATTTTTCCAGAAGCTTGCCCATGACCAGTTTTTTCTTTATTCATTATAATAAACAGTCCTTTTATTTAAGTATCAAGTGCGCAGTGATCCAAGGTGCAGCGTAAAGAATCATAAATTGAACACCATAATTGACGCCCATTTTATTAAATGTACCGCAAACGATTCCTACCAACAAAACACCAAAAATATTAATCAATCCAGCATCCATATAAGCTAATAATAATATAAAACCAATAAATAAGCCTAAGATTGCTTCATGAGGAATTTTTTTTAAGACAAAAGCTGTTACCTGACGAGCATATTTCATTGCAATAAAATAAGTAACAACAGATGCTATGATCCCAGCAAAAAGAATCGAAAAAACAAATTCACCTTTACTCAATAAATGATGGATATTATGATCTAATGTAAAAACAGGTGGGGCATTGAATAACGCATTAGCTGGTCCAACTGCTACAGGAGATAAAGGGATTCCCAAGGCTATCAGTGGAATGATCACACCAGAAAGATAGGTTGCATGGGAAAGTGCACTCATCGAAGTAATTGCTATACTAGCTCTTTTTACAGGATCTTTTTCTTTGTTTGCAACAGCCTCACCAAATAAAATTGTTAAACCAACTGGACTCAAAAAAAATAGAAAGTTTGAGAGCAGAGAAACAACTGCGCTTGTTCTAGCTTCCTTTTTTGTGATTGTTTGAAAAGGATGGAGCAAAGCTTTGGTTTCATCCACTTTGTTTAGCTTAATTTTATTTTCTTCATAACGGGGCAAAGCATCTCGGTTATGCTTGTTCAATAATTCTAATAAGGAAACTAGCAATGGCCCAATTGTGATACCAAGAAAGAAAGAAATAGTTATATTTTTTTCTTGTGGAACAACTCCGATACCCCAATACAGATAACGTAGGCCTTGAAATAGCAATCCAAGCGGAATAATACTGATCAAAGCGAGTAGTTTATTTTTGCCAATCAAAGATAAAAAGATTGCGCCAAAAACAAATAATAATGGGGCGTATTCTTTAACCGAATCAGAAAAAGGAGCTAAGATATTGGCTAAAAGTAAACTTACAGGGATTGCAACGACTGTTCCGATAATCGAACCTGTTGCCATTTTTTTGATACTGGTGGTTGCCAACCCACGTTCTTTTAGATACAACGCGTGTTCGATCATGGGTGTGGACAGTACACCACCCGGCAATCCGACCAAAGCTGTGGGAATGGCATTCATTAAATTTAAAGTGATGATCGCTGCTATAAAAAATGATAAAACAACGATCGGCTGAACTCCAGCTAAAACTACGGCTAAGGTGATTGGCATCAAAACAGACGTTTCATCGGTTCCCGGCACAAAACCGATAAATGTATATAAAATGATCGCTCCAAAGACTGCTAGAGTCATTTGTAAGAGTAGTCCAACATCCATTAGTTGTCTTCCTCCTCGATCACAATTCGTTTTGGGTTAATCAAAAGTGTACTAATAATAAAACCAAGGACAGCTCCACCCAACCCAAAAAACAATTGCTTAGTTGTATCTTGTGCAGGTGCTAAAAAGTAACTCCCCATAGTTGTCACACTGCAAATTACAATAGATAGAATTAAATCTTTTAAATCAACTACGTCGCCCCAAAGTGTAATAAGATTCTTTTTCATTTATAGTCCCTCCAATATACTGAAGTTGGAACACGAATTGGTATCCAAATACATGTCCCAGTCACTATGTTAGTTTACCAAAAAAGCACATGAAGTAAAATTTTTTAGATTCTGTTTAAGTAAAAAAGTAACTTCTTATTAATCTGCAAATAGAAAAAGTAAAACTGGAACATAACGAAAAAATAATGTTGTTTAAGGTTCTAAATGTCGGGAATTTACGATAAAAAACGGATTTATCGTAAATAACAAGCCCAACACTTTTGTCGCGGCGTTGCTCTTCTTACTTTATTCTTCAATAACTAGACCTAAACCTGCTGCAATAGTGATTGCTTGTTCTTGTGTGACTTTCAATCCTTTAAGCAGCTCTTGTGAGAAGGCAATTTTCTCAAAGGTACTCTTGGTTAGATCTAGACCAGCTAATTTTGTATGAAACCAATTGCTTCCAGTCAATGAACAGCGGTCAAATAAAAGATTATTCAGAGTGACCTCAACAAACTCGGTATCATTCAAGCTAGTTTGTTGAAATTGAATAACTTTTTGATTTGTCGCACTAAAAGAAGCGTAATCTGCCAAACAATCTTCAAAGAAACAATCTCGCAAATAACTCTCAGCAAAATTTGTTCCTGTTAACTTACACTGGCGGAAATGAACTTGGTGAAAACTAGCGCCGATCCATTCAGTATTGGAAAAGTCGCAATGATCAAAAATTACATTGCTACATTCAAAACGCTCAAGATGATTTCGATTCATCGTTATTTTCTCAAAAAGGCATTCTCTAAAAACTAGATTACGTACATCCTGATAACTAAGATCTTGGTCTTTTAATGAGCAATTTTCAATAATAATCTCATCATCTAAAGAAACAAACTCAGTTTCAGTAAGTTGAGGTAGTAAAGGTGCAATAGGCTTTTTGATTTTCATAAATAACCCCTCCAAATTATTCTATTTCCTTATCTAAATTTTCATGTAATTGATAGGCACGATTGTAAAACTTTAAACAAGTTGTTAATACAAACGCACCTAAAAGACCCAAGAGACTACCTAAAACAATCCCGATCAAACGATAGTTTAGCAAGCTCACTAAATATTGGTGCCGAGCTAAATTCGCTAATAACAAAGACATAGGAGTGGTAAAAAAATTTGCAATAGTATAATTTCGTTTAATAAAAAATTCGACAGTCAAAAAGAAAAAGCAAATCAGAAAAATGGTTTCCAATGAAGAAAATGGAATGCTTAACAAAAGAGCGGCAATTAATAAACCAATCATCGTACCAAGTATCCTTTGAATATTCCGATGCATGACTGCCCGCAAATTATCACCTTGTAAAACAGCAGCACATGAAACAATCATCCAATAAGCATTCGTCAAATGTAGAGATTGACTAATATACGTTGCCAAAAATAAAATAGCAGCATAATGTAAAGCATCAAGAAGGGAGGCTGGATCTGTGTAAAGACGCTCTTGTAAAGAAATGTTCTTTTCGGGCTCAATAGATTCCCCTTCTATAAAATACAAGATAACAGCGACAACAAGTGAAGTCAAAACACCTAGTAAAACATAACTCATCATCATCGGAACTTTTTCTAAAGGAATTTTTGTTCCACTGCCCATGGCTGTTACCATGACAATAAAAAAAGCCCCTGGCTTAGCAATTCGGTATAATCTAAAAATAATTCTGGCAAAAAACGCAATCAAAGCAATAACAATTGGAATAGTCCAAGGGATATGAGTACTAAGAACACCCACAAAATTTCCAAAAAGTAAAAACCCACCAATTGAACTCAATCGAATCAACAAATCTTTCAATGGAAGAGTTTGATAATAGAGAAAAGTAAAAATTCCAAGCGAGCCAAAACTGCCAATCAATAAATTATTCGAAAAATAGCCAATGAACAATGGTACGGCCATACAAATACCCGCGCCGATCAAGCGAAAAGGTGCTTTTTGAGGTTTATGAAACGTAGTTATTTCTTTGAAAAATGATGAAAGATACATCTAATCACTCCTTACAATTGTTATAGAACATAAAAATATTTTAAATCAGTTGATGTGAAATAGCATGAGTAAAAATTTTTTGCTAAAACCATAGCTTATTTCTTCTACTACTAATCTAACATACTTTTTTATAAGAAAACAATCGCTTTTTGCAGCTCTTTCTAAGAAAATACTTCTATAGAAAGTATAATTTAATGATGTAAGTATTAAGAGGAAATAAGATTATTCTTGATTTTTTAATTTAAAAATTGTAAACTATACCTCAGTACAATAAATAATTATTAAATTCTGATTTTTCAGAAAATACTCAAGGTCTTTTAGGGAGGAAAAAAGAATGAAGTTAAAAAAGTCATTTGCTTTTGGATTCATCACTTTATTTAGTTTAACACTTGCAGCGTGCGGTAACGGTGGCGGAAAAACAGACGATACTGGCAGCTCAAAAGCAGCCGATGGAAAACCAAGCGGAGAGCAAATTTTCCGTGTCAATGAATTACAAGAAATGCCAAGTGCTGATTTATCAGTGGCGACAGACGTTATCAGCTTTACTGCTTTAAACAATGTATATGAAGGAATCTATCGTTTGAATTTAGATAACAAGCCAGAACCTGCAGGAGCTAGTGAAGAAGCAGAAATCAGCGAAGATGGCATAACGTACAAAGTTAAATTAAACGAAAAATCTAAATGGTCAGACGGCAAACCCGTAAAAGCAGAAGACTATGTTTATGGATGGCAACGTACGGTTGATCCTGCGACAGCTTCAGAATACGCTTATCTTTATGAATCTGTAAAAAATGGTGCAGATATTGCAGCAGGCAAAAAAGACAAAGCTGAACTGGGAATCAAAGCAACTGGTGATTATGAATTAGAAATCACATTGGAAAAAGCAACACCTTATTTTGATTATCTATTAGCATTCCCGTCATTTTTCCCGCAAAGAAAAGATATTGTGGAAAAATATGGGAAAGAGTACGCTACAACTAGCGAAAATTCAGTTTATAACGGACCGTTCGTATTAGACGGATTCGATGGACCCGGAACAGATACAAAATGGTCATATAAGAAGAACAAAGATTATTGGGATGCAGATACTGTGAAATTGGATGAAGTACAAGTAAATGTTGTAAAAGAAGCGCCAACTTCATATAACTTATTCCAAGACGGACAAGCAGATGACGTTCAATTGACGGGTGAATTAGCCCAACAAGCAGCTAACGATCCACAACTTGTGATCCAAAAAGAAGCATCAACTCAATATATGGAATTAAATCAAATCGATAAAGATTCGCCGTATAGAAATGAGAACTTAAGAAAAGCTATTTCTTATTCAATCGACCGAAAAGCATTAGTTGAACAAATTTTAGGTGACGGATCAGTAGAACCGAAAGGCTTAGTGCCAGCTGATATGTCTAAATCTCCTGACGGCAAAGAAGATTTCACAGCAGCCGCTGAGGATAAAATCACTTACGATGAAGAAAAAGCGAAAGAACATTGGGAAAAAGCGAAGAAAGAATTAGGGATTAAAACATTAGATATCGACATTTTATCTTCTGATGCTGATTCATCTAAGAAAACAGTAGAATACATCCAAGGTGCGATTCAAGATACTTTAGAAGGCACAAAAGTAACTGTAAGTCCAGTACCATTTGCTGTTCGTTTAGATCGTTCAAATAAAGGTGATTTCAAAGCCGTTATTGGTGGTTGGGGAGCAGATTATGTAGATCCAAGCAGTTTCTTAGATCTATTCCAAACTGGCGTTCCTTATAATCGCGGACACTATAGTAATCCTGAATACGATAAATTATTAGAAGCAGCTTCAACAACGAATGCTAATAATCCAGAAAAACGTTGGGAAAACTTAGTTGACGCAGAGAAAACAATTATGAGCGATATGGGTGTGATTCCTATTTACCAAAAAGCTGAAGCTCACTTACGTGCTGAAAAAGTAAAAGACGTCGGCTTCCACCCAGCAGGTGCACAATATGATTATAAATGGACATACATTTCAGAATAAATTGAGATAGTTTTCTACAAAAAAGGCTAAAACAGAAGCGTTAAGCTCCGAGAATCGATTAGGTAAGATTCGTTAATGAATCGTTGCACACTTTAGGATTCGTAGGAATAAGTGGAACTACACGAAAATAGAGTTTTAATTTTTGTGAAGTTCTGCTTATTCCTAAAGGAGTTGCTTCTGTTTCGCCGTTTATTAGGGTTTGGAGAAAGATAACGAAAAAAGAGAGAATTTTATATTTCTCTCCCTTGCTATCTTTGCTCATAAAAAGTAAAATAATAAAGAAACAATCGATACAATCAGTAAAATACCTCCAGTTTCAAGCCAGTAAAGCCGATGTGCTTTGCCAATCTCTGAAAATGGGATAAATTCTTTTGGTTCATTCTTCTTTCTAAAGCGAAAGTGCATTTTCATAAAACGTTGGAAATTATCAAAAAATTCTGAGGACATGATCCAAAGCGCTAGACCAATAATCAGAAAGAATAATGAAACAATGAAGAAGGTATCAGATACAGAACGGATAGTCAGTGCCTGTTTTATCAATAGGTAAGTAAAAATACCAATGCTTGAGACCGCTGAGGTAATTAAAGGCCATTTAAAATTTTTCATGTGCTCATCCTTACTTAATTTTCTATCCTTACTTTATCGAAAAAAACTGATGAAGTCAAAATAAACTCGGAGGTGTCATTCTTGAACAGTTTTGGAAAATATTTTCTTAAACGGGTCTTTTTTATGATCATCACATTGTGGCTGATCGCAACGATTACGTTTTTCTTAATGCAATTATTACCTGGTACACCTTATACCAACCAAGAAAAACTTAGTCCAGAAACAATTGCTATGTTGAACAAACAGTCTGGGTTAGACAAACCTGTGATCGTTCAGTATGGAATTTACTTAAAAAACCTTCTAGTAGGTGATTTTGGGATTTCATTCCAATTTAAAAATCAACCAGTAGCAAAACTCTTGGCTGGTCGCATCGGACCTTCTGTCCAATTAGGAGCGCAAGCAATCGTCTTTGGAACGCTAGTAGGGATTTTGTTAGGAATCATTGCTGCGATGCGTCAAAACACTTGGGTAGATACACTGGCTACTTTAATGGCTATCTTAGGACGTTCTATTCCTAACTTTGTTTTTGCGGTATTACTGCAATATATCTTTGCTATGAAATTAAAAGTGTTACCAATTGCAATGTGGAATGGTTTTGCTTATACGATTTTACCGACAATTGCATTAGCAATGAGTCCAATGGCCGATTCCGCCAGGTTTATACGAACCGAAATGGTTGAAGTTTTACATAGTGATTATGTAGAGTTAGCACGTGCAAAAGGCTTAAGCCGCTGGCAAGTTGCCGTGAGACACGGACTTAGAAACAGTTTGATTCCTTTGATTACGTTACTCGGACCTTTAGCAGTTGGTTTGATGACTGGATCTTTAGTTGTCGAAAATATTTTCGCTATCCCAGGTATTGGGGAGCAATTTGTAAAATCAATTATGACGAATGATTATCCAACGATTATGGCAGTAACGATTTTATATTCTGCACTGTTAGTGTTCGTAATCTTGATCGTCGATTTACTTTATGGATTGATTGATCCAAGAATTCGTGTTTCAGGAGGTGCCAAAGGTTAATGGAGATAGTTGACTTAAAAAATGTCCCAGAAAAAATCAAAGAAATACCTGCAAATGAATTTCAGCCTTTGGATACATCTACAACAAAGGAACGTGAACGAATTGCAACACCGTCATTAAGTTTCTTACAAGATTCTTGGCGTCGGCTGAAAAAGAATAAAGCTGCTGTGATTTCCTTAGTATTTTTAGGAATCATTATCTTTATTTCAATTATAACGATCTGGGTGTCACCACATGATCCAACACAGCAAAATGTTGCTTACATTAACTTGCCGCCACGTATTCCGTTTTTAGATAGTATCAACGGGTTTAACGGTACAGCAAATGTTGCTGGAAAAATGGTAGACAAGTACGCTCAAGCAAATGTTCCTGATAATGTGAATTTCTACCTTGGAACAGATGGTCTAGGCCGTGACGTACTAAGCCGTTTATTCATGGGAACGCGTATCTCATTATTGATCGCATTTATCGCAGCATTACTTGATATTACGATTGGTGTAACATACGGGTTGATTTCAGGGTTATTAGGCGGACGTGTGGATACAGTGATGCAACGTATCTTAGAAGTTCTTTCTGGAATTCCTAACCTTGTTGTAATGATCTTGATGTTGACAGTTTTTGATCCAGGTATTTTATCAATCGTTTTAGCGATGGTTATTACCAACTGGATTTCAATGGCCAGAATCGTTCGGGCTCAGACCTTGAAATTAAAAGATCAAGAGTTCGTTTTAGCTGCCCAAACATTAGGTGAATCTCGTTTGAAGATCGCCATTAAACATATTTTACCGAATATTTCGAGCGTGATCATCGTTCAAATGATGTTCAGTATCCCGTCAGCAATTTTCTTCGAAGCGTTTCTAAGTTTCATCGGTTTAGGATTAAGACCGCCGACCGCTTCACTTGGAACATTATTAAATGAAGGATATAAAACGTTCCGTTTCCTTCCATATTTGATGTGGATTCCTGCCGTAACTTTGTCAGTCGTAATGATTTGTTTCAACTTGTTAGCTGACGGACTACGTGATGCCTTCGATCCTAAGATGAAAGAGTAGAGTGAATGACTATGGAAAAAGTATTAGAAGTAAAAGACTTACAGATTTCTTTTGATACGTTTGCTGGAAAAGTAAATGCTATTCGTGGTGTTAGCTTTGACCTGTTCAAAGGGGAAACTCTTGCGATCGTAGGAGAATCTGGTAGTGGTAAATCTGTAACTACTAGGAGTATCATGCGATTATTGAGCAGCAATGCAACCATCGACAATGGAGAAATTCTGTTTAAAGGTGAAGATATCGTACACAAAACGGAAAAACAAATGCAAACTATTCGTGGGAAAGAGATTGCCATGATTTTCCAAGATCCAATGACTTCATTGGACCCAACAATGCCGATCGGTAAACAAGTAGCTGAATCGTTGATCAAACACAATAAAGTGTCGAAAAAAGAAGGCTTAGATCAAGCGTTAGAATTATTAAAATTAGTAGGAATTCCAAACGCTGAAAAACGGTTGAAAAACTATCCTCATCAATTTTCTGGCGGACAACGTCAACGGATCGTTATTGCGATCGCTTTGATTTGTTATCCAGAAGTTCTAATTGCAGATGAGCCAACAACAGCTTTGGATGTAACGATTCAAGCGCAAATCTTAGAGCTATTAAAAGACTTGCAACAAAAAATCAGCACATCGATCATCTTTATCACCCATGATTTAGGTGTCGTAGCAAATGTTGCTGACCGTGTTGCCGTTATGTATGGCGGACGTTTAGTAGAAGTAGGAACATCTGAAGAGATTTTCTACAATCCGCAACATCCATATACATGGGGCTTACTAGGCTCAATGCCGACAATGGAAGGAACGGAAGATAAGCTATATGCAATTCCTGGTTCACCTCCGGATTTGCTGGATCCGCCAAAAGGGGATGCTTTCTACCCGCGTAATGAGTTTGCAATGAAGATCGACGCTGAACAAGCGCCGCCTTATTTTGAAGTATCACCAACGCATAAAGCTGCAACATGGTTATTAGCACCACAAGCACCAAAAATCACCCCTCCAGCTGAAATTGTAAGACGTTGGGCGATTTATGCTGAACGCCATAATACGACTGCAGGAGGCGTTAAATAATGAGTGATAAAAGAAAAGTACTTTTAGATGTTAAAGGTCTAAAACAATATTTTAACGTTGGGCGCCCTGACGAAGTGAGAGCAGTCGACGATATCAGCTTTCATATCTACGAAGGTGAGACTTTCGGATTGGTTGGAGAATCGGGTAGTGGTAAATCAACAACTGGACGTAGTGTCATTCGTTTGTATGATCCGACAAGTGGCGAAATCATTTTCAATGGTGACGATATCAGTAAAATTCGTTCGAAATCTGGAATGCAAGCATTCCGTCGAGAAGTTCAAATGATCTTCCAAGATCCGTATGCTTCATTGAATCCCAGAATGAAAGTAAATGATATCATCGCAGAAGGAATTGACATCAATCATTTAGCGAAAGATCCTGCTGAACGGGAAGCGAAAGTCAATGAATTACTAAAAGTGGTTGGACTTGATCCCAGTCACGGCACACGTTATCCACATGAATTTTCAGGCGGGCAACGTCAACGGATTGGGATTGCAAGAGCACTAGCTGTTGATCCACGCTTCATCATCTGTGATGAGCCGATTTCAGCTTTAGATGTATCGATTCAAGCGCAAGTTGTCAATTTATTACAAGACTTACAAAAAGATGCTGGTCTGACTTATTTGTTTATTGCCCATGATTTGTCAATGGTAAAGCACATCAGTGACCGTATCGGTGTTATGCATAGCGGTAGATTATTGGAAATGGGCTCAAGTGATGATGTGTATAACTTTGGTGTACATCCGTACACTGAAAGTCTATTATCAGCTATTCCATTACCTGATCCAGATTATGAACGTACACGTAAACGTATTGTTTATAAACCAGAACCTGAGGATAATAAAGAACGTAAACTAAGAGAAATCACTACAGAACACTATGTATATTGTTCTGAGGATGAGGTTGACGTTTACCGTAAAAAAATTGAAGAGAAAAAAGCCAGAGCGAATCACAAGTAGTCGTTTTGTAAACAAAGGACTAGCTAAGAAAAAATTGATTTTTTCTTAGCTAGGATTTTTAAAATCAGAAGTAAATGAACGTATGACTGACTTGATGTATTTCATAGGCTCTTGTTAAGGTGGTAATGTATGAAGGTTTTAAAAGCGTATAAATACAGACTTTACCCTACTTCGTTACAAGAAGTGTTTATCAAGAGAACTTTTTATTGTGTACGGCTTGTGTATAATCTTTTATTGCAGGAAAGAATTCAGCTTTATAGGAGTTTGAAAGAAAACCCTGAGTTAAAAATCAAATTGCCGACACCAGCACAATATAAAAAAGAACATCCTTGTTTAAAAGAAGTAGACAGTTTGGCATTATCAAATGCACAGGTTTACTTGGATCGAGCATTTAAAAAATTTCACAGAGAAAAAACAGTGGGATTTCCTAAACTAAAACAGAAAAAAAATTCAGTTTGCTCTTATACAACAAACAATCAAAATGGTACAATTAAAATTATTGACGAAAAATACTTAAAAGTACCTAAATTAAAAACATTGCTCAAAATGAAAATGCATCGTCCAGTAATGGGAAAAATAAAGGCAGCAACGATTTCTTTGACCCCGAGTAATAAGTATTTTGTTTCAATTTTGTGTGAAGAAGAAATGCCTCAAGTAGAAAAAACATATTCGGCGATCGGGATAACTTTAGGCGCTTCTGGATTCGCTGTTTTATCAAACGGCAGACGTATCGATAATGATAAATATACGAAAGAATTTGAACAGCGGATCACTCGAGAAGAAAGAAAGCTGATGCGGCGAAAAGAAATTGCTAAATCAAAAGGAACAGATCTCTCTCAGAAAAAAAATTATCAGAAGCAAAAAATGAAAGTAGCAAAAATGAGAGAAAAATTAATGAATCAACGAATTGATTTTCTTAATAAAATCACTACAGATATTGTTCGCAAGTATGACTTGATCTGTATAGAAGATATTCATCAAGCAGAATTTTATAGAAATAATAAGTTACATCGAGGGGTTTCTGATGTCTCTTGGGCAATGTTTGTGTCAAAATTAGAGTATAAAGCGTCATGGCATAATAAAAGAGTAATCAAGGTATCATCGTGCAAAGAATGTTCTGAACATTCAGATAATGAAAAAATAAGCCAAATATTTACAAAAGATATCGATGAAAAAAAAGGGATCAATGATTCTGAAACAGCAGCAAGTATTCACGTATTGATTCAAGGATTAAAACAAATTGAAGCTAATTGATAAGAAATAAAAGAACTGTAGGAACTACAGGGATAGCCTAGGGTATATAAGATAGAGATAGCATTTAGTTGATCATTTATCTTTTTCTAGGAAATTTCTAGCTAAATAGAAATAGTTCACTAATTATTAGTTGATTAAAAATAGAAATCGAACTTTATTCTACACGTTTAAGCAAAAAAATGTTTGAACAAAACAGAATAAAGTTCTTTACTCTATAGCTTAAAAAGTATAGTACAATAAGAGAAGATAGAACAACAACATTAGTAGCTACTGTTTTAGATAAGCTTAAAGAAAGTCACCAAGCAATTTTGAAATTAAGTAAAGCAGTATCTTATCATTAATCAACTAGAATGTTCATCAAAAGAAATTAGACAAAGTACAAAAATAATATCAATTGATTTTTATGTTAGTTCAAACGAATAATTTACTGTTTTTTGAATTGAAGTTGTCTTAAAAATGCGGATTGCTTTACGAAATCTTACGTGAATAACGGCATTTGATTTGGAGTAAAATACTTTTAATTACTAGACTGAAAGGAAGGAAAGAAATGACAATAAAAATGATTGCGGTAGACATGGATGGGACGTTTTTGAATAGCCAACAGAACTATGACCGGGAAAGATTCAGTCAGTTGTACAGACAAATGAAGCAACAAGAGGTTCGTTTTGTAATAGCTAGTGGAAATCAATATTATCAACTTAGATCCTTTTTTCCAGAAATAGCTGAAGATTTGTCGTTTGTAGCAGAAAATGGTGCTTACGTTGTTAGTGAAGGTAAGGAAATATTTACAGGAGAAATCGATCCGAACGTTATTCATGAAGTGCTAACGATTTTAGCTGATTTCACACAAGGGCACATAATCCTCTGCGGGAAAAATAGTGCCTATATTTCTAAAGATGAGCCTGAATCTTTTGTTGAGCATGCCAAGAAATATTATCATCGATTGAAAAAAGTTTCGAATTTATTTGAAGTACAAGAGGATACCTTATTCAAGTTTGCGTTGAGTTTCCCTGTTGAGCAAGTTGAGAAAGTCCTGGGACAGTTACAGGAAGCATTAGGAGATAAAGTCATCCCTGTTTCCAGTGGGCATGGTGATATTGACTTGATCATTCCAGGAATTCACAAAGCGCATGGTTTGATGAAATTACAAGAGTTGTGGGGGATAAAAAACCATGAAGTGGCAGCGTTTGGTGATAGTGGCAATGATCTGGAAATGTTGAAACATGCGGAATACAGCTATGCCATGAGCAATGGACAACCAAAAGTCAAAGTCGCCGCTAAAGAAATTATTTTATCCAATGATGAGAATGGTGTACTTGTTAAAATAGAAGAATTACTTGGGAACTAAAGAATAGAGAGTAAGACAGAAACCAGTTGTTTCAAAATGACTGGTTTTTGTCTTGAAAAAACATTGACAAAAGCAGATAAATATTATATACTGTTAAAGTTGAGAAATGAAAGCAGAAGCACCCGCTTCTCGCCTTAGCTGACATTGTCACTGGGCTAGATATAGGATTCTTTATATCATTTGATAGGAGTCTGAATCAATCGCGGGATCTGTATGCAGAGCCTGTTTTTTTATTATTTTTATGGAAGCAGACTTTGTGAAAAAGAGTTTCAGCAATGATTTTCTCTTAAAAAACTTGGAGGTGAATGACCATAGCAAAGGATATGATGGTGAACGACGGCATTCGTGCACGCGAGTTACGTTTGATCGGACACGACGGGGAACAATTAGGTGTAAAAACAAAAGTGGAAGCATTACAAATTGCTGAAACAGCCAATCTGGATTTAGTTCTAGTAGCACCCACAGCGAAACCGCCTGTTGCGCGAATTATGGATTATGGGAAATTCCGTTTTGAAACACAAAAGAAAGAACGTGAAGCTCGTAAAAAACAAAAAGTGATCAACGTAAAAGAAGTCCGCTTAAGTCCAACAATTGATTTAAATGACTTTAATACAAAACTTCGTAATGCACGTAAATTCTTAGAAAAAGGTGACAAAGTGAAAGCTTCGATCCGCTTCAAAGGCCGTGCCATTACCCATAAAGAAATTGGTCAGAAAGTTCTTGATCGCTTAGCGGAAGAAACTGCAGATATTGCTACAGTGGAACAAAAAGCGAAAATGGACGGACGCAGCATGTTCCTAACGCTGGCACCGAAGAATGAAAATTAAGCGAACAAGCTGATTACTAGTTAATAAAAATTTTTGAGGATGCTCGTTCAACTTTTTCAACTAATTTAGTTGAACTGTATGCGAAATGAAAATGTAGGAGGAAAATTAGTCATGCCAAAACAAAAAACACACCGCGGATCAGCAAAACGTTTCAAACGTACTGGTAACGGCGGGTTAAAAAGATTCCGTGCGTTTACAAGTCACCGTTTCCACGGTAAAACAAAAAAACAACGTCGTCAATTGCGTAAAGCAGGAATGGTTTCATCAGGCGATTTCAAACGTATTCGTCAACAATTAGCAAGAATGAAATAGAAAAGCGTTGGGGACTTGTCCACGAAGCTTGATTACTAAACAAAGCTTGCTGAATTTGAGAAAGCTGAAATAATTCATGTAGCAACTTAGCAATTAAAATAACTCATAGAGATAACAGATATTTAGGAGGAATTAACCATGGCACGTGTTAAAGGTGGCGTAGTAAGCCGTAAACGTCGTAAAAAGATCCTTAAATTAGCGAAAGGCTATTACGGATCAAAACATACTTTATTTAGAACAGCAAAAGAACAAGTAATGAAATCTTATAGTTATGCATATAGAGATCGTCGTCAAAAGAAACGTGATTTCCGTAAATTATGGATTGCGCGTATCAACGCAGCAGCTCGTATGAATGGCTTGAGCTATTCTAAATTAATGCACGGGTTGAAATTGGCAGAGATTGATATCAACCGCAAAATGTTAGCTGAATTAGCTGTTAACGATGCAGCAGCATTTACAGCATTAGCTGACCAAGCTAAAACAGCGTTAAATAAATAGTCTTAAAAACATTGATATAGCAACGTTTATCCCTACTCATTTGAGTGGGGATTTTTTTACCCATATTTTTACCCATATTTTTACCCAGAGATTTACCTTGCTTCATGAAAGTTGCAAAGTTGTCAGCTGTTTCCTCTTCATCTTCCTTTGTAACATGAGTATAAACGTTCATAGTAGTTTTAATAGTCGAATGTCCTAAACGAGTTTGAGCTTGCTTCATCGTTGCTCCACCAGCAAATAAAAGTGAGGCATGAGTATGTCTAAATCCATGAGGAGAAATTCTAAACATATCAGGATTTTTAATGTAGAAGCTATCTAACCAAGATAGCGGTGTTCTAGGATACATCAAATGATTATCGAATTTTGTGAAGATAAGTTGAGTTGGTTCAATCGGTATATCAAGTAATTTCAGTTCTTGGCATTGGATTGTTCGCCAATTCTTTAATAAATCAACTGTATGCTGATCGACACTAATAGTTCTATTGCTGGCTTTTGTTTTAGGAGTTTGGATAAGCAATTCTCCATGTTTTCCACTAGCTAGAGTTTTGTTGATAGTAATCTTCTTACCTACAAAATTTATATCTGCCCATTGAAGAGCTAATGCTTCGCCTTTTCGTAATCCGGAATATGCTAGTAGTGAAAAAAATGTGTATCTTACAATAGGAAATTGATTTTCCATCGGATTCGTTTTTAACTGATCAATAGAAATAGCATATTTAAAAATCATTCCCGCATAATTAATGTATCTATCATATCGTTTATTACTTTCAATCGCCCATTCATTTGCAAATTTTTGACAATGATTAGTAGAGATATTTTGAATGAAAAGATTACCAAGTTTAGGTAGGAAATGTTTTTCAAATATAAGTTTAGTATTCCAAAAAGTACTTTCTTTCACACGATGTTTGTAAACTTCATCAAACCACTCATCACAAACCTCTTTGTATTTTCTTTTTTTAGGTTTTGACTGTATTCCATTTTCTTGTATTTCAACTTCTAAGCGTGAGAGTGCAATTTTTGCTTCCTTTATTGTTTTGAAGCCACGACGAGTGGTTTCTTTTTGTTTACCAGTTAATGGATCTACTCCTAAATATTTTTTGAACATGTATGCAGTAGTAGCATTTTTTTTAGTATATTTTTTTATTGAATTGTTCATTAATTTATTCCCCTTTATGTGTGGGGCACATAGGAAAGAAAATTAAAGTAAATCTTGATTAGCTTTAATATAATCATTTTTTTTGACTAAGGAATCAATTTCATCAAAAGGAAAACTATCATCATGCCTATGCGATGATGAAAGAGGCATTGAATAGTGCGAAGGAAGAGCGAGATATTCTCAAACAAAAATACTGTGCGAAACATTTTGATGTGAGCGTAAATACCTTAAAGGATTGGGTCATACATGGCTGTCCTGAAATTCGGTTAGAGTCTGGTATGGTGCTTTACAGTAAGAAGGCGGTAAGAGAATGGTTATTAGCGTATCAGCAATAAATTGGGGCAGAAGTAACCATTGAATGGTCAGAATCGAGTTGGCGGATTGCCGTAGTCGTTCAGGCTCTCGCTTGGCAGTAGCCAAAGAGCGAGAGGGTGAATACGAATACGTGCAACCCTCTGGTTTTGAGGGACGCCAGATTCTGGATTGGCAGAAGGTGTCTTTCTAACAGCACCTTCTATTCTTACAAAAAACATCATATGAACGAGCAATCGATAGTGGAAACGACTGATGTAATAATGTTTGTAGCTTGTTTTAAAAATTGCAAAGAAGAACAAATTTTGAAGGAGGTGAAAAAGCGATGAAAGATGCAACGATGACAGAAAATGTACTTGGAAAAATCGATTGGTTACAGATTGTTTGTCAAAACATCTATTGGGAAGACCTATTTTCACAGTTGCTTCAAATTAGCCTAGATTGTGTTTCTGAGCAACTTGCCTATTTAAAACATGAAGAATACGATGTGGTCTATAGCTGTGGCGCAATCAAATATTACACGTATCGCGATGCTGAACAATCGTATCAACGAGGAACGCTCATTATGAGTGGGTACTATTAGCTTCTGACACTTCAGTACTTGCCTTTCAAACACTTGCCTGGCGATTCCACCAACAATCCCTAAATACAGATTTTACATTTGAAGTAAAACGGATGGATTTAGCCTTAGATGATTATAATCAAACTCCTTTTTTTAGCTTAGATTTAATTGTAGGGAAGGTAAAACGAAAGTAATTTTTATCTAAAGGAAGAACCACAAAACTCATTGACAGTGAATTTGATAAGCAAACTCGTGCCAAAACGCAACAAATTGGAGCAGGTGGGTCTGAATGCTTGTTTCGTTTTTATGAGAAAGCAAAAGAATTAACCAAAGGATTAAGTGGTGAAGAAGCTGAAAACTTGTTTGAACAAGCACCAACCGTTCGGTTAGAGGCAGAAACGCGTCATAATACGGCTAATCAATTATTTGGGACACTTGCTTATTTGACAAAGGAACAAGAACTAACCAACTTGATACGAGGGTTTATTCAAACAGAGCTAACTTTTTATAGCGATACTTCTTATAAAAAAGTGTGTCGTTGGTGGTTAGATTCTCTAAAACCAACGATCATCCCTGTTATTAACCGACGCTTTGAGGAATCATCATTTGACTCTACCTTAAATTGGTATCAATATCAGGGCGGATTTGCGGTGACACAAGTCATTTACTTTTTGGTTAACCATGGATTACCTATTCAACCAAAGCTTATAGGTAAAAAAGAACAGTACGTTTGGTCTCCAGAATTGGCTGAGAAGTTGATTGATTTTGTCACACAACATCAACGAATGGACTTAATTCCATTGATTCAGAACAAAACAAAAAATCGCTCCATCAAAAAGATGGAACGATCACCAAAATAAACTAAACTAATTATAGCAAATATGAAGGGAAATGACGACACATGGCAAAAATGTTGAATATGAGAGACTTTGATTTTACAGCAATTGGCACTACTTTTGAATTAGATGAGGTGACACCAAAGTTTGCGACAGAAGAACGAACAAATGACCAAGGGAAAACGATTATGGGACAAGATGGACAACCAAGAAAATTCAATACGGATGAAATTGTCGGATATAAATACTCGGTGACTATCACAGAAGGTAATTACAGAAAGAAAGCGACTCAAGTGACAGTAAATAGTTTAGACAATCCGATTACGAACAAAGAAATTTTAAAACGAGAGAGTGTGAAATGTAAATTTGTGAATTTGGAGCCTTCTATGATTGGGAATCCGATGTATTTTAAAGCGGATAAAATTCAATTAATTGAATCAGGAAAATAATTATTGCAGGTTCACATAGTTTCGATGCAATAATTATTAAATGCAAAAAAACATAGTAGGGAATAGACTATGTTTTTTTGTTTTGCATAAAAACATACTTGTCATTGCAAAGTATATTGTGTATAATTTAACAAGAGAGGTGAGGGTATGATATTTAAGAAATTTGTAAGAGCGAACTTCAAATCATTTTCAATAATAATTGTACTAATTCTTTTAAACTCAATGATATCTCTTCCATTCCCCTATATTTCAAAAATAATTATCGATAATATTTTGTTGAATGGCAGTTACAATTTAATTCCTAAAGTTGTATTATTCTTTTTTTTGTTAGTTTTATCACAAATGATTATTGGGAGATTAAATGCTTTTAAACTAGCAAATTTTTTTCAATTATTTATCAATAAGACAAGAATAAGGGTCTTTTCAAATTTTGTTGAAAATCATCATGCAGAAGAAGGTAGAGGAAAACTAGAGACAGTTGTACTGAGTGATATCGAAATGTTATCAAGTTCATATCAACAGATAATTTCAGGTGTATGTTCAAATGTAGTTCTTTTAGTAGGTTATACAGTTATTATCGTTCTTATTAATTGGAAATTAAGTATTGTTACATTCATTTTTTTACCAATGTATATTTACTAGGTGAATAAAGTAGGAAATAACATCAAAATTTTCAACGAAACAAATCAAAAATTGAAAGAAAATTTATATGCTGATATGGATAAAAGTTTAACTAATGCTTTAGTTATTAAAATTTATGATTTTTATACAATTGTAAAAGATATCTTTGAAAAGAGCGTTGAAAAAAGCGGAGAAGCTAATAAGAAACTAATTCTTTATCAGAATTTTATAAATATAGCTGCAAATGTAATTGTAATTGCTGCACAATTTATTCCGTTATTTGTAGGTATATATTTGTTTAGAAATGGGGAAGTTTCTATTGGAGCATTAATTGCATTTAATAGTTATACTTCCAACCTATTTGGTCCATTAACATCTTTAATTAGCTTATTACCAATTAAAAAAAACGCCGAAGTTTATAATCAAAGAGTATATGAATTAATGAATTCTCCAAAATATGATAAATATAAAGATAGACTTGAATTAAGTGATTCAGAATTAAAATATAATAGAGAACTACTTATTGTAAAAAACATGGAGTTGTTTTCGGAAAAGAGAAAAATATTAAATGTAAAAATGTTCTCAATCAATGAAGGAGAATTTTGCAAAATAGAGGGAAATAATGGCAGTGGTAAGAGTCTTTTCTTGAAATCTTTATGTAATATCTATTTAAACTATTCAGGAAAAGTATATATATCAGGGGAATTAGTTGATAAAGGAAAAACAATAACCAAGATATCAGAAGAAATAGTGTACGTATCAAATGATCAGGGGTTTATTTTTAATTCTATTTCGAAAGAGTTAGAAGAACTAAGTGAATCATTAGATTATGTAGATATGGAAAAAGCTTTGAGAACGGTAAATATGTTGGGGAGAGAAAAAGATTTCTCATTTAGTACAGGAGAATACCAACGCATGAGAATTGCCAGAGCTTTGATAAAAAAACAAAAAATACTAATCCTAGATGAAATTTTTTCCAATATTGATTTTGAAATGACAAGTACAATACTATCTCATCTTAGAAGTAATTATCCAGATATGGCACTAATATTTGTGGAACATCATTTTCTTGCTGAAGATTTCGATTATACTATTAAGTATATTGAGAATGAAATTTTAATTGAATAACAGTCAAAGGAATGAGAGTCATATGAAGAATATAAGGCAACAATTAAAAAAAGGTGTCTTGGAAATTATTATATTAAAAATTATTTCAATAGAAGATACTTATGGATATAAAATTGTTAAAAAACTAGAAGAATATGAAAATTTAACGATTAAGGAAGGTAGTTTATATCCAATACTTTATAGATTAGAAGATGATCAATTGATTGAAAGTAAATGGTTTGTGAATACAGATAATGGAAAACCAAAAAAATATTATTGTATTACTGAAACTGGTAAAGAAGAATTGGAAAAAATGATAGATGAGTGGTCTATTTTTTCACATGATGTAACTAAATTTTTGGGAGGAGATTAATCTATGGATAAAAAACATGAGTATTTAAATGAATTAGAATATCATTTGTCTCTTTCACCTAAAGCCTGCAATGAGTTAATCATTGACTTGTTGGAACGAATTGAAGATGAAGAAAAAGAAGGAGTCAATATAGAGGCTATATTAGAGAAAATGGGGACGCCACAAGAATTGGCAAATGAACTGAATGAAACCTATTTTACAGTAAAAGACGTAGAATACTTTGAATACAAGTCCAATAAAGAAAGTAAGTTTCCTTTAGTTCATATTGTAATAAAAAATAAGTTGAATAAAAAAGTTAATAGTAGGTCTAAAATACCCGTTGCTAGAGGAGTCATAGCTTTTGGTAGAAATGCTCAAGGAGTTATATCAATAGGTATATTCTCACAAGGCATAATTAGTTTGGGGTTGATAAGCATGGGAGTTATATCCGGTGGACCGATTTCAATAGGTGTTGTAGCTATGGGGATTTTGGCACTTGGAGGGATTTCAATAGGAACTTTAGCTATAGGAGTAATGGCATTGGGTAATTTTTTGTGTGGGTACTCAACATTTGGGAATATAGTAGTCGGAAAATTTGCCTTTGGTAATATTGTTTCGGGAGATGTTGAAGTTCCTATTGGAAATAACCCATCAATTGAACAACTTATAAATTATTTAAATGAAATTGTTGCTAAAAGTAAGGGCTATCCATTAAGTAATTCATTCTATAAAACTTTACAAAATATTGCTGAACATCCTTCTGTAATTTTACTAGCACTAATAATTATAAGTGCTATTTTACTAGGTGTATATTTTATTTACAGATTTAATTTGAAAAAAGTATATGCGAGGTAGCTCTCTCAAGATTGTTCTCCTAAGCATACTCACAATTCATTTTACTGCGTTGTCCAAGTTTGATATGATAAGAGTAGTTAGAAAAATTTATTCAATAAAAAGGAGAGTAAAAAAAATGGGGTATATTAAAAAGTTTTTTATTTTAGTTGGTTTATTTTTAGTAAGTCAGATAGGTATGACTGTATTTACAGTGTCAAAAACGCTTTCTCTAGGCATGGGAGAAAAAAAATTATCGTTACTTGTATCAATTATTTTAATCTTGATTGTGATTGGAAATATTTGGTTACTAGTTTTTTTAGGAAAGAAATTAGGTTTTTTAAATTTAAAAATGGATTTTTTTACTAAGAAAAATGTCGGGATCATTGTCGGTGGTTATATTTTGGCAAGAGTGATTGCCATTGGGGGAACGCTTTTGTTAAATACTCAAGGAACAGAGACAACAGCGAATGATGCTGTGATTCAAACGATATTTACTGGTGAAAATCCTTTGTTGATCATATTGTTGATTGGTATTTCAGCACCAATTATGGAAGAAATTGTGTTTAGAGGCGGTATTATTGGTTATTGGTTGGAACGATTTCCGATAGTTGCCATTGCACTTAGTTCGATTTCATTTGGTTTGATCCATGGACCAACCGATCTAATCAGTTTTTTGATTTATATTTTGATGGGCTTGGTTTTTTCTATGGCTTATTATAAGACTCAACGTATAGAAGTTAGCATGTCAATTCACTTTTTAAACAATATTTTAGCGGCAATCGTGCTCGCTTTTGGTAGTATTTAATACAATACAAAAAGTGAAAAGCGAAAAATCGATAGTTGATTTTTCGCTTTTTTTAGTTATTGTTAGACTAAGTTTTCTCGGCAATCTCTGCTTTAACTTCCGTGTCATAAGCTGTTTCACCTTCTATCTCAATCTTATAGGCTTTTAAATCTTCCATTTTAAAGAATGGATAATACAACCCAAAGCTCAAGAAAATCTGAACGATTTGCAAAACAGCGCCACGCCAACCGCTGACCATTAAGCCAGCAATTATTGGTGGCATGGTCCATGGTAAATTCACACCGTTAGCCAGTGGAACAAGACCAGTAGCCATCGCTGTATAGGCTAAAAGGCACATCAAAAGTGGTGCTATGACAAAGGGAATCAGCATCATTGGATTCAGCACGATTGGAATACCAAAAACTAAAGGTTCGTTGATATTAAAAATTGCTGGGGCAAAAGATAGCTTTCCTAGTGTTTTAAACTGAGAAGATTTTGCGAAAAATAGGCAAGCTATAGCTAAACCAATGGTTGCACTAGAGCCCCCAAGTTTTACAAAATTACTATAAAATTGGTAGTTTACAATATTTGGTAATTTCTCACCACTAGCAAAAGCTTGAGCATTTTCAACTGTTAGTGCTATCCAAATTGGCTGCATCACAGCACCTACAATGTTCGAACCGTGAATCCCAAAAGACCACAACAGTGCTTCAAATAATAAAATAATCAATGTTGCAGGGAGGGAGCTACCTAAAGCTAAGAGTGGTGTTTGTAGGACTTCAAAAATGAAATTTTGAGCTGTTTCATAAGCTGTGAAGGTAAAACCAATTCGAATCAAATTAAATATGATTACCACAAAAAAGCCTGGAATTAAAGCTGAAAAAGATTTTGCAACATTAGAAGGAACAGAATCAGGCATTTTGATCGTCCAACCTTTTTGCACCACCCAACGGAAAATTTCAGCCGCTAGAATTGCTGTGATCATGCCGACAAATAAACCAGAAGCACCAAAGTTACCTAATGGTAAAAACGAACCAGTATCAGTGATTGTAATTGGTGTTAAGACCAAAAATGCAACAAGAGCAATTGCTTGAATAGAACTTCGATCCACTGAATAATATTTTGCCATTTCACTAGAGATTCCTAAAATAACAAATAAGGTCATGGCATTCATCGTCATATCATTTACCTGCAAAAATAGCGACATCCAATTATCACCCAAAACAGATTTCATAAAATTAGTATACGGTTCTAACGGTAATTGTGTGACTAATAAAAACATAGAGCCAATGATTAATAAGGGCATGGCGACAAAGAAACCATTTTTGATTGCTGAAAGATAACGGTTAGAATCAAGCTTATAAGCAATTGGTCCTAATTTAGCTTGTAACTTATCTAAGAAAGTGTTCATATTATGCTCCTCCTTTATTTTTGCGAAAAAATGGAAACCCTTACATTTTTGTTGATAAAATAATTTCTTAAGTTTTGCAAGAAAAGCGAGTGACGGTTAAATTCATTTTATATTATACATTTACTAAAATCAATACACTGGAATCAATTTCTTTAGATAAAATTCTGAGTTAATCTTGCTTGTTATTTAAGACAACAAACCGATTACAACATTCCACGTATTAAGATGAGTATGACCATGTGCAATGGATAGAACAAATAAAATCCCCATTTGACCCAATTTGAAGAATAGCCACGTTCACCGTTGTAATTTGAAAGCAAAGGAATCGTTACCAAAATACCAAAAACAGAAATTAATTCATACCAAGGAACTGAACTAGGCGAAATAAGGTAAGCAATTAATAGGAATGAAAATACGAATAAAGTTGCGTAAACTGGAGGGATAATTTTCTTCCATTTAACAGTTTTAATACGGTAAAAACCAAAAATAATCAAAACACCAATTAAAGTCCAGTCAGACATAATTGTGGCGAATGAAAAGATAATAACTAATACCACGTGAATGAATTTACTTGCGGTTTTATCATATAAAGAAATTAAAATAAGTCCCATCAAAAGAGTGAAAAAAATATTATTGACAAGCTCCAGTAGACTGAAACTGTGCTCTGGATGAAATAAGGCATGGAAAGGATAAATTGAAATAATCCAGAAAAATGTCAATCGGGCTGCATATTTTTTGATATTTCGTGTATAATAAAAACCTTCAACTAATAAATAGGCCATTATAGGAAAAGTGAGTTTACCAATGAACGCTGTAAAGAAAAATAATTGATCTGAATACTTGATTATATCCAAGCCACTACCTACATGGTTGAGTAACATAGCCACGATGGCGATAACTTTTAAGTGAAAAGCATTTAATTTTATGTCCATAGATTAATTCCTCCGAATGTTCTAATAATAAAATAACATAAGTTATTTCTAGGGGTAATCGGACTTTAGTTGTATTTTTTGCTAAATCATTTTAGATTAATTCCGTGAAAAAAGATCCAGAGTAAGAGGAGAATGTAGCTTTCTTTTAAGTTTAGATTTTTACATCGCATTAAAAAAATGTTATATTATTCTTATAGGAAAAGAATAGCGAATGTTTTAGATAGACTGATGTAACAGTTTTGTACTAACTGACTTCATGGGCTAGCTCTTCTTAAAAAAGATAAAAATGGAAAGTGACGAAAAGCGACACAGTCAATTTTTCCTGTTTTTCAGTCAGAGCCAAACGAGCCCACTATGCTTTTAAATTTAGGAGGAAAAAAATGAAAGAGGAACAGAGATTTGGAATTATGAAAAAATATGTCAATTGGGTTTTGGACATTGTTTTAGGAGTACTTGCCCTACTTATTTTGATTTTTATGATTCGTCAATTGTTTGATATTGGTACATTTATTAATAAACCAATGACGCCTAAAAACTTATCTGTCGTTATGCAGGAAGTTGTGGCATTTTTCATGTTATTTGAGTTTATTATGATGGTGATTCGCTATATTCAAGAAGGTCACCATATTCCAATAAGGTATTTAATACTGATTTGTATTACAGCAATTTTAAGACAGTTAATGGTATTGCATGGCGATGCAGTTCAAACATTACTATTATCTGTATCAATTTTATCTCTGGTAATTGTATTGTTTGTGCTAAATTTAAGTGGAAATAAATCATATGCTGGGTTTAAATCTCGTGTGGATGAGAATCAACAAACAGATAAATAATAGTGGAAGAACATACTAAGACTAGAGGGGGAACTTATCCATCGATAAGTTCCCCCTCTAGTCTTAGTATGTTTTTTAGTTAAATTCTCAATAAAGAAATCAGTGCAATAGCCAAAATAATTTGAACGAGTCCGACAGACAACCCATAAATCAAGAAGCGTTTCCCTTCTTTGAAAAATTTTTGAAAATCTAAGCGTAAACCGATGGCAGCTAAAGCAGTGATTTCAAACCAACCACTAAAGAAGTGAGCCGTTTCACTTAGTTCTACTGGTAACTGAACTAGACTATTTATAACACAAAACAAAACAAATCCCACCACATACCAAGGTAAAGCGGAGTTCTTTTTCTTAGGTGTTATTTCTACAGTTGAGGAAACCTCAGATTTTTGCTGTTTGAATCTACCAAAAAGGTAAACGACGATTACAAGTAACATAATCCTCATGATTTTAAACAACATAGCAAGCTCTACGACTTGTCCACTAACCATACTTGCGCTTGCTACGACTTGTCCGACAGACTGTAGTGTTCCGCCAATCAAGGCACTTTTTGCTAAAATATCACTGCCATAAATAAGAGAGCCGATAAGAGGTAATAACAACATCAAAATTGTTCCTAGCAAATTGACTAATGTAATGATTTGTCCCTTTTCATCTTCTTTTGCTTGAATGGCAGGTGCGATCGAAGCAATTGCAGAGGAACCACAGACCGCATTTCCGCCAGCCATCAGTAGAGACATATTATCTGAAAACAGCATTTTTTTACCAAGCATATAAGAAGTTAAGATTGTCAAAGTCATTTGTGAAAAAACAAAAATTCCGCCTTTGATTCCGATTTGAGAAATGGTTTGAAACGTAACGGTGGCACCCAATAACACAACGGAAAATTCTAACAGCTTGCTTTCAGCTATTTTAGTTCCTTTTTCTAAAATTGGATTTTTCAAAAAAGTGTTGCCCAGTAAAATTCCCAATAAAATAGCAATTGTTGCAGCACCTATTGTTGGTAACCAAATTGCTGCGACTTTACTAATAATTGCTACAATAAAAGCTGTAATCAGTCCAGGTAAAATGATCCCGATTTTTGTTAAATAAAAGTATCTTGCTTTGTGATTTTTCACTGAATCAACCATCCTCTTTCCTTGATTATCTACTTATAAACTCAGTATAACGAAATAATTTGCATTTGAGAAATAAATAGTTAAAATGATATCTATAACTAAAACGAATGGAAAGGCTCTCTATGTTTAAATTACTGAAAACATTTCGTATTGTTTATGAAACAAAAAACTTTTCAAAGGCAGCGGATCAATTATTTATTTCCCAACCCGCCGTTTCTAACCAGGTCAAACAATTGGAAGAAGAGCTTGGTATCCAGCTATTTATTCGAAATGGACGGCAAGAAGTTCTTACGACAAAGCCCGCCGATATTTTATACGATCACTTACTTAATCTGTCAGATGATTGGGAAGATACCTTACAAGCTTTGAAAATACAGGAAACGCCGAGAGAAACTTGTAAAATTATTTCTTCTAATACATTTGCGGTTTATTATTTGCCAGAATTGCTGGAGCAATTGACTCAGCAATTTCATCAAGTTTCGTTTGTATTAGATATGGATAATTCTGAGCAAGTATTAGATAAAATCGAAAAGCATCAAGCACATTTTGGATTTATCGAAAAACCTTTAAGAACAACCCCGATTATTCGAAAAGAAATTTTATCTGATGAGTTAGTTCATGTTGGTGATTTTTCTGAAGAGTTATGGTTGGTTCGGGAAGAAAATTCTGGTGTTTTTCATTATACAGAACGCTATTTTTTAGAACATAATTTGATCCCCAAAAAAATGATCGTGAAAAATAATGAAATGATCGTTAAATGTTTGGAGCAAGGAATCGGTCAATCAATCCTATCGAAGAAAGCACTTACTTCCGGGATGGAATGGCATCCTCTAAGTCAAGAATATCAAAGAAGTTTTTATTTTATTAAAAGCCAACATATCGAATCTGTTCAATTACGTGAAATCGACTTGTACATCAATCAATACTATTGGAAAAAATCTTTTTAAAATATTAAAGTAGTAAAAAGTATAAAAAATAAATAATATATCATTTTTATGCAAAAAAAATATAGTTTTTGATGGAAAAAGTGAGATCATTTGTGCTATCTTAATAAGAGATATTCGATAAGGAAAATGAAATTGATTAATCAGGGATTTTCTAGAGGTAAGATTCTTAGAATGGTTGTTAAGTATTAGGAGGAAATAGTATGGAAGCATTTTTATGGAACATTCAGTTAAAAGAATATGTCGAAAAAGTAGACCCAACCATCAAAATTGATCAGGAGTTTATCGACTATTATCAGGATTTAGCAATGGAAGCCAATCAATTAGTTAAATGTGTAGATTCTACTACATTGGCTTTAACTTTACCCAAATTGATGGCAATAGATGAAAAGTGTACGCTGGTCATTTTCTATATCTTTAATGGACATGCTTTGGAAAATGATACAGCACTTGATACGATTCGCTTAATTGAACGAGAATACAAGAAAACACATAGAGAAAAATATATTTTTGATATGCCGGAGTATGAAACGTGGTCGATTTCTCAAAGAATTATCTGATTGAGATATCTATCATTACATAAGTCTGATGAAGAATAATAGAGGTATCATAATGGGATCAGTGGATTATTTATCAAAGATCTTAAAAAAATCAGTGAGTATCCTACAGAAGATTTCAAGGTGAAACAACAAAATTAGGAATATGAAGGAACAATATTTGTTATAGGAAATCATGCCTTTTGAAGTAGAAAGGCAAAAGTAACACCTAAAAACGTGAATACTTTGTTATATTTTGGGGAAAAGATAAAGCAAATAAAAATGAACCATATCATTTTAATTCAGTATCAGAAAAATTAATTATTACCATACTCGATCATGAAACGATCGGTCAATTTGTATTTCCAAAAAAGATTTTAGCAGAGCAAAAGATTTCAAATAATGGAACAAGTAACAGCAAGATGACACTATCTATATTCCTTGATTGGATAATCGAATAGAGAAGCTGCAATAAAAGTGAGTCATTCAGAGCAATTAAAAAAACTGGAAATAAGCATCATTGCTTATTTCCAGCCCTAATAGTCATCAATAAAGAAAATACAAACAATGATATTCATATAAAAGGAAGTATTGAAAAAAGGTTACATTGGTTTTGATCATTGTTATTTCTTAAAGAATACTTGGGAGTAGTAATTGACTATTAGTTTTTAAGATCACTGCTTACTCTTTAAATCATCCAGGAGAATGGGTAAAAGCTGGTTGGGATCAGCTTTAAATTTAGTCAATGGTTGGCTGACAATTATAATTTATGATCTAAAAAGTAAGCAAGTGTTCTTTTAGATAGAAACGAATACACAAAAAAATGGCGTTGGACACACATCCAACGCCATTGTAAGTTCAATAAATAAGCATAAACATATCCAAGTCAGAAAAAACTAGTATAAACCTCTAGAAATTTCTATCAAAATTGAGTAAAATGGAAGATGTCAATGTATAAGTATTGGCTTAAGCAACTTGATTGGTCAGGTGTTCACTGACTGTTCAGGGCTTCATGGTTTAGTTGGTAGCTAAACTATGAAGTGCTTTTTTTTATCTTATTCGTTTCTATCTAACATTCATTTTATAGGAAAACCCTTTTAGGGTCAATAAAGTGTTGGAAAAAAATTACGTGAATCGAAGGATTATTGTTTTTTTAGTGTAAGTTGTCTATTTCTTTAAAAGAAAAATAACGCTATTAGGAGTATTTTAGACTAAAAATAAAAAAAGGTAGAAGTACAAGTAAATCCAAATAAATTGCTAGATTTGAGTAAATAAGGCAATGAATTGATCGTATAGAAATTATTTTTTTCAAAATTTTTATGCATCAAAAAATAAGTGATTCTTTTCTTTAAAAAAGGGTCTGATTATCGTAAAATGTAAGAGTATACAAAAATATGAAAGTCGTTGCGGAGAGAAAAAATAGTGGTAGAATTAGTTATAATGCTGACAATTTTTACATATGGTAGTAATTTTATTTTGTATCTGATTCTTAGAACAAAAGAAGAGATCCAAGGAATCGAAAAATTATCGATCTTTTTTGGTGTGAATATGACGATTTTACTTTTGGATGGTATCTTTTTGTTTATTGGAAAAGCAATCGAAAATAGTGGCATTGCTATTTTAGAGTAAATTTTGAAAGAGTGAAGAAAGCGGATTTTGGTTTTACTTCATTCTTTTTTTTCTATTAAAAATTCAGCTAAAAGTCCTATATGAATGACGAAGTTTTTCTGATAAGGTACAATAGTAATAAACAACTGGAGGGAAAACGATGGCAAAAATCATGGTTATAGAAGATGAGACAACGATTCGTGAGCTAATCAGCGAAGAATTGCAGAAATGGCAGTTTGACACATTTGGAACGACGGATTTTAACAATGTTTTAGAAGATTTTCAGCGAGAAGATCCGCAACTGGTTTTGTTGGATATCAATCTTCCTGTTTTTGACGGTTACTATTGGTGTCAGAAGATCCGTGAAATTTCTAAAATTCCGATCATTTTTATCTCCAGCCGGAATACTAACATGGATATGATCATGGCGATGAACATGGGCGCTGATGATTTTGTTACGAAACCATTTCAAATCGATGTGCTGATTGCAAAAATCAATGCCTTGCTACGTCGCTCATACAATTATTCAGAAGTTGGCAGTGAGATTATGTCTCATAATGGAATTACGTTAAACGTTGATAATGGCAGTATGGAAATTAATGGAGTAGTGATCGACTTAAGCAAAAATGAGTATCGTTTACTGTATATTTTAATCAAGAAGCATGGAAAAATTTTAACGAGAGAGAAATTATTACGTGCTTTGTGGGAAGATGAACGTTTTGTAGATGACAATACGTTGACCGTCAATATCAATCGCTTGAGAAAAAAAATTGAACTGGCTGGTCTTGAAGGTTACATCGAAACTAAAGTTGGGCAAGGGTATATCGTTCCATAGAATAGGAGAATAAATTGACAATTTATAAATATTTAAAAGATCATTGGCTTCTATTAATTGGCTGGTTATTTTTTATTGGAGTGACGTGTTTTATTTTATGGCTATCTCCGGATATGGTTGTGAATCTTTCGGTAATGGGTTATTTGGTATTATTGCAGGGCTTATTTTTGCTTCTTTTTTTAGCAATCGATTATTCATTAAAAAAAAGTTGGTGGCGTTCCTTGGACATTAGCGAACAGCCTCCTTCTTTAGAGGAATATTTAAGTAAGGCTTCAAGCTCAGAGGAAATGTTAGTCCAGAATTACATCAATGGCTTGTTAGTCGAACATCAGCAAATTATGCAACAAGCGATTAATAATCAACAGGATCAAAAAGATTATATCGATTCATGGGTTCATGAAATCAAAGTCCCTTTAGCTGCTGTGAATTTGATTTTACAATCAATCGAAGATGATATTTCAGAAAAGAAGTATTATTTAGTTGAAAACGAGTTAGGAAAAATAGATGAATATGTAGAGCAGGTTCTTTATTATGCTCGGTTGGACAGTTTTTCTAGAGATTATTTGATTCAGGAATATTCGTTGAAAGAAATTGTTCAGTCTGTGATTCGTACGCAGGGAAATTATTTTATTCAAAAGAATCTGCGTTTTTCATTTGAAGGAAATGACCAACTCGTGTTAACAGATGCAAAGTGGGTTGCCTTTATTTTTAAACAATTAGTGAGTAATGCGATTAAGTATACTCCGGTAAGTGGTGAAATCACTGTTCGTTTTTCACGAACAAAAGAAGGCGTTTGGTTGTTTTTGGAAGATACCGGAATCGGTATTCCAAAAGAAGATCAACGACGTATTTTTGACAAAGGATTTACGGGAGAAAATGGTCGAACGAGTGAACAGCACTCAACAGGTTTAGGTTTATATTTAGCGAAAAGTCTTGCTGATAAGTTAGGTCATCAATTAACGATAGAATCAGTTGAAGGAGAGGGAACAACGATGAAGCTATTATTCCCGTTTTTGAGTTATTTTAATGAGAAAAGATAGACGGTAGCGTTGTACTAACAATAGGAAACTTGTATAGACAATTTATGTTGTCTATGTAAGGCTTCATCAGCAGTTTGTCGCCAGTTAGTCAAGTGTCAATTTATTTTAATATTTTATTGCGCTAAGGATGTATGAAAAAATACGAACGCACAATCTGATTTTCCTCGTAATCCTGATTAAATTATATTAACAACAGCGTCCTTATATATTAAGAAAAATGAAAAGTTTATTTACCGATTAAATGCTATTTATTTAAAAATACGCTAATTTTCATGAATGAGAGTTGATGTGGTTGGAACAAGAGTTTAACTCCAAAAAAACAAGTGGGTACTGTGCAACGTCAGTTCATTCTATTCACTGTGTTTTACAACAATGACAGCTGATTTTCGATCACATCAAATTCTAAGTGCTAAAGCACTAAGATTTGAAAGCTTCGGAAATAAATGCTTTTGTTCCAATCTCTCTGTTTAAAATTATTGACAAGTTTACTTGTCGATTTTTTTTTAACAATTATTAAAGGAGAGAACTATGAACAAAGAAGTAATGTTGGGGGAAGTGCGTAATTCAAGTAGTCAAGAAGGTGTAGAGCAATAAAGTATTTTTTAAGACAAATTATGGAGGACTGATCTTTTCGCTCGTAATCGTTTTTTTTGATCTATCCTTTACAAGGACGTGGTAATAGGTCGTGGATGAAGAATTAAAGTTTAAAAATCATTTGAAAACCATAAGAAAAGCTAAGTGTTTATCTCAAGTACAATTAACACAACTAGTAGGTGCTTCCCATAATACAATTAGTTCTATAGAAACAGGTCTGTTCAATCCAACGGCTAAGCTAACCCTCGTATTATGTATCGCTCTTGATAAAAAGTTTGAAGATATAGTTTATTTCGATTAAAAAAATAGCTTGTCTTTCTATTATTTCTTTTCATTTTTTATTGTACAGCTTGTTGCTTTATTGTTAGACTAAACCTATCATATTTTTGATAGGAGTATATTATGGAGATAATAGTGGCTTTGATTCCGATGTTTGCATGGGGGAGCATCGCTCTTTTTAGCGGGAAAATAGGCGGTAGCGCAAATCAGCAGACGCTTGGGATGACCATAGGTGCGTTGATCTTTTCGGTTATAGTCTTTTTTATTGAGCAGCCAGTAATTACTAGTGAAATGATCGCAATTGGTGTTTTGTCTGGTTTATTTTGGAGTGTTGGACAAAACCAACAATTTCATGGCATGAAGTATTTAGGGGTATCTGTAGGGTTGCCTGTTTCAACTGGAATGCAGTTGATCGTCAATACGATTGCGGGAGCTGTATTTTTTCATGAATGGAAAGGAAGTAGAGATTTTCTTTTAGGCTTTATTGCTCTAGGCTTGTTGGTGCTAGGTGCTTATTTAACAACTCGACAAGATGATGATAGTAGTGCAAAAATAAGTAATAAGATCTTTGATTTTAACAAAGGGTTGCGTGTGTTGGTCGCTTCAACGATCGGTTATGGAGCGTATACAATTATTATTAATGCGGCTGGTCTCGATCCAATGGGAATCATTTTACCTCAGAGTATTGGGATGGTAATAGGTGCTAGCTTCTTTGCATTTAAAAAGGTTAAATTGGATCGTTATGTTTGGCGAAATATGAGCTGTGGATTTTTATGGGGGTTAGGAAATGTTTGTATGTTGATGACGATGCGCCAAATTGGTTTGGCAATTAGTTTTTCATTGTCTCAAATGGGGATTATCATCTCAACGTTAGGGGGAATTTACTTACTTGGCGAGCGCAAGTCTAAAAAACAAATGAGATCTGTTGTTATTGGTTGCTTATTCGTTATTTTAGGTGGTATTCTTTTAGGGTATATGAAGAGCGTGGGACAAAACTGAAAATCAGTTTTGTTTCGCGCTTTAAATCCGAATAAACGGCGAGAAAAAAGCAGTTTATTCGGAAATAAGCTTTTGTCTCGGTCTCTATTTTTATGAGGGGATTTTTGCAATTATTAGAACTAGAAAATGGATTGATTTATTGGAGGAAAAGAAATGTCGATGTTTCGAAAAAAAGAGCTGACGGCTGTATCGAGTGAGCCAAGTTCAATGAAAAAAGAGTTAAAAACAATGGATCTGATTATGCTTGGAATCGGTGCAATTGTTGGAACAGGAATTTTTGTAGTGACAGGGGTTGCGGCTGAACAATATGCAGGGCCTGCGTTGTCATTGTCATTTTTAGTTGCTGCAGGAGCAATTATTTTAGCTGGTTTATGTTATGCAGAGTTTGCATCAAGAATTCCGGCAATTGGCGGACCATACGCCTATATGTATGTTGTATTTGGCGAACTTGTTGCTTGGATGACTGGGTGGTTAGTGATTTGTGAATTCTTTCTAGCGGTATCTTCTGTGGCTTCTGGCTGGTCTGGTTATGTTCATGGATTTTTAAACAGCCTTGGGATTGATTTGCCTAGAGCTTTAAGCGGTGCGTATAATCCAGAGAAGGGTACATATGTTGATTTGATTGCTATGTTGGTTCTCTTAGCTGTTACATTTTGGGTATCATTAGAAACGAAAACTGCTTTGCGTTTGAATAATGTGATGGTTTTTGTTAAATTTGGCATTATTGCACTGTTTTTAGTGGTCGGTATTTTTTATGTGAAACCTACGAACTGGGAACCGTTTATGCCTTTTGGCTTTTCAGGTGTAGTAAGTGGAGCTGCTGTGGTTTTCTTTGCTTTTTTAGGCTTTGATGCAGTGAGTATGACAGCGGAAGAAGTGAAGAATCCGCAAAAGGATATCCCGAAAGGAATTATTGGATCGATTATCATAGCCACTGTTTTGTATGTGATCGTAACGCTGATTTTAACAGGGATTGTGCCGTTTGATGTGCTTGGCGTGAAAGATCCTGTGGCTTTTGCTATGCGTTTTGTTCATCGCGATGGTGTAGCGGCGGTGATTTCAGTTGGAGCGATTTTAACGTTATTGACTGTAACTATTTCAATGATGTACAGTTTAGCTAGAATTATCTATGCGATTAGTAAAGATGGCTTGCTGCCAAAATTTATGAGTAAAATCGATGAAAAAAATCGAACGCCGAAAAACGCAACGTATGTAGCGGGTATTTGTACAATGATTTTTGCTGGATTAGTACCGATGGAGCTTTTAGCTGAGCTGACGAATATTGTGACCTTGATGTATTTAATCGTGATGGCGATTGGCATTATCCGATTGAGAAAAGTAGCAGGGGATCCTAAACCAGGAGAATTTAAAATTCCATTTGTCCCGTTTGTTCCAATTTTACTCGTCATCGTTAGTATTGGTTTGATGCTACAATTACAGTCGGCAACTTGGAAAGCGTTCGCCATAGCATTAGTATTAGGATTTGTTATTTATTTTGCTTACGGTTATAAACATAGTAATGAAGGTAAAATTGAAAATTAAAGGGAAAAATCAGTGATCGTAAGGATTGCTGTTTTTTTATGAAAAAATTTGATTGTAAATTTTGATTGGTTTAAAGTATAGTGATAGTAAATGAAGAAAAAGTGAGGATCAAAAGAATGTCATATCGTATCGAACAAGATTCTATGGGAGAGGTTCAAGTCCCTAAAAAAGCACTTTGGGGAGCACAGACTGAACGCAGCCGAAAAAATTTCAATATCGGTATAGAAAAAATGCCTATGGCTCTGATTCAAGCACTGGCACTTGTGAAAAAGAGTGCTGCAAAAGCTAATGAAGCAACTGGGAAATTAGAAGCAACGATTAGCCAAGCGATTCAAAATGCAGCAGATAAAATCATTATGGGAGAGGTCAATGATCATTTTCCGTTGTCATTATGGCAAACAGGTAGCGGAACACAAACGAATATGAATGTTAACGAAGTCATTGCTCATTTGGCAGTTGAAATGGGTGTGATGGTTCACCCAAACGATCATGTTAATAGGTCACAAAGCTCAAATGATGTTTTCCCGACTGCCATTCATCTGGCAGCAGTACAGTTGATTGAACAGCAGTTATTTCCTGTGATAAAACAAATGATTCAAACTTTTCAAAGGCTTGAAAAAGAGAATGAGAAGATTGTGAAAGTTGGTAGAACTCATTTACAAGATGCAACACCAGTGACGTTTGCGCAAGAAATCAGCGGTTGGCGTTTTGGGTTGGAACATAATTATGAAATGTTGGAGTCGACCGTAAAAGGGTTGAAAAAATTGGCACTCGGCGGTACAGCTGTGGGAACTGGACTGAATGCTTCGAAAGAATATGTCGACTTTTTCTTTGAGTATTTGAATGAAGACTGTAATAATCAATTTTCAGAAGATCCAAATAAATTCCATGCATTAGCAAATAAAGATGCGATTGTTTTTACTTCTGGAGCGTTAAAAGCGTTAGCGGCAAATGGAATGAAAATAGCAAACGATATTCGTTGGATGGCAAGTGGTCCGCGGAGTGGTTTAGGGGAGATCACGATTCCTGCTAATGAACCGGGCAGTTCTATTATGCCAGGGAAAATAAACCCGACACAATGTGAAGCTATGACTATGATTGCTATACAGGTCATGGGAAATGATACAACAATCGGAATTGGCGCATCACAAGGAAATTTTGAATTAAATGTGTATATGCCGGTGATTGCCTATAATTTGATCCAAAGCATTGAGTTGCTGACGGATGGACTGCGTTCTTTTGATAAAAATTGTTTGAGCGGAATTAAAGCAAATCAGGAAAAAATGAAGCAATATGTTGATCAGTCATTGATGCTTGTAACAGCATTAAATCCTTATATTGGCTATGACAATGGTGCGAAGATTGCTAAAAAAGCGTTCGAAGAAAATACAACGCTAAAGCAGGCGGCTTTAACTTCAGGCTTAGTGACAGAAGAAGAATATGAGCGGTGGGTCAAACCAGAGCAAATGTTAGGGAAATAAATAAGATTAACTTGGATTGGAAAGGAATGGGAATAATATGGCAGATATTTATGAAGAAGCATTAAAAGCACACGCGCAATGGCGAGGGAAAATTGCTATTCATTCAAAAGTTGAGGTAAATACAAAAGAAGATTTGTCTTTAGCTTATACACCAGGCGTTGCGGCACCTTGTAGAAAAATCCATGAAAATCCGAATTCAGTTTACGATTATACTTGGAAGGGAAATACCGTTGCCGTTGTGACAGATGGCACAGCAGTTCTTGGTCTAGGTGATATTGGTCCAAAAGCAGCATTACCCGTTATGGAAGGTAAGGCATTATTGTTTAAAGAATTTGCTGGAATCGATGCAATACCAATTTGTTTAGATACGAAAGATCCAAAAGAAATCATTAATATCATCAAAGCGATGGCTCCCACATTTGGTGGAATCAATTTAGAAGATATTTCTGCGCCTCGCTGTGTCGAAATTGAGCGTACGTTGATTGAAGAGCTGGACATACCAGTGTTTCATGATGACCAACATGGAACAGCCATCGTCACGATTGCCGCATTGATCAATGCATTGAAAATCGTCCATAAAAAAGTCGATGAGATCAAAGTTGTTGTCTCAGGAACCGGTGCAGCAGGGAGTGCGATCTTAAAAATGCTGCATCATTTTGGTGTGAAGAACGTCATCGCATTTAACATCGATGGCGCATTATCTAAAACAATGGACAGACCAATGAATTTTTTGGAAAAAGAAATTGTAGAAATTACTAATCAAGAAAACTTCAATGGTTCTTTAGAAGAAGCAATGGTTGGGGCAGACGTTTTTATCGGTGTTTCAGCACCTAAAATCGTTTCAAAAGAAATGGTTTCATCAATGAATTCTGGAGCTATCGTGTTTCCAATGGCAAATCCTGAATCAGAAATCGACTATCAAGATGCAATCGATGCAGGTGCAGCAGTCGTTGGAACGGGTCGTTCAGATCATCCAAATCAAATCAATAATGTTTTAGCTTTTCCTGGTTTGTTTAAAGGGGCTTTTGTCGCTAGTGCAACGAAAATTACTGAGAATATGAAATTGGCTGCAGCAAAAGCAATTGCCGAAATCATTCCAGATTCTGAGCTTACAAGTGAGTATATTATTCCATCATCTTTCAACAAAAAGTTAGTGGATGTTATCATTCGAGAAGTCGCTGAAGCGGCTACACAAGATGGTGTTATCAGAGCTTAAACGAAAGGTTAATTCGAAGTTTCTACCAGTTTTTTCTAAGATGAAGCTGGTGGAATTTTGTTATATAGAGAAAATACAAGGAATTCTAGTTCAATAAAGCCAAGTATGGTATACTATTTAGGAGTAAATTCAAGAGAATGCTAGAAGGAGGATGTTTCTACATGTCAGAAAAAGAAACATTTTATATCACCACCCCGATTTATTATCCAAGCGGACAACTACATATCGGCAATTCATATACGACAATTGCCTGCGATGCGATGGCCCGTTACAAACGCTTGATGGGCTATGACGTATTTTACTTAACAGGTGTGGATGAGCATGGACAAAAAATAGAAAATAAAGCCTCAGAATTAGGCGTTACACCAAAAGAATATGTTGATAAAATGGCGGCAGATGTTCAAAAATTATGGAAAACGCTTGATATCAGCTATGATAAATTCATCCGTACAACAGATGATTACCATAAAAAAGCTGTTCAGCAAATCTTTGATCATTTGTTAGAGCAAGGCGATATCTACCTTGGTGAATACGAAGGCTGGTATTCAGTTTCAGATGAAGAGTACTTTACCGAAACGCAATTAGCAGAAGTCTACCGTGATGAAGAGGGTAAAGTAATTGGTGGTAAAGCACCAAGCGGTCATGAAGTTGAATTGGTCAAAGAAGAATCTTATTTCTTCCGCATGAGTAAATATGCAGATCGTTTATTGGATTACTACAATGAACATCCAGAATTCATTCAACCTGAATCACGTAAAAATGAAATGATCAATAATTTCATCAAACCAGGTTTGGAAGACTTAGCTGTATCACGTACGACATTTTCATGGGGCATTCCATTGTCTAATGATCCAAAACATGTGGTTTACGTTTGGATCGATGCGTTGTCAAACTATATCACAGCTCTGGGCTATGGATCAGAAGATGACAGCCTATTCCAAAAATATTGGCCAGCTGATGTTCATATGGTTGGAAAAGAAATTGTCCGTTTCCATACGATTTATTGGCCAATTATGTTGATGGCATTAGAGTTACCTTTACCGAAGAAAATTTTCGGTCATGGTTGGCTATTGATGAAAGACGGCAAAATGTCTAAATCTAAAGGAAATGTCGTTTATCCAGAAATATTAGTTGATCGCTATGGCTTAGATGCTTTGCGTTATTATTTATTGCGCGCGATTCCTTTTGGCAGTGACGGTGTCTTTACACCAGAAGATTTTGTTTCCCGTTTAAACTATGATTTGGCAAATGATTTAGGTAACTTGTTGAACCGTACAATTGCTATGATCAATAAATATTGTGAAGGTCATGTTCCGACATACGCGTCAAAAGTTACCCCCTTTGACAGCGAATTATCAACAACTGCTGCAAATGTAATTGGTAAATATCATGAAGCAATGGAAAAAATGGAATTCAACATGGCAATTGCTGAAGTTTGGACCTTGATTTCACGTGCCAATAAATATATCGATGAAACACAACCATGGGTTTTAGCCAAAGATGAAGAGAAGAAAAATGAATTAGACAGTGTGATGGTCCACTTAGCTGAAAGTTTGCGTATCGTAGCGATACTTTTACAACCTGTGATGACTGAGACACCCAAAAAAATCTTCGAACAATTAGGTTTAGATCCTGAAACAATGAATATGGAAGCTATCCATTTTGGTGAGTTTCCAACAGAAATCAAAGTTGTCGCGAAAGGAACCCCAATCTTCCCGCGTTTGGAGATTGATACAGAAGTTCTGTATATTCAAAAGAAAATGGCCCAAAATACTCAAACAACAACAGAAGAAATCAAATGGAACCCTGAAGAAACAGAACTTATTTCGACAAAAGAAAAAGAAATCAAGTATGAAGATTTTGATAAAGTAGAATTAAAAGTAGCGGAAGTCATTGATTGTAAAAAAGTCAAAGGGGCAGATAAATTACTACAATTCCGCTTAGCTGCCGGAGACGAACAAGATCGTCAAATTCTTTCAGGTGTGGCAGAATTTTATCCAGATCCAAGTGCTTTGATAGGTAAAAAAGTCGTGATCGTAGCGAATTTGAAACCAAGAAAAATGCGTGGACAGATCAGTCAAGGAATGATTCTTTCCGCTGAATCGCCAGAAGGCAAATTGCAAATCATCGATGCACCAAAAGACATGCCAAATGGAGCAGTCATTGCGTAATTGAAGCAACAAAAAAATAAGAAGTCGCCAAAGTGTTTGTCTAAGTTTGTACTAGATAAACACTTTGGTTGTTTTAAAGAAAATATGAAGATTTATGTGAAGAATATATTTTTATGTATTATTAATATTAGAACTAAAAAATGGGTTAATACCAAGGAGAATATTGTATGAAAATGAGAAAGTATCTATTGGGGATAATTACAGGAGTCGTAATTTTTTTATTAGCAGCTTGTGGGGCGGATCCAAGAAAAGATTTTACAAAGGAGTTATTTAGTTCAAAAGGCGAAGAATACAAAGCCGCAAGTTTTAAGGTGAAGATCAAAGATTTGATGTACACTGGTTATGAAGACGGTGTTTATTTAAATATGCTTGCAAGTCAATTAAAAGATATGAGCCTTGACGGAAAATATGTGATCGATGACAAAAAAGATAGAATAGAGATGGACATTACAGCGAATCTACTTGGTCAAAAATTACCATTCCAATTTGTTGGGAATAAAGATAATTATTATATGTCTACTAGCTTTGTTTCAGGGATGCTGGATTTAGCGAATGCATTTAACTATCCAGTTGAACTTAGCGAAAACGATTTGAACAGGTTAAAAGGAAAATATATTGATATTGCAGAAGCAGGTGATACGCTTACTTCTGGAGAACTTGACAAGAAGACACCTTCATTGAAGAATAAAACATTTATAAATGCCGAAAATTCTAAAATGGCTAGAGAGATAAAAAAATTAATCGAAAGCTTTAACAAAAAAACGTTTACAAAAAACAAAAATATCGTGACACACACATTTACTAAAAAAGAAATCATCCAAATGATGAAAAAAATCGATGAAGTTTCTAAAGAAGACAAAGACTATAAAAAATCAGGCAATCAAAAAGAAATGAAAGAAGCTATCAAGTCCTTAAAAAATGATCTAGATAAAATGGACATTAAAGTTAGCATCAATCAGAAAACAAAGGACTTTGACATAGAAATGTCCTTAGCTGCGACGGATGATGAAGAGGCTAAAATGAGTATTGCTATGGTAATCTCTGTTAGTCCACAAAAAGATAACGGAAAAATCAAAATGCCAAATAAAAAAGAAATCATCCCTCAAGAAGAGTTAAATGATATTTTATCGACGATTAAAGGAGATGAATCAGGAGATTCAGTTTCAGACTTAACGGATGATTCAATCGATTACAGTGACTTGAAAGGTGATCCAGAGATTCAAAAGTTGGTGAATGAGCAATTAGATGAAATGATCCAACAAATCGAAGCAAACCCAAGCGCTATAACAGAAGAGAATGTAAAAGAACTGCGTGAAGGTGCAAAAGAGGTTTTTAATGAAGAGCAAATGAAAAAATTAAATGATGCTTTAGATAAAGCGTTAAATGCTGGAATAATTTAGAAAAATAATAAGAAAGACGATTTTCTCTGTATTAGCTGAACCTTAAGTTTAACTAGTGCAAAGATCGTCGTCTTCTTTAGAGATTGGATTAAGTTAAGATCAAAAATAGATTGCCTCTTATGGAAAACGGGGGCAATCTATTTTTATTAATCAATCGACTAAAATTTAAATTTTTTATTCGCATTAAATCTGCGGAAACGAGTGGGTAAAAGCATAAGGATTATCGTATAAGGCACGCTAATGATCGACCAAGTCAAGGTTCGACTCAAACTGTTATTTTTATACAACCAATTAAGTAAAAAATGCAAGCCTAATATACTAAAAGCAACAAAAATCAAAATGACATAATTAGGCTCATCTTTAACAACAGTTCGAAGGATTCCACCGATTAAAGGCACTAGATAAAAATAAGCGCTGGTTAATGAGATACGCCAACTTTTAGCCATGGTTCCAAGGTTTATCAAGAAAAATAAAATAGATAAAACAATTCCTAATGGTGGGAAAAACGCGATTAGAACCGAGTAAATAGCTCCCCATAAAAGCATCAATGGTCCTTTCACAATCGCTGCGATAATTATAAAGATCGCTATTAGAAGAAACTGCTGTGTCATAGTACCATAAGCTAATAAACCAAAGAGGATGAGCAGCAGCCAATGCCAAATTGTATTAACCTGTGGTTTTCTTTGAATTGATACGTTTTTTTGGATCGTTGATTTTAGAAAGTCAGCTTCTTCGAAGAAATTTTTCAAAAAGCACTCACTCCTCTCAAATTGAAAATCAGACTGGAGTTAAGTTTACTGCTGAATAGGTAAAAAAACATCGGGCTAAAGTCGGTTTTTTTAGCCTAATGTTTTAAGAATTGGTTAAGATAGAGTAGATAAATTTTGCTACTCTAAGGTTTTGCGTACGTATTTATTACTTAGTCCTTGAACAAGTCAGAAAGCTCTCCAACATAAGGCAGAAACACCTGTTTCATCCCCCGAGAAATCGCTGTATAGAGAATTTTCTTCTCTCTTTCAGTTCCCCCATAACGCGCTGTAGAAGGATCGTGGATGATCACATGATCAAATTCAAGCCCTTTCGCCATATCGATCGAAAGAATTTGAGAATCAATAGCGCTATTTTTTGGTAGGAGCTGCTGTTTCAATAATTCCGCTTCTATTGCAGTTTTTGTAATCACTACAGTATCATCCCCAGGTGCTAGTGAATCCAACAGTGAAGTTAACGTATCTAAATAGACCTCTTCATCTTCGCAATAAATAAAGGCAGGCTTCTCGCCATCCTTTCGAATCGAAACAATCTTGAGTTTCTCATGATTTGTCACTAACGTTTGAAAGAGCTGAGTGATTTCTTTACTTGAGCGATAACTATTCAATAATTGATAGGAAGTAACCGAACGGCTGGAAACAGATAATAACTCTTTGAGATCAATAAAACTAATCGAGGTATTAAAGATCGCCTGATTTTCATCGCCAGCTAAAGTGAAATTCGCTTGCGGGAATAATTTAAGCAGCAAAAGAATTTGCGCTTCCGTGTAATCTTGCACTTCATCCACTAAAATAAACGCCATTTGCCGATTCGATAAATCTTCAATAAATTTATCTTTGAGCAATAACAAAATCACTACTTCATCTGCAGTGTAATCTGTGGGTATTCTTTCATACGAATCTTCTTGATAAAGCTGATATAATGCTTTGAAAAGCAACCATTGATCAAACCAAGCAAAATCAGCGATCGCATCCACTACTTTACGGTATTTTTGTTGCAATCGTTGTAGGGCAAACTCTGCTAATTGTTCCTCATCTTCTTCTGCAAATGTTATGTCAAAATAGCGCAATTGTTCGGCCTCTGTCAAGTCTTGCATTTGATCGATCATTTGTTTAGATTTTGACTGTTTGATCAAGTACCGATTCCACAAACTTGAAAGTTTTTCTTTTGTTGCTGAAATTCTGTCTCTGATCGATAAAGTCATAGGTGTTTCTTGATATAAATTAAAGATTAGTTCAGCAGAAAAAATCGGTTTCCGTTTGAATAAAATCGGTTGAAATAGACATTCTTGAATGAGAGAGGAATCTTGGAACGCTTGAATGAACGCAACAAATTCTTGTGATTGAATCACTTTTTGTTGAGCATTTACTTGTTCAGCAGTGATCCGTTTGAAATAAGCTGACTCACTTTCGATTGGCGCTTTTTCTCTAAAGGTGAATTTAAGAAATTGTAACAAGGTTAAATTCAACGGATTGCGCTCACCTAAATTTGGTAACACTTGAGAAATATAATCAATAAAGGTCGAATTAGGAGACAGCAGTAAAATATCATCAGCCGTAATCTGTGTCCGATGATTATAAAGCAAATAAGCAATTCGCTGCATGATCGCAGACGTTTTTCCGCTACCAGCAATTCCATTAACTAAAAGCAAGGGATGACGTTCGTCACGAATGATCTCATTTTGTTCTTGTTGGATCGTGGTTGTTATATCTTTCATGTACTGAGAAGAATCGGCTTCTAGTGAATGAAGTAAAATATCATCTTGAATGGCCAGACTTGTGTCAAAAAAGTTAATCAAGCGATCCTCTTCAATAATCAGTTGTCTTTTTAGGTTTAAGGTAACAGGAATCTCATTGTTATTGACCTGATAATTACTGTCGCCTAAAACATTATTGTAAAAAAGTGAGGCAATCGGTGAACGCCAGTCATAGATGCGTGATTCGCCATCTAGATTAGTAAAGTCATTCATGCCGATATAAAAAACGTCACGATCAGAGTCATCCTCTAAAAACGTCACATCAATTTTTCCAAAATACGGAACGTTAAGTAGTCGCTCGACTTTTTCTAGTTGCTTAGCCGCCGTTGCATTTTGAATGTTTAACTGATCGATTTCTCGATTTTTCATTTCCATTATGGCAAACGTTTCTAAGTTATCTGAGTAACTATCAAAATTTAGTTTAGTGTCGCCGCCAAATTGTTCAAGCACCGATTTTCCTGTAGTGTTGACGTCATCAATAGCGGTTTGATACGTGTCTTTTGCTTGGCTTAATTCTTTATAAACCTGTTGCAAATGTTGGGTTTCTTTTGTGCGGTCATTTGACATAATAGTTCCTCCTGACATAAATTGCCGTGACCGATTAGTATAAGTTATTTTTTTGAATAAAGCAACGATAAGAAGCTGATAATTTATCTGTGCTGTCCATTCAGCTTTTGGTCAAAATGTGATAAAGTATAGAAGACAAGGAAGACCTAATTGTCTGAGAGAAGTCCATTAGGAGTAGTAGCTAACGTAAATATCTATCTAGCTTCATGGGCTAGCTCTTCGGAAAAAAGATAAAAATGGAGTGAGATAAAAAGCGTCTCAATCAATTTTTCCTGTTTTTCAGTCAGAGCTAAACGAGCCCATTCAGCTTTTAATTTAAGGAGTGAATGAATATGATTTTTGATTCCCATACCCATTTAAACGCAGAACAATTTAATGATGATATTCCTGAAACAATTGAACATGCGAAAGAATTAGGTGTAACAGAGATGGCAGTGGTCGGTTTTGATATGCTGACGATCGAAAAGTCTCTAGAACTTAGCCAACAATATAAAGAAATCCAAAGTATTATCGGGTGGCATCCAACAGAAGCGGGCAGCTACACACCCGATATCGAGAAAAATCTGCAGCAATTATTAACCACACCAAAAGTCGTGGCACTTGGTGAAATCGGGTTAGATTATTATTGGATGGAAGACCCAAAAGAGGTTCAAGATCGTGTGTTTAGACGCCAAATCGCCATTGCCAAAGAAATGAATTTGCCAATCAGCATTCATACCCGAGATGCGATGGAAGATACGTATAAGATTCTAAAGGAAGAAGATATTCGTGATATTGGCGGAATCATGCACAGTTTTAGTGGAGATTCTGAGTGGATGGTGAAATTTTTAGATATGGGCATGCATATTTCTCTAAGCGGTGTGGTGACGTTCAAAAAAGCACTGGAAGTACAAGACGTAGCAAAAGCCGTTCCATTAGATCGTCTACTAGTTGAGACAGATGCACCGTATTTAGCGCCAGTACCGTATCGAGGAAAACGTAATGAACCAGGTTATACTCGCTATGTCGTAGAAAAAATCGCAGAACTACGAGAAGTTCCATTTGAAGAAATAGCAAGACAAACAACAACTAATGCACATCGCTTATTCAGGTTAGCCGAATGACAGATAAATTGAGAATTGAAGAGATTATTGTCGTTGAAGGAAAAGACGATACTAGACGAATTCAAGAAGTGGTTGATGCAGATACGATCGAGACGATTGGCTCCGCGATTAATGATGATATTTTAGAACAAATTGAGCATGCCCAAGAAACGCGTGGTGTCATCATTTTTACTGATCCAGATTTCTCAGGTGAAAAAATTCGCAAAACGATCATGCAGGTGGTTCCTGATGCCAAACATGCATTTCTTTCACGTCAGCTTGCTGCACCTAAAAAAAGAGGGAATAGTTTAGGCGTGGAACATGCCAGTGATGAAGCGATTTTAGAAGCGCTAGAAAAAATTGTGACACCTGTCAATGAATCAGATGATTACCAAGAAATCCCTAGACAAACGTTGATCGAATATGGTTTAATAGCGGGAGCTCATGCAAAAGAACGCCGTGAAAAACTAGGCGATGAATTACGTATTGGCTATACAAATAGTAAACAACTGACCAAACGCTTGAAAATGTTCCGCATTACAGAAAATGAACTGATAGAAGTTATGAATAAATTAAACGTGTTAGCTAATGAAAAATCGGAGGAATCAATTTGACAGAATATAAAGAAATAGCCACCCCCTCAAGAACCAAAGAAATTTTGAAGAAACATGGCTTTTCATTCAAAAAAAGTTTAGGCCAAAATTTTTTAACAGAACCGAATATCTTACGGAAAATCGTTGAGACTGCAGGAATCGACACTCAAACCAATGTAGTAGAAGTAGGACCAGGGATTGGTGCTTTAACAGAACAATTGGCTAAAAATGCTGCACAAGTGTTAGCATTTGAAATCGATGACCGCCTAATTCCAGTTTTGGAAGATACAATGAGTCCCTATAAAAATGTTACGGTTGTTCATAATGATGTGCTAAAAGCAAATTTAGTTGGTACAACGAATGAGATTTTCAAACAAGAGCTGCCAATCAAAGTGGTAGCAAATCTACCTTATTACATTACAACACCGATTATGATGCACTTTTTAGAATCTGATTTAGATGTACAAGAAATGATCGTCATGATGCAAAAAGAAGTCGCAGATCGCATTTCAGCCAAACCAGGAACAAAAGCTTACGGCTCTTTATCAATCGCTGTTCAATACTTTATGGAAGCAAGTATCGCGTTTATTGTACCGAAAACAGTGTTTATTCCGCAGCCAAACGTTGATTCTGCCATCATTAAACTAATCAAACGAGAGAAACCAGCAGTTGAAGTGACAAATGAAAAAGAATTTTTCAAATTAACAAAAGCTTCATTCCAATTACGCCGAAAAACTTTGTGGAACAATTTGATTCATTTTTATGGAAAAGATGACCAAACAAAAGCTTGGTTGACAGAAAGTTTAACTGAAGCTGAAATTGATCCATCGCGTCGTGGGGAGACGCTGTCTTTATTAGAGTTTGGTCGTTTAAGCAATACGCTGGAAAAAAACCGTTAAAAGTCCAAAGTAAAAAGTAAGTTGAGAAAATACAACAAATTTTCTTGACCTATTTTTTTAGGGAAACAAAAGAATAGAAGTGAAATCCATAATGAACATTTTCAAAATAAGAAAAAAATCAATTTATTTTGACCATATGTTAAATAATTGAATTAAGTTATTGACTTTTATACAAATATTAAGGATAATCAGAGTTGGAAAGCGCTTTCTTTTATTGGGGGAACAGTATGGAAAATAAGAAAACAAGAAATGTTACATGGATGCTGGTAGCCATTTTTTTAGGCTATACCTGTATTTATGTAGATAAAACAACAATTGGTATGTCACTGGTAACTATTGCAAAAGATTTAGACTTTGATCCGCAACAAAAAGGATTAGTGCTGAGTGCTTTTTTTCTAGGGTATACGATTTTTCAAATCCCGTTTGGGTATTTAACTGGTAAAATTGGAACTAGAAAAGTAATGATTGCATCCGTTTTTTTGGTAGGTATTTTTCTTTTTTTATTCGGCTTCGGTTTTTCTTTATTGTATTTGATTTTGATTCGATTTATGACAGGAGCTGTTGCTCATTCTGGTTATCCGTCTTCTGTAAGTACATTTATTTCTCAAGAATTACCTATGGAAAAACGAGGTCCTGCTCAATCTACAATGATTGCCTCTTCTGGTTTTGCTGGAATTGTAGGTCCGTTATTGATTGCACCACTTTTACTACAAGTCGGTTGGCATAAAACCTATTATTTTTTAGGAGCGGTAGTTGTATTAATCGCAGTTTTAATGTATTTTGTGATTCCAAAAGAATTTGGTGGAGTGAAGGAACAGTTAAGTAATAAACAGGCCATTTCTTTTCGAGATGTATTAAGGGATCGAAATGTCTGGATTTTGATTTTTGCTGCATTTTTTATTAATGCTGCGCTTTATGGATTGAATGGCTGGATGGCAACTTATCTGGTTGAAGCACATGGCTTGGCTCTGACTCAAACAGCTTATGTAACAGCTGTTATTGGATTTTTTACAATGATTGCGGCAGTGCTAGGTGGTGTCATGGTAAATAAATATTTTCTTGGTAAAGAAAAAAATGTGGTTTTTCTCGCAACAATCGGCGGTGGTATTTTTGCCGTTTTGGTTTCAGTTGTCGGAACATTTTTGATGAGTATGGTGGCATTAACATTTGCGGTGGCATTTGCTAGTCTAGCTTTCGCAACGTTGATGAGTATTCCAGTGAAACTATTTCCTTCCGAAGAGGTTTCTGCAAAATATGCTACCATCAATGCAATTGGTGTCTCAGGTGGTTTTGTAGCCCCAACGATTATAGGCGTTTTGATTAAATTCTCTAATGGTGCCTTCTTTAGTTCATTTTTATTTATAGGAATTTCTTTTATGGTTGCAGGAGGCATTACGTTACTGGTTCAAAAAAGTAAGTAATCATAATTCAGAGTTTTGAAAAAAATAAAAGTCTATGAGAAAATTTATACATGAATTACAGTGAGAATGGGTAGATCTATACCTCACTATTATAAATGAAAAACGAACAACAATGATATTCAATAAATATAGGCACAAAATAAATTAGATGGAAGAGAATTACGGGAGAGACTAGTGATAGCACCGAAGGAATAAATAACCAATGGCGCAAAGCATTGGTTATGAAGATCTCAGGTAAAAGGACCGTAATTGGACATCACTCTGGAAAGCGAAAGCACCGAAGGAGCAACTCTTCGAGATAAAGAAGACGAATCTCTCAGGTTTTGTACAGAGGAGCAGGCATTTTTTTAAGATGTCTGCTCCTCTGTTTTTATATCGTTATTTTAGTTTGGAGGTGTCGTAGTAAAGTAATAAAAAGACAAAGAGGCAAAGGAGTGGAAACGATGGATTTAAAAACACCTTTATACGAGGCACATCTTGAAGCTGGTGGAAAAATGGTTTCATTTGCTGGCTACACATTACCTGTTCAATATAAAAATACAGGTGTGATCAAAGAACATTTAGCTGTTCGAAATAAAGTGGGAGTATTTGATGTTTCCCATATGGGTGAAGTTGTTTACGAAGGAAAAGATGCTTTAGCAAATTTGCAGTATGTATTAACAAATGATTTTGGCAATTTAGAAGTAGGACGTGTGAGATATACATTAATGTGTAATGAAAATGGTGGTGTGATTGATGACTTATTAGTATATAAATGTAACGAGGAAAAATACTTATTAGTGGTCAATGCAGCAAATAGAGTAAAAGATATTGCATGGCTGAAACAGCATTTATTCGGTGAAGTTAAGTTTACAGATCAGTCCGATCAATATGTTCAAATTGCACTGCAAGGAGCATTTGCTAAAGAAATTATTAAACAATTAACAAAAGAAGAAGATATTCCTAAAAAATATTATAGTTTTAGAGAAAATGCCAATGTTGGCGGTGTGACCTGCATTTTATCTCGAACAGGTTATACTGGAGAATTTGGATATGAATTATATTGTCAGCCTGAAGAAGGGGTCAAATTATGGAACTTGCTACTGGAAACAGGGAAAGAGTATGGTATTATTCCATGCGGATTAGGCGCTCGTGATACATTACGTCTAGAGGCTGGAATGCCTCTTTACGGCCATGAAATGACTGAGAAAATCACTCCGTTTGAAACAGATCTAAGCTTTGCGGTCAAGTTGAAAAAAGAAGATTTTATTGGTAAAAAAGCACTTCTAGATAAAGGTGAGCCAACCATCACTCGAATTGGTTTACAATTGACAGATCGTGGAATCGTTCGTGAAGAGGCAGATATTTATTTTAATGGAAAGAAGATTGGACAAACAACCTCAGGTACAATGTGCCCGTTTATTAATAAAGCGTGTGCAATGGCCTTAGTTGAAAAAGGAATTGTAATACTGGGTTCTAATATCGAAGTTGAAGTCAGAGGGAAAAAAATCGCAGCAGAAGTTGTAACAATACCGTTTCTAAAAAAATAATAAAAAAGAAGGAGTCGTTTATTATGACAAAAAACACAGAAATGAAGTTCTCAAAATCACATGAGTGGGTACTATTTGATGGGGATAAGGTAAGGGTCGGTCTTTCTGATTTTGCACAAGAACAGTTAGGAGATATCGTTTTTATTGATTTACCAGACGTAGGTTCTGAGATAACCAAAGGTGAATCATTCGCTGATATTGAGTCTGTCAAAGCGGTGTCAGAAGCGTATTCTCCAATCACGGCTAAAGTTTCAGCTATCAATGAAGAGTTGATGGACAGTCCAGAATTAATTAATTCAGCACCATTAGAATCATGGTTAATCGAGGTGGAAGGAGTAAAAGAAAACGAAGATTTATTAAGCGTGGATGAATATAAGAAATTTTGCGAAGAATCCGAGGAGGCGTAATAGATGGGGAACTATCTTGGATCAACAGAACAACAACAACAAGAAATGTTACAAACAATCGGGTTAAAAAATATGAGCGATCTTTATCGAGAGCTTCCAGAAGAAATGATTGTAGAAAAACTTGATATTCCAGCAGGGAAGTCTGAGTTTGAAGTGCGGCGGATTTTGGAAAAAATGGGACAGAAAAATAAGGTCTTCTCAAGTATTTTTCGCGGTGCGGGTGCGTATAATCATTATATCCCAGCGATTGTTAAACAGATCTCAGCGAAAGAAGAATTTATGACATCGTACACACCTTATCAACCTGAAATCAGTCAAGGGCTACTGCAATCCATTTTTGAATACCAAACGATGATTTGTGAAATCACAGGGATGGATGCCACGAATGCGTCTGTTTATGATGGAGCAACGGCTGCTGCGGAAGCAATTAATATGTGTTTAGAGAAAAAACGCTTAAAAGTTTTAATTTCAGAAACGACTAATCCTATGACAATCCAAACTGCATGGACTTATTTTAGTTCCAGAGAAATCGAATTTGTTATGATTCCTGAAAAAGACGGATTGACTGATTTAGCTGTTTTACAGGAAAAACTAGATGATACAAGTGCTTGTTTCATCGTTCAGCAACCAAATTATTATGGCGGAATCGAGTCTGTCGAAGCTATAGCTGAAATGGTTCATGAGGCAAAAGCTAAATTTATTATGAGTGTGAATCCTGTGGCGAGTACGATCCTTAAAACCGCTGGTGAAGTGAATGCAGATATTGCAGTAGGCGATTCACAACCGTTTGGATTACCGTTAGCTTTTGGCGGACCATATATTGGTTTTATTGCGACAAAAGATAAACTAATCCGTAAATTGCCAGGTCGTATCGCAGGAGAGACAGTTGATGAAACAGGGGAGCGAGCCTTTGTGTTAACTTTACAAGCGCGTGAACAGCATATTCGTAGAGAAAAAGCTGCGTCTAATATCTGTTCGAATCAAGCACTTTGCGCTTTAACGAATGCGGTGTATATGAGTACGATGGGCGCGCGTGGTATTCAAGAAGTAGCAGAACAATGCTATAGTAAAGCACATTATTTAGCTGACCAGTTAAGTAAAATCAAAGGTGTAAATCGAAAGAGTGACAGTCCGTTTTTCCATGAGTTTGTCACGAGTTTTCCCGTTACAAATGAAATTGTGTTAGCAAAATTGGAAGAATATGATATCTTAGGCGGTTATCCTACAGAGCACGGGTTATTATGGTGTGTCACAGAAATGAACACCAAAGAACAAATAGATCAAGTCGTTAAATTGGTGAAGGAGGTATGTAGTTAATGAAATTAATTTTTGAACGTAGCGTAGAAGGATATTATAATGAAATGATTTCGCCGTGTGACGTACCGACTACGACTCTCCCAGAAGAAATGAAACGGCAAAAAGAATTACAGCTACCGTCACTCCCTCAACCAGAAATCAGCCGTCATTATACTGAATTAGCTAATGCAACCTTCGGGATCAACAATGGTTTTTACCCACTAGGTTCATGTACAATGAAATACAATCCTAAAATTAACGATGAAATGGCGGCTTATCCGACTTTTGCAAACATTCATCCGTTGCAACCAGAACATACAGTTCAAGGATCATTAGAAGTTTTCACCCTGACTGAAATGTTACTGAAAGAAATTACAGGAATGAATGCGATTACCTTTCAACCTGCAGCTGGAGCGCATGGCGAGTTTACAAGTTTATTGATGATCAAAGCTTATCATGAAAAAAATGGTCAGGGGAAAAGAAATAAAATCATCGTGCCTGATTCAGCTCACGGGACAAATCCTGCAAGTGTGGCGATGACTGGCATGACTACGGTTAATGTACCTTCTGATAAATATGGATGTGTTGATATTGAGGCCTTACAAGCCGTAGTTGGAGAAGATACGGCGGGCTTGATGTTGACAAATCCTAACACAGCAGGGATTTTTGATAAAAATATTTTAGAAATCACAAAAATCGTTCATGATGCTGGTGGATTAAATTATTATGATGGTGCGAATTTAAATGCCATTATGGGGGTTGCTCGTCCAGGAGATATGGGCTTTGATATTATTCATTTGAATTTGCACAAAACATTCTCTACGCCTCACGGGGGTGGCGGGCCAGGATCTGGCGCTGTTGGTTGTAAAATTATATTAGAACCATTTTTACCTAATTACTATCCAATCAAAGAAGGTACACAAATAACATTTACTAAGCCGGAACATTCGATTGGGATGGTTAAAGGATTTTATGGTCAATTTTCGGTATTCTTGCGAGCGTTGACGTATATTTTATATTTAGGATCAGAAGGGATTTCGTCTGCCTCTAAAAGTGCCGTGTTGAATGCTAATTATATGCTCCATGAATTAAAAGATATCTTTGAAGTGCCTTACGGCGAATCTTGTATGCATGAATTTGTTATCAGTTTAGATAAATTAAAAAAAGAAACGGGTGTTACCGCTTTAGATGTAGCGAAAGGAATTTTGGATCATAACATGTATCCGCCGACTATGTATTTCCCGCTGACTGTACCAGAAGCACTAATGGTAGAACCTCCTGAAACAGAGTCGAAAGAACGAATGGATGAAGCGATTTCGGTTTATCGTAAACTTTACGAAGTAGCTCATAAAAATCCAGAAGCCTTTCAGGAGTATCCATTGCATGCTCAAATTCATCGAGTAGACGAAGTAAGAGCAGCCAGATATCCAATCGTTCGTTATGAGTTTGAAAATAAGAGTACTTAGCAATAGGAGTAACGAGGCAAGAAAATGAGGAAAAAAGTACTTAAAAAATTAACAGAAATATGGCAAATAATCTGAAATGTTTGGTACTATAATAAGAGAAGCGTTTGATCCGTTAGTTTTGGTTATATAATTTTGGAAAAGGAGAAAAAATAATGCTGACAGAAGAACAAAAAAGAGTTGCCGATAGTTTAGAAAAAGAACTGATTCAAATTAGACGACATCTTCACCAAAATCCAGAAATTGGAATGGCGTTGCCAAATACAGTTGCGTTTGTAAAAGAAAAACTCACAGAATATGGTTATGATCCAAAATCTTGTGGAGAATCTGGTGTTACAGTAATCGCTGGTAAAAAGAGTGGAAAAACATTCCTATTGCGTGGCGATATGGATGCACTACCGATTAAAGAATTGACCAATCTACCGTTTAAATCTGAAAATGGTTATATGCATGCTTGCGGTCATGATATGCATACAACGATGTTGCTTGGAGCCGCTAAACTTTTAAAAGAATTCGAAGATGAATTAGATGGCCAAGTAAAACTATTATTTCAACCAGGGGAAGAAATTCTTTCAGGGTCAAAAGAATGTATCAAAAATCATGTATTGGAAAATCCTAAAGTCGATGCAGGTATGATGATTCATGTATTCCCTTTTGAAGGAGTTAAAGCAGGACAAATCATACCAACACCAGAAGGAACTTTTATGGCTAGCGCTGATTGGTTCGAGATCACAGTCAAAGGTCGAGGCGGGCACGGATCTCAACCAGAAACATCGATTGATCCAATCAACGCAGCGGTTCATATTTACACAGCGTTACAAGAACTTTCGGCGAGAGAAATTGGTTCAGAAGAACGCTTTGTTCTAACGATCGGGGAATTTACTGGTGGAACTCCTGGTGCTTCAAATATTATTCCTGAAACAGCAGTCATGAAAGGCACGTTACGAACATTGAAAGAAGATGTCCGTACACAGCTTAAAGAACGAATGATAGCGATAGCTGAAAACATTGCTAAAGCGTTTCGTGCGGAAGCACAAGTGATTTTTACTAACGGGTGTACAACGAATGTGAATGATCCAGAGTTGACGGCATTTACCAAAGATTCATTAACAGAAACATTTGGAGCTGATCGAATTGTTGCTATCCCTACATCAACACCATTAATGGGCAGTGAGGATTTTGGTGAAATCAGTCAACTGATTCCAACAACTACTGTTCTATTGGTTGCTACAGAAGAAAATATTAATCTTCATAACCCAGCGATTGTTTTTGATGAATCAGTATTAGTCGAAGGTGCGAAAGTCTATGCTGATACTGCAATGTCTTGGGTGAAAAAAAGGTAGATATGTTTTGTTTTTCAGTAAAAAAGATTTCATCAAATGGAGGGGAAAAAGTGGTCAAATCGGATATTGAAATCGCTCAAGAGACAGCTATGTTGCCCATCAGCACAATAGCAGAAAAAATTGGCTTAGGTGAAGACCAGTTTGAAAGATATGGAAAGTACAAAGCAAAAATCGACGTTGAAAAGATAAAAGGGAATAAAGATGGTAAAGTTATTCTAGTCACGGCAATCACGCCAACACCTGCAGGCGAAGGGAAAACAACAACAGTCGTTGGATTAGGCGATGCTTTAAATCAAATTGGAAAAGATGCGATTATTGCTTTAAGAGAACCTTCTTTAGGTCCTGTTTTCGGGATAAAAGGAGGTGCTGCTGGCGGTGGCTATGCACAAGTTGTGCCCATGGAAGATATCAATTTACACTTTACAGGTGATTTTCATGCAATAGGGGCGGCGAATAATCTATTAGCGGCAATTATTGATAATCATATTTTTCAAGGAAATGAACTAAGAATCGATAATCGTCGAATTACTTGGAAAAGAGCGGTAGATATGAACGATCGTCAATTGAGGCATATTGTAGATGGTATAGGCGCCCGAGTTAATGGAGTACCGAGGGAAGACGGTTTTGAAATCACGGTTGCATCGGAAATTATGGCTGTTTTATGTTTATCTAATGATATTGAAGACTTAAAAGAAAATTTAGCGAATATCATTATAGGCTATACGTATGACAATCAGCCAGTTACAGCTAGAGAATTGAATGCCCACGGCGCAATGACTGCTTTATTGAAGGAGGCAATCAAACCTAATTTAGTTCAAACGTTAGAAAATAATCCTGCCCTGATTCATGGTGGACCATTTGCCAATATTGCCCACGGTTGTAATAGTGTGATTGCGACAAATACTGCCAAAAAGTTAGCTGATTATGTGGTGACTGAAGGTGGTTTTGGTGCTGATTTAGGTGCCGAAAAATTTATCGATATCAAATGTCGTAAATCAGGCATTCGTCCCTCTGCTGTTGTCGTAGTAGCAACTGTTCGTGCACTGAAAATGCATGGCGGTGTGTCGAAAGATCAGCTAGATGTTGAAAATATGGCAGCTTTAACAGAAGGGTTACCGAATCTTTTAAAACATATCGAAAATACAACGACTGTTTTTGGTTTACCAACGGTTGTTGCCATCAATAAGTTTCCAACAGATACAGATGCAGAATTGAATCTTATAAAAGAAGAATGTCAAAAACGCAATGTGAATGTTGTTCTTTCAGATGTATGGGCGCATGGTGGAACGGGTGGAGAAGAATTAGCAAAAGAAGTTGTTCGCCTGGCAGAACAAGAAAATCATTTCTCTTTTGCTTATCCAGATGAGCTGCCGATCAAAGAAAAAATTCGTGCAATTGTAGAAAAGGTTTATGGTGGAAATGCTGTTCGCTATGAACCAATTGCTGAAAGAGAAATCACTAAATTTGAAACACTTGGTTTCGGACATTTGCCGATTTGTATGGCAAAGACACAGTATTCACTTTCTGACGATCAAACGAAACTGGGAAGACCAAAAGATTTTACGATAACTATTAGTAATATTAAGATTTCTGCAGGTGCAGGATTCATTGTTGTCTATACAGGAACAGTGATGACGATGCCTGGACTACCTAAAAAAGCAGCTTATGAAAAAATTGATGTTGATTCTGATGGTAAAATTATTGGCTTATTTTAAATAAAAATCAATCATTTTAACGTAAAAAAACTCAACAATTCGATTCTGTTGTTCGAATTGTTGAGTTTTTTAGGCTATTGAACTAAGAGTAGGTGGAATCTATTTTTACTAAAATAAATCCAGATGTGTCTTGACACATCGGTGTGTCTCCCTTAAAATAAATAGTGCCATATATGTCAAGACACATCGGAGGAGAGCATGAAAAAAAATTCAGTCAGACATTTAACAATTTCAGCTTTACTAGTTGCAATGGGTATCATCATTCCTATGATTATGCCGCGGATTACGATAGGGCCAGCTTCTTTTACTTTAGCTAGCCATGTTCCAGTATTTTTAGCAATGTTTTTTTCACCAGGAGTAGCAATTTCGGTAAGTTTAGGAACAGGTTTTGGTTTTTTTCTATCGGCGACACCCATTATAGCTTTAAGAGCACTTTCTCATTTACTTTTTGCAGTAATAGGGGCATTTTATTTACAGAAATACCCAACAATCGTTTTATCTAAGAATAAATTTGTCTTATTTAATGGTCGTTTTCAATTATTTAATTTTGTGATTGGCATAATACATTCCGCTGCAGAATTGGTTGTAGTTAGTGTTTTTTACACGATGGGGAATATGCCGGAAACATATTATGCTCAAGGATACATGTACTCAATCTTTTTGTTGATGGGTATTGGCGGATTAATCCATAGCCTAATCGATTATAATATTGCTTATTTTGTGGCAAATTCGTTAAGTAAACAATTTGATATTCCAGTATTTAGTCAGGCGAAAAAAATGGATCGAGTAAAAGTAGACAACCTTCCCCGAGAGACCGAACCAGTCGCATAAAAAAAGATGAGGATGGACATAATTTTTCGAGTCATATTCCTGACTCGAAAAATATTTTCTTTTTTTTGCTACCCAATGGGGGTTAAGGTAATGTAATAACTTGTTCTGTTTCAGGATCGAAGAAGTGAGCTTTATTGATATTGAATGCTAAATCAACCATTTCTTCTGGTCTATGAAAATCACGAGCATCCACTTTTGAAATAAACTCTGTGTCGCCTAATTTTGTATAAAGCATTGTTTCAGCACCTAATAATTCGGATACCACAACTTCAGAGCGTACAACAGCATTATTCATGGTATCTAAAGCAACTTGCTCACTGTGAATATCTTCTGGTCTGATACCGAAAATAATTGATTTTCCTTCATACCCTTTTTCAACCAATAATTTATTTTTTCCTTCTGGAATGATAAGCTCTAATCCATGTCCATCACGAATGACTCCGTTTTTTAATGTAACATCAAAGAAGTTCATGGCAGGCGATCCGATAAAGCCTGCGACGAAGATGTTATTTGGAGTATTGTATACTTCTTTGGGAGAACCAATTTGTTGGATAAAACCGTCTTTCATGATGACGATCCGATCAGCCATAGTCATGGCTTCTGTTTGGTCATGGGTAACGTAGACGGTTGTTGTTTCTAGACGACGATGTAACTTAGCAATTTCGGCACGCATCGCTACACGTAATTTTGCATCTAAGTTTGATAAAGGTTCGTCCATCAAGAATACTTTTGCATCACGCACGATTGCTCGACCTAAGGCGACACGTTGACGTTGTCCACCAGATAAGGCAGCTGGTTTACGGTCTAAATAGTCAGTTAGCCCTAAAATTTCACCTGCGTTTTCTACTCGTTTTTTAATTTCAGCTTTGTCATATTTACGTAATTTTAAACCAAAGGCCATATTGTCAAAGACTGTCATGTGAGGATATAAGGCATAATTCTGAAAAACCATTGCGATATCACGATCTTTTGGCGCAACATCATTCATTACTTTGTCACCAATGGAAAGTTCACCTTCCGTGATATCTTCAAGTCCTGCAATCATTCTTAGTGTAGTTGATTTACCACAACCCGAAGGTCCTACAAAAACGATAAATTCTCGGTCTGCAATTTCTAAGTTAAAATCTGTTACAGAATAATTTTCTGCATTATCATATTTTTTATAAACATGTTTTAACGCCATTTCTACCATTCTCGTCACTCTTTTCTTTTTTATTGTATCTTTAGTATAAATGAAAGCGCTATACAACCTCAACGGAAGATTGCACAAGAAAGAATCTATTTTTTCGTCAAAGTGACAAAGAAGCAAACATTCCTTTAACTCTATGATGGAAGACTTTGCTATAATGAGAAAAAGAACTGAATTGAGGGGTTATGGATGAAAATTGCAATGATAGCACATGATCGAAAAAAAGAATTAATGGTCAAATTAACCTTGGCGTATCAACCAATATTAAAAGAACACGAACTATTTGCTACGGGAACAACTGGTTTGAGAATCTCAGAAGCTACTGGCTTGGCTGTTCATCGGTTTAAGTCTGGACCATTAGGTGGTGATCAGCAGATTGGAGCAATGATTTCAGAAGATAAGTTGGATATGGTGATATTTTTACGGGATCCATTAGCTGCTCAACCTCATGAGCCAGATGTTACAGCTTTGATCCGTTTATGTGATGTTTACGAGATTCCTTTGGCAACCAATATAGGTACGGCTGAAATTTTATTAAGGGGCTTGCAAGCGGGGTTTGCCGACTTTAGAAATGTTGTTCACGAAGCCGATAATAAGCCATTATCGTTTTCACCATTTTAGTCAAAGTTTGTTGCAGCAATGTAGGGAATATGCTATATTTCACTTAGGCTTAGGCCTAAATAAATCAGAGTAGGAAACAAAGCGTTAAGTGCTGAAAGGATGGGATGTTGCCTTTCGGACGAAGAATACATGAGAACAGTAATCTGGCTGTACGAACTAGCTCTTCGGAAAAAAGATGAATAATGTTAGTGGCGAAAAGCGCCACAATCAGTATTCCCTATTTTTCTGTCAGAGCTGGACGAGTTCGTTCCACTTTCTATGATCTAGTTGCACGAACTAGCTCTTCGGAAAAAAGATGAATAATGCTAGTGGCAAAAAGCGCCAAAATCAGTATTCCCTATTTTTCTGTCAGAGCTGGACGAGTTCGTTCCACTTTTCTATGATCTAGTTGCACGAACTAGCTCTTCGGAAAAAAGATGAATAATGCTAGTGGCAAAAAGCGCCAAAATCAGTATTCCCTATTTTTCTGTCAGAGCTGGACGAGTTCGTTCCACTTTTCTATGATCTAGTTGCACGAACTAGCTCTTCGGAAAAAAGATGAATAATGCTAGTGGCAAAAAGCGCCAAAATCAGTATTCCCTATTTTTCTGTCAGAGCTGGACGAGTTCGTTCCACTTTTCTATATTCGCGGTTTTGTTTTCGCATTCGCTGCATATTTTGTGTAGCAGCTCTTAGAGGAGATGCTAGAAATGAAAAAAAGAAAGATTGATACGCGAACCATTACGCTGATGAGTTTATTGATTGCGTTAATGGTGGTTTTCACACGGTTTATTTCGTTTGAGACCCAGTTTTTACGAGTTAGTTTGACCTTTATACCAGAGTCATTGATGGGTATTCTTTTTGGTCCATTCTTGACAGGAATTGGCAGTGCTGTGGCTGATACAGTGGGCATGTTGTTATTTCCTAAAGGTCCTTATTTTCCTGGTTTTACATTGAATGCTTTTATCGCAGGTGCAATTTATGGATTCTTCTATTATAGAAAGGAATTAACCTGGAAACGAGTAATCATGGCGACATTATCTGTTACGTTGATTATTCATATGTTCCTAACACCATTGTGGTTGGGATTGATGTATGGTGTGAATATTTCCAACCTCGCTTGGTGGGCGCCTAGAATCGTGAAGAACATTATCTTTTTCCCAATACAAGTAGTTGCTACTTACTATTTGGGAAATAAAGTACCTTATCAGCAATTTTTGAGTAAATCATTAACGAATTTAAAATAAAAAAGAACCCTCAACTTTCCAACATCCCAAGGAAGTTTGAGGGCTTTTTCGTATTCTTTGATTAATTATAATTGATTTTTAAATTGAGCTTCATACAATGCATGGTAATAACCATCTTTTTTATTAATCAGTTCATCATGACTGCCGATTTCAACCACAGAACCTTGGTCCATCACTAAGATTTTATCCGCATTTTTGATTGTAGAAAGTCGATGAGCGATTACGAAACTAGTGCGACCATCCATCATTTGCAAGAATGCATCTTGAATATTTTTCTCAGTCAACGTATCAACAGAGCTAGTTGCTTCATCTAAAATTAGCATAGGCGGATCACTGATCATTGTTCTGGCGATCGTCATCAGTTGCCGTTGACCTTCGGAAATTTTAATCCCGCTGGCGCCGATCAATGTATCTAAACCTTCAGGCAAGCGAGTAACAAAATCAAAAATATAGGCCTTTTTCATCGCAGCTTCAATCTGTTCCTCTGTTGCCTCGGTATTTCCGTAAGTCAAATTATCCCGGATCGTGCTATCAAATAACCATGTATCTTGCAAAACCATCCCAAAACTTTTTCGTAAGCTGTCTCTTGTGACCTGCGTGATGTTATGATCGTCGATAGAAATTTGTCCGCTATCTACCTCATAAAAGCGCATTAATAAATTGACTAAAGTAGATTTACCCGCACCAGTTTTTCCGACAATGGCGATTGTTTCACCGGGAAAGGCAATTAAATTAAAGTCTTGAATCAATGGTTTTGATGGAGTATAAGCAAAATCTACATGTTCAAATAGAACTTTTCCGGTAACGTCATTTAGAGCAAAAGCATGTTCACCATCTGGTTTTTCTTCAGTTTGACCGATGATTTCAAATGTACGATCTAATCCAGCTAGAGCAGTTTGAATTTGAGTGGTGATTCCTGACAACTCAATAAAAGGCTTAGAAAATTGACTGGAATAAATAGTAAAACTCGAGATCACTCCAATCGTGATTGCTTGATTACCGCTTAACAACAGCAATCCACCTACAAGACCAATCGATAAATAAGCTAAATGATCGATAAAACGAGAGAGCGGATTTGTGAGTGAAGAAGAAAACTGTGCTTTTTGTCCACGTACATATAAGTCTTGATTTAATGATTCAAAATGTTGCTGAGAAACATTTTCTTGTTGAAAGGCTTTGACGATTTTTTGATTGCCAACCATTTCAGAAACATAGCCGGAAATTTCACCGACGAGTTTTTGCTGAGCAGAAAAATTTTTCTGAGACGATTTTGCAACGATCCAATTGACTAGAAAAATAATCGGTGTAGTGATCAAAACAACTGCTGTAAGGAGAGGACTTAATTTAAACATAAAGAAAAAGGCAATAATTACTACGGACAGTCCAGAAAATAGTTGATTAAAAACTGCAGAGCAAGCCACAGAAATGTTATCCATATCATTTGTAAAACGACTGACGATATTTCCGTGAGATGTCTGATCATAGTAATTTAAAGATAGCCGATTTAAATGAGCGAAAGCATTTTTTCTAAGTTCTGCCACAGAGAGATATGAAACACGATTACCTAGACGCTGAATCAGCCATTGACTGATCACAGTAATGATCAAAATACCAGTTAAAGTGGTAATAAATCGCAAGAGAATCGTAAAATCAACATCGCCTTTTCCAATCATCGTATCTACAGATTTCCCTATATAGTAGGTCATCAAAACGGTGGTTAATCCGCTGAGAATACCCAGAATAACCGCCGCAGTTATTTCCTTTGGATAGCGAAGCAAATAGGGCATGAAACGATTAAATGAATTGGCTGCTGTTTTTTTCGTTGCCATGGGTTATTTTACCTCCTCTTGTGAAGCGACGATTTCTTGGTACTCTTTAGAAAGATGTAATAATTCTTCGTGAGTTCCTAAACCCACTTGTTTTCCACTAGCTAAAACTAAAATTTGGTCAGCTTGTTGAATTGAACTAATCCGTTGAGAAATAATGATGAGTGTCGTTCCTTTTAAATCTTGTTTTAAAGCTGTTCGCAAATTCAGATCCGTTTGATAGTCTAAGGCACTTAACGAGTCATCTAAAATCAAAACGTCAGGTTGATGAATCAAGGCACGTGCAATCGTCAATCGCTGTTTTTGACCACCAGAAAAGTTTTTTCCACCTTCGTATACTTGTGTGTCTAAACCATTACTAAGATTTTTAACAAAATCTTTGCATTGAGCAGTTTCTAAAGCTTGCCAACAATCTTGGTCGGTTGCATTTTCTTTACCCCATTGAAGATTTTCCCGAATCGTACCTGTAAATAAAACAGCAGTTTGAGGTGCAATTGCGATTCTTTTGCGTAGTTTATCTATAGACCAGTCACGAACATTGATACCATCAAAGAATATATTGCCTTCGCTGGTATCATAAAACCGTGGAATCAATTGCGTCAACGTACTTTTTCCACCACCAGTTGGTCCTGTAATGCCCAAAATTGAGTGTTTAGGAATTTTTAAGGAAATATCTTTCAGAGCTAATCCAGCAGTTGGTTGGTAACGGAAAGATACACGATCAAAGACAATTTCTTTTGTTTGACCATCAGAAGTGACACTATTTTCTTTTGATTGAATGCTAGGTTCTACAGACAGCACCTCCTGAACTCTTGTGGCTGATGCTGCAGCGCGTGTAAAAATGATCACTAGATTTGAAACAACGATCAATGCAAGCAGCATTTGATTCATATAATTGATCAAAGCCAACACTTCACCTTGTTGTAATCCGCCAATCTCGACTTTGATTCCTCCAAGATAAAGCAAGGCTAAAATGCCAAGGTTCATCACTAACGTGGTAGCAGGAGTCAATAAAGCTGAAATATTCGAAACACGAATATAGATAGAAGAAAGATCATCCGTTACTTCATTGACTTGTTTTTCTTCTGTCTGTTTTCTAGCAAAGGCCCGAATAACCCTTACGCCACTCAAATTTTGACTAATTTGCCGATTTAACAGGTCCAGCTTTTCTTGAACTTTTTTATATAAAGGAACTGTCGTTTTTATTATGAAATAAAGAATAAGACAAAAAATCGGTAGCATCAGCAGAAAAATCAGGCCCATCTGTACATTGATATAAAAAGCCATAATAACGGAACCGATGCTTAAAAAAGGGGCACGAATCACGAGGCGGATCAGCATCGCCAAAGCTAACTGTAACTGGTTGATATCGTTCGTCATACGTGTGATCAATGTGTCTGTCCCAAAACTATTTAATTCAGCATGAGACAGTTGGTTGATTTTTTTCATCAATTGATTTCTTAATTCAGTTCCAAAACCTTGGGAAGCAATGGAAGAATAATATTGACAGATCATCACACAGATCAGTCCAATAAATGACATCAAAAGCATCCAACCTGCCATTTGAATCACATAGGACCGATCATTATTTCTAATTCCCTGATCAACTAAACGAGCCATAAATAACGGTAAAACTAGCTCAAAACAAGCTTCTAAAAACTTAAAAAAAGGTCCAAGAATAATTTGCTTGCGGTATTTCTTAGCATATGTTAATAAATTGAACATGGGGTTCCTCCTAAAATTTAAAAGCGCAGCGGGTTTGTCTAGGGTCGTAGAAAAATAAGGCAATTGCTTGAGACGTTTTCTGCCTCACTCCATTTTCCCCTTTTTTCTACGAGATTAGCCCACATAGCTAGATATAATGAAAAACTGAACGAGTTGGTTCAGCTTTGACAGGAAATAAGGGGAAATTAACGAAGGCCTTTTTTCCTCGTTCATAATTTATCTTTTTTCGAGAACCTAGCCCGCGTAGTCAGATACAGTATGGGCTCATCTAGCTTTGAGAGCTGATAAAGACAGAATGTTTGTACAAAAAACTTCATGTCTATTGTATATCAATTTTTAATGAGAATAAAGTTGCTCGCTTAAAAGTATAGTTATTTGTTACAATAACTAGTAAAAGCTATTTTGAAGGAGAAAATATATGAATGAATTTATTAAAATCGTATTATTATTTTTTATCTACTCATTTATCGGTTGGCTGTGGGAGACAATTTATTGCTCCGTGAAAGCCAAAAAATTTGTGTATCGAGGATTTCTAATAGGACCCTATTGTCCAATCTATGGTTTTGGTATTTTAGGGGTTCTGTATTTTTTAGAGCCACTTAAACAAAATATCATTGTTTTGTATTTTTTATCAACAATTCTAGTCACTATTTTAGAGTATGTAACGAGTTATGGTTTAGAAAAGTTGTTTCACGCTTCTTGGTGGGATTATAAAGACGTACCGCTGAATATCAATGGTCGGGTTGCATTACCTGTATCTCTATTTTGGGGGATTGGTTGTGTGTTGATCGTACGTGTTATTCATCCAAAAGTCTTGCATTTTGAGGGGATGCTATCTGAAAATTTTGGTCTAATTCTACCAATTATTTTACTGCTTCTCATTATTACTGATATAATTTACACACTCATTAATATGCAATCATTCAAAAAAGTTACAGCGCAACTCAATACGGCTGTAGAAGAACATAAACAAAATCTGACTACTGCATTGACTGAAAAACGGGATGAATTCTCAGTGAATTTCTTAGAATTAAAAGCAACTGTAACAGAAGAAATCAATGAACGGAAACAAGAGAAAGCGATAGAACGAAATTCTTGGTTGGAAGAGTTTAAAGAAACCTCAGCAATAAAAAAATTATTAACCCATATGAATTTCAACCAAAAACGTTGGGTAAGAAATTATCCTAATTTGAAGTTGAAAAACATGAAAAATCCTTCCGAAGTACAACAAATCATTAATAAAAGCAAAAAAAAAGTCTAAGTAATTTCTATTGAGTATAACAGTATAATTTTGTGTCTTATACTAGTGAAAAACGTTGATAAATATAGAAATTCAAAACTAACTTAAGAAGAATAAAAGTAAGGAATGTTACAGAAAAAAGGCTGTTTTCGTTGAAACGTAATAAATTGTAACGCTATTGAAATAAAAAAAGCTCTATAGATTAGTATAATGGATAGAGTTGGATTTAGTTAGGAAAGGTGTTGGATTCAGTGAAAGTAAAAAAATTGATACCATTTTTAGCTGCTATCATGCTAGTAAATGTCGCTCTTCCAATCAGTGCAGCAGCAGAGTCATTAGATGAGCTGAGGAATAAAGAAGCGCAAGCTACTCAAACGGGAGCGTCACTTAGTGAAGATATCAATACAACTTTGAATGATGTTAATGAAAAATATGCTGAAATTGAAAAACTCAAAGTAGATATTTCAAAAGCTGAAGAAACAATTAAGAACTCTGAAGCTGAAATTACTGTAACAGAGCAAAGTATTGCACGTCGTAAAAAAGTTGTTGGAAATCGTATGAAAGATGTCCAACTAAGTGGGGAACAGCGTACTTGGCAAGTATTATTAGATGCTGAAAATGTATCAGATTTCTTTAATAAAGCGTATGCGATGACTATTTTACAAAATGCAGAAAAAGAAAAAATTGATCGTCTATCTGAAGATAAAGAAAAATTGTCTGAACTTCAAGAAACTGTAAAAACGAAACAAGAAGAATTACAAACCAACGAAACAAAATTACAGGATGAAGCTTCAGCAATGGATGAACAAGTAGTAACGTTAAAACAACAATTATCCGATAATCAAGCTGCGTTACAACAAATTGCCAACCAAAAACAGACAGAAGAGAAACGCATCACAGATGAGAAAAAAGCTGCGGAAGCTCGTAAAAAGCAAGCCGTATTAGAAGAAGCTCAAAGAAAAGCTGATGCTAGTGCACAATCAAGCTCAAGCACTAGTTCGTCATCATCAAGCAGTGATTCAGGTAGCAGTAGTTCAAGCTCAAGTAGCGAAGAACAACCAGTGATTGCGCCACCATCAAAACCAGAAGAAACACCAAACACTGGTGGTGAAACTGGTAGCAGTGGAGCAAATGGGCGTATACTTTACATGCAATCAACAGCTTATTCATGGAGAGAAGCTGGTTCAGGCTACATCACTGCAACTGGGATTGATCTTCGTTCACAAAGTAATGTGATTGCTGTTGACCCAAGTGTAATCCCTCTAGGATCATTTGTTGAAGTAGAAGGGTACGGATTTGCTGTGGCTGGAGATACAGGTGGTGCAATTAATGGAAACATCATTGATGTGCATTTTCCTTCTGTTGACCAATGTCTAACTTGGGGTCGCAGAAATAATGTTAAAGTTACAATTCAATAGAAAAAATGAAGGCACTCATTGAGTGTCTTTTTTATGCAACTATTTACATTCCTCCAGCATCATGATCTAGAAAGGTAACTTAAACAAATGACCTCCTTTTTAAACATTAAAATGAATAAAAAACAAGTGAATATAATGCATGGATAGGCAATAAATGTTACACTTCAATAAAGAAAGTGAGGAATAATAATGATTCGTTTTGCAACAAAAGAAGACGGTGAGGCTATTGCTCCGCTGATATTAGTTATTTTAAAAGATATGGAATTGCCTTTGCTAGAAATTATCCCAGAAGAAACAATTTTAGCCGTTTTAGCTGAAGCCGTATCAGATCCCACTTACCGCTATGGCTATGAGCGAGGGTTGGTTTATGAAGAAGATGGGCGTGTGGCAGGAATTGCTTTTGGTTATCCAAATGAAGATGAGCCGATAATTGATGAACCATTAAAAAAAGTATTACGCAAATACAATTTGGATGAAGAAATAAGAATATTTATTGATCCAGAGACATTACCAGATGAATGGTATTTGGATTCGATTTCTGTTGATGAAAAGTATCGTGGGCTAGGAATTGGTTCAAAACTATTAGATGCTTTGCCTCAAATGGCTAAAAGAGATGGTAAAGATATTATTGGATTAAGTGTGGATAAAGGAAATCCTGAGGCTAAAAAATTATATAGACGCAAAGGATTTAAAGATGTAGCTGAGATGATGATCAGTGGGCATTTGTACGATCATATGCAGAAAAAAATAAGCGAATAAACGATGGTAAAAAAACAGCTCCGTTAGAAATAAGCTGAAACTCACCAAAAATGTGAAGAATAATTTTTGGGAATACCTTCTTATTTCTCGGAGCTGAATGTTTTTGATCCAACCTTTTTCTAACAAGCTCCCCAACCAATAATTGGCTTATTATTTGAATTCTTTTTTTTATTATACAGCCAATAATCTAACACTGCAGCAACGCATATACATAACGGAGCATCTTCATCGTTTGTAACATCCAAACTAAAATAATCGCCTGAAAAAAGTGTCGCTTTATTCATCTCCATAATTTTATGATTGACTTGGTAAATGGAATAACGGTGATTTTTAATGTCGCCTAAAACGTTCCAATGTAAATGGTGGATATAGTAAAAATCAGCATTTAAATTTAAGATTTTTCGTAACACGCCGACTTTTTCAAATCCTTTATATAGTTCAAATCGTGATCCAAAAGCAAACGATGTTTGTCTGATGCTAGCAACTAATTCGCCGCTCATTGCATATAAAGAAAGCGCATCGCCACGTGTTCCCCAACGTCCAACAAGTAGGAAGAGAGACTTGCCATCTTCATTTTTGACAATGGTTCTTGTGACATTGCTTAATTGTTGTTCTTGAATAAAAAACTCTGACACCATATCTCACCTCTTTTCTACATTGTTTAGCCGTTTAAGTCCTTATAAATTTTCTCGAATAGCTCGTAAAATAGCTTCGCCCACACCATTTTCTAAGTTGGAAGATGTGATATATTCAGCATGGCTCTTGACCTCTAATTCAGCATTTTCCATTGCAAAACTAACATCAGCCCATTGCAACATGCTAACATCATTGAAATTATCACCGATTGTCATAACCTCTTTTTTTGAAAGTCCTCGTTCTTTTGCAACGTGGGCTACAGCAATGCCTTTTTGCGCATTTTTATGATTGACTTCAATGTTGTTTTGAGCAGATGAAGTGACTGCTAAATCGTTTAATTGTCTAATTTGAGCACTTGCAGGACCTAATACTTTTGGGCCATCCATACTGAAACCAATGATTTTTAGCACTTCGATATCCTTTTGCTCAATCAATGCCCGCATATCGTCTACGTAAGTGATATCGAGTAAAGATAAGTGAGCAGCAGCCATTGCAATTGCTACTTTATAAGTTAGGTGCGGCATTGTTGTTGCAATATGAGCAGCAAAGTTTTCAATTCTTTTTTCTTGTTGCTCAGAATAAATTCCTTTATTTGTAGAGACTTCAAAATATACATTATGCGTATCCAAAATATCTAGGATTTCACTTGTTGTTTTTTTGTCAATTCCCGCAGTGAAAAGAGAGTTACCAGCTTTATCAAATACTTTGGCACCATTTAAAGTAATCATCGCACATTTGATTCCAGCTTCGTCTAAAGCAGGTTTGGCTTCTGTATATGCTCGTCCCGTAGCAACCATAAACTCAATACCTAGACGTTCCGCTTCTCTAATAGCAGATGCATTGTCCTTTGAAATGCTCATTTTTGAATCAAGTAGAGTTCCATCCATGTCTGAAGCAATCAATTTAATCATAAAGTTTCTACACCTCGTTTATTTATCGTATCTATAGTTTACCATGTTTTTTCAATTTCAGTGCAGAAAAATTCTCTTGTCACTTTTAAAAAAATCAGATATGCTAAATGTGTAAAAGAAAATAGTCAGAATAGAAGTTTTAATTATTAAAATTTCAAAATAGTTAAACTAATAAAATTATAGGGAGGATACTAATGAAAGAAATCATTCATAATAGTTGGCAAGAAATTTTAGAGGAAGAATTTACAAAGGAATATTATCTACATTTACGAGATTTTTTAAAGGAAGAGTATAGCCAGCAAACCATTTACCCTGATATGTATCATATTTATTCTGCGTTAGAATTAACGCCATATGAAGAAGTAAAAGTTGTGATATTAGGGCAAGATCCTTATCATGGACCAAATCAGGCACATGGACTAAGTTTTTCTGTGCAACCTGGGGTTAAAACGCCGCCATCTTTGATGAATATCTATAAAGAATTACAAGAAGATTTGGGGTACCCGCCTGTTTCTCATGGCTTTTTAGAAAGTTGGGCAAAACAAGGTGTCCTTTTATTAAACACTGTTTTAACCGTTCGTAATGGGCAAGCGTATTCACATCGAAATCAAGGGTGGGAAATATTGACGGATGCAATTATTCAAAAATTAAATGAGCGCGATAAGCCAATTGTATTTATATTATGGGGCAAACCAGCACAGGAAAAAATTAAAATGATTGATACGAACAAACATATTATTATCAGTTCACCCCATCCAAGTCCATTAGCTGCTCATCGCGGTTTTTTCGGGTCGAAACCATTTTCAAAAGCCAACCGAACTTTGGAACAATTGGGAGAGGCGCCGATCAATTGGCAATTACCTGATACAGTTTCCTGAAACAGAGCAGTCTGTTATAGTGCAGTTTCCTTAGTTTGTGAAAATAATATCAAAATCAACATTTTTTACACTAATACAGCTAGAAATAACTGTTATTTTCTTAGAAAATAGTGTATGATTAGATAGTATAAATAATCAGTTGGAGGGTATATCGTGGAATTATTCGATAGCTTAAAATTTAAAGTCATTCGCCGTAACATCAAAATTGTTTTCCCTGAAGCAACAGATCCTCGTATTTTAGGAGCCGCTGCCCGTTTGAAAGCAGAAGAATTAATGGAACCAATCTTGATTGGAAAACAAGAAAAAATTGTAGAAGCAGCCCACGCTCGCGGAATCAAAACATCTAGCTTTACAATTATCGATCCTGACAATTATGACGGATGGGAAGAAATGGTCACAGCGTTTGTTGAACGCCGTAATGGAAAAGTCACAGATGAAGATGCACGTAAAATTTTAAAAGATGTAAATTACTTTGGCACTATGCTTACTTACATGGGTCTTGCTGATGGTATGGTTAGTGGTGCAATCCACTCAACTGGCGACACTGTTCGTCCAGCTTTACAAATCATCAAAACAAAACCAGGCGTAAGCCGTACGAGTGGTGCAATGATCATGGTTCGTGGTCGTGACCAAGAAAAATATATCTTTGCGGATTGTGCAATCAACGTGAATCCAACCGCACAAGAGTTAGCTGAGATTGCAGTTGATAGTGCAAAAACAGCTGAATTATTCGATATCGAGCCAAAAGTAGCAATGATGAGCTTTTCAACAAAGGGGTCTGCTAAAGCACCTGAAGTCGATAAAGTTGTTGAGGCAACAAAAATTGCTAAAAGTTTAGCGCCTGAACTTGAGATCGATGGTGAATTACAATTTGATGCTTCGTACGTTGCATCAGTTGCACAATTAAAAGCACCAAATTCATCTGTAGCTGGACAAGCCACAGTCTTTGTTTTCCCAGAACTACAATCAGGAAATATTGGCTACAAGATTGCACAACGTTTAGGTAACTTTGAAGCGATTGGTCCAATCTTGCAAGGATTGAACAAACCAGTTTCTGATTTATCTCGTGGAGCAAACGAAGAAGATATTTACAAATTATCAATTATTACAGCGGCTCAAACATTAATGAGCTAATAAAAAGTTACTAGGGAATCTGACCAAAGCGTTTAGCGTTTTGCTTTGACTCCCTAGTTTTTTTTTCAATAATTCGGTATACTACACTACATAGAAATATGGAAAATTTAAGTAGGTGAAAAAATGAATATCACAATCAATAATGCCAAAGAAATGGAATCACTAGCAAAAATTATCGGGTTAGTCGCTGTTCCTGGAGATAACATCATTCTTTCTGGAGAGTTAGGCGCTGGAAAAACCACGATGACGAAAGGAATTGCCTTAGGTTTAGGAATCGATCAAATGATCAAAAGCCCCACTTATACGATTATTCGTGAGTATCAGCAAGGACGCTTGCCGTTGTATCATATGGATGTATACCGCATTGAAAATGGTGCGGATGATCTTGGATTAGATGAATACTTTGAAGGTGATGGATTATCCGTCGTTGAGTGGGGAAAATTATTGGGTGAATTTTTACCGACAGATTATTTAGAGATTACGATTGCAAAAGATTCTGAAGATATGGAAAAAAGAGTGGTTTCGATTCAAACAATTGGAACACAGGCAGAAAAGTATTTGGCTCGTATTCAGAAAAAAATGGAGGAACGTGTATGACAGAGGTTGAATTTACGATTCGGGAGGCAATTCCAGATGATGCAGCAGAGATTTTACATGCGTTAAAAATGGCTGGCAGTGAAACACCTTATTTAGTAATGGATGAAAAAGGTATGGAAATGACGACTGATGAGATGAGTGAGAATTTAGCAAATCTTTATGAATCGCCAAATAACGTATTGATGGTTGCTTTGGCTGATGGAAAAGTTATAGGAACGGCTTCTGTAAAAGCATCATCGAAAAGGCGTATTGAACATATTGGTGAAATCGGGATCAGTATTTTAAAGGATTATTGGGGCTTTGGTTTAGGGAGTTTAATGATGGAAGAACTAATTTCATGGGCGCAAGAAAGTGAAGTGATTCGTCGCTTGGAATTAACTGTTCAACATCGAAATCAACGTGCAGTCCATGTTTATGAAAAAATTGGTTTTACGACAGAAGCAATCATGCCTCGAGGTGCGAAAACGGATGATGGGGACTTCTTAGATGTCCGTTTGATGAGTATGATGATTGATTAAACCCAAAAGAGAGTAAATAGGAGGCATCCTTGTTTATTCTCTTTTTTTGTAACATGTTGTTACTCGAATGTCACAGGTTACATCTTCTTTCGTCTGTAACCACTTTCTTCTTTTCTATATATTCTCTCTCGGTAAAAGGCTATACTAAAATCAGATAAAACGCTTAAGGAGCTGAACGAGATGTCAAAAGGAATTAAAATCGTTACGATCGGTGGAGGATCAAGTTACACACCAGAATTAGTTGAAGGATTTATTAAACGATACGATGAATTGCCTGTACGTGAGTTGTGGCTAGTTGATATTGAAGCAGGAAAAGAAAAACTAGAAATCGTGGGCGCAATGGCGAAACGTATGGTTAAAGCGGCAGGTGTTGACTGTGAAGTACATTTAACGTTGGATCGTCGTGAAGCATTGAAAGATGCTGATTTCGTTACAACACAATTACGTGTGGGACTTTTAGATGCCCGTATTTTAGATGAACGTATCCCGTTAAGTCATGGCTTGATTGGTCAAGAAACCAATGGAGCCGGTGGAATTTTCAAAGCGTTGCGAACGGTTCCAGTCATTTTAGATATTGTAGAAGATATGAAAGAACTTTGTCCAAATGCTTGGTTGATCAACTTTACTAACCCAGCAGGTATGGTAACAGAAGCTGTTTTACGCTATGGTAATTGGGATAAAGTGGTTGGTCTATGTAATATCCCAGTCAACGCAGTGTTTGAAGAAGCAGAATTATTAGGTGAAAACAATCGTGATCTCTTCTTCCAGTTTGCAGGAATCAATCATTTACACTGGCATACAATTACAGATAAAAACGGAAAAGACCGTACTGATGAATTAATCAAAGTAATGTATGGTCAAGACGATGCCAAATCAATTGTTGCTAACATTAAAGACAACAATTTGATCTGGGAACAAGTTGAAAATCTACACATGGTTCCTTGTCCATATCATAATTATTACTATTACACAGATAAAATGTTAGCCGAAGAATTAGAAGACTTCGAAAACAATGGCACACGTGCTGAAAAAGTCAAAGAGATTGAACATGAATTATTTGAACTATACAAAGATCCTAATTTAGACTATAAACCAAAACAATTAGCAGAACGTGGCGGTGCTCGTTACAGTGATGCAGCCTGTGAAATCATCAATTCTATCCATAATGATAAACGCACGACGATGACTGTCAGCACTCGAAACAATGGTACAATCACAGATCTACCAGCTGAAAGTGCAGTAGAAGTAACCTGTACAATTACTGCAAAAGGTCCAGTTCCTTATAACTTTGGTAGCTTTAAACCGCAAGAACGCGGTTTATTACAAGTGATGAAATCAATGGAAGAGTTAACAATCGAAGCGGCTGTTACAGGTGATTATGGCACATTATTACAAGCCTTTACAATGAATCCACTGATTACAAGTGGTGATGTTGCTAAAGAATTGATGGATGAATTATTGGAAGCACATAAACAATATTTACCAGCTTTCTTTAAATAAGAGAAGAAGCAAGACAACTCGTTTTTATAAGTTGACTTGCTTTTGTTTTTGCACTTCCTTCGCTAAATATTCTACTGTATAAAGTGCAGGCACCTGAGACGTAATATCACTATCCCCAATTCTTTCTGTTGAAATATAATAAGGGATATTTACATCAGAAAGAGCTGCAATCGGTGATTTTTCACTATTAGTAATCGAAATAATCGAACTATCATTTGTAATAAAATGATTTAGATAATTGATGATGGCCTCATTTTCACCACTAACAGAAAGAGCAATCACGCACACATTTTTTGCCATCGCTTTATTGAAAAAATTGACTGGATGATTGATTGGGTCTTCGATATGAAACGCCATACTAAAAATAGAAGAAAAATACAGTGCACCATATTCAGCAATAATATTTGATGAGCCGGTTCCGATAAACAATACAAGATCTTTTTCGGACAATAATTTTGCTGCAGCCTGAATCCGTTCTTGATAAAAAGCTTCAGTAGAGCGCTGGATAAAATTAGTAAAAGATGTTTCATCCACGGCATGTGTGGTGACAGGTTCAGTCAATGATTTTCGATATAAATTCAATTTGATTTTAAATTCAGAAAAACCTTCACAATCAAACTTTCGACAAAAACGTAAAATACTGGCAGTGCTGCTGTGGGTTTCTTTGGCTAGCTCACGAATTCGCATATAAACCACTTCATCTAGATGAGACGCAATATATTTATAAATTTCTAAATCGATAGGACTTAAATCTGGACTGTGATCTAAGAATAACAAGATATCCACTACTTTCTTTGTTGAATAATTAATAGTTGTTTAGTGTAGAAAAAAATCAGTTACCAGTTGCTCAACTAATTCTGGACATTCTAAGTTAGCTAAATGAGCAGCATTAGGAATAATTACTTTTTCAGCATGAGTAATTTTTTGATGTAAAAAAGCAGAAATTTTTTGAAAATCATCAACATCATGATCACCAATAATAATCAACACTGGACATGTGAATTGATCTAATTTTGTAGATAGTGGCTGAGCTGTTTGAATTTCTTTAATGGGTGATCGTGGTTCTGACTTAGTAAAAGCTGTCATTTGCATATCAAGTATTAGCTTTTTTATGTTAGAATCGAAATATTTGGGATCACGGTCTCTAAGAACCCATGTGTGATAATTTAAATCGGCTGCTTGTTCGTACTGATTTAGTGCTAATAATTGTTCCTCTTTTTCATCATATTGTTGCAATTCTTCAGAAAAATCCCATTCTCCAATAGCGGAAGATTCTAATGCTAAACGTAAACAGCGCTTAGGATTTTCAAGTACAAAATCTAATGCTATTTTTCCACCAAAAGAGGCTGCGAAGACCCCTGTTTGTTCGATTTTTAAATGATTTAAAAGCTCATTAATAATCATTGTATAAGAAAATGAGCCACCTGTAAATGAACTTTGACCGAAGCCAGGAAGATCAAATCGAGTGACTTGAAACTGCTGATCCAAAGAATGAAATTCATGATCCCACATTCGTGAATCAGCGATTCCAGCGTGAATTAATAAAATATGACTTCCTTGACCTTTCGATTCAAAATAAATAGTAGCACCAGAAACGTTTAAAAAAGGCATTTGATCCCTCCAATATTGTTAGTTTAGATCAAGACTATAAACAAAATGTCTGACTGGTCGTCCAGAATAATCTTTATCAAATTGTTTGATGATGGTCATACTATTTTTTTCTGCAACTTTTCGAGAGGACAGATTTGTATCTCGAATGATTGAACAAATTTTTTCAGCTTTTAATTTATCTTTAGCATAAGCCATGCATAGTTGGCTGGCGGAACTTGCATAGCCTTGATTCCAATAGCGCTTGTTGACTAAATAGCCTATTTCTAATAGGGATTCATCTTCAACATCAGAATAGACGATTCCGCATTGACCAATAAATTTATTATTCTTTTGATCGACAATTGCCCACAAACCAAAGCCGTTTTCTTGATAGCTTTTCAAATTCCAATTTAGCCAATCTTTTACTTTTTCTTCTGAAAATACTGATTCATAGGCATACATCGTTTCTTTATCTTGTAAAATTAAACATAAATCATCAAAATCATCAAGTGTAAATTCTCTCAAATAGAGTTGTCCATTTTCGATTACTTTTTTAGTCATTATTAATTCCCTTCTTTTATTTATTGTAAGAATTATTTCAGTTACTTTAGCTTAGTACTTTTTAATTGCGTTCAATTAGTGGGGAAGAATCTTGACTAAAGCACTCGTTCATTTATTTTACCATGATCAAGTAAAATAATTTTATTAAAAGAGTTAATCAAAACATGCTTGACCTTCATACCTCTCTTATCGTAACATAGTTAGGAACCGAACTATTGGCTAAGGAGGTAAATCATGGATAAAAAAATCGGTCTAAAAATTAGAATTTTAGCTAATGAACTAAACCGAAAGGCGGCAGAAATTTTGAAAGAAGATGGCGAAGCTTCATCAAGCATTCAAATGCGCATTCTCAATTTTATCCATCGTCGTAATGGTCAACAAGTACCAGTCTATCAAAAAGATATAGAACAAGAATTTGATATTCGGCGTTCCACTGCAACAGGTGTGCTACAAACGATGGAAAAACGCTTATTTATCGAGCGAAGAAGTTGTCAAAAAGATAACCGCTTCAAAACGATTGTCTTAACTAAATTAGGACAACAGAAAGTTAAAGAAAATATTGTTAAGCTACATAAATTCGATGAACTACTCGTTCAAGGGATTTCTGAAGAGGAGTTGACAATCTTTTTTAAATTGTTGGATAAACTATCTGAGAATAGCAAAAAAGTAAATAAGGAAGGCGAGCTGATTACGTGATAAAAAAACTCATCGCCAATATAGGCGTATATAAAAAAGAAAGTATTATAACTCCGATTTTTGTAACTGGTGAAGTGATTTTAGACATCATTATTCCTTTAGTGATGGCCATGATGATTGATAATGGTATTGAAAAAGGTGACACGAAAGCCATTTTGATGTATGGAGCAATTTTATTTATTTGCGCGATTATTGCTTTATTTTTCGGTGCAATGTCTGGTCGTTATGCCGCGGTTGCCTCAGCTGGTTTTGCAAAAAATTTACGAGATCAATTATTTGTCAGAATCCAAGGGTTCTCTTTTTCAAACATCGATCGCTTTTCCACTTCAAGTTTGATTACACGGATGACAACTGACGTGACCAATGTGCAAAATGCTTATCAAATGGTGATTCGAATTTTAGTGCGCAGTCCATTGATTTTAATTTTTTCGCTAGCGATGGCGTTTAGTATCAATAAAGATCTGTCTTTGATTTATTTAGGCGTCGTTCCATTTCTGATGATTGGTTTAGCGGCAGTGATTTATTTTGCTCATCCTAATTTCAATAAAGTTTTTCGTATTTACGATAAATTAAATAATGTTGTACAGGAAAATTTGCAAGGGATTCGTGTAGTTAAGTCATATGTAAGAGAAGACCATGAGGATGAGAAATTCAAAACGGTTTCTAAAGATATCTACAAAACATTCTCGAAAGCACAAAGTATCGTTGCGTTTAATAATCCTATTCTGCAGTTTGCGGTATATACTTGTATGTTGCTGATATCTTGGTTAGGGGCAAAATTTGTGGTCGGTGGCACATTGACTACTGGTGAATTAGTCAGCATGTTTACGTATACAATGCAAATTTTGATGAGTTTGAATATGTTATCAATGGTTTTTGTAATAGTTCTTATTGCACGGACTTCTGCTGAGCGGATAACAGAGGTTTTATCAGAAGAAAGTGATTTAAAAAACAATGCCGATCCGCTTTATGAAATTCCAGACGGCTCAGTTCGCTTTAAAGATGCGTGTTTCAGCTATGCCAATGATCTCGAAAAATTGGCATTAATGCACGCGGATATGGAAATTAAATCTGGAGAAGTAATTGGGGTCGTCGGAGGAACAGGTAGTTCAAAATCAACGTTAGTTCAGTTAATTCCAAGATTATATGATGTGACACAAGGATCGGTCGAAGTTGGCGGACACGATGTGCGCAAGTATGATTTAAAATCATTGCGTGATCAAGTTAGTATGGTTTTACAAAACAATGTACTATTTACAGGGACGATCAAAGAGAATTTGCGCTGGGGAAATGAAGATGCGACGGATGAGGATTTGATCAGAGTGTGTAAAATTGCTCAGGCAAATAGTTTTATTGAAGAGTTTCCAGATAAATATGACACAATGCTTTCTCAAGGCGGAAATAATGTTTCGGGTGGTCAAAAACAACGTTTGTGTATTGCTCGTGCCCTGTTAAAGAAACCTAAAATTTTAATTTTAGATGATTCAACAAGTGCTGTAGACACAAAAACAGATCGCCTGATTAGAGAAGGAATGCGGCAAGAAATTCCTGGAACGACGACGTTCATTATCGGACAACGCGTTTCTTCTGTTCAAGATTCTGATCGTATTATTGTGATGGATAAAGGGTTGATCGACGCTATCGGAACCCATGATGAATTATTGGCTAATAATCAGATTTATCAAGAAGTTTATGAGTCTCAAGAGAAAGGATTTGGTGAAGAGAATGCGTGATGAACAAACAAAAGGAATTCGCAAAAGTCAAGATTCTTTGAAAACGTTGACGCGTTTGTTTTCATATATGGCTAAAAAATATACGTTTCGTCTTGTGCTAGTAATGATTCTCATCTTACTAAGTACCTTTGCTAATGTCCGAGGTTCTTTATTCTTACAAGTAGTGATCGATGATTATATCACCCCGTTACTTGGAAAAAGCAATCCTAATTTTTCTGGACTATTAAAGGCAATTACAACGATGGCGCTGATTTACGGCGTTGGGATCATTTCAAATTTAGGCTTTAATCTTATTATGGTTCGTATTAGTGAAGGAACACAAAAAACGATTCGAGATGAAATGTTTACCCATCTAGAAACCTTACCGATTCGCTACTTTGATTCAAATTCTGATGGGGATATCATGAGTCATTTTACGAATGATACGGACACTCTGCGGCAGATGATTTCTCAAAGTATTCCTAATCTGATTGCAGCTGTAGTCAGTTTTGTCAGCGTGTTTATCGCTATGTTTACAATCAGTGTTCCACTGACTCTAGTTGTGATGGTCTCTGTTTCTATAATGATTGTTACGATCCGAATGATTGCTGGGCGCAGTAGCCGTTATTTTGGGAAACAACAACGGGATTTAGGGCGTGTAAATGGTTTTATTGAAGAAACGATGCATGGACAAAAAGTAGTGAAAATATTTAACCACGAGCCGCAAACAATTAGACAATTCAAAGGAATCAACGAAGAATTGCGTCAAAGTGCGACTCAAGCTAATAAATATGCGAATAGTTTAATGCCAATCATGATGAATTTGTTAAATATCCAATATGTACTCTTAGCAGTAATTGGAGGACTTTTTTCCGTTTACGGTATTTCGGGTTTAACTATCGGGATGATTGCTTCTTTTCTTCAATTAAGTCGTTCGTTGAATATGCCAATTAGCCAGGTTTCTCAGCAAATTAATTTTGTCATTATGGCCTTAGCCGGAGCAGATCGAATCTTTAATTTGATTGATGAAAAACAGGAAGTAGATGAAGGGTACGTGACCTTAGTTCATGTGAAGCGACAGGGAGATACGTTTGTTGAAAGTAAAACTAGAACAGGTATTTGGGCATGGAGACACCCGCACAACGATGGTACAGTGACTTATACGGAATTAACTGGAGATGTTCGTTTTGAAGATGTATCTTTTGGTTATACAGATAGAAATCGAGTTCTAAAAGATATCAATCTTTACGCAGAACCAGGTCAAAAAGTTGCGTTTGTCGGAGCAACAGGTGCTGGGAAAACAACGATCACAAACTTGATCAATCGTTTTTACGATATTCAAGAAGGAAAAATTCGTTATGATGGAATTAATGTGAAGAAAATTAAAAAAAGTTCTTTGAGAAGATCATTAGGAATTGTATTACAGGATACTCATTTGTTTACAGGAACGATTCGTGAAAATATTCGTTATGGAAAATTGAATGCATCAGATGAAGATGTGCTTTATGCGGCTCAATTAGCAAATGCAGAGGATTTTATCAATAACCTACCGAATAAATATGACACAGTGATTACAGGTGATGGTGAAGGTTTATCTCAAGGACAACGTCAATTATTGTCGATCGCTCGGGCTGCTATTGCTGATCCTCCAGTAATGATTTTAGATGAAGCGACTTCCAGTATTGATACAAGAACAGAAAAATATGTGCAAGCTGGAATGGATCGTTTGATGAGAGGTAGGACAGTTTTTGTGATTGCTCACCGTTTATCGACGATTCAAAATTCTGATGCGATTATGGTGATGGATCATGGACGCATTATCGAACGAGGCAGTCATGAGGCTCTACTTGAAGAAAAAGGAATCTATCATCAATTATATACTGGAAAAGTAGAACTTTCATAAGATAAATAAAAATTAAGATCAATAAAAAAACACTGACCAGTTAATGGTCAGTGTTTTTTTTGTATAAACGTTTAAAAGAATACGCCAAGAGAGATTCGAACTCCCGACCGCTCGCTTAGAAGGCGAGTGCTCTATCCAGCTGAGCTATTGGCGCAAATTGTTAACGCAACAGAGTTTATTATAATGAACATAGAAAACAAAGTCAATCATAAATTTGAAATAACACAATTTTTTTTCGAAAAGAGGTTTATATAGTTAAATGATTAAGTTTTTATTGACTCTGTTTCTTTACTTTGATACAATGTTAATGTTGTAATTGTGGACTCCACAGCTACAACCGCGCAGAACAAGTTTTATGAGTATGGCAATAGTCATCACTTGGGATGGCGAGTCTAAGTCTAGAAGAAGGAGGTGCTGTATAGCATGTACGCAATTATCAAAACTGGTGGTAAACAAGTAAAAGTTGAGGTAGGTCAAGCAATTTACGTTGAAAAATTAGACGTAGAAGCTGGCGAAAAAGTTGTTTTTGACGAAGTTATCTTAGTGGGTGGCGAATCTACGAAAGTAGGAGCTCCAACTGTCGCAGGTGCAACTGTCGAAGGAACTGTAGAAAAACACGGCAAACAAAAGAAAGTCGTGACTTTCAAATACAAACCTAAAAAACACACTCACCGCAAACAAGGTCACCGTCAACCATATACAAAAGTTGTAATCAACGCAATCAACGCATAATTCTTTTAAGTTGCATAGGAAAGAAGGCCTATCAATGATTAAAAGTTCTTTTAAACGAAATGACTCAGGTCAAATTGTTTCTTTTGAAGTCTCAGGGCATGCGGAATCAGGTCCCTATGGCAGTGACATCGTTTGTGCAGCTGTATCTGCTTTAGCGATTAGCACGGTCAATGGTATTGATGCGCTAGCTGGTTTCGAACCGATTGTCGAAACTAACGAAGATGAAGGTGGTTACCTTTATGTTGAAGTGATTTCAAATGCCAATCAGGAACAAACCAACATTGCCCAAATTCTCTTGGAAAACCTTCTATTAGGTTTACAAGCAGTTGAGCAAGAAAATCTTGAATTTATTCAAGTCAAAACCATAAACGAAAAATAGGAGGTGCAGACGATGTTATTAAACATGAATTTACAATTATTCGCCCACAAAAAAGGTGGAGGTTCTACTTCCAACGGACGTGATTCAGAATCTAAACGCCTAGGCGCTAAAAGTGCTGATGGACAAGCAGTAACTGGTGGATCAATTTTGTACCGTCAACGCGGAACTAAAATTTATCCAGGAGCTAACGTAGGTATTGGTGGAGATGATACTTTATTTGCTAAAGTAGATGGCGTAGTACGTTTCGAACGTAAAGGCCGTGACAAAAAACAAGTGTCTGTTTATCCAGTGGCTCAATAATTTTTGAACTGATCGGCTCTATTCCTTGTGTAGTAAGGGATAGGGTTTTTTATTTGAGGTACACAGATATTTAAATCGGCTCTTTGTCAACGAATATTGGTAAAGAAAATCCAAAGAATTAAATCAATTAGTATGAGGAGCGTGGGACAAAACGAAAGATCAGTTTTGTTTCACGCTCTAAATCTGAATAAACGGCGAGCAAAAAGCAGCTGCTATGCTTCACTCCGATCACATCCAATTCTAAGTGCTAAAGCACTAAGTTTTGAAGGCTTCGGAAATAAGCTGAAATTGCTGTGAAACACAGCGAGGTACGAGCTGATGTAGAATAGTACCTACTTGGTCACAAAAATTTGACAAGCAATTTTCGTGAATGCCCTCTTATTTCTCGGAGCTAAACGCTTTTGTCTTGGTCTCTTTGATTTAAATCAGCAAATGACTACAGGAAATTTTGATTATTTCCAGTCGTTATATGGCTTTGCTCAGTCAGGAAGAATAGTAAATGCGATGTATGGGATGGATTTTGCTATAGTTCAAGCCATTATATTAACTTTATTTGGAACTTGGGTTAAGTTTCAAATCGTTTCATCTTTCTTATGTTTTTTTGTCAGTGGCTTTTCAATGTATATATTGTGTAGATATGCAATGGTCAAAAATTCATATTCCATAATAGCATCTACTTTTTATATGTCTACTTCAACTATTGCATATTATGCATTAGTCACAAACTATTCTGGTTGGGGCGCAGCCTTTTTACCGCTGGCATTTCTTCCAGCAATTCGTAGGGTACAAAATGAAGAGAGACCGATTAAACCATTATTACTAGGTGTTCCAATTGCTTTACTAATATCTGTTCACATGTTTTCTACAGTGTTAGCCGTATTAGGATTGATTCCCTTCTATTATCTATGATAAAGGAGACGCTTTTTGCAATATTGATTGCTGTAGCACTTTCAGCTAATACATTTGGAAGTATAATAGATTTGTCCCGAGATACTTTAATTGGACCGTATCCTGTACAAGATATGTTTTCAAACAGTCCCTCTTTTTCAATGGGTACACCAGGATGGGCAACTTTTGTATTGATATTTTCCTTTCTTTTTATTTCTCAATCAGTAACTACTTTTGTATTTTGGAGACAACTCACAAATTTAGAAAAAATGATTAATTCTGTGGGGATTTTCTTTTTACTTCTTTCTTCAAAATTGCTTCCTTGGAATGCTATTGCAGCGAGAGTTACATTTATCCAAGGTATGCAGTTTCCACAAAAATTCGCTTGTGTTGCATGTATTTTGTTATTGTTAGGGTGGCAATTAGACTACAAATAGTACTTGAGGTCGATGCTAAAAAAACTCAATCCATTAGACGACCGATTTTAATTTTCTTTGCCACTATGGCAATTCTTAGCTGTAATAATATTAATCTGCAGATGACTTCAAGTTCAGATGTTTGGAAGTCGAATCAACCGATAAAAGATAAGGGAGCATCAGAGATAGTTGAAAGTGATCCTGAAAAGATAAGGCAAGCTTTCGGCGGACGCAACCAGCTTGGAAAAGGATTTTCAATTGCCGTAAAACCGACTTCCGATTATTTACCTAACTACAGCAAGGAGAAATTTGATACTTATGGAACATACTCAGCAGAAATTATCCATAATGAAAATAACGTGCTTAAAAAGGTTACATCAGATAATCAGATTGGATTAAATTGGGAGAATAAACAAGGTAAGAATGGTACGTTGCTTCCAATAATAATTTATAATCGTAGTACTGTAGAATTGAATGGTAAAAAAATATCTAAGTCTGATTATAAAGTTTCGAAGATGGGTAGTTTGATTATTGAGGTGCCGAAAGGTCAGAATAGGCTTGTTGTAGGTTATCAACCAAGTATACTCTTTAAACTAGCAATAGTTATTAAGCTATTTTCGATGGCTACTTTAACAATTTATGGAATAAGGTATTTTTTGAGTAGCAAACTGAACAAAGATGTATAGGATAAAAGAGGTATTGTCAGTTTGATATAGTGAAAGAAATTTTTTTAAACTTGCTTTTTGGAAACAACATCTATTTATACTACCTTTTTATAATTTTAACTTACGAAAATTTTTTTTTTATGGTAGCATAAACTCTGTTATCGAAAAAAGAGGAGTGTATGTATGCCACAAAACAAAAAAGAAGGAATATTTTTCACAACGATTGTCTGCTTTTTAATGGTGATTTCAATGAGTGCCTATAATCTTTTATTGCACGGACAATTTTCAGTAAGCAATTTATTAGGCGGGTTGGTGCCAGGATTTATTGTAGCGTTTCTATTTGACGTCTTAATTGTTTCATCTCCAGCTAAAAAAATCGCTTTTGCTTTGCCTATTAATAAAGAGAAGAAAATCCAGCTGATCATTGCGGTTTCGAGCTGCATGGTTTTAGGAATGGTCTTTTTTATGTCGATGTATGGCGTTCTCATGCAATTTGGTTTTACTGAAAATTTTTTGAATTACTACATGGATGCTTTTGCTAAAAATTTGATTATGGCATTGCCACTGCAATTATTGCTTGTTGGTCCGATCTGTAGAATGATTTTAAGTATGAGCCGACAAGGTAGTTGGTTAAAAGAAAATAGCTAACCGTTTATTCGGATTCCTTGAGGTTGGGATGTGACTCGAAGAGTTATGTTCTAGCCTCATTACCTTTTTAAGAAAAAATCGATTTAAAAGAGGAACTAGCGTTTTAAAACAAATGTAAAATTGTTACAATTAGTAAAATATTAATTAATGGAGGCCTTCAATAATGGAAATACATGAGCGAATTATCTGGTTATTAAATTCAAGTACCGTATTCTTGATTTCAACAATTGATAAACGTGATTTTCCAACGGTTATTGCTGTTTCTGAATCATTGTGGAGAGAAGGGTTATTAAAATTGCAGTTTTATTTAGATGGGAACGGTGAGACGATTAAGAATATTCAGGAGAATCCAAAGGGGGCAATTTGTTGCTATGAAGTGACTAAACATGAAAGTCTACTATTAAAAGGGAAGTTTACAGTCGAACAAATTGAGTCACTTGAAACAGTTGAATCTCAATTGTCAAGTTATCAAAAAGAATTAAATCACTTAGAGCCTGTATTGGTCACTTTTGAAACTTGGACAGCTAGAATACATATGGATAGAAAAACAAAAGATATTATTGTTTAGTAATGAAAGAAAGCTTCTGTTACTTTTGTAAACTACGATATAAGGAGTTAAAAGGATATTGATTTCTACTCTTTTTATTTTTTCCAGTACAACAAACATTCTTAATGAACGTTAATTAACCTTCATTTTTTCTTAATGAGTGTTTATCATTTATTTGAAGTTTTTTATGTTTCAGTTAAGTTCTTTTGGTTATAGTTAATCATCAGCAATGGATGAAGATAGGTTCTATAAGCTTCTATCCATGAAAAAGAAAGGAGGAATGATGATGTACGCTGTAAAAGTATTGCATGGGTATATTGGTAAAGATGGGCAACGTACAAGAGATAAAAATCGTGCTCGAATTTTTCCAACTAAAAATTATGCAGAAAAATTCGCTGATAAAATTGGCGGTCGTGTTAAAGTGCTAGAATAAATTTATCATAAACTAACAGGAAGAACCCGGAACAAAACTAAATATCCGTTTTGTTTCGGGTTTTAAATTTGAATAAAAGGCAGGATTAGAAGCAATTTTTTTTAAAATGAGCGTCTGTCCCGATTTTTCTAAAAAAATTTACACATAAAGATCAAAAACAGCAATTTCTGGTGGAACGCTAAAACGTGCTGGGATTTTTGTTGTACCTAAGCCTGTATTGACATATAAAGTTGGCCCATTTTCTAAATGATAAAACCCTTCAAAATAGTTTTCAGCCATTCTATTTTTAATTATAATAAAAGGGAGTTTGATTTGGCCTCCATGGCTGTGACCTGATAAAATCAGTTGGATATTGTGATCAAGTACTTCATCCGCCTTGTCCGGTTCGTGGCTTAATAAAATAGTGTAGTCACTTTGTCGATCAATCAATGTGTCATTGATTGAAGAAGTACCTAATAATGAATCATCTAAACCGCCGATATAGACAGATTTTCCATTAGTTAGTGGAATGTTAACGCCAGAATTTTCCAGTAATTGAAAGTCGGCAGCTGCCAAAATTTCAGGATAAACACGAGCCGCTCCACCCCCGTAATCATGATTGCCCCAAACAGCGTATTTTCCTAAAGGAGCTGTTAATCGACTCAAAGCTGTAACTACTTCTTCAGTTGGTCCATATTTTGCGTAGTTATCAAATAAATCACCTGTAAATAAAATAATATCTGGTTTTTCTTTATTGACTGTTGTGACGATTTTTTCTAATTGTGCTACAGGATATTTTTCTTGGATATGAATATCTGAAAGTTGTACGATTTTGACTGGTTTTTGACCTTTATTTGTTCCTACTGAGTAATTATGTGTGACAATTTTTTTCGGTTCTATAAAAAAAGCATAAAGAGTCATGCCGACAATAGCTAATAGAAATAAATAGATAAAGTATCGCTTTTTCATTACTAACCTCACTTTCAAACTTTACTATAACGAAAAAAAATTAAAAAGTGATAAAATATAACTTGTAGTATAGAAACTTTAGAATAATTTAGTGGTTGTAGGTCTGCGGTGTTTTTAAAAATCATTATTTGTTATAATAGAGAAGAACTGATTAGGAAAGAAGGATAAAAAATGATGATAAGAGTCAATAAATTAAGAGAATTAATGAAAAGAAATGATCTTTCAGGATTTTTGGTTACAAGTCCGTACAATTTACGTTATTTGACAAATTTTACAGGAACAACTGGACTCGCAGTGATTACCTTAGACAAAGCCTTTTTTGTCACTGATTTTCGTTACACAGAGCAAGCAGGAGAGCAAGCATACGGGTTTGAAATTATTCAAAATTCCGGACTGATTTATGATGAAGTTGTAGCAATTGCAGAAAAAGAACAGTTGACCAATATAGCTTTTGAAGAGACGTTTGTCAGTTTTGCGGAATATAGTTTGTTAGAAGAACTCATGCCTTGTGATCTAATTCCAGTGGCAGGTCTGATCGAAGAATTACGTGAAGTTAAAGATGAAGAAGAAATTGCGATCATTGAAAAAGCCTGTAGTATTGCTGATCTTGGGTTTAAGCATATTTTGACAGTCATTAAACCTGGTATGACAGAAATCGAAATTGCCAATCAATTAGATTTTTTTATGCGTTCTTTAGGCGCAAGTGGTGTATCTTTTGAAACAATCGTAGCAAGTGGTGTTCGCTCTGCGATGCCACACGGTGTTGCTAGTGAAAAAGTTATTGAAAAAGGTGATCTGATCACGTTGGATTTTGGGTGTTATTATGAAGGATACGTTTCAGATATGACCCGGACATTTGCGATTGGCGAGCCAGATAGTAAACTGAAAGACATTTATCAAATCGTTTTAGAAGCACAATTAAAGGTATTAGACGAAGCAAGACCAGGCTTAACTGGTATTCAACTGGATGCGATTGCTCGTGATCATATTGCTTCTTACGGATACGGCGAAGCATTTGGACATAGTACAGGTCATGGGATTGGTTTAGAGATTCATGAAGGACCAAATGTTTCCTTTAGAGCGGATAAACAATTTGTTGCTGGAAATGTGATCACGGATGAACCAGGAATCTATTTACCTGGTCTTGGTGGTGTTAGGATCGAGGATGATCTATTGATTACGAAAGAAGGTAACCGAGTTTTGACACACTCACCTAAAGAATTGATAATACTATAAAAATATTTTCGACTCATTTTCTCATAGTTTTTTTGGTAGCGAAACGAATGGATTAATGATAAACTAAGGAAGAATGAAAACATAGATAGGTAAATGAATTGTGACGAAAAACGGCGTTCTCTTGATATTCCTATTTTCCTGTCGAGACAGGATGAGTCTGCTGCGCTTTTTCTTTGAAACACAGTGAGTGAAATGAACTGATATTGAAAAGTACAAGATGTAGAGAAGCGGAACGTTGTTACTATGTATTATCTAGCTTCGCAGGATTGTCTCTCGGAAAAAAGATAAAAACTGAATGAGACAAAAAGAGCCTCAGTCAGTTCTTCCTATTTTTCTGTCGAGACAGGACGAGCCTGCTACGCTTTTATTATAAGGAGGATTAAAATGACTGAAGAAAAAAATCTAGTAATCAATACAAAAGATTCTTTAGGTGAGATCGTTATCGCACCAGAAGTAATTGAAGTCATTATTGGTATTGCAGCGTCTAAAATAGATGGTGTCTATGGTATGCGTGGAACATTTGCTAATAATGTAACAGAATTTCTTGGCCGTGCTGCTCACGGTAAAGGTGTTTATTTAAGAGAAGAAGAAGGGCTAAAAGTTGATATTTACTGTTACTTAAATTATGGTATTTCAGTACCTAAAGTAGCTTTAGAGATGCAAGACCGTGTGAAACAACAAGTGTTGTTTATGACAGATATCGATTTAGTTGAAGTCAATATTCATGTAGTAGCTGTAGTTCCAGAAAAATTACCAGAACCAGATTTTGATGAATTTTTCCCAGAAGATGAGGGAGAAAATGAGTAAGCCAAGTTTTACTCGTCACGAGATTCGTGAAAAGGCGCTTCAAGCGTTGTTTCCTTTAGATTTTAATGTTGACTTAACAAAACAAGATGCGATTTCTTATGCATTGGAGTTAGATAATCAAGAAATCATTAGTGAAGACGGGGAAGAATTTATCCCAACTTACTTAGACTTATTGGTAGGCGGCGTTTGCGATCGAAAAGCAGAACTTGACGAGATCATCAAAAGACATTTAGGAAATAACTGGTCGATTACGCGTATTGCTAAGATGGATTTGATCATTTTGCGTATGGCTATTTTTGAGATGCTTTATGTTGGGGATGTTCCCAATACCGTTGCTTTAGATGAAGCAATTGAGCTTGCAAAAAAATATAGCGATGACCGTTCTAGAAAGTTTGTTAACGGTGTTTTAGCGAATGTGATGAAAGAGATTGATTCAAAGTAGAGATACTTTGAATCTTTTTTCATTTGGAAAATATAAGAAATCATAGAGTGTTAAGACTAACCGAATTATGCTAAAATAAAACAATATAGATAAAAACGAGGAGTGAGCTTATGGGAGAGTTAATCAACGGCCGCGAACTAGCAGATAAAATGCAGGCGCAAATCAAAGAAGAAGTGCAAGAACTTGAAAAAAAAGGCATTCGTCCAGGTTTAGTTGTTTTATTAGTTGGTGAAAATCAAGCAAGTCAAACGTATGTAAAAAATAAAGACATAGCAGCAGCTAAAATCGGTATCCGCTCAAAAATCGAACGTTTGCCTGAAACCATTTCAGAAGCAGAACTGCTTGCTGTAATCGGACAATACAATCAAGATCAAGACTATCACGGCATATTAGTTCAGTTGCCGTTACCAAAGCACATTGATGAAGAAAAAGTGTTGTTAGCTGTAGATCCTAAAAAAGATGTCGATGGTTTCCATCCAATGAATATGGGGCAACTGTTTATTGGGGAACCAACGATGATTCCTTGTACACCATACGGCATCATGAAAATGTTTGAAGCTTATAATATTGACTTAGAAGGCAAACGAGCAGTTGTGATCGGACGAAGTAATATAGTTGGAAAACCAATGGCACAACTGCTGATGATGAAAAATGCTACGGTTACGATCGCGCATTCTAGAACCGTTGATTTACCTGCTATGGCTAGAGAAGCAGATATTCTAGTTGTGGCGATTGGTCGTGGGCATTTTGTGACAAAAGAATTTATAAAACCTGGTGCAGTTGTGATAGATGTTGGTATGAATCGAGACGAGAATGGAAAATTGATCGGCGATGTAAAATTCGATGAAGTGTCCCCTATTGCAAGCTTTATTACGCCAGTACCAAAAGGCGTTGGACCAATGACGATCACAATGTTGATGTATCAAACGGTAGAGGCCGCTAAAAAACAAAAGTAAGGTGAGAAGATGGAGCAGCAATATTTAACAGTTACAGCCTTAACAAAATATTTAAAACGTAAATTTGATGCTGATCCATATTTGGAACGGGTTTATTTAACTGGGGAAATGTCCAATTTTCGCTTGCGTCCTAATGCTCATCAGTATTTTAGTTTAAAAGATGATGGGGCGAAGATTTCCGCAATCATGTTTAAATCGGCGTTTCAAAAGTTGAAATTTCAACCAAAAGAAGGAATGAAAGTTCTTTTAGTTGGTCGTATTTCATTGTATGAAAGTGGCGGATCTTATCAAATCTATGTAGAGCATATGGAGCCAGATGGCGTGGGGGCTTTGTATCAAGCTTTGGCAGAGTTGCGTGAGAAATTAGGTAAAGAAGGTTTATTTGAAGGGCCTAAAAAAATGTTGCCAAGATATCCTAAACGGATTGCCGTTGTTACAAGTCCTAGCGGAGCCGTTATTCGAGATATCATTACAACAGTAAAACGAAGATACCCGATTGCCCAGCTTGTTTTATTTCCCACGTTAGTGCAAGGAGATCAGGCTGCTGATGATATTGCCCGCAATATTCACCGCATTGAAGAATTAGGGACTTTTGACACGATGATTCTTGGTCGTGGCGGCGGTTCTATCGAGGACTTATGGCCGTTTAATGAAGAACGAGTGGCTAGAGCGATTTATGAGGCAAAGACACCAGTTATTTCTTCAGTAGGACATGAGACAGATGTAACGATTGCTGACATGGTAGCTGATGTGAGAGCTGCAACGCCGACTGCAGCAGCAGAATTAGCCGTTCCGGTATTGAATGAAGAACTACTAAAAATCAACGATCGGCAAACTCGCTTAGAGCAAAGTTTTCTCTATCAATTACAACAAAAAAATGAACGATATCAACGGTTGAAAAATTCATATGTATTCAAACAACCAGACCGTTTATATGAAGCACAAACAATTAAATTAGATCGAATGACACAACGTTTGATTCAATCGATGGAAACTGTTTATCATCAAAAACAACGCACAGCGCAAGAAATTATTGCCCAGTTTAGGCAACAAACGCCCCAAGGTCAAATCAGAGAAGGACAGCAGAAACTCAAGTATTTAAACCAATCGCTTCATGATCGTATGGAACAATACATGAAAGATAAAGAAAAACAATTCACTTCTGCTGTTCAACAACTGGATTTGTTAAGTCCATTAAAAATCATGGGCCGAGGATATAGCTACACGACCAAAGAACAGCAAGTGATCAAATCAGTCAATGAACTGCAACCGAAAGAAAATATTCAAATCCATTATGTAGATGGTGTAGTAGATACGGTGATTGAAAAAATAACATCCGCTGAAGAGGAGTAAAAAAATGGCTAAAGAAAAAGCAGTCGAAAAAACATTTGAAGAATCGTTAATCGAATTAGAAGAAATCGTCCAACGTTTAGAGCGTGGAGATGTTCCTTTAGAAGAAGCGCTAGTCGCTTTTCAAGAAGGGATGGCTTTAAGTAAGCAGTGTCAGGATACGTTAGAAAAGGCTGAAAAGACACTGACAAAAGTCATGACAGAACAAAATGAAGAAGTCTCATTTGAAGAGAGTGAGGATAATTGATGGAAGCTTTCGATGATTTTCGTAAGCAAAGTTTACCGCTTATTGAAAAAGAAATGGAAAATTTTATCAATGACTATACTACAAATGAGCAGTTAAAAGAAGCAATGTTGTATTCAATCCATGCTGGGGGAAAACGGTTTCGCCCGCTTTTAGTGTTAGCAGCGATTCGTTCATTCAATAAAAACGTACAGACACAGGATTATCAAGTTGCAGCAGCTTTAGAAATGATTCATACCTATTCGTTGATCCATGATGATCTGCCAGCGATGGATGATGATGATTTACGTCGTGGGAAACCAACAAATCATAAAGTCTTTGGTGAAGCCCATGCAATTTTAGCAGGCGATGGTCTGCTTACTGCTGCTTTTCAATTAGTAGCGCTCAGTCAAATCGAGTCAAATCAAAAAATATTGTTGATTCAGCTATTAAGCAAGGCGGCTGGTACACAAGGGATGGTCGCAGGGCAAGCTGGGGATTTACAAGGAGAAAAACGATCATTGTTGTTAGCTGAACTAGTGGATGTTCACGAAAAGAAAACAGGGGCTTTGATTGAGTTTGCTCTTTTAGCCGGTGGCATTTTAGCTGAGCAACCAGAAGAAGTGGTTGATTTATTAGGCATTTTTGCCAAACATTTAGGTTTAGCTTTTCAGATCAAAGATGACTTGCTGGATGCAACGAGTTCAAAAGAAGAATTAGGCAAGCAAGTTGGACGTGATGAAGCCTTAAACAAAAGCACGTACCCAAGTTTGCTGGGATTAGAAGGTGCCAGAGAAGCGCTAAATGAACAATTAACAATAGGCAGCGATACGTTAGCTACAATTAAAAAAAACAGTTCGGAATTTCATTCTGAATTATTACAAGAATTCTTAGAACAATTGCGGTTAGGATAGAAAGAGGGCACTTATGAAAAAAGAGCGCGTCGATATTTTAGCGTTTACTCAAGGATTATTTGAAACAAGAGAAAAGGCCAAACGAGCAGTGATGGCAGGACTTGTTTATAACGATAAAAATGAGCGATTAGATAAACCTGGCGAGAAAATTTTGATTGAAACACCACTTCAAGTAAAAGGCCAAACATTGCCGTATGTTTCTCGTGGCGGGTTGAAACTGGAAAAAGCATTGGATGTATTTGAATTAGATGTGACGGACAAAATCATGTTGGATATTGGTTCCTCTACGGGAGGATTTACTGATGTGGCTTTACAAAATGGCGTACGCTTGAGCTATGCTTTGGATGTTGGCTACAATCAATTAGCATGGAAAATTCGTCAAGATGAACGAGTCGTTGTGATGGAACGGACGAATTTCAGATATAGCACACCAGAAGACTTTAAAGAAGGTATTCCAGATATGGCCACTATTGATGTATCATTTATCTCTTTGAAATTGATTTTACCTCCCTTGCATAAAATTTTGAAATCAGATGGTAAAGTGGTTGCATTGATCAAACCCCAATTTGAAGCTGGCAAAGAACTAGTAGGAAAAAAAGGGATTGTTCGTGAACCTGAAACACATGAATTTGTTTTAAATGATATCCTTTCATTTGCTAAAGAACATGGATATTCAGTTAGTGGCTTAGATTATTCGCCTATTACTGGTGGAGAAGGAAACATTGAATTTTTAGCTTACTTGACTTCAACAGATGGTAAAGGAATTAGTGAAGATGTAGTTGATATCGAAAAAATTGTGAAAACTGCGCATCAACAATTAAAAAAATAAAAAAATGGCTCTGTGTCAACTAATGTTGGTGAACAAACTCCAAATAATTAAATCGAATAGCTATGAATGGAAGCGTAGAGGGAAAATTCATCTACGCTTCTTTGTTTATCTGAAAAAGCACTATTCTCTAATGCGTTCAAGATGAGCTTGGAATGGAAAAATAAAGTAAGCAAGTTGGTAGAAGAACCAAAAAACAGTTTCACTTATTACAACAAGCTATTCAACCTGTACCAGATGCATTTTCTGAGAGTGAGGCCCAGCCATTTGATTCCTTAAAAAATCAGGAAAAAATGATGTGGTTGATCTATTAGTCCGAGATCGCATGAAAGAAGTTTGTAATTTGACAATATCATTTCCCAATATGCATTGTTAGTCAAGTTTAATATTTAAAATGGATGAAGCGGTTTCAAAAGCGTTAAATGTCATCGTTTTTCATAGTTTTATCATTCGTCTGATAAAGAAGAATATGGAAAAGAATACTAGTATGCAGGGAAATGAGATAAATAAAATTATAAAAAACAATTCATTATGAGTATTTAGGGTCAAATTAAGATTGCTCATAAAATCTGAAATAAATTTGTTAACAATTTTTCTTCCAATGACAGCAGAAAGAGGTAAGAGTAAACTCAAGCAAATGACAGGTTGAATGGCAAATTCAAAACTCAATGTAGGAAAAGAAATTCCAATAAAACTCATTGTTAGAATATCATTTTTTTGAATTAAGAAAAATGACCGAAACGTATTTTTAGTATATAAAATTAAAAAAGTAAATAGGGTACAAAAAATAATAGCTATTAAGAACTGAAAAATATTTATAGGAATCAAAGCGATAAAATTTTTTTCGTCTGCTAATAAGATTTTCCAAGAATGAAAAAAGTTTAATAAATAATAACTGGTAAAAATAAAACAACCAATTAAGAAAATTATAATAAAGGTCAAAAATAATTCTTTTGTTCTAAATAAATTCTTTAGAGCATTTTCAATAGAGTATAGTATGCGATATATTCTGATCCGCCCCTTTTTTTATTCTATCATCCGCTAATTCTTTTTAAATTCCAAGCTTTTTCTGGAACTTCAGTATCATTTTCAATGTTAATAGGTGTAATGGTTAACTTAGAATTATCATAGTTTGAGAAAAGATAATTCATTGTTGAGTTCTCATTAGTAAAATGAAATTCGGCGTTTTTTCTTTCAGAAATGAGAGACAGAAGTTCAATTTTTGTGGAACCATCATTTTTAGTAATTATAATATTATATCTACTAAAGTCGAAGGAGGTTTCAATTCGAATAGACTTGATGGAATCATTCTCAAGCGGTTTCCAATCACCTAAGATATTAGTTCTGGACATCTTTACTTCTTTCATCAGTGTGAGAGGAGCTAAGGATCCACCAACGAGGGGTTCATTCGAAGATTGTTCTATCTCATAAGAACGATGTACTATTAAACTGTTTTTTTCGATGACAAAGTCGTAATGAAATTTTTCATCATTCTTTTCATGACTATAGATTCTGTTATCTTCAGTAAAATCAATTATCAAAATTGTTGAATTAAAATCAATTATTCTATTATCACTTGTAATTATATAGTTATCATAATCGTAACTATCATCTTTCCATTCTCCGACAACTTTTTGGATTGTCTTAGTATCAATCTTTTTTTTATCAATTTTTGGTTCCGATTCTTGCCTACAACCAATTAAGATAACTAAAAAGAGAAGCAAAAAGAAGTAATTTAATTTTTTCATAACTCCTCCTAAATAGAGCGTGGACTTACTACAAACTATTTTTATAGATTAACTATATCATACTAAATATAGATATCAATATAGTGGTTAAAAATAGGCTATAAAAATTCAACACCGTTTCAATATGATACTAACTATTATTTTAATCTACTCAAAAACGGAAAGAAAAGACTCTTCTATCAAGTTCTTGCTTTCTCAACATTTTCGATTATGGGAATGTCTTATTTTATTTGTATCTACCCATTTTTCCTCTCTTCCTAGTAATAGGAAAGATAAATAAATGTATTTGCTTCATACGCTTGCTATGATGGATTTAACAATAAAGTTACCGATCTGTAGGGTCTAGCTTCTTGAAGAAGAAATAAAATAGAGCATGACAAAAATCGTCACAATCAATGTTTCTTGTCTTTCAGTTGAAGTTGGATAAACCCATTACGTTTTTTAAGCAAGGAGGAATTTTTATGACTGAAAAAATTTTATTAATGTGTGGCACAGGAGCCTCATCAGGATTTATGGCGGCTGCAGCTAGAACAGCAGCAAAAAAGAAGGAACTAGATTATGAGATAAAAGCACGTAGCGAATCGGAACTTTCTGAGAATTTATCAGAATATGATTTATTACTAATTGCTCCGCATTTAAAATACATGATAGATGATGTGAAGGAAATTTGTACCACTGAAGGAATTAAATGTGGACTAATTCCGCAACGTGTCTATGGAGCATTAGATGGTAACGGTCTAATTAATTTTGCGAAAAAAACGTTGCAAGAGGAGGCAGAATAATGAAATCTATTGATAGAGAAGGATTAAACTTATTATCGATGCAAGTCATCTTGCATGCGGGGAATGCACGTGATTATATTTTTCAGGCAGTTGGTAAAGCATCGAGCGGATTTTTTAACGAGTCAGAAGAATTATTGCAATTGGCAAGTAAAGAAATTATTGAAGCTCATAAATCTCAAACCGATACCTTACAAAAAGAAGCTGACGGACTAACAGTTCCTTATTCCCCCTTATTTGGTCATGCTCAAGATACTTTGATGACGGTTATGTCCGAAATAAATATGATGAAAGAAATTATTAAAATTTATCAAAAAATAGGAGGATAAAAAAATGGATAAATTTATGGAGTGGATGACGGATAGATTTTCTCCCAAAGTAAATAAGATTGCTAAAAATAGTTGGGTAGCTTCCATTCAAGATGCAATTTTAACATCAATGCCACTAGTTTTCATTGGCTCTTTTGCAACGATTTTTTCAATTGTACACGATTATTGGAATCTGTTTCCGGACCTTTCGATGATTAGTACATTTTCATTTGGATTATTCTCATTATTTCTTTCCTTTTTGATTCCACAATCTGTGATGAAACATAAAAAGCATATTGATGTTGAAAAACAGGCAAGTTTAGCAGGAGTTGCTTTTTTTTTAATCATTGTCTTTCCAAGTATTAGTGCTGAAGGAATTATTTCTTTTGATTTGAATTTATTTGGAACGGGTGGAATGATTGCAGCACTGATTGCAGGAACATTTGTTGGAGTTGTGATGCACTTTTTTTCTAAATGGAAATTGATTGGTGAAGAGTCAGCGATTCCAGATTTTGTAGCAGTTTGGTTTAACACACTGATCCCCATTACACTTATTTTGTTAATCGGTTGGTTCTTTACTTTTCACTTGCAAATAAATCTTTCTGAAGCAATTAATAGTTTATTTGAGCCTTTAATTCATTTAGGTGGTGGCTTCTGGGGCTTTTTGATCATCAACTTCTTGGCTTTTTCTTTTTTGTACACATTTGGTATCTCAAGTTGGGTGCTTTATCCTGTGCAAATTGCAATTACACTTCCTGCAATTGCTCAGAATCAAAGGGCAGTCGCAGCAGGTGGTTCAGCCTCTTTGATTTATACCAGCGAAGCCGTTAATTTATTTTTAATCGGTGGCGGAGGTACAACCTTATCTTTATGTATTATGCTGGCATTTATGGCGAAATCTTCTAGATTACGTATGATTGGGAAAGCGTCAATTATTCCTTCTGTTTTTAACATTAATGAACCGATTATTTTCGGTACACCGATTGCGTTCAATCCGATTTTAATGATTCCCATGTGGATTAATGGCTTGCTTGGACCGCTGATTGTTTGGTTCTCATTAAATCTTGGACTCGTGCCAATCCCTTATCAACCTTTTCAGTTATGGTATGTACCAACAGTCATTCAAAGTTGGATTATGACAAGATCAATTGCAGGAATTTTATTAGTTTTCGTTATTTTTATTGTCTCATGGTTAATTTATCTACCATTTTTTAAAATTTATGATAAACAAGCACTTGCAATAGATAAAGAGTTAATGGAGGAAGAATAAATATGAGAGCAAATAAATATGCAGATTTTCCTAAAGATTTTTTATGGGGAGGGGCTATTGCTGCGAGTCAATCCGAGGGAGCTTATACAGTCGACGGTAAAAAACCTAATTCTTCGGATGTACAACCTTATTTGAAAGGCTTGTCCAATGAAGAAATTCAGAGATTAGAAAAACAAGGTATGACATCAACAATGGTAAAAAAAGGTTTGGAAGATACTAGCCACTTTTTCCCAAAACGTTACGGTATTGATTTTTATCATACGTATGATAGCGACTTAGAATTATTGGCGGAAATGGGTCTTAAAGCTTTTAGAACGTCAATTGATTGGTCTCGGATATTTCCAAATGGGGATGAAAGCCTACCAAATGAAGTGGCTTTAGAATATTATGAAAAGCTGATTGATAAAATACGTTCGCTAGGAATGGAGCCTATTATTACAATGCTTCATTATGAAATGCCTATTCATTTAACGTTAAAGTACGGTGGCTGGACAAATAAAGAAGTAATTCAACTGTTTGAACGATATGGTAAATGCTTATTAGATCGATTTTCCCATAAGGTGAAGTATTGGATTGTAATAAATCAAATTAATATGATACAGGTAGAACCATGGTTATCATTAGGTATTTGTAAGGACAAATACGAAAATATAGAGCAAGCAGAATATCAAGGAGTGCATCATCAATTAGTAGCAGCAGCTAAAGTCAGAGCTTATGCAAAAACACTTGATGCAGATGTACAGGTAGGTACAATGGTAGCAGATGGCACAACGTATCCGTACTCATGCAAACCTGATGATATTGTATTAGCCATGCAACATAATCGCATGCAATATTTTTTCACTGATGTGCAATTTAGAGGCGAATACCCTAAATTTGTTTGGAACTATTTTAAAGAAAATCAAATTTCCGTTGATATAACAGCAAACGAATTGCGTATTTTAAAAGAGAACCCCATGGATTATTTAGCAATTTCCTATTACTTTTCTCAAATGGTGGATTCAGCTAAAAATATAAATAAAGCTGATTCTATTACGCCTAATCCTTATTTAGCTTCTAATCCTTGGGGCTGGGAAATTGATCCGCAAGGCTTATACAATACGCTCTCTCAATACTGGGATCGATATCAAAAGCCAATTCTCATTGCTGAAAATGGTTTAGGTATGTATGATAAAATTGAGGATGATATAATACGTGATGATTATCGTACTAGTTATTTAGGTGACCATATCGAGCAAGTTGGTCGCGCGATTTATGATGGCGCAGAAATTATTGCATATTGTGTTTGGGGACCCATTGATATCGTCAGCTGCTCCTCACAACAAATGTCAAAACGTTATGGTTTTATTTATGTGGATATAGATGATGACGGGAATGGGACAAAAAAGCGTATGAAAAAAGAAAGCTTTGATTGGTATAAATCTGTGATTGAATCAGGCGGTGCAAAAATTTATAAAAAGGAAGAGTGTTTGATGAACAAAATAGATACGCTCATAAGTTATTTGCGTAAACAGGAGACTGAAAATTATGTGTCAGCTAAGAAGCTAGCGGAAATTATAGGTGTGACAGATAGAACGATTCGTTCTTACATTCAGAAAATCAATGCTGAAGATCCGCTTCTGATTGAGTCTAGTCGTGAAGGTTATCGCATGAATCTATTTAAAAGCATCCACTCTATTCATCCAAAAGGTAATTCAATGAATAACCGTCGCTTTCATATTCTTCGTCGGCTTTTTAAAAGTGGAGATAGAGGGATAGAGTTGTTTGATTTAGCAGACTCACTTTATGTTTCAGATGCTACGATTCGCTCTGATTTAGCTGCGCTTAGTTCGATAGCTAAGAAGTATAAACTGAAGATTTATCAAAAGCAAAGCCGATATATTTTAACAGGAAGTGAAAAGAAGAAACGTGATTTAATAGTGGAATTGATTAAGGAGCAGCATTCGCAAGGGACGTCTTTTAGAGAGGATATTCAGAAATTTCTTGGAGATTTAAATTTAAGCAATGTGATGAAGATTTCTCGTAAGGCGTTTAAAAAGTATGATCTCTTACTGAATACTTACTTTTTTCAAAATTTTATTCTTCATTTAGTTGTAGCTATTGATCGCTCCAAAGTCAAATCAGCTGAGTTAAATGAGTCGAAAACATCCAATAAATTACTAGTTAATTATCAGCATTCTACGACTGAAAAAGTGATTAATTTAATTTGTGAAGAGTTAAAAAAAAACTTTAACATAGAGCTACATAGTCAGGATAGGTTAGAGCTAGTAGTATTATGTTACTCAGAAATCAAGCATGATCCTCAAGTTTGCGATGGTTATATCAGTAAAGAACTATATCCGATATTAGATACCGTTTTAGAAGGAATTTCCACTGTCTATTTATTAGATTTTTCAGATAATCAGTTTCGACAAAAATTAATTTATCACGTACAAAATTTGTATAATCGTGCACAAGAGAATCGTTCCTTTAGAAATTTTAACTTGCTCGATATTAAAATAAAATACCCGATTCTTTTTGATATTGCGGTTTATATGGCATCGTTATTGTCAGAGCAATTGAAAATTGAGATCAATGAAGATGAGATTTCCTTTCTTGCTTTGCATATAGGCACCTTTATAGATAATAAGACGGAGGAAGATAAAAAGCTCCAAACCGTTATTGTGACACCTTCTTATTTGCATATGGAAAAAAAGATAACTTCAAAATTGTTGGAAAACTTTGCGAAAGATCTTAAGATTATGAATGTTTATGAGGATTTTTCACAAACTGAGAACTTAATTAAAGCTGATTTGGTGCTGACGACTTTTGGAAAAAACGAGATTCCTAACTTGTGTATGTATAAAGAAATTGTCACGATCAAGGAGTTTGTTACTAATAATGATATAAATAAGGTAAGATTGAAAATCGAGCTGATTTATTATGAAAAGTATCGACAGTTTTTATGGGAGACACTTCCCGAATGGATTTCAGAGGATTTCTATTTGCAGTTGCACCAGGATCTAGATCGAGGGCTGATTTTTGAGAAGATTATGGCTGTTTTTTTAGAGAATGGCTATGTTGAAAAAAAATTTAAAAAGGAGTTAGAAGAAAGGGAGCTACTTTCTTCCACAGCTTTTCCAAGTAAAATTGCGATTCCCCATGCAATAAAGTATGATGCATTGCAAACAGGAATTATGGTGATTCAGTCAAGTGGACGGATGGATTGGGGTGGTAAAAAGATTGAATTGGTGCTTGCTTTGGCAGTTAGAAAAAGTGATTCACTAGTATTTAATCGGATTTTTCCAAGAATCATTGAAGTTGTAGCTGAAGTTTATCATGTTGATTATCTAGCGAGAAGTGAAGGGAAAGAGATATTTATTAAACGTTTGATTGATTTGCTTACACGTGATGGTTATTATAGTTTGTGAAGATTTAGGAGTGCTCTAATCCGAGGACTCTTTTTTTGATTGATAAACTCCACAAGAAAAAGTAATAAAGCATATTGTGAATAGGAGTATACGTATATAGCTTTCCATTTAGCGAATGAATTTTTTCTTTTTATATCTCTGTGACAAGTTGCCTAGTATTTAGTTGAGATTTTTAATATTAAGATAGATAATGTGATTAGATGTTTAAAGTAAAATTTTTTAATAATTTTTAATAATAATGAAGTAAACGAAAAAAACAAATCTAAATTGCTTAATAAATTTAGAAAAATGCAGGATAAATTCGAAGTAATGGATTGAAGGAAAGTACTATTTCAAATACCAGAAACAAACGAATAAACGTATGAACAGTTCTTAAATGCAAATAATTATATATTTTTAGAGGAGATGAATTAATTTGAGTCAAAAGACTTCACATAAACTTTATGTCATAGGTGATTTTACACTAACTTTTTTTTGGATATTTCTTTTTATATTGAGTTTGGCAGGTATAATTAACATTAGCAGTTTTCCTTATAATGTAATAGATACCTCTATATTGCTATTATTCACTATTAGTTATTTAGTGAGGTTAATACTATCAACGAATAAAAAAAAGTACTTCATAGAGAATATATTCGATTTACTAGCAATCATTCCTTTAAGTTTTTTGAATATCGGCATCTTAGCAAAATCAAATAGAATATTTAGAATCGTAAGTTTATTAGCAAAATTAGGTCATAACAAGAATAGTATTTTATATAGAAACGGATTTATATACGCATTGTATGCTAGTGCTTGTATTGTATTTGTAGGAAGTGGTTTTTTTAGTGTGGTTGAAAACATCAGTTATGAGGACAGTATTTGGTGGAGCATTGTAACAATGACGACCGTAGGCTATGGAGATATAGTGCCGGAAACGGGCTTGGGGAAAATTATAGCTGCTATAACAATGCTGTTTGGTATCGGCTTTATTGGTATATTAACATCCACAATAACAAATTATTTTAAAGACAAAAAAATGAATAAGAAAAAGACTATAATGACAAACGAAGGTATAGAACAGTTAAATAATAAAGTAGATGAATTAACAAAATTAGTTGAAAATTTATCCGAAAAATTAGAAGATAAAAATTGAACGAGACAATATCATTTGTTTGAACAATGATTAATGAGAATAACGATTAATTAACGATTCCTGACGTTTATTCATTAAGTATCAACTTTACGAGAAGGGTATTCCATCGATGTCTTCCGACATTTTAAAGATGGAATATAGCTTCTCTTTCTTTGTTTCCATTTTTTTATGCCTGCCATTGAATCGATTAATCTTATGAAGTGAGTATTCTATTATTTAATGATAAACTAAAGAAAAGAAATTACTAGGAGGACGAAAAATGAAAAAGAAATACATCTATTCGTTGATAATACTCGCAGGTCTATCTCTAGTTGCTTGTGGAGGGAAAGGTAAGAGTGCTGAAAGTTCAACTACAGCTAAAAGTACCGAAAAAACTAGTCAAACCGTCAAATCAACGAGTAAAGCAACTACAAAATCCAGTACAAGCCAAACGTTAACAAAATCGTCATCATCAGAAACAAAGACAAGTGAAAGCCAATCTGCGGTTAAAACAGAAAATAGTGTACCTGCAAAACAAGCGGATACCATTTTAAATCAGCTAAATAAAGACTTTCCAAATGACCAGTTACCACAAGCAATATTAACAAGCCAAACAGCTGAGTATTTGACTGCTGCAACTACGGGTACTGCTGATCAAGGGAATTTTAGAATTTTATACTATGCTGAAAACCATGGGATTGCGATCAATGATCTTGTAGTCAATGACTTACAACCAATCGCCTCATTCGAGAAAAAATCCTATGCTTCAAATGCAGCTGCTGCAGGAGCTGTCAATCAAATTATTGATAATGGTGGAAGTCAGATCGATTTAGGGTATGGAATTACGGGATATCAACAAGGTGCCGCAGGTTCTAGCTTTTTATCATGGCAAGAAGGAAATTGGAGCATGGTTGTTAGAGCTTCAAATATAGGGGGAGAAGTAGCTGAACCTTTAGCAAAAGAAGCTGTGGCTTATTTAGAGACTGCGATGCTCCCAGCTCCTCAAAATGTTGGACAAATATCTTTAACAGCTAGTGTAAGTGATAATTATCAAACAAATTCGGTGGTTTGGCAAAAAGGGATGACAGTCTACACGATTCAACACCTTGATCCATTACAAGCACTCAAAATGACTGTATCGACAAGTCAGTAATCATAATCAATGATTTTTAAGTAATTAAACTAAATAATCTTAGGTTAACAAGAATTTCTACTTATTTAAAAAATAATGATAAAAGCCTTCCGTTTATTATTTATTAAATAAAATCGATTTTTAATGAAACAACAAAGTAGAATCAGCATTACGAAACATTCATCCATCTTGTACAATAATTACAGGATGGAAGTGAACGAATAAAATAAAAAAAGCACTTCCCAGTTTGGTGAACGCCAAACTGGGAAGCCCTGAAAAGTCAGCGGACACTGACTGATCAAGTTACTCTCGTCAATACAAAAGCACTAACATGATTTATTGTACTCAAGTCTCAGAAAAATATCTATCCCTAAAAATACACGAGAAGATGAATATTCTAGCTTTTACTAGTTAAACAATACAACGGTATTGGAAGAAATTCTGATGCCGTTTTTTTAATTTTTTACTTCTATTTCTTGCTTTTAACATCCTTGTTGATTACATGTAGGTATGATTTAACGACTGATGTATGTTGAATAAAGTTTACCACTATAGGCATTTGATTTATCTATTGGGGAAGAAAATCAATTACCGAAAAAAAGGTTCATTTAAAATCAGAAGGAACTCTTTTTGCCTATAGTGGTAACTTTAAACATAAGTATAAGAGGATGTCGTATACTTTAAACTTATTATAATGTAAGAGTTACTATCGATGCAATTGAAAAGCTATTAAAAATATAAAAAAGAGCAGAATTCTTTGTATAAGTAGGTACTAACATTGATTAAGAAATTTTATATTATCTTTTTGTACGAAAAATCATTGTGTGATCACGCTTTTATCAGGTTGAGAATGAGCTAACCGACTAGCTGCAGCTGCAGCGATAGCACCGACGATATCATCTAAAAAAGTATGAACATGAGGTCCTTCGTGAGAATTCAATTTGGCTAAAATACCAGGTTTTACTTTATCAATATAGCCATAATTTGTAAAACCAATTGAGCCATAAACATTCACGATCGAAAGTGCTAAAATTTCATCAATACCGTAAAGACCTTCATCTTCTTCTAAAATTTCTTGTAAAGGATGAAGTAATTTTTTTTCTTCAGCTAAAATATCCAATTGAATACCAGTAATGATCGTGTTGTGGACTTCGCGTTTCGATAAAACACTATCAATATGTTTTATACAAGTTGTTAAATCAAGATTTTTCATGTAAGGTTTTTGCAAAAAGAAAACAAGATCTGCCAAATCTTCTATCTCGACACCTCGGTCTTTTAACAACTGACGAGCCTTCTTCTCTAACGTTTCACCTTTTATTACCAAAATAAAACTCCTCCAATGCATCATTTTTAAACTTATAATACATCAATGGTATACTATCTAAAGATAAAAAGGCAAGGAGAAAATCAATGAATCCACTAATAGAGTGTTGTGAACAAAATTTAGCTAAAGGCGGAGAACTGCTATTAAATGATCTATTCATAGAAGAAAATGGCGACGTGATTTCTTATTCTTGTATGAATGAGTGTGTTCTTTGTGCCCAAACATTCTTTGTTTTATTTGAAGGAGAACGTATTACGGGGGGCACACCAGAAGAGCTTGTTGAAAATATAAAGAAAGCTATTTTACTTTGGCAGGAAGAAATGAAGTAAAAAAATGGAACTTACTGATAAACGGCAAGTTCCTTTTTTTATTAAAGCATTTTCGCTTCTTTTCCTTCAAATAGACTAGTACTATGCATAGGTTGTGTTCTTGTATCTGGCTTAATAAAATGCAGTGCATTATTTACTGCAGTAGGAGCTTCACCGAATCCTGTGGCGATCAGTTTTACTTTTCCGTCATAATTACAAATATCACCAACAGCGTAAACTCCAGGAATATTTGTCGACATATCCGAATTAACTTCGATCGCGTTTCGACTAACATCTAATCCCCAGTCCTTTAAATGACTCAATGATGAAGTAAATCCATAATTAATGATTAAAGAATCCAAATCAAGTTTTTCAAAATTATCTGCTTTGGTTTCTTTCAATTGAATACCTTTGAATGAATTATTCTCTATTAATAGCTGATCGATAACATAAGGTGTGTAGATGGCTACATCAGAGTTTTTCAAATTATCTACACTGTGTTCATGTCCACGAAACTCAGGTCGACGATGAATAATCGAAACTTCTTCTGCAATTGGCTCCAACATCAAAGCCCAGTCAATTGCAGAATCGCCACCACCAGCTATAGCAATTTTTTTCCCAGAAAATTTATTCATATCTGTAACATAATAATGAACGTGATTACCTTCCAATTCTTTAGCGCCATCAATCGTTAGGCGTCGTGGTTGAAATGAGCCGTTTCCGATTGCGAAAATAACTGCTTTTGAGTAGTGAACACCTTTTGATGTCTCAATACGCAAGTGACCATCTTCTTGAACCAAATTGTTCACTTCTTCTTCTAAACAAGTTTTATGAGCAAAAGGAGCAATTTGTTTTTCCAAATTTCCGATCAGTTCACTGGCTTTAATTGCGGGAAAACCGGGAATATCATAAATATATTTTTCAGGGTAAAGCGTAGAAAGTTGTCCTCCAAGTTGGGGCAAACTATCAATGATTTTTGTTTTCGCTTTACGAATCCCTGCATAAAAAGCGGCGAAAAGACCAACAGGACCTGCGCCAACAATAGTTAGATCATAAATGTTTTTTGAATCAGACATCAATATTACCTCCAGTTACTATAATAAAAAAGTTTTCGACTATGATAAAATGAAACCAAAAATGCAGTATATCGTTTTTCACAAAATATCATTAGTAACAGAAAAAAGCAAGTAAGAGTTTGTGAAAAAAGCTTCTCTTTAAAGAGTATCAAAGATGTTGGAATTTTCAAGTGAAGTTGTTTATGATATTATGAGTAAGTAAAAAATTAACGAGGAGGAAATAACTATGTCAGAATTTCCACAATTAAACTTAGCGAATGTAAAAGGTCCCAAAGCTGTGATAAAAACCAACCGTGGAGATATTACTGTTCAACTTTTTCCAGAAAATGCACCTAAAACAGTTGAAAACTTTGTTCAACTAGCGAAAAAGGGCTATTACGATGGTGTGATTTTTCATCGTGTTATTCCTGATTTCATGATCCAAGGTGGCGATCCTACCGGAACAGGTATGGGTGGCGAAAGTATTTATGGCGAAAAATTTGAAGATGAATTTTCAAAAGATGTGTTCAATTTACGTGGTGCACTATCAATGGCAAATGCTGGTCCAAATACTAACGGCAGCCAATTTTTCATCGTAAACAATCAAAATGTTCCAGCAAATATGATGGGGCAACTTGAAGGAGCAGGATTTCCTACAGAAGTGATTGAAGCCTACAAAAAAGGCGGAACCCCCTGGTTGGATTTCCGTCATACAGTCTTTGGTCATGTTGTAGAAGGTATGGATGTAGTCGATGAAATCGGTGGAGTACAAAGAGACTCTCAAGATCGTCCAACATTTGATGTAGTCATCGATACAGTCGAAATTAGCGAATAACAGCCTTACAATTTCCAAAATGAGGTTGGGACAGAAGAGTTTGCTTCTGCTCCTGCCGTTTATTCGGATTTTAGGTGACTGGGTTGTAACTCATAGAGTTATTTCCCAGTCACTTTTAGTTTTATTCAAAAGAATATTTGATTCTCCGTAACCCTTCTAAAAGTGTTTCTTTCGGACAAGCAACATTTAAGCGCATATGTTGTGTACCAGTTGGACCAAAAGTGATCCCTTGATTTAGTACGACTTTCCCCGTGTGTACGAGTTGTTTTTGTAGTTGAGTGTCAGTCAAATTAAAAGCTGAAAAATCTAGCCAGATCAAATATGTTCCTTCTGGATGCATCATTTTAACTTCAGGAAGTTCAGTTTTCAAAAATTTACTAACGATATCAATATTTTCTTTTAGATAAGCTAGTAACTCTTTTAACCAATTATCGCCATATCGATAAGCAGCTTCAGTTCCTACATAGCCGAAAGTATTAATCTCATTCTGGAAATTTTGTTCTTGAGCTTCGATAAATTTTTTGCGTAAATCATGATTTTCGATGAAAACCATTGAGTTTTTAATGCCAGCTAAATTAAACGTTTTTGTTGCTGCAGTCAAAGTAATCGAGAAGTCTTTAAATGTTGAATGAACATTCATGAACGTTGTAAACACATGAGGATCGAAAATTAAATCTTGATGGATTTCATCGCTGACGACAAGCACATCATGTTTCGCACATAGTTTACCAAAATCCTCCAGCTCATTTTTCGTCCAAACACGTCCACCAGGATTATGAGGATTACAAAGAATGAAAAGACGCACATTTTCAGCAACGATTTGTTTTTCCAGCTCTTCTAGATCCATAATAAAGTGTTCTTGGGCTATTAGTAAAGGACTACGAACCAGTTTTCGATTGTTTTGTTCAACAACTTTGGCAAAGGGAGGGTAAACAGGATCATGAATTAAAATTGTATCACCAGGTTCAGTATATGCTTGGATAGCCAAAGAGAGGCTAGGTACAACGCCGCTATTGAAAAGAATCGCCTCTTTACTAACAAAATAATCATGATGGCGTTTCTGCCAGCTTTGGATTGCTTCATATAATGAATCTGGGGCAGAAGAATAACCTAAAATACCTTGTGCCACTGTACTCTTTAATGCATCAAGTACCTGCGGATTCGCTTTAAAATCCATATCAGCTATCCAAAGTGGTAATAAGTCTCCTTCTTTATATGTGTCTTTAATGGAATCCCACTTAGAACAATTCGTATCACGGCGGTTATATACTACATCAAATTCTACCATTCAAATCTTCCTTTCTATTTGAAAACATTTTTCGTTAACCAAGACTTAACTATAGTATAATGTAGTTTGAATAGAATATGAACAAAAAAATTAATAATAAATAATGTAATAATACTGGAAATAAATTCATGCACTTTTTAAAGGAACATGATATTATTTTAATTGAGAAAATCATTTTGATTGGATAACGAAAAGAGGATAAATAGTATGGAATATAAAATAGGGATGATTCTTGAGGGAGCTATTACAGGTTTACAGCCTTACGGTGCGTTTGTTTCATTAAATGATACAATTCAGGGATTGATACATGTCTCAGAAGTACAAGCTGGTTATACTAAAAACATTCATAGTTTATTGACCGTTGGACAAAAAGTGCACGTTCAAGTAATCGATATCGATGAATATTCAAAAAAAATCAGTTTGTCATTGAGGACGTTGGAGAGCCAAATACAACAACCAAATCATCGACGAAAAAAATATTTCACGAATAAAAATAAGAAAATCGGTTTTGAAACCTTAGAAAAAGAGCTTCCGATTTGGACTGATGAAGCAATGAATGCACTGCTTGAGAAATAATTCTGTTTTTTTTCAGAAAATATGGTACAATTTCCCTAGTTTATGAAAACAAAAATTAATTGAGGTGGATGTTTTGTCTAACAAAAAAGTCGCTGGTACTATTATGCTGAACTTAAATGACGGTTCGAAAAAGTTTCTTGTTCATCCCGTTGGGGAGTCAATGGCGTTTGTTACAACAAAAGTTTCTGAAGATATGACAGGATTAGCGAGCATGTTGCAAGTTTTTAAAGAAGAAATTCAACTAGATGTTACTTCAATTAATTTGGTCGAGTTAACAAATGCACATACAGATGCTGAAAATATGCCTTTATTTGTGTTTGAAATGAATGAGGAACATGTAGTTCCTAAGATTGATGACAGGTACGTATGGGAAAAACCATCTGAATTAAAAAATTTACTAGCTTCTTATGATATTGAAGGAGTACCGATGTTTTAAAACAAAACAGATACATAAAAAATAAGAAGATGTTATTATTGTACACTTTTTATTCCTGATTTTAGGACGGAACAAAACTAAACACTAGTTTTGTCCCGTTTTTTTAAATACATTTTGTAGAGGATAATTATTATGAAATTAAACAAGGCAACAATAGAAGAAACACAAATAGCTATGTGTTTATTGAAAGAAAGTGCTGAATGGCTTAAAGAAACAGGAAGTGATCAATGGTCAGATATTTTACAAGGAGAAGACAGGCATGGGTTAGTAGAGGCTGTTGCAAAAGGTGAAGTTTACTTCTTCTATAATAGTAAGAATCAATTAATAGGAATGACGATTGCTTGGAAAACACCATCTGAGTGGGACAAACTACTTTGGAACAATTTTGGATTTGATCAAGCAGCCTACTACCTACATCGCGTAATTGTTCGTCCGATGTATAGAGGAAAATCTTATGGGAAAGAATTGTTGAATACTTTAAAATCGAAATTTAGTGATGAAGTATCTGAGTTGCGTTTGGATTGTTTAGCCAGTAATCAGAAATTAATACAGTTCTATCAAGAAAATGAATTCATAAACATTGGAAGTGCAAGAGATTCGAATAATGAAAAATTCGAACTATTTTCTTATGATTTTTGAGAAACAATCGTGATTAATTGGTATTTCAACAAAAATGGCAAGCTTAAATCAAATTTATATCTCAAATACGAAAGTGTAGATAGTGAGAAGAAATATAAGCGAAAAGATTTTAAACTTTTAAGAAAAAAATGGTTGACCAACAAAGAAAAACTTGGTATATTATATCTTGTCGCAAGGCACTGATGAAATGCGCTGAATGACAAAAATAGAATAACGTTTCAGGTTCTAAAAAAACTTGAAAGATCAGGAAGAAAGTTGTTGACAAATAACAAATAACCTGATAAACTAATGAAGTTGTCGCAAAACATTCGATAACATCAAGCAGAAAAAACTTTGAAACTTTTTAAAAAAAGTGTTGACATTGAATCGGAGATTTGATATGATATAAAAGTTGCTGCGAGGTAACACAGTAGACCTTTGAAAACTGAACAAAGTAAGACGAACCAAATGTGTAGGTTGTTTTTACAACGGTAAAAACAAACAACAATTTTTAACAAAGCGAAGCAATATGCTAGCAACCAAATGAGCTTAACAATCTTCGGATTGTGTTCAACTTTTATTATGAGAGTTTGATCCTGGCTCAGGACGAACGCTGGCGGCGTGCCTAATACATGCAAGTCGAACGCTTCTTTTCTACCGAGTGCTTGCACTCATTTGAAAAGAGGAGTGGCGGACGGGTGAGTAACACGTGGGTAACCTACCCATCAGAGGGGGATAACACTTGGAAACAGGTGCTAATACCGCATAATAGTCAACACCGCATGGTGTAGATTTGAAAGACGCTTTCGGGTGTCACTGATGGATGGACCCGCGGTGCATTAGCTAGTTGGTGAGGTAACGGCTCACCAAGGCCATGATGCATAGCCGACCTGAGAGGGTGATCGGCCACACTGGGACTGAGACACGGCCCAGACTCCTACGGGAGGCAGCAGTAGGGAATCTTCGGCAATGGACGAAAGTCTGACCGAGCAACGCCGCGTGAGTGAAGAAGGTTTTCGGATCGTAAAACTCTGTTGTTAGAGAAGAACAAGTAGGAGAGTAACTGCTCTTGCCTTGACGGTATCTAACCAGAAAGCCACGGCTAACTACGTGCCAGCAGCCGCGGTAATACGTAGGTGGCAAGCGTTGTCCGGATTTATTGGGCGTAAAGCGAGCGCAGGCGGTTTCTTAAGTCTGATGTGAAAGCCCCCGGCTCAACCGGGGAGGGTCATTGGAAACTGGGAGACTTGAGTGCAGAAGAGGAGAGTGGAATTCCATGTGTAGCGGTGAAATGCGTAGATATATGGAGGAACACCAGTGGCGAAGGCGACTCTCTGGTCTGTAACTGACGCTGAGGCTCGAAAGCGTGGGGAGCAAACAGGATTAGATACCCTGGTAGTCCACGCCGTAAACGATGAGTGCTAAGTGTTGGAGGGTTTCCGCCCTTCAGTGCTGCAGCTAACGCATTAAGCACTCCGCCTGGGGAGTACGACCGCAAGGTTGAAACTCAAAGGAATTGACGGGGGCCCGCACAAGCGGTGGAGCATGTGGTTTAATTCGAAGCAACGCGAAGAACCTTACCAGGTCTTGACATCCTTTGACCACTCGAGAGATCGAGCTTTCCCTTCGGGGACAAAGTGACAGGTGGTGCATGGTTGTCGTCAGCTCGTGTCGTGAGATGTTGGGTTAAGTCCCGCAACGAGCGCAACCCTTATTGTTAGTTGCCATCATTCAGTTGGGCACTCTAGCGAGACTGCCGGTGACAAACCGGAGGAAGGTGGGGATGACGTCAAATCATCATGCCCCTTATGACCTGGGCTACACACGTGCTACAATGGGAAGTACAACGAGTCGCTAGACCGCGAGGTCATGCAAATCTCTTAAAGCTTCTCTCAGTTCGGATTGTAGGCTGCAACTCGCCTACATGAAGCCGGAATCGCTAGTAATCGCGGATCAGCACGCCGCGGTGAATACGTTCCCGGGCCTTGTACACACCGCCCGTCACACCACGAAAGTTTGTAACACCCGAAGTCGGTGAGGTAACCCTTGTGGAGCCAGCCGCCTAAGGTGGGATAGATGATTGGGGTGAAGTCGTAACAAGGTAGCCGTATCGGAAGGTGCGGCTGGATCACCTCCTTTCTAAGGAATATTACGGAAACTTACACATTCGTCGATACTTTGTTCAGTTTTGAGAGGTTTACTCTTAAATTAATAGCATTATGGGGCCTTAGCTCAGATGGGAGAGCGCCTGCTTTGCACGCAGGAGGTCAGCGGTTCGATCCCGCTAGGCTCCATTAGTAACCGTTAGGTTATTAAGATTGTTCATTGAAAACTGGATATTGAAGTAAAAAAGTAATCAAAACAAACCGAGAACACCGCGTTGAAGAGTTAATTAACTGTTCGAAGCTTATTTTATTGGTGACGCCTCTATCGCTAGAGAAACGAACCAAACAATTGATCGTAAGATCATAAGGTTAAGTGAATAAGGGCGCACGGTGGATGCCTTGGCATTAGGAGCCGATGAAGGACGGGACTAACACCGATATGCTTTGGGGAGCTGTAAGTGAGCTATGATCCAGAGATTTCCGAATGGGGAAACCCAGCATCTTTTATAGGATGTTACTTTCCAGTGAATACATAGCTGGTTAGAGGTAGACGCAGAGAACTGAAACATCTAAGTACCTGCAGGAAGAGAAAGAAAATTCGATTCCCTGAGTAGCGGCGAGCGAAACGGGAAAAGCCCAAACCAACAAGCTTGCTTGTTGGGGTTGTAGGACTCCGTTGTGGTAGTCTGTCAAGATAGTCGAAGAACTTGGAAAGGTTCGCCAAAGTGGGTAATAGCCCCGTAGACGAAATGTTGGCAACACCTAGGAGGATCCTGAGTACGGCGGAACACGAGAAATTCCGTCGGAATCCGCGGGGACCATCCCGCAAGGCTAAATACTCCCTAATGACCGATAGTGAACCAGTACCGTGAGGGAAAGGTGAAAAGCACCCCGGAAGGGGAGTGAAATAGATCCTGAAACCGTGTGCCTACAACAAGTCAAAGCCCGTTAATGGGTAATGGCGTGCCTTTTGTAGAATGAACCGGCGAGTTACGATTGCATGCGAGGTTAAGGTGAAGAGCCGGAGCCGCAGCGAAAGCGAGTCTGAATAGGGCGAATGAGTATGTAGTCGTAGACCCGAAACCATGTGATCTACCCATGGCCAGGTTGAAGGTGTGGTAAAACGCACTGGAGGACCGAACCCACGTACGTTGAAAAGTGCGGGGATGAGCTGTGGGTAGCGGAGAAATTCCAAACGAACTTGGAGATAGCTGGTTCTCTCCGAAATAGCTTTAGGGCTAGCCTCGGAATTAAGAATGATGGAGGTAGAGCACTGTTTGGACTAGGGGCCCATCTCGGGTTACCGAATTCAGATAAACTCCGAATGCCATTCATTTATATCCGGGAGTCAGACTGCGAGTGATAAGATCCGTAGTCGAAAGGGAAACAGCCCAGACCACCAGCTAAGGTCCCAAAATATATGTTAAGTGGAAAAGGATGTGGGGTTGCACAGACAACTAGGATGTTGGCTCAGAAGCAGCCACCATTTAAAGAGTGCGTAATAGCTCACTAGTCGAGTGACCCTGCGCCGAAAATGTACCGGGGCTAAACATATTACCGAAGCTGTGGATTACACCTCTGGTGTAATGGTAGGAGAGCGTTCTAAGGGCGTTGAAGGTCGATCGTGAGGACGGCTGGAGCGCTTAGAAGTGAGAATGCCGGTATGAGTAGCGAAAGACGGGTGAGAATCCCGTCCACCGTATGACTAAGGTTTCCTGGGGAAGGCTCGTCCGCCCAGGGTTAGTCGGGACCTAAGCCGAGGCCGAAAGGCGTAGGCGATGGACAACAGGTTGATATTCCTGTACCAGTTGTTTTTGTTTGAGCAATGGAGGGACGCAGGAGGCTAAGGAATGCATGCGACTGGAAGTGCATGTCCAAGCAGTAAGTCTTGAGTAGAGTCAAATGCTTTACTCTGTACGGACAAGCTGTGATGGGGAGGGAAATAATAGTACCGAAGTTCCTGATGTCACACTGTCAAGAAAAGCTTCTAGTGAGAAAACAACTGCCCGTACCGTAAACCGACACAGGTAGTCGAGGAGAGTATCCTAAGGTGAGCGAGCGAACTCTCGTTAAGGAACTCGGCAAAATGACCCCGTAACTTCGGGAGAAGGGGTGCTGACTTCGGTCAGCCGCAGTGAATAGGCCCAAGCGACTGTTTATCAAAAACACAGGTCTCTGCAAAATCGAAAGATGAAGTATAGGGGCTGACGCCTGCCCGGTGCTGGAAGGTTAAGAGGATGGGTTAGCTTCGGCGAAGCTCAGAATTGAAGCCCCAGTAAACGGCGGCCGTAACTATAACGGTCCTAAGGTAGCGAAATTCCTTGTCGGGTAAGTTCCGACCCGCACGAAAGGCGTAACGATTTGGGCACTGTCTCAACGAGAGACTCGGTGAAATTTTAGTACCTGTGAAGATGCAGGTTACCCGCGACAGGACGGAAAGACCCCATGGAGCTTTACTGTAGCTTGATATTGAGTGTTTGTACCACATGTACAGGATAGGTAGGAGCCGATGAACCCGGAACGCTAGTTTCGGTGGAGGCGCTGGTGGGATACTACCCTTGTGTTATGAACCCTCTAACCCGCACCACTTATCGTGGTGGGAGACAGTGTCAGGTGGGCAGTTTGACTGGGGCGGTCGCCTCCTAAAGAGTAACGGAGGCGCCCAAAGGTTCCCTCAGAATGGTTGGAAATCATTCGCAGAGTGTAAAGGCAGAAGGGAGCTTGACTGCGAGACTTACAAGTCGAGCAGGGACGAAAGTCGGGCTTAGTGATCCGGTGGTTCCGCATGGAAGGGCCATCGCTCAACGGATAAAAGCTACCCTGGGGATAACAGGCTTATCTCCCCCAAGAGTCCACATCGACGGGGAGGTTTGGCACCTCGATGTCGGCTCGTCGCATCCTGGGGCTGTAGTCGGTCCCAAGGGTTGGGCTGTTCGCCCATTAAAGCGGCACGCGAGCTGGGTTCAGAACGTCGTGAGACAGTTCGGTCCCTATCCGTCGCGGGCGTTGGAAATTTGAGAGGAGCTGTCCTTAGTACGAGAGGACCGGGATGGACTTACCGCTGGTGTACCAGTTGTTCTGCCAAGGGCATTGCTGGGTAGCTATGTAGGGAAGGGATAAACGCTGAAAGCATCTAAGTGTGAAGCCCACCTCAAGATGAGATTTCCCATTTCTTTAAGAAAGTAAGACCCCTGAGAGATGATCAGGTAGATAGGTTGGAAGTGGAAGTGCAGTGATGTACGGAGCGGACCAATACTAATCGGTCGAGGACTTAACCAAAGAAACGAAATAAAAAAGTATTTCGGGCTGTTTGATTACTACTTCAATCCAGTTTTGAGTGAATAAAAAGCACTCAATTAAATAGCAACAACACCCAGTGTGGTGGCGATAGCGAGAAGGATACACCTGTTCCCATGCCGAACACAGAAGTTAAGCTTCTTAGCGCCGATTGTAGTGAAGGGTTTCCCTTTGTGAGAGTAGGACGTCGCCACGCTAATTATTCCGGCATAGCTCAGTTGGTAGTAGCGCATGACTGTTAATCATGATGTCGTAGGTTCGAGTCCTACTGCCGGAGTAAAAAACGAAGACTTAATAAGTTTTCGTTTTTTTTTATTTCTATAGTAAAATAAATTTTATTATTTGATAGAATAAGAAATTGATAAATTTATTATCTCAGTCTAACAGTTTTGTCATATAATGAAGCTATTTTTGGGGAGAATAGCTTTCTCAGGCTATTTTTTGATATAATAATTGTAAGCTGATAGAATTAGGACTTTAGATTGAGTGAGGGACTCTTTAACCTATGTTATAATAGTTTAAAGAAGTTAGGAGGAGCAATGTGAAGATTCTATTATATTTTGAAGGTGAAAAAATATTAGCGAAGTCTGGAATAGGACGAGCGTTAGATCATCAGAAGCGGGCGCTCTCTGAAGTGGGGATAGAGTATACATTAGATGCAGATTGTACAGATTATGACATTTTACATATTAATACTTATGGAATCAACAGCCATAGTATGGTAAATAAAGCAAAAAAAATGGGAAAAAAAATTATTTATCACGCACACTCAACAGAGGAGGATTTTCGGAATTCATTCATTGGATCAAATCAGATATCTCCTTTAGTTAAGAAATACTTAGTTAGTTTGTATTCTAAAGCCGATTATTTAATTACACCTACCCTGTATTCGAAGGACTTATTAAAAGGTTATGGTATAACAGTTCCGATTGCTTCAATTTCAAATGGAATTGACTTGAATCGATTTGAATATTCTAAAGAAAAAGAAGAAAAATTTAAAGAGTATTTTAAAATAGAAAATAACCAAAAAATAATTATTTGTGTAGGTCTATATTTTGAAAGAAAAGGAATTATTGATTTTGTTGAACTAGCAAGAAAATTTCCGGACTATCATTTTATCTGGTTTGGGCATACGCCGATGTATTCTATTCCTAGGGCAATTCGAACAATTGTTAAAGAAGAACATCCAGCAAATGTAGACTTTCCAGGCTATATTAAAGGTGATATCATTGAAGGTGCTTATTCAGCAGCAAATCTCTTTTTCTTTCCTTCTTATGAGGAAACGGAGGGGATTGTCATCTTAGAAGCTTTAGCCAGTAAACAGCAAGTATTGGTGAGAGATATTCCTGTATATAAAGGGTGGCTTGAGGATAAATTGAATTGTTATATGGGAAAGACGAATGACGAATTTGCCTATTTAATCGAAGCACTTGTTGAAGATAAAATACCGAATACATGTCAAGCGGGTTATGCAGTTGCTAAACAGAAGAGTATTGAACGGATTGGACTTGAACTAAAAGATGTTTATGAAAAGGTTCTGAGTAGTGAAAGTTAAGCGAAAAAAGAGCAAACACAGCAGTAAAAATAATGGAGGTGAACAAATTGAAATTTGGTTTTTTTACTGATACATATTTTCCTCAAGTTAGTGGTGTTGCAACATCCATTAAGACACTAAAAGAAGAGTTAGAGCAAAAAGGTCATCAGGTTTATATTTTTACAACTACTGATCCAAATGCAAAAGACATTGAAGAAGATGTTATTCGGATGCCCAGTGTTCCTTTTGTGTCATTCAAAGATCGCCGAATTGTCGTACGTGGTATGTGGTATGCTTATCTAATTGCTAAAGAGTTAGACTTGGATTTGATTCATACACATACTGAATTTGGTGCTGGCTTATTGGGCAAAATGGTAGGAAAAAAACTTAAAGTTCCAGTTATCCACACATACCATACTATGTATGAGGACTATCTACATTATATCGCAAAAGGAAAAGTTGTACGTCCAACACATGTAAAGTATTTTTCTCGTTTTTTTGCAAATCATACAACAGGAGTAGTGTGTCCAAGTGAAAGAGTGATCGATAAATTAAAAGAATATGGCGTAACGTCACCGATGAGAATCATCCCGACAGGAATCGATATTAAAAAATTCGAAAGACCTGATATTACATTTCAAATGAAAAAAGAACTTCGTGAAGAATTAGGTTTAACGGATGATAATATTATGCTATTATCTTTGAGTCGTATTTCATATGAAAAAAACATTCAAGCAATTGTACAAGGGTTACCTACTATTTTTGAACGTTTTCCAAATGCGCGTTTTGTCATTGTGGGAGACGGTCCATACGTTGAGAAGTTGCGTTGTTTGGGTGAAGAGTTAGGAATAAATGATAAAATTCAATTTGTTGGTGAAGTACCAAATGATCAGGTTGCTATTTACTATAAGGCTGCTGATTACTTTGTCAGTGCTTCAACTTCTGAAACACAAGGATTGACTTACACGGAGGCGATGGCTTCTGGTGTTCCGTGTGTCGTTGAAGGAAATGCGTATTTAAATAATTTATTTGATCATGAAAGCTTGGGGATAACATTCAAAAAAGATGCTCATTTTGCTTCTGCCTTCATTAATTATGTTGACTCTGAGATCAAATCAGATGAAACTATTTTAAAGGAAAAGTTATATGAAATATCAGCAACTCATTTTGGAAATAAAATGTTTGAATTTTATGAAGAGATGATCAAATACTACGATCAACTTATTATAGATAAAGAAGCTGCAGTTTCAATTGAACGAATCAAGGTCAAATTAACTTCTTTAAGAAAATAGATGTTCATACTTAAAAATGGAGGGGATAACTATGCCACAAATTGGATTCATTGGAACAGGAGTTATGGGTGCAGCAATTGTCAGAAATATGATGAAGCAAGGTTTGGAAGTAAATGTTTATAATCGAACAAAGAATAAAACGGATGAGCTAGTACAAGAAGGCGCTGTTTGGCAAGATACTCCAGCGGCAATCACTGCAAGTAGTGACATTATTTTTACAATGGTAGGTTTTCCAAACGATGTTGAGACTATCTACTTTGAGGAGAATGGTATTTTTTCGCAAGATATTACGAATAAGATACTCGTTGATTTGACCACAAGCACCCCAACATTAGCCAAAAAAATAGCGGTGAAGGCAAATGAATTAGGTGGTATAGCATTGGATGCTCCTGTATCAGGAGGGGATTTGGGAGCTAAAAATGGGACCTTGACGATCATGGTTGGCGGAGATCAAGCAACGTATCATCAAGTAGTTCCAATTTTTGAAACATTTGGGAAAACTTTTACATTACATGGTACCTCTGGAAAAGGTCAACATACTAAAATGGCCAATCAAATCATGATAGCTGGAACAATGACTGGTATGACTGAAATGATGGTTTATGCGAATAAAGCCGGTTTAGACTTAGACAAAGTTATTGAAACTCTGTCTGGTGGAAGTGCAGCAAATTGGTCACTAAGCAACTACAGCCCAAGGATTTTGAAAGAAAATTATTCTCCTGGTTTTTTTGTAAAGCATTTTATAAAAGATTTAAAGATTGCCTTGGATGAGGCAGAGAAAATGGATCTTGAGTTACCTTCAACTAAATTAGCTACAGAACTTTATGAAAAGCTTGCTAATAAAGGACTTGAAAACGATGGAACACAAGCGCTGATCAAGCTCTGGTGGACTGATGGAAAGCAGCCGACAGTCAAAAATTAAAGAACAGCAAAAAAATTAAAAAAAATGACGAAAAATCATGCAAGATAGACAATGTTTTGTTACAATGGTACAGAACTAGTTTTTAAAGGGAGGCCCATTTATGAAACATTCACAACTTGTGGCGATTATCAAGCGACTTGAAGCGATGACTGAAGCAACTGACAACGAAATTCAAGTTCGTCGTTTTGAACGTGAAGGTGCTGAAAAATGCATTGTAACTTATGATAAATCAACTGAAACATTTGAATTAACAGAAACTGATTCTCAACAAAGTTATCAATTTGATAATATTGATATCGTTGCGATGGAAATTTATGATTTAATTCAATAATTAGTAAATTTTAGTAAGTATTTAACAAAATTAATCACAATAATCGAAAATCCTGTGGCGTACAATTTTGTACGCCACAGGATTTTTTTATATTTGCAGTGACTAACATAGCAAGAAGTGCTTCAGCAGTTGTTTAATAGTTTTTTCTATAAATATTAATGGGAACAAAATTTATCTCTTATCAATGATTTCAAAGTCATAATTGGACATTCTTTTTCAATACAAATTCAAAATATTATTTGATAGTCAAACTAAAATAAATTACAGTCAATTCAACATAGCTGGTCAATTTTAGTTATGAAACGAACTTATTTTTGATTAAAAAAAATAAAAAATCAACTATTTTACTTGCAATCTCTTTTTATATACGATATAGTTTGAACATCAAATGATTTGATAATCAAAGTATATGGATGGTGCGCACATATGGAACCTAATTTAGAAACAGTCAATGATTATCTTGTCAGTGTCTTTAACGATATTTTGACGATTGAAGAATCTGAATTAAAGAAATCACAATTTAATGACTTATCCATTACTGAAATGCACACAATTGAAGCAATTGGAATGTATAAGAAAAAGACTTCTTCTGAAGTTGCCAAAGAATTGTCAATCACTGTTGGAACATTGACCGTAGCAATCAATAACCTTGTGAAAAAAGGTTATGTTGAACGCATACGAAGTGAAGATGATCGTCGAGTAGTCAAGTTAGGTTTGACCAAAAAAGGAAAATTACTTTTTCGTGTTCATCAGCACTTCCATAGAGAAATGGTTAAGAGAATTTTAAACGGAATGGATAAAACGGAAGAACAAGCTTTATTAAAAGCATTGAAGAATCTTCATGATTTCTTAAAGGAATATAAATAAAAGTGAGGACCAAGATGAATCAACATGCAAAAATAACTTGTACGAGCCGTTATGCTCCTGAAAATGTAGTATCCAATGATCAACTTGCGACGATGATGGATACTTCCGATGAATGGATTTCCAGTCGAACTGGCATACGTTCAAGAAATATTGTTACAAATGAAAACACTTCGGACTTATGTATCAAAGTAGCTGAAAAGTTACTAAAAAAATCTGGAAAAAGCGCTGAAGAGTTGGATTTTATCCTTGTGGCAACGATGACGCCAGATTATGGTACACCTTCAGTTGCTTGCCTTGTTCAAGGGAGTATTTCAGCTACTCGAGCATTTGCTTTTGATATCAGTGCTGCATGTAGTGGTTTTGTCTATGCATTAAGTATGGGTGAAAAATTGATCAGTACTGGGAAAAAGCTTGGTATGGTCATCGGTGGTGAAACGTTATCTAAAGTCCTTGATTGGGAAGACCGCAGTACGGCTGTACTATTCGGTGATGGAGCAGCAGGTGTACTATTGGAAGCAAGTAATGAAGAGCATTTTCTAAACGAAAAACTGCAGGCTGATGGCGGCAGAGCTAGGTCACTAACTTCTGGTTATTTAGAAAATAAGAGTCCTTTTTATTCTGGAACAGCTGAAAGTTCTGGTTATCTACAAATGGCTGGCAGAGATATTTACGATTTTTCATTGAATGATGTAACGAACAATATTCGGGAAATTGTAGAAGAAGATGTAGATTATTTATTGTTACACCAAGCAAACAAACGAATCATTGAAAAAATATCGAAAAAGCTCAAAGTTCCAAGAGAGAAATTTCTCACAAATATGGAATATAATGGCAATACCTCTGCTGCAAGCATCCCGTTATTATTGGATGAATCAGTAGAAAAAGGAGTGCTTCAATTAGGCTCCAAACAAAAAATTGTGTTAACAGGCTACGGCGGTGGTTTAACGTGGGGTTCAATACTCATAACGCTGTAAAACTGTGACTATATAAACTAAAAAAAGAAAATTATTGGAGGAATATACACATGGTATTCGAAAAAATTCAAGCAATTATTGTAGAAGAATTAGGTAAAGAACCTGAGGAAGTAAAATTAACAACAAACATTCAAGAAGAATTAGATGCGGATAGCTTAGACTTATTCCAAATCATCAATGAAATCGAAGATGCTTTCGATATAAAAATCGAATCTGAAGATGGTATCACGACCGTTCAAGATTTAGTAACATATGTAGAAAAACAAAAAGCATAATAATCAAAGCAATTAGGTGAAATAGAGAAGTTGGATGAACCAAGTTCTGCGAGATTCTCAACAATTGCTGAAGAGCCTGGCTTTTTCACACTGCTCATTGAAATTAGAAAGGCTGGTACTAAACTTATTGAGTTTTGTTCCAGTCCTTTTTTGCTTAATTATTCTATAATTTGAAGGATGTAATTTATGCAGTCGAAGATATGTGAATTGATTGGAATTGAATACCCCATTTTTCAAGGTGGTATGGCTTGGATTGCAGATGCTTCTTTGGCAGGTGCCGTTTCAGAAGCAGGAGGTCTTGGAATTATCGCAGGTGGTAATGCGCCAAGAGAAGTTGTTCAAGCTGAGATCAAAAAAATCAAAGAAATGACAGATAAACCTTTCGGAGTTAATATTATGCTGCTCTCACCTTTTTCACAGGATATCGTAGATTTAGTTTGTGAAGAGAATGTACCAGTAGTTACAACTGGAGCTGGTAATCCTAGCAAATATATGACTCGTTTTAAAGAACATAATATTAAAGTAATTCCAGTGATTCCTTCTGTTGCTTTAGGTGCTAGAATGGAAAAAATAGGTGCTGATGCGGTGATAGTTGAAGGAATGGAAGCTGGGGGACATATTGGCAAATTAACAACGATGAGTATTGTACCGCAAGTTGTAGATGCGCTAACAATTCCAGTGGTTGCAGCAGGTGGTATTGGTGATGGACGTGGAATGGCAGCGGCTTTAATGTTGGGGGCTGATGCCATTCAAGTGGGTACACGTTTTTTAGTCGCAAAAGAATGTACTGTACATGAAAATTATAAAGCTAGAATCATCAAAGCTAGAGATGTTGATACGACAGTGACCTGTCAACATTTTGGGCATCCAGTACGAGCAATTAAAAATAAGTTGACCAATGAATACGATCGATTAGAAAAAAACGAACTGAAAAAAGATGATCCAGATCTTGTCCAATTTGATAAATTAGGGCAAGGAGCTTTGCGTAAGGCGGTTGTGGAAGGTGATGTAAACCATGGATCAATTATGGCTGGACAAATTGCAGGTTTAGTAAAAAAGGAAGAAACTGCAAAAGAAATTATAGAATCTTATATTAGAGAAACGAAAGAAGTCATGACGACTGAATGTAGTCGATGGTTGTGATAAGGATCTTTTGGTAATGAATTGTAAATATGTTCAGAGTATGAAGTCTGGTCTACTAGGGAAAAGATTGAACCAGTCTGCTACGCTTTTAAAGTAAGGAGTAAATTAATGAAAACAGCTTTTGTATTTAGTGGACAAGGTGCTCAGTATAGTGGCATGGGCAAGGAATTGTTTGATCATGAGAAAATTATTCAAGAAACATTTCAAGAAGCAAGTGATATATTAGGCTATGATATGGCGAATCTTTGCTTCACTGAGAATGACCAACTAAATGAAACGATGTACACGCAGCCAGCTATTTTAACAGTCAGTATTGCGTTCTATCGTCTGTTACAATCTAGAGGATATCAGCCAGATGTTGTGGCTGGGTTAAGTCTAGGGGAGTATAGCGCACTTGTTGCTAGTGGAGCGATTTTATTTAAAGAAGCAGTTCAATTAGTTGCAAACAGAGGGAAATTCATGACTGAAGCTGCGCCAACAGGAACGGGAAAAATGGTTGCAGTAATGAATGCCGAACGTTCGTTGATTGAAAAATGCTGTCATGAGGCGAGTACTTTCGGGGTCGTTTCTCCAGCGAATTATAATACACCTCAGCAAATCGTAATCGGTGGAGAAGCATCCGCGGTTGATAAAGCAATTGAATTATTAACAGAATCAGGTGTGAAGCGAATGATCCCATTAAAAGTAAGCGGTCCGTTTCATACAGCGTTATTAAAGCCTGCTTCTGAAAGATTAGCGATCGAATTAGAAAAAATAAATTTTGCAGAAATGACGATTCCTGTGATCAGTAATACTACCGCACAAGTAATGGAACAGTCAGATATAAAAGAATTATTAGAAAAACAAGTAATGTCTGCGGTTCGTTTTGCGGATAGTATCGAAACAATCAAAAAAATGGATGTTGATGTAATTATAGAAGTTGGACCAGGTAAAACATTGACTGGTTTTATCAAGAAGATCGATAAAGAAATTAAAACAGCTCGCGTAGAAGATGAAAAAACATTGTCTGAAACACAAGGCTTGTTGGATGGGAGGTAACGAATGGACTTAAAAGGGAAAAACGTATTTGTTACAGGTAGCACACGGGGAATTGGGAAATCTATTGCTTTAGCCTTTGCGAAAGAAGGGGCAAACATTGCTTTGAATGGACGGGGAGAAATTAGTGCGGATCTAATTGCTAAAGTAGAATCTTTTGGTGTTCAATGTATCGGTGTTTCTGGAGATATTGCTAATTTTGATTCTGCTGGAGAAATGATTCAAACAGTTGTTGATAGTTTAGGGTCAATTGATGTTTTAGTTAATAATGCTGGCGTTACTAATGATAAATTATTATTGAGAATGTCAGAGGAAGATTTTACTAGCTGTATTCAAATCAACTTAACTGGAACATTTAATGTGACTCAACATACAATAAAGAAAATGATGAAGCAACGTAGTGGGAGTATCATTAATATATCTAGTGTTGTTGGATTGATGGGGAATATCGGTCAAGCAAATTACGCAGCAAGTAAAGCTGGAGTGATTGGTTTAACTAAATCTGTGGCAAGAGAAGTTGCTGCACGTGGCATCACGTGCAATGCTATTGCACCAGGATTTATTGAAACTGAAATGACAGAAATTTTATCTGATAAAGTAAAGGAACAGATGAATCAACAAATTCCATTACAATCATTCGGTCAAGTAGAAGATGTTGCAAATACAGCTATCTTTTTAGCGAAAAGTCCATATATTACGGGACAAGTCTTGAATGTAGATGGTGGCTTAGTTATGCACGGCTGATAAACAAGAATGAAAGGAGCGATAAGAATGAATCGCGTAGTGATTACAGGTTATGGTGTGGCATCTCCGATTGGTAACGATGCTAAAACTTTTTTAGAAAGTTTGAAAACAGGAAAAAATGGAATTACGCCAATTACGAAATTTGATGCAAGTAAAACAGGGATTACATTAGCTGCAGAAGTAAAGGAATTTCCTTTTGATAAGTATTTTGAAAAAAAAGATGCTAAACGAATGGACTTGTTCTCACTGTTTGGTATTTATGCAGCATTAGAAGCGATGGAAATGAGCGAACTAGAGACAGAGAAAATTAATGTTGACCGTTTTGGTGTCATGGTGGGTTCGGGTATTGGCGGACTTCAAACAATCCAAGATCAAGTAATTAGAATGCGTGAAAAAGGACCTCAAAGAGTAGCTCCATTATTTATACCGATGGCAATTGGTAATATGGCAGCTGGAAATATTGCCTTGAGAATAGGTGCTAGAGGTATTTGTTCTGCTACTGTAACAGCTTGTGCTACAGCGAATAACTCAATTGGTGAGGCCTTTAGAAACATTAAACATGGGTATTCAGATGTAATATTAGCAGGAGGAACAGAAGCTACAATTACTGAAATTGGAATTGCTGGTTTTGCTTCGTTAACAGCTGTTACTTCAGAAGAAAATCCTAATAGAGGATCGATTCCTTTTGATAAAGACCGCAGTGGCTTTGTAATGGGGGAAGGCGCTGGGATTTTAGTTCTGGAATCTTTAGAACATGCTCAAAAAAGAGGGGCTAAGATATTAGGGGAAGTCGTCGGTTATGGTTCAAATTGTGATGCTTATCATATGACGTCACCAAGACCAGATGGAAGTGGAGCTGCTAAAGCTATGCAACTAGCAATCGAAGAAGCAGCAATCGATCCTTCTAAAGTAGGATATATTAATGCTCACGGAACAAGTACGCCTTCAAATGATGTTGCAGAAACCAAAGCGATTCAAACTGCGTTGGGAGAAGCTTCTAAAAATGTTCGTGTCAGCAGTACCAAAAGTATGACTGGACATGCACTAGGCGCGACAGGTGGTATCGAAGCAATTGCAACGTTGAATGCGTTGCAGTATCAATTTATTCCACCAACGATTAATATTGATCAGCTTGATGAAGCAATTGAAATCAATATTGTCACAAATGACAGCCAAAAATATAAATTTGATTATGCCTTAACGAATTCTTTTGGTTTTGGTGGTCATAATGCAGTACTTTGTTTAAAACGCTGGGAGGATTAAGATGAATATCAATGAAGTGAAAGAATTATTAACTCAGTTTGATCAATCGACATTAACTGAATTTGATCTTAGAGAGGGTTCCTTTAGTCTTTATATGAATAAAAATAAAGTATCACAAAAAAATTCGTCTGGCGAAGTAATTAATAGTACTAAGACAAACCATGAAGGAATAGACGCTACGAGTCAAATGAACGAAGTGAAAACGCCTGTTAATGAAACTGTAAAACCAGAAATAAAATCAGAAAATATAGACGAGATCGTCTCCCCAATCGTAGGTGTTGTCTACTTAAAACCAGCACCTGATAAAGAAAACTTTAAACAAGTTGGTGATTCAGTGAAAAAAGGTGATATTGTTTGTATCGTTGAAGCGATGAAGCTTATGAACGAGATTACAGCAACAGTTGATGGTGTGATCACGGAAATCTTGATACAAAATGAAGATGTTGTTGAATTTAATCAACCACTTTTCCATGTATCTAAGGGAGTGTAATAATGAATATTCAAGAAATCAAAGAAATTATTCCTCATCGCTATCCTTTTCTATTATTGGACACAGTTGAAGAAATTGTTGTAGGCGAAAAAGTTATTGCGAAGAAAAATGTTACAATCAATGAACCTTTCTTTCAAGGTCATTTTCCAGGAGAGCCAGTTATGCCGGGTGTTTTAATTCTTGAAGCTTTGGCACAAGCAGGGGCTGTAGCTTTATTGTCTATGTCGGACTTTAAAGGTAAGACAGCTTATTTTGGTGGTATCGATAAAGCCAAATTCAGACAAAAAGTTGTTCCGGGTGATACGTTGATGTTAGAAGTAGAAATTATGAAAGTAAAATCAATAGCCGGCATCGGCAAAGGAACTGCGACTGTGAATGGAAAAAAAGTAGCGGAAGCAGAATTAACCTTTATGATTGGATAGGTGAGCTATGTTTTCAAAAGTTTTAATTGCAAATAGAGGAGAAATCGCTGTTCGGATCATTCGAGCATGCCGCGAATTAGGTGTGCAGACTGTTGCTGTGTACTCAGAAGCCGATAAAGAAGCGTTACACACACAGCTTGCTGATGAGGCTATTTGTATTGGCCCCGCTAAAGCTGCTGATTCATATTTAAATGTACAGAGTGTACTAAGTGCAGCAATCGTAACCAACGCTGAAGCGATTCATCCTGGTTTTGGTTTTTTATCAGAAAATAGTCAATTTGCGGCAATGTGTGAAGAATGCAATATTACGTTTATTGGTCCAAAAGCTGAGACGATTGATGCGATGGGGAACAAAATCAATGCACGTGCTTTGATGCAAGAAGCTAATGTCCCAGTTATTCCAGGAAGTACTGGTGTAATTAGTTCAGTTGAAGAAGCTTTAATGATCGCTGATAATATCGGTTATCCAGTTATGCTAAAAGCAGCAGCCGGTGGCGGAGGTAAAGGGATTCGTAAAGTGATGAGTAAAGAGGAATTACCTCAGCATTTCACCTCCGCACAGCAAGAAGCAAAAGCAGCTTTTGGAAATGATGATATGTACTTAGAAAAAATCATTTACCCAGCTCGTCATATTGAAGTACAAATTTTAGGAGATCAGTATGGACATGTGATCCATTTAGGCGAACGTGATTGCTCTTTACAAAGAAATAATCAAAAAGTTCTTGAAGAATCGCCATCGATCGCGATTGTACCTGGAAAACGTCAGTTAATAGGTGAAACGGCTGTCCGAGCAGCAAAAGCTGTTCATTACGAAAATGCTGGAACGATTGAATTTTTGATGGATAAATCGGGTGAATTTTATTTTATGGAAATGAATACACGAATTCAAGTGGAGCATCCTGTTACAGAAATGGTTACGGGAATCGATCTTGTTAAAGCACAGTTGAAAGTGGCTTTCGGTGAAGAACTACCTTATACACAAGAAGATATTACGATCACAGGTCATGCTATCGAATGCCGAATCAATGCTGAAAATCCTGCCTTTAATTTTGCGCCTTCTCCGGGTAAAATCAAAAACTTATTGCTTCCAAGTGGAGGCATGGGATTAAGAGTAGACAGTGCAATGTATTCAGGTTATACGATTCCACCTTTTTATGATTCGATGATCGCTAAAGTAATCGTTCATGGAAATGATCGAATGGATGCGTTGATGAAAATGCAGCGTGCGCTAAATGAAATCGTAACAGATGGAATCATCACAAATTCAGAATTTCAGCTAGATTTGATTACGCATGAAAATGTGTTAGCTGGTGATTATGATACAAGTTTTTTACAAGAAACGTTTTTACCAAATTGGGAACCAGAAAGCGATAATTAAAAAGGAGCAAGTGTATGGCTTTATTTAAAAAGAAAAACTATATTCGAATCAATCCGAATCGCGCGGGCGACCAATCTTCTGTAAAAAAACCTACAGTTCCAGATAACATGTGGGCGAAATGTCCTTGTTGTAAACGTACGCTCTATACAAAAGATATGGGGGCAGAAAAAGTCTGCCCTTATTGCGGTTATAGCTTTAGAATTGGTGCTTGGGAACGACTTGCATTGACGATAGATGAGAAAAGTTTTGAAGAATGGGACACAGACTTAGTCACCAAAGATCCGTTAAATTTCCCTGATTATCTGGATAAAATTAACAAGATGCAGGAAAAAACTGAACTACACGAAGCCGTTTTAACTGGAAAAGCTAAAATTGCTGGTCAAAAAATCGGTATCGGCGTGATGGATGCTAATTTTATTATGGGAAGTATGGGAAGCGTTGTAGGGGAAAAAATTACTCGTTTGTTTGAGCGAGCAACAGAACAACGCTTACCAGTAATCATTTTTACAGCTTCAGGGGGAGCTAGAATGCAGGAAGGAATTTTTTCTCTAATGCAAATGGCGAAAATTTCCGGTGCACTTAAACGTCATAGCAATGCAGGCTTACTTTATATCACGGTGTTAACTGATCCGACAACAGGTGGTGTTACAGCTAGTTTTGCGATGGATGGCGATGTTATATTAGCCGAACCGCAAAGTTTGATTGGGTTTGCTGGACGTCGGGTGATTGAGCAAACGATTCGTCAAGAATTACCGGATGATTTTCAAAAAGCAGAGTTTTTACTCGATCACGGATTTGTTGATAAGATTGTTCCAAGAAATCAACTACAAGAAGCACTGAGTAAATTAATAAAGATTCATACGATGAAAGGGTGGAAATAACGATGGAAAAAACAGCCAATGATATTGTCACCTTAGCTCGTGCGCAAGATCGTTATACTACTTTAGAGTATATTGCTGCAATCTTTAATGATTTTATGGAATTTCATGGTGATCGTTATTTTGGCGACGATTTAGCTGTTGTAGGTGGTGTTGCAACACTAGAAGACAAACCTGTGACGGTAGTCGGAATTCAAAAAGGACGTAACTTACCTGAAAATATCGAACGAAATTTCGGTGCACCTCATCCAGAAGGGTATCGTAAAGCATTACGTTTAATGAAGCAGGCAGAAAAATTTGGTCGACCAATAGTTACGTTTATTAATACAGCAGGAGCATATTGCGGTATTGAGGCAGAAGAACGTGGTGAAGGTGAGGCAATTGCTAAAAATTTGATAGAGATGTCTGATTTAAGTGTGCCAATCATCGCAATTATTATTGGTGAAGGCGGAAGTGGCGGCGCATTAGCGCTTGCCGTAGCGGATGAAGTTTGGATGCTAGAACATACGATTTATGCTGTACTTTCACCAGAAGGTTTTGCTTCGATTTTATGGAAAGATGGCAGTCGGGCTAAAGAAGCAGCAGAATTAATGAAGATTACAGCCTTAGAATTAAAAGAACTAACAATCATTGATCGAGTGATTCCAGAAGAAATGAATGGTGAAGCGTTAGAACAACCGAAAATCAACCGAATGATTCAAAAAGCACTTATTAGTAAATTTTCTGAACTTTCTCAGCTAGAAACAGATAGACTGCTGGAAAATCGCTATCAGCGTTTTCGTAAGTATTAAGTAACAAAAAATATGAATCAGGCCATTATTCATAATGAGCTTGGTTTATTTTTTTATTATTTCTTTGATAAAAAGCGGTAAAAAATTTTTAGTATTCATTCACTAATGCTACAACGACGCAATTTTAGTTATTCTGTAATTAACAATGCTATTTTCTCTGTGTTAAATAGTTCTTCATAAAATATTACTATTTTTTCGTACTTGATAAATTTTGGGAAATTGTGTTTACAATAGATATTTAGATTGGATGAATTTATGGTTGGCATTTATAGAAATTTTCACTAAAATGCAGTATAATACAAATTGGAGGAGTACTAGCTTAGTGCTCCTTTCATTATGAGAAAGTTCATCGTGGAGATGAGAGGAGTTACTATGTTTTCAAAATTTAAACCAACTTGGATGGTTGATGCGATTTATAAAATCACACCGAACCAATTAAAAAAATTAGGGATCAAAGCTGTATTAACTGATTTGGACAATACCTTAATTGCTTGGGATAACCCATATGGTACAGAAGAATTATTGACATGGATTCTGGAAATGAAAAATGCAGGTATTCCTGTTGTTGTTGTTTCAAATAATAAATCTAGCCGCATCAAACGAGTAGTAGAAAAATTTGAACTAGAATATGTATCTAGGGCATTGAAGCCATCAACTAGAGGGTTTAGAGAAGCTGAAAAGAAATTAAATATGAAACCAGAAGAATTAGTGATGGTTGGGGATCAGATCATGACCGATATTCGTGGTGCGAATGCTGCTGGAATTAGAAATATTTTAGTTCGTCCAATCGTTGATACAGATGGATGGAATACAAAAATAAATCGTTTTTTTGAACGGAAAATCATGAAGCATTTAGCGAAGAAACATCCAGATATGGTATGGAAAGGCGGACTAGAATGAGTGAGCGTGAAGTAATTCAGTGCATCGGTTGCGGTGCAGTCATTCAAACAGAACAGTCAGATAAACTAGGATACACGCCAAAGGCTGCTTTTGAAAAAGGGATAGAGACAGGCGAAGTTTATTGTCAACGTTGTTTTCGGCTAAGACATTACAATGATATTCAAGATGTTCAGCTGACTGACGATGATTTTTTACGTTTATTAAACGAGTTAGGCAAAGAAGATGCATTGATCGTGAATGTCGTCGATATTTTTGATTTTAATGGTTCGTTAATTCCTGGTTTGCATCGTTTTATTGGCGATAATCCTGTTTTGATGGTAGGGAATAAAGTCGATATTTTACCTAAATCATTAAAGAAGCCTAAGATGATTCAATGGATGAGAGAACGTGCTCATGAAGAAGGTTTACGTCCTGTTGATGTATTATTGACAAGTGCTAAAAAACCGCAGGAAATGGAGCACTTACTTAAAACGATCGAAAAATATCGTGATGGTAAAGATGTTTATGTGGTCGGGGTAACGAATGTTGGTAAATCAACATTGATCAATCAAATCATCAAACAGACAGCTGGAGTTCAAGATGTTATTACAACATCGCAATTTCCGGGAACAACATTGGATAAAATTGAAATTCCTTTAGATGATGGCCATTTTTTGATCGATACACCGGGAATTATTCATCGCCATCAAATGGCGCATTACCTTGGTAAAAAAGACTTAAAAATTATCGCACCGCAAAAAGAGATCAAACCTAAGGTGTATCAACTAAACCCTGAACAAACATTATTTTTAGGTGGGTTGGCCCGATTTGATTTCATTCAAGGAGAGCGTAGTTCATTTATTGCCTACGTATCAAATGATTTAGCAATTCACCGAACTAAATTAGTGACAGCTGACGCCTTTTATGAGAAACATGTTGGCGGCTTGTTACAACCACCACGTCCTGATGAAGTGGCAGAATTTCCTGAATTGGTTCGTTTTGAATTTTCTATCAAAGAAAAAACAGATATTGTTTTTGCCGGACTAGGCTGGATCACGGTCACAGAACCATGTGTGGTTGCTGGCTGGGCACCAAAAGGCGTCGATGTTTTAAGAAGAAAAGCCTTGATTTAATCATAAGTGAGAATAGAGAGAAGGAAAATTAGTGGATTTAAGAGGAAAACAAAAGCGTTTTTTACGCAGCCAAGCGCACCATTTACAACCGATTTTTCAAATTGGTAAAGGTGGCTTGAACTCTGCGATGGTGGTACAAATCAATGAAGCGTTAGAAAAACGTGAATTGATCAAAGTCACTTTGCTACAAAATACCGATGAGATTGCTGAAGATGTGGCAGTTGCATTAAAAGCAGATATTCATTGTGATATCGTTCAAATCATCGGCCGGGTATTAGTTTTATTTAAACCATCATCTAACGAAAAGTATCAAAAGATCTCTAAAGAAGTTAAAGCAATTTAAAATTTGGAGGTAAGAAAAATGGGGACAAATACGAATGCAGTATTAAAAGCAGAAGTAATTGTGGAAGAAGCAGAGCTTTTTCAAAAGCGTAAACAGGTAGGAATATTAGGTGGAAATTTTAATCCGGTTCATTTGGCACATTTAGTGATGGCTGACCAAGTGCAACAACAGCTTGGGTTGGACAAAGTCTATTTGATGCCTACTTATTTACCACCTCATGTAGATGAAAAAAAGACGATCGATAGTCAACACCGATTAGCAATGCTAGAGCTTGCAATTGCGGATAATCATAATTTAGCAGTTGAGCCGATCGAGTTGTTCCGTAAAGGAAAAAGTTACACTTATGACACGATGAAAGCTTTGACACAAAATAATCCCGATATAGATTACTATTTTATCATTGGCGGAGACATGGTAGAATATTTACCAAAGTGGTATAAAATCGATGAATTGCTGACATTGATTAATTTTGTGGGAATTCGCCGTCCGAAATATGGAACTGTTACACCGTATCCGATTATTTGGGTGGATGTTCCTCAAATGGATATTAGTTCAACGCTGATTCGGGGAAAAATTAGCAATGGTTGTTCTACGCGCTACTTATTGCCTGATAGTGTGATACACTATATAGGAGAGAAGGAGCTGTATGTAGATGGATTTTAGCGGAAAATATACGACATTTAAACGCGAAGAATTAATGCAAGAAGTTCAGATGCATATGAGTGAACGACGTTTTCAACATGTGGTAGGTGTAGAGGAAATGGCTATAGCTTTAGCAGCTAAATACGGTGCTTCCAAAGAAAAAGCAAGTATTGCGGCACTGACTCACGATTACGCTAAAGAACGTCCAGATGAAGAGTTTGAAATGATTATCAAACGAGACGGCTATGATCAAGAATTGCTTCATTATGGCAATGCCATTTGGCACGGACTTGTTGGTGCCAGTATGGTTCAAAAGGAACTAGGTATAGAGGACGAAGAGATTTTAGAAGCGATTCGTTTGCATACGACAGGTGCTGCCAAAATGAGTTTGCTGGATAAAATCATTTATGTTGCTGATTACATCGAGCAAGGTCGAAACTTTCCTGGTGTAAAAGAAGCACGGGAATTGGCTTTAGTTGATCTGGATGAAGCAGTTGCATATGAAACAAAACATACATTACTGCATCTTATTGAACAAGAACAAAAAATTTATCCCAAAACAATTGAGACCTATAATTATTGGGTAGTAAGAAAAGCTGATTGAACTCGTCCAGCATCGACAGAAGTCATCTTTTTACGAGAAGCCAGATTAAGAAAAAGCTGAGCAAAGCGTTTGGCTTCAAGTTAGAAAAAAACAAATCAAAAATTTGAAATTAAATAATAGGAGGAAACCATCATAGATAGTCAACAGATTTTAGAGATCGCTGTAAAAGCAGCAGATTCGAAACGAGCAGAGGAAATAGTTGCTTTAGATGTGCATGAAATCTCACTTTTAGCAGATTACTTTATGATTTGCCAAGCAACAAGTGAACGTCAAATCAATGCTATTGTAGAAGAAATTATTGAAAAAGAAGAAGAAGCAGAGGTAGAAGTAAAACGTGTTGAAGGAAAAGATGGCGGTAAATGGGTATTGATCGACTTAGGCGATATCATCGTTCATGTATTTCAATCAGCAGAACGTGGCTTTTACAATTTAGAAAAGCTTTGGTCTGATGCACCAATGGTCGATCTTCACGCTTGGGTCGAGTAATATGGCATATGAAACATTTGCTTTTGTTTACGATGAAGTAATGGATGATAGTCTTTATGATCAGTGGCTAGAATTTTCAAAACGTCATTTACCAGAAGGAAAAATGGATGTTTTAGAAATGGCTTGTGGAACTGGAGCATTAGCTGTAAATTTTGCAAAAGCAGGATTTACGGTAACAGCATTGGATTTGTCAGAAGAAATGTTGATGATGGCCAGTAAACGAGCAGCGGAAGAAGAGGTTCATGTTCAGTTTGTTCAAGGGAACATGATGGATTTATCTGAAATGGGTCAGTATCATGCGATTACATGTTTTTCTGATTCGCTGTGTTATATGGCAAATCGTCAGGAAGTCCAACAAGTATTTGACGATGTCTACCAAGCGTTAGAAGAAGAAGGCGTCTTTATTTTTGATGTTCATTCGATTTATCAAGTAGACAAAGTATTTCCAGAGTATAGCTATCATTATCAAACAGAAGAATTTGCCTTTTTATGGGATAGTTATCCTGGTGAAAAAGAGCACAGTATTGAACATTTTCTAACGTTCTTTGTAAAAGAGCATGAGAGTGACGAAGTGTTTATCCGTCAAGATGAATTGCATCAAGAACGGACTTATACAATGGAAAACTATCTGATGATGCTAGAAAGTGCAGGGTTTATGAATGTTGAAGTCTATGCTGATTTCACAGACGATGCTCCAGCAGAAGAAAGCAAACGTTGGTTTTTTGTTTGTAAAAAATAGTTTAAAAAATGAGCGGGGCAGAACTTTTCAAAGTTTTGCTCGCTTATTTTTCTTTTGTTTCAGTAATAAAACAAACATGGTATGATGGAGTTCTAATAGAAATGATCTGGACGAAGGAGAATAAAAATGAAAAGTTGCGGTATTATTGTTGAATACAATCCTTTTCATAATGGACATCAGTACCATGCAAAAATGGCGCGAGAAATAAGTGGAGCAGATGTTGTAATTGCAGTAATGAGCGGAAATTTCTTACAACGAGGGGAACCTGCTATTATCGACAAATGGACACGAGCCAAAGAAGCCCTGAATCATGGTGTTGATTTAGTTATTGAATTACCGTTTGCGTATGCTGTACAATCAGCAGATTACTTTGCTGCAGGTGGAATTAAGCTACTTCAGGCGTTACAATGTGAGGCATTATGCTTTGGCACCGATAACCAAACAGAGATGGATTATGAACTGTTTGGGAAGTTTGTGAATAAGAACAAGGCAGAAATCGATCAAACGTATCAACAAATCAAAAATAACGGTATGAGTTATCCACAGCAAATGACAGAAGTTTTTCGTAAGCTTTATCCACAAAATGGATTGGATTTTTCTTCACCTAATCATATTTTAGGATTAAGTTATGCCAAAGAAAATGCCGCGTATGAAAAACCGATGACGTTATATCCTTTAAAACGTGAACAAGCAGGTTACCATGATACTAACATATATCAAAAGTTTGCTAGTGCTACTGCAATCAGGAAAGCTGTTTTCTCAGGCGAATTAGATCAAATCAAACAAGTTCTTCCAGAACAAGTTGCAATAGATTTGGCGAATTCAGCTACTGTTTCTTGGGAAGATTATTGGCCATTATTAAAGTATAAATTGATCAGTAGCACGATCACAGAGTTACAAGAGATTTATCAAATGAAAGAAGGAATCGAATATCGTTTGCAAGAAGCGGCTAAGTCTTCTGACTCTTTTCATATGTTTATGGAACAGGCAAAAACAAAACGTTATACGTGGACGCGCTTGCAGCGAATTGCGACGTATATTTTAAATAATGTGCAACAACAAGAAATAGAAGATACTTGGAATCATAGTCATTTACAAGTTCTGGGCTTTACTGAACAAGGACAACGTTTTTTACGAGAAGAAAAAAAGAATCTAGCCTTGCCTCTGATCACAAAAGTGTCAAAGAGTTTGAATTCTCAATTAGCGTTGGATATCCGTAGTAATCAACTTTATCAATTAGGCGACGATCGCATTTTAGAGCAAAGTTTTGGCCGTTTTCCAATTCGTAGCTCTTAAAAGCAAAAAACACTTAACAAAAGTCCGTTTGCCAAGTATAATGATAAAGGCACTACAATCAAAAATAATAATGAATGAAAGCGAAGTGAGAATATGGGTCGTAAGTGGGCAAATATTAAAGAGAAAAAAGCTGCCAAAGACGCAACTAACAGCCGAGTTTATGCAAAATTCGGGATTGAAATATACGTAGCAGCGAAATCGGGTGATCCTGACCCTCAAGCAAATCAGAAATTACGGTTTGTTATCGAGCGCGCAAAAACATATAATGTTCCAAAACATATCATCGATCGAGCAATCGAAAAAGCCAAAGGTTCTGGCGATGAGCAATACTCTGAATTACGTTATGAAGGATTTGGACCAAATGGCTCAATGGTTATCGTTGATGCCTTGACAAATAATGTAAATCGGACAGCTTCAGATGTTCGTGCGGCATTTGGTAAAAATGGTGGAAATATGGGTGTCAGCGGTGCTGTAGCTTATATGTTTGATCATACAGGTGTCATTGGGTTTGAAGGAAATGACGCTGATGAAATTCTTGAATATCTGATGGAAAAGGACATGGATGTTCGTGATGTTACAGAAGAGGAAGGTCAGATCATTGTCTATACTGAACCAGAAGACTTGCATGCAGTGCAAGAAGCGCTAAAAGCAAAAGGGATCGAAGAGTTCTCTGTAGCAGAATTAGAAATGATTGCACAAAATGATGTAGAATTAACTGGGGAAGATTTAGAACAATTCGAACGAATGATTGATGTTCTAGAAGATCTTGATGATGTTCAAAAGGTTTATCATAATGTTGATTTAGGTGAGTAAAAAAGTATAAGAATCCTTATTTGTAAGGGTTCTTTTTTTATTTACAAAAATGAGTGTAATCTTTTCCAATTCAAGTGTCATGGATTAGGAGATAGCAATATAATATAATATTATTGTAAAAATAATATATCAAGAAGTGGGGTAATGAAAAGTGGAAATAGAAAAATTCAAAGATGACCTAAAATCGATAGGTAAAAGAGTTTTAAAATTAAAGGACAATATAGGAACTGAAGAAGCTACAAAGACGTCACTTATAATGCCTTTTTTCAAATTTTAGGTTATGATATCTTCAATCCAATTGAATTTGTACCAGAATTTACAGCTGATGTAGGTATAAAAAAGGTGAGAAAGTTGACTATGCGATTGTAATAGATAGTGTACCAACTATGTTGATTGAAGCTAAATCTATCACTGAACCACTAACAAAACATGACTCACAATTATTCAGATATTTTGGAACGACAACATCCCAATTTGGTATACTAACAAATGGAGAAATATATAAGTTTTTTACTGATTTAGAAGAGCCGAATAAGATGGATTCTTCACCGTTTTTGACAATTGATATTACGAATTTGAAAGATAGTCAAATACCTGAAATTGCGAAATTTCATAAAGACAATTTTGATGTTGATAAAATAACTAATAGTGCTTCTGAATTAAAATATTTAAATACATTAAAGACATTTTTAACTATTCAACTAAATGAACCATCTGAAAAATTTGTAAAATATTTTGTTGGTGAAATTTATGGTGGAGTAAAAACAAAGGCAACTTTGGATAAGTTTAAACCTCTAATAAAAAAAGGACTAAATCAATTTATTAATGAGAAAGTTAATGATAAATTGAGTGCTGCTCTCAATACTTCTGTTTCAGGTAAAGAAGAAGAGGTAATTCAGGAAGATGTTTATGAAGATATAGTTACTACACCAGAGGAGTTGGAGGCTTATACTATAGTTAAACTTATTCTCAAAGATATAGTAGTTTTAGATAGAATTTTTTATAGGGACAATAAAAGTTATTTTAATGTATTAATTGACGATAATATTAGAAAATGGGTATTAAGATTTTTTACATCTAGTTCAGGGATGAAAATTGAGTTAAATAATTCAAGTAGGACTGTTTTTGAAATAAGCAACCCAATTGATATTACAAATCATTCAAAAGAGATAATTAAAATTGTTGAAGCTTTCTGAAATTATTCCTGAATATTTCAGTATCTTTCTATGGGAAAATAAGAATGAATGGTTCTGTTGTAAGTTTCAAAGATAATTTATAATATTCAGAATCAAATTTCCTACTAAGCTGAAATGTCCAATAATATCTTAATTTCTGTGCAGACAGAAAAGGGGTTGCTTCATATCCCAACGTTTATTAGCATTTAGGGTGTGAAACAAAAGTGATTTTTTAGTTTTGTTTCACACCCTTTTCTGATAGCTTAATCGAACAGTTTTCATCCATTTCTTGTAAATAAAAGGAGTGTCTGTTTTTCTTCTGCTAATATTACCCTAAAAACCGAGCGTTAGTTCTAAAAAATTAAGAAATACCTTTTTAAACTTTCAAAATAGTAACATTTTTATTGATAAAATCTATAGGGTGTAACATTTTGCATTGATTTCATTTTACGATTGCCCTTGACAGGATAGACATTACTTAAGTTCATTGGCAATGGCGTGTGATTCGCTTATTTAAACAATCGGTGTTTGATATTTCAACGAACCATGGAGACGTAGGTGGTTCAACCAATGTACATAATCAAATAATATTTAGGTAAAGTTGTAAATTTGTGGGAATAAATAACTTCTACTTTTTTTTGATTTTTGCGTTTATTCTACAATTACATTATCATAGTGCTTTCATTTTCGGATGAGTGATTGTTCAATTCCAAAGGCGCATAATATTTTATTGATTATCCTCTGTCTATATGAAAATACTATACAAAGGTTAACTTAAAAACGTTATAGATTAACCTAATTTTTCATTTTAAATATAAAAACCCTTCATACACACACTATACGAAGGGAAACACAATATGAAAAAACTAAGAACAAATTTATAATAGCATTTTTATTATAAATTCTCAAATATTTCGAATTTCATCAAAATATTTGAGAATTTAATAAGGCTTATGGCTATAAAATAGTCTTTTTGTTTATATTATGTGTATGTTTGTTTGCGAATAATTGAGTAGTATTTTGTAATCACGAGAATGTTTCGTGGTGAATTATTTTAGTGATATGCGATTTGGATTTTATTATTATTTTTATAATAGTATTGTCGAACGACGTATTATAAAAAGGACGATTGCAAATATTTTACTTTATTTTACTCATAGTATAGAATTAATATAAGATAATAATTTTTTTATTTCTTTTTTTCATAATATATTTTTCAGGTTATATTTTTAAATTATTTGATAGTTTCAGAAATCTAGTTTGCTAAATAATCGCTAGTCAATGGGGGGCTTCATTGTGAAACATAAATGGTTATTTCTATTTTTAGCTGGCTTGATGTTGAGCGTTCTAAAAATCGATGTGTATCAAGTTTTTGCAGAAGGCGGAGTAGTGAAAGAACAGACTGAAATAAAAGATGAAAAAAACGATATATTAGATATTATGGAAGAACGTTTGGTTAGTGTAGGTTCGGGTGCACTTAGCGGAACCTATACAACCGGTGGAACTAGCCAGTCGATTATTACAATGACGTATACCTATACACCTACTTTAGATTTATCTCTGGGGGGGCAGCCAAGGATTATTCTCCAATTGCCTGCGGAAATAGCGAATCAAATTAATGACAGTACGACTAAACAGCAGAAGTTTTTATCTTTGCTTACAGGAACCGTGACACTTCCTGCCCCAATAATTGGAAGTATCTCTTATAATATTCAGGATACGACTCGTGGGTTTGCATTAGCATATAGTAGTGCTTATAATTCAGTTTATGTAACATTTCCAACTAATCTCGTAGGTTTATTAGGCCTTAGCCGCTGGGCAGTTAGTTTCAACTTTGACGTAGCAGTTTTGTATCAAAACGGTATTACGATTCCACCAGCAAGTAATGGATTAAACTATCCTATTAAAGGGGTATTTGGTTCTTCAACAGATGGGTTGAACATTATAAATTTAGTTATAGGAAATGTTTCTCAATCAGGATTCATCGAGTTGCCCTCTATGTCAATAGGAACGAGTGTGCCCAATGTCACAGCGCCCATTTTAAATAGTCCACTTCTAAATTTACAAACAACTGTAAGTGGTAGGATTCAGCAAGCTCAAAATAGTGCGTATAATTATACCGTTCAACTGACTATTACACGTTCTGATGGCACGTCTGCACCGATAGTTGTTAGCAATATACCTGTAGATGCGTCTGGAAATTTTAGCACAATTCTAGGTTCAGCTTTACAGTATGGAGATAGTGTTTCGGCGCTGATTATTGCGCAATCAAAGACAACAAGTAACTATATTCAAAGTCCATCTTCTGTCTCGCAAGCAGTTAGTTGGCCAGTTCAGCCAGTGACATCTAGCACCGCAGTACCAGGAACTACTCTACTTTCTGGAACTGCTGTACAAACGAATGCTGGTACTTATCAAGTAGCATTGCAAATAAACGCAGGAACAGTATACACTGCGCCATTGAATGCAAATGGAAGTTTTCAGTTTTCTAATTTGCCGATGTTTAATGGTGGGGAAACCATCAACCTATCAGTTCAAGGATTAAGCAATCGAACTGGAGCCGTTTTAGTAACTAGTACAGGCTACAACCAGAAGATTCCTTATTTGAAACCAGCTATTTCAGTTTTACAGACGGTCGAAAGATTAAATGCTCAAGGAAATTGGGAAGTAGCGCCTTCCGTTGTTACAGGACAAACCGTTCGCTATACCTTGACTACGACGTTGATTAATCAGCCGGCAACTTGGAGTCAGCAAATGTTAAAAGCTTACGTTCCAAATGGACTAACGCAACTAAGTCCAGTAACATTGATCAGAATCTCAAATACGGGTGTGCAAACGCCAGTATTAGGTACGCAACTTTTAACAGATTCTACCTTAAATATGCAATATTGGTATTATCAGAATTCTCTATCCATCAATAATTTTATACAGCCGAATACGAGTTTCAAACTGCAGTACACAGGAGTTGTAGCGCAAAATATGACCGGACAATCGTTGCCTTTTTCCAGTATTATTGGCGGAGCTGACGGTGATGGGATAGCAATTACTCCGCAAACTAATGCAAACTCGATCTCAGTAGGGGATGGAACATTGCGCTTTGTTCAATCACCTCAACAAATTTCATTTAAAAATATCCCTGTACCGAGTAAAACAACGACTTATAGTCCAAGCTTAGTGGATACTTCTCTGATCGTTGCTGATGGACGAATAGCTAAGAGTCAGTGGCACTTACTTGTTAGAGAAAATCAGCCGATGAAATCTACAACTACGAATAAAACAATCAATCAAGCGTTTGTTTATCGAAAAAATGGTCAAGATACTTCAATAACGACAATTGCTTCGGAGGCTTACGCATACACTTCTCCGGATGATAATAATGTAGTCATTTCATGGAATCAGCAAAATGGTGTGTTTTTAAATCTGACTCCTAGTGTGAATATAAATGTAAATGAATCTTATACAGCGCAATTACAATGGATATTATCAGATGCACCGTTATAATTTGGGTTTTACTTCTTACAAAAATAAGAAGTTAAAATAAAACTAGAAAGAAGGAAGTAAAAATGAAAAAGAGTTTAGGTTATTTGTCTATTGTTGCTGTAATTATATCATCTGGTTTTATTGGAGGAACAGTTGTAGAAGCGGTTAATGTAGGTTCTTTAACGTCAAATGCAGATATTACCTTCTCACAAGATACAACGATAACAACGCCAGTTAATCCAACAGATCCTGCTTCACCTGTTACGCCCAATCCAGCCGATCCGCACCAACCAGGAACTGGAGGACCATTGAGTTTGGATTATGTGTCTAATTTTCATTTTGGTACGAAAGTGATTCAAACAATTGACGCAACTTATTATGCTCAATTGGATCAAGTTCAAAATGCTTCATCTACACTGATTAGTGTTCCTAACTATGTTCAAGTAACGGATAAACGTGGGTTAAATCTGGGGTGGAAACTAACAGTTAAACAAAATGGTCAGTTCCAAACAACTAGTGCTACACCTTCAGTATTAACGAACGCTCAGATGAGTTTGGTAGCCGCAACACCGAATTCTACTCAGCTGATCGCATTAGCACCTATATCAGTACCTGTGACCCTTGACCCTACAGGAGCGGCATCTTCTCCAGTAGCAACAGCAGCACTTTCTACTGGTGTTGGAACTTGGACGCTTGCATTTGGATCAGGAGCGGGAGCGGCACAAGGTGTTAAACTAACTGTGCCAAGCGCAACGTCAAAAGTTGCAGGACAACAATACAAGACCACACTGACTTGGACATTGAATGATAGTCCACTTTAATAAATGTGCTATTTGAGATTATGTTCTGATACAACTTGATAGGGTATGCTGAAAAGAACCTATTTTTTGAATAGCGTTCTTTTCAGTATAATTATAGGGAGTTATGAAGGAGTTTTAAGGATGTACAAAAAGTTAGCTAAGTTTTTGTTTGCTATTAGTTTGTTATTACTATTATTTAATTTCGGTTTATTCGCTCATGCTAGCGAAATCGATTTTAGTGTCAAAGCAATTTTACCCGATAACCAACGAAGTAAGGAAATCAGTTATTTTGATTTAAGAGTATTACCGGAGCAAACGCAAGCACTTAGTGTAGAGCTAACAAATGATACTGAAGAAGATATTACAGTTTATGCTTCAGCAAATTCAGCAATTACAAATGATAATGGCGTTGTTGATTACTCTTATAATGATACAAAAAAAGATTCGTCAGCCTTATTTACATTCAATGAAATTGCCTCGATCCCTAAAGAGATTCATTTACCAAAAAAATCAAAACAAATAGTTGAGTGCACAATAAATATTCCAGAAGATCCGTTCGATGGCTATGTTTTAGGTGGTCTTTATTTTGAGCAAAAAGAAGAGAAAGAAATGAAGAGTGAGGGTGCTTTGGCAGTCGGCAATCGGTTTTCTTATGTTGTGGGTGTCTTATTGAGCGAGACAGATCAGGAAGTCAGACCAGAATTAGCGTTAAATGAGGTCAAAACGACACAATTAAATGGCAAGAATGCAGTTATTATGAATATCCAAAATAAGAAAGCTGCAATGATTAAAAAATTGCAGATAGATGCCAAACTGTACTATGAAGATGAAACAAAACCACGCTATGAAAACCATCAAGAATCTTTAACCATGGCACCAAACACGAATTTCAATTATAAAATTGATTTAAAGGATCAGCCTTTTGTTGCAGGAAATTATACTGTTAAAATCAAAGCAAATGATGGTTATAGAGATTGGATATGGGAAAGAAAGCTTAAAATAAAGGAAACCGAAGCAAAAAAATATAATGCGACAGCTACCAACTTGCCACCAGAGCAGAAAAATCAGTTTCCATGGACAATTGTTCTTGCAATAGGAGCGTTGACTCTGGCGGTAATTATAGGGATTATTTATTATTTTAATAAAAAAATGAAAAAAGAAAAGAAAATACAACAGGATAGATTCGAAGAGTTAAAAAAGACTATAGATGAAAAGAAATAATGAAAATTTGTCTATGATGAAAAGTCGAATTTAGAAGTTAAAAAAGATCAATTCTCTATTGTCCGCAAAATATTAATATTAAATTCACTTTCGCTTAGTACTATATAACTACTTTAACAAAACTCTTTTCCGTTTTTAACTGCTTTCCCGTCCTTTCTAAAAGGACGGGGTTTCTATTATGAAGCATTATAATTGGGCTTGAGGTTAAGTTAGAAGGCGTTCCTTCTGCTGTAACCGTTTATTCGGATTCCTACATCCAGCGAAGAAAGAATAAACTCAATAATCAAAAAGTAAGCCATAACCCAAAGCAATTACCTCTCTAACATATGTTTTAAAAGCAGCAGAAGATTTAGAAACTGCTGGAAGCCCGCTAAGTTCAGAAATCCCCAAACGTTTTGCTAATAATTTTGAGCGATACATATGGAAATCGCTAGTAACGATGACGGTATTCCCTAGTGCTTGTTTTTTTAGGGAATTTTGAATATTTTCTTTAGTACGTGTGGAGGTATCTTCAGTCAGAATTTGCTTTTGAGAAATACCGTTAACTCTTAGATATTCTGCCATCACATTGGCTTCGCTATCTGGTTCATCGGAGCCTTGACCGCCGCATACGATGGCCGTTGCAGTAGGATGTTTTTTTAAATAAGGGATGGCTGCATCCAGTCTTTCTTTCAAAACTGTACTTGGATAAGCAGTATTTTTTGAGGTACCTTTTACTTGCGCACCTAAAATAAGGACAGTATCTGGAGTCTCTGTCGGCTGATCTTTTGTTCCAGTTAAAATCAAGAAAAGTACGAGAGCAGCATAAATAATTCCTAAACCTATAATAACCAACATAATTCGTTTCACCCATTTCATAATGGCACAACCTTTCTCTTCCAGTGTAGTAGATAAACGAATTGAATAGTGCTCACACGCTCTTTTTTAATGGTTTTTTAATGATTTTAAGAGAAAGTGTAACAAAGCTAACTGATTTGCTTTATACTTTATGTAAGAGGGAAAAAGTGAGGTGCAACGTGAGAACAGAGAAAGAAATGTTTCGATTAATTTTAGATACAGCAACAAATGATTCTAGAGTGTTAGCTGTAGGGATGAACGGTTCACGGACAAATAAACGAGTGCCAAAAGATTTATTTCAGGATTATGATATTGTTTATATTGTGGAATCCGTGAACAGTTTTGTTAAAGACCCGTCATGGATCGATAAATTGGGTTCGCGTTTAATTATGCAGACACCAGAAGATATGACTTTGTTTCCACCTACTGGAAATGGAAGGTTTACTTATTTAATGCTATTTGAAGATGGTAACCGGATTGATTTAACTCTTTGTCCAAAAGAGCAGGCTGATACTTGGAACGAAGGAGACCCTTTGGCTGAAATTTTGTTAGATAAAGAACAATTATTACCTAACTTAATTGATGCAACTGATCAAGAATATTGGATTAAGTGTCCTAATCAGGAAGAATTTTTGGATTGTTGTAATCAGTTTTGGTGGGTCAGTACGTATGTAGTGAAAGGCTTGTGTCGAGATGAATTGTTTTATGCAGCAGATCATTTAAATGAATACTGTCGAAAAGAGCTGTTACGTTTGTTATCGTGGCAAGTAGGAGCAGAACATGGTTATCATTTCAGTGTTGGGAAAAATTACAAATACTTGCCAGATTATTTGACAGGTGAACAATATGAAGGGCTCTTAAAAACGATGAATCTTTCTAGTATTTATTTGGCTTTCGAAGCGCTAATTTCATTACAAAATCAGTTTGACTTCTTTGCACAGGCATTTTCACAAAAAAATAGCTTTAGCTATGATCAAAGAACAGCCGAAAAGGTTATGAAGTATACAATGGATTTTAGTGTTGATCTTTAAAAATAACTACATCTTTCAAACAAAATGTGCGAGGTTAGGGGATATTTTAAAGTTTATTGTAAATAAATTAGAATTTTTGTAAGTATATTGTCAAATAGTCTTTTTTCCCCTCCCCTATCTGTGGTAGAATGATAAGTGCACTGTATCGAATTTTGATGGTTGTGGTTTCCTGTTTAATAAAAAAATTTAAGATTCAGCATTTATACATAAGAAACATGAATTTTTTCTCATATGTAAGCAGATTAATTGAAGATTTGGGTAAATCTAACTAAACTAGCTTTAAAATGAAATTAATAAATAGAAAAACATCAAGAAAATCAGAGGAAGAGATTTTTCCTTTTATTTTATTTCTAAAACAGGGAGAAGCATTAATCAAAGTAAGCATATAAATCAAAAAAAAGGAAGATAGCGCAATGGAGAACGAAGAATCAGTTAGCCGCTCGGCAAAAAATGCAAAGACACCTAAAAATAATAAACACCCGAATAAAAAGCCGAAGAAGTGGTTAGTGCCAGTTGTTGGTTTTCTGATTTGTTTAGCACTAGTATTTACTGGGGGACTTGTTTATTTTCAATCACATTTTTTTGTCGCTGCAAAGGCCAATGGTATTGATATCAGTTTATTGAATGCAAAAGATGCGAAAAAGAAGTTAGAAGAGCTGAATAAAGCGGAATCTGTCGTAATCAAAGTGAATGATAAAGAAGAAAAAATTGAGTTACCTGAAAAATATGAAATTACAGAAGAGTACTTGAAACAAAATATTAGTGATCGTTCAATCAAATTGCCAATTAATGAAGATTACAAAACAGAATTGAAAAATAAGTTAAATGAGCTTACCTTTGAAGAAGGAACACCAAGTCAAGATGCTCGGATTGAGAAAATTGATGGCAATTATCAAATCGTACCTGAACAAGTTGGAACGACTGTTGACAAAGAGGCGTTGATGAATCAAGTATTAAAAGATGTTGATGAGAATAAAGGTGACTATGTTTATGATGCCACAGCATTCTATCAAAAACCGGCAGTAACAAAAGATGATAAGGGACTGCAAGAAAAATTAACTATATTATCGAAAAAGGAAAATAAAGCGATCACGCTCGATATTAATGGCGAAAAATTGGCTATTACCAAAGAAGAACTGCAGTCATTTATGGATACTAAAGGAGATGTTGATCCAAATAAAGTTTATGCTTGGGTGGAACAAACGAATCAAAAATATGGTTCAATTTTCAAACCAATTATCTTTAAAAATGTTCATGGCGTAACAACAAAGTATAAAAATAATGGCAGTTACGGTTGGGATATCAACATGCCGCAAACAAGAGATTTAATTGTTCAAGCTATCAATAGTGATAAAGACACTGAAGAAATAACCGTACCGATTGATGGGGATGTAAATCAATCGTCGACAGTTGATAAGGATTATGTAGAAATCGATTTAAATGACCAAAAAATGTATTTCTTTAAAGATGGTGTAAAAGTTGTTGAAACAGATGTAATCACTGGTCGTTACAATAAAGGGACTGCAACAGTTCCAGGGTTCCACACTCTTTTGTATAAAGACACAGATACAAAATTAGAAGGTGAAATGTTGGATGGTTCAAAATATAGTGTACCTGTTAAATATTGGATGCCATTGAAGAGTTTCGGCGGTGTGGTGACACAAATCGGGATTCATGATGCAGATTATAAAGCAGAATATTTCGGAAACAAAGAAGCATACAAAACGAATTTTGGTAGTAATGGTTGTATCAATACACCAGGAGCAGCTGTTGCTCAAATCTTCAACGGTGCTTATGCAGGGATGCCAGTGATTGTTTATGGGCATATCTATGATGATGCACCAGGAGAATTCGATAAACCAGTTGATTATGGTGAACCAGCTTAAAAAAAGTAGTAAAAGAAGTCCACTTGGGCTTCTTTTTTAATAATAAAAAATTGTTTGTATAAGAAAAAAGATGAGAGAAATGCTTGATGTTTATGATTTAAATCATATGAAAACATGAAAAAGAATTGAGCGAGGAGGAACTTTCTTAGAAAATGAATTCCAATTAGGAGTATGTATTATTGTCACAAACCAGAATAAAGAATTTATGGTCACACAAAGATATCCTAAAAAACAAATGGGACTATATTGAGAAATTCCAGGAGGAGCAGTCGAATCAGGTGAAAGAAGTGAGTTAGCGCCTGTTCGAGAATTAAGTGAAGAAACAGGATTGACTGTAAAGGAAGTCGAACTCGAATTATTGATACGACGGTTTATAAGCCGTTCCACTTTACGCTGGTGCCTCAAGAAAATGATGTCATAGCAATATGTTTTATGAGTTTTAATGAGATAAAAAAATACAGACATTAGGATCGATTCACCGCTTTTGATTACGAAATTTGTAAGAAGTTACAGCAAAAAAAACAATAAATCAGCCTCAAGTAGAACTTTTCATCAGGAGCAAAATATTTATGAATTAAGAGGTATTCTTGTTTATTTTGAATCCTGAAAAATAAACAAGAGAGTAAAAAAAGTGGTAACATTGTAAATAGGAAGAAAAAATGAACGGAGGAAAAATAATGCCATTTATTCATGTAGAATTAATTGAAGGTCGAAGTCAAGAACAGCTAACTAATATGGTTAAAGAAATCACAGAGGTCGTATCTAGAAATACAGATGCTCCCAAAGAGAACATCCATGTTATCGTCAATGAGATGAAAAAAGATCGTTACGCGCAAGGCGGTCAATGGAAAAAATAATCATTTTGAAGAAATGCTTGCTTTTTATTTGAAGAAGTGTTTAAATTAATTTATAAATGATTGATGAGAAAGACAACTGAACTTGCAAGCAGTCTTTTAGAGAGGAAAATCTTGGCTGAAAATTTTCCAGACCCGCACAAGGAATGACCACTTTTTCCAACCTTTGTCGAAACAAAGGCGGTCGTACCGTTAACACGCTTGAGGAACATGGCTGTTTGCTGTGTTTAAACATAGGTGGAACCACGAATTTTTCGTCCTAGTATCTGATTTAGTTTGGATGCTAGGATTTTTTGCATTCTTGCAAAATTTGAAAAAAACGATCTTTTCAATCATAATTTACTAAAGGAGGAAACAAACATGTCAATCAACATTACTTTTCCAGATGGCGCAGTCAAAGAATTTGAGGCTGGTTCGTCAACATTAGACATTGCTAAAAGTATCAGTAACAGTTTAGCTAAAAAAGCATTAGCAGGAAAATTCAATGGCACATTAATAGATTTAGTTCGTCCAATTGAAGAAGATGGAACAATTGAAATTGTGACACCAGATCATGAGGATGCACTAGGTATTTTACGTCATTCTTCAGCTCATTTAATGGCCAATGCACTACGTCGTTTATTCCCAAAAATCAAATTCGGTGTAGGCCCAGCGATTGATTCTGGTTTTTACTATGATACAGATAATGGTGAAAGCCCAATAACAGCAGAAGATTTACCAGCAATTGAAGCTGAAATGATGAAAATCGTCAAAGAAAATAATCCAATCGTCCGCAAAGTTGTTTCTAAGAGCGAAGCTCTAGAGTTATTTGCAGATGATCCATACAAAGTTGAATTGATTTCTGAACTTCCAGAAGATGAAGTGATCACAGTTTACGATCAAGGTGATTTCATTGATTTATGTCGAGGGGTTCATGTACCTTCTACTGGTCGCATCCAAGTATTCCAGCTATTATCAGTAGCTGGAGCTTATTGGAGAGGAAATTCTAATAACCAGATGATGCAACGTATATACGGAACTGCTTTCTTCGATAAAAAAGATTTAAAAGAATTTATCAAAATGCGTGAAGAAGCCAAAGAACGTGATCACCGTAAATTAGGGAAAGAGCTTGATTTATTTATGCTTAACCCAGATGTTGGTTCAGGATTGCCATTCTGGTTACCTAAAGGTGCAACAATTCGTCGTACAATTGAGCGTTATATCACAGATAAAGAAATCAGCTTAGGCTATCAACATGTGTATACACCAATCATGGCCAATGTTGAGTTTTATAAAAGATCTGGTCACTGGGATCACTATCATGAGGATATGTTCCCGCCAATGGATATGGGGGATGGCGAAATGTTAGTCCTTCGTCCAATGAACTGTCCGCACCACATGATGGTTTATAAAAATGATATCCACAGTTACCGTGAACTACCGATTAGAATTGCAGAACTTGGTATGATGCACCGTTATGAAAAATCTGGGGCTTTATCAGGGTTACAACGTGTACGTGAAATGACATTGAATGATGGGCACACCTTTGTTCGCCCAGATCAAATCAAAGAAGAATTCTTACGTACATTGAAATTAATGGTCGAAGTTTACGCTGATTTTGATGTGACCGATTATCGTTTCCGTTTAAGCTTAAGAGATCCTAACAACAAAGAGAAATATTTTGACGATGATGCAATGTGGGAAAGATCTGAAACAATGATCAAAGAAGCGGCTGATGAAGCGGGGATTGATTATTTTGAAGCAGAAGGTGAAGCAGCTTTTTATGGTCCTAAACTGGATGTTCAAGTGAAAACTGCATTAGGGATGGAAGAAACTCTCTCTACAATTCAAATCGACGCACTTTTACCAGAACGTTTTGATTTGACTTACGTAGGAGAAGATGGCGAAAATACACACCGTCCATTGGTTATCCACAGAGGAATCGTTTCAACGATGGAACGTTTCGTAGCATATTTAACTGAAGTATACAAAGGCGCTTTCCCAACTTGGTTGGCGCCGATCCAAGCGACAATTATTCCAGTATCGGTTGAAGCTCATTCTGATTATGCGTATGAAGTGAAAAAACGTCTACAAGAACAGGGCTTACGTATCGAAGTCGATGATCGTAATGAAAAAATGGGTTATAAGATTCGTGCCTCTCAAACACAAAAAATTCCTTATCAAATTGTTGTTGGAGATAAAGAGATGGATGATGCAACGGTTAATATTCGTCGTTATGGCAGTAAAGAAACAGAAGTGATCGATTTAAATATCTTTATCGATAGTATGGTCGCTGATGTAGCGAATTATAGTAGAAGATAGTTAAAAAAAGACAAGGCGATCATTGCTTTGTCTTTTTTTATTTGATAAAACTTAAATATTTTCTTAGTAAGAGGATTCCCTCTATTTTTTTTCGCATTTTTTCGTTACAATAGAGAAGCGAGACTTTTCTCATATGGAGGATGAACGATAGATGAAAAAAATGAGCTTTTTAGATAAATTAAAAAATGATAATGAAGAACCAATGACACAAAAGAGTAAAAAATCACATATTCCGTTCCGCTTGAACCTATTGTTTTTTGTAATTTTTGGTTTGTTTGTGGCATTGATCGTACGATTAGGCTATTTACAGATCGCTGAAGGACAGGAGTATGCAAAAAAGGCTGAAGAAAACTCAGCATTGCAGATCAAAAGCAGTGCGCCGCGAGGTGAAATATATGATGCAAAAGGAAATTTACTCGCTGGAAATAAGGCCAATCTGGCAATTACTTACACACGTGGAAAAAAGGTTCAGACAAAAGACCTTGTGCCGATAGCAAATAAAGTAAATGATTTGATCCATGTACCCGCAGATGAATTGACGGAACGGGATAAAAAAGATTTTTGGTTAGCAACTCCTGAAAATTTAAAAGCTGCTCAAAAACGTTTAACTGATGCAGATAAGACGGACGAAAAAGGTAATAATATAACAGATGAAGGAACCTTATATGCTAAAACAGTGGAAAAAGTAACGCCAGAAGAAATCAATTTTGATGAACATACGTTACAAGCAGCTACGATTTTTAAACGAATGAACTCTGTAGGCGAACTTAATACAGCTTTTATAAAAAATGAAGGAGTTACACAGGATGAAATTGCAATAATCGGTGAGCATACTTCAGAAATTGCGGGTGTTTCTACTGGAGTAGACTGGGATCGAGATTATCCAAATGATACAGATATTAAGAGTCTTATAGGAAAGGTATCTTCTCAAAAAGCAGGTTTGCCAGCGGAAGAAGCTGATAAATATATCGCTAAAGGGTACGAACTAAACGATCGAGTAGGAACTAGCTATTTAGAGAAGCAATATGAAGACATTCTTCAAGGTAAAAAAGGAATTTCAGAAGTAACACTGGATAGTAAAGGCAAAACAGTTACTCAAACACCTGTAACAGAAGGTAAAAAAGGTGAGAATCTAAAATTAACAATTGATATGGCGTTTCAAGCAAAAATCGAAGAAGTTGTTCGAGAACAGTACCAACAACTATTAGCAACAGGAAATGCTGCATATTCAGATGGCGCGTATGTCGTTGTTATGAATCCCAAAACAGGTGCTGTAATGGCTATGGTTGCATTAGACCGTGATCCTGCAACCAATGAACTAACGTCAAATCCATTAGCTACGATCAATAAAGCATTTGAACCTGGTTCAGTAGTAAAAGGAGCAACGATTTCAGCTGGTTATGAACAAGGTGTGATTACTGGAAATGATTTATTAATCGATGAGCCTTTGCAAATTTTGGGAAGCGAGCGAAAATCGTCTGTATTTAACAAAATTCCAGGAAATCAAATTCCGCTTAGTGCAGAACAAGCATTAGAGTACTCATCTAATGCTTATATGATGAAGCTAGTATTAAAAATGATGAATACTGATTACCAATATAATATGCAGCTGCCATACGAAACGGGAGATCCCACCTTATTTAATGTTTTGCGCAAAACATTTGGTGAATATGGAATGGGTGTTTCGACAGGAATCGATTTACCTGGTGAAGAAACAGGCTTTACGAATAAAGCTTTTGATGATCCAGATCGTGCGCCAATGCCAGGACATTTACTCGATTTATCCTTCGGGCAGTATGATACGTATACAGCGATGCAACTTGCGCAATATGCCTCCACGGTAGCCAATGGTGGCACTCGATTCGCTCCGCATGTAGTTGAAGGAATTTACGATAACAACTCTGATGGTACACTTGGTGATTTAAAAAAAGAAATAGAACCGAAAGAATTGAATAAGGTAGATATTAATCCAGAACAAATGCAAATCATTCAAAATGGTTTTTATGATGTTGTTCATGGAACTGGTGTCTTTACGACAGGAAAATATATGCAAGGTGCAGCACTTGAAATTGCTGCTAAAACAGGTACGGCTGAGACCAATGTTGGTGAGCATGTTACGGTTAATAGTAACGTAGTAGCTTATGCTCCTTATGATGATCCAGAGATCGCTATAAGTGTCATTTTACCTCACTTGACTGATGAAAGTAGTAGACCTAACCAATCAATGGTTACTGCAATCGTCAATGCGTATGCTGAATATAAAGCTCAATAAAATTTGTAAAGTAGTTTTCCTTTACAAATTTTGTTAAAAGGGTAGAAATTCTTAAGTAAACATGATATGATATTTGAGGCTAAGAAGTATCTTAGAAATATGAAATTAGATATAGGAGGGAAAACACATGCGCGTAAACATTACTTTAGAATGTACTTCTTGTAAAGAACGTAATTATCTTACAAGCAAAAATAAACGTAATAATCCTGATCGTTTGGAAAAGCAAAAATATTGTCCACGTGAAAGAAAAGTTACTTTACACCGTGAAACTAAATAACGTTTTAAATTATACGCTCAATCCCTTAGCATATAAAGGATTGAGCGTTTTTTAGTTACTTAAAAATAATTTTTATATTCCAGCTTCAAAAAGGATCGTAGTATGAGTATGTCTAAATTCTTGGTAGCCCATGTTCTGCAGTCCAGCTTTTTATCATTAACCATGTGTTGTGCTGTTTTTAAATCTATTCGTTCAAGTTTAATAGCACCAAAAGTAGGCAATACATATTTCTTCATTCGGTGGTCAGTTTGCAGATAGGTTGTCTCTTTGACTGTTGTTTTGTCAAATTCAAACCATAGAATATATATTTCTTCAAGAGTAACAACGGTTTGCTATACGGATTTGATAATAAATGGTTCAATGCTTTCTGTGTACTTATTTTTTAGTCTTGAACCCTCGTCTAATAGTGTTACACCGCTCTCCAGTAACACAGTCATAATGTAGGAATGTTTCGAACAGCCATAACGTATACCATTTTTCTTTGTATATTGTTTAAATGTAGCTATTCATTTTTTGAATAAACTTTTCATCGATCAGTTTACCGTCAATTTCGTAAGCTAAACAATCACTATTTTGTCATGTCCCAGTCACTTTTCTTGAACTACTTTATTTTGTGTATCAATAAAGAGTTGGATAGGATTTTTTTCTGTTTTACTATTTGTGATACTTAACTCAACACTAGATATATCTTGTGGACGAATATCACCAATAGGAGACGAATAAATATATTTACCATTTACTTTAAGTTGGTTATTTAAAGAAGTATCTGCAATCAATGTTGTAGTAGCAGGAACAGACTCTCTTTTCCAATTAACATGTATAAATAATACGTTAGTATCTGAAGGATATGCTTGAATCAAATCATTATCAAATGTCAAATTAATACTATAGTCATTGAAAGAGCGTGTGTCACGGTAAAAGTTTATAGCCAACAATTGTGTATTCTTTCCAAAAGGTTCATGTAAAGGGATTTGTTCTTGGTTTACTAATTTCGAATTAGAGTAATCAAAGCTGATATCTTTATCAAATATGATGACGTTTGATCCTTCAGGTAGTCCGTAATAGTTTTCTACATTCCCCTTAAAGAGGTCAACACTATCAGAAGGATTATATAATTTTCCGACGAAATAATTTGGAATATAGATTGTCTTTTGATTTGCTGATTTACCCGATAAGATAATATCTTCTCTTATTTTGAATTGTCTATTTAAAGAGATTACACTTCTCGTAGTATAATAATACCCGAATAGGAAAGGGATACAAAGCAAAGATATAAAATAGGTAGTGCTTTGTTTATAGAATGGCACATTAGAGTAGAATAAATCGTTTGAAATAAAGGATATCGAAATTAAAAAAAAGATCAATGCACCATTTAGAGACCTAGGTTCTACAGGAAATCCATATGCTCCACCAAGAGCAGCGTTTGTAATAATAGCAGAAAAGAAAAATATTATACTATAAACAGCATTATTTTTAAGAGGTGCTTGTTTCCTGAATATATATATAAATCCTATTAAAATGAATGCAACGAAAATCCATGAATAACTTTTGAAAGTATCGATAAATAGTTGACTAGAGAAGTAATTCCATAGTCTTCTAAATAGCGAGTATTCACGCTGTATTTGAAAAAGAGGATTTTTCAGCCTTTCGTAATTGCCAGGAGCTAGAAGTAGAGTTAAACTTCCAATAATTGTGAAAGGCAGACCGAGAATAAATACAAATTTCTTTTTTTCGATAAGTAAAAATGTCAGTGTAAGTAAAATGACAACAATCGAAGTATTCTCATTAGAATTTCCAGCAAGCCCTCCTAAAATCGGAATCAAGATATAGTGCCATTTTTTTAGTTGTTTATCTTTAAGATAAAATAGTATGGCAAAGTAAGCTACAATAAAAAAGTTTGTTAAGATATAATTAGAAAAACCTACTGTCCAAAGTGACGTTTGCCCAAGATTTGGGTTAGCGATCCAATAAAGTAAAAATACTATGATGAAATTATTGAAAGGCCATTTGTAATTCTTATTCGTAAGTGTTGGAAGGTAGGAAATAATTAAAAGTAACCCAATCCAAATAATAGCTTTAATCAACTTGTACAAGATAGGAGGTAGCTGTAATAATATTAGAGAAAATGAATCAGCAACAAGTCTTCCCGACCAGTTCAAGTAACGCCATCTTATGTTTGCCCAGGGAGTATTGTTTGTTACATAAATAAAATCATCACTCAGTATAGGTGTAAATACTATAGGAATTAAAACTAGCACAAACAATAGAGTAAAAAATATTAGAATGTACATCCGACTACTCTCTTTTTTAGAACTTCTTGTTGTTGTATACAACCGTTGCGAATCTTTCATTTTGTACTCCTTAGATAGAATTTTCATAGTCTAAAATAATTTGTTTCTTTACATTTGATCCAAATCCTGAAAGAGCAACATTTATATGCTGCTTGTTTCCAGTAGATTGGAATCTCTTGATTCGCTTTGAAGTATACAAGAAATCGTGATTAAATTGCTGTATACAAAATTGAACAAGCTTGTGTAGAGTGCTGCATTGCTCATTTTTAAGTTCTCAGCTATTTTATAGAAAGATATATTAGATTCCATGTATTTCACAATTATAATACCTGGCAGCATAAGTATTCCAGTTTCAGCATTGGCTAGATATTCTTGATATAATTCCTCTTTTTTAAGTTCCCTTACGAAAAATCCTCTTCCTTTTGATAGTCTTTTAATTTTTTCATATAGATTCACTATTAAGTCAACCTTTCTAAGTCGACAAGAATAATAATTAGACTAAAAGGCTACATATCCACTGGAAAAGTAGAATTTAGGTTCTAATGGTATTCTTGTAAACAAGTTTAACAACTAAAAAGACAACTAATAAATACGATGATTATATCAGCAGATCTCCAGTAAAGCTTTTAATCAAAATATTCATGTCTTGTTTAAGTATGTTTAAAGTGTAGAATAAATCTTTATTTACGTCAACGAAGTTTAGAAAATAGTTGTTAAACTTGTTTAATAAAATTGTTAGGATTTAATGATATGGCTAATATCCAGGAAAAAAAGTTTTGGATCATTTCGCTAATAATGATTGGGATATACCTGATGTTGCTAGTGCTTTAGAGATAATCAAACAGTATTCTAGAAAAATTTCAAAATATCCATATATAAGCAAATATGATTCTGTCTCATTTATGCAATTCTTATTGATTGGTGCTCAAAGATTAGAAATAGATACTATATCTGCTGACAGTATTAAAGTAGTGTAAGAAAAAAATACTTAAAAATGAACGTACCCTAAAAAGTTAGATTTTTGAGGTACGTTCATTGTCATATAAAAGGCTAGCGATTTTTTAAGAAATTAGTGCGCATAGGTAATAAATTTATTTGTTTTTTCGGTAGGCGATTTAAAAATAGTGTCTATTTTCCCAAAATTAGTAATTATATTCATTATATAATGGTTGTTCTTTTATTATCTTTAGTTTATAAAAAAAGAGCGCAAAAATATATAAAAAAGATATATAATTGTATTAACGATACGTTTAACATTTGTCGTTTTGAGGATTGAGGATTGTAAATAGTCTTAATAATTAAAGTTTTATCAGTATCTTATAGTTACAATTCTTTATTATTTGGCTGTATACACATTTATTATTTTAATGTTATTGTTTCTTTTTATATTTTTAAAAATCTCATAATTATATATTTCTTTAATTAATTTATGGAAGAAATAAGAGATTTATATAAAAAAGAGGAAAGGTGGATTCTATAGTAGTTTTCTAACATTTTAGAAAGGAAGGAATCAAATTGAAGAAAAATCTTTATTTAACGATCTTATCCGCAGGTTTACTTAGTGGAATTTTATTTGCTGGGGAGCAACTTGTAAAAGCAGAGTCCGCTGCAACGACTCCTGGTCAAATTGAATTAAAAGTGAACGATGATATGACTGATCCTAAAGATCCCACAAATCCAACGAAACCAGGAAGTATAGGTGATAATGGAGGACTGAGTACTGCAAATGAAGGTCCATTGTCATTGGATGTAGCACCAGCAGTTTTTGATTTTGGCTCTCAAAAAATGTACATTTCAGCACACACTTACTCAGCGGTAAATGCCGATGCAGAGAAGGAAACAGGTGATCCAATTGAAAACCAATATTTACAAGTGACAGATAATCGAGACGCTGGCATTTTTGGTTGGGTAGTAAAAGTAAAACAAGATACCTACTTAACAGATGGGAATAAGGTGCTAACTGGAACAACCATCAATATTCCTGAGGGGATTGCACGGAATGAATTAAATATTCCTGCGACTGATCCAGATTCAAAATTGACGACAGAGGCAGTAAAAATTGATACAACCGAACAAACAATTTTTGCTTCTAAAGCAATAAATGAAGGTGGAAAAGCAACGAGCACTTCTTTTTGGAAAGCAGCAGATGTCAGTCTAACGATTCCAGCTAATACAGCTCAAGCAGGTAACTATACGAACACAGTAACTTGGACTCTGACAGCAGAAATCATGCAATAAGAGGATTAAATAATAGATAGTTAGATAAAATAGGAGGAAACAACATGAAAAAAGTTGATTTATTAGTTAGTACAATCTTATTAGGTGCTTTAAGTTTGAGTTTTGCGGCTCCAGCTTTAGCAGAAGATGCAGGAAATTCTGCAACAGTTACGGGAACAGTTACGTTTGAAGCAAATGATAATGCTACAGGTGCTAAAGATCCAGAAGATCCGACAAAACCAAACCCTAATTTACCAGATCCGAATAACTCTACTACTGGTGCAAAGGGTCCTCTTTCTTTAGATGTCGCTCCAAGTGGTTTTGATTTTGGTTCAAATAAAATAAGTATGGGTAAAAAAGATTATGCGTCTAGCATGACAGGGAATCATTATCTGCAAGTAACGGATAATCGTGATGATGCCGATGGATGGACAGTAAAAGTGTATCGTACAGAATTTACGAATGAAACAAGCGCACTATCAGGCTCAACATTCACGATTCCAGCTGGTATAGCACGCAACTCATTAAGTGAGACACCTTCTGAAGAGGATCTAACTATATCTACAGCTGGTAAATTTAGCATTCCTGTAGGTGAATCTTCAGCAATAAGCGTTGTTGGAGCAACAGGTGAAGAAAAAGTTGGTAAACAAACGACAACGTACGTTTGGGATGCATCAGAAGAAGTATTGACGATTCCTGCAAATACAGGAAAACAAGGAACATTCACTTCAACAATTAATTGGGTAGTAGCAACAGAAGTTTATCAATAAAAATAGAGAATGGGGATAATAAAAATGAAGAAATTGAGTATTTTATTTAGTGTCGTTTTTCTAGGTATGTTAACAGCGAGTTTTGAAAAACAAGCTTTAGCGGATGAAATTGGTACAGAAGCAAATCCTGCAAAAGGAACGGCTGCAATTGAATTTACAGACAATACAGGGGTAACTGATCCGAAAGATCCAGAAGATCCGACAAAACCAAACCCTAATTTACCAGATCCAAATAACTCAACTACAGGAGCAAATGGACCACTTTCTCTTGACGTGATCCCTAATGAGTTTAACTTTGGAACTCACGTGGTAAGCTATGGCGAAGGTACGTACAATTCTAATGCAGCTGCTGGAATAAAGCACTATATTCAAGTAACAGACAATCGTGATGATTTAGGCGGCTGGTCAGTTAGTATGAGTCGTACAGAGTTTACGGATGGGACAAATACATTACAAGGATCGCAACTTTACATTCCTGCTGGTACAGCAAGAAACAATTTATCTGCTAATGCAACAATTGCAGATCCGAATATAACTTTAGGTGAAACAAGTGAAGCTAACGGTTTTGAAGGAATGCATTCAATTTCAACAACTGAAAGCACGCTATTTAGTGCTGCAGATAATATTGAAGATCTAGTAGGTAAAGGAACAACTGTTTATTCTTGGGAAGCGGCAGATGAAAAACTTTCTATTCCAGCTGGTAGTGCGAAAAAAGGAACATTTACTTCAACAATTAATTGGGTATTAAATGCGACACCAATGAATTAATTATACAATTAAAGGATGATTAAATATGATCGGATGGAAAAAAAAGTTAATAGCGCTTGGATTGTTCATTTTTTCCTTTGTCCAAGTAACTGCAACAATTGCATACGCGGATAACGAAAACGAAGCTGAAAAGAATTCTTCTATAGGCTATAGTGTGCAAAAAGTAAGTCCAGAAAATGAACTGAATAACTCTAGTTCATTTTATGATTTGTCAGTGAAACCTGGGGAAGAATTTACAATTGAAGCAAAGTTAATAAATCCTTCCGATGAAGAAATAATTATCGAATCCCAGTTTTTCACTACATCGACGAATAAAAATGGAGAAATTAATTATACATCTGAGGTAGAAAAACCCGATAAGAGTTTGAAATACAAGTTTTCAGATATTGGAGAAATTACTGCCTCAGATATAAAAACAACACTTCCACCTAATTCTGATAAAATAATTAGTGCAACAATTGCAGTCCCAAAGGATGTGCCAGATGGTGTTATTTTGGGCTCTTGGTACTTTGAAAAATTAGGTCAAGCAGAAAAAGACAAAGATGATGAAGGTATTGTGATTAAGAATAAATACAGCTATGCGATGGCTGTGAAATTGACTGTAAATAAAGAAATTGAAGAACCCAATCTGAATTTATTAAACGTGACAGTTGGGTTAAATAATTACAGAAAAGTAATAAATGCAAATATTCAAAATAACAAGCCAGCAATCGTCTCTAATTTAGAAATTTCTGCTGAAGTTATGAAAAAAGGTACATTTGACGTTTTATATAAAAATGATGCACAAAATATGATTATGGCACCCAATTCTAATTTTCCTTTCCCAATATTTTTAGGTGAACAGCAGATGAAAGCTGGGGATTACACATTAAAAATGACAGCGACAACAGACGATCCAAAATGGGAGTCTGAGACTTGGGAATGGACAAAAGACTTTACCATTACATCTGATAAAGTCAAAGAAATTAATGATGCTGCAATCAATGATCCTAAAAAACCGACTCTTTGGTGGTTGTATGGATTAATTATTTTAGGAATACTGATTGTTATCGTTTGTTTAGTATGGTTCTTTAAAAGAAAAAAGAAAAATAACGACGTAGAAAAGCCAATCTAAGTAAAAGGGGTACAGGCCATAGGAAGAAAGGAAGAAACAAATGAAACGAATACTTTCTTTATTATTTGGAATAATGTTGTGTGGGAGTTTTCTACTCAATTTCCCACTAAAAACATTAGCTGATGATGGATCTACTACGGTTGCTACGAAAGGTTCCCTTGTCTTAGACGGATGGGCTGAAGAGCCTATTGCTGATTCGAATCAGCCAATCGGTCCTCAAGGGAATTCAAGTCTAAATAACTACAATGAAGGTAATGGTGCTAGAAAGACTCTTCCCCAAACGAATACTAGTTCAAATCTGATATTGAGTCATTTAGGGTTAACTTTATTAATGTTAACTACATTTTTTATGGTAAGTAGAAAAAGATTAGCTTATTCAAAAAAAGAGGTAATAAAATGAATAAAAAAAACGTTACATTATTATTAACTGTTCTTTTTATAAGTGTTCAATTTATAATACCAATTTCGATTGTAAGTGCGCAAGAAACACTAAGTAGTTCTTCATTAATAACATCTGAACATGAAAGAAATGAAGAGGAATCTACGACAATTATGACAGAAGAATTAACTGATGAAACGACTGTCACTACCGAATCAATTGAAAGTCAAAGAACGAATGATTCTTCAGTTCATTTGACCGAAGAATCGATCGTTAATACGACTGAAGAACCAGAAATAGAAGAACCAGCTATAGAAAATAGCAAAGCTCTAAAACCAGGTGTAGTTTTGGCTGAAGGGATGGTTGTATCCGCAGATTTTCCAGATAATATGACACTAGAACAATATTTAGCTCAATATTCTTATCCTCATTTACCGAAGGCAGGCGTTACAAGCGCATACAGATCAGCAGAAAGCGACTTAAGAACACTAAATTCAAGTGAAATTGCATTAGTACGAAATGAAACAGAGCTTATTGCTGCTATTGGGAATGCTAACATTAAAGGAATTAGTGTTATGAAATCTTTTGCGGTCTCAAACAATAGCTATTTTGGAGGAGCGAATAGAAAAATTATTTTGGAAGGGAACGGGATGTTAATTGATTTTAAGCTTACCCTTTCAACTATTTCAGGAGTAAATTCAGAGGTAACAATACAGAATCTAAATATGTATCACGCCAATTATTTTGGAGCAATCCTACCAACTGCATCTACTTCAATATTAAAGTTTCATAATGTGAATGATTACGGAACACAAATAATTAGTTCAGCATTGTTGCCTGTACAAATATCTGGGGATTTTGTTAGTAGATTTTCAACGATAAGCTATACTTCTCCTATTGATGGAACTATAGTATATACACAATATAATGGGCAGCAAAACTTTGAATCTTCAAATATTGAGTTCTTTGCTGATTCTGTAACAACGCTTGAAACCTATAATGGTACAAACATTGATTTAACTGCAGCTGGGAATGTAATTGTGGAAGAAAATGCTAAATTGAATTTGATGGCGGCAAATAAAGAGATGAGCTATGGTGAAGGGATTCAAGGGTATGGTATTAGTACGAGATATGCTTCAAAATTTATTATGGAAAAAAATTCAGAAGTAACCTATACGTATAAAGACCCAGGAAATGGTATCAGGGACTACGCTGGAATTCTTTGGTTTCAATCAGCGGGTAGTAGTTTTACCATGAAAGATGGCGCCAAAATGTATGTAAATAAAGACTCTCATTCTGGAAATAATGGATTAATCCATTTTAATGGAAAAGGGACCTTTAATTTAGATAGTGGTAGTTCCATTGAGATGAATATTAAGGATAAAAATGCTGGTGCCACTGCCATTAGTCTACCAACGGTTGGTTCTGAATTCAATATTGTCAATAATAGTAAAATGAAATTAAATATGACAAATACTGGGACTGGAACCAATCCATTGCTAAATGTTGGTGGACAAGCGAAATTAACGGTTGACTCAGGCTCAATTTTAGACATGCAAGCAACAGGTTACCAATCGAACTTAATTACCTTAGGTAGCGGGACGGCCTCTGCTAACACGCTCTTTACTGTGGGGGAAGATGCAACCCTAAATGTTCATTCATCTAAGCGAACAAATAGTTTAAATGATGTCGTTTCAGTTGGTAATTATGCTACATTTAAAATTAAACGACTGGGAACCTTCAAGTTAGCTGCAAATAAAGCTAGAAATATTTTTTCAGTCGGTTCGAATTCGACTTTTCAGTTTTTCGATGCTAAATTTGTAGATTTTGGCTTTACTGAAAATCCAGATGCGACGAGTTCTCTAATTAATATGAGTGGGAGCGCTGGGAAATTTTTAATAGATATTCAACATATAAAAGCATGGAAACGTACTTCTTCAGCTCTAGTTGATGATAAACCAGACTTTGACTGGAACCCGATGTACGGACTTGAAATTCCTTATTCAGGTAATATTGTAACATCAGCAAATCTCAAGGGGAATTCTACAACGGCAGGAGTTGCTGAAAGTTTCAAAACGAATTTTAAAACAGGTCCGACAATTGGATTTCAACGATTAGTGTTTGAGTTTATTCCAGATGTGACAGTCTCCATTGACAATAGTCCAGTCGATAATCCAAATGATGAAAATTCTAGAATTATAAGAGGGACGACCAAAGGCGGCGCATATGTTCGTTTAGTGGATGAAGTTGTAGCTGGTGGCTATAGTTCTTTTCCAGCAGAAAATAATAAAATCCCTAATCCAGCAGAAAATTTATCAGGGAGTGATACAAAAAACTTTACGACACAAGCAGATTCATCTGGTAAGTTTGAGTTTGAAGTACCAAATGGGAATAAGAATCCATTCGTAGCTGGAAATGAAATTACAGCTTATGCTTTTTTAGATGGTAAATCTGACACGGATAAAAAAGTTGTTTTGGACACTACTGCACCTACTGCGACAGCTATTGAGCAAATGGTATTGGTTAATTCTGATATTCCAGATGCTAAAAGTTTTGTTCCTAATTTAACTGACTCTAATCCTAATGGCAAACCAGTAGCTTCTTATTTAGAATCAGAAGAAGTTTTAAGCGAATATCTTTCTGTGATTGGGCAATACGATATAACAATTAGAGCAGTTGATGTAGCTGGAAATGAAGCAACTTTTCCAACTAAATTGACTGTTGTTGATAAATCTCATGATTTGACAGGTCAAGACGTTACATTAAAAATTACTGAAATTGAGGATTTATCGAAAACTGAATTTGAAGAGCTATTAAAAAGAAAAGTAAATGCTTCCGCTTATTCACTTATAGGTGGTATCTTAACAGACTTAACGAATAAAATTAGTTATGATTTTTCAACTGTATCTCAAAGTGCGGGGGATTATTCTTTACGTTTTAGTTTATCAGAGACAGATTCAGGTGTTGTTGGAGGATTAACGTATACAGTGAAGGTTACAATTGGGGCGTTAAATCCGACAAGTCCAGTAGATCCCGACAATCCAGGCGCTGGAACACCTCCACCTGGAGGAACAGAAAATAGTGGAACTGGAGCAACAGGATCATTACGAATAGATTATGCACCATCTTCTATTAACTTTGGAAGTATACCATTTTCTTATACTACTACTACACATCAAGCAAAGCTAAGTACTAATACCGAAGGGCAGCCGTTAGATAAGCAATGGATTCAAGTATCGGATAATCGTTCGGATGGTAATGGTTGGAGTGTTAAAGCTGAGCAAATAGAAGCCTTTAAAGACGATCAAGGAAATGAGTTAAAAGGAACAACATTGACTATTCCTAAAGGGACCATTTATAATTCAGAAGTGACAGGTTCTGTTGATACGGATGGTTCTAACTCGAAAATGATAGCTCAAGAAGGATCTATTCTTTCTGGAACAAGTGCTACTCTTTTTGGGGCACATGATGCTGGTAATGATAGTATTGGAAAAAATATCAGTACTTATCAATGGGATCCAACGAAAGTAACTATTAGTATCCCAAGGGGAACAGCAAAGACTAAGACAAAATATCAGACTACCATTAATTGGTCGTTGACCAGTGAGGCCACACAATAACATATTTTCAAATATAAAAGTATGAAAGGCGTTTGTTTGATTAATTACATCAATCTGGTCAAGTTAATCAGATTAAGTACAAACTGGCGTAGAAAAATAATTAGTCTGTAAGATTCGATAATTATTCGATTCTTACAGACTAATTTTATTTTAGAATAGTCAATGAATTATTTTTTGTGATGAAAGGTAACTATTAAGTTTTCAATGCTATAAGGAGCTGTTTTTAAGAAATTCATCAAATGTATCATGTAATGTTTTTATATCACGTCCATTTAATTCTGGACTTAGATAACAAATAAATGCCGTTTGATTTTTATCAGATATATTTGTTGAAAAGCTTAAAGTAGAATTTGTATTGATCGTGATATCAACAGCTTCATTAGTAAAAAGTAATTTGTAATAATGGCTAAAGGAATAAGTAATTAGCGTTTCAACCATTGATTTTTCTAATTCTGACTTCAAATTTATAATTTCTAACCGTATTTCTCTTTCAAAATAGGGAAAAGGTCTATATTCCCCGAAAAGAAATTTGTATCGTTTCTTAAGTAAAGAGGTATTTAGAAAAATTTCTTTTTGTGTACTGTCAATATCTTTTTCTAAAAGATGCTCTATTTTATTTTCTAAAATAGGCGTGTTTATATTTAACCTTTTTTCAATATATTTATCCGGCCAGTTAGGATAAATCATTTGTTCACAATAAATACTATATAAATATCCTTTTAGTTTTGTTAATTGATCAATCTCTTTTTCAGAAATTAATTCTAGAAAGTCAGTTGTAGCAGAGTCTACAAGAGCTGAAAGACGGAGACTGTACTCACGAAAAATTTCAAATGTAAAAGAAGCATTTTTAGTGTAATAAAATGAATCATAACTTAAAAGATTAAACAAAAAAAATGAAATTTCGTGATTATAATTACGCGTAAAAATGCTAAATGAACGAGTTGTTTCAAAAAAGTGAGTAAATAATTCTTTGCCTTCAGCTAGTACAGCAGACGTTAATTCTATCAATCGGTTGTTACGAATACGTATCAGTTGAATAGCTAAATCAAAAATGATTTCTTTGAAAAAAATATCGTTATCAATTGTTATTTTTGAAAAATTAAGAAAATCGTTTTTTAGTGTATCATAATCAATATATTGCTGGAATGGCCAAGGCTGTCCTAGATAGACTTCTGTTAAAGCATAGTATGCTAATTTTCGAATAGTGGATTCGTCACCAGTTAAATTTAGGACACCATTTTTTGAGATGACTTTTAGTTGATAGGCAGAAAATTCTATTCTAAGAGCTTTCAATCTGCGACGAAACGTAGCGATATTTACATCATTCTCAATGCAAAAATTAGTTACATTTATTTCAAATCCTAAAATCAGTAGAATTCCTAATTTCACCGATGTACAGCTTTGAACTAAACTATTTCTTAAATAGATATATTGTTCAGCATCTTTAATTTTAAAGTAAACAACTTTGCTATCATACGAAAGTTCCATAGCAGATGGATGGACATTCTTCATATCTAATTTTAATAAGTCTAAGTATTTTTTTAATGTAATTTCTGAAAAAGAAGTAGTGTGTTTTAATTGATTGATTGTAACAATAAAATCATTATCTACTAAATTATCCAAAATCAATAATTTAGTTCTTACTTCTGTATCATAAAGTATTATTTTATTTTTATTTTTCATTTTCAACCTCTCTTTATTTTTTGGTTAAAATTATTATTTTTTTTATATTTAAATAAAATATATCTAATTTCTGTAATGAAGTAAAGGAATTTGATACATGCGTGTATGAATAAAAATAAGTGAGTTTTTTGAAATATTTCATTTTCAGGATAAAGATCGAATGGCATTTCAAGTAGTTGAATAAATTTATTTTGTGATTAAATGAAAAATGTGTATGTAGAATAACAAGAAATTTAAGTAGGGGAGCTAATGGTTAAGAAAAACTTAAAAATATCTAAAAGATGTCCATTAGATGTCTTTTGTGTTACGATTGTGTTACGAAAGTATTAAAGGAGTTTTTCATGAAAAAAATAATGGTGGTTGTTAGTTTGCTATTTCTATTTTTACCTATTATTTGCCATGGAGAAGAAAGTGGAGAATCTTCTACTGAATCAAAATTCGATGATTCAAATGAATTATCGTGTCAGTATGCTCGAAAGCAAATTTTAGATGGGAAAACAACAAGGATTAAGAAGAAAAAAGAAGAGGTTTATCTCGAATTTCCTTTTAAAAACAGTCCATATATGAGTTTTGCAACGTTTGTGTTGAATGGGCCAACGAATAGTTATGGTGGATTTATTGAAACGATTTTTTATCGGGATGAGATTAAGATCAAAGAGATGTATTATGAGAAAGATCCGGTTAAAACTGATAAAATAGGTATCTATACAACGGATTTATGTTTTACTTCAGAAGAAGGAGTCATTTATCATTACAAAAATGTTCCATATTTAGTTAATAGTGATAAGCCAACAACGTTCTTTTCAAAGGTGAATTTTAATAAAGAAAATAAAACGATATCTGGTGAGGTCATAACACCAACATTAAAAAATACTTATCACATTGAACTTTTCTACACAGATAATGATGAGTACCATTACCAGGAAGGGGTGGTAGATAAAAATGGTGCATTTAGTATTGATTTAAATCGAGAAGGTATTGAGGGGAGAATGTATCTTAGAGCAAGTGATGGATTAGGAAATTATGCCGATGCCTGTGATATTATAAAAGAAGGAAGTACCAATTATCCTGTTCCACCAAAAGTTTTGAAGACAGCAAAAGAAAATCAGAAAGTCATTAAACGTAAAGAGAATTCTTTTGGAATGATTGTCATTATTTTTATTCGAATATTCGCTGTATTTTTGCTATTTTTGGCACTTCTTCGCTTGAGAGTACTTTTAAAGAGACGAAAAAAGTATAAACAATAAGATACTATCTAAAAAAAATAGTGAATTTTAACTAAAAGTATACACGTCAATAAATAAGACCTGTTAATAGGAGGTGATTAGCATGAAGATCAGTGTTAGACATCGATACATCAAAAAGATTCCCGTTCTGGAAGTTGTCTCAGAGGAAGAGAAAAATAATACGTTGCCTTTAGTGATATATTATCATGGTTGGCAATCGGCGAAAGAACTGTCACTGACCCAAGCTCGGAAATTAGCGAAAAAAGGAATACGTGTGATCTTACCGGATGCAATGAACCATGGTGAACGAAAAACAGGACCGATCTCACCAATCCCGTCAGTAACTTTTTGGTCGAGTATTCAATACAATATTATTGAGTTTACCCAGTTGGTGCGTCATTTTGAGAGACAGCAGTTGATCGAAGGAGGGAAAATTGGCGTTGGTGGTGTCTCGATGGGAGGAATCACAACCTGTGCTTTGCTGACTCAACATCCAGAAATCAAAATAGCTGCTTGCCTGATGGGAACACCAGCACCGCAGCGTTATATTGATCGAGTGATGGAGCGGTCAGTGGAAATGGACTTTTTTGTACCATATGATTTGCCCTTATTGCTTAGCTGGGTTGCGAAGTATGATCTTTCAAAAGTTCCTGAAAAGTTAGCACAGCGTCCAGTTTTATTCTGGCATGGGACACAAGATTCTAAAATTCCTTATGAGGATATGGCTAATTTTTACCAAGTGATTCAAAGTGAGTCTTATGCCAAACGTAGTCGATTTATTACTGGTGAAGGTGAGGGACATCTGGTCAAAGGGGAGATGATGGAGGTCGTTGCTGATTTTTTTGAAAAGGAATTAATTTATTGTTAAAGCGAACTCAAACAAAAGTGATCTACCCCAGAAAATAAGCTGAAATTCGCGAAACTTACTTTGCTAAGATTGGTGAATTTCAGCTTTTCTCATGTTTTGTTCGGATGGTGTTTCAGGCACTTAGTTTTTATTTTGTGGATTGCTTATTTTAGTTTAAATTTAACTTGTGTATTGTCGTTAAATTGCCCTTGATATTGGAATTGTTTGTAGCTTGTACCTTTACCTAGTTTATTTAAAATATGTGAAGTGATTTCTTTTTCACTACCATTTTTTAGATCTAAGCCAGCAATGATACCTTCGATTTTTTCTTCAGCAGCACTGCCTTGTAATTGAATTTTATTCGATTTATCTTGGTATTGCGCTTTGATCGTGCCGTTTGAATTTACTTGATACTGTAATTGGACTTGTTGCCCGGTTTTGTAGGTTACTTGAATTTCTAATTTTTTCAAATCGGATTGCTCAGGAGTAACAGGTGTTTCAGGCGTTTCGGGTTTTTCTGGAACTTCTGGCGTTTCTGGATCAGTAGGTGTTTCAGGTTCTTGGGGTTTCTCAGGAACTACAGGCGTTTCTGGAACATAGTATGATTGTAAGCCGAATTCTGCTTTTACATACCCTTTCGTAATCAAGATCACTTTAAGATGTAACTCTTTTTGGTACGTCATTTTTTGTAATAAGTTTACTGATTTGTAGTAATTTCTACTGAAATCTCTTGCAATTACAGTGGCATCTGATGATGAATAACCAGCTGCTTCCCAAGTACTTGCTTTAACAAGTTCACTGTATACAGACGATACATTTGAACTGGTTAACGATAACCCTGTGTACGTTAAGATGTCCGCTTTATTGAATAAAGTGACTGTCTTATTGTAATTTGACTCCACTACTGTTGCTGCGTCTGCTGAGTTTGACACCACTGCCAAACTAGCGGAACATAAGCTGATTGCTAATCCTGCAACCATCATACCTTTAAAAAATTTCATAAAAATACCTCCTCTTTTTTGCTACTATTTTATGAATAGTAGCTTGCCTATATTATTATCCAAAGTAGATATAAAGTAAATATAAATGAGTGATTTCTCATAATGTTTGAAATTTTTTATTATTATGAGTAGGCAATGAAAGAGAAAATTGATTGAATTAAGTTAGTTGACTCATAATGTTTTGATTTTTGATATAATGTGTAAAGAAGTAAAGAGAAGTGTAGAAAGGAACTGTAATGATGAAAAAAGCAACGATTAATAAAACGGTGAATTTGTTAGATGGAGGCTGTAATGCTTGCGGAATTATTGAAGATGAAAATTACACATTGACAATAGATGAACAGGTCATTCCTTTGGAGGTATTGACAGTTAATTCTTTGATAACGGCGATTGTTTTAAAAAATGGATATACACGAGACTATCTGATGGATGTTATTGATGATTATACGTTATATAAAAAAGATGACTATCAAGTTACGCTTAAAGAAGAATATGATTTTTTGACTTATTCGAATAATGCAGTGACAATTGAAACAAAAGATCAAATTATAGATGAAAAAAAGTTAACAGAAAAAGTGAATGAAATCTTGGATGTTCTTTTCAATGTGGAGAAATTAGCGTTTAGTAATTAGACAAGTTTGTAAAAAAATTGAGGTCGGGACGAAGTAAGAGTGATGTCCCGACCTGCTTTTTTGTTATTCTATTTGAAAAAGTTCTGACATCCCTACTTTTTCAAATCTTTCTTGCGAATCAGAAGGACTCTCATCATGATCGTAAACCAATAGCTTGAAATCCTCTGTTTTTGGGATTCGTAAGTATGTTTCACTGTCAGTTAAAAGGATGATTTGCTGGCAAAGCCACTCAAGAACCGTTTGGATATCTTGATCATCTTCTACCCAATCATCAAACAAGTGCAGAGAAGCAAAGCGCTGATTTTCATCCCAGTCTCTAGAATTGTATTTCGTATCTTCTAATTGTGATTTGCTATGGCCCTTACTCATATAATAATTCGTTGTTTCTTGCCAAAGTTCCACAGTATTAAAACAAAGGTTGATTTCACCTTCTTCATGAATATTGCAGTCTAAAGCAAAGGCATAAAACGTTTCATCAGGATGATCTAATAAAAAGTTATCGATGCTATCTGTCAAAAAGTTGAAAAAGAATTCTTGCTGCTTTTCTAAAAAATAGTCCATTTTGCATCCTCCGTATGTTATGTCCTTTAAACATTGAAACAGATAGTAGTATGAATGTCTATCTAAAGTTGATTTTTATAATAAGATAGCTGTTTTTTAAGAAAATATAAAGATTGTTTTATTTAATAGTATCTGTTATTATATACCGCTTCTATTTAAAGTACAATTATAGAGCGTTCTATTAAAAAGCATCGTTATGAGTTTAGATTATTTAGCTAAAATTTAATTTGACTTTGTGATTCGATACGCTTATAGTTTAAATTGAATTAAATACTTGTTAGGTGAGGCTCCTATATAAACACAAGCTACTGCTCAGAAATGTCGAAAGACAGGTACGGGTAGGACAAGATTCGTCGAATTAAGGCGTTTTTCAAAGTAGCTAAAAGCAATGCTTTTTACGTTATATAGTGCTAAAACTCAACGAAGAGAAGATCTGGTTAAATTGTAAATCCATGAAATATTATGTGTTTACCTTCTCCTGTAATCTAATCCCTTCGCTGAGTATTCTTGGTGAGGGATTTTTTCTTTTATCTAAGAAAAATTGGAGCTAATTAGTTTCATGTGCTATACTACGCTTTGCTTTAAATATGAAACAAGTCTAATCAATTTTTATGTTTAGAAAGGAATAAACAATGAAAAAATCTGTAAAAATAGTGACAATTGTCTTGTTATCGACCCTTCTTGTAGTCGTGAGTGCAGGCTGTTATGCAGCAGTATCATTTCAAACGGCAAAAGAAAAAAGTGGATCCAAACTTCCTAATATAAATCAAAATTTTACTGGTGATGAACAAACGAGTGATAAAGAGCTGACGGTTATGGTTGTTGGGAATGATTCTAGAGACGATGATGAAGATCAAGGTCGCTCAGATACGTTGATGGTCGGTCACTATGATGGGAAAACGAAACAGCCAAAACTGATTTCAATCATGAGAGATAGTTATGTAACATTTCCAGATGGCGGGCAAGATAAAATAAACGCTGCATACGCATATGGTGGTGCACAAATGACAAAAGATGTGTTGAAGATGAATTTTGATTTGCCGATCAATTATTATGTTGTCTTAGACTTTAAAGAATTTAGTGATATTATTGATGAGCTTTATCCTAAAGGGGTCAAGATTGACTCTGAAAAAGAGATTAATTTAGATGGCGTGGATATTCCTAAAGGAGAACAAATATTGCATGGAAATAGTTTATTGCAATATGCTCGTTTTAGAATGGATGAAGAAGGCGATTTTGGTCGTATCAGACGCCAGCAACAAGTGATGGATGCGCTAATTGAGCAGTCTAAAGATTTAATTCCAATTTGGGAATTACCTCAAGTCGCTGGGAAAATGGTTGGAAAAATCGATACAAATGTGCCGACGAGTTTATTAATTGATATAGCAAAGGATTTTCTTACTGGGAAAGTGAAACCTTTAAAATCACTCTCCGTTCCAGTTGAAGATTCTTGGAACTTTAATGATTATACTGAATCAGGAAGTGTAATCGAGCTTGATGAACAAAAGAATGCTGAGGCGATTAAGGCATTTTTGAAAGATCAATAAAACGTCATTAAATAATAAAAATGATTCGTTTACTCTCTTATTTTTATAGTGAGTAGGCGAATTTTTTTGAATTGGTAAAATATATCGGCTTATTTCTATGCGTTGTGATCTAGCGTGTGCTATTCTTTAAGAAAACGGTTTATTTTATAGAAGGAAGGTTTTATTGTGAAAGTCGTGATCATTGGTGCTTCATTTGCCGGGGTTTCCGCTGCTTGGTCGATCAGAAAAAAACATCCCGCAGCGGAAATTCATTTAATCGACAAGCAACGTACAATTGGCTATCTGCCTGGAGGAATTAGTCTTTATTTTAATGAAACGATTGATCTTTTGAACATACCTAAGTTTATTTCAGAAGAACAGTTAATAGATAATGGTATTTGTTTGATGTTAAATTCAGAAGTAGTTAGCATCGATTCAAAACAACATATCCTCACTTATGAAAAACAAGAATCAGCATTTTTTATGTCATTTGATAAGTTGATTTTAGCTACAGGCTCTAGTCAATGGTCTCAAAAAATTCTTGGTAGTGATTCCGAAAAAGTTTTAAAATATAAATTTTTACCTGGGGCGCTACAAGCTATCGAACATTTGGAAAGTAGTACTAAGATAGCTTTGATCGGCGGTGGTCAAATTGGTGCAGAAGCAGCAGATACGTTGCTGAAAAAAGGGAAAGACGTGCATCTTTTTGAACGTATGGATTATTTATTATTTAAGTATTTTGATAAAGAAATGATTCAGCCCGTTCAAGCTGAAATGGTTTCTCGTGGCGTTGTCTTCCATTTTGATGAGACGGTTGAAAAAATAATAGATACAGAGAAAGAGCTTCTCATCGAGACGAAAAAATCCCAACTAATCTGTGATAGCGCTATTTTTGCTATGAATGTCCGTCCTGATTTAAGCTATCTAGATGAGCACATCAAGATGCATACGGATCAAACAGTTTTAGTGAATGAGTATTTACAAACCTCTCAAGAGAATATTTTTGCGATTGGCGACTGTATTCAAGTTCCTTACAGTTTATCAAAAGAATCCTTTTACATTCCATTAGTAAACAATGCGGTGAGGTCTGGATTAGTGGTGGCTCAAAATCTTGTAGAACCCACCACGCCTTTTATCGGCTCAATTCGTACAATCGGAACAAAACTTGTGGATTATTATGTGGCAAGTACTGGCTTGACTGAAGCAGAGGCGCTATTTTATACACAACCGATAGCTGTTGCTCATGTTCAGCAAAAAAGTTCTTTATTTTCTGGCGGTGAAAAAATACAGGGAAAAATTATTTTTGAAAGAGATAGTCATAGATTACTAGGAGCCCAATTGGTTTCAAAGGCGGATATCTTAGAGAAAATCAATACACTAGCGCTTGGAATTCAAGTCGGCCAAACACTTGAGGAGTTTTATCAAAAAGATTTTTTGTATCATCCGTATTATTCTAATGTGATTGATGTTACCAACCAATTAGCTTTTGAGGGTTTGCGGAGTGTTGCAGATGAAGATTGAGAAATTATTAGATAGAAAAGAAGCGAGAGAAGTTGGGATTTTAAAGAAAGTTATCATCGCTGGTGGCCGTATTACGGATACTGATTTGCTCGATTATTTAGGTATTTCAAAGGCTTCTTTGGAAAGTGATTTAAAGGAGTTAGGTTATTACTTAAAGCCTTATGACAGAGACTGCAAGCTATTTTATGATGGTCAATGCGTAGCAATTCATATGTCAGATAAGTTTTCGATCAGTAAAGTTTTGGATGATTATGTTCGAGCGTCGATCAAGTTTCAGTTGATCGATTACTTATTTCATTATCGTGAATTTACTATTGCACAGCTGACCACCAAATTTATGATCAGTGAGTCTTCTTTGTTTCGAAAAATCAAAGAACTAAATCTCTTATTAGAAGAGTTTGAACTTAAAATTGGTAATGGTCAATTAAAAGGTGAAGAACTGCAAATTCGTTATTTCTATTTTCAAATATATTGGTTTTTGACTCCTTATGAGCAACATCAAGAAAAAACATTAACAGTTCAAAACACTAGAATTATTGAGGCACTGGAAAAAGCGTTATCTCTTTCTTTTGAGGAACATAGCAAATTGAAAATTAGTTTATGGTTGACGATTAGTAAAAAAAGAATTGTGGTTCAATCAAAAATATTTAAAAAATTATATGCTAAACGTCAGATGTATGAACAAGATCCTTTTTTTAAAACCTTGCGTTCGTTTGTCTTACGTTTTTTTAGCCGATATCCGCTTGAAATTGATGAAGAAGAGAGTCTCTTGCACTTTGTTTTTTTAATGAGTATGTCTGTTTTATCCGAGTCAGATTTTACAATGTATAATTTAATTCGAGGTAGGCGTACACCAACTTCATTAGCAGATACATTTGTCTTAGAGCATGTAATTTTGTATTATCGTCCGCAAAAATTTTTCCCAGAATTAGAGAAAAAAATTTTTTATTATTTCTCGCAAATTCATAGTCGATTGTATTTTTTTAAAGGTGAATTGGAATTGTTTGACCGAGAGAATATTTGGCAAAAGGAACAGCATCTTTCTAGCCACCAGCTGGCGGATTTTTCTCGGATTCTTTTAGATAAAAGTTTAGAATGCTTTGGGGAAAGGTATCAAACGGGTAATAGTTTATATGAATGGTCATTGGTGAAATATCTTAGTGTACTGGCAATCATTGATTTTGAAATCGTCGGTGAAACTCGGATCGGGATTGATTTAAAAATGGATCATTTGTATAAGGAAGTAATGACTCAGGTTTTAGTCTTGAGTTTGAAAAATTTGAATGGTTTAACGATTGAATCATTTGATTCAAAAAGATCGTATGATTTGATGATCACAAATATTATGAAGCCACATACTTATCGCTATGCAAAAGAGGTTTATGTGTTATCGGAACTTGGGTCAATGTATGATATCAATCAAATCAGGAAGAAAATCCGCGAGTTGCATACTAAAAGTTAAATCGAATAAAAAGACTAAATATAAAATGAGTTGCTATTTTGTTTTTGGTCTTTTTTTATTGATAGGAAAAGGTTATTTTGAAAAACGTTCATTTATTTTTGAAATAAAAAAAAAGATGACGTTTTTATGAAACTATTTCCTATTATTATAAATACATAAAATATAAAGCGGTTTCAAGAAGGAGAGGGAATTCTAATGACAGAACAAAAATACATCATGGCAATCGATCAAGGAACAACCAGTTCAAGAGCAATTATTTTTGATAAGAAAGGTAATAATATCGGTAGTTCTCAAAAAGAATTTACACAAATTTTTCCTAAAGCAGGTTGGGTCGAGCATAATGCGAATGAAATTTGGAATTCCGTTCAGTCAGTAATAGCAGGTGCTTTAATCGAATCAGGGGTAAAACCTTCTGATATCGCTGGAATCGGCATTACCAACCAACGTGAAACAACAGTCGTTTGGGACAAGCAAACGGGCTTACCTATCTATAATGCGATCGTGTGGCAGTCTCGGCAGTCTTCACCAATCGCCGATCAATTAAAAGAAGATGGTCATGGGGATATGATCCATGAAAAAACAGGTTTGATCGTGGATGCTTATTTTTCAGCAACGAAAATTCGCTGGATTTTAGATCATGTTGAAGGTGCACAAGCACGAGCTGAAAAAGGAGAGCTATTATTTGGAACAATTGATTCTTGGTTAGTTTGGAAATTAACGGGTGGAGAAACCCATGTAACAGATTATTCCAATGCGAGTCGTACGATGCTATTCAATATTCATGATTTAGATTGGGATCAAGAAATTTTAGATATTTTAAATATTCCACGCGCAATGCTACCTAAGGCAACCTCGAATTCAGAAGTTTATGGATTGACGAAGAACTATCATTTCTACGGTAGCGAAATTCCTATTTCAGGTATGGCGGGTGACCAACAAGCTGCATTATTTGGACAAATGGCTTTTGAACCTGGAATGGTCAAAAATACGTACGGTACAGGTTCATTTATTGTCATGAACACAGGGGAAAAACCTCAGCTTTCTGATAATAATCTACTGACAACGATTGGTTATGGGATTAATGGTAAAGTTTATTATGCATTGGAAGGAAGTATCTTTGTGGCTGGTTCAGCGGTTCAATGGCTAAGAGATGGCTTGAAAATGATTCAAACGGCTGCTGAATCAGAGGCTGTAGCAAATGAATCACACAACAAAAATGAAGTCTATGTTGTGCCTGCTTTCACGGGACTTGGTGCGCCTTATTGGGATTCTAATGCAAGAGGAGCAGTCTTTGGATTAACGAGAGGAACGACGAGAGAAGATTTTGTCAAAGCTACATTGCAAGCAGTCGCTTACCAAGTAAGAGATATTATCGATACGATGCAAAAGGATACAGGTATTGATATTCCAATGTTAAAAGTAGATGGTGGAGCTGCGAACAATGATTTATTGATGCAATTTCAAGCGGATATTTTAAATATATCTGTCCAAAGAGCTCAAAATTTAGAAACAACAGCATTAGGAGCAGCTTTTTTAGCTGGTTTAGCCGTTGGTTTTTGGAAAGATTTAGATGAATTAAAAGAGTTTTATGAAGATGGACAAGTGTTTGAAGCGAAAATGTCAGATGAAGAGCGTGATGATTTATACGAAGGCTGGCAACAAGCAGTCGCTGCAACGCAAATGTTCAAACATAAATCAAAATAAAGAAAGAAGTGAATGGTATGTCATTTTCAATTCAAACGAGACGAGCATCAATTGAAAAGATGAAGTCAAAAGAATTAGATTTATTGATTATTGGCGGTGGGATTACAGGTGCTGGTGTGGCGTTACAAGCAAGTGCAACGGGCATGAAAACAGGACTAATTGAAATGCAGGATTTTGCTGAGGGAACATCTTCACGTTCAACAAAATTAGTTCATGGTGGAATTCGTTATTTGAAAAATTTTGATGTGGAAGTTGTTGCAGATACGGTTCAGGAGCGAGCGGTTGTTCAAACGATAGCGCCTCACATTCCTAAACCGGATCCCATGCTATTACCGATTTATGATGAGCCTAAAGCGACATTTAATATGTTTTCCGTCAAAGTAGCAATGGATTTATATGATCGCTTGGCAAATGTAATTGGCACAAAGTATGAAAACTATACGCTGACAAAAGAAGAAGTGCTAGAACGAGAACCTCAATTAAAAAGTGAAGGATTACAAGGAGGAGGTGTTTACCTGGATTTTAGAAATAATGACGCTCGTCTTGTAATTGAAAATATAAAACGTGCTGCAGCTGATGGCGGTTTGATGGTTAGCAAAGTCAAAGCAGTTGGCTTTATCCAAAACAATCAAGGCAAGATTAGTGGTGTGAAAGCGAAAGATTTGTTAACAGGTGAAAAATTTGAAATTAAGGCTAAGATTGTCATTAATACCACAGGACCTTGGTCTGACAACGTTAGAGGTTTAGATACTAAAGAACAGTTAGTTCCACAAATGCGTCCAACAAAAGGTGTTCATTTGGTTGTGGACAGTAGTAAATTACATGTACCCCAACCTACTTATTTTGATACAGGAAAACATGATGGACGGATGGTATTTGTAGTTCCTAGAGAGAAAAAAACGTATTTTGGAACGACGGATACGGATTATATCGGGGACTACGAACATCCCACTGTTACAAAAGAAGATGTCGATTACTTGTTAGAAATTGTAAATAGTCATTACCCTAAAGCGAACATAACGATTGATGATATTGAAGCGAGCTGGGCAGGTTTGAGACCCCTAATTTCAGAAAATGGCGGTTCGGATTATAACGGCGGCATGAATGGCAAAATATCGGATAATAGTTTCGATCAAGTAATCGATATTGTTGATAAATATCAAAATAAAGAAGCTACACGTTTTGATGTAGAAAATGTCTTAAACCACATAGAAGAGTCATTAGCTGAAAGTAAAGAAAATCCTTCTGCTGTTTCTCGAGGTAGTTTGTTGGAGCGCTCAAATAATGGATTATTAACACTTTCAGGCGGAAAAATTACGGATTATCGCAAAATGGCTGAAGGTGCGATGAAAAAAATTCAATGTATTTTAAAAGAAGAATTTCATTGTATGATTGAATTGATTGATTCAAAAACATACCCCGTTTCAGGAGGAAATATCGATGCAACAAATGCAGAATCAGAACTAAACAATCTTGCCCAAATTGGTGTGAAAAAAGGATTGAGCCAAGAAGATGCAGAATACCTTGCTCATTTATATGGTTCAAATGTGACAACTCTTTTTGAAAGCATTTCGACTACTGAACCTGTAAAAGGGCTGACTTTAGCGGAGACTCTGTCTCTTCAATATGCATTAGAAAATGAAATGGTTCTGACACCAGCCGATTATCTTGTACGTAGAACGAATCACTTACTCTTTATGAGAGATACGCTGGACGAAGTGAAGCAAGGAGTAATTTCTGAGATGAGTCATTATCATAATTGGTCTGAAAAACAAATAGAGCAGTATACCAAAAATCTAAACGAGTTAATCGCAGAATCGGACTTGAGTACATTGAAAGAAGGGACGAAGTAAAATGGATACTTCAAATATGACGCAGATTTTCAGTGAGTTTTTAGGAACGATGATTTTGATTCTTTTAGGTGATGGCGTATGTGCGGGAGTAAATTTGAAAAAAAGTAAGTCCACCGCATCGGGTTGGATTGTCATTGCGTTTGGCTGGGCGATGGGTGTCACGATTGCAGTCTATGTTGCAGGGTACATGGGCCCCGCTCATTTGAATCCAGCGGTGACGGTTGCAATGGCGATGACAGGTAGTTTTGATTGGAGTTTAGTTTTACCGTTCGTTGTAGCACAAGTACTTGGAGCACTTGTTGGGGCTGTTTTAGTTTGGTTAGCTTATTTACCACATTGGCAAGTAACGAAAGATCAAGGAGCGATTTTAGGGACATTCGCTACTGAACCTGCGATTCGTAATTATCCAGCGAACATGATGACTGAGGTTATCGGCACATTTGTTTTGGTTTTGGGATTACTTTCATTTTCTCAACACAATTTTGCAGATGGCTTAAATCCATTGGCTGTTGGGGCATTGATCTTGTCTATTGGTCTATCTTTAGGAGGACCTACGGGATATGCAATTAATCCTGCTCGTGATTTTGGTCCACGTTTAGCGCATCAATTATTGCCAATTTCAACTAAAGGACATTCTGATTGGAGTTATTCATGGGTTCCTATTGTTGGTCCTATAATTGGTGCGGTTGTTGCTTCCGGTATATATATGATGATGCTTTGATTTTCATATGAGAATTAAGAGTTGAGGAAAGCAATTTTCTTAGCTCTTTTTTAATTGCCTATAAATTGATAAAGAAAATCTACATTTGACTATTTCATTTGTGAAAGATACTTTATAATAAATACTATCAATTGAGAAGAGGGGAAGATATGGAGCATAGTACTTTTTTGTCATCCGATCAAAAAACAACGAGTCATTTTATTTGTTGGAAGCCTATAGGTGAAGCCATTGGAACGGTTCAAATCATTCATGGAATGGCGGAATATATTGAACGTTATAATGACTTTGCGCAGTATCTAAATGAGTTGGGATTTATCGTAGTTGGTCATGATCACCTAGGCCACGGTGATTCTGTTTCAAAAGTTTCACCAAAACATGGGTATTTTGGTGAAGCTGAGCCAGTGCGTTTCGTGCTAGAAGATATTCATCAGATCAAAGAATGGATTGAAAATAGCTATCCAGAGTTGCCGCATTTTATGCTAGGTCATAGTATGGGATCATTTGCGTTACGCAATTATTTACAATTATATGAAGCTAAAATTAGTGGGGCTATTTTTATGGGTACGGGTAAAAAGCCTGCAATGCTTCCGTTAGCCCTTTCTTTAACGAAAGGACTGAACTTAACGGCTCCTGGAAAGCAAAATAAATGGTTGGATCAATTAGCGTTTGGTTCATTTAGCAAGCAGTTTAAAGAAGTGGGTAAGTTTAATTGGTTAAGTAAAAATCAGGAGAATGTGAAACGATATGAAGAGGACTCCTTAACAGGTTTTATGTTCACAAACAATGGCTTCTACACGTTATTTCGTTTAGTTGACGGAGCAAATTGTGCTGATTGGGCGCAGAAGATTAATCAAGAGTTACCAATTTTAATTATTAGCGGTGAGCAAGATCCAGTTGGCGATTTTGGTAAAGGTCCTAGGAAGGTTGCAAAAGAGTTGGATGAGGCGAATGTTAAAGATGTCTCACTGGTGTTATTTGCAAAACTACGACATGAAATTTTATTTGAAAGTGAAAAAAAACAGGTGTATAAAGCAATCCGCAATTGGTTAAAAAAAAGACTGAATTCTTAGTTAAAAGACTAGAAATTTGTTTGCTATTTAGTGGTTTTTTCTATAAACTACAATATAAGGTTAAAAATCAAAGTGATTTATTATAGGGAGGGATGCATGTGGAAAAAACGAGAGTAAGAAAATTAGGCTTGGCAAACTTAAAGTGGCTCCACGAGCATCCAATATTGAAAAGACAAAAAGAAAAGAAAATCAGTCAATCTTTATTCAATGATCCTTGTTGGAAGAAAGCACAAACGATTGCGATTACTAAATCGTTAGATGTTGAATTTAATACGCATATTCTGCTTGTTAAAGGCTGGGAAGAAGGAAAGCAAATGCTAATGCCGATAACAGGTCATAAGCGGAAATTAACGTTTCATTCTGTGACAGCCGAAACTGAATTTGAAACAACCGCATTTGGTGTGGATGAACCTGTGGCAGCTCCCGAAGTCTCTGTTGAAAAAATTGATTTATTGGTTGTACCAGGAATCGTGTTTAAGCGAGAGGGGTTTCGAATTGGTTTTGGTGGAGGCTTTTACGATCGGTTTTTGGAGCATTATCAAGGTGAAACATGTAGTTTGGTATTTAGCGAACAAATTCAGGAAAATTGGCAGGTGGAATCTTTTGATTTACCTGTAAAACGATTATTTATCAGCTAGGAGGAACGCATGAATTATCAAATGCAAATAAAAATAAAAAAACTTTTAAAACAGCCACTAGTGACGTATCTTTTACTTGGGATCACGACGATTGTTTTTTTAGGAATGGAATTGTCAGGCGGATCGGAAAATAGTCAGGTTCTGATCGATTGGGGCGCAATGTCGCGAGTAGAGATTCTTTATTTACATCAATATTGGCGTCTATTTACACCGATGTTTTTACATATCGGTTGGTTGCATTTTGCAGTGAATATGGTGACACTGTACTATGTCGGTTCACAAGTTGAGAGTATCTATGGTCACTGGCGTTATCTTCTTATTTATCTATTGAGTGGTATATCTGGGAATATTATTAGTTTTACTTTTGGTTCGCCAGCTAGCATTTCAGCAGGTGCTAGCACATCTTTATTCGGATTGTTTGGCGCTTTTGTTATTTTAGGTCGTCATTTTAAAAACAATCCAGCGATCTCATTTATGGTACAACGTTATGCGATGTTTATCGGTATCAATTTGATTTTTAATTTATTTAGCAGCTCAGTTGATATTATGGGGCATATTGGAGGCTTGATCGGTGGGCTTTTAGTAGCATCTGCTTTAGCTGTACCGGATCGTTCGGAAGAGTTCAATATCCACGAACGAATTATATGTGGTATCATTTTTGTTTTTTTATTAGGTGTTTGTCTAGCCTGGGGTTTGAAAAAATTCGGTTTACTTGTATAATAAGGAAGTGCATTTAATGGAAACGCTATATGATGTGCAGCAGTTATTTAAGCAGTTCGGTATTTACATTTATGTAGGTGCTAGAATTTACGATATTGAGTTGATGATGATTGAACTGAAAAATATCTATGAAGGTCAGTTGATTGATAAAGACACCTATCTCCATGCGAGAAGTGTTTTGCAACGAGAACATCGAATTGAAGAAAGCAGAGCAACTGAGAAAGGAACCGAGTAAATGGATAAGAAATTGATTGGGATTGACTTGGGCGGAACAACGATTAAGTTTGCAATTTTAACAACTAATGGAGATGTTCAGCAAAAATGGAGTATTGAAACCAATATTCTGGATGAGGGTCGGCATATTGTGCCAGATATCATTGAATCAATCAATCATCGGATTTCTCTTTATGAGATGAAACATGAAGATTTTATTGGTATCGGTATGGGTACTCCCGGCAGTGTAGATATAAAAAAAGGGACTGTAGTCGGTGCTTATAACCTTAACTGGACAACAAAACAAAATGTAAAAGCGCAAATAGAGGAAGCTACTGAAATTCCTTTTGTTCTAGATAATGATGCCAATGTAGCTGCTTTAGGTGAACGTTGGAAAGGTGCTGGTGAAAACAATCCAGATGTTGTTTTTATCACGCTTGGAACAGGAGTTGGCGGCGGTATTATTGCAGAAGGGAATTTATTACATGGTGTTAACGGTTGTGCGGGTGAGATTGGACACGTAACTGTTGATCCGGGTGGTTTTGAATGTACTTGTGGTAAACGTGGTTGTTTAGAAACTGTTTCTAGTGCTACTGGTGTGGTTCGGGTTGCTCGTCATATGTCTGAAGAATATGCGGGGGATTCGCAGTTGAAGCAAGCCATTGATGATGGTCAAGACGTTTCAAGTAAAGATATCTTTGATTATGCAAAAGCAAACGATCCGTTTGCCTTGATGGTTGTTGACCGTGTATGCTATTTCTTAGGTTTGGCGGTCGGAAATCTTGGTAATACGCTAAATCCATCAAGTATCGTGATTGGCGGTGGAGTTTCTGCAGCAGGTGAATTTTTACGTAGCCGTGTCCAAACATATTTTGAAGAATTTACTTTCCCAGAAGTTCGTAGTAGCACGCAAATCAAACTTGCCGAGCTAGGCAATGAAGCAGGTGTTATCGGAGCGGCTTCACTGGCATTACAATTTATGGAGAAAGAGTAAGAAAGGGATTTTATAATGAATGTTTTATGGATTATCAACGGTGTTTTAATAACAATTTTATTAGCAATTGGAGCAAATGAATTATATCTTCGAATCATGGCAAAACGCTCAGCCAAAACAATCACAGAAGAAGAATTTAAAGAAGGTATGAGAAAAGCTCAAATTATTGATGTCCGTGAAAAAGACTCATTTGATGCAGGTCACATTCTTGGAGCACGCAATATGCCTTATACAACGATCAAAACGACACTAAATTCAATTCGTAAAGATCAACCAGTCTATCTATATGATCAAAAAAAATCATTGAGTATTCGTACAGCTAATCAATTACGAAAAAATGGTTTTAAAGATCTTTATATTTTAAAAGGCGGTTATGAAGGCTGGACTGGAAAAACGAAGAAGAAAAATGCTTAATTAATAAAAGGCAGAGAGAAACGCTGGTTCGAAAGAGGCTCTTTGTCAACGAATGTTGGTGAAGAAAATCTAAAGAATTAAATCAATTAGTATGAGACCTAGAGGAAAAATTCCTCTAGGTTTTTTGTTTGCCTGAAAAAAATGGTACCAAAACATAAAGAAATTCTCAATTTAAAATTATAAAAATTACGAAACCCATAAGCATTTCTCTTCAACACCTTAATATGGTTATTTAGACATTCCAGTGGTCCATTAGAATAAGGCAATTCTAGCGCAGGTCTAATTTCATTTTGGACCTTCTTAAAAGTACCAATAGTCGTTTGATAATAGCTGGGAAGACGGCTGAACTCTTCGTCTAATAGGGCGTAAAACCAAGCGAAATCTCTTGTCTGTATGGCATAAAGAAAGTCCTGATAACAAGTGTAGCCCATTTTCAACGCGTCATCATACGCAAGTAAACGATCAACGATTTCTGTTTCAGTTAAATAGGTGCGGAAGGAAGAACGCCAAAGCCGTTTTCAAAAACAAGCTTCGATTGATTTTTTTAAGGAAGTTTCCAGTATTTCTTCAAGTGTCGATACTTTTTCGCTCCGGTATTCCCCTGATGAAGAAACGTGTTCATTCTCTGACATCATTCAGTAAAATCAGAGAAGTGGTATAGCCCCAACGGATAATAGAGGCTTCCTCTTCCGATTCGCAATGAGGACAAACATGAGCAGCATAATCGAGCGTACCTGAAAAGACCTAGCAGATTCTTCCTTTTGATTGGTTTTCGTCGACTTAATTCTAAAGGATATCAGGGTGTCTTTTCTATTATTTTGCATTAAAAAAAGATGCCAGTGAGTTCTCACCAACATCAGAAAGTATAGAGCCTCGAAAGATGGACAACGTTTTCTTCTCTGTGTTTTTTTAATTCTGAACCGAAAATCATTTGACTTTTGCCTGCATATCTAATAAATAAAAGATAGTTAAGGTGAAACCAATTATGAAGTACGGATTTTTATTTATAGTGGTAAACAGCCAGTAAATTCTGAGAGAAATCTACTTTAAAATTTGTAAATACTCATCGCATACTAAATCTAATTTTCATCATTTTAACTTATTGATAAAAGTTGTTTTACGGAAGTTGCTTGTTAGGATAAAATGAAGATGAGGTGACAAAAAATGATTCAAATAAAAAGAGCTTATGAAAAGCCAAATACTGATGATGGTTACCGTGTATTAGTCGATCGTTTATGGCCTAGAGGAATATCAAAGAAAAAAGGGCACTTAGATTTGTGGTTAAAGGAAATTGCACCTAGTAAAGAACTTAGAAACTGGTTCAATCATGAACCAGATAAATTTCCTATATTCAAAAGAAAATACCAAACTGAATTAAAATCAGGTGTAGCTCAAGCTGCATTTCAAGAGCTTTTGCAACGCATGAAAAAGTATCCTGTTATGACGCTGATTTATAGTGCAAAGGATGAAGTACATAATAATGCTATTGTACTAAAAGAAGTTTTAGAAAAAAAGAGTCACATTAATCTAAAAAATTAAGTTGAAAGGAGGCAAATAATGAAAATCGCGATTGTTGGCGGCGGTCCTCGTGGGCTTTCTATTTTAGAACGAATCGTTGAGTGGTCGAGAGAAGAACAGGTGATCCAGATTACAATGTTTGATCCTTATGGACCTGGAGGCAAAGTCTGGCGGGAAGATCAGCCTTTATCTTTATTGATGAGTTCAGTTACCTCTCAAGTCACTTTATTTACAGACGAAACGCTGAGTACAAAAGGTCCTATAGCAAAGGGACCGAATTTATATGAATGGGCACAAGGAGAAGCGGCGATTTTTATCAAAAAATACAATTTTGAAAATAAAGTAATGCTACTGGAAGAGTGTGAAAACTTAGGGCCAAATGATCACTGCTCAAGAGTTTTCTATGGGTTATATCAAAAATGGTTCTATGAATATGTACAGACTCGAATGACAGAACAGACGTCAGTAAAATTCTTTAAGGATACCGTTCGAGCTGTAAAAAGGCAGGAGGATAAGTTTTTAGTTTATACTAAAGCAGTGGAAACTACGGTAGATACAGTTATTTTAGCGTTAGGTCATCAAGAAAATGAATTAATTGGAAATGAAAAAGAGTTAGCCGCGTATGCTAGCGAACACCGCTTATTTTATTGCTCACCTAAAAATGCCGCGAATGCTTATCTCGAAGCAATCACGGAGAACACAACCGTCTTGATTAGAGGCTTAGGATTAGTCTTTTTTGATTATCTTACTTTACTAACGAGCGAACGTGGCGGCTTATTTAAAAAGCAGAAGGGTGAGTTGATTTATCAAGCTTCAGGAAAAGAACCCAAAATCATTGCAGGTTCTGGTCGAGGTATTCCTTATCATGCTAGAGGTGTTAATCAAAAAGAATATGGGGAAAAATATCAGCCGCGTTTTCTAAAAGAAAAAAGTTTGAATAAGTTTAAAAGAAAAGGGAAATTTTCTGCGGAGCAGTTTTTTGAGCTTTTAAAGAAAGAAGTGGAATTTGTTTATTATTCAACATTGGTTGATGCGAATTATCCTAAAGTAAATCAAAGTCGATTTAATGAGGAGTTTATTCGAACAAGAGGGGCTAATTCGCTCTTAGAAAAATATGGTATCCATAAAAAATATTATTGGGATTGGTCAGTTATTCAAAGTCCGGATCAATGTGTGGGAGAGGTAGATTCTTTTCAGGAATTCATCATTACGTATTTAAATTGGGAGGTTGAAGAGGCAAAAAAAGGCACGATTTCAGGCCCCTTTGCGGCAGCATTGGATAGTTTGAAAGATTTGCGGGAGGAAGTTCGTTTTATGCTGGATCATGAATTATTTTCAAATGATGAGTGTAAAGAATGGCTGTGGGACTGGTTTACTCCTTTAAATGCTTTTTTATCAATCGGACCACCATTAGAAAGAACTTCAGAGCTAAAAGCGTTGATTAAAGCTGGTATCGTAACTCTACTTAAACCAGAAATGGAGATAGTGACTGAAGCGGGTTGGTTCATTGGTTCTTCTCATAAAGATCTGACTCAAAAATATAAAACCCATTTTTTAATTGAAGCGAGATTATCGAAAACAGCGAATCAATTTAGTTTAAATCCTTTGGTGCAACAACTTTTAAGAGATAAAATGGCGTGTCTGCATCAATTGAACTTAGCAACAGGCGAAGTTTATCAAACAGGTGCACTTTTAATAGAGCGAAAAACGAATCAAATACAGTTAGCAACAGGGGAAGTTGTTAGTGGCTTGTTTTGTTATGGTATTCCAACAGAAGGAATTCATTGGTTGACAGCAACTACTTCTCGTCCTGGAATCAATCCTTGGAACTTGAGAGAAGCAGATTTGATTGCTAAAAATATTTTCGAAGGACTAAAAGTGGTAAAAGAGGACAGTAAAGTCTAATTGTTGCTTTCCTTTTTAGTTTGAATTTTGGAAAAAATAGATAACCTTCACATAGAACGCTTTTTGTTCTATGTGAAGGTTATCTATATTACTTGGTTTAAAGAGGGCTAAGCATAAGCACGTTATTCCCTGTTGCTTATTATCGAGAAATGCGTTTACGCATGGCTTTTTTACGATTTTCCTCGATCATGTCTTCTTTTTCTTCAATTGGATCAAGAACAGTTTTTTTAATAGTAGCTGCAAAGCCGACAACAGCAGCACATGTTACTGCTGTTCCTACAAGCATACCTGAAATAAATTTTTTCATATACATTCTCCTCTCACTTATTTAGACACTTTCATTATGAACTAAAGTAAGGAAAAAATCCAATAGATTGCGGTAAATGTATAGTAAACTTATCTAATCGATGAAGCTAGGTTTGATTTTCGCAAATATTTATGAAATACTTGATTTATTTTAGTAAATGTTTTACAATTTATTTACTAAAATAAATCAAGAGGTGACAACTGTGGAAGATGAATTGAAAGAACGATTTCATTCTGTGTTTGGAATAGAGTCAAAAGAAGTTTATTTTGCTCCTGGAAGAATCAATCTGATTGGTGAACACACAGACTATAATGGTGGGCATGTTTTTCCAGCAGCTATTACGATTGGCACTTACGGCGTAGCTAGAAAACGTGAAGATCAAACGATTCGTCTTTATTCAGAAAATTTTTCAGAAGTAGGAATTATTGAACGTTCTTTCACTGATTTAGTGTATAAAAAAGAAGATGATTGGACAAATTATCCTAAAGGTATGATTCATTATCTGATTGAACAAGGCTACAAAATCAATCAAGGACTGGATATTCTTTATTATGGTACGATTCCAAACGGAGCAGGTCTTTCTTCCTCCGCTTCGATCGAATTACTAACAGGGGTCATTTTAAATGATCTGTTTGATTTAAAAATTGCAATGTTAGACTTGGTGATCACAGGAAAGCGTGTAGAAAATCAATTTATCGGGGTAAATTCAGGCATTATGGATCAGTTTGCTATTGGTATGGGCAAGCGGAATCATGCTATTTTATTAGATACCAATACACTCGATTTTGAATTGGTACCAGCTGAATTTGGCGAGTATGCGATCGCAATCATGAATACAAACAAACGCCGAGAACTAGCGGACTCAAAATACAACGAACGCCGAGCAGAATGTGAACTGGCTTTAAGCCGCTTGCAAACCGTTTTACCGATTAAATCTTTGGGAGAATTAACAGAGGAACGTTTTGAGCAAAAGAAAAAAATCATCGCTGATGAGTGCTTGATTAAACGAGCGAAACATGCTGTAACTGAAAATCAACGAACGATCAAAGCCAAAAAATTTCTCGCGGAAAATGATGTATCAAGTTTTGGTCAATTATTGAATGATTCACATGCTTCTTTAAAAGATGACTATGAAGTGACTGGAATTGAACTAGATACTTTAGTAGAGGCAGCACAGCAATTTCCAGGTGTATTAGGCGCACGAATGACAGGAGCAGGTTTTGGTGGTTGTGCAATAGCTTTAGTCAAAGAAACAGAGATGGATCATTTTGTTAAACAAGTTGGACAAACGTATCAAGAAAAAATAGGTTATCCAGCAGATTTTTATATTGCAAATGTTGATGATGGCGCTAGAAAACTGTAGAATAGAGAATACATTAAAAAAATGAATTTAATTTCGTTTGTATTCAACAAGGAGGCAGCAACATGTCAATTTTAGTTTTAGGCGGAGCAGGTTACATAGGTTCTCACGCCGTTGATCAATTAATCAATAAAGGCTACGAGGTGGTCGTTGTTGATAATCTACAAACTGGGCACAAACAATCAGTTCATGAAAAAGCCACATTTTATCAAGGGGATATTAGAGATAAAGGATTTATGCAAGATATTTTCAAAAAAGAAACGATTGATGGTGTGATTCATTTTGCTGCCAGTTCGCTTGTCGGTGAATCAGTAGAAAAACCATTAGTGTACTTCAATAACAATGTTCATGGAACTCAAGTTGTATTGGAAGTGATGGAAGAATTCGACGTTAAACATATTGTGTTCTCATCTACAGCTGCAACTTACGGAGAACCTAAAGAAATGCCAATCATGGAAACAATGCCGACAAATCCTGAAAACCCATATGGTGAAAGCAAGTTAATGATGGAAAAAATGATGAAATGGTGTGATAAAGCTTATGGTATGCGTTATGTTGCATTGCGTTATTTCAATGTTGCTGGCGCTAAATCAGATGCCTCTATTGGCGAAGATCACGATCCAGAAACTCATTTGATTCCAATTATTTTGCAAACAGCATTAGGGCAAAGAGAGTACTTAGGGATTTATGGTGATGATTATGATACACCAGACGGTACTTGTATTCGTGATTATGTTTATATTGAAGACTTGATTGCAGCTCATATTGCGGCGTTGGAGTATTTACAAAAAGACAATGAAAGCAATATATTCAATTTAGGCAGCAATACTGGCTATTCAGTTAAAGAAATGCTGGAAGCAGCTAGAGAAGTAACAGGTAAAGAAATTCCAGCTAAAGTATTGCCACGTCGTCTAGGTGATCCTAGTAAATTGGTTGCCTCAAGTGAAAAAGCTAAAATGATTTTAGGATGGCAGCCTCAAGTCACGGATATCAAACAGATCGTCAAAACGGCTTGGGATTGGCATGTCAGTCATCCAAAAGGTTATGAATAATTTTGTCAAAGCAGATATATTATCTAGTTTCAAGAGCTAGCTTCTCAGGAAAAAGATAAAAACTGAATGAGCTTGTTCAGTTTTTTAGATTTAGGAGGGAACCTTGTGTCAATTAGTAAAACAATCACGGACTTTGTAACCTTGGCAATTCAAGCAGGAGGGTGGATGGAGTTAGATCGCTTGTATCTGCAAAATCGTGTACTTGCAACAATCGGTGAAGTCTCATTAGAACCTGTCATACCTAAAGCTGTGACGAAAACACCTTTGGAATTGTTGGATGAATTAGTAGCTCAAGCTATAAAAAATGGTATGGTTAAAGAGAAAGCTGTTGATTTAGAAATTTTTGAAGCACAATTGATGGATTTTCTCACACCTCCGCCTTCAGTTGTGAATGCTCTTTTTGCTCAGCATTATGAAAAAGAACCCGCAAATGCAACGGATTACTTCTATAAATTGAGCCGAGAAAATGATTATATCAAAACAAGGGCTATTGCTAATAACATTGTTTTTCCTGCAGAAACAGAATATGGTCAGCTAGAGATTACGATTAATTTATCAAGACCAGAAAAAGATCCAAAGCAAATTGCAGCAGAAAGAAAAGCAACTCAAGTGGACTATCCTAAGTGTGTCTTGTGTATGGAAAATGAAGGTTATAAAGGACGAACTAATTATCCAGCTAGAACAAATCACCGCATCATTCGGATGAACTTAGATGGAGAGAGCTGGGGATTCCAGTATTCGCCATATGCATACTACAATGAGCACTCGATTATTTTGTCTGAAGAACATCGCCCGATGGTTATTTCAAAAGAAACATTCCGTCGACTGATTAGAATCATTGAAGTATTGCCTCATTATTTTGTTGGTTCTAATGCGGATCTACCAATCGTAGGTGGCTCGATTTTAACCCATGATCATTATCAAGCCGGTCGGCATGTTTTCCCAATGGAAAAAGCAGAGATCGAACAATATTTTGAATTGACCAATTTTCCTTTAATGAATGCAGGAATTGTTAAATGGCCGATGTCTGTGATTCGTTTGCAAAGTCCAAATTCAGAAGATTTAGTTGAAGCAGCTACATTGATTTTAGAAAAATGGCGTAATTATTCTGATGAGAATGTATCCATTCGAGCTTTTTCGGCAGATGGAACGCCTCATCATACCATAACACCAATCGCTCGCCGCAAAGGTCAGCTGTTTGAATTGGATTTAGTTTTACGTGATAACAATGTTTCTGCTGAATACCCAGATGGAATTTTTCATCCGCATAAAGAAGTTCAGCATATCAAAAAGGAAAATATCGGTTTGATCGAAGTGATGGGTTTAGCGGTATTGCCACCACGTTTAAATGATGAGCTACAAGAAGTAGAAAAATATGTTTTAGAAAAAGAAAATTTGATTGCAGGTTACCATAAAGAATGGGCAGACCAGATGAAAGTAAGCTATTCTTTTAATGAAAAAAATGCAAAAGAGATTATTCAAAAAGAAGTAGGACAAATCTTTGCTCGTGTTTTAGCTGATGCTGGCGTGTACAAACGAACACCAAATGGACAAGCAGCTTTTAAACGATTTATTGACAGTTTATAGAATAAAGCAGGTGAAAAGATGGCAACAATCAAGGATATCGCAATATTAGCAGGAGTTTCGCCAGCTACCGTTTCCAGAGTGCTAAATTATGATCCTGATCTTTCCGTTGGGATCGAGACTAAGCAAAAAGTATTCAAAGCAGCAGAAGAATTAAATTACACGAAACACAAAAAAACTACAAAAACTGTTAAGGCTAAAATCATGTTGGTTCAATGGTATGATGAAGTAGAGGAACTAGAGGATATTTATTATCTTTCCATTCGTTTAGGAATCGAAAAAAAGGCGGAAGAGCTCGGCGTTGAGCTGATCAAACGTTCATTAGAAGAGCTAGATCATGAGCCGGTAAATGGTATTCTTGCTTTGGGAAAGTTTACTAAAGAACAAGCCGATTCTTTATTCGAAATGAATGCCAATCTTTTATTTGTAGACTTTGATGCGCTGGATTTAGGCTATAATTCTTTAGTCATCGATTTTCATCAAAGTATCTCTTGTGTTTTGACTTACTTTATACAGCATGGACATCAAGAGATCGGTATAATTGCTGGAGAAGAATACACTCAAGGGAGTCACAAACAAATTGAAGACAAACGGTTGACGATTTTTAAGCAGATATTGAAACAAAAAAAATTGCTTAACGAAGAATTCATCTTGAAAACGCCATTTACTGTTTTAAATGGTTATGAAGCGATGAAACAGTTTTTGGATCAGCATCCAGAGGATTTTCCAAGTGCTTTTTTTGCTTCTAGTGATGCTTTGGCCGTGGGGGCTTTAAAAGCGATCCGAGAAGTAGGACTTAAGGTGCCAGAGGATATTTCAGTGATTGGGTTTAATGATATCAGTGTGTCAAAATATGTTAGCCCACCTTTAACGACGATAAAAGTCTATACAGAGTGGATGGGAGAATTGGCTATTGAAACGGTCTTTTCAATTATCCAAGAGCAAGCGCCTGTGGCAAGAAAAATAACGATTGCTACAGAATTGATAGAAAGAGCATCAACGAAGTGATTTTTCGTTGATGCTCTTTTGACTATTTATAAGCAATTGCAAATAAGTTGATATCATCATTCACACAGCTTTGCAAAGTAATCCGTTCTCCACCGCCTGTACCAATTGTAAGATCCCAATAGTCGGTTCCTGAGCCTACCTCTGTTCCATAATCATCTAATTGAAGCATTGTACGTACAGTATAAGTAGTAGGTGTACCATTTGCATCGGTTACAACGATTTGACTACCTGTACCTAATGAGAAGACTGCTGAGAAGGCACCAGGATTATGACCGATAAAATGAGTATTTTGACCATCATCACCTGATTGAACTGCAGCGCCCCCCCATGTTGAAGCAACGCCGCTAGGATTTGAATCAATCACACTTTGTCCACTTCCTTGTCCGCCATTTTGATAGGGAATCGTTTGACCATTCATCGTGAGGGTCATCGGTCCATATGCAGGTTCTGCAGGAACCTCGGGTGCACTGATAGGTGAAGCTTGCCCAGCTTCCGCAGGTGTGATTTGCTCTACGGGCACTTGCTCCGCAACAGGTGTTGCTTCGGGCTCACTTTTTGGAACAATTTGAAATGTTCGATCAGCACTACCAATATTTCCGCTAGAATCAGTTGCAGTAAAATGGATTGTCTGTGTGCCTAAGACAGAGGTATCTAATGCTCCATCTGCAGACACTTTTACCGTAATATCTCCGTCTTTATTATCAGTGGCGGTGACTTCTTCATAGATATTGACTTGAGCATTTTGTTCAACAGTTTTTTCTGGCACATTAATCTTTGGTGCAATAGTATCTTTAGCAGAACTTAGGGCAACAATTTTTTCTTTCCCTTGTTTTTTCTTAGTAGCAGTAGCTAATTTAGTTAATTCTTTTTCTGTAGGAACGTTGTTTACTGAGATAACTTTCGCTTTTTTAGGTTCACTAATTAAACGATTTGTTCTAGTACGTGTATCAACGAAAATGTATCCGCCAATAAATAAAGCAATACCTAAAATACTGATAAAACCAATGATAATAGTGTGTTTAATTGTGTTTTTTTTCATGTAGAATCCCTCCAAAAATTGTGGTGAGATTTTCCATTTATCGATAAATTTTAAATCCGCGTTTTCATATTTTTATAATAAGACTCATTTTTAAATAAACCAATTGAGTTGCGCTTTGGATTAATTCAAAAAAGGGGTAGAAGATGCTATAATTACTATTAAACGGGGATTTCTTCAAAAAAATCTTAACTAATGGAAAATTTTGAAGAAAAATATAATAAAGGTGAAAAGAGGAGAAAAAATGGAGAGATTGTTATCACCATCTATGCATAGAAGAGTGTTATTGTTGAACCTATTAAATGGGCCAAATAACTGGATCACCTCGGATTATCTCGCTGAGAGTATTGATTGCTCAAAGAAAACAATTATGTTGGATTGTCAGTACATAGAAGATCGTTGGTCAGATTATTTGACGATAGAAACTTCCAGAAAACATGGGATTCGACTGATTGCTTCACCACACAGGTCGATCCATGAAATTTATATTGAAATTATGCGAGAATCAAATGCTTTTTCTTTATTAGAATCAATTTTTTTTGAACCTAAGCAATCTGCTGTTTTTTGGGAAAAAAAATTATTTTTAAGTAATTCTAGTTTGTATCGTTTGTCTAATTTGATTAGTTCTGCCTTGAAAGATCGTAATATTAAAATGAGTCGTGCACCATATTTTGTACATGGAAAAGATGAACGACAGATTCGCTATTTCTTTACGTGCTACTTTATTGAAGTTTATGGTATTCGAGAATGGCCGTTTCATTTAGATCGAGAAAAGGTTTTTAGCTTATCAAACAAAATTAATAAAAAATTTGACTTAGAATTGAATGATAGTCAAATTGTTCATTTAGCATATTCGATTGCAGTAACGATCATTAGAGAACGACAAGGTTTTTTAATTCAGAACAGAAAAGATCCGATCAATAGCTTTATAAACACGACAATTGATGTTAGAAAATATCAAGCAGATGTGGAAGAAATCGCAAAACCATTAAATGTAGTTATTCCTGATAATTGGTATGAAGATTTTTGTTATTCTATTTTTTGGTGGGATTTTGGTTGGGATAACGAACAGGAGAAAGTAAATGTTATAAATCAAGCAGAAAAATTGGTAAATACGATTAAAGAGGCGCTGTCTATTTCTATTTCGGAGCAAAGTAAAATAAGTATCGTTCGTTTAATTGAGTATACTTACGCGAAACACAAAATGTTTCCATATAAAAAATTTATGGTTTATGATCGCTATTTGTATTCTAGCAGAGCAATCAAACAAAATTTTATCGTTTTTACAGCTGTCGTTGATAAAGCTCTAGGTGAATTGGAAGCTAAAACGAAGTTTCCATGGAAAACAATTTATTTAGATAGCATCCTTCATGAAATGGCAATTCGCTGGCAAGATCTTAGCAAGCTTACAGATGAAATGAGGAATCAGTTATCGGTTTTAGTTTTAAGTGATCTAGGGAAGGAACATGCTCAACTGCTTAGTTCTGTTTTAAAAGAAAATTTCCGCAACAAAATTAATCTTTCTGTTCAAGAGAGTCATTTTTATGACCAGATAGTGAATATACCTGATCAAAATTATGACCTATACGTCTCGAACTATGCTGTTGAAACTGTGGATGAAGAAGTCAATATGATTGTAGAAGATATTCCGTCATTTAAAAATCTTACTGATTTACGGAAATATATCGATAAAAGACGTTTAGTTCTACCAAAAGATATTGCTTATTTAAATGTCTAAATTGTTATTTTAATGAGTTGCTCAATTTAAATATTTTTTTGAAATAAAAATAATGATTGTCATTTAATAAATAGTAATGCTATACTAAAATAGTATTATTATTTTTAAAGGAGAGAATTATGAAAAAGAAAGCTTACAGAAACACACCTGCATTTGTCTTTCTAAGTTGGGGGTCATTTGCCTTTTTCGTGGCATTGATGTTGATCGGCTTATACACGTTAAAGGAACCTTTAATGGTTAAAGGTTACTATTTGATGGGATCAGTTGGATTGATTTCTTCATCATTTACACTTTCAAAAGTGATCAGAGACAATCAAGAAGATGAAGAACGTTATAACCAAATGTTCCGAGCAAACGACGTATTAATAAAAAAAGAAGAAACGGAAGCGCATATCTAATAAATAATAAAAGTTCTGACGAGAGTCAGGGCTTTTTTTGAAAGAATTTTTTAATGAGTTTGCTTTTTTTGATGCCTTATCCATAAAAATCACGTATAATAGAAGATAGTGAAATTTCGAGGGAGGGGTAAATTATGGCTTATCAAGCTTTGTATCGTGTTTGGCGTTCACAGCGTTTTGATGATGTTGTTGGACAAAAAGCTATTACGCAGACACTAAAGAATGCAATCATACAAAAGAAAACCTCACATGCCTATTTATTTACCGGCCCAAGAGGAACAGGAAAGACGAGTGCGGCGAAAATTTTTGCTAAAGCAATCAACTGTAAACATAGTGTAGACGGTGAACCATGTAATGAATGTGAAACATGTATTGCGATCACTGAAGGTCGTTTAAATGATGTTATTGAGATCGATGCAGCCAGTAATAATGGTGTTGAAGAGATTCGTGATATCCGTGATAAAGCTAAATACGCACCAACACAAGCTGATTATAAAGTCTATATCATTGATGAAGTACATATGTTGTCGACAGGTGCCTTTAATGCATTGCTAAAAACATTGGAAGAACCACCGCAAAATGTTATCTTTATCTTAGCGACAACCGAGCCCCATAAAATTCCGTTAACGATCATTTCAAGAACGCAGCGTTTTGATTTTAAACGGATAAGCACACAAGATATCGTTGATCATTTAGGCTATATTTTAAACCAAATCGATGTTAATTTTGAAGAACAAGCCTTATATGTGATCGGTCGTGCAGCAGAGGGTGGGATGCGGGATGCTTTAAGTATTTTGGATCAAACGATCTCATTTAGTGATGAAAAAGTTACTTTGCAAGATGCCATGCAAGTTACTGGTAGTTTAACCTATGAAATGATGGATCAATATATTTCTCGCTGTGTAAATGGTGATGTTGAGCAAGCATTAGAAATACTAGAGTCTATTCTTAGCTCTGGTAAAGAAGCTAGACGCTTTTTAGAAGATTTGTTATTATATTGTCGGGATCTACTTATGTTTCAACAAGCGCCGAATCTCTTAGCAGAAAAGGTGGGACATCTGACGGAGAATTTCAAAGAGTTAGCGGGACAAACTGCTGCTGAGAAAATTTATCTGATGATCCAAATTTTAAGTGATACGCAAAATGATATTCGTTTTACTAATAATGCCAATATTTATCTTGAGGTTGCAACAGTTAAACTGGCAAAATCTGTTAAAAAACCAGTTGAAATTTCGAGTGAGACACAACCAATGCCGATAGAAGAGATCGCAACCTTGCAGCAGCAAATTGAGCACCTACAAAAAGAATTAGCAGAACTAAAGAAAAACGGTGTGATAGCTAAAGAAGCTGAACCTGTTAAAGCAACACGGGCAACGAGCAGTAAAAATACATTACGGATTCCAACCGAGCTTGTGTATAAAGTACTGAATGAAGCCACCAAAGATCATTTGTTGAATGTAAAAAATGTCTGGGATGACTTATTACAAATGATGACTGTAACACAAAGGGCTATGCTTAAAGCTAGTGAGCCCGTTGCCGCAGGTCCCAACGGTTTAGTGATTGCGTTTGAGTATGAAATCGTTTGTGGTCGAGCTATGGAAGATGAGGAAATGCAGTTAGCCGTTCATAATAATTTAAGCCGCTTGGTGAACAATTATGCACCTGACATGGTTTGTATTACAAAAGAAAGCTGGCCAAAATTGCGTCAGTCATTTATCAGCCAAAATAAGGAAGCACCGAGTGATCAACAAAATGAAGGTCAGCTTGTTAATAATGAGGAGAATCATTTACTAACAGAGGAAGAACCAGTAGAAGAGGTTAACAACCAAGTAGTAGACGAAGCGATTGCCATGTTTGGTGAGGAGCTTGTTGAAGTAATAAATGATTAAGAGGAGACGATAGTTATGATGCGAGGCATGGGAAATATGCAAGGAATGATGAAACAAGTTCAAAAAATGCAAAAAGACATGGAAAAGGCACAAGCAGAATTAAACGTAAGAGAGTTCGTAGGTGCTTCAAGCAATGATTTAGTGACAGCTACTTTTACTGGCGATCGTAAAATGAAAGACATTTCGATTAAAGAAGAGATCGTTGATCCAGAAGACGTAGAAATGCTACAAGATTTAGTGATCATGGCTGTGAATGATGCTTTGACTAAAGTAGAAAAAGAAACAGAAGCAACAATGGGTAAATACGCTAAAGGAATGCCTGGCTTTTAATTTAAAAGAATTATGGATAGTATGAAACGAACGTGGGACAAACTTAAAAATTAGTTTTGTTCCGCACTCTAAATCCGAATAGATGGCGAGATAAAAGCAGACTACACTCCGTTCCGATCACATCAACTTCTAAGCGCTTTAGTTCTTAGAAGTTGATGGACTCGGAAATAAGCTTTTGTCTTGGCCTCGTTTGCAACAAGAGAGCGGGGCAAAAACTGACCTCAGTTTTTGCCCGCGCTCTTATTTTTTATGAATAGTATTTTATTTTCGAAGAGACATTTTCAGCCTACTACTTACTTATAGTTAAAGTTCAAAAAAGTAATTTTTACTTTTTTGAACATCTTAAATTCACGTTTAATTTGTACATTTCTTTTCAACCGCAGTAATTAACCAAGAATATTTATTTTTCTAGTTGTTTTTTTCTAAAGATATAAGCTCCTGCAATTAATAGTACCCCAGAAGAAGCAATCATCATGTTATTGTTTGTTTCACCTGTTCTAGGTAATTGATTAGCTGTTGTTCGACCCGAATCAATCGATTTTTTTGCTGTAGTAGGAACTGGTGATGCTATTGGAGAAATATTATCTGTGGTAGGAGCTTTAGTTTCTTCTACAGGTGACTTAGGATTTAATGGGTTATCACTCTCTGGTAGAACGGTTAAAGTAATCTCTTTCTCTGCAACAACAGTTTCTACACTTCGCTGTTGAAGAGAGCTACTAATATAAAATCGGATTTTATGGGTTCCTGTTTCTACTAACTTACTTCCAAGAGCAGTAACTTGGATTTGCTCTCCGACTACTTCAAAGCCTACTGTAAGTCCATCGGCATTCTTAAAATTCGCCCAACCTAAAATAATATCCTCTGTTAGCGTTTGACCTACATAAGCTGTTTGATCTGATACCTCAATAGATGGCTTAGCTACTTCAGAGGAAGTAGAATCAGTGGAGCTAGGATAAGTAGAAGTAGAATCAGTGGAGCTAGGATAAGTAGAACTAGCATCAGTAGAACTAGAGTCAGTAGAACTAGAGTCAGTAGAACTAGAGTCAGTAGAACTAGAGTCAGTAGAACTAGAGTCAGTAGAGCTAGAGTCAGTAGAGCTAGAGTCAGTAGAACTAGAGTCAGTAGAGCTAGAGTCAGTAGAGCTAGAGTCAGTAGAACTAGAATCATCAGTGTACTCTAGGGTAGCTATAACATCATTTAAACTACCAACACAACTAGAGTAGTTAGCTTCTAAATTATTATCTAACGCATGTTGACCTTCGGATACAGCAGTCGTTAATCTTGCAATGGAAGCCGCAGTAAGCAATCCAGGATCAGCTAATATTTCTTGCCCTTTGGCTACTAACCTCTCTAAATCGGCACGGATTAAATCAATATTTTCATTAGTAGAAACTGCTAATTCCTCAGCGTTAACAACTGAATTTACCAATGATGTTGGCCCAACAACAGAGCTGATTAGTACTAATGCAGCCATAATTTTTAAACTTTTTTTCATAAAAATTCTCCTTTGTTTGTAAAAATTGGTTTGTTTAACCATAAATAAATATACGATATACAAAATAAAAGTCAAGACTTTTTGTTAATAAAAAGCAGAAATATATGATATGTTATATAATTTTACTTATGTTATGCTAAATTAAATTCTGGTAATGCTCACTACACATGAAAAGCTTTATATAATGGTTTCTAGATTTAAGAAATGAAACGTTGGGAAATCGAACTGTAATTTTTTCGGAAGATAGTTGTGTGTATACTTTTTTAATATAGTGGGTAACTAGCTATAAAAAGAGATAATGTAGAAATTGTATAAATGTAGGTTTCTCTTCACTAATCGTAGGAAAGAGGGGTGGGAAAGAAGCGTTTAATCCCGAGAAATAAGAGGGGGTTACTTCTACGCTCACCGTGTATTTGGGTTTTAGTTGACTGGGTTGTAACTCTTAGCGTTATGACCCAGTCATGTTGGTCATTGATCTAATTACATAAAAAGAATTCTGAATGAATAAAGCGTATAATTTATCGATAAAAAATCAGATAGAACGTAATAGTAGAGATACGGCTTTATGAGAAGAAGAGCTTAATATTATGATATAGGCTAACCATTAACAAAGCTACCTTTTTCATGATTAGTTGAAAGGTGTGGTAAAATGAAAACTATAGCTACAAATGAAATTGAAAGTCTTGGTTTTAACTCAAAGCAAGCAATAAGAATTTTTTGATGCGTGAAACAAAAATGCTAAATATTTTTCTAAATCTGTGGAGATACCTCATTTTGAACAACCATTAAAAGTTAGTGTATTTAGAAACAATATGTTTGCTTTAAGGTGTTATTTTCCATATTTTAGTGGACGGAAAATTGCGTATATACAAAAATAGCACCATTAAATTTAAAGATAATTTGTATGGAAAATGAATATTAAAGTAGAAATTTTATCTGCATGCTATATTAAATAGTGTTTTAATCGTTAAAAATGTGTGGGAGTTATGGAATACATATTTTTGTGATGCTATAAAAAAAGGAAATTTTGGTAAATTCAAATAATAGATAAAAATAATGTTGGAAAAAGAAAAATGAACAACTTAGAAAAATACGTATAGATTGTAGATGTTGATATAAAAACAATGTAAAAAATGAGCATGCCAAAATCACCTTGAGTTATTACCTTGATTAAATATAAGAAAATGAAACGAATGTACTTGAATTGTATTAATCTTTTTATTACTTTGAAAAAATCATTCTTTAAATGCTTGATATGAAAGGAATTGTTTGTAAATATGCATTACCCTGAACCGATTGCCAAATTAGTCGAAAGCTATATGAAATTACCAGGTATTGGTCAAAAAACAGCTGTTCGTTTGGCTTTTTATACACTTGACATGAAAGAAGAAGATGTCAATGCTTTTGCGAAATCTTTGATCAGTGTGAAACGCGATCTACATTTTTGCAGTATTTGCGGAAATATCACAGAAGAAGATCCTTGTGAAATTTGCCAAGATACAACCAGAGATCGTAGTATTATTTTAGTAGTTGAAGAATCAAAAGACGTTATGGCTATGGAGAAAATGCGTGAATATCACGGGTTATATCACGTACTACATGGTGTATTATCACCAATGGAAGGAACTGGTCCAGAAGATATTAATATTGCGTCATTGATTCAGCGACTTCATAATGATGAGGTTAAAGAAGTCATTATTGCAACAAACGCGACGACTGAAGGAGAAGCCACAGCAATGTACCTATCTCGTTTGATTAAACCTGCTGGGATCACAGTAACTCGATTAGCTCATGGCTTGTCTGTCGGCAGTGATATTGAATATGCAGATGAAGTGACTTTATTAAAAGCAGTAGAAGGTCGTCGAGAGCTTTAAAAGATAAAAAAATCAGTTGCCAATGTGAAGGGCAGCTGTTTTTTTATCTCTATGTTTCAACAATACTGATCGTGAACGCAACCCCCTTCATTCTGACCTATCTGAATTACGAACGATTTTGTTTCTATGTAATGATTGTTCTAGATGTTAAATAATGTAAATAAAGGTCAAATTGAAAGGAGTAGTTTGAGTTTGGATCATTTGCTGCTAATTTTTCAATAAGACATCAACTATTATAGATAACTCACTCCAAGTTCATTATCAATATCTCCAAAGTAATTATACTTATTTCCAATCAAAAGACAAAATCTATAAGGTTTTTCATTCCAGTTTTATTTATTCATCAGGAAAATTTTAATAATAAGGAATTCAATTAGACTGATTGTGGCAGATAAAGTATAATAGATAAAAGGACTCAAAGTAAGTAAGGGGATTAGTAAAGTGCAAGGTATTTTTATAACGATCGAAGGACCAGACGGCGCAGGAAAGACAAGTGTATTGAATGAGTTATATCCAAGGCTAGATCTGGCAGCAGAAAGAAGCATTATTAAGACAAGAGAACCTGGTGGTATTCCCATTGCTGAGAAAATTCGTCAAATCATCTTAGACCCAAGAAATCAGGAGATGGATGAGCGGACTGAAGCCTTGCTCTATGCAGCGGCTAGACGTCAGCATTTGATGGAGAAAGTTTTACCTGCACTAGAGGAAGGCAAAATCGTTTTATGCGATCGTTTTGTAGATAGTTCATTAGCGTATCAAGGTGCAGGACGGCGAATTGGCGTTGAAGCAATCGCTACGATTAATGAATTTGCGATTGAAGGAACTGTCCCAGATTTTACAATTTATTTAGATGTAGATTCAGATACGGGACTGAATCGTATCAAAAATCATCGTCAGCAACAAATCGACCGATTGGATTCAGAAGGGCTTGAATTCCATCAGCGAGTTCGTCACGAGTATTTAAAACTGGTGGAAGAAAACCCAGAAAGAATACTGAAGATCGATGCCAGAATGAGTTTGGAAGATGTTGTGGAAGCAACCTTTCAAGCGATCGTAAAACGTTATCCAGAATATTTTAGAAACTAGGAAGGTGACCGAATATGAAAATTATTTTAGCGATTGTCCAAGATAAAGATAGTAACCGTTTAGCCAATGAACTTATTGATGCTAATATTCGTGCGACAAAACTCTCATCAACAGGTGGCTTTTTAAAAGCTGGAAATAGTACATTTATTGTAGGGATCGATGATGATCGTGTGGATGAAGCATTGGAATTGATCAAAAAAACGTGCCAATCTCGTAAACAATATGTGTCAACTCCTGTAACACTAGATATTACGATGGATGGACAAGTTCCTTATCCTGTCGAGGTTGAAGTAGGCGGTGCAACTGTCTTTGTTCTTCCTGTAGAAGGATTCCATCAATATTAAGATGAAAGAAGTACAAGTTTTAAAAGAACAACAACCGTTGCTTTACCAGCAACTTCAAAAAAGTTTCGAGCATGGTCGACTTGCCCATGCTTATCTTTTTGAAGGTGATACAGGAACTGGTAAAAAAGAATTTGGTTTATGGATGGCAAAACATATTTTCTGTACGAATCTGACGGAGAACAATCCTTGTAATCAGTGCAATAATTGTCTACGTATTAATGATAATGAACACCCTGATGTATTACGGGTTGTACCGGATGGTCAAACAATTAAAGTTGATCAAATCAGAGCATTAAAAGCAGAATTTAGCAAAAGCGGAGTAGAGACTGCTCAAAAAGTCTTCTTGATCGAACAAGCGGATAAAATGAGCATTGGCGCAGCGAACAGTTTATTAAAATTTCTAGAAGAGCCAGAAGGAAAGGTTTTAGCGATATTAGAGACGACGTCTTTAGCGAAAATTTTACCGACGATTCAATCGCGGTGTCAGGTTCTTCATTTTCAACCTTTAGTGAAAGAAAAATTAGTACATTCTTTAATAGAATCTGGAATCAATAAAAATATCGCCAATCTTTTAGCTGAGTTGACAAATAGTTTTGACAAAGCAGTTGAAATCTCGCAAGATGAATGGTTTAATGAAGCTAGGGAAATTACTCAACGATGGTTTGATTATATGATAAAAGATGATTTACAGGCTTTTGTCTATGTTCAAAAAAAAATGATCAAAACTTTCAAAGAAAAAGAACAACAAGAGTTGAATTTTGATTTATTACTTGCTTATTACCGTAAGCAACTCACTGAAAGTGTAGCGACTGAACAGCTCAAACGTGTGATAGAACAACAAGCACAACGAGTTGAACTGATTTTAAAAGCGCGACAAAAGTGGGAAGCGAATGTCAGCTTTCAAAGTGTTTGTGAGCAATTAGTGATACGAATGATTCACCCTAAAACATAAATAGGAGGATGAAAATGGTAGAAGTAGTAGGAGTTCGCTTCCGTGAAGCAGGTCATATCTATTATTTTGCTCCTGGAAAATCAGAGTATTTTTACAATGATAAAGTACTTGTGGAATCACAGCAGTCTAAACAGCTTGCCACAGTTGCGATACCGAAAAAAACGATTGATCCTGAAGATTTACCTGAGGATTTAAAACCCATTTTAAATAAAGCTTCAGAAACTGATTTAGAAAAGGAACAAAAGAATGTAGCTGATGCAACAGCTGCATTAAGTGTGGCTAAGGAAAAAATACGGGCACACGAATTAGAAATGAAATTGATTCGTGTTGAATATACGTTTGACCGCAGCAAAATGGTTTTTTATTTTACAGCAGATGGTCGAATTGACTTCCGTGAGTTGGTTAAAGATTTGGCGGCAATCTTCCGTACGAGAATCGAATTACGTCAAATCGGTGTTAGAGATGAAGCAAAAATTTTAGGTGGAATTGGTCCATGTGGTAGACAATTGTGCTGTTCAACTTTTTTAGGTGATTTTATGCCAGTATCGATCAAAATGGCGAAAGATCAAGGATTATCATTGAATCCTGTAAAAATTTCTGGTTTATGCGGGCGCTTGATGTGTTGTTTAAAATACGAAAATGATGAATACGAAGCAGCGAAAAAGGAATTACCTGATTACGGTAAAGATGTGTTGACGCCAGATGGTAAAGGTCGAGTAGTCGGTTTGAATTTGTTGAGCCGTATCATCAAAGTCCGTTTAGTTGGTCGAGAGATAGCTGTAGAATATGATTATGATGAAATTAAAGAAGCAACGCAAAAAGCACAAGCCGAAAAAGGTGATCATAATGGATAAACGTTCTTTATACGATGGTCTTAGTTCTTTAGAGACAGATCTACAAGGAACTTTGGGACAATTATCAGAGATTAAAGAAGCACTTCACGAGTTAGTTGAAAAAAATACAACACTTGAAATCGAAAATCAACGCTTACGGGAACATTTGCAAGAGTTGACTAAATTAGCGAATGATCCTAATGATCCAGCCAAGCAAGAGTTATCCAAATCTCGCATGAATTTAGAAAAGCTTTATGAAGAAGGATTTCATGTCTGTAACATTTTGTATGGCTCACGCCGTGAAAATGACGAAGAATGTGCGTTTTGTTTAGATGTTATTTATGGTGAACGATACAAATAAATTTTAGAGGCTGTGACAAAATTTGTCTCAGTCTTTTTACAATTACCAATCTCAGTGTTGAAAAGGAGCCGCTATGCAAAAACAAAAAAGTTTTGATTCATCTAACATTGGCAAACTCTATTTAGTGCCGACGCCAATCGGAAATTTAGAAGATATGAGTTTTCGGTGTATTAATAGTTTAAAAGAAGCAACGATCATTGCGAGCGAAGATACTAGAAATACGCAAAAGTTACTCAATCACTTTGAAATCAAAACGCCTCAAATCAGTTTTCATGAACATAATTATAAAGAACGGATTCCACAATTTATAGAACGTCTAGAATCTGGCGAGATGATTGCTCAAGTCAGTGATGCGGGAATGCCGTCTATTAGTGATCCAGGTCATGAATTGGTTGAAGCATGTATCGAAGTGGGGATTAAAGTAATCGCTTTACCTGGTCCTACCGCAGGAATCACAGCACTAATTGCTTCGGGATTATCCCCCCAACCATTTACATTTCATGGATTTTTGCCCAGAAAGAAAAAAGAACAAATTGAGACTTTAGAGAAATTGAAAAGGACATCGTCAACACAAATTTTTTACGAATCACCACATCGGATTACTAAGACAATAGACCATTTTTCAGAAGTATTTGGTGAAAAACGAAAAGCTGTGATTTGCCGTGAATTGACGAAACTTCATGAAGAATATATTCGAGGTACTTTGGCTGAATTGAGAGATTATTTGGCGGAGCACACGTTAAAAGGTGAGTGTTGTCTTTTAGTTGAAGGTGCTGATGGATCGGAATTAGTAGAACATGTGGATTTAGAACTTTCGGTCAAGGAGCATATTGATGTATTGATAAATACGGGAAGTTCTTCTAAGGAAGCGATCAAAGAAGTTGCAAAGCTGCGGGGATTAAAAAAACAAGATGTGTATAAAGAATTTCATGTCAATTAAGTTTAATCAAGAAACAATCATTTCAATAATAAAATAGAGTTGGAAATGACTCTGCTCTTTTAGAATAAAACAAGTTGTGAAGGAACGAATGTTCGTGTATAATGTTTTTAAAGATAGTGGGATTTTTAGAGGAGAAATAGATGATTGTCGAAGATGTTTTATACGGTTCATTTGAAGTTGAAGAAGTTCTAGAAGCATTGATTTTATCAGAAGAGATACAACGGTTAAAAGATGTTCATATGGCTGGGCCAGCTTTTTTAATTTATCCGTTTTGGAATGAGACAAGATATGAACATTGTATTGGTGTTATGCTGTTGATCAGAAGACTTGGCGGTACATTGGAAGAGCAAGTTGCAGGATTACTGCATGATGTGTCACACACTGCTTTTTCACATGTAATTGATCTAGCTTTAACGAATAAAACCGAAGATTACCATGAGAAAATCAAGGCACAATTCATTGAGCATTCAGCTATTCCTACTTTATTAAAGCAGTATAATTTTGATTATCAGACAATTCTATTTGAAGATGAACAATGGCCGTTACTTGAACAAAAAGCGCCTTTATTATGTTGTGACAGAATCGATTATACATTGAGAGAAGTATATCGTTATTTTTCCGTTCCAATAAATGAAATCCAGCAATTTTTGAATTCAATTACTATTATAGAGGATAAGATTGTTTTAGATTCAATCGAATGGGCAATTTGGATGATAGATCAGTACCAAAAAGTAGTGATTGACTTTTTTTACGATCCTCGAAATATTTGCGGCTATGAATGGATGGCAAAAGCAATTCGTCTTGGGCTAGAAACACATGAAGTTACGTTGGAAGATTTAATGGAGACCGATTCGTTATTTTTTAAAAAGCTAAAATCAAGTCCGTCCATAGAAGTCGCTCAACTAGTGGAAAAAATAGAGAATCCGCCAAAATATAGTGTTTGTTCTAGTGAAGATACTTATGATATCTGGCAAAAGAAAAAAAAGCGATTTGTTAATCCTTTAATAAAAATCTCTGGTAAAGTTGTTTCAGTGTCTGATGTATCAAAAGTCGCTCAACTAAAGATTGAAAAAATACTTGCTGATAATGAAAAGGGAATTTTTCTTAAATTGGATTAAGGAGCAGATGATACGTTGTACCTATTTGAAAGGAGGATGGCGATTATGATAAGTGAACTGCGCTTTCCCTTGAAAAAAGATACTTCCCGTAAAATTATTCATATCGATATGGATGCATTTTTCGCTTCAGTAGAAGAACGTGATCATCCTGAACTAGTTGGACATCCGCTAGTAATTGCGCGTCATCCCAGTGACACAGGTGGTAAAGGTGTTGTGACTACAGCAAATTATGAAGCGCGTAAGTTTGGTATACATTCTGCAATGAGTGCTCAAAAAGCGTATGAATTATGTCCTGACGCTATTTTTAAACCAGGTAATTATGAAAAATACTCTGAAATTTCTCAGAAAATCAGAAAAATTTTTTGCCGATATACAGATATTATCGAACCAGTTTCAATAGATGAGGCTTATTTAGATGTAACGACAAATAAAATCGGTAGCAAATCAGCTATCAAAATTGCGAAGTTAATTCAATACGATATCTGGAACGAATTACAGTTAACTTGTTCGGCAGGTATAAGTTATAACAAATTTTTAGCAAAATTAGCTTCTGATTTTCAAAAACCAAAAGGGTTAACAGTTGTGATGCCTGATGATGCGGAAGGATTTTTGAAAACTTTACCGATCGAAGCATTTCACGGAGTAGGAAAAAAAACAGTTCCTAAAATGCATGATTTAGGCATTTACACTGGTGAAGATCTATACAGACAAGATGAGATGGCGCTAATCCGTAATTTTGGTAAAATGGGTTATTCTCTTTACAGAAAAGTTCGTGGAATTCATGATTCTCCAGTAAACATAACAAGAGATCGTAAATCTGTAGGGAAAGAACATACATATGGCACACCATTAACGACTGAAGCGCAAGTAACTGCGCAATTAAGACAATTAGCAGAACGAGTAGAAGAGTCTTTAGAAAGAGTTCAAAAACATGGGAAGACCGTTGTATTGAAAGTTCGCTATGCAGATTATACAACAGTTACAAAACGCCAGACATTACCAGAGTATATTTCTAAAAAAGAAGAACTATATTATCAAGCAAATTTAATTTGGGAAGATATTCTTGGTTTGGAACAAGGCATTCGTTTATTGGGGATAACATTGACGAATCTTGATCCAATGGCTTATGAAAATATAGTTTTGCCTTTATGGGAAAAAAAACGAATTGAAGAGAGTGAAAAAAATTAATTTTTTGGACGGATATTTTCGGAGCAAAATTTTTTGAAATTTTGGTTATAAATTAATTTTTATGCTACGATCTATTCATAAATACGAAAGGAAGATTCAATGAGCAAAACAATTATGTGGTTTCGCAAAGATCTTCGTTTAGACGATAATACAGCATTTAACAAAATGCTGGAGAATTGCAAAGATACAGATGAACTGATTTGTGTTTTTCAATTGAATCCGTTACAGTTTTTAGAAAATAGTTATAATCAAGATGCTTTTTTCTTTAGTCTAGCTACTTTTTATGAAAATGCTAAAAAAAATAATATAACGATTCATTTCGTATATGGAAATTTGGAAGAAAATTTTAAAGAATTGAAAAAAGAGTTTCAAGAGTGGAATGCAGTATATTTTAATAAAGATGAACGTGGTTTTGGTAGGGAACGAGATCAAAAAATGACTGCTTTTTTTGAGAATAACCAAATTCAGGTATGTTCTTATCAAGATAGTCATTTGCATGGTGTGGAGGAAGTAAAAAAGCCAACAGGTGAAAGTTATAAAGTCTTCACACCCTATTTTAGAAAATGGTTAACCATGCCTAAACGCCTCTATCAAAAATCTTCAAAGATTGTTGGTCCATTTAAAAAAATTACACATCCTCTATTTAATGAGGGTGAGAAACAATTTAAGCGAATTATTGAAGCAATAGAATTGCCGTTTGAGTATGAATGTGGAGAAGCTGTGGCTGAAAGCTATTTAAAAAACTTTATAAAAAATCATCTACATGATTATCAAAAAGGACGAGATTATCCGTTTTCAGATCAAACAAGCAAATTATCCAGATTTTTAAGGACTGGCGAATTATCAATTCGCAAAGTCTGGTACGCTCTTAGTGCTGAGCCAGATTCCGATGGTCGTCAAACCTTCATTTCAGAACTGTGCTGGCGAGATTTTTATAATATGATATATTATGAGAATCCTAAACAAAAAACGCAAGAAATCAAAGAGCAATACAGACAACTGCATTGGAATTATAAACAAGAAACTTTTGACCAGTGGAAAAATGGTCAGACGGGTTTTCCCATTGTAGATGCTGGAATGAGACAATTGAATCAGACTGGTTGGATGCACAACCGTTTGCGAATGATTGTAGCGTCATTTTTGACGAAAGATTTAATGATTGATTGGCGTCTAGGTGAAGAATACTTTCAACAAAAATTGATTGATTATGATACTGCAAGTAATATTGGTGGTTGGCAGTGGGCGGCTTCTACAGGAACAGATGCAGTTCCTTATTTTCGAATATTCAATCCTACAACCCAAGGTGAAAAGTTTGATTCTCAGGGTGATTTTATTCGTCAATTTATTCCAGAATTGCAAGATGTGCCAAATAAATATATTCATGATCCAAATAAGATGTCAGTAGAATTACAAAAATCTATAGGTGTTTCTATTGGTGAAGATTATCCCAATCCAATGGTGGATCATCGTAAAATCCGTTCAGAAATCCTGGATTTTTTTAAAACAAATTCTCTGTAAACAAAAATATCTTCAATAATTTTCATGAGAAAACAAATCCAATCTTAACGATTTATACTCAAGATTGGATTTGTTTTCTTTTATGTTTTAAAAAACATATTATTATATTTATAATACTTATATATATATTATTGATTAATATTTTTTGATTTAAAAAAGTAATTATTATTACATATAAAATATAATAATAATTACTTTTTAAAAATATTAATCAATCTTATGGTGTTTATTTAAAGCTATTAAAAAATTTGGTATAATTATACTAAGTAATATAATTCTGATAATTTTTATTACTTAATAAAGGGAGGTAAAAAAGGTGAAAAAAAGAAAAGGAAGTTGGAAGTTACAGTATTTCTATTTTATTGGCGCAGTCTGTTTATTATTATTAGGATGGACTCCAAAGACTGTACATGCTGGTGTGGTTGATCCAAATCTTGGAGAGATATCCTTTGAACAGCCAAATGGTGTAACATTTAAAGGGGAGCTAAGAGGAAATGAGTTTTTGCACTATGTTATTGCGAGTCAAACATCTGAAGTTTTGATTCAAGAAAGTGATAGCTATTGGTACTACGCAAAAAAGAATGAAACTGATACAGCTTTAGAATCTACTGGAAAAAAATATCAAATTGATCAAAAACCGAAAGGAACGTTGAAAGAAAAGGATGTCCATTCCTTAACTATTCAACCGAATGAACACGATCACCAAAGCAGAATGAAATCAGAGCAAGGTTCTCTTGAGAGAGATCAAAATATTTTAGTTGTTATGGTTGAATTTAGCAATCGAAAGTTACTTGCATCGGATACTGAACCAGTAAGTATTCCTGAATGGCGGAACAAATTTTTTGGAGAAAATCCAGACGATAAAACACTAAAAACCTATTATAAAGAGGCCACACAAGATAGAATCAATATTTTGCCTGCTCAAACAAGTCAGTTTAAAGAGGAAACAGGGATCGTAAAAGTATCTTTAGAGGAAGAACATCCGAGTACAAACTATCAAATTAAATTTCCTGATCCTTCTTACATGGAGAAAGCACTCCAAAAAGCGGAAGACTATATTGATTTATCAGTATATGATAAAGATCATAATGGTCAAATAACAAGTAATGAGCTTCACGTGCTCTTTGTTTTTGCTGGATTTGAAATAACGCATGCAAATGCAAAGGACAAATCTATTTGGGCGCACAAAAGTTTTGAAGTTATAGCATCTAAAAAAGGGTTAGTTTTTTCAGAGGGGTATATGGCTACAGGAGAACTCATACATGTAGAACGAAAGCCTGACACAACTGGTGAAAGTGGAACTGTTGGGGGAACGTATCTAAAAGCGACACCTACTACAATTGGTTTATTTGCACATGAATTTGGTCATTCATTAGGTTTGCCTGATTTGTATGGATCTAGTAATTCTATTCAAGGATATGGAATTGGTTATCATAGTACGATGTCTTCAGGTTATTGGGGGAAAGTAGGAGAGCATGGCAGTAAGAATCCTAGAGATTTTCCTGGTGCGACACCAGCCCATTTTGATGCTTATTCTAAAATGAAATTGGGATTGGCAACAGAAACGATTACAGAAGAAAAAGAGATTCTTATGAAATCAGGCGATCAGGCAGATTCCAAGATATATAAACTACCTGTATATAAAGAGGGAGAAAATACACCATCAGAAAAACACTATTATTTAATCGAAAATAGAAAAATATACGGATTTGATGAAGGGCGTAAAGACGAGAACAGTAGTGAAGGAATTTCTATTTATGCTGTTAATGAAGAATACAGAGACAACCTTAATATTTTAGAGTATGGAAAACAAATTGTTACGTTAAAAGAGGCAAATGAAGGAATAAAAGGCTATCCACCATTAAGCAAAGAACCAGGAAGTGGTAAAGATAGCTATTTCAAAAAGGGATTAAATGAACTCTTTGATTTTGACACGTGTCCGTCAAATATCATAGTTAAAGGGGAACAGCCTAAATTTGCTGTACAAGTAAATGATGCACCTGGTGATACGATAAAGGTAAAATTTGGTAAACCTTCTGTTCTAAAAGGAGTATTTGGAACGAGCCAGTGGACTTTTGATGAGAAAACCCGTAAATTGACATTTACTGAAGGAACTTTTCCAAGTACGAATGTAGAGAGTACAATAAAGACAGAGATAGAAAGTAAGTTTTCTGGGATGGAAATCAAAAAAATTGAGTTTAGTCAATCAGTTAAGGCACCAAACAATATGAGTTATCTCTTTTCAAATCTATCAGAGTTAACGGAAATTGAAGGATTAGACAAGTTAGATGTATCAGAGGTTACGGATATGGGGTATGTATTTTATAAAACACCTAAACTTAATCAAATGGACGTTTCAAACTGGAATACAGTAAATGTTACATCAATGAGTAATATGTTTGCACATACCCCAAAAGTTACTCAAATAGATGTAGCCAAGTGGAATATAAAAAAGCTAACAAATCTAAACGGAACTTTTGCACATAGTGGTGTTCAGACATTGGATTTATCTAACTGGGATACTACAAAAGGTATCCAGATGAAGGGAATGTTTGAAGCTTCGACATCTTTAGACACACTTGTTTTAGGTGCGAAAACAATAGTAAGTGAGAATGATGAAGCAGGTCTTTCGGATAATAAAAAGTTTCCATATACAGGATTTTGGGTAGGACCAAATGGTGAAAACAACCCTACTAGTATAAAATCTACTTCGGATTTTTTACCTGATTATGATGGTACACAACCAGGAACATATACGAGAGAAAAAAATACTAAAAGATTTGGTGATATTGCTTGGGAATGGGAAGAAGCAACACAAACAGTTATTTTTAAAGGTGGAGCTAGTGATACTTACAATAAACTTCCTGACACAACTTCTTGGAGTGACGCTATAGAAGGGAAAATAGAAAAAAATCTATCTGGGAAAAAAATCAAAAAAATTGTGTTTACTCAACCTATTAAAGCCTCAAAATCTATGAATCTAATGTTTTCCTGGTTATTAGAGTTGACAGAAATTGAAGGACTAAATAAAATAGACACAACTTCTGTAGAAACGATGAGTAGCATGTTTTTTGAAACATATCAACTTAAATATTTAGATGTATCTGAGTGGGATGTAAGAAAAGCAAAAAATCTAGGCGGTGTTTTTTCATATAGTGGGATTGAAACATTGAATTTATCTAATTGGGAAACTCCAAGAGATGCAAGTTTGGAAATGATGTTTTATGATTCAAATTCGTTAGACACCCTAATATTAGGGCCAAAAACAAGATTGAAATATAAAAAAGGAGTAGATCTTGTAGACAAAAAAGAACACCCTTATACAGGACGTTGGGTAGGACCAGATGGAGAAAAAAATCCAACTGTAGTCTATGGATCAAGTTCAGAGTTTGTCAATAACTATGATGGAACTAAACCAGGAACTTATACAAGAGAACAAGAGACTAAAAAATTTGGTAATGTATTCTGGGTATGGAATGGAGCAACTCAAACAATTACTTTTCGAGGCGGAACAAGTTCAACTAATAATTTTCTCCCTTCCACTAGTTCAAGCAAAAAAATACAGACAGAGATAGAGAGTACTTTATCGGGAAAGAAGATTAAAAAGATTGTATTTACTCAACCTGTCAGGGCTTCAGGAAGTTTAGACTATTTATTTTCTGATTTATCTGAACTAGAAGAAATTGAAGGATTAGAGAAAGTAGATGTGAGCGACACAACTAGTATGCAAGGAACCTTTAGTAATAGTTCTCAGCTGACTAAATTTAATGTCAAGAACTGGAATACAAGTGATGTAACGAACTTTAGAGCTATTTTTAACGGACTAACCAAAGTAGAGACTTTGGATATATCTGGTTGGAATACGAGAAAAATGAGTGATTCGTATTATATGTTTGGTTATATGACTGCACTAGAAACAATCATCTTAGGACCAGATAGTGTATTCAATCAAAGGACAGGGTATTTAGCAATGCCTACAAAAAAAGAGGAACCATATACAGGTTATTGGCATTGCCCAAATGAAACAGAGCCCCCCTTTGAAATGACAGATCTAACGAACTATGATGGAAGTCACCCCGGAGCGTATACACGTGAAAAAACATTTACGAAGTTTTCTGGCATCCAGTGGGAGTGGAAAGAAGATACACAAACCCTGATCTTTAAAGATGGGAAAAAATTAGGCTCTACGAAGAAATTGAATATTAAAACAAACATCGAATCGAAATTAGAAGGGAAAAAAATCAAGAAGATTCAGTTTACGAAGCCAATAAAAGCAAATGAAAATTTAAGTTATTTATTCTCCGATTTATCCGAATTAGAAGGAATTGAAGGATTAGAAAAAATAGATACAAGTGATGTAACGAACTTTAGAGATACTTTTAACGGACTAACCAAAGTAGAGACTTTGGATATATCTGGTTGGAATACGAGAAAAATGAGTGATTCGTATTATATGTTTGGTTATATGACTGCACTAGAAACAATCATCTTAGGACCAGATAGTGTATTCAATCAAAGGACAGGGTATTTAGCAATGCCTACAAAAAAAGAGGAACCATATACAGGTTATTGGCATTGCCCAAATGAAACAGAGCCCCCCTTTGAAATGACAGATCTAACGAACTATGATGGAAGTCACCCCGGAGCGTATACACGTGAAAAAACATTTACGAAGTTTTCTGGCATCCAGTGGGAGTGGAAAGAAGATACACAAACCCTGATCTTTAAAGATGGGAAAAAATTAGGCTCTACGAAGAAATTGAATATTAAAACAAACATCGAATCGAAATTAGAAGGGAAAAAAATCAAGAAGATTCAGTTTACGAAGCCAATAAAAGCAAATGAAAATTTAAGTTATTTATTCTCCGATTTATCCGAATTAGAAGGAATTGAAGGATTAGAAAAAATAGATACAAGTGATGTAACGAACTTTAGAGATACTTTTAACGGACTAACCAAAGTAGAGACTTTGGATATATCTGGTTGGAATACGAGAAAAATGAGTGATTCGTATTATATGTTTGGTTATATGACTGCACTAGAAACAATCATCTTAGGACCAGATAGTGTATTCAATCAAAGGACAGGGTATTTAGCAATGCCTACAAAAAAAGAGGAACCATATACAGGTTATTGGCATTGCCCAAATGAAACAGAGCCCCCCTTTGAAATGACAGATCTAACGAACTATGATGGAAGTCACCCCGGAGCGTATACACGTGAAAAAACATTTACGAAGTTTTCTGGCATCCAGTGGGAGTGGAAAGAAGATACACAAACCCTGATCTTTAAAGATGGGAAAAAATTAGGCTCTACGAAGAAATTGAATATTAAAACAAACATCGAATCGAAATTAGAAGGGAAAAAAATCAAGAAGATTCAGTTTACGAAGCCAATAAAAGCAAATGAAAATTTAAGTTATTTATTCTCCGATTTATCCGAATTAGAAGGAATTGAAGGATTAGAAAAAATAGATACAAGTGATGTAACGAACTTTAGAGATACTTTTAACGGACTAACCAAAGTAGAGACTTTGGATATATCTGGTTGGAATACGAGAAAAATGAGTGATTCGTATTATATGTTTGGTTATATGACTGCACTAGAAACAATCATCTTAGGACCAGATAGTGTATTCAATCAAAGGACAGGGTATTTAGCAATGCCTACAAAAAAAGAGGAACCATATACAGGTTATTGGCATTGCCCAAATGAAACAGAGCCCCCCTTTGAAATGACAGATCTAACGAACTATGATGGAAGTCACCCCGGAGCGTATACACGTGAAAAAACATTTACGAAGTTTTCTGGCATCCAGTGGGAGTGGAAAGAAGATACACAAACCCTGATCTTTAAAGATGGGAAAAAATTAGGCTCTACGAAGAAATTGAATATTAAAACAAACATCGAATCGAAATTAGAAGGGAAAAAAATCAAGAAGATTCAGTTTACGAAGCCAATAAAAGCAAATGAAAATTTAAGTTATTTATTCTCCGATTTATCCGAATTAGAAGGAATTGAAGGATTAGAAAAAATAGATACAAGTGATGTAACGAACTTTAGAGATACTTTTAACGGACTAACCAAAGTAGAGACTTTGGATATATCTGGTTGGAATACGAGAAAAATGAGTGATTCGTATTATATGTTTGGTTATATGACTGCACTAGAAACAATCATCTTAGGACCAGATAGTGTATTCAATCAAAGGACAGGGTATTTAGCAATGCCTACAAAAAAAGAGGAACCATATACAGGTTATTGGCATTGCCCAAATGAAACAGAGCCCCCCTTTGAAATGACAGATCTAACGAACTATGATGGAAGTCACCCCGGAGCGTATACACGTGAAAAAACATTTACGAAGTTTTCTGGCATCCAGTGGGAGTGGAAAGAAGATACACAAACCCTGATCTTTAAAGATGGGAAAAAATTAGGCTCTACGAAGAAATTGAATATTAAAACAAACATCGAATCGAAATTAGAAGGGAAAAAAATCAAGAAGATTCAGTTTACGAAGCCAATAAAAGCAAATGAAAATTTAAGTTATTTATTCTCCGATTTATCCGAATTAGAAGGAATTGAAGGATTAGAAAAAATAGATACAAGTGATGTAACGAACTTTAGAGATACTTTTAACGGACTAACCAAAGTAGAGACTTTGGATATATCTGGTTGGAATACGAGAAAAATGAGTGATTCGTATTATATGTTTGGTTATATGACTGCACTAGAAACAATCATCTTAGGACCAGATAGTGTATTCAATCAAAGGACAGGGTATTTAGCAATGCCTACAAAAAAAGAGGAACCATATACAGGTTATTGGCATTGCCCAAATGAAACAGAGCCCCCCTTTGAAATGACAGATCTAACGAACTATGATGGAAGTCACCCCGGAGCGTATACACGTGAAAAAACATTTACGAAGTTTTCTGGCATCCAGTGGGAGTGGAAAGAAGATACACAAACCCTGATCTTTAAAGATGGGAAAAAATTAGGCTCTACGAAGAAATTGAATATTAAAACAAACATCGAATCGAAATTAGAAGGGAAAAAAATCAAGAAGATTCAGTTTACGAAGCCAATAAAAGCAAATGAAAATTTAAGTTATTTATTCTCCGATTTATCCGAATTAGAAGGAATTGAAGGATTAGAAAAAATAGATACAAGTGATGTAACGAACTTTAGAGATACTTTTAACGGACTAACCAAAGTAGAGACTTTGGATATATCTGGTTGGAATACGAGAAAAATGAGTGATTCGTATTATATGTTTGGTTATATGACTGCACTAGAAACAATCATCTTAGGACCAGATAGTGTATTCAATCAAAGGACAGGGTATTTAGCAATGCCTACAAAAAAAGAGGAACCATATACAGGTTATTGGCATTGCCCAAATGAAACAGAGCCCCCCTTTGAAATGACAGATCTAACGAACTATGATGGAAGTCACCCCGGAGCGTATACACGTGAAAAAACATTTACGAAGTTTTCTGGCATCCAGTGGGAGTGGAAAGAAGATACACAAACCCTGATCTTTAAAGATGGGAAAAAATTAGGCTCTACGAAGAAATTGAATATTAAAACAAACATCGAATCGAAATTAGAAGGGAAAAAAATCAAGAAGATTCAGTTTACGAAGCCAATAAAAGCAAATGAAAATTTAAGTTATTTATTCTCCGATTTATCCGAATTAGAAGGAATTGAAGGATTAGAAAAAATAGATACAAGTGATGTAACGAACTTTAGAGATACTTTTAACGGACTAACCAAAGTAGAGACTTTGGATATATCTGGTTGGAATACGAGAAAAATGAGTGATTCGTATTATATGTTTGGTTATATGACTGCACTAGAAACAATCATCTTAGGACCAGATAGTGTATTCAATCAAAGGACAGGGTATTTAGCAATGCCTACAAAAAAAGAGGAACCATATACAGGTTATTGGCATTGCCCAAATGAAACAGAGCCCCCCTTTGAAATGACAGATCTAACGAACTATGATGGAAGTCACCCCGGAGCGTATACACGTGAAAAAACATTTACGAAGTTTTCTGGCATCCAGTGGGAGTGGAAAGAAGATACACAAACCCTGATCTTTAAAGATGGGAAAAAATTAGGCTCTACGAAGAAATTGAATATTAAAACAAACATCGAATCGAAATTAGAAGGGAAAAAAATCAAGAAGATTCAGTTTACGAAGCCAATAAAAGCAAATGAAAATTTAAGTTATTTATTCTCCGATTTATCCGAATTAGAAGGAATTGAAGGATTAGAAAAAATAGATACAAGTGATGTAACGAACTTTAGAGATACTTTTAACGGACTAACCAAAGTAGAGACTTTGGATATATCTGGTTGGAATACGAGAAAAATGAGTGATTCGTATTATATGTTTGGTTATATGACTGCACTAGAAACAATCATCTTAGGACCAGATAGTGTATTCAATCAAAGGACAGGGTATTTAGCAATGCCTACAAAAAAAGAGGAACCATATACAGGTTATTGGCATTGCCCAAATGAAACAGGGCCCCCCTTTGAAATGACAGATCTAACGAACTATGATGGAAGTCACCCTGGAGCGTATACACGTGAAAAAACATTTACGAAGTTTTCTGGCATCCAGTGGGAGTGGAAAGAAGATACACAAACCCTGATCTTTAAAGATGGGAAAAAATTAGGCTCTACGGAGAAATTAAATATTAAAACAAACATCGAACCAAAATTAGAAGGGAAAAAAATCAAGAAGATTCAGTTTACGAAGCCAATAAAAGCAAATGAAAATTTAAGTTATTTATTCTCCGATTTATCCGAATTAGAAGGAATTGAAGGATTAGAAAAAATAGATACAAGTGATGTAACGAACTTTAGAGATACTTTTAACGGACTAACCAAAGTAGAGACTTTGGATATATCTGGTTGGAATACGAGAAAAATGAGTGATTCGTATTATATGTTTGGTTATATGACTGCACTAGAAACAATCATCTTAGGACCAGATAGTGTATTCAATCAAAGGACAGGGTATTTAGCAATGCCTACAAAAAAAGAGGAACCATATACAGGTTATTGGCATTGCCCAAATGAAACAGGGCCCCCCTTTGAAATGACAGATCTAACGAACTATGATGGAAGTCACCCCGGAGCGTATACACGTGAAAAAAAATAAACTTAATTTTTTAACAAAGAAGTAAGAAGATCAGTTTCTAAAAATAACAAATTCAAGTGATTTAAGAGAGCAGATCAAAATTTTTTCTAATTTGGCTCTTTGTCAACGAATGTTGGTGAAGAAAATCCAAAGAATTAAATCGTTTATTATAAGTCTTAGAGGTCTTTTCCTCTAGGACTTTTTATTTGGTTGAAAAAGAACAGTGCCAAAGCATAAAGTAATTCTCAATTTAAAATTATAGAAGTTACGGAAGCCATAGGCATTTCTTTTCAATACGTTTATATGATTATTCAAGCACTCTAACGGTCCGTTGGAATAAGGTAAATCCAACGCGTTTTTAATGCCCGTTTGACCTTTTTTAAAGGTATTAATTGTCGTTTGATAATAGGCTGGAAGCTTAGAATAATCTTGTTTTAAAAGCACGTGAAATCTTGTGTAGTCTCTGGTCTGTATGGCATAGAGAAAATCCTGATAACAGGTATAGCCAGCTTTTAATTCTTTATCATAGGCAAGTAACCGATCTACGAGTTCTGTTTCTATTAAATAAGCACGAAAAGAAGGACGCCATTGGCATTTTTCAAAATTGAGTGTTGATTGATTCTTTTGGAGAAGTTTCCAATAGTTCTTCAAGTGACGATATTTTTTTGCCTCTTCCGTTCCCTGGTGAAGAAATGTATTCATTCGTTGAATGCGGTGTTTTAAGAATGTTCGCCCAATGTGTTGAACAATATGAAAGCGGTCAAGAATAATCTGAGCCTCGGGAAATAGTTTCTTAACTAAAGAAAAATAAGGCGCATACATATCGCAAACAATGTATTTTACACCTTCACGAACTGCCAAAGGAAATCGTGAGAAATAGCGTTCTAAAAAAGGAAGTTGCCGATTTTCAACGACATCAATTAACTGTCTTGTTTGCCCGTCCATTAGGATAAAGCTCATAGAAGCAGCGACTTGTTTCACTGATTTGAATTCATCAAAACAAAGGACTTCCGGCAAGGTGAGCCGATTGATTTTTTTGGGTTCATAAAACTGTTTCAATACGCGATAAACAGAAGAAACAGAGACTTTCTTTTGACGGGCAATTTCACTCATAGACGTGGTTTTTCTTAAACGATCGGCAATAGAAAGCTTCACTTTCCTTGAGATCGAACAACACTTTTCAATCAGACTTGTTTCAGCGACAAAGGTTTTAGTACAAGAATGGCAGAAAAAACGGCGTTTCTTCAAGCGTAAATATGTTTGATACTCAGAGACATCATTCAGTAAAATCAGACAGGTTGTAAAGCTCCAGCGAATAATCGATCCGTCTTCATTGCCACCACAATGAGGACAAGAGTGGGCTAAATAATCCAATGTACCAGAAAATACGTGGCAGATCTGTCTTTTGATGCGTTCTTTGTTTAAAGAGTTTTCATTAAAAGTAATGTTTACGTCTAGAATATCTAATGTATTTTTGATAAGATTTGTATAGGACATCTTGATTTCCCCTTTTGAATGGTTTTAGACGACTTAATTCTAAAGGATATCAGGGTGTCTTTTCTACTATTTTGCATTAAAAAAGATGCCGGTGATTTTTCACCAACATCAGAAAGTATAGAGCCTTTTTCTATTGAATTGGTATTCTAATAGAAAATGTTGTTCCGTTTTTTTTGTCACTATGAACATCTAAACCAAAATGATGCCGTTCAGCGATTTCTTTAGCAATTGCTAATCCTAATCCAGTACCATCCGTTTGTTTTTTTGAACGAGCTTGATGGAAACGTTGGAAGATTTCTTTTTGTTCTTTTAAAGAAATATAAGAACCAGGATTATGAATACTAATGATCATGTTGTCTGTTTCTACTTTAGACTGAACGGAGATAGTGGCTTGTTTTGGCGAAAATTTGAGTGCATTTTCAATCAAAATAACAAAAAGTTGGCGAATCCTGCCATAATCTCCGTTGACAATAATCGGTTGCTCTACTGAATTGTCCAATAGTAATTGCTGCTCTTTTTCTGCTGATTTTAAACGGAGACTTCTTAAACTATCTGATAAAATATCATTGATCGAAACAGATTCCATTGTAATGGTAAACTCGGGATTTTCTAGTCTGGAAAGCTCCAGCAAATCATTGATTAACCGTTCTAAAACAATGGATTCAGCTAACAATTGTTGATGATATTGCTCGATTTTTTCCGGCTGATCGATCAAGCCGTCATTTAATGATTCAAGTGAACCTCGAATTACTGTTACAGGTGTTCGTAATTCATGAGAAATTGTGGATAGAAAATTCTTTTGAGCTTGTTCACGATTTTCCCGCTGAAACTTTGCTTCGGCAAGTCGGTTTTTTAAAATCGTTAGCGTTTTTCCTAGTTGTCCTATTTCATCATTAGCAGAAATATTTAATGATTCGTCATAATTTTCAATAACAAGTTCTTCAGTAAAGTAACTCATTTTATTGATTGGCGCTATGAATTTTTTTGATAAAAAAATGGATAATAAAAGTCCAATGATCCAAGCAATCACAATACTGATGAACAGCAATAAGAACCCTTGTTTTTCCTCTTTACGAACACTGGAAACAGCAGAATGAAGTAAAACAACAGCTAGAACATCGCCACTGTTATTTTTAATTGGTGCGCCTACAGTAACGGTTGGTTCTCCAATAAAATTGCTGAATGCATCGCTAGTGGAAGTTTTACCAGTATAGACTTTCTTGATTACATTCCGAGCATTATCGGGTAATTCACCGTACTCTTTGCTATGCATACCATGACCTACAATGATTGTATCAGCATTTTCATCGACAATCCAAATATCATCCATTGCGAATTGATCCATAAATTTAAGAAACGAAGAATACCCCATCCCCATTTTCATTGAGGCGCTAGAGCCCGTCATATCGTGCATAGAAGAGCGATTATTATTCGTTGTTTCTTCTTCAGTAAAATAATCATTTAACGTTTCCGCGATAACCGTCGCACGTCGGGTCATTTCTTCAGTATGGATAGTAACTGTTTGTTTGGAAAATAATGTGCTGAATGCCACACCGATCACCAATGAAAAAAGGAACAATGTAAGTGAAAAGTAAAGGATAAGTTTTCTAGTTAGTTTATTTTTCATTTTTCCCCTCAAATTTATACCCTTGACCCCAAACCGTAGCAATTTCCCAGTTTGGATGAGTGACTTCGTCTAATTTTGCCCGTAAACGTTTAATGTGGGTGTCTACAGTTCTTGCGTCACCAAAATAATTAATGCCCCATAGACTGTCTAACAAGTTATCTCTTGAAAATACTTTTTCACGGTTTGCTAAGAGTAACCATAGCAGTTCTAATTCTCTTTTAGTTAATTGGATTTCTTGTTGTGTGATGGTGACTTTTTTTTCTTCTAAGTAGACGACTAAATTATCATAGGCCAGTTGCTCCATCGTAAGTTGGTTTTCTTCTGTCCGTTCAATTCTTCTTAGAATCGCTCGAATTCGTGCCATGACTTCACTTGGGGAAAATGGTTTAACAATATAATCATCTGCCCCAATATCTAAGCCCATGATTCGATGATAGTCTTCCCCTTTAGCTGTGACCATGATAATCGGGATATTCGAAGTTTTCCGTATCTTTTTGCAAACATCGAATCCATCAAGTTTTGGAAGCATGACATCTAATAAAATCAACTCAATAGAATGACTAAAAAAAGCATCAAGGGCTGCTTGACCATCGGAAGCCACGATCGGTGAAAAACCTTCTTTTATAACATATTCTTTTAAGACTTCTGTAATTTGCAAATGATCATCAACAATCAAAATATTTTTCATGAAATATCCTCCTAGTTCCTCCTTTTATTATAGTCAATAATTGTTTATTTGGGGAATTTATTTTTGACACATATTTGACACAATTATTGATTAAACTAAAGGAAAGGTAGCTAGTTACAGAGCAGACACTATTACATCAATTCCTAAACGTTAAAGCTCTTGGGCGTACGTGATGCAAAGAGCTTGCTACGCTTTTAAAATTATAAGAGGAGGAATCAAGAAATGAAGAAGAAAATGATTAAGGGGTTATTTGTCGGATTATTCGTCGGAGCATTAGGGTTTGGTATCGTCAGTGAAGCCGGTAGTCCAGAAAGTCATTCTATGAAGACGTATAAAATAGGGCGACATCGAAAATTTAGTGAGGATAAACGGACTAGTTTAGAGCTTCAAAAAAAATGGGAAGAAACAAATGACTACTCTCATGATAGAAGAGAAAATGCTCGTAGAAATCATATAGAAAATAGTAACCAAAGACATCATAGCAGAATGACTAATTCTTGTTGGTAAAATAGTAAAAAAGCCGAATAAAAAAATGTTCCCCCATCGGAAAGATGGAAGGAACACAAATCAAATTACACACAATTGCAAAGTACCATAATTGCTCGTCATTCTAAAAAAATTGGGTTTTGTCAGCGAATCGTCAAGAAACTCATAAAAATGATTAAAAAATCATTGCTTATATTATACGAGTAATGATTTTTTAGTGAGGCGTTTTTATAAAACTCTTACAGCAAAATCGGGAGCATAAGAAGCGACTGTTGCGACCTGTACAACATCACCAGGTACGGGTGCATGTATATATGAACCGTCACCAGTTGAGATTCCTACATGATAAGTTCCACCATGACTTCCCCAAAAAACTAAATCCCCTGCTTGAGCTTCCGCTACCGAAATTGTATTACCAGCTGTTTCTTGGTCAACGGTTGTCCGACCTAAGGACTGTCCAGCAGAAGCAAAAGCGACTTGGACTAAACCAGAGCAATCAAAAGCATCAGGGCCTGCAGCACCATACACGTATGGTTTGCCTAAATGAGTTTTTGCAGCAGCGATAATGGCTGAACGTGTATCTGTTTGTTTTGCTTGCTCCGTTTTTTGTTTGTTTACTTGAACGATTTTATCTGATAATTGAGTCTCTTGTTTCATTGCCTCCGACTCTTGTTTTAAAATGGTTTCGACTTCCCATTTTAACGAAGCATGCTGTTTTTTTAACTCCGCTAATTGATCTTTTTTATCAGGTATTGAATCTTTTTTGACAGTTAGTGATGAGAAATGAGTCTTAAGTGCTGGAGGATGCTCAGTATCTAATTCTGATCCTTCCAAAATAGATCCAATAGTTTCGATTTTCTCTACTTGCTCAAGATCGATTTGAATGGTTTGAATATTTTTTTTTATGATAGAAATTTGATTGTTTTTTTCTAGTTTTTGTTTTGAAATTAGTTGTTTTGCTTCTTTTAATTGTGACAATTTTTGTGAAGATTCCGTAATGATTTTCTCTTGATTGGTTATTTCTGTAGATGTTGCAAAGGCGTAGTCACTTAACAATAAACCAGCTGAAAACATGAAACAGCTGAGAAATAATTTAGTGATAAATTTATTTTTTTTCAAAAAGATGCTCCTTATGTATTTAAATTTTTCTGTTAATTTAATAATATTACTTAAAATTTCAAGGCTAGTTAATATTTAAACACAGCGAGAGTAGAAAGTCTGTAAAAGGTAGGTTAAATGTTTGTTTCTTGATTTACAAAAAAGGTTCTTTTATTTCAAACTAATGGTTAGTTGTAATATAAGTGTGATTAGGTTTCGATAACGATTGTTTTTGAAATTTGAGATCACTAAGATTCATTTTTTTCGAAAACTATCTTTTTTTTCAATTTTGATTTAGAATAGTTCATACAGTAAAGAGTATAATTATATGTAAAAATGGAGGGTAGGACAATGAAAAAAGAAAAAGTATTTGAGATCACTCATCAGTCGATTTTAGAAATTGCTAAAGAGCTTTTTTTGACTAACGGGTATAAAAATACTTCTACTCGTGACATTGCAAAAGCTGTAAATATCACGCAACCAGCCTTGTACTATCATTTTTCCAATAAAGAAGTTTTATTTATTGAAATCAATAAACAGATTGGTAGTCAACTGAAAGATGAGCTAGAACAAATAAAAGACGAACCTGATCCACTTGAAAAACAATTAATCAAATGTACTAATGCATTGTTGAATGTTTACCATAGAGATATTTTTTCTTTTATCCACCAAAGTGCTTCTGAAATGGAGCCGGAAAACAAACAACAATTGTTTCATATACTGAATGACTATTATTTGAATCCGTTACAAGCTATTTTTGAATCAAGTCAAACGCCTTTAAGCAGTAAAATATCATCAAAAAAAGCTGCTCAGTTTTACCTTATGAGTTTGTCGTTACTATTTTCTACAGTTCATCAACTTTCTACGGAAAAAGAACGTTCGCAACAGATCGCTGAACTGATGGACATGATTTTACATGGTATTGTTTCTTAAAGAATTGAACAACATTTTTTATCAAGTGATAAAAAAATGTTGTTCAATTCTTTTTTTCGTGGTAAAATTTTTATCAAGTGATAAAAATGTATTTTTTTAAGTATTTTTTTATCAATTGATAAAAAAGAGGTGGAATCAATGTTTTTAGGTATAGAAGAGATGAAGTATTTTAAGCTTAGGTACACGTTAGTCATAGGTGTTATTGTGTTGGTTGCTTATGTGGCTTTTATGCTATCTGGTTTAGCGAATGGGCTTGCCCAAGGTGTGCGACAAGGTGTTGATCAGTGGGACGCAACGAGTATTATTTTATCTGCGGATGCGAATAAGAGTTTGAATGCTTCAAGTTTGGTTATGGATGATTTAAATCAAGTAAAAGCAAGAGAAAAAGAACCGATTGGACAATATGCTGGCGCATTAAACAAAGTCGGTCAAAACAAAGATAAAGACAAAATCAATATTTCTCTTTTTGGTGTGACTGAAAATAGTTCGATCAAACCTAAATTAATTGAAGGACGGTATTTTAGACAGTCGGGCGAAATTATCATTCCGCAAAACTTAGTTGATAAAGGCATCAAACTGGGAGATACTGTGAAAATTGGAAAACTGGATAAAGAACTGAAAGTGGTTGGAATCACAAAACAAAATAGCTTTAGCATTGTACCATTGATTTATACATCAATGGATCAATGGCAAGAGCTTAAATTTGGCAAAACAGTTGAAGGCGCTAAAGCGCCAATCAATGGTATTGTTGTCCGTGCTACTAAAACAAGTGACATCCAGTTGAAAGAGACAGATGATCATTTGGCAAACTATGAAATTGAAACATTTATCGAAAAATTACCAGGTTACAGCGAACAAAATTTCACACTGAATGCGATGATCTATTTCTTGTTTGTGATTACGGCTGCCATCATTGGGATTTTTATCTATGTGATGACCTTGCAAAAAACAAGTTTGTTCGGCGTAATGAAAGCACAAGGGATCTCTAATGGGTATATTATTAAATCGATCATTGCTCAAACATTCATTTTAGGCGTGATCGGCGTTTTGATCGGTGTGGTCTTGACCTTGTTGACAAATCTCGTTTTACCATCTGCTATGCCATTTGAATTGGATAGTATGAATCTAGGGATCTATAGTATTGTGTTGATCTTCGTTGCTGTATTGGGCGGCGTATTTTCGATTCGCACAGTAACACACGTTGATCCAATGAAAGCGATAGGAGGGTAAAAAATGACGGATATTTTATTAATGGAGGACATCCGCAAAACCTTTGGTACAGGTCATGCAAAAGTTGAAGCACTAAAAGGAATCAACTTAACAATTAAAGCTGGAGAATTTGTGAGTATCATTGGACCTTCTGGCTCAGGAAAAAGTACATTTTTAACAATTGCAGGGGGGTTACAAACACCTACTTCTGGTACGATTAAGATTAACGGCAAAGATTTTACCCATTTAAATGAAAAGAAGCGTTCGAGGTTACGTTTTGAAGAAATTGGGTTTATTTTACAATCATCTAATTTGATTCCATTTTTAACTGTGGAAAATCAATTTATATTAGTCGATAAAATCGAAAAGAAAAAAACGGAAAAACAACGAATCGACGAATTATTATCTTCTTTAGATATCGCTGACTTACTCCAAAAATTCCCAAGAGATCTTTCTGGTGGAGAACGCCAGCGAGTGGCTATTGCTCGCGCGTTGTTCAATGAGCCAAGTTTGATTTTAGCGGATGAACCAACGGCTAGTTTGGATACAGAACATGCGTATGAAGTGGTAAAAATTTTAGCAAAAGAAGCACATGAAAAACAAAAAGCCACGATTATGGTTACTCATGATCCGAGAATGATCGAATGGAGCGATAATGTTTATCGTATTGAAGATGGTGAATTAAGAAAAGAATCGTAAATAATAAGAGAAAGAAATAAACAATAAAGTTTATTTTCTTTCTTTTTAATTTTAAGTATTATAAAAATCGATTTTAGGTTATGATAATAGTGGAGAACAGTAAATGGTTGAATATACATGTGATTGGTATAAGAAAACAAAATAGCAGAAAGTGGGGTAGTGCAATGGATAATAGAGTAGAGGTAATGACATTTTCCCAGTTAAAGAGGCTTGTGGAGGAACTTGAAACAAATACCGCAATCAATGATAATACAAAAGTATTTATTGATACTGGGTGGGATAGTGTCCAGGAAGTTGAACCAACTGCTTTTCATGTAGAAGAGGTTGTGGAATTTAAAGTCCAAGATGAGTTAACAAAAGATTTCTATGTTGGCTATACATTGGTAGAAAAAGCAGAACGGATGCAGGCCCAAGGTCAAGCTGAAATAGCTGTTATTATTAGAAATTTATATTAGAAGTTAGCTAATTTTTAAGTATATCTAGTTTCAAGTAAAGTTATTTCTTTTTTTAGGATACACACTATTTCTCTTTTGGTAGATGTTATATCATGAGAAATAATCATTAGGAAGGTGGTGTTTCTTTTGACAAATCAAATTCCATTTCCAAAGAACTATGAACGGTTTATTGAGCTGGGACAAGAAGCAATAAAAAAGGATAATTTGATTGAAGCAGTTGATTATTACGAACAAGCATATGCAATTCGACAAGATTTTGCGTTGAATTTAGTGTTGGTAAATATGTATTTAGAGCTAGGTGAAAATGAACAAGCATTATCATTAGCTTCAGAGATGAAAGAAAAATATTTTGCTTATTTGGATTATTTGGAGATTTATATCCAAATTTTGATCCAAAATCATATGTTTATTCAAGCTCATACTATTATTAACGAACGGATTTTGATGGAACAAAGCGGAGAAATGAGAAAATTGATTTCTTTAAAAAAGAAAATCCGTCACGTTGAACTAAGGTATCAGCAGGTTGAAGTTGGGAAAATTAAAGAAGTACAAGAAGAGCTGGATCATTTGCATGCCCATAATTACTATGAGCAGATGGCAATCGTGAAAAAAGCGGGACAACTGCCTCAAGATGAATTTATTGTGATTGGGAAAAAAATTTTACTAGATGTGCGAGTACATAATTTGGTTCGGTCGTGGATAATGGAAGAACTTGCAAACCTTCATGTTAAAGAAGAAATTGAATTTTTGTGGAGAGATAACAAAAAATATACTGTTGTTCCAGCGTCTGTCGGAACACCGTTGGATAGTGCGTCGTACCAGAGAATATTACTGTTTTTAGAAAAAGAATTGATCAACAATGATCCTATTTTACTGGTCGATATCATGGAAGAAATTCGTTTGCACTTTGCTTTACTCTATCCTTTGGCAGATGAAATTATTGAAGATCCTAGGTTGTGGGCGATAAGTTATGTTATTTCTTATAACCATCCAATTGTACAAAAATATCAAGTAGATGAAGAGCGTTTAGAAATCGAAAAAATCCAGATGATTCAAAGTCAGATTCGCTTTGAATTGGAAAAGATGATTTTATAGAAGTGAAAAGAGTAAAGGGCTGAATAGTGTAGTGCCCCCAAAAAGTTAGACTTTTTTCTAGTTTGGGACAATAGTCCTTCTTAAAAAGAAAACTAGTCTGATTTTGATGAGTAGTGTCAAAATCAGACTAGTTTTCTCTTTTTTACGTGCTTTCTTCTCCATATAGTTCCCTAATTTAGTGCCATGAGTGCCAAACCAATGTCAATCTTCGCTCCTTGTTTTCCGCGTAAATGGAAACGATTGTTGTTCCAATTGATCGAAAAGTTTTTTAAGGATCACTTCTATTAAGGCGTTGATCGCAAAGGCGATATCGGTTTTTGGGATATATTTTTCCATATCTAATGGTAAAGTTGTTTGATCTATGGTCTAATTTTTAAACATAAAGCACTTGCTTCCTTTCTGATTGGGTTTTGTCACTTTAGTCTTACAGGTTTGAGTGCTTTTTGTGTACCCTAAAATCAAAAAAAAGTGGAGCAATAATCAGATTTGCCTGATTATTGTCCCAAACTCCTTTTTCTTTTTTTAGCTTGATAATTTAATTTATTAGGAGAATATTGGAACTTATTTTTAAACATAAATCGTATCGGATATTTTATAATTCTATAACATCAGTATTAAAGTGTTTTAAAAAATTTTGAAGAGATGAAATATGCTTTTATATAGATATTAAGTCGGAAATGGATTTTGTTTATTTCGTAAAGAATTTAAATTTTAGATCGAATACTTCTTTTTTCTAATGGTGATATAAATTATACATTGACAAAAAATATCTTTTTGTTTATCTTTGTAAGTAAGAGGACATTGGAATTAGATAAGAATAAAAATGTTTAGATTTAGTTTTTCTATAAGGTATTAAGATACTTTTAGAAAATTATTGTTTATATTTTTTAGTGGAAAATAAAATAGGGGGAATAAAAATATTTTTTTGGGTATTGTGGATCGTAGGGCTATTAACTGCATGTGGACAGCTCTTTATGAAGGGGATTACAACTTTCTCTTTAGCTGAAATTTGTAATGTATTATTATTACATTAATTTGCTGTAACCTTTGGATTGGTGGGGGTTATTTGTTTAGTTGTAAATATTATTCGAGCAGATCAGACCGCTGAAATGCTTGGTTGGCCAGCGTGATTATTTCAAATTAAATACGGATTTTCTCAAATTGGCTCAGGTATTATGGGCATTATAGCAATTTGGTTTAAAGGGAATTTTTTGGGTAGGAACATTAGTTACCATGTATACTTATGGAATTAGGTCTATGGTCTCATTGTGTTGTTTATAAAGAGAAAAAAGAAGAAACGGGGAAAAGAGATATAGATAGTATTGCGACTATAATTATGGATGTTGCCTATCAGACATTTATTACAGTGTTATCAATTTTGGCTGAAGGTATCTGGAATTTTAACTAGTTTTAGAATAAAACAATAAGTTAATAAACAAGATATAGGAGAAGTGCGAAATGAAAAAATTTGAATTATCTGAAGTACAAAAAGGTATATATTTTGATTGTCAATTCTCTAATCTGGTAGATTACAATATCTCAGCACTATTTTCAATTCCTGATTTAGATTTAAAGACTATGCAAACGGCATTAGATATAGTCGTTGCTGAACAGGAAATTTTAAGAGCGAATCTAAGAGTAGATAGTGACAGAATATTTATTGAAATCAGTGAGATGAATAATGAGAAGAGTTGTCTATCAACGTATGAAGAAAGTATTTATTCTGAAGAGATCAAACTTCATGTGATTAAATTCACAAATGAACCCTTTAAATTACAAGATTCTCCTCTGTTTAGAGTTTCTATAATTAAAGGGATGGATGGTTATAGTTGTATTATTTGTGCACATCACATTATTTTAGATGGTATTTCTATGGGAATATTTCAGAAAAAATTGGTGAATTATTATCAAAATGTTTTAGATGGTACGGAAGTTACTTTTGACGTTGATCATGGGTATTCAGATTTTGTATTGAGTGAAAATAAATACCTAAAAAATGGAACATATAATAATCAGAAAAACTTTTGGTATGAAAAAAACAAAGGAATGACACCAGTTGATATGTTAGCAGATTTCATTCAAGTTAATCAGAAAAATGGAGAATCTAATGAGAAGGCTTTCGTTATCTCTGATAAACTATTTTATGCAATACAAGAGAAAAGCAAAGAGCTCGAAATTACAGTTTTCCAATTTTTCTTTGCTTGCTTTTATTTATTGATAATCCATACTATGGTAATGAAGACAGAGCAGGTTATAAAAAAATGTCCCGTACAGCTGACAAAGCTCGTATACTAGCTGATGGTTCCAATGAATATATAGGAAGAATGAATGGATCATCAAGTGAGAATCGGTGGACTCAGGATTGAATTAGGTGAGATTGAGAACACGCTTGAAATGATTGAGGGAATTATCCAAGCAGTTTTTATTGTTAAGAACGATGATGCTTCAGCCGAAAAGTTATGTGTTTACTATCTGAGAGAAGAGTTGGATTTGTTTTTCCTAAGGGAACAGCTAAGTAATCATTTGCCAAGTTATAGGATACCAACTTTATTCATTAATGTTTCTGAGCTTCCATATAATAATAGCGGGAAAGTTGACCGTAAATACCTTGAAACATTAAATGTTCTGCAGAAAAAAATTTAACTATAAAAAAGATGCCCAAAAGAGAATTAGAAAAAGTAATATTTAAAGTCTGGGAAGAAGTCTTGGGGTTCTCCTCTTTTGGTATTGATGATAACTTTGTACAGATTGGTGGTCATTCTTTGGCATTGATTCAAGTACATAACAAACTAAAAAAGCAGTTGAAAAGTGAATTTCCAATTACAGATTTATTGGAAATGCCAACGATTCGTCTATTAGCAGAGAAATTGAATAGTGAAGATATTTCAGCAATCAATAATAGAAAATCTTTCTTTAGCAAGAAAAAATTTCTACAATCATCTGATATTGCAATTATAGGGTTGTCTATAAATGTTCCAGGTTCTGATACTATCATAGACTTTTGGAAAAACCTAGTAGAAGAAAAAGAATCTCTCTACTTTTACACAAACGATGAACTTCGGGAACTAGGTATTGACGAAACACTAATTAATAATGCCGACTATGTGAAAAGTAAAGGACGTATTAATAATTTAGACACCTTTGATTCAGAATTTTTTGATTATTCACCATCTGAGGTACAAAAAATGTCCCCTCAGTTAAGAATCTTATATAAAGGTGCTTGGGAAGCTTTTGAAGATGCGGGTCATATTCCTCAACATAAAACATCAAAGACAGGAATATTTATTGGCGGTTCCGATGATTTTGAGTGGTATAAGACACTAGTTGATTCAAAAGAAAACTTTGGAAACCTATATGAACGATTCACTTTGAGTACGAACCATTTTTTAGCGACCAGATTGGCTTATAAATTTAATATTACTGATCCTGTATTTTCAGCTTTAACTGGGTGTTCAACTACACTGGTAACCACTCATCTAGCCTGTCAATCCTTAATTTTAGGTGAATGTGATGTTGCTTTAGCAGGCGGTATTACGGTTGAATTGCCAAATGATGGTGGGTATCTTTACAAAAAAGGAATGATGTTTTCACCAGATGGTCATTGTCGCCCTTTTGATCAAAAAGCTGAAGGTACCATTTTTTCAAATGGAATGGGATTAGTTGTTTTGAAATGGGCAGAAGAAGCCTATCTAGATGGTGATCATATCTATGCTGTAATAAAAGGCTCAGCAATCAACAATGATGGCAATCGAAAAATTGGATTCACAGCGCCAAGTGTTAAGGGACAAGTAGAAGTGATTCAAGAAGCATATAAACGAGCTGAAATTGATCCAGAAACAATCTCTTATATTGAAGCACATGGAACCGGAACTACACTAGGAGATCGATGTGAAGTACAGTCATTGACTGAAGCGTTCGCAAGCTCAAAAAAACGACTTTTGTACGTTAGGTTTCGTGAAAGGAAATGTTGGTCATACGGACACCATCGCAGGAGTTGTTGGCTTGATTAAAGTAGCAATGGTATTGAAGAAAAGATTTATTCCAGCAACGATCAACCATGAAGAAGCTAATCAAAAAATTCGATTTGAAACTAGGTCTTTTCAAGTTAAAGCAAAAGGATTTTGTGTTGAAACAGAAAGTTTAATAAGGGCTGGTATCAATTCCTTTGGGGTAGGAGGGACAAATGCTCATATGGTTCTAGAAGAATCTTTGAACACCGAACAAGTTGATGAAAATCCAAAGAACTTATTTGTTGTTTCTGATAAGACAAGAGAAGCAGTAAGAGGAAATATTGATAATATTTTAAACTATACAGATCAGTCGATTTCAAAAATAAACTTGTCTCATGCTGCTTGGACACTTTAAAAAAGGAAGAATGGCTTTTCCTTACAGATGATGTGGTTAGGTGAAATGATTTCCAGTGTAGGTAGCGGACTTTCTGCTTTTGGAATTGGTATTTTAGTATTTCAAATGACAAATACAGCAACAAGTGTTTCTCTGGTAACATTCTTCTCTTTTGTACCTGCGATTGTTTTAAGTCCGGTTGCTGGTGTTTTGGCTGATCGATACAATCGAAGGATGTTAATGATTATAGGAGATTTGTTTTCTGCACTAGTATTGTTAGTCATGTGGTTTTTAATGATCAATACAACGATCCAGATTTGGCAGATCTGCTTATGTATTGGTTTGAACTCGGTTTTTGTATCATTGATTGATCCTTGTTATCGTGCTACGGTGACGGAGCTATTGTCAGAGGAAGAATATTCTAGAGCTAGTGGACTCATTCAGTTAGCTTCTTCAGCAAAGTTTTTGTTAGCTCCTTTAGCGGCTGGTTTTTTACTTACTTTCGTAGAAGTTTCTACCCTAGTTATGTTCGATATCTGTACAGTTTTTTTTGACAATTCTTACACTATATTATGTCAAAAGAACAGTAGAACTACCTACAACAAAAGGACAAAAAAAGAGCCATGTATTGACAGATTTAAAAAATGGTTGGCAGGTGATTCATAAGCAGTATGGCGTTTTGATGTTGCTCTTAATTATGTCAACCGTTACTTTCTTTATAGGTTTTATTGAAACGCTTTTTACACCAATGCTGCTATCATACACATCCGTACAGGTTTTAGGAACAATACAGTCAATTGGTGCAATAGGAATGTTGGTTAGCAGTGTACTTATAGGTATTTTTAATTTGAATAAGCATTTACGTCGTAACATGATCATTTGTTTAGCTCTTGCAGGCGTCTTTATAAGTTTGATAGGTTCTACAACAAATGTAATAGTTATAGGTTGGATGCTGTTTTTATTCTTCTTTACGCTTCCATTTATTAACACAGGTATAGATGTATTGATAAGAGGAAATATTCCTAATGAAGCTCAAGGACGAGTTTGGGGAATTGTTTCTGTTATTTCACAGTTAGGCTATGTCTTTGCCTATGCAATCTCAGGAATTTTAGCCGATTATGTATTTGATCCTCTTTTAAAAAAAGAAGGTTTACTTGCAGATTCATTAGGGCAGATTATTGGTGTAGGGCCTTCAAGAGGAATTGGATTGTTATTTATAATTTTAGGATTAGGAACGATAATTCTGTCATGTTGTTTAGGGAAGTCCAAAGAAATCAACAACTTAGAAAAAAATAGACTTAAAAAGGAGTAATACATGAATTTCAGATTATTGAAGAGAGATTTTTTACGTAAAAAAAATACAACAAGTCTGATAATATTAGGCATTGCATTGGCAACCTTTTTCATTGCTACAGGCTTTTTTATCACTTCAACGCTTATAAAAAGTATTGATGATTTGTTTAAAGTAGCTGAAGTGCCAGATGTTGTTCAAATGCACAAAGGGAATATCAATGAAAAAAAGATAACAGATTTTGCAGAATCAAGTGGGCTAGTCAAAAAAATGCAAACACCGAAAATACTTACTGTTGACGGCAAAAACCTACTGATCAATGATCATGTGCAAACAAACTCTGTAATGGATGTTTCAATCGTCCAGCAAAATAAAGAATTCGATTATTTGTTAAATATGGAAAATAAACCGGCGCAAATAGCAGAGCAGCATATTGGAGTTCCAGTTTATTATTATGAACGGTATCAATTAAAAAAAGGTGAAAAAATAGCTGTAACTCTCGGCGGTAAACAATATGAATTTATCATTTCAGAATTTATTCGAGATGGTCAGATGAATCCGTCGGGCGTTTCTTCTAAGCGCTTTTTGATTAATGATAAAGACTATGAAACTTTAGCAAAAACAGCAACTGAATTTGAGTATCTGATTGAATTCCAATTGAAAGATCGAAAAGATGTTGCTGCCTTTCAAACAATGTATGCTGAAAATAATCTGCCTCAGCAAGGTCCAATGGTAGATTGGAATATATTTAAACTACTTAATGGTTTATCTGATGGAATGGTTGCTTTAATTATTGTATTTATTAGCTTGCTATTGATCTTGGTATCTATGCTAGCTTTAAGGTTCACATTCTCAATTACTTTGGAAGAAGATATGGCAGAAATTGGTGCATTGAAGGCAATCGGTGTTAGACCTAAAGAAATCAAACGAATCTATTTATTAAAATATATGACGATTACATTACTAGGCTCGTTTATTGGTTATGTAGGTTCGATTTTTACGTCTGATTTATTTGTGGGAAATATGACCTTGTATTTAGGGGAAACACCAAAAACAATGTTTTCATATCTAATCCCATTGTTGTCAATTCTTTTCGTCTCTTTGGTGATTTATCTGTTTTGTCAAAGTCTATTAAAACGAATCAATAAGATTTCAGCAGTTGACGCATTAAAACAGAATAATACCAAAAAGAAAAAACGCTTTTTATTAAGACTATCCCAAAATAGATTATTCAATACACATATTTTTTTAGGTCTAAAAGATGTAATTGAAAAATTTTCCTCGTATCTCTTTTTAATTACGTTGTTTATTATTGGCACATTTATTATCACAATTCCGTTGAATATGTACAATACAATGAATTCTTCCTCTTTTATTTCCTATATGGGGGTCGGACAAAGTGATATTCGTATTGATTTACAAACGATTAATCAAATGGACGAAACGTATAATCAAATTGTCAAGAAACTAGAGAGCGATAATGAAATAAACCAATTTACAGGTTACACAACATATCGTTTGAAAATTCAAAATGATGAAAATATCTGGGAAACGATCAATGTTGAATCAGGAGATTATCAAACATTCCCACTTACTTATCTTAAAGGAAAGGCTCCCTCTGATGAAAACGAAATTGCATTATCTTACTTAAATAGTCAAGAGTACAAAGCAAGCGTTGGAGATATAATTCAGCTACGATCAGAGGCAGGAGATATTAATTGTAAGGTAACAGGCATCTATCAAGATATTACTAATGGTGGTAAGTCTGCCAAAGGGAATATCAAGGGCAGCTCAAAAGAATTAATGTGGTATATGTTGAATATAAAATTGAATCATGGTGTATTAAAAGAGAAAAAGGTAAAGGATTTAAGTAAAACCTTTAACAATGTAAAAATAACAGATATGGATGACTACATGCATCAAACATTAGGAAATACCATCAAGCAGATACGCATGATGACAATTCTTGCTACAGTTATCGCAACTATTTTAATTGTGTTGCTTGGTATGTTGTTCTTACAGTTACTACTTGTAAGGAATCAAAAGGAAAATGGTATAAAGTTAGGAATAGGAACAACTGTAAAAGAATTGACGTTACAATTTATGTCGGGAGTAATGTTTGCTTCTGTAGTAGGAGTTATTATTGGGACAATATTATCCAATACAGCAGGTGCATCTTTAGTTAGTTTATTGAGTTCATCATTTGGAATGCCCAAAATTTCATTTACTATTTTGCCTGTGCAAGTCTATTTATTAGTACCGATATTCCTGTTGGCGATTGTTTTGTTTTCGACGACAATCTGTTTTCATTTTGCATTTAAAGATAAGAATATTATAGAGCGAATTAAAAATTAATTAAGGTGTTATAACTAGTTCGATAGAAATAGGCACAAAAACAGGAGGAAATTATGAGTCAGACAATAGTCGAAGTCAACAAGTTAAATAAAGTGTTTAAGCAAGGAAAAAATCAAAATATTCATGTTTTGAAAGACATTGATGCAAAAATTGAAAGAGGAGAGTTTCTATCAATTATGGGCCCCTCTGGATCTGGTAAAACGACTTTTTTATATAACATAAGTGGAATGGACAGAATGACTTCTGGAAATGTTTTGTTAAATGGAGAAGAAATTGCAGACAAAAGTGAAGCAGAATTAGCAAAGTTAAGACTAACTCGTATGGGTTTTATTTTTCAAGATATCTATTTGTTAAGAAATCTCAATTTATACGATAATGTTATTTATACAGGGTATATTGCTAAAAATAGAAAGAAAGAAGATATAGACAAGCATGCGAATCAATTAATGAAACGAATGGGGATTGATGAAATCAAATCCCATGACATTACTGAAGCTTCAGGCGGTCAATTACAAAGAGTCGGTATTTGTCGAGCATTGATCAATGAACCAGAGATTATTTTTGGAGATGAACCAACAGGTGCTTTAAATTCAAAAGCAACAGAGGAAATTTTGAATATTTTGTTGGACATCAATAGCGAAGGGACAACGATTGTTCTAGTAACACACGATATCAGAGTAGCAGCTCGTTCGCAAAGAGTTTTATTTATGATAGATGGAGAAATCAGAGCTGAAAAACAGCTTGGAAAATTTAACAAAGAAGCGATTGATTCCAATGAACAATTAGCTGAAAGAGAAGAACAAATGAATCAATGGCTGAAGCAAAATGGTTTTTAATCGTAACTTAATGTGTTGAAGGAGTGTGAGAAGATGAAACAAAAAAGTAATTTCAACTATTTTATGGCCCTTTGGATCGGAGAACTAGTTTCTTTAGTCGGGAATGGTCTCAGTTCTTTTGCTCTGAGTATTTATGTATACCAACAAACTGGAGAAGCAACTCATTTGTCATTACTAACGCTATTTTCTTTTTTGCCAAGTGTGCTACTTACACCAATTGCTGGTGGTTTGGCTGACCGATTTAATCGTCGAGTATTAATGTTGATAGGAGATTCTCTTTCGGCTGTTGGTTTAGTATTTATCTATTTTCATATACAAAATGGAACAAGTAGTTTTATGATTATTGTCATTGGTGTAACAATCAGTTCTATTTTTTCTTCTCTACTTGAACCAGCATATCGAGCGACGATTACTGAAATTTTGACACCAGACGAGTTTTCAAAAGCTAGCGGATTGGTTCAACTAGCTGGCGCAGCAAAGTTTTTATTTGCTCCTTTACTTGCAGGGATTTTGTTACAATTTATGTCAATTGAGAAAATTTTGTTGATTGATATCAGTACTTTTTTTGTAACGGTTGCTAGTACTCTATATGTTATGCGCGCTAAAAAATCAACAGAAAAGAAAGAACAGCATGAAGAACCATTTTTGTTATTTTTAAAAAGTGGTTGGAATTATATGATGGGAAAACAAGGAATTATGGCATTAATTTTAGCAATGACAATTGTCTCATTTAGTATGGGATTTCTTCAAACTTTAATCAAACCTTTGTTGCTTTCTAGCCTTAATGTTGCTCAAGTGGGTACATTTGAATCGTTTGCAGCAGTTGGAATGCTTCTCAGTAGTTTAGCTATTGGACTAAGTAAACGTAAATGGCAGTTGCAACAGACGCTAGGAAAGGCATTGTTATTTTCAGGTGTAGCTATTTCCTTGTTAGGAGTGAATTTTCCAATCATTCTCTTAGGAATAGCAGCATTTTGTTTCTTCTCATTCCTTCCATTTATTAACATGAGTGCCGATGTTTTATTGAGGAGTAATGTAGATGAAGCGTTTCAAGGCAGAGTTTGGGGAATAACTGGTTTAGTTTCTCAATTTGGGTTTGTTATTTCTTATGCAATTTCAGGTCCTTTAGCTGATTATTTATTTATTCCAATGTTTGCTTTAAATGGACTTTTAGCACCATCTCTTGGAAAAATCTTTGGGATAGGGAATAGCAGAGGAATTGGGTTCTTATTTTTCATCACGGGTATCCTACTAAGTTGTACAGGAATCTATTTTTTTAGAAGCTCGAAAATCAACTTGTTAAGTAAGAACGCGGATGTTATTAGAGATAAGGCGGACGAATCAGAAATGGACGAATTATTTAGTGAGTCTGAACTTTCATAACTAAGTAATAGTAGCGATGTATTTAAAGACTTAAATAAAATGAAGTTGAGGAAATTAGATCAGTGAGAAAGGAAATGATCGTATGGAGGCACTATTGTGTGTAAAAGGTTTAGAGAAAAGTTATGGGGATAAGAAAGTTGTTCACGGTATATCCTTTGAGATCGAAAAACAGGAAATTTTATGTTTCTTAGGTCCGAATGGAGCTGCCAAAAGCACGACTATTAATATTATTTGTGGTGCACTTAATTTAGACCAAGGTGAAATTCTTTATAATGGTGAATCTATCTACAACGATTTAAAAAATTTCAAAAAACAATTAGGCGTTGTTCCTCAAGACCTAGCTTTGTATGAAGATCTAACTGCGGAACAAAATGTAAAATTCTTTGCGTCGTTATACGGACTAAAAGGAAATGATTTGCGAGCCGGAGTTGATTTTTCCTTAGAGTCTGTCGGGTTAGTGAGCAAAAGAAAGGAAAAAGTTCATACTTTTTCAGGAGGTATGAAAAGAAGATTAAATATTGCTTGTGCAATTGCTCATCGTCCTAACTTGTTAATTATGGATGAACCAACGGTAGGAATTGATCCGCAATCAAGAAATCATATTTTAGAGTCGATCAAGAAAATGAAAGATAATGGAATGACCATTCTTTATACAACTCACTATATGGAGGAAGTTGAAGAAATATCTACTCGAATTATTATAATGGATCATGGCAAGATTATCGCCACAGGAACAAACGAAGAGCTGAAAAAGCTATCTGGTAATAAAAAAATTATGATCGAGTTAGACAAGGTTGGCGAACTGTCATTAGAATTATTTTATGATATTGAAGGTGTTGATAATGTTGTTTTAAATGATAACCGTATGGAAATATTTGTTAATCGAGATGCAGAAATTTTGGATCAGATCATTACTTGTCTGATAAAGCAAAATCAGATAATTACGAATATTTCATTGCAAACAGGGAATTTAGAAAGTGTATTTCTCGATTTGACTGGGCGTTACTTAAGAGAATAAGGAGGGAAGTAAATGTATCGTTTTTTTAAAATACTCCAACAAGATACAATTAGTTTATTTATTAATCCATCGTGGCTTATTATGGGATTTGCATTTCCATTTTCTCTTACGGTTATTTTAGGATTGTTAACTGAAGGAATGTATGGCGGAGAATTTAGTAGTTATGATTATTATGGCGTAACAATGATGATTTTCAGTGTATTGAATTCTGCAACATTTTCGGCAAATTGTTTTTTGGAGGAACGAGTAAAAAATCCAAATATGCGAATTATTTATTCGCCAGTTCCGTCACTGTTCATTCCATTAACTAAAATTGTAGGAACATTTATTTTTACTACTGTTTGCTATACTCTAACAGGAATGATTTTATCAGTTTTGTTTGGCGCAAATTATGGTATGGGTGGGTCGGCTATTCAAGTATGGGTCTTATTTTTAGCCTTGAACTTCTTTTGTTGTTGTTTAGGAGTACTCGTATGCTGTATTTTTAAGGATGAAGGAGTAGCAAATCAACTGATCAGTTTGATTAGCGCGTTGATTGCCATTGCTTCAGGCTTGTTTTTTCCTTTATCCAGCATTAGTAGACAAATACAAAAATTTAGTGAGATACTTCCACTTACCAGAGTAACTGACGCTATTTTCCAGCTGATTTATGATGATCATACCAAAGCATTTCTGCCTAGCTTGATTATTCTAGTGATACTATCTCTGATTAGTATTGTATTTTGTGGTTATTTATTCAAAGGAGAGGATTACGTATGATAAGTATAATTAAAAATGACTGGTTACGTACTAAAAATAGTATAGCTAGGATTGGAATTATGTTTGTTCTTATTCTAGCTGTTGTTATCCTTTCTTTTGTTTTATCAAATCGAACATCAGTTGTAGCAACAGTTGCGGTCGTTGGCGAAAAAAATGAAGCGCTGGTTCAGTCAAAGCAACTAAATACAATCTACGTAGATCAAAAACCATTAAAATCGGAACTTGTGAAAGGTACTTATGATGCAATTGTTTCTACAGATGGACTAAATGGATATACTATTGAGAGCATCAAAGGAGAAAATTTCAATTCTCAACTTACGAATGTATTAGAAGACTCAATAAATTCAACTGACCTATCAAGCAATAAAAAAGATAGTTTAGGTGTGACACTTCTCAGCTATTTGCTGATGTTTTTGATGATGGCTAGCTTAACAAATATGATGTTATTTAGTGAAGAAAAAGAAAAACATCTATTAGAACGCATTGTTACTACGCCAATCTCATTTGTCCGAATACTTATGGGACATTCGTTATTTGCTTTTCTTTTAATTTTTCTACCTACGTTGTGCTTCATCTTTGGTGTTAACGTAGTTTTTCAAAGAGAGTTTGGAATGCCTTATTGGCAATTAAGTCTATTATTACTTTTTGTTTGTCTATTTGCTACAAGTTTTTCTTTGCTAATTGCAGCTATTTTCAAAGAAGGAGACAAAGCCAATATGTTTGGGTCATTACTCATCATTATTACAACTATGTTGTCAGGTAGTTTCTTTTCATTTGAAGGTGGTAATCCTTGGTTGGAAAAAATAATCCAAATTATGCCTCAAAAGAGATTTATATTGTTATTCAAAGATATTGAGATAGGGAAGGATTTATCAACATTTATGCCCAATATGGTGTATATTGGCCTATTAATTGTTCTCTTTTCTATCCTTGCGATTTTAAAAACTAAAAGAGATTATAAATTGAATTAAAATAGATAAAAAATCTCATTTAGAAAGTATAAACTCTTTTATTTTAGTTAACCAGTTATGTATATTGGCTCTTATTTCGTTTTATTCACTTCAAAATAATAGTTCTGTTAAATAAGCTAAGAGAAATTCAATGAGTATTTTCTGGTGGAAAGTTTGGTGGAACAATTCTATTTTTAGAGTGATATAAAGGAGTACAAATGAAAAAAGAATACTTTTTTAAGAATTTGATTTGTCAAATTAAGCTAGACAAATGTCTTTCATTTATGTAACTCAAAAATACTTCTAATGGTGTTCGATAATTTAAAGATTTCCTTGGTATGTGATTTCTTTTAGAGGTGACAGCCGCAACAAAAGCTTGGTCAACTTGATTAAAATCCATTGTTTTAGGCAGCCCATCTTTACGTAATAACCCATTCGAATGCTCATTTAATCCGCGTTGTGAGGGGGTTCCAGGGTCTGCAAAATAGATAGAAATATCATTGACATTACTCATGTTTTTCCAATTTGAAAATTCTTTTCCACAATCAAAGGTAATGGATTTGAACAAGTTTCTGGGAATCTTTTGTAGCCAATCAGTTGTCGCTTTTTCAATATCCAATGCTTTCCGACCATTTGGTTTTAATGTAATAATCACTTTTGAAAGGCGTTCAACTAGAGTGATGATGGCACTTTTATGATGAACGCCAACAATTGTGTCACCTTCTAAATGCCCAAATTCCTGTTGGAAATTAGGGTAGTCAGTGGATCGTTCTGAAATATTGCGTTTAAATGCTTGCTTTCCACGACGTTCTTTATGCCCGTTGGGCTTTCGTTTCCCTTTCATTGGTAGTTTTGAGCAATCAAATTGATTCGCTTTAAACTGACGATAAAGTGTTCTAACAGAGCATGAAATAGGAAACTCAGCTCGACCAATAATCACATCAGGTGTCCACCCTTGAGCCACCATAGATTGAATGTAATCATGCTGTTTTGTAGGCAAACTAATGGGTTGTCGACCACAACGTGTTTTATTTTCTTTATATTGTTGGTAATAGTCACAGATAGATTTTCCTTGTTTCAGGAAGTTGTAAACATTGTAGATTGTCTGTCTAGAACGAGTTAAAGTCTTAGAAACCATCGTAACAGGTTGGCTCATATTGAAATAAGCTTCTATCATCACGAGTTCATTTGATGTAAGATGAGTATAGGTCATTTGTCTTCACTCCTTATAATTCTTTGGTCGGAACTATTTTGAGTGTAGCACAAATGACTTATTTAGTTGTCTAGCTTAATTTTACTATCGGCGGAATATAAAAAATGAAGTTGAACAACGAATAAATAGAGAAAATGAATTTGCCATTCGCTATGTCAGGTTATTTTTATACGGACATAGGCTAATTCTCTCTAATTTAGTAGGAAAGATAGCGATCAATGATGCGGTAAAAATAAATAGTATACAAGAAAAAGGTAATCTGTTATTTACAATAGAATGTTTATCTGTTTTTTATGACATTGTAATGGAAGAAAGAGGAGTCATAAAAAAAATATATGTGGAGGACTCTAGAGTTGTGATGTACAAAACACCGATCATGCTTTTAGAAGTAATCGATTAGTTTTTTACATGTTTTATTTAGATTTAAATTTTTTATTAAAAATTTAATTAGAACCTAGAAATATACTAAGATTAGAGGGTAAATTTATCGAAGGATGAATTTACTCTCTATTTTCCTTTATTTAGGTCCATAGTAAGGGGCTAGAAAAAAGATTGATCATAATTTTGGATTTCGAGTTCCTACAAGAGAACTGTCTCCTTCGCTGTTCTTTTAGAATCTGATTTGAGCATGTTAGGACTTCGAGCTCGTGTATAGGAAATTAGGAACGAAATGTCATAGTGAAGAACCTTTCAAAAAGAGAAAGAAGATGAACCTATAATTTATGTACTTTCTATGGGAAAAAGCTATAAAGTTCTTTACTTAGATGGCCTTGATTTGAGAACCACAAGCAAGTGAATGCCTTTGTGGGAATTGATGGCTTTAGGTCTTGCCCAAGATCATATGAATAAACGTGGAAATCCTAAAGTCCGAAAATTCTTTATTTTACTTTAAAAAATATGATCCACCTAGAAGTCGCGGAGTCTGATCATATTTCTAATTTCTACTACAAATTAAAAATGCAACCTATTTCCAAGAAGAATAAGGTTGCGAACGTAGCCTATATGAACAAACTACTAAAGTATCTATATAGGGGAGGGAACAAGACAAAGCACGACTATGTGTACACGATCACTAAGGCAACACCTTAGTGGTGAATTGCAACCTACTGATAAAAATAGGAACTAGCATCAGGGGGATTTGGTATGGAATTCTACAATTTAGTTTTCATCTTGACTAATCGTAGGAAAGATGTTGGTACAAATACCCATGGTTCATCTACAAGTAACTTTGAGGGGCAAAACTAGATCATTTTACTTATTTTCTACTACAATTACTCGTCGTACGAACAGAATTTTACCAATCATTGGGGCGGGGTGTATAAAAATAAATCGTTTCGATAAGTAGAATAGCTTTCTCTGCACTTTTTTCAAGGAGGAATTTTGAAAATGGAAGATGTACTTCGTTCCTTTTAAGCTGGATTAGACATCCATTAAAAAGTCGTCGTTGAGTGTATCATTCATTCTGTCGAAGGAAAAACGTCCAGAAAGATTCTTCGGCAATTTTGAAACCACAACTCGAGTTCTTTTTGGACATTTTGACTGCGTGACCTCTTTTTTTATCCAAACTTATCCAAAAATTTAAATAAATAATCATTGCGAAACTATGTTATAATCATGATAAATCTATAGTATTACAAGCTTTTAAAATCGCGCCCTGAGGGAATCGAACCCCCGTCTCAAGAACCGGAATCTTACGTGATATCCACTACACTAAGGGCGCAAGCACGTTTACTAGTTTAGCTGATATTTCGATAAATTACAAGGGGGAGGACAAAAATAATGAAATTTGAACAACATCTATCACAACAACAAAAACAAGTCCAAAAGCTTGCAATGACGCAACAATTACAACAATCGATCCAGATTTTACAATACAATTCTGAAGAACTTTTTGCATATATCGAGGCAAAGTCGTTAGAGAATCCTTTAATCGACATCCAAACTGAGACAAATTATAGTGATTTTCCAAGTTCCAGGAATCGAACCTATACAAATGAAGAAAACAACTATTTAAATCAAATTCCTGACAACCATATGTCGCTTTTCGAATATTTGATTGATCAAATCCACTTAAATTATCGCGATACGTATCTGCGAACGCTGGTTTTATTTTTAGTTGAATATATTGATTTAAATGGATATTTAATGATCGACCTAGATGAAGCTACTCTAAAAACAGGAGCAAAAGCAATCGAAATGTTGGATGCTTTAACGTTGATTCAGCAATTAGATCCAGCAGGTGTTGGTGCAAGAGATTTGCGTGAATGTTTATTGCTTCAAGTAGAGCGTGATGATACAGCACCAGAATTAGCTTACATTGTTATTGAAGAAGAGTTTGATCATTTGGCTAATCGTAAGTGGGGGTTGATTGCTAAAAAATTTGATGTGGAGCTATCAGAAATTCAAACGATTTTTGATTACATTCAAACATTGACCCCAGCTCCTGGAAGTATTTTTGAATCTACCTCAGGATTGTATATACGGCCAGATTTAACATTACGAATCAAAGGGAATCAAATAAAAGTTCTCTCCAATAAAACAGGTACGCCAACGATTCAGTTTCAACAAGCTTATTTTGAACGAATGGAAGCAACGGACGATAAAGAAGTTCAAGAGTACATCAAGGAGAAGAAAAATGAATTCCAATGGTTAGAAAAAACGATCCTTCAACGTGGTGATACAATTTTAAGAGTCGGCACTGAAATCGTTCAACGCCAACAGCAATTCTTTTTTAAAGAAGACCGCCCACTAAAACCGATGACCTTAAAAGAAATTGCGGTATCATTGAATATTCATGAATCAACCGTTAGTCGAGCAGTCAATGGTAAATATTTGGAAACAGAATTTGGTGTTTTTGAGCTACGTTCATTTTTTTCTCATGGTTTGTCAAACGAAACGACAGGTGAAGAAACCTCAACGAGTAGCGTCAAAAAACAATTACAAGCTTTAGTGGACAACGAAAATAAAGCTAAGCCACTTTCAGATCAGAAACTGGTAGATTTATTAAAGGAACAAGAAGTTGAAATTTCCCGTCGAACGGTTACAAAATATCGAGAAGCATTAGGAATACCAGCTTCATCTAAACGAAAACGATATGATAAGTGAGAAAAAGCGTCTAACTCTTGAGCTCAGTTCAAAGGTTTAGACGCTTTTTTATGGTTGCCAGGTCAAGTGTTCTGAAGGTAACCCCTCTTCGATTCCTTGCCAGACAGAGACAAAGTGATACTTCTCTAATAAATGTTTTGATGCACCGTTTTTAGGATCAATAATGGCATAAAGAGTAGCCTGAGAAAGGGATTCTGATTGCTTTACCAAGTTTAATAGGGCAGCAATGATTTGAGTTGCATAACCTTGTCCCCAGTGTTCGGGCAAAAGCATATAACCGATCTCTATTTTATTTTCTTCGTCCCAAGATAATTTACCAAAACCAATATATGTACTCTGATCAAAGAATTTATAATAGCCTGTTTGATCATTATGAGTGGCATTATAGGCTAAAATTTTTTTGAAATTTTCCACAGCTTCGGTTTCAGGCTCTACTTTTTCTGTGATATAACGCATAACACGAATATCTTTTGTGAGAATGGCATAAAGCTGTTGATCTGTTTCTTGATAGAAATCGAATGTTAACTTTTCGTAAGTGGTCATTTTTCACCTATTTTCTTTGGTATTTTAGTCAATCAATAAAGAAAAAAACTATATCCGATATTATCGGCTACAGTTTTTCAGTAAGCCACCTGACGGATTCGAACCGTCGACCCCCACCTTACCATGGTGGTGCTCTACCAGCTGAGCTAAGGCGGCACTATTAACAATACAAGTAACAGATTACCGTAGATAGTAATGTTTGTCAATCAATTTCCGTATACTAAAGAAGATCAGAATATTCTCAATGCTGTTATATAATAAAAAAAATTTGATTCGATAGTCACCTATTTTATTGGACAAACGAAACAAAAGGGATAAACTAAATATGTTTATGGTTTTAGATAGTGCAAGTTTTGAGAAAGGTTTAGACGATATCGAAATCTAATGTGATGGTAGTTATTGTAACGACGAAGTAATCATGGAAGGCAAATAAATCGGACGAGAATTTACGTTATTTTGGATCACTTTTACGACTTCATCTAGTCATTACTTACTATGTGCGATTTGCAGAGACGGAAAAGAACTTTCTAAAGATGTCTTGAAACAATTGCAGAGAAAATAAAAAAAAACATTTGACAGGAAATTTATTTTCCAGTAGAATACAACGTAACAACAAATGAATAACAGTCCGTTGAAGAGAAGAGTAAATTTGGACGTGCTTTACAAGAGAGTCTCAGTTGGTGAAAAGAGATAAGCACATAAGAGTTGAAGATGGCCTCACGAGGATAAGCTGTTGATACGTAAGCAGTTTCGGGAAGCACCCGTTATCAGAGCGACAAGTTGTAAGACTTGGTCTAAGAAAAGTAATCATGAATTACTTTAAAACAAAGGTGGTACCGCGATTATTCGCCCTTTACTAGCATAAGCTGGTAGAGGGCTTTTTGTATTTTAAACACTACAAGGCTGACGGATGAGAAGTGTTGAACCTTCAAACAACTAAATAAACAAAGCAATGAAATGGAAAGTACAGATGAAACGATATCTAACAGAGAGCTTGGGCAGCTGAAAACAAGCGGTAAACGAAATCTGGAAAATGGCCATTGAGCAGCGCTTCGAGTGAGGAATTCATAAGACAGCGACGGATGCACCCGTTAATGTGCTAGAGTATAATCGATCATTGATCGACGTACTTGATGAGGATATCTATGTGAGTGGATATCAAATAGAGGTGGTAGCACGCAAAAGCGTCCTCAAATGTATAATTTTATACATTTGGGGGCGCTTTTTTCTTTTTATAAATCTTAATAATGGAGGGATGGTACATGAAGAAAAAGTTAGTGAGGATTGGGATGATGTTGTTAGGGGCAGTTGTAATTACAGCATGTGGTAAGAATGGAAACTTTACAGCAGATAAAGAAAAAGAAGCAAAAATTATTCGAGTTGGAACTTCACCTGGTCCATGTAGCGAATTATTTTTAGAAGCAGTCAACCCCATCTTGGAAAATGATGGTTATCAAATAGAACAAACGGAATTTACAGAACTGATCCAAGCAGATGTAGCGTTAACAGAAGGCGCAATTGATTTAAATGTTGATGAACACACCGCTTATCTAAATAATTTCAATGAGAATAAAGGAACTCATTTGATAGGAATCACAGCGATTCCCACTGTTCCAGCAGGGCTATTTCCAGGGAAAAAAAGTAGGTTAGATGAAGTAGGAGAAGGCGATAAAATAGGTATTCCAGATGATGCATCAAATACTGCACGAGCCTTCAATCTTTTGCAAAAAGCTGGCTGGATCAAATTGAAAACAGGAATCGATCCAGTCAAAGCAACGAAAGCAGATGTTGTTAGTAATCCCTGGAAGTATTGTCTATAGTGCCAAGCTTGATTCAAAAGACAGTTTACTTTCAGAAGATGTGCTAAAAGACTATGAATTAGTCGCAACGGTCGATGAAAAAAATTCAGATAGCGACTGGGCACAAGCAGTGGTGGATGCTTATCATTCAGATGCGTTCAAAAAATATCTGAAAAAACATAACCAAGGAAATTACTGGTTTATACCAAAAGAATGACAGGAGGAACAAAAATGATTGAATTAAAAAATATAGATGTCACCTTTTATCAAAAAAAACAACCAATCGATGCAGTGAAAAATGTCTCCCTAACGATTGAAAAAGAAGATGTATTCGGCATTGTTGGTTATTCAGGGGCAGGAAAAAGTACCTTGGTTCGGGTAATTAATTTACTTCAAAGACCAAGCTCAGGCGAAGTTATAATCAACAACAAAAACATTCTTGGTTTTTCACCCAAAGAACTAAGGGCACAACGGAAAAAAATCGGGATGATTTTTCAGCATTTTAATTTGATGAAAGAGCGGACAATTTTTGCCAATGTTGATTTTTCCCTAAAATATTCTGGTCTTTCAAAAGAACAGCGAAAAGAAAAAATTGAACGATTGCTTGAACTGGTAGGTCTTTCAGAGAAAAAAGATGCTTATCCTAGTCAGTTATCAGGCGGGCAAAAACAGCGGGTTGCCATTGCCAGAGCGTTAGCCAATGATCCAGAAATATTATTATGCGATGAAGCAACAAGCGCACTAGACCCTAAAACAACTATTCAGATTTTAGATTTATTGAAGAAATTAAATAAAGAGTTGGGTTTGACGATTGTTTTGATCACGCATGAAATGCAAGTTGTGAAAGAAGTTTGTAACAAAGTAGCTGTGATGGAAGATGGACAGGTGATCGAAGAAAATGATATTGTATCGATTTTCAGTCAACCTAAAGAAGCCTTGACGAAGGACTTTATCCGAACGGCAACGCATATCGATCAAGCATTGGAAACAATTACTCAACATCCAAGTTTGACGAAGCTGAGTGGAAATGAAGTCTTGGTAGAATTCTCTTATGTAGGGGAGCAAACGAGTGAACCGCTGATTGCTCAACTTTATAGCAAATATCATGTGGTTACGAATATTTTATATGGAAATGTTGAAATCTTGCAGCAAGTACCAATCGGCAATTTGATCGTCATTCTTTCGGGAGAAGAACATCAACGAGAAAAAGCATTGGACTTTTTACAAAAGCAAGGTGTGAAAATCAAAGTATTGAAAAAGAATGAACCAGAAGCAAACATCATACCTCTGCATGTTATCTAAATCGAATATAAAAAGGAGCGACTTATATGAAAGACGTTTTACAAAATTATTTTCCTAATGTCTTATTACTAAAACAAGAATTTATTGATAGTACGATCGAAACTTTATACATGGTTTTTTGCACGGCGATCATCGCTGGTATTTTAGGAACATTACTTGGTGTTGTACTAGTTGCAACAGGACCAGAAGGCATTTTAAAGAATAATGTTCTTTATAATATTTTAGAAAAAATCATCAACGTCTGTAGATCCATTCCCTTTATCATCATGTTGGCGTTGATTCAGCCGATCACTCGTTTTTTAACAGGAACAACGATTGGGACAACGGCTGCTTTAGTACCACTGGTGATAGGGGTGATTCCATTTTTTGCACGCCAAATCGAGAATGCCTTATTAGAAGTTGATCCAGGTGTGATTGAAGCGGCAGAATCAATGGGAACAAGTCCTTTGGGAATTATTTTTAGAGTCTATTTAATTGAAGGGCTACCAAGTATTATCCGCGTTTCATCTGTTACAATCATCAACTTAATTGGTTTGACCGCAATGGCGGGTGCAATTGGCGCTGGTGGTTTAGGCAACTTAGCAATCACTAGAGGCTACAACCGATTCCAAACGGATGTGACAGTTGTTGCAACGTTGATTATCTTAGTTTTAGTATTTGCCAGTCAGTTTATAAGTAACACATTGATCAAGAAAACAGCCCATTAAAAAAACGAAAAGAGGAAATTAAAATGAAAAAAACAATTAAAATTATTGGATTAGCGTTAACAATAGGGTTTGTATTAGCTGGATGTTCTGCGGGAAGCGCCAAAAGTGAAAAGAATGAAGTTGTAAAATTAGGTGTTGTTGGTGCGAATAATGAAGTATTAGAATCAGTAAAGGAACGTTTAAAAGAGGATGGAATCGAGCTTCAACTTGTTGAATTTTCTGATTATACGCAACCAAATGCGGCCTTAGCCGAAAAAGAAATTGATTTGAACTCATTCCAGCATCAAATCTTCTTAGATAACTATAATGCAGAACACAAAACAGAGCTTGTGTCGATCGGTAATACAGTCAGTGCGCCATTAGGCATTTATTCTTCTAAAATAAAAGAGGTCAAAGAGTTAAAAAAGGGTGCTGAAATCGCGATTCCAAATGATGCGACAAATGGCGGACGTGCGTTACTATTGTTACAAAGTGCTGGACTGATTAAGGTCGACCCTGCTAAGAAGCAAACACCTACCGTAAGTGATGTGATTGAAAATAAATTAGATTTAAAAATAACAGAATTAGATGCATCACAAACGGCTAGAGCACTTCAAGATATCGATGCATCGGTGATCAATAGTGGAATGGCTGTAGATGCTGGTTTTGTCCCAACAAAAGATGCGATTTTCTTAGAACCTGTGGATGAAACATCAAAACCTTATGTCAATATCATTGTTGCACGTAAAGCAGATAAAGAAAATAAAACATACAATAAAGTAGTCGACACCTATCAACAAGAAGAAACAAAAAAAGTCATCGAAGAAACATCAAAAGGGTCAAGTATTCCAGCTTGGGAAACATTTGGCAGAAAATAACAGGAGGACGATAACATGCCCACATTGATAAAACAATCAATTCAAGAAGAAATACAACAACATGCAGATGAAGTGATCGCTTTAAGACGTCATTTCCATCAATATCCAGAAGCTAGTTTGAAAGAATTTGAAACGATCAAACGAATCAAAGCAGAACTAAATAAGCTAGATATCCCTTTTGAAGAAGTAGGAGAAACAGGTGTTTTAGCAACGATAGAAGGTAAAACGTCTGGCAAAACAATCATTTTAAGAGCAGATATCGATGCGTTAGAATTAGAAGATGCTACAGGAAAAGAATACCAATCTAAAAATCCTGGATTAAATCACGCCTGTGGTCATGACGGACACGTAGCAGCGTTGTTAGGCGCTGCAAAAGTGTTAAAAAATCATAAAGACGAGTTTGCTGGAACAATTAAATTAGCCTTTCAACCAGCAGAAGAAATTGGTGCTGGCGCTTGTCAATTTGTCGATGGTGGTTTTGTAGATAATATCGATCAAGTTTTTGGTATCCATTTAGATTCAAGTGTTCCTGTGGGGAAATTAGTCGCGACTAAAGGGGCAACGAATGCCTCTTGCGATATTTTTAAAATTGAGGTCGAAGGACTGAGTAGTCACGTAGCGCAACCAAATGTTGGACGAGATGCTGTATTAGCTGCTGCCAGCATTGTCGTTGAGTTACAGAAGATTGCTGCACGAGAAGTCAGTCCTTTAGATCCAGTTGTCGTAGGTATAGGTGTACTGGATGCTGGAACCAGATACAATATTGTCGCAAACCACGCAATAATCGAAGGAACAGTTCGAGCTTTTAGCCATGAAACACGAGCATTTGTTTTAAAACGTGTAGAAGAGATATCCAATCAAATTGCGGAAGCTCATCGAACAAAAATTTCATCTTTCCATATCCACGATGCGGCAGGACCCTTGATCAATGATGATAGCGCAACAGAATTAGCGCAAAAAGTAGCAGCTGGAATAGTTGGAAGTGAGAATATTGTTACAGATCATACTAAGAGCTTAGGGGCAGATGATTTTGCTGATTTTCTACTGAAAGCACCTGGCGTATATGGTCGAGTTGGCTCGCGGAATTTAGACAATCCAGATACTCAATATGGTCATCATCATGAAAAATTTGATATCGATGAAACAAGTTTGACATTAGCAACAGAATTTCATGTGGGGTATGCATTGACGTATTTAAGTTCAGTTGAATAGTTATTTGTAAAAGCATCGGAGGTTGCTTCTGATCTCACACTCTGTTATTTTTTTATTTCCACTTGGTAAGAGGAGGAAGGTTAATTATAATAAAGAAAAGTGTAAAGATAAGGAGTTGAAAAAATGGATTGTACATTTCAAACGAAAGAAGGTAGGTTCAATTATCGTGTAGGTGCAATTATTATGAGCGATTTAGGGGTATTAGTAGTATCGAATCCAAAAGAACCGTACTTTTATTCAGTTGGTGGTCGAGTAAAAATGCATGAAACATTAGATGATGCAATTGAAAGAGAAGTCTTTGAAGAAACAGAAAGTAAGATTGAAAGGAAAAAATTAGGGTTTATTCATGAGAATTTTTTCACCTCTGATTTAACTGGAGAAAGCTATCATGAAATTTCGTTTTATTATTATGTAGAACTTAAAAATAACTCAATTTCGTGCCATTCGTCTAATGAATTTCACGAGCAGGAACAGCTGCATTGGTTATCTTTTGAACAACTTCCCAAAGAGGATTTAAGACCGGTATTTTTAAAGAACCTGACCAAAGATAAAAATAAAACTATTCAGCACATTGTACAAAGAGGATAAATAACTTAGCAATTTTCTTGCATTTCAAAACAATTATGTTAAACTATTTTTGTAAAAGAAAGGTGACTAAGAATGTTTTTTCTTTCAGATAAATTTGTGAAAAGAAGTAGCTCCCGACAAATGAATGTGATGAAGCATTGTTGTGGAGCCTAATAAAATGAATGCTTCATCGTCTAAATAAATACTGAATTTTTGAGACTAAGTTGTAGTCTTATTTAGTGTTGCTTTTGACGATGATCTTGATTTTTATAGTGCTAATCAAAGGACAACGTGTTTCGTGCGTTGTCCTTTGTTGATACTGACAAGGGATAGATAGGTGGGGCCTATTCGATCGCTTGTTTTTTTGATTTGATAAATAAAAGACCTTTCAGCTAAACGTACGAAATCGATGTTTAAGCAGCTTTAACTATTGAATAGATAAAACAGATATTTACTATGATTTACAACGAATGAACAGCAAAGAGATCAAAAGAATCTTTGTGAAAACGGAAAAGAGGAAAAATTATGAATCTATTAACAATCGAACACTTAACCCAACGATTTGGTGAAAAAATTCTTTATGAAGACGCATCGCTTCGCGTTAATAAAGGAGACCATATGGGATTAACAGGTCAAAATGGTGTAGGGAAATCGACTTTGGTCAAGATTTTAACCGGTGAAATTTTGGCAGACGATGGAATGATCGTATGGCAAAATAATACAAAAATTGGTTACTTGGATCAATATGTTGAAGTCATTGGGAACAGTTCAATCAATGAATTTCTACATCAAGCATACAAACCGTTATACGAAATCGAAAGCAAAATCAATGAACTATACACTGAATATGGTGAAACTGGTGCAGAGAAATTATTAGAACGAGCTGGGAATTTACAAACTCAGCTAGATGAAAGTGATTTTTATCAAATCGATACAATCATCAATGATCTTGCCAATGGTCTGGGAATTGAAGCAATTGGATTAGACCGTCCAATGAATGAATTAAGTGGTGGGCAACGATCTAAAGTTATTTTAGCGAAGCTACTCTTAGAAGAACCAGATGTTTTACTATTAGATGAACCGACAAATTATTTAGATGATACTCATATTCAGTGGCTAATCAATTATTTAAATGGTTTTGATGGAACCTTTATTTTGGTTTCTCATGATTTTCATTTTTTAAATGCTGTGACAAATTGCATCTGTGACATTGAATTTGGCAAATTAACGAAATATACAGGAAATGTGGAAAAATCATTTGCTCAAAAAAAACAAAACAAAGAAAGCTATTTAAAACAATACCATGCCCAACAAGCGAAAATTGAAAAAGCCGAAGCCTATATTCGCAAATACAAAGCTGGTAATCGTGCAACCATGGCGAAAAGTCGTCAAAAGCAATTAGACCGAGTGGAGCGTATGGCACCACCAGGTAGTTTAGTAAAACCACAAATTCAGTTTCCTTATCAACCGATCGTGGCAAGTTTAGCATTGATCACAGATGAATTAGTGATTGGTTATACTAAACCGTTGTTAGCACCGATCAATCTATCTGTTCACAGTGGAGAAAAAGTGGCAATCAAGGGTTTTAATGGGATTGGTAAATCCACCTTAATCAAAACATTAACGAGTAAAATCAACTCAATCAGTGGAGAATACCAATATCCAGCAAACACAAAGATTGCTTATTTCTCCCAAGATTTGACGTGGGAAAATGATTATTTGACGCCGTTAGCCTATTTAAGTGATTGCTTTCCTAAAAAAACAGTGAAAGAAATTCGCACATACTTAGCAAAATGCGGACTACCAGATAAGTTAGTAAATCAGCAACTGCGTTTATTAAGTGGCGGAGAGCAGACGAAGGTAAAACTAAGCGAACTGACAATGGATTCAAGTAACATAATTTTCTTAGATGAACCAACCAATCATATCGATGCAGCAGCGAAAGAGAGCTTACGTCAAGCGATTCAACAATTTCAAGGAACGATCATTATCGTTTCCCATGAAGAAGAATTTTATACAGATATTACAGATCGTGTAATCAATATCGAAGAATTGATACAATGAAAAAAACTGCTTCTGACCTTTTAAACAAGGTCAGAAGCAGTTTTTTATTTCATCAATCCATCATGGATTTTATCTAAATTCCATTTCATCATAGCATAATAACTATCGCCATCTTGTCCTTTTTTAGCAATGGAATCGGTGAAAATCGTATTGTAAATAGGTAGATCCGTTTCTTTTGACACGCGTTCCATACTACGTTTGTCTACACTTGTTTCAACAAATAAAGCGGGAACTTTTGTTTTGTGGATTTGATCGATTATTTGTTTCATTTGATCTGGTGTTCCTTGACTCTCTGTGTTGATTTCCCAAATATAGGCAGCTGTTAATCCATATGCTTTAGAGAAATATTTAAAAGCACCTTCGCTTGTGACCAGTAGTTTTTTATCTTCTGGAATATCTGCGAATTTTTCTTTTGCTTCTTTATCTAAAGCAGCGAGTTTTTCAATGTATGCTTTCGCATTTTTTTCATAGGTTTCTTTATTTTTAGGGTCTTTTTCACTTAAGGTGTCTCTGATTGATTCGACATAAGAAATCCCATTTTGGATATCTAACCAAGCATGTGGATCTTGTTCGTTTTCTTGTCCAGCACTGGTTAAGTACATGGGTTCGACTTTTTTACTTACGGAGAAAAAGTCTTGATCTTCTTTTTTATGAGCTGTTTCCATCAACTTATTGAACCAACCATTTCCGCCTGTTTCTAAATTTAGACCGTTAAAGAATAAGACATCTGCTTCGGAAGCTTTGGCAACGTCTTCTGGTAAAGGTTCGTATTCATGTGGGTCTGTTCCGACAGGGACGATACTGTGTAAATTGACTAAATCTTTTCCCACATTATCGACCATATCGGCAAGAATTGAGTTTGTCGCAACAACATTGATTTTTTCTTTATCTGAGGTATCTGCAGATTTAGACTGACAAGCACCAAGCAGAAATAGGCTAGCTAGTGCTGCAATAAAAAGTATTTTTTTTCTCATAAAGTTGGTTCCTCCGTTTTCTGTTTATTGACAAAAAATAGTCCCTTTTTAGGTGAAAATAGGAAAGCTAAAATGAAAAATGCTGCCGCTGTTAAAACAATTGTCGCTCCTGATGCTAAGTTATACGAATAACTAAAAAATAGGCCAATGATTGAACTTAGTATGCCAAAAAGAGAAGCTAATGCAATCATGGAAGGTAAATGATTCGTTAAAAGATAAGCTGTAGCCGCAGGTGTAATTAACATAGCAATCACTAAAATAGTTCCGACTGTTTGCAAAGATGAAACAGCAACTAATGTTAGTAAAAACATCAATGCATAGTGGAAAAATTGTACATTCAATCCGTAAGCTTGTGCCATTGTTGGATCAAAAGAAGTAATTTGTAATTCTTTGTAAAATAAGCCAACAAAGAGTAATACAATAATTCCAACGATCACAGTAATCAAAATATCAGAATCTCGAACAGCCAAAACGTTTCCAAATAGGATATGATAAAGATCCGTTGAACTTTTTGCAAATGAAATCATAATGATTCCTAAAGCGAAAAATGAACTGAAAACGACACCGATCGCTGTATCATTTTTTAATTGACTTTTTTGCGTAATAAAGCCAATCAATAAAGCAGCCAAAATACCGAAAATCGAAGCGCCAAAGATATAATTGACACCGAGCATATAAGAAGCAGCTACCCCAGGCAGTACAGCATGAGAAATCGCATCGCCCATTAAAGACATTCCACGTAAAACAATAAAAGACCCAATGATTCCAGAAACCAATCCGACGATGATCGAAGTGATTAAAGCGTTTTGTAAAAATTGATAACGAACCAAACCATCAATAAAATTTGCAATCATGCATCAGCCACTCCCTTGATAATAATATCGCCCATAGTGTCACCATAAGCTAGTTGAATATTTTTATTCGTAAAAGTTGTCGCAACAGGACCAGTTGCAATCAGTCTTTTCTTTAAAATGATTACATCATCAAAATAGTGAGCAACTTTATGAAGATCATGATGAACAATTAAAATGGTTTTCCCAGCTTCTTTTAATTGTTTTAGAATATCCATAATGACCTTCTCGCTTGTCATATCGATTCCTACAAATGGTTCATCTAAAACGATAATGTCTGCTTCTTGAGCAAGAACTCGAGCAATAAAGACTCTTTGTAACTGCCCACCAGATAATTCACCAATTTGGCGTTTAGAAAAGTCTTCTAACTGAACGGTTTTAAGTGCAGCTAATGCCTGTTCCTTTTCTTGTTTTGAAGGACGTTTCATTAATCCTAGTTTTGGATATGTTCCTAAAAGAACAACCTCTAAAACATTGATTGGAAATGAAAGATCTAATGCACTACGCTGTTCCACGTAAGCGATTCGTTTTTTTTGAGTATCTAGAGACTGTTCTCCTAATAATACCGTTCTGGAATCTGTTTTAAGCAATCCAAGCATTCCTTTTAGAAAAGTGGACTTTCCTGCACCGTTTGGTCCAATGATTCCAGTTATCTTTCCTGCAGGAATTTGTAAAGAAATATCGATTAAGGCTTTTTGTCCTTGATAACTAACAGTTAACTGCTTGATTGTAAGATTATTCCTTTTTATAGACATAAAAAAACCTCCTTTTTAGGTTCGCCTTAAAATTAGTATATGATAAATCAAGATTAAAATCAATCCATTTTTTAGGCTAACCTAAAAATAAAAGTAAAAAGCTAGAAGACATCAACTGTCTTCTAGCTTTTTACTTGATCTTATTTGTTTTGATAAGGGCCAAGGGAATTGAAAATAGAACGTGCTAATTCTAAATGACTCTTATCTTTAGGATATTGATTTGAGAGAAGTATCACTGCATTTTGTCGATCTTTTGAAACCATTGCATTTGATTCAAAACCACCTTCAGTTCCATGTCCTTTAATATAATAAGGAAAATTGTAAAGCCCCCCCATATATTTTGTTTCAGTTTCAGATGTCCAAAGATTATCAATTCCTTGTTGGTCAACGATTTTTCCTTCAAATAGACTTGAGTAAAATAAATAAAGATCTCCAACGCTCATACCGACATTTCCTGTACCAACTTCTTGATCAAAGGCTAAATGATCATCGCGGATTTCAGAACCAAAGTTTTTACCATCAACTTTTTCATAAGCATAGGTTCGATTCTTTGATGTCACAAAATCGTTATAAAAACATGTGTGAGATAATTTGAGTTGTTGAACGAACGTTTGTGTAAACAAAGTTCGATAAGATATACCAGTTAACTGTTCTAGTATACCAACTAAGATAGAGTAGTTGATCGCTTCATATTTATATTTACCATACTCCCCCATGGTTGCCTTAGAAATTGCAAATTGAACATAGTCATCATCAGACATCCTAATCGTAGGTTTATTTTTTTGCTGTAATCCAGAAGTCATTGAGAGCAGTTGACGAATTGTTATTTTTCGACTATCTGGAATAGTTGGGTAAAAATGGTTCAATGTATCATCTAATGAAAGCTTTTTAGCCTGAATTTGTTGTAAAATAAGAGCAGCAGTAAATGCTTTTTGAATTGAACCAATTTGGAATGTGGATTGAGAATTATTCGGTCGGCTTTCAGCAAAATTAGCGTAGCCAAATCCCTTTTGTAAAATGATCTGCCCATTGTGAATAATTAAGGCTGTGCCGATAAATTGGCTATCCTCAAGTTCTTGATTTAGTTTGTTAGCAAAATCAGAAGTAGGCTGAACGTCTCTATTAAAATTTTCAACTTGTCGCGCATTTAGTGTGGATGAAGGAGATGATTCAGTTGTTTTTGTTGTCGTTTCACTTGAACTTGTTTTAGAAACAGGTTCAGAATGATTTTGAAAAAACAAAAGATAAAGTTCAATTCCAACTAAAATGATTAAAACAAAAATAATGAGTACAGGAATAAAAGGATTCCTTTTTTTTTGATGTTTCTTGTGATGCATGGCTCTAACCTCCTCCGATTAGTATTTATTTTTACTCATACAGTGTAGAAATACAAGGTGATTGAGTAGGATTTAACGAACAGTTTTGTAAGCACAAACTTTCTTCGATCAAAATTCTCTAGATTTTCCAAAGATTGTCATCATAAGGAAAAAGATTCATGATTTTTTTTAGAATCAATGGTAGAATAGTAATTGAAGTTTTTAACTGTAAGAATAAAAAATACCTAGATCACGGAGGAAATCATGACCCAAAAATACAAGGATAAAACATTACGAATCTTTAGTTTGAATGCCAATCGCCCTTTAGCAGAAAAAATTGCTGAAGTTATCGGAACTGAACTAGGAAAAAGTACGGTACGCCAATTTAGTGATGGAGAGATTCAAATCAATATTGAAGAGAGTATTCGAGGGGACCATGTTTTTCTTATTCAGTCGACTAACCTTCCAGTTAATGATAATTTAATGGAATTGTTAATCATGATTGATGCATTAAAACGGGCAAGTGCTAAAACAATTAATGTGGTCTTGCCTTATTATGGATATGCTAGACAAGATCGAACGGCGAAACCAAGAGAACCAATCACAGCCAAATTAGTCGCTAATTTATTAGAAGAAGCAGGCGCAACACGTGTTTTGACACTGGATTTGCATACAGTTCAAGTCCAAGGCTTTTTTGATATCCCAGTTGATAATCTATTCACGATGCCACTATTTGCTCATAATTATCGCAAGCAGCAGTTGATAGGTGAAGATATCGTTGTTGTTTCTCCTAAAAACAGTGGAGTACAACGTGCCAGAAGCCTATCTGAGTATTTAAATGCGACACTTGCAATTATTGATCAAGATGAAGTGGATGGCGTACGCTCAGGATATGTTATTGGTGAGGTCAAAGGAAAAACGTGTATTTTAGTCGATGATATTTTAAATTCTGGCAGTACGATGGCAACAGCTGCAGAGATTCTAAAAGAAAATGGTGCAAAATGTATCTATGCTTGTGCTTCTCACGGCTTATTATCTAAAGGAGCAAAAGATATTTTGGATGCTTCACCGATCGAACAAATTTGCGTGACTGACTCTGTATTTATTTCTGAAGAACGTAAGCCAGATGCTCTGACTATTGTTTCTTGTGCTGAGTTGATGGGAGAAGCTGTCAAACGAATTCATGAAAATACGCCAATGAGTCCTCTATTTCGTTTGGAAGAAAAATAATAACGATAATCCGTTTAAACCTATAAAGAAGTTCAGATGTTGCTTTAGACTGGACTTCTTTTTAGTATTTATTTTGGTTGAATAAAAGTACTCATGAAAATTGATACGAGTAAAAGAAAGGGGCTACGCTTATGAAAGAACAGAAAAAGGGTGTTTTATTAGGATTTATTGCATATGTATTTTGGGGAATTATTCCAATTTATTGGAAACTATTGCCGATGGTCGATCCGTTAGATATCTTGTGTTATCGAATCGTCTGGTCATTTTTATTTATGATCATCTACATTTTGGTTACTAGAAAATGGGCCTTATTTTTAGCAGAGGTCAAAATTGTTTTACAAGATAAGAAAAAATTAGTTGCAATTATTTGTGCCGCTATTTTGATTTCAGTCAATTGGTTTACATTTATTTATACGGTTAGTCAAGGACACGTTACTCAAGCTAGTTTAGGGTATTATATGAATCCTTTAGTAAATGTTCTTCTAGCGACGTTGATCTTGAAAGAGACACTGAGTCGTGCAGGAATGATCGCTTGTTGTCTAGCGTTGACAGGGGTTCTTTTATTAACGATCCAAACAGGAGAAATTCCATATGCTTCATTGATTATGGCTGTTACTTTCAGCTTTTACGGACTGATCAAAAAAGGTGTGTTGGTGAGTTCATATACTGGTTTGACGATTGAGACATTTGTTATTTTGCCCGTAGCCTTGATTTATCTAGTCTTTTTTTCACGTCAAGGATTTATGCACTACGAGGTATCTACTAATTTATTGTTGGTAGGTGCAGGTGTCGTTACGGCGATTCCATTATTGCTTTTTGCTCAAGCTGCCAAACAGATTTCTTATATTATTTTAGGCTTTATTCAATACGTTGGTCCCACATTGATGTTAATATCTGCACTATTTTTATATCACGAGCCTTATTCTGCAGAACAATTTCTCGCATTTGGTTTTATTTGGGCGGGGATTGCAGTCTTTACGTATGGAAATATCCATGCGTATCGTAAAGAAAAACGGCTCGTTAGGTAAGTATAGCAAGAATCAATCTTTGAGTAACTGATGTGGCTATGGTAAACTAAATCCAATAAAAATGATTTGGAAAGGATGAGTTCAGTGGATGCTATTTATTTAGATCATGCAGCAACGACACCTGTGCATCCGGCAGTTATTGAAACAATGGTCAGTGAGTTAACTAACACGTTTGGTAATCCGTCTAGTATCCATACCTTTGGCAGACAGGCTCATCGAAAATTAGAAGATATTCGCCAAGTGATTGCAGCGAGTCTTAAAGTAAAACCTCATGAAATTATTTTTAATAGTGGTGGCACAGAAGGCGATAATACGGCAATCATTGCAACAGCTCTTTCTAGAAAAAAACAAGGGATGCACCTTATTACAACAGCAATTGAACATCCAGCAGTTTTAGAAACAATGAAGTATCTAGAGAATTTGGGATTTGAAGTCACCTATTTGCCAGTTAATGATAAAGGGGAATTGGCGGTTGCTGACATTGAGGATGCCTTACGAGAAGATACAACTCTGGTTTCAGTTATGTATGGTAATAACGAAGTCGGAAATTTGTTGCCAATCAAAGAAATAGGAGAAATATTAAAGGAGCATCAAGCTATATTTCATACAGATGCTGTACAAGCATATGGTTCTGAACAAATTTTACCTCATGAACTTGGTATTGATTTATTGAATATCTCTGCACATAAAATCAACGGATCAAAAGGTGTCGGTTTTTTATTTAAAAGCGATGCAATTTCTTTACCTTCATTTTTACATGGCGGTGAGCAAGAAGAAAAACGCCGAGCGGGTACAGAAAATTTAGCAGGTATTGCTGGAATGGGCAAAGCGGTTGAACTTTTGACCGATAGCGAAAAGAAACAACGGCGAGAAAACTATATTAATTTTGAGCGGATTATTTTAACTCAGCTGGATAAAGCTCGAATTGATTATCAAGTTAATGGTCATCCCAAAAATAAGCTAGCTCATATTCTAAACTTACGCTTTTCTGGAATATCCAGCGACTTATTATTGATGCACTTGGATCTTCGAGGAGTGGCAATCTCGACGGGTTCAGCTTGTACTGCTGGAACAGTGGAACCCTCTCATGTATTAGAAGCAATGTATGGTAAAAACCATCCAGCAATCAAAGAATCTATACGAATTAGTTTTGGTTTAGGTAATGATGAGGAACAAATTCAAAGATTTGTAGCAATATTGATTGAAACAATCAAAAAAATTAAACAGTAATTTAAGAAAAATAGTATTAGAACTAGCCAAAAGAGAAAGTACCAACTATAATAAAAGAGACAATAAATAAAGAGGTGGAAAAATGGCATTTAAAGACAAAGCAGCCGTAGAAGGCTCAACGGTATTTTATAAAGTAAATGAACAAGCAAAAAAGTATACGTTGAAAGATAATGGCTTTACAGAAACAAATTCGGGGAACTTTCAGTTGATCCGTCCCTTGGATGCAACTCCCCAAAGTAAAGAAGGTTTTAAATTAAAAATTACAATCGCTGAAGATTTGAAAACACTGAAAATGTCAGTGACGACAGCTAACGGTTTAAAGGCAATGAATATTTTCAAAAGTGAAACCCATGCAATGAGTCAAGAGAAATTCTACTTCTTGATGGATGGCATGATTAATCGCGGTGTCTTGGAGAAAGCTTAAACTAGGAGAATAAGGCAAGATCGAAAAAGATCAGGTCTTATTTTTTTTTCCCTTTAACTGAAGAAAAAAGTTGTTAAAGCACAAACGATTCACTCTTAATACCTTTACTTCTTCTAAAATACTAGTATAATAAGTATCACTGAAAAGTTACGACCTTCAAATCGTAGATGAGTTCAGAATCTAAATTGAAATGATGGTGATCAAATGACAGATAACAGCAAAACTCGTGTCGTTGTAGGTATGAGCGGAGGTGTAGATTCTTCTGTTACAGCACTGCTTTTAAAAGAGCAAGGCTATGATGTCGTGGGTATCTTTATGAAAAACTGGGATGACACGGATGAAAATGGTGTTTGTACAGCCACCGAAGACTATAAAGATGTAGCAAAAGTTGCCGATCAAATCGGTATTCCTTATTATTCTGTAAACTTTGAAAAGGAATACTGGGATCGCGTATTTGAATATTTCCTTAAAGAATATCGCTTAGGACGGACACCTAATCCTGATGTAATGTGTAATAAAGAAATTAAATTCAAAGCTTTTTTAGAATACGCAATGCAACTAGGGGCAGATTATGTAGCAACTGGTCATTATGCTCAAGTAGAACGCAAAGAAGACGGCACTGTACGTATGTTACGCGGTGTAGATAATAATAAAGATCAAACTTATTTCTTGAGTCAATTATCTCAAGCACAATTAGCGAAAACCATGTTCCCTTTAGGCGGCATGGAAAAATCAGAAGTTCGAGCAATCGCTGAGCGAGCTGATTTAGCAACGGCGAAGAAAAAAGATTCAACAGGTATCTGTTTTATTGGGGAAAAGAACTTCAAACAATTTTTAAGCACCTATTTACCGGCTAACAAAGGGAATATGGTTACTTTAGATGGAGAAATCAAAGGACAACATGATGGCTTGATGTATTATACGATCGGTCAACGCCAAGGCTTAGGTATTGGGGGGGGCAAAGGCTCACAAGAACCTTGGTTTGTGGTTGGGAAAGATTTAGTGACGAATACATTATACGTTGGGCAAGGTTTCCATCATGAACAATTATATGCGACTCATTTAGATGCAAGTGACATTCATTTTACTGTTGACACTGAAATGCCAAAAGAATTTGAATGTACGGCAAAATTCCGCTATCGTCAAGATGATATACCGGTTAAAGTGGTGTTAACTGGTGACAGAACGACAGCCAAAGTGATTTTTTCTGAACCTGTTCGTGCCATCACTCCAGGACAAGCGGTTGTCTTTTACAATGGTATGGAATGTCTTGGTGGGGGATTGATTGACCAAGCGTATCAAGAAGAAAAAGTATTGCAATATATTTAATCAAAAAAGCGAGTAGTCTTTTTCTACTCGCTTTTTTGATGGTAATTACGCAAATAAGCTCTTGATTCAGGTGAAACAATTAGATAAACCATTGAAAATAATTCAACAACACGAAACGCTAATACAATCATTTTCGGAAAGATACTCACTATTATCGGCGGATAAAAATACAGTATAGCAATAAACGGAATGAAGAGTATAGACATCAAGTAGCCTTTTTTTCCACCTATCATTAATCCAGCAATTTCAAGGATATAAACAAGAAAAACAACTATCTGGTACCATACATCCAATCCAAAGCTTCCGTTTCCTTCAACAACAGCTTTTAACGCCATAACCAATGAAATAATAATCAAAATATTATTATATAATAGTAGATAAATCGCAATCGAGTTCCAAAATACAGGTTTTTTCATAATAAGAAACGTTCCTTTCTGTTCTTTCCATATTTTAGCAAATGCTTTTTTTATTCGCAATGAAATTTATTCTATTCTCGTATATAATTTATGGTAAAATGAAAGCAAGAACCTGTACGCAAAAATTATTTTCACAAGCACTTAAGTTGAAAGTATCACTCTAAGTGACTAAAATATCATTTGTAGAAAGAATTGGAGTGATTGATCAATGTATCAAGTTATTACCATGTATGGCGATAATGAACCTTGGTGGTTTTTTGAAGACTGGCAAGAAGATATCGAAGAAAAAAGAACATTTGATTGTTTGGAAGATGCGGAACGTTACTACATAAAAAAATGGCAAGAACTTTCTTCAACATATGAATACATAAATACAAAAGTTAATTATCTAGCAGCTTTTTGGAATGAAGGGGATGAACGCTGGTGTGAGGAATGTGATGAGGATTTACAACAATATAAAGGATTAGCTTTACTGAAAGATTTGCAAGCGGTGACGTTTGAAAGTGGCGATGATTTTCATGAGCGCCATAATGATTGTGCGAAACCAAAATGTTGTAAATCGAGCCTTGTTTAAAAAGTCGAGAAAAAAGTAAGAGAGTAAGATACTCGAATAGTATCTCACTCTCTGTATTTTCGTTTTCTGAAAAAATAAATGATTGAAAAGATCAAGAAATCGAAAAAGAGTGCTTCGAAGTGCCAAGGGGAATTCCCCATGACTTCTCTGAAAGGAAGTCCGCCAGAAATAATTGGATAGTAGCGGAATTGGCTATCCGGCATGAAATTGAAGATCATTCCTAAAATAAACTGAACCAAATGCAAAAATAATAGAACGAACATAGTATAGATTAGTGAATCTGAAACAGTTTTTTTCTCCAATTCATCCAGCTTTCCTTTTTTTACCTGAAGCAATACACTGATGGCATTAAAAATGGATGCTATCGCAAATACTACAGCAAATATAAAAACAACCATTATAAGTATTTGTACATAAATCATTTATTTTTCCTCCTCTAACTGAAAAATTTCTTCAACAGCCATATCAAAATACTTTGCAATTTTTAAAGATAATTCCAAGCTTGGGTTATACTTTGTTTTCTCAATAGCATTCATCGTTTGCCTAGAAACACCTAAATCAGTGGCCATCTGAATTTGGGGTATTTTTTTACTTTCACGTATTTCTTTGATCTTATTCTGAACATTCATGGTCGTAAGCTCCTGTATTCCGTAAAGATATCTTTCCTTTATTTTAGCATAGATAAACCGATGAGTAAAGATATCTTTACGTATTTTTTAAAAGAAAAAAGCAACAAAATTTCTTTAGAAAGTTACTTTTCTTTATGTTATTCCAGATTAATCTTTACAAACCCATTTTCCATCTTCCATGTTACAAGAGCTATTTTTCAAGTTATTGTTCTCGATTACTTCAATGATTGGTGTTTCTTTTTCTTTGATTGCCTGAATGGATTGGATGATTTGCTCTATTGGCTGCGCACCGTTGATCAAATATTTTCCATTAACAATCAAGGCAGGTACACCTGTAAGGTGATAAGCATTCGCCAAACGAAAATCGTCTTCAACTAATGCTAAAGTTGCGGGAGCTGTAAAAGCTTGTTGCCATTTTTCAAAATCAATCGAGCTATCTTTAACGATTGCTTCAATCACAGTAATGTCGTCAATATTTTGACTATTAACGAATAAACCTGTTTGCAGTGCATCAAAGATAGCCCAATAATCAGTTTCCCCTCCAACTACGCCTGCCGCTTTTGTGGCAAGCAAGCTATTCATAGAAGTAGGAAAAAAGAAGTCTGCTTCTCGCATTCCTTCAATATTAAAACGATGAAGATCATCATTATGATTAGCGTGAACCCAGTGAGCTAAGATCTCGTTTTTCGCATTTTCTCTTGAACCAAACATCTGCGCATGATCTTTTGAGTCTTTGGCTAAAGCAAAAGAGCGGTGAATAATTTTTATTTCAGGCATTTTTTCTTGGACTTGTCTCATTCTATACGACATGGGAAAACAAAAACTGCAGATAACGTCGTGAAAAAATTCAATTGTAATCATAGTTTCTCCTAGGAAATTATTATTTTGTAAACTTACACTTAGTAAGTGTATAGTTCATCTATGTACATTTCAATTAAAAAGCTTAAATAAAAGGCGAAATGAATAAGAAAAATGTGGTAAAATCAACATATTAACATGTTTGACATGAATTCAATTTATATAAGGAATGCAGAAAGCGAGTGAAATGAATGGCCAATAAACAACTGATTATTGCTGAAAAACCTAGTGTTGCCAAAGATTTAAGTAAAGTACTAGGCGCAAATCAAAAAAATAAAAGCTATTATGAAGGGCCGACAGTTATCGTAACGTGGGCACTAGGTCACCTTTTAGGATTAAAAATGCCGGAAGACATTAACAAAGAATGGCAGTCATGGCAATTGGAAACTCTACCAATGGTACCTAAAAATCTAGGGATCAAACCATTGCCAAAAACTGGGCATCAATTAAAAGCAATCAAACAATTAGCGAATAGAAAAGATGTCACGGAAGCAGTCATTGCAACAGATGCAGGACGTGAAGGCGAACTCGTTGCCCGCTGGATTTTAGAATATGTTCATTTTAACAAACCAATCAAGCGCTTATGGATCTCTTCTCAAACAGACAAAGCAATCAAAGACGGTTTTAAAAAATTAAGACCAGCAAAAGAATATGACAACCTGTACTATTCAGCTTTGGCTCGAGCAAAAGCAGACTGGTTAGTAGGATTAAATGTGACAAGAGCGTTAACCGTTAAATATCAAGATAGCTTATCAGCAGGACGGGTTCAAACACCGACGCTCTCTCTAGTTCGTCAACAAGAAAAGAAAATAGAAGGATTTAGACCACAAACTTATTTTTCAGTAGAACTACACGTTCAAAAAGAAAAGGCCAAACTAGTTCAAAATAACCCCTATGCATTTAAAGAACGCAATGATGTAGAAGCGTTTGTGAAAAAATTAAGTGAAGGGAAAGGCAAAGTAACCGACATCCAAGAAAAAACGAAAACAGAACAAGCACCATTACCTTATGACTTGACTGAAATTCAAAGAGAAGCTAACCAACGGTATCAATTTTCAGCGAAGAAAACTCTTTCACTTGTTCAAAGTCTTTACGAATTTCATAAAATCGTAACCTACCCAAGAACAGATAGTAAATATTTAACCACAGATATGAAAGCAACAATGAAAGAACGTTTACAAGCAGTAAGTGATTTTGCGCCAGAAGTTAAAACATATATCAAAGACGGCGGTCAAGTTAAACTGACTAAAGTATTCCAAAACGAAAAAGTAACTGATCACCATGCGCTGATCCCGACTGAACAACGTCCGCGTTATGAAAAGTTAAGTGGGGATGAACAAAAAATCTACAACATGATCGTTACTCGTTTCTTAGGTATGTTTGCTGAATCTCATCGTACAAAACAAACAAAAGTAACGGTGAATTTTGACAAAGAACAATTTATCTTCCGCCAAAGCAAAGTCGAAGTTGCTGGCTGGAAGCAAGAAAAAGAAGAAGTAGTACCAAGTGTTGACTGGAAATTAGGCATGGTTATTCCACCGAACTTTACGATCAACAAAGAACTAACAGCTCCACCAAAGCCATTGACCGAAGGCACCTTATTAGGGTTGATGGAAAAACACAGCTTAGGAACTCCGGCAACACGTGCTGAAATCATTGAAAAACTGATTAAATCAGAATTGATGGAACGTAATACCAACGGGTTAAATGTTTCACCAAAAGGCAAGCAATTACTTGAGTTAGTCAATCCATCTTTAGTAACACCTGAACTAACTGAAAAATGGGAAAAAACACTAGAAGCAATCGCCAAAGGCAAACAAAGCAGCACGGTTTTCTTAAAAGAAATCGAACAAGATACGAAAAAATTAGTCAACGAGATCAAACAAAGCGAAAGCAAATACCAAGATTTTTCAATCACACAAAAGAAATGCCCAGAATGTGGTTCAAACTTACGCGAGAAAAATACCAAAGATGGGAAAATCTATATCTGTTCTAATCAAGATTGTAGCTATCGCCGTAGAAAAGACCCTAAAGTCTCTAACCACCGTTGTTCACAGTGCCATCGTAAAATGGAAATCATCGACGGAAAAAATGGTTCATATTTCAAATGCAAATACTGTTCAATCACAGAAAAAATGCAAGATAAAAAGGAACGCAGCAAGAAGCTTACGAAACATGAAGAACGTAAGTTGATGAAGAAATATTCACAAAAAGAAGAGCCAGAAGAAAGTGCATTAGCACAAGCGTTGAAAGCGGCAATGAAGCAAGAGTGAATTAAAAAAAACACCAATCATCAGAAATAGTGTTGATTGGTGTTTTTATAATCATAACCTTTCATGTTATAAAGTTAGACAAACTATAAATCAGAAAAGAGTGGATAAATTATGATAATGAATGCTGAACAAGATAAACTAGATGCCCAATTTATGAAACAAGCACTTGAACTTGCCAGAGAAGCGGCAAAGCACGGAAATGAACCATTCGGCGCATTAATTGCAAAAGACAATGAAGTTATTTTCACTGGTGAAAACCAGATTCATACGGAAAGTGACCCTACTTATCATGCAGAATTGGGGATTATTCGTGATTTTTGTTCAAGTCAAAGAATAACTGATTTATCTGAATACACGCTTTATACAAGCTGTGAACCTTGTTGTATGTGTGCAGGAGCCATGGTCTGGAGTAATTTAGGTAGAATGGTTTTCAGTTTATCACATGATGAATTAGCTGAGATTGCTGGCTTTAATATTATGATTGGAAGCGAAGAGATTTTTGCAAAAAGTCCGAATCAACCTGAAGTTGCAAGAGGGGTACTAAAAGAAGAGGCAATTCCAGTTTATGTCGATTATTTCCAAGGTTAAAATACGAGGTGAAAAGATGAGAAAAAATGAATATCTAACTCTAGTTGCTATGGAAGAGTGCGCAGAGATCCAACAAGCATTGTCAAAAGCCATCAGATTTGGATTTGAAGATCATCATCCATCCAGATCTAATGAAACGAATGAAGAACAAATGCTGAAAGAATTTTATCAATTAACTGCGATGATCGAAGAATTACAAAAACAAGGAATTATTGAAGGCTTTACTCAAGAGAAAATAGATAAAGTGAAGCAAAATAAAATTGAAAAAGTCTATAAATATATGGAATACTCTAAGAAAAGTGGACGATTAGATTAAAGGAGGATTTTGATTGTGCTAACAAAAAGCATGAAATTAAAAAGTTCGAGTACAAGAGTTTGGTAAATCGATAGGGAGTGAAAAATGGTAGAAAAAACTCCCTTACAAGGTGATATCATACTAATTAATTTTGCGGCAAAATACGGTCACGAAAAGGTCGGCCAAAATTCCTATGTTTGTTTGAGTCACAAAATAATATCGCTAAATTTGCATCAATTGCAACAACTGAAAGAAAATATCCTCTGTCTATTAAAATACTTGAAAATATTGGCATGAGAATAACCAGAAAAGTGATGTTTGATCTGCTTGTTGCAATTGATTATAAGGCAAGAAAGTTCAATTACTTAGAATCTTTTACCGAAGAGTTTATCCATGAATTACTGACTAAAGAAAAAGTTGTTAAAAAAATCTGCTGCTTGGACCTAATCGACTGCTGTCTCAACCTTTTCATATTCTATCATTCAACCCTACATTTCTTATTGTTCCCCTAGAATAAAGGAATATTTTAATGAAAAATGCATAGAAACATTTGTAATTTACAATAAAAGGAGTATACTCTAAATTGGAATCATTCTAAAATTAATAAAAAGAGTTTCCACACAAATATTGTATGTAGGTTTATTTTATTCTTGGTTTTGATTCATTTTGACAGCTCCAACCAACTGTGAAAATGAATAATTATAATGGATAAAATTAGCTTCTTTCTTTTTGTGGAGACCGTAAAAACAAGGAGGATTATTGATGTTTGATATTGTATCATTAGCAAGATTCCAATTTGCAATGACGACAGTCTTTCACTTTTTCTTCGTACCGTTTTCTATTGGATTAGCACTTGTAGTTGCAGTAATGGAAACGATGTATGTCGTGAAAAAAGATGAACGTTATCGCAAAATGGCGAAATTTTGGGGAAATATTTTTCTATTAAGTTTTGCAGTAGGGGTTGTAACAGGAATTATTCAAGAATTTCAGTTCGGTATGAACTGGTCAGATTATTCACGCTTTGTTGGCGATATTTTTGGTGCTCCATTAGCAATTGAGGCTTTACTCGCTTTCTTTTTAGAATCAACATTCTTAGGTTTATGGATTTTTACTTGGCAAAAAGTAAATCCCAAACTACATTTAACATTTATTTGGTTGGTTGTATTTGGTTCAATGATGTCTGCTTTTTGGATTTTAGCTGCAAACAGCTTTATGCAACATCCAGTTGGCTATACATTAAATAATGGTCGTGCAGAATTAATCGACTTTGGTGCGGTCATTGCCAATCCAAAAGTTTGGTATGAATTTTCTCACGTACTAGCAGGTGCCGTTGTCATGGGCGGTATGATCGTAGCTGGTCTGGCAGCATTCCAAATTTTGAAAAAACGTGATGTAGACTTTCATAAAGTGTCTATGCGTATTGGTTTATGGATTAGCTTAGTTGGTTCAATCGCAGTGTTGTTTGCTGGAGATTTACAAATGAAAGCTTTGATCAATGATCAACCAATGAAATTTGCGGCAATGGAAGGCGATTATGAAGATTCTGGTGATCCAGCTGCCTGGACATTAATTGCTTGGGCGGATGAAGCTCAACATAAACAAGTATTTGGGATTCAAATTCCTTATATGTTAAGTATTCTTTCTTATAATAGTTTATCAGGCTCTGTCGATGGAATGGATACAGTTAATGAACGATTGAAAGAACAATATGGGGATGATAAAAATTATTATCCACCAGTAAATACCTTATTTTGGAGTTTTAGAGTCATGGCTGGATTTGGAGCATTAATGCTTTTAGTCTCAGCGTTAGGTTTATTCTTTACTCGTAAGAAAAAACCTTCACTTTATGAAAAACGCTGGATGGTTTGGATCGTGGCATTATGTACGTTCGCACCATTCTTAGCGAATACAACAGGTTGGTTGATCACTGAACTTGGTCGTTATCCTTGGACTGTTTATGGTTTATTTACGATCGAAGATAGTGTCTCACCAAACGTATCAGTGGCTTCACTATTAACTTCAAACATTATTTACTTTATCCTTTTTGCAGGCCTTGGTTCAGTAATGGTTTACTTGATTACGGTAGAGCTTAAAAAAGGACCAGATTATGAAGAAAAGAAATTGGCAGAGGCAAACTCTACTGATGTAGATCCATTTGATAAGGAGGTCTTCGGCGAATGAGTACGTTGCAATTACTTTGGTTTGTACTGATTGGTGTTTTATTCTCAGGCTTCTTCTTCTTAGAAGGTTTTGACTTTGGCGTGGGGATGTCGGTTCAAACATTAGCCCACGATGAAGAAGAAAAAGGACAAATCATTCAAACGATTGGGCCAGTTTGGGATGGCAATGAAGTGTGGTTATTAACAGCTGGTGGAGCAATGTTTGCTTCTTTCCCATACTGGTATGCTTCATTATTTAGTGGATTTTACTTGATTTTGTTTATTATTTTAGTTGGTTTGATCATTCGCGGCGTATCATTTGAATTCCGTCATCGTATGCCAGATGGCAAACGTCGTAGAGTGTGGAACTGGACATTATCGATTGGTAGTTTTATCGTACCATTTTTCTTTGGGGTTTTATTTATTGATTTAGTCCAAGGGATGCCTCTTGATGTAGATGGTAATATGGTGGCTTCATTTACAGATTATATCAATGTATTTTCTGTTGTTGGTGGTGTTGCGTTGACATTGCTGTGCTACTTACATGGTCTGAACTACATTGCACTCAAAACGGAAGGTCCAGTGAGAGAACGAGCGCGTAATTATGCTTCATTCTTGTATTGGGTTTTATATGTTGGATTAGTTGTATTTGCGGTATTGTTATTCTTTAAAACTGATTTCTTCGAGAATCATTTCGTTGTGACGTTATTATTAGTTTTAGGAATCGTTGTATCAACGGTCGTTGCGAATGTAAGTGTCTTTAAGAAAAAAGAAATGTTGGCTTTTCTTGCTAGTGGCTTAACATTGATTCTTTTAGTTGCTTTATTGTTCAGCGGTTTATTCCCACGTGTCATGATCGGTAGCGAGGGTTACTATGATATCTTGATCAAAGATGCTTCAAGTTCTCCTTACACATTGAAAACAATGACATGGTTATCATTGACGATTTTACCATTTGTATTAGCCTATACAGGTTGGTCTTATTATGTCTTTAGAAAACGGATCAAACATCCAGCGATTGCGGCTGTTGGGTATGAAGGATGATCGATAAAGCCATCTTAAAAATGCCGAAAATCAAAAAAATTATGATCTTGCTTGCAGGTTTTTCTTTCCTGCAAGCAGTATTTATTATAGGACAAGCATTTTATTTAGCGAAAGCCGTTGTTGGGTTATGGGAAGGTGGTCAATTAAATGACCAGCTGTTGAATATTTTGGTGTTCTTTTTGTTTTATACTGGCAGACATGTGGTGACGTATCTTCGTGAAAAAATGTTGGATACCTTTAGTTATGATCGTTCTCGCGAATTAAGAGAAGCCCTGTTGCAAAAAGTGTTTCGACTTGGTCCAACGGTGGTTCAAAAAAATGGTACGGGAAATATGATCACCATGGCGCTTGAAGGAATCAGTCAGGCGGAAAATTATCTGCATTTAATCTTGATGAAAATCATGAACATGATGATCATTCCGTGGATCATTTTGATTTTTGTGTTTACCTTGGATGTTCGTTCAGGTGTCGTGCTATTGGTTGTATTTCCTATGATTATTATTTTTATGATCATTCTTGGGTATGCAGCACAAAGTAAAGCGGATAAACAATATAAAGCGTTTCAGATATTGTCTAATCATTTTATTGATTCATTACGAGGATTAGATACATTGAAGTTATTTGGATTAAGTAAAAAGTATGCAGGTAGTATTTATAATACCAGTGAACGATTTAGAGAAGCGACAATGAGTACACTGAAAATCGCGATTTTATCAACGTTTGCTTTGGACTTTTTTACAACGTTATCGGTAGCTGTTGTAGCGGTGTTTTTAGGGTTGCGTTTGTTAGAAGGTGGCATTTTATTGTTTCCAGCGTTGACGACACTGATTTTAGCACCAGAGTTCTTCTTACCAGTTCGTGATTTTGCCAGTGATTATCATGCGACATTGGATGGGAAAAATTCATTCCAGGCTATTCAAGCTGTATTGGATTTACCAGAAATGACTGAAACAGACCGTCTTACTTTAGGAGATTGGACGGCATTGAGTGAATTATCAGCTGATCAATTGACTTTTCAATATGAAGAAGCAACACAACCTGCTTTAAAAGACCTTAATTTTGCAGCAAAAGGATACCAAAAAATTGGGATCATTGGTGCTAGTGGTTCAGGAAAGTCAACCTTGATCAATGTATTGAGTGGATTTTTGGAACCTGATGCTGAAATGACAAAAATCGAAGCTGATGGGCAAAAAATTCCGCATTTTCTACAAAATGAATGGCAGAAGCAAGTCCTTTATATTCCGCAATCGCCTTATATTTTTCAAGATACCTTAGCAAACAATGTCCGTTTTTATACACCAGAAGCGACAGATGAACAGGTATTAACTGCAATTCAATTAGTAGGATTAGAAACGCTTGTAACAGAGCTTACAGATGGTTTAAACACAGTGATTGGGGAAAGCGGGAGAATGTTAAGCGGCGGACAAGCACAGCGTGTAGCGCTTGCTAGAGCCTTTTTAGATAAGACGCGTCGAGTTCTATTATTTGATGAACCGACTGCTCACTTAGATATCGAAACAGAGGTGGAACTAAAGGAAAGAATGTTACCACTGATGAAAGAGCATCTTGTCTTTTTTGCTACGCATAGATTACATTGGATGGCGGAAATGGATTATATTCTAGTAATGGATAAAGGACAACTGGTTGAAGCCGGAACATTGGCTGAGTTGACCAAAAAAAATGGTTACTATGTGAAATTAGTCAATCAAATGAGGGGGACAGAATAATGGAAAATACCCCAACAAATAAAGAATTGTACGAAAAAGATCAATGGGTCAAACCATTCTTGAAAAAGTATAAAGGATTATTGTGCCTAGCATTGATTTTAGGCTTTTTGACCTTTTTCAGCGCAGGAGCCTTGATGTTTAACTCGGGGTATTTAATTAGTCGAGCAGCATCACTTCCAGAAAATATCTTGATGATTTATATTCCAATCGTATTAACACGTGCTTTTGGGATCAGTCGTCCTGTTTTCCGATATGTTGAGCGTTTGGTTAGTCACAATTGGGTTTTGAAAATGACGTCTGATCTTCGTTTGAAACTGTATTTAGTTTTAGAAAAAGATGCGATTTTCTTTAAATCAAAATACCAAACGGGAGATATTTTAGGTTTGTTGTCTGAAGACATCAATCACTTGCAGAATTTATATTTGCGTACGATTTTCCCAACAGTGATTGCTTGGTTGTTATATATCTTTATTATTATTGGACTGGGTTTGTTTTCATGGTGGTTTGGTTTATGTATGCTGTTGATGTTAGGTATCGTGATTTTTCTATTACCATTGATCTCAGTTTTAGTGAATGGTGCCAGACAAGAAAAACAAAAAGTTTCTAAAAATGAATTATACAAAACACTGACGGATAATATTCTGGGTGTTTCTGACTGGGTATTTAGTCAACGTGGTCAGGAATTTGTTCATTCTTATGAAAATGAAGAAGCAAAGTTACGTCAGTTAGATGAAAAAATCAAACGGTTTAATCGTTTTCGTGATTTTGTTTTACAAGTTGCCTTTGGTGTAATCACTGTCGCAATTTTAGCTTGGACAAGTGTTCGTTTTCCAGGCAATCACGGCGGAGCAGCGAACTGGATTGCAGCGTTTACGTTAACGGTATTTCCGTTGATCGATGCATTTGCGCCCCTACCTGATGCGGCACAAGAAATAAATATTTATAAAGATTCAATCAAACGTTTAAATGATTTACCTGAACCAGAAGAAGTAAATGCTGTGTCAAAAGATTTAACAATCACAGATACAGAAATCAAAATCAGTAATGTATCATTTTCTTATGAAGGAACGTCTAAATATGTTTTAGAAGACCTGGATTTGACAATTCTTCCAAAAGAAAAATTAGCAATTTTAGGACGCAGTGGTTCAGGAAAAAGTACCTTAGCAACGTTGATCCGCGGTGATTTAAAGCCTGATATAGGAACGATTACGTTAGGTGGGATTCAAACAGTGGAGTTTGGTGATCAAATCACCCAATCGATCGGTGTGATTCATCAAGCACCTTATCTTTTCAGAACAACCATCTTAAATAATGTTCGAATTGGACGAGAAGAAGCGTCAGAAGATGAGGTTTGGCAAGTGTTAGATAAGGTTGGTTTAACAGAAATGATTAAAGAATTGCCAGAAGGCTTGCTCACGATGGTGGATGAAGCTGGTTTGCGTTTTTCTGGTGGTGAACGTCATCGTTTGGCATTGGCGCGTATTTTACTTCAAAATACACCAGTGGTCTTGTTGGATGAACCAACGACAGGTCTTGATCCAATTACAGAGCAACAATTATTAGATACATTCTTTGAGGCATTAGCAGATAAAACCATTATTTGGATTACTCATCATTTGCAAGGTGTTCATATGATGGATCGCGTGATTTTCATTGAAGATGGTCAATTAGAAATGAGTGGTTCACCGCAAGAATTGTTAGCGACGAATCTTCATTATCAACAATTGTATGCAATTGATCGTGGTATGAACAAGAATTGATTAGTGGTTGACGAAAGTATGTATTAAAGAATAAAAAATGGAGGTTGGGACTAAAGCGTTTAGCTCCGAGAATCAAGTAGGTACTGTGCAACATCAACTCATACTTCGCTGTGTGTTACAGTAATTTCGGTTTATTTCCGAAGCCTTCAACTCTTAGTGCTTTAGCATTTAGAATTTGATGTGATCGGAGCGAAGCGGAGTAGCTGCTTTTGCACCACCGTTTATTCGGTTTTAGAGTGTGAGGCAAAAGTGCTTTTTACTTTTGTCCCACACTCCAAGCTTTCAAAAGCTGAGTAATGGATTAGAATGACCGTTGCAGCAATAATTCGGTCAGTAAAGTTAGTTGTTCTTTCCCTAAGCAATCAGGCAATTTTTCGATATCTGCTAAGGCTTTTTCAGTTACGCGTTTCGCAAATGCTTTTGCATCATTAACACCGTTTAATTTATGAACGAGTTTGGACGTTTCAATCGCTTGTTCTACTGTGATAGCTGCTTTTTTTTCTAAATAAATATAGAAATGCTCAGGTTTTTTTTGCATTGCAAAGATCAATGGGAGTGTATAGACACCTTGTGCCAAATCTTCTAAAACAGGTTTTTTCAGTGTTTCTATATTTGCAGTATAATCTAGGATATCATCATAGACTTGAAAGGCAATACCGATATGACGACCGATTCGTTTTGCTAGGCGTTGAACCTCGGAACAAGCATAACCGAAATGAGCCCCTTCTAGACAGCTTAAAGAAAATAACTCAGCAGTTTTTCCATTGACGCTACGTAAATAATCAGAAATAGTCATGTCTTTTTTGTAGCGAGTATGCATTTGATCCAATTCGCCAAGAAGCAAACGTTTCATCGCTGAAGCATTTGTATGTAGAAAATCAGAACCATTCATCGTTTCAGCAAGTAATTGAAAGAATTCGGTAAATAATAAATCCCCTGTGTAAACAGCAATATCTTTACCATAGCGAGATTGAATTGTAACAGCTCCTCTACGAAGTGGAGAATCATCGATGATATCATCGTGTATCAGCGTTGCCATGTGTAAGATTTCAATTGAAGCGGCGATTTTGATCAATTGTTGTTGGTCTTGCTTTTGCTGGTCACCTATCTGAGCAAATAAAAAAAAGAAAGCGGGACGCAGTAATTTACCGCCGGAATTGGTTAGTTCGATCAAGGCAGCTTCAATTTCTTTGTTTCTTATTTTAACTTGTTGTTTGATCAATTCACAAGTTTCATTTAATTGTTGTTGGATAATAGGAAATTCTTTCCAAAAATCATTCATAACACTATAGTCCTTTCAGTAAGTCAATACTATTGATTGTATACGATGTTGGTAAAGAAATACAAGCAAATTATTCTATGAGCATAAAAGTAAATATTCTAAGGAGAGAAGAGTATAATTTGAATAAAGAAGTTTTTTTTGAATTAGTTGAGTTAAAAGCAAAGACAGCCAGTGTTTTACCCTTTCTTTTAGGGATTTGTTTTAGTTGGTATCATTATGGACAGTTACATTTAAGGTATGTTCTTATTTATTTTATTGCGATGTTTATTTTTAATATGGCTGTTGATATTTTAGATAACTATAATGATTACCATCATGCCAAAGAAGGGCATGACTATAAAGAGAAAACGAATATTATTGGGCGTGAAAATTTATCCTTGTCTATGATTCGCCGCTGGATCATTTGGCTGGTGGCTATTTCTGCATTGATGGGCATTGGTCTGTCTGTGGTTGTCGGGTGGCCATTATTGTGGCTAGGGCTTTATTGCTACTTGATTGGAATATTTTATTCCTCAGGACCCAAACCATTATCAAGCTTACCTTTAGGTGAATTCTTTTCAGGATTTACGATGGGCTTTATGATTATGTTGATTTGTGTCTATATTAATACATTTGATTCTTTTCAGTGGACAATTAGTAATGTGGGTAGTATTTTCTTAGTTTCATTACCTAATACTTGTTTGATTGCTAATTTAATGTTAGCCAATAATATTTGCGATTTAGAAGAAGATGAAATGAATCATCGCTTCACCTTAGTTCATTACTTAGGGAAGAAAGTATCGATTGGTTTATTTGTCGGATTGCTCGTGATTGTATTTGTTTCGATCGTATTGAGTGTTATTTTAGGATTAACACCGATTACGATGTTATTGACATTACTTGTTCTGCCATTTATTTGGAAACAAACAAAGTTATTTTTAAACGAACAAGTTAAATCGAAAACATTTATTTGCGCTGTGAGGATTTTAGCGGTTGGCGCACTTGCACAAGTTGTATTTTTTGCCATAGGATTGTGGCTTAAATAATAAATAAAAAGGTTAAGAGGGGATTTTAATGAGTAAGCACGTCGTTATATTAGGCGCTGGCTATGCCGGATTAAGAGCATTACACGAATTACAAAGAGGGAACAACGATCTAAAAATCACATTGGTCGATCAAAATGATTATCACTTTGAAGCAACGGATATCCATGAAGTTGCAGCGGGTATTCAAACATCTGAAAGAATTACTTATCCGATCAAAGATGTTGTAAAATCAGCATGTACGATGTTTGTACAAGGTAGAGTGGAAAAAATCGATAGTGAAAAGCAACGGGTTTATTTAAATGATCATGAAGCGATTACCTATGATTATTTGATCGTAGCGTTAGGTTATGAATCAGAATCATTCGGTATACCTGGTGTGGACGAATTCTCATTAAAAATGGTAGATATTCCAACGTCAGAAAAAGTTTATCAACATCTAAGGAAACAAATGGAAGCTTATAAAGAAACGAAAGACGAAAATTATCTGAAAATCGTTGTCTGCGGTGCTGGTTTTACAGGAATCGAATTATTAGGTTCATTGCATGAAGGGAAGAAAAAATTAGCTGAAATCGCTGGGGTTGCGCCTGATAAAATCCAATTATATTGTGTTGAAGCGGTGACTCGTTTATTGCCAATGTTTAGTGAAAAACTTGGCGGCTACGGCATTAATCATTTGAAAAAATGGGGTGTCAATTTCCTAGTTGGAAAACCAATCAAAGAAATCAAACAAGATACCGTTGTTTATTTAGATAATCAAGAAACAAATGAATTGAATGAATTAAAGGCTAAAACAATCATCTGGACAACTGGTGTTAGTGGAAGCCATGTTGTCGGAGATTCGGGTTTTGCTGCCAAACGTGGCCGTGTGATGGTTCAACCTGACTTAACGGATGGTGATCATAGCAATGTTTATATTATTGGTGATTGCTCTGCTGTGATGGACAAAGAATCAAACCGTCCCTATCCAACAACTGCACAAATTTCACTTAAAATGGGTGAGCATGCAGGAAAAAACATCAAAGCACAATTAAAAGGGGAACCAACGAAAGAATTTACCTTCAAATCATTAGGTTCAGTTGCTTCTATCGGTAACAGCCATGCTTTTGGTGAAGTAGGGAAAATAGAAGTTAAAGGGTATCCTGCTTCTGTTATCAAAAAAGCGATTATGGATCGTTCATTATTTGAAACAGGCGGTATCAAAGAAATGTTGGCAAAAGGCCGCTTTGATTTTTACCGTTAACAATAGTAGAATAGTAGTAAATGTGATGAAAGATTCCAAGTAGAGTGTTGTTATGAGAAGATAGAAAGTTAGCGGCTGATGTAAGTTAACCAAAACAATGACTTGAATTACAAATCTTAAGCAAAATTTCATATTCGGGTGAGATCCGTTATTGTCTTTTAAGAGGGAATTATTTTCTAATTCCAACCAAGGGTGGTACCGCGTGTATTAAAGGAGTCGAGACAAAAAAAGGTTTGTTTCGCTGTTTATTCGTCCCTGGCAGTCTATTTCAGATTGTCGGGGATTTTTTTGTATTCAAAAATCAAATTTTTAAGAAAAATGAGGAAAGCAAATGAAAAAAAAAGTAAGTGTAAAAGAAGCATTACTTGTATTTTTGTCATTATTATTGATTATTAGTATTAGTGTGATTGGCATTGGTATGAGCCCGATTTTTCCGGTATTATGCGCATTAGGACTATTGATCGGATGGAGTAAGTGGCGTGGAGCATCTTGGGAGAATATTCATGAAGGGATTATTGAAGGCGTGAAAACAGGGATCATTCCGATGATTATTTTTATGTTGATCGGTGCTTTGATTGCTGTATGGATCGCAAGCGGTGTGATTCCGACAATGATGTATACTGGGTTTTCAGTTATCAGTAGTAGCATCTTTTTACCTTCTGCATTTGTTAGTTGTGCCATTGTAGGGATTTCGATTGGAAGTGCATTTACAACGGTTTCGACGATTGGTTTAGCTTTGATGGGCATGGGAATTTCTATGGGCTTCAACTCTGCTATTTTAGCAGGAGCAATTATTTCAGGTGCTGTTTTTGGGGATAAAATGTCGCCCCTTTCTGACACGACGAATTTAGCCTCAGCTGTTGCAGGAGCAGATTTATTCAAGCATATAAGAAATATGATGTGGACGACGGTTCCAGCTTTTGTGATTTCATTTTTCCTGTACGCAGTTATTGGATTTCAAACGAGAATAGGACAAACAGATTTAGAAACAAACCAGTTTTTAGAAGTTTTACAAGATAATTTTACTGTCAGTTGGTGGGCAATTTTGCCGATTTTGTTGCTTGTGTTTTGTTCAATAAAACGTGTTCCAGCAATTGCTTCACTACTCGTTACGATTTTGCTTTCCAGTGTGATGTACATGTTTCAGACAGAAAATATTGACTTGAAACAATTAAGCACAATTTTAGAAAATGGCTATGTATCAGAAACAGGAATGGAACAAATTGATAGCTTGTTGACCAGAGGGGGGATCCAAAGTATGATGTGGTCAGTGTCATTGATTCTGTTAACGTTATCCTTAGGTGGTTTGCTGATGAAGATGGATGTGATTACTGTCTTAATGGCACCCCTTGCTCATAAATTAACATCAACAGGTAGTTTAGTTGCGGCAACAGTATTTAGTGGCGCTTTAGCTAATTTGATGATTGGAGAGCAGTATTTGTCAATTATTCTTCCGGGACGTGCATTTAAAGAAAACTATGACAAAGCAGGACTTGCGCCAGAAGTTCTTTCTAGAGCATTAGAAGATTCTGGGACGGTATTGAATTCGCTAATCCCTTGGGGCGTAAGCGGTGTGTTTATGGCAAGTACACTGCATGTTTCTACGGTAGATTATGTGCCGTTTAGTTTCTTTATTTTACTCTGTCCGATCTTATCTATACTTTCAGGAATTACAGGTATTGGAATTCGCAAGCAACAAGTCAATTAGCACAGAGCATTTTAGATAAAATCATTAGAATTTTAAGAGAAACAACGGGGGTACTTTTGTTCGGCTCATTTTTTAGGTATAATGGATACTGATTGAAAAGAGGGATGTTACATGGCACAAAAAAGAAAACGTGCAAAAAAGAAAAAAACGAAAAAGCAGCAACAACAGCAAGAGCATCTTAATTTCATTTTTCTTGGTATCTTTTTTATCTTCTTTGGATTATTCGGACTGTTAAAATTAGGATTTCTAGGCACTTTAATTGCTAATGGGCTGCGAGTAGGAATAGGTAACACGTTTCCAGGGGCAGCTATTTTACTGATGCTTTATGGGCTTTCTTTAGTGATTTTTGGAAGGGAATTTCCTATCAAAAAGAGCCGGCCGATCATTGGTTGTGTAATTGTTTACTTAGGCATTTTATTATTAATGCATGCTCACATGTTTCGTAATGTTGGGACGCAAACACCTGATATCATAGGAACGACGTGGAAGTTTCTTAGAATGGATCTAAAAGCTAGCATTGTGGCGCAAAATGTTGGTGGTGGAATGATAGGAGCCGCACTTTATAGTCTGACTTTCTTTTTAGTTGCTCAGTTTGGCAGCTATTTGATTGCTGGATTGTTGATTACGATTGGGGTATTTTTAATAAGTATGCTTGATTTTCAGCAAGTAATCAATGGATTGCAAATCATCAGAGAAAAACTTAGTGGTTTAACTGCTAGAAATGAAGAACGTCAAGCAGAAAAAGAAGCTAGACGAGCGGAAAAACGAGCGGCTAAACAGGCAGAAATGGAGAAACGAGCGCAAGAACGTTTAAAAAATGAAGTACGGGAATTAACGCCTGGCGAAAAATTAGCACAAGAAGCAAGGGAGCTAGAAGAAAAAAAAGTACAGGAACCAGAACAGTTAACGCTGGTTCCAATCGATAGTTTCCAAAGCCAATCTGAGGCGCAGACTGTTCAACAAAAAGTAGTAGCTGAACCTGAAATGGATGAAGGCAGCGAATTGGACTTTGAAATTTCAGAAGAAGCGGAAGATCGTGATTACGAACTCCCTCCTTCAACATTATTAGATTCGATTCCATCTGCTGATCAAAGCGGCGAATATCAAAAAATCGAAAAAAATATTGGTGTATTGGAACAAACCTTTAAAAGTTTTGGTGTGGATGCAAAAGTGGTGAAAGCAAGCCTCGGACCTGCTGTAACGAAATTTGAAATTCAGCCAGCTGTAGGTGTAAAAGTGAGTAAAGTAGTTAGTTTGACCGATGATATTGCTTTAGCTCTTGCAGCTAAAGATGTGCGGATGGAAGCACCGATTCCAGGTAAATCACTGATTGGGATCGAAGTTCCCAACAGCACAGTGAGTACCGTTTCATTTAGAGATATCATTGAAGCACAACCAAGTCATCCAGATAAGTTATTGGAAGTACCACTTGGACGAGATATTTCTGGTATGGTTCAATCAGCTGATTTGGCTAAAATGCCTCACTTACTGATTGCGGGATCAACAGGTAGTGGTAAGTCTGTAGCAATCAATGGGATTATTTCCAGTATTTTAATGAGAGCGAAACCTCATGAAGTAAAACTAATGATGATTGACCCTAAAATGGTAGAATTGAATGTCTATAATGGGATTCCTCATCTTTTAACACCTGTGGTTACAAATCCTCGGAAAGCCGCACAAGCGTTGCAAAAAGTGGTACAAGAAATGGAATTCCGTTACGAAAAATTTGCTGCAACCGGGGTTCGTAATATTTCCGGTTACAATGAATTAGTGATTCAAAAGAATTTAGAAGACGGTGAAAATCGTCCGATATTGCCGTTTATCGTCGTAATCGTTGATGAGTTAGCTGACTTGATGATGGTTGCCAGTAATGAAGTGGAAGATGCGATCATTCGTTTAGCACAGATGGCTCGGGCTGCAGGAATCCATATGATTTTAGCAACGCAGCGTCCAAGTGTGGACGTTATCACAGGAATAATCAAAGCGAACGTGCCTTCAAGAATGGCGTTTGCTGTTTCAAGCGGAACTGATTCACGGACAATCATTGATAGTAATGGCGCAGAGAAACTTTTGGGACGCGGAGACATGCTATTCTTGCCGATGGGTGAAAATAAACCGATCCGAGTTCAAGGAGCCTTTATTTCAGATCATGAGGTCGAACGAATCGTTGCTTTTGTAACTGAACAGCAAGAAGCAGATTATCAGGAAAGTATGATGCCAACGGAAGAAGAAACTACAGTTGGCGCTAGTGAGGCGTCACAAGATGAATTGTATGAAGAGGCTAAAGCACTGGTTGTAGAGATGCAGACAGCTAGTATCTCTTTACTACAAAGACGATTTAGAATTGGTTATAATCGTGCAGCTCGTTTGGTTGATGAATTAGAAGAACATGGTGTGATAGGCCCCTCTGAGGGAAGTAAACCAAGGAAAGTATTTCTGGAACCAACACCAGAAGATATGCCGATAGATCATGACTCCAAATAAAAATGATAAGTAAAGGTGCGAAACAAAAGTGATTTTTACTTTTGTTTCACATTTTTTTTTAATTCATTGGTGAAGTAAGTAGACGTCAATTTCACTGTTTCTGTAAATAGTTTCCCCAACGAGATAATTTTAGCATGATATGCTAAATGACATCGTATCAATAAATGAAACGTTGAATTAAATCTCAAATACGATTAGAATTAGAGTAATCTAAACAAATGACTGATAAATTGAAACGATAGACTAATTAATGAGTATAAGGAAAGGATGGATCATATGAGAAGAAAAAGCGTATTATATCTAGATGTAGCAGAACAAATCAAATCAGATATCATGAAGGGTACATATCCTGTCGGTTCATTATTGCCAACAGAAGCAGAACTTGAACAATTATTTGATGTCAGTAAAATTACCGTACGTCGGGCAATCGAATTATTATCATCCGAAGAATTAGTAGAGAAAAAAAGTGGCAAGGGAACAACTGTCTTAAGTAACCGTCCATACAACAAACTCTCTAAAGCAGGTACATTTACAGAGTATTTAAATGATTCCGGACAAAAAGTAGCAAAAAAAATCTTGAGTTTAGAGAAAGTGACATTCACTTCTGATTCGCCTATGTATCAATTCTTAGGTGAAAAAGTCGTAAAACTGTCTCGTTTATATACATTAGAGGATCAACCTTATATCTATTTCAACTATTTTCTACCAAGTAGTTTAAGTGATGTTCCATTGGAAGTGTTTGAAAAAGAGTCTCTATATCGTTTGATGGATCAACATGGTATTGAGATCATAAAATTTGAAGATAGTTTTCAAACGGTTAAATTGACTGTAGAACAACAAGAAATCTTAGCTACATCTGAAGAAAGTGGATTAAAACGAATTAGAAAATCAATTGGATTATCAGGGGAAATTGTTGAGTTTTCCGAAGCGATCTATAATACGGCTCTATATCCTTATGTGATTGAATACGAAGCTTAAAGAAATAACAGGTTACTTACAAAAGTGTAAGCAATCTGTTATTTTTTTCTATGGTGTGTTCGTTAGAATTAGAATAGACTAGCGGTGTAGAGAAAAGGAGCGATAATGATGTTACAAGTAGAAAATTTATCTAAAATTTATGGACAAGAAATTAAATATGAAGCTTTAAAAGGATTGAATTTAACCGTGGACGACAGCGAATTCATCGGGATCATGGGACCTTCTGGAAGTGGGAAAAGTACCTTTTTGAATCTGTTAGCAACGATCGATCAGCCAACGTCAGGACATATATTGATGAATGGAAAAGATCCAAATCAACTGAATCAAGAAGAAATTGCTAAATTTAGACGCAGGGAATTAGGGTTCGTATTTCAAAGCTTTAACTTAATGCCGACATTGACCGTAGAAGAAAATATTGTCTTGCCACTAACTCTAGATGGAGAAAAAATTTCTGTTATGAAAAAGCAGCTAGATCTTTTAGCAGAACGCTTAGGAATCGCTAATTTATTGAAGAAACGAATTGCAGAAATTTCTGGTGGACAAGCCCAACGTGTTGCAATAGCTCGCGCAATGATCCATCAACCTCAATTATTACTTGCAGACGAACCAACAGGAAACTTAGATACAAAATCTTCAAAAGATGTAATGCAGTTATTGCAACAATTAAATGAAGAAGAAAAAGCAACGATTTTAATGGTTACCCACGATCCTTTAGCAGCAAGCTATTGCAAACGAATCGTGTTTATCAAAGATGGTGAGTTGATTGATGAAATTCATCATAATGGAAATCAAAAGGTATTTTACGACGAAATCATGGTAAAGCTGTCTGAGATTGAAGGTGTCGATAATGAGTTTTAGTCAATTTGTTATTCGGAATACGCTACGAAATAAGCATCTTTATATGGCTTATTTTCTAAGTACATTATTTTCAGTAATGGTATTCTTCACTTTTACAGTCTTTGCATTTCATCCTGCATTAGCTGATGATTTAAACGACAAAGCTCAGATGGGGATGCTAGCAGCTGCAATTATTATTTATAGTTTTTCTTTTTTCTTTGTCTTGTATTCGATGGATGTATTTATTCAGTCAAGAAAAAAAGAATTTGGTCTGTTAATGATTCAGGGGATGAGTCCTAAACAGCTGAGGAAAATGGTTTTTATTGAAAATTTAGTTATTGGCTCTTTTGCGACAATTATTGGCAGTATTGCAGGGATCGGTTTTTCACAAGTGATTTTATGGTTAAGTAATAAATTGATGCATGTTAACTTTGGCTTTTACTTTCCAGCACAAGCGATTATGCTAACGATTGTTTCATTTGCTATTCTATTTTTTGCTATCTCATTTTTCATTCAATTTCGTTTGCCAAAATTAAGTTTACAAGAATTATTGAAAGCAGGAGATCTTGGAAAAGGAACAATCAAAAGTTCACATATTAAAACTATTTTAGCGATTTTATTGATTGGTGTAGGGTACGCAATTGCATTGTTAGTCAAAGGAATGCTCGTACCAATAGTTATGATTCCTGTGATTTTTTTAGTTGTTGTGGGTACGCGTTTTCTATTTAATCAATTAAGTGTCTCGGTGATTGAGCGATTGAAAAAGAAAGAAACTATTTTTTGGAAAAAAACAAATATGGTGGTCTTCTCTGATCTAGCCTTTCGCATGAAAGATAATGCGCGCTCGTTTTTCTTAGTATCGATTATTTCAACAGTAGCATTTGCTGCGATCGGTACGTTATATGGCTTTCAAAATATGATTTTAGAAGGAATGAATCAAAATCCATATGAGTTTGAAATTACAGGAACAACAGAAGAAACCGCATCTATAAAACAAAACTTCACTCAATTGTTGGCTGACAAAGGTATTCAAGTGGATGAAGGAGAACTAACGACGTATACAGATACAGATCATATTGATTTTATTAAGGAATCTGAATATAATCATCTTGCAGAATTAGTTAAAAAACCACCGATTCAACTACAAGGCAAGGCAGTTCAAGTGTTACCAGCGAATGCATTAGGTGTAAAAGAAGGAACGGTAAGTGACGTGAAATTACCAGATGGTACTATGTTGCCTGTCTCTAAAACAAAAAAAACAAATGTAGTTCCTGCGTATGGAACAACGGTAGTCGTACCTGATAGTACTAACCTGGAAAACCTAGGAAGTACAACGACAACCGTTTGGCAACCACGAAATGCTAGTTATGAACAACTAGTTTCGATCGGTAAATTCCAAGAAAAGAATGCGCCATTTATGGCTAAAAGCTATTTAAAACAATCCATTACTGATATGTACGCTCCTATTTTATTTGTCGGAATTTTTATAGGAATCGTCTTTTTCGTTTCAGCCGGGAGTTTTTTATATTTCAGGTTGTACAGTGATATGGATGTCGATGTTGAGAAATTTAAAATGATTTATAAATTGGGCTTAACGAAAAAAGAATTGAAGAAAATGATTTATCAACAAGTAGGCATACTGTTTTTTACACCGATCTTTGTTTCAGTAATCCATGGTGCGGTAGCATTGACCGCAATGTATCATATGTTTAACCAAGGAATGCAGCTGGCAGGATGGCAAGTATTAGGCGTATTTGTCCTAATTCAAATTGTTTACTATCTTATTGCACGAGCGTTCTATTTTAAGAAAGTATATCGTTTAGTTCAATCATAAAAAAGAAAGGCGGATACAAAAATCATATGGACTCTTCTTTGACTAAGTAAGGTTTTATGAGTCTTTGATCATTGATCCGACCAGAAAATTCAACGCCGTGTTTTGCGAAGATGTATTGATTGCTGTGAGAATTTTACAGCTTTCAATATGTTTTTTTTTGAAAGGATATTGTTACTACTGCGCATAAAATAGTTGCATGAACAAAAGCAAAAATTATCTTAAATCTAGCCAAAAAGTAAATCAGAATGACCTTTAACATATAGACAAATCTGATACAATAAGTTATAGTATGAAGCGAATGTTTAGAAGAAATGAGGAAGAAAACTAGTGGAAAAAGCGTCCATTTATGGTTTAACAAAAGAAGATCTAATCGCATGGTTTATCGAACATGACGAGAGAAAATTTCGGGCTACTCAGGTATGGGAATGGCTTTATATTAAACGTGTCATGGCATTTAGCGAAATGACAAATTTATCAAAAGATGTCATTGAATTATTAGAAGAAAATTTTATTATCAATCCATTGCGTCAAGTAATTATCCAAGAAGCGAAAGATGGTACTGTGAAATACCTTTTTGAGTTGCCGGATAAAAACATGATTGAGACGGTTTTAATGCGTCAAGAATACGGTATGTCTGTTTGTGTAACAACACAAGTAGGATGTAATATTGGTTGTACCTTCTGTGCAAGTGGTTTACTTAAAAAGCAACGCGATTTAACTGCAGGAGAAATTGTCGCACAAATAATGTTGGTTCAACATTATTTTGATGAACGTGGACAAGATGAACGTGTAAGCCATATTGTTGTAATGGGAATCGGTGAGCCATTTGATAACTACGAAAATCTAATGAATTTCCTACATACGATCAATGATCCAAAAGGCTTGGCAATCGGTGCTCGTCATATTACTGTTTCGACAAGTGGATTAGTGCCAAAGATCAAAGAATTTGCGAATAATGGTTTACAAGTCAACTTAGCGATTTCTCTGCATGCTCCGAATAACGATGTTCGGACATCGATCATGCGTATTAACCGCAGTTTCCCAATTGAGAAGTTGATGGGTGCTGTTGATGAGTATTTAGAAAAAACGAATCGTCGAATTACATTTGAATATATTATGTTGAGTAATGTGAATGATCGACCAGAACATGCTCAGCAATTGGCTGATTTGCTGAAGGATAAGAAGAAGCTAACGTTTGTCAACTTGATTCCTTATAATCCAGTTAGTGAACATGATCAATATAGTCGTAGTGAAAAAGCGGATGTGTTAAAATTCTACGATATCTTGAAGAAGAACGGTGTGAACTGTGTAATTAGAAAAGAATATGGTACCGATATTGATGCAGCATGTGGACAATTAAGAAGTAAGCAAATCAAAAAAGAAAAGAAAAGCGTATAGCTAAAAAAGAGTGAGAGACAAACATCATGAGGGCGATAGCCTTCACGGATGTTTGTTTCTCACTCTTTCTATTCTTCACTGGTGGGGTTAGTCGAGTAGTAGTATAAAGAGAGGGTTTATAGCTTTGTTAATTGAACTTAATTCAATAATTTTTGTACGTTAGATTTCAACTTGGATCACTTGTACGCCTTGTTTTTCGATTTCTCGAATCACTTCTGGAGAAGCAAATGTATCTGTGATCAAATAATTGATATCTTTAATATTTCCACTAGTAAAATTAGAAGAAAACCCAATTTTACGATAATCCGCGACGACAATCACTAAGCCATTTGTTCGTTCAATGATTAGCGAATTTATTTTCGATTCATGTAAGACCGGGGTGGTAATACCATTTTCAATACTGAGCCCGGAGCAGCCGATAATTGAAATATCAGAAGACATTTTTGAAAAAGAATCAATTGCAATGTCACCAACTAAAGCTTCTTTAGGAAAACGAATTTCACCACCAGATAAAATAACAGTTGATTTTGGATTGTGATCTAGGTTGGCGACTTTGACATTATTTGTGACAATGGTTACGCGTTTATTCTCCAGATTTTTTAAAGAGGAGAGTGCGGTTGAACCTGTGTTGATAAATAAAGTATTTCCCTCTTTAACAAATTCTGCTGCTTTCTTAGCAATGGCATTTTTTAAGATTTCGATCTCTTCATTGTAATCTTCCGTGCCCGTTTTTGGAACGATTTGAGCTTTTCCATGGGCTCGTTGAACTAACCCCATCTTTTCTAGAGCAGTTAGATCACGACGGACGGTTATTTCTGAAACAGCGAGTTCACGGCTAATTTCTTTCACTAACAAAGTTGTTTCTTTATTCAGTAATTCAAGTAGTTTATCTCGACGACTTTTGATCGTTTGGTGAGAACTTTTCATTTAAATTCCTCCTTGTCTAAATCATTTGAGCAACTGCAAGTGTATTTCCAAGTGCTTTTGCTTCTTTTAATGAACGATGACCTTCCGATAATTCATTTAGTTTAAGTAAACAGTGTCCTTTTAGGTATAACAGATAAGTCAATTCTCGGTTATTTAGCCGATTTTTGTCGATCAAATCTAGTTCGCTTAAACATTTTTTATTTCTATTTTGATGGAAATATCTCATTCCTGCAATTTCGTTCCATGAAAACAATCCACTGATCTGCTTCTTTTTGACATTTTTCAGTTTAAACAAACTTTCTAGACAACGATTTAAACTTTCTTCATCGTTTAAAAAAGAAAAGCAATACATTTGCGTATGATAATAAATGAAGAGGTAATCTAATGTGGAGTGAAAGAAATGCTGATTCTTATGTAAGTGTTCCAAACAAACTTGATAATTTCCTTCGTCTAAAAAAAGTAAGCTGTCAAAAATAATAATAGACTGTTTGAAGCCATTAAACAAATCTTTTTTCTTAAGAATTTCTTTTAAAGCAGCCGCTTTTTTTAAATCACAATCAACGGTTAACGCATAAATCATTTTTTCATAGATATTTTTTAAATACTCAAAAAGGATAACAACACTAAGCATAACACCTCCTAAGCAGCCAAAAATAAGCTTTGCTCCGATTTCTTGAGAACGAGTGACCAGATAATAGACGTATAGAGCAAACAACAAATAAACAATCCATAAAAAGACTTTTTTCCCAAAGTAAAGACTTTTTAAAACCCAATTTTTCATATTTCTCACCTCATCGAAACTATATCATAAAAAAAGCGATATGAACATAAAAAAAGATGTTATGGTTTGATATAGATTCTTCTTCGTTGAAAACGTTCTTAAAATAAGGTAAACGATCTTATAAATAGATTGAAAACGGTTAAAAATATTGTAGAATGAAAAGTGTAAACGAGATTGAGACATTACGGAGGGATCATATGGCAACAATTCATGATGTAACAAAAGAAAGCTGGATTTTAAGTACTTTTCCTGAATGGGGAACGTATTTAAATGAAGAAATCGAACAAGAAGAAGTCAAAGCGGGAACGGTCTCCATATGGTGGTTAGGTTGCACCGGAATTTGGTTGAAGTCACATGAAGGGACTAATATTTTGTGTGACTTGTGGTGTGGAACAGGGAAAAGATCGCACGGTAATGGAAAAATGAAAAAAGGACATCAAATGATGCGGATGAGTGGATGCGAAAATATGCAGCCTAATCTCAGAACGCAGCCGTTTGTCATCGATCCATTTGCAGTTAAAGCCGTTGATGCGTTGGTCGTTACCCATATTCATTCGGATCATCTGGATATTAATACAGCTGCGGCAGTTCATCAAAATTGTCCAAATGCACGTTTTATTGGTCCAAAAGAAGTTGTTGAGACTTGGTTAAAGTGGGGAGTTCCAGAAGAGAAAACAACGATTGTAAAACCTGGTGATCGTGTTTCAATCAAGGATGTAGATATCGTAGCATTAGAAGCTTTCGACAGAACAGCATTAGTAACTTGCGAAGACCCAGAAGTGACATTAAAAGGGAAAGTTCCTCAAGATATGGATGAAATCGCTGTTAATTATTTGTTCGAAACGAGCGGTGGGAATATTTATCATGCGGGTGATTCTCATTATTCAAATATGTTCGCCAAACATGGTAATGAACATAAAATCGATGTTTGTTTAGGGGCTTACGGAGAAAATCCTCGGGGAATAACCGACAAAGTAACGTCAGTTGATATGTTGCGCATGGCTGAATCGTTAAATGCTAAGGTTGTTATTCCTGTTCATTACGATATTTGGGCAAATTTTATGGCTGATCCAAAAGAAATCACAGAAATTTGGAAATTTAAAAAAGATCGTTTGGATTATCAATTCAAACCATTTATTTGGCAAGTCGGTGGAAAATTTACGTATCCCAATGATAAAGACAAACTTGAATTTAACTTCTATCGTGGGTTTGACGATGTCTTTGCAACAGACAATGACACGCCGTTTCCATCATTTCTATAAGAAGGGAGAAAGCAGATGCTAAAATATTTTTATGATAATGAGTTGATTCGATTTTGTGAAAAAACACCTGATAATTGGGAAGATGCTGTGATTCTTAGCTGCCAGACATTGTTAGAAAAAGGCGTCATTACGCAACCGTATATTGATGAAATCATAGAGTGTGTTCAAAAATATGGACCGTATATCGTGATTGTTCCAGGTGTTGCTATGCCTCATTCATCTGAAGATAGTCAAGGCGTTTTAGGAACAGCTATTTCATTTACAAAAATGAATCAAGATGTCATTTTTGAAGAAGGTAATCCTGAAAAAAATGCACGTTTATTTTTCACATTAGCAGCTAAAAATAGTGAAGAACACGTAGAAAATATTTCAAAATTATCAGAAATGTTAATGACCGACGGGTTGATTGATTCATTGATGACAATAGAGACGATAAAGGATTATCAAAATGTGATGGCAACTTTTGATCTATAGAAAGAAGGGGAATAAATGACACAAGTATTAGATTTTCTAATGAGGATTTGGGATTATTTTGCAGCGAATATTTTGACCCAGCCAGCATTTTTAATTGGATTTATTGTTCTATTGGGCTATGTTCTACTTAGAAAGCCATTATATGAAAGTATTGCTGGTTTTTTAAAAGCAACAGTCGGCTACTTGATCTTAACTGTTGGTTCAGGCGGTTTAGTTAATAATTTCCGGCCAATCTTAGTCGGTTTAAAAGAACGGTTTAATTTAGATGCGATGGTCATTGATCCATATTTTGGTCAAAATGCTGTAACAGCAGGAATCGAAGAAACTTTTGGGCGAACATTTAGTGATACGATGATTTTATTATTGATTGCGTTTGTCATGAATATTTTATTGGTTCGTTTCAAAAAATATACAAAATTACGAGCAGTGTTTACAACTGGGAACGTTCAAATTCAGCAAGCGGCAACAGCCTTTTGGATTTTGCTGTTTTGCTTTCCTAATTTAGGACAAATTCAAATATTATTGATCATGGGACTTATTTTAGGTTGCTATTGGGCGGTCGGGTCGAACTTAACAGTTGATATTACACAAGACTTGACTGAAGGAGCAGGATTTGCAATTGCTCACCAACAAATGTTTGGTGTTTATATCTTCGCTCGATTAGCTGAAAAAATGAAAAAAAATAAAAATAATCGGAAGTTAGAAGATGTGCAATTACCTGGCTTTTTATCTATTTTCAATGAGAATATGGTTGCTACTTCAATTTTAATGCTCTTTTTCTTTGGAATTATTTTAGTTGTATTAGGGCCTGCGTATTTGATTGAGGCAGAGTTTATGGTGGAGGGACAAAGTTTCTTTTTCTATATTTTACAAACTGCATTGTATTTTGCCGTGTATCTAGCTATTTTACAATTAGGTGTTCGAACTTTCGTTTCGGAGCTGACTGAGTCGTTCCAAGGAATATCTAATACACTATTACCAGGTGCAGTTCCTGGAATTGATGTTGCTGCGACTTTTGGATTTGGTTCACCAAATGCCGTGACGATTGGATTCCTGTTGGGTGCTTTGGGGCAATTTATAACGATTGGGTTATTGATTTTATTTAAATCACCTGTGATCGTTATTGCAGGATTTATTCCGTTATTCTTTGATAATGCTGTGATTGCAGTTTATGCAAATAATCGTGGCGGATTAAAAGCAGCTTGTATTTTCCCATTTATTTCTGGAGTGATTCAAGTACTAGGTTCTGCTTTGATAGCTGCGTTTATTGGGTTATCGCAATATGGTGGGTACATTGGCATGTTTGATTGGGCAACAGTTTGGCCAGTGATGACTATACTAATGAAATATTTAGGTTATTTTGGCGTTGCCCTAGTAGTGATTTTATTGTTGGCAATTCCACAATTACAATATCGAGCAAATCCAGAAGGATATTTCTTGATTACTGAAAATTATGATGAATACGTAAAAAAAATGGCGGCAAAAAGCGCTTAGTTATTATAGTGTTACGTGGGCAAGTTACTAAGTAAGGGTAGAAGATTTAAGAGAAACGATGAATATGCCTATGATGAAAAATGTCACAAATACATTTTTCTGTTTTTCTACGAGTCTACTATGCTTTTAAATTATACGAGGAGGAAATTAAAATGAGAGTATTAGTATCGTGTGCAAATGGATCAGGGACAAGTTTAATGATGAAAAAAAGTGTGGAAAAAGCTCTGAATGAATTGGGATTTACTATTACAAACATTCACCATTGTGCAATTTCAGAAGGAAAAAGTACAGCTGGACAGTATGATGTTGTTTTTTGTCCAATGAATTTTCTAAACATGTTTGAAGACGCTAAGAAAAAGGGGATCACAGTTGTGGGTGTTAAAAATGTAATGTCTGCTAAAGAAATCAGTGAACGTGTGCAAGAAACGGATCTAGCTGCGAAATTCAATTAATTAATAGGGTTAAAATAAGTGGTTGGAACAGAAGTAACTCTTTTAAAATGTTATGTACTTTTGTTCCAACTTGAATAATGATAAGGAGAGAAATAAATGAGTAGACCTAATTTACAGATAGCTTTAGATCATTCGGATTTACCTAGTGCAATTAAAGACGTGATTGCTGTCGGCGAAATTGTAGATATTTTAGAAGTTGGAACGATTCTTTGTTTACAAGTAGGAGCACAAGCAGTTCGTTGTATTCGAGCTTTGTATCCCGATAAAAGGGTAGTTGCAGATACAAAATGTGCGGATGCTGGAGGAACTGTAGCAAAAAATTGTCGAGATGCTGGAGCAGATTGGATGACAGTTATTTGCTGTGCAACGATTCCAACAATGAAGGCAGCAGCGAAAGAAATTGAAGAGGTGCAAGTTGAACTGTATGGAGATTGGACGTATGAGCAAGCTCAAAAATGGTTGGACGCTGGCATTTCTCAAGCGATTTATCACCAAAGCCGAGATGCTCTTTTGGCAGGTGAAACATGGGGAGAAAAAGATTTAGCAAAGGTAAAAAAATTGATCGAGATGGGTTTTAAAGTGTCGGTTACTGGTGGATTAGAGGTGCAGACCTTAAAACTATTCAAAGATCTTGAAGTATATACATTTATTACAGGCCGAGGGATTACCGCTTCTGCCAATCCTAAAAAAGCTGCACAAGATTTTCAAGATGAAATAAAACGTATTTGGGGGTGACATCAATGACTACAATAGGAATCTACGAAAAGGCACTTCCAAAAAATATTAGTTGGAAAGAGCGTTTATTACTTACAAAGAAGCTGGGGTTTGACTTTATTGAAATGTCGATTGACGAAACAGATGAGCGCCTCAAAAGACTAGACTGGACAAATGAACAGCGTAAAGAAGTGAGAGAAGCAATTCATGAAACCAATGTAAAGATATTATCAATCTGTTTAAGTGGTCATAGACGTTTTCCATTTGGTTCTGAAGACCAAAAGATACGCGAAACTGCCTTGGTTCTAATGGAAAAAGCTATAAATTTAGCTTCTGATTTAGGTGTACGAACTATTCAATTAGCAGGCTATGATGTTTATTATGAAAAAAAAACTCTAAGATCAAGAGAATACTTTATTGAAAATTTGAAAAAAGCTGTAGCTATGGCTGCCTCAAAGGAAATCGCATTATCAATAGAAATCATGGACGATTCATTTATGAATTCTATCTCTAAATTTTTAAAAATTAAAGAACAAATTCGCTCGCCATACTTACAAGTCTATCCTGATCTTGGCAATTTATCAGCATGGCCGAAAAACGATGTTGGGCATGAATTGGAACTTGGAATCGATCAGATTTCCGCGATTCATTTGAAAGATACTTTAGCAGTAACTGAACAATTTGCTGGTAAATTTAAAGAAGTTCCATTTGGGACTGGTTGTGTTGATTTTTTGGGTTGTCTAAAAACATTAAAACGCTTGGAATACACAGGACCATTTTTAATCGAGATGTGGAGTGAGAATAGTAAAACACCAGAAAAAGAAATTGAGCAAGCGAAAGCTTTTCTATTTCCTTATTTAAAGGAGGCTGGCTACATTGGAAAATGAAATCTTGATTCAAGAGATGAAGGAACAAGTTTTTATGGCAAACTTGGCTTTACCAGAGGCTGGATTGGTAAAGCTTACTTGGGGGAATGTTAGTGAAATCAATAGAGAGGCAGGTCTGATTGTTATCAAGCCTAGCGGTGTTCCTTATAGAACAATGAAGGCTTCTGATATGGTTGTGACTGATTTAAATGGTAAAGTGCTAAATGGTGAATTGAAGCCGTCTTCAGATTTAGCTACCCATGTTGAATTATACAAAGCTTTTAAAGAAATTAATTCAGTAGTACATACACATTCAAAGAATGCAGTAATGTGGGCGCAGGCAGGCAGAGGAATACCCGCATACGGTACCACTCATGCAGATACATTTTATGGTGTTATTCCATGTACTCGTCAGTTATCGTCTGAGGAAGTTACTTTAGCCTATGAACGTGAGACAGGAAAAGTAATCGTGGAAACCTTCAAGGAAAAAAAGATTGACCCCTTAGCCGTGCCTGGGGTATTAGTATATGGTCATGGACCGTTTACTTGGGGGAAAACACCTCAAAAAGCTGTAGAAAATAGTATTGTTTTGGATGAGATAGCTGAAATGGCATCTATAACGGAAGTTGTAAATGACGCTGTGCTCCCAATTCCTCAATATCTTTTAGACAAGCATTATTTTAGAAAACATGGTGCGAGTGCCTATTATGGGCAAAATTGAAAATACATTGCTTTCTCTATTTGATGACCTATAGAAACATACTGATTTTTCAACGACGTTGCTCATACAAAGAATGCTAGTTAGTTTTTTTATTGGAGTAACCTTGGTTTATCCGATAAATCAAAAAGAAAGTGTTAAAAATCAAATTCTCCTCAAGTATTGTCAAAAATTTATCACTTTTTACTAAAAAATTGAGAAAATATTCAAAAATTTTTTGGTATAATAAAGCTGATCTAAGTCTTTATCACTTGATAAAGCAGTGCTCTTGCTTAACCCTTTTAAGCAAGAGCTACTTTTTCTCAAAAATTTTAATAAAATTCACAATTTCTGAAAGTTATTCTGGTCATTTTTTTAGTATAATAGATATATCAAACGATAAACTATTTTGGGGAAGATAGTGCATCAGAACTCTTGGTAAAGCTGTAAGTGTTGATTTTCAACATTTATGGCTTTATTTTTGTTCAAAATAAGAAATTCTCAAGTAATAAATATTTTTAAACTAAAGAACTGGAACAAAACGAAAAAAGTTTTGTTTCAGTTTTTTTTACACTAAATTTCTATTTAACTGCGTATATTATTGCAAGGAGGGAAAAAATGGACATTAAAGAGCTTTCTCTAAAATTAATTGAATGGGGTATGACAGAATGTTTGCAGGATATCTACATTTTACCTAATCAGAATAAGGTTCAGATATTTGCAAGAAAGGGGAAACGCCGAGTTGTTTTTAAAGAATTAAATGAAAGTGAAGGAGAAAAATTAATTTTTCATTTTAAATTTATTGGCAGTATGGATGTTGGGGAAAGAAGAAAAGCTCAAGTTGGTGCTGCAACATATGCAACCAATCAGAGGGAGATACGGTTACGATTATCAACAGTGGGTGATTTTAGACAAAGAGAAAGTTTAGTGATTCGGTTCTTACATGTTTTTGGAAATAGTCAGGAGAATTATTTTTTACCACAACAATTGACAAACATTAGAAGTCACGTAAAACGACGTGGATTACATTTATTTTGTGGACCTGTTGGATCTGGGAAGACTACACTGATGTATAAGTTAGCGAAAGAAACAGATCAATTTCAACAAGTGATTACAATAGAAGATCCGGTGGAAATTGAAGAAGAATCATTTCTACAGCTACAAACCAATACTAAAATCGATTTGACTTATGACGTATTGATTAAGGCTTGTTTGCGTCATAGACCAGACATTTTAATCATCGGAGAAATTCGAGATGGACTTACTGCGCAAGCTGCAATCAGAGCGGCACTTACAGGACATTCAGTATTTGCAACGATTCATGCAAGAAGTATTAGCGGAGTGTATGAGCGACTGGCTGAACTGGGTGTTCAACAAAGAGAAATCGCTGAATGCATAACGGGTATTATTTACCAAAGATTATTACCATTTAAGACTATTAACGACAGAGAAATTAGTGGGTTGCTTATGGATTATAATTTTTCAAAGCAAACGACTTCTAAGTGGTCGAAAGAATTAAGAAAGGTTTGGGCGTATGGATTTATCGATAATCAAACATTTGAGGCAGAAAAAGAGCATTAAATTATCGAAGCAACAACAACAATTGTTCATTCAATTACTAGCTGACTTATTAAGTAATGGATTTACAATTCAGGAAAGTTTGATGTTTATGAAGAAATCACATTCGATTTCAGAATTAACGATCGATTACATGATTAATGGCATGGAACGTGGAGATTCACTACATGGAGGTTTGGTTCAACTTGGCTTCAAGACAACGATCATTACTCAAATTGAATTTGCTCAAACTCATGGAGATTTAGCAGGAACATTAAAAAAAATTAAGCAACATATGAAAATTGTTGATAAGCAGCAACAAAATTTTTATAAAGTCATTAGTTATCCTGTATTGCTCTTACTTTTTTTAACGGTTGTTTTGATAAGCATTCGTCAAGTTCTCCTACCTCAGTTAATGACAAATGGAACGATTCAAGCAGACAATATTGGGATTCAATTTATTCAGCAAAGTCCCTATTATATTCTGGCAGTTTTGCTTAGTCTAACAATGATCATTCTTTTGATACGTTGGTATTTAAGCAAAAAAAACTTTTTACAAAGAGCTACATTTGTATCTAAGATACCATTTATTGGAAAACTTTATAGGGAATATAATTCAGCATTTTTTGCACTTGAATGGGGCAAGCTATTTTCTCAAGGATTAGAAATTAAAATGATCATTCAATTGATGCAAGGGACAGATCAGCAATCGTTAATGAGTGAGTTAGCTGAAAAGATTGAAGAGCAATCAATGTTAGGTAATACGTTTTATGAACAATTACCCAAATTTTCTTTCTTTTCTCTTGAACTATCTTTGATTATCCAACAAGGGCAAATCAAAGGCAAGTTAGGAAAAGAGTTGATTTTATATAGTGAACTTTGCTGGCAGCATTTTTTTAAACGAATGGAAAAAATGGTTCAATGGATTCAACCAATTATATTTTTAGTTGTTGCATTATTGGTAGTTAGTATTTATGCAGCAATGCTATTACCTATTTATGGTGGAATGGAGGAATTTTTATGAAAAAGAAACGAATAAATTATAATGGGTTTACCCTATTAGAAATGCTTGTTGTACTGTTGATAATTTCTGTTTTGATCCTGTTGTTTGTTCCAAATCTTTCAAAGCATAAAGAAGGTGTAGATAAAAAAGGCAAGGAAGCAATCGTTAAAATAGTAGAGACGCAAATCGATCTTTATACCATGGAAAAAAATCAAATCCCAACAATAGATCAGCTGTTAAAAGAAGAATATATTACACAAGAGCAATATGATAAGTACCAGGCGAATAAATAGTGAATATAAAAGGTTTTACTTTAATAGAATCTTTAGTTGTTTTATTTATCTGCACGATATTTATGCTACTACCAACACTTGCTATAAATAAATGGAAACACGTATTAGAAGTGGAACAATTTTTATCTTCATTTGAAAAGAAAATGCTCTTTACTCAACAAATGGCTATTGTAAATGGAATAGACACACAGATCGTATTTTTTGAGCAGAGCCAGCAGATTAATTTCTTGATTCCTAAAAATGGTCAAAATTTAGAGGCAGAAATATTGAAGATTCCTTCATCATTACAAAGTGCTGGACCTGAAAAACTCACATTTAAAAAAGGATCTGGAAATAGTGGGAAGTTATCCAAATTTTCTTTTTCATGGACAGATAAAAAACAATTGATCGAATTCCAATTTCAGTTGGGGAGTGGTCGTTATGTTAAGAAAATCAAAGAATTGTAAAGGGTACATTTTACTCGAAAGTTTAATTGCATTGGGTTTGTTGTGTTTAATAATTGGAAGTTACTTTTCATTGAATACATTTCTACTAAAAAAGAATAAGCAAGCAACGAATCAATTAGTGCTTCATAGGGTTTTATATGAAGAAATGAAACGCTATGAAAATCATGGAGGAGCGTTAAATCAAGATATACACTTAGACAATAATAAGTATCAACTACGTTTTTATACATCCGGAAACAAGTTGATCGAAGTGGAGATTCTAGATGGAAAAGAAACGTTTACAATTAAGAAAGAGTAAAACACAAAATAGTTTTTTAGGTTTTACTTTAATAGAATGTTTATTTGCGTTGTTTCTATTATCGTTCATTTGCATGCTCTTTTCAGCTTCGATTAAGAATGCAGCTATTGTGACTAATTATTTGAAAAGTGAACGAGAAAAAGAATGGCATATATTTGTGATCCAATTAGAGAATGAGTTGAAAAACTGTCGCTACGAGGAAACTCAAGAGAATAAAATTATACTTAAAAATAAAAAAAATAATAAGTCTGTTTGGATTGAACACAAATTAGGTAAAATTGTAAAAGTAGAGAATGGAGGTTACCATCCTCTTTTGATTGGGGTCGAACAAGCAAATTTTATAGAGGAAGGTAAATCCATCGCAATAAAAGTAGTCTTCGAAAATAATTTGAATGTTATGGCAAAGTGGATCATTACACAGGAGAACGAACATGAATAAGAGATTTAAAGGAGGAGTATTATTAACGACATTACTATTTATTTTTTTATTTAGTTTTATTTTTACTCTTGTTTTGGAAGACTTTCAACTAACACAACGATTTACAAAAAAAACCAAAGATTACTATATTGCTAAAACAATGGTAAGTATGTTTCTTTCTGATATCAGGAAAGAAAAACAATCACTCGCTAAGAAAGGGCATCAGAATTTTTCGACGGGAGTTTTACAGTATGAATATGATCAAGTAACATTAAGCGTTGTCGTTCAATTAGATCAAGCTACGTATACTTTTCAAGAAGAATATCAAGAAATTAAAAAAGATCAACGTAAAAAGGATAACGTAATTGATTAAAATATCAAAATTATAACAATCAAAATCTGTGAAATGTGTATCAAACTCATAATGAAAAAAACTAATACAGAGATTCGTTTTTTTTACAAAAAATCTATTAGAATGATTTTACTATTTTTCATAAAAATAAGAGAAGTCAGTGATTTACAAATATTATTAGGAAATTGATTGATTATTGTCTGGTTTTTCGTTAAAATAGAACAGGTATGAAAATTGTTATACTATAGAAGGAAATTGAGGTGCTTCTTTTGTTCCCTGAGAAAATAGAAAAGGCTTTCGAGTTAACGGAACAAGCTATCGGCTTACTTAAACGGTCTTTAGATACTTCTTTTTTAGATGCGTACATTGAAAATGGTGAAAATATCATTGATACTTATCAAGTACGTGTGCAAGATGGTGTACCAGATGAACAAACCGTTCAAAAACTTGAAACCATCTATCAACAACTACAAGCTATCGAATTAGAACCTGAAGAAATTAGACGTTTGTCTCAGTTGATTTTACTTAAAGGGAATAAAGCAGAGCCCTTACAGGCAAATCATCAACTAACGCCAGATAGTATCGGTTTTTTATTTGTTTATTTGATCGAGCATCTCTTTTCAGGTGGCACGTTAAGAATATTAGATATTGCGTCTGGCATGGGAAATTTACTTTTGACAGTTATTCTTAGTTTAGAGTCAAAAGACCGAGCAGTTCAAGGATACGGTGTGGATATTGATGATACATTGTTATCTATTTCAGCAACCAACATTCAATGGACAAAAGCACCGATAAAACTTTTTCACCAAGATGGGGTGCAGAACTTACTTGTTGATCCAGTAGATGTAGCAATAAGTGATTTGCCAATTGGATACTACCCCAACGATGAAAAAGTTGAAGCATTCGATTCTGTAGCAGAAGAAGGACACAGTTATGCTCATCATGTATTGATGGAACAATCAATGAAATTTGTTAGACCTGATGGCTACGGACTATTTTTAATACCGACGACTATTTTAGAGACAGAACAGAGTTCATTTTTCAAAAATTGGTTGCAAAAAAATGTTTATTTACAAGGAATGATCCAATTACCAGATGAGTTGTTCCAATCAGCTCAGTCAAGCAAAAGTATTTTAATTGTACAAAATAAAGGTGAACATAGCGAGCAGGCAAAAGAAGTCCTTGTTGCAAAATTAGGTTCACTGAAAGATCCTATGAGAGCCACACAATTTTTTCAACAATTTGAGGCTTGGAAGTCTTCAAATTTAAAATAAAAACAACTGATAAAGAGGAGAATATTATGTCTAAAACAATTGCAATCAATGCTGGAAGTTCAAGTTTAAAATGGCAATTATATCAAATGCCAACTGAAGAGGTAGTCGCTAAAGGAATCGTTGAGCGAATTGGTTTAAATGATTCAATTTTTACAATCAAATTTGGCGATAATGAAAAATATGAAGAAATCATCGACATCAACGATCATGATGTTGCAGTTAAAATGTTATTAGATAAATTAACTGAATTAAACATTTTAGCTTCTTTTGATGAAATTACTGGTGTTGGACATCGTGTCGTTGCTGGTGGAGAAGACTTTAAAGATTCAGTTGTTATTGACGATGAAGTTTTAGCAAAAATTGAAAAATTAGCAGAACTTGCGCCATTACACAATCCAGCGAATGCAATGGGAATCAAAGCATTCAAAAAAATCTTACCTGGTATTATCAGTGTTGCTGTGTTTGATACATCTTTCCATACAACAATGCCAAAACACAATTTCCTATATAGTATTCCAACTGAATATTATGAAAAATTTGCAGCCCGTAAATATGGTGCGCATGGAACAAGCCACAAATTTGTTGCAGAACGTGCAGCTGAAATGTTAGGTCGTCCAATTGAAGAATTAAAAATCATTACTTGCCACTTGGGTAATGGAGCTTCAATCACGGCAGTTGATGGTGGTAAATCTGTGGATACATCAATGGGATTCACACCACTTGCAGGTGTAACAATGGGTACTCGCTCTGGAGATATCGATCCTTCTTTACTAGCTTATCTAATGGAAAAACTTGAATTGACTGATATCAAAGACATGATTGATATTTTAAATAAAAAATCAGGGTTGCTTGGTTTGACTGGCATTTCTAGTGACATGCGTGATTTAGAAGCAAACATGGATAAAGAAGCTGTTCAAGTGGCGTATGATATCTTTACAGATCGTATTCGTAAATACATTGGTAGTTACGTAACTGTTTTAAACGGTGTAGATGCAATTGTCTTTACTGCCGGAATTGGTGAAAATGATTCGCACGTTCGTAGCGAAGTAATCAAAGGCATGACTTGGTTTGGTTGCGAATTGGATGATGAGAAGAACAATGTTCGTGGAAAAGAATCAGTGATTTCGACGGAGGACTCTAAAGTTAAAGTATTGTTGATTCCTACTGATGAAGAATTAATGATTGCTCGTGATGTTGAGCGTTTAAGAAAATAAGGATCATAAAAAAGCAACTCGACAAAGAAATCGGGTTGCTTTTTTTTTTCGAAAAACTACTTATCGTCTTGTTGAACAGGAATTTTATTGTTTAAATCAGTTCTTACGACCAATACATCGCAAGCTGCATTACGAATAACATATTCGGAAACAGAGCCAATAAATAAACGTTCAACAGCATTTAGACCAGTTGCGCCTAACAGGATCAAATCAACTTCATGATCTTTGGGTAGCTGTTTAGCGATCAGTGACTTGGGAGAACCATATTCAATGACACTAGCTACTTTTTCACAACCATGTTCTTTCGCTTGCTTTTTGTATCCTTCAAGTGTTTGTTTCGCCATTTCTGATGCTTGTTCAGCTAAAACACCATCAAAAGAAGAAACAGATTGAAATGCGCGTGTGTCAATAATATGAGCTAATAGTAATTCTGCATCATTTCTTACAGCGACATTCATTGCTTTTTGAAAAGCCAATTCTGCTTCAGACGATCCATCAACGGCAACCATGATTTTACGATAATTTTGTAACATTGTGATCACTCCTTCCAAATAGTTGAGAATAGATAGTTTTTAATACGTTAATTGTAGAACAAAACCGTGAAAAAGGAAAATAAAAAAGAAGATCCTATCATAGTATCTTCTTGGCAAACATAACACTAAATACAGACGAAATCACAAGCAAACTAAAAATATAGAGCAATGAGAAAAATTTTAGGTTAAAGATCCCAACTAAAATACCAATGGCGGCTAGGATTAGATAAAAAATACCAAACTGGTGTAAAAACTGTTTATTTTCATCAAGTTCACCATTGTGCATTAGTGGCAGAAAAATAGTTGACTTCTTTAATAAATAAATGCCGATAATAACTAATAACGTTGCTGATACAAAAATAAGAGTGCGAATCATAGTTAAACCTCCATCAAATAAAAAACAATTTGCATTTCGCAAATTGTTCGATAATTTAAATAAAAATGGTAAAATCCGTTGATGCCGTTATTCGTCCTATAGTATTGAACCCGCAAACAAAGCAGGTGGGTTCCACGACTGACAGCTTCGAACTACCAAGTGATAAGGCATGTTACCAGCTTAGGTACCAGAAGGATCCCTAGATATCAATAAAATGTTCGGTCAACACACAAAAAAGACAACGCGTACATCACAGATTTACCATCTTTATAATAGCACAACATAGCTTAAACAGCAAAGAGAGCGCTTAGCTGTTTAAGCGAATTATTATTTAGACTTACTTTCTTTTTTCCAGTTTTGGATTCGTTGATACTGTTGGTGTAATGCTTGTTCATACTTTCCAGTATCGATTGGTTCATAATAGTGAGCATTCTTTATTTTATCAGGTAGATACTGCTGATAAACCCAAGCATTTTCGAAGTTATGAGGATACTGGTATCCAATTCCCCGATTCAATTCTTCAGCGCCAGAATAATGACTATCACGTAAATGATTCGGAACATCTCCAGCTTTTCCTTCTCTTATATCAGCGAGGGCAGCATCGATTGCACTGATGGCAGAATTGGATTTTGGTGACAAGCATAGATCGATAACTACACTAGCAAGTGGAATGCGTGCTTCGGGAAAACCGAGTTTTTCAGCGGCTTGAACAGCAGTTATCGTACGAGCAGCTGCAGGCGGGTTTCCTAACCCAATATCTTCATAAGCAATCACCATTAAACGGCGACAAATAATTGGTAAATCACCAGCCTCAACTAATCTACCCAGATAATGAAGGGCTGCATCTGTGTCACTGCCTCGAATCGATTTTTGAAAAGCAGAGATCACATCGTAATGAGCATCACCGTTTTTATCATGAGTTAACGCTTTGCGTTGCACACATTCTTCAATGATCGAAAGGGTAATGTTAATCTCTTTATTTTCATTTTCAGGTGTTGATTTTACAGCTAATTCGAGCCCGTTTAAGGCACTGCGCAAGTCGCCGTTTGTTGCACGTGATAAATGTTGCAATGCTTTTTCTTCTAAAATAACTGGAAACTCTCCTAAGCCACGTTTAGAATCAGACAGGGCTTCTTTGACAGCTTTTTGAATATCTAACTCAGTTAATGGTTTGACTTCAAAAATTTGTGTCCGACTCCGAATAGCTGGATTGATTGTAATATATGGATTTTCAGTTGTTGCACCAATCATAATAATTCGACCACTCTCAAGATGTGGCAATAGGAAATCTTGTTTTGTCTTGTCTAAACGATGAACTTCATCTAATAATAAGATCACTGTGCCACTCATTTTTGCTTCTTCAGCGACAATTTGTAGGTCTTTTTTAGTATCTGTTGCAGCATTCAATAGGCGAAAAGCATAATTTGTAGAACCTGCGATCGCACTAGCAATACTAGTTTTACCTGTACCAGGTGGACCATATAAAATCATAGATGAAAGCATACGAGCTTCTACCATTCTACGAATAATTTTTCCTGATCCAACAAGATGTTGTTGGCCAACGACTTCATCTAAATTACGTGGACGCATGCGATAAGCTAATGGTTTTTGCATCGTTGAACCTCCTTATTTTAAAAGCTGAAAGAGCTGTTTAATCTTTTTTCTGAAAGAGTAGCCTATGACGCTAGATAAAAAATTCTTTATTTTTTATTATACCACAATGAACGTACGTTTGCATTTGAGTTTATTTAGTCGATTAAACCAAGAAGAAATATTGATTTATCTTACTAATCGTTTGCTATTTCAATGGATAATAGGCCTAGATTCGTGTATGATAGGAAGTGGTGAAAAATAATGAATGATACGATAAATTTTTTTAATACAAAATCAACAGAAGAGATCGCTCAGTTTTTATTAGGAATGTACTTAGAACATGAAACTGAATCTGGCATACTTGCTGGTTATATCGTTGATACAGAAGCGTATTTAGGTCCAGAAGATAAGGCAGCTCATAGTTTTGGATTGCGGAATACGCCGCGGTTGAAAGCGATGTATGAAAAACCGGGAACAATTTATTTATATACAATGCATACGCATTTGATTTTAAATATGGTGACGCAAGAAAAAGGTCAACCTCAAGGGGTCATGATCCGCGCCATCGAACCTGTTGAAGGAATCAAAAAAATGGAAGAAAATCGCAAAGGGCGTAAAGGAATCGAGTTATCTAATGGACCAGGAAAACTAGTCGCTGCTTTAGGAATTGACAAAGAATTGTATGGTCAATCGATCTTTGATAGTTCATTACGAATCGTTCCCCAAAAAAGAAAAACGCCTAAAAAAATCATTTCACTTCCTCGAATTGGAATTCCTAACAAAGGGATTTGGACGGAATGGCCATTAAGGTATATCGTTTCAGGAAACCCTTATATCTCAAAACAAAGAAGAAGTGATATTGATCAAAAAGACTTTGGTTGGAAGGAAGAAAATAAATGAAAAAAGTAACGATGTTAACTTATTTAGATCAACAAATTACCAAGAAAATCACAGAATATGATGTAGCTCTTGATTGGGACAGTAAAAACCATATAATTGAGGTTGTCTTTCGTTTGTTTGCTGAAAATATTACTCATGAACAAATCGATGATGCACAAGGAACAGTTTCAGAAGAAGAAATCATTGAATTTGAAGATGGTATTTTGTTTTATAATCCTGACAAATCTTCTTTAGCTGAGGAAGAATTTCTAGCGGCCATTCCTTATGAGGGCAAAAAAGGAATCAAACAGTCTGTGCTGGATGGTTTTGTCGATTATTTAAATGATGTTTTAACAGAAGGGCAAAGTGATTTATTAGATTTTTTAACAGATGAAGAACAAGAAGTATTCGAGTTGAAATGGTCGCAAGAAGCTTTTGAAAACTACGTTCAAAAGTATCAAAAAGCAGAGGGCGATACATATATCGCTTATCCAAGCTATTAAAAGAGGTGATCGTATGAAATGGACAGAAGTAAAAGTTGAAACAGCCAGTGAAGCGGTTGAAGCAATCTCCAATATTATGATGGAAGCAGGAGCTAGTGGTGTTGCTATTGAAGATTCTTTAGATGTAGAAAATTTCCAAAGTGATCTTTATGGAGAATTACTTGATAAAGAACAATTCACGCATATCAAAGATGGGGCTTTGATAATGGCTTATTTTCCTGAAACAACTTTTTTACCAGAAATACTTCCTTTTATTAAAGAAAGTATTACCCGTTTACCTGAATTTGGGCTTGCAATCGGTAAAAATGAAGTGAGTGTTAGTGAAGTTGCTGAAAGTGATTGGGCGACAGCGTGGAAAAAATATTATCATCCCGTTCGTGTGACCCGTTTTCTAACGATTGTTCCAAGTTGGGAAAAATATGAGGCACATGATGAGTTTGAAAAAATAATTACCCTAGATCCTGGAATGGCTTTTGGAACAGGAACGCATCCAACAACACGATTAACGTTACAAGCTTTGGAAACCGTGTTGCGAGGAGACGAAACGCTTCTTGATGTTGGGACAGGCTCTGGTGTATTGAGTATTGCGAGTAAATATTTGGGGGCAAAAGAAGTTTTCGCCTATGATTTAGATGAAGTGGCTGTGACTGCGGCAAAAGAAAACATGGACATGAATCCAATCGCAAGGGATGTTCACGTTTCAGCTAATGACTTGTTGAAAGACGTAACGATCGAAGCAGATGTGATCGTAGCGAATATTTTAGCAGATATCATTACCTTGATGATCGAAGATGCTTGGCGTTTATTGAAAACTGATGGAACATTGATCGTTTCTGGCATCATTCATGAGAAAAAAGCGATGATTATAGAAAAAATGACAGCAGCAGGTTTTCTTGTGGATCAGATTTTTCAACAGGGAGATTGGTATGCGATTCTTTTAAAGAAAATAGAGGAAGAGTAAGATGCAGCGTTACTTTTTAACGGAACCTTATGAATCCAAAGAGCGTTATACGATCACGGGAGAAAATTATCATCATATCGTTCGAGTGATGCGAATGGAGTCTGAGCAGCAAGTTTTTTTGGCTTTTAGCGATCGTTTAGCGATTATTGCTGAAATCATCGAAATTACAGAAGCAGCGGTTTATTTAAAAGAAGTCAGTAAAGAACAAGCAGAAAAAGAATTGCCAGTTAATGTTACGATTGCTTGCGGTTATCCTAAAGGGGATAAACTGGAATGGGTGGTCCAAAAAGGAACGGAACTTGGTAGTCATAAATTTCTTGGGTTTCCAGCTAAAGCATCTGTTGTAAAATGGGACTATAAAAAATTGGCCAAAAAGACTGAACGCTTGAAAAAAATTGCGGTAGAAGCTGCTGAGCAATCTCATCGTCAGTTTGTACCAGATATTGTATTGTTAGAGAAAGAACAAGAGTTGCTCGATGTTTTTTCTAGTTATGACAAAGTGTTGATTGCTTATGAAGAGTCTGCAAAAGTTGGGGAACGCAGTCGCTTTGCAACAGCACTTTCAGAATTAAGTGTTGGAGAGTCAATATTGATTGTTTTTGGACCAGAAGGTGGTTTTTCATTAGCTGAAATTGAAAATTTTCAAGAATGTGGTGGTATTATTTGTGGATTAGGTCCGCGAATTTTACGTGCTGAAACAGCACCATTATATGCTTTAAGCGCCATCAGTTATCAATTTGAATTAGTGTAAGGTTTAGGGGGTTATTTATGGAGTTAGAGTTGCAGCGAATTTCAATTATGTTAATAGATCCATCATTTACAGATCAACAGTTCACAGAAGAAATCCTTTTTTTAAAAGAATTTCCTGTTCGTTCAATTTTTGTTTTACCTTATAATGTTTCAAGAGCAAAACAATTATTAACAGGAACAATGATTCAAGTAGGCAGTTTCGTTGATTTCCCACTAGGACGCGGGACGTTAGCAAAAAAAGCATTTGAAACTGGACAGTTATATAGAGATGGTGCGTCAGATGTTTTTATAACCATGGAACCTGAACAGCTAGAAATTTATGGAAATCAAAGTTATCAAACTTTGGAGCAGCTATCATTTGGACGAAAAGCTTTGGGATTCTTTTTAGACAGTAGCCATTTGACGGATAGCCAAAAACAAGTAGTAACCATGGAGCTTGCCAAGTCGAATGTCAGTGTAGTTTCTTTAGGAGTGGGGTTGACAATGGAGCAAGCGATTCATGATATAAGCATTTTTAGAATGGGACGCAAAAAACAAATGACTTTTCAAATAAACGTCAAAGCGCCAACGCTACTTGAAATTGAACTTCTTTTTCAAGCAGGAGCATCTTATATCGGAATTAATAATGGTCGTGAAATTTTACCTTTAATTTCAAAATCAAATTAAGATTTGAGGAATTGAAAATCAAAAAAATTGTTAGTATAATAAAAGATATTGGAAGTGCTACTGTTTCAAGTGGTGCTTTTCTTTTTTTAAATGATCGATTATTTACATAAATATTAAGGACATTGAACTCTTAATTGAAAAAGAGTACCTCTATTCCAGGAAGTGAAGCAGCATAGAAAAAGCGGATAGCGACCCAAAAGGAAAGAGGAGTACCTCTATTCTAGGAAGTGAAGCAGCGTAGAAAAAGCGGATAGCGACCCAAAAGGAAAGAGGAGTACCTCTATTCTAGGAAGTGAAGCAGCATAGAAAAAGCGGATAGCGACCCAAAAGGAAAGAGGAGTACCTCTATTCTAGGAAGTGAAGCAGCGTAGAAAAAGCGGATAGCGACCCAAAAGGAAAGAGGAGTACCTCTATTCTAGGAAGTGAAGCGACGTAGAGATAGCGGATAACGGACCAAAAGGAAAGAGGAGTGAGAATCATGCCAAAAGAGGAAATAATGACAGGACCTGGAGTTATTAAGCTCGTGTCAAAGTATATGGCACCCCAACATGTTGCGTTTGTTCAAAAAGCTTGTGATTATGCTGAAAAAGCACATGAGGGTCAAATTAGAAAATCAGGTGAACCTTATTTTATCCATCCCATACAAGTTGCTGGAATTTTAGCGGAATTACGGATGGATCCACATACTATTGCAACAGGTTTTCTACATGATGTAGTTGAAGATACGGATGTAACATTGGAAGATTTAGCAAATGAATTTGGTGCGGATGTTGCGATGTTAGTTGACGGTGTGACCAAGCTTGGGAAAATAAAATATAAATCTCACGAAGAACAACTAGCTGAAAATCACCGGAAAATGCTTCTGGCAATGGCACAAGATCTGCGAGTAATCATGGTGAAATTAGCTGACCGTCTGCATAATATGCGTACATTAAAGCATTTGCGTGAAGATAAACAGCGTCGAATTGCGCAAGAAACAATCGAAATCTATGCACCGCTTGCTCATCGCTTAGGGATCAGCCGGATTAAATGGGAGTTGGAAGATACGGCATTACGCTATATCAATCCAAACCAATATTATCGAATCGTTAATCTGATGCAAAGTAAAAGAGACGAACGTGAAGCATACGTTGAGGAAGCCGTGGAAGATATCCGATTAGCGACAGAAGATTTAGATATTTATGCTGAAATCTACGGTCGTCCCAAACACATATACTCTATCTACCGCAAAATGAAAGATCAGAAAAAACAATTTAATGAAATTTATGACTTGCTGGCAATCCGTGTCATTGTCGATTCGATCAAGGATTGTTATGCTGTACTAGGTGCGATTCATACGAAATGGACACCGATGCCAGGACGTTTCAAAGATTATATTGCGATGCCAAAAGCCAATATGTACCAGTCCATCCATACAACGGTTATTGGACCAAAAGGCAATCCAGTAGAAGTGCAGATTAGAACCCATGAAATGCATCAAATCGCTGAATTCGGGGTAGCTGCTCACTGGGCGTACAAAGAAGGTAAGGCTGAAAAAGTCGAAGAAGATACTGATACAAAACAATTAAGCTGGTTTCGTGAAATTCTTGAGCTACAGGATGAGAGTTATGATGCATCTGAGTTTATGGAAAGCGTCAAAGGAGATATTTTCAGCGATAAGGTGTACGTTTTTACTCCAACTGGTGAAGTAACAGAATTACCTAAAGGTTCGGGTCCGCTAGATTTTGCTTATAGTGTACATACCGAAATTGGGAATAAGACAACGGGTGCTAAAGTCAATGGTAAAATGGTTCAGCTAGATTATACACTGAAAAATGGGGATATTATTGAAGTTTTGACCTCTTCAAATTCTTTTGGCCCAAGTCGCGATTGGCTAAAAATGGTTGCCACTAGTAAAGCACGAAACAAAATCAAACGATTCTTTAAAATCCAAGACCGAGAAGTTAATATTATTAAAGGACACGATGGAATCAGTAAATACTTGATTGAACATGGCTTTGCACCAAAAGAGTTTTTGAATAAAACAAAAATGGCGGAAGCGTTGGATCGTTTTAATTTTCAAACAGAAGATGATCTATATGCGGCTGTTGGTTATGGTGAAATCAGTGCGCAAGTAGTGTTTAACCGTTTAACTGAAAAGGAACGTAAAGAACAAGAGATAGAACGACAAAAACAAGAAGCAGAAGAATTGATGACGCAGCCGGTAAAAAAAGAATCCGATAAAATGAAGGTTCGTCATGAAGGCGGAATCGTGATTCAAGGCGTTGAAAATTTACTGGTTCGAATCAGTCGTTGTTGTAATCCAGTACCGGGAGATGAAATTGTCGGATACATCACAAAAGGGCGTGGCGTTTCAATTCATAGAGCAGATTGTCCGAATGTTCAGCACCAAGAAGAACTTGCGCAACGATTGATCGAAGTTGAGTGGGAAGATACCGATAGTTCAAACAAAGAATATGATGCTGATTTAGAAATTTACGGTTATAATCGTAGTGGATTATTAAATGATATATTGCAAGTCATTAGTTCGATGACCAAGAATTTAGTTAGTGTAGAAGCAAAGCCAACAAAAAATAAGATGGCGATGATTCATGTGACAGTAAAAATCCAAAATTTAGCACATTTGAAAACGATTGTCGATAAAATTAAAAATATACCAGACGTTTATAACGTTCGTCGAACCAATGGCTAGGAGGTGTAGTTATGAGAGCAGTTATCCAGAGAGTAAAGCAAGCAGAAGTTACAACCAATCAAAAAAGTATTGGGAAAATAAACCAAGGATTTATGATTTTACTCGGAATTCATGAATCTGATAGTGAAGCAGATGTTGAGTATTTAGTTCGAAAAATCAGCAAACTTCGTGTGTTTGAAGATGATGTTGGCAAGATGAATTTAAGTATTCAAGAGGTTCAAGGCAGTATTTTAAGTGTATCTCAATTTACGCTGTATGCAGAGACTAAAAAAGGGAATCGCCCTAGTTTTATAGAAGCTGCACGACCTGAGATTGCGGTTCCTTTGTATGAACTATTCAATAAACAGTTAAAAGAATTAAATATCCCTGTAGAAACGGGAGAGTTCGGGGCTGATATGGCAGTATCCTTGATTAATGATGGACCAGTTACTATTATTATTGATACAAGAAATAAATAAATTAGATAGGTAGGGAACTCATGTCTACTTTACAAAAGTATCGATTTAGGAATGAATAAGGTTGCTATTCTTTGCTTTAGCGGGAATGGAAGCTCATTATTCAGACATAAAGAATTATACCCAGTACCAACAACGCCAATGAATTCAGCACTTAGAAACTGAAAACTTAATTGTTCTACTCTCTATAAATTAAAACGTAAATAGGTCATCATTTTTTGAGTTATCCCTCATTCATATGGAATTTAATTAAATAGTGGAAGCAGAAATAATTCTTTGGAAATAAGGTTAAATTGTTGTAAAAAAAGTGAATGTAATGAATTAATATTACCCAAGCCCTACTTAGTCACAAGCATTTTAAGAGTATCTAGTAGGTAATAATCTACAGTTATTTGATACGTTTACAGTGCTTCTTATCAACTTTCGTGAATTTGAGCTTATTTTTCGAGGCTAGATACTTCTGTTTCAGCCTCGTTTTCTATGGTTAGTCAAGTGGAAAATAGAGAAATAATTAAAGATAGTTTAATCATTAAATTGAATGTTTTTTTAAGGAGTCCTTTATGTTTAAGAAAATATATTATATGACATCTTTTGTGTTGGTTTAAGCTATTTTAATCGTTTCAATTTTATTCTCCTATTCAAAATCTTTAAACAATCCATTTTTATTATTTATAATAAGGTTAATTGTAACAATTATTAACGAACAAAGAAGAATAACATATTCGTCATCAAAATTCTATGCTTTCTTATTTGTTTCCTTTGCCAGTATTATTCAACTTATTTCGTTTCAAAATGTATTTGAAAAAACTCTATTTGCGCTTTTAACTCTAACTTGTCTCTACTTATGTTGGCGTGAATCTAGAAAGAAATAAAAAATTTATTTGGGTGTAGGACAAAAATAAAAGTTCCTTTTAGTTCACCGTCTAAATGTAAATAGACCGCAGAATCAGAAAGAATCTTTTTCTAGACCAGCTTTCATCCCAATGACTATAACTAAAGGCCACTTATTTTTGCGAGTCTCAGATCTAATATGCAATTTTAATCGAGTAATTTCTCCAGAAAAATGAGATAAAGATAGCAACATTGAGATTTTAGGGGAGGCATTAATAACTTAAATACTAATTGGACCGGGGGAGTTTTTGAGCTTGTTTTAATAATCAAACATGAGAGAAGATTTACGAAGAATGTGTAAGCGCTTTTTTAAGAGGTTGAAAAATGAATGATTGCGCAGGGATTAAAATGACATAGAGAAGATGAGGTGAAAAGTATTTTGTCGAAAAATTAGAGAAAATTCTGTTGTTAGCACACCAGAAAATGGGTGAAAAAGTAGAAAATGTGCTTGAGATTTATATTTTTGAAATCAGAAAATCACTTTATCTTCTTTTGGATTGTTGGTACTGGATTTATTGAAGAATATTAAAATGGTAAAGTATGAAATGAATACCAAGTGATGTAATGTCAAACGCATTGTTTTTACCATACAAAGTAAAAAATAGAATTTATTGAGGAAAGTCATAAAAGAAAAGGTTGATTGGTATAATACAAGTTAGTAGGATACAAATGGAAAAATTGAAATGATTGTAGAGGTGTCTAATGGAAAAATATAATGAACAATTATTACCAAAACTAAAAAAACTTCCTGTACCTAAATTAAAGGAGACTTTAGCTGCATTATGCGAGTGGATGGAACCTTTAATTACCAAAGAAGAATTAATTGATTTCAAAAAAAGAGCAGCAATGTTTAATATATCTGATGGAGCTGTGTTGCAACAAGAGTTACTTCAGCTGGCAGAACAAATGACAGGAAGTTGGTTGGCTCCACTATGGGAAGAAAACTATTTAGAAAGTCGCGGGTATTTACAAAGTGAGTCGAACTTTGCATTGATGATCGATCCTAAATACTATAATCAATTCGACACAAAAGAAGCCAGAGCTGCTCAGTTGATATATGGTTTGACCAGAACGTACATTCAATTGGCTAGTGGAGCATATCCAATTGAACATACTAAAAACAATCAGTCTGTGGATATGTCTTTTTACTTGAATTTTTTCAAAAGTTGCAGAATTCCTAGGAAAGATAAGGATTCATTTCATAGAGGAGAAGTAAAGACGCAAGCGTGTTATGTTGTGATTTTTGCGAAAGGTGCGTACTTTCGTTTAGATGTGACAGATAGCCAGGGAGAAATGTATGCTATTGAAGAATTACTAGGAAACATTAGGTCTATTTTGGCATTAAAATATCCAATAAAAAAAGAAGAACACTTGATTACTTATTTTACTAGTGTTGAACGAGAGCAGTCTGCTTTGATTTACGAGCAATTGAAACTAAATGAAACAAATCTTCAAAATCTAAACCAAATTGAAAATGCCTTATTTGTTTTGAGCTTCTCACAAGGTGAGGATGCTACTGAAGATGAGCGGATTAACGATGTATTGTTAAATACCAGTCATCAATTTTTAGCAAAAACAACACAGGCCATAGTCACAAAAAATGGATATATTGGGTTTAATATGGAACACTCCGCAATTGATGGTGTTCCAACATTGAATATGTTGATGAAAGTGTTTGAAGTAGTTGCAGATAGTAATTTAACTGATTTTGGGAAAAGTTCAACCTCTTTAGTAAAAAAAATTAAATGGGATCTAACAGAAAAAGTGATAATTTTGTTAGAAAGAGCAAAGAAATGTGTAGAAAAAGAAAATAATTCATATACTATTAAACATTTTGTAATACCTGAAATTGGCAAGGAGCGGATGAAAAAGGCAAAAGTTAGTCCAGATGCATTTTTTCATATTGCTTTGGCAATGGCACAACAAACAGTTTTTGGGAAGTTACGATCGGTTTATGAGCCTGTTGCTATGCGGATGTATTACGAAGGACGAACAGAGTGTGCTCGTTCGATTAGTTCAGAGAAAAAGGAATTTGTAGAAGCTTTTTATGAAAAGAATGATGCCTACTCTAAAGAAACGTTAGTGGCGTTACTTACAGAAGCCGCAACAGCGCACTCGAATCGTATCAGTCGATGTCAAAATGGTGAAGGCCCCGAACGTCACTTGTTTGGATTAAAAAAAATGGCTCTTAATCAAGAAGAAGAAACAATCTTTTTTTCAGCGAAAGGGTTAGATATATTAGGTGAAGATTTTCTGTCTACAACAGGAATCCCTTATGATTTATTAGAGTCATTTAGTTTTGGACCAACCAATAAATCCGGTTTTGGTATTTATTATGGTATTTTAAAGGAAAAAATAATTTTAACAATCTCAGCAAAAAAAGAGAATGAACATCAAGTGATACAGATGTCTGAGGCACTGAACGAGGCTCTTTCATCTTTAACTAAGCTACTAAATATATAAGAAAGAATATCGGAAATAAGAAAGAATTCGCAAAAATTCGGAGAACAATTTTTGTGAATTCTTTTCTGTTTTCTCAATGTTTAACGCTCTCATCCTGAACTCGAAATTAATTATTTTCTTATCTGTTATATACAGTAAGTGACAATCAACTAAATAAGCGATCGATTTTTTGTAATCTTCTTTTATTAGATTTATGTCCAGAGCTTTAGTATGATTAATCACTTTTGTCTCTTTTCTGTCATTATAATTCCTTCTGACGTTCTTTCTACAGTGTAGTCTATATAAGTGAATTAGTGAAGTCTTTTATTTTAAGTTAAAGAAGCATGACAGAGAGCTCGGTTATCTTGTCATACTTCTTTTTATTTAAAAATTAAACATAATCTTGAACAGTAGTTTTACTTTTTACGGCTTGCGAAAAATCTGTAAATATTCGTTGAGTGATATCGATGCCTTTTTCTTTAGAGATATACCAGCATAACACTTGGAAAGGGATGATTGCTAAATAAGGTGCTTTATATTCATCGTCACAAATACCTAGCGCTAACTCATAATCGTTTGCCGGGGTTTCTTTGCGTAATGAAATCGTAAATACATGTGAGGTGTGTTTTTGTTCATATGTTTTTAATAGATCTGCTTTTTCAATAATTTCTGCTTTTGCTGGCGTATCGATAAAGAAAAGACGATGTTCAGGGTTGATCTCCAAATAAGGTCCATGCATGAAAGCTTCCAATTCCACACCTTGGGATGGAACACGAATCGTTTCAGAAAATTTTGTTTCCATCTCTTTTGCTGTACCAACACTTGGGCCATATGCAATTGCTGTAAAACGGGGAGCATTTTCAAAATCTGAGCGATGTTTAGTGAAAAATGCGATCGTTTTTTCGATAGTCGTATTAAAAGAAGCGGTCATTTTTTTGAAAGAAACCAATTCTAGTTGTTCTTCTTTTTCAGAGAATAACTGTTTTTTTACCGCTATACGTAAGCCTAACAACATTAGATTTAAAACTGTTGCTGAAAATCCAAGTGTGACATAACCTACTCGTTCTTGTCCCGATAAAATATCTAATGTTGAGCTAGTTACTTTAGTGATTTCACTATTCGGCATACTTGTCACAGCCATTGTATGAACATGGTGGTGTGCAGTTACTTTATTCATCGCTTCAATGGTTGAAGTACTTTGACCACTTTGAGAAATACCTAAAACGACTTGTAGAGTAGGAGCGATCAATTCATAATGAGAAAAATTATATGGTTCTTGGATATCTAATTTGATTTTCGCTACTTTTTCCATGTAGTATTTAGCACTTTTCGCTGCGTTAATGCTAGACCCTGTACCCAAAATCAACCAATTTTCCGCTGAGATATCAAGCTTTTCTATTGCTTGGTCAATATTTGCAGGGTACTGATTCAAAATATCCGTGAGTTTTTCTTGTTCTCCTAAAATATACGATAACATCGTTGGTTTATCTAACATTGTAGCACTCCTTCATCAAAATAAGTTTGTAAAAAATTAGCGATGCCTTCATCAAGATTAGATTCAGTGATATGTGTTGCAGTTGATTTGACTATCTCTTGGGCATTTCCCATAGCAACGCTAATTCCAGATGCTTCCAACATTTCCAAATCATTTTGCCCATCTCCGAAACTAATAATTCGTTCTGTAGGAATCATCAATATTTCTTGAATAGCACGTATGGCTGTTGCTTTGTTGACACCTTTGGGAATTAATTCGATATTGTTGAAATGGGAAGAAGAGACAGTCAGCAACTGGCTTTCTTCGAGTTCAGTTTTTAACTTGCCCAAGATTTCCAGATTTGTTTCGGAAATAATAATACCGTTAATGATTTGTTCGTGATAAGCGATTAGATCATTTAATGAGCGTATTGCGACAAAATCTTTTTCTCGATCGTTTGCAATACGCGCTTGATCATTTTTAGTAAAATATTTTGGTAATTCCTCTGTATAAAATACGGTATGTTCCCCAAAAAAGAAAGTCGGCATCGAAACGTTCGTGACGGCATTATAAATCTTAATCAACGCTTCTTTCGATAATTGATGTTTCACTAATTTTGATTTGATTGAATAAATACTGCCGTTTGAAGCAATCACTTGTGTTTGGGGACTCAATTGTTTAGCAATCGTTGCAGCAGAAGAAAACTTCCGACCTGTTGCAACATAAAATAAATGTCCTTGTTCTTGTAACTTAGTGATGATTTTTTTTGTTTTTGTTGAAATTTGCTGCTGATTATCAACTAAGGTACCATCAATATCCATAAAAATTAAATGTTGTTTCATTTTTAACGCTCCTTTTTTAAGCCACAAGATTCACGAATAATCAAATCTGGTGAGTGGAGTTCATAATGGTCTACATTATCTTCATCAATCAATCTCAATAAGCGATCCACAGCGACTTGTCCTAGATAAGAGTTGTGTTGATTGATTGTAGTGATTCTTGGGGTTTGAAATTCACCATTTGGAAAGGCATCGCAACTTGCAATAGCAATATCTTCGGGACAAGATAGTTGATGATCTTTCAACGCACGAAATGCACCTAAGGCAACTTGGTCATTAATCGCTAAAACTGCATCTGGCAATCCTTTTTCTGAAGTAATCAGTTGATTCATACTGTTATAACCATCTTCAGTATAAAAATCACTTAGATAAAGCAATGAATCATCAAAAGTTGTATAAAGAGATAGAGCTTTTTTAAAAGCTGCGACTCTTTGTGTGGTTACTTTAATTTCTGGTTCACCACCTATAAAACCAATCGTTTGATTGCCTAAAGCAAGTAGGTGTTGTGTTGCGAGAAAGACACCTTTTTCAAGATCACGTTCAACAAAATGAGCAGTACAATTTTCTTGGCGTTGACCAACGATCAGAACCGGGATTTGTTTGTTTAGCTGATTTAGTGCATATATATAGTCTTCATTAGGATGATCTTTGTCGATTTCTCCCCCCAATATTATGACGCCATCAACTTTCTTTTCCAAAATCGTATTAAAGGTATTTTGTTCAGTAAAACTACTATCTTTTTGTTTATTTTGTCCAGCTGTCATCGTATTGAAAAGAAGTAAAGAGTAGTTTAAATGTTGACTGGCAATTTCAATTTCTGAAATCAATGCTGTAAAGTAAGGATTATTGATATCTGGAACAATCACGGCTAGCGTGTGAGTTTTATTAGAGACCATTCCTCGAGCGAGCATACTTGGCTGAAACCCTTCTTCTTTAATTACGGTCTGAACTTTGGCTCGCTTAAGTGGAGAAACAGAAGGATGATCATTTAAAACGCGTGAAACAGTGGAAACTGAGACACCACTCTTTTTAGCAATTTCTTTGATTGTAATTGTTTTTTTCATTAAAATGTACCTCCTGATAGTAGTTTAAGCTAGAGATGAATAAAACGCAAGAGTTATTTGACAACGTTACCAAATGTTGTTTTAATAATGTTGACAATTATGTAATCCTAATATATTATGAAATTAACAAATGAATAAAGCGCGTACATTTGGTAACGTTATCAAAATAGTGAGGTGAAAAAAATGAAAGAAACGATTTTGGCTGTAGATCTAGGTGGTACAAAAATTTTAGTTGGGGAATTAACAAAAGATGCTGAAATAGTTGCAAGTAAAAAATATTCGTCTGATATAACGAGTCAACGGGCAGCAACAGAAAAAATAAAATATGCTCTATCAGATTATTTAAAAGAACATAGTTCTGATAGAACAATTACAAGTATTGGTGTTTGTGTCGTCGGTAGAGTCAATACGGATTCAGGAGAATGGATTGAAATTCATCCGGGACTTTCAGAGTCTATCTCATTAGCAGCTGAAATAGAAGAAAGATTTGGACTTCCATGTAAGGTAACAAATGATGTGTCAAGTGCAGCAATCGCAGAAAATCAGCTAGGAATAGGTACACAGACCAAAAATTTTGTCTATATAAATATCGGAACAGGAATTGCTGCTCGCGTTATTTCAAATGGAAGTATGATTCGAGGGAGTCATTTTAATGCAGGAGAAATCGGTCATATGGTTATAGACATCATGAGTGAAGAACAATGTTCTTGTGGAAGATTTGGCTGTGTAGAATTATTTGCTTCAGGATTAGGAATGCATCGTCAAGCAATGAGATTAAAAAATTTGTATCCAGAAACAATAGTAGGTGGAAAAGAAAATCAACGAATCAGTTTTGAGGAATTGATTACGGCTTATGAAAAGAATGATGCTTTAGCACAATGTGTGATCAACATGGCATTAAAAGCATCAGCAGCTCTAACGATGAATATGGTACGTGTTAGTGATCCTGAATCAGTTATTTTCGGTGGAGGAGTGATGAGTAATCATTGGTTTTTAGAAAAAATGGTAACGTTACTAAATCCTAAAACAATGCGTTTTGTTACGAATGGAGTAATGATTACAAGTTTAGATCCTCAAACGATTGCCTTAAAGGGAGCAGCATTGTTGGCAAATTCTTAATTAAATAGATGGGAGAGAAGGTTATGAATATGTTTCAAAAAAAGTTATTGGACTCGGGATTTCTACACAGACCACTGATTATCGATAAAATGAATTCGTACGAAAAAAGACAATTATCTAAAGAAAAAATAGAAAAATCAGTCTCTTTGCTCGCAAATGAAAGAGAGCTTTGGAAACATGAGGGGCGAGGATCTGTTGAAGTGGCTTCAGGTAAGGTAAAAATTTCAGGTCACACGCGCTATTCAACCTGGCCGACAGGTGCGCCAGAAGATGGAGATTACGTGAACTTTGGAGAGATTACTGCTCATTTAATGATTGATGGACAAGATTGGACTGACTATACGCAAGTCAAATTATCGATTCTTTCCCAATGCAGAAATGTTGTTAATCCCAATGTAGTTATCACTATCGAAAATGATGGAGAATTGAAAATACCAGACATATATAACAGAGAAGGCACTCATGTCATCAATCTTGAAAATAATCAATGGCAAACATGTGTCTTAGATATTAGTAACTTACCAAGAGATAAGGTTACTGGAATCAAAATTGCTACAGGTGCAAATGGTTCATATATGAATTTAGACGGAACGATCTCTTATACCATTAAGGACCTACTTTTAGAAAAAAATCTAAACAATACAACCTCTAAAGGCTGGCAACCAAATGACCAAACGATTATCTATTCTCACATTGGTTATCATACAGATTTTGAAAAAACAGCAATTGTAAATGAAAAACTGTGTTGTCAAAAAGAATTTTGTGTAAAAGACAGTCATACAGGTCGCATAGTTTTAACAAAAAAAATTGAAAGAATGAATACAAGTATCGGTAAGTTTGGCCTGTTAGATTTTTCTGAAATTACTGAACCAGGAAGTTATTATTTAAAAGTAGATCAAAAAGAAACTGAAGTTTTTGAGATTGATACTACGTATAAATTAAAGCATAAATCAATTTGGAAGGCGTTAAACTTTATTTATTGTGAACGGTGCGGATATCCAATTCATGGGATTCATGGTACTTGTCATGAAGACATTGTGACGGAATATAACGGTACTACGGTTTCGTTTAACGGAGGCTGGCATGATGCTGGAGATCTATCTCAACAACTAGTTCAAACAGCAGAAGTAACGGCTAGCATTTTTGAAATGGCTACTGAGGTCAAAGAGAGTAACCCCATGTTGCATCTTCGTTTATTAGAAGAGGGAGAATGGGGAATTGACTTCATTCTTAAAACACGTTTAGATGCTGGTGATCGTCTAACAAGCGCTGGGGTTACACGTTGGACAGATAATCGAATTGGGAATATGGATGATGCTAAACCAAGAATTCATAACAGTCCTTATGATAATTTCCTAATCACTGGAATTTTAGCTAAAATTGTTCTTGGATTAGAAAGTGATCATCCTTTGGTAGAGAAATTGATTCAAGTAATTAAAGAAGATTATCGCTTTGCTTATGATGGCTTTCAACAAACAGCATTTAAGCATGAACCAGTTTTTTGGGAGCACACTTACAGTACATCAAAAAGTACGTTTTTAGCGACGATTTCTTGGACAGCGTCACTATTATTTAGATTAACAAAAGAAGAACAGTATAAAAACCAAGCAATTACTTGGTTTGAGCAACTATTAGATTGTCAGGAAAGAAAAGGAATCACATTAGATAGCGGTAAAATTTTAAAAGGCATGTTTTATCGAGATGAGAGGCACACTGTATTTCAACATTTCAATCATCAAGCAAGAGAACATTTATTTGCGCAAGCATTTGAAGAAATTCTATTTAATTTTTCAACTCATGAAAAAGCCAATGAGTGGTTGAAACAAGCAGAAAGTTACGGTGATTATTTAACATTCTTAAATGAGTTCACAGCACCTTATCCGATGTTTGCTAGTGGTATTTATAAAGAAGATGAATGGAAAGACAGTGACAGTTTTAAGCGGCAGCATCTGTTAGTAGATTTAGAAGCAGAATCATCTTATAGAGAACAGCTGTTAGGTGGCGTGAGGATTGGAAGTGGGTTATATATCAAACGCTTTCCAGTTTGGTTTTCATTTAGAGGCAACAATGGGATTATTTTATCAATGGGAATGAGTGCAGCAATCATTGGCCGTTTAACTAATAACCAGAAGCTTTTAGAAAAGGCACATGGACAATTACAATGGATTGTTGGTAAAAATCCGTTTAGTCAATCGATGATTTATGGAGAAGGATATGATTATCCACAACAATATTCAGTTTCATCTGGTGATATGGTGGGAGAAATGCCAGTGGGAATACAAACGTTTGGGGATGAAGATGAGCCCTATTGGCCGCAATTCAATAATGCTACGTATAAAGAGGTTTGGGTCGGCATTGCTGGGAAATGGCTATCTTTGATTACAGAATTAATTAAATATGATTCAGCTAAGGGAGAGTAACCAATGAATAAAGGATCGAGTTTTAACAAAGAAGCTTTAGGTGAAAAAGTCGCAATTTATGCAAATAGAGTCGCAACAAATCGTTTTATCTCAGCAATTCGCGATGCTTTTGCCAGCACTATTCCAATTACAATTGTAGCTGCCTTCTTTTTATTAGTGAACAATGTGTTATTGGCTGAAAAAACTGGATTGTTACGTAACTTGCCTGGTCATGAAATAATCTCCGAAATCGGTGTACAAGCTTATAATGGTACATTGGGAATTTTAGGGTTGATGGTTACGTTTTTGATTGGATTTCGTTTGGCTAAATCATACGGCAGTGACGGTGCGTTAGAAGCAATTATTGCACTAGCTTGCTATGTAGTATTGGTGCCTAATATTATCAACATTACGGGTTTTGACGGTACTGAAGTCCAAACATCAGGTACACTGACTCAAACGTATACGAGTGCTTCTGCGATGCTGTTAGGCATCCTTGCTGCGATTATCAGTGTGCCTTTAATAGTAAAACTTACATCTAATAGTAAATTAAAAATAAAAATGCCGGATAGTGTCCCTCCAGCTATTGCAAAATCATTTAATAGTTTGATACCAGCCTTCTTTACAATAACACTTTTTGCGATTTTTGAAGTAGTCGTAAGAACATTTAGTGGACATACAATTCCTGAAGTGGTTGTGACGATTCTACAAGCACCTTTAGTAGGAGGATTCCAAACATTACCGGGTATTTTAGCATATGTTTTTCTATCGACATTTGTTTTCATTTTTGGGATTCACGGAGCTTTCGTATTTGGAGCAATTTCAAGTCCCATTTTATTGACATCATTGCAACAAAATATTGAAGCGATTCAGGCTGGATCAAGTGCACCAAACATTGTAACACAACCATTTCTAGATGCTTATGTTTATATGGGAGGTGGAGGTACAATGATTTGCTTAGTTATTGCTGTTTTGATCTGGTCAAAACGTGAGGATCAACGAATGATTGCAAAACTTGGTGGGGTTTCTAGTTTATTTAATATCAGCGAGCCGATGATGTTTGGTTTACCGATTGTCTTTAATCCGGTTTATGCAATTCCATTTTGTATAGTTCCATTAGTTTCAACACTATTAGCATACATGGCAACAAGTTTGCACATAGTTACTCCCACCTATATTTTAGTTCCTTGGGTAACACCTCCTATTCTATCTGGCTATTTAGCTACAGCAGGAGATTTTCGAGCTGCAATTTTACAGGTTGTAATTATTTTTGTAGGAACATTGATTTATATGCCTTTCGTTCTTTTTTCAAATAAAGTAAAAGAGTAACTTAGCAAGATCTACAGAAATTTTCCTTGACTTTACTGGAAATCTTTAGTAATTTATATGTAATATTGAAAGTCAATGAAAGAACGAGTAGATTTCAAACTGATCGTATAAGAGAAAGTTGCCAAGGCTGAAAGCAACTTCATTAGAGAAATCGAAAGACATTCTGGAGATGAACGGAGAAAAGCCGTTCCGTTGCGAGCGTTAATCGTTAGAGGAAAGAGCAATCTTTCAGACTTAGGTGGTACCGCGCGTGTCTATTCACTCGCCCTTGTAATTACACAAGGGCGATTTTTTGTTGTGAATCACTGCGACTGGCTACGCCAGGGTAGATGATGAACAATACTTGGCGACCAAAGGGAGAGAAGTTACAGTACTAGGAATCACCAAACGGCATAGTCCGAACAAAAAGCAATGGTCAATAAATAAAAAGTACGACTTAATCTCACAAACAGCTACGGAGCTGTTCTAATCTCAATCAATCTTTACCAATGATCCCTTACAAATACCTAACAATAAATAGGAGATGAAAACAATGAGTTATCAAAGACCAAAAGGAACGAATGACTTGTTACCAGGAACTTCTGAAAAGTGGCAATTTATTGAAGAAACAGCTCGTTTGATTTTTCGCGATTATCAATATGAAGAAATCCGCACGCCGATTTTTGAACATTATGAAGTAATTTCCCGCAGTGTAGGAGATACAACAGATATTGTTTCAAAAGAAATGTATGACTTTTATGACAAAGGAAATCGTCATGTTACCTTGCGTCCAGAAGGAACAGCGCCAATCGTTCGTTCTTTTGTTGAAAATAAACTGTTTGGACCTGAATTTGCGAAACCGTATAAAACCTATTATATGGGACCGATGTTCCGTTATGAACGTCCTCAAGCAGGTCGTTTAAGACAATTCCACCAAATTGGAGCAGAAGCATTTGGTAGCGTGAATCCTGCCGTGGATGTTGAAAGTATGGCGATGGCCTTAGACTTTTTCAAACAATTAGGAATCACTCAAATTCGACTAGTCATCAACTCTTTAGGCGATAAAGCAACCAGAGCCGCTTATCGTCAAGCATTGATCGATTATTTAGAACCAAAAATGGATGAATTAAGCGAAGATTCAAAACGTCGTTTACATGAAAATCCTTTACGTGTATTAGATAGTAAAGATAAAAAAGACCAAGCAATCGTCGCGGAAGCACCATCGATTTTGAATTATCTAAGCGAGTCGTCAAAAGAACACTTTGAAACAGTTAAAACAATGTTGAATGAATTGAATATTCCGTTTGAAGTAGACAGTAATATGGTTCGCGGATTAGACTATTATACAAATACAATTTTTGAAGTGATGAGTGAAGCACCAGGTATGGGTGCGCAATCAACGATTTGTGCTGGCGGACGTTATGATGGATTAGTTGAAGAATTAGGAGGTCCAGCGACACCAGGGTTTGGTTTTGCGATAGGGATTGAACGTGTTTTGATCACGATGAAAGCAGAAGGAATAGCCGTTCCAGTAATCAATGAAATCGATGCTTATGTTGTCGGAATCGGTGAACAAACAAATATCGAAACGCTAAAACTAGTGCAAGCCATTCGTAACTTTGGTTTTTCTGCAGATCGTGATTTTATGGATCGTAAAGCAAAAGCACAATTTAAAACAGCTGCTAAATTAAATGCTAAGCTTGCGCTGACTTTAGGTGAAACTGAATTAACAGAAGGCGTTGTAAATGTAAAATCAATGGCCAACCGTAATGAAAAAGTATTTCCACTAACCGATATTTATGAAAGATTTGATGAAGTCTATGATGAAATGATGACAGTGATGTTTGATTAATAACTAGTAAAAAATGAAGAGGAGCAAAGAACAATGACAAAAAGAACAGTATACTGCGGGAAAGTTTCAGCAGATTTAGTAGGACAGGTAATTACATTAAAAGGTTGGGTACAAAAGCGCCGTGATTTAGGCGGAGTTATCTTCATTGATTTACGTGACCGCGAAGGAATCGCGCAAGTTGTTTTCAATCCGGCTCATTCAAAAGATGCATGGGAAATTGCGGATAAATGCCGTAGCGAATACGTAATTGAAATCACAGGAGAATTAACGTACCGTGACAAGGAAGCAATCAATCCTAAAATGAAAACCGGTGAATTTGAAGTGATGGCAACAGATATCACGATTTTAAATACAGCAAAAACACCACCATTTTTGATTGAAGATGAAAACAATGTCGGAGATGAAATCCGTATGAAATACCGTTATTTAGACTTACGTCGTCCACAAATGACAGCTAACTTAAAATTACGTCACGAAGTAACAAAATCAATTCGTCATTATTTAGATGATACTGATTTTATCGATATCGAAACACCTTATTTTGGGAAATCAACACCGGAAGGCGCGCGTGATTATTTAGTTCCTTCACGTGTACATGCAGGACATTTCTATGCATTACCGCAATCACCGCAAATTTTTAAACAGTTATTGATGAATGCTGGATTTGATCGTTACTATCAAATCGTTCGTTGTTTCCGTGACGAAGATTTACGTGGGGATCGTCAGCCTGAGTTTACTCAAGTCGATATTGAAACAACTTTCTTATCACCGGAAGAAATTCAAACAATGACTGAAGAGATGCTAGCGAAAGTGATGCGTGAAACAAAAGGGATCGAAGTTACATTACCATTCCCACGTATTAGCTACGATGAAGCAATGGCACGTTACGGAAGTGACAAACCAGATACTCGTTTCGATATGGAATTGATTGATATCGCTGATGTGGTAAAAGATGTTGATTTCAAAGTTTTCCAAATGGCGCTTGAAAATGGCGGACATGTTAAAGCACTAAATGCTAAAGGGGCAGCAGATAAATATTCAAGAAAAGATATGGATAACTTAGGTACTTACGTAAGCCAATTTGGCGCCAAAGGACTTGCTTGGTTAAAAGTGGAAGAAGACGGGCTAAAAGGACCAATCGCAAAATTCTTAACGGACGTTTCTGAAGAGTTGATTAAAGCAACAAATGCTGAGGTCGGTGATATTTTGATGTTTGGTGCGGACAAACCAGAAATAGTTGCAGCTGCATTAGGCGCAGTTCGTTCTCGTTTAGGAAAAGAATTAGGGTTGATCGATGAGTCTAAATTTAACTTCTTGTGGGTTATTGACTGGCCGTTGTTTGAATATGATGAAGAAGCGGGTCGTTACGTTTCTGCCCACCATCCATTCACACAACCAAAAGAATCTGATATTGAATTACTTTCAACAAATCCAGCGAAAGTTTACGCTGAAGCGTATGATATCGTCTTAAATGGTTATGAATTAGGTGGGGGTTCATTACGTATCCATAAACGTGAGTTACAAGAAAAAATGTTTGAAACATTAGGTTTCACCAAAGAATCAGCGCAAGAACAATTTGGTTTCTTATTAGACGCGTTAGACTATGGATTCCCTCCACACGGCGGCATCGCTTTAGGGTTAGATCGTTTAGTAATGTTATTGGCGGGAGAAAATAATATTCGTGAAGTAATTGCCTTCCCTAAAAACGGGAAAGCAGCGGATCCAATGACGAGTGCACCAAGTGTGGTTTCACCATTACAATTATTTGAATTGAACATTGATGTAACAGCGATTGATGAATAATAAGTGATTAGAAAAGAGGCCGAGATAAAAGCGTTTAGCTCCGAGAAATAAGAGGGAGCTGCTTTTTTCTCGCCGTTTATTCGGATTTAGAGCGTGAAACAAAACTGATCTTTCGTTTTGTCCCACGCTCTTCTTCCTACGATTAGTCAAGTAGAAAATAAAGAAATAATGAAAGATTATTTAAATGTTTGTAAACGAAGGAAGTATTTTAGAATAAAGACACACTAAATAACCCTGATGAGTCTATATTTTTTTCAATCAGGGTATTATAATCAACTCATAAGCCATTGCCTTATTGGCCCTTAGAGACCGTGTACGCATAGTCGTACTTTGTCTCGTTCTCAACCATAGAATAGAGGCACTTTAGTAGTTTGTTCATACAGGCTACGGTCGCAACCTTATCCTTCTTGGGTAGAGGTTGCGTTTTTAATTTGTAATAGTAATCTACAATATGATTTGAAGCGGCAGCTTGTTGGCGAATCATATTTTTCACGGTGAAATAAAGGATTTTCCGAGCTTTGGGGTTTCCACGTTTATTGATATGGTCTTGGGCAAGGTATTCCCTGATTGATACCTACGGGTATCAATTCCCACAAAAGCATTCACTTTCTTATGATTTTCAAATCGGCGAATATCTCCAATTTCACCAATGAGTAAAGCGGCAGACACTTCCCCAATGCCTGGAACACTTTGGTAAAGATCAAACTCCGATAATGGTTTGGTTTGTTCAATAAGCTGCTTAGACAAGGTTTCCTTATTTTAAAATGACAGTGAAGGAGACCGTTTTTTTTGTAGGGACTCGACGTCCATGAGCGTGTGGTCGATCTTCCTTTCACCCCTTACTATAACCCTAAAAATAGGAAAATAGAGGGTAAACTTATCCGTCGATGAGCTTACTCTCTAATCTTAGTATGTTTATTTTGAGTGTTTCGATTTTATTTAGCTCACCACTATAACGAGTGAATATAACTAGGTTAATTATCAGTAACTAAATATTTGTTTGTGGTATCGATAGAGTATTTAGTGGCGTGTGGTCACAATAAGAAACAATTTTCTATATTACTAATGGAGTTTATAATTTGTTTATATTTATACTTTATACTGAACATAGAACGCAGCTAAAGGAGGATGAAAATGACGAAAAAGGCATTTCTTTTAAAAATTTTTTTTCTACTTTCGCTTTTCCTTATTTTTTCGGTCTGCCAAATGAGACAACCTGAGTTAAAACAAATTGTGAAGGAGCCTACGATTATGACTACTGAAAAAAATACGACGAATCAAACAGAAGAAACACAGGAGCAAACATCCAAGTCTAAAAGTCAATCATTTCCAAAAGGTACGTTGCTTCAAGCTGTAAATGAGAATAACGCGGCGAAAGTTCAAGAAATACTTCAGGATAAAAATTATCCAATTGATGAAGTGAATCAGCAAGGTGAAACTGCCCTTTTGATTGCTACTCACCAAAACTTTATTGAAATAGCAAAACTATTAATCGATACAGGTGCAGATATCAATCAACAAGATCAAATTTCTGACAGTCCTTATCTTTACGCTGGAGCGCAAGGGAAAATAGAAATTCTTGGCTATATGCTCGAAAAACAAGAACCAGATCAGCAGAAATTTAACCGGTTTGGTGGTAATGCCTTGATCCCAGCTGCTGAGAAAGGACATCTTGAGAACGTTAAATTACTATTGAGAGACGGGCGAGCTAACATCAATCATCAAAATAATTATGGTTACACTGCGTTGATTGAGACAGTTGCATTAAGAGATGGTTCGTTGGTTTATCAGCAAATACTTAACGCCTTATTAGATGCTGGGGCAGATAAGACATTAAAAGATACTACTGGTCGAACCGCTGAAGATTATGCTAGAAGCTTAGGTTATCCTGAAATGTTAAATATGCTTACTTCCGATTAGTAAAGGTAGAGCAATCAGTCGTTTTAAGGTCAGCATTATTGTGTAAAAAAGATCAGTTTGCAAGTGTTCTCATTGTTTTCCTGATATAGTCCCCGTTATGAAATGAAAATGAAGAAATTTAGAACCTTTTGTGCCAATTTGAAGTTTGAGCTTTTTTTCTTATCTCAAAGCACGTATAATAAGATGCAAACGAATCAAGTAAAGTGAGGCTTCTTTTACATGAAAAAATTCTTTGAAAGTTTACCTGTTCATGATTACACGACAAAACTTTCAGTATCTATTGTTTATGCGATCTTAGCATCTGTTGCAATGAACCTTTTTTATCAACCGGGAAACATCTACTCTAGTGGGATTACTGGGTTGGCACAAATTTTAACGACTCTGTCGACAAAAATTGTTGGTTTTAATATCCCAGTTTCAATCACGCTTTATGTATTGAATATCCCTTTATTTTTTGTGGCTTGGCGTAAAATTGGAAAGAAGTTCACCATCTTTACTTTTTTGACAGTGACACTAACTTCGATATTTATGCAAATTGTCCCACAAACGAGTCTTTCTGATGATCCAATCATTTGTGCGATTTTTGGTGGAGCTGTGATGGGTTCAGGCATTGGATTTGCTTTGAAAAATGGTTTGTCTTCTGGCGGTTTAGATATTTTCAGCATTACGATTCGTAAAAAAACAGGACGATCTGTTGGTTCGATTTCGATGTATTTTAATGGATTGATTATTTTTGTTGCTGGATATTTGTTCGGTTGGCAATATATGTTTTATAGCGCATTGTCAATTTTTGTCAGTGGGAAAGTGACAGATGCTGTTTATACAAAGCAAAAAAAAATGCAAGTAATGATTATTACGAAAAATCCTGATGCAGTTATTGATGGGATTCAACAGAAGATGAGACGAGGAATTACGATTATTCATGAAGCAGAAGGAGCTTACCGACATGATAAACAAACCTTATTGTTGACAGTTGTCACTCGATTCGAACTACCTTCATTAGAAGCCGCAATGAAAGAATCTGATCCATCAGCTTTTGTAAGTATTTCAGATAATGTAAAAATTCTCGGACGTTTTTATGAAGAAGATTTATAGAAAATAAATATAATAATGAAAGCCTAATTTCTTTTTATCAAAAAATTAGGTTTTTTACTAATAGAAGAAAAAGTCAATGTCTTGCATGAATTGTAAAAAAGTAATCTCTTTTTCTTGAAAAAAGAACTGAAAACTGTTAAACTAAATTTATAAGATTGAGGGGCGCTTTTAAGACTGTTAATAGAATTTAACAATGCAAAAGAAGAACGTCAATCCTATTTTTTTAAAGTTCATAGGTCGTTTTAAGTCTCACTTGGACGTTTTTAGACCAACGAAGGAGCGCATCATGCTAGATGAATTAAAAATGATTGAAGCAGTTGCTCCAGATTTGCTCGATGTAATGCAGGAACGGTTTCATATTCTTCGTAATATTTACTGGATGCAGCCTATTGGACGTAGAAGTTTATCGGATAGTATGGGAATTACAGAACGTGTCTTGAGAACTGAGACGGATTTTCTGAAAAACTTACAATTGATAGAGACTTCTAAAAGCGGAATGACATTAACTGAAAAAGGCTTAGACGTTTATCAAGGGTTAGAGTCAGTAATGAATCAATTACTCGGTATGCATCAAGTCGAAAAAGAAATCAGTCAATATTTTGGGATTAAGCGTTGTATCGTTGTAGCTGGCAATAGTGATAATCAGGAGAAAGTACTTTATGAGTTCGGCGATATTTTGACCGATTCACTGGATTTACTCTTACCTGAGGGTGATAATATTGTTGCAGTTATGGGCGGCACGACAATGGCGTTGACCGCAGAACATATGGGGACACTAGAAACGGAAAAACGACATAATTTGTTTGTTCCAGCTAGAGGCGGAATCGGTGAAGCAATGACGGCTCAAGCCAATTCAGTAAGTGCTGTAATGGCAAGTAAAACTGGCGGTCACCACAGAGCATTATATGTGCCAGAGCAATTAAGCTTAGAAACGTATAACTCACTGCTGCAAGAACCTTCGATTCAAGAAGTACTGACACTAATCGAACAAAGTACTTGTGTGGTTCACAGTATTGGACGCGCTTTGCATATGGCAGCACGTCGTAAAATGTCTGATGATGAAATGGTCATGTTAAAGCAAAACAACGCTGTTGCAGAATCTTTTGGATATTTCTTTGATGAAGAGGGGAAAATTGTTCATAAAATCCCTCGCATTGGACTTCAGTTAAAAGATGTACAAAAAATTCCGAATGTCGTAGCAATTGCTGGCGGTAAGACAAAAGCCAAAGCAATTCGCGCTTACATGAAAAATGCACCAAAACAAACGTGGCTCATCACGGATGAAGCTGCTGCAAATGAGATTTTAAAAGGGGTAACCCTTTAAAATAAAAAATTTTTGATTTTCATAAGGAGGAAATCTTTAATGACAGTTAAAGTAGGTATTAATGGATTTGGACGTATCGGACGCTTAGCATTCCGTCGTATCCAAGATGTAGCAGGAATCGAAGTAGTAGCAATCAATGATTTAACAGATGCTAAAATGTTGGCTCACTTGTTAAAATATGACACGACTCAAGGACGTTTCAACGGAACTGTTGAAGTTCATGATGGATCTTTCAACGTAAATGGTAAAGAAGTTAAAGTTCTTGCTAACCGCAACCCGGAAGAATTACCTTGGGGCGACTTAGGCGTAGATATCGTTCTTGAATGTACTGGATTCTTCACTTCAAAAGAAAAAGCTGAATTACACTTAAAAGCTGGTGCTAAACGCGTTGTTATCTCTGCTCCAGGCGGAAATGACGTACCAACAATCGTTTATAACACTAACCACGATATCTTAACAGGTAAAGAAACAGTTATCTCAGGTGCTTCATGTACGACTAACTGTTTAGCTCCTATGGCTAAAGCTTTACAAGATAATTTTGGTGTGGTTGAAGGTCTTATGACGACAATCCACGCTTACACAGGTGACCAAATGACTCTTGATGGACCACATCCTGGTGGAGACTTCCGTCGTGCACGTGCTGCAGCAGAAAACATCGTACCTAACACAACTGGTGCTGCTAAAGCAATCGGTCTAGTTATTCCTGAATTAAACGGTAAATTAGACGGAGCCGCTCAACGTGTTCCTGTAGCAACTGGGTCATTAACTGAATTAGTAACAGTTCTTGACAAAAAAGTAACTGTTGAAGAAGTAAACGAAGTGATGGCTAAAGCTGCTAACGAATCATACGGATACAACACAGACGAAATCGTTTCTTCTGATATCGTAGGGATGACTTTCGGTTCATTATTCGATGCTACTCAAACAAAAGTAATGACTGTTGGCGATCAACAATTGGTGAAAACTGTTGCTTGGTATGACAACGAAATGTCTTATACTGCACAATTAGTTCGTACTTTAGAGTACTTCGCTAACTTATAAGAGTAACTCTTATCATTAGTGAAATTTGAACAACTGTGAAATAATAAGCGGGGAAGCAACGCGCTTCCCTGCTTTTTTTATAAGTTTAAGAAAAATCATTCTTTTCAAAATTAAAAAATAGATAGGAGTAACTTTTAATGGCTAAAAAGACTATCAAAGATGTAGACTTAAAAGACAAAAAAGTTCTTGTACGTGTTGACTTTAATGTGCCTTTGAAAGATGGCGTGATTACGAACGATAATCGTATCGTAGCAGCACTTCCAACAATCAAGTACGTGATCGACAATGGCGGAAAAGCAATTTTATTCTCTCACCTAGGTCGTGTTAAAACAGAAGAAGACAAATCCGGAAAATCACTAAAACCAGTAGCAGAACGCTTAGGCGAATTATTGGGTAAACCAGTAACATTCGTTCCAGAAACACGGGGTATTGAATTAGAAACAGCTGTTAATAACATGAAAGACGGCGACGTTTTAGTCTTTGAAAACACTCGTTTTGAAGATATCGACGGTAAAAAAGAAAGCGGAAATGATGCTGAATTAGGTAAATACTGGGCTTCTTTAGGCGATGTATTTGTTAATGACGCATTTGGTACGGCTCACCGTGCTCACGCTTCTAACGTAGGAATTGCGTCAACTGGTATTCCGACCGTTGCTGGATTCTTAATGGAAAAAGAAATCAAATTCGTTGGTGAAGCAGTAACAGCACCAAAACGTCCATTTGTTGCTATCCTAGGTGGCGCAAAAGTTTCTGATAAAATCGGTGTGATCGAAAACTTGATCTCTAAAGCAGATAAAATCCTTATCGGCGGCGGAATGACATATACATTCTACAAAGCTAAAGGAATGAACATTGGTAACTCTTTAGTAGAAGAAGATAAAGTTGAATTAGCAAAAGAATTAATCGAAAAAGCAGGCGACAAATTAATCTTGCCAATCGATTCAATTACAGCAGCAGAATTCTCAAATGATGTACCAACAGAAGAACATACTGGTGATGTTCCGGATGGACAAATGGGTCTGGACATTGGACCTGAAACAATTGCTTTATTTGCACAAGCATTAGAAGGTGCTAAAACAGTAGTTTGGAACGGACCAATGGGCGTATTTGAAATGAGTAACTTCGCTAATGGTACAATCGGTGTTTGTGAATCAATCGCAAACCTAGAAGGTGCAACAACAATCATCGGTGGAGGAGACTCTGCTGCAGCTGCAATCCAATTAGGCTTTGCTGATAAATTCACTCACATCTCAACTGGTGGAGGCGCGAGCTTAGAATTGTTAGAAGGTAAAGAATTACCAGGATTAGCAGCAATTAACGATAAATAAAGAGGTTGTAAAAAAGGCGTTTAGACTTGAGTAATTGGACTGAGCCTGAGGAGCTTCAAATGTTGAAGTTCCTCAGGTGAAGGAAATTACCGAAAATTTGCCCTTTGAACACCATTTAATCAAGCCATACCATACCATAATAAGAAAAGGATGTGCTTTTCCATGCGTAAACCAATTATCGCTGGTAACTGGAAAATGAACAAAACTGCTTCAGAAGCGAAAGCTTTTGCGGAAGCAGTAAAAACAAAAATTCCTGCAAATAGTTCAGTAGATTCTGTTATCGGTTCTCCAGCTTTATTCTTACAAGAATTAGTAGAAGCGGCTAAAGGGACTGAATTAAAAATCTCTGCACAAAACTGTTACTGGGAAAACTCAGGTGCATTCACTGGTGAAACGTCTCCAGCAGCACTTGCTGATCTAGGTGTTGACTATGTAATCATTGGTCACTCTGAACGTCGTGAGTATTTCCACGAAACAGACGAAGACATCAACAAAAAAGCGAAAGCAATCTTCGCAAACAACATGACACCAATCTTCTGTTGTGGTGAATCCTTAGAAACATATGAAGCAGGCAAAACTGCTGAATGGATCGAAGGCCAAATCACAAATGGTTTAGTTGGTTTATCCAATGAGCAAGTATCTTCAATGGTTATTGCTTATGAGCCAATCTGGGCAATCGGAACTGGTAAATCTGCTGATGCAAACATCGCGGATGAAATCTGTGGCGTTGTTCGTGCAACAGTTGAAAAATTATACGGTAAAGAAGTATCAGATGCTGTACGTATCCAATACGGCGGTTCTGTAAAGCCTGAAAATATTGCTGAATATATGGCAAAAGAAAACGTTGATGGTGCTTTAGTCGGTGGAGCAAGCTTAGAAGCAGATTCATTCTTAGCATTGTTAGATGCCGTTAAATAATCACGTCTTATAACAATATACGCAATTAATCGAAGTTTCATTGAATAATCGATGAATTATGCAAAAAATGTTTGCATAGCGCGCGTTTATTCACTACAATCATAATTAAGGGAATCGAATCCCCTTAGTATAAAACAAACTCAAAGGAGAGACAAAACATGTCAATTATTACTGATGTTTACGCACGCGAAGTCTTAGACTCACGCGGTAACCCAACAATCGAAGTAGAAGTATACACTGAAAGCGGTGCTTTTGGTCGTGGAATGGTTCCATCTGGAGCTTCAACTGGTGAATACGAAGCGGTTGAATTACGTGATGGCGACAAATCTCGTTACTTAGGTAAAGGGGTTGTTAAAGCAGTTGACAACGTGAATAACATCATCGCTGAAGCAATCATTGGCTACGATGTACGTGACCAAATGGCTATCGACAAAGCAATGATCGATTTAGATGGAACTCCTAACAAAGGTAAATTAGGCGCAAACGCTATTCTTGGTGTTTCAATCGCTGTAGCTCGTGCTGCTGCTGATTACCTAGAAGTACCTTTATACCACTACTTAGGCGGATTCAATACTAAAGTATTGCCAACTCCAATGATGAACATCATCAATGGTGGATCACATGCTGATAACAGTATCGACTTCCAAGAATTCATGATCATGCCTGTAGGCGCTCCTACATTCAAAGAAGCTTTACGTTATGGTGCTGAAGTATTCCACGCATTAGCTGGAATCTTAAAAGCGCGCGGTTTAGCTACTTCTGTAGGTGACGAAGGTGGTTTCGCTCCTAACCTTGGTTCTAACGAAGAAGGTTTTGAAGTAATCATCGAAGCGATTGAAAAAGCTGGATATGTACCTGGTAAAGATATCGTTTTAGCTATGGATGCTGCAGCTTCTGAATTCTACGATAAAGAAAAAGGTGTTTACGTTTTAGCTGATTCAGGCGAAGGCGAAAAAACTACTGAAGAGATGATCGCATTCTACGAAGCATTATGTGCAAAATACCCAATCATTTCAATCGAAGATGGACTAGACGAAAACGACTGGGACGGATTCAAAAAAATGACTGTTTCTTTAGGAGACAAAGTTCAATTAGTTGGTGACGATTTATTTGTTACAAACACAACTAAATTAGCTGAAGGGATTGAAAAAGGCATCGCGAACTCAATCCTTATCAAAGTGAACCAAATCGGTACTTTAACTGAAACATTTGAAGCAATCGAAATGGCGAAAGAAGCGGGTTATACTGCCGTTGTATCTCACCGTTCAGGTGAAACAGAAGATTCAACAATCTCTGATATCGCTGTAGCAACAAACGCTGGTCAAATCAAAACTGGTTCTCTTTCACGTACAGACCGTATTGCCAAATACAACCAATTATTACGTATTGAAGACCAATTAGGCGAAGTTGCTGAATACAAAGGCTTGAAATCTTTCTACAACTTAAAAAGCAAATAATTTTCGTTGATTATAAAGCAAAAAGGGACAATTAATTGATCGTCTGATTTTTTCTCCTTATACTCATACGTAAAACCTCCTCTTGAAAAAATAAGAGGAGGTTTTTTACATATTTAACAAACTAATTCTTTAGTTATACTTAATTGATTCTAAAAGATAATGCTAAAAAGATAGTACATGCTTTAGTTGTTTCGTAGATTACAGAAAACTATAATTATGGAAACGATGACATATGATGATGACCTGTTGTATTTTAATTCAACGAAACTAGCGTTTGAGTATGTAGAAGATAACAGAGCATTTCCATATCAAAAGAATGATAAAATGCTTCATTCCATTTTTAAAGTGAAGGAAGAAGAAATTATCGTTTATCCTTGTTATGAAGTTGAAACAATTCCGTTAAAACTTGAAACTAGGAAAAAAGTTAAGCTACGTTCAAATGAGACCAAGACCACCAGATACAGATTTTCCATTTACAAAACATCAAAATATTCATTCATTCTTCTACAACCAAGGAAGGTTTAGAAGTAGTAGCACGACCATGGATTTTAGAAAGGGCAGTTGATTAATAATGAACTATGTTTCCATTATTCAAAAGAAAAAATCGGTGCTATACTAAAAAGAAAACAAGGAGGATGCGACATGAATCAAACAGATCTCCAAACAATTTTAAAAAAGCAACACAATTTTTTCAACACAAACCAAACGAAATCAATCCCTTTCAGAAAAGAACAATTGAAACAATTATTAATAAACATAGAAAAACACGAAGAAGATTTCTATTGGGCATTTGAAAAAGATCTAAAAAAAACTAAAGTAGAAGTTTATGCAACGGAACTGGGATTAGTGATCTCAGCAATCAAAGATATACTTAAAAATCTTGATAAATGGACGAAGACTGTAAGTAAACCCAGAGCGATTTCATCATTACTAAATAAAAATACAGTCAGTTTAGAACCTTATGGAACAGTTTATATTATCGGGCCTTTTAATTATCCATTACAGTTAACTTTAGTTCCCTTGATTGGGGCACTGGCATCTGGCAATTGTGCAATAGTAAAACCATCATCAAAAACTCCGAATGTAGCTGCTGTAATCGGTACCATTATTGGTGAAACATTTGATGAAGAATATGTCAAAGTTCTCTCGCCTAATTCGATTGATAATGCTTCTGTTTTGAAAGAGCGTATGGATTTCATTTTCTTTACAGGAAGCACCAAGGTTGGGAAAATTGTTATGGAAGCAGCTTCTAAACACCTGACACCAGTAGTTTTAGAGCTTGGTGGTAAAAGTCCAGCAATTGTGACAAAACAGGCTGATGTAGAGTTGGCTGCTGAACGAATTGTTTGGAGTAAGTTACTTAATACAGGGCAAACGTGTATTGCGACGGATTACGTGTTGGTAGATGAAAATGTCAGAAGTGAATTGATTACAGCTTTAAAAGAAAAAATTATCGAATTTTATGGTGTAAATATTGAAGCTAATCCTGACTATGGTCGGATTGTTCAAGGACCAGCAATTGACAAATTTGTTCAATTAATCGATGAAAATAAACAGTATTTGATTTATGGCGGTGAGTATGATCAAAAAACAAGATTTGTCGCACCTACGTTATTTGATATTAAATTGAATCGAGAGAACCGTTTGATGCAAGAAGAATTATTTGGACCACTTTTACCAATCTGCACCTATCAACATTTAGAAGAAGCAATCGCATTTGTTAAAGACGGTGAAAAACCATTAGCTTTATATCTATTTTCCGATGATCGTGAGGTTCAAAAAAAAGTTTTACATGAAATTTCTTTTGGTGGTGGCGGCATCAATCAAACAATCCTTCATGTAGCTAATGATGATTTACCATTCGGTGGAGTGGGCGCTTCAGGTATGGGCAATTATCATGGGAAATACAGCATTGAGACGTTTTCTCATAAAAAGGCAATCGTATATGGAAGAAAAGATTCTATGGGAAAATTAATTTATCCTCCGTATGATCATAAAAAATTCGATTGGTTAAAGCGTTTGTTATAGAACAACCTACTAGGTGATTGAAGATAAGTTTAAAAATTCACATGATACTGACTTAAATCTATTGTTTTTTTCATTATGTTTCTTTGATAAAGTGTCAATGATTGAATGCAATATCTCACTCATCTATTTTTAATAAAAAAACTTTTCGAACACATATATTTTTTTAAAAAGAATTTGTTTGTTATACTAAATATATGAAATTGAAAGGAGCGAATATTATGAAAACGAGAGCTGAATTGAAAAATGAAGCAAAAGCAGTGCTACGAGGACGTTGGAAAGATAGTATATTAATGAGTTTAGTACCAACATTGGTTGCAATTGCAATTGGACTTCTTTTATTTTTTCTACTAATATTGCCTACTATTGTATTTGTTCAAAATAATTCAGATTTATTAACGAGTACTTCAAGTTACGATGGAAACTCTAGTGGAGGTAGTGGAGGATTTGTAGGTGGGATTATAGGAGCTTTGTTCAGTGCAGGAATCTCTTGGACTTTTCTTGATTTGTTAAGAGGAAAAAGACAAGGTATTCGTCCATTTTCAGATGCATTTCGCGGTTTTGCAGGACCTGTAGTTTTAGGAGTTATCTGTATTTATTTATTAATGGCTATATTTATTTTCTTATGGTTACTACTATTAGTTATCCCAGGAATTATTAAAGGATATTCTTATTCTCAAGCTTATTTTATTTATTACGATCGCTACGAAGAAACAGGTATGCGTCCAGGTTTTCTAGAATGTATTACACGAAGCAAACGCTTGATGAAGGGATACAAAGGTCAGCTATTCATATTAGATCTGAGTTTTATTGGTTGGCATATTTTAGCAATTTTAACACTTGGGATTGGTTATTTATGGTTAACACCTTATATTACGGCAACTAAGGCAGCTTTTTATGAAGATTTACCAAAAACAGTAACAATTTAAAGGGAATAGAAGTTGGGCCATAACTCTTAGAGTTATGGCTCAACTTTTTTATATTTATCTAACGCCGATAGTAAAATTAAGCTAGACAACTAAATAAGTCATTTGTGCTACACTCAAAATAGTTCCGACCAAAGAATTATAAGGAGTGAAGACAAATGACCTATACTCATCTTACATCAAATGAACTCGTGATGATAGAAGCTTATTTCAATATGAGCCAACCTGTTACGATGGTTTCTAAGACTTTAACTCGTTCTAGACAGACAATCTACAATGTTTACAACTTCCTGAAACAAGGAAAATCTATCTGTGACTATTACCAACAATATAAAGAAAATAAAACACGTTGTGGTCGACAACCCATTAGTTTGCCTACAAAACAGCATGATTACATTCAATCTATGGTGGCTCAAGGGTGGACACCTGATGTGATTATTGGTCGAGCTGAGTTTCCTATTTCATGCTCTGTTAGAACACTTTATCGTCAGTTTAAAGCGAATCAATTTGATTGCTCAAAACTACCAATGAAAGGGAAACGAAAGCCCAACGGGCATAAAGAACGTCGTGGAAAGCAAGCATTTAAACGCAATATTTCAGAACGATCCACTGACTACCCTAATTTCCAACAGGAATTTGGGCATTTAGAAGGTGACACAATTGTTGGCGTTCATCATAAAAGTGCCATCATCACTCTAGTTGAACGCCTTTCAAAAGTGATTATTACATTAAAACCAAATGGTCGGAAAGCATTGGATATTGAAAAAGCGACAACTGATTGGCTACAAAAGATTCCCAGAAACTTGTTCAAATCCATTACCTTTGATTGTGGAAAAGAATTTTCAAATTGGAAAAACATGAGTAATGTCAATGATATTTCTATCTATTTTGCAGACCCTGGAACCCCCTCACAACGCGGATTAAATGAGCATTCGAATGGGTTATTACGTAAAGATGGGCTGCCTAAAACAATGGATTTTAATCAAGTTGACCAAGCTTTTGTTGCGGCTGTCACCTCTAAAAGAAATCACATACCAAGGAAATCTTTAAATTATCGAACACCATTAGAAGTATTTTTGAGTTACATAAATGAAAGACATTTGTCTAGCTTAATTTGACAAATCAAAGAATTAAAAAAGATGTGAGAAAAAAATTGTTTATAATTTGTTTATTTTCTTGTTAGAACTTGTTTATAACACCTCTATATACTAAAGATATGGAACAAGAAATTATATTTAAATATGGGAGGTAAAAAAATTATGAACAATAAAAAAATCATTGTAGGCGTTTCAAGCTTAGTTTTACTATTAGCAGGTTGCAGTGTAGGGGCAAAAGAATTAAAGGAATCAAAAGCAAGTGCTCCACAACAAACAGAACAATCAAAGAAAGGTAAGAATAATAACAAAGGAGAAAAACTGACAACGATTTTAAGTAAAAAAAATTGGCAAGGAACGAAAGTGTATGATGAAAATAACAATGATTTAACAAAAGAAAATGTGAACTTTATTGGGCTAGCAAAATACGATGGAGATACAGGTCGTTATGAATTTTTCGACGGACAAACTAAAGAGAGTCGAGACGATCGTGGGACGTTTTTCATCACAAATGACGGTAGCCAAAGAATTTTGATGTCAGAAACACTGCACTATCAAGCAGTTGTCAAACTTACGGAATTAACGGATAAAAAATTTACCTATATGAGAAAAGGAAAAGATCAAGCAGGAAATGAAGTAGATGTGTTTGTAGAGCATATCCCTTATAATGAAGATGAGTTAAGTTTTACAGAGCAAGAAAAACCATTGGATACAATGACTGGAAAAATCGATATGAATAAAAATGGTACTGAAATTTTAGGTGAGACATTATGGAAGGGGACAAAAGTCGTTGATGAAAAAGGGAATGATGTAACTGAGAGTAATGAAAACTTTATTAGCTTAGCTAAATTTGATGCTGAGACAAACAAATATGAATTTTTCGATTTAGATTCAGGCGTTAGTCGAGGTGATTTCGGTTATTTTGATGTATTAAATCATAATAAAATCAGAGCACACGTTTCAATTGGCGAAAATAAATACGGTGCTGTACTTGAGCTTACTGAGCTAAATAATAAAAAATTCACCTATAAACGAATAGGAAAAGATCAAGCTGACAATGATATTACTGTATTTGTTGAACATGAACCATATAAGGGAAAGTATGATCCAAGGTTTAGTTAAAAAAATTTCCTACTAACCATACGGCTGTTTGATTTGAGAACATCAATCACTTTATCGTACATAAAAACAAAGGAGAAAATCATGACAATAAAAAAACGATTCCTTATTTCATATATTGGCGGTATTGTGATTGCCTGCTTATCACTAGTTTCAATTATCTGTATTGTTTTTTATGTAACGACGGGAAAAATTCCCAGTCCAGCAGCACTTTATAAAATATTTACGCAACAGCGTTCACTGAGTCCAGAAGAAGAACTTGCATACATAAACCTTCGAGGAGTAGCTAAATCTGATCCAGATCAGCTTTTAAAACCAAGGGGTGAGTTACAAGAAATGATTCAAAAATTTGAAGCTGAATCATTAGGTGTCGTTGTGCGTAAACAAGAAGCAATGGCTTACTATTCACAAGAATTGGTTGAAAAATCGTTAATTGTTCACTTTCCTAAATTCGATGCGAATAATATTGAAACAAGAGGAACGATCGATAACGCTGGCCGTTTATATCGCTACATGAAATTTGATTTTTATTTTAGCAATCAAGCATCTGGAAGTCTTTTAGTGCTAAAAAAAGAGAATAATTTTTTGGAATTTATGACTAAATGGGGTGTTTGGATCATAATTACGATTGTGTTTGTTGCGATTGCTGGCTTGTTATTTTTAAATTACCTATTAAGAAAAACAATCATTCGTCCATTAGAAAATCTTGGTGCAGGAATGTCTGAAATCAGAAATGGTCATTTTGAAGTTTTAATGATGGATTCATCAAAAGAAACAGCCTTGGAAGTAAAGCAACTGACGGACGATTTTGAAAAGATGAGAGAAGCCTTAATCCATTCAATGGAAGAACAGGAAAAGCTTGAAAATAATCGAAAAGAATTAGTAGCGAGTATTTCCCATGACTTAAAAACACCGATCACATCCATTATCGGGTATGTGGAAGGATTATTGGATGGCGTTGCAGATACACCAGTAAAACAAGCAAAATATTTGCAGACTATCCGTACAAAAGCCAACTCATTAAATGAACTAATCGAAGAATTATTTTTGTATTCAAAATTGGATGCTGCGGTGATCCCTTTTCATTTTGAAAGAATCAATATTAAGGAATTCTTAAAACATATTATTGAAGAATTTCAATTACAAGATGTTCGAGTTTCTATACAATTATCTTATCATAAAGAAACAGAGAGTTACGTATTCGCTGATCGAATGCAATTAAATCGGGTATTTATCAATTTAATTGAAAATAGCTTAAAATTTAAAGCAAATGATCGCCCGCTTTCAATCCAGATTGATGTTTTTGAAACGGCACAAAAAATAGCAATTCAATTGTCAGACAACGGACAAGGCATTTCTAAGGAACAGCTTCCTTATGTTTTTGATCACTTTTATCGAGGAGAAGAAGCCAGACCAACGAATACTGGTGGTAGTGGACTAGGTCTTGCTATCGTTAAACAAATCATAGATAAACATGAAGGCGTAGTTGAGATTGAAAGTGAATTGCATGAAGGGACAACGGTGACGATTCTATTAGAACAGGCCTAGGGAGGACAATGGTATGTTAAATAAAGTAGCACGTGTTTTATTGATTGAAGATGATGCAAGTATTGCTGAATTACAAAAGGACTACTTAGAAATTAATCACATGGTAGCTGAAATTGCACGTGATGGACTCGCAGGTCTAAATCGGGCTTTAAATGAAGCGTTTGATTTGATTGTGATCGATGTCATGCTCCCGTCAATGGATGGCTTTGAGATTTGTCGTCGAATCAGAGAAAAGAAAAATATTCCATTGATGATTGTTTCGGCTAAAAAAGAAGATATTGATAAAGTCCGAGGGCTGGGGCTTGGAGCAGATGATTACATGACAAAACCTTTTAGCCCAAGTGAACTTGTTGCCCGTGTACAGGCACATATCAAACGTTATCAGCTGTTAACAAAAACAAATCAAGTCAATGATACAATAGAAATTGATCAAATTACGATAGATAAAAATGCTCGCAGAGTCTTTGTTTTAGGTGAAGAACTTATTTTTACCACGAAAGAATTCGATTTATTACTCTTTTTTATGGAACATCCTAATCGAGTTTGGATGAAAGAACAATTATTTCGTCAAGTTTGGGCTATGGATGATCTTGACAGTGATATTTACACCGTCGTCGTACATATCGGACGAATCAGAGAGAAATTAAAAAAAGGTAAATTATCAGAAGTTCCCATAGAAACTATTTGGGGCAGTGGTTATCGTTTTAATGTCTAGTAAATCAATAAGGAGGAAATCCATGAAAAAAAACCAAGTACTAGCTGTGCTCTTCTTGTTTGCTGTGCTCGTTTTATCCTCTTGTAAATCTGATCAAAGAAAAGAGACCGAAAAAACGAGTGAATCATCAAAAAAAGCGCTATTCATTCCATCATCATCTGAAGAGATTGTATCAAGTGAAGAGGAGATAGAAAAAACTGTGAATGAATTGGCCTTTGAAAATACAACTTACAATTATGATGTTGTGACTGGTGCGACGCAAACAACTTTTGGTTCTAATCCAAAACCTCTTTATCCCTATGAGGAAAAATTAAAAAAAATGTTTTGGTCAAATCAGCCGCCTTTAGGCTTGATGGTAGGAAACTATTATACGAATGAAGGATATTTCGATGTTGGAAACAAGGGCATCGTAGAGATAGTCACCGATGATATGAGTAAAATCATCAATGTTGAGTTTAATGAATATGGCGCCGAAAATTATTACGAATCAAAATACTCAGGTGCCAATAAAAGGCTTTCTGACTATGCATTTTTTCAAGCCCAAAATCCTAGGACAGATACGACTTTAGTAACAGTCGTTAATGGCATTACATTTGTAGAAAAGCAAATGCGAGAAGAAAATAGAGTCGAAGGAAACTTTGAAACGGTTAAAGGCTCTTCAACAACCGCTAGAGAAGGACTAATGGCGATAGCTGCTGGACTAAAAGATGAAATCAGACAGCCATCTAAAACTAAGTATATTGGTTATGCTGAAGAATTTGGCAATGGATTGATTGGTAGACTACAGTTGACTGTGACAGATGGCAAAATTGAAAGTGCCCGTTATGACGAATATTTTGCAGACCAACCAGAAAAAATTACTGTAGAGCAATTAAAACAATATTATCGTCAGTCAAAATATTATTCGCTGACCTACAATGAAGACACCAATAATGATTTTGTCATATTTTCGGATGACTTAACTAAGGAAATCATTGATAAGCAAACATTGACAATTGATAACAGTGAACTTACGAAACACCCATCATTTTCTTCCTATCAAAAATTAGCGAAATATATCAATCTTTCATGAATTAAAACGAGCAAACTAAAACTACGATTGGTAGAAAAGTAATGAAATGAAGTAGGGAAAAAAGTAGCAGTTAACAACACGCTAACTTTTTTCCTATTTTTATTTTGAAGAGGACACTACACTAAAAATTTTCCCGTAATAGAGGTAGGTGCATTGTTTGCTTTTGCGGGAAAGCCTTCGAAAATAACATTGCCACTTTTTTTCCTAAACCTGGAGCAAATTCTATCATCCAGTCGGCGAGCTGAATTAGCTCGATATTGTGCTCAATCATTAAAAGGGTATTTTTATTTTTTATTAATGCAGCAAATACTGAATATCTTATGTACTTAGTCCAGTTGGCGGCTCTTCTAAGACGATTAGTTTATTTTTGAACTCAAGATTGCTAGCTAATTTTAAACGTTGCACTTCTCCTCTTGATCATGTTTCTAGTGTCAGCACTAATGTGAGATAGCCCAGATCGATCGTATCCAACCAATATAATTGTTTTGCAATGGTTTGATGATCTTTAAAAAAATAGTAATTTTCTTCAACGGAAAGAGCAAGTAGATCAACGGTATTCTTATGATTATAGAAATAGTTTAAAACGTTCTTTTGATATTTTTGTCCTTGACAAGCCTCACAAGTACTGCGAATTGGATCAAGCAAAGTCAATTTAGTCTCAATAAACCCTTTACCTGTGCAATTTAAACAAGCATCTTGACCATTTATTAAGAAAACAATCTATCGTCACAACACCTAAAGAACTAGTGAAATTATTACAGAAAAAAATGATCTAGGAAGCATTTATCAAAAAAATATAAATAGTTAAAAAAGAAGAATATTACAGAATAACATATAAAAAATGGATAGTATATACGCTCTAAGTGATATAATAGATCTATAAGGGGGATTCATATGAAAAATTTATAGGCATGTTAGTATCAAAAAGATTGCCAACTTATCTTAATTTTTTGACTTTATATATAATTGAAACGTTCGAGCGTACACCACCAACTATAATGTCTTTGTTTTTTGCTTACATTTTCTTTTATTATTGAGTTAACTTATGCTCAAAATCTTGAAGATAAAAAAGCGAAGAAAAAGAGGCAGAGCGTTAGTGAATTTTTTTCATAATGTGAACTGGTTTGTTGTGAGTTTTGTGGCTGTTCTATGTATTGTTATTTATTTTGTTTTGATTATTTTAGTTAATACCTACTAATATTTTAAGATTAGTTCATATAAGTTCGATATATGCTAAATAGATTAAGAAAGAAGATATTTTTCATGGATCAAACATTAAGTTTTATAGTTTCTTTGATTTTACTCGTATATCCTGTTTTGTCGATTCCTTCAATTATCAAATCAAAACGAGAAAAGGGTGCCTATTTTCCTGAATCACGCTTTTTTATTAAAAAGCGTATTGGATATGGAATCGGTATAAATATGCATAATATTTTTGGCTTTTTCACATTACTTAGTATTGGGTTACTATTTTTATTTTTTGGTTTATGGGCATTTTAATTTCGTTAAGCTGAGTTTTACTTTGATCTTTTTAAGGTAGTTATTCTTTTTTCGACCTTATGATATTTCCTGTAGAAAATAAAGGAAATTCGATAGATAATTCAAATATTTTTGTTATTGAATTCTCCTATTTTTAATTTTATTTTCTACTAATGATTAATCTGCTTTTTTCTAGTATTATCCTTTTTTTTCTTTTAATAATAGATTATACTAGAGAAATAGTATTCATTTTAATGTAAGAAAGACTGTGAGTAAAGAGTTCAGATATTTAGGGTATAGTGTTATCTAATAATGCAGATTGGTTTTTTAGGAAAAGAAAAAAACAAGAACAAAGAGTTTAACTCCGGGAGACGAGTGAGTCCTAAAAATCATAACGCGTGAAGTTGTACAATAAATGGGGAATTACCAAAAATTGTCAAACGTCCAAGTGATTTCAGCTTATTTTTGAATCCATCAGCACTTAGGCATTGATGGATTCGAAGTGCAAGAATTTATTCTACAAAGTTTTATGTATAGAAATTAAAGAGATTAAAATGATGTGTAGCAGCTGCTTTTTCTCACCGTTCATTCGTTTTTAGAGGATGATACAAAACTATTTTTTCGTTTTATTCTAGCCTTTTTTCTATTTTCTTATTAAGGTTGGACGAGCAAAAGCCTGCTACGTTTTTAAAGTAAGGAGGATTTATGAAAAGAAAAGAGCCAAAGAAAACGGTGTTGTTACTAATTGCACTATTTTTCGGTTATACTATGGCCTACATTGATAAGCTTTTAGTCGGGTATTCGCTAATCCCGATTTCAATTGAATTTGGCTTTGAACCAACAGCTAAAGGAATGATCATGAGTGCTTTTTTCTTAGGTTATGCGATTATGCTGATTCCAATGGGGCTGATTATTAACAAAGTCGGCTCACGAGTTGTTTTGATTGGTTCAATACTAGGAATTGGTCTATTTTCATTTTTATTTGGTTTTGGAACATCATTAATTATGTTTATAATATTACGTTTTTTAACTGGATTGCTAGCTCATTCTGGCTATGCTTCATCAGCTAGTAAAGAAATCACGTTGAATGTTCCAGTGGAAAAACGAACATTTGCCCTAGGTATTTTGCTATCTTCTTCTGGAATAGCGGGATTTATTGGTCCACTGGCACTTTCACCAATTATTACAACTGTGGGATGGCAAGCTGCTTACTTTACGTTAACTGCGTTAACGATTATTGTTGCGATTTTTCTGATTTTTGCTATACCTAGAGATAAAAAAATAGAAAAAGAAGCTGACAATATAGGAATAAAAACGGAAAAAATTTCTATTTTAGTGGTTTGGTCGGATGTCCGAGTATGGATTTTGTTTTTAAGTTCATTTTTTATCAATTGTTCATTATATGGACTTTCAAGTTGGGTACCGAGTTTTTTGACTGGTGAAAAAGGTCTGGACTTAAATAGTGCTGCGATGATTAGCAGTGTAGGCGGTTTATTCATGTTAATTGGTTCAATTGGTGGTAGCTATGTTGTAGGTAGATTTTTCCAACATAAGGAAAAAGTAATTGTTGCGGTTACTGCTATTTTAGGTGGACTTTTGGCATTCAGTTCTTATTATATCGACAATTTGTTTTTATTATCGATTTCTATGGGATTAGCCAACTTCTTTTTTATCATTTCATTTGTGACGATGATGAGTATTCCATTACGGATTTTTGAAGGGCCAAAGTTTGCGCCAAGTTACGGAACACTTGCTACAGGAGGGATTCTTGGTGGTTTTGTTTCACCTACGCTTATTGGAATATTAGTTGGCATGTCAAATGGGCAGTATATATCTTCATTTATTTTCTTTTTAGTTGTTGGACTATTAGCAGCCTTCACGATTATGTTTATTAAACAAAAATAAGGGATCTAGTTACATAGATTAGCCTCTTGGATTGGAAATGCGGAACTATGGATGAGTCAAAAAAACTCATGCATAGTTTCTTCCTATTTTTTTCGATATTTTATTATTAAAAAGTATTAGAGTTTTGTAGAAAGTTTACTAAAGAAGGGATCGGTACTAATGTCATTACTAATATAGCTGAAAAACAAAGGGAAAAAGGGAACAGAAACATAAAAATTTAACAATGATCTAAATGAAGTTATACTAATATAAAACAGAAAAAATACTTAATAGAGGAGGAGAAAAAGTGGAAGCGAAAAAACCCAAAATATTCACGATGTCTTTTGCCAGTGTTTATCCGCTATATATTCAAAAAGCAGAAAAAAAAGGACGAACAAAAACAGAGGTTGACGAAATAATTGTTTGGTTAACAGGCTATGATGAGGCTTTATTACAAAAACAAGTAGATACAAAGGTTGATTTTGAGACGTTCTTTGAAGAAGCACCCAAATTAAATCCCAATGTTTCGTTGATCAAAGGTATGATTTGCGGGTATCGTGTGGAAGAGATAGAAGATGAGTTAATGCAGAAAATTCGTTATCTGGATAAGTTAATTGACGAATTAGCTAAAGGAAAAGCGATGGAAAAGATATTGAGAAAATAATTATTAAGAATAGAAAAGTAGTCCGATCATTTTTTTTGCTAGAAAGTAGTTAGCATATAAATTTGATAGGGCTTTTTTTATTATAAATGATAATAACCACCCCTTTTTATCCAATTACTAGTATAAAACTAAAAAAGATAATCAAATAATTATGAAAAGTGTTGATATAGAGCGACGTAACATTGAAATTGCTTTTTAAATCAGTCTTAATATGTGATATTTAAGAGAACACATACTAAAGGGACAAACTTGAAGGAATCCATTTTTTTACGATTCTCGAGGAAAGAGCATCTTTGGTGAAGAAGATGTTTTAGCAAGTCAATGAACAAAAATCAAACGAAACAAGGTAGTTCGACATTTTTTTATGTAAAATCATAAGAAAATCTCATACATAAAAAATGTTTTGAAGGTAGGATGACGATTTATGGAGATAGGAAAATTATTGAAAGTTCGAAGAGAACAAAAAAATTTAACACAACAGGATGTTGCTGCTAAATTTCATGTGACGAGACAAACTGTTTCGCGGTGGGAAAATGAAAAATCGTATCCTAATATTGACACATTGGTGGAACTAAGCTTCTTTTTTGATTTTTCACTAGATGAAATTTTAAAAGGGAAAGATTTGATAGTTCGTGAAGAAGATAAAAAAATAGATGAAATTTGAATAGTTAAGAAGGTACGTTTGCCCATGCCCTATTGGAGATACAACTATTATAATAAGTATAAGCCGCTTAGACGGCTTTTTTTAGTCTATTCAATAGATTACTAAAATAGTGATTTTTCGCTCTTTTATAGCACAGTTTATTTTATGATTTTTTATAAAACTAAAAGTTAGGAAGGTTTATTTAGATGACAAAAATCAGTATAGACTAAGGTGTTGTAAATGATCTGACGAATCACTTTACTAGTAGTTTATCAGATAGTTCTTTTTCATCAAAAAAAGCATTCTCTTTCGCTCAAGGTTCTAACACTTCTGGAATAAAAAGCAGCTTATCCGTTTTATTTGTAAGCATCAGCAATTTTGAAAGCTATGCTTTTAGTAAAGGGAAAAAACTAACGTTGATTCATATACTATTTTTTTATGTAGTCAGTTCCTCTTATGACTAAAATATGGATTTGAAATCTCCTAATTTAAGAACTAACCTTACATTTACAAACTCATTTGTCTAATCAAAAAGAAGGAGTATCTTCTGTTAAAATAGCAGTAATGAATATAATTATAATTTATAAATGAAAATAAGTGGGGAAATAAAATGAACCAAACGTTGTTGGTATTGTAAATGGAACAATCGGAAATTAAAAGCATTGCTACTTGAAAATCAGGAAGAAGCAAAAGAATATATACTGGCAGAGGTAATGGAAGAGACTTATGTAAAGAAGAAGTACTAGCTTCAGAAATTTTATCTGAACCACCTGTTATTATGAGTAGAGATGCTAACGTACCAAAAGCGATAAGATATTTAGACGAAATTCCTATGAACAAAGGCTCAGGTAGTTTTTCAGAAAGTGGATGGAGATATAGTGGATATCGTTTCATGTTTAGGAACATAAAAACCAATCCTTAGTATTATGCAGTTGCTGTTTCTGGAGATTCTGTTTACTTTCATAACATTTATAGAGGGAAAGAGGCAGTTTACCTTGGACATATTTATTATTTTCCTTCGCCCCCTCCTAATGGCGGAGTAAGTTGGATTACTTATTTTTCAACATATAATCCTGTTTAAGTTAATCGTTGTTAATTAATGAGTTAAGTTTTATGTAAAATTAGGGTATAGTCAAAAGTGATCTTGTGCAGCTACAGAAAGATCACTTTTTTTATTGTAAATTATATGTGTAAATGATCATTAAAAAAATGTTGGCTAATAAATACAATTAAATAAACTATTAGATTTAAATAACTATCTTATTATGATAAAATGTAATTGAAATGAATTTATCAAAGGAGGAGTGATCCAATGACCATTAATAGTAATTCCAGTATTGCCAGAGGTATTTCAGCTTCATTTAGTCAGTCAGCAAGTGCTTTAAATAGTATCAGTGTTGCTGTGTCTGCGTCTAGTACAAATGTTTCAGGCAACGCCCCAGCTGTACAATCGCTCAATAACTACCAACAGGGATTAGCAGCATTGTCTACCAGTGTTGTTTCAGCGGGTGATAATATTCATTCCGTTGCGAAAGAGTTTGAACGAATCGATCAGAATATTGCACAATTGACAAAATTTAACCTTCCAGGAGGCTTGTCATGAGTGAGATTCAGGAACAACAGGAGTTTGATCAAAAAAATTATCAGTTTAGAATTCGTTTGGAAAAACTTCAAGAAGATCAGTTAGTCATTAGAAAAGAGCAACGCTACATAGAAGAGCAACAAGAAGCATTTTTCCAACTACAACGACAAGAACAGGCGGCTTATGATTTTGTCTTAGGAAATTGCGAAGCACAAGAGCGAGCATTTTTTGAAGAAAGGGGAGATGAGAGCCTTCATCTCGCAAAAAAAGCCCAACGAGAATTTGATGAACAACTCCTTCAGCTAAAAAAAGACGAACGCAACTTGTTTGATCAGGAAGAAAAACTCAAAGCAGAGCAACAAGCGTTCTGGAAGAAGTCGGAGGAAAAAAAACATGGGACTTAAATTTTATGTGGGTGAAGCACAGACACGATCATCACAAGCGAGTCAATTGACCAATCAAGCGAATCAGGCAATCACATCGTTACAAGCGAGTATCCAACTGTTTTTATCCGCACCACTTTCAAGTAAGGCCTATGATTCAGCTAAAAATTATTTCATGGTCGCTTATACACCGCTATGCCAGTCTGCTATAATGACAGGTGAAGCGCTGGAAAGTGCGCATAAAAAGTTTCTTAGTGAATATCAAGGAACTGTTAGTGGGATTGATACGGATGAAGATCTGATCCTAGAAGAAATCAATCAGTTCGAGCAGTTGAAGCAGCGCTTAGATCACCAAATGAGTACCGCTAAAACACCACGACCAGATTTAGAACGTAGATATATCAATGCCTGTGAAAGTATTGAGAAACGTCGAGAGAAGTTAGAAAAATTTCATGCGTACGATGCTCAATCAGCAAGTTTTTTTTCAGATTATGAAGCGAGCCAGCAAGAATTTAATACAGGTTTAGCGCAGGTAGCCAATTCTAAAGCATGGAATCCAGCAACAGGTACTTTTGACTTGGAGCGTTTAGACATGACATGGGCAAAACCTATTCATACCCGATGGAAGCAACGAGAAAAAATGAAACAACAAGTGAAAGATGCCCAAGTAAAACAAGCAATTGGCAAATTAGATGGGTATGAAATCGTTAAAAATGAATTAGGTCATTGGTATCTAATGAAAAATGGCAAAATTGTCTCACCAGATAAATACCCAGAACTCTATGCACAATTGCAAATATGTAAGGATTCTTTAAATGAAGACCAGTACAGAACCCAACAAATAAAAATAATGAGAAATGAAATGCCCCTTGCTCCTGGATTTGGCGGTGTGTTAGTAAATCTAGGAAAGGCTGGAAAAATAGCGGATGCTATTCGAAAAGGGACTGGAGTAGTAAAAGTCGGACAATCTATTGTAGATAAAATAAATAACGCGCCTTCTATAAATTGGACGACTGAAAAAAAAGTGAATGAAGTAATAAAAGATGCTAAAGATACTACAAGAAAAAAAGGTAATGCTAAAAATTATGAAAAAGAAGGCGGGATGAATGATGCAGTAGATGACTTTAATTCATTCAATCCTAAAAATGTGAAAAAAATAGATACACAATACGGTGAGGGTTTACAAGGTGTTTTAGATGATGGTACAACTATATCAGTTAGACCAGGGAGTGAGACAGGTGGTTCTACACTTGAAATAAAAGTGCCAGGAACTAAAATTAAAAAAATTAGATATAATGAATAAGAAGGAGGTCACTCAATGGAGCAATGGATAGAATATAACTCTGAAAACATGTTGCATGATGATTATGAAGTTTATGAAATAACGAGAAATGAGCATGGTACAGTAATAAAATTAACAGGTCATAATCAAGATTTAAATATACTTTTTGGGTTTGTTGATTCTTTGAGGTTTACTGACGAAGGAAGAAGAATTGCAACGTATCATGATGTTGAAATCTTACAAAAATATAGAAAAAATTTTATAGGGAATCCAATATATAAAGTAGAGAATTCTTCTTATGTAGATTGGTTGGATGTTGAAAGTGCAGGATTTTTAGGTGATGTTGAGCACTATGTAATAGTGACGAGAAATGACATAATCGATATTGTCTCTGGCATTCCACCACACATGGAATACCAGACCAAAAATCATTAATATATTCATTTAATAAGAAGTTGTTATTTCAAAAGCTAAAATATAATATGTGTTACTAGAAGTATTGTACAAAGATGTGATGAATTTAATGAAATTGCTTAAAGAAAGTAAAATTTTTATGATTCCAAAGATAGCGAGATGCTGTCTTTCTCTGTATAGTATGTATGGTACTCCTCCACTGCTGATAAGAGTAGTGTTGAATAACAAAGATGGTGATAACATCTAATGATATTCGGTGAGTGGCGATGAATATTTTATTCTTTTTAATGGCTATGTGACGATAGATGCAGAGCTATGAAATGCGATCGTCATTCATGGCTAAAGAAGAAAAGTAGAATATAAAGAGTAGCTAGCTGAACCTTTGATATATAAGGCTTCAGCTTTTTCTTTTATTTTAGTGGATATCTTCTGAGCGATAATTTAAAGGTATTTGCGTCACTAAAAGCAAGTATGCGAACATTTTTATCTGCTCCCTTATCTAGTAAGGCATACGATTCAGCTAAAAATTATTTCATGATCGCTTATACTCCGCTATGCCAGTCTGCTATAATGACAGGTGAAGCGTTGGAAAGTGCGCATAAAAAGTTTCTTAGTGAATACCAAGGAACAGTTAGCGGAATCGATACGGATGAAGATCTCATCCTAGAAGAAATCAATCAGTTCGAGCAGTTAAAGCAGCGTTTAGATCACCAAATGAGTACCGCTAAAACACCACGACCAGATTTAGAACGGAGATATATCAATGCCTGTGAGAGTATTGATAAACGTCGAGAGAAGTTAGAAAAATTTCATGCGTACGATGCTCAATCAGCAAGTTTCTTTTCAGATTATGAAGCGAGCCAGCAAGAATTTAATACAGGTTTAGCGCAGGTAGCCAATTCTAAAGCATGGAATCCAGCAACAGGTACTTTTGACTTGGAGCGTTTAGACATGACATGGGCAAAACCTATTCATACCCGATGGAAGCAACGAGAAAAAATGAAACAACAAGTGAAAGATGCCCAAGTAAAACAAGCAATTGGCAAATTAGATGGGTATGAAATCGTTAAAAATGAATTAGGTCATTGGTATCTAATGAAAAATGGCAAAATTGTCTCACCAGATAAATACCCAGAACTCTATGCACAATTGCAAATATGTAAGGATTCTTTAAATGAAGACCAGTACAGAACCCAACAAATAAAAATAATGAGAAATGAAATGCCCCTTGCCCCTGGATTTGGCGGTGTATTAGGAAATCTAGGAAAAGCTGGAAAAATAGCGGATGCTATTCGAAAAGGGACTGGAGCAGTAAAAGTCGGACAATCTATTGTGGATAAAATAAATAATGCACCTAGCATTTCATTGAGTGGTTCTAATACTGATGAAGTAGAAATTGAAATACCTAAAAATGTGGAAAGAAAAATTGGAAAACTTTCTCCAGAACAGAAAAAAGCGTTAGATAATGCATTAGATAAGCTATCAAAAGGAGATAAAACTGGGCTACATGACCACGCTCTTTCCGGAAACCGAAAAGGTGAACGTGCTTTTGATATTAAAGGTAAAGGAACAGGTAATAATAGAGGTGGAATCCGTGGGACTTATGAAACTGACGGAAAAGGGAAAATTAGGTTGAAGGATGTAATCAAAGGGCATAAATATTAAATAATTAGAAGGAGTTTATTGTTATGGAAACTAGAATGAAGCATGTATTATTAGAAGTGTATTATGAAGATGGGTTAGATCTAGAAAAAATGTTAATAGAAGGCTTTACCTTTGATGAATTAAAAGAAAAAGATATAAAATTCACTTATGCAGATTATGAATTATGTTTTGCTGGTGAAGCAGGAATTGTCCAAAATTTAGAAGATTTTATTGGTTTTGGTGGAGAAATGGACATAGATTCAGATTTAAATAAAAGCGATTATCAAACTCATAGTGATCGATTAAAAAGTGAATGGGAGAAAATTTCTAGAAAAAAAATTGAAGAAGCCTATCGGGACTATATGTCATTTAAAAGAAAATATGTAGAGGCAAATGGAATTATTGAAGATACGGAAGACTAATAAATATAATGAGTTATCACAAGTGATCGCTCATTGTCAAATCGGACTGATGAGAAAAAATAGTAGAGTTGGTTATTGAAAGGATTTAAAGCCATAAGAGACACGCTTGAGTGTTTTTATATGTGTATTCATTGCTTCTAGTTTCCCGTTAGAATAGGGATAAATCATGGCATTACGAATGCCTTCTTCATAAGTTAATAAATTTGTGATGCTCGTACGAAATGTTTCATCTAATTCTTCTGGAAGAGTTCGCAATTGCTCAAAGAATTCTTGGTGATTTTTCGTTCGGAAAGCTTCTGCCAATTCGTGAAAGACTTGATAAGTAAAACGAAGTCTAGGCGAAAAATCAAGAAGTCGCTCAATCATCATTGCTTCGGTTAGATAAGGAAACTTTGGTGCCCGAAAACTACGCCATGTTTTGTAGGTTGAATGGTTGATTGTCGTTCGATTAATAAAGAGAGAATCTTCCCAGAAACATGCTTGGCGATAAAGCAATGTGGGGCAACAAAATAAGCGTTTGCCGTCCAATGACGAGAACAATTTCGACAAGAATAACGTTGCTTCGCTAGTTCCATGACTAAGGACAATTCGTGAAACGAAACAGCTAAAATTGTTAGGTTTTCATCTATGATTCTCAGCATTTTTTTTGATATCATGAAGCATAGCCTATCGTTCCTCTCCGTTAGATTTGGTGTCGCAGCTTAATTCTATCAGAGAACGATATGTTTTTTTATCTAAAAATGAACATGGGACTGAGAAAAGTATTTCTACTTTCATCTGAAAGATGCTCAAGTAAAACAAGCAATTGGCAAATTAGATGGGTATGAAATCGTTAAAAATGAATTAGGTCATTGGTATCTAATGAAAAATGGCAAAATTGTCTCACCAGATAAATACCCAGAACTATATGAGCAATTAGAAAAATGTAAAGATTACTTAAATAAAGATCAGTACAAAGTTGAAGAATTAAAAGTGATGAAAAATGAAATGCCCCTTGCTCCTGGATTTGGCGGTGTATTAGGAAATCTAGGAAAGGCTGGAAAAATAGCGGATGCTATTAAAAAAGGGACTGGAGTAGTAAAAGTCGGGCAATCTATTGTGGATAAAATAAACAATGCACCTTCTATTAATGCGGTAGATGAGGCTTTGTAATTAGATAAGAGTCGTGAAAAAGGGACACCTGCTAAGAAACATAAAGTCTTTGATTCGGAGAAAAGAAATCTGGATAAAGAAGGTGATCCAAACTCATCTGCTGACCTATTAAATGATGATGGTTCAGTAAAACAAAGGAGATACTATGGGCCAGATGGTCTGCCCATTGAAGATATAGACTACAATCACCCTGACGACGGAACACATGAATTTCCTCATAGACACAAGTGGGATTGGACTAAAAAAATACCTAGACAAAAAGGAGAATGGTAAAAATGAATATGGTACATGACTATGAAATAAAAAGCTATTTTGTAAATTTTGAAAATAAGGATATAGTCATCAACATTTCTGATGATGAGAAAGAAAAAAAGGTCATATTCCGTAATTTTTTATGTTACAAATTTTATGATGAAATGCCTTACAGTATTATTTTAGACTTAGAAGAAAGGGCTTTAGATAAATTTTTTATTGAAAATAAAGAATTATTAATTCAAGGGAAAAAAAATGTATGGCCAATGCGGTATAATTCATTGGAAGAGCTGGAGGAAGAAATAAGAAAAGAGCATATGACCTATCAGGTTTTATACTCTTCTTATGGTATGAATGGTTGGGTTTTAGCTGAGCGAGTAGAAATTATCGATGTTAACTAGGTTCAACAACAAAATAGAATCTAAATGGTAAAAGCTGGAAGTTTTACTTTACTAAGATTTCTGATTTTTCATATAAATCAGGTGGAGAACGATTGAGAGACTTTATTCAGGTGAAAAAGCAGAACTAAAAAATAATTTGAAGAAGTGAAGAGAATGGAAAAATGGATAGATAGATTTTCAGGATTGATACCGCACTGTGGACATGACTATTTGGTAAGTATTAAAAGTGGAGATATGGATGGTTTGATTCTAAAATTAGAATACGGAAAAGACGAAAAGGAAAAGGTTGTAATTGATTTTTTCGCTACTAAAGCCATGCGAGTTGCTGATGAAGGGATGTATCTCAGAGAAGTTTTCTGTGATGAGGAAATTGAGAAGTTTAAGGGGCAAGGATTTGAAAGTGTTATTTATGAGATGCAAGGTGGAGATTTTGGAAATCTTATAAAAAAAACCAGTGGAGGAGTATATGAGTACTTAAATATGAAACACTATATAATAATCACTCTCAATTTTGTTATTGAAGTTATAAGTGTTATGGATACTGAAATTACAATTTTGAATAAATAATAAAGAATATTATTATGAATTGGAGCATTTCTTACACCAATGAGAATTTTATTGAATAGTAAAACAATAAAATTCATCTGGAACACACGAGTTTCCACATAGACATCCGAATCAATTTACTAAGTAGTTTATCAGATAGTTCTTTTTCATCAAAAAAAGCATTCTCTTTCGCTCAAGGTTCTAACACTTCTGGAATAAAAAGCAGCTTATCCGTTTTATTTGTAAGCATCAACAATTTTGAAAGCTATGCTTCTAGTAAAGGGAAAAAACTAACGTTGATTCATATACTATTTTTTTATGTAGTCAGTTCCTCTTATGACTAAAATATGGATTTGAAATCTCCTAATTTAAGAACTAACCTTACATTTATAACCTCATTTGTCTAATCAAAAAGAAGGAGTATCTTATGTTAAAATAGCAGTAATGAATATAATTATAATTTATAAATGAAAATAAGTGGGGAAATAAAATGAACCAAACGTTGTTGGTATTGCAAATGGAACAATCGGAAATTAAAAGCATTACAGCAGCAATCAAGTATTGCTATAAAAAGATCATATTCAATCAAGAAAACAGATTAACCTATACAAAGTATCTTGAACAGATTTTAGAAGAGCAAACACCGAAAGAATTTTTCAACACATTTCAACAATTAAGAGCTTTTTCATATGGTTCCAACACGTGGGGTTGGTTGGACATCAATGAATCGATCGTTAAACGCTTTCCAGAAGCTAACTCGACGATTCTTTGGTGTTGGTTAGTTTGTCATCCCAATGGCTATGTTAGAGAATACGCTTTGCGAAAAATGATTGTAGAAGCGTCAGAAAATAGACTGCTATTTTTACTTGTCACATTAAATGATCATGTTGAAATATTGCGAAAAGTGGCAAGCCAAGAGCTAGAGAAAAACTTTAGCCAAACGAGTGAGGAGTCTCTTATTTTCTCCTTTCCACTAATCAAACATCTAAAAAAATTAGAACATAAAGAAAATCAATTTATTTATGAACGATTGACGACTTTTTTATTGGATTCTCCTAAGTTGTTGTTCAAAGCGCAAGACAATAAAGAGTTTAGCATTGCAAGATATGCCTTTGAATTGAGTTTTTTGTTTGTTGGCGAACAGAGAAAACGAGTCTTAAGAAATGGTTTGAAAAGTGCAGATCGAGTCATTTTAATTTGGACATTCAAAGAAATACTAAAAGAAGAGCAATGGGAAAAAGTGTATCTGTCTCAGCTATTCAGTCATCCGCAAATGATTATTCGAAAACTTGTATGTGAGTGGTGTTATAACAATCGAGTTAAAGAGGAACGGATGATTCCCAAATTATTGGATCAAACAGCTGCAATTAAATATTTAGCACTTGATTATGTGAAAAATCAATTTCCAGAAATTGATTGTAGAGAATATTACCTACAGCATTTAAACGATAACTTAATCAATGCGATTCATGGATTATCAATCTTGCAAGATAAAAGAGACTATGAACGAATGTTGCCACTGATGGATTCAAGTAAAAAGAAAATCAGAATATCCGTGTTGAATTGGGCAAATTGTTTACCTTTAGAAGAGCGCTTGCCAATATATATTGAATGTTTATCAGATCCTTCTAGAGATGTAAGAAATAGAGCTATAGAACAGTTGAGTGCAAATTATTCATTGAGTATCAAAAAGCAATTGATTCCTCTATTTAAAGAGAAAAAAGAAACACATTTTCAATTAAGTATTATCAAAATTCTTGGCGAAGATAGTCGTAAGGATTCCTTTTATGAGTTGGTTTCATTGTATATAGATGCAGCAGAACAAGTAGTGAAAGATAAGATTGAACAACAACTTGTTGGCTGGTTGCGTAGCTGGAATCGGCGGTTCTTTTTTAGATTTAGTTTGAAGGATAAGGTGGAGCTGGCTTATTTGATAAATAAAAATTATGGGCAATATTCGGTGGGCGTTTTGGATGTGTTGTGGAAAGTTTTGGGAGAAAAGTAGTGGAGGTATTGATGGATCGATTAATTGAAGAACGAGTTTTCAAAGAAGTTGAAGGATATAAATATGATTCATTTATTTATCTACTTCACGAGGAGAACATTATTGATTTAGATGCGTTCAAACATTTAGTTACTTTATGTGAACAATTATTAGATTTTTATAAGGTGAATGGAAAAACAAAGCATTATGTGGATATTATTCGAATGATCCTAGATCGATTTGAATATATTCTTATAAGTTGGAGTTATCATCTTAGTGAGAATGATTTATTTTGTATCAAGAATTTTCAAGAGTTGGAAGAAAATGAGAGTATTATGTGGATTAATGATGAGTTAAGAAGAATCACGAGGTTATTGATTTTTTAGAATGATAATGCAAAAAAGCATTTTATAATTGTTAGAATTAATGTCTAATAATTATGGATGCTTTTTATTACGAAAAATTTGTCCATTTATATCTATAAAATATAACTTTTTTGTATAAAAGGTTCCTTATTTTGAAAATAATTGTTACAATGTGTTTAGGGGAGTGTCGTTTATGAATTATGAAGATGATAGTATACAAATACAGCTCAAAGAATATGATTTTTGTGAAAAAGGGGTTGAAAACTTAAAAGATCCTTTTGAAACCAATTATCCTATTTTGTATATCTTATATAATACGGATAAAAAGAAGTTACCAGAAGCGTATGTCGGACAAAGTAGGCGCTTTGATAAACGGATGTCAGAACATCTAAAAAACAATAACAAAGCGATGATGAAGAAAATCGTCATGATTGGACATGACACATTGAACGTATCTGCGGCGTTGAATATTGAAACGAATTTAATCAGTTGTTTTATCGCTGATGAAAAATACAAAGTTGAAAATAGAAGCCAAATCAAAGGTAGCGAATCTCATAACTATTATGATAAAAGATACTATGATGAAGTGTTGTTTCCGAAAATTTGGACTCGTCTTAGAGATGAAAAAATTGTTGAACACAGTGCTGATTTTTTAAGAAATAAGGACACCTTCAAATTATCACCATTTCGTGGATTATCACCTGAACAACAAGACTTAAAAGAAAAGGTAATTGAGTTCTGTAAAAGAAGCTTAGCTGATACAGAAAATGAACATCATGTCTTTTTTATTGCAGGAGAAGCTGGTACAGGTAAAAGTGTTGTTTTGAGTTCCATATTTAAAACGATTCAAGATTTAGCTGAAAAGAAAGAAGATAATGAGTTTTCTAATTTTAATCAGGATAATAATTATCTTCTAGTAAACCATAATGAGATGTTGAAAACATATAAGAGTATCGCCGAAAGTTTGCCCAACTTAAAAAAGAAAAACTTTATGAAACCAACTAGTTTTATCAATGATATTGACAAGGGAAAACGAAAACAAGCAGACATCGTACTAGTAGATGAATCTCATTTACTACTTTCTACGAAAGACAAGTACAATAGTTTTGAATATGAGAACCAACTGGAAGAGGTTATCAAAAGAAGTAAAGTCACGATTGTTGTATTTGATGAAAAACAAGTTCTAAAGCTAAAAAGTCATTGGAATGTTGATAGTCTTGTTGAAATAAAAGATAAGTACCTAATTCATGAAGAATATCATTTAACGACTCAATTTAGAATGAAAGCTGCTCCTGAAATCGTTCATTGGGTAGATTCATTTGTAGATCGAAAAATTTTGCCATTTCCTAAAGTGACAAAACGAGAAAAGACTAAAGTAGAAAAAAGATTTGGAGATGAGGATTTTGATTTCCGTTTTTTCTCTAGTGCTGAAGATATGCGAATGGAAATAAAAGCAAGAAATCAAAAATCAGGATTAAGTAGAATAGTTTCAACTTTTGACTATATTCATAAAAAGGATGGTGGAGAGTATCTCGTTGAAGAAGGAGATTTTTCTGCTCCATGGAACCGTACAGATTACAAAAAAAGTTGGGCAGAAGAAGAAGAAACAATCAATGAGGTTGGATCGATTTATACAATACAAGGTTTTGATTTAAACTATGTAGGTGTGATTTTAGGTCCTTCAATTGGTTATGATGCTGAAAAGAATGAGTTAAAAATCGATATTGAAAAATACAAAGATTCAGAAGCATTTAAAAGTCGTGAAGGAATCGAAAATATCGATAAAGTGAAAGAACAAATCATTTTGAATTCGATCAATGTTTTGTTAAAACGAGGAATCAATGGTTTATATATTTACGCAAGTGATGATAAACGGAGAGAGAAGTTAATGACAATTCAAAAGGAGAAATCAAAATGGACGAATTAATCAAGAAAATCAATCAATTTAGAGATGATCGCGATTGGCGACAATTTCATAATCCAAAAGATTTAGCAATTTCGATTTCTTTGGAAGCTTCGGAACTACTGGAGAATTTTCAGTGGAAAACAAGTGAAGAAGCGAAAGAGAAGAATCAAGAGAATATTGAACAGGAATTGGCGGATGTGCTGATTTATAGTTTGATGTTGGCATCTGATTTGGAGTTGGATGTTGAGGGGATTATTGAGAAGAAGTTGGAGTTGAATAATCGGAAGTATCCGGTTGAGAAGAGTAAGGGGAATAAAGAGAAGTACAAGCAGTTGTAATTATTAAAATAAAAATTTGAGATAAGGAGATAAATGAATGATTGAAGAAATAAAAATTTATTCATTGTTTGAAGTTTATGATGTTGAATTGAATTTTGAAGATAGGAATTACAGTGTATTTATTGGTGAAAATGGGATTGGAAAAACAAATATTTTAAATATTATTCATTGTGTTTTAACAGGTAATTCTGAGAAAATGTTGGATACAGAATTTGAAAAAATAGATGTTAAATTTGAAAAACAAAAATATACTTTTACTAAAAATGATATTCTTACTACTTTAAATATTGAGGAGGGATTTAGACGGTTAAGCCTTAGTTTTAGAAATCATTTATCTGGTGAAGATTTCAATATTTTAAAAAGTTATCTTGATAAAAATGAAACTATCCAATTTATTGAAAAGTTGGATTTATTAAGAGCTGATGAAGAGATTCCAGAAAGAATATTTAGAAGATTTTGGGAGATTTTATCGGATGAAACAGAGGAACAATATGAATATAAAGTTATTTATAATGATTGGATAATTTACTTAAAAGTACTGAATAAAAATAGAAAGAAAGTTATTTATTTTCCGACATATAGAAGAATAGAAGAAGATTTAAGAAAGATAATACCAGAGAGGTATGAAGAAGATCGAAATTATCCACTAGGTAGAAAGATATCAAAATTGGCTGAATCTAATAGCGTACAGATGTTAAATTCTGGTATGGAGGATGTGAAAGGAAAGTTTAGAAAACTTGAAGAAAAAATAAAAGCATTTACTGTAGATTCATTTAATCAAGTCACAGGGGATATGTTGACATATTTGTTTACTTCGAATAATGAAGTTGAAGAAAAAATATTTGATGATGATCAAATAGACCATATTCAGATATTACTGAATCGAATAAGTGATGATAACCTAAATAGTGAGATTAAAAGAAGTATATTAGAAAATGTTACTCAGGGAGAAGTATTAAATGAGGGATTGCAATATTTTATAAATAGATTAATACTTCATACAAAAGAGCAAGAATTAATAGAAAATAAAATTAAACGTTTTGTTAAGTTGTGCAATAAATATCTTGTTAAAATAAGTATTGTATATGATGAAATAAAAATTAAATTGTTTGTTGAGCAAAATAAAAATAAGAAAATAATAAGCTTGGATAAACTTTCATCTGGGGAAAAACAGATAATTTCAATGTTTACTTTGATTTTTCTGGATGAAGAATCAGAAGAGTTCATTTTATTAATTGATGAACCAGAGTTATCGTTATCATTATTTTGGCAAGAAACATTACTTCCAGATATACTTACTTCAGAAAATTGTAATTATTTGATTGCTGTGACACATTCACCATTCATATATAATAATTTAGATAAGAATGGCGTACAAAATTTAGAAAAAAGCTACATTCAAATTACCAAAGGAGATTTATAATGAGTGGGGAAGAGATAGATCAAATTTCTCTTTTAGGTGAACAACATAAAATGAGATTACGTTTTAAAGAAACAGGTAGTATATATGTAGTTGTTGAAGGACAAGATTCCGAGTATTTTTACTGTAAATTTAAACCACATTTACCTCCAAATGCTAATATTCACTTCATTGAATCAAAAGGTAAAAAAAATGTTCTTAAGAATTACGATATTATTTCAAATTTAGAATTCTATAATGATTATAAAATTCTATTTATAGTAGATAGAGACTTTGATGATATGAATTTATCAAGTGATATATATGTTACAGAAACATACTCAATAGAGAATTTTTATGTAAATAAACAAGTTATAGAAGACATACTTAAGCATGCTTGGCATATCGAGGATGAACCATTAAAAAAAATTATTTCACTTTATATTGATTTACAAAATAAATTTCATGAAAATGTATTGGAATTTAACAGCCTCATTAGATTACAGAAGGAAAAATCAAAGTTGACAGGTGAAGAAATTAAATTACGATTAAACGACATTGATTTAAAAAAAATAGTAAATATTTCAATCAATGGTGTTAATAAACTTTTAGAGCACCATGAAATCTTTAAATTGTTTAATAAAGCTGTTGAATATACAAATGATGAACTAGAAGAAGTAAAAGGAATGTTTGATCAGAAGAGGTATAGTTACGATTTTAGAGGGAAATATGAATACTCGTTTTTATTAAAATTTTTGGAAGTTGTTCAAGAAGAATTAGGCAAAGGTAAACTTTTTAATTGTAAAAAAGGAATAGCTTTTTCACCTAGTTATTGTACACTTTCAGACTTTGCCCAGTACGCAGAGTTCCCTGTATCAATGAAAGAATACTTTATTAACAGAATTGCATAGAATTTATTTTTTGTTAAGACTTTTTATGAAGAGATTGAATTTTGATAAAAAGAAAAGCATTTTCTAATTGATGGCATACAACTAGTATATATACTGATTTATTATCAAGTTGGTGTTGAAACGGCCAAGACGTATAAAGTTTTCAAAATAGATAGTGGCTATTTTGATGAGAGTGTAAAATAAACTGTGTAAGTAGCTAATTCTAGATAAGCTACTTATACAGTTTTTCTTTTCGTGTAAAGAAAATTCAGATAAAATAAAAATGAAAGGATGCGAGAATATGGCAAGACAGAAAAGAGATCCTAAAACCGTCGAACTAGCGAAAACTATTCTAGAAAACTACAATCCTGAAAATGTCGATGACATGCAAGAAGCGCTAAAAGATATTTTTGGTCCCTTATTTGAACAAATGCTTCAAGGCGAAATGACCCATCATTTAGGCTACGATATTCACTCAAAACAGGAGAAAGAAACGAACAATCGAAGAAATGGATTTGGCTCTAAGAAAGTAAAAACAAGCTTTGGAGAAGTCCCTATTGATGTACCTAGAGACAGAGAAGCCACGTTTGAACCAGAACTTATTAAGAAACGTGAACGGGATGTTTCAGCTATCGAATCAAAGGTTTTGTCCATGTATGCCAGAGGTATGTCCCAAAGAGATATCGCTCATACCATTGATGATATTTATGGGTTTTCCATTTCTCACGAAATGATTTCTACAATCACCGATTCTGTTCTTCCAGAACTGGAGGAATGGCAAAATCGTCCTCTAGCGAAGTGCTATGCCTTTGTTTTTGTGGATTGTATGTATGTGACGTTAAGAGAAAATTATGAAGTGAAAGAATACGCTGTCTATACAATTCTTGGGTATGATTTAAAAGGGAAAAAAGACATTTTAGGGTTGTGGCTGAATGAAACTGAGAGTAAAAACCGCTGGATGCAGATTTTTGATGAATTGAAATCTCGTGGTGTACAGGATATTTTCTTTATGTCTATGGATGGTGTTTCTGGTCTTGAAAATGGCACAAAATCTATTTTTCCAAAGGTGATCGTTCAGCGTTGTATCGTCCATTTAGTGCGCAATGCGCTTCGGTATGTTCCTTATAAAGACTACAAGGAATTTTCTAGGGAAATGAAAAATTTTATGGTGCTCCTTCGTTAAAAGCTTGTCAGAGTGCTTTTGATGCCTTTCAAAAACGTTGGTCTCACTACTCTGGTGCTGTGTTTGGAAACGTAATTTTTCTCATGTGGAACAACTTTATGATTATGGTAGCGCAGTGCGTAAAATTATGTACACAACAAATGCCGTTGAAAGTATTCATTCCAGCTTTAGAAAAGTAACTAAAAAAGGTGCATTTCCAAATGAAACCGCTCTTTTAAAACTTCTTTATCTACGAGTAACAGAATTGGAAAAGAAATGGACAGCTGGGTTTATACCCAATTGGCCGATGGTCTTAAATCAATTAATGGCGAATGAACAGTTTTCTGAGCGCATCAACACTTATAGCTTATATATTTCCTAGTCACTGTTGCATCAAAAAAGAACATCAAATTTTCCTTTTCGGTAAGGTTTCTTTCTTAAGCTCTTTTAACCAAAGGTTATTTAGGAATTGTTTAATGTTCTTTTTCGTTCTTAGATTTGTCAGTTACACACTTTAGTTGACAAACCCATTTTGATTTTGAATAATCGGATATTATAAACTAGGAACACTCAACGCAGTGAACCTAGTTTATTTTATTTCAACATCACGTTCTCAAACTATCACCCGAAACTGTCCTCTCCCCATCCAACTTCCTCACCTTCTCCTCCTCAATCTCCATCAACCTCAAAAACTCCTCAAAAAAAGCATGAAACAAATGCCCACAAGCATAATACTCCTTCACAACCTGTTTCTTATTAATCGGCCCTTTCCGAAACTGAAAAAAATGATCCAACACAGCAAGCGGCTCCTCCCAAGACTGCAACCGATCCAACGTATGCTGCAAATCCGTAATATCCTGATAAGGAATCACCTTCAAATTCTGACCTTCTTTTTTCATAACCCATTTCCTCCCTTTTTAAAAGTACTCTTAAAACCAGTAACACGAAGCGCTGAACAACATCATTCAACGCCCCATATACATAACTCATCTATCTGCGCATTGATTGGGGCAACGATTAAACAAACCAGTGATAAAAACGACTTATGGATGATTTTCTAAGCCCTGCGGATGTTCCAATCACTTTCTTCTCAAAGCAAAACAAAAAACGCTATTGTAGTAATCAGTGAGAAAAAGCTGCTTTGAATCACAAAGAACGTAGTGATTTGATGATGAAAAGTACAAGGACTGTAAAACAGTCGTTGCTCTCTTTGTATCTAATCAAATGTTCAATGTGTCTTATAACTTTTTATCATCCTAACTTAACTACCAATATCGTCATCAATCCTCTAGATAAAGCCCAAACCCTCCATAAAATACAAAATCCCAACCAAAAGTTTCCAGACAGACTAGAAAATCCCAGTAAAATTAGGTACAATAAAAGAGCTAGTGCTTTTGTGCTAGCAATTGGCAACTTGTATAGATAGTGTTCGCTGTCTATGCAAGGCTTCATCACCTGATTGCTGTCAGATGGTGAAGTGCCTTTTTTTGTTTTGCACCACTATGTTCCACTTCGATCTCATCAATTTCTAAGAGCTAAAGCTCTAAGAATTGAAGGACCACGACTGACCAAAGGGCAGAGTGGATGATGCAAAGTACAAGGTGAACGTTGTCTCCTTGCCTCATATCTATCATTGATCATTTACTTTACTTTGAATGAAACCTCCTTTCACCAGATTTGTAGAATAGAAAAAAACGATATCAGGTAACCTCACCCAATATCGTTTACAATAGTCCCGAAGAATCATCTACTACTTTTTCAAAGTAACCCAAAGAGAATCCAAGAAACCTATAGAAAAATAGGCGGACTTTAGGTACAATGAAAGAAGCTAGTACATGTTGCTAGCACTATTGGCAACTTGTTTGGGCAGTGTTCGCTGTCTTTACAAGGCTTCAAATGCTTGGTTGCTGCCAGGCTTTGAAGTGCCAATTTATTTTATATTCAGATTTGAACAGTTCATGTTGATATGAACTGTTTTTTCTATTCTACCTCTTAAGTATATACGAAAAGAATACGAACACGCAACATAATTTTTCTTACAAATACCATTAAATAACACAAAAAATTGCTCCCTTATATATAAGGAAAAATAACAAAAAATTTTTTTCGAAAGGCTATTTTTATTCTCAAATGACAGCTATATAAAAATAAAATCGTTCGTTTAAAAAGTTCAATTAGTATGATATACTTTTTGTTGTAGAGAAGTTATGACGGTGGCGACTTCTGAAAGGTGGTGGTGCTTATGAAAGTGAGTAGGGAAGAAGCAACGCTCCTAAAGTCGCCTTGTACTGTTCAACATCAGTTCACAAGACCATTCACTGTGTTTCTCAGCAAAAGAGAAAGCCTTTTGTCAGCATTGGACACAATTAAACTGATCCTAAGCTTTGGTATGTTTACCATCGCTTTAATTCGTTTAGTTGTAGAATTGCTTAAAAACGACAAAAAGAAATAACCAGTCATTAACTTTAGCAGGTTAACTGGTTATTTCTTTAACTAAAAAATCCGCTACCGTCTTAAACGGCTCTACATAGGAGAGGTATGTTAGCGCATATCTCTCTTATCACTTATAATTATAGCATACAACAAATTTTTTTGCCATATCCATAGAAATGCTTTCAAAAAGATCAAACAACAGAATTCTTTTGCATGTGAAGCTAAAATGTAAAAGTAAAAAATCAGAAAGCAGCCATTTTTATAATAAGAAGGCTCAGTTTGATGAAAGGAAAATCAAAGACATGATGAAACGTGAAGAGATCATTGAGTATATAGTTGAAACGTACACGATCTATCCAGAATATATTTTTGAAAAATTCCCTAACTATTGTGTCTTTCGACATAAACGGAAGAAAAAATGGTTTGGGCTTATCATGACGATTCCTAGAAATAAACTTTATGGAGAAGAAGAGATAAAAATAGATGTCATTAATTTAAAAATAAATCCAGAATTAAATGAGATAGTAAGAAATAAAAACGGATACTACCAAGCGTATCATATGAATAAAAAGCATTGGATCACAATAGATCTTTCTGCTGTAGAGAATCTTGATCAAATCGCTGGATTAATCGATGATAGCTTCAGACTAACTTGAGGGTCAAAAACGACTATTCTTGATTTTATTTAAAGTAATACTATAAAATTTTGCAGTTTATTAACTAGTAATACATATAACACTATACTGATTCCGCTTACATGCTATACTATAGATACAACAATTTACTAAATAATGTCTGCAAGAAAAAGCAAAAGGAGGATTTACAATGAAACACATCAAAAAAGAATTCTTACTTAATTGCACGCCCGAAAAAGCTTGGCAACTTGTTGTTGACCGTAGCAAATATGAAGTATGGGCTGCTGCTTTTCAAGAAGGATCGACCTATTCAGGTGAGATGAAATGGAACGAAACGATTTCATTTGTGGATGGGACAGGAAATGGTCTGGTTTCTAAAGTCGTCGTTTTTGAACCAGAGAAAGAGATCAAGTTTGCATTCTTAGGAGAAGTTACGGATGGTAAATATGTGGAAGTGCCTGAATTTGCCGAAATGCTTGAGCATTACCTATTTGAACCTGTAGGCAATCAAACGAAAATGCTTGTAGACGTTGCAATGGATGATGAGTATTACGAGATGATGAATGATTTATGGGATAAAGCAGGAACGGAACTGATAAGATTAAGCAATTAGTGTATGAGAAGAGTGAAACAGACAGTTAAAACGATAAAAAAGAAAAAAGTAGGACCGTAATCGGGGAAAACTGATTATCGTCTTACTTTTTTCAATTTAGAGTACACAAAGAGCACTCAAACCTGTAAAATTAAAGTAAGGGGTTAGGTTTTACAAAGAAAGGATGAAATCAACATGAAAAAGAAGAGTTATCTAGTCAGCGTTGCATTGCTTTTACTAATCGGTTTTATAACGTTTACGGTCTATAACAAAACAAAAGTACAAACTCAAAATAGCGAAGAAACGAAACTTAAAAATCAAGCACTAGACAAAGAAGCGATTAAACGATCCATGAAAAAAATAAGTAAAAGAAAGGTAGAATCATTTTCAATTGATCTAAAAAATGCAGGGGCAGAAAAAATATACGACACATTTAACGGAGCAAATGCAGATGAAATTATCACTCTTTTAGAAATGGATCATGATGAGTCAGATAGAATTTTGGTGTCTACAGATGGAACGATCGTAACAGGACAAGTAGGTATAGATGAAAATGGTACAGAAGTTGATTCTAACACAGATAAAAATAGTATAACGGTTAAGGAGCTTAAAGACTTAGTTCTATTAAACAAGCAAAAGATCGATGAATTAGCGGCTCAAAATAGTTCGCTAGAATAGCGCTGAAATTTAGAAAATCAATTCATTGAAAAGGAAAAACGATGAAAAAAATCAGACCACAAAATCCAATCTATCTTATTCTCAGCTTATTTGCGCCTTTGCGATTCGTGAATACATATTATATTTTGAATAAGGACACGCTTATAATCAGTCGCTATTATGCGAGGGAAAATGCTAAAGAATTTGATAGGAGAATTGACAAATTAGAGTTGAAAAAATTGATGAAATTTGGGTTACCAAAAGATTTAAATTCAACGAGATTAGAACCTACTATTCGCGTTCATAAAGGCACATACAAATCACAAGAGATCCAATTTCTTTTTAAGGATAAAACAATCATTGCTTGGAATGTTCGTCCATTTACAAAAAAACAAATAAGACAGTTGTCAGAATTGATTTATTTAGGAACGAATGTTAAGGCGTGTGATGGTTTGCAACAGATAATTGGGATCAAGTACTAATTATAAGTAATTTGATAGTATGTTCAACGGGGGTTGTTAAAAAAGTCCAGAAAGAAGGAAAAAGCATGATCGAAATAAAAAAAATCAGCCTAAATGATCGGGCATCGTTGCAAGCCTTAAGTATCAAAACTTTTACAGAGACATTTGCTAAAGAGAATACACCTGAAGATTTAAACAATTATCTTGACCAAGCGTATAATGACGAAAAATTAACGAACGAGCTTCAGAATAAAGATTCAGAGTTCTATTTTGTTTATTCAGAAGATCAACTTGCTGGGTATTTAAAAATCAATATAAATGAGGCTCAAACCGAAACCATTGAGGGAGATGCATTAGAAATTGAACGGATTTATATCGATTCCAATTTTAAGAGATTGGGACTTGGGAAAAGGCTTTATCATAAAGCTATAGAACGAGCGAAAGAGTTGAACAAGACTTCTATTTGGTTAGGTGTTTGGGAGAAAAATTTTTCTGCTATGAAATTCTATCATAAGATGGGATTTACTCAGATAGGCCAGCATTCTTTTTATATGGGGGAAGATGAACAGATTGATTTGATTATGAAAAAAGAGTTGACGTGAGCAGTTGATTATTTGCTAAAACGATGTTGCTTCATTTGTTTTAACAAGGAGAGAGCAAATAAGAAGTTTGTGGGAATCATAATTAAAAATAACCATCAAAAACGGTATAGTCAGTTTCCGTTTTTGATGGTTATTTTTAATTAAATTATTAGATATAGTATTGTACTCTGATGACATCAATATGAGGTGCTGGAAGAGATGCGATTGGAATCAATTTTTCTACTAGATAAACCAGAATCATTTATTGGAAAATCAAATCGGAGTTGAAAATATTGATCATTAGAATGAAATTTAAAAGACGTATTCTTATATTTTCTTAGTATTTTTTTGACTCGACGCAACTCAGATTTTTTCACATGTTGTTTCTTATCATTTAGGTTTTTGAAGAAATTTTCCGTACTACTACTATCTGTTGTATTGTTATTTAATGTGATGTGGATTTGATTCTGCTCTTTTTTTATAATCAGAAGAATTTTTTCATGAGCGTTCAAAGCATATGAAAGTGAAGCCGATAAACACTGAATAAAATCAGCAGGTTGTATAGAAATATCTGTTTCATGAATTGGAGTAGAGATTGACAATTTAAGCGCGATTCCTTTACGTTTAGCAAGATCAAGAAATTGAATCAATAGCCCTTGAATCGCAGGAATTTCTATATTAGCCACTTGTTCATAAGGTGAATCTTCTAAAAGTGGTTGTGAATAATTGACTATTGAAGAAATAAAGTCCAACGCTTCTTCCACTTCCCCATTTTGAATATAGCTATTTAGACTCAATAAAATATTCCGATAATCATGTCGGAACTCGTCGGATAAGGTAATTTTTTCCATTTCTTGATTATATTGTCGGGAAAGAATATTCTTTTCTAATGTTTGTTGATAGTACTGGCTGTAAATGTAGGCAGTCAAATGAACAGCCAGACTTAACACTAATAATACAACTGTGATATAAAAAAAGGATTCTGTAAAATGACCATTGACAATGATTCTTCTAGCAATCCCCAAAATAATTAAAAAAATGATCCCAATAAGAGATTGGATTTTGTATTTTTTATGGATTCGAGAAATAGAATCGAAAATTGAAAATCGTGTATCAAAATAATTAAAACTCTGAATAAAAAGAAATAATAACATTTGCTGTAAGAGTATAGATACAGTTGTATACTGTTGAAACTGTTGTGAACTGATAGTGTGGGTTTCAAATAATAATTTTAAAAAATCATAGCTAAATAACCAAGAGAGAATTAAAAATGAATTATTTAAAAATAAAAATAAAGTCATTAAAATCCAACTATTTAAATGACAGAGTACAAAAATAGGCTGAAGGATAAAATAAGTTAGTAGAAACAGATCACTATTTCCTATCTGAAAAATAGTTGACATGAATTCAACGATTAGAATCAAGGTAAGGATAGCGCTTTGTTTTTTACTAGTGTACTTTTTATAACCTAAAAACCAGGTCAATTGTAAAAAGCCAAGAGTGAAAAAAATATAATAATACATTTGTGTTTCCATGTACACGATTCACCTCAATTCATCCACAGTATAAACGTTCTCAAGAATATTTATGCTGTAGGATGTTTTAGTTTGGGTATAGAAAATACGATAATAAAAAAATTCTCTTTCTTTGAAATTCTATAGGTTGCTTTTTTATAAGAAGCAACGATTTTGGAAAAAATATGTAATCCTTTTCCTTGATGGTTCTCTTTGGTAGAAAAATTATTCTGGAAAAAATCTTGTAAGGCAATTTCTGGGTTTTCAACGTAAGTATTTTTAACTGTAATCGTTATATAGTCAGGGTCTCCTTCAATTTCAATAGAAATCGACTTTTCTTGGCTAACGAGAGTTGCATCGTAAGCATTATCCAAAAGAATCGAAAAGCAACGAATAAAATCAACAAGATTCATTGCACTAGAACTGAGATCCTGAGTGACTTGAAGCGATAAATCAATCGAAGCAGTATCACATTTTTTTAAAAAATTAGCTAGAAGCCCTTGAATAGATGGCGTATTGACGAGAGCAATTTTTCTATAAAGATTAGGCGTAAGAAATGAATCTGAATAATCAATAATATCGTTAAGTTGTTGAGAAGCATGATCTAAATCATTGACCTCTAAATCAGCTGTTAGATTTACTAGCAGCTCTTTATACGTGTGTCTAAATTTTGTCGCTAATTCGATCTTTTGTTTTTCTCCCGCATACATTTCAGCTAAGAGCATAGAGTACTGTTTTTCTTTGTAGTATTTGGTAAGTAAAAAAATATTCCAAGAGAAGAACACCGTAAAACCGACAACGATAAACGTACTATAAAAGTAAGCAATAGAATACCCTTTGAAAACGCCAGATTGTTGTAATCCGATTGAAAGAAACAAGCAAAAAAGAATAGTAATTGATAGCGCACGATGTTTTTTAGGAAGAAGGACTAAAGCATTCAGAACAGCTGATTTTTTTAAGATGTATCGAGTAATAATGAACAATAGAGCTAATAAAAGTTGCTGAGCGATGACAAGGAAGAAAAGATAAGTCATATAAGTATCTGGAGAAACAATTCTTTTGAGTAGAAGTATATTCCATAAGTCAATCATTGGCAGCCAAGAAGTCAAGATGATGGCATCTTCAAAAACTAACAATAGGGAAGAAATTAACCAATCATTTAACTTTCTCGTCACGAAAATAAATTGAGCAAGGAAGAAAAGCAGTAAGAGCGATGTAAAGTATGTATTATTGAGCCAAATACTGATGACTCCCTGAATGACTAATAAGGACGTTAAACCAAGCGATTCTTTAATGGATAAAAACTGTTTATAGGCAATCAACCAAATGGCTAGAATATAATTAAGCGATAGTAAACAGACAAAATAAACATTATCAATCATCGCTATATACCTGCAATGCTTTTTTTACCTTGTCAATGCTTTTGGCACCAATTGAGAGTAATTGCTGCCCATCAAATAAAATCTGCTCATTTTTTCTATCAATCGAAATAATATTTTCAAGGTTAATGATATAAGATTGCAAAGAAGTCATCATATAATCCTGCTGTAACTGCTTCTTGACTTTTCCGATTTTCGCTTCAATGATTGTTTCCTCATTTAGTGTTTTGATTAAGACTCGTCCATTAAAGCCTTTCAACGATTGAATATAACAGATATCACGAGCATTGAAAAACAAGGTTTCAGAACCACTAGAAAATTGAACTTTGTCTTGTTTGAAACGCCAAAAGTTTTTAGAAGTTAATTGACTTTTTTTTATCATTTCTGTAATTATTTCTTTTGTTTCTGAAGGATCTTTAAAATTTTTAATAAGATAACCTAAAGGGAAAATATTATTATTTAATACACTGATGGCTTTATCTTCTAAACTAGTCAAAAAAATGATAGAACATTTGGTATTATACTTGCGAATTTCCAAAGCTAAATCAATTCCTGTATAGGTAGTCTTTAAATCAATATCTAAGAAAAAAACATCATTGTCATTAATTTTTAATTTAGAAATTTCTTCCATAAACGTTAAATGATTAGAAAGTGTTGACAATTTTAAATCAAAAAAATTATGTTTACATTCATTTAAATAATGAATAATTTGTTTTCTTTGCTGATTATCATCTTCAATAACGTATATAATCATTTATTTCTCCTTAATTTTTTTATTTATGAATGATAGTAACACTAATTTTTTTAAAAATAAAGATAAAAAATTTATGTAGTTAGTAATTTAAAGCGTTTACATGGCATTTTGTTCTATTCTGAAAAAGAATAAACTATATCCAGTGAGATAAAAAATAAATTTTTTTAATAAAATTAAATTGGGAGGACTACGATGGTTCATTTAGGTTTTATTACATTAAACGGTGAAAAAGAAAATTGGTATCACCAATTACAATCCTATTCTGATATTGAAACGAGTCGAGAAGATGAGCTAACTAAAAATAGTGAATGTGATGCTTATTTTATTGTTGGAGGAGATTCACAGCTTGCTGATATATGCAATGCGTATATGAACATTGTACAACATAATTTTTGTCCAGTCTGGATATACAAAGAAAATTGTACTGCTAATGACAGACTACTGCTATATAACATAGGTGTAATTAGTGTTTTCAATGAAGATATGCAACAAGATGAAATTATAAAAGCGATACATAATGGATTAGCATTGATACAGAAAAACATAGAGGATAAGACTAAAGAAACAATCAAAAGAAAGAATGAAAAAGCGTTTAAACTGGTCAGTGAAAATCTTTGCGTTCTCCTTGGGGATAAACCGCCAATTTATTTGACGAAAAAAGAGTATAAAACTCTTTCGCTTCTATATTCAGCATCTCCAAAAGCGGTGTCTTATAAGGAACTATATGAACAAATATGGGATTTACCTTACGATGAAAAAAATTATCGAATAGCGAATATCATTTTTCATTTGAGAATGAAATTAGAAAAAGATGTGGGGGCTCCAAAGATTGTAAAAACAGTCAGATCCAATGGTTATTTATTTAATGCTAACTTTAAATGACCTGAAAAACAAGGCGATGAACGATTATTTAGATGAAATGGAAGGTAAGCAGTGTGACTAAATCAAGGAATAACTATTTTCAAAAGTATAAAAGGTATTATCTGGCTGGAATAGTACTTATCATTAGCTGGCTCATTTATTTAGTATCATTTTGGAATTTTTACCATGAAATGTATTTTTGGGTGGATAAGGATGTACGTTATGTCGTTCAACTGATTTTTATTTCAAGTTTCTATTTAACAGAAATTATGATAGTTACCACCGGTTACTTTTTATTATTATTGGCCAGTCTATTCTTACTATTTTTCTTCTTTTTCAAAAATATAAAAGAAGTTAGTTTTGGGAAAAGCACGTTAGTGGCAATGATTTGTTTTGGAGTCGTTCCGTTATGCTGTTCTATTTCATTACTGTTGACCATTTGTTGGCCGTATTTCTTGGCAACGTTGATTGCGTCCGTTGTAATCGTCTATATTACGTATGCTATTACTAAGTATTTATATGAAGATAATCAAGAACGGTATGCCGATAAAGAATGTATAAAAGAAGCGGGACCCTTTTATCAACGAGAAGAAGCTGAAGCATATTCAAACGAGTTTATTGCGTATTGGATGCCATATTTCAAAAAGCAATCATTCACATTGGTAAGTGAAATCAAACATCAAGATGAAGGATATCTAGTTGAAATCTATACGTCAGAGGATTAAAACGAATTCAATTCATTTAGTTAGGAGAATTTTTTTGAAAAAGAGAATTTATCATGCACTCATCATAGTCAGTTGTATCTTTGTGAGTTTAGTCTCAACGAGAGAAGCTTTTGCAGAAGACGAGAACAATTTAGGTTACGTGGTGACACCACTCCAACCGACTACTCAAATTGATGTAGGAAAAAGTTATTTTTATATAAAAACAGTTCCAGGCGAAACACAAACGGTACAAATGCGTATTGCGAGTACAAAAAAGGAAGAGGTTCATCTAAAAATTTATGGTGTTAACGCGATGACTTCAAATAGTGGAACGATTGATTATACGGAAGATTTGACCAATAAAGATGAATCGTTGAAAGAACCTCTATCCAGTTTAATAAAAGTTGAGACACCAGAAATTACCTTGGGTAACTTTGAAGAAAAAACGATTAAAGTTCAAGTAGAAGCACCAAAGGAACACTATGAAGGAGTAAAAATGGGTGCGCTTGTCGTTGAGCTAGTACCAGATAAAAAGAAACAAAAAGGAATCTCGACAAAATACAATTACAAAATTGGCTTAATTACAGCGGAAAACGGTGACGAATTTACCAATGGAAAAACGTTAAAACTAAATGAAGTGAAAGCGTCCATCCTACATGGGAAAAAAATGGTGCTAGCGAGTATACAAAATCCAGAGCCTAAAGTCATCGATAACTTGAATATTGTTGCAACAATGACGGAAAAAGAGTCAGGAAAAGTTATTAAAGAAAAAACAGTTCAAAATTACAAATTAGCGCCTAATAGTCACTTTAATTTTGAATTGGATTGGGGAATCAATGATTTACCCTCAGGAACGTATACCTTAGAGATGGATGCAAAAAATTATGATGAAGAGTGGCATTTGTCAAAAGATTTTAAAATTACAAATGAAGAAGCCAAAGAAATCAATGCATCCAGTGTTTTTAAAATCAAAACCCCAACTTGGCTAAAGGTAGTCAGTATTGTGATGGCGATGATTAGTTTAGCGATAATGGGTACGCTTTTCTATAGAAGAAAAAAATGGGAGAAGGCGTGGAAACGATTGAGAATTGCTAAGAAAAGAAAGAAGAAAGGAAAAAATAAGAAGTAAAGGGATGAGGAAGATGAAAAAGGTTTTACAGGTTTTTATTTTAGTAGCTATTCTTTCTTTCCGATGCACACGGCGTTAGCCGTTGGAAATGAGGAATCAAATGGTCTAGTTATACAAATCGAACCAGCGGATAAACTAACGGATAAAGAAATAGTAGGAAAACCAACCCCTAAGTTTCCGAATACAAATAGTTCCAAAAATGGTTCGTTGCCTCATTTAGGTCAAATGATTACCTCGTTTATCCTCTTATTGTCGGGAATCGCCTGTTTGATCGTATTTTGCGGCGTAATCAGTTTCAAAAAAATTTATTATAGTGTATAGGAGCGGAGCAGAAAATGATTGATTATTTATGGATGTATATACTAGGAGCAATTTCCTTTGTTACGCTCGTGTATTTCTTAATGTCTTTTTCAAGAGATATTTTTTTAGTGAGAAGATTAAAGATAGGTAAATCAAGTTTAGTCCTTAATTTTAGCCTATTACTTCTGACGTTAGTCAGTTTAATCTTAATCATCTATTTGTTCGTCTTGTTAAAAGAACAAATAAAATTACTAGGCTAACAACAAGCAATGAACGATTTACAACAATAACTGTTACTAATCTGTCTATAATTAAGGAAAGGTGATAAAAAAATGAAAAAAGGGTTATTAGCAACACTATTCGTATCAGCGGGGGTTCTTTCTTTAGGACTAGTTCCAACAACGACACATGCAGCAGAAGTTGTCAAACCAGATACAACAGATTTACAAATTACGATTGATCCAGATGGTGGAAGCAAACCAGGGGAAAATCCTTTACAAGACAGCTTAGCTGTTGCCTATATTCCAGGCAGTATGGATTTTGGTACTAATGCGAATACTGGTAAGGGTGCCGGTGCTGTTCAAGTATTTAAAGATAAAGGATTTGATTTGTCAAATTAAGCTAGACAAATGTCTTTCATTTATGTAACTCAAAAATACTTCTAATGGTGTTCGATAATTTAAAGATTTCCTTGGTATGTGATTTCTTTTAGAGGTGACAGCCGCAACAAAAGCTTGGTCAACTTGATTAAAATCCATTGTTTTAGGCAGCCCATCTTTACGTAATAACCCATTCGAATGCTCATTTAATCCGCGTTGTGAGGGGGTTCCAGGGTCTGCAAAATAGATAGAAATATCATTGACATTACTCATGTTTTTCCAATTTGAAAATTCTTTTCCACAATCAAAGGTAATGGATTTGAACAAGTTTCTGGGAATCTTTTGTAGCCAATCAGTTGTCGCTTTTTCAATATCCAATGCTTTCCGACCATTTGGTTTTAATGTAATAATCACTTTTGAAAGGCGTTCAACTAGAGTGATGATGGCACTTTTATGATGAACGCCAACAATTGTGTCACCTTCTAAATGCCCAAATTCCTGTTGGAAATTAGGGTAGTCAGTGGATCGTTCTGAAATATTGCGTTTAAATGCTTGCTTTCCACGACGTTCTTTATGCCCGTTGGGCTTTCGTTTCCCTTTCATTGGTAGTTTTGAGCAATCAAATTGATTCGCTTTAAACTGACGATAAAGTGTTCTAACAGAGCATGAAATAGGAAACTCAGCTCGACCAATAATCACATCAGGTGTCCACCCTTGAGCCACCATAGATTGAATGTAATCATGCTGTTTTGTAGGCAAACTAATGGGTTGTCGACCACAACGTGTTTTATTTTCTTTATATTGTTGGTAATAGTCACAGATAGATTTTCCTTGTTTCAGGAAGTTGTAAACATTGTAGATTGTCTGTCTAGAACGAGTTAAAGTCTTAGAAACCATCGTAACAGGTTGGCTCATATTGAAATAAGCTTCTATCATCACGAGTTCATTTGATGTAAGATGAGTATAGGTCATTTGTCTTCACTCCTTATAATTCTTTGGTCGGAACTATTTTGAGTGTAGCACAAATGACTTATTTAGTTGTCTAGCTTAATTTTACTATCGGCGGGAACTAAAAAATCGTATTTAATTGTGAGTGATGATAGAACTGTAGCTGAAGGAACTAAATTGGCAAAATGGAGAACCGTTGCACAACTTAGCAACTTTACAGTTGACGGTAGCGTAGAAGAAGCAGATAAATTGGCCAATGCACAACTAGAATTTAATACTGGTGCTGTACAAGATTATGCTCTTGTAAAAGATGAAGAAGGAAATATCACTTCTGCTCCAGATCCGTCAATCAACGGTGTTTTAACTGCACATACAGGGACTGATATCACTGCTGTACCTGCAAAAGCAATTGCTGGTGGGAGCGCTGTTCCTGTATTAACAAAAGCGCAAGAAAATGATACTAAAGGTGCGTATGCTACTGAAATTACAGACAGACAATTACGAGTAGCGTTACCTCAAAGTCAAGCAGGTAAAACATTCACTGCACAACTTACATGGAGTTTAGAAGATACATTTTAATCAATTCAAAAAATAAACAATAAAATAATGTGAAGAGATTATAGATGGGTTAGTTAACAGTTATTGTTGTAAATCGTTCATATTCAAAGATAGAGGATCTATGACTGCTAATTAGGGATTATAGAGACTCTATCTTTTAGCGTTAGTTCACATAAAGGAGATAATACATGAAGCAACGACTTATTTATTTAGTACTACCGCTTTTTTTTCTATTGCTTCATCCAATGATAAGTTATGGGGAAGAAGGAAATGTTAATACCTTAAAAGATTTTTCCTATGAAGTTATTTTTCCAAAAAATCAACGAAATAAAGAAGTAGGATACTATGATCTACTTGTACAGCCAGGACAAAACGAAACAATTCAATTGAAATTAAATAATTTATCCTCTCGTAAGATGACTCTATCTCTCAAATTTAATAGTGCTAAAACTAATGGGAGTGGAGTAATTGAATATGGACCGAATAATTTTCTAAAAGATTCTTCGTTAGTTTATGATTTTCCAGAGCTTGTGGCTGGGCCAGAGCAAGTAGAACTGGAGCCACAGAGTAGTAAAGAAGTGGCATTGACCATTCGACCTCCGATTGAGCCATTTGAAGGCTACATAGTAGGCGGAATTCAAGTCAAGCCTCTTGATACGACCGTAGAAAAGAAGGAAAAAGGAACAGACATCGTCATTAATGAGTTTGCCTTTTTAATCGGGGTACTGCTCAGCGAGAGCGAGGTCAATAAGATAAAGCCAGAGCTAGAATTTCATTCTATTTCTGTCGATGCGAGTGAAAAAAAAGCCCAACTTATTTTAAATTTTTCAAATAGTCGTCCTGTTTTTGCGGAAGGAATGACGGTGAAAGTGAGTGTGACGAAAAAGTCAGATAAGCGGGTCATTTTTGAGCTAAATAAGAACCATATGAGGATGGCACCGAACACTCAAATCAATATTCAAATTCCACTCAAATATAAATTGGAAACACCAGGAGCTTATACGATGAAAACAGACGTTACGCTTAAGGGCGGGCAATCTTGGTCATGGGAACAGGACTTTGATATAAGAGAGAAGGACGTTCCTAAGTTAAATAACCAACTGACGGAATTAAGCACAGCATCAAATCCGATTCTTTTTATTAGCTTAGTAATTGTTCTAGTCCTAATTGCTGGACTCATTTTTTTACTGGTAGTTAGTAGGTACATTAAAAAAACGAAAAAAAGAAAAGTGATCGCTACTAAACCTAAATAGATTAGAAGTTCGTTTTATGGCATTTGATACGAATATAGGTATAGGAAGCATAAATTGAAGTTAGTTAAAAAGTTTTAAGATGAATAAAAAAGTTCAAATAATTCAATAAACGAAGGGCAGAGAAATAGGTAAAAAAAGATAGAATTTTAGAAATGGGTGTGAAAAAGTATGAGGAAAATATTTATAAAATCAGCTTTATTCATAGTAATAAGTTTTGGCGTTATTTTCTTTGATATTAATTTTCCTGTGGTGGTTAATGCTCAGGAGTATCCAATAACAAAAGAAACAAAACTAGTAACAGACTATGACTCTATTAAAGAGAATTTTAATCTTGTTGGGAATGCTCAGTGGGCACCAAAGATTAAAGGCGTACAGCTTACTCCCGATTTGGAGAGTCAGGTCGGAAGTATTTACCTTAAAAGTAAAGTACAACTTAATACTAATTTTGATATTTCTGGAAAAATAGGTATAGAATTACATGATGCTTATTCAGAGTATGCACCGGTTAATGCTGATGGTGTGGGTATTGTATTTCATACTGGTGAGGCTAATGCTTTGGGGACAGCTGGAGAATCCTTAGGTATCGGAGGATTGCCTAATGCGATAGCTAGTTTTATTGACACATTTGAAAATACTAGTGATAAAGCTGCTTTTTTTCCGAATGCAGGAGTTATAACGACAGATCAGAAAGGAACAATGACGAGAACATTTCAAAGTTCACTTAAGCCTTTTCCAAATTATAAGCCTAGGAACCCTTCCTATCAACAGGTAGAGTATCAATTTTCATATGATCAAAGTACTAGGATAGTAACGTTACAAATGTATCCAATACCACAAGGTACAGATACTGCAGATAAGAGTAAGCCTTTATTTGGTAGTCAAGGAAAACAAATAAAGGTTTTAGATAATGCAAAAGAGCTTTCCTTTTCAATAACAGGATCAACAGGTTTAATTCATAATATCCAAAATGTAACTGTAACAGCCGCAAAAATCCCTAGAATAATCACTAATACTCCAAAAGTGACAAATGAAATCACCAAAGAAACGGAAACAATACTTGAACTTAAAGATGAGAAAGGATTAGTGTATCCTGAAGGGTCTATCGCCTATGTAAACGGAAAAGAATATACTATAGGGAAAGATTCTAGGATAACAATTTCTAGAGGTACTAACCAAAATGATATCCCCGTAAAGATATCCATAAAATCTTATAGTATAGAAAATGCATATAAATATGATGCAGGAGAATCTGACAAGATAGATTATACGTTAAAAGGACTAATGAGAAAAACACAAGTCGTCTTCACTGATGAGGCTGGAGGAGACTTAGGTGTTGCACCGATAAGCTTTCTAGGGGTTGAAGGGAAAATAGTCGATTTACGTAACGTAACAGAAGTCAAAGAGAAGTTAACAGGGGCATTAAAAGAGTATGATGTTTTAAGAGCGAAAGATCTTCTATCAAGTACAGCACTAGATCTGGGAAACTTTAAAATAGGAAGTGCTACGATAATAAACATAATACTGAAAAAGAAAATAGTTACACTGAGTACAAAAGTCATGTTTACTGACGAGGTTAATGGAGATCTAGGGGTTGCGGCTATAAATTTTTCAGAGGTTGAAGGGAAAATAGTCGATTTACGTAATGTAGCAGAAATCAAAGCGAAATTAACAGGTGAATTAAAGCAGTATGAGGTTTTAAAAGCGAAAGATCCTCTAGCGGGTGGTATACCAATAGATCTGGCAAATTTTAAAGTAGGGAGTGCTAAAATAGTAAGCTTAGTCCTGAAAAAGAAAAAAGATATGCTGAAAACCCAAATTGTATTCACTAATGAGGCTGGAGGAGATCTAGGAGTCACGCAAGTAAGCTTTACAGAGATTGAAGGGAAAATAGTTGATTTACGTAATATAACAGAAGTCAAAGAGAAATTAACAGGAGACTTAAAGGATTACGACATTGTGGGAGCTAAGAATTCTTTAACGGGTACGCCAATAGATATAGGAAATTTTAAAATAGGAAGTACAATCTCAGTAAAAATGATCCTGAAAAAGAAAACAAAAGTAACCACAGTACAATTTGTAGAAAAAGGAAAAGAAAATATATCTCTGGCAACAGCGAGATTTTCTGGAGAAGTGAATTCAGAAATAACCGACTTGAAAAATATACCAGAAATCAAGACAGAATTAGAAAAATTCGGAAAAAAATATAATGTGATTGGCGCAACAGAGACGAGTGGTCAAGCGATAACAAGTTATCCTAAGTATACTATCGGTAGTGCCGAGGGTGATACAATACGATTGATTCTTGAAAAGGCTGAGGTTACAACAGAGATTACATTTATAGATAGGAGTGGGGCAATAATACCGGGTACAGAAAAAGATACAGTGACAATTAAGGGAGTATACGGTTCAACTATTAATTTACTTGATAATGCGGATGTTAAGGCTGTATTAGCAAAGTTAAAAGAGTATAACCCTTATGCAGTATGGATGGACCATAATACGCTAATAGAAACCTATCCAGAGTATACAATTGGAACGGCAAAGACTAATTCTGTTCAAGTGCTTCTTAAAAAGGAGATTATTACGACTGGAATTTTATTTGTTGATGAAAAAGGAAGCACAATTCCAGGAGCAGAAGCAGATTCAGTTGAAATTAAGGAAGAAGTCGGAACAAAAGTAAATTTACTTAACGATGCGAAAATTAAAAGAGTATAAACCTATTGGAGCAAAAGAATATGGTCCGACAGGTAAGCCAATAGATACCTATCCAGAGTATATAGTGGGGACAGCAAACTTTAATATCATTCAATTAATTCTAAAAAAAGAAACAATCACGACGACAGTACAATTGGTAGAAGAAGGAAAAGAAGGGACCGCGTTGGCAACAACTACTTTCGCTGGAAAAAATGGTTCAAAAGTAACTGATTTGAGAGAAGTAAACGAAATTAAGACAGCATTAGCCAAGCTAAAAGAGTATGAACCCGTTGGCGCATGGATGGACCATAGTACGCCAATAAAAACCTATCCAGAGTATACAATTGGAACGGCATTAACTGATTCTGTTCAAGTGCTTCTTAAAAAGAAAAAACAAAAACTAACAGTTCAGTTTAAAACAACGGATAATGAAGACCTTGATCCAGTAGTGAAGCCAATCGTGATTGAAGGCATTGTTGGGACGGAAATAGAACTCTCTAAAAACAAACAAGTAATGGAGGCACTTGAAGCGATAAGTAAGGAACATTACCAACCTGTGGAAGAGCAGCCAGAGGATAAACAAACAATCGGTGAAAGTCCAACTACCGTTACGTATAGATTTGATGGGAAACTCTTTATTGAATCAGCACCGTCTACCATGTCTTTTGGGACACAAAAGATTCAAAAAGGAATTCATTTTATTAAAGTAAATAACGCTGAATTTGATAATCCACTAATTATTTGGGATAGTCGAAAGAAAAGTAAAAACTGGAAGGTTACAGCGACACTTCAAACGCCGTTCACGAATGTTCGAGATTCAACAAAAACTCTTCCTGACGATGTGCTAGGCTACAAAAAAGCTGATAATAACATAGTTAAGTTTAGTCAAGGAGAAGCAGAGATACTAGCAGAACGAACAAGTGATGGAGTAAAAAATGAATACACACTAAGTGAGGATTGGAAAACAGGCAAAACTGGATTTAGAGTAGAGATCCCTACAAACGAGATTGTAACAGCAGGTGGGTATCAAGCAAAAATCCTATGGCAAGTAGGAAATACACCATAAGAGAGTTTATAAAGTAATGAATGAAAAGTGATTTTTCTTTGAAGAAGAGCCAACACCAAAAGTATTAAAAAAATCAAACTGTCAAACGGAGAGAAACACAGTCTCTCATTGGTGTATATAAGGTGTAAAATAATAAGACGTTTAATCAACAAATTTTGGAGAAAAAAGTTGAAAAGAATAAGATAAACAGTGTGTATCCCGAAGATAATTTCTTCAGGATACATATTTATAGTAATGCATAAATTATTTTAAAGAGGGAATGATAATTATGAAAAGAAAATTTATTTTGGCTATTACTTTTTTAACAATCGCATTTTTCAATATCAGTATTTCTGAAAAAGTAGAAGCAACAGCTAACGATACAAGTAAAATTAATTTGGTAGAAAGTGTTTTTGATCCTATATCCTGTAGCTCTTCTTGGAAGAACGGCGGTAATATTCAATTGAATTATACAGATATGGGAGCTGTTCATTGGAGTGTTAGTTTAGATAGAACTACTGTTAAGAGTTTCCAGGGAATTATGGTAGTTCGGCCATTAAGAGGGGGACGTGTGATAATAGTTAGAATGTCTGGAAAAACTGGTGAAACCAAATTAAATCTTAATCTGATGGGGAGAGTAAGCGTTAGTGTAGAGGGTAGAGTAATAAGCGAAGATGGTATAAACTATTCTACTATTTTTAACTCTCTTTCTATTTAAGATTTAATTAAAATAAACGTGTGTAAAATAATTCATATATCCGTTAATTAACAGTGTAATTTCTTAAACAGAAGGCACTTACTTCTTTTTTGATTGAGTTTTGTCAGTATAATCATATAGGATTAAGTGCTTTTTGTGTGCTATAAAAGCAAAAAAGAATAATAGTGAGCTATTTGTTGGATGATTGTTTTATATAAGAGTTATATGAATAGTTAGAATCAGAGTTTTGTACAACTTCCAATTTATTTTATTTATTGAACTGAGCTTCTTAAATGAAAATGGTTCGTTTTTTATTTGTTAGTTTCAGATTATCATACTAAAAGTCTCTTCAAGCAAAATAACCTAAAAATCCTCGGCTAACCTGTATAATAAAATCATCGGAATATAAGGGGGATGATCATGAAAGACGGCTTGTACTACGCAGCACAATTTAGAGACAAAAAACGAAGCGTGACAGAATGGATCGATGAGCGAACGCAACAAGTAAAAAAGTTGAATCCTGAACTCAATGCCTTTGTTGATTGGGATGCAGAAGCAGCAAAAGAACAATACGAAGCTAGAGGAGCAGAAACTGGTCCTTTTTTTGGCTTGCCAATTCCGTTAAAAATGCTAGGACAAGATAAGGCAGGAATGAAATCAACATCAGGTTCTCGTTTATTTACAGAAAATCGTGCCACTTCTACGGATAATTTTGTCAAAGGCTTGGAACGATTAGGTTTCATACCTTTAGGGAAAACGAACGCACCAGAGTTCGGGTTCAAAAATATTTCTGATCCGACGATTTACGGACCTGCGAGAAATCCGTGGAATCTTGATTATTCACCTGGAGGTTCTAGTGGTGGCGCTGCGGCAGCTGTTGCTAGTGGCTTATTTCCAATTGCGGGAGCAAGTGACGGTGGCGGTTCCATTCGAATTCCTGCTTCTTTTAGTGGATTGATTGGACTAAAACCAACTCGTGGTAGTATGCCAGTTGGACCTGATGGCTGGCGAGGCTGGCAAGGAGCCTCGATTGATTTTGCGTTAACCGTTTCGATGAGAGATACAGAAACACTATTTTATCATTTACGCGGAACCGAAAAAGCTGCGCCCTATCAAGCGCCAAAAGCGGAATGGGAACATCAATCAGCGGCAAAGAAACAAGTCTTGAAAATCGCCTTTTTAACGGAATCACCTGTCGGAACACCCGTTTCAGCGGAAGCGATAAAAGCAACACACAATGCAGCAACATTTTTAGAACAACAAGGTCATGAAGTAACCGAAATTCCGTATCCAGTTAATGGTCGTCAATTGATCGATAGCTATTATCTGATGAATGGCGCAGAAACGGCTGCGATGTTTGAAGGAATTCAAGCGGCAATCAAGCGGCCGGTTACAAAAAACGATATGGAATTAATGACTTGGGGTATCTACCAATATGGGTTACAGATACCAGCAAGTCAGTATACGAGATCGCTTCAACTATGGGATCAAGCGGCAGATAAAATGGAGCAATTATTCGAGGAATATGACTTATTATTAACGCCGACCGCCGCTGATAGTGCGCCTAAAATCGATGCAGAACTGCAGAGTGATCGGATTCGTAAAGACTTAGCTCAAGCGGAGGCACTTTCCATTTTACAACTAAAAGACTTAATTTATGACATGTTTGAAAAAAGTCTGACAATCACGCCGTATACTCAATTGGCTAATTTAACGGGACAACCAGCAATCAGTTTACCTACTCATGTAGCAGCATCAGGTTTACCGCTAGGCATTCAATTTATGGCATCAAAAGGTCGAGAAGATATATTATTTCAAGTTGGAAAGTTATTTGAACAAGAGCAGAAATTCTTATTACCAAACTATTATCGTGAATCATAGGAGGATCAAATGAAGAAAGTATTTGTTAGTTTTAGTATTGTTGCGTTGAGTTTAGTGTTCGTTGCATGTGGTGGGACAAAAGACAAGTCAGAAGGACAAGATAACAGTTGGAAAAAAGTAGAGGATACGAAAAAGCTAACAGTTGCCACATCAGGAACGCTATTCCCGTCATCTTATTATAATGATGAAAACAAATTGACAGGCTATGATGTAGATGTCATTACAGAAGTTGCTAAGCGTTTAGATGTTGATGTTGAATTTAAAGAATACAATGTAGATGGCCAAATCACGTCAGTGGATAAAGGTGAATCTGATTTAGCTGCCAATGATTTCGGTTTATCAGGGGATAGAGGGAAAAAATTTATTTTGTCTTCGCCGATCAAGTATTCATTTGACAGCATGATCGTTCGAAAAAGTGATGATTCTGGGATTGCGTCTCTTGAAGATTTAAAAGGCAAAAAAGCGGCTGGCGAACCAAATACAAACTATATGAAAATCGCTGAAAAATATGGGGCAAAATTGGTAACCTATGATAATGCAACAAACGATCAATATTTGACAGATGTTGCCAATGGTCGGACCGATGTGATTTTGAATGATTATTATTTACAAAAAATGTCAGTGGGTGCTTTGCCAGATATTCCAGTAAAAATTTTAGAGGATGTCTACTTTAACGCCAACTTTACTGGATTTTTAATGAAAAAAGACAGTGTTGCGTTAAGTAAAAAAATAGATGGCATATTAAAAGAGATGCAAGAAGATGGAACCATGAAAAAAATCTCTGAGACGTATTTCCAAACAGATGTTTCTGTTGAACCAAAGGAAAAAGTTGAAGAAAGTGTTTCAGTAGACTAGATGTATATACCAAAAATTGATTTTCAGTTAATGATTGATTCAATTCCATTCTTGTTGACAGGATTGCCTTATACACTTGGCATTAGTATAGTGACGTTTTTAATGGGAAATGTTCTGGGCATTCTGTTGACGGTATTAGGGATGTTGCCTTCAAAATTGATCAAAGGATTTGTACGGTTTTATATTTCATTTCTAAGAGGTGTTCCAGGGTTAGTCTTGTTGTTTCTTTTATATTTTGGACTACCGTATCAATTAAGTGCGCTAACAGCAGCCTGTATTTGTTTTAGTTTGACAAGTAGCGCGTTTATTGCCGAAATATATCGCGGGTCGATTGCTGGAGTGGAAGCAGGGCACTGGGATGCGGCGTATGCATTAGGATTGCCGTTTGGAAAAGTGATGCGGAGAATTATTTTACCGCAAGCCTTTCGTATTTCGATTCCAGCTTTAGGGAATGTGGCAATGGATTTGTTAAAAAGCACGTCTTTAGCTGCAATGATCACGATTCCTGATATTTTTCAAAAAGCCAAAATTGTCGGGGGAAGAACCTTTGATTATATGACGATGTATATTTTAGTGGCGGTGATTTATTGGCTGCTTTGTGTGGCGATTGGCTGGGGACAGGGCTGGTTAGAGAGGTATTATATCAATCGTTACAAAGGGAAAACGGATGTAAGAGTATAAAAAGAGAGGCCGAGACAAAAGCGTTTAGCTCCGAGAAATAAGAGGGAGCTGCTTTTTTCTCGCCGTTTATTCGGGTTTAGAGCGCGAAACAAAACTGATCTTTCGTTTTATCCCACGCTCTTTATTATTGGTAGAGTATGCAATGATAATGAGAGTTATCATTCTTTTATCCTCAAAAAGCGAGTATAATAAAAATAAATAATTAAGAATAGAAAGTTGGAAAAAACATGGACATGAAAGAAATAAAAGAGAGAAGCCAATTTTTAGTTACAGAATATAAAGACAGTCTTATGAATGGATTTATTGAAACACCTAGTCAATTTATGATGCGTATAAACGTAGAACCAAAGGTGGAAGATTATCTACGTCCATTGCTAAATCAGGCAGAATTGGAATATAAAGATAGGCATAAATAATGGTTTAGTAGGAAAGAACATACTTGTTTATATTTGCTGTTCTGGAGGTATGACTTCTAGTATATTTTGTCAAAAAAACCGCAAAATAGGCAGAGCCTACAGAAGTTCACTTTGGACGACTTCATGATAATATTGGCGACTTTCCAAACTTATCCGCTACAATGCAGTGTCGACTATTTAATACCCAATAAAATGGAAGAGTTGGCATTGCAAGCATAAACCACTGCCTGCTTACACTAGTTTTTGGTGAAAATACCTTGGAGGTTTACTTCATCATGTCGTTCAGACCATTATCCGCCAGAATTTCGAAAAAAACTTTTACAAATCGTTTCCAAGATACTGACTCTAATTCAGTAAAATACGCGTCAATAGATACCACTTTTTGAAAGAAGCTCTAAAATAGTTAAAGGAATGATTCGTTTGTTTTAGGGCTAGTTTCTTTCTGTGTATTCAGTTATTTTTATTAATGACTACTCAAAATAAGGGATCGATAGGAGTCTATATGATTAAAAAATTTAAAACTATTAATACTATTGATACTGATATAAAAGAATTATTAGCCTATGCAACTGCAAGAAGCAATGTTGAAAACGAACTAAACAACTATGTCTCATCTACAAATAGAGTGCTGTATTTAAATGATTATAAGAAGGAGCTAATAGGCTGTATTGGCATTAAACTATTCGAAGAGAATAAGGTAGAAATCACTCACATTGCAACAAAAGAAACCTACAGACAAAAACGAGTTGCAAGCGACATGATAGATTATATAATAAAAAAGTATCAACCGACTAAATTAGTTGCTGAAACAGATCATGAAGCGGTTGGTTTTTACAGAACATATGGTTTTGACATTCTTAGTTTAGGTGAAAAATATCCTGGTGTAGAGCGGTTTAATTGTGTGCTGTTCAATTAACATAGAAAGAATGGGGGAACTTTTATTACACTACACGATAAATCAACATAATCAATTATTTTTTTTATACTGTCTATCTTTTGAATGAAGCTTACTGTAAAATGAATGTATTGGCAAAGGAGTTGTTTTATGAATCATTTGAGAGAGGAACTTGCTATTGTCATGCCGTTTAAAATAACGCCCACATCAGGATATACTTGGTTAAATGGTGGTTCCTTTGGAATAGAAGGAAGTCTTCTGCTAAATAGGTACAAAAAAAGAAATGGATAATAAAAAGGAGTCATAGCTAATGTTAATGTTTCTTTGTATTGTGCTAGTGATTATTTCTTTACTAATTAGATTCGTTATTCACAATACTGCCGTTGCACTTATAGAGAATATGGTTTCGGATTCTTTTTACAGTGAATCTGAGCAAACATTGGACAATTTTGTAGCTACAAAACCTGATATAAAGAAAGCTAGCCTAATATTTTTAACTGAAAACTGCTTGAATCAATCAATAGATGCCGGATTGGTGTCAGATAAACAACAATATAAAGAAATGAAGTTTCAAGAATTAGTGTCTAATATGACCTATTTTGATATTCATGCTATTACAATTTGCTACGAAAAAAAATTAGGTATAAAGAAATTCTCTTTAAAAAGAGATACTTTTTTTGAAATGGCTCAAAAGTATCAAAATTGAAGGGAAAAACGAGCTTGTGTAAGAAGTCCATGTAGAAAAATGTCCAACTAGGAGAATAACAGCAATGGAAACAAACCGATTGATCATAAGAAAAATCGATCAGACTGAAAATGACCTGCTATCTTTATATTTTCTACTGTCCGATGAAAGTGTGAATAAGTATCTTCCTGGGTTTCCCATAAAAGATCTAGAAGAAACTAAAGCTTTTTATCAAGCTAATACCATGCAATCAATGGTGAAAAAAATAATATAGGAAAAACGTATACTACTTTGGCAATGATTCAAAGTGGATGTGTTGCTGCGATGGTTGCGATTCTTGTGGTTTTGATTCTTAAAGGCAGAACGTTAGGGTAGTACTATTCAAATTGTCAACAACCTAAGAGGTGCATTAGATACCTCTTTTTTGTGATTGTTTATGGCTTGTCGTTGCGTAGACTAGTATGATTAATAATTTTTTAATAACGATTAGTAAAGCCACGATTACTTATTTTGTGGTATCTGTTAAAGCAGATGCTTTAGTAATAAAGAAACATTTCCTCACTAGACTCCGAACGATCTAAGGCACGACTTACATCACCAAAACCCGATTTTTCGTTACTATTTATTTTATCCTCAAGGTTGATTTCTCCATTATGATAAACTATGCCCCCACTTTCTAATTAAATGCTTTCCCCTTGCTTTAGATCGAATTCTACGTAATAGAAAAATAGCACTTTCTATCATTCTGTACCCTATTTAACAAATCTCCTTTGTTCGTTCAATTACTAGTATCTCTTAAATTTAGTAGACGTTGTTCTGAATCTTTTGATTTTTCTGAATAAGCGTAACAAAACGAGTGATTTCAGATGTTTAATGGTTGAAATAAGCGGAATAAAGGGAAGAAATAGTAAAATAATAATTGACTTGTTGGAAGGATGTTTTATAATAGAATAAAAGTTATGGCTGAAAAATATTTTTTAGTAATTACTTTTTTTGAGTTTTTGGTGATTTTTTCTCTGTTATTTAGACTCGTTCATCGAAAAAAAATCACTGTTGAGCGAGTGTTTTTAGCTTTTAGTTTGAGAGGTGAGTAACATGAATCTGATAAAAAATTGCACAGCTGCAATCTTATGTGGTGGGAAAAGTTCACGTATGGGGTTTGATAAGGCTTTGTTGGAGATGGATGGAGAGTTTGTGCTTTTGAGAACAATGAAGCAACTAAAGAAAATCTTTCCAAACACTTTATTAGTAACCAATGAAAAGAAAAAATTTCCTACCATTTTCTCCCAGAATGAAATAGTGGAAGATCATTATCCAGGAAAGGGGCCTCTTGGCGCGTTAGTTACTGCACTAGAAAGTATCGAAACAGAGTATGTATTTTTACTTGCATGTGATATTCCCAACTTGACCATCGATTTGATTCAAAAAATGGCAGAATTTATTGAGTCTTATGATGTGGTTATTTGCAAACAAAAAAATCGTTTAGAACCTCTATTTGCCTTTTATCATATTTCTTGTTTAAGTATCTTGCAGCAGCAGCTTCAGGCAAATGATTGGCAGATAAAAAAATATTTTAGTCGATTCTCAATAAAAATAGTGACGTTAGAACCGTCAAATGCATTAGAAAATGTGAACTCACCCAAACAATTAATATTTTGGAAATAGTATGATTAATGGAGATGAAGGGAGTTTGAGATGGATTTTGAAAGTAGTCAAGATGTTGTAGCAAGTATAGGTGATAAAGCCGCTGTCAAAAGTCAGCTACCTTTCTTTAGATTGAGTATGTTAGGGATCATGGCAGGATTTTTTATCGCATTAGGGTATTTAGCTTTTATCAGAATTTCAGGAACTGTGCCTAAAAGTTGGGGAAGCTTTTCTACATTTTTAGGTGGGTGTTTATTTCCAATTGGATTGGTAGCGCTTACTTTCGTTGGTGGAGAACTTGCAACGGGAAATATGATGGTAATGACCTTAGGTGTTTTACAAAAAAAAGTTAGTTGCAAAAACCTGTTATACAATTGGTTGATTGTTTTGATTACGAATTGTATCGGTGGGTTTCTCGTCGCTTACTTCTTTGGTCATATTGTTGGTCTGACGGAAGGAGTATTTTTAGAAAAGACGATTTCAATTGCTCAAACAAAAGTTGCTGACAAGCCCTTAGTGGCATTTATTTCAGGAATCGGTTGCAATATGTTTGTTTGTTTGGCGGTTTATTTGGGGGCAATGGGAAAAACGTATCTTGGAAAAATGTTTGGTTTGTGGTTTCCAGTCATGGTTTTTGTAGTTTGCGGTTTTCAACACGTTGTAGCTAACGCTTTTATTATACCAGCAGCAATTTTTTCTAATGCTAGTACTATTTTATGGTCAGATTATTTGAGCAATACATTGTTTGTGTTCTTAGGAAATGCTGTTGGTGGCAGCTTATTTTTAGCCGTACCATTGATGTTTGTAACATCGGAGCAAAAGGAGCAGGTGAACTAAATGACATTTATGAAGAGAATTGAGATCCAGCAAATGATTCAAATCGGTTCAACAGGTCGAAATAGTGGCAAAACAACGATTGCCAAAGAACTAATTTCCGAGTATCATCAACATTTTTCTATTTATGCACTAAAAGTTATCACGATCACCGGCAATCGTGGTCAATGTCAACGGGGGGAAAGGGGGTGTGGTATTTGTACAAGTATTGATGAGGGATATGAACTAATAGAAGAAAGAAACCAAGAGGGATTAAAAGATACAATGCAATTGTTAAGAGCCGGTTGTAAGAAAGTTTACCTACTAAAAGTATTTCATGATCGCATGTTAGAGGGGTTTCTAGAATTTCTACAAATTGTACCAAAAGATACAGTAATTATTTGCGAGTCAAATTCAATTCGTCAATTCGTCAAACCTGGTTTGTTTCTCATGATGAATAACCAAAAAGGAATCAAAAAGTCAGCCGCTAAAGTAGTCGATTATGCAGATATCATTTTGAATACACCAACGTTACCTAAATCATTTTGTCTTGTAAAAACAAAAGATGGGGTTCGATTCTCTAAAAAGAAAATTGGATAGGAGAGGGAAAATATGAGTTTATTAAGTTTGTCAGAAAAAGAGGCAATTATTTTAGAAAATGATTCAGATCCACAGCGTATATTAAACATGTTGATTGCGATTCAATTTGCTTCAGAAGAAGGCTATATCGACGAAGAAACAGCAAAGTTGGTAGCTGAGCGGTTACATATGTCTCAGGCACGAGTCTATGAAATTTTAAGTTTTTATGCGATTTTAAAAACGGAGCCACAAGCAAAGTATGTGTTGAAAGTATGCAATAGTACACCTTGTATGTTTACAGGGGGTGACATGTTATCTGAAGTATTAGAAACAATATTGGAAGTACCGGCTAATCAACCGACGTCAGATGGATTATTTATGTTTCATAGTATTCCTTGCGTAGGTGCATGTAATCAAGGTCCCGTGATTAAAATCAAAGATACAGTATTTGGTGATTTGACAAAAGCGAAGGTATATCAGTTGATCGATGACCTCCAGCGTGGATGTTATCAAGAGCTATAGGAGGAAGGATAATGATCAAAAGAAACCAACCAGTTTTATTAACACGTGTAAACAAAATGAAACGAGCGACAGATGTTGCAGAATATCAAAAATACAGTGGGTTTTCTGGGCTATTGAAAGCTATTAAAATGGACAAAGAAGATATCTTAAATGAATTAGATTTAGCTCATTTACGTGGAAGAGGAGGTGCTGCATTTCCATTGGGAAAAAAATGGCGGCATCTATATGGAGCCAAAGGGAATACAAAATACATTGTTTGTAATGCGGATGAAGGAGAACCTGGAACCTTTAAGGATAAGGCGTTGCTAGAACACGACCCATTAAGTGTGATTGAAGGTATGGTGATTGCGGGGTATCTTTTCTCAGCTACAGCAGGCTATATCTATATGCGTGGAGAATATCGGCGGATTCAAAAAATATTTCAAGAAGCGTTGGATAATGCCGAGAAATTAGGTTTTTTAGGAGAAAACATTTTAGGAATTCAAGGGTTTAACTACAAAATAACCATCATTTCTGGTGCTGGGGCTTATGTTTGTGGCGAGAATTCAGCCCTCTTAAATTCAATTGAAGGGAAAACAGGTAGACCTAGAGTAAAACCACCTCATTTAGCCGATGTTGGTTTATATTTGCAACCCACATTGGTAAACAATGTGGAATCATTCGCTGGGATTCCTATTATTTTACGCGAGGGTGGACAAGCTTATCGGGATTTAGGAACAGAAGATGGTGGGGGGACGAAGTTGATTTGTTTGTCTGGTCATATCAAAAATCGTGGATTGTATGAAGTGAATCTAGGCACTCCTTTGAACGAAATTCTTTATTCTGAAGCGTATGGTGGCGGTACATCAACTGGACGACCATTAAAATTTATTCATTTCGGTGGGCAATCAGGACCCATAGGAGCTGTCAAAAACCTTACAGACTGTCTTTATTCTTATGAAGGATTATGGGATCAAGGATTGTCGATTGGCTCTGGAGCAATCGTTGTCATGGATGATCAAGTGAGTATCATCGATTATTTGGTGAATGTTGCTGCTTTTTTTGCTCATGAATCATGTGGCAAGTGTACACCTTGTCGTTTAGGAACGACAAGGATCTTAGAATTATTGGAAACATTCAATACTGGTACCGCCGTGATAGGTGATCTTGAGCGGCTTGAAAAAATATTGATGCATGTGACAAATCTTTCTGCTTGTGGATTAGGCCAATCGGTTGCTAATCCAATGAAAAGTGCTTTAGCTGATTTTCCAGAAGAATTTAAAGCAGGAATCCGTGAGACAGCTGCACCAGCAAAAGGGGGGCTTTGGTAAGATGAAAACGAAAACAAAAACAGCAACAGTTACCATGTCAATAGATGACCAACGAGTTACTGTTCTAAAAGGAACGACTATATTAGAAGCTGCAACGAAATTAAACATCGAAATACCTACGCTTTGTCATCTGAAAGAGTTAGCACCTGATGGTTCCTGTCGTATGTGTACGATTGAAGTTGAAGGAGGTCGCAAAGGTGGCTTGACAACGGCATGTACAGCGCATTGCCAAGATGGAATGGTGGTTCACACAGCTTCTACTAGAGTCAGTGATGCCCGTCGCTTTGTGCTGGATTTATTGCTTAGTAATCACAAGTTAGAGTGTTTTTCATGTGGTAGAAATGGTGAGTGCAAGCTGCAAGATTATTGCTTAGATTATGGCATCGAGGCTACTAGTTTTACTGATGGTAAGAGAATGCCTTGTCATCAAGAAGATAAAAGCAACCCCTTTTTTGAATACGATCCTGAGAAATGTATTATGTGTAGACGCTGCTCCAAAGTTTGTCAGCTTCGTCAAGGACGTGATGTAATCAGTGTGGCTAATCGGGGATTCGATACGAAAATGACTCCTAGTTATGGTGTAGCTTTCGATCAGTCGCTTTGCGAATCTTGCGGAAATTGTGTATCAACATGTCCGACGGGGGCGCTAGTTAGTAAAGACCATAAAAACTATCGAGAATGGGAAACAAAAAAAATTCCTACAACTTGTCCTCACTGTGGTACCGGCTGCCAAATGAATTTGGTCGTGAAAGGAAATAAATTGGTTGGTGTTGAACCACTCAATGGGGCTGCGAACAAAAACCTTCTTTGTGTCAAAGGAAAATTTGCTTCTTATAAGTTTGTTGGTTCCGGGGATCGCTTGACCGAACCGTTGATTAAACGAAATGGTACGTTTGAACCTGCAACTTGGGAAGAGGCATTGACCTTGGTTGCAAATAAATTTGGTCAGTTGAAAGCAGATCATGGTCCAGATTCCTTGGCTGGTTTTTCGTGTTCACGCTCGATCAATGAGGACAACTATGTCTTTCAAAAAATGATGCGTGCTGCTTTTGGTACGAACAATGTGGATAACTGTGCCCGAGTTTGTCACTCTGCTTCCGTACATGGATTAGCCCACACACTGGGTTCTGGAGCAATGACTAATCCGATCGCTGATATTACCTCGGATGTAGACGTGATTTTATTAGTCGGATCAAATCCAGAAGAAGCCCATCCGGTAATTGGCTCACAAATTCGTCAAGCAATGCAACGTGGAGCCAAGGTGATTGTGGTCGATCCACGTAAAATCGATTTAGTAAAAAACTGTGCACTGCATTTGCAAATACAAGCGGGAACAAACGTGGCTTTTGCCAATGGAATGATGCATGTGATTTTGAAAGAAGGTTTAGCTGATCGGACTTTTATTGAGGAGAAAACAGAAGGCTTTGACGAGCTGGAACGAATGGTCGCAGAATATACGCCTAAAAAAGTCGCTGAAATTTGCCATATTGAGGCAGAAGATTTGATCAAAGCGGCTAGAATGTATGCGAAAGCAGATAAAGCGCCAATCATTTATTGTTTGGGCGTGACTGAGCATTCCACCGGTACCCAAGGTGTTATGAGTATGTCAAATATGGCGATGTTAGTAGGTAAGATCGGCAAACCAGGTTGTGGTGTCAATCCGTTACGTGGCCAAAACAATGTACAAGGAGCCTGTGATATGGGCTGTATGCCTTATGATTTCCCTGGTTATCAAAAAGTTGCTAATCCAGAGGCAATGGAGAAGTTTGAAAAAGCGTGGGGAGTTCAGTTAAATAAAAATGTTGGGATGACCTCTACACAAGTACTACCTGCGGCAATCCAAGGAGGGATCAAAGGGTTGTACATTTTTGGAGAAGATCCGATCGTAACCGATCCCGATACCAATCATGTACGAAAAGCATTGGAAAACTTAGACTTTTTGGTTGTACAAGAATTATTCATGACAGAAACAGCGGCTTATGCAGATGTGGTACTTCCAGGAATTAGTTATGCTGAAAAAGATGGAACATTTACGAATACTGAAAGACGCGTTCAAAGAGTGAGGAAAGCAGTTGAGCCCAAAGGAGTTGCAAGAGAAGATTACGCTATTTTCTGTGATGTTATGACGCGCTTAGGCTATCCATGTCATTATGATTCAGCGAAAGAAATTATGGAAGAAATTGCAAGTGTAACACCAACCTTTGGTGGAATTAATTATGATCGATTAGAGGAAACGGGAGGATTGCAATGGCCTTGTCGCAATCAAGAAGATCCCGGTACACCAATTATGCATGTTGGTGAGTTTACTCGGGGCAAAGGGTTATTTATGGCGATTCCATATAAAAAATCAAAAGAATTGCCAGATAAACACTATCCATATTTAATGTCTACGGGTAGAATGCTTTATCATTATAATACTCGGGCGATGACTGGTAGAACAGAGGGCATCAATCAAATTGCTGATCGTTCTTACATTGAAATCAATGCAATCGACGCAGCTCACTTAGGAATCAAAGAAGGTGACAAAGTTAAAGTTAGTTCCAGAAGGGGAACGATTGAAACGTATGCAGCTGTTGGTAACCGAGTTTTCCCACAAGAAGTTTTTATGACGTTCCATTTTCCAGATGGAAATGTCAATGAGTTAACCAATGCCGAATTTGATGATATCGCGATTATTCCTGAATATAAGGTGTGTGCAGTTACTATTGCACCAGTTAAGTAAGATGGAGTTGATTCAATGATTGAACTTGAAGAAGCTAGAGCAAAAATACAAAGCGTATTAAAAAAACAAAAAGAAGTAGAAACAGTCTCTATTTTAGAAGCAACTGGTAGGGTCTGCGCTGCCGATATTTTAGCCGAAATAGCTGTTCCGCATTTTCCACGAGCAGGAATGGATGGATACGCAGTGCTTGCTAAAGAGACTCAAGGCGCTAGTTTGGAACAGCCAATTAGTTTAAAGGTAATCGATACAATTTTTGCTGGGGATTTAAAAAAAAAGATTGAAAAAAACGAGGGTACTGCAGTTAGAATCATGACTGGCGCACCGATACCAGAGAATTATGATGCGGTAATCAAGCAAGAATGGACAGATTATGGCGAAAGAACAGTCAAGATTTATCAAGAAATCGAAGCAGGACGTAATTTTGGTGTAATAGGCGAAGATGTTTGTTTTAACCAAAAAATCATTTCAAAATATCAACTGATCAACAGTCGAGCAATTGGTATTTTAGCTGCACAAGGAATCGATGAAATCAATGTGCTAGCACCGATGAAAATAGGGGTTTTAGCGACAGGTAGTGAATTAGTTTCTTTAAGGATGCCGCTAACTTATGGAAAAATTTATGACAGTAATTTATATACCTTAGCTTCATTTATTAAATCTAGTGGGAGTAGAATTCTTTTCATGGAACATTGTTCAGATAATAGTGAGGAAATTGCCAAAGTAATGCAGGAACGAGCATCAGAGGTCGATCTATTGATTACAACAGGAGGTGTTTCTGTTGGAATAAAAGATTACGTTCCACAAGTGATCAAAAAAATCGGAGGAGAGCGATTGTTTCACTTTGTAAATATCAAACCTGGGACACCTGTGATGGCAAGTGTATACAACGACCAAGTTATTTTAAGTTTATCTGGGAATCCATTTGCTTCGGTGGTCAATCTTCATTTGTTTTATTGGTCATTATTGGCTCATTTTATGAGTTGCAGTGAATTAAATTTGCACCAGCGAAACGTGCAATTATCAGAGGATCTAAAGCCCACTAATATACGTCGATTTATTCGAGCCTATGAAAAAGATGGTATTGTTTCTTTAATATCAAAACAGCACTATTCCTCGGTTTTTCACAATACTCTTGAAACAAACTGTTTGATTGATCAACCTGCTAAAAGAGGATTAAAAAAAGGGGACTATGTGACCGTTTATTACTGGAAATTTTGATTATAAAGATACGAATTCGAGCAAAGACGTAATTGTTTTTGCTCTTGTTTCTTTTTAAATAGACTAAAAAAAATTATTTTTGTCAGATTGTTTTTTTTTAGGTAGAGTGATAAACTTGAATTAAGAACATAATGAAAGCGTTTTAAGGGAGGCTGGAATGGATAAAACGAGGCAATTTACTCATATTAATGAACGGGGACAAGCCCATATGGTCGATGTTTCTAAGAAAGAAGCCACTGAACGAATGGCGGTATCTTATGGAGAAATTCACATGAATAAAGCCGTCGCAAATGGTATCAAAAACCAAACAATGAAAAAAGGCGAAGTATTACAAGTTGCAAGAATTGCTGGAATCATGGCGGCTAAAAAGACTTTTGAATTGATTCCATTATGTCATGTTTTAGCGTTAACGAAATGTACGATCGATTTTCACTGGAAAACAACGCAAACTTTAATAGTGCAATGTGTAACAAAAACAGTTGGGCCGACAGGTGTAGAAATGGAAGCTTTGATGGGGGCAAATATCGCGTTACTCACAATTTATGATATGTGTAAGGCGATAGATCGTGAAATGACTATTACGAATGTCTGTTTAGTTGAAAAATCTGGTGGTAAAAGTGGTCATTTTATTGTCAAAAACCAAGAAATAGACGAGTAATCTTGTAGGAAGGACGCGATTGAAAATGAAGGATTCCTTTAATCGAGAAATTGATTATGTACGAATATCTGTGACAGATCGTTGTGATCTTCGATGTACATACTGTATGCCAGCCACAGGAATGTGTTTTTTGAAGAAAGATGAAATTTTAAGCTTTAATGAGATTTTATTTTTAGTGAAGAGTTTCGCTGGGCAAGGGATCAAAAAAGTGAAAATAACTGGTGGCGAGCCTTTGACCAGGAAGGACACGGTAACTCTGGTCAAGACGATAAAAGATATCAATGGGATTGAAAAAGTTACTCTAACAACGAATGGGATTCAACTAGCAAAATACGCTAGTGCGTTAAAATGGGCAACACTGGATGGAATCAACATAAGTATTGACACAATCGATTCAGAGGAATTTCATCAAATCACTAGAGTAGGTGAATTAACTAGAGTCTTGGCTGGTCTGGATAAAGCAATTGAGGTTGGATTACCTAATATTAAGGTCAATTCTGTAGCTTGAGGAGAACTGACAGATGATGCCATTTGTGCTATTGCCTCTCTTGCTAAATCAAATCCAATTCATGTTCGTTTTATCGAGCTGATGCCAATTGGATTAGGAAAAGGTTGTCCAGGGAAAACCCAAGAAGACATTATTTCCGTATTGCAAGCAAGATATAGTCAGCTACGTCCTTTTGAACAGCGCTTAGGTAATGGTCCAGCAAGTTATTTCTCATTACCAAAATTTAAAGGGAAAATCGGTTTTATCAGTGCCTTAAGTCATTGTTTTTGTGCAGAATGTGATCGCATTCGTATCACGGCTGACGGGTATTTGAAAACGTGTCTACATATGGATGATGGATGTGAGCTAAAAGAAGCCTTACAAAAAGAAGACGAACAACAACTATTAAAAAAGATTTTTTCAGCAATTCAACAAAAACCAGAGCAACATCATTTTCTAGAGAGTCAAGGGGACTCTCGATTAATGTCACAAATTGGAGGATAATCATCATGGCAGTTGGCGAGATTATAGGGATCAATATTAGTGAACGACGAGGAACTCAAAAAAAAGAAATTCCTGAAGTTGATTTAGTGAAAGGATTTGGCTTAGAAAATGATGCCCATGGCGGAAATTGGCACCGGCAAGTTAGTTTATTATCCTTTGAAAAAATTACTGAGTTTAATGAGCGGGGAGCTCGTGTGGGAAATGGTGCTTTTGGCGAAAATATTATTGTTTCAGGAATCGATTTACGGGTATTACCTGTAGGTAGTCAGATTAGTATCGGTCAGGCAGAATTAGTGGTAACTCAAATCGGAAAAGAGTGCCATGAACATTGCCAGATATATGCCCGTGTGTGGGATTGCATTATGCCTAGAGAAGGGATTTTTGCGGTTGTTGTTCAAGAAGGTCATATCAAAAAAGGAGACAAACTTGAAGTTGTATAAAGTGGGCATCATTACATTAAGCGACAAGGGCTATCGAGGTCTACGTGAAGATGAATCAGGCAAGGTCATAAAAGAATTGGTCCAAGATCAATTTGAGATAGTGAACCAAACGATCGTACCCGATGAAAAAAGGGGACTAAGCACTTTATTGATTAACTGGTGTGCGACTTGCGATTTGATTTTGACAACTGGAGGTACTGGGTTAGGTGTCCGCGATATTACACCAGAAGTGACAGTAAGTATAGGCGAAAAAGAGATTCCTGGAATTAGTGAAGGAATGCGCATGCTAAGCATTAAAAAAACCCCCTTTGCCATGTTAAGTCGAGGGGTTGCCGTTCAACGTGGCAAGACATTGATCATTAATTTGCCCGGCAGTCCCAAAGGTGCAGCTGAAAATTTAACTTACTTACTACCAATCCTCCCTCACGCCTTAAATATTTTGACAGACCGAAAAACAGAGCATTAAGCGGAAGAAATAATAATGAAAATTGTCAAGACAAGAGATGCCGAAGGGGTGGTTTTATATCAGGAGGTTACTAAAATTGTAAAAGGAGAATTTAAAAATGACTTTTTTCAAAAGGGCATCGAGTGAAAGCAGAAGAGATTCCTGTATTACTTTCGTTAGAAAAAGAGCACGTATTCTTAAAATCGGAAGAAGCAAATTTAATTCATGAAAATGACACAACAGACTTGTTGTATCATTTAATTGCTGGAGAGTTTATGTAGCTAACTTCTGTTTCAGAAGGTAAAATAGAAGTCGTAGCAAAAGTAACAGGCTTACTGAAAGTAAATCAAGAACTGCTATTTGACTTGAATTTGATTGAAAATATTGCTGTTGCAACATTAAAAAGTAAGCGTTGGGAAAAAAATTAGCAGGGATACGAATCATGCCTTTGGGAATTGAAGCTGAGAAGGTAGTTAGAAGCAGAACAGCTCATTAGTTGTCTAAACCTGTCATTGTAGGCAATGTTACAACAAGCAGTGACATTTTTAAAGAATTAATCGAAGATTCATTTACGCCAGTTGTTAAAGAAAAATTGTGATTTTATCCCAATGTATCAATTGGCATAAAATCACTAACGATGAACCTGACGATCGAACGCCCTTAGCAATCAAGCAGACAGGGGAAGAAATCATTTCCCAAGGTACACCAGTCTTACCGAGGATTATCGCTCAAGCTAAAATAACAAAAAAGTAAATTACTGTTTTAGGATATGATGGCTATTTATAAGAGAATCGTATAGGTGGCGTAACAATGAACCCCACTCAGCAAGTAAAAATCTTTAGTTTCCTAATATTTTGCAAAAGAAGCTGGTTCGATATTTAATAGGGGCTTATGTGGAAGAGCAACTTAGAAAGATGGCGTAATACCGTTTGCTCAAGAAGGAAAATAGCTGCCAAACAATGGATGAGAACGATTGAAAAGGAAAATATCAAATCCTTGAATGAATAGATAAAACTTAATGTATAAAAAAGATGATCCGATAAGATGACAGATTGTTTTTTTGAAATCAGTTGTAAATAATCAAAATTTTGATAAAGTAAAGAGTAAGAGAGTTACTTGGAGGCAAAAGATGAGCGTATATTTAGAACGGCCAGAATTTGAAGAAAATCTTCTTTTTAGAGCGTTTATCAATGATGGGATGACGATCGTTTATCCTCATTGGCATAAAGAAGTTGAAATTATTTACTCAATACGAGGGACAGTCAATATCGGTGTAGGTGATGACATTGTCTGTGTAGCAGAAGGGGAAATCTATTTCTTTGCCAGTGGAGAACCTCATTATTTTTTAGCTTCTCCAGATAGCGAACGAATCGTTTATCAGTTTGATTTGAGTTTATTTGACGAGATAAACTTGAAATCAATAAATGATTGTTCATTGATTGATTTATTTGAAACAGGGGAAAAACACAGTTCAAACTGGTCGAAGTCTTTAGCAATAGACATGAAGAAGTTATTACAGCAATTATTTGAGGAATACAGGAATCAAAAATCGGGGAAAAACTATGCCCTTTTTAGCTTATTGTTTGAACTGATTACAACTTTCTATAGAAGGCTTCCGCAAACACAAGCGAAAGTCAAAAAAGGGGCTAAAGCTTCTACTACAAAATATAAAGAAAACTTAGAACAGCTAGATCGTATCTTTACCTATGTGGAAAATCATTACGAGGAATCGATTACGTTGGAAGAAATAGCAAAATATAGTGGATTTAGCTCTTATTATTTTACCCGTTTTTTCAAAGCCAATACAGGAACGACTTTTATGAGTTTTTTAACGGAATACCGTATCAATCAAGCCAAGTTTGTTTTAGCGAATGAAAAAGTTCCGATGATCGAAGTCGCTGAAAAATCTGGGTTTGCTAGTGTGAAGACCTTTCATCATGTGTTTAAAGAACAAGTTGGGATTTCACCTTTAAAGTATCAGAAGAGGATTATAGAATAAAATAGCATAAAAAGAAGAGCTCAAAATAGTGTCGTGTCACTAAGTAGTCACTATTCTAAGGGGAAGTGAGTAGCCATAACAACGCTACTCACTTTTTATTTGTCTAAAATACCAATAAAATTGTAATGACTTTCAACTTTTAAAATTCGATTTCGTGTTATATCTACAGGTCTATTGATCATGATTTTGTCAATTAGCACATTTACAATATGTTGTATACAAAAATAGAAAATACGAGGTGAATCCTGTAAAATTGAGGTTTAATGATAGCGTTCTAACATTAATAAAATATATTTTCTCATAGTCAAGAGATGATTAGCAAAACGAGTCGTCAAGTTAGCTAATTCATTGTAATTTTTCTTTCGTTTGTCACTATTAGTTATAGTCTGTTATATAGTTTAGTATTTTGATTTAATTCATCATAGCCGAATAGCCGAATTTTTGGCAATCTGGTTTTCACGGTCATGAATGACGACACTATATATAGTCTCAATTTAAACAACTAGATCAGGCTGAGCACTACTTTTAGATGGAAATGTTAATTGGCGAGCACATGAATTATTCTAAACTAAAATAGCAGAAAATATCAAGATTTGAATGATGCATTGATTTATAATCATCAGAAAAGAAAGGATGATTACAGTGCGAAAGACAAAACAATATTTAAAAAACTTTATTGGTACGAATTACGAAATAGGACAAAAAATTGGAGAATGGATAAAATCAAATCCTACACTACTAAGCAGGATGTTACTACCACCTGACACTTATCCAGAAACTAAATATAAGGAAATAAGCGCTCTTCTTGACACTTTTTGCCCAGGAGTTACTGAGGAAATTAGAGGATTTTCAGATAAACTAAATATTCAGCCAAGACAAGCTATTTTCTATGCTATGACATATCTTGAAAAAGGGTGTAGTTTGATGGGGATACTCCCATCTAAGTCAGAAAACGGGCACACTTTAATGGCTAGAAATTATGATTTCAACGATGAGATGGAAGAGATGTGTTTTGCCTATACGGAAATCGAAGGAAAATATAAATATATTGGCTCTACACTGAATCTGTTTGGCCGAAGTGATGGTATGAATGAACATGGTTTAGCGGTTTGCAAGGCTAGCAATGGCTTACCTGTTGGAAATTTTGAGGGTGCACAAAATCCAAATATAACTGGCTTTAGTTTTTGGATTGTCGTACGCAGCATTCTTGAAAACTGTAAAGATATTAGAGAAGCTATAGATCTAGCAATTGAGATGCCCATAGCGTATAATCTAAATTTAATGCTAGCCGATAAAAGTGGTAAAATAGCTATAATACAATGTATAGATGGACATAAGGATTATAAAATAATTGATGCGAATTCTGATGGAGATTTTCTCAGTTGCACAAATCATACGCTACTTGAAAAAATTAAACCATACGAAAAAATAGTAATTGAAAGTTCGGTTGTTCGTAATAATAGTATTGTTGACACATTATCTAAAGAAAAAGTGATTTCAGAGATTAAAATGAAAGAACTTTTGTCAGAACCGTACCCAGTCGGACTATGTTGTCATTTTTATAAAGAGTTTTTTGGGACCTTAAGATCAGCAATTTTTGATGCAACAGAAGGGTCTGTTCAAGTGGTTTTTGGAGCACCAGATGTAAATAAATGGCGCAGCTTTAGGGTGGAGCTGCTGGAAGAACGAGATATCATCATAAAATTACCGGATGAAAAAGCGCCAAAAGAATTTTATAAAATAACTTAAATATGGAAAGGAGAATGAGTTTTGCAAAATCTAAAGAAGATAAATCAAGCCATTGAATTCATAGAAAATAATCTTTATGAACGGATTACTGTTTTAGATGTTGCAAAATCGTCCTCCTATTCTTATTTTCATTTTCATCGCTTTTTTTATTCAATAATGAACGAGACTATTGGAAGCTATATTAGAGGTAGGCGGTTAACGCAAGCAGCACATGATTTAAACCATACCAAGAAAAGTATAACTACTATATGTCTTTCACTTGGATTTGAAACGCCAGAGAGTTTTACCCGAGCTTTTAAGAAAAGATTTGGAATGACTCCTTCTAGGTACCGAAAGCAAGGTTTAGATATTCTGATTGGAAATAGATCGTCCTTAAAGAATCTTGAGCTATCTACGAAAGATAAATTAGAACCACAAATCATTGATTTACAACCAACAAATATAGTTGGTATAGAATTCACTGCAACTCAAATTAAAGACGGTTACGCAGAAGCATGGCGATCATTTAAAAAACAATTTCAACAAGATTTCACCGAGAGCGATCTTTATGGCATATTTGAATCAGATGAATTATGTAATCCAACCACCTTTAATTTAGAATATGAAGCTAGAATTTTTATAGGAACAAATCCTATAAATAGTTACTGTCCAGAAAAATATAAGACAAAAATAATCAAAGGTGGAAGATATGCTAAATTCATTTATGTTGGTGCGATAAAAGATATACTACACTTCTACCGATACATCTGGGGAGTCTGGACTATAAATAGTGAGCATGAATTAGATGATCGTGATGATTTTGAAGTCTATACTAATAAATTCATGGGAGAATACAATAATAAATCAGAGATTTATATTTATATTCCGATAAAATAATTTTAAATGAGCGCTTCTATGCCAAGATTTCAGAAAAAAGAGAACAAATTGAAAACCTTATAGTTATGTGTTGGTAAAAATCATTATATTTACACCTCTAATATAAAATTAAAACAAGGTGGTGAAAGTTAGTTATTATCTTGTTTTAATTTTTGGACTGCTGACACCCTCTAATCCTAGCAGAGTTTTTTATGATAAAAACGTGCATTTTTTTAGTTGATATTAATCTAATTATTTTTGTAAAGTAATTATCATTATTTGTTAGAGGGAAAAGGAAATATGGCTAAAAATCCCAAATTACCAAAAGATTCTAATCCCAATCGCTTGAAAAACCGGGATTTGATCGATGGGCGACCAAGAGGATTTGTACGTAAATTTGGTATGTCATGAATTAATTTTAGAACTTTAGCATATCAAGGGCAAATCCCAGGCATACACAAAGCAAGCTGGTAAAGAAAACAATAAATAGATGCAAAGACATCGAGTGATGACTTCTGGAAATGTTGATTGAGTGGGCATTTTAGAGTAGTGAATGAAGTTCTTCCTTTTTATAAAGGGAAGGGCTTTTTTTGTTATTAGGACTGCAATGTTTTTTATTTTATTTATGCTGTAGCTAATTGTTAGTGATTTTCAAGTAAGGAAGTTTCTCTCCAATTGTCAGTTATGAGAGAGGCAACATCAGTTTAGTGTAAGACGTTTGGTGATTCACAAGTAATGAAACTTCTCTCCCGTTGGTCGCCAAGTACTGTTCATCATCTGCTCTGGCAAAGCCAGTTGCAGTGATTCACAGCAATATCCAGGAATTTTCTACCCATAATCTAGGAAGAAAGCTCTCACAAAATTTTGTATAGTAAGAGTGTAGAAGTGGAACCGCTTTATTTTTCTATAAAATAATATGAGTAGATTACTGGAGGTTTTTTGATGATATTGAAAGTAGGAATTATCGGTTGTGGCGGAATTGCCAATGGCAAGCATTTACCAGCACTTGCACAGGTTAAGGAAGTGGAGCTCGTTGCATTTTGTGACTTAATTAGTGAACGAGCAGAAGAAGCAAAAATGCATCATGGTACATTGACTGCTAAAACATTTACTAATTATCAAAAGATGCTTGAAGAAATGGACTTAGATGTGGTTCATGTTTGTACACCGAATAGCACGCACGCAGAACTATCGATCACAGCGATGGAAGCTGATTGTCACGTGATGTGCGAAAAGCCAATGGCAAAAACATCTGCTGAAGCGCGCAGAATGATTGATGCAGCAGAAAAAACAGGAAAAAAATTAACAATTGGGTATCAAAATCGTTTCCGAAAAGATTCGATCTATTTACAAGAAATCTGTGATGAAGGCGAATTAGGCGAAATTTACTTTGCTAAAGCCCATGCTATTCGTCGCCGTGCAGTCCCAACTTGGGGCGTCTTTCTAGATGAAGAAGCTCAAGGAGGCGGACCTTTGATCGATATTGGGACTCATGCATTGGATTTAACGTTATGGATGATGGACAATTACAAACCAAAATATGTAGTAGGAAAAGCTTATCATAAATTAGCTGAGACTGAAAATGCAGCTAATGCTTGGGGTTCTTGGAATCCTGAAAAATTTACCGTTGAAGATTCAGCATTTGGCTTTATCATGATGGAAAATGGAGCAACGATCTTTTTAGAATCAAGCTGGGCATTGAACAGCTTAGATGTAAAAGAAGCAAAAACAACGCTTCACGGTACGAAGGGTGGAGCAGATATGAACAATGGGTTGACAATCAATGGAGAAGACCACAGCATGCTTTTCGAGAAAAAAATCGAATTAGAACCAGGCGGCGTTGATTTTTATGATGGAGCTGGCGACAAGCCAGAAGTGTTGGAAGCACAGTCATGGATCGATGCAATTATCAATGATACAGAACCTGTTGTTAAACCAGAACAAGCCTTGATTGTGACAGAAATTCTTGAAGCAATCTACAAAGCATCCGAAACGAATCAACCTGTATTTTTCGATTAAAGAATGGGAGGGAAAATGATGATCCAAGTCACAGTATGGAATGAATTTCGTCATGAGAAAACAGATGAAGCTGTAAAAAAAGTTTACCCAGATGGGATTCATCAACAAATTGCTCGTTTTTTAAAGGAAGATGATTTTTCTGTACAAACTGCTACATTAGACGAACCAGAACATGGATTAACGGAAGATGTTCTGGCAAATACGGATGTTTTGATTTGGTGGGGACATGTTGCCCATCAAGAAGTTTCTGATGAAATCATTCAACGCGTCTATCAATCTGTGTTGGAAGGTATGGGGTTAGTCGTCCTTCATTCAGGTCATATGTCAAAAATCTTTATGAAACTAATGGGGACATCTTGTGATTTAAAATGGCGAGAGGCGCAAGAACATTGTCGCATATGGACTGTAGCACCAAGCCACCCCATTGTTGAAGGAATTGGCGAGTATATTGAGCTTGAAAAAGAAGAAATGTACGGCGAACATTTTGATATCCCAACACCTGATGACTTGATTTTTATCAGTTGGTATCCTGGGGGAGAAGTTTTTCGCAGTGGTTGCACGTATCATCGTGGAAATGGGAAAATCTTTTATTTCCAACCAGGTCATGAAACGTATCCATCTTACTACAATAAAGAGGTTCAAAAAGTAATCAAAAACGGTGTTCGATGGTGTCAACCAACACAAAATACTTATCCGAAATATGGTCACCATGAATCTTTGGAAACGATTACGAACAAGAAAGGAACTGAACAATGAAACTAGGTGTATTTACTCCCTTATTTAATAATTTAAGCGTTGAAGAAATGATCGATACAGTTTCAAAAGCAGGATTAGAAGCGGTCGAGATAGGAACGGGTGGTTCTCCAGGAAAGGCTCATTTAGATATCGATAAATTATTAGCGAGTTCGGAAGCTAGAAAAGAGTATTTAGCCAAACTTGCTGACAAAGGCTTAACGATCAGTGCATTAAGTTGTCATAACAATCCTATTTCTCCATTAAAAGAAACAGCACAAGAAGCAGATGGATTGGTACAAAAAACGATTAAACTAGCGTCGTTAATGAATGTGTCAGTCGTCAATGGTTTTTCAGGTGTATCTGGTGGCAACCCAACCGATACTCAAGTCAACTGGCCCGTGTTACCTTGGCCAACAGAATATGATGATAATTACAATTATCAATGGGAGAAAAAGTTGATTCCCTATTGGAAAAACATCAACACGATCGCAGAATCTGCTGGCGTGAAAATTGGAATCGAACTGCATGGCGGTTTCCTCTGCCACACACCTTATACAATGCTGAAACTCCGTGAAGCAACGGGGAAAGCAATCGGCTGTAATTTAGATCCTAGTCATTTATGGTGGCAAGGGATCGATCCAGTGGCAGCAGTGAAAATTTTAGGTGAAGCTGACGCAATCCATCATTTCCATGCAAAAGATACGTATTTAGATCAAGACAATATCAATATGCACGGGTTAACAGATATGCAGCCATATGGGCATGTCAAAACCCGTGCGTGGACTTTCCGCTCAGTAGGATGCGGTCATGATTTAAACGTGTGGTCAGATATTATTAGTGCACTCAGAATTTACGGGTACGATTATGTTTTAAGCATTGAACATGAGGACCCGATCATGTCCACAGAAGAAGGATTAAACCGAGCAATCACGAACTTAAAAAGTATCATAATCAAAGAACAACCATCAGAAATGTGGTGGACATAGTCAATGAAACAAAGCCCTTTATAGTCGCTTTGTACGGTTCACCTTCGATTCACTGTGTTCCTCGTGGTTCACAGCAAAGCTGAACGAACTCGTCCAGCTCTTGCGCAAATTAGAAAATTTTTTCAAAGATTCTATCTTATCCCCAAAATCATTCATATTCTACTATTAGGAAGGACTAAAAAAATGACAGCAATCAATTTTGCCATAATCGGTTATGGCGGTATGGGTTCTTACCATGTCCACAACATTATGCCAAATGAAAACGAACGAATCCATGTCGTTGGAACCTATGATATTTCCGGAGAGCGCCAAAAAATTTCTAGCCAACACAACCATAAAATTTACAATACACTTGAAGACGTATTAACAGATGAAATCATTGAAGCAGTACTGATCGCTACACCAAATGACTCACACAAAGATTTAGCGATCCAAGCGTTAAAAGCTGAAAAACATGTCGTCTGCGAAAAACCAGTCGCAATGAATGTAGAGGAATTGGATGAGATCCTAAAAGTTGCTATAGAAACAGGCAAAATCTTCATGGTTCATCAAAATCGCCGCTGGGACCCCGATTTTCTAATTACACGGGAGCTATATAAAAATCACCAAATCGGGGACTTATTCCAAATTGAAACACGTGTCCAAGGAGCGAATGGAATCCCCGGCGATTGGCGCCACGAATTACAACATGGAGGAGGTATGGTTTTAGATTGGGGTGTCCATTTGTTAGATCAACTCTTATTTTTAGTAGATAGTCGCATCGAAAAAGTATCTGCCGATTTAAGTTATATTCTTGGAGATGAAGTAGACGATGGGTTTATTGCCTATGTCATTTTTGAAAATGGCATCCGAGCAATTGTTGAAGTTGGAACGACCAATTATACAAAATTGCCACGCTGGTATTTAAAAGGAACTAAAGGAACAGCGATCATTCACGATTGGACTCTCTCAGGTGAGATGGTTGTTGAATCTGGGAAGGAAAATATCCAAGCTCCAAAGCCGATTCAAGCAGGTGTGGGGTTGACGAAAACAATGGCACCACCTTCAGAAGATGCAACCGAGACCTTATCATTACCTGATGTTTCTGCCGAATACGATCCTTTCTATAAAAATTTTTATAAAGTTGTGAGAGATCAAGCTGAACCTGTAGTCAAAAATGAAGAAGTCCGCAAAGTAATGGTTCTGATCGAAGAAATTTTTAAAGCTGCAAAACGATAAATCTAAATAGAAGTGTTTCAATTTCATTTAAAGTAAAGCTTCTCAATATAGAAGCTTTACTTTTTTTTCATCTAAGCATAAAATACTAAGAGATGTATTCTGGAAAGAGAAAAGGGAGAACAGTGTGAAGAAAAACTTACAAATATTCAAGAAAAAACCAGTCAAATATTCAATAACTGTGATTGGATTGCTGGTATTAGTTTTGATCAGCAATCTATATTTACAGTGGTGTCAAAATGAGCTATCAATGGATCTAATGTTCAAATTTGCTTTTTCATGGCATACAGAAAAATTCATTTTAGGTAGTTTAGTCTTACTGATATTTTTACTATTTTTATGTAGCTTGGCTGGCTCGCTGGTCTTAGGCAGCATACTTTATGCAATCACAATTAGTATTTTAGGATTTGCTGATTATCAAAAAATGTTTTACCGAACAGAACCGATTTACCCTGATGATTTAAAAATGGTTACCGAATTTGATTTGTTAAAAGAAATGATCGGAACGATTCCGTTCACATTTATTCTACTAGTTGCTGCTATCGGTTTTATCTTCTTTGCAAGGGCGATTTATAAAAGTCGGTTGTTGCCGAAAAAAAAACAAATCGTGCGTCTCTCAGGTTTAGTAGTGACACTCGCTTTATTAATCTATATCAGTAATTTTAATAGTCAAAATAATCTACTAAGAAAAGCTTACGATCGAACTGCGCTGTGGATTCCGTACAGTCAAAAAATGAATTATTATAATACAGGTTTTATGGGTGGTTTTTTATATAATTTAAAGGTAGAAGCAATGGATGAACCAGAGAATTATTCTAAAAAAACGATTGAAGAAATTACCAATAAATACACTGAAAAAATTCAAGAAGTAAATGCGGATTCAAAAGAAGAACAACCAAACATTATTTTTGTAATGAGTGAAAGTTTTTCTGATCCGCAGAATTTAAAGGGTGTAACAGCGAATAAAGATCCTTTAAAAGACTATTATAATATTGCTGAAACGACGTATAGTGGCCGGATGTTATCACAAAACTATGGTGGTGGAACAGCGAATATTGAATTTGAAGCACTCACTAGTTTTTCAATGGAGTTGTTGAATCCTCAAATGACAACGCCGTATACTATGCTGATTCCAAAAATGACAGAAATTCCATCGATTGTCTCACTTTTAAAAAACCAAAAGTATCAAACAACCGCTATTCATCCCTACAATACTTCGATGTATAAGCGAAAAGATGTCTATAAAACATTAGGTTTTGATCAATTTATCAGTGAAGACACAATGAACTACAAAGAAAAAATTGAAAAAAATCCTTATATTTCGGATGAATCTGCGTATAAAGAAGTGCTAGATTTACTGGAAAATGAAAGTGATCCACAATTTGTTCATCTAGTAACAATGCAGACACATATGCCCTATAGTGATAAATACACGACGTCGGATTATTCTTCTCAAAGTCAAGGAAATAAAAATGCTATCGATAGTTACATGCAAGACGTTGCGTATAGTAGTGAAGCATTGAAACAATTTACAACGGCTCTGAATGATGTAAAAAGACGGACGTTAGTAGTTTTCTGGGGAGACCATCTACCAAGTATTTATTCAGATGAGATCAAAGCAGACAATGATGAAGTCCAGATGCATGAAACCGAATTTTTGATGTATGACAATCAAGAAAAATTGAGTGAAAAAAAAATTCACGATGCAATTATCAGTCCTTTTTACTTTGCACCAACACTTTTTGACCAGAGCGGTATGCAGATGACAGGATTCTACCAATTATTGAGTGAATTAGAAAAAGAAGTGCCAGCATTTGAAAAAGGATTCTATTATAAGGACAAACAATGGAGTAAAACATTATCATTGAATAAATCACAAGAAGAAGTATACGAAGATTATCGCTTGATCCAATATGATATCGTTTCAGGAGAAAGTTACAGCTTAAAAACCGATTTTTTCAAATGAATCCAGCGATCAAAAGGAGAAAACAATGAGTTTTAAAAAGAAAGATAATCAGGTCTACTATAATCCCATACGCCACGCAGTATTGAATCATCAAATGATCCAACCAGGTGATAAAGTAGCGATTGGTATGAGTGGTGGTAAAGATAGTACAAGCTTGTTGTATTTTCTAGATATGATTAGTAAACAAAAGCGTTTAGGTTTTGAATTTGAAATTGTTCCTATCACTTTAGCAATGGGATTTGATATGGATATTGCCCCGTTAAAAGAATTTGTGGAAAGTTTGGGGTATGAATTAGAGATTGTTCCAACAAATATCGCTCAAGTAGTGTTTGATATTCGAGAAGAACGCTCACCATGTTCATTATGTGCTAAGCTACGCCGGGGGATTTTATATAAACGCGCGAAAGAAGCTGGTTGCAATAAAGTTGCCTTAGGTCATCATTTAGATGATGCGATCGAAACCTATTTTATGAATTTTTTATTTCACGGTCAAATGGCTAGCTTTGAGCCAATCAGTTATTTATCAAAAACAGACATCACGCTGATTCGTCCGTTACTTTATATTGAAGAAAAACAGATTATTCAGTTTGTAAAAAGAGAAGAATTGCCTGTTATTTTTAACCCATGTCCTGTGGATAAGAAAACCAAAAGGGAAGAAATTAAACAGCTCATAAGTGACTTGTCTCAAGCTTACCCTGATATTAGAGAGAAATTTATTATGGGAATGGAACAAGGTCAATCTGAGAATTTCTGGATGAAATCGTTGAAACCAGTTGATGAGTAACTTAATTACTAAAATGAAGAGTAAGGAGTGTGAAACAAAAATAAAATCTACTTTTGTTTCATATCATAAATGTGAATAGATGGTGGAAGCAATCACTATCACATCAAATTCTAAGTGCTTTAGCACTTAGAATTTGATGGTTTGGAAATAAGCTTATGTTGTTACACTACTTACTAACTCACAAAAATTTGAAGAGAATCAGTTAGGAATCATTCAATATCGAAATTGAAAATTCCGTATTTCTGGTCATTTTCGTGAATTCCTTTTTATTTTTCGGAACTAACTGCTATTGTCTTAACCACGACCTTCTTTTATAATCAATTATTCAATACATTTTTTCAATGTTTCCTTAATAGAAGCAATCACATCATAGTGTTTTACATTCAAAACAGGAAAGGTTTCATTAGGATCTAAGTACAAATCATATTCCTGCATCATCGCAGATTTTGTTGAATGAATACCATGTTCCAAACCAGCTTGTAAAGCTCCAGCATCTATACCTTCGTAAATTCCTTTGACATCGTCATAAGGAACCACAGGTACTTTTGTATCTTGTCCTAAAGCGTCCACCATCATTTGATAAAATTCTTGATATTTCATATTAGTATCACCAATTGCATACGTACTGCGATGTATCCCGTTTTCCATAGCACCCACAGCGGCTTCTGCTACTTGTTCTACAGTGACCATTGCAGTACCGCCTTTTAGGGCAGGGAAAACATCTTGTCCTTTGATTTGATCAGTAAACATTTTCCATAACGGTTCACGACCTGGCATTGTACCAAAAATATAAGGTAAACGTAATGAAGTCACATTCATATGACCGTCTCCTTCAGCAAAAGCAACTTGTTCTTGCAGTAAACGCATCATCGGATACCCTTCAAGTTTTAAATTAGTCTCAGGTAAACGCTCAGCAAATTCCGCAAAGTAGGAACCGAAGACAACAAAATCTTTCACGCCAGCTTCTTTTGCTAAATAAGCTAAACGTTGCGTTGGCAAGACATTTGCTTCATAGAAAAATTTAGAGGCAGGCTTTTCTGGAACCACTCGTTCGTCAGCACCAGCTGCATAAATAAAGCCCTCACACCCATCAAGCATGTCCAAAATGGCTTCATCAGTCATATCATTGATATTCCCTAAAGTTACTGAAATATCACCAGAAAATAAATCTTCTGCTGGCATTGGCGGTAAAGAAATCGTAGCTACTTCATACCCTTTTCTCAATAATTCCTCTGTTGTATGATACCCTAAAAAACCAGTTCCACCTAATACAAAAATTTTTTTACTCATGATAAATCCTCCTAATTTTCATTTGTGATATGTATCACATGATTAGTTATAGTATAATTGTAATGAAGAAGAAATGTTGGTCATGAGAAATATATTTCTTATCCTAAATGAATAAAGAGGGAAAGATATGAAAAACGAGCTTCCTTATACAGGCGTTAGTTACTATGGTTTTGAATTAACAAAAGCTGATTTTATTGTAAAAAATGAACACTACCAAACGAGAACTGCTAAAACTAGTCGTATGGCTGTCCAATTTCTTTTTATAAAAAGTGGTTCTGGAAAGATTCAAATTAATAACCAAGAATATTTAGTAGGAAAAGGGAGTGTACTCTGGCTATTTTCATACCATGTTTATCATTTTTGCGAAATTTATGAAGAAATCAAAGTAATCACTTTCGAACTTTCTTTAAATGTTCTAATGTTGTCCTCCTTGACCACCCGATCAGTAGAACAACATATGAATTTTTTTGAGTATTGGGATACACCTATTCTTGATTGTGAAGAAAAAGATTTTACTTATTTACGAATGATTTTTACCCATGCCCTTAAGGAGTATGAACAACAAGAGCGACTCTATGATCTATCGTTGCTTGCAGATTTGTATCAAGTGATCGTTTGGTTTGAGCGAACGGCAAGGCATCAATGGAATCGTGAAAAACCAATACGTGAGATCAGTTCAAAAATTTTATTGTATCTGCATTTTCATTATAGAGAAGGGTTATCACTCAATGAAATAGCCAATAAATTTAAAAGCACGCCTCAAACGATTAATCGAGGGTTAAAGAAATTAACGGGTAAAACATTTGTAGAAAATCTAATTGATGTTCGCATCAACAACGCTTTAGCGATGTTAAAATTTGAGGAGCTAGATGTCGCATTTATTGCTGATTTTATCGGATATCGATCTGTTCCTAGTTTTAATAAACAATTTAAAACAGCGACAGGTTATTCACCAACAGAAGTCAAAAAAATCCGGTCATCTGACAAAAAAATGAATTCGTTTCGTTTTCAAAACAGTCTACCATTCGAGATTTATACGTACATCAATCAACACTATAGTGAACCGATTTCGATTCAAACAGCGGCTAAATATTTTTATTCTAGTCCAACTAAAATTGATCAAATCACCGTGGATGAATTTTCAATGACCTTTAATGCGTTGGTAGAATACAATCGAATGTTGTTTGCGCGCTCTCTTTTATTGAGTTCTTCTAAAAAAATCACTGAGATTGCAGAAGCTTGTGGCTACCAATCGATCCGGACATTTAACCGAAATTTTTTGAGCTTTTGGGGAAATACCCCAAGCAAATACAAAGAGCTATTAACTACAAAAAAGAAGCAAGTGTAAGCCAAAAATTCAAGAAGAGATTGGCCAAAGAAAAAGTGAAAGCGATGCTAATCAGTCTCCTTGAATTATTCGAAACTATTTAGTATTTTTGGCGGAGGTGTCCTATTTGCTTCTCTCCTCGTTTTTCTATTTATACTATCCGTTGTATTAGAAGTTGTCACAGATTGTGGTAAGGGGAACATATCAATCTAATTATAAATCACTACACTTACGCTTTTTGAGTAATAGAAGAACTATTAGGGTGTTTTCTTATTTTAAATGGAAAAATATAACGTATTTTACTCAAACTAATTTAAGACTCTTTTAAACCTAATCAGAAATTTTTCTGAAAATCAATATGATTTTATTTGAAAAACACTAAAAAAACAGGTATAATTAATTTAGCAATAATAACTGGTGAAGGATTTGTCCGTCGCCAATCTATTATTTCATGAGGGAGTAACTGGCGGCGCTAGCTGCGACAACATCACCAACTCCGAAAGAAATTTCTGGTGTTGTCTTAAACGGTGAGACTTATGTATGTTCTATTTAGCATACAGAGGTCTATTTTTTTTCGTTTTGCTGCGAACGGATAAGTCCAAAAACGTGTTCGTTTCGCTATTATGAAGTAAAATAGATTTAAGTAGCTGCAAATTATAAGGAGGATGAACATGTCAGAAGAAAAAAAGGTTCAATTATCTGAAGCATTTTACACTCAGCCAGATGAAGAGGTCTTACAAAAGTTTGATACGACTGTCGAAGGACTAACGGATCAAGAAGCTAAAAAAAGGTTAGAAAGTTACGGCGCCAATGCTCTAGATGAAGGAAAAAAGAAATCAATCATTGTGAAATTCTTTGAGCAATTTAAAGATTTTATGATCATTGTATTGCTATTTGCAGCAGTAATTTCTGCAGTATTTTCAGGAGATATGGTTGATTCATTTATTATCTTGCTTGTAGTTGTGTTAAACGCAATCTTCGGCGTGATTCAAGAAGCAAAGGCAGAACAAGCGATCGAAGCGCTAAAAGAAATGTCTTCACCAAATGCGAATATTCGTCGTGATGGCCACGTAATCACTGTTAAAAGTGACGAATTAGTACCTGGTGATATCGTTTTATTAGAAGCAGGCGACGTTGTTCCAGCTGATCTACGCTTATTAGAAGCTGCCAGCTTGAAAATTGAAGAAGCAGCTCTGACTGGTGAATCGGTGCCAGTAGAAAAAGAAGCGACAATTTTAGAAGGAACTGCATCTGATATTGGGATCGGTGACCGAATCAATATGGCTTATTCCAGCAGTAACGTAACTTACGGTCGTGGAATTGGTGTGGTTGTCGGAACAGGGATGAACACCGAAGTCGGTAAAATCGCTGGTATGTTAGCCAATGAAAAAGAAACAGAAACACCGTTAAAACAAAACCTAAACCAATTAGGCAAAATGCTGACGATTGCTATCTTAGTAATTGCAGCGATTATGTTCGTTGTCGGTATGATGAATGGTCGTACATGGATTGACATGCTATTAACATCTATCTCATTAGCCGTAGCAGCGATCCCAGAAGGATTACCAGCCATCGTTACGATTATTTTAGCTTTAGGAACACAAAAAATGGCGAAGAAAAATGCCATTGTCCGCAAATTACCAGCGGTTGAAACATTAGGTAGCACAGATATTATCTGTTCAGATAAAACTGGAACATTGACGTTAAACCAAATGACGGTGGAAGCTCTTTACACAGATAATGAAGTAAAACCTGCAACAGATGCTGTTGCGATGGACAATATGGCTTTAAAGATCATGAACTATACAAATGATACAAAAATTGCACAAGATGGTTCATTGATCGGTGATCCAACTGAAACAGCACTTGTTCAATACGGTTTAGATCACGATTTCAACGTAACCGAAAAAGTTGCCGCTGAACCTCGTGTTGCTGAAATTCCATTTGATTCAGATCGCAAATTAATGACAACTGTTCACCAATTAGTAGACGGTAAATTCCTAGTTGCTGTCAAAGGTGCGCCAGACGAATTACTAAAACGTTGTAACCAAGTCTTATTAAATGGTCAAACACCAGTAATGGATGACAAACAACGTCAAGAGATTTTAACAACCAACACAAAATTAGCCAAACAAGCCTTACGTGTTTTAGGAATGGCCTACAAAATCGTAGATGCAGTTCCAGCGGAAATGGATTCTGATCTAGTTGAAAAAGACTTAGTATTTGCAGGCCTTGTTGGTATGATCGATCCAGAACGTAAAGAAGCTGCTGAAGCGGTAAAAGTAGCAAAAGAAGCCGGTATTCGCCCAATCATGATCACAGGCGACCACAGAGATACAGCAGAAGCAATCGCAGCACGTCTTGGTATCATCAAAGAAGGTGACGATGATGCAGTAATCACAGGTGCTGAACTAAATGAATTATCTGACGAAGCCTTTGCGAAAGTTGTTGACCATTATTCAGTTTATGCTCGCGTATCACCTGAACATAAAGTTCGTATCGTGAAAGCGTGGCAGCAAGAAGGGAAAGTCGTTGCTATGACAGGCGATGGTGTGAATGATGCACCAGCCTTAAAAGCTGCAGACATTGGTATTGGCATGGGAATCACTGGTACAGAAGTATCAAAAGGTGCCTCTGATATGGTCTTAGCAGATGATAACTTCTCAACAATTATTGTAGCGGTTGAAGAAGGACGTAAAGTTTTCTCAAATATTCAAAAAACGATTCAATATCTACTTTCTGCCAACTTAGGGGAAGTATTAACACTCTTTATCGCAACAATGTTAGCTTGGGATACCTTGCTACCTGTTCATTTATTGTGGATCAACTTAGTAACCGATACATTCCCAGCAATTGCTCTAGGTGTAGAACCTGCTGAGCGTGACGTGATGAGCCATGCACCTCGCGGAAAGAAATCAAACTTCTTTTCTGGCGGTGTTTTAAGCAGCGTGATCTATCAAGGGATTACACAAGGTGCGTTAACTTTGATTGTATATAAAATGGCGATCGAATTTCCAGCACATACAGCGGCAAATATGCCGAACTTATCAGCAACAGCCTTGTATGATTTACAACATGGTGATGCTTTGACAATGGCCTTTGCTACATTGGGCTTGATCCAATTGTTCCATGCATTTAACGTGAAATCTATTTACCAATCAATCTTTAAAGTTGGCTTATTTAGAAATAAATCATTCAACTGGGCAATCTTAGTATCGTTCCTATTACTAGCAGCAACGATATTAATTCCAGGATTTAACGATTTATTTAGTGTAACTTCTCTAGATGCTTACCAATGGGCAATCGTTGCTGGAACATCATTTGCGATTATTCCAATTGTTGAGATTGTAAAATTTGTTCAACGCCGAATGGGTAAGAGCTAAGTTAAGCAAGATTAAAATGAAGGTATTTCCAAAGGAGCTGCTTTTGCTCCCGTTGTTTATTCGGTTCCTTGAGGCTGGGATGTGACTCGAAGAGTTATGTCTCAGTCTCGTTCTTTTTAATGGGAAAATACTGTAAAAAAAATCATTTTTTAAGGTCAAAACAAGTCAAAAAAGTGGACAAATTTTCAGATTGCGGTATTATTAATATAGATATTTAGCTTTAAAATATGGAGGTTATTAGATATGAACTATTTAGATGAAAATGAAGAAACAGAAGAAAAACAACAATCCAATGCATTTATGAAAAAATTATTTGAAGAACGAACCATTTTGATTTACGGTGAAATCAACCAAGACCTTGCTCGGGAAGTAACTTCTCAACTGCTTTTACTTGCTGCCATGGGGGATGAGCCAATCAAAATTTTCATTAATAGCCAAGGTGGACACGTTGAAGCTGGAGATACGATCCATGATATGATCAAATTTGTGAAGCCAGAAGTGATTGTGATCGGAACAGGTTGGGTCGCAAGTGCCGGGATTACAATTTATTTAGCTGCTGAAGCACAGAACAGATATAGCTTGCCAAACACTCGCTACATGATTCATCAACCAGCAGGTGGCGTCCAAGGACAAAGCACAGAGATTCAAATCGAAGCAAAAGAAATTATTCGTATGCGTGAACGTGTAAACCGTTTGATTGCAGAAGCAACAGGTCAAACATACGAAAAAATCGCAAAAGATACAGATCGTAATTTCTGGATGTCTGCTGATGAAGCCAAGGATTATGGCATGATCTCTAAAATTATCAAAACAAGTGATGAAATCAAATAAAGAAAAAACTGCAAGCTAAAATGTTTGCAGTTTTTTTGCTCTAAAAATATTCTTTTGCAAATTCCACTTGTCATACACCTATAAAAAAGTGTAAAATTGAGTGATTACTAAAAGAAAGTAGGAAGAAATATGAAACCAAATTTAGGCTATTATGTGCAAAATATCAATGATATCGTCAAGGAAACAGAAGAAGTTGGCGAAAAGATGAACGACTATTATGAAGAAGTTCGCAAAGCAATTGACGAAGAAAAGGTATCTGAACTCTCATCAGAAAGAATCGCTGAAATAAAGCGTGTTTTCCAAGATGGAACTAAAGAATATACAATTATGTTGGAAAAAGTGACGCAATTACGTCCACCTGCACGTGTGATGGGAATTCATAAAAAATTTGAACGTTCATACATCGAATACTTAGCTGGATGTAACGAGATGATCTTATCTTTAGACCCTGAAAAGGGTATTGATGTTGATTTATTCAATAACTCAGAAGAGAAGCAAGATAAAGCAACAGATGATATTTCATTTGCAATTACACGAATGAGTAATCTTTTGTTGAAAAAATAAAAATATAGACGAAAAAATGACAAAAATAAGTAATGATTAATTTCATTTTAATATTATTTTTAGTAGACAAATAAAAAAATGTGTTGTATTATTAATTCATACCAACAACAACCTTTTTATTTTTCATTTTACTCTTATTGAGTAATACTCCTTTTCCATCGGCCTTTTCAGCCGATGGTTTTTTATTTTTTAATTAATTATTATATGGATATTATATGTTTATTATTTGTGTTTTTATGTGATTTGAGTTGTTATTTTTTATTCAGAAGTAGAGGGTGAAATCCGAATAAAAGGTGAGAGCAAAAGTAACTACTACACTTCGTTTCGATCTCATTAACTTCTACGAATGAAACAAGTTAGAGTTAAATCCTCCACTTCAATCACATCAAATTCTAAGAACTAAACTACTAAGATTTGAAGGCTTCAGAAATAGGCTCTTATGTCTCAACCTCACTTATAAGAATATAAAAAAGAGTCTAAAACAAAACATTTATGTTCTGATTTAGACTTAAAAAAAATTCTAGTACAATTATTCGTATCAATTTTCTACATTACGAACATAATCATCAAAATACTGAACAAGATCAGCTTTGATCTTTTGATATTCGGCTTCTGTGTATTCACGTTCTTCGATCGTTCCATTAAAAAATGGAATTTCCAACTCTTCGCGCAAGCGATCTACAACTTCGCTTTGATCCATTTGTGCACCTTCTTTACCTGTTATCCACTCTATTATAAAACATTAAAATCATTCGTCAACTGTTCAAAAGAATCTTTCATTGCAGTTAACTTATTATAAAGTAGAATGCTATCATCTTCTTCAAGAAAAAATACTTGTTTCAATTCAAAATAAAAATCTTCAAAAATCTTTAAAAAGGGCTGTACTTCTGAAGTGGCTAGTTCACTATTACTGTAGTAAAAAATGCGCACACTATGATAGTAAGTGAAAACCTCATTGATATTCAAAAGAATACGAGTATCTTCAGGACGTGGACGGCTAGTTACTAAATCGTATAAGGATAAACTTTTGGTATGGATCTCCGAGAGATAAGATAAGAGTAGTTCTACTTTTTCATTACTTGCTGACATTAAATCGACCTCCAATTTCCCTAATTATAATAAAAAATGGAAAGAAAGAGAAATAGGACACTCAAGTAAAAAGAAATAATTAGAAAAAATGGTAATAGAAGAAAAAAGTTGACAAACAAATGAGAATAATCTACTATTATTTTTAATAATAAAACTCATTGAAAAGAAGAGTACGCAAGAAGACATTTATATCCAGTGAGCTAATTTGCTGATTCACTGGTCGAGAGAGCTTTTGTTTGGTGAAAGAAAGCAATGATCCCTTGTTGAAAATGATCTTGGAGAGGAAAAATCAGTTTGGTTTTTACGGATGGCTACCGTTAACAAGGCACCAAATTAAGAAGAAATTATTCGTTTGGGTTGAGATGGGAATAATTCCCAATAAAGGTGGTACCGCGACAGTCGCCCTTTACTAGTTTGATGCTAGTAGAGGGCGACTTTTTTTAATGAGAATAATAGAAAGAGGTGGTCATTATGCAAGAGAGTGACATGTGCATCGGAAACATAAAAAAAAATAAATAAAATAGAAAACAGAAAAGGAATGAAGCATAATGACAAACACTAACTATCAATTCGAAACGATCCAAATCCACGGTGGACATACACCAGACAGAGAGACAAATTCAAGAGCTGTTCCAATTTATCAAACAACTTCTTATACATTTGACGATACGCAAGATGCAGCTGAAAAATTTTCTTTATCTAAAGCAGGAAATATTTATACACGTATCACAAATCCTACAACAGCAGTATTAGAAGATCGTTTGAACGAATTAGAAGGAGGGATAGGCGCGGTTGCAGTAGCTTCTGGGACGGCGGCTGTCACTTATGCGATCCAAAATCTTGCAAGTAGTGGTGATCATATTGTTTCAGCTTCCACATTATATGGTGGAACCTTTAATTTATTTGCGCACACATTACCAGAATTTGGTATCACAACGACGTTTGTCAATCCGGACCAATTAACAAATTTTGAAGAAGCAATCAAAGAAAACACCAAAGCAATTTTTATAGAGACGATTGGGAATCCGATCACAAACGTGGCAGATTTAGAAGCGATTGCAGAAATAGCACATAAACATGAGCTGCCTTTGATTGTCGATAATACTTTTGCAACAGCTTATTTAAATCGTCCTTTTGATTTTGGAGCTGACATTGTCGTTTATTCCGCAACAAAGTTTATCGGAGGACATGGCGTTGCTTTAGGCGGAATCATTATTGATTCAGGAACGTTTAACTGGGCAAATGGAAAGTTCTCTAAATTAGTTGAGCCAGATCCAAGTTATCACGGACTTTCCTATACAAAAGATGTGGGGGCAGCGGCCTATATCACTCGTTTAAGAGTGTCATTACTAAGAGATACAGGAGCAGCAATTTCACCATTCAATAGTTTTTTATTGATTCTAGGATTGGAAACATTATCGTTGCGGGTAGAACGTCATGTTGAAAATGCTCAAACTGTTGCGGAATTTTTAAACAAACATCCGAAAGTCGCATGGGTTAACTATCCAGGTTTAGCTGATAATCAATACCATCAACTTGCTGAAAAATATTTACCAAAAGGAGCAGGTTCAGTCTTTACTTTTGGTGTAAAAGGCGGAGCCGAGGCAGGAAAAAACTTGATCAATCATGTAAATCTGTTTTCTCTTTTAGCTAATGTTGGTGATGCAAAATCTTTGATTATTCATCCTGCTTCAACAACACATTCTCAACTAAGCGAAGACGAATTAAAAGCTTCAGGAACCTCACCAGAATTAATTCGCTTATCGATTGGGATTGAGAATGTCAATGATATTTTAGCTGATTTAGAACAAGCATTAGATAAAATATAATAAGAAGATTGAAGCGGAGAAGATATTTTTTCTCAGCTTTTCTTAAAAAATCCTCATAAAACTATTGACTTTAATTTGAAAGTTCGGTATCTTTAACACTATAGTTCGAATTATTAAAAAATTCTGACAATAAAGGATGTTGAATAGAATGAACAAGCAGACAGCAACAGTTACATTCTTATTATTAATGAAGGACTCATCACACTGATTTCTAGAAACCAGCTGTAGCTCAGCTTTTTCTTATCAGACGTTGAGAGTCCTGTTTTCGCATTGCATGAACGGGATGGCAAAGCATCCCCAGACATGGGGTGTTTTTTTTATAGAAAAATTTAAATGTAATTAAAAAATGAAGAGTTTGAAGGGACGTATGAAAAATGAAACATATCCAATTTTTTGACACCACTCTAAGAGATGGCGAACAAACACCAGGTGTAAATTTCAACACCAAAGAAAAAGTCCAAATCGCCAAACAACTTGAGAAATGGGGCATTGATACGATCGAAGCGGGATTTCCGATCGCATCTGTTGGAGATTTTGAAGCAGTCAAAGCAATCGCAGAAAATGCTGAGAAAATGACTGTCGCAGCTCTCGCACGTTGCCAAAAAGCTGACATCGATCGTGCTCACGAAGCCTTGCAAAATGCCAAATACTCGCAAATCCATGTATTTCTAGCAACTAGCTCAGTTCATATGGAATTTAAACTAAAAATGACACCAGATGAAGTAATTACATCTATTAAAGAACATGTCAGCTATGCTAAAACAAAATTTGATAAAGTCCAGTTTTCACCAGAAGACGCAACCAGAACTGACAAACAATTTCTACTAAAAGCGGTTCAAACGGCAATCAATGCGGGAGCGACAATCATCAACGTTCCTGATACGGTTGGTTATTCCAACCCAACGGAATACGGCGCACTATTCAAATTTTTAATCGAAAATATCCAAAGCGACAAAGAAATTATTTTCTCTTCTCACTGCCACGATGATCTAGGGATGGCGACGGCCAATGCTTTAGCAGCGATTGAAAATGGCGCTCGCCGTGTAGAAGGAACCATCAATGGCATTGGTGAACGAGCAGGAAATACTGCACTCGAAGAAGTAGCCTTGGCGCTATATATCAGAAAAGATTTTTACCAAGCCAAAAGCAACATCACATTGAATGAAACCAAACGAACCAGCGATCTCGTCAGCCGTCTATCAGGTGTGGCAGTACCAAGAAATAAAGCCATCATCGGAGCGAATGCCTACGCGCACGAATCAGGTATCCATCAAGATGGCGTGTTGAAAAATCCAGATACGTACGAAATCATCACACCATCACTTGTTGGGGTAAATGAAAACTCATTGCCACTAGGAAAACTTTCAGGACGCCATGCATTTGCGACTAAAATGGATGCTTTAGGCTACCAACTAACAGAAGACGAATTAAAAGACGCCTTCAAACGGTTCAAATCATTAGCGGATAAAAAGAAACAAGTCACAGAAGACGATCTGATCGCACTAATGGTCGGGCAATCTCAAGAATGCAGTGAAGATTATCGCTTGGAACGTGTCCAATTACAATACGTTTCTGACGGTAGCCAAGGAGCGATCGTTTCCATCAATACAGGTGAAAACGAAAGCAAAACAGAATCAGCGATCGGCTCTGGTAGTATTCAAGCAATCTATAACTCGATCGACAAAATATTTGTTCAAAAACCAGAATTACAAGAGTATTACATCAAAGCCATCACAGGTGGTGAAGATGCTCAAGCAGAAGTTCATGTAACCTTAGCAGATACAGAGAATAATAAAAAATTCAACGGCATTGGCATCGATTTTGATGTCTTACAAGCGTCAGCGAAAGCTTACGTCAAAGCCAGTGAACAATTTCAAAAAGAAGTGGGGAAAGCTTAATGAGCAAACGAATCGCAGCATTACCAGGAGATGGCATCGGGACAGAAATAATGGATAGTGCACTAAAAATTTTAGCCGAAATTATGGTGCAAGATAATCTCGATTTTGATATTGAACGTTTTGCCTTTGGTGGCGCAGGTATCGATGAACAAGGGGATCCTTTACCAGATTCAACCTTAACAGCCTGCGAAAAAGCTGATGCAATTTTACTAGGTGCGATCGGCGGCCCAAAATGGGACAATGCACCAAAACGTCCTGAACAAGGCTTACTTGATTTAAGAAAAGCCTTGGGTCTTTTTGCAAATATCCGTCCGATTTCTGTACCGGATGCAGTCGCTCATTTATCTCCATTAAAACAAGAAAACGTTCGAGGTGTTGATTTTGTAGTCGTTCGTGAACTAACAGGTGGTATCTACTTTGGCGAAAAACAACTAGGAGAAACAGAAGCATCAGACCTATGCACCTATTCAAAAGCTGAAATCCAACGCATCATCAGAAAAGCCTTTGAAATTGCGCAAACTAGAAACAAAAAAGTCACCTCTGTCGATAAAGCCAATGTACTAGCAACCAGTAAATTATGGCGTCAAACAGCCGAAGAAGTCGCGCAGGAATTTCCAGATTGTACCTTAGAACATCAACTAGTTGATTCAGCGGCAATGGTCATGATTCAAAAACCCAAAGCCTTTGATGTGATTGTCACGGAAAATCTATTTGGTGATATCCTAAGTGATGAAGCATCAGTGATTCCAGGCTCACTCGGCATGATGCCAAGCGCTAGTCACAGCGAATTTGGTCCGTCGTTATATGAACCAATCCACGGTTCAGCACCAGACATCGCTAATCAAAATATTGCTAATCCAATGTCAATGATCTTGTCAGTAGCGATGATGTTACGCCAATCATTCAACTTAGAAAGGTCAGCAAAGAAAATTGAAGAGGCTTGCGATCGTGTCATGAACAAAGGAATCCTAACAACAGATTTAGGTGGAACAGCTACAACAACCGATTTCACAGAAGCCGTGATCAAAGAATTGAATTAACTCAAAATAATGAAGGAAGAGCAGGTGAAGAAACAATGAAACGCAATGAACAAATCCAATCCCATTTTGACCAAGAAGCACAAGAATTTGATGGTATCATTCAAAAAATCATTCCCTATTACGATCAACTAATCGAAGCTATAGTAGCAAGTATCCCTTTTGGACGAGACCAATCGATTTCCGTAATTGATTTAGGCTGTGGTACAGGAACATTAGCACATGCTATTCAAGAAGTATATCCAAATGCTGTGATCACTTGTGTGGATATGAGTGAAAAAATGCTGACAATCGCCAAACAAAAATTAAATAATCAAGCAACTTGTATTGCTAGCTCTTTTGAAAATTTAACGTTTGAGAAAAATTATGACGTGGTAGTTTCTTCACTAGCCCTTCATCATTTAGAAGACCAAGCAGAGCATCAACAATTTTATCACCAAATCTATGAGGCGCTAAATCATAACGGACTATTTATTAACGCTGATGTGATCCAAGCGTCTAGCTCAGAACTGCAAACAGCATTTATGCAAAAATGGATTGCTTTTATGAATCAGCAGATTACTTTAAAAGAAATTCAAGAACGCTGGTTGAAAAGTCATTTTGAAGAAGATCGCCCCCAACCTTTGATGACCGAATTAAAAACATTGGAAACAGTGGGATTTCAAAATGTGGATGTTGTATATAAATACTATAACTACGCGGTTTACCTTGGGAAAAAAATTTAAAATAGGAATGAAAATAAAAAATGGATGTGACTAAACATGGGAAAAACACTATTTGATAAACTTTGGGAACAACATGTGGTATCAGGCGTTGCAGGCGAACCACAACTATTATACGTCAATCTTCATCTAATCCATGAAGTGACCTCACCACAGGCTTTTGAAGGACTAAGAGAAGCAGGGAGAAAAGTCCGCCGACCAGAAAGAACTTTTGGCACAATGGATCATAATGTGCCAACACAAGATATCTTTAATATCACAGACTTAGTGGCAAAAAAACAAATCGAAGCTTTGCAGAAAAACTGTGAAGAATTTGGCGTAACCCTTTGCGATAACGGCAGTGATCGCCAAGGAATCGTGCATATGGTCGGACCTGAAACAGGTCTGACACAACCAGGAAAAATCATCGTTTGTGGTGATTCTCATACAGCAACTCACGGCGCATTCGGAGCTTTGGCATTTGGTATCGGTACAAGTGAAGTAGAACATGTTTTTGCCACACAGTGTATTTGGCAAAATAAACCAAAATCAATGGGGGTTAAAATCACTGGGAAACTAGCCAAAGGTGTGTATGCCAAAGATATTATTCTAGCTTTGATCGCAAAATATGGGGTTGATTTTGGCGTTGGACATGCGGTTGAATTTTACGGTGAAACGATTGAGAACCTAACGATGGAAGAACGGATGACCATTTGTAACATGGCGATCGAAGGCGGCGCAAAAATGGGGATGATGGCGCCAGATGAAAAAACATTTGAATACGTGCGCGGCAGAGAATATGCGCCAGAAGATATGGATGCGGCAATCGCTGAATGGGAAAAACTACCAAGCGATCCAGACGCAACCTACGATGTGGATCTAGAATTGAACGCCGATGAATTGGTTCCCTTCATTACATGGGGCACGAACCCAGAAATGGGCATCCCAATCACAGGAACATTCCCACAAATCAAAGACATGAACGATGAACGTGCCTATAACTATATGGACCTAAAACCAGGTCAACGACCATCAGATATCGAAATCGGCTACGTTTTTATCGGCTCATGTACAAATGGTCGACTATCCGATTTGGAAGAAGCGGCTCGTATCGTAAAAGGCCAAAAAGTTAAAGAAGGCATTACGGCAATCGTAGTACCAGGCTCAAGACCCGTTCGTAAAGCAGCAGAGAAAATCGGTTTGGATAAAATTTTCACCGAAGCAGGCTTTGAGTGGCGTGAACCAGGTTGCTCCATGTGTTTGGGCATGAATCCAGACCAAGTACCAGCAGGCGTTCATTGTGCCTCAACCTCTAATCGAAACTTTGAAGGACGCCAAGGCAAAGGCGCAAGAACCCATCTTTGCAGCCCAGCGATGGCGGCAACCGCCGCAATCGAAGGAACATTTAGAGACATTAGAGAGGAGCTTGGTGCATAATGGAGGCATTTACACAACATACAGGAACCACGGTGCCACTAATGAACGACAATATCGATACCGATCAAATCATTCCAAAATCATTCCTAAAACGAATTGAAAAAACAGGTTTTGGTGAGTTCTTATTTGATGAATGGCGTTACTTGTCAGACCGCACGCTAAATCCAGAATTTACGTTGAATGAACTACAATACAAAGATGCGACGATTTTGATTTCTGGTGATAATTTTGGTTCAGGCTCATCAAGAGAGCATGCTGCTTGGGCGTTGGATGATTATGGATTTAGAGCAGTTATTGCAGGAAGTTTCAGTGATATTTTTTATATGAATGCCACGAAAAATGGTCTATTGCCGATTGTGTTGAAACATGCAGAGTTGAATGCTTTGGCAGAACTTGGAGCAGATGAAACGATTACGATCGATTTGCCTGCCCAACAAGTAATCACACCAAATGGGACCTATTCTTTTGAAATCGACGGCACTTGGAAACATAAATTGGTGAATGGATTGGATGAGATTGCGATTAGCTTGACGCATGATGAAGAGATTGCGGCCTATGAAGCGAAGATTCCGGCTTATTGGCAATAAGAAATCGTAAGAGTGCTACATCGATGAATGATTTCGGTGTAGCTTCTTTTTATTATATCGCTAGGAGAGTGAAATCTATGGAATGGAATGCGAAAAAATATAATACAACACATGATTTTATTTTTAAATACGGTGCTGGTTTGTTGGAATTACTGCCGAAAGAATCAAGTAAAGTGTTGGATATTGGGTGTGGAACGGGAGAATTGACGAACCAAATTGCAGGACTTGGGCATGAAGTGATAGGGATCGATCAATCAGGAAATATGATCAATCAAGCAAAAGAGAGCTATCTTGATTTGATTTTTTTACAGGAGGATATCTTAAATCCCTCGGATCAAATTGGACTGTATGATGTTGCTTTTTCAAACGCAGTTTTTCATTGGATTCCTGATCAAGATTTATTATTGAAGAATATCGGTGAACATCTAAATGTAAATGGGCAGCTGATTTGTGAGTTTGGTGCAGTTGGGAACGTTCAGATGATTAGAGAAGCTTTTGGGCGTGAGTTAAATGCGTTAGACATAAAGTTTGAAGAGCCATTTTGTTTTACGCCGGTTGAAGACTATCGAGTGTTGCTTGAAAAGAATCATTTTGAGATTGTGGAGATTTTGGAATATGAACGGCCGACACCGCTTAAAGGTGGGGGAGCTGGTTTGAGAGGGTGGATGGAACAGTTTTATGCTGCTGAGTTGGAGGAATTGACGGATGGGCTGAAAGAGAAGGTTCTTGAGAATATGGAGCGAGAGTTGAAGCCGAAATTGTGGAATGGGGATCATTGGGAAGCGGATTATCGGAGATTGAGGATAAAGGCAGTGAAACGATAGGATGAAAGTATAAAAAATACGGAGAAACAATCTTTAATTATATGAAAACAGAAACCTATTTTAATTCTGAAACATTAGAAGCTAGTCCAGAGGTCAAAAAAATTAGATTGGTCTTAGATTTTTTATGGACAAGTATCTCAATCAAACAGTTTTAGGACTTGATGAATCTGGACAAAATATCTATGGTTCAAATTTCCCTGTGGTCTATACACTTGAAAAACAAAAGGAGGTCTACAAAGTCGTTCATTAGGAAGAACCAAGAGACGGTTTGTTTTATGAAGAGGATATAAAGAGAATGCTTCCAGAAAAAAATTTGGTTCATTGAATAAGTTAAAGAGTGGTAATATTGCTTTTGAAGAAGAAATACAATGAAATTTAAGCAATAAGCAATGCAGTTTATATTAAAGTAAGAGTTATCATCCATGGATCTTCATTCTAGAAAAATAATCGGCTACCATTTTGAACAACAGATGACAACAGAAATTGTAGAAAAAGCCCTTGATGAAGCTATTTTAAACCGAAATATCGACAATGGATTAATTTTGCATACCGATTTAGGCTCACAGTATACCAGTAATGAGTATGAAGAAAAGTTGAAAGCATTAAACCATTCCTACAGCCGTAAAGGCTGTCCCTATGATAATGCAGGAATTGAGTCTTTCCATGCGTTACTGAAAAAAAAACCTGTTTATCAACGGCCTATTTATCAAAATTTTGAGGAAGCTAAAGTTGAAATTTTTAGCTATGTGCAAGGTTTTTACAATAAGCGTAGAATTCATAGTGCGCTGGCTTATTTGTCTCCAAGGCAATTTGAACTAAAAATTCTAGTTGCCTAAAAAATCTCTCGCAAAAAGTGTCTCATCTATTGACTCTGATCCAAACTGGGAAAATAACGAAACTGGTACAATGTATGGTTATCGAATCAAATATAATACCTGTCCAATTTTTGTGAATTACCACAAAGATGATACAATCTCAAACGATGTAAAATATGAAGACGAATTAATCGATCAACATACATTAGTATGGTATACACGTCCTAAATTAAATTTCTCCAGTAAAGAAGTTGTGGAAATCATGAATTACAAAGAAACAAATTTAGCAATTCATGTTTTCGTTCAAAAAGAATCTGGTGGAGATCCTGAGTTTATTTATCTAGGAAGAGCTTTTCCCAAACTAGAAACAGCAAAAGAATTAATCAAAAAAGATAAAAATGGAAAAGACACTAATATCGTAAGCATGGAAATGACGTTAGAAAATACTGTTCCATTAGAAACCTATGATTTTATCAAACAAAAATAAACTTTAGAGGGGGGGGGGGACATTTTTCTCAACCTCTTAATAATATACGCAATTTAACTATAAAATAACGACATATTTAAATTATTTTAACTGAAAGGAAGGAACTATAATGCTAAACAACCTCATAGAAATAATGACAAAGAACGACTCCATTTTCGCCAAAAAAGAAGACGGAACAAACGTAAATTACTACATCTTTCCAGAATTCGAAATCCATCTAAACTCAGTCCCGGGAAATACCACCCAAGGATGGCATACCCACCAAAGCATTGAAGAAATACTAGTAATAACCGATGGACAAATCAGAGTTGAAACAATAGCAGACGGTAAAAAATCCCATAAAGATTGTCAAAAAGGCGATGTAATTCGCATGAATAGCAGTCTACACAGAATCCTAAATCTTCAAAATACCGAAACTACGTTTGCTGTATTCAGATTTGTTTCTCAAGGAATGGATAACCGAGAAATAATAAAAAATGACAAAAAAGAATATAGCGACAGCGAAGTAGCAACTATTTTAAATAGGGAATAAGCAACATTCAGAGGATGGATCATCTCCATCCTCTTTTATAACATACGCACGCTACTCTAAATCCATTTTCCTAACCTCAAACCCAGTCCCAACCTTCTCAGCCCTAACCATCTCCATCACCAATTCATCCCCCAACTCAATCAATCGATTATAATCCTCATAAAAAGCATGAAACATCTGCGCCCGAGCATAATACTCCTTCACAATTCGTTTCTTATTAATCGGCCCATACCGAAACTGAAAAAAATGATCCAAAATCGCCAAAGGATCCTGCCAAGAAGCCATCTTCTCCATAAAATCCCGCAATTCAACAATATCCTGATACGTAACCGCCTTTAAATTCTGTCCTTGTTTCTCCATTCTCCTGATCTCCTTCAAATAAGACGGAGAAAAGCTGATAAGCGCCAAATGAAACCCAAGCCCAAACCCAACTTCTCCCACCAGTTTTTTCACTGAATTTCTGGATTCAGTGACCTTTCTATCTGCACATTGACGAGGCAAACCCATAACCCAGCGCTACAAACGACTTTCAAAGCTTTGCGATATTCATAACGCCTTGTCCCAGAGTAAAACAAAAAACGATACCGAACCTGTCAATACCGTCATCAATCAGCCAAACCAACCCCACAATTCACTCCTAAACCATCCCTAATCCCAAGAAATTCCCAAAACCAACTAGAATTTCAAAAGAAAATTAGGTACAATAAAGAAGCTAGTGCTTCGGTGCTAGCAAATTGGCAACTTGTGTAGACATGCTTTGGGTGTCTATTCAAGGCTTCATCATTCGGTTGCCGCCAAATGGTGAAGTGCCTTTTTGTTTTATCCAGTTTTTCATCGATTCTTAAAACGTTCCTCCTTTCAAACGTACTCGTAGGACAGAAAAAACGGCATTGAGCAGATGCCCAATACCGTCGACAATAGTCTAATCCCATATACACAACAACCAATCATCACCAAAAAAAGCAAAGATTTCCTAGAAATCTCAAACCATTTTAGGTACAATAAAGAAGCTAGTACAAGTTGCTAGCACTATTGGCAACTTGTTTGGACAGCTTTGGGCGTCTTAACAAGGCTTCGATCGTAAGGTTGTCGCCGAACGATTGAAGTGCCAATTTTTATTTATATGTCTTGAACAGAGGTTGGGGAGAAAACGTCTAGCTCCGAGAAATAAGAGGGAATTCACGAAAAATGTTCTTCAATTTTTTGTGAATTTCAGCTTATTTCCGAAGGAGCTGTTTTTGTACCACCGTTTATCCCAATCTCGATCCGAATTTCTATCCTACACATTTTATTATACCGAAAGACAACACCCGCCACAACGAAATTCGACATTTCCATCCATTAAATAACACTAAAAATATTTACCTTATATATAAGATAAAATAACAAAAAAAACTTTTTTATCCCCACCCGAAATTCACCCAAATTCCCATGAAAAAAGTCAAAACTCCAGCTATGAGAAAAAACTAATTTTCCAACCCGATATCTTTGAGTCATTCAGCCGTTTTGATATTTGTGATCACCAACTTTTTACCTGCCGCTAGTGAATTTGCAGAGGGCGTGAAGAAACAAGAAGAGAATATATTCGACTCAGAAATCTTATGCATCAAAGTCTACACCAAGAAAAATGAAACAGACGAATCAATCGATCCCTTTGTTGTTGAAATAAATCAGTCAGACGGAAAAATAAAGGATACTTCCCTGACATTGCCTAAGAAAGAACAAGAAGCGCAAAGAAGTACATTATTACAAGAAAAAGAATCTGATACAGAACTAGCTGAAGCTCAATCTGAAGAGCTAACAACTGCTGCTATAGAAAAATCCTCAGCAACGGCCACAGAAGAAAAAAAACAAGCTACATCGAGAGCATAAGCAATCAAACCAAGAATTACGCCAACGCTAAACCGTAGCTTTGATGTTTACTGAGTTATTTCTATAGTCTTCAAAGATAGTGATAAGAGTAGAATTCTACTTTGTTAGTTTTACCAACATATTCTTACAAAGATAGGTCTGGAATACTGGATTGCCTGTGCGTTCTTATATAAATGTATCAGAGGTTTTTGAGTGTGCATTTACTCGAATGGAGGAACGTTTTTTATCAGAAGGTGATAGTTCAATATATATATAATTAAAACGGATATTTGCTGATAATAATTTGTTTCTAGTTGAGCCAAATGAATTGAATGTTCATCTAGAAAATATTGAACCAGAAGATGTTTCTTACAGAAAATAGATATTCGAAACGTTACTTATTTTCAGTTAGCATGTATTTTGAGGTGCTTGAGAAGAAATAAAAACTACTTATATTAGCTAGGGTTCCATAAAACACTATTTACCAGAAAATAAATTAATAGAAGAAATTGAGAACTCTACGGCAAAAAATAAAGGGCTTGAATCGCATCAAGTCCTTTTTAATATCAATAATAAATCTCCACACTATAATTCTTCTAAGTATGGAAACTTGCTTCTAGTCCACAGCCATAGGGGGGTATGAATATCGATAGGCTCATAGTTACTTCCAGAAAATATTTCTTCCCAGCGCTCAGCAACAATCTGTTGTACGTTACTGCTTTCAAACTCCTGTTCATTGATTACACCCAATTTTAAGCTTGCCTGTACAACATGTCTATCTGGAGCTACAGAAATATTCCACCTATCCTGCACATTTAAATCAGTGTATTGAATCATAACGTATAACCAATAATTCATAATTTTATTTCCAGATAAATAAGGAAATTCTTTCTTATGACTAAGCATATATTCCTTTACTTCAGCTATACTGTAATTATTTTGCTTAAAGAACTCTCTCACATCCCCATTAAAAGAATCATTAAACGTTTGACACAATCGTTTCCAAATAATCGGCTGTTTATTCATCTGTAAGGCAACTTTATGTTTTACAAGCTTATCTCTAAGCTCTTCTTCACTCATAGAAATAACTTTTTCTGGACTAAAAATATCCGATGTTAACGGGTCGTTTGCTGACACATTAGCACTTTCCCATAATTTATATGAATTTCTTTGATAGTTTAATGCCATTGGTAAAGTAAAATATAAATAGTTTTCATTACTATTAATAGGATAATTAGGGTTTTTATCTTCTGGCATAAACTCCCCACCGAGTTTACCAGCTTTCCAATAGCTTATAAGTTTTATTGCTTTATCTAGGATTTGCTTTTTATTTTCCATTTCATTTCTCCATAATTTAAGATTGAGTTTGGCTCTAAATTAATAATACACGATATTTCATTAATATTATAGACTATAAGTAATTTAATTAAGTTAGCAACAATTTAGTGAGAAATAAACACCTAGTATTAAAAAGGTGTCTATTTTTTTAATACTTCATGAAGTCTATTAAATATGCACGAATATATCATTTCCATTAATTAAATGATTTTTTTATTTTTTTATTTTATCATATTTTATATTAAAAACATTATTGTTTTAGACAAAAGCGATAATTTGTCCTATAATTAAAAATAAATAGTAATTCTTTTCTGTTTAATATTAATTTTTGGGAGAATACTTTATTAATTATTTTTTAATTACTAAAAAACATTTGAGTATTTTTACAGTATTAATTGAATTTTTTATATTGATTAAATTATCAAAAAAAGTATTTACTATTTGTATTCTTTATTAAAGCTAGAAAGGTTGGGAAGTGAATGTAGAACGGGTTGGAACGAATAATTAGTGAGAGGGAGGTAGATGGATAGAATTGAAAGCGTTCTATTTTTTTGATTTTACAGATCATCTATTGAAAGAATGATGGACGCATACAACAAATGTTAGTCATAAGTAATGCAAACTAGGGGGATGGATATGGGAAAAAAAATAAAATTTGCTTTTGCATCGTTATTAATTATGTGTAATCTATTTTCTTTTTCGAACGAATTTGCTCAAGAACAGACAAGTGAATTGATTGGAAGTAGGGCTTCTACTTATTTTGAATGGAGTAATTGGCAGAACGATCCTATAATCAATGCATATACGAGTTCAGGAGAAGCAACGACGTTTGTTGGGAATACTTTTTATAAAGATACGACATATACAGTAGAAGTTACGCCTGGAGATACAATAGGCGAACAACGAATTGGTCGTATAAGTAATCACTTTTTAAAAACGGCAGAAGATGGTAGTGCTATGCCAAGGGTAAATATATTAGAGGCAAAAAACACTAAATTTACAATTAGCGGTCCTCAAATTAACTGGAAAAATAATCCAGCTGCTAGTAGTTGGGAAAATAGTAGTGAGGCGTATGGACCAGATTTTGTAACCATTGTGCCACCCATTACTCCGTATTGGTCTGGTTTAGAAAGTTATACTACCATCGGTGATGGAGGAGAATTGTCTCCTGTGAGTCGTGTAAAAGTTATGACGAATACTGCAGGAACTAATAGTTTAACGGCCAATACTTCAGGTACTGTAGACAATGTACCAGCAAGATACGCATTGAAATCGTTTATTATGCAAGGTAAGATTATTCCTCAAGTAGTGAAAGTAAAATACATTGACAGCAACTCTGGGGAAGAAATCTCAACTATGGAAATTTTAGGAAATGGACAAGCTATTGATGGTCAAGTAACGGCAACAGCAGTTCCAATCCCAGGTTATACATTTTCAAACAACTATTCCTTGTTCACTGATGATGGTTCTGAAGAAACTGGTGAAGGAGCAACCTGGACAGATACAATGTCTCAAGATAAAAGAGGTCTGGTTTTCTTCTACACTAAATTTGACGCAGAAACACATAAACCAACGATAGACCCTGCAAAAGAAGGCGAGCAAATCGTGACAGGGACGGGCGTACCAGGAGATACAATTACACTCACAGATAAAGATGGGACAACTATAGGAAGTGGAGTAGTAGGAGAAGACGGCAAGTGGACGATAGAAACAACACGTCCATTAGTTGGTAAAGAACCCATTACAGCAACACCAACAGATTCGAATGGAAATTCGGGGATACCAACAACAGAAACTGTAAAAGAATTACACAAAGCAACGATAGATCCTGCAAAAGACGGGGATAAAACAGTGACAGGAACCGGCGTACCAGGAGACACAATTACACTCACAGATAAAGATGGGACAACTATAGGAAGTGGAGTAGTAGGAGAAGATGGCAAGTGGACGATAGAAACAACACGTCCATTAGTCGGTAAAGAACCAATTACAGCAACACCAACAGATTTAGATGGTGACATCGGAATACCAACAACAGAAACTGTAAAAGAATTACACAAAGCAACGATAGATCCTGCAAAAGACGGGGATAAAACAGTGACAGGAACCGGCGTACTAGGAGATACAATTACACTCACAGATAAAGATGGAACAACTATAGGAAGTGGAGTAGTAGGAGAAGATGGCAAGTGGACGATAGAAACAACACGTCCATTAGTCGGTAAAGAACCAATTACAGCAACACCAACAGATTTAGATGGTGACATCGGAATACCAACAACAGAAACTGTAAAAGAATTACACAAAGCAACGATAGATCCTGCAAAAGACGGGGATAAAACAGTGACAGGAACCGGCGTACCAGGAGACACAATTACACTCACAGATAAAGATGGAAATGTCTTAGGAAGTGGAGTAGTAGGAGAAGATGGTAAGTGGACGATAGAAACAACACGTCCATTAGTCGGTAAAGAACCAATCACAGCAACACCAACAGATTTAGATGGTGACGTCGGAATACCAACAACAGAAACTGTAAAAGAATTACACAAGGCAACGATAGATCCTGCAAAAGACGGGGATAAAACAGTGACAGGAACCGGCATGCCAGGAGACACAATTACACTCACAGATAAAGATGGAACAACTATAGGAAGTGGAGTAGTAGGAGAAGATGGCAAGTGGACGATAGAAACAACACGTCCATTAGTTGGTAAAGAACCAATTACAGCAACACCAACAGATTTAGATGGTGACATCGGAATACCAACAACAGAAACTGTAAAAGAATTACACAAGGCAACGATAGATCCTGCAAAAGACGGGGATAAAACAGTGACAGGAACCGGCGTACCAGGAGACACAATTACACTCACAGATAAAGATGGAAATGTCTTAGGAAGTGGAGTAGTAGGAGAAGATGGTAAGTGGACGATAGAAACAACACGTCCATTAGTCGGTAAAGAACCAATCACAGCAATACCAACAGATTTAGATGGTGATAAAGGGATACCTGTAATGACTATCGTAAAAGAAGCGACATTTTATCCTGAAGAACATAAACCAACGATAGATCCTGCAAAAGACGGGGATAAAACAGTGACAGGAACCGGCGTACCAGGAGACACAATTACACTCACAGATAAAGATGGAAATGTCTTAGGAAGTGGAGTAGTAGGAGAAGATGGTAAGTGGACGATAGAAACAACACGTCCATTAGTTGGTAAAGAACCAATTACAGCAACACCAACAGATCCGAATGGGAATACAGGGACATCTGCAACGACCATCGTAAAAGAAATTGAGGATGGTAAACCAATAGCTGGAAATCAATCACCAGCAAATACTAATTCGAACAATTCCTCGAAAGAAAATAAAAACTATCCTAAAACAAATGAAGCTCAGTCATTTATCAGCCAAGCAATTGGCTTACTTGTAATCTTTTTTGTTTTCATGAATGTAAAACTAAAAAAGAAACAAGATGAGTATTCACTATAATGATTTACTAATGATGAATATAATACCATAAAAAAAGACCAAAACCGACATTGATTTGATTATCAACGTCAGTTTTGGCTTTTTTATTTAACGTTACTGTAAGCATTTCTTTTTTTATTTATTTGTACGATAGTGTAAGAGTAGGTATCGTACAGTGAAAATTAAAAGTAACATCCCGATTATACTAAAAGAATAAGCCGCTAATTCACCTGTTGAAGGCAATGTACTTTTCCCAACAGGTTTTCCTATTGCTTCATTTGAGTTAGCATGTTCTGTTTTATAATTGGATTCCGATAAGCTATTATCCTCGGAAAAAGAACTATTATCTTCTTTCTGGTTAGTACTCATAGAGGTAGTTGATTCGTAGAAATAAATCACGGACTGAGATTTATCTGTAAATACGCCAGTACTATTTATAGGTTGTTCGATTAATTGGAACCCTTCAAATGTCCTTTCTTCCGTTGCGTATGCTTCTCCGATATATCCTTCAATTTTAACGTTTTCGCTTAGTTGTTGCTTGTCTTTAGTTTGGTAAATAACAGTAATGGGTTTTCCTTTCACCTTAAGGTCAAAATCATTTACTTGAGTAGCTTCTGATTCCATTCCAGCGGCATCAACAGCTGTTACGAGATAAGCCCTCTCCGAAGGTTCCTTTTCTACGGTCTGTTTATCAGTGTATGAAAAAGTTGTTTTACTCTGGTTTTTCCAGATTCGTTTGACAATATTATTCGGATTAGCTATGATTTCTTCTTTTTTACCCTGTCCTTTGTAAACGACGAAATAGCGAGTGCTATTTTCAGAAGTATCTTGCCAAGAAAGAGTGGTACCAGAATCTTCAGAAACTTGACTTAAGGACATAGGAGGATCAATTTGCTGATGGCTTAGCCATGGTTTTTCAGGAACCAATGCTATAGTATTGAAGTAATCAGACTTTAGTATTCTAATGGCATCATTTTTCGCTTGATAGCGTTCCTGTAGGGAAGGATCTAAACTATTAATTTTTGAGGAAAGAATATCATTATAGCTAAACAACGTACTACCTTTGATGTTAGGATAATGTTGATTAAATTTCATTTGGTTAGGAATTTCTTCTGGATTTAACCAAGAAGCATCCCAACCGCCATTAGTCACATGTTTGTAATTCGCATGACCGATATAGATTTGCGTGTTTGATCCTTCTGCTACATTGTTCCACCAACGTGCCAATTCACCATAAGGAGCAGCGTCTTGATCAAAACTCCAGTAGACTTGAGGTGTAACGTAATCAATTAAGTCTTCTTTGATCCATTTGTAGGTGTCGGCAAAAATACTGTTGGAATAAGACTTAGAAGAACCTAAGGGCGTGTTAGAACCACGAGGGTCAAGCTCTCTATGTTCCCAAATACCAAATGGACTGATTCCAAATTGAACGGCTTTGTGATGCTTTTGATTGTATTCATCGAGCATTGTTTTTATATTCTTAACTAGGTTAGTTATATTATCTCGACGCCATTCCTCAATATCCGTATACTGTGAACCGTATGTTTTAAACGTTGCTTCATCTTCATTATTCATACCAAAATAATTAGTCTCAGATATGCGGTAAGGATAAAAATAATCATCAAAATGAATCGCATCAATATCATAATTTTCGACAACTTCTTTCATAGAAGCGACAACATAGTCTTGAACCTCGGGAATACCCGGATTTAGAAAAAATTTTTCTTCAAACATCAAAACATGTGCAGGATGCTTCACAGCATAATTATTTGAATCTAGAATCCCAGCATTAGACAAAGCATTCATCTGTTCTGGAATGGATAAGTTTAATAGTTGTTCTTTGGAAAGATTTGTTTTTTCTAGAATTGTTTGAGAAGATAATTTTACATTTGTTACACGATAAGGATTGAACCAGGCGTGGTATTCCATTCCAGCTTCATGGGTGGTGTCTATCATCCAAGCTAAAGGATCATATCCTGGATCTTTTCCTTGAGTGCCACTTAAAAATTCTGACCAAGGATTTAATTCAGATGGATACCAAGCATCTAATAATGGACGAACTTGGAATATCATTGCATTCATATGCCATTGCTCAAACGTCTCTACTATTTTCAAGTAATTTTCTTTGAATTCAGATTCTGAAGCTGGTTTTTTCATATTCATATTATCAATAGTTGCTACCCAAGAACTTTGAAATTGTTCTTTTTGAGGCCGGAATTCTGCTGGAAGGCTAACCATTTCATCCGAACCGCTATAAAATGGAATAGGTTTATCGAAGTTATAGTCGAGAGTACCATCGGGTTTTCGTTCAAATTTAAAAAGTGGTTGGTTTTGAGCAAAACTAGTGGATGGAAGTAAAATAAAAGCAAAAAAACATACCCCTAATACAAGTATAAACAAACAGTTCTTTTTCATAATCATAATTTCCTCCTTGGAAAATAAAGCGTTATCATTTGTTAGGTATTAATATATCATTAAAGAAATAATATTTCAAATTTTAACATATGCATTAGTAATTTAATTTCTTTTTGTGTTTTACGTTGAAGGAAATTTTATTTCTTTTGTATATCAAAAATGTTGAAAAAAAAGTTCTTTAATTGTATGATTAAGAATGTCAAAGAGAGAGTTCTTTTCTCAATGATATTTTGATGTATGACTAAAGGGAAGAGATTGATATTCTAAGCTAGAAGGAGGTAGTACAAGTTAACGCTGAAGATTTTTGAGTGTCTAGTTTTGAGGAAATAAAGAGCTACATCAAAAGGTGCATTTATTTTTTATTATTGAAAGCGGTTAAAAATATAGACGTAAAATTAGGAGATGAGAAACATTGAAAAAGTTTACCGAATTTATTGAAGAACATTTAGCTGGGCCAATGGCGAAACTAGCGAATCAACGTCATTTAAGAGCAATTAGAGATGGGATTATAGCTACATTACCATTGATTATTATTGGATCATTTTTCTTGATTATTGCATTTCCACCATTACCCTCTACTTGGGGAGTGACAGAGTTTTTAACATCAAATGCTACAACTATTTTGATGCCGTATCGGATGACGATGTTTATCATGACACTTTATGCTACATTTGGAATCGGCGCAAGTTTATCTAAAACATATAATTTAGATGTTGTTTCAGGAGGAATATTGTCAACGATTGCATTTCTGTTAACTTTTGTTCCTGTTAACATTCCAGTGGAAGCGCTTGATGCTGCAGGAACTGCAGGATTTGTATTGCCGATGGCCAATCTAGGTGGTGGTGGCATGTTTGTCGGAATTATTACGTCGATTATAGCAGTCGAAATATATCGAGTTACCGATAGATCAAGATTCAAAATTACTATGCCAGATCAAGTTCCGCCAGCGGTAGCTAGATCTTTTGAAACATTAACGCCTACATTAATTGTTATTTTAGGAATATCTACGCTAACTTATTTTATTGGTTTCGATTGGCATTCAACGGTTTCTACAATTGTAAGCCCTTTGGTTAGCGCGGCAGATAGTTTGCCAAGTATGCTATTGTTAATCTTTTTAGTAACATTCTTCTGGTCATTTGGGATTCATGGTGTTTCGATTGTTGGTTCATTAGCCCGTCCACTATGGCTACAATTATTAGATGGAAATACAGCTGCAATGGCGTCAGGTAAAGAACTGCCAAATATTGCAGCGGAGCCGTTTTACCAATGGTTTATTTGGATTGGTGGATCAGGTTGTACAATTGGTTTAGCTATTTTATTAGCTTTTAGTACAAAATCTCAATTTGCTTCAAAGTTAGGAAAAGCTACATTGGTACCAGCAATATTTAATATTAATGAACCATTGATTTTTGGTACACCCATTGTGTTAAATCCAATCTTAATTATTCCGTTTATTTTAACGCCAATGGTTGGAGGAACAATCGCTTGGTTTGCGACACAATTTGGTCTCATTAATCGAGTTATATTTACGGCACCATGGACACTACCTGGTCCAATTGGCGCTTATCTGGCAACTGGGGGAGATTGGAGAGCTGCTGTTTTAAATATTCTTTTGATTATTCTTTCAGTAGCTATTTATTATCCATTTGTAAAAATTTATGACAATAATGAACTGGAAAAAGAGAGCTTAGTCACAGAATAAAAGAAAGGTGATGACGATGATAAAAGTACAATTTTTATTGATTAGTCTTCTGTTTCTTCTGACGGGTATCGGATTGACACATTATTTGAAAAAGAAGGGCTTACTACCAAATCGTTGGATTATTGGGGTATTAGTATTTTTAGTCATTTTGATTCCGTTATTATTGATACCCAATCTTTCGTCTATTATTAAACAAGGTCTCTATTTAATTAGTGGTATCTTATCAGTCATATTTTTTGAGAGTAGTCGTCTTCAATTAGAGCAAAGAAATCAACAAAATTAGCGATTTGATAGTCATGAACCATTGAAATGACAAAATAAATTTAACGTTTATTATGAAAAAATAATTGAATGATTTTAAAATTTAGAGGATGAGACAAAACAAAAGAACTGTTTTGATTCATCCTCTAAAATAAACTATGAAGTGACAACTTCGGAATGCTTGAATCTTTCGGAAGACGAAACTTAATTGAATTGTTGGGACAAAAAAACAAAAGAAAGTAGCGAATTAAATCATGAAATATATTATCGGGATTGACAGCGGGGGAACAAAAACAGAAACCATTGTCTATGATTTGGCTGGAAATGAACAACAACAAAATAGTACAGGTTTTGGCAACATGCTGATTGATTACGATAAGGGACTTTATAACATAAAATCAGCAATTCAATCAGTATTTGATATACGTAACGTGCAAGACTGTGAACTATTAGTACTAGGTTTAGCAGGCATTGACAGTGGTGGATTGCGAGAAAGTCTAAAATTAGAATTAGCAGAATTTAATGTTCCTATCGTGTTATTGAATGACGGTCAACTGGCTCATTACGCAATGCTTGAAGGGGAGTCAGGTGTCTTGGTTATAGCTGGGACAGGTTCTGTTTGTTTAGGGATGAAAAAAGCTGAATGGTATCGAGTTGGTGGCTGGGGTCACTTGTTTGGAGATGAAGGAAGCGCATATTATATTGGGAAATGTGCAATTCAACAAGCGCTTGCTGAATATGATTTAGGAAGTCAACCTAGCTTGTTAACACAAACGTTATTTGAAAATTTTAAAGTTTCTACTGTTTTACAGTTAGTTAGAGAAGCATACCAAGCCAAAAAAGACCAAATTGCTGGGCTGGCTCAGATTGTAGCTGAACTAGCAGAAAAAGACTGCGTTGCTGCGACTATATTGACGGAATCAGGCACCCTGCTTGCAAAAGAAGTAGAAAAAGTTGTTGTTAAAATGCAAGCAAGTAATCAGCAGATTAACATAGCATTGAATGGTAGCGTTATAGAAAAAAATGACTTTGTGCGTAAAGCCTTTTTTGCTTATTTGAAGCGTTGCTCGTTCAAGACTCAAATTATAGAAAAAAAATATTCGAGTGCAAAAGGTGCATATTATTTTTATCAAAAGAATGGAGAATCAGACAAATGAGAAGATTAGGTATTTCAGTATATCCAAACCATAGCAGCGTAAACGAAATTAAAGAGTATATGACATTAGCAGCCAAGTATAATTTTAAACGAGTATTTACGTGCTTGTTATCGGTTGAAGAAGGCAAAGAAAAGATTGTAAAAGATTTTACCGAAACCATTACATTTGCTAAGTCATTAGGAATGGAGGTCATTGCAGACGTTAGCCCTAAAGTCTTTGGAGATTTAGAAATCAGTTATAACGATTTATCTTTTTTTAAAGAAATTGGTGCAGATGGGATTCGTTTAGATTTGGGTTTCACTGGAAATGAAGAATCAATCATGACATTTAATCCGCAAGATTTAGCAATAGAATTGAATATTAGCTCTGGTACACGTTATTTAGAAAATATTTTAAGTTATCAGGCAAATCCAGATAAATTATTAGGCTGTCACAATTTTTATCCTCATCGTTATACAGGATTAAGTTACGACCACTTTATTGAAACGACAAAAGTATATAAAGAGAATGGTATTCATACAGCAGCATTTGTCAGTTCACCATCAGCTTCTATAGGTCCTTGGCCAGTTGAAGAAGGGTTGTGTACGTTAGAAATGCACCGTGAGTGGCCGATAACAACACAAGCTAAACACTTATGGGCAACAGATTTGATTGATGATGTGATTATTGCCAATTCTTTTGCAACAGAAGAAGAGTTGGAAGCATTGAGCAAAATTGATCCTTACAAATTAACCTTTGATTGCACGATTGAACAAGCAACACCAGAATTGGAGCGAACAATAATTTTAGATGAGTTTCATTTTAACCGTGGGGATATTTCAGATTATGTTGTTCGTTCAACACAAAGTCGAGTGAAATACAAAGGGCACCAGTTTGATCCGTTTAATACGCCTGATATGATAACTGGTGATATTATCGTGGAGACGTCATTGTACGCTCATTATGCTGGAGAATTACAAATCGCACTATTACCAATGGAAAATTCTGGGAAATCTAACGTTGCGGGTCAAATCACTAAAGCTGACCGCATCTTACTTCCTTATCTACGACCATGGCAAAAATTTGCTTTTAATGAAGTAAAATAGATTTAAGCATTTTGTTCATCATTAAACATAAAAGTGAGGGGAAAATATGGTTTATGCAGTAGGATTAATGTCTGGAACATCTTTAGATGGTATAGACGCAGCATTAGTTGAAATCTCTGGCAAAAATGAACAAACATCTGTAACTTTGATTGACTTTTTAACAATACCTTTAGCAGAAAAAACATTACGTAACATTCGAGAATCTCTTTCACTTGAATCGTCAGATGTGGCAAAAATTTGTTCTTTGAATGTAGAATTAGGTGAAGCATTTGCTCAAGCTGTTCTAAAAATATGTGAGAAAGCAAGCATCTCATTAAACGAATTAGCATTTATTGGTAGTCATGGTCAAACGCTTTTTCATATTCCGTTTGCTAGAGAAAATTTTTTACCATCAACGTTACAATTAGGGGATCCTGCAATCATTTGTGAACGGACACAAACAACAGTTGTTTCAAATTTTAGAGAACGAGATATGGCGGTTGGTGGACAAGGAGCACCGATAGTTCCATATTCAGAATACGTTATTTATAGAAGTGAAGAGACAACAAGGATTTTACAAAATATTGGCGGTATTGGTAATTTGACAGTTATTCCAAAAGCAGGGAAACTAGAAGAAATGATTGCTTTTGATACTGGACCTGGGAATGTTATAATGAACGAACTGTGCTTACATTTCTTTAATAAAGAATATGACAAAAATGGAGCATATGCGAAACAAGGAACAATTAATTCATTATTATTAGATGAGTTAATGACTCATCCTTACATCCAAAAAACATATCCTAAAACGACTGGTCGTGAAGAGTTTGGCAAACAATTTACTCGAAATTTAATTGAAAATTGGCCTTTAGCACCAGAAGATTTCTTAGCAACTACGACCATGTTTACGGCTAAATCGATTGCAACAGCTGTAAGGCCGTTTATCCAAGGGAAAACAGAATTAATTATCGGGGGAGGAGGCAGCTACAATCAAACGCTAATCTCGATGATTAAAACAGAACTACCGGAAGTTCAAGTGAAGATTCAAGAGGATATTGGTTATTCTTCAGAAGCGAAAGAAGCTATTGCAATGGCTGTTTTGGCTAATCAGACATTGCAACATGGTATAGGAAACGTACCAAGCGCTACAGGTGCCAAAAAAATGGTACCTCTAGGAAGCATTATTTATTACTAATATCGTACTATCTATCACATGTTAAAAGGAAGTTATTAAATTTTTTATGTGAAGGTTGAATAGCAACGACCATTTTAAATGTAAAAAAAGGTTCTTATTCTAGCTTATTTACGATTCAAAAAGTCTTTGATATTTTAGTGGATAATGTTATTATGATTATAGAAACAATCATTATATTGTTTGAAATTACTACTTTTGATGCCTTATGTTTGCTTGTTAGTTATTATGATGTATTTAAGAACCGTGAAAAATAAAAAGGAGCTGTAGCAATGAGCGGAGAAAATATTCAAGGAAGAATCATTAGTATATTGGATTTATTGCCAAATTCTGAGCAAAAAATCGGCAAAGTTATTTTGGATAATCCTTCCATGGTGGTCGACATGACGGCATCTGAGTTGTCATCCTATGCTGGCACGAGTCCTGCCACTGTGATTCGCTTTTGTAAAAAAATCGATGTTCAAAGTTTTACACAATTGAAAATCCGCTTATCTGCTGAAATCAAAGTCCCGCTCCACGAAGGATACTCAGATATTACAGCCAATGAATCGGTAGATGAAATCAAGAAAAAATTATTAGGTAATGCCTACCAATCGATGCAAGAAACGGTTTCTTTACTCAACAAGGAGCGAGTTGAAACAATTGTAGATGTGTTAGTTACCGCACCTATTATTTATGTTTTTGGTATAGGAGCCTCCTATCTAGTCGCTGAAAATATTGCACAAAAATGGAATCGAATTGGGAAAACTGTCGTTTGCGTACAAGATCCACATGTTTTAGTGACAATTTTAGTATCTGCACCGAAAGAATCTGTATTCTTCTGTATTTCTCATTCTGGTGAAACGAAAGAAGTCTTGCGGTTACTCGATGTAGCTAAAAAACATCAATTAAAAACAATTGGGCTAACTCAATTTGGTAATAACACACTTACAGCGAAAGCTAAATATGCGTTACAAACAGTTCGATCTAATGAGGCTGTATTAAGAAGTGCTGCGACGACATCTCTACATGATCAGTTTATTATCGTGGATGTCCTATTTTATGCCTATGCTTCAAGAAATTTTGAGCAAACAATTGAAAAAATACAGGAATCAAAAACAGAAGTTAAGAAATATGAAAATTAAAGAAGTTGCGAAAAAAATCATTTAGTTTTTAGTGATTAATTAAAACCCCCCCCAATGTATTGATAAGCATTGGGGGGGGGTTAGAAAATTATCAAAGAGTCTGGTTTGTTCATACCATCTTTTTGCATTTTCGGTAACGTGAATAAAACTTAGAAATTCACACGTTACTTGGTTCATTCTCTATTTAAAATAAACGCAGACACATTCAGGAGCATAAACATCCTTTTGGATCATCTCCAAAAGACCTGTTTCTTCATCGCGACGATAAAGAGTTAAATTATCTGTATTTTGATTTGCCGCAACTACGAATTTTCCTGTAGGATCCAAATCAAAATCTCTTGGTATTTCGCCTTCTGTAGAAATCAATTGTACCCGTTCCACGTTCCGGCCATCTTCAGTTGTCGCAAAAACAGCAATTGAATCATGTCCACGATTGGATGCATACACAAAACGTCCGTCTTCGGAAATACGGATTGCCGCACCGCCATTGAATTCATTAAACCCATCAGGTAAAGTCGATACCTTTTGAACTTGTTCAAATGAACCATCGGCTGCATTATAAGCCAAAACCGTCACAGTACTATCTAGCTCACCAAAAAGATAAGCGATTTGATTATTTGGATGAAAAACTAAATGACGAGGACCAGTTCCAGGTTCTGCAACATATTGGGCAACCTCAGATAATTTACCTTCTGCGCTAACATCATACGTATACACACGATCTGTACCAAGATCGCAAACCGCTAAACGGCGATCAGGCGTTAAATCAGTATAATGAACATGAGCATTGTCTTGATTTTGATGAGGACCAGTTGCTTCGTCATGCACGAGTTTATCTGTATCTTCTAAACGTCCATCAGCTAAAATGCGATAAACATGAACAATTCCTTGATGATAATTCGCACCAAAAACCAGTTGTTTTTCGTCGTCAATCGCTACATAACATGGAGGAGCGCCAGCTTCAGTTATTTTATTGATCAAATCAAACTGACCATCATTGTGTTTATAAGCTGCCATACCGCCTTCACTATCAACAGAAGTAACGTTAAATAAGTCTCCTTTTTGATCGGTTGCTAAGTATGTCGGGCTAGTCTCTTCTACTAATAAAGTTGTATCCGAAAGTGTTTCTTTCTCAGTATCTAGTTTGATCTGATAAATTCCTTTACTTTCTCTACGTGTATAAGTCCCTAATAAAATTTGTTCCAGCATGAAATTCCCTCCATTTTTTATTGCTGAATTAAAAGCAGCAGCAATTGATTTATCTCTTTTAGTATACCATAAGAATTCATTTAATTATCAAATCTTTGCAATTCCAATGTTCGCATTTTCACTTGATCTATGCTATTATATTTTAAGACTGTAACGACAGTCATTTTTTAATTTTAGAGAGGTGACACGCATGTACGATAATACAAATAGCAATAATGGAGCAGTTCGCTGTTCATTTTGTGGTAAAACGCAAGAAGAAGTGAAAAAAATTGTTGCAGGACCAGGTGTCTATATTTGTAATGAATGTATCGACTTATGTAAAGAGATTATTGATGAAGAATTTTACGACGAAGCCGTACGTGAACTAACGGATGTCCCAAAACCTCAAGAAATATTGGAAGCCTTAAACGAATATGTAATTGGACAAGATCAGGCAAAGCGCTCACTAGCAGTGGCTGTCTATAATCACTATAAACGTGTAAACCAATCAGAAAATACAAGCTCTGAAGATGTAGAACTACAAAAGAGCAATATTTGTTTAATTGGATCAACAGGTTCGGGGAAAACATTTTTAGCTCAAACATTAGCTAAAACATTAAATGTACCATTTGCGATTGCGGATGCTACTAGCTTAACAGAAGCAGGATATGTGGGAGAAGACGTAGAGAATATTCTATTGAAGCTATTACAATCTGCTGATTTTAATGTGGAACGCGCTGAAAAAGGTATTATCTATATTGATGAAATTGATAAAATTGCCCGTAAGAGCGAAAATGTATCAATTACAAGAGATGTATCAGGTGAAGGAGTTCAGCAAGCCTTACTTAAAATCCTGGAAGGAACGGTTGCCAGTGTGCCACCTCAAGGCGGACGAAAGCATCCTCATCAAGAATTTATCCAAATCGATACCACAAATGTTTTGTTTATTGTCGGTGGGGCCTTTGACGGCATCGAAAACATCGTCAAAAACCGCTTAGGCGAAAAAACGATTGGTTTCGGCACGCAAAACAGTAAGCTGAATGAAGAGGAAAGCGTGATGCAACAAATCATTCCAGAAGATCTATTGAAATTTGGTCTGATTCCTGAGTTTATCGGACGTTTACCAGTGACGGCTGCTTTAGAAAAATTGACGACCGACGACTTAGTTCGTATTTTGACTGAACCTAAAAATGCTTTAGTGAAACAATATCAAAAATTATTGTCCTTAGATGATACAGAATTAGAGTTTGAATCAGATGCTTTACGTGCGATTGCGAACAAAGCAATTGAACGTAATACAGGCGCTCGTGGTTTACGTTCAATCATTGAAGAGATTATGATGGATGTTATGTTTGATGTACCGTCAGACGATACAATCAAAAAAGTCATTATTACAGAAATGGCTGTTGAAGGTACAGGCAAACCTGCGATTGTTTATAATAAAAAAGACAAAAAAGCTGGTTAATTTTGAATGACTAAAAAGTAGAGATGCGTCTCTACTTTTTTACTGATTTTATGCAATAAACATATCTAGCTTCGCGAGCCAGTTAATCTCTGCTTCGACCTCGCCAAAACCTAAGAAGGATTGCTGCGAAACACTATGAAATGAATGAATAGATGTAGCGTAGTACCTATGGCGTTGATCTCGGGGGAAAGCTAGAACATGATTGAGATATAGAGTATCTCAGTCATGTTTTCCTATTTTCCTGTCGAGGCTGAAAGAGCTCGTTTAGCTTTTAAACTTAGGAGGTTAGTAAAATGAATGTTCACAACGCAGAAATCATCATTAGTGCAGTTTCACCGAAACAATATCCTGAGACAGACCTTCCCGAAATCGCTTTAGCAGGTCGATCAAATGTCGGCAAATCTTCATTTATCAACACATTGATTAATCGTAAAAATCTTGCTAGAACTTCTGGGAAACCTGGAAAAACTCAAACGCTAAATTTTTACTTGATTGAAAATGCTTTACATTTTGTCGATGTTCCTGGATACGGATATGCCAAAGTTTCTAAGACTGAACGGGCTAAATGGGGCGAGATGATTGAAACGTATATGACAACTAGAGAACAATTAAAGGCAGTTGTTTCCTTAGTTGATTTACGCCATGCACCAACACAAGAAGATATTCAAATGTACGAGTTCTTAAAATATTACGAAATTCCTGTAATTGTTGTTGCAACAAAAAAAGATAAAATTCCTCGTGGGAAATGGAATAAACATGAAAGTGTCATCAAAAAAGCACTAAACTTTGATAAATCTGATGACTTTATCCTTTTTTCTTCACAAACAAAAGAAGGCAAGGATGAAGCTTGGCAAGCGATTGAAACGTATCTATAATAAAAAATTAGCTTTGACTTCTCCTGAGAGTCATCAAAGCTAATTTTTTATTGTTCTTTTTTCTTCTCTTCTTTTTGTTTTGCTTCTTTTGCCTGTTTTTCTAATTCTTCTTTCGGTACTTCTACCTTTTTAGGATCTAATGCAAAAGAATCGAATAATTTATCTAAGTCATTTGTACTTTCGAATTTTAAGCCCATCGTTTATTTGCTCCATTTCATTTTAAATTGATTAGAAGTTGTTTTGACAACCACTTTTCTCTAGTTTAGCATCCTTTTCGAAATTTGAATAGTTTTCTTTTTTAATTGTTGTTAATTTTCATAAAAATATATTTACGTATAATTTGTAAGCTTGCATTCGTTTATAAAACAAGGTATAGTTTTTTCGAATAGAGAAAAGAGGGACGAAATGGCAGGGAATATTTTTATAGGAATGGTTCGTGGGTATCAGCGTTTCATTTCCCCAGGACTTCCAGCTAGTTGCCGCTATCACCCAACGTGTTCACAATATATGATCGATGCCATTCAGACACATGGTAGCATTAAAGGAATCACAATGGGAACGGCGCGTTTTTTAAGGTGTCATCCGCTGACAAAAGGCGGAATTGACTATGTACCGTTGAAGTTTAGCTTAAAGAGAAATCCAGATCAAGAGTATCATGGTCCTTATAATTATAGAAGAAACAAGAGCAATAAATAAATGAAAGTAGGAATAGAAAATGGCAATTTTATCAGTTGATTTTGGCGGTTCCGCAGTAAAACATGGGATTTGGAATGGTCAAGAAATGATCGACAAAGGAAAATTTGCAACACCGAAAACATGGGATGAAATGAAAACGTCATTATTAGTTGTATTTGAAGGTATCTCTCAAGAAATAGAAGGTGTGGCGCTAAGTGCTCCCGGAGTAGTAGACGTCCAAAAACAAATGATCAACGGAATTTCGGCAATCCCCTATATTCATGGTTTCAATATATTTAAAGAATTAGAAGATTTATTTAAATGTCCCGTATCGATTGGAAATGATGCCAATTGTGCTGGGATGGCAGAAATTTATGAAGGCGTTGCCAAAGGTAAAGAAGAAGTAGCTTTCGTTGTTATAGGAACTGGGATCGGCGGTGCAATTTTCCATAAAGGAGAAATTAACAAAGGTGCTCATCTTTATGGTGGTGAATTTGGTCTAATGTATTTAAATGATGGTAAAACGTTCAGTGAACTAGGAACTGCAGTTCAAATGGCAGGACGTTATTGCGAGCGAAAAAGTGTAGAGAAAGGAACTTTTTCTGGGGAAGATGTGTTTGACTTTGCAGAGTCTGGTGATGAAGTGGCTATAGAAGAAGTTAATAATTTTTACGAAAGTTTAACACAAGGTTTGTTTAATATTCAATTTTCACTTGATCCGGAAATGATTGTTTTAGGTGGTGGCGTTTCTGCTAAAGAAGGATTAATTGATGAAATCGACAAACGTATGAAAGTAAAATTGGATCATTTTGAATTACATGATTTTATTCCTAAAATTGTTACGTGTAAATTCAAAAATGATGCCAATTTAATTGGAGCCGCGGCAAATTTTATAGCAACTCAAAATCGAAAATAATCAACAAAAAACAAGGTTTGGACAGAAACTTATGTCAAAATCTTTGACTTTGCTTTTGACGTATAATCGTATTATAGAGTGTGAAATAGAAGCGTTTCTCTCTTTTTTTCACACTCTTTTTTTTAAAATATTTGTAAAAATATGAAGATAGTAAGTAAAGAACGCTCTTTAATAATTTGAATTATAGAAATTTTCTGAAAATTAATTGACATTTCTTTCGTTATTGATTATATTTGTATACATACTCTTTAATAATTATATTAACGAAGAGAATTATCTAGCTTTTCGTACTAACTTATCTAGGTAAAAATGAAGTGAATCAAAGTGAAAAACACTAAATTCTGTTTTCTTATTTTTCTGTCAGAGACAGTTAAAACGATCAGCTTTTAAACTAATGGGGGTTATACTATGAAAAAATTTAGTTTTTTATTTGCTAGTCTATTTTTATTGGCAGCATGCGGTCCAGCAGCTGGTGGAGGCGCAAGCGGTGATGGAAATAAGGTTGAAGGTGATACGATCAAAATTGGAATGAACATGGAACTTTCCGGGGATGTTTCAGCGTATGGGAATGCCGAAAAAGAAGGAATTAAACTGGCTGTTGAAGAGATCAACGAAGCAGGTGGTGTTCTTGGGAAGAAATTGGAATTAGTCGGAAAAGATAATAAATCAGAAAATGGGGAAGCGACCTCTGTTGCTGCCAATCTAACTTCGAAAGATAAAGTTGTCGCAGTCGTTGGTCCAGCAACATCTGGTGCGACAAAAGCGACCATTCCTAATATGACAAAAGCAGCGGTTCCAGCAATTACACCTTCTGGTACAGATGATAGTATCACTGTCGTAAACGATACAGTACAAGAGTATATTTTCAGAGCTTGCTTCCAAGACACTTTTCAAGGGGTTATTTTAGCGAATTTTGCACAAGATCATTTGAAAGCGAAAGATGTTGTTATTATTGGCGATAATTCAAGTGATTATGCAATCGGGTTAACAAAATCATTCAAAGATACCTTTAAAGGCAAAATCGCCAAAGAAGAAACATTCACAGCTGGCGATAAAGATTTCCAAGCAATCCTGACAAAAATTAAGGACCTAGATTACGACGCAATCTATATCCCAGGTTACTATGCTGAAGCAGGCTTGATTATCAAACAAGCACGTGAAATGGGTATCGACAAGCCAATTCTTGGTGCTGATGGATTCGGCGATGAAAAATTAGTCGAAATTGCAGGAGCAAAAAATGTTTCTGATGTTTATTACACAGGGCACTTTTCAGATAAAGCCCCTGCTACAGATAAGGTAAAACCATTTGTAGAAGCTTTTAAGAAAAAATATAATAAACAACCATCTGCCTTTAACGCGTTGGGGTATGATTCTGTTTACATGTTAAAACAAGCAATGGAAGACAAAGATTCAGCTGATTCAAAAGATATCACAGAAGGATTAGCCTCGTTAAAAGACTTTGTTGGTGTAACAGGAAAAATGACTATGGATAAAGACCATAATCCTGAAAAATCGGCTGTAGTATTAGGGTTAACTGAAGGAAAAGAAACATCTGCGGATGCGGTAAATCCTTAGAAACTATTTATATACAACGTAAAGAGGGTGAGACAAGGATCCACATTTTGTTCATCCTCTTTTTTTAATCAAAGAACAATTATTCTAAAATATTGGAAGTGATAAACATGGAAATAGTTATCCAACAACTAGTAAATGGACTTTTTCTAGGTAGTATTTATGCGTTATTAGCTTTAGGGTATACCATGGTTTACGGCATTATTAAATTGATTAACTTTGCCCATGGAGAAATCTATATGTTGGGTGGATTTATGGGGTATTTCTTTATCAATAAATTAAGCTTAGGTTTTTTTTCAGCATTGATTTTATCGATGGTTGGAGCTGCTGTGATCGGTGTAGTAATTGAATTTTTAGCGTACCGACCATTAAGAAAATCAACAAGAATCTCTGCGTTGATCACAGCGATTGGTGTGTCGTTTTTGCTACAAAACGGAATGATTTACTGGTTAGGACCTGAAAAAAAATCATTTCCTCAAGCAATCGCTTTTAAGAATTATCAACTAGGTTTTATCCAAATTTCAAATATTCAAGTTCTTATTTTAGTTATTTCATTAGTATTGATGATAGCATTGCAATTGATCGTTAAAAAGACAAAGATGGGAAAGGCGATGCGTGCCGTTTCTGTTGACGCAGATGCAGCACAGTTGATGGGTATCAATGTCAATCGTACGATTTCATTTACATTTGCTTTGGGCTCTGCCTTGGCAGCTGCGGCAGGTATGCTAATAGGACTTTATTATAATTCTATCGATCCAATGATGGGCGTTGTTCCTGGGCTTAAATCATTCGTTGCGGCTGTTTTAGGTGGAATTGGAATCATACCAGGAGCTGCTCTTGGCGGTTTTGTGATTGGATTATTAGAAACGATTACGATTGCACTTGGTTTTTCAGATTATAAAGATGCGGTGGTTTACGCATTATTAATTATTATTTTATTGATTCGTCCAGCAGGTATTCTTGGCAAGAACATCAAAGAGAAAGTGTAGGTGGTAAGCATGAAAAAGAATTTGAAATATAATGTAGTTTGGCTTTTAATTGCCGCTCTTGCTTATGCTTTTATTTATGTACTATACGTAACAGGTGTAATTACACCGTTTACGGAATATACCTTGATTACCATAGGGATTAATATTATGTTGGCATTGGGATTAAATTTGATCATTGGTTTTTCAGGTCAGTTTTCTTTAGGACATGCTGGATTTATGGCGATCGGTGCATATAGTGCGGCAATCATGTCAGTAAAATATCCAACGATGGGCGGTTTTTTCAGCGGAATTTTACTAGGAATCGTTTTATCTGGAGTAGTAGCGTTGATTGTTGGTATTCCAACCTTGAGATTAAAAGGGGATTACTTAGCGATTGCAACTCTCGGAATTTCTGAGATTATCCGAATTATTATTATTAATATGAAAGATATAACAAACGGTCCTGCGGGAATATTTGGTATTCCGCCTATGGTAAGCTGGCCTATGGTCTTTGGCTTCGTAGTGATTGTGACATTAATTATTGTTAATTTTATTCACAGCGGTCCGGGACGTGCGACAATGGCGATTAGAGAAGATGAGATTGCCGCTGAATCAATGGGCGTAAATACGACAAAATATAAAGTCGCTGCCTTTGTTATAGGTGCTATCACTGCAAGTGTTGCGGGTGCAATTTATTCAAGTTATGTTCAAACCATTGCACCGAAAGATTTTGGTTTTATGAAATCAATCGATATTTTGATCATTGTCGTTTTCGGTGGAATTGGTAGTGTCACAGGAACATTCATCTCAGCAATCGTATTAGGTATTTTGAACATGTTTTTACAAGATGCAGGTGCTCTTAGAATGATTATCTATGCATTAGCGCTAATCATCATCATGATTTTTAAACCAGGCGGATTGCTTGGAACATGGGAATTTTCCGTAAAAAAATTATTCAATAAAAAGGAGGATAAATCAAATGCCTCTATTGAACGTTAGCAATTTAACTAAAAACTTCGGCGGACTTGCTGCTGTTTCAAACGTCAATCTTACTTTAGAAACAAATGAACTGATTGGATTGATTGGTCCAAACGGTGCGGGTAAAACGACATTATTTAACCTTCTAACAGGTGTTTATGAACCAAGTGAAGGAACAGTAACATTAGATATTCTAGATGAAAAACATGTGTTAAATGGTATGAAACCTTATAAAATTGCTGATATGGGATTAAGTAGAACCTTTCAAAATATTCGTTTATTCAAAGACCTAACAGTGATGGATAATGTGCTAATCGCAATGAATAGTAAAAATAAAGAAGGCATTCTTTCTAGTATTTTACGTTTACCTACTTTTTATAAAAAAGAAGAGGAGATGGAAAAGAAAGTACTAGAACTTTTGGCAATCTTTGGTTTAGAAAAGAAAGTTCAGACATTAGCGAAAAATCTTCCCTATGGGGAACAACGACGCTTAGAAATTGTACGTGCTCTAGCGACACAGCCGAAAGTTTTATTTTTAGATGAACCGGCAGCAGGGATGAATCCACAGGAAACTGTCGATTTAACAGAACTAATTAGAAAAATCCAAAAAGAATTTCAAATTACAATCGTTTTGATTGAACATGATATGAGTTTAGTCATGGATGTTTGTCAAAGAATTTATGTTTTAGAATATGGCAGAATTATTGCTGAAGGCAATCCAGAAGCGATTAAGAACGATCCGCGCGTGATCGAAGCATATCTTGGAGGTGAACTATAATGTTAACAATTGAAAATTTATCCGTTCATTATGGTGTGATCCAAGCGGTTCGTGAGGTAAATTTTAATGTAGAACAAGGAGAAATCGTTTCATTAATCGGTGCCAACGGTGCGGGAAAAACAACGATTTTAAGAACGATTTCTGGATTAAATCGTCCATCAAATGGGACAATCACATTTGATGGACAACCAATCCACAAAATGGTTCCGCAAAAAATTGTCGCAGCAGGGCTATGCCAAGTACCAGAAGGTCGTCATGTTTTTTCTGGCTTAACTGTTCAGGAAAACTTAGAAATGGGTGCATTTTTACGTAAAGATAGCGAACTAAAAAAAGACTACGATATGATTTTTGAACGGTTTCCTATTCTAAAAGAACGTAAAAATCAAGATGCTTCAACTTTATCTGGCGGAGAACAACAGATGCTAGCAATGGGTAGAGCACTTATGTCTAAACCAAAATTGCTATTGTTAGATGAACCGTCAATGGGATTAGCACCGATTTTTATTCAAGAAATTTTTAATATCATCCAAGAAATTAACAATCAAGGCACAACAATTTTATTGATTGAACAGAATGCAAAAATGGCTTTGTCAATAGCTGACCGAGGCTATGTTTTAGAAACAGGAAAAGTTGTTTTAAGCGGCCCAGGTAAGGATTTGTTAGAAAGTGAAGAAGTGAAAAAGGCATATCTAGGAGGTTAATAGCATGAGCGTAAGTGATTTTATGACAAAAAGTTTAGTCGTTGCTCAACCAGAAATGAAAATTTTTGACGCAGTAGACTTGATGAAAAAAAACAATATCCATCGTTTACCAGTTGTCAAAGGAGATCAAGTTATTGGTTTGATTACAGAAGGAACGATTCAATCAGCAATGCCATCGAAAGCGACAAGTTTAAGTGTTTATGAAGTGAATTACCTATTAAACAAGACAACAGTAGCAGACATAATGGTAAAAGATGTTCGGACAATCAAGCCAGAAGCCTCTTTGGAAGATGGGATTTTCCAAATGCGCCAAAATAACATTGGAGTGTTGCCTGTTGTTAATTCAAATCAGAACTTGGTTGGAATTATAACCAATAATGATATTTTCGATGCATTTTTAAAAATCACTGGCTACAATGATGGCGGTACTAGAGTTCAATTACGTATTCCAGAAGATCATAAAGGGATTTTAGCAGATATTACTAAATTATTAGCGGATAATGATTTTAGCATTTTAACTGTTGTCGTAAACCGTAAAGAGCTAGAAACGATTATTGAGTTACAGATAGAAAGTCGAGAAACCCAACAAATTGAGAAAATCTTGAAACAAGCTGAATATGATGTTTTTGAAGCAATATTTATCTCGAAAAAAATATAAATAGTTGATAATGACAAGAATATGAAGAGATATTTTTCTGAAAACAGTTTGACTATTATAGAAGCATATGATAATTTTATATAGTAAAGCATAAGTCTTTTGTGTCAGGAAAGAATATTAAAGTGTCCAAACTCCTTTAATATTCTTTCAGTATGTCCTCTAAACAATAGGGGTTGTTGTAGGTATAATTTTTACAGACATTCTGTAATTGATTATAAATATTTAAGATAGGAGGAATGAAAATGAAAAAAGTTATCGGATTTATTATTGCTGTTGTAGCAGTGTTGAGTTTTGCAACGCCAGTTTCAGCTGATGGAGCTATTTCAGCGACTGAGCAGTCTGTACTTAACGAATTGAATGCTGGTGTTACTATCGGTGGTAAAAAATTCAATTTTGCTGCTGCTGAGACAAATGCAGCTTCTAATCACTTAAAGCGTGTTGATTTAACACAAGCTCAAGCGGATGAAGCAGTTAAAAACATTCAAGCAGCTCGCACTTTAGTTGAAGGTGTATCTGTTAATGCATCAGGCGCTAATTCACTTGGAGATGCGCTTAGACTATTGCCAGCTAACGTAATTTCTCAATTACAAAATTATGTTATTGCTGCTGGAAATGCTGTAGGTGTGAAAATTACTTTTGGAGCTGGTGGAACCTACTCTGCAGTGACAATCACTGATACTACAGGTGCACCTGTATACAAAACTGGAACACCAGTTAAAAATACAGGATCAAATTACGCGTTAAGCGGTATTACTTTTGGCTCATTGATCGTAGCTGCAGCAGGTGCAGTATTTATGAGCAGAAAGAATAAATTAGCATAATATGAAACAATTAAAAAGAGTAGGGGCATTTATTTACGTGCCTCTTCTCTTTATGTTTTTTGGTTATCTCATTATTTACATAATTGGTGCACCTGTCATTAACTTCGCTTCTTCAGCAGTTGAATTGATCTCACTAAATGATGCTCCTTCGTTTGATCAAAAAGGAACGAATCTTTTTGAAAAAAGAAATGAAAAAAAGGAGCAAACATTATCAGGCAAAAAGTCAACTGAAGCAGTTGCAACTGGGATGGAAGTGTCTGAAAAAGGAGAGTTATCTTCTTCAAATATGGTCTATCCAGTAGGAGGAGATCAGTTTGGTGAGGTAATAATCGATAAAGTCGGAATTAATGAACCATTATATTACGGAGATAGCGAAGACATTTTGCGTTTAGGCGCAGGACAATACATCGGTAGTATGATTCCAGGAGATCTTGGAACAACGTTGATCGGCGGGCATAATTTGCCCTCATTTGGGAAAATATATTACTTAGAACCTGGAGACGAAGTAAATATTCAGACGCATTACGGTGATTATACGTATCGAGTAACAGAAGTGAAAGTTGCTGATTATAAAGATCCAGAGGTCAATACAAAATTAGGCGACCAATCAAAAAGGTCACTGATCCTTTATACTTGTTATCCATTAGATGCGATTGGTTTAACACCAGAACGTGTTTTTGTTTCAGCAGACTATGTATCTGGACCAATCATCGATGAAAAGTCATAAAGGAGGAAAAACAGTCAGATGAAAAATCACGGTCATTTAATGAAAGTCATCTCTCGATTTTTTATTGCTTTTTTATCTTCTGTATTTTTATTCGCATTTTTGATTTTATTGACATTCAGACTTACTCTATTCAGTGAAAATTATATTGCAAAACAAGCAGCCAAAGCAGATTATTATTCAGAGTTAACGGATGAAATCAATCGTCAAATCGAAAATAGCGCTTTGGGAAGTAATATTCCAGAAGGTGTTTTGAATCAATCAATTAAGAAAGAATTAGTAAAGACGGATGTAAATGCATATTTTAAAGCAATGTACAATACAGGGACAAAATATTCGATTTCTGATGAAAAAAAGATCCACGATACTGTCTCTAAAGCAATTACAGCTTATATGACGGAAAAGAACATTCCGATAACGCCAGAATCTGAGCAAGCTGTAGTAGGACTTTCGGATAAGGCTGTAACAATCTACAAAGGTTATACTGAATTGCCGTTTTTAGTTTCCTATGGAAGAAAAGTTATGAATTATCAATCAAAATTAGTCATTTTTATGGTTATTTGTGGAGTTTTATGGGCGCTATTAAGCTTCTCTCTCTATTCTTCATTAAGAGGCTATTTCCATCGTTTATTAAGATACTGGTCTTATATTTGGGTGGGCAGTGGATTGATGATGGTTGTTGTTCCTACAATAATTTTAATACAAGGTTTTTTAAAAAGATTAAGTATTCAATCGAAAGCAATGTATGATTTTATTCAAACCTATCTATCGAGTTTTTTGTGGTTGTTTATTATTATTGGGTTGGTTTCTATTGCAGCAGGAATTATTTGCGGCGTATATAGCGAGATCAAGAGAAAACAACTATTTAGTGCTTAAATGATAAAAAATCTAAGGATTCAAAATAGAAATATATTAATTCTTGTTAAAATAAACGAAAGTGGCACAAAGCATATCAAGTTTTGTCCACTTTCTTTTTTTTACGTAACGTGATACCATAGATGTTTGGAGGGATGACGATGTCAAAGAAAAATAAAGATATAGAAGTAAAAATAGAAGAAGCAGAAAAAAAAGTAAATGGTGAAACAATCACTGTAAGTACCTTAACGATCGGCAAAAAAGAAATCGGTCAAGTCTTAGCACAAGATACAAAAAAATTTGCTATAGTGATCGATGGACGCAATGAAGCCACTGTGAAAACGCTGGATGAAGCAATTGAATACATCATTCGTCAGTGGAATTTAAACGATTAAAATAAATAACAATTTTTTTCCGGAAAAGACTTGCATTTTAGTCGAAAGTTTTGTATTATAACTAAGTCAGGTTTTTTACTAAAACCTTTTGGAGGAATAGCGAAGTGGCTAAACGCGACGGACTGTAAATCCGTTCCTTAGGGTTCAGTGGTTCGAATCCACTTTCCTCCATTTTAACCTATTGGGGTATAGCCAAGCGGTAAGGCAACAGGTTTTGATCCTGTCATGCGTTGGTTCGAATCCAGCTACCCCAGTTTTTTTGATTAGAACAACTCTGATGGAGTTGTTTTTTTTTGACTAAAAAATGGATAGTAACTTTTGTTCTCTTTTTTGGAAATATGTGATAAAGTGAATGAAAAAGCATGAGGAGTGAATCGAATGAATATCAAAGAGAAAATAACTGAAACAGCTGAAAAAGTTTACGACATAGCACGTGAAGGGAAGTATGATGTTAAAGTAAATCTTTTTTCAAAAAAGAAAAATGGGGCCAAAGCCAAAGGAATTCAAGTAGTATCTGCTAGAGATACAGCTCATACAAAAAAATGGCGTGCGAAAAACCATTAAATTTTTTAATGAATAAAGTATAGTCTGAAAGAACATCGTTTTTTAGAGACCCCCAAAAGTTAGGTTCATCTAACTTTTGGGGGTCGGCTCATTTTTTTGGTTTCAGATTATTTCATTTTAAAAAAGTATTACTTGTCTATTTCAAGCCCTAAAACAGTTAAGTGACCATTTCCAACTAGTTTAATAACAAGTCTGGCTAAATGGTTAGGAGACATGTCAGTGTCACTTGTGATCCACCAATGAAGGGTACCGATAAATATGGAGGTCATATATTCGATGATAAAATCAATTGGCACTTCAATATCATTTTCTGTGATTTTTAGCTTGGAAAAGATATCAGCGTACTTTTCATAAATAATATCTGCTAACTTCTTTCTTAATAACTCATTTGAACTGCCATCCATAATTGTCATGAAGAAATTTCTGTTTTTTTGGATATTAATGTAGATGTTTGTCAGTAGGAATTCAATTTGTTTGACTTTGATCCGATTGCTGACAATAATCTGCTCTGCATCAATAACGGATGTAAAGGCATTGATTGCAAAATCAAAAATTTGTTCATAAAGATCTTGCTTGTCTTTGAAATGAGCATAAAAGGTTGCTCGATTAATCATTGCCTCATCCGCAATATCTTGAATCGTTATATCATCATACCCTTTTTCCTCCACTAAATGAAAAAATGCTTCGATAATCATCTTGCGTGTTCTCATTACCCGAAGATCTGTTTTCTTTGACATAAAAAATTCCTTTCGAAATAATCAACAGTTCTTGAAAGTTTGTTGCTTATCTCACAAAATTGGGTGTTTTGCCTGTTGCAATTAAATTAGAATCTTTCTAAAATATACATAAGTATTATATCAGACACCCTGTAGGATAATCAACAAAGTGTTGTGAAATAAAAGGATATGAAAATTAAGGAGATCAAACTTATGACATTAAGAGCAGGAATAGACGTTGGTTCGACAACTGTGAAATTAGTAATTATTGACGAAAAAAATTGTACAAAATTTGCCAAATACGAAAGACATTATTCGGATGTGAAAGCAGCAACCGAAAAAATTTTAAATGAAGCGATGGTTGAATTAGGGGAAGAAACGCCCATTACAATGACGATCACAGGTTCAGGTGGTATGGGACTGGCAGATGTTCTGAATATTTCTTTTGTTCAAGAAGTGATCGCCTGTACAAAAACAGTAGAAGAAATTATTCCCGAGACAGATGTAGCTATTGAACTTGGTGGTGAAGATGCAAAGATTACCTTTTTTGAAGGTGCGTTAGAACAACGAATGAATGGCAGTTGTGCGGGAGGAACAGGTGCATTTATCGATCAAATGGCGGTTTTGTTAAAAACAGATGCGAATGGTGTTAATGAACTAGCTAAAAACTATCAAACAATTTATCCGATAGCATCTAGATGTGGTGTTTTCGCTAAGACGGATGTTCAGCCTCTAATTAACGAAGGGGCAGCTAAAGAGGATATTTCAGCAAGTATTTTTCAAGCGGTAGTAAACCAAACAATCGCAGGACTTGCCGCAGGACGGAAAATTAAAGGAAAAATTGCTTTTTTAGGTGGACCGCTTTTCTTCATGTCTGAACTTAGAAAACGGTTCATTGAAACTTTAGATGTGAAACCAGAAGACGTAATTTTTCCAGAAAACCCACAACTTTTTGTAGCAATGGGTGCTGCGATTTATTCTGAAGGCGCAAATCTAACGACGTTAACTGAATTGATTCACCGCTTGACCAAAGGAGATCAAGAACAATTAAAACCAACGGATACGTTAGAGCCGTTGTTTCAAAATGAATCAGAACTAAAAGAATTTAGAGAACGTCATAATCAAGCAAAGGCGCAAGAAAAACCGTTATCTGAACATCGAGGTGTAGCTTTCTTAGGAATCGATGCTGGTTCCACGACAACGAAAGTTACTTTGATTGACGAAGAAGGAAATCTACTATTTTCATTTTACGGAAACAATCAAGGGCAACCTTTAGAGACAACCATGAGCGTCTTAAAAGATTTATATCATCAATTACCCAAAGAGGTATTTATTGGGAAAGCTGCTGTTACAGGATATGGAGAGCACTTGATCAAAAATGCGCTGAAAGTTGATATCGGTGAAGTTGAAACTATGGCTCATTACAAAGCGGCGAATCATTTTCAGCCAGGGGTTGATTTCATTTTAGATATCGGCGGGCAAGATATGAAGGCAATGACGATTAAAGATGGCGTATTATCTTCCATTCAATTGAATGAAGCTTGTTCTTCTGGTTGCGGTTCGTTTATTGAAACGTTTGCAAAATCATTGAACTTTGATGTTAAAAACTTTGCTCTAGAAGCGTTAAATTCTAAAGCACCCGTTGATCTAGGTTCGCGTTGTACAGTATTTATGAATTCAAAAGTAAAACAAGTCCAAAAAGAAGGTGCTTCAGTTGGGGATATTTCAGCTGGATTGTCGTACTCGGTAATTAAAAATGCAATTTATAAAGTAATCAAAGTTCGTCGTCCAGAAGAATTAGGTGAAAAAATTGTTTGCCAAGGTGGAACGTTTTATAATGAAGCTGTTTTAAGAGCTTTTGAAACTATTAGTGAAAGAGAAGTTGTTCGTCCGTCTATCGCCGGTTTGATGGGGGCTTATGGAGCTGCCTTGATTGCGCTAGAAAATTATGAATTAGGGGAAGAAACAACAACACTTGGACTCGAAGAATTGGATACTTTTACAGCAGATAAAGAATTCACTCACTGTGGTCTTTGCGAAAACAATTGTATGATGACAGTGACGATTTTTTCTGATGGTCGTCAATTTGTTACAGGAAATCGTTGTGAACGTGGTGCTAGAATCAAAGTGAAAAAAGAAGATCGCAAAGTTAATTTAGTCGATTATAAATACCGAAAACTATTTAAATATCGTCCATTGAAAGAAAAAGATGCTATATATGGCAGAATTGGAATTCCACGTGTTTTAAACATGTACGAAAATTATCCGCTGTGGCATACATTTTTCACTGATTTAGGTTTTAGAGTAGAATTATCACCTCGCTCGAATAAAGAACTATATGAAAAAGGTATGGAGACGATACCGAGTGATACAGCGTGTTACCCAGCGAAAATTTCGCATGGTCATATTCAAGCATTAATTGATTCAAAAGTACCGATGATTTTTTATCCTGGAGTCGTTTTTGAGCGACAAGAATCGGCTGAGGCGGATAATCATTTTAATTGTCCAATTGTACAAAGTTATCCAGATGTTATTCGCAATAATGTAGATGATATCCGTGATGGAAATGTGGATTATCGCAATCCTTATATCAATTTAGCCAATGAAGCATCTGTAGCGAAAGTATTAAGTGAAACATTTGCGGATCTCGGTATCTCAGCAGGACAGGTTACTCAAGCTTTGCGTCATGGCTATGAAGAATTGGATGCCTTTAAAGAAGATGTTCGCAATAAAGGGGAAGAAACCTTGGTGATGTTGAATCAAAAAGGCGAAAAAGGCATTGTCTTATCTGGACGACCTTACCATTTAGATCCTGAAATTAATCATGGTATCGCTGATGTAATTACGCAAGAAGGCTTCCATGTATTGACAGAAGATTGTATTTCTCATTTAAGTGATGTTGGCAACTTACGTGTGGTCAATCAATGGGTGTATCATTCACGTTTATATGCGGCAGCACGTGTTGTAGCAAAATCTAAAAATCTTGAGCTCGTTCAACTAAATTCATTTGGTTGTGGCTTAGATGCAGTCACGACCGATCAAGTAGAAGAAATCATGGATCAGTATGGAAAAATTTATACAGTCTTGAAAATCGATGAAGGATCAAATTTAGGGGCAATTCGCATTCGTTTACGTTCCTTGAAAGCAGCAGTCGGTGAGCGAGAAAAAATGAATTTTGAGCCAAAACTGCAACACGAAGAGCCAGAAAAAATTGTTTTTACTAAGGAAATGAAAAAGACGCATACGCTACTATTACCAATGCTTAGTCCAATCCATCAATCCGGATTAGTTGATGTCGCTTTAAAAGCTTCTGGCTATAACGTGGTTTGTTTACCAGCAGATGATCGTGAAGCGGTAAATGTTGGCTTGAAGTACGTGAACAATGATTCCTGTTATCCAGCAATTATCTCCATCGGACAATTAGTTGAAGCACTTGAAAGTGGAGAATATGATTTAGATCACGTGAGTGTCATGATGACGCAAACAGGTGGTGGTTGTCGTGCAACGAACTACATTCCTTTACTTAGAAAGGCTTTGAACGATGCAGGATTTCCACAAGTTCCAGTGGTTTCGGTTTCGATGGGAAATAAAGGGGTAGAGTCTAATCCTGGTTTCAAGTTTACATTACCGATGTTGAAACGAGTTGCTGTAGCCTTTTTATATGGAGATTTGTTCGAACGGGTTGTCTATCGAACACGACCGTATGAAACCGAAGTTGGTATGATTGATGCACTACATGCAAAATGGTTGAAACAAATTGAAAAAAATGTTCGCAATGGCTCACTGAGCTTATTTAATCGAAATATGAAAAAAATTATCAAAGAATTTGATGGAATTCCACTAAATGAAGTGAAGAAACCAAAAGTTGGTATCGTTGGCGAAATATTGGTGAAATACTCTCCAACTGCGAATAACGATATCGTTCGATTGTTAGAAGCTGAAGGAGCGGAAGCAGTTGTGCCAGATATTATCGGCTTTATGAATTATTCTCTCTATAATCAAATTTGGAAATATGACAATATGGGTATGTCTAAAAAAAGTAAAAATTTAGCTCAATTTGCTATTCGGATTATTGAATATGTTGAAAAACCAATGGATAAGGCATTAAGAAACTCTAAACGTTTTGAAGGTCTGAGCTCTATTCATGAATTGGCAGAGGACGCTGGGAAAATTCTTTCAATCGGTAACCATACGGGTGAAGGATGGTTCTTAACAGGAGAAATGATTGAGTTACTAAAAGCAGATGTAAATAATATTGTGTGTATGCAACCATTTGGCTGTTTACCAAACCATGTTGTGGGTAAAGGTGTAACGAAAGAGTTGCGTCGCCAATATCCTAAAGCTAACATTGCGCCAATTGATTATGATCCAGGTGTATCACTAGTGAATCAGTTGAATCGTATTCGCTTGATGATGGCAACAGCTAATAAAATGTTGGACGAAGAAAAAATTCGCTCTTAAAGATAAGAGGTTGAAGTAAAAGCCCTAGTTTCGAAAAATAAGAGAGATGATTTTACTATTTATTTGGATTTAGAGTGAGGTTGTGAGAGAAGAGTTATGTTTCAGCCTCACTCATTTTTTGCAAATAGCTTTGAATTTTACCTGAAGTGTACCAAAGTGAATGTATAAACGTTTCCTTTCTTATATTTTGGAACTTTTGGTTGTTTATGAGGTATATACCAGTTATAATGGAGGGGAATAAAAAGGAGGAAATAAGATGGTGTCAAGTTTGCCAGTTTATATTCAAATTCACGATAAAATAAAAGAAGACATTGAGCATGGTGTTTGGAAGATTGGAGACAGGCTTCCATCAGAACGTGAGCTTTCAACCCAGTTTAATGTTAGTCGAATGACGCTAAGACAAGCGATTCAAACACTTGCTGATGAGGGGATTTTGGAACGGAAAATTGGTTCTGGAACTTACGTTGCTCGTAAAAAAGTCCAAGAAAAAATGACGGGAACAACTAGTTTTACGGATATTATGCTTTCTCAAAATCGAGTTCCGTCTAGTCGTACCGTGTCTTATTATGTAGCTAAACCAAGTTCTAGCGAGATGGAAAAGCTAAATTTGAAAGAAAATGAACAAATCGTACGAATGGAGCGAATCCGGTTTGCCGATGATGTCCCAATATGTTTTGAAATTGCGAGTATCCCTTACTCATTAGTGGATCAATATAGCAAAATGGAAATTACAAACTCTTTTTATAAAACCTTGGAAGAAAAAGGTGGCAACAAAATTGGTCATGCGAATCAAACGATCTCAGCTATGCTAGCCTCAGAACAAATTGCAGAGTATTTAAAAATAAAACGTGGAGACGCTATTTTGCGTTTACGCCAAATTTCTTATTTTGAAAATGGGGAACCGTTTGAATATGTAAGAACACAATATGTAGGAAACCGTTTTGAATTTTATTTAGAAAAATAAATGAAAAAAATGAACGTGACAGGAACATAACTCGTGTGCCTATCATGTTCATTTTCTTTTTTATTTTGTTAAATCGATTTTTTTATTAATCCAATAAATTAAGATACCACCAACTGACATAGATAACAGTTCACCAATGGCAACTGTCAGCCAGGTATAGAAAAACGGCAGATCGTAAAAATAAGTCAATTGTCCTGCTACAGTAAACATAGATAATGAACAAAGAATCGCTGTTAAACTCATTTTGCTGATCGGATTTCTCACCCTTTTTGTTACATGGTAAGATAATAGTAAAACGACAAACGTCGATAAACTACCTACAACGATATCTACTAAGCCTAATGGTGAAGCAACATTCGAAATGGCTACACCTAAGGTTACGGCTATGATGTAACGTTTGTTGAAGAGTGGCAAGTAGTTAAACAACTCTGAAAATCTGAGTTGAACAGCGCCAAAACTAAAAGGTGTCAAAAATATAGTGATGACAACATAGAGTGCCGTAATCAAAGCCATTTTTGTCAAAGCAATGACAGACCAAGCGTTAGTCTGCGAATTTAGATTATTCATGTGTATTCTCCTTTATAAAACAGATGCTCTGTTTTAGTAATAACTATGACCAAAGGAAGTGACAGAGAAAATACCGCCAGCTGAAGTGTCATAGTGTTGAAGCTAGATAAAGTGTATTGCTTCACTGAGTTTGATAGTATCGAAAATATACTCGCTTGTAAAGTAGATTTTCACCAGCGAAGCTTTTATTTTTCCAACCAACCGCCATCGATTGTCATAACTGTTCCATGAATGTAGTCTGCTTGTTCACTTGCTAAAAAAAGACTTAGAGAAGCAACTTCCTCAGGTTTTGCCCAGCGTCCAGCGGGAGTTTCATTGGCGACCCACTCAGCCATTTTTCCATCACCAACAAAATCTGCAGCATTCATAGGCGTTTGAATCGCACCAGGTGCAATTGCATTTGCTCGGATACCGTGTTTTATATAGTCATAATCTAATTGTTTAGTATAACCTATGATTGCATGTTTTGAAGCCGTATAAGCAGCTCCACCGCCTCCAGCAACCATGCCGGCAATAGAAGCCATGTTGACGATCACGCCATGCTTTTGCGCTAACATTTGTGGTAAAATTTGATTAGTTACTAAAAAAGTTCCTTTCAAATTTACAGATAAAACACGATCCCACATGGCTTCGGTTGTTTCCAAAGCGGGTGTATAATTATCTAAAATACCAGCAGTATTTAATAAAATTTGGATCGGACCGAACGATTGGGTTGCTTTTTCAACAGCTGTGGCAATATGATCTGTTTTTGTGATATCACCCGTAAAAGTCATAAATTTTCCGGTAGACTTTTTTGTTTTTTCCCACGTTCGACTCAAACCTCTTTCATCTAAATCCATTCCCAATACATTGGCGCCTTGTTTTGTAAAAGCAATTGCTTGAGACTGTCCTATACCAGAAGCGGCTCCAGTTACAAAAATCGTTTTTCCTTGATATTCATCGAAATGCATAGTTGTCCTCTTTTCTTTATATATGAAAAGAAAGGCTAGCCCGACTTATTTAAGTGTTCTAGCTTCTTATCGATTTTTTAATCAACATCGACGATTTTCCAGTCTTTCGCCAAAACATCACAAGGTGTGGGGGAAAACATACTATATCCTTCGTCAGATGTTTTAATTAAAAAATAAGGGGTCACTTGGAGAAAAGTTCCATCTGAGGTGCCGATTTCATCTCTAAGCTCAATATATAATTCAAAACCACCCCAGCCCTTTCTTACAGCTTTAGCACCATTTTTTATATGAGGTAATACTTCTTCAAATGTCATCTTTTTGCTCCTTTTTTGTGATAGGTAGTTCATGATAAGAACAGCTGCCTTTTTCAAATGTCACTTGTCCACTTAATAACTCAATGATTTCTGCTATAAATTGCTCAGATTTTCCTTCATCGACAAGGCAAACAACGTCAACATGTTCTCCGTAAATCGTGTCTTTCAAGGTATAAGGATTGTTGACCATAAAATTTTGAACACTCCCTAAATTGGGGTAATTGATAGTTAAACGAATTTCTCGCTGTAATTTCCCTTCTACTAAGCCAATAGTGGTCAATGCCTGAGAAACTGCGTGGCTGTAAGCTCGAATCAAGCCGCCAGCACCTAATTTAGTCCCGCCGAAATAGCGTGTGACAATAGCTGCAACATTAATTAATTCTTGTTTTTTCAGGACTTCCAGCATAGGAATACCAGCTGTTCCACTCGGTTCACCATCGTCACTACTACGCTGAATATCACTTTTTTCACCGATCACAAAGGCACTGCAATTATGACTGGCTTTCCAATGCTCTTTTTTCTTTTCCGCAATAAATTCTTTTGCTTCATCCTCCGAGTAAACTCGTTTAAGAGAACAGATAAAACGCGATTTTTTTATTTCGATTTCATGTTCTCCATCCAAACGAATGGTAAAATAATTATCAAGCATCTGCTCAGTCCTTTACTACGTAATACTTTAAGTATAAAAAAAATAAGAGGGATAAGCAACTGTTCTATTAAAATAGATAAGAGACCTTCATTTGCTTCTTTAAAATTATATGAGATAATAGCTTAAATGAGGAAAAAATTATAAAAAGTTCGTTCATTTTAAATGAGGATATACTAGAGATGAAGGAGTGAATGATTTGGTAAAAGAGCGTCAAAAGAAATACGAGAGCGTTACTCATTATTTAACAACCAATGGCGGTTCACAAGTAACTTTAACGTTTACTCAATTTGACGAGTTACTTTTTCCACACTCAGGACTTCCAAAAACGGCACGCACAGATATTGATTGGTGGGCCAATGATCATAAGTATCCTGAAAAAGGAGCCTATGGTTGGCTTAATGCTGGGTACCAAGTTGCACAAGTCAACATAAAAAAAGAGTATGTTGTTTTTAATAAACTACTTAAATCGAATTGGCTTTTCTAAATAATTAACGCCAGATCACTCAAAAGTGGGAAGCGTTGACAAACGTTAGTTTTTTACTATACTATGGATAAAGAGAATATAAAATATGTTATGTTATCATCGAAAAAGGGAGATGGCTATTATGGCTAAAAAAACAATTATGCTTGTATGTTCTGCTGGGATGAGTACAAGCTTATTAGTAACAAAAATGCAAAAAGCAGCTGATGCAAAAGGTTTGGATACAGATATTTTTGCAGTCTCTGCTTCAGATGCAGATAACAATTTAGAAAGTAAATCTGTAGATGTGTTATTATTAGGTCCTCAAGTTCGTTTTATGAAAAGTGATTTTGAGAAACGTCTAGAACCTAAAGGAATTCCTCTAGAAGTAATTAACATGGCAGATTACGGCATGATGAATGGAGAAAAAGTGTTACAGCAAGCATTGAATTTGATTGGAAATGACTAAAAGAGAAGAGCCCGAAACAAAAACTAATTTTTAGTTTTTGTTTCGGGCTCTAAATTCGAATAAATAGCGAGCAAAAAGCAGCTATTACGGGGGACGAAAATTTGAAGAACTTTTTTCGTGACCCCCTTTTTAAGTTCTCGAGGCTAAACGCTTTGTCTCAGCTTTTTTGGTTTCGTAAAAAGAAAAAAATTCAGAAAATATTGAAAAATCTTTTTGGTTTGGTAAAATTTAAGAAAAAGGGAAACATTAGGGAGAAAGATAGAATGAAAAAAAGAATGTTGTTTGTAGCACTAATTTTTGGAATGTGTGTCATTTCAGGATTTATAGCTGGGTATATCAAGCGAAATTATGCTGGAACAGTATATCAAGCGCTAAAATTCGCTGGCATTGACACTGAACAAATCATTTATCAGCGTGAAGAAAAAGAGCATATCGATTTATTCTTTGTTGAGGATGACGAACTTACACTTAGGGTTGTCAAAGTAAGAGAGAAAAATGGTCGTAAGAATTATAACATTACGCAAACAAGGAAGATTGAACATTTATTTTCTGATGAAGAATCACTGATAAGTGATAGCGAATCAATAAAAAATCAGTTGGAGATGCTGTCCTCGATGGAAGATATCCCTTTTTCAGAAGAAAAAGAGAGTCACAAATCTTTTGGGAAACGTCTTTTTTTTATTGGTACTACGCAAAATGAAGATAGTAAGAATTTAAGCATTAATGGCCAAAAACCCACTGATGTATTTACGTATAATTATAAGGGTGTTGTAAATTATGTATATTACTATGAGGAATTAGAACTAGATCATAAAGAAATCAAAGTAAGGATGTGAGAGAAAAATGCTAGAAAATCAGAAAACGGTTGAAGATTATGTCAAAGAAGTCAAACGATTAAGACGCTACTTACTTCTAGTGAGTGGTATTGGTCTTGTGTTGTTTATTCCATTGATGACAGCAACTATGTTAAATTACAATTCCGGATTCCTATGCTTATTTATGTTATTTTTATTATTATTGATTATTGCAGTAAAGATAAGAAAAAAATTTTTACATATACGTACTATTTTAACGATGGACTGTGATTATCAAAAATATGTTGAAATAAATCTACAATTACTAAATAGACCGTTTCACAATAAAACGAGTATTAATAACTATCGAAAGTATTTCCAGTCACTAGCAGATTATTATGCTGGAAACTTAGTAGAAATGAAAGAAAACTTAGAGGCAATTAATTTTGAGAATGGAACACTGGATATAAAACTTCAATACTATAATTTACTGGGAAATTACTATAAAGAAAGTAACAATCTAGAAGGGCTAAAAACTACGATCGATGACATTCGAACCTTAAAAAATCAAAAGAGGTTTCCGCGCCGCTATCTGATGTTTTATGATTCTGTTGATACTATTTTTAATCGTCATTATTTTATTTTAACAAATGATAAAAATGCTCTAACGAAATTATTTGACTTTCTTGCCACTGAAAAAGAGACGCTGAAGAAAGTCGGACTTCATTTTGAAATAGGAAAACTTTACTTGAAATCAGGGACTTTCGATCAGGCAACTACTCATTTTAATTATGTTATAGAACACGGTGGGAAAACGTATTATACAGTTTATGCTCAGAAAATGATCCAGCAAATGAACGAAGAGGAATGGACGAATTTCTAATTCAATATGAACTCAACTGCTCTGCTAGAAAGTAGATCAGTTGAGTTTTTTAGGCTCTCCAATTAACTGCATAATTTTTAACAAAAATAAAAAATGCTGACCAGAAAATGCGTAGTTTAATAAATGGAGGGGAAAAATGCAAGAATTATGGGGAAGAAAAGTTTTAAAAAGAGAAGTTATGGATATTGAAAAAATCGAGAAACATAGTCAACAATTATCGACGATGCAAGATGTGAATGAAAAAGCAATCCAATGTTTACGCTGTGGTCAAATTCAAAATAAGCAGGCAGTTCAATTAGTCAATGGGCATTATTTTTGTCCAGAGTGTATTCAATTAGGTAGAGTAGACACTAGTCAGAAATTTTATCATTTACCTGAACCAAAGCCAGTAAAAAGAACGATTTATTTTGCTTGGGAAGGGGAACTGACTGAAGGACAGCAAATAGTATCAAATGAGTTGTTATCATCAGTGAAGAACGGTGAATCTAGAATGATTTGGGCGGTTACTGGTGCTGGAAAGACAGAGATGCTCTTTAAAACGATTCATTACGCTTTAGAACATGGGTATCGAGTAGGCGTTGCTTCACCTAGGGTAGATGTTTGTTTAGAGCTTTTTCCTAGAATACAAGCAGTTTTTCCAGATGAGCCAGCGATCCTTCTTCATGGAACGATGGAAGAACGTTATCGTTATACTAAACTGCTAGTATGCACAACACATCAGTTATTACGTTTTTTTCAAGCTTTTGATGTGTTGATTATCGATGAAGTAGATGCTTTCCCTTTTGTAGATAATCCTATCCTGCAATACGGTGTAAACCAGGCAATTAAGAAAAATGGTTCCCTTGTTTACCTTACTGCCACACCAACCAAAGAGTTAGCCAAAAAAACAGCTCAAAATGAATTGAAAACAAGTATTTTACCAGCTCGCTATCATCGAAGAGTCTTGCCCGTACCTAAAATGAAATGGTGTCATCGATGGCATGAGAAGATCAAGAAAGGAGATAGTCCTAAAGTATTAGTAACTAAAATTCGAACCCTCGTGATAAAAAATGATGTATTAATTTTTTGCCCCAGTATTTCTTTGATGGAGCAATTGCAAGAAGCTATTGAAAAAAAATTTCCAGAAGTACCCTTAGCTTGCGTTCATTCACAAGATCCAGAACGATTAGAAAAGGTATTGAAAATGAGGAATAAGGCATATCGAATTCTTATAACTTCTACTATATTAGAAAGAGGTGTAACGTTTGATGGTATTTCGGTCATTGTTTTAGGTGCAAATCATAACGTTTTTGCAACATCTGCTCTTGTTCAAATTGCTGGTAGAGTTGATCGAAGAATGGAATATACTGCAGGAGAAGTCTGGTTTTTGCATGACGGGTGCACAAAAGCTATGAAAGAAGCGATTCAGCAGATTAAAAAAATGAATAGCTTAGGTTTAGAGAGGGGACTCATAGATGAAATGTAACTATTGTAGTCAAATGATTATTAGAAATTTAACGATAAAAGAAATTTTTATACCTAAAAAAATAGTATCCGAACAATTGTGCTCACAGTGTGCCGAGGAATTCCGATTACTCGAAAAAAAAGACAGCTGTCATGGATGCCAACGTCAGTCAACCAGTGATTATTGCAACGATTGCATGAAATGGCGACGACGATACCCAAAGTATAATTTTCATCATGAAGCCCTTTTTTCCTATAATAAAGCAATGCAAGAATGGTTTGAAGAATATAAATTTAAAGGGAACTATAGACTTAGATATAGTTTTGCAGCATTTTTACAGACATACTTTAAACAAAAAAAGAATTTCTTAGTGATTCCGATGCCGATTTCGATTGAACGAATGAAGGTCAGAGGTTTCAATCAAGTAGAAGAATTATTGAAGGCGGCGAATATTCCATATCAGCCTTATCTAGTTCGTTTTGAAGATGGAATATCCCAAGTGCAAAAAAGAAGAGCAGACCGAATGCATTTAAAGCAACCCTTCAAATTGACGGAAGAAGGGCACGAAAATATCTCGAATAAAGATATTCTTCTAGTTGATGATATCTACACGACAGGGCGGACGATGTTTCATGCAGCGCAAATTATTTTAGAAAATCACCCAGCAAAGCTGTATACGTTTTCTATCGCAAGGTAGCAGAATAATTAAAATAGAAAAACGACCGCAATTTTGTTGGCAAAAGCAGTATAATTCGTTATAATAGAATTAAGAAGAAGGATAACAGAGTGGTCCTTTTATTCCTTCTTTAGTGACAGATGAAAGGGGTAATCGTTATGTTTAGATATAATGTGCGTGGAGAAAATATCGAAGTTACTGAAGCTATTCGAGACTATGTAGAGAAAAAAGTTGGTAAGCTAGAACGTTATTTCAGTGATTCACCTGAAGCAACAGTTCATGTAAACTTAAAAGTTTATACTGAAAAAACAGCAAAAGTCGAGGTTACCATTCCTTTACCTTATTTAGTATTACGTGCTGAAGAAACATCACCTGATTTATATGCAAGTGTTGATTTAGTTGTAGATAAATTAGAACGACAAATTCGTAAATTTAAAACAAAAATTAATCGTAAATCTCGTGAAACAGGGATGAATACTGCTAAAGCAGCTATTTTCTTAAACGGTGAAGAAACACCAGATGAAACGCCAGAATTAGACATTGTTCGTACAAAACGTCTTTCATTAAAACCAATGGATAGTGAAGAAGCTGTTTTACAAATGAATATGTTAGGACATAACTTTTTTATCTTTGAAGATTCTGAAACAAATGGAACTAGTATTGTTTACCGTCGTAAAGATGGTAAATATGGTTTGATCGAAACAGATTAATTGAATGGGTTTGATAATGTACCTTGATTTTAACAAGAAAAAAGCTAGAAATATCTAGTTGCTTCATGCTTAATAGATATTTTTAGAAAAATTGTTTTCAGGGACAGTTACTTTCGGATATTCGATTTTTAAGAGACTGAAGCAGGACGGCACACGTTTTGCCGAAGTCTCTTTTCCTTGTTTTAAGCATATATACATAAAAAATGGCATAATATATTGTTAATATTAAGAGAAGTTATTTCTTTTCTTGCCAAGTAGTGATAAAATGGAAAGGATGATTGTGCATTTAGTGCAAAAATAAATAGAGTTTATTGAAAGGAACACTTAAAAACATGGCTAATTTTTTAAAAAAGATAATTGAGAATGATAAAAAGGAACTAAAACGCTTGGATGGCATTGCCAACCAAGTAGAATCTCATGCTTCAGCGATTGCTGAATTAAGCGATGAAGAATTAAAAGCAAAGACAGACGAGTTTAAAGCTCGTTACCAAAAAGGTGAAACACTAGATCAATTATTACCAGAAGCATTTGCGGTTGTCCGTGAAGCGGCTAAACGAGTTTTAGGACTATTTCCGTATCACGTTCAGTTAATGGGGGGAATTGTCTTACATGATGGGAACATCCCTGAAATGAGAACGGGTGAAGGGAAAACATTGACTGCTACAATGCCAGTTTATTTAAATGCATTAACTGGTGAAGGGGTTCACGTAGTAACGGTCAACGAATATTTAGCAACTCGAGATTCAGATGAGATGGGTGAATTGTATAATTTCTTAGGATTAACAGTAGGTCTGAATATTAACTCAAAAACATCAGAAGAAAAACGTGATGCATATAATTGCGATATTACTTACAGTACAAATAACGAATTAGGATTTGATTATTTACGTGATAATATGGTTGTTTACCGTAACCAAATGGTACAGCGTCCATTAAATTATGCGATTGTGGATGAGGTTGACTCAATTCTTATTGATGAAGCTCGTACACCGTTGATTATTTCTGGACAAGCTGAGAAATCAACAGCGCTTTATACACGTACAGATAATTTTGTTAAACGCCTAAAAGAAGAAGAAGATTACAAAATCGATGTTCAATCTAAAACAATTAGTTTAACAGAAGCAGGTATCGAAAAAGCAGAAGAAAATTTTGGATTAGAAAATCTTTATGACATTGAAAATACAGCGTTAACGCATCACATGGATCAAGCTTTGCGTGCGAACTTTATCATGCTTCGTGATATTGACTACGTTGTTCAAGATGGCAAAGTCTTGATCGTTGACCAATTTACTGGTCGTATCATGGATGGGCGCCGTTACTCAGATGGTTTACACCAAGCAATCGAAGCCAAAGAAGGCGTAGAGATCGAAGACGAAACAAAAACAATGGCTACAATCACATTCCAGAATTATTTCCGTATGTACAAAAAATTATCTGGGATGACTGGTACTGCTAAAACAGAAGAAGAAGAATTCCGTGAAATCTATAATATTCAAGTCTTCCAAATTCCTACAAACCGTCCAATCATTCGTGATGACCGTGCTGATTTACTTTATCCAACACTACAAAGTAAATTTAAAGCAGTGGTTCAAGATATTAAAGAGCGTTACCATAACGGTCAACCAGTCTTAGTTGGTACAGTTGCTGTTGAAACTTCTGAGTTATTATCAGAGTTATTAAATAATGAAAAAGTACCGCATGAAGTATTGAATGCAAAAAATCACTTTAAAGAAGCCGAAATTATCATGAATGCTGGTCAAAAAGGTGCGGTTACGATTGCGACCAATATGGCTGGTCGTGGTACAGATATCAAGCTTGGTCTTGGTGTTATTGAACTAGGTGGTTTAGCAGTGATTGGTACTGAACGTCATGAGTCTCGTCGTATTGATAATCAATTACGTGGGCGTGCTGGTCGTCAAGGAGATCCTGGGGTTTCTCAATTCTATCTATCACTTGAAGATGACTTAATGAAACGTTTTGGTTCAGAACGAATCAAAGCATTCTTAGATCGTATGAACATTGAAGAATCAGATGCTGTGATCCAAAGTAAAATGTTAAGTAAACAAGTAGAATCAGCTCAGAAACGTGTTGAGGGGAATAACTATGACACACGTAAAAATGTCCTACAATATGATGATGTAATGCGTGAGCAACGAGAAGTTATTTACGCCCAACGTCAAGAAGTCATTATGGAAGATGCAGAGCTAACAGACACTTTACTAAATATGGTGAAACGTACGATCAGTCGTATTGTAGATAGCCATACACAACTAGAAAAAGAAAATTGGAACCTTGATGGTATCGTCGATTTTGCATCTTCAACATTAGTGCATGAAGATTCTATTTCTAAAGCAGATCTAGAAGGCAAATCGCCAGAAAAAATCAAAGAATATTTAGTAAATCGTGCTAAAGAAGTCTATGATGTCAAAGTAGAACATTTAAACGGTCCAGAACAAATCTTGGAATTTCAAAAAGTTGTTATTTTGCGTGTTGTTGATACAAAATGGACAGATCATATTGATGCAATGGATCAACTACGCCAATCAGTTGGCTTACGTGCTTACGGACAAAATAATCCATTAGTTGAATATCAAACAGAAGGCTACAATATGTTTGAAGAAATGGTTGGAGCAATCGAATACGAAGTCACTCGTCTATTTATGAAATCAGAAATTCGTCAAAATGTTCAACGTGAACAAGTAGCACAAGGGGAAGCAGTTCATCCAACAGATGAAGAAGAGCCTCAAAGTAACACAAGTGCTAAAAAGAAACCGATCCAGGTTGATGAAAAAATAGGCCGTAATGATCCTTGTCCATGTGGCAGTGGTAAGAAATACAAAAATTGTCACGGTAAAGGTCTTTAAAAATTAATGAAGGTGAGGCATTCGCCTCGCCTTCATTTGTTGTGTAAGAAAGTTTTGAAAATGGAAGGAAGAGAATATCATGGAAAATGCTGAAATCCGAACTAGTTTAGATGAAATGAATCAATCAATCACAAGTTTCAGGGGGTCTCTTTGACTTAGATCAATTAGAAGAAGACATTGCTGAAGCTGAAAATAGAATGGCCGAACCTGGTTTTTGGGATAATTCAGAAGCTGCACAGCAATTAATTAATGAAACCAATACTCATAAAGAAACGTATCAGCAATTCCATCAATTTGCTGATGAATTAGAAGAATTAGAAATAATGAGTGAAATGCAACAAGAAGAATATGATTCCGATACGCAAGCAGAACTAGAAGAACGATTACTGACTTTAAAAGAAAAGTTAAGTATTTATGAGCTTTCTTTATTATTAAACGAACCTTACGACAAAAATAATGTTATTATGGAGCTTCATCCAGGAGCTGGCGGTACAGAATCACAAGATTGGGGTAGCATGTTACTCCGAATGTATACACGTTGGGCGGAAAGTCATGGGTTTCAAGTAGAGACATTAGATTACCAGTCAGGAGATGAGGCAGGCATTAAAAGTGTGACGCTTCTAATTAAAGGATATAATGCATATGGTTATTTAAAATCTGAAAAAGGTGTTCATCGTTTAGTACGAATTTCACCATTTGATTCAGCCAAACGTCGTCATACTTCTTTTTGTTCAGTTGATATTATGCCTGAATTGGATGAAAATGTTGAGATCGATATTAATACCGACGATTTAAAAGTCGATACCTATCGTGCTAGTGGAGCTGGTGGACAGCACATTAATAAGACAGAATCTGCTGTTCGAATTACACACATTCCTACTGGAACTGTCGTAGCAAGCCAAGCCCAACGCTCACAATTAAAAAACAGAGAACAAGCAATGGGGATGTTGAAAGCGAAACTTTATCAATTAGAAATGGATAAAAAAGCGCAGGAAGCAGCCTCACTACGTGGTGAGCAACTGGAGATCGGCTGGGGTTCACAGATTCGTTCTTATGTTTTCCACCCTTATTCAATGGTCAAAGATCATCGTACTAATTATGAAACAGGGAATGTACAGGCGGTAATGGATGGAGATTTGGATGGTTTTATTGATGCTTACTTGAAACAAAAGTTAAATTGATCAATTCACAGAAATGAAACAAAATTGTAAACTGTTGAAAGAGCCTTGAAACAAATTCATGCTATAATGATTGATAGTCTAGAAAACAGAGATGGAGAGAATACGCCATGATTGAAATGAAAGATGTAATGAAGAAATATTCCAATGGTACAACTGCTATTCGAAATATTTCAATAGAAATAAAGCAAGGTGAATTCGTTTATGTTGTAGGACCTTCTGGTGCCGGCAAATCAACATTTATCAAATTAATGTACCGTGAAGAAAAAGCAACTAAAGGACGTTTAAAAGTTGCGAGTCATGATTTAATGAAAATAAAAAATTCAGAAGTTCCTTACCTTAGAAGAGAAATCGGTATTGTCTTTCAGGATTATAAATTATTGACGAAAAAGACTGTCTATGAAAATGTTGCTTACGCTATGCAAGTTGTTGGACGCAAGCCAAGAGATATCAAAAAAAGAGTAATGGAAGTTCTTGATCTTGTTGGCTTAAAACATAAAGTGCGGGTATTTCCAAGTGAACTATCTGGTGGGGAGCAACAACGTGTTTCAATTGCTCGTGCAATTGTAAATACACCTAAAGTTTTAATTGCTGATGAACCAACAGGAAACCTTGACCCGGAAAATTCTTGGGAAATAATGAAACTTTTAGACCGGATCAATGCACAAGGAACAACTGTTGTAATGGCAACACACAACAGCACGATTGTAAACACGATCCGTCATCGCGTAATCGCCATCGAAAATGGTCGAATTATTCGAGACCAAGCGGAAGGAGACTATGGCTACGATGATTAGAACGTTCTTTTCTCATGTGCTAGAAAGTATCAAAAGTTTAAAACGTAATGGGTGGATGACAATTGCTTCAGCCAGTGCTGTTACGATTACTTTAGTCCTTGTTGGGCTTTTTATGGCAGTAATATTTAATGCAACGAAATTAGCAAAAGATATTGAGGAAAACGTAACAGTATCTGTTTTCGTTGATATTGGTACAACCCCCGATGAAATGCAAAAACTAGAAAAAGAGTTAAATAAAATCGATAATGTTGAAACAATTTCTTACTCGAATAAAGACAAACAATTAAAGAAAATCCAAAAACAAATGGGTGAAGCGTGGAACTTATTTGAAGGTGATAGTAATCCATTGTATGATGTATATTACGTAAGTGCGAAAGAGCCATCAGATACGAAGGGGATTTCAGAAAAAGCTGCAAAACTGCCAAATGTTTTTAAAGCGGATTATGGTGGCGTTTCTTCAGATAAAATTTTTAGTATTGCTGGTAAAGTTAGAACCTGGGGACTGGGAGCTGCGATTTTACTATTGTTCGTCGCAGTATTCTTGATTTCTAATACGATTCGTATTACAATTATTTCTCGTCAAAGAGAAATTCAAATCATGCGTTTGGTTGGTGCGAAAAATGGTTATATTCGTTGGCCATTCTTTATAGAAGGGGCTTGGATTGGCTTAATTGGCGCAATCATCCCAATTTTGGTATTAACGTTTGGTTATCAAAAATTCTATACGATGTTTAATCCGCAGCTGTTAAGTTCAAATTATTCATTATTAAGACCAGAATCATTTGTTTGGCAGATTGATTTATTAATGATAATTATTGGAATGAGCATAGGATCTCTTGGATCAATCATCTCAATGCGTCGTTTCTTAAAAATTTAGTAAGGCTAAGCAGACATTTTTGTCTGCTTTTTCTTTACTTATTTTGATAAGTTCGTTATGCTTTACTCTATGAGTGAAGTGATTGGGGTGCATAAATGAAATTTTTGTATGATAATTTCTTTGTTATTATTTTTATTGCGAATATGCTATTATCGTTAGTTATTGTTTTTCGAGAACGGAAACAAACAGCTCAGACGTGGTCATGGCTACTTGTGTTAATGTTTATTCCAGTGGTAGGTTTTATTCTTTATATTTTCTTAGGTCGCGGCATTTCAAAAGACAAAATATTTGATATGAAGATGCAGGCTAAAATTGGGATGAATGCTGAAATAGAATCAGAGAAACAATCTTTATTAAGAGGTTTGTTTCCCCATCCGCCAACTGGAGAAGTGGATTCAAAGCAACTGATTTATATGTTAACTGTATTTGAGAGCTCTTTGTATACGACAAATAATGAGGTCCTTTTATATACGGATGGGAGACAAAAGTTTGACAGATTAATCGAAGACATTCGGCAAGCCACAGACCACATACATATGGAATATTACATTTATCGTGGCGATACTCTAGGGAAAGAAATTCGTCAAGAACTGATCGATGCTGTGAAAAGAGGTGTAAAAGTCCGTTTGCTCTTAGATGCCTGGGGCTCAACACAAGTAAATATGAAATTTTTTGAAGAACTAAAAAAAATCGGTGGAGAGATTGCTTTTTTCTTTCCATTGTTTGTCCCTTATTTAAATCCAAGAATCAATTATCGAAATCATCGGAAAATTGTGGTGATTGATGGTAAAATTGGCTATACAGGTGGATTCAATGTCGGAAATGAATACCTTGGTGAAGTTAAAAAATTTGGTTATTGGCGAGATAATCATCTACGGATCCTTGGTGAAGCTGTATATAGCTTGCAAAATCGCTTTTTAATGGACTGGAATTCACAACATCGAAAAGAGTTAAGTTACGATTCTGCTTATTTTCCACCCATTTATTCTGATGGAAAAAGAGCAGTTCAAGTGGTGACTAGTGGTCCAGATTCGGAACATGAACAAATTAAGATGACTTATTTGAAAATGATTTCAATAGCAAAAAAAGAAATCTTGATCCAAACACCATATTATATACCAGATGCCTCGATCCATGAAGCATTAAAATTGGCTTTATTATCTGGTGTCAAAGTACGAATGCAAATACCCAATAAACCAGATCATATGCTGGTTTACTGGGCGACATATTCATTTTCAGCTGAATTATTGGAATATGGCGCAATTATCGAAACTTATGAACATGGGTTTATTCACGCGAAAACAATGATTATTGATGGTGGAATCGTTTCTGTCGGGTCTGCGAATATTGATGTTCGTTCATTCCGACTTGATTTTGAAGTTAACACACTTATTTATGATCAAGAATTTTCAAAAGAAGTAAGAGATGCTTTTTACGAAGATTCTAAAGTATCAGAGCTTTTGACAGAAGAAAAATATCACAATCGCGGTGTGCTCATCAAATTGAAAGAGGGTTTAGCTCGTCTAATTTCACCGTTGTTATAATTAGTGCTGAAGAGCGTGGGACAAAACGAAAGATCAGTTTTGTTTTGCGCTCTAAATCTGAATAAACGGCGAGAAAAAAGCAGCGACTACGCTTCGCTCCGATTACATCAAATTCTAAGTGCTAAAGCACTAAGTTTTGAAGGCTTCGGAAATAAACTGAAATTGCTGTGAAACACAGCGAGGTACGAGCTGATGTAGAATAGTACCTACTTGGTCACAAAAATTTGGAGAGCAATTTTCGTGAGTTCTCTCTTATTTCTCAGAGCTAAACGTTTTTGTTTCGGCCTCTTTCATTTTAACTTTTTCCTATTTTTATGACTTCTTTTCTTGTTATTTTATTCTAAAAAATATCAATTTAGACAACTTATAATTTTCAACGGAAACAGTTAATGTTAAAATGAATTGATTGAATTGAGTTTGGAGGATTATGACATAAATGAAAAAGAAAATGCTATTATTTTTTAGTCTAATTGGAATATTAACTTTATCGGGCTGTGCTAAATGGATCGATCGAGGTGAATCGATTACAGCGGTTGGTTCATCAGCATTACAACCTTTAGTTGAAACTGCAGCAGAAGAGTTCCAAAATCAAAATCCAGGGCGTTTTGTCAACGTTCAAGGAGGCGGAAGTGGCACTGGATTGAGCCAAGTTCAGTCTGGTGCAGTAGATATTGGAAATTCTGATTTATTTGCTGAAGAAAAAAAAGGAATCGATGCGTCTAAACTGACAGATCACAAGGTTGCTGTAGTAGGTATTACTCCGATTGTTAACAAGAATGTTGGTGTATCAGATATTTCATTAGAAAACCTTAGAAAAATTTTTTTAGGTGAAATAACTAATTGGAAAGAAATCGGTGGAAAAGATATTCCAATTGTTATGCTGAATCGTGCTGCCGGAAGTGGTACACGTGTGACTTTTGAGCGTTGGGTATTAGACGGTAAAACGGCGATCCAAGCCCAAGAACAAGATTCAAGCGGAATGGTTCGTTCTATTGTTGCTGATACACCAGGAGCAATCAGTTATACTGCTTTTTCTTATGTGAATGAGGAAGTTAATACGTTAAGCATTGATGGTGTAAAACCAACTGATGATAATGTTGTAACGAATAAATGGACAATTTGGTCCTATGAACATATGTATACATTAGGAAAGCCAAAGCAATTAACGGATGAATTTTTAGACTTTATGCTATCTGATGATGTACAAGAAAAAATTATTGCTCAATTAGGATATATTCCTGTTTCTAAGATGGAAATAGAGCGGGATTGGCAAGGAAATCTTATTAAATAATTGACCTTTACACAAAATTTACAAACTTAACACAAGATTTACATGTTATTAAACGCAAATTTATGTTGGAAAGTTACACTGATTTTATTATAAAAAGTGTTGAGCATTTTGGGGATTTTCTTGGAAAGATAAAATAGGAATGAGATAAAAGGCCTCTCAGTCCTATTTTCCAGTCAGAGCTGAACGAGCCTGCTACGCTTTTAAAATAAGGAGGAATTTTCTTGGAAGATGTGCAGAAGAAATTGTTAACAAAATCAAAGCGCGCTAGAATGGAACAGCGAGGGAAATTTATTAGTTTTCTTTGTATCGCTTTGATTGTTTTGGTTGTTTTATCGATCTTTTATTTCGTAGCAAGTAAGGGTCTAGCGACTTTTTTTACAGATAAAATAAAAGTATCCGACTTTTTATTCGGTACAAACTGGAATCCAAGTGAAACAGGAACAGATGGTCAGCCTATGGTAGGAGCTTTGCCGATGATTGCAGGTTCTTTTATTGTAACATTTTTGTCAGCGATCATTGCAACACCGTTTGCGATTGGCGCGGCAGTGTTTATGACAGAAATCTCACCTAAAAAAGGCTCCAAAATCTTACAACCAGTTATTGAACTATTAGTTGGGATTCCTTCTGTTGTTTACGGTTTTATTGGATTATCGGTGATCGTTCCTTCTATTCGCTCGATTTTTGGCGGGACAGGATTTGGTATTCTAGCCGGGACATTTGTTCTGTTTGTTATGATTTTACCAACTGTTACAACTATGACTGTTGATGCATTAAAATCAGTTCCTCGTCATTATCGTGAAGCTTCGTTAGCCTTAGGTGCGACTCGCTGGCAGACAATTTACAAAGTGGTTTTACGCGCTGCAGTTCCCGGAATTTTAACTGCTGTCGTTTTTGGAATGGCACGTGCCTTCGGTGAAGCTTTAGCGATTCAAATGGTTATCGGAAACGCAGCGATTATGCCATCTAGTTTGACAACACCTGCATCGACTTTAACTAGTATTTTGACTATGGGTATTGGAAATACAATTATGGGAACAGTAGAAAACAATGTACTCTGGTCACTCGCGTTGATCCTATTATTGATGTCCTTATTTTTCAATATTATTATTCGAATCATTGGTAGGAAAGGGGCCTTGAAATAATGAATGCAAAAAAAGCAGATAAATTTGCAACAGGTGTCTTATACGCCATTTCTAGTGTTATTGTTTTGATTTTGGCTGCATTACTCCTTTATATTTTAATTCGAGGTATCCCGCATATTTCTTGGGATTTTTTAACAAAACCATCTAAAGCTTATCAAGCAGGTGGTGGTATCGGTATTCAATTATTCAACTCATTATACTTATTGTTGATCACAATGCTGATTAGTTTTCCTATTTCATTGGGTGCAGGTATTTATTTATCTGAATATGCAAAGAAAAACTGGGTTACTGATGTGATTCGTACGTCTATCGAAATTTTAAGCTCACTTCCTTCAGTCGTTGTTGGTTTGTTTGGTTTTTTGATCTTTGTTGTGCAACTTGGCTATGGCTTTTCAATTATTTCAGGAGCATTGGCGTTAACATTTTTCAACTTACCTTTGTTGACAAGAAATGTTGAAGAGTCGTTAAAAGCTGTTCATTATACACAACGAGAAGCTGGTCTATCATTAGGCTTATCACGATGGGAAACGGTACTGAAAGTTGTTGTTCCAGAAGCTTTGCCAGGTATTTTAACTGGGGTAATTTTGAGCTCTGGAAGAATTTTCGGTGAAGCTGCTGCATTGATTTATACTGCGGGACAAAGTGCGCCAGCATTAGATTTCAGTAATTGGAATCCATTAAGCGTTTCAAGCCCAATCAGTATTTTCCGTCAAGCTGAAACCTTAGCCGTTCATATTTGGAAAATCAATACAGAAGGCACAATGCCAGATGGTGCTGCTGTTTCCGCGGGCGCTTCTGCTGTTCTGATTTTAGTCGTGTTACTCTTCAATTTCGGCGCACGTTTTATCGGAAACAGATTATATAAAAGAATGACATCAGCCTAATGTTAGGGGAATCAGAATGAAAGAATACAATTTAAATGAGACCAATATTATTAAATTACCTGAACCGATCGCTTTGCATACCGATGATTTACATGTTTGGTACGGAGATAACGAGGCAATTAAAGGGGTCGATCTAGAGTTTGAAAAAAATAAAATCACGGCGTTAATTGGACCATCTGGTTGTGGTAAATCGACTTATTTACGTTCATTAAATCGCATGAATGACGGAATTGCTAATACAAAAGTAACCGGGAATATTATGTATAAAGGGGTAAACGTCAATACTAAAGAAGTCGATGTTTATGAAATGCGTAAACGAATCGGCATGGTATTTCAACGGCCAAATCCATTTAGTAAATCAATTTATGAAAATATAACATTTGCTTTAAAACAACATGGTGAAAAAGATAAGAAAAAACTAGATGAAATTGTTGAAACAAGTTTAAAACAAGCCGCACTTTGGGAGCAAGTCAAAGATAATTTAGATAAAAGTGCGTTAGCCTTATCAGGTGGGCAACAGCAACGTTTATGTATAGCTAGAGCTATCGCCATGAAGCCAGATATTTTACTTTTAGATGAACCAGCCAGTGCGTTAGATCCGATTTCAACAGGTAAAGTGGAAGAAACATTGGTGAATCTAAAAGATGATTATACGATCATTATTGTAACCCATAATATGCAGCAAGCGGCTCGTATTAGTGATTATACTGCTTTTTTCTACTTGGGGAAAGTGATCGAATACGATGAAACAAGAAAAATCTTTACACGACCAAAAATTCAAGCGACAGAAGACTACGTTTCTGGACATTTTGGTTAGGAGGAGCAAGATGACAAAAGAAATTATTTCATCAAAAGATTTGCATTTATATTACGGTAAAAAAGAAGCCTTAAAAGGAATCGATTTAAATATTAATCAAGGGGAAATTACTGCAATGATCGGACCGTCTGGTTGTGGTAAATCGACTTATCTACGTTCATTGAATCGAATGAATGATTTGATTCCCGGGGTAACAATTACTGGTAGTGTGGTATACAAAGGCAAAGATATTTATGGTCCAAAAACAGATATCGTAGACTTACGTAAAGAAATTGGCATGGTATTCCAACAACCAAACCCTTTCCCTTTTTCTATCTATGAAAATGTGATTTATGGGTTACGTTTAAAAGGTGAGAAAGACAAACAAGTACTAGATGAAGCGGTAGAAAATAGTTTAAAAGCAGCATCTGTTTGGGATGATGTGAAAGATAAACTGCATAAAAGTGCCTTGTCTTTATCTGGTGGACAGCAACAACGGGTTTGTATTGCTCGTGTTTTAGCTGTTGATCCTGAAATTATTTTATTAGATGAACCTACAAGTGCGCTGGATCCTGTTTCAAGTGGTAAGATTGAGAATATGCTTTTAACACTGAAAGAAAAGTATACGATGATCATGGTGACCCACAACATGTCCCAAGCTTCACGGATTTCTGATAAAACGGCTTTCTTTTTACAAGGAGAGTTGATAGAATTCAATGATACGAAAAAAATATTCTTAAATCCTAAACAAAAACAAACAGAAGATTATATTTCTGGAAAATTTGGTTAAACAAAAGGAGGAACACGCATGTTGCGTAGCCAATTTGAAGAAGAACTATTAAATCTCCATAATCAATTTTATGAAATGGGGATGATGGTGAGTAATGCTGTACATAAATCTGTACGTGCTTATATCAACCATGATAAAAAGATTGCTAATGAAGTCATTGACTATGATGTAGAAATTAATGATATGGAAGTTAAACTAGAAAAAAAAAGTTTTGAAATGATTGCTTTACAGCAGCCAGTAACGACAGATCTGAGAATGATCATTACAGTCATGAAAGCTAGCTCTGACTTAGAGAGGATGGCTGATCACGCTGTATCGATTGCAAAATCAACAATTCGTTTAAAAGGTGAGACAAGAATTCCCGAAATCGAAAAAGAAATTTCTGATATGTCAGATTACGTAAAGAAAATGGTTGATAATGTATTGATTGCTTACGTAAAGACGGATCAAAAAGATGCTCGTATGATTGCTAAAATGGACACCAGAGTCAATGAATATTTTGACAGCATCTATAGCCATTCCATTAAAGCGATGCAGGCAAATCCAGAAACGGTTGTCAGTGGAACTGACTATCTACATGTAGCGACTTATTTAGAGCGTATTGGAGATTATGTGACGAATATCTGTGAGTGGATTGTGTATTTAGCAACAGGTAAAATCACAGAGTTAAATAGCAATCACGATGAGTAATAGTATAAATTGAAGGTAGAGTAGAGACAGAAAGGGCTGCTTCTGAGTTCGCTGTTTACTCGCATTTAGAGTGTGAAATAAAAGTGATTTTTACTTTTGTTTCACACTCTATTTTTTATCTTGGCTATAGCTGAGTAAACAAATGTAAATAATGTTTTGAACATAATTTCAATATATTGTTTACATTTGTTCTGGGCTCGTGTATTATACAATTATATTGGAAAGCGCTAACCATTATAATTAAAATTTTGGGGTGAGGAAATTTGGAAGATATGAATGCAGTTGTTGATAATATGAAGCAACCAACCTTAGCTGAACAAAGAAAACAATGGTTCAAAGAATTTATGAAACCGTTTTTAGTCGTTGTAGTGATTTATATCACGATGTACATGATTCGTAATAACTTCAAGGCAGCACAGCCACTATTAAAAAGCCAACTAGGTCTTACAACGACAGATCTTGGGTATATAGGTTTTGTCTTTTCTATTGTTTATGGGTTTGGCAAATTTGTTGTTGGATATATTGTAGATGGGAAAAACACAAAGAAGATTTTATCTATTTTGTTATTATTGTCTTCAATTACAGTTTTATGTATGGGGATTCTCTTTACGATGAATAATGTGCCAATGGGCTGGATTGTTGTTTTATGGTCATTAAATGGCTTGTTCCAATGTGTTGGAGGCCCGAGTTGTGCTTCTGTGATCACACAATGGACAACCAGAAGCAATCGTGGTAGATACATTGGTTTATGGAACGCATCACATAATATCGGCGGTGGCTTTGCAGGAATTTTTGCTGTTTGGTGTGCAACAACTTTCTTCAAGGGACAAGTTGCAGGGATGTTTATTATTCCAGCTATCGTCGCAGCTGTTGTTGCTGTGGGAACATTTTTCATTGGGAAAAATAAACCAGAAGATTTAGGTTGGAATTCTAGTGAAGAAATCTTTGGTGAACCAATTGAAAAAGCCAATGTGGATGCCGAGAATTTAACGAAATGGGAAATTTTCAAAAAATATTTATTAACGAATCCGTACATTTGGGTCTTATGTGTGGCGAATGTATTTGTTTATATAGTTCGAATCGGCATCGATAACTGGGCGCCGTTATACGTGACAGAACATTTGCATTTTTCACAAGAAGCAGCAGCTCAAACGATTTTTTACTTTGAAATGGGTGCACTGATTGGTTGCTTAGCTTGGGGATATCTTTCGGATTTATTAAAAGGTCGTCCTGCTTTAGTAGCAACTGTTAGTACGATTTTATTACCAATCGGAATTATTGGATATCAACTTGGCACGACGGAACTCGTAATCAATGCTTCATTATTTATGTTAGGGATGATGGTTTTTGGTCCACAATTGTTGATTAATTTATCAATGTTAGGATTTGTCCCCAAAAAAGCAACAGTTGTTTCTGGTGGACTATTAGGTGCATTCGCTTATCTTTTTGGTGATTCAATGGCAAAAATTCTTTTAGCTAAAATCTCTGATCCAGCGAAAGATGGAGTGAATTTCTTTGGTCATATACTGCATGGTTGGAATGATACATTTATCATTTTTTACATTTCAATTGTGATTATTGCTGTTCTTTTAGGAATTGTAGCGTTAGCAGAAGAAAGAAGACGAAAAAAAGTAAGTGCATAAAAGGAGTAGACAGATGAACGTACAAATTACGAATTTCAGAGATTTAGGCGGTATTAAAAATAAAGAAGGAAAAATTGTCAAAGCAAAAAAATTATTACGCTCGGGTCATTTGGTAAATTTAGATCAAGAAACACAGACTACTTTGGTTGATGAGTTTAATCTAAAAAGAATTATTGATTTTAGAAGAGAATTTGAGATCAGTGAATCTCCAGATACACTAATCAAAGATGTGGAGTATGTTAATTTAGATTTGCTTGGAAAAATGAATGCTAAAAACTCAAGTTTGGCTGATTTTGCCAAATTGAAATCAATCGAAGCCGTCGATAAACACATGCTAGGCGTATATGAGGATCTGATACTGAATTCAGGTGCACAAGAAGGTTTTACTGAATTTATGGAGTATATTTTAGCAAATAAAAAGGGATCAACGATTTTTCATTGTTTTGCGGGCAAAGACCGAACAGGTTATGCTTCAGCATTATTGTTGTTATTATTAGACGTAGAAAAAGAAGAGATATACAAAGATTTTCTGATTACAAATAATGAAAGAAAGAAAGCGAATGACGAATTAGTACAACAATTCAGAGAGCAAGGATTTAATGAAGAACAACTTGAATCCTTAGCGACAGCATTGTACGTAAAAGAAGAGTATTTAGATCATGCCTTCAATTTAATTGAAAAAAACTTTGAGACAGCCGAAAAATATGCAGCTGAATGTTTGGATTTCGATCAACAAAAACTGACTGAATTAAGAAGTATCTATTTAACAGACTAAAGAGCCTATTTGTCATACTTGTTTGTTCTTGTTATAATGAGCTTAAATAATAAGGAACGGACAAAATACTTATGGATAAAGAAAAACAACAACTTAGTATTGAAGTCGCAAGGCTCTACTATCAATCTTCACTTAGTCAGCAGGAAATAGCTGAAAAATTAAATGTCTCACGTCCAACGATTTCACGATTGCTAAACTATGCAAAAGAAAAAGGCTATGTTCAAATTACCATTTTTGATCCTTTTTCAGATTTATTTGAAATCGAAAAAAAGTTAAAAGAAAAATATAATTTGGTTGATGTACATGTCGCTTTTTCACCTGACCCAAACTACAATTCTATATCAGAATATTTGACTTCTTATGCTGCTGAATATCTTGAAGATACTATCAAAAGTGGTGACATCGTTGGGGTTAGTTGGGGGACGACGATGCATAAGACTGTTTCTAAGATGAGTCAGATGGATGTCAAGGGAGTAGAAGTTGTCCAATTAAAAGGCGGTATTGCTTACTTTGATGTTAATAATTATGCATTTGAGACGATTACATTACTTGCAGAAATTCTAAATACTAAAGCAAGAACATTTCCTCTACCAGTCATTTTAGATAGTAAGGAAGCCAAAGATTTAGTTGTAGAAGATCGTCATATCCGTAAGGTTATTGAATTAGGGAGACAAGCGAACATTGCTGTTTTTACTGTCGGAACGGTTCAAAGTGAATCACTCCATTTCCGTTTAGGCTATTTTACTGAAAAAGAAGAAAAATCGCTCAAAGCAAATGCAGTTGGTGATATTTGTTCTAGATTTTTCAATGAAGATGGCAAGATCAGCGATGAAGAAATCAATAATCGTACGATCGGTATTGAACTTGATGAGTTGAAGACAAAAGAAAAATCAATTCTAATTGCTGGTGGAGATCGTAAAATCAAGGCAATTCATGGCGCCTTAGTTGGTGGATATGCTAATGTACTGTTGATAGATAAATTTACAGCAATGAAACTTTTAAATTACTAATTTATAGTTGGAAATCGGAGTAGAGTAAATTTCTACTCTTTTATAAATGCTTATTATGAACGGAATTTCTTCTGTGTAGAACGGAATTTCCGGAAGGGGAGAACACAATGAACATAAATAAAATGATTGACCATACATTATTAAAACCAGAAGCAGATGAGAAAGCAATTTTAACTTTGATCGACGAAGCAAAAAAATATGAATTTGCTTCAGTTTGCGTGAATCCTTACTGGGTAAATCAAGCCAGCAAAGAATTAGCGGGCACTTCCGTAGAAATTTGTACAGTTATTGGATTTCCTTTAGGTGCAAATACCACAGCAACAAAAGTGTTTGAAACAGAGGAAGTTATCAAAAACGGTGCAACTGAAGTAGATATGGTGATTAATGTTGGTGCATTAAAATCAGGAGATCAAGAGACTGTTTTAAAAGATATCGAGGCAGTTGTTAAGGCAGCTAAAGGCAAAGCATTAGTTAAAGTGATTCTTGAAAATTGTCTATTAACTGACAGAGAAATTGCAATAGCATCAAAATTATCTGTTCAAGCAGGTGCAGATTTTGTTAAAACATCAACTGGATTTTCTACAGGTGGAGCTACGATCAAAGATGTTGCCTTAATGCGTAAAACAGTCGGTTCAGATATTGGTGTAAAAGCCTCAGGTGGTATTCGTACAGCAGATGATACGAAAGCCATGATTCATGCGGGTGCTTCAAGAGTAGGTGCAAGCTCAAGTGTTGCTATTGTTGATGAAGCAATCAAAGATACAACGGGTGGCTATTAAAATTTAAACAATTAAGAGCGCGAGGTGCAAAATATGAGAATGGTTGACATTATTGAAAAAAAGAGAAATGGTAATGAATTAAGTAAAGAAGAAATCCAATTTTTTATTGAAGGGTTAACAAATGATACGATTCCAGATTATCAGGTAAGTGCCTTTTTGATGGCCGTTTACTTCCAAGATATGTCGGATGAAGAAAGAGCCAACTTAACATTGGCAATGGTTCATTCTGGTGATGTGATTGATTTATCGAATATCGAAGGTATAAAGGTCGATAAACACTCAACAGGCGGTGTTGGTGATACGACGACTTTAGTTTTAGCACCCTTAGTTGCAGCGCTTGACATTCCATTTGCAAAAATGTCAGGACGTGGCTTAGGTCACACAGGTGGTACAATCGATAAATTGGAAGCTTTTGAAGGGTTTCATGTAGAATTAACAGATGATGAATTTACTGAGATGGTCAATCGCGACAAAATCTCTGTCATCGGTCAATCTGGGAATTTAACACCCGCCGATAAAAAGCTGTATGCACTGAGAGATGTAACAGCGACAGTTAGCTCGATTCCACTAATAGCAAGTTCGATCATGAGTAAGAAAATTGCAGCAGGTGCTGATGCGATTGTTTTAGATGTTAAGACAGGGGCAGGTGCTTTTATGAAGACGGAAGAAGATGCAGCAGAACTTGCTTCCGCGATGGTTAGAATCGGTAATCTAGTTGGTAGGAACACGATGGCTATCATCTCTGATATGTCACAACCACTAGGAAATGCAATTGGAAATTCATTAGAAGTGCAAGAAGCGATCGATACTTTACATGGCAATGGACCAGAAGACTTAACTGAGCTTGTTCTAACACTCGGTAGCCAAATGGTTGTGTTAGCTGATAAAGCAGATTCTTTAGCAGATGCTAGGAAAATGTTAACAGGTGTGATCAAAGATGGTTCTGCTTTAGTTAAATTCAAACAATTTATCAAAAATCAAGGTGGTAATCCTGAATGGGTCGATGATCCTAGCTTATTACCACAAGCTAAGTTTGAATTTGAAGTTATTTCAGATTCAGATGGTTTTATTTCAGAAATTGTTGCTGATAATATTGGTGTAGCTGCAATGAAACTAGGCGCAGGTCGAGAAACAAAAGAAGACGATATCGATTTAGCAGTTGGGCTAGTTTTAAGGAAAAAAGTGGGCGATCCTGTTAAAAAAGGTGACAGCTTAGTCACGATTTTTGCAAATCAAGAAGACGTTGCTGATGTTGTGGCGATGATCAAAGAGAATATCCGCATTGGATCAGACATGTCAGAAAATAAATTAATTTATCGTGAGATTCACAAATAATCTAAGCAATTGATAACCTAAAAGTGTCTATTTCACATATACTAAAAGAAATGAAACAGATCTTGTTTTATTTCTTTTTTTATTAGATTTGAACACTCTCTTCTTATTATATAGCCCAAAAATCGAAATAAATTACTTGTTACCCTTGAGGACTACCAAAAATTCATTCTTAAGTCCTATGACAAATAAATAAAAAGAAGGCATAATAGGTACATAAGGAAAACACCCTCGGGTGAAAAATTTGCTAAGGAGGCAATTTCCATGAAAGAAAGAGAAAGAGTATTAGACTTAGTTAAAAAAGGTATCCTATCTTCGGAGGAAGCTTTAGTCTTATTAGAAAACATGGCGACAGAAAAAGATGAAAAACAAATCAAAAAAGCTGCCGACCAAGTAAATGTAACAAATCCAACTGTTGACACAAAAGAGAATGATAAAGTCGTAGATTTATTAAATAAGTTAGAAAATCAAAAGGAAGAAGACGTAGTCGAACCTGAAATTTCTGATGAAGATGTTAAAGCAAAAGAAGCACAAGATCATGAACGCTTAGAAAAAATTCTAGACAATCTAGCAACCGAAGCAAACCGTGCTTCTGTTGAGCTGGATGAAATTAACGCTGAAATTGCTGGAGTCAAAGAAGAAATCAAAGAAGCACAAGAAAAATTAATGGAATTAAACACTAAAGAAGAATTAAGTGAATTAACAAACGAAGATCTAGCGTTAAGAACGTCACTAGAAGCTGAAATCAAATCATTAGAAGATTCTTTAGATGACCGCATTCAAGAAAAAATCGCTCTCGAAGCTGAATTGAAAAACATTCGTAAAGAACAATGGTCGGGTACGAAAGATCGTGTGGCCTCAAAATTTGATATTCCTGATGACTGGAAAGATCAAGCAACAGATACCATCAATCAAGTCGGAGAAAAAATGAGTGAAGCAGGCTCTCAATTAGGTTCATTCCTTAAAAAAACATTTAGCACATTCTCAGAAACTATGAATGATAACATGGAATGGAAAGATGTTAGTTTTAAAGTTCCAGGTGTTGCTACAACAAAATTTGAACATGAATTTAATTATCCAGCACCACTTGCGAGTTTAATTGATGTTAAAGTTGCAAACGGAAATATCGTGTTTAAAACATGGGATCAGCCTGATGTGAAAGTAGAAGGAAAAATCAAACTTTATGGTAAAATGGATGCGGAAACACCACTAGAAGCCTTTTTGGAAAGAAGTCAGATCGATGTGGATGATGAAGTGATTTCCTTCCAAATTCCAAATAAACGCGTTCGTGCAGACTTGATTTTTTACTTGCCAGAACGGACATTTGATCACGTGTCAGTTAAATTATTAAACGGAAATGTCACAGTTGAATCTTTGAAGGCAAAAGATGTTTATACTAAATCAACAAATGGCTCTATTACATTTAATAAAATTGATGCAACAATGCTTGAAATAGAAGGCGTGAATGGTGACATTAAGGTCTTGGATGGTGAAATCCTTGATAATATCATCGAAACCGTTAATGGGACAATAACAATCGCTGCAACACCCCAAACAATCGGCGTTTCATTGATCAATGGTGATGTTCGTATCACAGCAAAAGAAAAAACACTACGTAAAATAGAAGCAAGTTCAGTCAATGGCAATGTAAAAATTGCATTACCAACTGAACTAGGGATTGAAGGGACAGTAAAAACAAGCTTAGGTAGTATCAATAGTCGTTTAAGTGATTACGAAATTACTCGTGAAAAGAAAGAAAGAACCAATCAATTACTACAGTTTAGACGATTAAATGATGATGATATGGCGCAAATCAATGCTTCTACAACAACAGGAAACATTTATTTAAAAGACACAGATAAATAAATGTGTAGAACTTGATCATTTAGAAAATATCACCTCTTCTTAGATAGTTAAGAGTAGTGCTCTTAACTATCTTATGGAAGAGAAAAGATGATTTTTTAGCTATATTAGTATAAAATTTAAGAGATGAGAGGTGAAAAAAATGAGAAAACGATTGACAAAATCTCCCAATAATGTGGTACTAACAGGAACCTTAGCGGGAATTGCAGAATGGTTAGGTATAGATCCTACGATTATACGTGTGATTTATGTGGTAGCTAGCTTTGTCTTTATTGGCAGTCCGATTTTTCTATACATTGTTTTAGCTGTCTTGATTCCTTCAGGTAGACATAAAAATTACAACAGCTATGGTCATAAAAACCCGTACAATAGAAATACACGTAATCCCAATCCGTATGCTAAGGAACAAAAACAAAGAAAACAAGCAGAAAAAGTGAACGATGATGACTGGAGTGACTTCTAATGACATACTTTCAACGTTTGATCGTTAATACGTTGACATTTGTTTCACTCTCAGTGATTTTTCCGAATATGATTTATGTGAGAAGTATTTGGATGGCGGTTATTGCAGCATTTGTGCTCTCTATATTAAATATGTTAGTAAAACCAGTGTTGACGATTTTATCGCTTCCATTTACGTTGCTTACATTAGGTTTGTTTAGCTTCATTGTGAATGCGGTGATTTTAAAAATGACCTCTTCCTTTGTTGGAGAAATGAATTTTGGTTTTTCTAGTTTTGGAGCGGCCATCTTAATGGCAGTAATTATGTCTTTAGTAAATATGATCGTTAGTGAACGTAATATAGATAAATATAGTGAAAAAGGATAAAACCCAAACGATAAATGGGGTTTTATCCTTTTTTATAGAAACGGATCAGTAAGTTCGATGAGTTGACATTCTTTGTGCTGGTTAATGTAATTATACAAAATATTGATAAAATCGACTTGTTCTTTGGAAAACTGCTGGATGTTTTCAGGCTTATTCTTAGGAAGAGCTTTTTTTGCGACTTCATTAGGTGTATATTTAGAAAAAGTTTGTTTCGTAAGGATTCGGCTATTTAGAATAAGACCTTGATAGATCAGATAATATTTTATTTTTGAATCAATCGGAATAGACAAAAGTTGCCAATTGGTTTGAGATGCTAGGATCAATTTTTTATTTTGATTGAAAAAGCGCGTGAGAAATTGCCAATCTTCACGTAATTTCAGTGCCTTTTCAAATGACTGATTTTTTGCGGCTAAAATCATTTTTTCTTCTAAACGATTTTGAGGTAGTTGATTGTTCTGAGTGAATGCACCAAACAATCCTGTAGCAACAGTCTTTGAGTCTAATTGAGGCATGGCGTTTTCAGAGAAAGTTTGTTGCCAATAATTTTTCTGATTTAATCCATATAGGTTTTCTAAAATTTGTTTTAGTTCTGAAAGTTTCCTATTGATGGAAAAAGGACCAAAGCAATTTTTTTTCGTTGGGACAGTGCATATATTGAGTGAAATGTCTTCTTTTTCCATATTGATTTCAATATATTTATATTTTTCAAAAGAGTTCATCTGCCGATTATATATTGGACGGTATTCTTGAATCAATTCGCATTCTAGCAAGAGAGCGTCAAGTTCGGAGTCTACTTCAATCACATCGAAACTATGTAGTTGTTGGATCATCCGAATTGTTTTACTTGAATGTTGTTTGTTCTGAACAAAATAGCTACCGACACGTTCCCGTATTTTTTTTGACTTACCTACATAGATGATTGCTCCATGTTTATCTTTCATTAAATAGACACCGGGGGCTAAAGGTAGATTTCTCGCTTGTTCTTTTAAATTATTTTTTATGAGAAACACATCCAATACATGTTTTTATCACTGGAAACAGTACAAACTAAGTATACGAATTAAATAGAGATAGTCAATAAGTAAGTATGCTTGAATCTAGTCAATATAGTAACACTAAATATTTAATGATAATAAGTTATGTAAGTGTAACATTCATGGTATGTTCTTATTTATATTAATAAATAAACAAATGTTTTTTAGGGCGAGTAAATATAATTAGAATAGTTTCTTTTAGATGAATAGAATCGCGAATAGAGCTAATGGATAGTTCCAAAAAGAAAGTGAGGGTTGATGATTATCGAAATGAACTATTTTTTATAAAATAAGATAGGAGGGATAAAAAATGAAAAAAAATTGTGCTGTTTTTTAGCAACGGTTATGTGTTTGTTGTTAGTAGGGTCAATTGCAAGTGCTGCCGAAGCCGTAGATAGGAAAGGAACTGTTACTCCAGTACAAAATAGTCCTTTGCTGAACCAAGAAATACCAGAAGGAGATACTGAAGCATGGAAAGATTTATTGAACATGGGTTATTTCTATGGTGAATATCAAATAAAAAAAGGTGAAATAGATAAGGATTCAACCCCGTTTGATATTGATGTAAGGTAGGATGCTATTCTATATGACGGAGGATTCGGTCATGTTGAAGCGGTGTACGGTACTGATTATAATGTTCGGACGATTGATATAACAAATGGAAAAGAGAACGCTGTAATTGTCAACGAACAAAAGTTAGAACTAGTTAGACAATAAGTCATAAGTGTTGATAATTTAAATAGTAGAATAGTTGGCTTATTTTAGGCTTGATGACTGATGAGAGTGGTACGTCAGTCCCTTTTTTTATTTTTTTGAATGAAAAAAATAACATAGAATCATTGAGTGAAGCATATTACTATCGAAAAATTGAAAGAACAGATAATTACATTTAGACTTTAACAAAGCTGTATTTTTATAATGTTTCTTTAGTCAAAATAAATAATCAGATATAAAGAAAATCAAATAAAACCCCTGACATCTTCCTAATAGCTAGAAACTTCCCACCTGAAATGATAAAATGGAACGAGTAGAGAACTGGAAAGGAATGAATGATAAAGATGGAAGAAGTTGTAAAAATTCATCAACTGGTAGAAAAGCTTTCTTTAGAAGTCGTTTATGGCGATGAAGAAAGTTTAAATAGAGAAATCACAACAGGAGATATTTCCCGTCCTGGACTGGAATTGACAGGTTACTTTAATTATTATCCTCATAATCGCTTGCAGTTATTCGGTAGTAAGGAGATTACATTTTCTGAACGAATGATACCGGAAGAACGTTTGATGGTGATGCGTCGTTTATGTGAGAAGGATACGCCGGCTTTTATTATCTCTAGAGGATTAGAAGCACCTGAGGAAATGGTGCAGGCAGCGAAAGAAAAAGGCTTAGCCGTTTTACGCTCGCCGATTTCTACATCTAGATTGTTAGGAGAGTTATCGAGCTATCTTGACAGTCGTTTAGCAGCAAGAACGAGCGTACATGGTGTTTTAGTCGACGTTTATGGACTGGGTGTCTTGATTCAAGGCGATAGTGGTATCGGTAAAAGTGAGACAGCGTTAGAGTTAATCAAGCGAGGTCATCGATTGATCGCAGATGACAGAGTAGATGTTTATCAGCAAGATGAATTAACAGTTGTTGGTGAACCGCCTAAAATTTTACAGCATCTGATCGAGATTCGTGGGATTGGGATTATCGACGTAATGAATTTATTCGGCGCAAGTGCTGTACGCGGTTTTATGCAGGTCCAACTTGTTGTTTACTTAGAAGCATGGGAAAAAGATAAAAAATATGACCGTTTAGGATCAGATGATGCAATGGTAGAAATTGCGAATGTTGATGTGCCGCAAATTCGTATTCCTGTGAAAACTGGGCGGAATGTAGCGATCATTATTGAAGTAGCTGCGATGAATTTCCGTGCAAAAACGATGGGGTATGATGCTACGAAATCATTTGAAGAACGATTGACTCGTTTGATTGAGGAAAATTCTGGTAATATCTAACTGTGCGGGGCTAGTTCTTCGGAAAAAAGATAAAAATGAAATGAGCCAAAGAACGTTTTAATCAATTTTTCTGTCAGAGCTAAACGAGCCCGCTATATTTTAAATTTAGGAGGAAGCCAAATGTTAGGACAAGTAAATCCAGTTGCGTTTAATCTTTTTGGAATATCTGTTTACTGGTATGCAGTTATTATTGTTTCAGGGATCGTTTTAGCTGTTTGGCTTAGTAGTAGGGAAGCTGTACGCGTCGGTTTGAAAGAAGATGACGTAATTGACTTTATGTTGTGGGGATTACCGAGTGCAATTATTGGTGCCCGTTTGTACTATGTCATTTTTCAGTGGCAAGATTATGTCGATAATCCAATTGAGATTATTTTGACTAGAAACGGTGGTCTGGCAATTTATGGTGGTTTGATTGGTGGAGGACTTGCATTGTTTTTCTTTACAAGACATCGTTTTATTTCGACTTGGACATTTTTAGATATCGCAGCGCCAAGTGTTATTTTGGCACAAGCAATTGGACGCTGGGGCAATTTTATGAATCATGAAGCATATGGTCCAGCCACAACACGGACTTTTTTAGAAGGTTTACATTTACCAAAATTTATTATCGATAATATGAATATTGAGGGAACGTATCACCAGCCAACATTTTTATATGAATCTCTCTGGAATGTTTTAGGGTTTGTTGTATTGATTATTTTAAGGAAAAAGAAAAATTTCCTAAAAGAAGGCGAAGTCTTTTTAGGCTATATTATTTGGTATTCTTTCGGACGCTTCTTTATTGAAGGAATGCGAACAGATAGTTTATATGCATTTGGAAGTATTCGAGTTTCGCAACTCGTTTCTCTTGTGTTATTTTTCGGAGCAATCGTGCTCGTGATCATTCGTCGTAAAACAGGAACAGTAAAATTTTATGACCGCGACAAAGGAACTGTAAAAAAGGTCGTTTAGAACTGCCTATTCCAGCTAAGCTATGGTAAAATGTTAGATGGGTATGAAAGTTATAAAATTAGTCGTTTAATTTAGTTATTTAAAGAAATAAGAAGTTGAATAGTGAATAGGGTTTCGGAAAAAAGATAAAAACTAAATGAGTCAAAAAGCGACTCAGTTAGTTTTTCCTATTTTCTGTGAGAGCTAAACGATTCGTTCAGCTTTTCTATGATCTAGCCTCACAAACTAGCTTTTCTTAAAGAAGATAAAACTTGAAGGAGCCAAAGAGCGACTCAGTTAGTTTTCCTATCTTTCTGCCAAAGCTGGTCGAGTTCGTTCAGCTTTTCTTATTTTGAAAGGAGATTTTCACCAATGAAACAAAAAGTTGCTGTTTTAGGTCCAGGTTCATGGGGAACTGCATTGGCACAGGTTTTAGCAGAAAATGGTCATGAGGTTCGTCTGTGGGGACATAATAAAGCACAAATTGATGAAATCAACATGCACCATACGAATCATCATTATTTGCCTGATCTGGTTATCCCAGAATCGATTCAAGGGAAGAGGTCATTAGAAGAATGTATTCAAGATGCCGATGCAGTCTTGTTTGTTGTTCCGACGAAAGCAATTCGAGCGGTGGCACAAGAATTTACAGAAAAATGTACAAATCAACCATTGATTATTCATGCTAGCAAAGGATTGGAGCAAGGCAGTCATAAACGAATATCTGAAATTTTGATGGAGGAAATTCCAGTTGAAAAAAGAAGTGGTGTGGTTGTTTTATCTGGTCCGAGTCATGCAGAAGAAGTGGCTGTTCATGATATTACAACGATTACTGCGGCAAGTGAAGATTTAGCACTGGCAACTTATGTCCAAGTTTTGTTTATGAATGATTATTTTAGAATTTATACAAATGATGATGTAATTGGTGTTGAAACGGGCGCTGCGTTGAAAAACATCATTGCTTTAGGAGCAGGGGCAATCCATGGATTAGGTTTTGGCGATGATGCGAAAGCTGCGATTATGACACGTGGTTTAGCTGAAATCAGTCGATTAGGTGTGGCAATGGGGGCAAACCCTTTAACCTTTATCGGTTTGAGTGGAGTGGGTGATTTGATCGTTACATGTACGAGTGTTCACTCACGCAATTGGCGAGCTGGAAATCTCCTAGGAAAAGGTCATAGTTTAGATGAAGTTCTTGAAAATATGGGCATGATCGTAGAAGGTGTCTCAACAACGAAAGCGGCATATGAACTATCTCAGCAGTTAGGTGTTGACATGCCAATCACAGAAGCAATATATAAGGTATTATATGAAGGTCAAGATGTAAAAAAAGCGGCAAAAGAGATTATGCTACGTGATGGTAAAACAGAGAATGAATTCTCTATATAACTTTAGGAGGCCAATTGGCATGAAAGTAAAAAAAGCAGTTATTCCAGCAGCTGGACTGGGCACAAGATTTTTACCAGCAACAAAAGCAATGGCAAAAGAAATGTTGCCGATTGTAGATAAACCAACGATTCAATTTATCGTGGAAGAAGCATTAGCATCAGGAATCGAAGATATTTTGATTGTTACAGGGAAAGCAAAACGTCCAATCGAAGACCATTTTGATGCAAACTTTGAATTAGAAAGTAATCTTCGTGAGAAACACAAAACTGATTTATTAAAATTAGTAGAAGAAACAACGGATGTTAATCTTCACTTTATTCGTCAGTCTCATCCAAAAGGATTGGGGCATGCTGTGTTACAAGCAAAAGCATTTGTTGGTAATGAACCTTTTGTTGTCATGCTCGGTGATGATATCATGGAAGACAGAATTCCGTTGTCAAAACAATTGATGAATGATTATGATGAAACACATGCATCAACGATCGCTGTAATGAAGGTTCCTCATGAAGAAACATCAAAATACGGAATTATTAATCCAGAGGCTGAAGTTTCTAAAGGATTGTATAACGTAAATAATTTTGTTGAAAAACCAACACCAGAAGAAGCACCCAGTGACTTAGCGATTATCGGTCGTTATTTGTTAACACCAGAAATTTTCCACGTATTGGAATCACAAAAACCAGGAGCTGGTGGTGAAATCCAATTAACAGATGCCATCGATACATTGAATAAAACGCAACGCGTATTTGCCAGAGAATTCAAGGGCAAACGTTATGATGTAGGTGATAAGTTTGGTTTTATGAAAACGAGTATTGAATACGGCTTAATTCATCCAGAAGTGAAAGATAATCTACGTGAATATATTATTGAATTAGGTGCTGAACTTACTAAAGAAGATACACTTAAAAAGAAATAAATTGAATATTTTATAGGATCTTCTCATTTTAAGTAGCCCGAAACAAAATTGAAAATCAGTTTTGTTTCGGGCACTAAATTTGAATAAATGGTGAGAAAAAACTACTCCTTCGGAAATAAACGTATTTGTCTTGACTTTCTTTCTATAAAGTTAATCTAGAGACGTAGGCTATAAATTGTTATAATTAGGATAACAAAGTTAACTGAATAATTTGTGAAAAAAACCAGTTGGTGTTATTCTAAGAATATGGAATAATTGATGAGAGGAGCAAGAAGATGACAGGTGGAGAGGTTGCAGCGATTATTGCTGCAGTGGCGTTTGCTGTGTTAGTAGTATTTATTGTTTTAGTATTGATGAAAATTAGTAAAACCGTAGATAAAGTTACTACCACGGTTGATGAAGCCAATAAAACGATTGAGGTCGTGACACAAGATGTAGATATTTTATCTAGACAAGTAGAGGGACTTTTAGTAAAAAGTAACGAATTGTTAGATGATGTCAATAAAAAAGTAGCAACGATCGATCCGTTGTTTGCGGCAGTTGCAGAGTTGAGTGAAAGTGTATCCGAGTTGAATTATTCTAGCAGAAATTTACTTGGAAAAGTTGGAGCAGTTGGAAAGACGACTGCTAAGGCAGGCGTTGTCAGTAAAGTAGGTGGAGCGGCTTTTAGAGCTTTTCGCTCAAAAAAATCATCAAAAACTAGTGAAACAATTAAATAAAATAATGGAGGAATAAACATGGCGAAAAAAGGTGGATTTTTTTTAGGAGCAATTATTGGTGGAACAGCTGCGGCAGTTGCGGCACTTTTATTAGCACCAAAATCTGGTAAAGAATTACGTGAAGATTTAGCGGATCAAGCAGATGATTTTAAAGATAAAGCAACGGATTATACAGATTACGCTTTACAAAAAGGTTCTGAATTATCATCGATTGCTAAAGAGAAAGCGAGTGTGCTAGGAGAACAAGCAGGTGATTTAGCTGGAAACGTTAAAGATAAGACGAAAGATTCACTAGGTAAAGCACATGGCGTTTCAGATACAGTTTTAGAGTCATTTAAAAAGCAAACGGATGACTTATCAGATCGTTTTAAAAAGACTTCTTACGATGTAAATGAGCAAATCGATGAATTAGGCGATATTGTAGAAGATACTTCAGATGATATCTATATAGATGTTAAAGAATCAGCGAAAAAGGCGAAAGAAACAGTTTCTGAAGGTATTGTAGAAGCAAAAGAAGTGACGAAGGATGTTCCAGAAAAAGCAGCTGAAGCAAAAAATGATACAAAGAAAGCTGTTAAAGAAACAGTAGAAGATAGTAGAGGGAAATAGAAAAACAAAGCCCACATTCTAAGCAGGATGCAGGCTTTGTTTTTTTATAGTTCTAGTCGATGATCATTAATTCTTTTGGTGTTTTCGTAAAAGCTTCACAACCAGCTTTAGTTACATGTAAACAATCTTCAATGCGCACACCGACTTGTTCTGGGATATAAATCCCCGGTTCAATGGAGAAGCACATACCTTCTTCAATAATCAGATCATTTCCGGTGACTAGAGAAGGATATTCGTGAACGGTAGTGCCTATACCGTGACCTAAACGATGATTGAAATAATCTCCATAGCCATAACTGCTGATAACGCCACGCGCAATATCATCTAATTCGCCAGCAGTAATTCCTGGTTTGACCGCATCCATCGCTTTTAATTGTGCTTCTAATACGATTGAATAGATCTCTTTTTGAAAATCATTCGGTTCTTTATAAGCAACTGTTCGCGTAACATCACTGCAATAGCCATTATAAACAACGCCTAAGTCGAATAACACAAAGTCTTGTTTAGCGATAGCAGTATTGCCAGGATTACCATGTGGACTCGCAGCATTTTTTCCAGTCAGAACTAAAGTATCGAAGCTCATTGAACGAATGCCTTGACGTTTTAGTTGGTACTCAATTTCAGCCAGTATTTCTTGTTCTTTGGCACGTTCTTTAATCGCTTTGAAACCAATCTCTAAAGCAACATCTGCCCAATTTCCAGCTTCCATAAGTTTTGAAACTTCTGATGGTGTTTTTAAGAGTTGTAACTTTTCAATAACTGGTGTGACGCTGAACGAAAAATCACTACTTGGGAAATAATTAGTTAAAATATCAAAACGAGCAACTGTTAGGGAGTCTTTTTCAGTAGCAATCTTACTCGGGTTCCCATTTTTTTTGATTAACTTGGCGATGATTTCCCAAGGGTTTTCACTATCGAGATAGCCATAAACTGGATATGCCCAAGAACTTTTTTCAGCATCTTCAACTTCTAACGCAGGAGTAAATAAAAAAGGGTCATGATTTAAGGAGATAAATAAAGCTAAAACTCGTTCGTGAGGATCGCTTTTGTAGCCAGAAAAATAGGCAATATGACCAGGATCACTAATATAAGTAAGTTCAATATTTTGGCTAGCCATCCATTTTTTTAGATCATTCATTTTTTCTTGATTCATAGATATCCTTCTTTCTCTTAGAGCTGGTTACTGTAAAACTTATCATTATCATACCACGAAATCAGCCAGAGTGCTTTTTGAAATGTTGTGAAGTAAATTTTCATGAAAATGTGATAAAACGGTTGCAATAATAAAAGAACTCTGCTATTCTTAGTGAGAAATGTAAACAGCGTTTTCAGAAAATGGAAAAAACTATAAATATTTAGGAGAATTAACATGGAAAAACAAACAATTACGATTTATGATGTTGCACGTGAAGCAAATGTATCCATGGCGACTGTATCTCGTGTAGTTAACGGCAATCCCAATGTGAAGCCTGCTACACGGAAAAAAGTGTTAGAAGTAATTGACCGCTTAGACTATCGTCCTAATGCTGTAGCCCGTGGTTTAGCAAGTAAAAAAACAACAACAGTAGGTGTTATTATCCCTGACGTTAGTAATATATTTTTTGCTTCTCTAGCCCGAGGAATTGATGATGTTGCAACAATGTATAAATACAACATTATTTTGGCAAACTCTGATAGTAATGATCAAAAAGAAGTGAATGTATTAAACAATCTTTTGGCGAAACAAGTTGATGGAATCATTTTTATGGGGCATCATATTACTGATGAGATTCGTGGCGAGTTTTCTCGTTCTAAAACACCAGTTGTTTTAGCTGGTTCGATTGATCCTGATGAGCAAGTAGGTAGTGTAAACATCGATTATACAGAGGCAACAAAAGATGCAACAAATTTATTAGCTAAAAATGGCAATAAAAAGATTGCTTTTGTCAGTGGTGCATTGATTGATCCTATTAACGGCCAAAATCGTATCAAAGGTTATAAAGAAGCTCTAGTTGAAAATGGTTTATCTTATAATGAAGGGCTAATTTTTGAAGCTGAATATAAGTTTAAAGCAGGTATCTCATTAGCTGAAAGAATCCGCAATAGCGGTGCAACAGCTGCTTACGTGACAGACGATGAATTAGCAATTGGTTTATTGGATGGGATGATTGATGCCGGTGTGAAAGTGCCGGAAGAGTTCGAAATCATTACAAGTAATAACTCACTACTAACAGAAGTTTCTCGCCCACGTCTGTCAAGCGTGACACAACCGTTATATGATATTGGTGCTGTGGCAATGCGTCTTTTGACAAAATTAATGAATAAAGAAGAAATTGAAGATAAGACTGTTATTTTACCATATGGTATGGATCAAAAAGGTTCAACTAAATAAGAAAAAAGAAGACGGATGATTTTTGTCATCCGTCTTCTTTTTTCTTATTTAGTTATTATTTCCACTTGATGTTGGTGTATTCGTTTCTTTCTTGTCATCCTCTTTTTTCTTTTCTTCTTTTTTCTCCGAAGAAGAGGGAGGGGTATAGGTAGTAGATGTAGCATAACGTCCCCAATAAGCACTGTAATTTGCATCTGATCCACCATAACCAAATTTATATTGGCTTTTTGGAGCGCCATCTTTTGCATAGAAAGATTCAACATTTGGTCCAGGGGTTGTATAAGTTCCACCATTATAGGCGAAAGTACCAGGTTTTTCCCCTGTAAAGCTTGATACTTTTGATTTGATAACATCTTTTGAGAGAGTGAATTTTTCACCAGCGCCGAATAGATCGGGTCTAACAGAATAGATTGCGTTTGCTAGATTTGCTAAGTAGGCACTATTTTGATCCCCACTATTAGGACTCATTGCCGTAGGGTTATCGTAACCTGTCCAAGAACCTAAGGTAATCGTTGGAGTTGAAACAACTAACCAAGCATCTTTATAAGCATCCGTTGTTCCTGTTTTACCTACCCAATCGACATTTCCAAAGGCTGGATTGAGTCCATTTATCATATTTTTGAATGGAGTGGTTATTTTGGAATCTAAGACAGAACGCATCATGTCATTCATGATCGAAGCCGTAGCTTCAGAGTATACTTGAACCGGATCATCTTTATGTTCATAAATAACTTTTCCGCTATTGTCTGTAATCTTATCAATCATATAGCCTTTTTGATATTGTCCTTTATTCGCCAAAGTTTGAAAGCCATTCGTTTGAGTTAGAACAGTTGCTTCTACAGAACCTAGAGGAGCAGATTGATAAGCCCAAGCATCACTAGCAGGGTAATTCATCTTATTTAGATAGTTATTGTAAGAGAAATTATCATCGCCCATCTGCGCTTTCATGGCTTCATTTAGATGATACACTGGAATATTATACGACCATTCTAATGAATGACGGACAGTGTCAAATGTATTTGTTCCAGAATTGGTTGCATTCGTTAGTTCCTCGCCGTTAAGACTGTATGAGGTAGGATAATTGGCTAAGCGACTTTCTGATCCGATCATTCCTTGATCGATAGCAGGTCCATAAACCGAAATAGGCTTGATTGTAGAACCTACTTGTCTCACTGTATCTAATGCATGGTTGCTTTGACTGACATTAAAATCACGACCAGCTACAAAACCAATGATTCTGCCTGTTTTGTTGTCCATCAAAACATTCCCAGTCTCAACCAATCCGGCGCCATAACCGTCATCCAGCATGTAACCAAAGTTTGCTACGGCATTTTGCATCGTGTCATAGACTGTTTGATCGATGGTTGATTGGATTGTGTATCCACGATTTTGGATTTCTTTTCGTGCTTGATCTTTGTATTGAGAAAGTCCTAGTTCGTCTAGGTTTTCCTTTTTTATTCCAGCCTTCTCTATGTTAACATCCATCACAGTATTGGCGGCTTGCTCCAATACCGCATTGTACAGATAGCCTTCAGTGTTTTGATTTGATTCTTGTTGTGGCTGGAAATCTTGTTTTAAATCATAATTTTTTGCCGCTTCGTATTCTTCTTTGCTGATAGCTTTTTCACGATACATGCTGAATAAAACAAAATCTTTTCGTTTCATTCCATAAGCTAGATTTTCGTCATCTTTCAAGGCGCCTGTATTGCTATAAGGTGTATAAATGATCGGACTTTGCGGAAGACCAGCAATAAAAGCTGCTTGAGGAAGGGTCAAATCATTGGCATTTTTACCAAAAAGACCTTTGGCTGCTTCTTCAACACCGGCGATGTTTTCGCCTTTGTTATTACGTCCAAATGGTGAAACATTTAAATAAGTAGTCACAATTTCATCTTTTGAAAAATACTTTTCGATGCGAAAAGCCAATAATATCTCAGTGGCTTTTCGTTTAAATGTTGTTTCATCTGTTAGTATTTGTTGCTTTACTAGTTGCTGTGTTAATGTTGAACCTCCAGAAGATCCGCCCAAACCTGTTGCATCAGAAACAAAAGCACGAATTACAGCTTTTGGTACTACACCTTTGTGTTCTTCAAAGTATTCATCCTCAGTAGAAATAATCGCTTTTTTCAAAAGAGGAGAAATGTGTTCTCCGTCAACTCTTGTTCTAACTAAATCAGATTTAATCATAGCGATATTGGTACCGTCAGCATACGTCATTTTAGAAACTTCAGTGATATCACTAATTTCTGTTTGGAGTTCTTCTTTAGTTGGTGGTTGTGTGTCTTCAACTAGAAAAGCAAAGTAACCCATACCGATCCCAAGACCTAAAGCACCGCCTAACAGTAAAATGATAACTACAAAAACAAATAATGATTGTAGTACACGGATCACTACATTTATAATTAAAAAAATTTTTTTCTTTTCTGGTACTTTATTAGAATGTTGTTCCGTTTGACGGGAATTATTCTGATTGTCCAAAAGCTTCACCTCAATATAATGATACATTCCGTGATATTATAGCAAAAAAAATCTATAATGAACAGTTGTTAAGGTATTTATAGGTACTTAATCAATAAAGCTTAACATAAATCGATAATAAAGATAGATGTAATGTAAGTTGATTTGTATAAAATTGTGGCAACTTTTTTCCAGTTTCTACTTTTTTTTATTTTCTTCTAATCTAAATAGTACGATTTTTTTAATCAATTCTAGTGGCAATTCGCGATCTAAAGGGAATTGGATAGCTCCTTTACTTGTTTTAAATGCACTCAATTCTTCTTTGAACATTTGGATGGCACTTGGGGCGGGATAGAATCCAATATGATTTTTAGCATTAGCAAAATGAACTAAGTTACCATTTTCGTAGAAGGTTGGCATTCCATAAGACATTTTTTCTGTTGCTTCAGGGATAAGTTGTTTGATTGTAGTATACAGTTGCTGTAGTTTAGTTTGGCGATCTTCTGGAGTATTTGCGATATAATCTTCAATGATAGTCATAATAAATCCTTACTTTCTTATTTAATTAATATATTTAGTATACCATGATGTAATGAGGGATAGATTTTTTAATTTGGAAAAAAATATGGAGAGTAATAGAAGGAGCTGTTTTGTGGTAAAATAGCAGTATATCCTGAAACAGGCTGGAAGGCTGAAAACCATAAAAAGTAAGAGACATAGTTGATAAATTAGCATCTGACTATAAGTTAAGCTAGGCAAGATATGGAGGGTTTTTGTGGAAGAAATACAAAAATATGTAGAGAATATCGATGGGAAATGGCAAGATTCTTATCAGCGGTTAGCAAAAGGTATTGCTGAAAATATACCTGAAGGCTTCATTTTGCGAATGCAATATGGGATGCCTACCTATGTTGTTCCTTTGAGTTTCTTTAAGCAGGGCTATCTAGGTAGAAAAAATGAACCATTGCCGTTTATCAGTTTAGCTGCTCAGAAAAAGCACTTATCCTTATATCATATGGGCATTATGGGAAATAAAGAATTGTTAGCATGGTTTCAAGAAGAATATCAAAAAGGAGTTCCAACAAAGTTGAATATGGGGAAAAGTTGTATTCGGTTCAGTAATCCGAAAAATATTCCTTATGAACTAATTGGGGAATTAGTTGGTAAAATTTCGATGGAAGAATGGATTGGTAGTTATACTCGTTTTGCAGAGAACAACAAGAAGTAGACACAGCTTTTTTATAAGCAAAAAGATTGTTTTTTCTGATAGTTTCACGTACTCTTTTAAAGGATATAGAATTTAGCAGAAGTTTTGTGAATATATAGGTAGGTAATTCAAAAGTGAGCTAGTTTTTCAGTTGAGACTAAACCAGCTTGTTCAGCTTTTAAAATTAGGAGGATCATTATGTTATTAGGTTCACATGTTAGTATGAGTGGTAAAAAAATGTTACTAGGTTCAGCGGAAGAGGCTGCGAGTTATGAAGCAACGACGTTTATGATTTATACTGGGGCGCCTCAAAACACAAGACGTAAACCAATTGAAGAGATGAATATTGAAGCAGGTCAAACATTTATGGCTGAGCATCATTTAAGCAATATCGTTGTGCATGCACCTTATATTATTAATTTAGGTAATACGATCAAATTAGAAAATTTTGGTTTTGCTACTTCCTTTTTACGTCAGGAAATTGAGCGTGCTCATGCACTAGGTGCAACGCAAATCACTCTTCATCCAGGTGCTCATGTAGGTGCTGGTGTGGAGGCAGGATTAAAACAAATCATAAAAGGTCTTGATGAAGTTTTATGGAAAGAGCAAGTGCCGCAAATTGCGCTTGAAACAATGGCAGGTAAAGGCACGGAATTAGGTCGTACGTTTGAAGAGTTAGCAACGATTATTGAAGGTGTTAAGCTAAATGAAAAGCTATCTGTCACAATGGATACTTGCCATATTAATGATGCTGGTTATAACGTAAAAGACGATTTTGACGGTGTACTGGAAGAATTTGATAAAATCATTGGATTAGATCGTTTGAAGGTAGTCCATGTTAATGATTCTAAAAATCCGATGGGCTCTCATAAAGACCGCCATGCCAATATTGGTTTTGGTACGATTGGTTTTGATGCATTAAATAAAGTGGTTCATCATAAAAAATTGAAAGAACTACCTAAAATTTTAGAAACACCTTATGTAGGTGCTGATAAGAAGACGAGCAAAGCACCTTATGGCTATGAAATTGCCATGTTAAAATCACAAAAGTTCGACCCAGATTTATTGGAAAAAATAGAAGCGCAACAATAAGAACAGAAACGAAAGGATCTTTCGTAAATTTCTTGTGAAGAATATGACAAAAGACCTTTTCTTTTTGGTCTGTTTCTAGTAAAATGATTTCTTGAGAGCAATTTATTGAAATAGGGCTAAATACCCCATTAAAAATGAGAAATAGTAAGTTTGATAAGAATAGTGACTGCATCACAAACTCGCAGAAGTTCTTGTCTAGCTTTTCTAAATAGAAAGGAGAGATTTATATGTCAACAGGTTTAGTAGTATTGATCGCGATTATCGCTTTATTAGCAGGTGCAGCAGGTGGATTTTTCCTTGCGCGCAAATATATGCAAGATTATTTTAAAAAGAATCCTCCCGTTAATGAGGAAATGTTACGAATGATGATGATGTCTATGGGACAAAAGCCTTCTGAGAAGAAGATTCGTCAAATGATGCAACAAATGAAGAATCAAGGAGACAAATAAGGTTTTTCATTGTTAAACAGATTTCAAGCGCACAACGGGCCGATTTTTTGGTCCGTTTTTTTGCACTTATTTTTAGTAAATGAAAGGAGTTGTGTGGAGATGGACAAACAACAAATGAAAGATGTGAGCGCAGAGTAGTCAATTTTGAAAAGGAGAATGTACATGTCTATATTTAAAAAATTAGGGTGGTTTTTCAAGAAAGAGAAAAAGAGCTATTTTATTGGGGTATTTTCATTGGTTATGGTGGCGCTTGTGCAGTTAGTTCCACCAAAAGTTATTGGGATTGTTGTTGATAAAATTGCGGATAAAAATCTGGCAATTAAACCTATTTTGTTTTGGGTCAGTATTCTATTAGTGGCAGCTTTAGCACAATATATTTTTCGTTATATTTGGCGGACACATATTTGGGGAAGTGCAGCGAAGCTGGAAAAAGATTTAAGACGTCAGTTATTCCATCATTTCACAAGAATGGATAGTGTGTTTTATCAAAAGTATCGAACGGGTGATTTGATGGCGCATGCAACGAATGATTTAAACGCCATTCAAAATGTTGCTGGATCAGGAATTCTAACTTTTGCGGATTCATTGATCACAGGGGGCGCGACGATTATTGCCATGGTTTTATTCGTGGATTGGCGTTTAACATTGATTGCGTTGATTCCGTTACCGTTATTAGCTGTAACATCGAGAGTTCTAGGGTCCAAATTACACGATGCTTTCCGTGATTCACAAGCAGCATTTTCTACGATCAATGATAAAACCCAAGAGAGTATCACCGGTATAAAAGTCATCAAAACCTTTGGACAAGAAAAAGAAGATATTCAAGATTTTACAGAGAAAATTGAGGATGCCATCGTCAAAAACAAACGAGTAAACTTTCTGGACGCGTTATTTGATCCATTTATTACGTTGATTATTGGGATTTCCTATGTTCTGACAATCATTATGGGTGGACGTTTTATTATGGAAGGCACAATCACGATCGGGCAGTTGATCTCATTTATAAGCTATATTGGGATGCTTGTTTGGCCGATGTTTGCGATTGGCCGTTTGTTTAATGTATTGGAGCGGGGCAATGCAAGTTATGATCGGGTGAATGAGTTACTCCATGAAAAAACACATATTATTGAGAAAAAAGATGCGATCCAATCCCCCGCTAAAGGTCGGTTATCGATGGAAATTGCTCAGTTTACCTATCCAAAAGATGACAACGCAACCTTGGAACAAATCAAATTTACCGTTGGTGTAGGAGAAACAGTAGGAATCGTTGGGAAAACGGGAGCTGGGAAAACGACGATTTTAAAATTATTGATGCGTGAATATGATCGTTATCAAGGTTGTGTGACATTTGGTGGTCAAGATATCAAAGAATATTCATTGGATGCTTTAATGAATTCAATGGGCTATGTTCCTCAAGATCATTTTCTATTTTCAATGACAGTACGGGATAATATTCGTTTTGCTAATCCTGATTTTACCGAAGCGGAAGTAGAACAAGCAGCTGAGATGGCGTTTATTAATAATGAGATCAAAGCGTTTCCTAAAGGCTATGATACGTTGGTGGGAGAACGTGGTGTTTCTTTATCCGGTGGTCAAAAACAACGGATTTCAATTGCTAGAGCATTGATCGTTGATCCTGAATTATTGATTTTAGATGATGCTTTATCAGCTGTTGATGCTAAAACGGAAGAAGCAATTCTTTCTAATTTAAAAGAAGCAAGAAAAGAAAAAACAACGATCATTGCGGCACATCGACTAAGTAGTGTGATGCATGCAAAAGAAATCATTGTATTAGATGAAGGAAAAATTGTTGAACGTGGAACACACCAAGAGCTATTAAGGTTTGCTGGATGGTATAAGCGTATGTGGGATAAACAACAATTAGAAGCGAAGATCGAAGGGAGTGAAGCATAATGGAAGAAAAATACGAATCAGAATGGACAAAATCGGTTCCCTTAAAAGAACAAGTCTTAATCGTCAAACGCTTGTTAAAATTTGCGCGGCCGTTTCGCCGTACGTTTATAATAGCGATTTTGTTTGCATTGGTCCTGTCAATTATCAATATTATTTTACCAAGGATCATTCAAACGTTTATGGATGATTATCTAACACCGAAAACAGCTTCTAACCAAGTGATTCTCTTTTTTGCTGGTTTATATCTATTTGGTGTTATCGTTAAAAGTATCGTCTGGTTTTTCCAGTGGTTCTTATATTCAACGGCTTCACTGAAAACCTATCAGTATATTCGTGTGAAATTGTTTGAAAAACTACAAACATTAGGTATGCGTTATTTTGATCAAACACCAGCAGGTTCCATCGTTTCTCGTGTAACCAACGACACGGAAACATTATTTGAATTCTGGTATGTCTTTTTAATGGTTTTAACAGGAATTTTCGCCGTACTATCTTCATTTATTGCGATGTTTCAAATAAATGGGAAAATTGCGTTGTATAACTTGATTTTCTTACCTATTTTATTTATCGTGATTTGGTATTATCAGAAATTCAGTTCGAGAGTTTATAGAAGTATGCGTGAAAAACTTAGTCAGTTGAATACGAAGTTAAACGAATATATATCTGGCATGCAGATTATTCAACAATTCAGACAAGAGCATCGTTTAGAAAAAGAATTTGAAGAAACGAATAACGATTATTTACAGACACGTTTTTCAATGATCAAGACCAATTCATTGCTTTTAGGACCGATCATTAATTTTCTTTATACACTAGCGATTGGATTGACTTTAACCTTGTTTGGTTATGATGCTTTAGATTCTCCGGTAGAAGTTGGGTTGATTTATGCTTTTGTTACCTATGTCCAAGCGTTCTTTAATCCAATGACGCAAATGATGGACTTTTTAAGTGTCTTCACAGATGGCATGGTTGCAGGTAGCCGTATTTTGAAAATCTTTGAGAACGAAGAATTGACACCACAGCAAAATGTTGGGGCTAACGCAGAAATTATTCGTGGGAAAATTGAATTTCGTAATGTTAGTTTTTCTTATGATGGTGAGAATAATGTCTTGAATCATATCAGTTTTATAGCCAATCCAGGTGAAACTGTGGCTTTGATTGGTCATACAGGTAGTGGGAAGAGCTCGATCATTAATGTTTTGATGCGTTTTTACGAGTTTTATGAAGGCGAAATTTTGATCGATGACCGTGATATTCGGGATTATCCATTACCAGAATTAAGAAAAAAATTAGGGTTGGTTTTACAAGATGCGTTTATGTTTTATGGCGATATCGCTGGGAATATTCGGATGTTGAATCCAGAAATCACGGATGAACAAATCAAATCCGCAGCCGAATTTGTTCAAGCAGATAAATTTATTGAAACCTTACCCCAAAAATACCATGCCAAAGTGATCGAACGAGGTGCAAGTTATTCAAGCGGTCAGCGTCAGTTGATTTCATTTGCTAGAACAATTGTGGCAGATCCGAAAATTCTTGTGCTGGATGAAGCAACCGCAAATATCGATACTGAGACAGAAGGGCTGATCCAAGAAGGTTTAGCGAATATGCGTCAAGGTAGAACAACGATTGCGATCGCTCACCGTCTGTCTACTATTCGTGATGCTAATCTGATTTTAGTATTGGATAAAGGGCGGATCGTTGAACGTGGTAATCATGAACATTTATTAGCGCAAAATGGTTTGTATGCTGATATGTATAAATTACAAAATAGTGAAGGATAAAAAATTTGAGACAGAAGCGTAGTAGATGCTTTTTTCTCCCTATTTATTCAGATGTAAAGTGTGGAGTAAAACTGATTTTTGGTTTTACATCGCACTTTTTTTCTTATTAAAAGTAAGTATAAAACAGATGCTATCTAGAAAAAAGCATGCTATAATGAAAAACGGAAATAAATGACTCAAAATAAATTTGTTTTGAACAATTACTACCATTGGGCAGAAAGATAGACAATCAACTCGTTAAGTTGTAAAGTAAACGTACTTGAAAAATTCGGAGGGTGAAAAACTTATGTATGATGTAATTATAATCGGAGCAGGGCCTGCTGGAATGACTGCAGCGCTATATGCGTCACGTTCTAATCTTTCAGTATTGATGATCGAACGCGGTGCACCAGGCGGTCAAATGAATAATACAGCTGAAGTAGAAAACTATCCAGGTTTTGATTCGATCATGGGACCTGAGTTAGCTTATAAAATGTACGAAAACGTTGAGAAATTTGGGACTGAAAATGCATATGGCATTGTGCTAGATATCAAAGATCAGGGAGCTTATAAAGAAGTCATTTGCGATGACAAAACTTATCAAGCGAAAACAGTGATTATTGCTACAGGTTGTGAACACCGTAAACTAGGCGTTAAAGGGGAAGAAGAATTTGCAGGTCGTGGTGTCTCTTACTGTGCGGTTTGTGATGGTGCATTCTTCCGCAATAAAAAACTTTTAGTGATCGGTGGCGGCGACTCAGCAGTGGAAGAAGCGATTTATTTAACACAATTTGCTTCAGAAGTTGTGATTGTGCATCGTCGTGACAAACTACGTGCGCAAAGAATCATTCAAGATCGTGCATTTGCCAATGAAAAAATTTCTTTTGAATGGAATACTGTTTTGGAAGAAATCGTTGGGAATGATATGGTCGTAACAGGTGGACAATTAAGAAATATTTTGACGGATGAAGTGAAAGGAATCGATGCGGATGGTGTCTTTATCTATGTTGGACTTGATCCGTTGACTGAACCATTCATAAAAGCTGGATTAACAAATGCTGAAGGTTGGATCGAAACAGATCAAGAGATGAGAACAAGTATACCAGGTGTTTTTGCTATTGGGGATGTTCGTGAAAAAACGTTACGTCAAATCACAACGGCCGTTGGCGAAGGCGGAATTGCTGGACAACAAGTCTATAAATATATTGAAGATATGGCAGAAGTGGAAGAAGTTAAATAATCAATCCTTTTGTTGAAGCATGATTATTCTGTTGACTGACCAAGATCTAAGTCAAAGCTTGATAAGTTTTGACTTAGATCTATTTTTACACGATTAAATAGGGGTGAATAAGATGAGTCTTAATGTAAAAGCAATCGAAGGAATCGTCAATAGTGAAAAAAACGCAGGTGAATTTTCCGAGTTGATCCGCGATTTTAAAAAGATCGGCGTTGAAAGATATGATTATTTGGTAGAAGCGGGCGTCTATCGCTACTATGATGAGGCGTCATATATTGAAATCCAACTGAATGGTAAACCTAAAACGGTTGCTGTGACAGAGTCTTCTGCAGAAATAAAAAAAGCAGTTTTAAAAGCACAAGCAGGTGACATTATCTTTGAAGAATTCACTGAGCTTGCTGGAGCAGCAGGGGTAGCTTATTGGCGGACAGATTTATTGGCTATGAAGGTGGATTATTTTGGTCAAAGTGACGAAATTCTTCTAAGTGAACCAATCCCAAATATTTGATTTTCAAGTGTTACAATTTTTAAAATCTCATAAAAAAGCAAGATTTTTTGTTCTTAATTAGTAAAACTATAATTAGTTACTTGATCATATATAATTTTCGGTAGGGTGAAAAATAGAAGAGGTATATGAGCGTATTTGATTTCAATTTTTTTCTATTGAGATAACTGAACGTTTGCTGGATCATTGTATCTCTCTTTAGGTTGATAGAATGATTTATATTTCTTTTTTATCTGAGCGAATCACGTGGGTTGATTTCTTTATGAATTCTGTGTTGCGACAGATATTTTTGTATCTAAATTTCCAAGGACATAACTATAATTTACGTAACCAGTTGAATTTATATATGTAATTATACTTAATCTTTTGTAAAAAATGATTGTAATATTTTCTATCTAAATTTGTTTCAATTTTCGCTGTTAGAATGACGAACAGCTATCTTTTGACAATCTTAGCTTTATGGACTATGATGATTACGGATAAAAAATTGAATAATTGTTAGGTGAGGCTCCTATATGGACACATGCTGCTGCCGCGAAAGAATCGAGAGACTCTTAGTTGGTTTAACAGGAATGATCGTGAAGGTTATTCATAACGTAGCTGATAAGAAATTATCTACGCCCTATAGTGCTAAAGCTCAACGATAGAGAAACTTTATTTAAGTTGCTAATTAACGCACACTCTATTGTTGAGTGTGCGTTTTGCTTTGAATCACTACGACTGGCTGTGGAGCAGACAGAGTAGATGATGAAAAGTACTTGGCGATCGTAGAGAGCGAAGTTCCGCAAAAAAGAAATCAAAAGTCGGAAGGGAAACAGAAGTTGACTACTTAAAGCTGACTAAAAAAAATTGTAGCCTTGAAACAAATCACTACGACTGGCTGTGGAGCAGACAGAGTAGATGATGAAAAGTACTTGGCGATCGTAGAGAGCGAAATTCCGCAAAAAAGAAATCAAAAGTCGGAAAGAAATGAAATAAAGTGTGTGTGTCCTAAAAGATTTGCCTAACACTTATCAAAAAAATCTATTTTCTAAAAATACATAAAAGAGAGGAAGAGTCGCATGGAAGACCCCGGTCAGTCAAAAAACAAAATTAATGTAGCCTTCGTCTTAGAAATGATGAAATCGAAATGATTTTTCCTTTCTTCTCCTAGATAAGATGAAGCACAAGGAGGAAAAGAAAATGATGAACAAAAAATCTGCAGACATAAAGAAAACAACAAAAGACCAAGAACTGAGAAAATTAGCATTACTTTCTGAACGCGAATTGATGATGGAACTTCGTACGTCAGAAAAAGGATTATCGGAAGAAGATGCTAAAGATCGTTTAGAAGAGTATGGACCAAATGAAGTGTCCGCTCAAAAACCAACACCAGCAATTATTATGTTTTTAGAAGCTTTTAAAGATCCGTTTGTTTATGTATTAGCCTTGCTAATGGTCGTATCTGCTGCAACAAAAGATTTTGAAGCAGCACTTGTCATGGGAATTATGATTTTAGCTAGTGTTATTATTGCATTTATTCAAGAATATCGTTCTCAAAAAGCAAGTTTAAATCTAAAAGAGTTAATCGAAAATACAACAGCTGTCACGCGTGCAGGGCAAACGAAAGAAATTCCGATGGATGAAGTTGTACCAGGAGACATCGTAACACTTGCGACAGGTGATATGATTCCGGCGGATGCTGTATTAATTTGGACAAAGGATTTATTTATCAATCAATCTTCTTTGACAGGTGAGTCAATGCCGGTAGAAAAATTTGTTGATGCAGGGATTGATAAAAATTCAGATTCGGTTTCTGCTTTAGATATACAAGACTTGATCTTTATGGGAACTGACGTATTAAGTGGACAAGGAAAAGCAATTATTTTAAAAACAGGACAAAATACATTTTTTGGTGATATTGCCAAAAATGCGACAACACAACGTGGGAAAACTTCTTTTGATATCGGCTTAACTAAAGTTAGTAAATTTTTACTAAGAATGGTTATGATTCTATTTCCAATTGTATTTTTGATCAATGGGCTCACTAAAGGAGAATGGGGCGAGGCATTTTTCTTTGCAATTGCTGTAGCTGTTGGTTTGACGCCTGAAATGCTTCCGATGATTGTAACAAGTAATTTAGCCAAAGGTGCGTTAAGTTTGTCCAAACATAAAGTAATTGTAAAAGAATTACCTTCTATTCAAAATTTAGGCAGTATGGATATTTTATGTACGGATAAAACAGGAACGATTACAGAAGACAGAGTTGTGTTAGTACAACATTTAGATCCATTAGGTGAAGTCAATGACCAAGTATTGGACATGGCTTTTCTAAACGCTCATTATCAAACGGGATGGAAAAACTTAATGGATATTGCTGTGATTAATTTCTATGAAGAAAATAACAATCAAAGTCCCTACCACTCAGTAACAAAATTAGACGAAATCCCGTTTGACTTTTCACGTCGTCGTTTAACAGTCGTTGTAAATGCAGACGGTCATCAGTTTATGATTACAAAAGGAGCCGTCGAAGAAATGGAAGCCGTTTGTACACATGCTGAGATCAATGGGGAGATTGTGCCATTAACACCAGAATTACAAAAAAGAATGCGTGAAGTTAACATTCGTATGAATGAACAAGGAATGCGTGCGCTAGCCGTAGCTGTCAAAAAAGATGTTCACAGTGAGGCGATCTATAGCGCGAATGATGAACAAGGAATGACTCTGATTGGTTTTATGGGCTTTTTAGATCCTGCGAAAAAATCAGCAATTACTGCAATTAAATCGTTACATCAACATGGAGTGAACGTAAAAGTTCTAACAGGAGATAATGATATTGTCGCTAAAAAAGTCTGTAAGGATGTTGGAATAGAAGTTTCGCATGTCGTACTTGGTTCTGATATTGACAACATGTCTGATGAAGAAATGAAAGAAGAAGTAGAAAAGACGAATCTATTTGCGAAATTGAATCCTATGCAAAAATCTCGGATTATTGAGACGCTACAAGCAAATGGTCATACAGTCGGATTCATGGGAGACGGGATCAATGATGCTCCAGCCCTTCGTAAAGCAGATGTTGGAATCTCAGTAGATACAGCTGCAGATATTACAAAAGATGCTAGTTCAATCATTTTATTAGAGAAAAGTTTGAATGTTTTGGAAGACGGTGTGATCGAAGGTCGAAAAGTTTTTAGTAATATGATGAAATATATTAAAATCACAATTAGTTCAAACTTTGGGAATGTTTTCTCAATATTGATTGCAAGTGCCTTTCTACCATTTTTACCAATGCTTTCTATTCAATTATTGATTCAAAACTTGATCTATGATATTGCGCAATTAGCGATTCCTTGGGACAATGTTGATGAAGAGGATCTATTAAAACCTGTTCGTTGGGAAACGAATGGCTTGATGAAATTTACCCTATGTATCGGACCTGTAAGTAGTATTTTTGATATTATGACATACGTAGTCATGTGGTTTGTCTTCAGTGCCAATACGATTGGCAGTCAACATCTGTTCCAAACAGGTTGGTTTGTCGTGGGGTTAGTTAGTCAAACGTTAGTTGTTCAAATGGTTAGAACTAGAAAAATGCCATTTGTTCAAAGTATTGCATCGCCAGCTGTGATCCTTTCCAGCTTAGGAGCGGTCATGTTAGGTATATTGATTGTCTTGACACCAATACGGGAAGTTTTTGACTTTGTGAAACTTCCAGCTAATTACTGGGGTTGGTTCATTTTGATCATTGTACTATATTTAATTACGGTAGAAGTTGCGAAACGACTCTATATTCATATTACCAAAGAGTGGATTTGATTTAGAAAAAGAGAATTTCAATTTCTATTAGGTTGTCGATTTGATGAAATTCAGTTTTTGACGCATTTTTTCAATCGACTTTTTTATGAAAAATAACGAAAATTTTCTTTGTACTTAATTTTTTTGTTCGTAAAGAGTGCAGGAAATTTATTATTTGATTAATAATATTCGTTTTTAAAAGAACAAAGACAAAATACTTAAAATTTTGTCTTTGTTCTTTTTCTTATATTCGGAAAAAGGTTATTCAGTTTTTGGTAAATAATTTCTGACCTTGAAATCTTCTGTAGCATAACAATAGATATGATGACTATAACAGTTGGATGTCAAAAGATACGTTTGGCAAGCCTTTTTGTAAAACGGTTTCTTGTTTGTGATTTTAATCACTAACCTTTGATACGAAAGGTTTAGGTATTTTAATGAAATTTGAAGAAATGCTAACTTTTTACTTGCTCTTTTAGCAAATTAGTGATAATTTGTAAGTGTAGTCGATAAAAAGTGATACAGTTTTTAACACTGTTTTATTTTTTTCGAAAAATAGAAACGTAATAGAGAGGATTGTGTGACAACATGGCAAAGGCAAAGAAAAAAAAACCTATTGACTTTAACGCACTTATGGAAAAAGTCGACGATAATTTTCCAACATTTCAAATTTTAGATAAAGATGGGAAAATCGTAAACAAAGATGCAGTACCAGATTTATCAGATGATGAGTTAGTAGAATTGATGACTCGTATGGTTTGGTCACGTGTATTAGATCAACGCTCAACTGCTTTGAACCGTCAAGGTCGTCTAGGCTTTTTCGCACCAACAGCTGGACAAGAAGCAAGCCAATTAGCAAGTCAATTTGCTATGGAAAAAGAAGATTACTTATTACCAGGTTACCGTGATGTCCCTCAATTAGTTCAACACGGCTTACCATTAACAGAAGCATTTTTATGGTCTCGTGGACACGTAGCAGGTAACCATTACGCACCAGAATTAAATGCTCTACCACCGCAAATCATCATTGGCGCGCAGTACATTCAAGCAGCAGGAGTTGCTTTAGGAATGAAAAAACGTGGCAAGAAGAATGTTGTCTTCACTTATACAGGTGATGGTGGTTCTTCACAAGGCGACTTTTATGAAGCAATTAACTTTGCAGGAGCATATCAAGCAAATGGTGTGTTTATCATTCAAAATAATGGTTTTGCGATTTCAACACCTCGTGAAAAACAAACAGCCGCTAAAACATTAGCACAAAAAGCAGTAGCAGCTGGAATTCCTGGGATTGTTGTTGACGGAATGGACCCATTAGCAGTTTATGCAATTGCTAAAGAAGCTCGTGAATGGTCTGCAAATGGCAATGGTCCTGTTTTAATTGAAACATTAACTTACCGTTATGGTCCACATACATTATCAGGTGACGATCCAACTCGTTACCGTTCAAAAGACATGGATGACGAATGGGTACAAAAAGACCCGTTGACTCGTTTCCGTAAATATCTAGAAGACAAAGGGTTATGGTCTGAAGAAAAAGAAAATGAAGTCATCGAAAAAACAAAAGAAGAAATTAAAGTAGCAATTGCAGAAGCTGACAAAGTTCCAAAACAAAAAGTTTCTGATTTCTTGAAAAATATGTTTGAAGTTCAACCTCAAAATATCAAAGAACAAATTGCATTCTACGAAGCGAAGGAGTCGAAATAATCATGGCACAAAAAACAATGATCCAAGCAATTACAGATGCCTTAGCTCTTGAATTAGAGAAAGACGAAAACGTACTGATCTTCGGTGAAGACGTGGGTAAAAATGGCGGGGTTTTCCGTGCAACTGAAGGCTTACAAGAAAAATTTGGCGAAGACCGTGTTTTTGATACGCCATTAGCCGAATCTGGAATCGGTGGCTTAGCTTTCGGTTTAGCTTTAGAAGGTTACCGTCCGGTTCCTGAAATCCAATTCTTTGGATTCGTATTTGAAGTATTTGATGAAATCGTCGGTCAAATGGCTCGTACTCGTTACCGTATGGGTGGTACTCGTAATATGCCTATTACTGTCCGTGCCCCATTTGGTGGTGGTGTGCATACACCAGAACTTCACTCAGATAACTTGGAAGGGTTAATCGCTCAATCTCCTGGTATCCGCGTGGTTATCCCATCAAATCCATATGATGCAAAAGGACTATTGATTTCTGCAATCAGAAGCAATGACCCTGTTGTTTACCTAGAGCACATGAAATTATACCGTTCATTCCGTGAGGAAGTGCCGGATGAAGCGTACGAAGTACCATTAGATAAAGCAGCTGTTACTCGTGAGGGTACTGATATTTCTATCATTACTTACGGTGCAATGGTTCGTGAAGCAATCAAAGCCGCTGACAACTTAGCAAAAGACAATATTTCTGTTGAAATCATTGACTTACGCACTGTCGCTCCTTTAGATGTGGAAACAATTATTCAATCAGTTGAAAAAACTGGTCGCGTAGTCGTAGTTCAGGAAGCACAAAAACAAGCTGGCGTTGGCGCTATGGTTGTTTCTGAAATTTCTGAACGTGCAGTATTATCATTAGAAGCGCCAATTGGTCGTGTATCTGCTCCAGATACAATCTTCCCTTTTGGACAAGCAGAAAACATTTGGTTGCCAAATGCTAAAGATATCGAAGCGAAAGCTAGAGAAATCGCAGAATTTTAATTAGGAACTGAATAAATTTGCTTTAAACAGCAAATCTGAATTTTCACATGGATGTATTGTGTGAAAATTCAGTGCTGTTGTTTTCCGCAGTTTTCCAGTGAAACAGATACGATCAAAGGAAGGGAAGGCTTAAAAATGGCTTATCAATTTAAATTACCAGATATTGGTGAAGGTATTGCAGAAGGCGAAATCGTAAAATGGTTCGTTAAAGCAGGAGACACCATTAATGAAGACGATACACTATTAGAAGTTCAAAACGATAAATCTGTAGAAGAGATACCGTCTCCAGTTACAGGAACAGTTAAATCAATCGTAGTACCAGAAGGCACAGTAGCAAATGTTGGAGATGTATTGATTGAAATCGATGCACCTGGACATCCTGAAAATGATACAGCACCAGCAGCTCCCGCTCAAGAACAAACACCTGCACAACCAGCAGCTGTTCCAGAAGCACCAGCAGCGGACAGCAGCGGTGGCGTTTTCCAGTTTAAATTACCAGATATCGGTGAAGGTATTGCAGAAGGCGAAATCGTAAAATGGTTCGTTAAAGCAGGCGATACAATCAACGAAGATGATACTTTATTGGAAGTTCAAAACGATAAATCTGTTGAAGAAATTCCTTCACCAGTGACAGGAACAGTTAAAAACATCGTTGTTCCAGAAGGTACAGTAGCAAACGTTGGGGATGTATTGATCGAAATCGATGCACCAGGACATAATTCTGCATCAAGTTCAGCAGCTCCTGCAGCAAGTGCACCTGCTCAAACAGAACAAACAGAACAAGCAGCACCAGCTCCAGCAGCATCAACTGGTGTCGTAGCAGCGGCTGATCCAAACAAACGTGTGTTGGCTATGCCATCAGTACGTCAATTTGCTCGTGAAAAAGATGTAGATATCACACAAGTTGCACCAACTGGAAAAGGTGGACGTGTTACAAAAGCGGATATTGAAAGCTTTATTTCAGGTGGCGGACAAGCAGCATCAGCACAAGCTGAACAAACTGCTTCAACAACTGCAGCTTCAGCAACAACTGAAACAGCAGCACCAAAAGCTCCTGCTAAACCATTTGTTTCTGATTTAGGCGAAGCTGAAACACGCGAAAAAATGACGCCAACGCGTAAAGCAATTGCTAAAGCAATGGTTAACAGTAAACATACTGCACCACATGTTACTTTACACGATGAAGTTGAAGTATCTAAACTATGGGATCACCGTAAGAAATTTAAAGATGTTGCAGCAGCAAACGGTACAAAATTAACATTCTTACCATACGTTGTAAAAGCATTGACTGCAACGGTTCAAAAATTCCCAATCTTGAATGCATCCATTGATGACGCAGCACAAGAAATCGTTTATAAAAACTATTATAACATTGGTATCGCAACAGATACTGATCATGGTTTATATGTACCAAACGTTAAAAATGCGAACACTAAGAGCATGTTTGCGATCGCTGATGAAATCAACGAAAAAGCAGCTCTTGCAATTGAAGGCAAATTGACTGGTCCAGATATGCGTGATGGCTCTATCACAATCAGTAATATTGGTTCAGTTGGCGGCGGCTGGTTTACACCAGTTATTAACTACCCTGAAGTTGCAATTTTAGGTGTTGGTACAATCGCTACACAACCAGTTGTAAATGCAGACGGTGAAATCGTTGTTGGACGTGTTATGAAACTTTCAATGAGTTTTGACCACCGTATCGTTGATGGCGCAACTGCTCAAAAAGCAATGAACAACATCAAGCGTTTATTAGCTGATCCAGAATTATTATTAATGGAAGGATGATTATCACATGGTAGTAGGAGATTTCGCCATTGAATTAGATACAGTCGTAATTGGTTCAGGCCCTGGAGGATACGTTGCAGCGATTCGTGCTGCTGAAATGGGTCAAAAAGTTGCGATTATTGAACGTGAGTTTATCGGCGGTGTATGTTTAAACGTTGGATGTATTCCTTCAAAAGCATTGATCGCAGCTGGACACCACTATCAAGAATCACTAGATTCAACTATGTTTGGTGTAACAGCTAAAGATGTTGAGTTAGACTTTACAAAAACACAGGAATGGAAAGACAATAAAGTTGTTAATACATTGACAAGCGGTGTTGGTTTCCTTCTTAAAAAACATAAAATCGAAATTATTGAAGGAGAAGCGTTCTTCGTTGATGAAAATACATTGCGTGTTATTCATCCAGATTCAGCTCAAACTTACTCATTCAATAATGCGATCGTAGCAACTGGTTCTCGCCCAATCGAAATCCCAGGCTTTAAATTTGGCGGACGTGTCTTAGATTCTACTGGTGGTTTGAACTTGAAAGAAGTACCTAAGAAATTTGTGATCATCGGTGGCGGTGTTATCGGTGCAGAATTAGGTGGCGCTTATGCTAACCTTGGTTCTGAAGTAACAATTTTAGAAGGTAGTCCTTCAATCTTACCAACTTATGAAAAAGACATGGTTAAACTCGTTACAGATGACTTCAAGAAGAAAAATGTAACAGTTGTAACCAAAGCGATGGCTAAAGAAGCAATCGACAACGGCGACAGCGTAACTGTTAAATATGAAGTAGACGGCAAAGAAGAATCAGTAACGGCTGACTATGTAATGGTAACAGTTGGACGTCGTCCAAACACGGATGATCTTGGTTTAGAACAAGCAGGTGTTGAGGTTGGCGAACGTGGTTTAGTTAAAGTAGACAAACAAGGTAGAACTAATGTATCAAACATCTTCGCTATTGGGGATATCGTACCAGGTGCTGCTCTGGCTCATAAAGCCAGCTACGAAGCAAAAATTGCAGCAGAAGCAATTTCTGGTAAAAAAGTAGAAGTAGACTACAAAGCAATGCCTGCTGTAGCCTTTACTGATCCAGAATTAGCAAGTGTTGGTATGACAATCGCTGAAGCCAAAGAAGCGGGCTTAGAAGCAACAGCTTATAAATTCCCATTCGCTGGTAACGGCCGTGCTATTTCTTTAGGTAAAACTGAAGGATTCGTACGTTTGGTAACAACAAATGAAGACAATGTCATTATCGGAGCACAAATCGGCGGAGTTGGCGCAAGTGATATGATTTCTGAATTATCATTAGCTGTTGAATCTGGCATGAATGCAGAAGATATTGCATTAACGATCCATCCACACCCATCTTTAGGGGAAATTACTATGGATGCTTCTGAGTTGGCTTTAGGTTTGCCAATTCATATTTAAATAGCATATTTGTCACACAAAGAAAGGCCGGGCTAGCCAAGCTCGGTCTTTTGTTATTTTATTTAAGCTTGATCTCAAAAGGAATTTAATATGTGACCATCTATAATTAGAAAAAAGCTCAGAAAATACTTAATTTATTAATCCATATGTGTGGAGAGGATAAGCGAGCGAAAAGCTCATTCTATACATAAATTGATAAGTTATTGTAATGTTAAACTTATTTGAATGATATATGATTATGTTATGATTTAGGTATTCTGTTTTGCTAGATGCAAAAAGGTAGCTAAATTATTTTTCGAAAGGAATTTTATCAATGATGTTTTCTTTTATTCTTTTTTTGGAAGGGGTACTTACATTTATTTCACCATGTATTCTACCGTTGCTTCCAGTGTACATCACTTATTTTCTAGGTTCAAATAACGAGAGAAATAAAATCGATTCGTTAATGAGAATTTTTGCATTTATTGGTGGTTTTTCATTTATATTTATCATTATGGGAATGCTTGCTAGTTATATTAACCAATACTTAATTTTATATCGTACAGAAATACAGTTTATTACTGGTATTTTAGTGATACTTGCTGGGCTTAAAATGACAGAGTTGATTCGATTTCCTAGTATGCCGCGTTTGCTTCCTAATGTTCAATATTCTGGAAAATTTGGCTCGTATTTTTCATTATTCTTATTCGGCATTATTTTTGCAATTGGTTGGTCGCCTTGTTTAGGTACTTTTTTAGGAACAGCTTTACTGATTGCGTCACAACATGGAACTGTTTTTATGGGAGGATGGCTTTTGTTTATTTATTCTATGGGATTAGCACTTCCGTTTATTCTATGTACTCTTTTTATCGATTCGTTTAAAGGTGTGTTTGCTTCGATAAAGAAAAATTATAAAGTAATAAATCTGATTTCTGGTTTATTATTGGTAATTGTTGGAATTTTTATGATGACGGGTTGGATTAATTATTTACAATTATTTGTGCCACGGTAGGAGGAAACCAAGTTGAAAAAGAAACCAATTATTTTATTTATTAGTTTGATCGTATTGCTAAGTATTAGTTTTTTTATGTATTCAAAATTGAAAGCAACTACGGATATCAACATGAGCGTTGAACCTGATTCACAAGAGGTTCCAGTTAATAGCATTACGGAAGATGCGTTTAATGTATCTTTTCAAGATGCTGAAGGGAATGAACGGACACTTTCTGAATTTAAAGGAAAACCAATTGTGCTTAATTTTTGGGCGAGTTGGTGTCCACCTTGTAGACAAGAGATGCCAGTATTTCAAAAGGCATATGATGCTGATTCTGATGTACAATTTCTATTAATTAATCAGACAGATGGTCATAGAGAAACAAAGGAAAAAGCGCAAGAATTTATGACAAATGAGCAGCTTACTATGCCACTTTATTTTGATGAAACAGGTGATAGTATGGTGAAATATGGACTTAATGCATTGCCAATGACAGTATTTATTGATAGCGATGGCATAATAAGAGGGAAATCATTAGGTGCTTTAAATGAGTCTAGTTTTAAAAGTTATTTAGATAGGATCAGGTAGAAGGATACATGTGGCAACCGTTCAGTCTATGAACTGTACTCAAGCTCAATAAAAAGAGGTGTAATGTTTTGAAAAAGATTACTCGAAATCTTATCTTATTAAACATTTGTATTTGGCTATCTGCGACTTGTGTGTATTTAGTTACTATAAAGAGCGAACAATCTTTTCTAAGAGAGAATGAGCGATTGGTTACTGAAATGGTTTCTCTGCGAAACTACGATGAATATAAAAAGAGGGAAGCCAGTCTAGCAACTAAAATGACTGACTCAGTTTTATCTCAGGTTTGTCCGATTGTTCAAGTGAGTGAAGAAGCTTCAGAAGTTATTATTAATAATATGAAAACAACCTATTCTAATTTCCAAAAAAATGAAATTGAAACGATTATTTCATTTAATATGAGTGTTAATCAGTCGGCTAGTAGAATCGTTAAACTTAGAGCGGTATATACAAAAAACAAAGATCAGTGGTTAATGAGTCATTATAATTACATCTAAAGAAAAGAGGTATGGAATGAAGAAAAAATATTTGCTTATATTGGGGATTGTTTTAATACTGTTTGGAATTAGTTTTTGGCAATATTCTTCTTATGCGGAGAATAAAAAGAAGGAAGCAATACAAGAATTTAAAGAATACAATGAAACGCTTGTCTACGATATATTTTACTATTCACCTAATATTTCTAATGAAGAAAAACGAGCTAGCTTGAAAAAAAGGATGGAGACAAAGTTAGTAGATTCAATGTGTCCACCAATTCCAGAGATAAGTAAACCAGCTACTGAACCTGTAAATGAATTCTTAGATATGAAGACGAAAGAAATAGAAAGTATTTCTGATGGGAAAAGAAAAGTGACAACTACATTCACGATTAAGACACCACAAGGAAGGGAATTCCCACAAAAAGTGGAAGCAGAGTATAAAGAGAAAAATGATAAATGGATTATGCAAACAATCCAACCGATAGGTGAATGATAAAAAGATATCAAAAAAGCTGACAAGCGATTTTTATCATATGTCGTGATAACACTTGGTAATAAATTGAGCTCTAGGTTCTTTCTACATGTAGTCTGTAGAAAGAATCTAGAGTTCGATTTTTTTATATTACTAAGAGTGAGTCACTATGACTATTTACCACTTATTTAGAAAGTAATTTAACTAAAGTGTATTGTTTTTTACCTTTTCTAACAATAATGAATTTTCCATCAAAGCTATTTTCTGCTGTAACTACAAAGTCTAATTCTTTGATACGATCACCATTGATTGAAATGGCACCATTTGAAATATCTTCTCTAGCTTGGCGTTTAGAAGGTTCGATTCCAAGTTCAATCAACCAATCGACAAGATTTTGATTTAGTGTTTCTGTTTCTATTGTCGGCATATTTTTAAAGCCTTCTTCAATTTGTTTTGACGTTAGCGTTTTGACGTTACCAGAAAATAATGCAGATGAAATCGCTAAAGCATCGTTAAGATCCGCTTCACTATGAACAAACTTCGTCATTTCTGCAGCTAATACACGTTGGGCTTCACGTAAATGTGGTTCTGTTTGGACTTTAACTTCTAAGGCCTCAATTTCTTCTTTTGTTAAGAAGGTAAAGAATTTTAAGTATTTGATTACGTCACGGTCGTCTTGGTTTACCCAGAATTGGTAGAATTCGTAAGGCGTTGTTTTTTCTGGATCTAACCAAACCGCGCCACCAGCTGTCTTACCAAATTTTGTTCCGTCTGCTTTTAGCATCAATGGAATCGTTAAACCAAAGGCCTTTGCATCTGCTCCTTCTTTTTTACGGATTAAGTCTAATCCTGCTGTGATATTGCCCCATTGATCGGCACCACCAATCTGCAAGCGAACGTTATTATTTTGGAATAAATGTAAAAAGTCCATTGATTGTAAGATTTGGTAAGTAAATTCTGTAAACGAAATCCCTGTTTCTAAACGGCTTGCTACAATATCTTTACCAAGCATTGTGTTGATATTGAAGAACTTTCCATAATCTCTTAAGAAATCTAAAAGAGTCAGATTGTGTGTCCAGTCGTAATTGTTTACTAAGGTTAATGTATTATCTGTATCCACTGCAAATAATTTTTCCATTTGCTTTGTTAAAGCATCAACGTTGTATTGTATTGTTTCCATTGTTTGTAGTTGACGTTCTGTTGTACGTCCACTGGGATCTCCGATGGATCCTGTTGCGCCACCGATTAAAATAAATGGATGATGTCCAAAAGCTTGGAATCTTTTTAGCATCATAAAAGGAATCAAGTGTCCAATATGCATACTATCTCCTGTAGGATCGACACCGCAATATAGTGAAATGCTCTCGGTTTCAACGTATTCACGTAAACCTTCGCTGTCTGTTTGTTGGTTAATGGCGTCGCGCCATTCTAATTCATCAATAATGTTTTTCAAGTTTCTTCTCCCTTTCTTAAGTAAAATAAAAAATCCCATAGACTAATAGTCTATGGGACGAATTTCGCCGTGTTACCACCCAAATTGTATACGAAAAAACATATACCTCTCAAATCTGTATCGTAGATAGACGCCTACTTACGGTAGGAAACTAAAAGTGTAATTCACAAAAATGTGTATGGCAGCTCTCACTAGACGCTGACTCTCTGAGATAGGGACATGTTTGCTACTTCGCTTTATCAATGTTTGATATTCTATATTGTAATTGTAGCAATTCTACAATAAATACGAAGAGTTGTCAATTTTTTATTCCTGTTCATTTGGTGGATTAGAGGATTTTTCATTGGCAGAATGGATCGGTTTGACTTTTAGGATATCCAAAAAGAAAGTAAAAATAGGAATACCGACAATCAATCCCCAAACACCAAATAATCGTTCACTGATTAGTAAAATAACGAATGTATAAAAAATTGGTAATTCTGTTTTGCTAGACATAAGTTTAGGGTTTAATACATAAGACTCAAATAAATGAACAATGATGATCACCGCTAAAATATACAGTACATCGTTGATTCCCCCCTCAGAATAAGCAATAAAACTTAGTGGGATACAAGAAATAATTACACCTGCGACAGGGATTAAACTCAAAATGAAAACCATAAGAGCCAAACTTGGCAATTGATGAAATCCAATCAAAGCTAAACAAATTGTTGTAATACTAGTATTAACAACAGCAATAAAAAATTGAGCTTCCATAACAACACCAAAGGTATTGACAAACTTATCAGCAAAATAATAAATATCTTGAAAGAACCAGTCAAAATCACTTTTCAAAAACAGTTTAGAAAACTCTGTCATTTGTTTTTTCTCAATCATAAAAAAGAAGCTCAAGATGAAAGAAAGAACAAAAGAAAGACCAATAGAACCTATGTCTTGAATATAACGCAAGATCATACTTGCACCATTTTGAATTTGCGTCATTAGATTAGATTTCTCTAAATAATCATCAATAACTGCGAGCAGCTGATTATGATTATCGCCTGGATTTTGGTAAAAATGAACAACTGAATTGTACATTTGAACCGTTTGATGGATGAGGACGGGTACATATTTTGTAATTGCTAAGTAGGTCACAAAAATAATTAAAGAGTACGTTAATAAAACAAGTACAAGCGAAGGGACTTTTAAAAAGCGCTGAACAAATTTCACGAAATGGAGCGCTAAAAATGTGAAAATAAAGGTTAATAAAATCATTGTGATCATACTTCTAGCCAAAAATAAAATAAAAATAACAACAATTAAAACAAAAAAACGTCTTAACCGTATATTTTGAACAAATTTTTCATAAACTGACACGGACTTCACTCCTTCTAATTAATAATACATATAAGATAACTATAATGCTTTTTCCTATTTTAAGATAGTAGTTTCATCTATTTAAAAAAATTTATATATATATATAATTTTAAAAAGATGTTCCCCTTTACAAAAAGAACGCATGTTCGTATAATTGTTTATGAAATACAACAAGGAGAGGAATGCTATGTTTTTTGATTATGAAAAAGAACCCAGAAGAGTGATTCTTTGTATAGATGTAAAATCTTTTTATGCTTCAGTCGAATGTGTCGCAAGAGATTTTGATCCACTTGAAAAAATGCTAATCGTGATGAGTCATGCAGAAAATAGTGGTGGTCTCGTTCTAGCTTCTTCTCCGAAAGCGAAAGAAGTTCTTGGTATCACCAACGTAACACGCAAGTATGATGTACCGAATCATCCTGAATTGGTCATTGTTCCGCCACGAATGAATGAGTACATCAAGGAGAATATGAAAATCAATGAGATTTATAAAGAATATGTAGCGGATGAAGATTTACATATTTATTCGATCGATGAATCGTTTTTAGATGTGACAGCTAGTTGGAAATTATTTGGACAAACACCCATAGAATTAGCTCAGATCATCCAGCAAAGAATTAAAAAAGAGACAGGATTAGCGATTACAGTCGGTATTGGGGACAATCCTTTATTGGCAAAAGTAGCGATGGATATCGAAGCCAAGCATAGTGAGAAACGCTTAGCACAATGGCATTATGAGGATGTACCTGAAAAAATCTGGACAATTGAATCGATGACAGATATGTGGGGGATCGGTCATCAATTAGAGAAACGACTAAATAATTTAGGGATTCGTTCAGTGTATGATTTGGCGCACGCAGATTTGAATAATCTAAAAAGAAATTTAGGCATCATTGGGGAACAGCTGTATGCTCATTCGCATGGCATCGATCGCAGCCGTTTATCCGAAAAATACATACCAAAAGAACGGTCTTATAATAATTCTCAGATTTTGATGCGGGATTACTTAAGACAAGACGAAATCGAGGTGGTGATCCGAGAAATGGCGGAACAAGTAGCAGCCAGACTTAGAAAAGCTCATTGTCAGACTGAATGTGTTCATCTATCCATCGGTTGTTCAAGAGCTGGTAGGTCAGGTGGATCAGGTTTTTCAAGGCAAATGAAGGTGCCTCTAACGAATAGTAGTAAGACCTTGATTGATCATTGTCTAATGATTTTCAGACAGCATTGGCATGGAGAAGAAGTACGACATATTGGAATTACCTATTCCAAGCTGAATTATAATACTTATGTACAACTAGATTTATTTCATGAACCAGATGAACAGATGAAAGAACAAAAACTAGATCAGTTGATTGATGAGATCCGTCAGCGTTTTGGCTATGTTTCTTTGGTTCATGCAAGTTCAGTATCGTCTGGTGGTACAGCAATTTCAAGAGCATCATTAGTCGGTGGGCATGCAGGGGGAATGGAGGGCTTACAATGAGTAAAGAACGGGATTATTATTTTGAACAATATGAAGATCGAAAGATGAAAAAATGGGCAGGGTTTTATTTATCTGAACATACTGCAATCATTGAACAAGAGAAAAAAAGACAGCCAACTGAAAAGAAAATTCAAATGAGTTGGATGGAAATCGACGAAGTTTTAGCGCAAGCTTTTCAAAATCAAATTGAAGTGAGGATTCAAAAAGAAGAATTAGATTGTGAAGGGGATTATGGCGCGGATATTATCGGCATGATTCAAGGACATGATGCGTTAGGAATTTATGTGGAGGGGCATAAGATTGGCTATGATGAGATCCGTCATGTCCAGTTGCATAAAAAAACTAACATCTAACGTTAAATACTGTATTAAAGTTAGATGTTAGTTTTAGTTTTTAGTAGCGAGAAATTAGAAAGAATTGCACGAAAGCCAGGAAGATCATTATTAAAGCAATTAGCCCACAGATGATTGAATGAAGACGCTTATGCATCATTACAATTGCAACGAACTCTCTTAAAAAAGCATTCGGTAAAAAGTAAAAGGCTGTTTTTGCACCAATTCCATCTACTTTCAGATTAGCTATTTTCGCAAAAAGACCTGCACGAAATAGGTGGAAATTATTAGTAGTGAAGAGTGCATGATAGTCTGTTCCGCCAAAAGACGTTTCCATAATTTCTTTCGAAAATTTCATGTTTTCTAAGGTGTTTTTTGAATTTGTTTCAACTAAAATATCTTCTTCCGGAATTCCTTTTTCAATGGCATAACGTTTCATCGCAAGACTTTCAGCGATATGTTCATCGTCACCCTTACCGCCTGACATAAGGATTTTAGGCGGACTTAAGGTAGCTTGAGATTGAGCGTTGTAAAATTGAATTGCTTTTTCAATTCGTTTGCCTAAAAGTGGTGGCACTGTTTTTCCGTCGATCAAACCTGCACCTAAAACGATGATAAAATCTTGTTTATACTTAGGCTGATTAAATTGATAAATGATTGAAATAGTTAAAAAATTATAGAAAACGATAGAAAAATAGACCATAGAAATCGGCAAGATCCCAAATAATAAAGAAGCCCATTGAGGTAAAATTCGACTTGAGTAGTGGTTAAAAATTAGAAAGGCTGTAAGCCCAACTGCTAAAAGTAATGTTAATAAATTTGCTAAAGAATGACCTTCTTTACGCAAAACTACAATCGCATTCCAGTACAAGAAGACAATTAAAGCATATAGTCCGATCAAGAGAAGCAGTATAAGGACAACTATCGCTATTCCTGCTAAAGCAATCAACAATGGGTTGAGTGTTTTGAAAAGTAAATAACTTAAATAAATCATACCAACGATTAGAAATAAGTTGAATACTAGTCCGTTTATTAATCTGCGCTTTTCTTTTAAATAACTAAAAAGAAAAAGTAATAGAAGACTTGAAGGAATCAAAAAATAATAGGTGTGAAGCTGAATTTCTAGGTAAATGACATAAAGGATAAAACAAATTGAAAACCAAAGTAATTCATAAAATTTCCAATCTTGAGTCACCTTATTTTTGCGCCATTTTGGAATAATGAATACGCCGATAAGATAAATGATACCCATGATAAGACTAAAATAAATTCCCATAACCAAACTCCTTCAATAAATGATTTCCATTTTAGTATAACGAAAATAAAGAGAAAAAAATACTATAACGTCCGTTTTATAAGAATGAGAAACACTTGCATAAAAATAAACATTCTTCAAATGAATAAAATAGAAGAATGCTTATGATTGAATTATTCACAAGAACGGACTGGAAACGTGATAAAAAAGCTGGTTCCTGAATTTTCTTTTGAATCTAATGAAAGGTGCCACTCGTATTTTTCGATAATTGAAGTTACTGCAAACAAACCAAGACCAGTACCTTCATCGGCAGATTTTGTTGTGAAGAAGGGTTCGAATATTTTCTCTTTTAGCGCAACCGGGATCCCAGAACCATTGTCAGAAATTTCTAGAGTAACAAAGCGATCAATGTGACTCATTCGGTGATTGTTTGTTTTTAGTAGAGTAGTTATTTCTTTTGGGGCTGGTTTTACAGTTACTTGTATCTTTTGTGGTTTGTTTACGTTATTTTTTGTTGCCTGGTAGGCATTGGTGATCAAGTTATAGATTAAATTCTGTAGATCGATTTCTTCTAATTTAGTTGTCCCTAAATTTTCTTGAATGGATAAGGTCAGTTGAACTTTTTTAGGAATGATTTCGCCAATTAAATGAGTAGCTACGCCAATAGCAGCAGAGATATCCATCCATTCCTGAACACTTTTTTGAGGTTTAGAAAAGCGCAGTACATTTGTAGAGAGTTGCTTGCCTTTTTGAGCAGAATGCAAAATTTCTTCTAGATCTGCTTTCAATACGGGATCTTCTCCATGCTCCTCTAATAACAATTGTGTGTTGCCGATGATTGGTGTTAAAAAATTGTTCATATCATGGACGATTGAAGTTGTTAATAAACCGACCGTTTCCATTTTATTTCGTTGGTATAGCTCTAATTCAAGTTGATGCTGTGTTTTTTGTTGTTTTTGTTTTTCGATTAATTGGCGATTTTCAGCTTCAATCGCTTCCTTTTTTCTAAAATTATGAATAAAGAGTGAGCAGATGATGATCAACAGCAATAGTAAGACCAAAAGGAAAGATAAGATGATTACAAAATTAATAATATCATCATTTCGCTCATTATAATCTGCATTGATCGCAACGACCCAATGAGCAAGACCGACATCAATCCACTGAAAAGCGCTGATTTTTAAGACCTCTGTTGGCGTGTCTTCATCCCACCAATAAGATTTATAGGTTAATTTTCCAGAAAGATGGTTTAACTGATATTTTTCCAAGCGTTTTAAATCAGAATAATCAAAGTTAGGATAAATTTTTTCTCGGTCGTTGATAATATCTAAACCGACTTGCTGCTTTACAGGATGCATGACAACCGTCATCGATTGATCTTTAATCATTGGATAGCCTTTATAGTCTACTTCAAAATCTTGTAGAAAATTCTTATAAAAAGCTTCTAAATTTAACGGTAAAATCAAGTAACCATCGATAGCACCAGAGGAAGTTTTGATTTCTTGGTAAAAGTTAATATAGGCCTTTTTATCGATAAAATAGGAATCACCATTTTGAGCAGTTGGTTTAGTCAACAGCTGTTTCAAGGATAAATCATGACTAATAAATGGATGGATGGTTTGAATATCCACAATCGATACTTGTTTTTTCTTGGAATCCCAGTGAAAAGCGTATAAAGGTGTTCCATCTGGCTCCATATAAAAAAGTGCATCTGCTTCATCATTTAATGATTCAAAAAATGTATTCAGAGAAGAAGAACTGTTTTTTAGATAAGTTGCTGGATCCTTACTATTCTTTAAATGCCCATCGATAGCCAGATAATTAAGTGCTTGGTGCCGATTTTTCATAGAAAGCTGGATTACTTTTCCAACATATTCTGTCGACTGCAATAAAAAATCTTGTCCGCTAGCAGTGGTTGTTTTGCGAATAACGGAAAAGCCGCGAATTGCAAAAAAAACGGATACAACAATAAAGGCAATGATCGCTGCAATCATAATGTTCACAATTCTAGTTTTTCGTTCCATTGGTCTATCTCCTTTTAAAAGTTTGTTCATATCATACCAAGTTCATGTTGAAATTTAAAGACAATTCCGCTATTGTATAGATAGAGTGATAAGAGTAATGAGGTGTACATGTTGCGGAACGAAAAAATTTTAGTGGTAGATGATGATCCTGCAATTCGCCGATTGATTTGGAAATCGCTTCAGTCAACGGGATTGTTGGTGTACCAAAGTGATACGATTGAAAAAACATTAGATATCATGGATAGAGTAGCGTTTCAATTGTTTCTATTAGATGTTAGTTTAGAACATGAAAATGATGGGTACCATTTGGCTCAATTGATTCGGGAACGTCAGCCTTTGACACCGATCATATTTGTCAGTGGGAAAAAAAGCGAGAACGATATTATCAGTGGTCTAGAATCTGGTGGCGATGTTTACCTTCCTAAACCGTTTGCGCCAAATGTATTACGAGCGCAAGTCGTCAGTACATTAAATCGAACAGAGCAGTTATTGACACTAAGTCACCAACGTGAGGAGACAGTTTTGCGAGATGGAATTTTTTCTTTTGATAAAAACCAATTTCAGTTTAGTAAAAACGGTGTGATTGTCAATATGACCTCTAAAGAAATTATGATGATCTTATTTTTCATGGAAAATCCGTACCAAGTGTTTAGTAAAGAACAGATTTATGCTAGTGTTTGGAGTGATGGAGACATGGATAAAAATCTGATTATGGTATATATTAATTACCTAAGAAATAAAATTGAAGATGATCCTAAAAAGCCAAAATACTTACAAACTGTTTGGGGGATTGGTTACCTTTTTAATCCAGAAGGCAAAGATGCCGGAGCCGATGTTTAACCTTGGGATATTCTATTTGTAAAACAGCTGATGATCAACAATGGTCATCAGCTGTTTGCGCATTGTTAGCTGTATGTAAAAACTTATAATAGACCTTCTAATCGACCAAAAAAGAAGCTCAACGCTAATAAATCAGCTGATCCACCAGGGCTAAGATTTTCTTTGATAAGCTGTTGATCAAAAAGAATCAACGCATCTTCTAGCTCTTTTTCTGAACTGTTTATGGAAAAAATTTGTACCAATTCAGAGGCTTGCTTTTTGACGTTTTGCCAAGCTGTGAATCCACCGCGATTAATCACATTAGAATCTTCGATCGTGGCCATTAAGTGTAGGAGCAATAGTAGAAATAGGATTCGCTGCTCACTTTTTTGATGCTGTCTTAAAAACGGCAGTGCAATCGTTCTAAGTGCTGGATAGCCTAATTCTGCTTCACCACGAATTCCAACGATACCATGTTCTAAATAAAGTTTTTCTCCGTAACTCAATTGTTGTTTTTGCGCTAAACCAGAAAAATCTTTTGAAAGTAATCCTTGTGTCATCTGCTTTACATAGCTGAAAATAGCTGCTGTATTTTGCTCTGAAAAGGGAATTTCGAGTTGTTGCTCATTCATTATTTTTCCTACGGCACTTAAAAGCAAGGCAAAAGAAAAATTTGCTCCTTTATGGGTATTGATCCCTTCTGTTTGGCTCAACATTGCAGTTTCTGCTTGTTGTCCGAGTGTCCGAACTTTTTCAAATAAGTCTAAAGGGGTTCCGTCATGAGTAAAACCCAAATGAACATACTCAACGAAAAATGGCGCAAGGGCTGCACTACTATCTATAAACGTAAAATAATTCATGTCTGCATGTGCGCCGCAACTTTTAGGATCAACTAGACCTGGTTTAGGATAAAGAGCGGCTTCATAGAGTAATGCTTGTAAAGCGAATTCACCAATCAACTGAGGCGTCGCTTTTTTAGGTTGTTGTTTCATTTAAATGTTTTTCCATTTCCTTTAGAATAAATGTTTGAGAATAGTCTAAATGCTCAGTAATCAATAATTCCAATTGTTCTTCTTCCTGATTCATCATACATTTGTATATCAGCCAATGTTCATTCAATGCTTTATCTCGTCGCTCTTTAGAACGAATCGAGATATCTCTAAAATAGACAAGGTATTCACGTAATTTCATGACGATTGATTTTAATCGCAACATTTTGCTTTTTTCATAAATCAATTCATTAAAATCCGAAAATTTTTGTAGCACTTGATCGATTTCATTAGCTTCATTCAAACGCTCTGTTTCTTCCAACAGTGTTTTCAATTCATCAAAATCTTCAGATGACATTTCCTTCATTGCCGTGAGCGTAGCTAAAACGTCTAACGATTTTCTAATTGCATAAATTTCGTTAGCATCATTGAGTGAAATTCCTCGAACCATAATCCCCACACCACGAACATGATCAACCAATCCTTCTTCAACTAATTTTTGCAACGCATAGCGAATTGGCGTCCGGCTGATATTCATCAATTCAGAAAACTCTTTTTCATTGATCCGTTGTCCAGCCGGAATCTCACCTAAAATGATTGTTTTTCTGAAGGCTTTATAAACAAGTTCTTTCAGCGGTTCATTGAGACTTAAATCTAAATTTTTTCCAACTGCTTCTGATATTCTGCTCATCTGATTACTCCTTTACAGATTAATAGTAGAAAAAGTAAATGAATATTTTGATTCTATCTTGCTAAGAAAAAGATAAGAAAATCGCACAGCTCTTTTTATGAAATGTACGATTTTCAATGAACAAAAATAGTTATTGCGGAATATAAAGTGGCATATGACCAGTCAAGATAATCGTTACAACAAAGATAACGAAAATTCCCAACGCCCATTTAGCTGATTCTTTTTGCCATTGCCCCATATCCAAACCAGTTAAGCGAAGTAATAGATAGATGAAGGCAACTAACGGACTTAATAAGTGGAATGCTTGCCCCATCAATGAAGCCAACGCCATTTGCATATCTGTAAATCCGTAAGCACGACCAGCTTCGGCTAAAACAGGTAAAACACCAAAGTAAAACCCGTCATTTGAAATAAAGAAAGTACCTGGAGCGGAAATCAACGCAATCACTAAGCCCAAGAAACCAGCCAATTGATTTGGAATAATTTTTGTGAAACTTTGAGCTAATGCATCTGCCATACCAGTCCCTTGGAAAAGTCCCATGAAAACGCCTGCTGCAAAAACCAAGATAACTACTTGAACAGCATCGCCGCCATTTGCCCCAATACGAGAGGATTGATCTTTTAAAACAGGATAGTTGACCATTAAGGCAATGACAGTACCAGTTAAGAATAAGAACAACGGTGGTAAACCAAGTCCAACGAACGAATCCGTTACTAACAATGCAATCAATGAAATTGTCAGGATGGCATTGAATAACCAAATCTTAGGTCTGCGGATCGCCAATGTTTCTTCGTCTGTAACAGTTGTCATTGCATCGATCTCTTCATCTGTTAATTGTTTAATTCCAAGACGAGCACGCTCTTTGCGACCCATAGAAGGCGCCACAATGAAAATCACATACAGTAATGCAATGATCATACCAGGAATCAGATACGCTAAAATTTCAGCACCAACATTTAAAACACTCATCGCACGAGCAGTCGGTCCGCCCCAAGGTAGTAAGTTCATGATCGTATTTTGTAAAATAACAATGACGGCTAAGTTCATCAATTTCATATCAAGTTTCTTATAGATAGGAATAAAAGCAGAACAGCAAATCAAGGTAGTTGTCGTTCCATCTCCATTAAGAGAAACAGCTGCAGCAACAACGGCTGTAGCGATCAAGACTTTCATGGGATCACCTTTTGCAATGTGGATCATTTTTTTTGTAATTGGGTCAAATAATCCTGCATCCAACATAATGGAAAAATAAAGAATGGCAAACAATAACATGATACCTGTAGTGGATGTTGTTTTGATTCCTTCCATAACAAAGTCTCCGATAGAGCCTTTCTTAGAAACACCCGCAAACATTGCGATTAGAGCAAAAATCAGCGGAATTAAAACTAGAGCTGTAAACGGTGACATTTTCTTTTTCATGATCACAAACATAAAGACAATGATCATCACATAAGACAAAACAGTTAATAACATTTTTTTCTCTCCTTCAACACTAAATTCGTTTTCCGAAACAATCGGGCGTCTCCTTGTGGTGTTGGGTCTATAGAAAAATAACAGTAAGATAAAATTAGAAAGCCCTTTCTTGTTTCGTTAACAAGGCTAAGTTTAATCCAAGAAACTTCAGATAAATAGACGACAAGTGGAAAAAGAACACCAAAAAAACACGAATGATAGCGGTTTCTTAAAGAGATGTTAATAAGATATTAATAAAACCTTAAATGCTCTAAAACGTTGATATAACAACGTTTTTTTGAGTTTTGGAATATTTTGTGCAAAGAGGAACAGCGAAAGAACAATTTGAGGTTGATGATTTCATTTTATTGTAATCGTTTTTACCTATAATGAATTCATAAATAGAAAGGATGTGAGTTCATGGGTCTATTTGAACGGCTGTTTAATAAAGAAAAAACAGAAATAAAAACGGATAAGCAACTGTTTTCCTCTACAATAGAGGAAAAAGAGGAGTGGCAAGAAATTGCTGGATATATCCCAGTAGAAACTACAGAATATCGATTTGTTTCATTGATCGCAACAGCAATTGCTGCAGGAGATCGTCCTGAAAGTGAGTTCATTATTAAACGCATTTTAAAAAGAACTCCAGAAGCGCAGTTGGTCTCTGTGATTGCAACTAGCATTGCATCGGCTGATAACGCAGAGAGTCAGTTTGTTATTCAGTCTATCAAGGAAAAAAAGACTGATTCGTTTTTCATTATTTAACGAAATGTTGTTATCAATGTGTTATCTAATTCCATGGGCTAACGCTACACTCTGCTCCGATCTCAACAATTCCTAAGAGCTAAAGCTCTAAGGATTGAAGGTCTTCGGAAAAAAGATAAAAATTGAATGTGACAAAAAGCATCACAGTCGATTTTTCCTATTTTTCAGTCAGAGTTGAACGAGCCCATTACACTTTTAATTTTAGGAGGAAAAGAAATGTTACGTAAGTTCAAAATCTCAATTGATGGAAAAGAGTATTTAGTAGAAATGGAAGAAATTGGCGGTGTGCCGCAAGCACCAATCGCAGCACCAGTAGCACCTGTGGCAGAAGCGACACCAGCGCCTGTCCCAGCGGATACACCAGCTCCTGTAGCAAGTACACCAGCTGGAAATGATGCAATGCCATCACCGATGCCTGGAACAATCTTGAAAATTTTGGTAAATGTTGGCGATACGGTGCAGGAAAATCAGCCATTAATGATTCTTGAAGCCATGAAAATGGAAAATGAAATCGTAGCTGGTAAAACGGGCACGGTCACAGGAATACATGTTAAGCAAGGTGATATGGTCAATCCTGGAGAACCATTAATTACAATCGGCTAAAAAAGAAAAAAGTAGTTTAATTAAAAAAGAGGAAGTGACGTTTGTGGAGACATTAATTGAAGGCGTAGTGGGCATGGGTCAGGAGCCTGGACGTATTGTAATGATGATCATCGGAGGCATCCTGATGTACTTGGGGATCAAAAAAGAGTATGAACCTACCTTACTTGTACCGATGGGATTAGGAACAATTTTAGTCAATTTTCCTAATTCTGGTGTATTAAGCGCTGGCGGAGAAGCTGGCCCGTTTCAAGTGTTGTTTGATATAGGAATTTCGACAGAGTTATTTCCATTGTTACTATTTATCGGTATTGGCGCTATGATCGATTTCGGGCCATTATTACAAAATCCATTTTTATTATTATTTGGAGCAGCCGCGCAATTTGGAATTTTCTTTACGATTATTGCGGCCGTTTTATTAGGCTTTGATTTAAATGATGCAGCTTCTATCGGAATTATCGGAGCAGCGGATGGACCAACGTCTATCTTCGTTGCGAACACGTTGAATTCGAAATACATGGGTGCGATTATGGTGGCAGCTTATTCTTATATGGCCTTGGTTCCTATTATCCAACCAGTAGCAATCAAAGCAGTTACAACAAAAAAAGAACGCAAAATCCGTATGACGTATCGTGCTGGCGAAGTATCACAAACAGCGAAGATTTTGTTCCCAGTCGTCATTACGGTTGTTGCTGGATTGGTAGCACCTGTATCTCTTCCATTAGTAGGATTTTTAATGTTTGGGAACTTGCTACGTGAGTGCGGGGTCTTAGATCGTTTATCTGTAACAGCGCAAAATGAGCTGGTAAACATAATCAGTATTGTGCTTGGCTTGGCGATTTCAGTAAAAATGCAGTATGAAGAATTTTTGCAGGTTGATACTTTAATGGTTATTGGTCTTGGATTAGTTGCCTTTGTAATGGACTCAGTTGGTGGCGTCTTGTTTGCCAAATTATTGAATCTATTTAGAAAAGAAAAAATCAATCCGATGATTGGTGCGGCAGGGATTTCTGCGTTTCCAATGTCTAGTCGAGTGATCCAAAAAATGGCAACAGACGAAGATCCGCAGAACTTTATTTTAATGCATGCTGCAGGTGCAAATGTATCTGGACAGATCGCGTCTGTTATTGCAGGTGGGTTATTATTGGCATTGCTTGCGTAGGCGTTTGATAGAAGAATAGGAAAGGAGTTTGGCTTATGTCAGCTGATTTACTAAAATCATTTGAGCTATTGATCTTTGGGTGGGGAGGCGTATTTGTTGTCATTTTTGTGATTTACTTTGCGTCTTTTATGTTAAACAAATTATTTCCACCGAAGAAGTAGGAAGTGTTAGACCATGAATGTCAGAAGAATTTGGCTTGATCGAGATCAGGTGAAAAAACAACAGTGGTCAGATTTTCTGATTACAGCTGATCTAATACCTGATGATCAGTTAGACTATACAATCGGTATCTACGATGAGGAGAAACTTGTCGGAACAGGATCGATTTTTCGAAATATTTTAAAATGTGTTGCAATTGACCCCGCTTATCAAAATGAAAACCTGCTTTCTCTCATTATTCAAGCACTACGAGAAAGGCTGCAGGAAATAGATGATCAGCATTATTTTTTGTATACCAAACCAAAAACCAGTAAGTTGTTTCATTCTTTAGGTTTTACTAAAATTGCAGCAACAACTGAACTGGTTTTTATGGAACAGGGCTTTCCTGATTTTGAAGATTATCTAGGAGAACTTAAAAAGCATCAGCGAATGACAAAGCGCAATGCAGCAATTGTAATGAATGCAAACCCATTTACAAATGGCCATTTATATTTAGTGACAGAAGCAGCTAAACGTGCGGAAACGGTTTATCTTTTTGTTTTGTCTGAGGAGCGTTCACGCTTTGATACAAAGACACGTTTTGAACTGGTAAAAGAAGGAACAAGTCATTTAGCAAATGTGGTCGTTTTGCCAACAAGAGAATATATGGTATCCAGTGCAACTTTTCCATCTTATTTTTTGAAGGATCAGGCGAAAGCTAGTGTTGCTAAAGTCCAGGCTGTTTTGGATGCCACTTTATTTAAAGAAAAGATTGCCTCTGCTCTGTCAATTTCAACCAGATTTGTTGGAGAAGAACCATTTTCACAAGTAACTGAAATTTACAATCAGGCGATGAAAAAGACTTTTGGTTCTGAATTAAAGCTGATTATTTTGCCAAGAAAAAAGATTGGTGAAGAAACTATCAGTGCTACCAGAGTGCGAGCTTTAATGGATCAGGAAAATTATGCAGCGATTAAGCCTCTTGTTCCGCCCAAAACTTTTGAAGAAATACTCAAACAAAAAAATAAGTAATGAGGTGTATATTTTGGAAATCAAACAAAACGCATCTGCTGGTACAACCGAATCAAGCGATATTATGATTACAATTGGAAAAAACAGCGGACAAGGAATTCTCATTGAACTAGACAGCAGTGTTGAAAAGCAATTTGGACGTCAAATTCGTGAAAAAATACAAGAGACCTTAACTAATTTGTCGGTTACTGACGCAAAGGTTCAGGCGATTGATAAGGGCGCATTGGATTGTACCATTCAAGCTCGAACAGTGGCGGCAGTTTTCCGCGCTGCTGGTGAAGAAAATGTAGACTGGCAGGTGTTAAATACATGGAACGCTTAAGAAGAACGATGATGTTTGTACCTGGAGCGAATGCTTCAATGCTAAGAGATGCTACCTTGTATGGGGCTGATTCGCTGATGTTTGATCTTGAAGATGCTGTTTCTTTAAAAGAAAAAGATAGTGCGCGTTTACTTGTCTATAATGCTTTACGAACATTTGATTACTCGACTGTAGAAACGGTCGTTCGAATCAATGGCTTAGATACAGTGGGGCGTCAAGATGTTGAAGCGATGGTTTTAGCAGGCGTTGATGTAATCCGCTTGCCAAAAACAGAAACAGCTCAAGATATTGTGGATGTGGCAGCTGTGATCACTGAAATGGAAACAAAATATGGCGTAAGCGTTGGGACAACAAAAATGATGGCCGCAATCGAATCGGCTGAAGGTGTTTTAAATGCGCGAGAAATTGCACAAGCAAGTGATCGCTTGATTGGTATCGCACTTGGAGCAGAAGATTATGTAACAAATATGAAAACACACCGCTATCCAGATGGACAAGAATTATTTTTTGCCCGTAGCTTTATCCTTCATTCAGCAAGAGCAGCAGGAATTGCCGCAATTGATACGGTCTATTCAGATGTTGATAATACGGAAGGCTTCTTAGCAGAAGTTAAGTTGATCAAGCAATTAGGATTTGATGGTAAGTCTGTGATTAATCCACGTCAAATACCATTAGTAAACAGTGTCTATGAACCAACAGAAAAAGAAATCCAAAATGCGAAAGAAGTTATCTGGGGCATCCGTGAAGCAGAAGCGAAAGGTTCAGGTGTCATTTCAGTGAATGGAAAAATGGTGGATAAACCAATTGTTGAACGAGCAGAGCGAGTCATTGCTTTAGCCATTGCAGCAAAATTAATTTCTGAGGAGGAAGTCTAAAATGAAAAATAATGTAGGCAAAGAAATTCCAGATAATTATGCTGAACAATATGGTTTATTTAAAGGGGAACTAGCCAATATTCATGAATACAAAGAAGCTAGCCGTAAAATCCATCCTGTTAGACCAAGAGATACGAAGCTGTTAGGTAGTTTAAAGGAGGCAATTGAAAAAACAGGATTAAAAGATGGGATGACAATCTCTTTCCATCATCATTTTAGAGAAGGCGATTTTGTTATGAACATGGTTCTAAAAGAAATCGCTGCTCTAGGAATCAAAAATTTATCGATAGCACCGAGTTCGATCGCCAATGTTCATGAACCATTGATCGATCACATCAAAAATGGTGTCGTAACCAATATCACCTCCAGTGGTTTACGTGATAAAGTTGGAGCGGCTATTTCAGAAGGAATCATGGAAAATCCAGTTGTAATCCGTTCACATGGAGGTCGTGCCAGAGCGATAGCTACGGGAGATGTCCATATCAATGTAGCATTTCTTGGGGCACCTAGTTCTGATGCTTATGGCAACGTAAATGGTACCAAAGGCAAGGCAACATGTGGTTCTCTAGGCTATGCGATGATCGATGCAAAGTATGCAGATCAAGTAGTAGTTATTACCGATAGCTTAATGCCCTATCCAAATACACCAATCAGTATTCCGCAAACCGATGTAGATTTTGTCGTAGAAGTTGATGCGATCGGTGATCCAAATGGGATAGCCAAAGGAGCAACCCGCTTTACTAAAAATCCCAAAGAACTATTGATTGCAGAATACGCCGCTAAAGTGATTACCCATTCGCCTTATTATAAAAATGGTTTTTCTTTCCAAACAGGAACAGGAGGAGCCGCCTTGGCCGTTTCTAGATTTTTAAAAGAAGCAATGATCAAAGACGGTATCACAGCAAGTTTTGCTTTAGGTGGTATCACCAATGCAATGGTTGAATTATTGGAAGAAGGGCTAGTCGAAAAAATCATTGATGTCCAAGATTTTGATCATCCCTCTGCCGTTTCTCTGGGAAAGAATGAAAATCACTACGAAATTGACGCAAATATGTATGCTTCACCATTGAGTAAAGGGTCTGTCATCAATCAATTAGATACTGCAATTCTTTCAGCATTAGAAATCGATACGAATTTTAATGTGAACGTTATTACGGGATCAGACGGGGTGATTCGTGGTGCATCTGGCGGACATTCAGATACAAGTGCTGCTTGCAAGATGAGCTTAGTGATTGCGCCTTTGATCCGAGGTCGAATTCCAACGATTGTTGAAGAAGTGAATACAGTCGTAACACCTGGCAGCAGTATTGACGTGGTGGTGACAGAAGTCGGTATAGCCATTAACCCTGAACGCCAAGATTTAATCGAGCATTTTAAAGCACTCGATGTTCCACAATTCACGATGAAAGAACTACAGGAAAAAGCTTATAACATCGTGGGTGAACCGGATGCAATCAAGTATGGAGATAAAGTGGTTGCATTGATCGAATACCGTGACGGTTCAATTATCGATGTGGTCAGAAATGTCTAAAACCTATTTAAAGGGAGAAACGATTACGTTGGTAGAAATGCTAGACGCTAGAGAAAAGCGAGTAAAAATTCAGCAAGAACTTTTACAAAAGCATCCAACATGTGCTTTATTAAGCGCTACGATGAATATCCCAGGACCTGTAAAAACGAATGAGCAGCTAAAACAAACCTTTTTGACTGTCATTAAAAAGCTAAAACCTCTTTTTCCTCCTGAAAAAATAGTTGCTCATAAACATCGAGAGTTAAAAACAGGTTCTGAATATTATCTAGTCCTTGATGAAATACCTAAAGAGCTAAAAAGAAAACTAATTGAAGTTGAAGAAACACACCAATACGGTCGCTTGATGGATTTAGATGTAATCTATTTAAAAGATAATACCTTGTGTTCAATTAGCCGTACAGAACTAAATCACAAACCAAGAACTTGTTTTATCTGCGGGAAAGAAGCAAAAATCTGTGGTCGACAAAGAGGCCATAGCGTAGAAGAAATGCAAGAAAGAATTAGTCAACTTATTGAGAAAGGAAGGATGAAATGACAAAAGAAATCCTTTTTACTGAAACCGTGCTGCGGGATGGTCAACAAAGCCAGATTGCCACACGAATGCCAACGAGTGATATGCTGCCAATTATTCAAACATTGGACGAAGCAGGTTATCATGCTTTAGAAATGTGGGGCGGGGCAACATTTGATGCTTGTATTCGTTTTTTGAATGAGGATCCTTGGGAACGCCTAAGAGCGATTCGCAAAGCAGTTAAGAACACAAAACTACAAATGCTTTTACGAGGACAAAATCTGCTTGGTTATAAAAATTATGCCGATGACGTTGTAGAAGCCTTCGTTCAAAAATCAATTGAAAACGGTATTGATAGTATTCGTGTTTTCGATGCGTTAAACGATACAAGAAACCTGCAAACATCAATTGAAGCAACAAAAAAATTCGGCGGTCAGTGTCAACCGGCTATTTCATATACGACGAGCGATTTTCATACAATCGATTACTTTGTTGGTTTGACCACAGAATTAGAAAAAATGGGTGCAGATTCAATTTGCATCAAAGATATGGCAGGAATTTTAACACCAGATGATGCGTATCGTTTGGTCACAGAGATCAAAAATAAAATCCAAGTCCCTTTAGAAGTTCATACGCACGCAACCAGCGGGATTTCTGAAATGACCTATTTGAAAGCGGTCGAAGCGGGCGCTGATATTATCGATACAGCGATTTCGTCATTTTCTGGTGGCACAAGTCAACCAGCCACAGAATCAATGGCGCTTGCGTTAGAAAATTTAGGCTATAATACCCATTTAAATATGAAAAAAGTGGCCGAAGCGGCTGATTACTTTAACCCAATTCGTGATAAATTTAGAGAAGAAGGCTTATTAAATCCTAAAGTAAAAGATACAGAGCCAAAAACGTTGATTTATAAAGTACCTGGCGGAATGCTATCGAATTTATTAAGTCAATTAACTGAGCAGGGATTAGCAGATAAGTACGAAGAAGTTTTAAAAGAAGTACCAAAAGTTCGCGCTGATTTAGGCTATCCACCACTTGTAACGCCACTATCACAAATGGTAGGAACACAAGCTGTAATGAATGTTATTAGCGGTGAGCGCTATAAAATGGTGCCAAAAGAAATCAAGGATTATGTTAAAGGATTATATGGAAAACCACCCGTTTCAATTTCAGAAGAAATGACGAAATTGATTATTGGCGACGACGAGGTGATCACAGTTAGACCTGCAGATTTATTGACACCTGAACTTGCGCAATATAAAAAAGAAATCGGAGAATATGCAAAATCGACAGAAGATGTATTGATGTATGCATTGTTCCCACAACAAGGAAAAGATTTTTTAGGTAGAAGAGAAGATCGATTTTACGATATTCCGATACAAGAAGTGAACGTTACGTTAGATATTTAGAGAAAAGAGTTGTAAAGTCTGAACCGATTTTGCAACTCCTTTTTGCTTTATAAAGATTTTTCAACGGAAATAAAAAATTTTTTTGACTGACATGAAAACGGTAAAAATAGCTAGAAATAGATGAAATATGACTTAGTAAATGTTAGTCGATATGAAATGTATTTCAGTTTTTTTATGATGTAAATTTGATTAAAAAAATCTGTGAAAACTATGTATAAAAGCTAATTTCGAGGTTGGGATAAACCTTTTTATCCTTGACATAGACTTATATATAAGAGGTTTTCTATATTACATAAATATAACATAGTTAAGTTAATTAATATGACTTTTCTCATTGTTCTACATGTTTACATTTATTTATAATGCCGTTATAATAGCTGAAATCAAGTCATGTATAAGGGTTTTTGGACATAGAGATGAATTAGGTTATTTGGTTATGTAGGGTAGATCTGCGAAAAATAAATAGAACTATGATTATGGTAACGTTCTCTATTCTCGTAGTTTCCTATTTTCCAGCCAAGATTAAATCAGAACCCAGTCAGCGTTAAAATTTAGGAGGGATGTTTTTGATTACGAATAAACAATCATCAGAAACTTTTTTTGAAATGAAGGACCAGAAGTATCACTATTATTCATTGGCTTCACTAGAAACGAAGCAACATGAATTTATTTCAACATTACCATTTAGTATTCGCGTATTATTGGAATCGTTGCTACGACAAGAAAATGGAACAGGGATCACGCAAGAGCATATCAAGCATTTAACGGAGTGGTCTTCAGAGCATGTCAATAAAGGTGAAGTTCCATTTAAACCTGCTCGAGTGATTCTCCAAGATTTTACAGGTGTCCCAGCTATAGTGGATCTAGCGTCATTGCGAAAAACAATTGCAGATTTTGGCGGAGATCCTACAACGATCAATCCAGAAGTTCCAGTAGATTTGGTTGTCGATCATTCTGTTCAAGTCGATGTTGCTGGCGTAAAACAAGCGTTGCAGCTAAATATGAAAATGGAGTTTCAACGCAATCAAGAGCGATACCGCTTTTTAAGCTGGGCACAAAAAGTCTTCGATAATTATCGTGTCGTACCGCCTGCAACAGGAATCGTTCATCAAGTCAATATTGAATATTTGGCCTCAGTTGTGACACAAAAAGAACAAGAGGATGGTACGATTTTGCTTTATCCTGATACACTAGTTGGGACAGATTCTCATACGACAATGGTCAATGCATTAGGCGTTTTAGGCTGGGGTGTTGGTGGAATCGAAGCGGAAGCCAGTATGCTTGGCGAACCGTCTTACTTCCCTATCCCAGAAGTTGTCGGTGTCCGTTTTATTAACGAATTATCTCAAGGTGCAACAGCGACAGATTTAGCACTAAAAGTAACCCAAGTGTTAAGAAAGCAAAAAGTGGTAGGGAAATTTGTTGAATTCTTTGGACCAGGTTTAGCTAAATTAAGTTTAGCGGATCGAGCGACGGTAGCAAATATGGCACCGGAGTATGGTGCAACCTGCGGATTTTTCCCTGTAGATGATGAAACGATTCGTTATCTACGACTAACAGGAAGGGAAGAGCATACGGTAGCGATAGCTGAGCATTATTTAAAAGAAAATCAATTATTCTATAATCCAAAAAAAGATCAAGAACCGAATTATACAAAAATAATTGAAATCGACCTAAGTGAAATACAAGCCAACCTTGCAGGACCAAAACGACCACAAGATTTGATTCCATTATCAGAAATGAAAACTGCATTTGAACAAGCTGTGAAAGCGCCAGCTGGCTTGCAAGGTTTCGGACTTTCTAAGAAACAACAGACAGAAAGTGTGACGTTAGATTTGGAAGGGGTACAACACCTATTAAAACCAGGGGCACTAGCGATTGCAGCGATTACCTCATGTACAAATACTTCAAATCCATTTGTTATGTTAAGCGCAGGATTAGTCGCTAAAAAGGCTGCACTACTTGGTTTAAGTGTACCAAACTATGTAAAAACTTCATTAGCACCTGGCTCAAAAGTTGTAACAGCTTATTTGAAGAAAGCAGGTTTATTACCTTATTTAGAACAATTAGGTTTTCATCTAGTGGGGTATGGCTGTACGACTTGCATAGGCAATTCAGGAGCGTTAAAGCCAGAAGTTGAAGATGTAATCAATGAAAATGATTTACTAACCGCAGGTGTGCTAAGTGGAAATCGCAATTTTGAAGGACGGATTCATCCATTAGTCAAAGCAAATTATCTCGCTTCGCCACCACTTGTCGTTTTATATGCATTAGCTGGAACTGTCGATATTGATGTATTTAATGAACCAATTGGAATTGGCGAAAACGGTATTCCAATTTATTTTAATGATTTATGGCCGTCTAGGAATGAAATTCAGGCATTAATTGATAAGTGTGTTACGCCAGAACTCTACCAAGAAGAATATGCACGGGTTTTTAGTGACAATGAAGAATGGAACAGCATAGCAACAAACGATGAACCATTATATGGTTGGGAAGAAGAATCAACGTATATTGCGAATCCGCCATATTTTACAGGAATGACAAAAGAAAGAATCCCCAGAAAGCCTCTAAAACAACTAGCTGTTTTAGCTAAATTTGGTGATTCAGTTACAACTGACCATATATCTCCTGCTGGAAGTATTCAAAAAAATAGTCCTGCAGGTCAGTATTTGGTTGAGAGAGGTGTTGGGGTTCGTGAATTTAACTCTTATGGAGCCAGGCGTGGTCATCATGAAGTGATGATGAGAGGGACTTTAGCGAATATTCGGATTCGCAATCAATTAGTTCCAAATGTCGAGGGCGGCTATACGATTTTTGCACCCACGCAAGAAAAAATGGCTATCTATGATGCTGCAATGCATTATCAAAAGCAAGGAACAAAACTAGTGATTTTAGCAGGTGATGATTATGGTATGGGATCATCAAGAGACTGGGCAGCTAAAGGGGTGCAGTTACTTGGTGTGGAAGCTGTAATTGCGAAAAGTTATGAGCGGATTCATCGTTCTAATTTAGTGATGATGGGTGTTTTACCATTACAATTTAAACCAGGTGAGGATGCGGATAGCTTAGGTTTAACAGGAACTGAACTATTTGACATTGCTATCGATGAAACAAAAGGAATTTTAGACACAGTGAATGTTACAGCAAGTAAGCCAAATGGAGAAATGATTCAATTTGAAACCATTCTGCGTTTTGACTCAGCTGTTGATATTACGTACTATCAGCATGGCGGGATTTTGCCAATGGTGATTCGTAAAAAACTTTAAGTACAAATCGGGACGAGTTTGAATGTTGTTATTTATACATGAAAGAGAGGAACTTGGATGGAGATTCACAAAGGCTTAGAAGGTGTCGTTGTTTCTGAAACAAAAATCAGTGCGATCGTAGGAAATCAGCTATTGTTTGCAGGGGTTACTATCGATGATTTAGTAGCTGAAAATGTTCAATTTGAAGAAGTGATCTATCTATTATGGTACTTAAAAATACCGACAAATCAAGAGCTAAAAAAATTTAAACAAGAACTATCTGCACAAATGACGATATCAGATACAATCATTACTTGCTTAAAAATACAAACACGCCAGAACCTTCATCCAATGAGTGTTTTGCGGTCAACGATTTCACTTTTAGGGGTGTTTGATCCAAATGCTGAAGCGACAGATGAACACTCGGCGTATCAGCAAAGTATTGCACTGCAGGCCAAAATGCCGACAATCATTGCAGCTTACGCTCGACTAAGAAAAGGGTTAGACCCGATCCCGCCGAAGAATGATTTATCGATTGCAGCAAATTTTCTTTATATGCTGACGGGAAATGAAGCGGAAGAAGTGCGAATTTCGGCGATGAATCAAGCATTAGTCTTACATGCAGATCATGATCTAAATGCAAGTACTTTTACGGCAAGAGTTTGTGCCTCGACCTTGTCAGATGTTTATTCATGCATTACAGCAGCGATTGGTTCTCTAAAAGGGCCCCTTCATGGCGGTGCAAATGAAAAAGTGTTTGATATGCTAAAAGAAATTGATTCTGAAAATCTAAATGTACAAAACTATCTAAATCAAAAATTGGACCGCAAAGAAAAAGTTATGGGCTTTGGTCATCGGGTTTATAAGACAGAAGATCCAAGAAAGAAACATTTGAAAAAACTAGCAAAAGAGTTGACCGCAATTACACAAAAAGAACAATGGTATTTTTTATCGTGTCAAGTTGAGCGCTATTTAAAAGAGACAAAAGGTTTGATCCCTAATGTCGATTTTTATTCTGCTACGGTTTATCATTGTATGGATATCGATAGTGATTTGTTCACCTTGATTTTCGCTATGAGTCGTGTTTCCGGCTGGTTAGGTCATATTAATGAGCAGAAAAAAGAGGATTGTTTGATTCGACCACGATCTCATTATATTGGTCCTAAACAGTTGAAGTATCGTGAGTGGAACACCAAATTACATTCAGGAGGAATGGAAGCATGATAAATGGAGAAAAAGTTGGTTTTGAAAATAAAAAATTGATTGTTCCGAACAATCCGATTATTCCCTTTATTGAAGGGGACGGAATTGGACCAGAAATTTGGCTAGCAGCTAAAACTGTATTTGATGCGGCAGTGGACAAGGCGTATAAAGGATCACGTAAAATTATTTGGCAAGAAGTTTTAGCCGGAGAAAAAGCTTTCAATGAAACTGGAAATTGGTTGCCAGATGAAACCTTGGAAACAATCAAAACCCATCGGATAGCGATCAAAGGACCGTTAACTACGCCAATTGGTGGTGGTTTTCGTTCGCTGAATGTGGCACTGAGGCAAGAATTAGACTTATATATTTGCTATCGACCCATTCGCTATTTTGAAGGGGTGCCGTCACCGTTAAAACAGCCAGAAAAGACAGATATGATGATTTTTAGAGAGAATACCGAAGATATTTATGCTGGGATCGAATTTTCAGCTGAAAGTCCAGAAGCAGAAAAATTGATCGCGTATTTAGAAACAGCGTTTGGTGTCAATAAAATTCGTTTTCCAAAATCATCAGCAATCGGTATCAAACCTGTTTCTAAAGAAGGAACACAACGATTAGTTCGAGGAGCGATTGAACATGCGTTAAACAATAATTGTAAATCAGTAACGCTAGTTCACAAAGGAAATATCATGAAGTTTACAGAAGGCGGATTTAAAAACTGGGGTTACGCTTTAGCTGAAAGAGAATTTGGAGACAAGGTTTTTACATGGGAAAAATATTTAGAAATCAAAAATAATGAAGGAAAGTTTGCAGCGGATCAACAGTTAAAAGAGGCAGAAAAAGCAGGAAAACTAATCATAAAAGATCGGATTGCCGATATCTTCTTACAAGATATTTTGTTACACCCTGAAAATTATGATGTGATTGCAACCTTGAACTTAAATGGTGATTATATTTCAGATGCATTAGCAGCTCAAGTTGGTGGAATCGGAATTGCTCCAGGCGCCAATTTAAATTTAGAAACAGGTCATGGAATCTTTGAAGCAACTCACGGAACGGCACCAGAATTTGCAGGCTTAAATCAGTTGAATCCATCGTCGTTACTCTTATCTGGTGTATTAATGTTTGATTATTTAGGCTGGAATGAGGTTAGTCAACTGATCACGGAAAGTATCGAAACAGCGTTAATAAATAAAACAGTAACAAAAGATTTTGCAGACCAAATGGAAGGTGCGACTTTAGTAAGTTGTTCTGGTTTTGGAGAAGAGTTAGTGCGATTGATTAATCGCTAATTAAAAGTGAGCACAAGATAAAGCTAAAAATTAGTTTTATCTTGCGCTCTAAATCTGAATAAACAGCGAGAAAAAGCAAACTACACTACGTTTCGATCACATCAAATTCTAAGCGCTAAAGCTCTAAGCGTTGAAGGTTATCGGAAATAACACGATTATAATAATATATTGTAGCCAAACTACCTGTTGATTGACTTATACAATTATGAGAAAATGAAGTAAATTCGATTGGAGTAAATAATGAATAAAAAATCAACTATTGAGTATAAATTAAAGTATAATGTATCTGCTGTTTGGAAAGTCGTAACAGATAATACTAACTATTCGTGGCGTAGTGATATTGTGCGTATTGAAATTCTGAGCCCAACTAATTTTATAGAATACTATAGAGGTGGTGGGCAGACAGCGTTCAATAGTGTGAATAAAAAAGAAAAGCATCTTTATCAGTTTGAGATGAAAAATAAAATATTCTCTGGAAGATGGATTGGTGAGTTTTTTGAAATTGATGAGGATACTACGAAATTAGTTTTTACAGAAGATATTCATTTTGCAAATCCTTTATTTTATATATTGTCATTTTTTTTAATTAATCTTAAAAATATTCAAGAAACCTACATAAAAGATTTGGAAAAGGAGCTTCAAAATGAAAATGGATGAAATAATTACTTATCTGCAAAATAATGCTTCAGATAAATTTAAGAAAAACATCGTTAAATTAGGAATCCCTAAGGAAAATACTTTTGGCGTATCAACTACTGAATTACGTAAATTGGCTAAAAAAATCCCTAAAGAAAAAAGGGTTAAAATTGATTTATGGTTAACCAATTACCACGAATGTAAGATATTGGCTATTCTAGCGCTCAAACCAAATGAGTGTACCGAAAAAGATATTGATTTATTTATGGATGGTATTATTTCGTGGGACTTATGTGATTTATTCTGTAAAAGTATATTAATTAAAAGACCTGATTTTGACCAATACATAAACAAATGGATTCGCTCTGAAAGTTTATTTTATAAACGGGCATCTTTTACGTTAATTGCCAGTACTTCTACTCATGCTTCTCTATCAATAAGTGAAATTAAGACATACTTAGAACTAATAGATAAAAATGCGGACGATGAACGTTTATTGATAAAAAAAGCGGCTTCTTGGGCGCTTAGAGAACTGGGAAAGACCAATGAAGAGGCTAAAGAATTTAGTATTCTTGCCGCTAATAATATGAAAAATGATGGTTCGAAGGCTAAAGAATGGGTAGCGAAAGATGCATTAAAAGAACTACAAACTCTAGTTACTGTTAGTGGAAGGTAAAGGCTCATTTCGTCAAAATCGGAGATGGGAAAGCAGGGTATGGCTGATTAGGTATCTTGTTTTACAAAAATTTGCAGAATAATCTTCGTGAATTTCAGCTTATTTCTCGGCCTTATTTTTTAGACATAAAAAAACCTGACGAATATTCGCCAGGTTTTGAATTTACTAAGGTTAAGTTAATTAAGCTTTGTTAACGTTAGTAGCTTGAGGACCACGTTGGCCTTCTTCAACGTCGAAAGTCACTGCTTGACCTTCTTCTAAAGTTTTGAATCCGTCGCCTTGGATAGCTGAGAAATGTACGAATACATCGTTACCATTTTCTGCAGTGATAAATCCAAAACCTTTGTCTGAGTTAAACCATTTTACTGTACCTGTTTCCATAATAAAAATCCTCCTTGTGATATACACATATTTTGCAATTACTTGAAAGGTGAAAATGTGGAAGATGTTTATTTGAAACAGCTACACATATATTACCGAACAAAAACTACACTACTAATATAACATATTTAACACCGCTTGACTAGTAATATCTCCTCTAAAAATAAAAATTTGTTAAGAAATAAAGATTATTTGTCAAAAAAACTTATTTCTGTTATAGTATAGTAGTATTGAGCGTTAAATATGAAAGTAATGATAGAGTTATATCGTAGAAATCTATTCCGAAGGCGCAGCCCTGGAGCTGCATAGATTTGAAAGTAGGAAGGGTTCAGATTGTTTAGATGAGAATAAGGTTATCTTTACTAATAGATAGTTTTTGAATGGTTTTATAGCTAACAAAATATTTAATTAACTTAATTAAAGAGCCACTCAATGTATCTGTTGAGTGGCTCTTGTCCATTTTATGGATGAAAAATTAGTAGCGTAGAATAGCCAATAAGGTTTTTTCGTCAGGAGAAGCTTTTTGATCTAAAACAAACACTTTTCCACCTGTTCTAAGAACATTGTCTGTTACTTTATTTAAGATTTTTCGACGATCAAATTCTTCTGTTGACATGTCCGTTGTTTCATTAACAAAATTAGCAGTAGAAATAAAGAAATGAGAAACTTTTCCTTCATCAGATGCGGGAACGATATCAACAAGCTGGTCGACGAATTTTTTGTCTAGCAACTGATTATAGGCTTTTGTTTCTATTGCTTCTAGTTCTTGATTAATTTTATGTGCTCCTTTTTCAATAGCTTGAAAAGAAATTTGTGCAGGAGAAAAAGACACAGAAGCATCCGTTGCCAAATAAGGATTTTTGGCAATCTTTTTAAAAAGTGTTTGGTTTTCTGGTAAAGCATATAAACGAATTGGCAAGTTATCGAGGTTTACAAATGAGTCTTTTAAATAATTATCAATTGCTTGATAGTAATTTGTCCAATCGATTTTTACTTCTTCATCTTTTGTATTTACACCATGATAGGCCACACCTTCTTTTGAAGAGCCATTGTATCCGCTACCGCCATGGGTTGAATAGTTCATATTACCGCCAGTTAGTTCATCACCTAAGGCGCCAACTAGATCAGTTGGTGCGTCCGTTGGTAAATCAACTGTTGTCACCTGATTGTCTTCAACTAAATAAAGTTTCATAGAATCACGGTTTAAAGCCATTAAATAATAGCGATAATTGAATTGATTGTTTTTAATGATTCCTAAAAGATAAGGTCTATCATCAACATAATATTGATTGTCAACAGAAACATTTAGTCGATGGATAAAGATATCTTTTTCACTAATAATAATTGATACGCTTTTTGTAGCGTTCCGCCAAAATGATGCGTCAGCAAGTAACGCAGTAATCTTTTCTTGAAACGGGGTCCAAGATAAATCAATATATTTTTTTTCGAAGCGAATTTTCGCCGCTTTAGCAAAATTTTTAAATGCTAAAGAATCTTTTTCGATATCTTGGTGAGCGACATGAGTATTCAGAATAAATGTTACAAAAGGACCTTGAACTTCGTCAGAGAATAGAACAGATAAATTGTCTTTTTCTTGATCTAACATAATACATTCCTCCTAAATTTGAGAGCGGAACAAATCAGTTAATCCTGTAGAAAATTAGAGAATCGCGTTGTAACATTGACTGTTTATCTATTTTTCTAAGGATCGATTTGCACAGCTAGATATGATTAGAAGCTAAATGAGACTACCTCATAAAGCTAAATAATACACCAGTAACATTTCTTTGGTATTAACAAAAGTGTAGCACAGGCATAAAAATGTTTAAACTAATAAGGTTTGGAAGAATAGAAACAAGAGAAATGCCAAAAAGTTTTCTATGAGGAATTCCTCATAGTTTTTTTATGAAATACAAAATTGAGGTTCATTTCCATTTTAAATTGAGATGCTACAATAATTCCATGCCAATTATCCCGAATTGGTTTTTCATACTTACTCCTACCAAGAGTAAATAACAACCTTCATTTCCACCACAGACGACGGTCGTGGTGGTTTTTTTTGTTCTTAAGCTTATATCTTCTGCGATTAAAAAGGTAGTAGGATGTTGAGTTAGTTTTTGTCAAGTAGACACACTAAATAATAGAATCTAACCAAGCTGTTAAATGTGATAATGTATTGTACTAGTTGTTTTTAGGTGTTTGCATAATTTAACGGATCCACAGACTTCCTCGATTTTTTGCTAAATTTACAAAACGTTCGTGTGATCCCATTTTGTCTGTTCCAGTTACTTTAGAGAGTGTAATTTATTTAACGCTTCTTTGGGAATTGAGGATTCTTTAACGACTGTAGGCAGTTCACTCACTCTGTGTTTACTCAATTTTGCTTTTACATAAGAGTTAGGTTCCAAAGGAGTCGGTGTTTCCCCAGAAATTTCTATTTCCCGTACATCGACGGAACCATTTTTTTTAACAAAGGTTAATTTATAACTGTAGGAGTAGATTCCATTCACAGCTTTTCCACTCATATCAAGAGCAGCTTTTTTTTCTGGTATTTCTAAGGGAACTTTAGCATAGGCTTCAACACCAACATATGTTTCAGAGTAGTATTGATAACCGAAAAAAACAGCAAAGATCAGTATAATTAGTACAGGCAATGTATGTTTCATTTTGTATAACCTCCATATAATTTATTTATATGAAAGATAACAAATGACAAAGTAATGAGACAATCGAAAAACATGTGAATTGTGTAAGACAACAGAACAAATTTGTAATATGGGATGGGGAAAAATAGAAAAAGAAGATAGACTCAAAATATACTAAGATTAGAGGATAAAGTCATCAACGGATGAGTTTACCTCTCTATCTTAAATATTTGATAGGTTTTTTTCGTTTCAAAATATCCATATAATTTATAAACAAAATCATATTGAAATACACAAATGTTAATACTAACATAGTTACAATTGACTTATCTAGAAAAAATATACATGTATTAGCAAATGCTAAAAGGAGGAGTTCGGGTTTAGATTGCTCGGATTAGCAGTCTAAATTCAAGAAGAGCATAAGGGAAATCAGTACCCAAAATACCAGGTATCCTAGCAGCTCTAGGTGATTTGTGTGGCTACATAGGAAAGAGGTTAGGAGCGCACATCTTTTAAACCGACACGACCACTAAAATTCATAGTGTTCATTTATACCTACCTTTTGAAAAGGTGGGATTTTTCGTGTAGCTACTTTCTACCGATCAAACCAAAAATCAGGAATTTCTCTGGAGACAATACCACTGTTTTCGGTAACAAAAATGTAAAATGAGCAATTATTAATTGTACGTAAAATTTGTTAGAAGTTTTTTGTACCTCTGAATTTTTTTGAAAACTATCGACGGATTCCATCTATTTATCTCTTTGAACAGTGTAAACAATCTATTTTTTCATCATTTTTTAATGGCAATAAAAAATTGGTTGACGGATGAATTTTCGGAATTTTATAAGAATGATCCTATTAAATAAGTAAAATTATGTTTGTTTATTTTTAACTTCTGTTACAATAAAAGAAGATTGACTGTACTAAAATGTAGAATTTTTTGTTATACTTTTTAAATGAAGTCAATAACTGAAGAAGTTATATCTGTTTCAAAAACGACTGAAAATGAATTGAAACAGCTTACTTACTAAAAAAGAAGATTCTGATTCTTATAAAAATTACGAGTGATTAATGAAGAGTCAAAAGAAACCAAAGGAATAAATACTCAAAACTATAGATCGTTCATCTGACTGCGTAAAACTGTTTTTTTGTCTAGCTTCGCATGCTAACACTTCGGAAAACAGAGCTGAACTAGCTTAATGCGCTTTTAAATCCATCTAGCTTCACGAGCTAGTCTTTCGGGGAAAAGACTGAACCGGCTCCATTACGCTTTTAAACTACGAGGAGGATATTATGGCTACGAAACATGATCAAATATTAAAATATATTGAAGGATTGCCGATTGGTGACCGCATTTCTGTTAGAAGTATTGCCAAAAATCTTGGTGTCAGCGAAGGGACTGCTTATCGAGCAATTAAAGATGCTGAAAACATTGGATTAGTCTCAACGATTCAACGTGTGGGGACAATCCGGATTGAGCGGAAACTTAAAAAAAATATTGAAAAACTAACATTTGGCGAAGTTGTTCGAATTATCGAAGGAGATGTTCTAGGTGGTTCTGCTGGGTTAGATAAGGTCTTAAATAAGTTTGTAATCGGTGCAATGACTGAAAAAGCGATGACTCGATATATTACACCAGGATCATTGATGATCGTTGGGAATCGCCAAGGCGTTCAGAAATTAGCGTTAGAAAATGGTGCTGCGGTTTTGATTACTGGTGGATTTGATACGGAGATCGAAATTGCTGAGCTGGCAGATGAATTAGAAATGCCTGTATTAAGAACAACCTACGATACGTTTACAGTTGCCACAATGATCAATCGGGCATTGAGTGATCAGTTGATAAAAAAAGATATTATGCTGGTCAGTGATATTTATACAACATTAGAAAAAACAAATTATTTATTTTCAACGAATACCATTGCAGATTATCAAAAACTTTCTGAAAAAACCCAGCATTCGCGTTTTCCTGTAGTAAATAAAAGTCTGCGCTTGGTAGGAATTATCACAGCTAAAGATGTATTAGGTAAAACAGAAACATCGGCGATGGATAAAGTCATGACAAAAGATCCAATTGTAGCGAAAAAAATGATGAGTGTGGCTAGTGTCAGCCATCAAATGATTTGGGACGGCTTGGAAGTAATGCCAGTTGTTGAAGATGATCTATCTTTAGTAGGTTTTGTATCACGGCAAGATGTCATGAAAGCAATGCAGCTCGTTCAGCGACAACCGCAAATTGCTGATACGATTTCAGATCAAATTTCTGGAGAAGTAATGCCAGTAGAAGAGGGAAGTAAGTCAGATGAATCTCAGTTCAAATTTTCTGTTACGCCTCAAATGGTTAACAGTGTAGGGACAATTTCCTTTGGTGTATTAAGTGAAATCATCTCAAATGTGACGCAACGCACGATGATCACCAACCAAAGAAGAAATGTTTTAATCGAACAAATGAGTTTACACTATTTGCGTTTGATTCAATTAGAAAGTGAACTGGATATTCGTCCAAGAGTCTTAGAAATCGGACGTCGTTCAGCGAAATTGGATATAGAAGTTTATTTAGAGAATGCGCTTGTGGCTAAGGCAATTGTTGTTTGTCAAGTAATGGAGCGTACTTAGGAGGAAGCAAGTTATGGATGTTGCAAAAGAAATTTTAATAAAAATTAAAACATATCAAACAATTATTGTTCATCGTCATCAACGACCCGATCCAGATGCACTTGGTTCACAAGTTGGTTTAGCAGAGATTCTGAGAGAGAGCTTTCCAGATAAAAATATTTATCAAGTAGGTGGATCTGTCGAAGGGTTAGAATTTTTAGCTGAAATGGATAAAGTGTCGGATGAGACATATCAAAATGCGTTAGTGATCGTCACTGATACAGCTAATTCGCCTAGAATTAGCGATGAGCGCTATGATTTAGGTACAGAATTAATCAAAATCGATCATCATCCAAACGATGATCCATATGGTGATTTAGTTTGGGTTGATACAAAAGCGAGTAGCTGTAGTGAGATTATCGCTGATTTTTATTCTCTTAATAAAGAGGAATTGACTATGAATAACAATGCCGCTCGTTTGTTATATGCTGGAATCATTGGGGACACAGGAAGATTTTTATATCCATCAACAACATCTCATACATTAGAAGTAGCCGCTGAGTTAATGACTTACGATTTTAACGTTGCAGAATTGAATCGTGAATTAGAACAAATTCCGATGAACGTTGCTAAGTTAGCTGGATATGTGTATCAAAATATTGAAGTAGATGAGTATGGCGCCGCTAAAGTTATATTACCACAGGCATTACTTAATGAATATGGGATCGTGGATTCTGAGACGGCCTCAATCGTGTCGTTACCTGGTGTGATTGATGAAGTTTTAGCATGGGGAATTTTTGTGGAGCAGCCAGAGGGCTATTACAGAGTACGTTTACGTTCAAAAGGACCTGTGATTAATGAATTGGCTAAAAAGCATCATGGTGGTGGACATCCTCTGGCCAGTGGTGCGAATGCTAAAAATCAAGAGGAAGTTGCTGAAGTTTATAATGAGATTCAGCAGTTATGCAAAGAATATAAAAAATAGTAGATGAAAGCATTTACATATAATGTGACATCCGTTATACTAAAGCTAGTTAAATAGTGGATAGTGATTGTTTAAAACAAGCTAAACCTGATTGTGCCAAATAACTTTATTTGGTGTAGTTGGGTTTTTTCTTTTTTCAACAAATAAAAACATCTAACGACTGTTTAACTAAAATAAGAAATAGTTTTGAGGAGGAAATAGGATGAAATTGAAAAAGGTAGTTGTTGGTGTTGCATTATTGTCAATGGTTTTAGCTGGATGTAGTAAGGGAACCGCTAAAGAAGAAAAGAAAGCTGATACGAAAGAAAAAGGAAATTCTGAAGTAGTAATCTATCTTGCGCGCCATGGTAAAACAATGCTGAATACAGTGGATCGTTCTCAAGGGTGGATCGATGCACCGTTGACACCTGCTGGCGTTGAAGTAGCGGAACAATTGGGTAAAGGATTATCAGATATTACCTTTGATAAAGTAGTGACGAGTGACAGTGGACGTGCAATTGAAACGGCTGAATTAGTATTGAAAAATAACGGCCAAGAAAAATTAACAAAAGAAATGACAAAAGATAAACGTTTAAGAGAATATAATTTTGGCACGTATGAAGGCTTAATGAATGAAGAAATGCTAACAGCTGTCGCAAAAGAACAAGGGAAAACGTATGAAGAATATAATGAATGGATGAAAGAAGTCGGTTTCTATAAAGGGATCATCGAATTTGCAGATGTATTATCTAAATTAGATAAGAAAAATGTTGAAGAAGGAGCAAACTGGCCAGCAGAAGATAGTAAAACAATTGTAGCTCGTCTAACAGCTGGTTTGGATGAAATTGTAAAGGAAGCCGAAAATGAGGGTGCTGACAATGTTTTAGTTGTATCACATGGAATGAGCATTATTACGTTACTAGGTGAACTGGATGCAAATGCAGACTTACCAGATGGCGGATTAAAAAATGCTAGTATCTCAAAAGTAACGTACAGAGATGGTAAATATACCGTTGATAGTGTAAACGACCTTTCTTATGTAGAAAAAGGCAAAGAGCGTAAATAAAAATTTTACCAATAAAATTCCCTCAAAAAAATGGGTCTTTCTTTTCAAGGAGAAGTACGATAAAATGAATTGACAACATTTTGAAGGATAGCTGTTATTTTTTTGTTTTACTCATTAAGAAGAATAGCGATCAAGACCTATTAAGAAGAAGAGCCGTTACTCCAAGAATCTGATGTAGATGTAAGGGAGATCGGATCGATAAAGAAGAGGAGAATTTAAATGGAAAATTTACCAAGCTGCCCTGAATGTGGCTCAACATACACTTATGAGGATCGTGGCATGATAATTTGTCCTGAATGCGGACATGAATGGTCACCAGTAGATGCAGCAGAAGATACAGTGGCTGTCATTAAAGATTCAAATGGCAATGTGTTATCTGATGGTGATAATGTGACTGTTATCAAAGATTTAAAAGTCAAAGGGGCAAGTGGTGCAATCAAACAAGGAACGAAGGTTAAAGGCATTCGTTTAGTGGTTGATGCAGCAGATGGTCATAATATTGATTGTAAGGTTGAAGGCTTTGGGCCGATGAAATTGAAATCTGAGTTTGTGAAGAAGAATTAAAAGCTAGATTTAAACAATATAATGTATTAATTTTTTAGAGGGTGTCAGGAATTGGAATTCGGGCACCCTATTTTTTTGTCTTTAAGTAATTCTACAATCAGTTTGATCAAAGTGATGATAAACATACCAAAGCTTAAAACCAGCTGAATTGCTTTTAATGCGAGACAACAGGCATTCTTCTGTTGCTGAGAAACAAAGTGAATAATTTTATGGATGTATGACTAATTCGAATCTTCCCGAAAAGACTTCACTCTTTTCACACCTCGCCAAAGATTAAGAATAGCTAATACTCCGCCTAAAACAAGTGGAATCCATAATAATTCTGATGAGTAGTTTAACTTGTTTAGTTGCTCAGTAGAATGATTCTCTTCCAAAATCCACAAACCTTGTAACACCTGAAAACTAAACGCCATCATAAACGTTGCAATCAGCAAAAGAACAAACCCAATATAATGCAGTTTAGTTTTTTTTCTAATAATAGCAAATACAACGTATAAAAAAAGTAGAAAGATAGGAACGCCAAAAGCAAAGTATGGATTTAACATAAAAAAGCCTCCGTATGTAAAAATTGAATAATATAAATTAGATAGAGTATTATTGCTCTACAACTCAATCATACTGCAATTTTTTCAATTTGCAAAATATATTTTTTGTTAAAGCAATAGCTATTGAATATGACAAAATTTCTATTTTCTACTAAACTAAAGAAGAAGGAGTGATTCTAGATGTCAGCATATGCTGTACCCATCAAAACAGCAATGATCGTTTTTCCTTTTTTGGCGTTTGCAATTTCGTTTGTGTTTGTTATTCGTGAATACCGGAAATACGGAACCTTTTTATTCAGGAGAGCCCTTATACTTTATTCGTTTGTTTTCTATTTATTATGTGCTTATTTTTTAATTATTTTACCATTACCATCTCGTGTGGAAGTGGCGCAATATACCAGTCAATATTCAGAATTGCGGCCATTTTATTTCGTTAGTCGTTTTTTACAGGAGTCTGTATTGAATATCCATGATCCGAGTACATTTGTTCCAGCGCTTAGACAGGGAGTCGTTTTAGAACCTGTATTCAATATTCTGTTGCTAGTGCCATTTGGGGTGTATTTACGTTACTATTACAAATTTTCATTTAAAAAAGTTGTTCTTACTAGTTTTCTCTTGTCATTATTTTTTGAGCTGACGCAGTTGAGTGGTTTGTACTTTATTTATCCTAGACCTTATCGTTTAGCGGATGTAAATGATTTAATCAATAATACATTCGGTGGAATTGTCGGTTATGCGATTACCCCGATGCTGACATTTTTATTTCCAACGAGAGATGAATTGGATGAGGCGGCGTACAAAAAGGGACAGTCGGTTAGTTTGTTTAGACGTTTAGTTGCTTTTTTGATCGATTGGTTTGTGATTTCGATTATTCAACCCCTTGGGAAGTTTCTTCTGAATTTCATACCAGAGTATAAACAATGGTTTACAGGATATTCTGTACTTGAAGAGCGTTTATGGTTCTTCATTATGGTATTGTTAGTCTTTATGTTATTGCCGAAGCTTACAAATGGAGAAACGCTTGGGAAAAAAATTGTTCGTATTCAGGTTGTAGAAGAAGGTCGTGAAAAAATTCGTTTTAGAGCACTGTTCATTCGGTATGGTTATTTGTATTTTGTATATGGCTTGATCAGTTTATACATGACTAGTTCAGCTGGTTTACTAAATTCAACGAATCGCATGTTACAGCTCGTGAGTTTTATGCTGTTTCTATTTTGTTCATTTTTACTACTGCTATTTTTCATCAATGTTTTCTATGTATTGGTCAGAAAAAAACGTCGTCTGTTTTACGAAAAGGCAAGTCATACCTATACGATTAGTACGATAAAAGATCAGAAAAATAGAGAAAATGAATAAGGATTTACGGTTTTTGTGGTATAATGCATGAGGACTTACAGAACAAGTTTGAAAGAGGTGAGGTAAATGAGTTCATTTAAACAATTCCAATTCAACGATTTTATCATGGAAGCATTAGCGGATAAAGGGTTTGAACAACCAACCGAAGTACAAGAAAAGTTGATTCCTGTCATTAAAAAGGGCAAAAGTGTCATCGGGCAATCTCAAACCGGTAGCGGCAAGACCCATACATTTTTATTACCATTGATGAATAAAGTAAATCCTCAATTGGATGAAGTACAGATTTTGATCACGGCACCTAGTCGTGAGTTAGCGAATCAAATTTATCAGGAAGCGATCCAAATCGCTAAATTCAGTCAGCCTGAAATTCGTGTAACGAATTTCGTTGGTGGTACGGACAAACAACGTCAAATCGCCAAGTTGAAACATCAGCAACCTCATGTGGTTATTGGAACACCTGGTCGGATTTTAGATTTGATGAACGAGCAGGCATTAAAAGCTCATACCGCTTTTGCTTTTGTAGTCGATGAAGCGGATATGACGTTAGACATGGGATTTTTAGAAGAAGTTGATCAAATTGCAGGACGTTTACCAGATAAATTACAAATGCTAGTGTTCTCTGCGACAATTCCAGAAAAATTAAAACCTTTCTTGAAGAAATACATGGAAAATCCAGTTATAGAACATATTCAACCGAAAAATATCATCTCGGAAACCATTGATAATTGGTTGATTTCTACAAAAGGAAAAGACAAAAATCGCTTGATTTACCAATTACTGACGATAGGTCATCCTTATCTAGTGATCATATTCGCAAACACGAAACAACGTGTGGATGAAATCACTGATTATTTAAAAGATCAGGGCTTAAAAGTAGCGAAAATCCATGGCGATATTTCTCCAAGAGAACGTAAACGTGTGATGCGCCAAGTGCAAGATCTTGAATTTCAATATGTAGTGGCAACTGATTTAGCAGCACGAGGAATCGATATTGAAGGGGTTTCTCATGTCATCAATGCGGAAGTGCCTAGTGATTTGGATTTCTTTATTCACCGTGTGGGTAGAACAGGAAGAAATGGTTTGGACGGAACAGCGATCACATTGTATTCGCCAGCAGATGAAGAAGCAATTTCTGAAGTTGAACAATTAGGAATTGAGTTTCATCCTAAGGAAATCAAAAATGGTGAAATGATTGATACTTACGATCGTAACCGCCGGACAAAACGTGAGAAGTCAAAAGATGCTTTGGAAGATCCAACATTAATTGGTTTGGTGAAAAAGAAAAAGAAAAAAATCAAACCAGGTTATAAGAAAAAAATCGAATGGGCGATTTCAGCTAGTAATAAGCAAAAACGTAAAGTTGAACGTCGTCAGCAAACACGGACAGCTAAGAAGTCTAAAAAGAATAGTTATAAATAAAATAAAGCAGCGAGATGAACCAATTCATCTTAGCTGCTTTATTTTTTTGATCATTTCCACGCAAACAATGCCGTCTTCTAAGTATTCATCAGAATTTACAGAGTAGTTTAATGACTTGTAAAAAGATACAGCGATTTTTTCAGCAGATAGAATACTGAATTTATAGCCGTCGTTTATCGCTTTATCTTCTAATGATTGAAGCAATGTTCGACCAATTCCTTTACCGCGGTACTCTTTTCTTACACAAAAACGATCTGGTTGAATCGTATTATCGTCTTTTTTCTGATAACGAATTGTTGCAATCGCTAGTGACTCTTCATAAACAACGAAATAATTACGTTCTTGTGTATCCAGTTCATCAAATTCATCCTGTAATGAAATGCCTTGTTCTAAAACAAAAACATCATAACGCAACGAAAAAGCCGCCGCTTGATGCCAACGTTCACAACCAAAGTGAGTGCGCATATAAGACCTCCGGATAATTTTCTTAATGAAAGGTTTATTCAATGGTATACTTAATCATAACAGATAGTTTTGACGTCATCTAGCTTTACTAATTTAGAATACAAGGAGGGTTTAAATTGGACCTATTTGAACAAATTGAGTGGGCAAATTGGAAAAACTTAAAAGATGCTGAGAAAGTAGCGCTTTTACAACAACTATTGATGTATTTCGTTCCGCCAACGATAGAAGTTAATTCAATTGAATTAGTGAATTTTGAATTGTATGGCATTAAATGTCGCACCTTTGAATTGGAATTAGACGGTGAATTATTTGTGTTTATTCCAGGCAATAAAGAAGCGATCCTTGGTTGGGATTTAGGCGCAGAAGGCTTAAGAGCACATGAACTATTGGGATTTGATGCAGAGCATTTAGCAAAGAATACATTTAAAACCACATTGACTAATGAAGCAATTGATTTTGCTGATGATTGGAATGAAGAAGAAACGAGCTATGATTTAACTTCTTTAGAAGGAATTTCAGATTACATAAATGAGCACACGACAGAGTTAAGAAAAGTTAAAATTCCAGCAATGCTTGTTCAAAAATATGCTTTACCGGCCGGAACAGAATTTTTAGGGATTTTTGATACGGTCACAGGAACATTTGAAGGAGAAATTGAGCAATTTTTCCCTCATGAAAAACAGATTTGCGAAAAATTATTTCCGCAGTTATCCGCTGCAGAAAGTCTTAGTTGGTCATTTCCAGAAACACTTTTGGAGAAAGGGAAATTTTATTTAGAATTTTTACCTGAGTCTGACTATTATTTTGTCTATAGCCATTTAGATTGCACCCATGATGAACTCAAATTATCACTTAAACGAGAGGGATTTAGTTTATTATCCGAAGATCAATGGGAATTTGCTGTAGGTGCTGGCACAAGACGGCTATTCCGCTGGGGCAATGAACTTTTGATTCAGGAGAATGAGTCTGGCCGCCAAATAAAAAGTAAAATGGATTGCGCCAATATGTTCGGGTTAGTGATTGATACGCAAAAAGATCGCTATGAATTGACAACTGATCCAACCACAATAAAATTAACGCAAAAAGGATCGCATCGAAGTAGCTTGATTGAAGAGATGCTACCGTTATCCACTTATTTTCGTTCCGATCATGTTATTTTACCTGAACAAAAATTAAACCCAACTGATTATTTATATCGAAAAGCGATTCTAATTGAAAACTAAACAGAAAACATTGACTTTCTTTGATTCTTTCCTTATAATTTGTAGGGAATCTAAAGGATATGATTCGTTTTTTAGTGTTTACAGAAAGTTCTTCATTGCTGAAAGAAGAATAACGCAAAAATGTAATTGCTCCCTTTAGCTAAAAGTTGGTAGAAATACCAACGCTACTCAGCGTTAACGAGTTTAAGAGGTAATGAATGTATGTCAAGCGACTTCATTGCAAACAAGGTGGTACCGCGATTTGTCGTCCTTGTGTTGCAGTGAATGCCGCTTTTTTTGTTGTACAAAATCGAAGTCCCACGACTTATTTTAGAAAGTAGGAATGAAACAATGAAACAATTATCAAGTAGTCAAGTTCGTCAAATGTATTTAGATTTTTTCAAATCAAAAGGCCATGCTGTGGAACCAAGTGCTTCTTTAGTTCCTGTCAATGATCCAACATTATTATGGATCAACTCAGGTGTTGCCACATTGAAAAAATATTTTGATGGTTCTGTTGTTCCAGAAAATCCAAGAATCACGAATGCGCAAAAATCGATCCGTACCAATGATATTGAAAATGTTGGAAAAACAGCACGCCATCATACAATGTTTGAAATGCTAGGAAACTTTTCAATCGGTGATTATTTTAAAAATGAAGCGATCCATTGGGCGTGGGAATTTTTAACGTCTCCTGAATGGATGGCGTTTGATCCTGAAAAATTATATGTAACAGTTTACCCAAAAGATACGGAAGCAAAACGTATTTGGCATGAAGAAGTTGGTTTATCAATGGATCATATTATTGATATTGAAGACAACTTCTGGGATATTGGTGCGGGTCCTTGTGGTCCGGATTCAGAAATTTTCTATGATCGTGGTGAGTCGTTTAATGATGTCGCAGAAGATGATCCAGAGAATTATCCTGGTGGCGAAAATGAACGTTATTTAGAAATTTGGAACTTAGTATTTTCTGAGTTTAACCACCAAGCCGACGATACCTATGAGCCGTTACCACATAAAAATATTGATACAGGCATGGGGTTAGAGCGTATGGTTTCCATCGTTCAAAATGCGCCAACTAACTTTGAAACTGATTTATTTATGCCGATCATTCATGCGGTAGAAAAATTAAGTGGACAAGTAACATATGGTCAATCACCGCAAACGGATATTTCATTTAAAGTCATTGCAGATCACATCCGTGCGTTATCTTTTGCAATTGGTGATGGTGCTTTACCTTCAAATGAAGGCCGTGGGTACGTGTTACGTCGTTTATTGCGTCGTGCTGTTATGCATGGGAAAAAATTAGGAATCAACGAAGCTTTCTTATACAAACTAGTTCCAGTAGTTGGAGACGTGATGGTTAGCTATTATCCAGAAGTGATGCAACAAAAAGAATTTATCGAAAAAGTAGTACGTACAGAAGAAGAACGTTTCCACGAAACAATCAATGAAGGCCTAGACATTTTAAATGAATTGATTACGAAAGTGAAATCAGCAAACGAAGCGACATTGAACGGGAAAGAGATATTTAAATTATATGATACGTATGGTTTCCCTGTTGAATTAACGGAAGAAGTGGCAGAAGATTCAGGCTTAAAAGTTGATCATGCTGGATTTGAAAAAGAAATGGACGCGCAAAGAGATCGTGCTCGTTCTGCCAGAAGTAAGACAACATCAATGGGTGTTCAATCAGCTGTTTTGACGGATATTAAAGTTGAAAGTAAATTTGTCGGTTATAGCAATTTAGAAGCTACAAGCAAGCTTTTGATTATTTTAAAAGACGAAGAAATTCTTAGTGAACTTTCAGAAGGTACAGCACAATTGATTTTTGCTGAAACACCTTTTTATGCTGAAATGGGTGGTCAAGTGGCCGATCACGGAACGATCCAAGATCAAAACGGCGCAATCGTGGCTCATGTAGAAAATGTCTTAAAAGCACCAAATGGGCAATTTTTACACACAGTTCAAGTGACTGGGAAACTAGTTGAAGGTGCAACATACGAACTACATGTTGATGAACAAATGCGTAATCGCATCTTGAAAAATCATACAGCGACTCATTTATTACACCGTGCATTGAAAGATATTTTAGGCGATCATGCGAATCAAGCAGGTTCATTGGTTGCTCCAGGACACTTACGTTTTGACTTTACTCATTTTGGTCAAGTCACACAAGAAGAGTTAGTTCAAATGGAAGCAATCGTTAATGAAAAAATCTGGGAAGCCATTCCAGTTGAAACAGTCGAAACAGATATCGATACTGCAAAAAATATGGGTGCTATGGCTTTATTTGGCGAAAAATATGGAAAAGAAGTTCGTGTTGTCAATATCGGCGGCTATTCGATTGAACTTTGTGGTGGGACTCATGTAACAAACACAGAAGATATCGGTATTTTCAAAATCGTTTCGGAATCAGGAATCGGTGCTGGCGTTCGCCGGATTGAAGCTGTTACAAGTAAAGAAGCGTATGAGTTAATGAACGAAGAAGAAAAACAATTAAAAGCAATTGCAGGAATTGTTAAATCACCTCAACTGAAAGAAGTTGTGTCAAAAACAGAACAATTACAACAACAATTACGTGATTTACAAAAAGAAAATGAACAACTTGCTGGAAAATTAGCAAACCAACAAGCAGGAGATATTTTCAAAGATATCAAAGAAATCAATGGCACAACATACATTGCCGCACAAGTAAACGTAAAAGATATGAATCAGTTACGTCAGTTAGCGGATCAATGGAAACAAAAAGAATTGTCAGATGTCTTAGTCTTAGCAACAGCCCAAGAGGACAAAGTTAGCTTGTTAGCAGCAATGTCTAAAGGAGCAAATGAAAAGGGACTAAAAGCTGGTGACTTAATCAAAACGATCGCACCAAAAGTAGGCGGTGGCGGTGGTGGCCGTCCAGATATGGCGCAAGCTGGCGGTAAAAATCCAGCAGGAATTAATGATGCGTTGAATGAAGTAGGAAACTGGTTAACAAAATAATATTCAAAGCAGACAAAACCGAATGTAATGGTTTTGTCTGCTTTTTTATTTTTTAAATTCAGAGGCTATTTCTTTCATTTTTTTCATTTTGTTGTTAGATTTAAAAGAGATTAGCTCATATTTATTTAATAATAAAACATTAAAAAGTTGAAAAATGTATAAAATCCATCGATATTAGAGAGAATTTTGCTTTATGTTATCGGATGTTTCAATCGACTATTTAGAAAAAATGTGCAAATAGTGAGTTTTAAGAGAGTGAGGCTAGAAAAATGTCTAATGAAAAAAGCCAGCTGGAATTATTTCAAACAGGTGAGAATTTCTATAGTCAATGTTATTTTGGTTCTCACCAAGCAGTTCATGGGAATCAAGAAGGATTTATTTTTCGAGTATGGGCGCCAAATGCGCTGCTGGTGTGGTTAGTTGGTGATTTCAATAACTGGGATCGCTCTATACCTATGAAAAAAGAGGATAAATCTGATGTTTGGGAAATATTTACGCCAAGACCAAAGCAAGGTGATTTTTATAAATATTTGGTGAAGCAAGCAGATGGCAGAGAAATTTGCAAAATCGATCCTTTCTCAACTTTTTTCGAAAAACGTCCTAATACTGCTTCGATAGTCTATACCATACCTGAGAAAAATTGGCGTGATAAACAATGGCTACGATTGAAGCAGCAGGATCATTTCCAAAAGCCACTAAATATTTACGAAGTTCATGCTAGTTCTTGGAAATGGGAAGAGGCTGGAACACCTTATACATTCGAAAAGTTAAAAAATACATTGATTCCTTATGTTAAAGATATGGGGTTTTCTCATATTGAGTTTATGCCGTTGATGGAGCATCCTTTAGGCGAATCTTGGGGGTATCAGCTCACTGGCTATTTTGCGTTAAGTTCATATTATGGAACGCCAGTTGAGTTTCAAGACTTTGTGGAAGCCTGTCATTTAAATGATATCGGTGTTTTGGCTGATTGGGTGCCAGGTCATTTTTGTATTAATGACGATGCATTGGCTTATTATGATGGGACACCGCAGTTTGAGTACGATGATCCAGTTCGAGCGAAGAATACACGTTGGGGATCACTTAATTTTGATTTAGGAAAACCTCAAGTACAGAGCTTTTTGATTTCCAGTGCCTTATATTGGATAGAAGTATTTCATATTGATGGCATACGCGTTGATGCAGTTTCAAGTATGCTTTATCTTGATTATGATGAAGGCTCTTCACTACTGGATCAAGAAGGAAGTAATCGTAATTGGGAAGGTTTTTACTTTTTGAAGAAATTAAATGCTGTTGTAAAACAGACATATCCAAACGCAATTATGATTGCCGAAGAGAGTTCCTCAAAGACTAAAATAACTGGAACGGTTGAAAGTGGTGCATTAGGTTTTGACTATAAATGGAATTTAGGCTGGATGAATGATACGCTGCAATTTTATGAAATGGATGCTGTGTTTCGGAAATGTAATTTTCGTCTAATTACGTTTTCGTTTATGTATATGTTAAATGAAAATTATATTTTACCCCTCTCTCATGATGAGGTAGTTCATGGAAAGAAAAGCTTGATGCATAAAATGTGGGGTGATCGATATAAGCAATTCGCTCAACTTCGCAATCTATATGTCTATTTGATGACTCATCCTGGGAAAAAGCTTTTGTTTATGGGAAGTGAGTGGGGACAATTTTTAGAGTGGAAGTCAAATGCAAGTTTGGAATGGCTGGACCTTGATGATGAGATGAACTACAATATGCAGCGTTTTACTAAGAAACTTAATAGCTTATATAACAACGAAAAAGCGTTGTGGGAATTGGATCATGACTCTAAAACGATTGAAATTATCGATGCTGATAATGACGAGGAAGCGGTTTTGAGTTTTATTCGTAAAGGAAAGACTAAAAAAGATTTTTTGATTATTATCTTGAATTTCTTACCAGTAGAAAGGCAAAAATTTACGATTGGTGTGCCATTTCCAGGAACATATGAGGAAGTGCTAAATACTGAGAGGAAAGAATATGGTGGAACTTGGATTGAATCAAATCAAGTAAGCCGAACAAAAGAAAAAGCGTTTAAGCAATTTGACTATCAAATTCAGACGGTAGTTCCTTCTCTAGGAGCAATTATTTTAAAACCAAAAGAAATAAATACGCGAATAAAAAACGAAAAAAACAATGATCAATGAAAGGTAACTAGTAGAGTTCAGAGTTTATGGGAAGTAAGTAGATGCATTTTTGAAAGGGGGCAGGGTGAAAGTTCACCCGTAGTATATGAAAACAGAAATGCTTGCAATGATTTTAGCTGGAGGACAGGGAACACGTTTAGGGAAATTAACAAAGAATCTCGCAAAACCTGCAGTACCTTTTGGCGGAAGATATCGAATTATTGATTTTACGTTAAGTAATTGTATCAACTCAGGGATTAAAAAAGTTGGGGTTGTGACACAATATCAACCACTGGAATTAAATAGTCACGTTGGAAATGGTGAAAGCTGGGGATTAGATGGAATTGATTCTGGTGTAACAATTTTACAGCCATATTCTAGCTCGGATGGGGAAATATGGTTTGAAGGAACTGCTCATGCAATTTATCAAAACATTTCTTATATCGATCAGATGGATCCGCAGTATGTTTTGATTTTATCTGGTGACCATATTTATAAAATGAATTACGAAGCGATGTTGGAAGAACATATTGCTAATAATGCTTCATTGACCGTGGCGGTTATTGAAGTCCCGATTAAAGAAGCTTCACGTTTTGGTATTATGAACACAGATGAGAATGATCGAATTATCGAGTTTGATGAAAAACCAGCAGAACCAAAGAGTAACTTGGCTTCGATGGGGATCTATATATTTAATTGGGGTCGCTTGCGAAATGTTTTGTTAAGTAATTATTCAAAAGATGGTCAAATGCTCGATTTCGGAAAACATGTGATCCCTTCTTATTTAGATGCTGGCGAAAATGTATATGCCTATCGTTTTAATGGTTATTGGAAAGACGTTGGAACGATCGAATCTTTATGGGAAGCTAGTATTGAGTTTATAAACTTGGAAAATGAGTTGACTATGCGGAACAAAAGTTGGCGCATGTATTCAAAAAATAATATTTCACCGCCACATTTTATTACTGAAACAGCTTCTGTTAGTCATTCATTGGTCGTGGATGGCTGTTATGTAGCAGGAACAGTCAAAGATAGTATACTTTCAACCAATGTTCAAGTGAAGGCCGGATCAACGATAGAAAGTAGCGTGATCATGCCAGGAGCTACGATCGGTAAAAATGTTAGGATCAAAAATGCGATTATTGGCGAGAATGCGATCATTGGTGATAATACGGTAGTTTATAAAGAAAATGATATTGAAGTGATCGGATATTCAGAAGTGATAGGAGTGCTAAACGATGATGACTAAAAAAATGTGTGCTATTTTAGGAAATGTATCGAAATTTAAAGGATTATTACCGTTAACTGAAGAGCGACCACTAGATACCTTACCTTTTGATTGTAAATATCGTTTGATTGATTTTCCTCTTTCAAGCATTGCTAATGCCAATGTTAATTCAATTTTCATGGTATTTAACGAAGGAGAAACTCGTTCTGTGTTTGATCATATTGGTGGTGGTAAAGAATGGAATTTGGATTCCTTGAAAAATAGTTATTTTGTTTATTTCTATCAGGACTTTTTGAAGAAAAAAGCTCAGGGGTTACCCTATTATGCTGCAATCATCGATTATCTTGAAAAGTCTGAATCTGAATATACTGTTTTTATGGGAAGTAATATGCTTTGTGCTATAGATATACGTGCTGTTTTGAAAACTCATTTAGAACATAACAACAAAATGACTGTAGTGTATAAAAAAATGGACCCCGAAAAAATCTCCGCAGATAATCGACTCATTCAAGTTGATCAAGAAGGAAATGTATTAAACATCCAAGTGTTCGATGAATGTTTAAAAAAAGAAAATCAATTGAACCTTTCTATGGATATTTTTATTCTTCAAACAAAATGGCTGATTGAAGAATTAACTATTGGGCAAAAAAACAACAGTCCGACAAGCCTTCTTGACTTTATCGTCGAAAGAATTGTTGACACACAAACAACAGCCCATGAATATACAGGTTATTTAAGTAGTATCAACGATGTTTCTTCATACTATCAAGCGAATATGGACATGTTAGACATAAAAAAATTCAACGCATTAATGTACACAGAACAAAAAATTTATACTAAACGTAGAAACGAAGTACCAACCTATTATTCAGAGAATTCCAGTGTGAAGAATAGTCAGTGTGCAACTGGTTGTATCATTGAAGGTAGTTTGGAGAATAGTTTAATTTCAAGAAGGACAATGATTAAAAAAGGTGCTCAAGTTAAGCGAGCGATTATTATGTCAAACGCTCAAATTGAAGAAAATGCAATCATTGAATATGCTATATTGGATAAAAATGTTACAGTCAGGGCTGGTGTAACAATTTCTGGAACCGCACAAAATCCTGTCGTGATTCATAAGAATCAAGTAGTTGAAGCAGATGTTATTGGGGGAAATGAATGATGAACGTATTATTTGCGGCGGCGGAATGCGCCCCTTTTTTCAAAACAGGTGGCTTGGGTGATGTAGCGGGCGCATTACCTAAAGAATTGGTTAAAAAAGGCGCTAAAATTTCCGTTGTTCTTCCTTATTTCAGCCAAATATCTGAAACGTTTAAAACACAATTCGAAGACCTTACGAACTTTTATGTGGTTGTTGGCTGGCGTCATCAATATTGCGGTATTAAGAGATTCATTATGAATGATGTAACGTATTATTTTATTGAGAATTCACATTATTTTAATCGAGAAAATCTGTATGCTTACGAAGATGATGACGAGCGTTTTGCATTTTTTTCGTTAGCAATCATAGAAATGCTTGAGAAGATTGATTATATTCCTGATATTATCCATGTAAATGATTTTCACACAGCGATGATTCCATTTTTGTTAAAAGAAAAATACCAATTGAATGAAGTATACCAATCAATTAAAACAGTCTTAACGATTCATAATATTGAGTTTCAAGGTGCCTATAGTAAGAAAGTACTATCAGACTTATTTGGAATAAAATTAGATCGTTATAATGAGGGAACGGATTATTTTGGCGAAGGGGTTAATTATTTGAAAACGGGAATTTTGTATGCTGATTGGGTAAATACTGTGAGTCCATCATACGCAGAAGAAATTAAAACACCTGAATTTGGGTTTGGTCTAGATGGCATTTTGCGGTTAGAAGAAGAAAAATTGAGTGGTATTTTAAATGGAATCGATTATGAAATGAATGATCCAGAGACAGATAAATTAATCCTAGCAAATTATTCGGTACATGATCTGTCAGGAAAAAAGAAAAATAAAGAAGCGTTACAAATAAAAATGGAGTTACCGATTCGGGCGGATATACCGCTGATCGGTATTGTCAGTCGCTTAACATTTCAAAAAGGATTTCATCTAATTTTAGATGATTTAGCGAAACTTTTGGCAAAAGATGTTCAACTGGTACTACTTGGAACAGGTGATCCTGGAATTGAGGATTCGCTTAATTATTTTTCTGAGCATTATCCAACTAAATTTAAAGCGAATATTACGTTTGATGTTGGCTTAGCTCAATTGATTTATGCGGGCTCTGATTTATTTATGATGCCATCTGCAACTGAACCTTGTGGATTGTCGCAAATGATTGCAATGCGATATGGTACTTTGCCGATTGTCCACGAAATTGGCGGCTTGAAAGATAGCGTGGATCCTTTTAATCCAATGACAAAAGAAGGAACGGGTTTTGGGTTCTCTGATTTTAGTTCGTATTACTTATTATATAGCACAAATCTGGCAATCGATCTGTATTTGAATGATCAGAAAACATGGATACAATTGATGAAAACAGCAATGACAAAGGATTTCAGCTGGGAAAAATCAAGCCGATTATACTTGGAGCTATATCAAAAGATGGTTCGGTCCTCCTAAGTCTCAGGTGAAAAAAGACACTTCTAAATTATAGTTGACGTTGTAACCAAAGCAGGTTATACTTTTAGCGAGAAATGAATAGCCAAAGAAAACCATAGAGGTGTTTTTGTGAGTGTAAGTATCTAACTAAAGGAAATGAATAGCTGAAGAATAAACGACCATTTTTAGATGGCTTCTTTAGAATACCTATGTTGATACCTATCTTAACTCATAAAAAAAATACCTGATAGACTGCAGTATATCTATCTTTATTTATTGATTAGTGAGGGATGAAGGACACTTCGTCCCTTTTTTGTTTTCGCAACCTATACGCAGCTAGAAGGAATTTCTTTGGCCTATTCAAAAGAAGATAGGTATCTCTTAAAGAGAAGGAGATCCGAATGAATCAAGAAACATATAATAAAACCCAAGTTAATATAATCAAAGAAAAACTAATGACCTATGCCATCAGTTACTACGGAAAAGAGCGAATCAAAGCATTACAGCCAAGTAGTCGCTTGGACGTTGTCAAAAAACGTCTACAAGAAACAGCAGAAGCAAAAGCCTTACTCTTAGCAAATCTACATGTTCCATTTATGGGGTTAAACAACATTGAACATTTAACAAATCAAGTTAAAAAAGGCTTTATTTTAGAGCCAAATGAATTAGTCAACTATGCGGATTTTCTTAGAAGTAGTCGTTTGATCCAATCCTTTATGCAAAAAAATCAATATATCGCACCACTTTTAGCCAGATACAGCGAATCATTACAGCTCTTTTCTGGTATTGAGGATGCAATCTATCAAGTCATTCGAAATAATCAAGTGGATAATGATGCTAGCCGTGAACTTCGTAAAATCCGTCGAGCTATCCAAGAGTGCGAAAAAGAAAGTGAACTAAAACTAAACTCATTTCTTAGAAACGCACAAAATAAACCGAAAATTCAAGAGGCAATCGTCGTTAAGAAAAACGACCGTTACACAGTACCGATCAAAGCAACATATAAAAACCAGATATCGGGAACCGTTGTAGATGTTTCATCAAAAGGGACGACTGTCTTTATGGAACCGACAACAGTAGCAAAACTGAATGATAAATTATATCAGTTGAAAATAGAAGAAGCGACGGAAGTCTATCAAATTTTATCTTCACTAACGGGGTTGATTGCAGAGCAAATGACCTCGATTCAATCAAATTTAGAAGTAGTTGCACAATATGACATGATCTTTGCTAAAGCGAAATATAGTAGAGAAATCAACGGGATCGAACCTGCAATCAATCAAGAAGGAATCATCGAATTTGTCAATGTGAAACACACGTTGCTAGCCGATAAGGCAGTTCCTTTAAATCTGTCACTAGGTAAAGAGTACCGCGGGTTAACGATTACGGGACCGAATGCGGGAGGAAAAACGGTTGTGCTAAAAACAGTTGGACTGATCGCCTTGCAGACGATGATCGGTGTACAAATTAGGGCAGAGACAGGTACAAACATTGCCATTTTTGATCAGATTTTCGTTGATATTGGGGATCAGCAAAGTATCGAGAATGCGTTAAGTACTTTTTCAGGACACATGCATAACATTTCTGAAATGCTTGCTAAAACGAAACAAAACAGCTTGATTTTACTGGATGAAATTGGCAGTGGAACAGAACCGAATGAAGGCGCAGCATTAGCAATTGCAATCATGGAAGCTTTTTATAAAAAGGGCAGTATCATTATGACCACGACCCACTATGGAGAAATCAAACGTTTTTCCGAGCAGCATGAAGATTTTCTAACCGCTGCGATGGCGTTTGATTCAGAAAACCTAATGCCTAAATACCAATTGGTTTTAGGAGAAACGGGTGAAAGCAATGCTTTTTGGATAGCTAACAAGATGAATTTAGATAAACAAGTTGTGACACTTGCCCAAAATTATTTACATGATCGCAACTATTCAACGAAAAAAGAAAAGTCACTTCGAAAAGTCAAAAAACAAAAAGAGCAGCCGATATTTCCACCTTATGAAAAAGGAGATAGAGTCTTATGGACAGAGAAAAAGAAAATGGGTTTAATATATGAGCAGATAGAAATGACAGATGACGTGGTGATTTATGTTGAAAATGAAAAACTAACGGTTCCGAAACGTCAATTAAAATTAGAGCGTAGCGCAAAAGAATTATATCCGCCCAACTATGATTTAGACTCTTTATTTGAAAAGTATCATGACCGCAAGAAAAATCGAGATCTTGAAAGAGGTTCTAAAAAAGCCTATAAGAAATTAAAAAAAGAAATGCAGGAAAGACAAGCTAAAATTGAGGATTAAAAAGTATTATATATAATCGAATTTAAGAAAAATATGGAACAATTGTTAGAAAAAATCTGAGAATTGTTCCACAGTTTAAGAACTTACTCATTTCGTTTGCTGAAAAATAATTGCAAATAAATAATTTCTTTGAAAGTTTTCAACCCGATTTTTCAATGGTATAATAACCACGGAGGAATATGACGAATGAATGAAAATCAATTATCGAAACGTTTAGCACGCGTGGGAGAATTAGTCCCAGAAAAAAGCCGTTTAGCAGATATCGGATCTGACCATGCCTATTTACCTGTAGCATTAGTTTTACAAAAAAAACTTGATTTTGCGGTAGCAGGTGAAGTTGTACCAGGTCCTTTTGAAGCGGCCAAAAAACAAGTGAAAAAAAATGGTCTGACTGATCAAATCACAGTTCGTTTAGCGAATGGCTTAGATGCTGTAGAAGAAACAGATAAGATTACCGCTGTCACGATTTGTGGCATGGGCGGCGTTTTGATTCGGGATATTTTAGATGCTGGTTGGAATAATCAACGTCTTCAAGGAAACGAACGCCTAGTGTTGCAACCAAACATTGGTGAAAAACCGTTACGCGATTGGTTGACAATCCATGGATATACGATCATCGAAGAAGATATTTTAGAAGAAAATAATAAAATCTATGAAATCATTGTTGCATCTAGACAAGAAGTAAGAGTCGCGTATTCAGAAAAAGAACGTCTTTTCGGGCCGATTTTACTAAAAAAAAGACCACCTATTTTTCAAAAAAAATGGCAAGGCGAACTAACACAACGTGAAACAATTTTGGCTCAACTAGCCAAAGCTTCTGGTGATCAGCAAACTAGAATCCAACAAATAGAAAAAGAAATCACTGAGATCAAGGAGGTTTTATCAAATGAGTCTTGATGGAAACGTATTTATTGAACGATTTGAAACGTATTGTCCCCAGTGGCTAGCTGAAACAGATGATCCTGTTGGGCTACACATCGGTACATTAAATAAAAAGCTAAATCGAGTTTTAGTAACATTGGATGTCCGTCCAGAAGTCGTTGCTGAAGCGATTGAAAAACACGTTGACTTGATTATTGCCAAACATCCACCGATTTTTAGACCCGTGAAGCGTTTAGACACAGACGATTTACAAACAAAAATGTATGCTGATTTATTAAAACATGACATTGCTGTTTTTGCAGCTCATACCAATATGGATAGTATTGACAATGGGTTAAATGATTGGTTTTGCGAATTGCTAGGGATTCAAGATACGACCTATCTAACGAAAACACATACGATTGCTTATAAAAAATTAGCCGTCTTTGTCCCTGTAAATGATGCAGCAAACATGCGTAAAGTACTTGGACAAGCAGGCGCAGGTCAACAAGGTGATTATTCAAATACAAGTTATTCATTGATCGGAACAGGCAGATTCACGCCAAATACTGGTGCTAATCCAACGATTGGGACAATTGGCAAAGAAGAAGCTGTTCAAGAAGCAAAAATCGAAGTGATTTTTCCTGAAACAATCGAAACACAAGTCATCAAAGCAATGCTCAAGGCACATCCCTATGAAGAACCAGCTTATGATCTGTATCCAATAGAAAATATCACTAAAGAATATGGTTTGGGGCGAGTTGGACAGTTAAAAACAGCAGTTCCTTTAAAAGAGTTTGTATCTACCATCAAAGAAACATTTGATTTAGAAGGGGTACGAATCGTAGCAAAAGATGAAAATAAACTGATTCAGCGTGTGGCAATATGCGGGGGCAGTGGCGAAAAATTTTTCCGTGATGCGATTAAAAAACAAGCAGATGTTTATATCACAGGAGACGTCTATTATCACACAGGACATGATATGTTGACAGAAGGCTTACCAGTGATTGATCCAGGGCATTATATCGAACAATTATGCAAACCTAAGTTGGTTGAGCTATTCAATCAGTGGAAAAAAGATTATAATTGGGACATAGAATTTATCGAATCAGAGGTAAATACGAATCCGTTTAAATTTAGATAAAGTAGAAAGAAGGAACATAACAATGTATGAAAATTTATTGCCGCGTTTTTTACGCTATGTAAAAACAGAAACACGCTCTAATCCAAAAAGTGAAACAACCCCTTCAACCCAAACGCAAGTTGCTTTTGCGCAAACGTTGAAAAAAGAGTTGGAAGAAATCGGTATGAGCGATGTTGTATATAACCAAACAAATGGTTTTGTGATAGCGACTTTGCCAAGTAATATAGACAAAGAAGTTCGCTCAATCGGATTTATCGCTCATATGGATACAGCTGATTTTAATGCTGTTAATGTCAATCCGCAAATCATTGAAAATTACGACGGTAAATCAACAATCAAACTAGATAAAGAAGGGAAATTCACCTTAAACACAACAGATTTTCCGAATCTAAAAAACTATGCAAACCAAACCTTGATCACAACAGATGGCACAACTCTTTTAGGTGCAGATGATAAGTCTGGGATCGCTGAAATTATGACAGCTATGGAAATTTTGATTAACAATCCATCAATTAAACATGGAACAATCCGAGTAGCTTTTGGTCCTGATGAAGAAATCGGAGTTGGTGCAGATAAATTTGACGTAGAACAATTTGACGTTGACTTTGCTTATACAATGGATGGCGGTCCAGTTGGTGAATTGCAGTATGAGACATTTAACGCAGCGCAAGCAGAAGTAACGATCCAAGGGAAAAATGTCCATCCTGGAACAGCGAAAGATACGATGATCAATGCAATACAATTGGCGATCGATTTTCAGAACCAATTGCCACAAAATGAAGTGCCAGAAAAAACAGATGGCTATGAAGGGTTTTTCCATTTAGCTCAAATGAACGGTACTCCAGAAGAAGCGCAAATGACGTACATTATTCGCGACCATGATCGTGAAAAATTTGAAGCGCGTAAAGCATTGATTCTTAAAATTCAAGAAATCATCAACCAACCATTTGACCAAGAACGTGTTCAAATCGATGTATTTGATCAATATTACAACATGGGTGAAGTGATTGAAAAAGATATGAGCATTATTGAACTAGCGAAAAATGCGATGATCGAACTTGATATCGAACCTTTGATCGAACCTGTACGTGGTGGAACAGATGGTTCAAAAATTTCTTATCTAGGTATTCCAACACCTAATATTTTTGCTGGTGGGGAAAATATGCATGGGCGTTTTGAGTTTGTATCCTTACAATCAATGGAAAAAGCAACGGATGTTATTGTGAAAATTGCGGAATTGAATGCTAAGTAAATTTAGTGACTATTGATGATAATGGTAAAATTTTAAAAGAAAGAGTAACGTTGGGTGTGGGACAAAAGTAAAAATCACTTTTGTTTCACACCTTAAATGCGAATGAACGGCGGAATCAAAAAATAAATCATTCGAGAAAAACTGAAATTTATAAAGAAATGAAGAGTAATTTTCATGAATTTTTTTGTTTCTCAAAGTTAAAGACCTCTATAGGCGAGACTACTTCACTTTTAAATTGGAAGGAAACGTGATGACCATGGAAAAGGTAATGATTCTTTTTAATAAAACATCTGGTAAAGATAAAGGCAAAGACTTAGCGGAGAAATTTGTAGAGTACGCAAAAGATCATGGGCAAACAAATACGTATTTTCTATTAGAGCAAGTGGGGCCAGATTGTGATAGTAAAATAACCGTTGAAAAAGCGAAGGCTGAAATGATTGATACGCTAATTTTCATTGGTGGTGATGGTACGATCAACCATAATGTAGCCGATTTTAAAAAAGAGTTACCCCATCTGAATGTTGGTTTACTACCAGGTGGAACAGTCAACAATATGGCTAGGGTTTTAGGGATCCCTGTGAAATTTGAAGAGGCGGCTGATATTATTTTAGGCGGTGTTACCAGAAAAATCGATTATGGCACGGTTAATCAAAAAGTAATCATCAGTACAATGACAATTGGTATTTTAGCAGATACAGCTGCTCGAATCAGTCAAGAAGATAAACAGAAATATGGAAAACGTATTTTTGTAAAGAACTTTTTTAAATTGCTCGCTAAGAAAAAACGTTATCGTTTAGAAATTGAAACTGAAAAAGAGCACTGGCTGGGGAAGACTCAATTGGTTACAGTAACAATGACGAATTCAGTCGGTGGCTACACGAATTTTGATGATTCCGCTTCGCCAGATGACGGGCTGTTTCATTTAACTATTTTACCAAAATTAAATTTTTTCAAATTAGCTTTTTATTTACCGAAAATTATTGCTGGAAAAATTTATGACCTTCCTGATATCAAGTATATGACGGCAGCAGAAATAAATATCAAAAGCTTGAGTGAAAAAAAAATCGGTACACGTGTGGATGGAGATCCAAGTGAAGATTTACCTATTAAAATGAAAGTCGTTAAACATGGATTGACCGTTTTTGTACCAGAGTCGTAAGATTAATTGTTATATAATTGTCGAATTAACTTTACATGCTTTGGTCATTCAAGGTATTCTATTAGGAGAATGATTGTTGGAGGAATATAATGACAGGGTTGTTGAAACATTTACCATGGGTATACTTACTTATTGTAAATTTGGTTGAATTTTTTGTGATGTATATTGATAAACAGCGAGCTAAAAGAAAAAAATGGCGGGTTCCTGAATTTGATCTCTTGTTTATAGGATTGATTGGAGGCGGAATTGGTGGGTTATTGGCTCAGCAACTTTTTCATCATAAAACAAAAAAATTACGCTTTTATTTTTTCTTTATCTTTGGTACACTTGTGGCTATTGCAATTATTTGTTTTAGCTATGAAAGATAATCGTGAATACAAATTTAGTGGGGAGAATCTATGAAAAGCAATTCTAAAACAAAAGTTTTCCTGAATATCGGTTTGTTGGCAATTATTATCGGTGTGATTATCTATGTGATGGACAATTCCCTTAGTGATATATTTGCTCAATTAATGAAAACAAGCTGGATTGTTGTTGCACTAGTTGTTTTACTCGGTGTCGTTTATCAAATCGTCGAGGGGCGTTCTATCAAAGAGATTGTTTCTTATTTTCAGAAAGATTTCACAACAAAAGATGGCTTTTTCACATCATGTTATGTTGCTTTTTACCGTGTGATTTCATTTGGAACGGGCACACTGCTTTCCGAAATTTATTTTTATAAGAAAAAAGGACTAGCAGTTTCTCAAGGTGTGGGCGTAACAGCATTACATATGATTATGTATAAGGTTGCTGTTATTTTTCTATCGGTACTTGGATTGATTTTTCAGTTTTCTTTATTTTATGCTCATGCTCCAAAAATGATTCCTTTTATTTTAGTGGGGGTCGGCTTGACTTCTGTGATCATTTTTTCACTATTAGTTCTTTCTAGTAGTATCAATCTTCAAATAATCTTAATAAGTTGGACAAATAAATACTTTAAGCGAAAAAGATTGAGAGATTGGGTAGATAAATGTAATTTGCAAATCTATTCTTTAAGAGAAACGGTTCAAACAATCACGAAAGATCATTCAGCGATGATTCGAATTTTTAGTTGGAATGTTACTAAGTTACTTTTCTGGTATGTAATTCCTTATGTTGTATTGGTTGAGAATCATCCAGATATCGATTTTCTGTTAGTTCTCTCTTTTACTAGTTTTTCAGTTATTTTGTCGGGTGTATTTCCGACGCCAGCAGGAATTGGTCCGTTTGAATTTGTTTATTTATTACTATTTCAACCTTTAGTAGGAACGGTCGATGCAGTGTCGTCGCTACTATTGTACCGATTTGGTAGTTTTGTTTTACCATTTTTGATTGGTTTTGTTTATGTCTTGATTCAAAAAAGACGAGAGATAAAATTAGGACTTCATGCGGTCAGAGAAGAGAAAAAGAAGTGACAGATGAGTAAAATGGAAATCATGGCATCTGTTATCCTAAAATATGTAGAAATTAAAAAAAGTGTTCGGCGAAATATTTAATGTTTCGCTGGATGCTCTTTTTATTCATCTATTGATAGTATAGATTTTTAGTGAATCAAAAAAATATTGATCTTTTTCTAAAACTAGTGTACTATTTAACTAGAACACTAGTGGGTGTTGAAATAAATTGGAGGGAAAGTCATGGATTTCCAAACAGATCGACCGATTTATTTACAGATTATGGACTTTATTATCCAGCAAATCATTTCTGGAAAACTTAAGCCAGGAGATAAAGTTAACGCTGTAAGAGAGATGGCAGTCGAATTAGCTACAAATCCAAATACCATTCAACGAGCGTTGCAAGAATTGGAACGTGAGGATATTCTATTTTCTAAGCGTGGGTTAGGCCGTTTTGTAACAGAAAATACTGAAAAAATTAGTGATTTGCAAAACCAGGAGATTGAAAAGGTAATCGAAAACTTTTTAGCTGAAATGAAAAAATTTGGTTGGACGCAAGAACAAGCGAAAGATTTGCTGGAAGAATATACTGAAAGGAAGAAAATATGAATGAAGGAATTAGTGAAGGTTGAACAGTTGCGTTACCGCAAAGGAAGGAAACTGATTTTTGATGAATTGAATTTTTCTGTTTCATCTGGCAAAATCATCGCATTGATCGGCGAAAATGGTTCCGGAAAGACAACGATTATGAGGCTACTTTCCGGTTTGGCTTTAAATTGGAAAGGACAGATGTTGATTGATGGATGCGTTGTTGGGACAAAAACAAAATCATTTGTAGCTTATCTAGAAGATCAAAATAATTTTCATTTGAATCAGCAATTAGAAGAGGTTATTTCATTTTATGCGCGTTTTTATTCCGATTTTGATAAGCGAAGGGCATATGAATTATTGCGTTTTATGAATTTAAGTGAGTCTGAAAAATTAGGAAATTTATCCAAAGGAAATGCTGAAAAATTTGCTTTGAGTATGACGTTGTCTAGAAGAGCAAAATTATATTTGTTGGATGAACCGTTAAGTGGAGTAGATCTATTATCAAGAGAAAAAATTATTCAATCGTTATTACAGTGGTTTGATGAAGAAAGTACGATCATTATTACTTCGCATCAGTTAAGAGAAATTGAAAATATTATTGATGAAGTGATGTTTTTACGAGACGGACAGATTATTCTTCATGAATCCTTAGAAACAATCAAAGAAATAAAGCATAAAGATTTAGAAGAGTTGTATCGAGAGGTGTATGAAATATGATCAAGTTATTTCGGCTATTTTTTTCAAAGACACTTATTTTAGTTTATAGTGTTACTTGGATCTTGACGATCTTGCTAGGTCTTATAAATGTATACAACGTAAAACAGCAAACAGCTGATTTCAGTGCGGCATTTTTAGCTTTTTCGATCATGATTTTTTTTCTGCTCTTTTTTGTGCTAGAAACAAATCGTATTTATCAATTTTTTAAAAAAACGAATTATCGATTACTACCAATTACTACAAGAAAACTATATTTTTATAACGTGATTTTCAGTACGATCATAGGTTTTAGTTTTTTTATAGGAAATGCGATTATTGGGGTTGTGATAAATTATACGATAATTAATATACCATTTGCTCTAAATACAACTTGGATTGAAGGAGTAGCTGCAATTATTGATGTAATTGTTTCATTTTTAGTGATACAATTTTTAATTTATATTTACTCTTCGAGTAAGCAGTTTGTACAAAAAAAATTTCGGTGGATTTTAGAAGTAGCATTTTTCATGATCTTTATGATCTTGATGGATCGTTTTTCGGGATTTGACTTGGGCATATTAACCCCGTTTCTGATAAATAATTTTGGTTTGGAGAAAGAAATCTATTTTCGAGTAATTTTACAATTAGTAACAGCTTGTCTGTATTTTAACCTAAGTATTTGGCTTATTAATCGGTATGTAGAAGCGGGGGATAAATAAATGTGGCAGTTATGGAATGAATATAGGGAAGAGAGTCGCTCTATTTGGATGTTTAGTAGTTTTTCATTTCTACTTCTCTGTGGTTTTATGATTTATAAATTAGGGTTTCAACAAATGCATATCGAAGGAATTTCTCAAGTAGTTTTAGTCGTTATTTTTCTATTCTTATTTGTCCATTTCGTTTGGGAGATGTTACGTCAGATTAAAGCTTGGAAAAAGAGTCATTATCGTTTGCTGCCTCTTAGCGAAACCAAGTTTTATTTCAGTAATATCTTGTTTAGCTGGATCACCACCACAATTTTTATTTTTGGTTACTATCTATGCTTAGTTGGTTTGGTTTTTCTTTTGGACAAACAAGTTGATATGACGAACTTTCTAGCATATTGGAAGCATCTTTTAGTTGCTAGCTACCTTTTTTTTTCGACATCGGTCTATATTCAGTTTGTCTACTTATTAAGTAGCTTTATCAGTACAAAAGCACCAAGCAGATTACAAAAAATATCAAAATATTTTCTCTTTATTTTTTTATTTTTTACGGAAATAACGTTTAGCGAGCAACTGTTGAATGGTTATAGAAAGATCGCTTTTATTGATAGTGAGAGGTTTAAGATCACTATAGGGTACTTCCCTTTTTATTTGGGAGACCTAATAGTTGATTTGTTATTACTTGTGGCAAGTAGTGCCGTTAGTATTTTCATTTTGAAAAAATATATAGAAGCAGAAAGAAGGTAAATCATGGAAAATAAACGGGTATTAGAAGTAGAAACTATTTCAAAGCGTGTAGGGAAAAAAACAATCATTAAAAGCGCCTCATTTACCGTTGAAAGTGGGAAGGTTACGGGTTTGTTAGGCCCTAATGGCGCTGGTAAAACGACAATTATTCGCATGCTGGTAGGATTAATGCGTCATGATGGAGGGACAATCCAAATTGCAGGTCAATCACTTTCGGAAAATTTTAAAGAGGCGATGGCACATGTCGGTGCAATTGTTGAAAATCCTGAATTTTATAACTTTATGACTGGTATGGAGAATTTAAAACAATATACGCGAATGTCGCCTAAAACGATTACTGATAATGAATTAGATCGAGTGATTCGAAGTGTTCATCTGGAGAATAATATTAATCAAAAAGTTAAGACGTATTCTTTAGGAATGCGCCAAAGGCTGGGTGTAGCTCAAGCAATTTTACATCAACCTGATTTACTGCTTTTGGATGAGCCAATGAATGGTTTGGATCCAAAAGGCATGCGTGAATTTCGAGAGATGATCCAAGTATTGAAAAGTCAAGGTGTGGGGGTGCTGATTTCAAGTCATCAATTAAGTGATATGGAATTATTATGTGACGATTTAGTAATCGTTCAAAAAGGCGAAATCACTTACGTTGGACCAATGAATAACTCAGAAAATGAAAATAAACTAACTTTATTGTTGGAGACCGATCAGCAACAAGTTGCATTAAACTTCTTAAAAGAGCAAAAATATATGGTGAAAGCTGATGGACATTATCTGAAGATTGAACTGTCAGAAGATAGTAGAACTATTTTAGTGAAACAATTAGTTGACAGAGGTATCGGCATCAAAGAGTTAAAAGTACACGTGGATTCTCTAGAGGAGAACTTCCTGCGTTGGACAGAAGATGGAGGGTTATAATATGGATATGTTGATAAAGAATGAATGGTTAAAACTGATCAAGAAAAAATCTTCATGGATTATGTGGCTCGTGTTAGTTGGAATGACTTTTGCAATCACCTTATTAATAAAATCAACAACAAATTCTAGTAATGGTGAAGTGATGATGAAAGCAAATGATTTATTTGCTAGCTTGACTGAAATGACCTCATTTCTTAATTTGTTTGTTGTCGTCGTTACGGCTTCGATTGTTGCGGAAGAATTTAGTCGTGGTACGATCAAGTTTTTATTGATCCGTCCGTTTACGAGAAGTCAGATCTTATTCTCAAAATTTGTTGCCTGCTTGATTTATAGTGTGATTGGAACAGTGATTTTATATATTAGCAGCTTTGTTTCCGCAAACTTAATATTAGTTGCTCAGTCTCCTTTGGCCATTGTTAAAGGCTATCATGGATGGAATGCTATGACTGTGGCTGGTGCGCATGCTGGAAGCAATCTGTTGCTGATTCTTTTTTATATCACGATTACTTTATTTATCTCAGCTGCAATTCGTTCACAAAGTTTAGCTGTTGGTTTTGGACTGGGTGTTTTATTTGGTAGCAATATTGTTAATTCTTTCTTGAATGTTTTAATCTCAAAGCATCAATGGTTAAAATGGAATCCTTTTAATATGATGAATATCAAAAATACGATCATGGAAAATGGAGATGCTGCGACTAATTATTCAGGCGCTTTGAATTTTTGGCAAATGGCTACTGGGCTATTGATATATAGTTTGATTATCTATCTTGTGATGCAGGCATTTTTTAAGAAACGAGATGTATCATTGAGTTGATGGCCGTTCCATTTAATCGCTATATTTTAATGATAATGAGAAAATGGAATTAGAGAGTAGATAGAAATAACGACTGAAACTTTGAAATAGCAAGGTTTTAGTCTTTTTCTTTGAAAGAGAAAAGAGGATTTATTAGAGGCTGATGTTGTTTTCTTTTTTATCTAATAAATTGCTGATAAAACCAATATTTATGTATGTGAGATCTTGTTTATGCGTCTAAAAATGATTATGATTATAAAGATATTTTATATTTAATTATGATTAGGAGTGTTTTGATGGAAAAAAAGCAACTACGATGGTTTACTGTTGGTTTAATCGCGTTTAACATGGTTTGGGGCCTAGGGAATGTCGTGAATAACTATGCCCAACAAGGAATTTCAGTTGTGACGTCATGGATTTTGATTTTGGTCTTATATTTTATCCCCTATGCGTTGATCGTTGGACAACTTGGTTCGACATTCAAAGATAGTAGTGGTGGGGTTAGTTCTTGGGTTCAAAATACTAGTACGAAACGTTTAGCTTATTATGCTGCGTGGACGTATTGGGTTGTGCATATCCCTTACCTAGCTCAAAAGCCTCAACTCGTTTTGATAGCTTTTGGATGGGCAATTCAAGGCAATGGCGATATTGTAAATAATTTTTCTGTTGTGGGTATCACTTTAATTTCTTTAGCTATTTTTTTAATTTTCTTATTGCTATCTACCAAAGGCCTGATGACCTTAAAAGTAATAGGTGGAATGGCAGGAACCGCAATCTTTGCAATGTCTATGTTATTTATCCTGTTAGCAGTGGGTGCGCCAATGATGAATTCCACTGTTGAATTTGCAACGCCTCATATGGATAAAATCAGTACGTATATTCCTAAATTTGATTTTAGTTACTTTACGACTGTTTCCATGTTGGTATTTGCTGTAGGTGGAGCTGAAAAAATATCACCCTATGTAAACTCAATGAAAAATCCAGCTAAGGAATTTCCAAAGGGGATGATTTTCCTTGCTGCGATGGTTGGTGTTTCTGCTGTATTGGGTTCATTTGCAATGGGCATGTTGTTTGCAAGTAATAGTATCCCAGAAGATTTAATGGCTAATGGCGCGTATACTGCTTTCCAATTGTTAGGAGAGTATTATGGTGTGGGTAACTTACTGATGATCATCTACGCAATTACAAATGGTATCGGGCAAATTTCGGCTTTAGCTTTTTCAATTGATGCACCGTTACAAATTCTTTTAGCGGATGCAGATCCAGATTACGTTCCGCAAGCATTACGTAAGAGAAGTAAAAAAGGAACATTAGTGAATGGTTACTTGTTAACAGGCATTTTAGTTAGTATTATTATTGTTTTGCCAATGTTTGGTATCGATAATATCCAAGAGTTAGTGAAATGGTTGACTAATTTGAATTCTGTTGTGATGCCAATGCGCTATTTATGGGTGTTTTTTGCTTATATGATGTTGAATAAGGCGTATAAAAATTATTCGTCTGAATACAAATTTATTAAAAATCCCAAAATTGCATTTGGTTTTGGGCTATGGTGCTTCTTATTTACAGCCTTCGCTTGCATTTTAGGAATGGTACCAAAAGTTGAGTTTGCGGCAAATCCTAAAGCATGGTTCTTCCAATTAGCTTCTAATATTATTACGCCGGTTGTGTTGATATTATTGGGAATGATTTTACCAGCTTTAGCTCGGCGGGATAAAAAGAAAGCGCAAATCAATTAATAAAAGAGCGGAGGTTGGATAGGAGTATCTAGCCTTGAGAAATGAGCTATAATTCACGAAAGTTATTTTTCAAAGTTTTGTGAATTATAGCCTATTTTCGAAGGGAGTGTTTCTGTTTACACCGTTTATTCGGATTCAATGTGAATAAAAAAATGAGTCAAAAAGTATGTTCCATTCACTTTTTTTTTTTTGCTATGGTAATTATTAGTCAATTCTTGGGATTAAAAAAGGAGTTTTTCCATTTTTTTTCTATTTATTACATATATTTGTAAAAAAATGAGAACATTTTTTCCTTTTTATCGGTATAATGGAAGATGAAGTCTGTTTTTTTTTCTAAAAAGATGATACGATTTATACAGGAAAAAAATTGAGGAAGTGAGAACAATTAGTAAACGAAAACGTCAATTAGAAAAAGAAGAAAAATCAACCTATATTTGTAAAGAAATCGATCCCGATTATCTTGGTCGTGAGATTTATGCTGATAATGTAGATACTCCCTATTCATTCTATCTAGTTCGAAAGTTGAATCTAGCAAAAGATTATCAAAATTTAGCTGAAGGGGAGGCTTTTTTTGACGCAATCTGCGATAGCTGGGATGAAACAGAAGAATTTGAAGAATTAGTAGTTAAAAAGATTTACATGTATGTTGAAACTGAAATCATGTATTACACATTACTGATGGGAAGTTTTGAACCAACTAGAAGAGAACTGCGTATGAATTTGAAGCAATGGTTTGAAGAAATTGCTCTTAAAAAAAGGGATAAATCACTTGTTTATCGGGGAGAATCTATAGCAAACGCTGGCGAAATGCAGGGAATGATGAAGCAAATACTTGAAACATCTAAAGAAATTTCTCATTTACGTAAAATGATCGGTGATTTAACTGAAACGATCAATCAAGAGAGAATCGAAGCGAATACATCTAGAAGCAATCCGATCATTTCTAGAAGTATCAGCACGATCCATCTGAAAAGAGCGCAACCTTTAGTTGTGGAAGAAGAGAATATTGAAAAAGCAGCAGTAGAAATCCCAGACACGGATGAAACGGTAGATGTAGAAGTTGAATTTGTCGAAGAATCTGTGGTATCAGAAACTACAGAGCAAATGACAGAGGAAAAAGAAAATGTAGGAGAAGAAACCGAAAAAAAGTTGGAGAACGAATTGGCGGAAAAACCAATTCAAGAAGATTTCCAAGCAGAAGAAGAGCCTACAATTTCGTCAATCTCAAAAAAAGAAAGTAATGAAGCAACTAAAAAAGAACAAACTTCAATCAAATTAAAACGTAAACAAATTGAGATAGAAAAAGAGAGAGAAACTGTTGAACCTGAGACAAAAAAAGAAAAAATACCAGAAATACCGCAACCTGAACCATTTAATCTTGCGTTGCTAGTATTTAAGAAAAGAAAGACGCCAAAAGCCACACCAAGTAATTGGCCTCGTTTTTCAAAACTATTAAAAGTAAGTAAGACTATTCAAGCTCCAGCGAAGATACCGAATTTCTCCAAGAGCGAGATGGAAAATTTAGAAGATGAAATCTACTTGTGCTTTATGAACAAACGTATGCGAGTAGGGACAAAGAAAAATTATACGCAGAAAAAAAGTATTCTACGTTCAGATTTACTTGCTCAAATTAGTCAAGCTGAATATTTAAATTATTCTTGGGGGCAAGTATTAAGACAACGAAAAGAAGATGTTTTGATTTGTGGTCGCCTAAGCTGTGGTGGGTTAGTTTCTTCTTTAGACGACTTTCTGCAAGAAATGCGCGAAATTGCGTATAGCCGTTCTTTGTTTGGCAAGAAAGTCCGCTGTTCAGTCGATATATTGAGGCGCTTGGAAGGGTATATTTTAATGGATCAATATATGCAAAAATTAAGTTTGATGCCGATTGAAAAATAGTTGGTAGGATAAAAATATGAGTTTATTAAATGGGCTAGAGTAAAACTATATCAGTTTTTCACTAGTCTGTTTTTAGTGGTGGTTGTACAATAATCGTGGTTTAAAAATATGAAGAGTACAGTTGTCGATATAATAGGAAAATTGAATTGATATTATTCAAAGAAAGAATGATTAAATAAAGAAAAGGTGAAATTAGATGACTAGAAAAAGTTATACAGGTAAAAATGTATCAGTTTCAGGACCATATTCTCATGCTATAGATGCTGGGAATTATATTTTTTTCTCAGGACAAGTTGCTAAAAATAGCACCACTTATATCGAAGAAACAGGCAGTATTGAGGAACAAACAAAACAATGTTTTATTAATTTACAAGAAGTTATGAAAGCTTCAGCCGTTAGTTTAGATGATGTGGTGAAAGTAAATGTTTATCTAACGAATATGAACCACTTTAAAGGCATGAATGAGGTTTATAAAACAATGTTCAAAGAACCTTTTCCAGCGAGAACCTGTGTTGCTGTTTATGAATTACCATTGGGTGCAGACATTGAAATAGAAGTAGTGGTTTATAAGCCTCATCAATGTGAATTAAACAAATAAACAGTATAAACTAAAAAAGTTGACATAAGATTAACTCACTCAAGTTTCAGAATATATAAAATAAGTCCTTGATTTTATTCTTTCCTTTTTTATAGAATTTTTGAGCGTGAATACGTTTTATACCATCCTGTTTAGTATGATGAACATCTGCCGTTAAAAAGATAAAAAGACATTGTGGCAAAATCATAGTGTCTTTTTGATTATTCTCAAAAATAGCCGATTTTGTGTTAAAAGAATAGTAGATTTGATGCTATATATAGCATCATTTGCATTTATGGTATAATTTAATCGTACTAATGAAGAGAGTGGCTGTCAGTAATCATAATAAATTATCAAAAAAAGGATAAATGAATATGAATGATATAAAAGTAGTAACATTATGCGGTTCTGCAACATTTATAAAAGAATTTAGAAAAGTAGAAGAGTTACTTACACGTAAGGGACAAGCAGTAATATGTCCATTTCTTTTCGAGCAAGATGACAATTTGATAATGACGAAAGAAGAGATTTCCGTTATTAAAAAAATCCACTATAAAAAAATAGACATATCTGACGAAATTTTTGTGATTGATGTTAACAGTTACATTGGAGAAAGTACAAAGAAAGAAATTGCGTATGCTAAACGGAATAATAAAACGATTAAATATTATTCTAAAGAATCGCCTGTATTATAAAATACGCCGATAGTAAAATTAAGCTAGACAACTAAATAAGTCATTTGTGCTACACTCAAAATAGTTCCGACCAAAGAATTATAAGGAGTGAAGACAAATGACCTATACTCATCTTACATCAAATGAACTCGTGATGATAGAAGCTTATTTCAATATGAGCCAACCTGTTACGATGGTTTCTAAGACTTTAACTCGTTCTAGACAGACAATCTACAATGTTTACAACTTCCTGAAACAAGGAAAATCTATCTGTGACTATTACCAACAATATAAAGAAAATAAAACACGTTGTGGTCGACAACCCATTAGTTTGCCTACAAAACAGCATGATTACATTCAATCTATGGTGGCTCAAGGGTGGACACCTGATGTGATTATTGGTCGAGCTGAGTTTCCTATTTCATGCTCTGTTAGAACACTTTATCGTCAGTTTAAAGCGAATCAATTTGATTGCTCAAAACTACCAATGAAAGGGAAACGAAAGCCCAACGGGCATAAAGAACGTCGTGGAAAGCAAGCATTTAAACGCAATATTTCAGAACGATCCACTGACTACCCTAATTTCCAACAGGAATTTGGGCATTTAGAAGGTGACACAATTGTTGGCGTTCATCATAAAAGTGCCATCATCACTCTAGTTGAACGCCTTTCAAAAGTGATTATTACATTAAAACCAAATGGTCGGAAAGCATTGGATATTGAAAAAGCGACAACTGATTGGCTACAAAAGATTCCCAGAAACTTGTTCAAATCCATTACCTTTGATTGTGGAAAAGAATTTTCAAATTGGAAAAACATGAGTAATGTCAATGATATTTCTATCTATTTTGCAGACCCTGGAACCCCCTCACAACGCGGATTAAATGAGCATTCGAATGGGTTATTACGTAAAGATGGGCTGCCTAAAACAATGGATTTTAATCAAGTTGACCAAGCTTTTGTTGCGGCTGTCACCTCTAAAAGAAATCACATACCAAGGAAATCTTTAAATTATCGAACACCATTAGAAGTATTTTTGAGTTACATAAATGAAAGACATTTGTCTAGCTTAATTTGACAAATCAAAATATCTAAAAAATTATTTCGCAAAACAAAACTATTAAAAGAAAAGTGGATAAATGAATGGCGTTGTTTAATCTATTTAAAAAGAATAAACCTAAAAATTTTTTTGATCTATCGCACAATGAAGAAAGTATTCACAAAATTACTACATGGCTTAAAAATTCTTCTACGTTAATCATTGACGTAAATTCGAATAATGAAATGGATAGTTCCTTAACAAAAGAAGGAAAACAATTCGTTACAGCATATACAGATGTTTTTCAAAGGATACCATCTTATAAAAAGAATGAATATTTTATAACAATTGATTATAAGGGATTAGTAGAATTATTTGAAAAAAATGCTAGGATCGATTATCTTTGGATAAATCCTTACTCAGATGGTGTACAACTTAACCGTACAGTTTTTACCGCCCAATATATGATCAAAGAAAATACCACCGTTCAAATAGGGCAACCAGAAAATCCTCCTATAGAAATAATTGATTTTCTCGTTGACTATGCTTTAAAAGAGCCATCGATAAAGCATATTTTTCTAGCATTAATGAAAAATAAAGACGAATTTAGTTACGTTGTTTTTATTGATAGCTTGGAAAAAGAAAAGATTGTCAAAAAAATCGGACCTAAAATAGGAGATTTTTCTGCAATGAATTACATACAATTTCCTATCGATTTTGTTTATGATAACATAATTAAAGATTCAAAATGTATAATCTATTCGAAAAAATAAATGGATTGAACTCTTGAAAATGCAAAATATAGCCGCGTTTTTTTTAAAATATAAATTCATATAGGGAAATATCTATGGTAAAAATAGATAAAACTAGGAACGAAACAACCTTTCCCCTCTAACATTACAAACTAAGGCTAAAAAAAAAGTTAATTTTGTAGTATAATTTTCAAGGATAGAGGAAAGGCGGGGAAGTCCATGAAAAAAAAACAGGTATATGCAGTTGTTGATTTAGAAACGACTGGGACCGATCCAGCATTTGATCGGATTATTCAGTTCGGCTGCGTATTGATTCAAGATGGAGTTATTATTTCCCGGTTTGCGACGGATGTTAATCCTAATCAAGCTGTCTCTAAGCAGATCCAGCAGCTTACTGGTATCAGCAACTCTCGTGTGCAAAAAGCGCCTTATTTTGAAGATGTGGCACTAACAATTTATAATTTGTTAGCAGATACTGTATTTGTTGCACACAATATCTATTTTGATTATTCGTTTTTAACCCAGGAGCTACTCCGTTGTGGTACACCAAAATTAAAAATTCCTGGCATTGATACGGTCGAGTTAGCGCAGATATTTTTACCGACAGAAAAAAGTTTCCGTTTAGGTGACTTGTCTGAAAGTCTGGGTCTGATTCATGATAATCCTCATCAAGCAGATAGTGACGCACAAGTGACTGCCGAACTTCTATTGTTGATTGAAGAAAAAATGCGCTGCTTACCATTGATTACGATGGAAGCAATCAACCACTTGAGCCAACAAACAGGAATGGATACGAGTGCCTATATCCATCACATATATGAAGAAATGAAATCTGATATTCAGCCGTTAGATAGACAACAGCATGTGGTCTCTGGTATTGTTTTGAGAAAAAAAAATGTTCCGTTGTTTGAAGAAAAGTTATACGGAACACCTAGTTTCCCGGAAAAGAAAAAAAATAAAGAAAAAGTTTTTGCAAATAAAATCAATTATCGTTCAGAACAAAGTCGAATGATGAACCTAGTCTATGAGCATTTTACGAATAATGAAAATAAAAATTTATTTATTGAAGCTGCGACTGGAACGGGCAAAACACTAGGGTATCTATTTCCGCTAAGTTATCTGGCAACACCTGAAAATCCAGTTATTATCAGTACAGTTTCTATCGTTTTGCAAAATCAATTAATGGAAAAAGATATTCCATTAGCTAATCAGATTTGTCCTAAACCGATTCAAGCCGTAATTATTAAAAGTCATCGCCATTATATTGATTTACAGCGGTTTAAAGCGACGTTGAAAGACCCGATTCAGCAAAAACAATATGCATTGTATCAAATGGGTGTGTTGGTTTGGTTAGTCGAAACAGAGACGGGGGATCTTGATGAACTTCAATTAACGAATTTTAATCATGTTTTTTGGCGGGATGTTGCCCATAGAGGAATCGAGTTTCTATCCGATCAGGACTCGTTGTATCATGAAGATTTTGTGCGCTTTCTTTATAAAAAAGTCAAACAAAGCAATGTATTGATTATTAATCATGCATTTTTAGCGCAGGAAACGTTAAGAGAAGTTCCGATTTTACCTGAAAGTTCTTATCTGATCATTGACGAAGCTCATCACCTACCAGAAATTGCTGGAAAAATTGCGAATCGACAAATTAACTATATCGCATTTAAAAAGCAAGCTGCTTTTTATTTGGAAGAGAACCAACTATTCGACCAAGTTAACCAAATTTTTGAAGTGGACACCCAAGAACAACGCTTGTTGCGTATTTATTCTAAAGCGCTAAGTGATTTAATAGAAGAATTTAACGATTTATTTTATGAACTAAACCAGCTATTAAAAAATGATAAGCAGCAGAAAACAGAAGTTATTTTGCTAACTAAGGCATTATTTGACCATTTATCGCTAAATGGAGAGATGTCAATTCAAAAGATTGAGATTCTTTTAACTGAAATGCAAGAAATTCAAAGTAGATTGCAGCAGTCTATTTTGAATCAGTTGAAAAAATACACAACATCTGAACGGATTATATTTGTTAGTTTACTACAATTTTTTGAGCGGATCGAAACTATCTACGAATGTTTTGATATTTACGTCAATGAATGGCATCCACGCTGGATTAAAGAATATAGTCTAACGCCTCAAGGATACAACATACTTGCAGTTAATGATTTGGAGGCAAGTATTTTACCTGATACAAAATGGTATAACCGTTATCAGCGAATAATATATACCGGTGGAACCTTAAAATTTGGCAATGATAAGAAGTATTTGCCTAATAAACTTGGACTGACAGAGGTTTTGTTTAAAACATTACCTGATCCTTATAATTATGAACAAAATGCGCGCTTGTATATTCAGACAGAAGGAATTGCGATTAATCAGTCAAATCCAGCAGAGATTTCGGCTCATATTGCATCTGTGATCCAAAGCTTGTCAGAAGAACAAAATCATTCTATGCTTGTTTTATTTACGTCACATGAGATTTTATCCAGTGTTTATTATCGTCTACATCCACAGTTTTTAAATAAGGGCAGAGAACTTTTAGCTCAAGGAATCAGTGGCAGTCGAGAAAAAATATTAAAACGGTTTGCGCATTCTAAAAACAGTATTTTGTTAGGCGCTGACAGCTTTTGGGAAGGCGTAGATCTGCCAGGAGAAGCTCTATCTCTTTTAATCGTGACACGTTTACCATTTGAAAATCCAAAACGTCCCTTTGTCAAAGCTCGTTATGACTACCTTGAAGAAAAAGGTGTCAACCCTTTCACTCATGAAGCGTTACCGAAAGCTGCATTACGTTTGCGCCAAGCCTTAGGTCGTTTGATTCGCTCAAACGAAGACAAAGGAGCACTGATTGTTTTAGATCGACGTTTAGTGACCGCTAAGTACGGTAAGCGAATGTTAAAAGCATTGCCGAAAAATTTATCAGTGAAAGAAGCAACTTTAAAAGAAATAACAATAGAGCTAAAAGAATTTTTAAATAAATAAATTTAACAGCTATCTATTAAATTAGACTGATTTTCTGCTATAATGGTAGCCAGTAAGTTTGGAAAGGGCGAGTCGATTGCAAGAACAGGAAGATCAAAATGAGTCAAGAAAGCACAAAATCCTAGTAAGTGTAATTGCAATTTTATTAGTGATTATTGTGGTGATTAGCATTTTCTATATTCGCTCAACGCACCCAAGAACACAGGCGGAAAAAGAAGCAACGGACATTGCAAAAGAATATGCACACTTGGAAACCGTGGATAACTTTTATTGGTTTACAAGAAAAGAGACATACTTTAGCGTAACGGGTAAAGACAATAAGGGCGAGGAAGTAGTTGTGATTATTCCAAAATCGGGAGACAATGTGACTGTTTTAAATCAAAAAGACGGTGTGGTAGAAGATCAAATCCGTCAAATCATTGAAACAGATTATAACGAAAAAAATATTCAAAAAATCAATTTAGGGCTTTATAACGATAACCCAACTTGGGAGGTAGTTACAAAAAGTGAAGACGGATCATTAAGCTATTATCTGCTATCATTTGAAAAAGCTGAAGAGATTATGATCATAAAAAATGTCTGACGAGATAGTTTTATACGGATAGTTGATTAAAAACGAGCAATCATAATGGTTTATTGGACGAAGCAAGATAAACGGTGGAAGGAAATCAGTAGATGTATTGGCGCTGAATCCGTTTAATTCGGCTTTTGAAAAAATGAATGGAGCGATAATATGGATATATCAAGACGTGCACGAAAATTAGAACCCTCTGTTACGCTAGCGGCCGCTGCTAAAGCCAATGCCCTGAAAGCGGAAGGCAAAGACGTTCTAAGCTTAACAGTAGGTGAGCCAGATTTTACTACACCTAAAAATATTCAGCAGGCAGCAATTCAAGCCATCGAAAGTGGGAAAGCAAGTTATTACACGCCTTCTGCCGGGATCAAGGAATTGCGAGAAGCAGTTGTAAAATATATTGAAACACACTATCATCTGAGCTATCAGGCAAAAAATGTGATTGTTACAGATGGCGCAAAATTTGCGTTGTATCTCCTTTTTCAAGCGGTATTGAATCCAAATGACGAAGTGATTATTCCAGTACCATACTGGGTAAGTTACGGAGAACAAGTGAAATTAGCAGAGGGCGTGCCAGTCTTTATCTCATGTACTCAGGAAAAAGAATTTAAAGTAACCGTGGCGCAATTAGAAGAAGCTAGAACAGACAAAACGAAATTATTGATTTTAAATTCACCTTCTAATCCAACAGGAATGATCTATTCCGAAGCAGAATTACGTGAAATTGGTGAGTGGGCTGTTCTTAATGATATCTTGATCGTATCGGATGATATATACGGCAGATTGGTTTATAATGGGGCCACCTTTACACCAATTGCCACTTTGTCTGAAGCAATCCAGAAACAAACGATTATTATCAATGGGGTTTCTAAAAGCTATGCGATGACAGGCTGGCGTATTGGTTATGCGGTTGGAGATGAAACGATCATCTCAGCAATGAATGATATTGCGTCACAATCAACTAGCAATCCAACAGCTGTCAGCCAATACGCAGCAATCGAAGCATTGATTGGTGAACAAGATACAGTCGGAATCATGAGACAAGCGTTTCAAGCGCGTTTAAATGAGATTTATCCACTGTTCGCTGAATTACCTGGATTCAAATTGGAAAAACCGCAGGGAGCATTTTATCTTTTTCCAAATATCAAAGAAACCATGATAATGTGCGGTTATACAGATGTCACTAAGTGGGTTGACGATTTGCTAGCTGAAGCGCAAGTTGCTCTTGTTACAGGAGCTGGATTTGGAGCGCCAGAACATGTTCGAATTAGCTATGCAACGGATTTAGGTACATTAAGAGAAGCAATCAAACGCATCAAAGCATTTATTGAGCAAAAATCAACTAAATAAAATACTTAATTCGGGATAGGTAAAAGAATAAATGAATGGAGAGACGATCGTGGAACAAATTCAAATTATCGATTCAAAGAATCACGTAGGGGAAACAGTAAAGATAGGGGCTTGGATCGCTAACAAACGTTCAAGTGGAAAAATTGCGTTTCTACAATTACGTGATGGAACAGCTTATTTTCAAGGAATTGTGGTAAAAAGTGAAGTTCCAGAAGAAGTCTTTCAGTTAGCAAAAAGTCTAACACAAGAAACTTCGGTTTGGATTACTGGAGAAATCAGAGAAGATAGCCGTTCAAAATTTGGTTATGAGATTGGTGTAACAGGGATCGAAGTAATTGGTGAAAGCCACGATTATCCGATTACACCAAAAGAGCATGGCACAGATTTTTTGATGGATCATCGTCACTTGTGGTTGCGTTCTTCACGTCAACATGCAATTATGCAAATTCGTAATGAAATTATTCGTGCAACGTATGAATTCTTTAACAATAATAACTTTGTTAAAATCGATCCTCCGATTCTAACTGCAAGTACAGCTGAAGGAACAACTGATTTGTTTGAAACAAACTATTTTGATCAAAAAGCATATCTTTCTCAGAGTGGACAGTTGTATATGGAAGCAGCAGCTCTTGCATTTGGTAAAGTCTTCTCATTTGGACCGACGTTTAGAGCAGAAAAATCCAAAACGCGTCGTCACTTGATCGAGTTTTGGATGATCGAACCTGAAATGGCATTTATGCATCAAGAAGAAAGTTTAGAAGTACAAGAGCAATACGTAGCGTTTCTAGTTCAAAGCGTATTAGACAATTGCGATCATGCTTTAGATATTTTAGAACGCGACAGAGAAGTCTTGAAAAAATACACGCAATTACCATTCCCGCGTATTTCATATGATGAAGCAGTTGAGTTATTGAAGAAAAATGGGTTTGATGATATTGAGTGGGGCGATGATTTTGGTTCACCCCATGAAACATTTATTGCTAACTCATTTGACCGTCCAGTCTTTATTTTAAACTATCCAAAAGCGATCAAGGCTTTCTACATGAAACCACATCCTACTCGCGATGATGTTGTAATTTGTGCAGATATGATTGCTCCAGAAGGATATGGCGAAATTATTGGTGGTTCTGAAAGAGCGATCGACCATGATTACTTATTAGAACAAATTCGTAACCATAATCTAGACGAAAAAGAATATTCTTGGTATCTAGATTTGCGTCGTTATGGTTCTGTTCCACATTCTGGTTTTGGTTTAGGGTTAGAGCGTACGGTAACTTGGTTAGCTGGCATTGAGCATGTTCGTGAAGCAAGCCCCTTCCCACGCTTATTAAACCGGATTTACCCTTAAAAACACTATTCAGTTAGTCGTTGAAAGAGTCTTTGTACTTCTTTTCAGCGACTAGTTTTTATAGAAACTGAAATGTTCATGTAAAATGGCGTCTAGAAAAAAGAAATGTAACGTAATTTGTTTAGAATTCTACTATTTTGTGGTAGAATTGACAGAAAGTATAATAAAGGAATGACTCGAATGGAAAACCCAACTCAAATCAAAAGAAAACATTTCCGTTTTCCAGCGTATGACGATGAATTAGGCGTGAAATTAGTTTCTGAAAATAAGCGAACATTGTTTCAAGAAGAACCAATCAATAAAGCAGGAGCGGAACTGCAATCGCAGAACAGTGCTCCAGTAATAGATCCAATAAGTGTACAAAAAGCGCAACAGAAACAACCAACTCAAACTAATAATCAACATGTTTCTCATAGCCAAGAACAAGTCGCAGAATTAGCTCGTCATAAATCTAATCTGCCAAATTATACGATGACTCATAATAAAACAACTTCACCAAAGCAAAAAAGTAATCTCTTTGGCAATATGCCAAAAAGAAGTACTTACGGTTTTGGTTCGCAACAATCTTCTAAAAAAAATAACGCGGCGTTCTCAAAAGATTTTACGTATGATACCCGTTCATATTTTGTACCGAAGTATATTCCAGCTTCTGTTATTCCAGAAGAAAAGGCGCCCTCTTTGACAGAGCAAGAATTAATAGAAGCAATGAAAAAAGATCAAAATTCTTATCTGCTTTTTGACGATGAACCGACAGCGTTTCAAGTGAAAGGGGATGAAGATGCAACTGTTCAGAAATTTAATATCCCTAAAGGCTCACCTGAAATTCCTGTAACGAGACGTCAATACCAACAAATTAAACCTGATATGGAAAGATTTGGTAAAGAAGAAGACATCAGTCACACATTGCCTCGCTCTCGAAAGGAATTGAAAACAGCGAAAGAAAAAGCTAAAAGCCAAACAGCTTACGGTCAAAAAGTAGCTGAATCAGAACAAGAAAAAAAAAGAGGTATCTTAGATAAATCTTTAAGTGGTATTATCGAAGATTCAAGCATGGAACTAGAAAATAGTAAGTATTTTAAGTGAAAAAAATATCTGAGACAAAAACCAAATGGCTTTTTGTCTCAGCTTTTTACTGTAAACAAAGCGGAGAAAAATGATTTAATGATGCGAAATCCAAGGTGAATTAAATATATTTTAAGTTACATGAAGTAACAAGCTACAACAGAAAGTTTTTACAAATTTGACGTAACGAATTAGCTATTTTTTTAGTTGATTATTTCCCGATTTTATATGATAATAAGTTGCGTATATCTGAAAAATATTTAAAAAAGCTACGTTTTATATAGATTTTAAGAGAAGAGGATTAAGATGAGCAATCAAGAAAATAAATTACATCATTTTGTTGGAATCAAAGGTTCTGGAATGAGTTCGTTGGCGCTTGTATTATTTGAAAAAGGTTATCAAGTACAGGGATCTGATGTAGATGAATATTTTTTCACTCAACGTGATTTAGAAAAAGTAGGTATTACGATTTTACCGTTTAATGCGGATAATATTAATAGAGACATGATCATTATTGCAGGGAATGCATTTCCAGATACACATGAAGAATTGGTGCGCGCGAAGGAATTGGGAGCCGAAATTATTCGTTATCATGATTTTATTGGACGTTTTATCCAGCCTTACACAAGTGTTGCTGTGACTGGTTCTCATGGAAAAACAAGTACGACAGGTCTACTTTCTCACGTTTTGACAGGAATCGCTCCAACAAGTTATTTGATTGGTGATGGGACAGGTCATGGTGATCCAAATGCTGAATTTTTTGCCTTTGAGGCTTGTGAGTATCGCCGTCATTTCTTAGCTTATTCTCCAGACTATGCGATTATGACAAATATTGATTTTGATCATCCAGATTATTTTAAGAGCATTGAAGATGTATTTTCTGCTTTTCAAGTTATGGCTAATCAAGTGAAAAAAGGGATTTTTGCTTATGGTGATGATAAATATTTACGAAAGCTAAAAACAGATGTACCAATTTATTATTATGGTTTGGCGGATGACGATGATATTCAAGCGAAAAATATCAAACGGACAACACAAGGCTCTTCTTTTGACGTTTATCATAATGAAGATTTTGTTGGGCACTTTGTTTTGCCGGCGTTTGGTCAGCACAATATCATGAATGCTTTAAGTGTGATTGCAGTTGCTTATTTTGAAGAGTTGGATATGGAAAAAGTAGCTAAAGAGATGCTGACTTTTGAAGGAGTAAAACGTCGCTTTACTGAGAAAAAAGTTTCTGATATGATCATCGTCGATGACTATGCGCATCATCCAACGGAAATTATTGCAACAATTGATGGCGCACGTCAAAAATATCCTGATAAAGAAATCATTGCTGTATTTCAGCCGCATACATTCACACGTACGATTGCGTTGATGGATGATTTTGCTGAAGCATTAGATTTGGCGGATGCTGTTTATCTTTGTGATATTTTTGGTTCTGCTAGAGAACAACAGGGAGATGTGAAAATTGAAGATCTAGGAAATAAAATTCAAAAAGGCGGACAAGTCATCAAAGAAGATAATGTATCTCCGCTTTTAGATCACGAAAATGCTGTGATGGTCTTCATGGGTGCAGGGGATGTTCAAAAATTCGAACAAGCTTATGAAACATTATTAAGTAATACGACTAGAAGTGTTTTGTAGTGTAAATAATACAAAATTTAAAAGAAGGAGGTTTGAAGCATATTCCTATGATTTGTTGAAGCCTCTTCTTTTTAACTTGCCTTTTATCGTCATTTTGGTACAATTATCTTATCATTAGTGGAGGTGTACTAATTTGAATATCGGAAAACCGAGAAAATTGGGCAAAACCATCGAAGATATTGAGGAAGGCGATTCGTTGTCTTTAACCGAATCGATCGAAGATAAAGAGTTACTTCTTTATTTGGGTTTGACCAACGATGCTAATCCTTTATATATCCAACATGATTATGCTCAAAAAACAGAATATGGCAACCCTATCGTACCATCAATTATGTTGATGGGAATCATTACTAGTGCAATTTCAAAGCACTTGCCTGGACCAGGATCTCACGTGGTTAATTTTTCCGTGAACTTTGTTGAACCAGTGTATCATTATGAAACACTGACGTTTAAGTTTGAAGTGATTAAGATAGACAAAATGAAAGATGTTGTGACGATTTCGATTGAAGCTGTCAATGAAGAAGAAGACCGAGTGCTTGATGCAGTCGTAATGGTTCAACCACCTCAAGTCACACTAGCAGATTTGCAACAGAAAGAAGGAGAAATAGATGAATAACGGAGCAATAGCCAACGTTGGCTTGAATAAGTTTTATTCAAAAATTTACGCGTTTTTAGCGATGGGAATCGGCATTAGCGCAGTGGTATCTTATTTAGTTTTAAATGTATTTTTTATGGAAATCGTGCTGTTTTTGTATAAATATCCTTTTGCATTTTATGGTATTTGGATTGCTGAACTTGTTTTAGTTGTCTTTTTAGGGATCAAAGCGATGAAAAATCCAACGCTGGCAATTGGTGGTTTTATCCTTTATTCCGTTTTAAATGGAATTACATTAGCAGTTACTCTGGCAATGTACACAGAAGGTACTGTTGTAACAGCATTTATTAGTGCCGCAGCAACTTTTGGAGGGATGTCTTTGATAGGTATTTTCACTAAAAGAGATTTATCTGCGATGGGTCATGCGGCTTATAGTGCTTTGATTGGTTTAATCATTGCAATCTTCCTAAATGCTTTTATTTTGAAAAGTGGACCAGTTGATTATTTGATTTCAATTTTGATGGTCGTTATTTTTGCGGGTATTACAGCTTATGATAATCAGAAGATCCGTACCTTATATACTCAAACTGGAGGACAGCCTGGAACAGGTATTGCTGTATTTATGGCATTACAATTGTATCTTGATTTTATCAATTTATTCTTAGCTTTCTTGCGTATCTTTGGTAAAAATAATTAATTCAAATAAAAAAAAGCAGTGCCTAGAAAAATCTAGGTGCTATTTTTTTACGCTATATATACGAATGTTATACAAAAATAAGTAAATAGTGAATTAAAATTCTTTTTTATTTATATAAAAGAATAAAAATTCATTGACTGGACTGGCAGTTTGATTTATACTTTTATAAAATTAGAGAAATACAAATGATACAGGATGGTGTAAATGATGGAAGTGTATGAAGAAGTGCCAAAGGGATTCAAATTTTATGGAACACATGTAGGTATAAAGAAAAAAAGAAAAGATTTTGGTTTGATTGTGGCTGACAAAGTCTGTCACGCTGCGGCTGTATTTACACAGAATACTTTTTGTGGGGCATGTATTCCAATCGGGAAAGAGCACGTAAAAAATGCAGAATTACAAGCAGTTGTAGTGACAAGCGGTATCGCTAATGTAGCAACAGGGGAAATAGGTAGAGAAAATGAATATAAACTCTTAGAACAACTATCAAATAAGTTAACAATTGAAAAGGAAAATATCCTCCCGTCTTCAACAGGTTTGATTGGACCACAGTTGCCCATTCATATCATTCAAGAGTTCCTAGGTAGAGAAACGATTAAGTTAAAAGACAATTATGAAGAGTTCGCTCATGCAATATTAACAACGGATCAACGAATTAAAGTTCGTAGTTTAAAAGTTGGAGATGCTACAATTTTAGGGATCGTCAAAGGCTCAGGGATGATTGAGCCGAATATGGCGACGATGTTAGCTTACATTTTGACTGATGCAAAGATAGAGAAAGATGGGATTTACCCAATGTTGAAAACGTCAGTCGATCAATCGTTTAATACAATTAGTATCGATACGGATACCAGTACTAGCGACACCGTTGCGTTTTTGGCTAGCGGTTATTATAAAGTTGAAGAAACATCATTGCAAATAGCGCTAAATCAATTATGTAAAGAATTAGCGCTAGATGTTGTAAAAGACGCTGAAGGCGCTACGAAGACGATGTTTGTTACCGTTAAAAATGCTGAAAATAAAAGACAAGCAAAAAACGCTGGAAAATCGATCATTAATTCCCCCTTAGTAAAAACTGCCTTATTTGGACATGATCCTAATTGGGGACGTATTGCAATGGCTCTTGGTAAAACAGAAGGGTTGATTTTTGATCAGAATAAAGTAGAAATCTATTATGGAACGTATCCGATTTTTTCGAATAATGAAGAAAAACATACGCTTAATCAAATTAATGATTACATCGAAAAAAATGAAGATATCTATTTAACAGTCGATCTACATCAAGGACAGGAAAGTTTTGAAGTGATTGGTTGTGATTTAAGTTATGAGTATGTCAAAATAAATAGTGATTATTCGACTTGAAATACCTTGAGAAATAGATGAGCCTTAACTGAATAAGATTGCAAATTTTTATATGGAGAGGAATGTTTGTTTCACACTCTTTCTCCTCTTTTATTTTACGAATGTATGTTCTATAATAAGAATAGGATAGGTGGGATAGAACATGCAAGATATACAAAGAGTCGCAGTTCGCAGATTAGTGGAGTTTATCTTACGTAAAGGCAGTATTGATTCCAGACATATGAGCGAACACACTGCGCTAGAAGGTGCTAAGATTCATCGAATGCTCCAAAAAGCTGCTGGAGAAAGTTATCAAAAAGAAATCAAACTCGCTATAGACATAGAATTGAATCAGCAAAATTACATAATAGAAGGTCGTGCAGATGGCATTTTTATTGATGAAAAAAAACGAACTGTGATCGATGAGATCAAAACATCAGAACCCGCATTCTCGGAATTGTTAGAAGAACAAATAGACATGTATTGGTATCAAGTGATGTGCTACGGACATATTTATTGCCAGCAAGAAGATTTGAATGAAATCACGTTACAATTGACCTATTATCAAACTACAACCGAAGAAATCACCCGACAAAAAAAAGAATTTACCAAAGAACAGCTAAAACAATTCTTTGATGACTTGACACAAAAATATGAACAATGGTTGATTTTTAAAGCCAATTGGCGCAAAATTCGAAATCAATCCTTGCAAAAATTACCTTTTCCGTATGGTGACTATCGAGCGGGTCAAAGAGAATTATCTGTTGCAGTGTATAAAACGATTTTAAGTGATCAAAAATTATTTGTTGAAGCCCCGACTGGAACAGGGAAGACGATTTCAACATTGTTTCCAACACTAAAGGCAATCGGTGAAGAACAAGCAGAAAGAGCATTTTATTTAACCGCTAAAACAATTACTAGACAAGTAGCGGAAGATGCTATAGAGGCAATGAAACAAAAAGATATGCAGCTAAAAAGTGTCACCTTAACAGCTAAAGATAAAATCTGTTTTCTGATTGAACGCAACTGTATTCCAGAAGCTTGTCCTTTCGCTAGTGGTTATTATGATCGTTTAAATAAAGGCTTATGGGATTTATTGAACAATGAAAATCAGTTTACTCGCGACATTATTGAAACCTATGCTCGTAAGCATACCTTATGTCCATTTGAGCTGTCTCTCGATGTTAGTTTATGGTGTGACTTAGTGATTTGCGATTATAATTATTTATTTGACCCAGTTGTTTATTTAAGACGTTTTTTTGAAGAACAGACAGAAGTCAAAGAAGATATTTTCTTAGTTGATGAGGTTCATAATTTAGTTAATCGTTCTCGCGAAATGTATTCAGCGGTTTTATCTAAAACTAAGATATCTGCGTTGAAACAAATAATTGATAAAAAACAAACAAAATTGATTCGGGCACTCAATAAAATCGAAAAAGAATTTGATAAACTCAAAGAAATCTGCGATGAGGAAGGAAAAGAGTTTTTACACCAAAACGTTCCAATCGATTCTCTTGTGAAAGTAGCTTATTCACTAGCTGAAAAAATCAAAGAATGGCTTCCAGAAAATCAAGATCATATTGAGCTAAATCAACTCTTGTCTGTTCATTTTGAGTTGCTGAATTATACTAAAATTAGTGAAGGATACGATGATCGTTATTGCACATACGTGAATTGTCAAAATCATGATATTATCGTCAAACAATTTTGTATTGATCCGAGCTATCTTTTACAACAAAAACTGGACAAAAGTAAAGCTAGCATTTTATTTTCAGCAAGTTTAACGCCATTGGATTATTACCAGGAAATCCTAGGTGGTGGGAAGGGAAGCTTACGGTATCGAATTCCTAGTCCTTTCCCAAAAGAAAATCAATTACTGATAATCGAAAAGTATATCCAGACGACTTATAAAGAGCGTGTAAATAGCTATGAAAAAATAATAGCAAGTCTGAATAATATGATTCAGCAAAGGAAAGGAAATTATTTGGTTTTCTTTCCGTCTTATTCATACATGGATATTATTTATGAAATGTTCCGACAAAAAAATCCCCAAGTGAAAACAAAAATCCAAACTAGCATGATGAATGAAGCAGAACGAGAAGCTTTCTTAGTAGATTTTATTTTGGAACCCACAGAAACATTGATTGGTTTTTGTGTGTTAGGAGGGATTTTTTCAGAAGGAATCGATTTAAAAGGCAGCCGCTTGATTGGCACTGCAATTGTTGGTATAGGCTTGCCACAAATCACCCATGAACAAGAAGTGATTAAAGAATATTATGATCAAGAAAAAAATCAAGGATTTCAATTTGCGTATCAAATTCCTGGGATGAACAAAGTGTTGCAGGCGGCTGGCAGAGTCATCAGAGATACAAAGGATCAAGGAATTGTCTTACTTTTAGATCAACGGTTCTCAACCGCTGGTGTTCAGCGTTTTTTTCCGCCTCATTGGAACCAAGTTCAAACATCTTATTCACACGAACGAACAAAACAACTTATACAGCAATTTTGGCAACTGGATTAGATAAAAGATGATAGGAAAAAATGTCTCTTACTGGTATACTAAAATAATAATTGATTTATGAGATTAGTGTGTATTTTTAAAGGAACTCTAAAAAGCCGAAGATTTACATATCGGCTCTTTTTTGAGGTGAAAGTTGTTTGGTGTATCTAAAAACTACGCATAGGGAGACTACTAAAAATGAAAACAATCTTAGTACTACATACTGGTGGCACGATTTCGATGTCAAAAGAAGCGGATGGAAATGTAACGACAAACAGTACGAATCCTTTGCTTAATCAGGAAGAATTATTGCAAGGAAAAGTAAAGTTAATTGTAGAGCCAATCTTTAATATCCCTTCTCCTCACATGAATGTAGAACGAATGTTGGAATTAAAGCGACGCATCAAGAGGTCTCATAATGAAGCTATTGATGGTGTAGTTATTTCACATGGAACAGACACGCTTGAAGAGACGGCTTATTTTTTAGATATTACGCTAGAAAATAAAATTCCTATCGTTTTAACAGGTGCTATGCGCTCAAGTAATGAGATTGGCACAGATGGTTTGTATAATTTTATTAGTGCAGTCTGGACTGCATGCTCAGATGAATCGCGTGGTAAAGGTGTGTTGGTTGTGATGAATGATGAAATTCATACTGCTCGTTACGTAACGAAAACCCATACGACAAACGTTGCCACATTTCGGACACCTACATTTGGTCCAATTGGTATGATCGCTAAAGAACGAACTTTTTTCGCTAGTGAGGTACGTGCACAAGAAATTTGTGATATCCAAAAGGTTATGGGTGAGGTTTATGTGATTAAAGCTTATGCGGGTATGGATGGCAGTTTGTTTGATTTGGTAAATAATGACAGAACAGATGGGCTTGTGATCGAAGCGTTAGGTGCAGGCAATCTTCCGCCCGAGACTTTACCTGCATTAGAGCGACTATTAGATAGGAATATTCCGATTGTTTTAGTTTCTCGTTGCTCTAACGGAATTGCAGAAGACATTTATGATTATGAAGGTGGCGGCGTTAATTTAAAGAAAATGGGTATTATTTTTTCTAGAGGATTAAATGGTCCTAAAGCTAGAATTCGATTGATCGTAGGGTTAAATAGTGGGAAAGATCCTAGAGAATTATTTGATTTTTTGAGTGAATAGAATAAAGTAAAACGTATAACTAACTAGCTGAGAAAATAATTTTCCTAGTTAGTTATACGTTTATTTTAACGGAAATTCGTGAATTGTAATTCTACAGGTAAATCTAAATTTCTAAGCAATGTAATCACTTTTTGTAAATCATCACGGCTTTTGCCGGTGACTCTTATTTGATCTTCTTGAATCTGAGATTTGACTTTAATTCCGGAATTTTTAACTGCAACATTGATCTTTTTTGCATTTTCCTTATCGATTCCGCTGATCAAATCACCATATTGACGAGCAGAACCGCCAAGTGCTTTCTCACTTTCTGAGAAGTGGATATTTTTAATAGGTACCGCACGTTTGACTAACTTGCTGAACAAGACATCTTTTACCTGTTCGATTTTGTAATCGTCTTCAGCAACCACCACTAATCTATTATTTTCTAGCTTTATATCCGCGATAGATCCTTTGAAGTCAAAGCGATTTTTAATTTCTTTCAGTGCAATTTGGATTGCGTTTTTAACTTCTTCCATATTCAGTTCAGATGTTACATCAAAACTTGCTTCTTTTGCAGCCATTCAATTCCCTCATCTCATTATTTCTTACTTTTATAGTACCATTAAATAGTGAAGAAACAAGTATAAAAGCTTTTTTGGGAGAAAAGTAGGAGTTCAAAAACAAAATTCAATTGATAGGTCGGTGTAGAACACTAAAATAATCCTAATTTTCCTCTTTTTTTCTTTTCTTTTTCTATACGACCTGTTATTCTAATTCGAGGGAATTTATCCTAGGACGTAATAGATAAAAGTTGGAAAGGCTGTTGATGGATTTTAATGGGAGAGGGAGCTTTTGAGTGAGCAAATGGGTTATTTCATACAAGAAAAGTGAAATATTGAAGAAGTTTGCTGTTATTTTTGTTACTGGTATTTTAGTAGCGATCAGCTTGAACTTTTTTTTGATACCAGCAAAAGTTTTTTCAGCTGGTATGAATGGTGTTGCGCAAATTATTGCAACATTATTGTATACACATCTGGGCATTACGCTAGATACAGGTCTTTTTATTTTATTATTAAATATTCCGATTTTTCTTTTAGGTTTTTTGAAATTAGGAAAAGAATCAACAATTTATAGTTTTTTAAATGTGGCATGGATTTCATTGACAACTATTTTGATTCCAATCGAGGTAATCACAACTAATCCATTAATGAATGCAATTGCTGGAGGAGTATTGATTGGAATTGGAGCAGGATTATCGCTTAAAATGGGCTTTACAACGGGTGGCATGGATGTCATTTCGTTAGTTTTATCAAAGACAACAGGTAAGACAGTTGGCAATTATATGTTTATGCTAAATGGAATTATTGTGGCGATTGCGGGGGTTGTTTTTGATTGGGAAAGCGCGTTGTATACGATTATTTCAATTTATTGTATGACTCAAGTCGTAGATACAATTCATACGAGTCATCAAAAAATTACTGCGATGATTGTCACAGTTCAACCAGAAGTCGTTACACAGGCAATTTCCAAACAAATGATTCGAGGTATGACACTTTTACCATCTATGGGCGGTTATTCTGGTGTGGAAGGACGAATGATCATGATGGTGATCACGCGTTATGAATTATATGATTTAGAGCAAATCGTTTATGAAGTTGATGAGAATGCTTTTATGAATATTATTCCGACACATTCTGTGTTAGGACGATTTGCAAATGAAGACGAGCAACGGATTTTTAAAAGTACAGGGAGTTTTCCAGAAGCGAAAAAGCGTAAAACAAAAAAAAAGTAAAACGAATCTTTTAAGTTCATTAAGAATTCTGACGTTCATCAGATTTTTAATGAATTTTTTTAGTTTTATTTAGCAGATAGCCACTGTGGTAAATTTCCCAGAGGATGACACTTTTTCTCTTATCATCAATTGACTTCCCAGAAGGTTGTTAAGCTATTGATAGCGTATTCATACGATGGTATAACTAATATGCAAAGTAAATAAAAAGAAGGAGGGTGTTCTACTAGTGATGGAGAAAGTACAGCGATTTGGAGGAGCAATGTTTACCCCAGTATTGCTATTTTCATTTTCGGGAATTATGGTAGCGCTTGCTATTATTTTTAAAAATCCGATGATTGTTGGAAATATTGCAAATGAAGGAACGGTTTGGTATGGTATCTGGTCTGTTTTGGAAAGTGGGGCTTGGACTGTTTTTAATCAAATGGAACTGTTGTTTGTGATTGGTTTACCGATCGGCTTAGCTAAAAAAGCGAATGCTCGGGCGGCAATGGAAGCTTTTGTCATTTATCTAACTTGTAATTATTTTATTAGCAGTATGTTAGAATATTTCGGTTCGTTCTTTGGCGTTGATTTTCGCCAAGAAGTTGGTGGTGAGAGCGGGATGAAACTGATTGCAGGGATCAAAACATTGGATACAGGTATTGTTGGAGCTATTTTTATTTCAGCGATTGTAGTTTGGTTGCATAATCGGTATTTTGATACAAAACTGCCAGATTTTTTAGGTATTTTTCAAGGTTCTTCTTTGATTGCCATTTTAGGATTTTTTGCAATGTTACCGATTGCTTTTCTGATTTGTCTGATTTGGCCGAAAATTCAAATGGGTATCGGTTCGATGCAGACTTTCTTAGCAAGTGCTGGAACCTTCGGGGTTTGGTTATACACGTTTTTAGAAAGAATTTTGATTCCTACTGGATTGCATCATTTCATTTATACACCATTTGTCTTTGGACCAGCAGTTGTTGAAAATGGGATCACTAAATATTGGATGGCGCATTTGAATGAGTATGCTCAAACAACGACCCCAATCAAGCAGTTATTCCCACAGGGGGGATTTGCGTTGCATGGGAACTCGAAAATATTTGCTTCTCCAGGAATCGCAGCAGCATTTTACTTTACTGCAAAACCTGATAAGCGGAAAAAAGTATTGGCAATTTTGATTCCTGTAACGTTAACTGCTGTTTTAGCTGGAATTACAGAACCGTTGGAATTTACCTTCTTATTTGTTGCACCGCCGTTATTTGTTCTTCATGCGTTGCTTGCGGCAACAATGGCTGCGACAATGTATTTCTTCGGTGTTGTTGGAGATATGGGCGGTGGTTTTATCGATTTATTGGCGAAAAATTGGATTCCATTATTTGCGAATCATAAAGGAATGATTTTTACTCAATTGATTATTGGTTTATCGTTTACGTTGCTCTATTTTGTTGTCTTTCGGGCATTGATCTTGAGGTTCAATTTTTCCACACCTGGAAGAGAAGAGGAAGATCAAGAAGTCAAATTGTATAGTAAAAAAGAGTATAAAGAAGCGAAAAAAGCTGGAACTTTAGGTGATGTCGCGATTGCTGGAGCAAATCAGTATACAGAACAAGCAGCTGTTTATTTAGAAGCATTTGGTGGCAGTGACAATATCGAAAAGGTTAATAATTGTGCGACTCGTTTGAGAATTACTGTAAAAGATAAAGGCATTGTTTCGCCTGACAGTGTATTCAAAGCAGGCGGCGCACATGGTGTTGTTAGAAATGGTACAGCGTTTCAAGTGATTGTCGGCTTAGATGTTCCACAGGTAAGAGAACAATTTGAGAACTTATTAGCGTTAAGAAATGAAAATTAAGTAAATAGAAATGAAGGAGCTGGATAAGAAATGAAAAAATTTTCGATTGTAATTGCAGGTGGAGGAAGTACGTTTACCCCAGGAATTGTTTTAATGTTACTAGATAACTTAGAAAAATTTCCAATTAGACAAATCAAGTTTTATGACAACAATCCGGAAAGACAAAAACAAATTGCAGAAGCTTGCAAAATTATCATTAAAGAACAAGCACCAGATATTCAATTTTTAGCAACAACGGATCCTAAAACAGCATTCACGGATGTTGATTTTGTAATGGCTCATATTCGGGTTGGTCTTTATGCTATGCGTGAAAAGGATGAGAAAATACCTTTAAAATATGGCGTGATTGGACAAGAAACATGTGGACCAGGAGGGATCGCTTACGGCATGCGCTCCATTGGCGGTGTGTTAGAATTGATTGATTATATGGAAAAATACTCACCTGAAGCTTGGATGTTAAATTATTCAAATCCAGCAGCTATCGTAGCAGAAGCAACTCGGAAATTACGTCCACAAACGAAAATTATTAATATTTGCGATATGCCAGTTGGAATTGAAGAACGAATGGCCAAAACAGTTGGTCTAAACTCCAGAAAAGAGATGGTAGTTCGATATTACGGCTTGAATCATTTTGGCTGGTGGACGGATATTAGAGATAGAGAAGGCAATGATCTGATGCCAAAAATTAAAGAACATGTAAAAGATTATGGGTATTCTTTGAAAGAAGAAGTCGAGGAATCTCAACATACAGATGCAAGTTGGATGCATACTTTCGCTAAAGCTAAAGAGGTTTATGCAGTCGATCCAACGACATTACCTAATACGTATTTGAAATATTATTTCTACCCGCAAGATGAAGTAGCGCACGCGAATCCAGAATATACACGAGCGAATGAAGTAATGGCTGGACGCGAAAAACATGTTTTTGGCGAGTGCAACCGTATTACTAAAGCAGGAACTGCGGAAGGAACGACACTTGAAGTTGATGAACATGCTTCTTACATCGTTGATCTAGCAAGAGCAATCGCTTATAACACCCATGAAAGAATGTTGTTGATTGTTGAAAACCAAGGAGCTGTTGTTAATTTTGATGACACTGCAATGGTTGAAGTCCCGTGTATAGTAGGAAGTAATGGTCCAGAACCAATCGTTCAAGGGAAAATTCCTCGTTTCCAAAAAGGCTTGATGGAGCAACAAGTAGCTGTTGAAAAATTAGTAGTTGAAGCATGGACAGAAGGATCCTATCAAAAATTATGGCAAGCATTGATGTTGTCAAGAATAGTTCCGAATGCCCGCATTGCACAAGAGATTTTAGATGATTTAGTAGAAGCAAATAGAGAGTTTTGGCCTAAGCTTTCATAAAGATAGTTTGCTATAGTTTTTCTTAGAAGATTCCCTTAGTATCGTTTTGATTTTTCATCCTTTATACTAAGGGAAGAACACTAAGGAAATGAGGGATCTAGTATGAATTTAAAAACATTGATGCAAAAACACCAAAAACAATTAAGTGAAATGGATTGGACTATTTTAGGTTATATTTTAGAAAACGAACAAGATGTTATGCGTCTAAGCATTGTTGAATTAGGTGAAAAAGTCCATAGTTCCAAATCATCGATTTTACGTTTAACAAAAAAGTTAGGTTTTTCTGGCTATTCAGAGTTTAAGTATTTTATGCGGCAATCTAAGCAAAATAATATCGGCACGACGGGAACCGATTTAATCGCACTACAAACAAAAGATATTGAAAATACAGTTAAATTAGCACAACAAACAAATTTTACTTCGGTAAGTAAAGCAATTCAAAAAGCGAATACCGTTTATTGTTATGCGACTGGTTATTCACAAAGAAAAGTGATCGAAGAGTTTTCTAAGATGCTGATGCTTTGTGATAAACGTTCTATTATAATCCCTGTTAAAACAGAACTAGATATCAGTATGTCGATGATTACAAAAGATGATATTGTTATGTTTGCTTCATTAAGTGGAGAAACTGATGAGATCAAAGAAAATATTTTATCTTTAAATGCGCGCAATGTCCCAGTGGTTTCAATCACTGCGTTTTCTCATAACTTTTTTGCGGAGCACGCTCAATACGCATACTTTTATTATTCCACGCCATTTGCGGTCTCAGGAAAGGAACATATTGCTCAATCTTTAATCGGATTAAGTGTGCTAGTTGACCTGATTTATAGAAAATATGTTGCATATTTAAATGAAGAATTCGAGGAGGAAGCATGATGGCAATATTTTTTCACCCAGTCAAAATAAAGCGATTGTTGTTTGGTTATTGGCTAACGATTCCACTGCTATTTGGGTTGTATAGTTTGATTTTCGCCACAGTTAAAAATGTCTCATTGGTTACTATGATTACAACCCTTCCTAATTTAACTTTAACAAGTATTGTGGTTTTACTGTTAATTTTTCAGCTTTTTGGCTTGTATATTATTGGTAATTCTAGTGAATGTCGTCATTCTCTATTAGGTTTTTATTTGAAGTATAATCTGGTTCAGCAATTATTTACCTTGAATATCCCAGGATTTCTTTTGTGTTTATTCTTTTATCGCAGCTTAATAGAGGAAAAAGATGAATCAAAGCTGCCAAAACAAGTGCGATGGACTATATATGGATTAATAGGATTTATCAGTTTAATCACTAGTTTGGTTGTGTGGGTACGTTTATCATTATAATGTTACATAGAGTGGAGGCAAGGCTAATCAGCTAGTGTCTACTCTTTTTTTGGGACAAAAGGCAGTAAGTGTCTATAGTTTTGTGAAACGTTGGACAAAAGTTTTCTGAAAAAGGCAATTTTAGTAGAAAAGTACTAAAAAGTCTGCTAAAATGTAACTGTTAGTTAAGGATATCCTTAACAAATAAAGTTTGTTTAAAACTTAGGAGGAATTTTATTATGCCATTAGTATCAGGAACTGAATTTCTTAAAGCTGCTCGTAAAAGCGGCTACGGTGTCGGAGGATTCAACACAAACAACCTAGAATGGACAAAAGCGATTCTTGAAGCTGCAGAAGCTAAAAAAGCGCCAGTTTTGATCCAAACTTCTATGGGTGCTGCTAAATACATGGGCGGATACCAAGTATGTTACGATCTAGTAAAAGACTTAATCGATTCAATGGGTATTACTGTACCAGTAGCTCTTCACTTAGATCATGGTGAATATGAAGATGCACTAGAATGTATCGAAATTGGCTATACTTCAGTAATGTTTGACGGATCTCACTTACCATTCGAGGAAAATATCGAAAAAGCCAAAGATGTTGTTGCTAAAGCACACGCTAAAGGCGTTTCTGTAGAATGTGAAGTTGGTTCAATCGGCGGCGAAGAAGATGGAATCATTGGTTCTGGCGAATTAGCTGACGTACAAGAATGTGTACAAATGGTAGCGACTGGTATTGATTACCTAGCGTGCGGAATCGGTAACATCCACGGTTCATATCCAGATAACTGGACTGGTTTAGCATTTGATCACTTACAAGAAATCGCTGACGCTGTTGGTGACATTCCATTAGTATTACACGGTGGATCAGGTATTCCTTTAGAACAAGTTCAAAAAGCAATCTCAATGGGCGTTTCTAAAATCAACGTTAACACTGAGTGTCAAGAGGTATTTGCAGCAGCAACTCGTAAATACATCGAAGAAGGCAAAGATCTTGAAGGTAAAGGATTTGACCCTCGTAAATTATTAGCACCTGGAACAAAAGCTGTTACTGAATTAGTTGAACAACGTATCGAATGGTTCGGTTCTGCTAATAAAGCGTAATTAATAGAATAGACCGAGACAAAGGCATTTAGTTTTGGAAATAAGAAAGTGACGTTGTTTTTTCTCGCTGTTTAGTCGAATATAGAGCTCAAAACAGAACTGATTTTTAGTTTTTTGTTTTGGACTCTTTTTTCTTTTTTCATAGCTATTCTTGTTCGGAAACATTTGAAAACTAGTTAGAAATCAAGTAAATGTAGAAAAATAACCAAAAGCGAATAGCTGTTGGCTTTTTTATTATCCTTTAATGTGTTAGAATAGTTTGGGTATATCACAAAAAAAATAAAACTATTTGTTTTACATAGATAGGTGAGAAAATAAATGAAAAAAATCGTAATCAATGGCAATCGTCCATTAACAGGAGAAGTATCTATCAGCGGTGCAAAAAATAGTGCAGTAGCGCTGATTCCAGCAGCTATTTTAGCTGATTCACCAGTAACGTTAGATGGTGTACCTGATATTCAAGATGTTCATTCATTAATTGAAATTTTAGAAATCATGGGTGCTAAAACAACCTTCAGCGACAATACATTAGTTATCGATCCAACTGAAATTGTTTCAGTTCCAATGCCTAAAGGAAAAATCAACAGCCTTCGTGCTTCGTATTACTTTATGGGCTCATTATTAGGCAAATTTGGCGAAGGTGTTGTTGGACTTCCAGGTGGCTGTTATTTAGGTCCTCGTCCGATTGATCTTCATATTAAAGGCTTTGAAGCGCTAGGTGCCAAAGTAACCAATGAACATGGTGCGATGTATTTAAGAACGGAGGATGGACTTCGTGGAACTAGAATTTTTATGGATATGGTTTCTATTGGTGCTACAATCAATGTAATGTTAGCTGCTGTTAAAGCAAATGGCAAAACAATTATCGAAAATGCTGCTCGTGAACCAGAAATTATCGATGTTGCAACCTTATTGAACAATATGGGCGCAAATATTCGCGGGGCTGGGACTGATATTATTAGAATCGAAGGTGTCGAAAAATTACATGGTTGTCGTCATTCAATTATACCTGATCGAATCGAAGCTGGAACTTATTTGGCTTTAGCTGCAGCAATGGGTGAAGGCGTAAAAGTTCGTAACGTAATTTATGAACACCTAGAGAGTTTTATTGCTAAATTACAAGAAATGGGTGTTAAAATGACGATCGAAGAAGATATGATCGAAGTACATCCTTCTCATGATTTAAAAATGACGACAGTTAAAACCTATCCTTATCCAGGTTTTGCAACGGATTTGCAGCAACCAATCACACCTTTGATGTTAAAAGCTAAAGGAACAGGCGAGGTTATTGACAGTATATATACACAACGAACAAAACACATTCCAGAACTTGTTCGAATGGGTGCGGATGCCTCAATCGAAGGGAATATGATCATTCTCAATGGTCCTGCGCAATTACATGGTGCTGAAGTTGTAGCTTCTGATCTTCGAGCAGGTGCTTGTTTAGTAATTGCGGGATTGATGGCAACAGGAACAACAACGATTTATAACGTGGAATACATTTTACGTGGATATGATCACATCATTGAAAAATTAACAGCACTTGGTGCCGATATTCAAATGGTTGAAACTGAAGAAGAAATCGAGGTGGCTAAATGAGCGACTATTTAACAATGGCGGAACTTGAAAATAGTACATTAAAAGATATTTATTCTTATGCTAAAGAGTTCAAAATCCCTTATTATAGTCAAATGAATAAAAAAGAGCTATCGTTAGCTGTTATCAGAGCGCAAGCTGAGAAACAAGGATTTTTCTTCATGGAAGGAATTTTAGATATCGTTTCTCAAGATGGCTATGGCTTTTTACGTCCAATTAATTACGGACCTAGTGCAGAAGATATCTATATTTCTTCTTCTCAAATTCGACGATTTGGTTTACGTAACGGCGATAAAGTAGCAGGTAAAGCGCGCCCACCAAAGGAATCAGAACGTTATTATGGTTTGATGCATGTTGAAAGTGTCAACGGGAAAGATCCAGAAGAAGCAAAAGAACGCCCGCATTTCCCAGCTTTAACGCCACTTTATCCTGAAAGACAGATCAAATTGGAAACAACTCCTGGTAGATTAGCGACGCGCATGATTGATATCTTTGCTCCTGTTGGTTTTGGCCAACGGGGATTGATCGTGGCACCTCCTAAAGCAGGTAAGACAAGTGTATTAAAAGAAATTGCCAATGGTATTTCTGAAAATTTTCCGGATGTCGAATTAATTTTACTTTTGATTGATGAACGACCAGAAGAAGTTACAGATTTAGAGCGTAGTGTTAAAGGGGATGTTGTTTCTTCGACATTCGATCAGCAACCACAAAATCACACACGTGTTTCAGAGTTAGTCTTGGAACGTGCAATGCGTTTGGTTGAAGACAAACGTGATGTCGTGATTTTGATGGATAGTATTACTCGTTTAGCTCGTGCATATAATCTAGTGATTCCAGCAAGTGGTCGCACTTTGAGCGGCGGGATCGATCCTGCTGCTTTTTATAAGCCAAAGCGCTTTTTCGGTGCTGCCAGAAATATTGAAGAAGGCGGAAGCTTGACGATTCTTGCTACAGCTTTAGTGGATACTGGAAGTCGAATGGACGATGTAATATTTGAAGAATTCAAAGGAACTGGGAATATGGAATTACACTTGTCTCGTGACTTGGCTGATCGTCGGATTTTCCCTGCAATCGACATCAAAAAATCTGGTACTCGCAAGGAGGACTTGCTGATGTCAGCCGAGCAATTAGAAGAGACTTGGAAATTGCGTAATCATATGACAGGGGATTCTCTAGAATATACAGAGCAGTTTGTCAAATTTTTACGTAAAACAAAAAATAATCAGAAATTTTTTGAGGAATTCCACGATGTCTCTTTTGGTAGACAAGCGAAAAAAAATATTAAAAGATAATTGCATCGATAAACGAATCATGCTATTATAGTACTGTTGTATACCGACAAATAAACTCTGATGCAGCAAATGGATCAGGGCAAAGGAGCGAAAAGACTATGAAACAAGATATCCATCCAGAATATCACCCAGTTATCTTTATGGACTCAACAACTGGTTTTAAATTCTTGTCAGGTTCTACGAAGCACTCTGACGAAACCGTTGAATGGGAAGACGGAAACACTTACCCTGTAATCCGTGTCGAAGTTACATCTGATTCTCATCCATTTTACACTGGACGTCAAAAATTTACACAAGCAGACGGACGTGTGGATCGTTTCAACAAAAAGTATGGTATCAAAGATGCCAACGCAAATCCAGAAGCTTAAATCAAATAGCAATGGCTATAAGACCTTTCTCAGTGATGAGTTGGGTCTTATTTTTATACAATCAAACGTGCAACCTGCCAGAATTATTGTAAAATCAACCAAAAGTAAAAGAAAATGAAAAATAAAGATAAAAATTAACGAAAAAATGATAAAATAGTTTTAGTTGAACAATTAGAAAGGAATGGGATAATTGAAAGTCAGCAAAAAAAAGTTTGGACAAGAAGCAATTTTGTATTCGCTTACGAACGATTCGGGTATTACCATGAATGTAACAGACTTAGGCGCAAGAATCGTTGATCTGATTGTGTCAGTTAATGGAAAAACGCGAAGTATTGTTTTAGGATTTGATTCTGCTGAAGAATATCTAGCTAAAGATATGTATTTTGGTGCAACGATCGGGAGAGTTGCAGGTAGGATTAAGAATGGTTCGTTTTCAATCGATGATCAGAACTATCAATTGTCGGTTTCTCCTGATAATGGTCATACCTTGCATGGTGGAGTGGACAGTTTTGAGGCAAAAGTCTGGGAAGCAGAGATAGAAGAAAGAAGCGATCGAATTTCTGTGATATTTTCTTATATAAGTCCAGATGGCGAAAATGGTTTTCCAGGAGAATTAAACGCTCGTGTAATTTATTCATTAACAAATAAAAATGAATGGATCATTGATTATCGAGCTGAAACAGATCAACCAACGTTATACAACCCAACGAATCATGTCTATTTTAATTTGACAGGAGATGTGGAAAAATCCGTTGGTGAGCATGAATTAATTGTAGATGCTGACCAATTTGCGGTGGTTGACAGTGATACAACAGTTACAGGAGAATTACGCTCAGTATTTGGGACACCTTTTGATTTTAGACAACCAAAGAGGATGAATCAAGTATTTGAGACACATTATGAACAAAATGATTTAGTTGATGGATTGGATCATCCCTTTATCTTGAATCAAACAGGTTTTAATAAGCCACAAGCAATTCTTACTGCACCAAAAAAAGATCTTTCTGTTGAAATGTATACAGATTGTCCAGCAGTTGTAATTTTCACAGCGCAGTTTGGTGATGAAGGTCCAGAAGTTCGAGGTAAAAAAATCGCTAATCATGGTGCGCTTACTTTAGAGGCGCAGGTTAGTCCGGGTGCTGTAGAATTCGACGGATTTGGCAATATTGTTCTGTATCCAGAAACGCCTTATCAAAGTCGAACTATTTATAAAATCAATTGATCAAAAAACATAACTTCATTTTATTAGTTTAGAAAATATATTTAGGAGTGACAAGTATGACAGAAAAATTGTTAGGCAGTATTGAAGCAGGCGGTACTAAATTTGTATGTGGTGTTGGAAATGAGAAGCTTGAAATTATTGAAAGAGTAAGTTTTCCTACAACAACGCCCGAAGAAACAATGGCTTTGGTGATCGAGTTTTTCAAAAAATATAATTTAAAAGCAATCGGAATCGGATCATTTGGTCCAATCGATCTCCATAAAGACTCTGCTACTTATGGACAAATTACCTCAACACCCAAATTGGCTTGGCAAAACTATGATTTCGTTGGAGCCATGAAAAAGGAATTTGATTTGCCTATTGCGTTTACAACTGATGTAAATGCTGCAGCTTATGGAGAATACGTCGCTGGAAATGGAAAAGGGCTATCAAGTTGTGTTTATTATACGATTGGAACTGGTGTCGGTGCAGGAGCCATTCAAGGAGGGCGTTTTATCGAGGGTTTCAGTCATCCAGAAATGGGGCATATGCTCGTGAAGCGTCATCAAGGAGATCAATTTAAAGGGAATTGTCCATTTCATAGTGATTGTTTGGAAGGAATGGCTGCAGGTCCTGCAATAGAAAAAAGAGCAGGGAAAAAAGGGCAGGAATTAACAGAAGAAGATCCGATTTGGGATGTCGAAGCTTATTATATTGCTCAAGCAGCATACAATACAACATTGATGCTTGCACCAGATGTCATTATTTTTGGTGGGGGAGTGATGAAACAACGCCATATGCTAGCAAAAGTTCATCATGAATTCGAAAAGTTAATCAACGGTTATGTAAAAACGCCACCGTTAGAAAACTATATCGTTACACCTAGATTAAAAGATGATCCAGGAACGATTGGTTGTCTAGCTTTAGCTAAAAATGAACTAGAAGATTTCTAAAAAAATAAGCAATCAAGAGCTGGAAATAATCTTGATTGCTTATTTTTAGTATTCAAAAGAACGTGTTACAAAGATCACTGAGTCTACTACTCATTTTTGAAATCTGTCATGGCATTCTGTTAAAGTGACAAATGATCGGAAAGATGTTAAAATAAAATCACTTATAAAAAGTAAGTTTATTTTTTCTGGAAACAACTAAAAAAGGAGGATAAAAATGCATTACATAGTTGAAAAAGGTTCGCCTCATAGCAAAAAATTATTATTACTTCATGGTACAGGAGGTGACGAAACATCATTGCTTGAAATTGCTCGTTTTTTGGATAAAGAAGCTACAATTCTTTCTTTTAGGGGAACAGTTCAGGAATCTGGGATGAATCGTTTTTTTAAGCGAAATGGGTTGAATCAATTTGACTTAGTTAGTTTAGAAGAAGAAAGTGATCAACTCATTCAAGCGATGATTTCTGTCAGTGAAGAAAAAAAGATACCTCTAGAAGATTGGATCATTGTGGGGTATTCAAATGGCGCTAATATTGCTGCACATATTTTCTTAGAACGTAAGATTGCGATTAAGCGAGCGCTTTTATTTCATCCTATGTCTTTGGGAGTTGATACGCAAGCCTTTCCACTCTCTGATAAGGCAATTTGGTTGTCAGCAGGCGAAAATGATCCTATCGTTTCTATAGAAGCTTCAAACAAGCTGGTGCAACAATTGCAACAGCGCCAAGCGAATGTTACAGTCATGAGAACTAATTCTGGGCATCAAATAACTATGGACGAAATCAATCAGGCAAAAGAATGGCTGGCTAAATGCTAAATAATCCAATTGTAAAAAACAAAGCGAATCGTTTGAAGCAAGACAAAAATGGTGATATGCTAACTATGTAATATAAATTAACTAGGAGGTATTTTCATATGGCAGATTTAAATGGACGCGTAAATGATGCAAAAGACAAAGTTGAAGGAACAGCTAAAGAAGTTCAAGGTAAAGTAACAGATGATAAAGGAAAAGAATTTGAAGGCAAAGCGCAATCAGCTTTTGGTGATGCAAAAGAAAAAGCTCGTGATGCCGGTGATGATATCAAAGATGGTGCTGAAAAATTAGGAGACAAAATCAAAGAAGGTTTTGAGGACATCAAAGAAAAATTCCATAAAAATGACGACAAATAAATAAAAAATTGAATGAGGTTGGGACAAAAGGCGTTTAGCTCCGAGCGAAGCGTAGTAGCTGCTTTTGCACCACCGTTTATTCGGTTTCAGAGTGTGAGGCAAAAGTGCTTTTACTTTTGCCTCACACTCATTTTTTAGTTTGACACCTACTAAAACCATTTTTACTTTAAACGTGGTCATAAAACCATTCATATGATAAAGTTATGTTATGGACAGTAACTTGAAGGATGGGGTGTTTATAATAATTGATTGGCTGTTATCTTTAGAAGCTTGGCAACAAGCGTTGATAGGAACAGGTTTTACTTATTTAATGACAGCGTTGGGGGCTGGACTGGTTTTCTTTTTCAAGGAAATAAAAAAAGATATCCTTAATATGATGTTAGGATTTGCCTCTGGAGTGATGATTGCGGCAAGTTTTTGGTCCTTGTTAGATCCAGCAATCAAACAAGCAGAAGAAAATGGGCGCATTGCTTGGCTTGTGGTTAGTTTTGGTTTTGGGTTGGGTGGGTTATTTTTATACATTGCAGATAAAACATTGCCTCATATGCATTTTGGACCAAATCATGAAAAAGAAGGTTTGCCTAGTCATTTAAAGAGGACAATTCTATTAGTTTTTTCGATTACCTTACATAATATTCCAGAGGGCTTGGCAGTAGGTGTAGCATTTGGTGCGGCAAACTCTGCTGCTGATCCGCAAAAAGCAGTTTTAGCAGCAATTTCTGTGGCTTTAGGGATTGGAATACAGAATTTCCCGGAAGGTGCTGCAGTATCTATTCCATTACGGCAAGAAAATTTAAGCCGAAAAAAAGCGTTTCTTTATGGACAAGCTTCAGGAATCGTTGAACCAATTGCTGGGCTCATTGGAGCAGTATTAGTAACTAAAGTTACATTGCTGTTGCCGTATGCGTTGGCATTTGCAGCAGGTGCGATGATTTATGTTGTTGTGGAAGAATTGATTCCAGAGGCCCAGCAGACAGTAACCAGTAAACGACATTTTGCTGTATTTGGTGTAATGCTTGGATTTATTATCATGATGATTCTAGATGTTGCTTTAGGATAAATAAAAGACCACCCCTGCATACTACACAGGGGTGGTCTTTGTTTGAGTTCTTTTATAAAATACGTTCAAATGGATCTAAACTGATTCCTTTTTCTAAAATGATTTTCGCATATTCTTGCGCAGAAAATAAAGAATGATCTTTATAATTTCCACATTCCTTAGCGGAAACAGCAGGAACAAAATCTGTTTCAGCAATAAAGTTCAAGACGTTTACTAAAGCATCACGAATTTCTTTTGGTGAATGTTCATTCCACATGATCATGTAAAAACCAGTACGACACCCCATAGGAGAAATGTCAATAATCCCTTCTAAGTAATCACGTAAATTCACTGCTAATAAATGCTCTAATGTGTGAACTGCAGCTGTAGGTAATTCGTCTTCATTTGGTTGCAAGAAACGTAGATCGTATTTTTCAATCAAGGCCTCACCATTTTTTTCAGTACCCGCTAAACGAACATAAGGGGCTTTAACAGTATTATGATCTAATTCAAAACTTTCAACACGTGCCATATTATTCACTCCTTCAGATTAAGTAAATGTCGCTTTTAACTATAACAAAATACTTTGGAAAGTCAATAGATTCCGTCTCAACAGCAGTTTTTTTAAGAATTTTGTTTTGCAAAAATTTTTGCCAATTTTTTTAATAATTCTGGGGCATCCTCTTGATCCATCATAACCTCGATCCATTGTAATCGTGTAGTATCTTTTCTAGCTGTCTCCATCGCTTTGGCTAATTCAATTTCTGTAGTCACCTTGTAAGTTGCCACAGTTTGGCTAGTTCCGCCAAAGACTAGCGGAAGTTTTTGATAATCCCACATTGGAATATCATTGTATTGTTCTGTAGCACCATGAATTTCCCGTTCGACCGTATAGCCGTTATTATTAATCACAAAAACGATAGGTGTTAGTTGTTCTCTTATTGCAGTACCTAACTCTTGGACAGTCAATTGCAAGGAACCATCACCGATAAACAACAGATGACGACTATCCTTATTTGCAATTTGACTACCTAAAGTAGAAGGAAAAGTATAACCAATCGATCCCCATAAAGGCTGTCCGATAAAGTGCATATCTTTTTTTAGCGGAATATTTGTTAGCCCAAAGAAAGAAGTTCCTTGTTCACCAATCACAGTATCTCCTGGAAGTATAAAATTTTCTACCATTTTCCAGAAACGTTTTTGTGTTAGTTTTTCCTTATTGACTTTTAAGTTTGATATTCGTTTTACTGGAAGTATTTCACCCGTAAATTTAGAAAAAGTTAACGTGGTTAACGCGGGTACAAAACGATCTAGCTGAACACCTTCATGTTTTTCTCCGTAAAAAGAGACTTCTGTCGATCCCATCGAGATTATTTGTTTGTCGGTAAAACCGAAGCTAAAGCCAGATGTTGCTGAATCTGTCAATTTTGCCCCTAAAAGTAAAACTAAATCCGCGTTATCGACAAGGCTTTTCAAGGGTTCTTCAGTTGTAGAGCCTGTGTAAGTTCCCATATAGTGGGTGTCTTCTTCATTAAATGCGCCTTTTCCTAGTGGTAATGTAGTCATTGGCAAATTAAATTTTTGGATAAAGTCGTTTAATTGATGCTCAATATGATAACTTAAAATTTCATGGCCAGCAATGATCACTGGATTTTTTGCCTGCTTTAAAGCTTTTTCAACTTTTCCTAGCAAGTTAGTTTCAACCTTTGTTAGTACATCTGAGGTTTGTTTTAAAGCTGTATTTGGTTTAGCTATTTCTATTTCAGCAATATCGATCGGCAAATTAATATAAACTGGACGTTTTTCTGTCATAGCAATATTCAGTACGCGATCGATTTCTGAGGCAGCATTCTCCGCAGTCAAATGAGCGATCCCAGCTGTTACTTCTTTATGCATCCTTTCAAAGCGTAGAAAATCACCATCACCTAATGTATGATGAACAAGTTTTTTATTTCTTTGAATGGTTGTCGTTGGTGAACCAACAATTTCAATAACGGGTACACTTTCCGCGAAACTTCCTGCTAAACTATTGATGGCACTTAATTCCCCTACACCAAACGTTGTCACAAAAGCTGATATACCTTTAGTACGTGCATAGCCGTCAGCCATATAAGCAGCATTTAACTCATTAGCATTACCGATCCATTCAAGGTCTTTTCTAGCAGTAATATAATCTAAAAATTGTAAATTATAATCCCCTGGAACGCCGAATATTTCATCAATTCCTAATTCCTTTAAACGGTCTAGTAAATAATCCGCTACAGTATACATTTAATCATCCTTTCAAAAATATGTGGCAAAATCAGTATAAATCTGTAAAAAATATTAGTCGACTAAGTTGCATAATTCATAAGAACGTCATTAAAAAAAGATTTGAAAGGTTATTATCTCAAATTTTACTTTTCTTTTTTGACAAAAATAACGCAAAATCATTTTACTTCCTATATAGTAAAAGATAATATTATGGTAAAATAAGAAAAGCAACTTTCTTCAGTAATTTGAGAGGAGATCAATAAGTATGAAAAAAATGTATACTGTTGCTGTGGTAGGCGCAACGGGTGCTGTTGGCACAAAAATGATCGAAATGTTGGAAGAAACATCATTACCGATGAGTCAGGTAAAACTGTTGGCTTCAAAACGTTCTGCGGGAAAAGAAGTAACGTTTAAGGGGCAAACGCTTATAATCGAAGAATTAGTACCTGAATCATTTTCAGGTGTAGACATCGCGTTATTCAGTGCGGGTGGAAGTATCTCGAAAGAATATGCACCGGAAGCAGTCAAACGTGGGGCAGTTGTTATCGATAATACAAGTCATTACAGAATGGATCCAGAAGTGCCTTTAGTAGTGCCGGAAGTCAATCCTAAGGCGCTAAAACAGCATAAAGGGATCATCGCTAATCCAAATTGTTCAACTATCCAAATGATGGTGGCCCTCGAACCAATTCGCCAAGTGTATGGTTTGGATCGTTTAATTGTTTCGACGTACCAAGCAGTTAGCGGAGCTGGGATCAATGCAATGGAAGAGCTAAAATCACAAGCAACTGCATATATCAATGGTACACCTGTCAATCAATTAGAAGCGGATATTTTACCAGCTGGTGGGGATAAAAAACACTATCCGATCGCATTCAATGCATTACCCCAAATAGATGTTTTTTCTGACGCTGATTATACCTATGAAGAGTGGAAAATGATCAATGAAACGAAGAAAATCATGAACGATGATAGTATCAAAGTTGTTGCGACTTGTGTTCGCATTCCTGTATTGTCTGGTCATTCTGAGTCGATATATATAGAGGTCAAAGAAGACGGTTCTGATGTTAACAAGATCAAAGAGCTAATAGCTAAGGCACCTGGCGCAGTTTTACAAGATGATCCAAGCCAGCAAATTTATCCGCAAGCTTTAACGAGTATTGATCGTAAAGAGACTTTTGTAGGGCGGATTCGTCAAGATATCGATATTGATAAAGGGTATCATCTATGGGTGGTTTCTGATAATTTATTGAAAGGCGCTGCTTGGAATTCAGTTCAAATTGCAGAAACATTGCATGAGATGGATTTGGTGAGGGTATAACTATTATTTAGCCCTTTTTTGGAAAGTATCTCAGCTATTTATTTTTTTACTGTCGAAGTTCTGAGCGTTTGTTATCTAGCTTTGCGGGCTAGTCTCTCGGAAAAAAGATAAAATATGCTTGTGACAAAAAAACATCACAATCCTATTTTCCTATTTTTCAGTCGAGCCTGAACGAGCCCGTTACGCTTTAATGTTATCTAGCTTTGCGGGCTAGTCTCTCGGAAAAAAGATAAAATACGCTTGTGACAAAAAAACATCACAATCCTATTTTCCTATTTTTCAGTCGAGCCTGAACGAGCCCGCTACGCTTTTAAATTAGGAGGTAGTAAGTATGAATTTAGAAAATGTAACGATAATTACAGCAATGGTCACACCTTTTGATGAAAGTGGCGCAATCGATTTTGCTAAGCTGCCTCAGTTAGTAGAACATTTGCTTGATCATCATACAGAAGGGATTATTTTAGCTGGAACAACTGGAGAATCACCGACATTGACTCATGATGAAGAAATCGAGTTGTTCAATGAAGTGATCCGCTTAGTGGATGGAAGAGTGCCAATCATTTGTGGTGTGGGAACCAATGATACACGTGACTCAGTTGAGTTTGTAAAAGAATTGTCTGCTATTCGAGGAATCGATGCAGGTTTGGCAGTCGTACCTTATTACAATAAACCGAATCAAGAAGGCCTGTATCAACATTTTAAGGCAATTGCTGAGGCTAGTGATTTGCCAATTATTTTATACAATGTTCCGGGAAGAACAGTGGTAAGCCTTGACGTAGCAACAACTTTGCGTTTAGCAGAGTTGGATAATATTATCGCCATCAAAGAATGTTCTGGTTTAGATGCATTGACGGAGTTAATAGAAAAGGCGCCAAATGACTTTTTAGTGTATACTGGAGATGATCCTGAAGCTTTTTCTACTAAAGCTTTAGGCGGGCAAGGGGTAATTTCAGTTGCCAGCCATGTGTTTGGCACTGAAATGTATGACATGTTCCAAGCACTAGATAACGGAGAAATCAAAAAAGCAGCCAACATTCAACGACAGTTACTGCCTAAGATGAATGCTTTATTCTCAGTACCTTCACCAGCTCCTGTAAAAGCTGTGTTGAATCATATGAACATTTCCGTTGGAGAGTTGCGTTTACCTCTTATATCATGTACTACAGAAGAAAAGACGAAAATTTTAAGCATACTGGATCTTTGATTCGGTATGGGAATATAGAGAGGTGAAATGAGTGAGTACAATAAAAATCGTTCCCTTAGGCGGCGTTCGTGAAAATGGTAAAAATATGTACATCGCAGAAGTGGAAGATGAAATTTTTGTACTGGATTGTGGATTAAAATATCCAGAAAATGAGCTATTAGGAATTGATGTGGTAATTCCAGATTTTACGTATTTGGTGGAAAATATTGACCGTGTTGCAGGAATCTTTCTAACACATGGTCACGCCGATGCGATTGGCGCATTACCTTATCTTTTATCAAAAGTTCATGTACCAGTATTCGGCACGGAATTAACGATCGAGTTAGCAAAATTAAACGTAGGAGATCATGCAGATTCAAAAGATTTTAATGATTTTCACGTAGTCGATGCTCATACTGAGATTGATTTTGCACATGCGACAATCAATTTTTTCCGTACGACACATACGATTCCTGATTCAATCGGAATCAATTTAAAAACTAAAGAAGGTAATATTGTTTATACAGGAGATTTCAAGTTTGATCAAAGTGCGATTCCAATGTATAAAACTGATTTTGGTCGTTTAGCTAAAATCGGTAACGAAGGAGTTTTAGCGTTATTGAGTGATTCATCTAATGCTGAGAACCCAACTCAAGTGGTTTCTGAGTTGCAGATTGCAGACGAAGTCTTTGATACAATTCGTTATTGGGAAGGTCGTATTATTGTAGCTTGTGTAGCGAGTAATTTACAGCGAGTGCAACAGATTTTAGATGCTGCTCATCGATCTGACCGTAAAATTGTTTTAACAGGTCAAGATTTCCAAAGAATTATTAACACAGCTATTAAACTGGATAAACTAAAATTACCAAGTGAAGACCTCATCATTAATGTCAAAGATATGAAAAAATATCAAGCAGATCAATTAGTGATTTTAGAAACAGGATCGATGGGTGAACCAATCAAGTCATTACAGAAAATGGCAAATGGAACACATCGTGTTATCAAGATTAAAGAAGGCGATTTAGTCTATATTACAACAACGCCGACAACTGCAATGGAGACAGCTGTAGCTAAAACAGAAGATATCGTTTACCGTGCTGGCGGCGTAGTAAAACAAATCTCTGATAATATGCGTGTTTCTGGTCATGCAAGTCCCAATGATTTACAATTGATGTTGAACTTGATGAACCCCAAGTACTTTATACCTATTCAAGGTGAGTATCGTCAACTAGCAGCACATGCCGATTTAGCTCATGAGTTGGGTATTCCTTACAAAAATATTTTCATTACTGGTCGAGGAGATATTCTTGAATACAGCAAACAAAAAATGAATGTTGCTGGTAGCACGACAGCTGATAATATTATGATTGATGGAATTGGTGTGGGGGATATCGGAAATATCGTGCTTCGTGATCGTCGAATCTTGTCTGAAGATGGTATTTTCGTCGCTGTTGTGACAATTAACCGTCGTGAAAAACGTATTGTTTCACCAGCTAAAATTACATCGAGAGGCTTTGTTTATGTGAAAACAAGCAAAGACTTGATGAAAGAAAGTAGCAATATCGTCTCAGAGATTGTTGAAAAACATCTTGAGAGTAGCGATTTTGAGTGGAGCAAATTGAAACAAGATATTCGTGAGCAATTGAGCCGTTATTTGTTTGAACAAACAAAGCGTCGTCCAGTGATTCTTCCTGTTATTATGGAAGCAACACAACGAAAAGGGCGCAAAGCAGCGAATTAATAAAGGAAATCACTTAGTCAGGTATCTAGCGGCTGAGTGATTTTTTATTTTATTAACAAAGTGACTATTTTTTACAGATGATTTTTTTTTCGTTACAATAAAGATGTCAAATTAGGAGGATGAGGATGGAAAAGAAACAAGAAACTCGTTGGATTAAATTTCTTGGTGGAAAAAATTTGTTATTTACGTTGGTTGCGTTATTACTACTGGGGGCAGTGATTTTTATTTTTCATCAAGTTGGGTTCATTTTTGGGCCGATTGGTGTTGTTTTCAAAACGATCATTGGACCAACAATTTTAGCATTGATTTTGTATTATTTGTTTAATCCAATCGTCAATTGGTTGGAAAAACATAAAGTGAAGCGAGTGTATGGTGTGTCGGCAATCTTTATCGTTTTTGTTACATTAATCATTGTAGGTATTATTTTAGTTGTTCCAATACTACAAAAACAAGTAGATGGATTAATCAAAAGTTTTCCGCAGTACACGAATGATTTGAATAAGATGATTACTGATTTTTTTCATAATTCTTCATTGGAGAAACCTTTAGCTAATGCTTTAGACGGAATTCAACGATGGTTCGATAGCGTATCAGATAGAATTGGCAGTTATTTTAGTAAGGCTGTTGAAGGAGCATCCACAGTGTTCTCTACCTTAACAGGTTTCGCACTAGTGATGGTAACCGCTCCAATCATTACTTTTTTCTTATTGAAAGATGATCAGAAATTTTTCGATTTTATTTTGAAAATTCTACCGCCACGTTTTAGAAATGATGCCAAAGAAATTGGTGCAACGATGAGTAGTCAAGTCGGAGCGTATTTAAAGGGGCAAATTTTAGTATCGATTGCGATTGGTATTTTGACGTTTATCGGTTTTTGGTTGATCAAAGTCCCGTATTCAGGAACGTTATCGATTATCGTGGGAATTACAGCGGTTATTCCATATATTGGGCCTGTGATTGCTTTTATACCAGCTGCAATCGTTGCGTTGATGGTTTCCTTTGGTATGTTTATTAAGATGAGTCTAGTTTGGATGCTAGTTCAAATGTTGAATGGTCATTTGATTGCTCCGCAAGTAATGGGGAAACGACTTGTTGTACACCCGCTGACGATCATAATCGTGCTATTAGTAATGGGCGATTTGTTAGGTATGTTCGGGTTGATTTTCGGAATACCAATTTACGCAATTGTCAAAGTTTTAGTTACTTATATTTTCCGTAAATTTAAACAGCGATATAATCAATTTTATGGAGATAGCGGGAAGTATGAAGATACTGAATTTTCTAAAGAAGAGTATCTGGATGAATAAAAAGAAAAACGATTGAACTTAATATATCTGGCAGAGTATTTGCAAGTATATAGCGATTCGATCGTTTTTTTGTGGGATAAAAACAAGTATAGATCCTTCTTTCAGCAAAAAGGAAATTCATATCTTTTGTAATACTTTTTTATAGGCGTTACAATTTAGTCAACAGCAAAACAATTAATCTTAAAGGAGGGAAGCATATGAAACGATTGTTGAAAAATATTTTTGCATTAATCATATTTCTATTGTTTGTCGGAACATTAGGCATACTTAGCCAGTTGATCGACATTCCTTGGTTGTCTTACGAAGTAGATGGACTTCTTTACACCTATCCGTGGATATTCATGTTTTTTGAATGGATTTTACTTATTCTAGGAGGGCTTTTAATTCTTAGTTTTATAGTTGTTCTTTCAGTTTCCGGACAAAGAAAACGTCTGGTCGTGAAGGATGGAAAAAATCGGATCGAAATACCTAAAAGTACTGTAGAACAACTTGTGCAAGATGCTTACAGCACGATTGTTCATCCAGATAAAACCAAAATGACTGTTAAAATTAAAGGCAAAGAAAAAGTAGCGGTAAAATTGAGAGTCGATGTTCGAAGCAAAGATCGCTTTCAGGCTTTAGGAGAAGAAATCAAAGAAACGATACAAAGTACACTAAATACATCATTGGAATCCATCGATAGCCATGTAACGGTTCAATTAAGAGAAAAAGAACCAACAGAATCCACTGCTTTCAGTAAAAAACAATCACGGGTGATCTAGGAGGGAGACATTATGGGTCAAGAGAAGAAAGAACGCTGGATCAAACAGCTTAAACCTTATCGTTTCAGAATTATTTGGACAACGTTATTTTTCCTATTAGCGCTCCTTTTATTACTAATCGGTTTTGGAAAGACATTAGTCTTGCTGATTTTTGCAGCAGTAGGATATATTATCGGAAAAATGCGAGATGAAGATTTGGATATTTATTCCTTGATAGAATCTGTTAGATCTATGATAGGAATTTAAAATTATATTGAAGGAGTGAATGCAAATGACAGAAGCAGTAGAAAACAATACAGGTGGATTAAAAGCGAAATTAACATTTAGTGATGTCGTAATCAAAAAAATCGTTGGTGTAGTTATTTCAGATATTGACGGTATTTTAGGACTAAGTGGTAATCTTTTTACAGATTTTGCAGACCGTTTTAGAGATAATGAAGATGTTACCAAAGGTGTTGGAGTAGAAGTCGGTACAAAACAAGTAGCTGTTGATGTATCAGTGATCTGCAAATACGATGTCAATATTTCATCAGTTTTTGATCAAACAGTTGAAAAAGTAAAAGAAGCAATCGCTCATATGACTGATTTAGAGTTAGTTGAATTCAACATGAGTGTAGATGATGTCATGACAAAAGAACAATATTTAGAAAAATATCGTGGTAAAGATAGCGACGATAACAAAAATAAGAACTAATGCTTGGTTGCTGCACGGTTCATTTTATTTATACAAAAAAATGAAATTAAGCTATAAATTTATGGCTTAAAAAAATAGAAAGACTTAAAGAGCCATAGACAAAGCTGATTTTTAGTTTTGCCTATGGCTCGATTTTTTGGTTTACGCTATAGGACACGTCAATATTTATCGCTGGATACATTTTCCACTTGCAGCAAGAATTTCTTGATGTTAAGCCCGTCAAGTTCAGAACTACCCAAGTAACCAGTTAATTTCCCGTTTTTCCCAATTACTCGATGACAGGGGACAATGATAGGAATTGGATTTTTACTATTTGCCTGACCAATTGCTCGAACGGCTTTCGGCGAATCTACAGTTTGAGCAATATCTAAATAACTCCGAGTTTCTCCAAATGGAATCAGAGAGAGAGCATTCCAAACCCTTTTTTGAAAATCAGTACCGCTGTGAATGGATAATGGGACAGTAAAACGAGTTCGTTTACCAGCAAAATATTCTGTGAGTTCTTTAGCAGCAAGTTCTGTATAATGATTGGTTTTATGATGAGTAATCTCGAAAAAAGAAATTTCGCTTAGACCTTTATCATCAGCGTCCAGCCAAATTGAGCCGAAAGGGGCTTTGATTTTCATTTTATTCTCCTTTACTTGTGTGGTTACTTTATTATACTCTATACAAAAGTATGGTACTATATTTTATATAAGAAAATCGGGGGCGATAAAATGGAAGAAATCGTCATCTTTCACACCAATGATCTGCATTCGCATTTGGAAAATTGGCCCAAAATCAGAAGATATTTGATAAATCAAAAAAAAGAATATGAAAAGTCTGGTAAAACGGTGTTTACTGTTGACTTAGGAGATTTTATTGATCGTTGGCATCCACTTACTGAAGCGACAGATGGTCAAGCAAATATCGAACTGATGAATGAGATTGGCTATGATGTAGCAACGATTGGCAATAATGAAGGGGTTGGAAATTCAAAAGAGCAGTTGAATCACTTATATGATTATCGGAATTTTGAAGTTGTATTAGGAAATTTATTTGATTTAAATACAGGACAAGCACCTGATTGGGCAAGTTCTTATAAAATTATAGAGACAAAAGAAAAAACAAAGATCGGTTTAATCGCACTAACTGCTCCTTTTCCTTTGACCTATAATCCAAATGGTTGGGATATTCGTTCAGCAAAAGAGATGTTGCCGCAATTAGTTAAAGAAGTTCTTCCGCAATGTAATGTGTTAGTTTTAATGAGTCATTTAGGTATTGATGAAGACATTAAAATAGCGAATGAATTCCCTGAAATCAACGTATTACTAGGTTCTCACACGCATCATTTATTCAAATATGGTGAAAAAATCAACAATATACAGTTTTCTGCTGCTGGCAAATTTGGTTATTACATTGGAGAAGTTCATCTAACGATCGATAACGGTAAAATTATCCATAGCGAAGCAAAAGCAGTATCAACTGCTGAACTAATTGCTTTACCCAATGATCAAAAAGAAATCGATAACTATATGACTTTAGGGCATCAATTATTAGGAGCCCAAAAAATCGCTGAAATACCTCATCCTTTATTAGTCGATTTAACTGCTGAACAGTCTTTGATAGTGACCACATTAAAAGCGTTGAAAGAAACATGTCAAACGGATGTTGCAATTTTAAACAATGGTTTATTTTTATCAGACATACCTAAAGGAATTGTTAATGCTGATCAACTTCATGAAACATTACCCCATCCAATGCATTTAATTCGCGTGACCTTGTCTGGTAGGGAACTAATTCGCATGATTAAAGAGATGGAAAAAAATCGACAATATTTACGTAAGTTTCCGATTACAGGAATGGGATTTCGCGGTAAAGTGTTTGGTGAACTCTACTATGATGGGATAACGTATGATAAAAAGAAAAAACAAATTCTATGGCAGAATCAGCTTATCGTTTTAGAACACAAGTACACATTTACTACAGTTGATCATTTCATGTTTGTTCCTTTTTTTCCGACAATTGAACTTGCGGGTGACGTTGAATTTATCTTTCCAGAATTTATCCGAACCGTTTTAGGACACTACTTGAACGAGCACTACCCAATCTTTTAAAAACAAGGTATAATAAAATTTAGGCGGTGAAAAAATGACAGATAAAGTGAAAAAAACATACAAATCAACAAAACCAGCTAAACATAAAGAAGAACTAACAGCAACTTTAACAGAAGAAATTACAACTGTCCTTAAAGAAATAAAAGAAGAACCTGTCAAAGAAAAGAAAAAAGGTGAAGTCGTCACACTTATTGATGATATTCATGTAACGGTTGGTACGCGTGAATATCTTTTAGTGAAGAATCATCGAGAAGCTTTTGATGCTGAAAGATTAGGTGAACGTTTTAGTGATGTCCTTTCGAGATATGATTACATTGTTGGTGATTGGGGTTACGATCAACTTCGTTTGAAAGGATTTTTCAATGAATCTAATCGCAAAGCCGTACCTGAACAGAGAATTGATACACTGGAAGATTACTTATATGAGTATTGCAATTTTGGCTGTGCTTATTTTGTGATCGAACGAGTTGGCGGAAAACGTGAAAAACAGCAAACTCGCCGCAAAAAATCAAATAAAAAGACAGTAAATCATAATCAAGCACACATAGAAGAAAAGCAAACATCTATTGCGAATAAAACAAAACCAGTGATCAAAAGTCGCAAGGAAAGCGAACCGAAAAAAACAGTCATTGGGACTAAAGATAATGGCACTGACCAAGGTCGCTCATTTACTATTCGTCAACGTGAGGAGTAATTATTTGTGAAAAAACAGTATCAAGGGTATCTAATTGATTTAGACGGTACGATTTATTTAGGCAAAGAGGCTATTCCAGCAGGTAAACGATTTGTTGAACAGTTGCAAGAATTAAGGATTCCTTTTCTTTTTGTGACCAATAATACGACAAAAACGCCAGAAGCAGTTGCAGATCGATTAGCAAAAGAATTTGATATTCATGTATCGGCGAAGACTGTTTATACAGCAAGCCTTGCAACAATCGACTACATGAAGGAACAGGGAAAAGGAAACCGAGTCTACGTGATCGGAGAATCTGGTCTTGTTGATTTAATTTTGTCAGCAGGTTTTGAGTGGGATGAACAGACCCCAGATTATGTTGTTGTCGGTCTTGATACCGATATTAACTATGAGAAATTTGCAACGGCAGCACTTTGTATTAGAAATGGAGCAACGTTTATTGGCACAAATCCAGATAAAAGTATTCCAACTGAACGTGGCTTGTTACCAGGTGCGGGTTCGTTTATTAGTTTAGTTCAAACGGCAACGCAGACAGAACCGATCATGATCGGAAAACCAAATGCGGTTATTATGAATGAAGCGCTAAAAGTAATGAAAATGAATAAAGAAGATGTCATTATGGTTGGTGATAATTATGAAACGGATATCCAGTCGGGTCTTCAAAACGGTCTTGATAGTTTGCTTGTTTTATCAGGATTTACAGCGAAGTCAGCTGTTCCTAATTTACCTGAACAACCAACCTATGTAGCTGATTCTCTGGATGAGTGGATTTTTTGATATGAGAGAAAAGAGTTGGATTTGGTTTGAGCGAGTGGGGATCTTGAGTTTGATATTAACTATTGTTTCTTTAAGTATTACAATCACGCTTAATTTTCGCCCATTATATGTTTTTGATATTGACTATTTAAACATTTTAGATTATGTATCTCTGGACAAACCAACATTGTTAAAAAATTTTGATCAGTTAATGGACTACTTAAACAATCCATTTAACCATGCACTAAAATTATCTGATTTCCCTGTATCTAAAAGTGGGGCGTTCCATTTTTATGAAGTAAAGCACCTTTTTTTACTCTGCTATGGCGTACTGCTTGTGACGGTGATTCCAAGCGGATTCTTTATTTTCCGTTTGATCAAGGAAAAACGAGTATGGCGTTTGATTCGTCCGTTTCAATGGGGAATGATTATTCCAGTGTTTTTGGGAACTTTGATGGCGATTGGTTTTGATCAATTTTTTATAGCATTTCATGGTGTATTCTTCAATAATAATGACTGGTTGTTTGATCCAGCTACTGACCCAATCATCAATGTCTTGCCTGAAGAATATTTCATGCATAGTTTTCTTTTGTTTTTTATTTTGCTAGAACTGTTATTTTTTATCGGGATTATTTTAGGAAAAAAGGAATTAAAAAAGATGTAAATAGACTTTTAAGTTTCTGGAAGCAGTCTCCTCGAGTTGCTTCCGAGGCTTTTTTATTACGAGTTTACTCTGCAAGGTATTTAAGATTGAATGTTGCTATCATACCAAAAATAAGGATAAGAATCATCATGGGTAAATTATTCGAATTTTTAAAGGCAGAAATTAGTCAATTCGTCTTATTTTTTAAAGGGAAATAGCATGTGATCAAAATAAGAAGGAACTCACAAAAATTGGAAGAACAATTTTCATGAATTCCTTCTTATTTACTAGGACCCAAACGATTTTTATCATAAAATCTTTTATTAAAGTTATAATATCTTTATTTTTTAACAAATAGAAAATAGCTTATTTTTTATTCACTTTTCTAAACGCATAAGCTTTAAAATACTCAGGTTTATGTCGTTGCGTAAAACTATAGACCGTTAAAATCAATGCACCAATTGTATTAGTAAGCAAATCTCCCATTGTATCCATCAGAGCTTCACGACCAACATAAGGTTGTCCAGCTTCTGTCATATAACGCTGTAAATTCATGTTACCAAGTGAATCACAAAGAAATTCCCAGAACTCCCAAAAAACACCACACAATCCAGCGAAAGCAAAGCCCATAATAATAAACAACCAAGGACTGATTTTAGAAAAATCTGACTCACGTAGGCAATACCCAATAATCGCATACCCCACAGCCACTAATAATATAGGACTAATTGCATGAAGAATTTTATCCCAAAACGATACAATGAGGATCAATCGTAAACCCGTACCAAGAAAAACCGCGATCCAAATGAAAAACCAATAATAAAGCCGTACCATTTTTGGGAAAACCAACCCCGTAAATTTTGTAAAAACAAATGGAACAAAAATCACAGCAATTCCTGCAATCATTTCAAACGTCAATAAGACATATTGTTCTGTCGGTTGCACTATAAATGTTTTAACAATATTGACAATCAAAGTGATGACACCAAACGCAAGTAAAAAATAAAAGGCACTTTTTTCTTGTTTATCCTCAAATTTTAACTTCATATAAACGCCTCCGATATGCTTATTTATTTAACTTTTCTTTGATTAAATCTAAAAATACTTGCTCATCACTAACAACAGAGCCATTCAATTTGACCAAACCCACAGTATACAAATTTAGATAATGAAATTGATTTTCACCAGTATTGCCTAAAGCAGCTATTTTTTTTTGATTATCCGCTCCTTGTTGGCGAGTATCAGTGTATAGACCAATCATCGGAATATTTTTAGCGTAAGCTACACCGATTTCAGAAGCCACACCGGCATCGATCGTAATACCATCTAAAACGGCTACAAGCAAATCACTTTCAAGTACTTTTTCAGTATCGGCTAGTGCAATCATCTTACTATCGGCATAAGCTGTTTTATCATTTATCGCACCATTTTCTTGTGGTAAATAAACCTCAATTGAATCATCTAATGCACGAATTTCTTTCACTAAATATTCATTATAAAGTAAGTCTGCTTTGGCAAACATCGGTCCTGCAAAATATATATTCATCATTTCACCTCTAAGTTAGTTTTGTCGTTTCATTTTTTTGAGAAAAAGACGAGTTGATTCACTAAATCGATTTTATCAACTTGATAACCATAGGCAGCCCAAGCACTTGAAAAAGAATGTTCTTTTTTCGTCCACCAAGCACTGTACGTTTTGGCTAGTTCAGGTAGCTTATGACTATGAGTCATGTTTGCTTCTATTTCGGCAAATGATAATTGCATATTTGTTGTTTTGCTCAGTAAAGTTGGAATAACTAGAAAGTCATTCATAAAATCATCCTTCTTTAAGCGTTCATTTGTCATATAAATCAAAAATAATCGCTAAAGTATGCTTCTTGATCTGGAAAAATCCGTTCTAATGAATTTAAGGTTTCCTTATCTGTATCTAAACGTTCGATTCGATGTAGATAAGTCGGACGGCGATAATTCATCAATAAACAAGTCAAAGTTTGAATATCGATGTGCACAGACTGGCCTAATGGCTCATTTGTTACAGAAACTTGATCATCTTCATCCCATAATAAACTAAATACGCCATTATTCCATTCTGCAACAGGATCGCTTACTACAAAATGAAATGGTTTTGCGGTGCTAGCATATGGATAAGCCAGTAGCATTTCTTTAACATCGACGATTCTAGCCATGTAATAAGGTTCAATCGTCTCTTTAATTTGGCTATCATCTAGTAAAAAGGCGAGTGGTTCATTTTTATAAATATCTCCTTCAACCCAATCGATCATTGAAAAATGAGCTGAAATAAAATTCCACAGCGCATTGCGCGCTTCTTGGTTGATATAGAACATTTCTTTAATATGAAACACATCTTCAGCTACCCAGTAAAATAGCACACCTAAAGGTTCTTGATTTGCGCCATAATAAACAGCAGCAGTTCGTTCGTCTTCATTTTCAAAGCGCCAATATTCTTCCCAATTAAATTCACTACGAATCAAGGCGCCATGATTTTGACGGGCAAATTTTGCATACACAATAAAGACATCTTCATGATCTACACCTACACGTTCGACCATCCCAGGAACCGAAACTTGTTTAGGTAATTGGGTATCACGAATCTTGAAAGACAATTTATCTGACATAATTTCCCAACCTTTTCGGCGATAGTAAGGAATGCTATAAGGATAAAGATAGGAAATCCATTGTTGATCTTTCCGCATATTTTTTAGGGCTAGATGAATCAAATCTTGCATCAAACCATGATTGGCATATTCCGGATAAGTTCCAACACCTGTGATTCCACCCATTTTAAAGAGCTTCCCGTGAATATTTACTTCACAAGGATAAATCGCAATTTGTGAGATCAATTGATCCTCATGGAACCAGCCAAATACTTTTGATTGTTCTAAAATTGGTTGTTTTGATTTGATTAACTCTTTTTTACTTTCATAGCCGCTTTCCTCTAAATCCGCTTCCGTAAATTGGAAGACATAGCTCAATAATTCATTGAACTGATCCACGTATTTTTTATCTACTGCTTTTAATTCTAAATTATCTCTGAACTCTTTTTGGTCCATTTTTCCATCTCCAATTAATTTTTCTACCTTCAGTATATCAAAAAAAGGGGAATAAATAGAGCATTACTTACTAAGAAATGGTAAAGAGGGATTTTTAGTTGGAAAATAGTGTGATACCCTTTTTTAGGAGGTGTATAAATGAACAAAAAAATTATTTACTTAGGCACGGAGAAACCGAATTTAACCAAATGGGAATCTATCAAGGGTTTTTAGATTCGCCATTAATCATACATGGAAAACAACAAGTGAAAGAGAATGGACGGTTGCTAAGTCAAAAGCTAAGAAACGTAGACGATGAAACAATGGCATTTTTTTCTAGTCCATTAGGAAGAGCAAAATAGAGTGCCCAGATTATTTATGAGACAATTAAGCGAGAAAAGATACAGCCAATGAATAATGTGCTATTAAAAGAAGTTGACATTGTGTTTGTATAGGTTATCAATCGTTTGACAAGCGTAATAGGGAAACCTGGGAAAGTTCTTTAATTCTGATGGAAATCTTGCTATAATGGGAAGTGCTGATTGAAAATGATCTGAGCGATGAGCCAGTGCGATTTGATCCAACAAAATCACAAGCTCATTCAGCTTTTCATAAAAGAAATGAGGACTATTAATGAATATAAATGAAATGAAGCAAAGACAAGAAAAAATTCGTAACTTTTCCATTATTGCTCATATTGACCACGGGAAATCAACACTCGCTGACCGAATTCTACAAAAAACAGAAACTGTGTCAGATCGTGAAATGCAAGATCAATTACTGGATGCGATGGATTTAGAGCGTGAACGTGGGATTACGATCAAGCTGAATGCGGTTGAATTAACGTATACAGCAAAAGATGGTGAAGAGTATATTTTTCATTTGATCGACACGCCAGGACATGTCGATTTTACGTATGAAGTATCACGAAGTTTAGCAGCTTGTGAAGGAGCTATTTTAGTTGTGGACGCTGCTCAAGGAATCGAAGCGCAAACATTAGCGAATGTTTATTTAGCGTTAGATAATGATTTGGAAATTATTCCAGTGATCAATAAGATCGATTTACCAGCAGCTGATCCGGAACGCGTTCGTACAGAAATCGAAGATGTGATTGGAATCGATGCCAGTGATGCTGTCTTAGCAAGTGCTAAAGCAGGGATTGGGATTGAAGACATTTTAGAACAAATCGTCGATCTAGTCCCAGCACCAACTGGGGATCTTGATGCACCTTTGAAAGCATTGATTTTTGATTCAGTTTATGATAGCTATCGTGGGGTTATTTTAAATGTCCGAATTATGGACGGTGTTGTGAAACCTGGTGATAAGATTATGATGATGAATAACAATAAAACATTTGAAGTTACAGAAGTTGGTATTTTTTCACCGAAACCAATTAGCCGTGATTTCTTAATGGTCGGTGATGTTGGCTACATTACAGCCGCAATAAAAACAGTTCGTGATACTCAAGTTGGGGACACTGTGACTTTAGCAAATAATCCTGCCAAAGAAGCACTAGCAGGCTATCGTAAAATGAATCCGATGGTTTATTGTGGATTGTACCCAATTGATAATTCTCGCTATGTTGAATTGCGTGAAGCTTTGGAAAAATTACAATTAAATGATGCTGCTTTGCAGTTTGAAGCTGAATCTTCTCAAGCCCTTGGTTTTGGTTATCGATGTGGATTCTTAGGTTTATTGCATATGGATGTTATTCAAGAACGTTTAGAAAGAGAATTTAACCTTGATTTGATCACAACGGCGCCATCCGTAATTTATCATGTAACAAAGACAGATGGTACAAAAATCGTAGTCGATAATCCGGCAGAATTTCCAGATCAAAGCACGGTTGATTTTGTTGAAGAACCATACGTCAAAGCGACAATTATGGTACCTAATGAATATGTTGGTGCTGTTATGGAAATCTCTCAACGTAAACGTGGTGAATTTGTGACAATGGACTACTTGGATGAATATCGAGTAAATGTCATTTATGACATGCCGTTATCAGAAATTGTTTATGATTTCTTTGACCGCCTAAAATCAGGAACAAAAGGGTACGCCTCATTAGATTATGAAATGATCGGTTATCGTAAGAGCAATCTATCTAAAATGGATATTCTATTGAACTCAGAAAAAGTCGATGCTTTAAGCTTTATTGTGCATAAAGATTTTGCTTTTGAGCGTGGAAAAGTGATTGTTGAGAAACTGAAAAAACTAATTCCCAGACAACAATTCGAAGTGCCGATTCAAGCTGCAATTGGTCAAAAAATCACTGCCCGTTCAACAATCAAAGCTTTACGTAAAAACGTATTAGCTAAGTGTTATGGTGGAGATATCTCACGTAAACGTAAATTGTTAGAGAAACAAAAAGATGGTAAGAAACGGATGAAACAAGTTGGATCTGTGGAAGTGCCACAAGAAGCCTTCATGGCTGTTTTGAAAATGGACGAGGATGAAGGGAAGAAATAGGCATTTGAAAACTAAAAACATACTGTTATTAGCCGTTTTTAGTTTTTAAGAATCATCAAATTTCTTCATTAAATATTTTTTTGCATCATAGCGATTATCACAGATGAACATAAGTTACCAAAAATTTTATATTTGAAGCGTAGAAGGAAATATGTCTACGCTTTTTTTGTTTCGGTTAAATAGTCACGGAAAGAAGCGTGCCAACAACGGTTCTCAAAATTGAACTTGGCTTTATTTTTTTGAAGCTGTTTCTAGTCTTTCTTTAAGTGTCGATATTTTTTGTCTCTGTATTGCTTATCCATCATGATAAAAATCGCAGAAGAAACAATCTGCTTGACCGGTTTGAATTCATCAAAGTAGAGGACTTCAAACAAGATCAAACGATTAATTTTTTTCGGTTCATAAAACTGTTTCAACACACAATAAACAAAAGAGGCAGAGACATTCTTTTGGCGAGCTTTATCTAACCACCAATACTATTGTTTTTCATATATACTAGAAAAATTAAAATTTTTAAATGAAAAGAACACTAAATGTCCATCAAATTCCTGGATAAATGAATTTTTTTCTCCTAATAAAGAAACTGAAAAAGGCTGTAATGTTCTTAGATAGGTCAAGAGTGATTTTCAAACTATTTATAATAATGATGAGATTACCCAATCCATTGATGAAATTCATGAGCGATTTAGATCATATTTAAGCTTTATATTAATAAAAAATGATTTATTTACAAATATTCGTGCATTATATTGAACTGAATAGGTCGTGGTGCTATGATGTACTCAAGTTAAGTGAGCGCTTTCTTAATTGATAATAAGGAGGTAATGAAATGAATATCTTATCTATGATGGATTCTCGAAATGTTCTATTTGATTCTCGTATTACGACCAAAAAAGTTCTTTTTGAAACACTTGCTGAATTACTATTGGCTAGTGGTTATATTACAGATAAAATGAAATTTATTGAAGATTTAGAAAAACGTGAGCAAGAAACTGAAACTGGGATAGAAGATGGTTTTGGGATTCCACATGCAAAAAGTCAATATGTGAAAGAAGCAACAATTGCTTTTGCTCATACAGGTAGCATGGAAGATTATCATGCACTAGATGATACATTGATTGAATGTGTATTTATGCTAGCTATTCCGGAAAAAGCAAACGATATTCATTTAGATATACTTAGTTCTTTATCCAGAAAATTAATGGATAACACATTTAAAAAAAATATCAAGAATGTGACAACTAAAGCTGAGCTTCAAAGTATATTAGAAAATACAGGAGGATGAAGTAATGAAAATAGTTGGTGTAACTTCTTGCCCTACTGGTATCGCTCATACGTATATGTCTGCTGAAAAATTACAGAAAACAGCTGAAAATAAAGGATATCAAGCAAAATTTGAAACGCAAGGGGCGAAAACGGAGAATATTCTTACAGATAAGGAAATTAAAGACGCAGATGTTATTATATTGGCTATTGACCGAGAAGTAGATATGTCTCGTTTCCGTGGTAAAAAGATTAAGCAAGTTTCTACGTCAGAAGCAATAAGGAATACCGAAATGGTTATAGCAGATGCAATTGATAGTAGAGGAACTTTTATTATGGAAGGAACTTCTCAAAAAGAAGAATCTAAAAATAAAAAAAATCTATATAACCATTTTATGAGTGGTGTGAATTACATGCTGCCGTTTGTGATTGCGGGAGGAATATTAATTGCGTTAAGTTTTGCTTTTGGTATCGAAGCATCTAATCCTGACAGTGATAAATATAATGTTATCGCAGGAGCATTATCCAAAATAGGAGGAGGAACAGCTTTTGCTTTAATGGTTCCAGCTTTAGCTGCAGGGATATCTTCTTCAGTAGCTGGAAAGGCTGGTTTTGCTCCTGGATTGATTGCAGGAACACTAGCTGTTTCTGGTGGATCAGGATTTTTAGGGGGAATGATTGGCGGAATTCTTGCAGGATATGTGACTGATCTATTGGCAAATAAGATGAATGTCAAAAAATCAATTGCTGCAATTTATCAGTTAATTATTGTTCCCTTGGTTTCAGTTACAATTGTTGGATTTGCGATGATCTTTCTGATTGATACACCAATTTCTTGGCTTTTAAATAGTCTAACAGAGTTCTTAAACGGTTTAGGTGAAACTTCTGGAGTGCTGTTTGGGCTATTAATTGGCATAATGATGGCTGCGGATATGGGTGGACCTATCAATAAATCTATTTCTACTTTTTCAATCGGTTTAATGTCGGCTGGAGTCAATGCGCCAATAGCAGCATGTATGGCTGCCGGGATGACACCACCGCTTGGGTTAGCTTTGGCAACTTTATTATTTAAAAATAAGTTCTCTGAGGAAGAAAGAACATCTGGTAAGTCTTGTTGGGTTTTAGGTGCTTCTTATATCACTGAAGGTGCAATACCTTTTGCGGTAGCCGATCCTATTCGAGTAATTCCTAGCTTGATGGCAGGCTCAGCAGTTGCAGCAGCAATTTCTATGGGAGCAGGTGTAACTTCAATGGCTCCTCATGGAGGAATCTGGGTGATGTTTATCCCAAATGTTCTTAATAATTTACCAATGTATCTTTTAGCGATAGTTGCTGGAACAATTGTTACAGCAGTTACGGTTGGTGTACTAAAAAAAACAATAAAAGAAAATAATGACTAGAAGGAGATTGTTTATATGCTTTATACAATGAAAGATTTACTAACGGTTGCAAAAGAAAATAAATTTGCTGTACCGGCATTTAACATTTGTAGTTTTGATATGTTAAAAGCGATTATGGAAGAAGTAGAAGAACAGGAAGCACCAGTTATCTTAGAAATTCATCCAGATGAGATTGCGTATTTAGGCGATAATTTTGTAGCGACATTGAGAGAGTATGCGTTAAGAAGTAAAGTACCTGTTGTGATTCATTTAGATCATGGAGGAACAATTTATGATGTGATGCGGGCTATTCGAAATGGCTATACTTCAGTAATGATTGATGCTTCACTCGTTAGCTATGAAGAAAACATAGCTATTACTAAAAAAGTAGTGGAATTGGCGCATAAAGTTGGTGTATCTGTTGAGGCCGAATTAGGAACAATTGGCAACAATAACTCTGCTGAAGGGGGAGCAGAAAAGATTATCTATACGGATCCAGATCAAGCAGTTGATTTTGTTGAGAAAACAGGTATTGATACACTTGCTGTAGCAATCGGAACAGCTCACGGATTATATCCAAAAAATGTTACGCCTAAATTAAATATTAGTTTATTAAAAGAATTGAATCAGCGAATAACGATTCCTTTTGTGTTACATGGTGGATCAGGAAATCCTGATTCAGAAGTAAGTGAATCTATAAAATTCGGTGTAAGCAAAGTTAATTTATCTTCGGATTTAAAGAGTGTTTTTTTTGAAACAACTAGAGCAGTACTCTCTGAAAACAGTGAAATGTATGAGCCTAATCAAGTATATATAGAGCCAAACAAAAAAGTGAAAGAAGTCGTTCGTCATAAATTGAATGTCTTGAATACTGTCGGTAAAGCAAATTTGTATTAACTATAAATAATTCAAGTGACTGGGACATAACTCTGTGAGTACCAGTCACTTGAAATTCATATAAACGGTGGGATCAGAGGCAACCTATAAAGTGATTGAAAGGATGAATAGACATGGTCATGTCAGCCCAAGAAGAAAGACAAACGAAAATTGTCAATTACTTGAAATCTGAAAGCTTTATGAAGACGATTGATTTAGTAGATTTATTAAATTATAGTGGAGCAACGATTAAGAGAGACTTGATTGAACTAGAAAAGAAAGGCTTAATTAGGAGGACACGCGGTGGAGCAATGATTATTGATCGTCATAAAGTTGATATTCCGTACTTAATGAAAATGGATAAATTTAATGATGAGAAAGAAAAAAGTATTATGGCAGAAATTGCTAAAAACCTAATCAGTGATGATTGTGTGCTTTTTATAGATTCCAGTAGTACAGCACTACATCTTGTTCATTATTTACATAAATTTGAAGGGTTACAAGTTGTTACAAATGGGGTTGTAACAGCTAGTTTATTATCTGAATATACGACAGCTAGTGTAAATATATTGGGTGGTTCTATTGTACCTAAACGATTTACAATTAATGGTTCTAAAGCGTTTAATGATGCACTAACTTATAACGCGGATTTAGCTTTTGTTTCTTGTAGAGGCTTTGATTTCAGTGTTGGAGCAACTGAGTCAACAGAAGGTGAAGCGTTAATTAAGCAAGCTTTTCGAAAACGAGCTAAAAAAGTTGTACTGATGGTGACGAATGATAAGATTAATCATAAATTTTTGCATCAAAGCTTAGATTGTTCAGATATAGATTACTTATTAACAGATAGCTCCCTTAAGGAGGCTGAATTGAAAATACTAAAAAAATACGGGATAGAATTATTGTATTAGATATAGATTTAATGGAAAGTGATGTGTCAAAACGTTATTTTAGATGTATTATGCTTGCCCTTTTAGCATATGATCAATACCTACGAGTTAGTTTCGTAATTTTTATAATTTTAAATTCAGAATTTCTTTATGCTTCAGTAAGGAGCTTTTTCAGCTTCTTCGATTAAATTCCTTGGATTTGTTTCACTAACATGAGTTGACAAAAACATACTAAGATTAGAGAGTAAGCTCATCGACGGATAAGTTTACTCTCTATTTTCCTATTTTTAGGGTTATAGTAAGGGGTGAAAGGAAGATCGACCACACGCTCATGGACTTCGAGTCCCTACAAAAAGACGGTCTCCTTCACTGTCATTTTAAAATCTGGTTTAAGTATGTTGGGGCTTCGAGCTCGTGTAAAGGAAATTAGGAACGAAATGAAACAGTGAAGAACTTTTCAAAAAAAGAAAGAAGATGAAAATATGGCTTATGTACTTGCATTGGATGTTTCTATGGGGAAAAGTTATAAAGTGCTCTATGAGGATGAGCTTTGCCTATCCGAGGGAGAGATTGCTCATACCAGATCTGGTTTTGACTAATTGCTTCAAGAAATCCAACAGTTACCCGAAACACCCAGTATCGTCTTTGAATCCACAGGCGTTTACTCAAGAGTAATTGAAACTTTTTGCCAAAACAATCATTTACCCTATTGTCTATTGAATCCCTTAGAAGCAAAAAAACAGCTTGCTAGTGGGTTGCGTGTTCTTAAAACAGATAAGCAAGACGCTCATCGTCTGGCACAAACTCACGTTCAATATGAACGGAAGATCAAACAACACCAACCAGTTATTTATGAAGAAGCCCATGATTTAGCTCGTTTTTATCAAGAGGTAGAAGCCGAAATCAAGCGACTAAGAATGTACTTACACACGGCTCTTCAGCTTAGTTTTCCAGAACTAGAAAGCCTTTTTTCGAGCCGCTTATCAAAACTATCGCTAAACCTTATTGAACTGTTTCCTCATCCAGAATGCTTAGCTGGATTGAGTCAAACACAGATGAAAAATATCTTAAAAAAAAGCACAGACAAACGACTCTCTGATAAAAAAGCGTTAGAAAAGGCGCAACAGCTCCTTTCATTGGCTTCTGATTCCTGTCCAACGACCACAAAAACGAGCATTCAGGTACAGAAGGTTCAGGATTATGCCCGCCAGTTAAAAGAGCTTATTCAAACAAAGGAAACCTTGTCTAAGCAGCTTATTGAACAAACCAAACCATTGTCGGAGTTTGATCTTTACCAAAGTGTTCCAGGCATTGGGGAAGTGTCTGCCGCTTTACTCATTGGTGAAATTGGAGATATTCGCCGCTTCGAATCACATTGTCGATTACTATTACAAATTAAAAACGCAACCTCTACCCAAGAAGGATAAGGTTGCGACCGTAGCCTGTATGAACAAACTACTAAAGTGTCTCTATATCCGAATAAACGGCGAGAAAAAAGCAGCGACTACGCTTCGCTCCGATCACATCAAATTCTAAGTGCTAAAGCACTAAGTTTTGAAGGCTTCGGAAATAAGCTGAAATTGCTGTGAAACACAGCGAGGTACGAGCTGATGTAGAATAGTACCTACTTGGTCACAAAAATTTGAAAAGAAATTTTCGTGAATTCCCTCTTATTTCTCGGAGCTAAACATTTTTGTCTCGGCCTTTTTTTAGTGTGATAATTTTATCTAGGATGAGAAAATCAAATCTTGCACTATATAGCAGAAACGAGTTTTGGTCAGTGGCATTATTGAGAGTTTGCCATGTGTTTTTTTGATGAGTCTAGTTTTAGTAATTGCATAAAGGATGTCAGAAAAGCAAACTGTTCTAAGAAAAATGTCTACCTAGTGGTTTACTATTTGTTGTTTCTTTTTCATCAGAAGTAGTATCTGTTGTTTGTTCTTCTAATTTATTTTCGACAGAGGGTCTTGTCGTATACGCACCTAAATTAAAGCCAATAACAATCAGTCCAGCGATCGATAAAAAAGCAATTGAACGCAGTTTTTTTTTACTTTTCTGAGCGAGTAGCATCGATTCTAAGCGATTTTTGATTTCGCTAGTATTTTCATAAAGTGTGACCGATCCTATTTTTTCTTTGTAGTTTCCAGGGTGTTTGGCCATTTCAATCAGTGTAGCTCCATATTGATAATATTCTTCTTTCGTAAAATGACGAGTAGCAGCTTCGTCACAAGCATATTCGCATTCTAGATTCATGACTTTTCCGATAACATAAACGATCGGATTAAACCAATGGATACAAATAATGAGCTGCATGAACCATTTGTAATAGATGTCCATATTTTTATAATGTGTAATCTCATGGGACAAAATACTATGGAGCTGCTCTTTAGTTAAATTTTCATTAGGTAACACAATATAATTTTTTGTAATACCTAGTAGTAAAGGAGAAGAGATTAATGGTGTCGTATACATATCGATGGGCTTTTTAATATGTTTATCTTCACAAATCTCACTTAAAACGTTTAGAATTTCTGGATTATCAACTGGTCGCCAATCTGATTTGATATATTTAGTAAAACTCTGATACTTGGTGATTTTATGTATCAACAGACAAAAAGCAATAGCTAGCCAAAAATATAAAATATAAGGTGCCAAAGGTTGATCCTGACTCCCCATAATGATGTTATCCTTGAAAATGACGTTATCTCCAATTATAACCGAGGGATTCCTTCTAATGATAGATCCATAAAGTATTTCATAGAAACGTGATGATTCGATTGAAGAAAAAATCATACCAACTAGACTTTGGTTTGGAGAAAAAGGAAGAATGAAACGTAAAAGTACGATCAATAATAAATAATATTGAGAATATCTAGAAACCTTTTTCTTCAAAAACAATCTAAAAAGAATCCATAAGCCAAATAAAATTGAACCTGAAATACTGAGGGAAATAAGTGAGTTCAATAGTTTTTCAGTGATCATTCTATATTTTTTTCCCAATATTTTCTTAAATCTTCTATTTCTTTGTTTGAAATCAATTTATTTTCTACCAATGTAGCAATCAACCCTTTGACTTCTCCCTCATACACTTTCCCCACGAATTCTTTTGTTTCTTGCTCTACATAGTCTTTTTCCGTTAAAAGTGCAATATATTCATTTCGTCTGCCCTTTTTTTGAACTTTCAACACTTTTTTTTCAGTTAAACGAGCTAAAAATGTCAAAATAGTGTTATTTTTCCATTTAAAATCTTTTGCATGTAGTTCTTCAACAACCTCAGAAAACATCATGCGTCCATCGTGTGCCCAAATCACTCGTAGTATTTCTAATTCTGAGTCAGATATTTTCAGCGCCATATAGCTCCTCCTTTTTTTGTAAAACATCTTTTAAAGAAAGTTCCCCTCTTAGTAAAGGTTATTTAAGTATCTGTTACTGCTAACACCCAATTATAACATGACTATTGACAAAATAGAAAAGTGCATGATAACATAACTACATAGTGTAGGTTTGGAAAGAGCGATCAATTTATCTATGTCGAAATAAAAAGGAGGGAGAACGTGAAAAGCAAAGAGGTATTGTGGGTAATCTTTTTGATTGGGATTGGGAGTATAAGTGCATGTTCAACGATTGATAGGAAGAATTTAGAATCCAAAACTCATGTTTCGGGCAAAATTTTGGATTCAAGTTCATCCGAAGCTTCATCAAAAGAAAAGGAAGAGCTATACGATGAATTGTCAAATAATGCTAATCTACCAAAAAAGGTTAAACACTCTACTCAATTTAATCAAGATATTAGTTTTGTTGCTAAAATAGATGGTGAACCTAGGCAAATTGAATCAAAGGATGACACTTTAAATGGACAGTGGTATGTGTCCATATTTTTGATGAGAAATCGCAGTACACCTATGTATTTAAACCTATCTGATATAAAGAAAAATGCGTGGCCGAAAAATGGTGATATCCTTCGAATTACAGGAACACCGATAGGTTATCTTTATACTAGTTATAAAAATGAACGGGTAGATTTGTTGGATATCAAAGCAAAAAAATTAGAAATATTAGCGTTTGAAAATGAAAGTGTGCTTGCAAATGACAAAATTGAAACAGATCAATATAAAGTTGAAATTACTGATACAGACATCTTGCGGGATGCTTTTGATGATCTCAGCTTGGTTGTTTACTATAACTTTAAAAATAAAAAGAAATACGCTTCTACATCACCATTTAGAACTTATTTTTTCATTAAACAAAAGGACGACTATCTGAAAAATACGATTTTAGGAGATCAGGACAAACTTAATCCCAAAGCAATTAATAGAGATAGTTTAGAACCTGACGAGGAGATGTTGTATTACGAAGCTTTTAAGCTTTTGAGTGAAGAAACACCAATCATTTTGGAAGTATATGACGATGAATATAGAGTACTTAACACGCTTGAAATCGCGCTACCATCAAAGAAATAAGTAACGAAAAATAAAATGGGTTGTCAGAATAATAGACAGTTATTTTGAAAAAAGAGTGAAAAATAAAAAGGAGTTTTATTATGAAATATATCATCAAACAAAAATTAGTTGCATTAAAACCAAACTATGAAATTTTAGATGGATCGGGAAATCCAATATACAAGGTAAAAGGTAGTTTTTTAGGAAGAGAAAAATTTGAAATTACGGATTTAAATGATCAAACATTGGCGAGATGTGAGACGAATGTAAATTTTTTAAGTATTATTGGCTCGGTTTTAAGTTATAATTTTAAAAAATATCATATTTCAGTTGATGGAAATACTATAGTGTCAATGGCTCGTTCATTAAATATCTTCAGTTATAAATTTATTATTGATTCACCTATTGGAGAGATAAAATTAGGTTTCGGGATGACAGGTAGCCATCAGTTTACATTACAAGATAAAATTATTTGTGATATTGACAAAAGAAAATTGACTTTAGGCGGAGATGAATATCATATTGAGATAGATGATGCCCAAGACCAAAAAGCATTTTTGTTAACAACGATTGCATTAGACCGCATTTATTATACTAAAAGATAGGATTTGAAAAATATATTTGCATGAACCGACTTTATGTAGTAAACTAAGCAGGTCTGAAAAATCAATACCTTAACAAATAACTATCCTTAGCCCACTTCATTTGAGGTGGGCTTTTAATATTGATTTAGACGGATAGATTAGAATTTTCTCATAATTAAATATAAATGTATACTTTCAATTCATAAGATCGTATAATAATAAATGTAGTATAATTGTAATTTAAATTAATAGGTCATTTCATTCGTAAGGGTGTTTTAAATCCTCTTTTTTTATCACAAAGGTATTGCAAAATTAATCGTGCTAAAAGCACTAGGAGGAACACATTTATGAATACAGGTACAGTGAAATGGTTTAACGCAGACAAAGGTTTTGGTTTTATTACTCAAGATAACGGAACAGATTTATTCGCACACTTTTCAGCAATCCAAGGTGACGGATTCAAATCTTTAGATGAAGGTCAAAGCGTATCATTCGATATTGAAGAAGGCCAACGTGGACCACAAGCTACAAACATCGTTAAAAACTAATTAAAACTTTCGAAACGATCTAATAATTATTAGATCGTTTTTTTTATGTTGTCCTTAGACTCAGTTGAACTCGTAAAAACGTGGGAAACGAAAAAACTCCTGCTAGGCTGGAGGCTAGCAAAAAGATCTACACTAGCGCTAAAAAGTAGTTGTTTAGGTTACATGATAACAAAAGGAATAGAATAACCAATAAAGTAAATAGTTTAGTTCATACAAAGATGAGTGCTTCAAGTTTTACAGGGCATCAAAAAGGGAAAAGTACAATGGTAATCTTCGACAAACATGCAATTTTAAAGTATAAGTTTGATAATAATTTTCAGGAAGCACTTTCTTTATGTAGGAGGGATAATGCTATGGAACAAAAGAAAATGGGACGGTTAGAAATAAGAATAGAGGATGAAAAAGTTATACGACCACAAAAAGTTTGGTCTGTTAATGTCCAAAAGTTCTTAGGATATTTAAGATTTAATAATGTTAAATATGTACCTGAGCCCTTAGGTTTTGATCAGGATGGAAATGAATTGCTTTCTTATGTATCAGGAGAGGTTTATGATTATCCACTACCATCTAAACTTTTAACTAATAAATCGATCATATCTGCTGGGAGATTACTAAAAGATTTTCATGATAAAGGCGCTGGTTTTTTGAAATTCTTGAGTGGTCAAGAAGAATGGATGTTAACATATGATATGCCCCATGAGGTAATGTGTCATAGTGACTTTGCTCCTTATAATGTCCCGACAGTAGATGGTTTAGCAAATGGAATAATTGATTTTGATACTTTAATGCCTGGAACTAGACTATGGGATGTAGTTTATGGAGCATATAGGTGGGTTCCACTATATTTTGATAATACAACAGAGCTTACTGAGGATATGCATGTAAGATTGAAGCTTTTTTTGGAAGCTTATGGACTTCACAAAAGTGAGTATCCTTTGGTAGTTCCGTATTTAATCCAAAGGTTGAATTATCTAATTGAATTTATGGAAAAAGAAGCTCGAAGTGGAGAAAAGAATTTTCAAGAGGATATTACAAATGGACATACAGAAAAATACAAAAACGATATAAAAAATTTACAAGATAACGAGGAGAAAATTCTTAATAAACTAAAAAAAAGATAAGAAAATAGATTGTGGAAGCTAGTCAATTTTGAGTATAAAGAAATTTAGAATCTACTAACCTCTGATGTACGGACTGATAGCAGGGTATTTTTTATAAAAAAAGTAAAAACTTTAAGGAATTCCAAAGACTCACATTTAGAAGATTAATGTGAACTAGAACCGTTACTTCAGGGACAACGCTTGTAGTATTGGTGATTAAAAGAAGTTACCCTTGCGTTGAAATTCTGTTCAACTATGTCAGCAGTTTCAAGAGATGGAGCGACTCCAGTTATCGTTGATATAGAAACCAAATAAATATCTATATAAAATAGAGTATATTATTTGCAAAATTATTCAATGCCGAGTAATATACAATTATACCAACAACAACCCTTTTTATTTTTTCATTTTACTCTTTAGAGTAAAACTCCTTTTCCCACCTTCATTAGAGGGTGGGATTTTTTTGAAATAGGCGATAATAAATAAAAGAATAAAGTTAAAAAAAGAAAGATAATGAACTTAAGTGTTTATCTTTTTTTTTTTGATGATAATATTCTTAACTAGGCATTTCAATTTATAAACTCCGACCTGTTATCAGTTTATTGTACAGCTTTTTTTATTCAAAAAAGAAAACGCTTGTAAAAAAGAAAATAATAAAGTATTATACAAATAAAGCTAAATTGTATATACAAGTTACAGAGAGGAGCAAAGGGAAATGGGTAAATTTCAAGAGGATGCCAAGAAATTGTTAGAAGATGTGGGGGGGAAAGAGAACATCGCGGCTGTTTCACATTGTGCCACGCGGATGCGATTTGTTTTAAATGATTCAAATAAGGCGAATACTTCAGCAATTGAGAAGATTCCGTCTGTAAAAGGAACCTTTACAAATGCTGGTCAATTCCAAGTGATTATTGGCAATGAGGTGTCGCAATTTTATAATGAGTTTTCTGCTATTTCAGGGCTTGAAGGCGTTTCCAAAGAGCAAGGGAAAGCAGCTGCAAAACAGAATCTTAATCCGGTACAACGAGCAATTTCAGTTTTAGCAGAAATATTTACACCGCTGATTCCAGCTTTAGTAATTGGTGGATTAATTCTAGGTTTTCGTAATGTTTTGGAAGGGATTCCATTCAGTTTTTTGGATGGGCAGAAGATTGTTGACGTATCTCAATTTTGGAGCGGTGTGAACTCATTTTTATGGCTCATTGGTGAAGCGATTTTCCAATTCTTACCAGTAGGAATCACATGGAGTATTACGAAAAAAATGGGTACAACACAAATTCTAGGGATTGTGTTAGGGATTACATTAGTATCACCGCAATTATTAAATGCTTATTCTGTTGCAAGTACAGCAGCAGCAGACATTCCCTTTTGGGATTTCGGCTTCGCTCAGGTGGATATGATTGGGTATCAAGCTCAAGTAATTCCAGCGATGTTAGCAGGATTTTTACTAGCTTATCTAGAAATATTTTTCAGAAAAGTTATCCCGCAAGCTGTTTCGATGATTTTTGTTCCACTGTTTGCTTTAGTTCCAACTGTGATAGCTGCTAATGTGATCCTAGGTCCAATTGGTTGGGCTATCGGAAGCTGGATTTCGGATATTGTAAATGCTGGATTGACTTCTTCGTTTAATTGGTTATTTGGGTCTATTTTTGGTTTTATGTACGCACCTTTAGTTATTACAGGACTGCATCATATGACTAATGCAATTGATTTGCAATTAATCGCTGATTTTCAATCAACTAATTTATGGCCAATGATCGCATTATCTAATATCGCTCAAGGATCTGCTGTTTTGGCGGTTGTCTTTATGCATAGAGGGAATAAGGAAGAGGAGCAAGTTTCAATTCCTGCGATGATTTCTTGTTATCTAGGCGTAACAGAGCCTGCGATGTTTGGGATCAATTTAAAGTACGTGTATCCATTTATTGCAGGAATGATTGGCTCTGCATGTGCTGGATTATTTTCAACATTGTTTGATGTGAAAGCGATCAGTATTGGTGTAGGTGGGTTGCCAGGTATTTTATCTATCGTTCCGCAGTATTATCTGGCATTTTTTGGCGCAATGGTGATTGCTGTTGTTGTGCCATTCATCTTAACTTATATTTTCAGAACAAAGGGTATTTTCAACAAACTTGATCCTGTTGATGAAGCGACTGGTGAATTGTTTGTGGAAGAAAATTTATAAAGACAAGTTTTTCAAAGAGTCATAGAGATCTTTTGTTATTAAAGTGAGGCAAGAAATCATTGCCTTGCTTTTTTTGTAATAATGAAGATTTCTTATTTTTCAGTCAGAACAGCTCATTTCGCTTTTCTAATGAAAATAGTTGGCTTTTTTCATTCTTTCGGGTAGACTAAATAAGGCTTAAGAAAAGGGAGAATGACAGATGGATATCTATTTGAAAAGTGCAATTTTACACATTATTGATCGTGAAACTGGGACTCCAGTGTTTTCAGCGAAGGAATTAGATTTAACGACAGAGTATATTCGTGTTTATCTAACGAGCAAAATAACAAAACTTTCAACTGCTCAAACGAAAACAGGAATTTTGGCAGAAGAAAGTTCATTTGTTGATAAAATGCGGGGGATTCCTAGTGACTTTATTCAAAAAAGTCAGCAATTAGCTCAGCATTGGTATGATGTTTATTCTGGTAGTGAAGATGCACCAAGTGCGGATATCTTGTTTATTTTATATGAACTTGATACGGTGATGCATTTAGCGATGATCAAATTAAATTACAAAGAAAGCTATACTCATTACGTGGATTATGAAGATGAAGCAGTTTACAATAAATTAATCATTAACCGAGCAATTTTACCTTCGAAATCGCAAAAACCTGATGAAGGTATCACGGTGAATTTGGACAATTTAGCTTACGAGCTTCTAGAGAAACGCTACGAGTTTTCTGGTGAAAAAGTCTGGTATTTTTCAGAGAAAGTGATCGAGTCAGAACCGGCTCCTTCTATAGAAGAAAATATGAAAGAAATCAAAAAAGCAGTGAAACGGATTGGTAAAAAATTTAATGAAGATGAATTTGAATTGATTGCATCTGTTAAAGAAGCTGTTTATGAAAGTATTGAAGAAACTGGAACGATTGATAATGAGCAAGTTGCTGAATTAGTGTTTAAAGAAAATATTTCTGCACGGATGGCCTATCAAGATGAAGTCAATGAATCAAAATTTGTTGATAAAACGCCACCTGTTCGTGAAGCCAGAGAAATTTCAGAGAAAAAATTTGGCAAACAAAAATTGAAAATGAGTAATGGTATCGAATTGATCGTTCCAATAGAAGTTTACCGAAATGGTGATTTGATAGAATTTGTTAACAATCCTGATGGAACAGTATCAATCGTTTTAAAAAACATTGAAAAAATTAGTAATCAACTGTAATAAAAAAGAGGCCGAAATCCACATCCATGAAGGGCTATCGTCACCACCAAACAGAATGAAAATAAAAAAGTGATCGACCTACATGCTATTTCCTGTCATATCTAGAGAAGACAGAAGTGGCATGTAGGTCGATCGCTTATTGAGTCTCTTCTCCAAGTAGCCTTGAGGGACAAACCAGATCATTTTATTTATCTGTACCAATCACTAGATCACCAAATGAGTATCTTCTTCGTCTGATATATATGATACAATATGTTTGTATATTACCTTTTATCGTTAGTTTTGTTATTCTGTTAACTAATGGTATTTTTCTTTTTATGAGAATAAAAGAAATTTGGTTATTCTCAGTAAACTGGAATGTCTAATAAAAATGTTAAAAAGATATTTTTATTAGAACAAAATTTAAGTAGTGTAATTGGGTGTACGTTAGGTGTAATCTTCGGTAATTTATTGATAGAATAAGTAAAAGTCTATATGATTTATAGTGACAGCACAATGAAAATAAATCAGTCTTTTGGAATTAGTAGTTTATTTTTACTCCTTCCCATACTATTTTCAAGTTTAAGTTTAAGGGTGATGTCGCATCGTTTATTCAGAAAAAATTTTGTAGAGGATTTGAAGAATTAGAAAGTCCTTTAGGATAGAATGTACTGTAATTAATTTTTTAAGTTGAGTGATGTTCAAAATAAGGACTTGCTCAGTTTTTTGATTTCTATACATGGCATATAGAAGACAGGGTGGAAAATACTACATATTTCAAAAAAGATTTGATTTGTTCAATGACGCATAATACAATTAGAGTAATTGTCTTTAATGGCGTTCTCTTTTTTATAGGAACTAGTTTGACTTATAACGTGTTTTTATTTATCAAGGAGGGAAACTATATGGAAATAAATATCACGATAGGTATGAATGTTTTGTTTACATTACTTTTTGTTTTTATCTTATTATCCTAATAGTCATGGACAATGAGGAGATAAAGGACTTCTTTTTTTATTATCAAATGAAAAGAAAAAGAACGCCGTTTTATCTATAAACATTCCAATAGAAGTTTTGGAGTAACGAAGTGCATAGGGAGTTTGATTTTTCTAATTTCATTTACATTGTTTGATAAGCAAATGATAAATTTGAAGTATTTGCATGCTATATGTATCGCTTATTTAGCACATTGCATAATCTATATAAATGTAGTAACATCGTTCAACTGAATTTACTAAATTAGGAGAAAGAGGTTGAAAATGACATCAAGTAAACACAAAAAGTCTTTATTAGTTGAAAAACAAAAGACGTTATCACCCGAAATAAATGAAATAGGGTTACCACCAGAACTTGTAACTCGCCTTGATTTGTACCCAGAAAATAAGCGGCGACCAGTCAATAAAACCGTATTTAAAAATGATTACTTCCAATTAACCTATAATATAAAAGAGAACTCGCTGAATATATCATCAAGAGGCGAGCTTGTTTATTCGGCTATTCCGTATGACACAGCTAGAAACTACATACAACGTGCAGCAATTCAGTATTTACTCTATCCAAAAGCAGCTCGTCAATATATCGAATCCCATAAAGCAAATCTAGAAACCTATCTTAAGTTAAGCATTTTCCAGGTAACGAACAAAAAGGTGGACGAGCATTCTTCTGAAGTGATTCAAGCCTATAATGCGATATTCGAAAATCCCTTATTCGAGATTCAAATTCTAGGACGTTTACTGCAACATGATGAAACAGGCGCTCTTTCTGCTAATCTGGCAGGGAAATTTTTATTTAGCGAAAATGTAAAAACAGGGATATCAGGTTATGTTTCAGAATATCTGCATTTTGTCGTTCTGCTGACTCAAGCTTTCCCTATAATGACTGATGGGAAAAGTGTTCAACTATTAAAAATACAGAACCAAGAAGGTTTTGTATCAGATCGATACTTAACATTAGGATCGGATATTCAACCAGCCTTAACTTTACTACCTCAAGACGTCAAAGAAACGCTAGAAAAAGCGATCGTTACCACTAAACAAACTGTATCGCCAAATAATAGGTTGCTTTTACGATCAGAATTTGGCAAAGAACTGTCTGAAGTTCGGAAAAAATACGTGGCTCATAGTGTAGATCCAAGAGAACTAGAACACTATTTTGAAAATGTCCTTCCAACAGAAAATAACCATTTAATAAATGTTGTTTCCGACATTCATACAATTGATGGAGAACTTGCATTTACGAATGACAATTTTAATATCTTAGCGGGCGATATTTCCGGCTCTCATGTTGTCAACGAAGCAATTAAGGGGCTTTATGTTATAGGCAATCATGACTTAGCAAATGTATTGCCAAAAGATCAGAATATAGAAAATGAAGCATGGGAGAAATGGCAACCGTTTTTCAAAAATAGATGGTTTAAAGACCTTATACAAAATCCAGATGAGTTTTGGTCCAAGTTACCTATAGGAGATCATATTTATTATGAAACTGTAAAAGTTGAAATTGAAAAATGGTTTCCCAAAATGTATGTGTTAAATAATAATAGTGCTATTCATAACGGTATCCGCTATATCGGACTAACAATCCCGGTTGTATTAGTGAGACGAAAAAAAGCATTACAAAAATTTATCTTTAAGGCATTGAGCCAACTACTAAACAATGAATACGATATGCCGACCATAATTGTTTCCCATGCGCCATTGTTCAATGAACTAAGTATGCTTTCATCCAATAGCAAAGCTTATAATAAAAAGTATAATTGCTCAGAACCGAAAATTGAAAAGCTATTTGAGGAGTACAATATAATTGGTGCTATTCATGGCCATTATCATATACCAGCATCTTCGGGACGATATAAGATGGTAACATTTGCAGGGAAAGAACTTTTTGTCGTTTGTTCAATTTATTCTAAAATGAATACTGGATTTGAGCTGGAAAGTTTGCTCAAAATGGATGATTAGATAACAAGAATACTAATTAAACGATTCTCCTCATTGATTTCTTGTATTTGATAACTTCTGAAAAATAGGTGAAAGAGAGGAATTATTCAGGATGACATGATTTCTATCCTATGATACAATTAAAGTACATGAGATTATAAAAACTAATTATTTGTTCAAGATAATTGAGTTTTTTGTCGCTGATTATTTGCCGTGAATAAATTTTTGAGTAGTTTTATTTAGATAGTTGTTTTGCTAATACATATGACTTTTTATTTTGAGTAATGTTTTTGATGAACGCCCGTTAGGATTATAATCATAGTATTAGAAACAAAAATCGAGCAAGGTATATTTTCACAAATTTTGTCTATAGAAAATGAAGTAAGGGGTAAATAAGTGCTTATAAACTTTATTATTAGTAATCAGGTCCACTATGCTTTCCTGCAAGATATTTTTATTTTTTTAGTAATATCTATATTTGGGAATATAAAAAACAGAAATAAATATCTGATATTATCCGTTACACTATCAGTTATTTGTTCATTCCTCTATGGTTGGATTAATTTATTCGCAACTGGTTTTGTTTGGTTGAGTGCAGTTTTCCTAGTTTTTTACTTTACAAAAAAACTTAACATAGCTATTTTATTACCCTCATTGTCAATTCTTCTTTATATATTTGTTAGCTATATTATTGAAAGTTTGATATACAATTTTTTCGATATTATGGATATGGGAATATTGCTATATGTTACAATTGGATCAATAGCTTATTTTTTATCTGCAGTAGGAATTAAATATGTCTATTCCAATATCTCGATGAAGTTCAATATCACAGAAAAAATGAGATGGTCAGGAGCAATTTTTGCAATGCTAACCTTTATGACTTACTTTATCATCATTGCGATTGAACGATTTGCAGGTCATAAAACTTCGATGGATCAGGCAAATGCCTTTTTCATTATTGGATATGGTTTGATTTCCGCTTCAGTATTTTTAATACTGATGTATTCATTTCAAAAAGAGTATGAAGCTAAAGAAAAACAAAAAGAATTGTACTATTTAAAAGAATACACAGATAAATTAGAAACAAACTATACTGAGATGCGACGTTTTCGTCATGATTATCAAAATATTTTGTTATCACTAGAAGACTATATCACCGCTGAGGATCTTAAGGGACTGAACACTTATTTTTATTCTAAAATAAAAAAGGCTTCTCAGGTGATGGAAAAGAATAATTTCAAGTTATCTCAATTAAGTCGGATAAATGCCAGCGAAGTGAAAAGTTTACTGGCCAGTAAGTTGACTGTATCTCAAGAAATGGGAATCAACACAGAAATAGAAGTAAATGAAATGATAGAGGAAATTAATACAGATACCATTATGCTAATTCGTTCTTTAGGAATTATCTTAGATAATGCAATTGAGGCAGCAGCAAAGATGAAGGATGGCTTTGTTCGTGTTGCAGTATTCAAGAGTGAGGAAAAAATCATGATTGTTACCGCAAATACTTGCTCGGAAGACATTCCTAAACTGTTTAAGTTAAAACAAGAAGGCTTCTCCACTAAAGGTGATAATCGTGGTATGGGATTGAGTAATCTAGAACAAATGATTGCAAAGGAAAAGAGTATAGTATTAGAAACAAAAATCGAGCAAGGTATATTTTCACAAATTTTGTCTATAGAAAATGAAGTAAGGGGGAAATAAGTGCTTATAAACTTTATTATTAGTAATCAGCTACATTATGTTTTCCTTCAAGACATTTTTATTTTTTTGGTAATATACATATTTGGAAGCATAAAAAAAAGTAAAAGATATCTGATACTCTCAGTTATTCTAGCAGTCATTTGTTCATTAATATACTGGTGGATTAATTTAATTGCGACAGCGTTTGTTTGGCTATTTGCAGTTTTCTTAGTTTTTTATCTTACAAAAAAAGTCCATCTATCCATTTTTTTGTCTTCTATGTCCATATTGCTCTATATATTAGTGAGTTATTTTATAGGTGTTTTGATGTCAACTTTTGTGAATTTTAGTAATATAAGTATTTGGCTAGACTTTATGATTGGATCCATAGCATATATTTTGGTTGCTGTAGGAATCAAATATGTTTTTTCTAATTTGTCAAGAAAGTTTACTATTACAGAAAAAATGGAATGGTCGGGAGCAATTTTTGCAATGCTAACTTTTATGACTTACTTTATCATCATTGCGATTGAACGATTTGCGGGACATGAAACATCGATGGATCAGGCAAATGCCTTTTTCATTATTGGATATGGTTTGATTTCTGCATCAGTATTTTTAATACTGATGTATTCATTTCAAAAAGAGTATGCAGCTAAAGAAAAACAAAAAGAATTGTACTATTTGAAAGAATACACTGATAAATTAGAAACAAACTATACTGAGATGCGACGTTTTCGTCATGATTATCAAAATATTTTGTTATCACTAGAAGACTATATCACCGCTGAGGATCTTAAGGGACTGAACACTTATTTTTATTCTAAAATAAAAAAGGCTTCTCAGGTGATGGAAAAGAATAATTTCAAGTTATCTCAATTAAGTCGGATAAATGCCAGCGAAGTGAAAAGTTTACTGGCCAGCAAATTGACTGTATCTCAAGAAATGGGAATCAACACAGAAATAGAAGTAAATGAAATGATAGAGGAAATTAATACAGATACCATTATGCTAATTCGTTCTTTAGGAATTATCTTAGATAATGCAATTGAGGCAGCAGCAAAGATGAAAGATGGCTTTGTTCGTGTTGCAGTATTCAAGAGTGAGGAAAAAATCATGATTGTTACCGCAAATACTTGCTCGGAAGACATTCCTAAACTGTTTAAGTTAAAACAAGAAGGCTTCTCCACTAAAGGTGATAATCGTGGTATGGGATTGAGTAATCTAGAACAAATGATTGCAAAGGAAAAGAGTATAGTATTAGAAACAAAAATCGAGAAGGGTATATTTTCACAAATTTTGTCTATAGAAAATTAAGTAAGGGGTAAATAAGTGCTTATAAATTTTATTACTAGTAATCAGCTTCAATACATTTTTCTTCAAGATATTTTTATATTTTTAGTAATATCTATATTTGGGAATATAAAAAACAGAAATAAATATCTGATATTATCCGTTACACTATCAGTTATTTGTTCATTCCTCTATGGTTGGATTAATTTATTCGCAACTGGTTTTGTTTGGTTGAGTGCAGTTTTCCTAGTTTTTTACTTTACAAAAAAACTTAACATAGCTATTTTATTACCCTCATTGTCAATTCTTCTTTATATATTTGTTAGCTACATTATTGAAAGTTTGATATACAATTTTTTCGATATTATGGATATGGGAATATTGCTATATGTTACAACTGGATCAATAGCTTATTTTTTATCTGCAGTAGGAATTAAATATATCTATTCTAATATTTCGATGAAGTTCAATATTACAGAAAAAATGAGATGGTCAGGAGCAATTTTTGCAATGCTAACCTTTATGACCTACTTTATCATCATTGCGATTGAACGATTTGCAGGTCATAAAACTTCGATGGATCAAGCGAATTCCTTTTTCATTATAGGCTATGGTCTAATTTCCGCATTAGTATTTTTAATACTGATGTATTCTTTTCAAAAGGAAATTGCAGCAAAAGAAAAACAAAAAGAATTGTACTATTTAAAAGAATACACTGATAAGTTAGAAACAAACTATACTGAAATGCGACGTTTTCGTCATGATTATCAAAACATTTTGTTATCACTAGAAGACTATATCACCGCTGAGGATATTAAGGGACTGAACACTTATTTTTATTCTAAAATAAAAAAGGCTTCTCAGGTGATGGAAAAGAATAATTTCAAGTTATCTCAATTAAGTCGGATAAATGCCAGCGAAGTGAAAAGTTTACTGGCCAGTAAATTGACTGTATCTCAAGAAATGGGAATCAACACAGAAATAGAAGTAAATGAAATGATAGAGGAAATTAATACAGATACCATTATGCTAATTCGTTCTTTAGGAATTATTTTAGATAATGCGATTGAAGCAGCAGCAAAGATGAAAGATGGCTTTGTTCGTGTTGCAGTATTCAAGAGTGAGGAAAAAATCATGATTGTTACCGCAAATACTTGCTCGGAAGACATTCCTAAACTGTTTAAGTTAAAACAAGAAGGCTTCTCCACTAAAGGTGATAATCGTGGTATGGGATTGAGTAATCTAGAACAAATGATTGCAAAGGAAAAGAGTATAGTATTAGAAACAAAAATCGAGCAAGGAATATTTTCACAAATTTTGTCTATAGGAGAGTAAGGGATGCTAAAAGTATTTGTGTGCGAAGACGACGTAAAACAACGTGAGAATCTCGTTACAATGATCAAAAATTACATATATATGCAGGACTATGATGTTGTCTTTGGGCTGGACACTGAAGATCCGGCAAAGCTGTTGGAGTATGTTTCTACTAACGAAGAAAGTGATACAGGGCTTTATTTTTTAGATGTTGATTTGAATACCGATATGAATGGAATAACGTTAGGAGCAGAGATAAGAAAACTAGATCCCAATGCCAAAATCGTATTTATAACAACTCATGCTGAACTAGCGTACCTTACTTTCTTATATAAAGTAGAAGCAATGGAATATCTTGCTAAAGAAGATAAGATGCAGCTTCAAAATAAAGTAACGGAATGTATTGATATTGCAGTTGAACGATATTTAAATATCAAAGGTGGTTCTACTGAGTCTATTGTTATCAAAAGTGGTGATTCTCAGATTAAACTGGACGTATCGGAAGTTCAATTTATTGAATCCTCTAGCACTCCACATAGATTAATCATTCATTTAGATAATCGACAAATTGAATTTTATGGGAAAATCAAAGAAATGGCGGCTTTAAATCCAAAATTTTATCGATGTCATCAATCCTATGTTGTCAATACGATGAATATCGAAGAAGTTATTCCAAAATTTAGAGAAATTAAAATGAAGGATGGCGAGACTTGCTATGCTTCTGTAAGGTACTTGAAAGGATTAATGGAAATGTTGAATGTGCAGGAAATAGAAAAATAGTAGCTAGTTAAATGATTAAATAGAATTATGTACATTGAGCACACTTCTATAGTAAGAAGTGTGCTTTTATTACTGTTAGAGAGAGGGAATCTACACTTTTGATATCAAAAGTGTAGATCCCCTCTCTCTTTTTTGACACTTTTGTTAGGAAAGAACGGACTTATGAAGTTTTGTATTTCAGAGGAGATTCCCACCTATAATAGTATTTGTAGAGGAGGTAATAAACAAATGGAAAATAGATTATCAATGGAAGAACAGTTCTCATTAAAGCTGACGAACTATTTAAAGCAACAAGTAAAATTAACAGAGATGGAAGAAGCTAAGATTTTTTATGGACTTTCCATGGCACTGATTACTCTAGTAAAATTTATACTTATTTATCTTTCATCTTTTTTATTAGGAACTGTTTTTGAAACATTGCTTTGTCATATTTCATTTTGTATAGTTCGTAATTATAGTCGAGGTTTTCATGCTAAGTCTAGTTTTAACTGCGGATTGAGTGGAGTGATTTGTTTCAGCATATTTCCCTGGCTGATTCGAATGATAGAGTTAAAAATGGATTTTCTTCTGGTAATATCGATATGCCTTGTAGGTGTAATCATTCTTTTTTTTAGAGCTCCTGCAAATACTAAGAAGAATCAAGTAGAAAATAAAAAGCAACAATCAGATTATAAAAAAAGAGCAATAATTATTTACATAATTCTAGCTATTGCAATGCTCATTTTTTTTAAAGGAACTAATCAAATTATTGGTATAAGTGGAATAAATATTGCAGTAGTATTAGCTCTACCATTAGAAAAAATATTTTGGAGGAATCAAAAATGTTGAAGAAATTTTATATGACAAAAGGAAAATTAATGACGTTAGTTGTTACTTTATGTGTTTTATTAGGTGAAGCAGCTTTAACGAATTTCTGTGTGGGAGGCATTTACGAACCAACTAAACCAGATATTTTAAAATCGGAGGATTAGATCATAAGGAGGGAATAATATGGATAAATACCTTCAACAATGCAAACTTTTAGAAACAATTGATATTGATTTTTTAGCCGATATCAGTAAATCAGATGATTGGGATAGTTTTTTTTGTGAAATGTTTGAGCTTGTTTCTGCTGAAGAAATAGCAGAAGAGTTTTTTATTTACAACAGAGATCGACTTTTCTTTTTAAAAAGAAAAGAGAGTATGAAGATTGAAATCAGAGAAGCTGCAGATTTTATGGCCGATAGTGAGATTGAAAAACTTGTTATTGTTGTCAATCAAAAAAAAGACAATAATAAATCAACACTTATCCCAAAACTTATTGATTATTTGAAGGATAAGAACATTGGTTATCGTCTTTTAAATAAAAATCAGAAAAAAACGTTATTTCCCCAAGATATTACAGAAATAATTTCAATTAGTCGATAGCTTCAAAAAAAGAAGAAATTGACCTGAATAGTTATTGCACGAAAGACAATTAGTGAAAATACATCGTTATCTGGTGTGTTATATAAAAATAGTAAAGGAGCAACATTATGGAATTTATTATACAGAGTAATAATTTAACAAAAAGATTTGGAGACAAGGAGATTCTTAGCAATATTAATTTGAATGTTGAACCAGGAAAAATTTATGGTCTATTAGGGGCAAATGGAGCAGGTAAAACAACGTTGATGAAAATTATGCTTGGATTATTAAAACCTACCTCTGGAACAATGGAGATCATGGAAAAACCAATTGCTGCAGATGATACTAGTTACTTATCAAAAATTGGCAGTTTGATTGAAACGCCGGTATTTTATCAAAATTTAACCGTGGAACAGAACTTAAATATTCATTGTGATTATTTAGGTGGGGAGTATAAAGAGGATATTCCTAAGATACTAAAACTTGTTGGCTTAACTGGAATTGAAGAAAAATTTATTAAAGAACTTTCTCTTGGAATGAAGCAACGTTTGGCGATTGGACGTGCATTACTTTGTCAGCCAGAATTATTAATTTTAGATGAACCAATCAATGGTATTGATCCAGAAGGTATCGTGGATATTCGAAATATTTTGGTAGAAGTGAATAAAGAGAGAAATGTGACCATTATCATTAGTAGTCATATCATCAATGAAGTAGAAAAAATTGCGGATACAGTTGGTATTATCAACGATGGCAGTTTACTTGAAGAAATACCAAAAGAAGTATTTCAAAAGGATAATTTCAATTTGGAAGAGCATTTTATTAACATCCTACATTCATCAAAGGTAGCATAAAGGATCAATAAAATAGAATGAAAAATTTTGTCTGGTTAATAGAAGGCAATCAATAGGAGTGAAGCAAATATTATGAGTATAAAAGAATTGGTAAGAATTGAATTAAAAAAAGTTGATGTGAAGAAATATATTCAACATGTGTTGATTGCAAATGTGGGGATTACACTTTTAGTGTTAATGACGTCATTTTTAACTGCATTATCAGATGGAGAGGTTCCTCCAATCACAACAGTAACAATTATTGATACATTGGTCAAATCAGTTTTTATTGTTTGGGAATCAGTTTTGATTGCAAATTTGATTATTGAAGAGTTTAGAAGTAAGACAGTACTTATCTTGTTTTCATATCCACTAGATAGGAAAAAAGCGATTATTAGTAAACTTTTGATTGTTTGTTCAATGATCTTTATTTCAATGGTTGCCTCTCAAGTATTCCAAAATATATTTTTCTTTGGTTTAGATAAAGTGCTACCTTTAATTGATTATAGTATTAGCCTATCAGAAATTGGCGTTACACTTCTAACAACAGTTACTTCAATCCTGTTAGGAATGTTACCAATGTATGTAGGAATGTTGAATAAATCAACTGTAGCAACAGTTGTTAGTTCGATTTTAATCGTAAGTTTGACTATTAGTTCAGGTGGCCAAGATGGTGCAGGAATTATTACAATGATACCAGTATCAATTACTATGGGAATTATTGGTATTGTCTTAGCATTTACAGCTATTAAAAAAATGTTATCAGAAGATATTGTACTTTAACAGTAATTAATTTAGGAGGAAACGAGAATGAATGAAAAATTTTTAAGTAGTATTGAAAGTGGTATGGGTTCACAATTAGTCTTTTTTGGATCGATTGCAAGTGCAATTTTTGGCATCATTTTAGTGCTTGCCGGTATTTATTTAAAGAAAAAAAATAATCAATGGTGGATTCTTGCTGTATTACTTGGTGTAGCTGCTATTTTCACTAATGTTATGCAAATTATCTAATATTTAAGCGTAATCATAATCCGATAAGTGAGGGATAGAGAAGTGATTGGGACATAGCTCTACGAGTTACAACCCAATCACTTGGAATCCGAATAAACGGTGGGATCAGAAAGAAGTAACCCCTTTGGAAATAAGCTGAAATTGCTGTAAAACACAACGAAGTATAAGTTGATGTTGCACAGTATCTACTACGCTGTGTTCCAATCTTATCAATTTCTAAGTGTCAAAGACACTAAGAATTGAAGGACTTGGTCCTCGGGGGTAACCACTTCTGTCCCATCGTCTATACATAGAAAGCGAAATAGGCTTTTAGAATAATTGAATTGTAAAGGGAGGCATGAAAATGTTGAAATTATTCTCATTTGCATATGCAGGTGGAGATGGACACGTATTTTATCCAATGAAAGATAAGCTTGCAAAAATTGGGATCGATGTCATTCCCTACATGTATAAAGGGAGAAATAATCGCCAAACAGAAGGACATTATCAGTCCATTGGTGAGGCTGGTATGGAAGCAGCTGCTTTTATTAAGGAAAAATGTCAAGATGATCAAGAGTACATGATACTCGGACATAGTATGGGGAGTCTGGTTGCTTATGAGTGTTATCAAAGTTTAGTTGAAAATGGAGATAACTTACCAGGACATGTAATATTTTCTGGAACATTACCCCCAAATCAATTGATACAGAAAAAATATGATCTTGAAAACGATCAATGCCTAGTGGAACAATTAGCAAGTTTAGGTGGAATGTCTACTGATGTTTTGACAATTCCAGAATTTAAAGAGTACTTTTTACCGATTATAAAAAATGATATTCGTATCTTCGATCAGTATAAAATAAAAGACTATCCAAAAATAAATGTGCCAGTTACAGTTTTAAGTGGAAAGTTGGATGCAATCAATGGAGAAAACGTTTCTGGATGGAAAGATTATGTTGAATCTGATCCAATGTTTATTGAATTAAATGGAGATCATTTCTTTTTGTTTAATGAATCAATAGAATACTGTAAATTATTTCAAGAAATACATTCGTAAAGAATTTAATTGTTAAGGAGAAGTTAAGATGAAAACGTCAATTAAAAGTACTATGCAGAAATTAAATACAATTTCAGAAATATTTGAGAAAAGTGTAGAGAGAGAGCCGCTCGATATCGCATTGGAAAGTAGTAATGAATCGATAACTTATGAAGAGCTGAACGAGAAAGCAAATCAGATTGCTCATACAATTATTGAACAAGAAAAGAGTATGGTTGAAGCTGGAGTAGTTGGAATATTTATGGATAAAAGTATTGATGCTGTTGTAGCTATGTTAGGGATCATGAAAGCAGGCTTGGCATATGTACCTATTGATGTGACTTACCCTAAAGAGCGAATTGATTACATTATAGAAAATAGTCAAATCGACTTACTTATTTCCAGTGATGCACACAAGATTCACCCATCATTAGAAAAGATCCAGGTAATTGATTATTATGGGAAATTATCAAATGAGACTGAGAATGTACAGCAAACAGCTGGACAAGAGAGCTTGGCCTATATTATTTATACATCAGGAACAACAGGGAATCCTAAAGGAGTAATGGTTACTCAAGGCAACGTGATTGGATTGATGAAAAGCACTGCTGATTTGTTTTCGTTTAATAAAAAAGATAAATGGAGCTTATTTCATTCGTTTTGTTTCGATTTCTCTGTATGGGAAATATATGGGGCATTGTTATATGGTGCTTGTGGCGTTATCGTTGAAACTAACGATGTAAGAGATCCGTTGAAAACAGTTGAATTGTTGAAAAAACACGAAATAACAGTATTTAATCAAGTTCCTTCTTCCTTTTATACGGTTGATGAAGCGTTGAATGTTTTAGAAGGAAAGCTAACAAATTTGCGCTATGTTATTTTTGGTGGAGAAGGATTAAAGCCGAAAAAATTAGCTTCATTCCATGAAAAACATCCTAACGTCAAATTGATTAATATGTATGGAATTACTGAAATCACTGTACACGGCACATATAAAGAGATTACGGGGTGTGAAATCAGTACGAATGATTCAAACATTGGCAAGCCTTTGCCTGGGTTAGAATTTGATCTTATCGATAGTGAGACTAGCAGAACGGTACCAAATGGAGAGATTGGAGAAATCATTGTTAGTGGGTATGGTGTGGCACAAGGCTACATGAACAATCCTGAAATGAGTCGAGAAAAATTTATTATTGACCCAGTTACTGGTGATCGTAGGTACTGCTCAGGAGACTTAGGGAGAAAAAATAGTGCTGGAGAAATAATCTATTCTGGTAGGAAAGATAGTCAAGTCCAATTAAAAGGATTTAGAGTAGAACTTTCAGAGGTAGAAGCAGCACTAATGAAGTTAGAAGGTATTTTAGATGCAGTTGTACTCGTGGAAGAAGATCAAGAGGGTAATGATGAGTTATTGGCATTTTTTGTTTCTGAAAATCATGTAGATTTCACGGTCAGAGGATTTCGTAAAGCATTGCAGGAAGTGATTCCTGTTTATATGCTCCCTTATCATTTTATCCCAATCAACACCATTCCTCTAACTCTGAATGGGAAATATGATCGTAAAAAATTGTTAGAAAGAAAACAAAATACACTTAAAAATGATAGTGAAGAGATCAAGTTACCTGAAACGTTGCTACAGAAAAAAGTTTTGAGGGAACTATCGAAGATTCTTCATATCCATGTTACCAATCTGATGGACAACTTTTTTGAATTAGGAGGCGACTCATTAAAAGCTGCAAAATTGATAAACTGTTTAAAACAGAATGATTATAAGGCAACAATTGAAGACCTTTTTCAAAGTGAAAACTTGGACGTATTTATTTCTACAATTGACCAAGGAACAGATCGTGTTGTAGGAGCTCCAAGTAAGGACCAGTTAGAGACTCTCTCAGTATCAAATGCCGAGAAAAGGATTTTTTCAGCGAGTATGGGATCGCCTGAAGGGCTGTATAATATTACAACAACTATTCAGTTTAAGGGAAGATTAAATGTTTATAGGTTAGAACAAGCGATCAATCAAGTGTTGTCTAAGTATGAAATATTTTCGATAAAATATGAAATGACTGATCAGGGCTTAAAAAAGAAACCAGTAACGTTTAAACCAATAGCGTTGATTGAAAAAATCAAGACCAAAAAAGAGTTGATCCAAACATTTGAGCTGCAATGTCCTAAATTTAAACCGGATCAATATCCACTGCATGATTTCAAATTGTTTCGACATGAAGATGATCAGGCAACATTGTTACTAAACGTTCATCATATTATCTTTGACGGTATTTCTCAACAGATTTTCTTGAAGGAAGTATTAAAGCAATACGACCAAGGAACGACCAAAGAAAAAGTAGTAGCATCCTATCAGGAATTTATTGATGCAGAAACAGCGGCCGATTATAAAGAGATGAAGGAATATTGGAAAGAAAAAACGAGTCTGATAGAAGTACGTGAAGAAATAACTAAAGATCATCCTCGTCCTCAAAAACGCAAGTATCTCGGAAAAACAATTTACCAATTGATGGATAAAAATACAGCCGAAAAAATAAAAAATTCGTGTAAAGAACTGAAAATAACAGCATCCATGTATACTCAAGGAGTATTTCATCTGTTACTCTCAAGACTTACAGGGACAGAAAAAATAATTACGGGAACCATAGCTTCTGGGCGAACCGAACCTGAATTTGAAGAGTCTATTGGTATGTTTGTAAATACACTTCCTTTCCTTTCAAATACAGATCGAAATAAAGAAATTGCAACCTATTTTTCTGAAATCAAAACAAGTACTTTAGAGTTGTTGAAGAATCAAAACTATCCGTTAGATAAACTGATTACTGATTTGGAATTGCCACATTCAAATGATAGAAATCCATTATTTGATTACATGTTCATTTACCAAAGTTTTAAAGAGGATAATACCACGGTATTGCAGGACGGTACTCAAGTTCTATTTGACAGCATTCAAAAAGAACTGGAGTTCGCTAAATTTGATTTGACAATGGAAGTTTTGGAGTCAGGAGAAGACGTTTATCTGAAGTTGAACTACGACAAAGCGTTATTTGAAGAAAGTAAAATGACAGCATTTATTGAATTATATAAAAATACGCTAGTCTCTGTGAATGAACAGTTAGGGAAGAGAATCCAAGATATTGCTATTTTATCTACAGCAGAAATTAAACAAATCAAGGAAAATTTTAATAACACTTATAAAAATACGCTGGAGGATCAAAGGGAACTAGGCACATATATTGCAGATAAATTAAAAAAATATCCTAAGAAAAAAGCTGTTGTTTGTGCTGGTGAAAGTCTTTCGTTTGAACAGGTAGATGGTATTTCGAACTATTATGCAAAAGAAATTACTAAAAAAGGAATCGGTAACAATGATATTGTAGGGATTTTATTACCAAGATCATCGGTATTGTATACTGCAATGTTAGCTGTTGTGAAATCGGGTGCTGGACTTTTACTGATTGATCCTAGTCTTCCTGAGAACCGTAAAAAATATATTATTAACGATTCGCAGTGCTCACTGATTATTACAGAAAGTGAAACTGAAATTGTGGAAACAGATGTATTAACATTATGCTTACCGTCCAATCTAGATAAATTGAAAAGTACTGATGAATCTTATCTAGTTAGTAGAACGAGTGAAGATCTTTCGTATGTCATATACACGTCAGGGACAACAGGAAATCCTAAAGGAGTCAAACTAAAAAGTAATTCAGCCGTTAACATGAGTGATTTTTTAATGAAGCAATTTGATTTGAGTAATTCAGTCTATCTAACAGTTGCAGCTGTAACGTTTGATATGTTTGTTTTAGATTTCTTTGTTAGTTTAGCAATGGAAGCAACTTTTGTCTTACCAACTGAAGAAGAGAGAATTAATAACTATTCAATTGCAACACTAATCAGTCGTGAGAATGTTGAAGCTACAATCATTACACCGACAAGATTGGATTCTCTGATCGATGACTACCCTGAATATATGGAGCAACTGAAAGTTATTTTATGCGGAGGAGAAAATCTTCAATTTTCAACATCTAAGAAGGTACTGACGCGTACAAACGCTAGATTGTTTAATTTTTATGGGCCTTCAGAAACATCCGTTTACTGTTCTGGTAAAGAAATAGTAGATGAAAGGGACATTACGATTGGCGTACCGGCAGCATTTTCTAAAGTATATGTTGTTGATACACATAATAATCTTTTACCAATCGGTTATGAAGGAGAACTATGTATCGGTGGGCACAGCGTTGGAAAAGGCTATATTGGCAAAGAGGAACTGACGGCAGAAAAATTTATTAAAAATCCATTTCACGAAGGGATGATGTATCGAACCGGAGATCATGCAGTTTATAGAGCAGATGGTGAATTGATCTATAAGGGACGAAAGGATCATCAAATAAAATTAAATGGTTTTAGGATTGAACTTCAGGAGATAGAAAATGTTTTATTGTCTGTTGAGCAAGTTGAAGCAGCTCATGTTCATCTGGGGAAACAACTAAATGGTGTTGGGGAACTTCGTGGTTTTGTTATTGGAGCAGCTGATTTGAAAGAGATTGAAAAAGAATTGAAAAATCATTTGCCATACTACATGATGCCAAAGTTGATAAATGTTCCTGACTTTCCGATGACGAGAAATGGAAAAATCGATGTTGCTGCCTTAGATAATATATTTGAGCAAGGCTACGTGATGGATTCAAAATCTGAAGAAGCTGAAACAGTTATGGAAGAACTTCTATTGTCAGCATACAGAAAAATCTTGAGTAAACCAGATTTTGGTGTTACTGATAATTTCTTTTATAACGGAGGCGACTCAATCAAAGCGATTCAACTGGTTTCTATTCTTAGAAAAGCAAAGATTGAAGTGTCAGTTACTCAAATTATGGATCATACAGATGTTCGTTCGCTAGCACCTAACGCCAAACAGATAAAAAAAGAATTCATTAAAAAATATTATGATGAAACAAAAGCTTTTCCGCTTACACCAATACAAAAGTTCTACTTTAGCAAAAATGACTTGAATGATGAAAACTTCCATCAATCAATGATCATTGAATCGGCTGTGGCACTAAATAAACAACTAGTGGAAGAATGTTTTGCAGAAATCATTGCCCACCACCAGGAACTAAGAACGAAGTTTAGAAAAACTGAACAAGGCATAGTAGCTGAATATTTGCCAAAAAATGAAAATAATTTTGTTATTGAAGAACATAGTGTAAAAGCGAACTTACTAGAAACTAAATTGAAATATGTGGATTATCAAAACCAGCAGAAAATTTCCTTAAAGGAAAACAAGTTGCTTGCAGTTTCTTTATTAAAAGCATCTGCGAATGACTATTTGATAGTGGCAGTCCATCATTTAATTGCAGATGGATTATCACTACGAATATTATTGAGAGATTTTACAGAGTTATATTCTGCTAAATTGAACGGATCAGTTTATGAGTTGATGAATAGTGATTCTATGTTGAACTGGAGTAATCATTGGACAGATATAGACCATAAAACAGTATTAAAAGAAGATATCTCTCACTGGACTTTTGTAGAGGAAAAAGTCAAATCAATGCAGTCGAAACTAGCTTTAGCTAAATCGTTTAGTACAGCCGAAAGATCTGAGATTTTTTCAAGTGAGATTACTCAGAAATTACTTTCAGATATTCATACAAAATATAATACGAAAGTTCAAGATATTTTACTTGCAGCATTTGTGATGACCTTTAAGAAAAAGAATATTGAAGATTTAATTGTAATGATGGAAGGTCATGGAAGAGAAACAGACAAAACGGAATTAATCGTAGCAAACACTATTGGCTGGTTCACGACCCTTTTCCCAGTAGTCTTTTCGGTAAAGGATACTAAAGACGTACACTTAATGTTGAGGGAAGTGAAAGATACTTTGCTTAAAGTGCCTAATAATGGTTTCTCTTATGGCATATTAAAATATCTTTCGTCAGCAGAAATCAAGGAAGAGATCAGATTCACCTATGATGAGAAGCCAAGTCTGGCATTCAACTATATGGGAGAAATGAAAGTTGAATCGGATGGGCTATTTAAAATTAAACGTAAAAATGAAACATATGATATTTCTGATCAGGTTGATTTAAATATTGGCTTAACGTTCAATTTAACCATTATAGAAGGAAAACTCACGGTTTCTGCAATTTACAATAAAGCTTTATATGAGCAGGACGAAGTTTCAGACTCGGTAAAAGAGTATGGAGAGAATTTAGAAACAATTCTAACATTTTTGGAACAAGCAAGTGTAGATGAGGTGCGCTCTGCGGGTGAATTTGAAGAAAGCGGCTTATCAAATCAAGAATTAGATGAATTACTAGCATATTTATCTGCATAATAACGAAGAAGGAAGTATACCATGAAAAGAAAAATTAAGGATTTATATCCAGTTAATGCCATACAGAAATCAATGTTATTTCATTCTAAAAAGGATAATGAAAATTATTCTGTAAAAATCAGTCTAACGTTGGAAGGAACGATAGATGTCAATCGATTATCAGTTGCTTTTGAACAAGTTATTGCCAGACATGACAGTCTTAGAACTGTTTTCCCTCAAAAAAACTATCAGAAATTGATGCAAGTGGTCTTTTCGGAAGTTACTTCAGATTTGAGTATTATTCAGAATAAAACAAAAGATGAAGAAGTCAGCACGATATTTTGGGAAAAAGAAGAATTTGATTTGGAGAAAGGACCTTTAGTAAAAGGCTATCTATTTATTAGCGACGAAACTACTGCTCAATTAGATATTCTATTTCATCATATCATTGTGGACGGATGGTCTTTAGATATTTTCTTAAGAGATTTATTCAGTCTTTACGCTGGAAAAAAATTAGCTGAGCCGATTCAATATAAACAATATGTGAAGTGGCAATCAAGTGATTCATTAGAAAAAGGAACACAATTTTATCAAGAATATCTGTCTGAATACAGCGATCCGCTTCATTTAGAAAAGCCTACAAACGAAAAAGCCGAAGTGAAATCAAAAAGGTTTAAACTATCTAAACAGCTTATGAAGGATGTGCTGAAAAAGGCTGGGGAAATTGGCGTTACTTCTAGTACGCTATTCCAGACTGTTTGGGGACTGACAGTTGCTAAATTATATAACAGATCAGATTTTGTTTTCGGAAATGTTGTCTCAGGAAGAAACATTCCAATTGATGGAATTGAAGATACGATTGGTTTATTTATTAATACACTTCCTGTCAGAATGAGATATCAACAAGGTGATAGTGTATTAGAGTTACTAAAACGTATGCAAAAATTCGGTAACCAGGCGCTTGAACTTGAGTCATATCCTTTAGAAAATATCATTGAGAATCACCCTTTAGGTCAAAATCTTTTTAATACAATTATTGGAGTGGAAAATTATGATCTGGATCTTTCTCATGTTACTGAAGGTACTGGTCTCATAATAAAAGAACTTAACTCTAAAGAACAATCACATTTTCCATTATCAATCGCTATTTATCCAGGAGAAGAGACAGAATTATTATTTACGTGGCAATCAAACTTGTTTGACCAACAATTGATTGATATTTTTGGGCAAACGATGATTGTCTTGATGGAAGGGCTAGCGGAAGGATTTAATCAGAAAATTTCTGAGTTAAAATTAGTTAATCAAAAGGACTTTCTAACTATTACAGAAACATTTAACCATACATCTTTTCCAGAAGTTGAAGCGGATACGCTAAAAGAGTTTGTAGAAAAAATCTTCAATGAAGCTAATTCTCTGGATGTACTGACTGATGGAAATGAAACATGGACTTATCAGGAACTAGAAAATAAAGCGAGTTATATAGCTCAAGAAATTGCTAAAAATATTGTTGATCGAAATCAGATGATCGCAATTTATGAAGATAGAGGGCTAAATTTGATTGCTATGATATTTGGTACTATTCTAGCAGGTCATGCATTTCTATTACTTAATCCTGATTTACCAGCTAAAAGACTTGAATTAATGATGGAAGATTCTGAGGTAGCGGGATTGTTAGTTTTCGATTCTATTGAAGTACCATTTTCTTCAAAGAAGTGTAAAAAAGTAGGAATCCAGATAAATGAATTGGCTCAAGTAGCGACTCGTTATGACACACCAGCGAAAACAAAATCAGACGACTCGTCGTATGTCATTTATACTTCTGGAACGACCGGCAAACCTAAAGGTGTTATTTTAAAATCAAAAGCAACAGCTAATATGGCAGATTATTTAGGGAAATATGTAGGGAATGATCGACCAGTTAGTATCATTTTAAGTTCTTTGAGTTTTGATATGTTTATAGCTGAACTATTATGTACTTTTGCAGCCAAAGGTAAAGCAATCATTACTTCAGAAGAAGATAGAAAAGATAATCATAAGGTTGCCCAAGCAGCATTGAGACATCAAGTAAGTTCTATCTTGACAACACCGAGTCGACTAAATTCTCTTTTGCTCACGTATCCAGAATCATTTCAAACAATAAATAATTTTATTGTTGGTGGAGAAAAGATTGAAGAAAATTTATATAAACAAGTACAAGAACTAACCACAGCCAAATTGTTCAATGCCTATGGGCCATCTGAAACAACTATTTATAATACGTTAATGGAAGTGAAAGAAGAGAACAGCCAGTATCTAGGTAAGCCTGCAGTGGGAAGTAAACTCTATATTTTGAATGACGAAAAAAACATTGTTCCTTTTGGTGTAACGGGAGAAATTTGTATTGGCGGAACACCTGTTGGAGAAGGTTACATCAATCGACCAGATCTTACAAATATGAAATTTATAGCTAACCCAATCGATCCGTCTTCTAAGCTTTACTTGACAGGTGATTTGGGTAGCTGGTCAAAAGATGGCTATTTGGTGTTTTTGGGAAGAAAAGATGATCAGATCAAAATCAGAGGTTTAAGAATTGAAATACAAGAAATAGAAAAAATAATTGCCAATATTAAAGGCGTTACCAGCGTAACAGTTTTTCCTTATGAAAATAAAAGCAATCAAGCTGAGTTAGGCTGTGTCATTACAGGATTGAAAGATGTTGAGCAAATTAGAGATTTGATATCACAGATTTTACCAGATTATATGGTGCCTACTTCTATTATTCACCAAGAGAGTATTCAAACGACGATTTCTGGAAAATTTGATAAAAAATATTATACAGATCTCATTGCAACTCAAACTACAACGAAAAAATTCAGGAAACCAGCCACAGCTGTTCAAGAAGCCCTATTTACTATTTGGGCTGAAGTTCTGGGACATGAGGAATTTGGCACAGTAGATCATTTCTTTACAGCTGGTGGTAATTCTCTTACTGCTATGATCTTATGTTCAAAGATTCAAGCCTATTTTGATCAAGCATTTATGCTGCATGATTTCTTTAAGGCTTCAACGATTGAATCACAAGAGGCTGTATTAATAAAAGAAGTAAAACCAAATGGGTTGGCCTTACTTAAAGGAGAAAAACAAGCTACATATCCGCTAACAAAAACAGAAACTCGATTATTCTCTATTTTTGAGGCTTCTGAAAAAAATAGTAAAATGTATAACTTGGTTCAAGGCATTGAAATTAAGAATATTTCCTTGGAACATCTAACTAAAGTTTTAGAAAAAATCGTTCAGTCAAACGATAATTTGCGATCTAACTATCGTTACGATGAAAATGGAGTAGCTAGGAAATATATTCGTGAAAATGACCGAGTTTCTGTAGAACAATATAAAAACCTTTTGACTGAAGAAGATGTATCAGCTGCCACAAAAGCATTTGATCTAGAAAAAGGAGCACTATATCAGTTTATGCTTATTAGAAACGTGGATCGCCAACTATTGATTCTTAATTTTCATCATATTATTATTGATGGATTTTCCATCGAATTACTTTTAAAACAACTCAATAGCCTACTGAGTGATCAAGTACTTGAGAAGGTGGAATTTCAATACACAGATTACGCGCTGTTTGAAGAAACATTGTCAGAATCAGAAAGCTATAAAGAAAGTCAAAAATACTGGACGGAAGCTGTTTCAAATTTTGATTGTCAAGAAGCGGCAACTGGTGTTACTAAGAAAGCGAAGGGACAAAATGCATCTTTTGTAATGACAGAAGCGGCTGTAAATAAATTGAAACGAACAGCTCAATTATTAGATATGTCGCTTTATCAGCTTACTTTTTCATTATTTTCAATTTTACGCTGTCGTGCAATGAACGTGAATGATACCTTTTTCGGAACAATCAGTTCGGGGAGGTCTGTATCTAGAAGTGAAGAAATTATTGGAATGTTTGCAAATACAGTTCCAGTTAGAATGAGATTGAATGAAAAGAAAAAATTAAGAGAAGTATTATTGGAGCAACGTTCAGCAATTGCTGGAGCTGTGATGAATGATTTGGTTCCTCTTAATGAGATTATTGATAAAGCAAATGAAGTAAATGGAACTGATGTACCGCAACTGTTCAATGAATTGTTTATCTTACAAGAATTCGATAATGGCAGCAATATAGAGTCGCCTATTTTAAAGACTATATCAGATAACTTTAATGCATCAGATCCTAAATTCCCAATGATAGTTGAAGCCGAATTGAACCAAAATGAAATCCAATTTCTAGTGAACTATGATGAAACAATTTATTCATCTGAAATAATTGACCATTTAATGGAAAGCTACGTTAACTTGTTGACAACAGTTGAAGAGCAGTTAAATAACGATGTATCTGAAATGGATTATTTAACTAAGACAGAAAAAAATCAACTGTCTCAATTCAGAGGGAGCGTACCAAATAAGAGTGAAGAAACAATTCAGCAATTTTTGGAAAATGTATTTACTAAAAATAGTGCTGAAATTGCCTGCAAAATAGGTGACCAAGTGCTTACGTATCAGGAGCTGGAAGAACGCTCATCTCAATTAGCAGATAGAATTAGGCAAACAACGTTAGGAAAAAATGTACCTATTGCTATTTTAATGAACCGATCGATAGAAATTCCTGTGACTGTTGTTGCAGCTTTAAAAGCTGGCGCCGCGTTTATTCTGATTGATAAAGAACTACCAATCGATAGAATAACGTACATGCTTGAAACTGCTAAAGCGCCAATCGTTTGCACAAATGATGATCAGATCATGTTAGAGACAGATACAGAAATTTGGAATGTGAACAATATTGATTTTACTCATGTGTTTAGGCAAACGCCGGCTGCTTATCGAAGTGAAGATTCAGCCTATATTATATTCACTTCTGGAACTACTGGTAAACCCAAAGGGGTAGTAAACACAAATCAGGGATTATTGAATAGTACTAGAAATATTGTTGAATTAGCAAATGCTTGTAGTCAAATGGGAAATGTATTGTCATTAACGTCAATATCTTTTGATATGTTTATTGTTGAGATGTTTATGGCTCTTGGATCGGGTCGGACATTGGTGATATCAACTGAAGAAGAACGGTTAGATAACGACAAGATTAACGATATGATCGTTTCTAATAAAATCAGCTTATTGTGGGCTACACCATCAAGAATTAGGATGATGATGACTGAAGAGCGATACTGCAAGAGTATTACGGCTTTGAAAGGATTATTTTTAGGTGGAGAAGCATTAGATCAGGTAACGGTAGATTTACTGTTATCGTATGAAAAAGTCAAAATTTTTAATATGTATGGTCCTTCTGAGGCTGCGATATTCTGTGCGGGGAAAGAATTCACAAAGAGAAACAATACTGTGACAGTCGGTACACCTTTTACTGGAAATACAATAGATATCGTTGATAGTAATAATCATTTACTGCCTTTGGGAAGTGTTGGAGAAATCGCTATTGGTGGTATTGGAGTTGGGACAGGTTATTTAGCGGATAGAGAAAAAACAAAGGCAAGTTTTGTCGATGCTCCATATTTGAATAATCCAAAAATTTATAAAACTGGGGACCTTGGAAAATGGACAAGCGCTGGAGAAATCGTATATATAGGTAGAAAAGATAGTCAAGTGAAGATTCGAGGTTTCAGAGTTGAACTTAAGGAAATAGAGACGGCTTTAAAACAGCTGGAAGGAATTCGTGAAGCAATTGTACTTTTGAAGTCTGAATCGTTAAATCATCAAGTCTTAACGGCTTTCTTAGTTGGTGAATTTGAGGAACAAGTAATTACAGAACAATTATCGAATAGTTTACCTTATTACCTGATTCCAGATTTTTATGTAGCAGTGGCGGCCATTCCAATGACAGTTTCAGGAAAAGTAGACATGAAATTTTTAGAAAAACTTCCAATAAAAGAAGCTACTGAAGAAAATGTTCAAATGAGTAGCCAAGAAAAGAGGATTGCAAAGCATTTTACAGGGGTTCTAGGGAAAGAAATAACTAGTAAAACGGAAAGTTTCTATCGTTTAGGTGGAGATTCTATCAAAGCAATCCAACTTGTAGGGAAAATGAGAGCAGAAGGTATCAACATATCAGTGAAGGATATTATTTGCTTAAAAAACATTCAATCAATTGCGAATTATATTGATACTACGCAGCAAAGTCTGAAGCAGGAAAGGTCAGCATTTTCTGGAGTCAGCCAAATGACTTCGTTGGAAAAGCAATATCTTCGACTGAATGATTCGGATTTAGTGTTTAATCAATCTATCGTGTTAAAAACGACTAGAAAAAACCGTTTACAATATGAGCAAATCATTGAAGCCTTATTACGTCACCATGATAGCTTAAGATCTCAAATTAACAACACAGGAACAACGCCTGTGCATGTGATCCTTCCTATTACTGATATTCGCTATTCATTGAATGAGACAACGGCAAAAGAAGCCGATGTGCAGCAAAAAATCAAAGCAGTCAGTCAAAAAATTCAAGGAGAGGTCAAACCTTCTGAAGGACAAATGTTTAGTGCTTGTATTATTCACACTGAAGAACACGATTATTTCTTTATCGCAGTGAGTCATCTAGTAGTAGACGGTGTATCATGGAGGATTTTAACAGAAGATATGAATCGCTTATCTAACCTTATGGATAGGCATGAGCCTATAGAGCTGACACAAAAAAGTGAGCTGGTTAATGATTTTTACAATAACTTGGATACCATTAAAAATGGACAACTCTTTGAAGAGGAAAGAAACTATTGGAAGGCATTTTGTTCCTCACATATTGAAACTGAGAGAAGTTCGATGGTCGAAGTTAAGCATATAGAGCAGATGATTTCACAGGAGGAAACATTGAAACTGCAAACTGTATTTAACGATAAGCAGATAAAGTTTGATACCGCATTGCTTAGCAGTTACGTCGATGCTTTGATGAAATTGAACGAAACAAAAGAAACCACAGTATTTTTTGAAAGTCATGGTCGATTGGAAATGTTTGAAGAAATTGATGTTTCACAATCCGTTGGTTGGTTTACTTCCATGTATCCTCTTAAATTCACCCAAAGAACTGATATTTGGGAAACTGTCAGAGATATTAATTTGACGATGGAAAAAGTTCCTAATTTAGGAATAGGTTTTGGTTATTTAGCAGAAAAAGATGGCGAAAATCAGCTTTATGAGATGTACCACAGCTCGAATAAGCATTTCTTCAATTATCTTGGTGAAATGGGTGGAGAAAATCAATCAGAACAAGCATTTGAGATAGAAGATTTTTATACTGGTGAAGAAATAGCAGACAAAGTCGATTTGTCGATTGGTCTTTCTTTCAATGCTGTTATCATGAATGGACAATTAAAATTATCGTTATCGTATAACCAGAAGCTTTATCAAGAAAAAGCTATTGAAAAACTGCTAGCAATGATAATGAATCATCTGCAACTTATCTGTGATAAAAAAGAGCAATTGACAGAAGTTAACATAAAGCAACTAAACAGTACAGATATCGATTTAGATGAGCTTGATAGCATTTTCGATATGTTAAGTGATGTAGTTTAAAAAGAGATTTATACAAGGATTAAGAAAATAGCTCGTTCAATGTCAGAGCAAAATCATTTTTTGTTCTGGCATTGAACGAGCATACTTGAAGGGAAAAAAAATGAAAAATAATATTAGCGCAATGTATCCATTGACTCCAATTCAGCAGGGAATGCTTTTGCACTCTCAAATGAGTAAAGCAAACGATCAGTATACAGTTCAATTATATTTACCAGTTGTAGGAGAGATAAAAGAAGAAGTATTAGAAAGTGCTTTTCAACAGCTAGTTGATCGACATGATATCTTTCGAACGGTTTTCATGTATCAAAAAACCAAAGCACCTGTGCAGATTGTTCTCTCAAAAAGAAAAACGAAAATCACTGTAATTGATTTCTCAAAACGACAAAAAAATGATGAGGATATGAAAGTCTTTTGGGCTCAAGCCCAAAAATTTAATCTTGAAAAAGATTTACTTATTGAAGCGGTATTGTTTCAGTTTGAGGATCAGCAAGTCCTTTCGATTCGTTTCCATCACATTTTACTTGATGGGTGGAGTATGGGCATTGTACTTAGTGATTTTCAGAATTTATTAAACCAAAAAGAATGTGTGATTCAAGAACAAAACTTATTTTCTTTTGGTGAATACGTTGAAGCCATTCAACATTCAGAAAAAGAAACGGCATTGGCTTATTGGCGGAATTATTTAGAAAATTATGAAGCGAACTTTCAACTAATTGGTAATGTTGAAGAAGCTGAGGCATTTAAAAAGCATGCATTTACCTTGGAAAAAAATACATTTAAAAAAATGAATCATCACTTGAAAAAATATGGGATTAGCGTAAACACGGCATTACAAACTGCTTGGGGAATTGTATTGCAAAAATACACTTATAGTGATGACGTGATGTTTGGCAGTGTAGTCTCTGGAAGAAACTTAGCACTGGACAATATTGAGACAGGTGTAGGGTTGTATATCAATACAGTACCGACCAGAATTTCATGTAAGCAAAATGATTCCGTGAAGGATATTTTACTTAGAGGCCAAAAGCATGCAGATATTTCCTGCGAGTATGAATTTTGTAGTTTAGGTGATATTCAGCATGAAGCAGGTATCAAAGGAAATCTGTTTGACCATATTCTTGCTTTTGAAAACTATCCTTTTAGTGTTGAACAGGAGCAAGCTGATGCACCAATAGCATTTAAAGAGATCATTGGTGAAGAACAGAATAATTATAAATTGAACATCAAAGCAATGCTCCAAGAAGAATTATTCAGCGTTGAATTTACGTATTGTTCAGCTACATTTACGAAAATTGAAATTCAAAAGATGATGAATCATTTAACGAGAGTCTTTAACATAATGGCTAATGAAATCGATACCAAAATGGATGAACTGGATATTGTTAGTGAAGGTGAAAAGCAACAACTGCTTTATCATAATAATGGCTTAGAACATAAATTTAGTGAAGAGTCTCTAACAAGTTTTCTAGCGAACCGCTTGACATGCCAGCCTGAAAAAGTATTTTTAACGGATTCAGCTGTGTCTTATACCTATGATCAGGTTGACAAAGTGACAAATCAAGTTGCACGGATGATTTTAGATAAGGGACTAAGTGAAGGCGATATTGTTGGGATTTATATGGATAGAACTGTTGATACAGTATTGGCAATGCTAGGATTGTTAAAAGCTGGTGTAGCATTTTTACCATTGGACTTAACAGTACCAAAAGACCGTATTGAATTTATGTTGAAGGATTCTGGTGCAAAGTTATTGTTAACGGATAATGACATCACTGATTTGGCAATAGATGCAGCTATCATTTCTGACTTATCTGCTGAAATCGCTGATTATAGTGACGAGTTGCTAGTCGATAAAACTGCTAATTCAGATTTAGCGTATATTATCTATACATCAGGGACAACTGGGAATCCTAAGGGAACATTGATGGAACGAAGAGGATTGATCAATCTAATTTTAGATATGGAACTTCGGTATGAGCAAGATCATTTAGCGATCGTTTCAATTTCGTCGATTTCATTTGATATGTTTTTATATGAACTAACTTATTGTTTGGGACGACAAGGTGAGTTTGTGATGGCAAGTGAAGCACAACGGAAGGATATGGAACTACTATTTTGTCTATTAGAAGAAAAAAATATTCAAAGTATGATTACTACACCCTCTCGTATCAACTTAATGATTGAGCATCCGAAAGCAACAACAGTATTTAAGAAGTTTAAAACGCTGATTATTGGTGGAGAGAGCTTAAAACCGGAAGTGCTCGAAAAAGTGCAAAATGTCGTTGGTGGAGAAATTCAAAATGCATACGGTCCAACAGAAACAACTGTTATTTGTCTTGTGAAAGAAAATATGAAGCTCGGTGAAAGAATTACTATTGGAAAACCATTGCTGAATACTAAAGTACTTGTTTTAGATAAAAATCTGAATCTTGTTCCACCAGGTGCTGTCGGTGAACTATATGTTGTTTCCCCAGGAATCATGCGAGGATATCTAGACAATTCTCAGTTAACTAATTCTGTAAAGCGAACCTGCAAAGAAATTTCTGGACAGAAAATGTATAAAACTGGCGATTTTGTAAAATGGACAGCCGAAGGAGAAATAGAATTCATTGGACGAATTGACGGCCAACATAAGATTGGAGGCCAACGTATTGAAATTGGTGAAATTGAAAATAAAATGATAACACTAGAAGGTATCAACGATTCATTTGTTGCCATAATGGGGAATGCCCAGAACAATCTAAAACTAACCACTTTTTATACAGGTAGTGAGCAATCAAAAGAGACGTTACGAGAAAAAATGAAAGAGCTATTACCAGCTTATATGGTTCCTGATTTATTCATTTTCATGGAGGAACTTCCAACAACCTCAAACGGAAAAGTGAATAAGGCGGTTTTAGAAACAGTTTTTGAGAAAGCAAATACTGTTCAGATCAAAAGTGCTGAAAAAGAATTAACAGAAGTTCAGAAAAAAATAATGGCAATTTGGACAGATATCTTAGGAACTGAGCAGTTTTCGATCGATTCTGATTTTTATGAAAGTGGAGGAAATTCTCTATTGGCAATGTCCTTAGCTTCAAAACTGACTCTTGCATTTGATAAAGCCATTAAAGTAAGTGATGTTCTAAAAAATTTGTCGATAGTAGAACAAGAACGGCTCATTATTTGCTCATCACAAAAGATTGATATTCCAAAAAGAGAACCTGAAAGTAAGATGATACTATCTAGAGCAGAAAAAAGAATGTATGTAGTTGAACAGCAGAGTAAAGGCAGCAATGCTTATAATACATTTTTGGTTTTATCTGTAAAAGGTGGATTATCTATTGAAAAATTGAAAGTAGTTCTTGGTAAACTAGCAGCGAATCATGAATCCTTGAGCATTCAATTTGTGGAAGAGCACCAAGGGATCTTTAAACAACAAGTCAATAATAAAGAGATTTCTGTATTTCAACACAAAATGGATAATACAACATTCATAGAAAATAGTTCTAAACTAGTCAGCGGGTTTGACTTACTGGATGGACCATTATGGGAAGCTCATTTAGTGGAACTCGAAGACTGTGCTAAGGAACAGAGACTGTTATTCAGTTTCTCACATATTATTATGGATGGTTTTTCTATGGATATTTTTATTGAGGATTTCAAAAGATTAATGAGTGGAAAAGAACTTTCTAAAGATGCTCGAAGATATTCAGACTATGCATACTACGAAGAAGGGTTGGCTTACACAAAGGAACGAGACTTCTTTGTAGAGGAATTTAAAGAGTTTCCTGACACAGCACTGACAACTGATTTTTCTAGACCCAAAGAAGCACAATTCAATGGAAAAACAATTCCTAAGTTATTGGATTGTTCTTTAACTAATCAACTTGTTAAATGGTGTAAACAAGAAAAAATCACTGTAAATACATTTCTAATGGGGCTTTACCAATTAATGTTAATGAAATATGCGGACAAAACCGATTTTGTGATAGGAACTGTTACGGGCAATAGAGATATTTTAGATACAAAAGTCATGATTGGTATGTTTGCCAATACATTACCGATCAGAACGAAAATCCAAAATTCAGATAGCATCAGTAGCTATTTAAAAGCATTTCAAGATAAATATGAAGAAACCTTAAAGTATCAGCATTATCCGTTTGACTTGTTAGTAAATGAGCTCAATCAGACAGATAACGGGAAAAAAGAGTTGTTCCATCATGCTTTTATTTTTCAAGATGTTGCAAAAGACAACTGCAGCTTTAAAGCTGACAATGTTGCTTTTGAACCGTGCTTGGATTTTAAAACACCAGAAACGTCAAAATATGATCTTTCATTTGAAGTGCTGGATTATGATGGGCAAATCGAGATAATGGCAAATTATGATTCAGATCTATATGCTGAAAGTACTATTTCAACGATTCTTACTTCCTATGAAAATTTAATTGAACAAGCAATAACAGCTTCTGAGATCAAGTTGCGGGATGTCAACATTCTAACTTCTGCACAAAAACAGGAATTGTTGGATATAGGAACAGGAAACAAGCAATCATTTGGTAAAGATGATTTGCTAGTAAAAAAACTAAAACAGTTAGCTAGTGATTATCCAGAGAGAAACGCTATAAAATTCAAAAATAATAAGTTGACATTCAAGGAATTAGACGAAAGAAGTCAAGAGCTTGCTTTAAGACTAATTAATGAAGGGGTCAAACCTAATTCGGTAGTTGGAATTTATCTGGATCGAACGGAATCTTTTGTCATTGCGATGTTGGCAGTTTTAAAAGCTCGAGCTGCGTATTTACCGATTGATGTAGAATTACCAAAAGAGCGAGTAAGATATATGCTGGAAGATAGTGGTACTACGTTAGTTATTACAGATAAGGAAATTGAGTGGCCAGCTATCAATAATATGAATACTATAACGAATATTGGTATGAACGTATCAGAGCAGGAATACATGCTAACTGATAGAGCCTATATAACGTACACATCTGGCACAACAGGGAAGCCCAAAGGCGTGATTCTTACACACGAATCATTAACTAGCTTACTAGCAAATACGCACACTTATTTAAACCTGGGACTTGGGGACAGATTATTATCTATGGCTTCTGTTTCGTTTGATATGTTTTCTTCTGAACTCTGGATGGCATTATACAACGGAGCAAGTGTTGTTTTATTAGAAGATGAAAAGAGGTTCTCTACAGAGCAAACGGTTCAAACGATTGCTGATGAAAAAATAACTATGCTTATCACTACTCCATCAAGAATAGAAAATAGCTTTGATAGGATGGTTGAGCTAAATGCATTTGAAACACTGACGGATATTATTTTTGGCGGAGAAGCATTAGGCCAAGAGCTAGTTACTAAAATAAATCATATTAATGGAACAATTAACCTTTATAACGGCTATGGACCAACAGAAGCAACAATGTATTGCTCAATTGCAGCAGTTAAAAAGGGAAAAGAAGTTACCATTGGTCAGGCTATTCCAAATGCTGAAATTTATATGTTAGACTCAAACTTACAATTGGCTCCTCGTGGTTTTTCAGGAGAACTTTGTGTTGGAGGTCAAACACTTGCTGAAGGTTATATGAATTTGGAACAAGAAACTAAAGAAAAATTTGTTACATTGCCAAAGGTTGGTCGAGTGTATCGTACGGGTGATTTTGCGCGTTGGGATATTGAAGGAAATATTCAATTTCTTGGAAGAGTAGACAATCAAGTGAAAATCAATGGTTACAGAGTTGAAACATCCGAAATTGAAAAAGAATTAATCCATTTTACTAATCAAAATCCATGTAAAGTGATAGCAAATAAAATGGGTGATAAATGGGAAATTGTGGCATTTACAACAGCACCCAACAAGTTAGAACTGGTCAGAAAAGAACTATCGAATGTACTTCCGTATTATATGATACCGAAGCATATTCTTTCAGTCGCTGAACTGCCAACAACGATTAATGGAAAAGTAGATGAAAAGAAACTATTACAAATACTTGATAAGCAGAAACTTAAGATACAGGAACGCTCAGCGGAAACTCAGGCTGAGAAAGTAGTAGAATCAGTGATTCTAGCAAAAATTCCTCAGCTGAAGCAAGTAGATTTCAATAAACATTTCATGGATATTGGTGGAGACTCATTTAAAGCACTGGAAGTAATATCAGCGCTTAGAGAAAATGATTATACAATTAGTATCAATGAGTTTTTAAATCAAGCAGATATCGCTTCTATCGCAGCAAACTTGAAGACACTTGTCGAGCACGAAAAACAGGAAATTGCAGAAGAGCGGATTCTTTCTCCAATGCATCAAAAGGTCCTTGAACATAATTCGATTTCAGCAATCAATGGTTTTACTCAAACTGTTTTGTTGGAAAATGTAGAAACAATCAATAAACAAAAAATCGAAGATATTTTACAAAGCCTTCTTACTGAACATGCAATGTTGCGCAGTTACTACCCAATAAGAGAAGGAAAACGGGTCCATGCTTATGGAAATACTGAGCAAAGATTAGTTATTAATGAGCTGACTTATAAAAAAGTAACAGCAGAACAAGTTAGGTCAATCGCTGAAAAACAGGAACAGATGATTGATCTGGAAAAAAGCTTGTTCAGAGTAACATTGATTAATAGTTCAGATAATCAGACTAGTTATTGTGTTCTAACGTTGCATCACTTTTTACTAGATACTGTTTCTTGGATGATTCTTTTGGAAGAGTTGATAGGACTTTATAATGGTGAAAAAGAGTGTTTACAACCTTCGTCAAGTACTTTCCACGAATGGCTTGAAAAAAGTGTTGCTTATGCTGAAGGGAAAGAGTTCAATGAAGAAGCGGCGTACTGGGACAGCCTGCAACAACTTCCAGATACTAAGTTCACTCCAAATTATATCGGAGAGATGGCACTTTGTGAATTTACTTTATCGAATGAAGAAACAAAGCAACTACAAGAAATTATCAAACGTAGCCATATCAGTATGGATGCCTTCTTAGTTACAGGTTTTGGACACAGCTTGTTTCAGATGATACAAGAAGAAGAAGTTTTGATTGAACTGGAGTCTCACGGGAGAACTTTTGATTATGGTATTTTGGATCTGTCCCAAACAATTGGCTGGTTTACTTCACCTTATCCAGTAAAACTTAAAAAATCGGATTTGGAAAGTCAAGGAGCGATCAATGTAAATAGGGTGTTAAATGAGGTACCTAACAAAGGGCGCGGCTATTCTATAAAAAAATATCTGAATAATGAACATAACTACACAATGGAGCCGCGTTACGTATTCAATAATTTAGGTGAGGTACGTAGTTCAGTCGAAAAAACAGATGGCTTGTCTCTTTCAGCAATTGAATTTGGAAATATTCCGCCTAAAGAATTTTGTGTCAACTATGAAATATATTGTTATTCCAGAATAACAAACGGTCGAATCAATATCGGTGTTCAATATAATCAGCAAAAATATTCAGAACAAATGATTACAGAATTTTTGATTGATTTTGAACAGCAGTTGATAGCGAATATTGTGGAAAAAGGAATGAAAATGACCATTAATACTAAATCTATGAAGCAGCTTTCTATATAAAAAATGAGAGGCAGTAGGATCCATTTTAAGAGTTTTCTTAAGAAATCAGCTGCTTCTCTCAACAAGATTGTCTGCCTAAATAGAGTATATCTGGAGTGTAAGAAATGAAAAATGAAAAGAGGAGATTGTAGTGGAGAAAAAGAATAACTTGAAATTAAAAATATTGGCTACATTGTTTACAGCATTTTCAGCTGGTATGGCAGTACTTGTTGCCTTTTTGATGAAATTGATTTTGGATTGCGCAATGGATAAGGATATTCATGCATTGAAACGATCTATAGGCATTTCAATTATCTATATTTTAGCCTATTTTGTTATCAACTATCTAAAAGAAGTCGTGGTGTCTAAATATATTAAAGAATCAATTGAAAATCTGAGAAGTAAGGCTTATAGCGCAATCATGAATAAAAGCTACAAAAAATTCTATGATAAAAGTAGTGGAGAATATATTTCGATTTTGACAAATGATATGACAACGTTAGAAGAAAATTATTACAAATCCTATTTTTTGATTATTCAATCAGTTGTAACCTTTGTAATAGCTGTTGCCTCTCTTTTTATTATTAGTTGGCAATTTTCACTAGGTGTCATCATCATTTCAGCAGTTTTTCTAGGGATGTCTTCGTTTACAGGGATTGGACTAAACAAATTAAGAACAAATATTCAAACGAATATGTCAGAGTTTACAAGCAAAACGAAGGATCTAGTATCCGGCTATGAGGTGATTCGTTCATTCAACGCTCAAGAAAAAATGAAAAATGGATTCGATGAATCAAATAAAAATTTAGAATCCATAAAGTTAAAGTTCAATATTCGTCAAGGAATAACAAAAGTAGTCAATGAAAATTTAGTGATACTCATTGTATTTTCTATAATGATTTTAGGAAGCTGGTTTGTTATAAAAGGTGGATTAGTTATGGGCTCATTATTAGCTGTTATTCAGTTATTGAATAGCGTGATGAATCCAATTAATATTCTTTTGACGGCGGTTAATAATTCTAAGTCAACACAAGGGATTAGACAGCAACTGGATGAGCTGTTTGATTTAGCGCAAAGCAACGAAGAGACCCCCGTTGTAAAAACAGATTTCCAACAAGGCATTGCCTTTAAAGGTGTTGATTTCAGTTATGAAGAAGGGAATAACGTACTCAAAGATTTTGATTTTCACTTTGAAAAAGGGAAAAAATACGCGATTACTGGCAAGAGTGGCTGCGGTAAGTCTACGTTATTGAAATTGATTCAAAATTATTATGGAAACTATAACGGAAAAATTACAGTCGATAGCTTGGAGTATCAAAAAATAGAGGGCAATAGTTTCTTTGATTTAATCTCAACAACGCATCAAAATGTCTTTATATTTTCGGGAACCATTCGGGATAATATTACATTGTATAATACTTTTGACGATAAACAACTGAATTGGGCGGTCAAGAGCTCTGGGCTTTATTCTTTAATTGAGGAGCTTCCGTTGGGCTTAGATACACCGATCCAAGAAAATGGTCATTCATTATCCGGCGGAGAAAAACAAAGAATATCAATTGCTCGAGCATTGATCAGACAAGCGCCTATTCTGTTACTAGATGAATTTACCAGTGCGTTAGACAAAAATACTGCCGAATCTGTTGAAAAAGAAATCTTGGAGCTTGAAGACCAGACCTGCATTCACGTTACGCATAAACTGACAGACGCATCTACTAAATTATATGACGCAATATTGGTTATGAATGCCGGTAGACTTGAAAAAGTGATTCATCCAAATCTTGTTGTAGGGTAAACTAACAAGAGAATTTCTCTAAAAATAGAAAAAGAACGATTAGTTGAATGTTCATGAATTTTTACCACCGATTATAAGAACTAGCACTATTGATTCTGCATAAAATAGTCAGTAAAAATCATCTAATCGTTCGCATGGATAAAGGAGAACAAAAAGTATGATGGAATATGAAAAAAAACAGTCGAGCATTTCTCCTAGAAGATACTTTGCATATTACAAATTACCAATTATTTTAATGGTGATAACTGCATTGACCCAAATTATCCTTTCAGTTATTGGTTTGATTAGTTTGGGAAGCTTGTTGTTTTTTAGAGAGCGAGTAATTACAGGATTTGTACAGGAAGATTCACCAGCAAACCAAAAGATTCTAGAAGAAATTCATAGTTTAACACCACCTTTTATTATTAGTTCGATGTTTTTATTAAGTTGTGGATTAGTTTTATCTTTAATCCTTCTTAGACAAGCATGGAAATACAGACAGAAAAAAGTAGTATCAGTTCGGCCACTGTTATTTTTCATGTTGGTGCATCTGGCAGGAGTGTTTTCAGATGTCATACGAGAAAAGGAGGATCCGTTAGGGTTCTCGATTATAGGTGTGTTGTTGTTACTATGCATCATATCTGTTTATTTCATCAGTGCAGCTGTTCGTTCATTTGACGTTGAAGCTGCAAAGGAATATGAACTACAGATTGAGAGTGAAAAAGCAAACAACGGTCAATTGAAATTAATAAAAGAAGAATGAAAGCGATAAGAAAGCTTTATAAAAAAACAGTATTTAGTTTAGAAAAACAATAAGATAGCGAGGAGAGAGTATGCTATTTACAACTATAGTGGACATTCGAGAGGTTATCCATCCAGAAAAATGGACTAGCTTATTGAGCTATATCGATGAAGATAGACGAGCTAGAATCAATAGTTTACATTTCCCAATGGATAAAAAAAGATCACTCATTGGTGGACTTTTGATAAGAGCAATGTTGTTGGAACATTTTTCAATTGATGAATCAGAACTCTCGTTTAACAAAAATTTCTATGGTAAACCTTATTTAAAAGAATACGCCAATGTTTATTATAATTTATCCCATGCTGGAAACTATGTTTGTTGTTCTGTAAGCGATACTGAAGTTGGAATAGATGTTGAAAGAATGGATACTTCTATGAATTTGTCTGATTTTGCGCCTTTTTTTTCTAGCGATGAATGGACACAGATTCAAGAGCAACAGTCAAACGGACATGAAACATTTTTTTCACTATGGACATTGAAAGAAAGTTATGTAAAGAAAATAGGTGTTGGATTGAGCAAAGATTTTACTTCTTTTAGTTTTAAGTTAAAAGAACAGATAGAGTTGATAGATATGGGGAAGAAGCGTAATGATGAAAAATTCAGGTTACGAACAATCGATCAGAACTATAAGTTGGCGATTTGTTCCGAGCAGTGTCAGGAAAATGTAGAAACAGAGAAAACAATCAGTGAGCTTTTAAAAGTTTACTGATTGTTTGCTCTGTTTCTGTAAATAGATAGCTAAAATAAATCATTCAAAGCTAACATCTTCAAACTAGAGATAGCCAATTAGAAAGTCAACTAAAGAAACTTTACCAACTAGGCGTTTATTGCTATATTTTTCATATTGCTTTTTTCTTCAAACGTTGCTCGATTATATAAAATAGCATCCTTGATTAGACTTGCATAATCAGAAAAATAGTTAGTAATGATTGCCTGAGACATACTCAAGTAATCTTCAAACGTTTTTATTGATTTTATCGTTTCATCTAACACATCTCTAGGATCAAAAGCCAGTGACTCTGTTTCTAGAGAGGTGACGACTTCCTTGTTTTCCATACTGGAAGAAGAAGTAGATTCTTCAGTTGAACTTTTTTCATTTTGTGTTCCATCACAGTCGTGATTCGAATAACCGAAAAGATTTGATCACACTCTTCTTTTCTTAGGAAGCGCTTATTGTAATGCCCAGCAGTATCAAAATTGGCAACAACGAATTTTAGTTTTAGTCCGACAGAATCAAATTCATTGCTCTGGCTTCTGAATTTGATAAATTAAAGAGATTATTTTGCATTTATTAATAAAAGTTCCTATAGTATCATATTTGCTCATTGCATAAAATAAAGCGACACTACTAATAATGTCTAAAATAATTACAACAATGCAAAGAATTTTACAAACAAAATTTTTCAATTCCCATTTTCAAGATACAATTTTATCCCAAAATGATTATAGTGTGACTTTTTTTAGATAACTATGTCAATTTACGAAACGCATTCTTTAAAAAAAGTTTTAAGCTATGAATAAATAACAGGAATCACGAACGAACAAGTATTAAGGATTTCCATTTATTTAATTCATGCTCACTCAGATAATCATGAAGATCAAGATAGGTTGAAAAAAGCTAAATTAGTCGGTGCAATCGTGAATATGGTTCGTTATTCATTACACCAAGAAATCGATACAAATTCAGTACATTATATGCGTTATATCCCGAAGCGATGAAGATTGCTACAAAAGTAAAGCATTATATCGCTCAAACTTATGATACGCAAATACCAGAAAATGAAATTGTTTATTTAGGTGTTCATATTAATCGATGGATGCATCACTCTGTTTTAGATAATGATAAAAAAGATAGGTAGAATGGGTAAAAATGAAGAATTATACTTTTGCGTTAGTCAAAAAAAATGATAGCGTATCATAACATTCCGATTGTTATTTAAAATGAACTGAAATATAGATATCTTGGATATTTGCTTGACAATTGTGTAGAAATTCTCAATAATATAAGTGGCTGCGAGTAATGGAGATGTCTAATGAATAATATAAAAATATGCAAAAAGACTAATCAAATGTACTCAATTGGTGAAGTTGCGAAATTATGTAATGTTTCCCGCAAAACATTACGTTTTTATGAGCAATTAGGATTATTGAAACCAGATCATGTAAGTGTCGAAAATGGTTATCGGTATTACACCGAAGAAACAATGAACAGCATTCCTGTAATTAAATATTATAAACAGATGGGCTTTAAGTTACAGGAAATGAAAGGGGTTCAACAAACAGGAGACTACTTCTATCAAGAAAATATATTTTTAACGAAGTTAGAGGAATTAAAGCTTGAAGAAAAAAGGATCCGTAATAGTTATACTGCGGTTTCAGACTGGCTAGGTTTGATTCGAGAAGGCACATTAGCTAGTGAGAATTGCATACAAAATGTAAATGTCAAATATTTTGAGCAAGAAAATTATGTGTTTTTAGAGCAAGAGTTTCGCGACAACTATATGGATGCTGTAATCAATATTCCTTGGGTAAACTATTTAGAAGAACAGAATTGCGCAATCACTGGACCTGTCATTCTTCGATTTGAAGATTGTGAAGCAGGTGATTTCCAATGTTCAAAAATGATGATCATGCAAAAGCCGATCAGTACACCAAATCCGAAGATGCCAAAACGAATGATAGGCGGTCAAATGTTTCTGTCTAGTTACCACATAGGTGATTTGACTAACCTTGCTCAACAATATAAAAAGATGCAGTCTTGGGCAAAAGAAAACAACTATCGATGTAAAAACGAAGTTTATCAGCGTTATGTGATTGATTATTGGGCAACAATGAATGTTGATAACTTTGTTGTTGAGTTATTGATTCCAGCAGATAAAATTAGAGAATAGCAAGAAAGAGGAGCAAATGGTCATAGTTCTATTACTGACTATTTTTCCTTTTTTTGTGCATGAAATTCAAAAAGGTTCCCCTTTAGGGGAACCTTTTAGTTTGTTATTAAATTGTCTTTTTAACTCAATTTGAAAGCTTTTAATTCGTTTAGTATAGTTATTAAATAAAAAAAATCATTGAAATTCAATGTATTTAAAGAAAATCCGTAAAGGCGTTGATGATTCGCCATGTGAAAAAATGATCATGCTGTGTATCAGTTTACTGCTGTTATTAAACGAAAGAATTAGAATAAGAATAATTATCATACATGAATAAATAAATATTTTAGCACAAAGGACAAAGAGTATTCTTAATTAGGACTGCTAATTGAGAATAACCTTTGTATTAGTACAGGGAAATTCTGCGTTATACACAGAAAAGAAATTAAAAAAGTCATTGACTACGCCCTTAAGGACATCCAATATGATGGGGTTGTCAAAAAGAAAGCGTTTTTTAATTCAAAAATGAGAGGAAGAAAAAACATGAAACATGATGCATTAGGAATGGTAGAAACTAAAGGAATGATCGGCTCGATCGAAGCAGCAGATGCAATGGTAAAGGCTGCGAATGTTTCACTCATTGGTAAAGAGTTTGTTGGTGGAGGAATCGTAACCGTAATGGTCAGAGGTGATGTAGGTGCAGTAAAAGCTGCAACAGATGCAGGTGCAGCTGCGGCTGAACGTGTTGGAGAGTTATTATCTGTACACGTTATCCCACGTCCACATAGTGAAGTTGAAAATATTTTGCCAAATAGATAGTTGAAAATAACGATTGAGGAGAAATAGACATGGAAAGTGGAAAAAATATTTCTTGTACTAACGCAGACGTTAAAATGGAGCAAGCAAAAAAAGGTTTTCAGGTGAAAGGAATTAGCAATGGAGTCATTTCAGGGATTACGTACGGGATATATTCAACTCTTGTTGTAGTAGCAAGTGGATATGATCCATTGGTCAGTGCCGCAGGTTTTTTAGCAGCTCCGTTTGTTTGTTCAGGTTTAAATGATTTTTTTGCGGGTATTTTACTTTTATTCTATAACGCAAAGCAAGGAAGATTAAAAGAATTAATGAGAACGTTACACACCAAACCGGGTAAGTTGTTGGTACTTGGGTTTCTCTTAGGTGGACCGATCGCTAATGGAGCATATCTTGTTGGATTGGCGATGGCGGGTGCTTATGCGATTCCTATTTCAGCAACCTGTAGTTTGTTTGGTGCATTATTTTCTTGGATATTCTTAAAGCAAAAACCGACTACTCGCATTGTATTAGGAATGATCGTCGTTGTTGCTGGAGCAATCACGATCAATATGGTGAAGCCAGAAGGTGCCCCTAACTTTACGTTGGGCATCATCTGTGCCTTGATTGCCGCAATTGCTTGGGGCTTAGAAGGTGTATTTTCAAGTTTTGGTGGTGCAATGATCGATACAGATGTTGCTGTAAACTTACGTCAGTTAATTTCTGGTCTAGTGGTTCTTATCATTGTCGTTCCAGCTGTGGGTGCCTTTAATTTATTATTTGGTACATTGGCAGCAGTCACACCTGTTTTATGGTTAATCTTATCTGGATTAAGCGCAGCGGTTTCATTTTTAACATGGTATAAAGCCAATGCGATGGTAGGAACTGCGATTGGAATGTCTTTAAATGTAACGTATGCGTTTTGGGGTGTTTTATTTAGTGTTCTATTCTTAGGTCAAACATTAACACCAACAATGGTGATGGGATCAGTGATTATTGTGATCGGTGCGATTCTAGTTACGATGAATCCGCTAGATTTCTTCAAAAAGGGGGAAGAGTAAGATGCTTTTGCCTAGTCGAACAGCTGTGTTAAATCAAATGTATGACCAAAGAGAAATAGATGTTGCTCAAATCATGGAAGAGTTGAAACCACAATATGGGCAAGAAAAACAGTTTAATGAAAAAATGTATTTGGAACACATGATGGCGTTAGAAGCCAACGGATTAGTCGAGTTAGCGACGTATGATTTGGATAAGAACGATCATTTAGTGATTTATTACAAAATTACCGATGAAGGTAGAGCGACTGTCGATAAATATGTTGACAGAAAATATCGTTTGGCGTAAGGAGGAACTACATGAGATATCGTGGGGAAGAAGCTTTAGGGTTAGTAGAAACGACAGGATTAGTACCAGCGCTAAAGGCGGCTGATGAAATGTTGAAAGCGGCTAATGTTGAATTGATTTCTTATGAAAATATTGGGTCTACTTTAGTAACGATCATGATCAAAGGAGATATCGCAGCGGTTGAAGCATCTGTTGCAGCTGGTGCTAAAGCGGCATCTGAAATCGGCAACTTAACAGCACACAATGTAATGCCTCGGCCAATTTCATACGTTGGTGATATTGTTTCTGTTCATGACATTGATCGGTAGTGCAAGGAGGAAAATGAGTGAAAACATATGAAGCAATTGGTGCAATTGAAACATTTGGTCTGGTTTTTGTTTTAGAAGCTTGTGATGCAATGTGCAAAGCAGCCAATGTTGAGTTGGTTGGGTATGAAAATGTTGCCTCAGGCTATATTTCTGTGATCGTACAAGGAGATGTTGCTGCATGTCAATCAGCGGTTGAAGCAGGTATTACGGCAGTTGAAAATTTAGGTGCAACTGTCTATAGTTCAGTCGTAATTGCAAGTCCGCATGCGGATTTAAATAAAATGATCAATCGATATCGGTTAAGTGATCTTTTACCTGTTGAGGAGGGAGATGCATAATAGATGCAACAAGTAGATGAAGACTTATTATCTATCCAAGAGGCACGGATTCTAGTTGAAACTGCGCGAGATGCGCAGCAACTAGTGAAAGAGTATGAACAGAAGAATCTGGATGCAATAGTGGAAAAACTATTGGAAGAGATCAAACCAGAGATTAACAGATTTATCGCAACTGAAGTGGAAGAAACCAACCTAGGGTGTAGTAACGATAAAAAAGTGCTGATCGATCAGTTCTTGGAAGCGTTATCTGGAGAGCTAAATCAACAGCAATGTGTGGGCAATCTTGTAGAAGATTCAGCGGGGAATATTTTACAAGTAGGCGTTCCATTAGGCGTTATCCCAATCCTATTACCACCAGAAAACACGACGTTGAATATTCTATACAGTCTGACAATTGGCATAAAATCTGGGAATGCAATGATACTCATTCCAGATCCACAAGCAAAAAAAACAACACAGATGATTTTTCAAAAAATGAAAGAAATTTGTGAAGCAAATGGATTGCCTAAAGGATGTTTAGGATGTGTCAGTTCTCTAACAGATACAGGTGTAAAAGAGATGTTAAGTAGTCAAGATATTTCAATGATTTTAGCTATTGGTAATCAAAACTATAGCAACGCAGCCAATTACCAACGGCCGATCATATATGGCGGATCAGGCGCCACACCTGTTTTTATTGAACGATCAGCTAATATCAAACAAGCAGTGGAGGCAATCGTGACGAGTCGAGCGTATGATTGCGGATTATTACCAGCTACAGAGCAGTATTTAATCGCAGAAGGAGTGATTGCTTCTGAGGTTAGAGGACTATTGCAGACCAATGGCGCGCACTTCTTATCAAAAGAAGAAGAATCCAAATTATTAGCACTCTTACAACCAAAGAACAATCGAATCAATCCAATGTGTGTTGGAAAAGATGCCTTATGGTTAGCGCAAAAAGCGCAAATAAGTGTAGCACCAACAACAAAAGTATTGGTTTCAGAACAACATTACATGCATGACGAAGATCCTTTTGCCAATGAAATGAAGTGCCCTGTTTTAGCATTCTATTTAGAACCAGATTGGATGCATGCATGCGAAAAATCGATTCGTTTATTAAAAGAAAAAAATAACGGCCATACCTTAGCGATACATTGCAAAAATAAATCAGTCCTAAAAGAGTTTGCTTTGAAGAAACCAGTAGGACGTATGGTTGTCAATGCACCTGCAAGCACAGCGAGTTTAGGTCTAGGGTCGACATTACCAGTATCTGTAATTTTAGGTGGTTATACAACTGGAAGAGGTATCAGTGCAAAAAATATTACGGCAAAAGATTTGACGTATGTTCGTGAAATCAGCTACCCAGTAGAATCGCTAGCAAGTACAAATGTAATAGATGAAGCTCAGAGTATTGTTGATACAGAAGTTTTAGAAAAGATTTTAAAAAAAATAATGGAAAAATAAATTGGTGTAAAGTGAGGGAATAAAATGGACATTAAAGAATTTTCGGTAAAATTAGCCGAAGCAACAAAAGAGTTGAGTTCAGAAGAACGGAATGCTTTGATGAAGATGTTTGCGACTGTTGCAGATGATGTGACAAAGACTGGTTCAACGAGTGGCGGATTTTCTTCAAACAATGAAACGACTGTTCCTAATGGGATCACCAGTAGATTAGACGCCTTAAAAATAAACTATTTAAAGCAAAAACCTACAATTACAACGCATCGAGCGAGAGTGATCACAGAACTTGCAAAAGAAAATCCAGGAATGCCTAAAAATGTTTTAAGAGCAAAATCATTTAAACGTTGCTGTGAAACAGCACCATTAGTGATTCAAGAGAATGAGTTGATCGTAGGAGCGCCAAATGGGGCACCACGTGCTGGGGCTTTTTCTCCAGATATTGCTTGGCGTTGGATGGAAGAAGAGCTTGATACGATTTCAAGTCGTCCGCAAGATCCATTCTTTATTTCTGATGAAGATAAAAAAATCATGCGAGAAGAGCTATTTCCATTTTGGAAAGGCAGATCTATTGATGAATATTGTGAAGATCAATTCCGTGAAGCAGGCGTTTGGGAATTATCTGGCGAGTCTTTTGTATCAGATTGTTCTTACCATCAGTTAAATGGCGGTGGAGACTCTAATCCAGGTTATGATGTTATTTTAATGAAAAAAGGCATGTTGGATATTCAAAGTGAAGCAAAAGAACACCTGGAAAAATTAGACTATCAAAATCCAGATGATATCCAAAAAATCTACTTTTATAAATCCTTGATCGATACAACTGAAGGAGTCATGATTTATGCTCGCCGCCTGTCTGAATATGCAGCGCAGTTAGCACAACAAGAATCAAATCCGAAACGTAAAGCAGAATTACAAAAAATTTCTGAAATTAATGCAAAAGTACCAGCACACAAGCCCGATACATTCTGGGAAGCCATTCAAGCAGTATGGACAATTGAATCATTACTTGTTGTAGAAGAAAACCAAACAGGAATGTCGATTGGACGTGTGGATCAGTACATGTATCCTTTCTTCAAAAATGATTTAACTACAGGTAACATGACTGAATTTGAAGCGTTTGAATTAGCGGGTTGTATGCTGATTAAAATGTCTGAAATGATGTGGATCACTAGCGAAGGCGGCTCTAAATTCTTTGCTGGATATCAACCGTTCGTAAATATGTGTGTAGGTGGGGTGACACGTGAAGGTCACGATGCAACCAATGAATTAACGTATCTATTAATGGATGCGGTTCGTCATGTGAAAGTCTATCAACCATCATTGGCTTGTCGTATTCATAATCGCTCACCTCGTGAATATTTGAAAAAAATAGTAGAGGTTGTTCGTGCAGGAATTGGTTTCCCAGCTTGTCACTTTGATGATACACATATCAAAATGATGCTTGCTAAAGGGGTGTCGATCGAAGATGCTCGTGATTATTGTTTGATGGGTTGTGTTGAACCGCAAAAATCAGGCCGTTTATATCAATGGACATCAACAGCATATACGCAATGGCCGATTTGTATCGAACTTGTCTTAAATCGAGGAGTACCACTTTGGTATGGCAAAGAAGTTTGTCCAGATATGGGAGATATTTCTCAATTTAAAACATATGAGCAATTTGAAGAAGCAGTGAAAGAACAAATCAAATATATTACAAAATGGTCATCTGTTGCAACGGTCATTACGCAACGAGTTCATCGTGATTTAGCACCGAAGCCATTAATGTCATTAATGTACGAAGGCTGTATGGAAAGTGGTAAGGATGTGTCAAGCGGTGGCGCAATGTATAACTTTGGACCTGGGGTTGTTTGGTCAGGTTTAGCTACCTATGCAGACTCGATGGCAGCAATCAAAAAACTCGTTTTCGATGATAAAAAATATACCTTAGAAGAATTAAATCGTGCATTAAAAGCAGATTTTGTCGGTTATGAACAAGTACGTACTGATTGTTTAAATGCACCTAAGTACGGAAATGACGACGACTATGCTGATTTAATTGCAGCAGAATTGATCCATTTTACAGAGGCCGAACACCGTCAATATAAAACCCTTTATTCTGAACTTTGTCATGGAACACTATCAATTTCAAACAACACGCCACTTGGTCAAATGACAGGAGCTTCAGCAAACGGACGTAAAGCGTGGATTCCATTGTCTGACGGAATCAGTCCGTCTCAAGGAGCCGACTTTAAAGGTCCGACTGCTATTGTGAAATCAATTTCTAAGATGGCAAACGATACAATGAATATGGGAATGGTGCATAACTTTAAGATCATGTCAGGATTATTAGATACACCTGAAGGCGAAGAAAGTTTGATTACTTTATTAAAAACTGCAAGTATTTTAGGAAACGGCGAGATGCAGTTTAACTATCTAGATAATGAGACATTGTTGGAAGCACAAAGACATCCAGAACAATATCGTGATTTAATTGTTCGGGTAGCAGGTTACAGTGCCTTCTTCGTTGAATTATGTCAGGATGTTCAAGATGAAATCATCAGCCGAACAATGTTAACGAAGTTTTAATAGCAGGAGATGAAAAAATGACGACTCAAAACACAACGACGATTGAACGGCAAGCGATGATCTTTAATGTGCAGAAATATAGTTTATATGATGGTCCAGGGATTCGTACGATCGTCTTTTTCAAAGGCTGTCCCTTAAGATGTCAATGGTGTGCTAACCCTGAAGGGCTTGAACGGAAATTTCAAGTAATGTATAAAGAAAGCGTCTGTAGTGATTGTCGAGCGTGTGTGGAAGTCTGTCCGATGGGTATTCATTACATGGATGAAAATGATCATCATCAAGTACGACGCGACATTGCCTGTAACGGCTGTCGCGCTTGCGTTGATGTCTGTCCAATGGCTGCTTTAAATATCACGGGCGAAATCAAAACTATTTCTGAATTGATGGAAGTCATTCATGAAGATGATGCGTTCTATGAACAATCAGGTGGCGGTGTCACACTTAGTGGTGGCGAATGTACCGCTCAGCCTGAAGCAGCGTTAGCGTTATTACAGGCGTGTCGTGCTGATGGAATCAATACTGCTGTTGAAACGTGTGGACATTCACGAATGGATCGATTAATGAAGATGGCAGAATACATCAACTTATTTTTGTTTGATTTAAAGCATATGAACCCGATTAGACACAATGAATTGACAGGTATTAGTAATGAAAAGATTTTAGGAAATCTTCAAGAGGTTTTAAACGCTGGCTATCAAGTTCAGATTCGGATGCCAATGTTGAAAATGATCAACGATAGTCGTGATGAAATTCAACAAATCATTGATTTTTTACTTCCATACAAAGACTATCCGAATTTTCTAGGGATTGATTTGTTGCCTTATCATAAGTTAGGCGTAAATAAATATGGACAATTGGGAATGGACTACCCAGTAGCAGGTGATCCTTCACTTTCAGAAGCAGATTTAGACCGTATTGAAGGCTGGATCAAAGAATATGAGTTTCCTGTTCGGGTTGTTCGTCATTAGAAAGGATGTACCGCCGATGGAAGAAGAAGCGCCTAGACGAGTTATTGAAGAATCCGTTCCCGGAAAACAAGTGACCTTGGCTCATGTCATTGCCTCGCCAATTCCAGAGGTTTACGAATCATTAGGAATCGAGGCGACTGGAGCAATAGGAATCTTAACGATTTCACCTGTTGAAGCGGCTATTATTGCGGCAGATGTAGCGGGAAAAAGTGCCGGCGTTGAGGTCGACTTTTTAGATCGTTTTACAGGATCTGTTTTGATCAGTGGGGATGTTCAGAGTGTAGAGGTAGCGTTGAAAGCTGTCGTAACAATTTTACAAGAAAAGTTGAACTATGACATTGTTCCAGTGAGCAAAACATGAAGAAGCGTATTTTGATCATTGGACCCAATCAGCAACAGAATCAGATGATCGCACAAGCGATAGAACAGTCAAGCCAACCAATTCGTAAAGTTGCTAGTATCTTATTTACCGATGAAACGATTGTTGTTCCAAGTTCCTACTTAGAAAGTCCTTGGATGCACAAACATATTATTTCATTGCAGCAAAAAGCGAGTAAAGTTCTTTTTTTGATTCCCATTCCTAGTAGGAAAAGAAGCTATCCACCTAAGTTTGCACAAGTATTTCGAGTCCCTGTGATAGGCGTTGCACTTTACGAAACAAAAGAAAATAAGGAAATCGAAAAACAAACGATTAAAAAAATCATGGAAGAAATTGGCTGTACAAAACAACCGTTTTTCCTCCATTTTATAAAAGAAGAAATTCAATTATTTGCTGAAGAAATTAGATGAAAGGAGGAACAGGAGTGTTAAAGCAATTTAAAATGGCAACAAAAATCGTGACTGGTATTGAGGCATTATCAACGATCAACTCTCTTTCTTTAAAAAGTGCTTTGATCGTGTGTGATCCATTTATGGAGAAAAATGGAACGGCTGATAGAATCAAACAGATATTAGAAGAAAATAACGTTTGCTGTAGTATTTTTTCTGAAATTATTCCTGATCCAACGATTGATGTTGTTACAAAAGGTTTAATGGCTACAATCAAGCAAAAACCAGATGGTTTGATTGCTTTAGGTGGCGGTTCGGCAATGGATGCAGCTAAGGTTATTCGTCATATTTATACAATGGCAGAAAAGAGTAGCTCAGTTCAACTGATTTGTATACCGACAACGAGTGGAACAGGTAGTGAAGTGACTTCCTTTGCAGTAATTTCAGATCCCATAAATCAAAGTAAATATGCTTTAGTAGATGATCGAATGGTTCCGGATTTAGCAATTTTAGACCCAGAGTTGACAGTCAGTGTACCAAAAAGTGTTACAGCAGATACAGGAATCGATGTATTTACACATTGTCTGGAAGCATTAGCTTCAACAGAGGCGACTGATTTTACAGATGCCGCTAGTGAAAAAGCAATGAAGATTATTTGGAATGACTTAGTAGCGGTTGTGAACAATGGTGACGACTTGGCACTACGAGAAAGAGTTCATAATGCTTCTTGTTTGGCTGGAATTGCTTTTAGTGAAGCTTCATTGGGAATTTGTCATAGTTTGGCTCATGCTTTAGGCGGAAAATTCCATATTCCTCATGGTAGAGCAAACGCACTTTTATTGCCACATGTTATTTCTTACAATGCTGGTTTGGAGCTTGATAAAGAAATCCCAAGTTTAGCAATCTATCAACGAATCGCAAACATTTTAGGCTTTCAAGCGGGGACACCTAAAGCCACAGTCTATGCTCTGATCAATGGGCTAAACCGACATTTGAAACAACTAACGATTTCAAGTCTAATCACAGATTATGACATTGATTCAGATGGATTTTTAGCTGCAATCCCAGATATGGCAATGAAAGCGATGGAAGATAAATGTACAATAACAAATCCTAGAAAACCAACCCTTCAAGAGTTAGAACAACTATACAAGAGGTTATTAAGAGGTGGTTGTTAATGCATTTTGTGACAGAAAGTGAGCTCAGAACGGATTTTCGGAAAGAGGCATTTACACAATTTTGTCTAACGAATCAGCTGCGTTTAACGCCGGGAGCGAAACAGTTTCTTTTGGATAAAAAAATTCAAATTATATCCGAAGCAGAATTAAAAAAAAATGCAGGAACTCAACCGTTCACTTCGTTAAAGGGGTATAAAGAAATAGTATCCTCAGCACTTTTAGAATCAGCACTCTTAGCTATGAACCTGCAATTGAGTATAAGTCAGCAACTTATTGATTTAGAAAAAACACTAGTTCAAGCATTGGCGCAAGAACCATTTGAGGAAGAAACTTCTTTAGGTGAAGCAGAAGAATTCAATTTAGATGCTGTTCATATTTTTAGTGAACAAGGATTGTTACTGATCAAACTAAAAAAAGTTTATGGCGTTATCCATTTAATTCAAACTGAATATCCTCAATATAATCAGGTACTGAAGGAAGCTAGTCAGAAAATAACTGAGCTAAAAAAACAGCTAATAGGAGAAACGAATGAAAAGAAACGCAATGGAAGCGTGTAATCAATTTGTTGCAGATTTTGAAAAAGTGATAAAAAAGCCAGTAAAACATCGTTCAAAAACCTATTATACAGGCGTTGACTTAGGTACAGCTTGTGTTGTATTAGCTGTGTTAGATGAAGAGTATAAGCCAGTGGCAGGTGCATATCGCTATGCTGATGTTGTTCGTGATGGCATGATCGTTGATTATATTGGTGCAGTTGAGCTTGTAAGAGAATTAAAAGCAGAATTGGAACAAAAATTAGAGGTAGAACTAGTTTATGCTGCAGCCTCCTTGCCGCCTGGAACAGACGAATTGGACGGCGGAGCAATCAAAAATGTTGTACAAAGCGCAGGGTTTGAGTTGACAAATTTATTAGATGAACCAACAGCTGCGAATCAATTATTGAAGATAACAGATGGAGCTGTGGTAGATATTGGTGGAGGAACGACAGGTATTTCAATCGTTGAAAACGGTCAAGTCGTTAAAGTAGCCGATGAAGCAACAGGTGGTACGCATTTATCATTAGTCATTGCAGGTGCCTATAAGTTCGCCTTTGAAGCAGCTGAAAAATATAAACGAAATCAGAAAAATCATGATGAACTTTTGCATGTTTTAAAACCAGTGGTTGAAAAGATATCTTCAATTGTCGTTCAGCAAACGCTAGGTTATAACGTTGAAGGCATTTATTTAGTTGGTGGTACAGCTTGCCTGAAGAACATCGAAACGATTATTGAAAAAACAACAGGGATACCCACTTACAAGCCAACAAATCCAATGTTTGTCACACCTTTGGGGATTGCCTTGAGTTGTACCAATCAAGTTTTAACATAGCCAGCCACACAAATCAATCCTTATGAAAATAGACAAATCATCAGTGAAACAAAGACCGTTTCAATGCCAATTTTACTGATTTTCTACAGGATTAAGCGATTTGTTTTGCTTAGAAACGCAGTGAATGAAATGAACTGATGTTGAAAAGTGCAAGGTGAAGCGAAGCGGAACGTTGTTATTGTATCTAGCTTTTCGGGCTAGCACTACGCTCTGCTCCGATCTCTAAACCCGAATAAACGGCGAGAAAAAGGCAGCTCCTTCGGAAATAAGCTGAAATTCACAAAAATTTGAAAAGCAATTTTCGTTAATTTCCTCTTATTTCTCGGAGCTAAACACTTTTGTCTTGGCCTCTTGAAGGTCTTCGGGAAAAAGATAAAAATGAAATAGGGCAAAAAGCACTATAGTCAATTTTTCCTGTTTTCTTATCAGAGCTGGGCAAGCTCGCTACGCTTTTAACATAAGGAGGAAGCATAATGGATTGTCGTATTATTAAGTCGCCAAGCGAAGGAACTTTAGCAATTTTGAATCGACGAAAAGGATCAAAAGATAATATAGGGGTACCAGATGCAGTTGGACTTGTTCAAGGAAAGCTGATAGAGATGGTTTGTGCAGCTGATATTGCTGAAAAAGCAGTCGGTGTAACAGTAGAAGATATTCGTGGAAGTTGTCCTCAAAATATGATCTTATTGGCTATCTTTGGGGATACTGCATCCGTTACATCAGCAATGGAAGAGATAAAAAAGAAGGAAAATGATCGCCTATGGTAACTGCAAAACTAATGGCTACGATTTGGGCAACTCGAAAATCAGAAAAACTGAACGGATTAAAATTAATGCTTGCAGAAATTTCTGGTGGTTCTAGAGATGGAGAACGAATGATTGTTTGTGATGTAATCGGTGCAGGGATTGGCGATCGGGTAATCATTGCGACAGGATCAGCAGCTAGACGTATGTTGGCAGATGATGATATCCCCGTAGATGCTGCAGTCATCGGAATCATTGATGAGAGTTGTGAATCTGTTTAAAAAGGGGGGATAAAATGAAAAAGTTGATTTGTGCAAAAGATATCGAGACCCTTCACAGCAACGGGAATCAAGTTGTTTTTATTGATGATCAAACGATTATCACACCTTCAGCGAAAGATTTAGCGGACGAATATCATATGAAGATAAAAAAAAGCTTGTCTGAAAAACAAAATAGTTTATCTAATGTACAGGGAATGTCCAAAGAAGATTTAGTAAACCTATTAAAAAAACTGTTAAATGAAGCGGGTCTAACAGGTTTTGAAGAGTCTCCTTTTGAATACCAAACGCATACCAGCGGTTTAAAAATTATTCGAGGATCTACCGTAAAGCTTTCCCCAATAAGTGATGAAAATGACCGAGTGCGGTATCAGGAAATAGTGACATCAGAAGAAAGTAGTATGAGCCTTGGTCTTTTGGAAATTGATAATAGTTCCTTCTATGAAGAAGACACAACAGAGTCGGTAAATCATGTGGTGAGTGGTGAATTAACATTGACTATAGATAACTCACTATTTACGGCTGCTAAAGGTGATATTATAGTTGTTCCAAATCATTCTGCTGTTCATTGGTCTACTTCAAGTAAAGTGACTATTTTATGTGGAAAATCAAAACAAGGGGGGTAGAAAATGAGGGAAGCAATTGGCATGATTGAAACAAAAGGCTTGTTAGCTTTAATCGAAGCGACGGATACAATGCTGAAATCATCTGAAGTTCATTGTTTAGGCAAAAAGCAAGTTGGCGGAGGTCTAAATACCGTAGTGGTTACAGGTGATGTAGCAGCCGTAGAAACAGCTGTACAGGCAGCAGTTGCAAGTATTCAATGCCTGGGTCCAGATCTTTTGACAGCATCTCACGTAATCCCACGTCCTAACATAGATGCGATAGCTTTTGTTGATAATGCTCAAAAAATAGAAGAAAAAGAAGACGTTGTTGAAGAAATGGTTGAAATAAAAGAAAATACTGAATTGATCGAGCTAGACCCTAGAGAAAAACTGCGTCAAGAACTTGAACAAATGAAAGTAACGGAATTAAGAAAACTAGCCAAAGAACAAGTGAATTTCAGCATTCCGCAAAAAAATCTCCACCGTACCAATAAAGACAAGTTGGTACAAGCACTGATTGACATTTTAATAATAAATGAATAGAGGAAAACTAATGGAAATGTTCGATAAAGACTTGCGTTCTGTCCAAGAAGCACGTGATTTAACACGCAAAGGGAAAATTGCAGCAGATCAAATTGCGACTTTTTCTGAAGAACAAATTGATAAAATTTTACAAAATATGAAAGAAGCTGCCAGTAAGTATGCCGTTGGTTTAGCAGAACGAGCGGTAGAAGAAACGGGCTTTGGGAAAGTAATGGATAAAACGTATAAAAATCATGCGGCTTCACGATTATTATACGAAGAAATCAAAGACGAAAAAACGATTGGGATCATCTCAGAAGATAGTAAAAAAGGAACTTTTGATGTGGCGGAACCAGTAGGATTAGTGTTAGGCATCATTCCTTCTACCAATCCAACTTCAACCGTTATTTTTAAAGCGATGATCGCATTAAAATCAAGAAATGCTATTGTTTTTTCACCTCATCCAACTGCAGTCAACTGTACAAAAAAAGCAGCTGATTTGTTAAATCGTGCTGCTATTGCAGCGGGAGCACCTGAAGGAATCATCAGTTGCTTGTCGATTCCGACGATGGCTGGAACCAATGAGTTACTGCATGCTAAAGAAGTGAGCTTGATCATTGCCACTGGTGGTCCTGGAATGGTAAAAGCAGCATATAGCTCTGGAAAACCAGCATTAGGTGTAGGAGCTGGGAATTCACCTGCCTATATTGAACGAACAGCAGATGTAAAAAGTGCAGTAGCGAAAATCATGGCATCCAAAACGTTTGATAATGGAACGATTTGTGCATCCGAACAATCAATCATTTGTGAAGAACTCAATAAAAATGAAGTGATTCAAGAGTTAAACGCACAAGGTGGTTATTTTATGACAGAAGCTGAGACTGAAAAAGTTTGCAAATTACTGTTTAAAAATGGCTATGCGATGAATGCTAAATTTGTGGGACGTAGTGCAATTGTGATTGCAGAAGCTGCTGGAATCACGGTTCCTGATGGGACGAAAGTTTTGATCGGTGCACAAGGCGGTGTAGGAGCAGGCTATCCATTATCGTTTGAAAAACTTACAACTGTTTTAGCTTTTTATGTGGTGAATAATTGGGAAGAAGCTTGTGATTTAAGTATCGCATTACTACAAAATGGTATTGGTCATACGATGAGTTTGCATACCAATGATCGTGATATCGTATTAAAATTTGCAGCGAAACCAGCCTCTCGTATTTTAGTAAATACAGGCGGTAGTCAAGGGGGAACTGGTATTAGTACAGGCTTGCCAATCTCATTCACTTTAGGATGTGGAACCTTTGGCGGTAGCTCAGTTTCAGAAAATGTTGGACCAAAACACCTATTGAATATCAAGAAAGTGGCGTATGGGCTAAAAGACGTCACGACATTAGTACAAGATGATCCAACATTTACCTATGAAAAAACTGAAACACAAGGCGCTTCAACCAATACAACACCAACATTGCGACCGGCTGATACAACTGCTATCAATGATACAGATGTAGAAACACTGGCAAATGTGGTTCGCCAAGTGTTAGCTAGTATGAATAACTGAAAAAGGGAGTGATGAAGTTGGATAATTATGAAGAGTTACTGGGTAAGCTACTAGAAAAACTGGCTGAAACAAATCAAACGAAAACAGCAGTAGCATCAGGTTCTAAACGGATACCAGTTGGCATTTCAAATCGTCATATTCACTTATCTCAACAGGATGTAGAGAAATTATTTGGTTATGGGTATCAATTAACAAAATTGAAAGATCTCTCCCAACCTGGGCAATTTGCCAGTAAGGAAACAGTGATGGTTTGCGGCCCTAAAGGAGCAATTGAAAAGGTTCGTATTTTAGGTCCTGTAAGAAAACAAACCCAGGTGGAAATTTTGCAAAGTGATTCCTTTAAATTAGGTGTCAAAGCTCCTTTACGCTTATCAGGAGATTTAGTAGGTTCAGGAAATGTAACCTTGATCGGTCCGAAAGGTTCTGCAGAAATCATTGAAGGCGTTGTTGTTGCAAAACGTCACATTCATATGTTGCCATATGAAGCGAGTCAATTTGGCGTTCACGATGGTGAAGCTGTGACAATCGAATTTTCTGGAGAACGAGGCGGTAGTTTAGCGAATGTTATTATTCGAGCGGTTGAAAATTCTGGCTTAGAATGTCACATTGATACCGAAGAAGCCAATGCTCTTGGGATAACACCCAATACTGAAATTGTGATCAAAAAAAATAATATATAGAATCTTAGGAGGAAATAATAATGAAATCAGATGCACTAGGAATGGTCGAAACAAAAGGATTAATCGGTTCAATCGAGGCAGCAGACGCAATGGTCAAAGCAGCCAATGTATCATTAGTAGGAAAAGAATTAGTTGGCGGTGGCATCGTGACAGTGATGGTACGTGGAGATGTTGGCGCTGTAAAAGCAGCGACTGATGCAGGAGCAGCAGCGGCTCAACGTGTAGGTGAACTATTATCTGTTCACGTAATTCCTCGTCCACACTCAGAAGTTGAAAATATCTTGCCTATCGCGCAAGCATAATAACGAATATTCTGAAAAGCGGTTGAGACAACAGTCGATTAGGTTCGAACAATTGCGTGAAAATCGAACAATACGTTTTTTGTATTGCTTGATTTTCACGAGATTACGAAAGAACCTGACTTTGGGCTACCATTTATTCAGTTTTAAAGTGCGAGACAAACCTGATTTAAGTTTTGTCCCACACTTTTTTTATTCAATATAAGGAGGACAAAATGAAAAGAACTATAATTATTGGCTCAAACCATGCAGGAATTGCGGCTGCGAATACATTATTAGAACATTACTCAGATCAAGAAGTGACAATGATCGATCAAAATTCGAACCTTAGTTATTTAGGGTGTGGAACAGCACTTTGGGTCGGCAGACAAATTGAATCATATGAACAATTGTTTTATACGACGAAAGAACAGTTTGAAGAAAAAGGTGCTAAAGTTTATTTGGAAACCGCTGTTGAAAGAATTGATTTTTATGCGAAAAAGGTCTTTTGTAAAGCAAGCAACGGTACACATTTTTGTAAAGAATACGATCAGTTAATTTTGGCAACAGGCTCCATTCCGATCACACCACAAATACCTGGTAATACATTAGAAAATATTCATTTTTTAAAGAAATTTCAGGATGGACAAGCGGTAGACCAGCTAGTGGGCTTACCTTCAATTAAAAAAATTGCGGTGATTGGCGCAGGTTATATTGGTGTTGAAATCGCGGAAGCAATCAAACGACGTGGAAAAGAAGTGTTACTGTTTGATGGCGCCCAACGTTCATTATCAAGCTATTATGATCCAGAATTTACAGATGAGATGGATCTTAATTTATCTGATAATGGTATTGAGTTACACTTTGATGAAATTGCTACTGCTTATAAAGGATCAAAAAAAGTCGAAGCAATCGTAACAAATAAAGGTGAATACACAGTGGATTTAGTCATTAACGCTATTGGTTTTTTGCCAAACAATGGACTAGGAAAGAATCATTTAGAGTTATTTGCAAATGGAGCGTATCTTGTTGATGAATATCAGCAGACAAGTGACCCTTCCGTGTATGCAGTAGGAGATTGTGCTACTCTATACTCCAATGCATTAGGGAAAACCACCTATATCGCGTTAGCTACAAATGCTGTAAGATCTGGTATTGTTGCTGGTCATAATGTCGGTGGAACAGCACTTGCCTCTACTGGTGTTCAAGGCTCAAATGGTATTTCTATTTTTGGCTTAAATATGGTTTCTACTGGACTTTCTGTAGAGGCTGTCCAAAAGCACCACATGGAAGTTTTGTATACAGATTATACTGATTTGCAAAAGCCAGCATTTATGACAGAAAATGCTTCCGTTGCGATCCGAATTGTTTATGAAAAAAGCACTCGTCGTATTGTTGGGGCACAGATGTCCTCTCGAGCAGATATCTCAATGGCTATTCATCTGTTTTCTCTTGCGATACAAAAAAGAATGACCATTGATGAACTAAAACTTTTAGATCTATTCTTTTTACCACATTTTAATCAACCCTATAACTATATAACCATGGCTGCTTTGAATGCAGAATAAGCTTAGATAATAAAACTAATTGAGCTATCTAGAAAAATACAGACACTCAGATAATGTTTACCAAGACATTATCTGAGTGTCTGTATTTTAATAGAAAATAATCAATTTTTTTAATTTGAAATACTTTTAAAATGGGTTCGCTATAAAGTGAATTCAGTCGTTAGAAGTAGCAAAAAATTAAAAGGTAGGAATATAGTGTAGAAAGTATAGTGCAAAATCGACTCATATCAGAAGCCTTCAAAAGCTGTTGCTTTAGTACTTAGAATTTCATGTAATCAAAGCAAAGTAGTTGCTTCTTCTCCCGACGTTTATTCGCAACCGCTCTTTAAAAAAAATGCTAAATCATTTGATTTTTAGAATATTTTTTAAGATTTTTAAATAAAATCGTATTCATTTATTTTTTTAATTCAATCCTATTGACATCGAAAGCTATTTGCGTTAATATCAAACAGCATTAGTTACTAACGCTATTAGCTATTAATGGTAAAAGTAATTATTTTGAAAAAAAGGAGGAGTCGTATGTCATACGCAGAAGAGGCCGAACAAGAGCTTATACGTCTAATGGTACAAAATCGACATAGTGCATTTAGTAGGCTAGAAAAGAGCAATCAAGGTGAAAGTATTGTTATCAAATTTCTTGCGCGTTATGGTGAGCCAACTAGTCCAAAGCATCTAGCTGAATCACTGAATCTATCTAGTGCGCGTATTGCAGTAGTCCTAGGCAGTTTGGAAAAAAAAGGTCAAATAGAACGTAAGATGGACCCTGATGATCGTCGCCGTATTCACGTTACTTTAACTGAGTCCGGTAAAAAAGTAGCTAAGCTTCAAAAGAAAGAAATGCGCGATAAGATCGTTCAAATTTTTAAACTAATGGGAGAAAAAGATACAAAACAGTTCATTAAGCTGACTGCAAAATTCGTAGACTACTCCCAACAAATTTCCCAGAAAGAGGAAGGTGACCAATAGTGAAGATTTTCAAATATCTTGGCAAATACTGGTATGCGGTCATCGCAGTTCTTGTGCTTTTAGTTGTACAGGCAAATAGTGATTTAAGCTTACCAAAGTTAACATCGGGTATCGTCGATGTCGGTATTCAACAAGGAGGGCTTGAATACTCCACACCTGAAAAAATCAGGAAAACATCTCTTCAAGGAATTGAAATGTTCATGACGGATGATGAAAAAGAAACAATTGAAGACAACTATAAACGAACAACTGAAAAAATCGACGGTAAAGAAATTGAAGTCTATAAATTAGACCTTCAAGATGGAATGACAGAAGCAAAGCTTTCAGGTATTTTTAATCTCCCAATGATGATGCTAGCTTCTTCTCAATCAAAGGATTCATCTAGTGGTAATGAAGCAAAAGCAATTATAGATGAGTATAAAGCGATTGGAAAAGAGGCTGCTAAAGCCCAAAAAATTGGTGAAGAAGCGACAACCTTAGGTGAAAAAGCTAAAGCTGCAGGTGAAGCGGCAGCTTTAGCAACAGATGTTGTTACTGCAACTGAAAAAGGCGCGGAAGCCCAAGAACTAGCCACTCAAGCGCAAGCAAAAGGTGCCGAAGCAAAAAAATTAGCTGATTCAATTAAAACCAGAACTGATGCTATGCCAGACAAAGTTATAGCGGCTCGTAAAGCTACTAAAAAAGAGCTAGGCGATTTAGGCGCAGATTCAATGAAAACAGTAGGGATCCAATTAACACTTGCTGAGTATAAAGCACTTGATATGAATACAAAACAGATCCAAACAGATTATATGGTCAAAACGGGAACGAAAATGGTTATGCTAACTATGATTTCAGCTGTAGCTGCAATCATAGTTGGATTGATCGCTTCTCTTGTGGCGGCTTCTGTCGGTCGAAATTTGCGTGTCGGTCAATATGAACGGACGTTACAATTTTCAAATACTGAAATGGAAAAGTTCTCTCCAGCGTCATTAATTACACGTAATACGAATGATATCCAGCAAATGCAAATGGGGATTGTCATGATCATGCGTATCGTTTTATATGCACCAATTCTTGGTATCGGCGGGATTTACAATGTACATCAAACAGGAACCGGTATGGGATGGATTGTTGGTGTAGCTGTTGGTGCTGTTCTAATTTTAGTATCAAGCTTGCTATTAACAACAATGCCTAAGTTTAAAGCTTTGCAAAACTTAGTGGATAGAGTGAACTTGGTTTCTCGTGAAATTATTACAGGCTTACCTGTTATTCGCGCATTTTCTCGTGAAAAATTTGAAGAAAAACGTTTTGATGTTGCGAATACTAATTTGATGAAAACGCAATTATTTGTTAACCGTGCGATGTCGATTATGATGCCAATTATGATGCTATTAATGAACGGTATTTCTGTTTTAATCGTTTGGGTAGGCGGACATAATATGAACAACGGTCAATTGCAAGTTGGAGATATGATGGCATTTATCACATACACAATGCAGATAGTCATGGCATTTATGATGTTATCAATGGTTTCAATTATTTTACCTCGTGCCAACGTTGCAGCTGGTCGGGTGGAAGAAGTTCTTGAAACTGAGCCGACGATCAAAGATCCAGAACATCCTAAAGATGATCACAACTTTAAAGGGGAAGTGAAATTTGAAGCAGTAGAATTCCGTTATGGAGATGCTGATGAAGATGTATTACATCACATCAACTTTATAGCAAAACCAGGGCAAACAACCGCTCTGATCGGTTCAACTGGTTCAGGTAAATCAACGATCGTTAACTTAATTCCGCGCTTGTTTGACGTAACTGGTGGACGAATTACGATCGATGGCATCGATATTCGTGAAATGAGCTTGCACAAATTACATGAAATCATTGGATTTGTACCCCAAAAAGGGATCTTGTTCTCAGGGGATATTGCCTCAAACATTAAGTTTGGTGATGCGAATATATCAGATGAACAAATGCGAAAAGCAGCTGAAATTGCGCAAGCTGAAGAATTCATCGATTCAAATGAAAAAGGCTATAATCGTGAAATTTCTCAAGGTGGAACGAATGTTTCTGGTGGACAAAAACAACGTCTATCCATTGCACGTGCCTTAGCGAAAAATCCTAAAATCTTGATCTTTGACGATTCATTCTCAGCACTAGATAATAAAACGGATGTGGCGTTACGAAAAGCCCTATCTGAAAATATCAAAGGGGCAACACAGATCATTGTTGCTCAAAAAATCTCTACAATCCTTCATGCTGATAACATTATCGTATTAAACGAAGGTCGTGTAGTAGATCATGGAACACATGAAGAATTAATGAAATCATCCACTGTCTATCAAGAAATTGCTCAATCACAATTGAGTAATGCTGAATTAGGCATAGAGGAAGCTGAGTAGGGAGGAGCAAATATAATGGCAGAACAACAACAAAATCGCCCACGAGGCGGTCGAGGCGGCGGTCCTGGACAAATTGCTCCAGTTGAAAAACCAAAAGATTTTAAAGGCACACTAAAGAAATTACTTTCCTATATTGGTGCGTACAAAATTCCTGTATTCTTTGTAATGATCTTTGCGATTGCTTCAACCGTATTTAATATCTGGGGTCCAAAAATCTTATCACAAGCAATCACAGAGTTATTCAACGGTTTAATTAAAAAGTATCAAGGAACTGGTGGTATCGATTTTGATAAAATTGGTGGAATTTTACTATTTATGTTAGGACTATACTTAGTTGCTTCAGCTTTTGGGATTATTCAAGGCTGGATCATGTCAACAATTTCACAAAAAATCACGTACCGGATGCGTAAAGAAATTTCAGAAAAAATCAATCGCATGCCAATGAATTATTTTGAGAGTCGTACAACAGGTGAAGTTTTATCACGGATTACTAACGATGTGGATACTCTAGGCCAATCGCTAAACCAATCTATCACACAACTGATTACATCTGTTTTTACCATCATTGGGGTTATCGTAATGATGCTATCAATTTCTGTACAGATGACAGGTATTGCGATCTTGATTGTACCAATTTCTATGATCTTAATATTGATAGTTGTAAAAAACTCTCAAAAATATTTTAAAACGCAACAAGAATATCTTGGTGTGATCAATGGTAAAGTGGAAGAAACGGTCGGCGGATACAATATTGTACGTTTATTCAACGATGAAGAAAATTCACTTAAAGAATTTAAAAAACAAAATGATGTTTTGTTCAAATCTGCTTGGAAATCTCAATTTCTTTCAGGATTGATGCAGCCAATCATGAACTTTGTGGGGAATCTTGGTTATGTTGCGGTGGCAATTTTTGGTGGAATCTTAGCTTACAATGGAACGATTACAGTCGGTGATATTCAAGCGTTCATCCAATACGTTCGTAATTTAACACAACCTATTGCTCAATTGGCTCAAGTATCTAACTTACTTCAATCAATGACTGCAGCAGCTGAACGTGTTTTTGAATTTCTTGAAGAGGATGAAGAAGAACAAACTGTACAAAACCCAGTTAAAATAGATAAAGCTAAAGGAATAGTTGATTTTGAACATGTTCGTTTTGGGTATACACCAGATAAAATCATTATCAATGACTTCAGTTCTCACGTAGATCCAGGTCAAACCGTGGCAATCGTCGGACCAACCGGCGCAGGAAAAACGACTATGGTCAAATTATTAATGCGTTTTTACGATGTTACGTCTGGTGTGATTAAAATCGATGGTCATAATATCAAAGACTTTAACCGAGCAGATTTGCGTAAAAATATTGGAATGGTTCTACAAGATACTTGGTTATTTAAAGGAACTATTATGGAGAACCTCCGTTATGGTCGTTTAGATGCAACGGATGAAGAGGTATACGCTGCAGCAAAAGCTGCACATGTTCATCATTTTATCCAAACCTTACCTGGTGGTTATGACATGGAATTAAATGAAGAATCTTCAAATATCTCTCAAGGTCAAAAACAGTTATTGACGATAGCTCGTGCGATTTTAGCAGACAAACCCATTTTAATTCTTGATGAAGCAACGTCATCTGTTGACACTAGAACAGAAAGCTTGATTCAAGACGCTATGAATAATTTAATGGCGGGTCGTACGTCATTTGTTATCGCTCACCGTTTATCAACAATCAAAGATGCTGATAAGATTCTCTATATGCAAGATGGAGATATCAAAGAACAAGGAACACATGAAGAATTACTTGCTCAAGGTGGCTATTACGCTTCGCTGTATAATTCACAATTTGAAGAGTAAGACGAGTAAAGCAACAAAAAGAAGTGAGGTTGGAATAAAAGTACATTGTACTTTTATTCCAACCTCACTTCTTTTTCTTTACTCGAAAAATTAACACTCCAAATTTTTAAAAAGGTATCATTCTCTAAAAATTTCAAGATAAGTTTAGAATGAAAAACATTGAATTTAACATAAGGTATTTTATTAAATTATTTTAGTTATTGTTATTATTCTATATGTTTGGTAAAATTTTTATAGAAGTAAATAGTATATAAGGAGTAAATGCATGTTTTTAACCAGCGAATATCTAGAAAAAAAGCAAAAGTACACCACACTTAAAACAGAATTATCGACTGCAGTAACCGAACACTCTTCCTATTTAGATCAATTGGAGACAACACGATCTTCTGCCGAAGGAAAGTTTACGAGCGTCTCAACTGCAGACGGAATCCCAAATCAAGATACGTTGAATAAAGTAAGCGAGCTGCTAGAAGAACTACAGTCATTAAGTAAAAAAATAAAAAGTCGAAATGACAGTATCTCAGACGGTGTCACCACAGCAGAAACAAAAGCGCAACACTATGGAGATCTTTATATAGCAGAGAAAAAGCGTGAGGACGAGTATCATCAAGAAATAGCGAGACAAACACAAGAAAAGATACGGAAACAACAAGAAGCGCTTAAAAATAATGAAATTATCCCAAGATAGTTAGGGTGAGGAGGCAATACACGAATGAGCAATATAGAGATAAAATCAGACGGTCTTTCTGAAGTGATCCGTAGTGCATCAAAAGCAGAAAGTGCAATGCGTGCTTCTCTGGATGTAGCGAAAGCTCTTGTTTCCAGCAGCAGTGGCTATGATCAGACATGGACAGGTGAATCGAAAGATAGCTATTTGATGTATTTAGGCATCGTCAAACAATACCATGAAGACTTAGCGAAATGCGTGAAGAGTTATAAAAAAGCGGTCACAGAACTACAAAAGGATATTGCTTCGTTTGATTCGTCGAAAATGGGCGAAATACGAGGGATTTAGGAGGCAACGATGACGATTTTTTCTGAAGAAGAGCTAGTAGTATTAGCCGATATGGTGGGACAAGTGGAACTATTTGGTGTGCCGCAACTAACGACCTATCGATTCAATCACACGACAGTCGTTCCGAAAGGCATCGAGCGTTTGGAAAAGAAAGAGCTGTTAGCAGAAGGCAAACTAACCAAAAAAGGCTATTTGGTTGCTTCATTGATGGAACGCTATGGGCAATCGGAAACCTATATCTGTTTAGATAAAACGTACTATGTCGCAACAGGTGAGCAAGCGATCGTTTTGAAAAGAGAAGAAGAAGGCTATCAATTAACGATTCAAGAACCAGAAACCCTTTTAGGACAATGGCTTGTGGAGTATTCGATTTTGCGTAGAGAAGGGACAGAAGAAGAAAAAGAATTTCGTTCAAGACGAGCGCAACTAACCTTAGAAGAGTTACAGAAACAAGGCATCGATGCCGCAGTCGTTCTAGGAAGCATTCAGAAGCAAGCGAAGAACTTGGCTAAAGCTGAATATGCTTTGTTAGTGTCTCAAGGGACGTTGTATCGATTGGACAATGAACAATTAAAAAGAGTCAGTCAGTTTTGGGTCAATAAATGGCTAGTTGACCAATTAAAAATTCCTTATGAAGGACCAAAAGATAAAACGGAAGGGCTGGTGAATTGGTTTGGCAGATAAAATTACAGTAGATCCTGGTGAGTTATCCGATATTACAAGTAAGATTCAAAGCGTTGTTAGCGAATTAGAATCATCCTACAGTTCCTTACAAACTATTACAGGAAGTGAGTATTATGTGGAAGGAATGGCGCAAGGACAAGTCGCACTGTTCAATGTTGTGACAGCTCGCATGGAAGAATTGATTTCCCATTATGCTCGATTAGGAGAGTATGTGACCTATGCAGGAGAAACCTTTGTGGAGTTGGATCAATCGGTCAGTAGCGACATAAAGTCAAAGGAGAAATAATAGTCAGTAGTTTTAGGAAATGAGGGTAGGTATGAAAGATGTAAAATATAAAGAAGGTGAGTGGCAATCGTTATCTGAAGGAATCGTCCTATTAACCAGCTCAGGTCTATTCCAATGGCTCGCAGAAGCGGATCGTATCAGTGATGACGCAAAAAGCTCTTGCGACACATATGATGTGGATCACGCTATAGACATAGATACAGCTAGTAATACAAATTATGAAGAATTAGAAAACCGATTAATCTTATTACAACAAGCCATTCAGCATGTACCAGACACACTTTCTGGTAGTGTAGATCAGCCATTTTACAATGCGATGGATTCTTTGATAGAAAAATTAAGTAACATGAACATCATGGGCTACGAAACAATGGCAAGAGGGTCATTTTCTAACGGCGTAAATAGTGCCGGTGTCGCCATGCCTAAAATGAAAGTGACATTAGAAGACCTTTTAGGAAATAGTTCTCCCCTAACGGACTATCTTCGTGTAGAATATAATCAGATGAAGCAACAAATCGGTGAAGTCAGTTTTGAAGACTATAAAAGAATGGCTTTTGCGGATACCTCTTTTGATTACTATTCTAGAAAAGAAGAAATAAAGGATTTAGCTGTAACATTAGTGATAAATGGTGCATTACTAGCAATAGGCGGCGCATTACCGTGGCCAGTCATGGTGGCGTTAGGACTGACTTCTGGTGGAAAGAATATCAGTGATGCGTGGCGAGGAAAAGATCTATTTACAGGCAAAAAGCTATCTGCAGGAGACCGTATTTTACGAGGATTATCGGGCATTGCGGATGTAGCCTTGGCGGGGTATGGAACGTATAAAGGACTTAGACCACGAAAAGGAACGACGAAGGTGGTTGTTTCAGAGAAAGCCAGTGGGGCTAAAGTACCTAAAGTTGAAATTCCTGAACAAAGTTTGAAACATGCAAATGTCGGAGATTTTACTGTCAATCCTTCTACAGGTAAAGTGTCCAAAATGAAAGGTGGCGGACATGGACAATCTAACATTGATTTCTTAAAAGAAAATGGGTTTGAAATAAATATTGAAAAAACTTACCCTAATGGTGTTAGAACTGGAAATGTACCACACCATAAAACACCATCTAAACGTACTGGAACAGGGCAATCATGGTTTCCAGAAAATTGGACAAGTAAAGATATAGAGAGTGCAGGACAACATATTACTAGCCAACCAAACTTTGCAAGTGCTAAAAATGGTGAAGTTATTTTTGGAGATTATAATGGTGTACGAGTTGGTATAATAAAAACTGATGGAAAAATTGGAACCATTTTTCCAGATGGTACGAAACAACCATAAATAATTATTTAATTGGGAGAAAAATTATGAATATATCTAATCAAATTAAAGAAAATTTAGAAGAACGAAGAAGTATAAATGAAGAAGATGACTTTGGGCTTGAAAAAAGTTGGGCAAACTTGACCAATATTTTATCCATAAGTGAAGATGAAACTATCAATTATTTGAAGAACTGTTCTAAAGAAGATATATTATTAATTAGTTCGGTTTTTGATGATGTTTCCGAAAAATTACAAAGTAGAAAATTTATTTCTTGTTTGAGAGAACTTGATAAAAAGTATCCTGATTTGAAATTAGCATTTTTTATTGATGATGCTGAAAGTTACATTGAAAATTAAATACAAAAGGCACTTTACTACCTGATTAGTGTCAGTTAGTAAAGCCTTGACTAGTTAAGAAGTAACTCACTAATCAAGTTGCCAGTAGCTAAAAAAGCTAGCTGTATTTATTGTACAAAAGTTCAAGACACGACACTTTCTATTAGTTGGAAAGTGTCTTTTTTTAATTCAGTTAAGGCTATTTTCATCCCTAATAGCCGATTAATCTAAATAAATATGAACTTTTTACAAAATGTTATGTTTTTTTAGATTTATATGGCTAATGAACCGATGAAGGAAAAAGAATTTCGTTCAAGACGAGCGCGACTAACCTTAGAAGAGTTACAGAAACAAGGCGTCGATGCCGCAGTCGTTCTAGGAAGCATTCAGAAGCAAGCGAAGAACTTGGCTAAAGCTGAATATGCTTTGTTAGTGTCTCAAGGGACGTTGTATCGATTGGACAATGAACAATTAAAAAGAGTCAGTCAGTTTTGGGTCAATAACTGGCTAGTTGACCAATTAAAAATTCCTTATGAAGGACCAAAAGATAAAACGGAAGGGCTGGTGAATTGGTTTGGCAGATAAAATTACAGTGAATCCTGGTGAGTTATCCGATATTACAAGTAAGATTCAAAGCGTTGTTAGCGAATTAGAATCATCCTACAGTTCCTTACAAACTATTACAGGAAGTGAGTATTATGTGGAAGGAATGGCGCAAGGACAAGTCGCACTGTTCAATGTTGTGACAGCTCGCATGGAAGAATTGATTTCCCATTATGCTCGATTAGGAGAGTATGTGACCTATGCAGGAGAAACCTTTGTGGAGTTGGATCAATCGGTCAGTAGCGACATAAAGTCAAAGGAGAAATAATAGTCAGTAGTTTTAGGAAATGAGGGTAGGTATGAAAGATGTAAAATATAAAGAAGGTGAGTGGCAATCGCTATCTGAAGGAATCGTCCTATTAACCAGCTCAGGTCTATTCCAATGGCTCGCAGAAGCGGATCGTATCAGTGATGATGCAAAAAGCTTTTGCGACACATATGATGTGGATCACGCTATAGACATAGATACAGCTAGTAATACAAATTATGAAGAATTAGAAAACCGATTAATCTTATTACAACAAGCTATTCAACATGTACCAGACACACTTTCTGGCGGAGTAGATCAGCCATTTTACAATGCGATGGATTCCTTGATAGAGAAATTAAGTAACATGAACATCATGGGCTACGAAACAATGGCAAGAGGGTCATTTTCTAACGGCGTAAATAGCGAAGGTGTCGCTATGCCAAAAATGAAAGTGACACTAGAAGATCTTTTAGGAAATAGTTCTCCCCTAACGGACTATCTTCGTGTAGAATATAATCAGATGAAGCAACAAATCGGTGATGTTAGTTTTGAAGAGTATAAAAATATGGCTTTTGCGGATACCTCTTTTGATTACTATTCTAGAAAAGAAGAAATAAAGGATTTAGCTGTACTCTTAGCCATAAACGGCGCATTACCGTTACCAATTATGGTGGCTTTGGGGCTAAGCACAGGTGGAAAGAATATCAGTGATGCTTTATGCGGGAAAGATCTGTTTACAAGGGTTTCTGGCAAGAATAGCCGATTAATTTTTTGGGGTTCATAGAACTGTTTCAATACGCGATAAACAGAAGAAACAGAGACCTTCTTTTGACGGCAATTTTGCTCATAGACGTGGTATTTTTAGATGATCTCGAAGAAAGTGAAGCTTTCTTCGAGATCAAGTAGCACTTTTCAATAAGGTTTGTGTCTTCTTTGATGCCACGATGAGGACAAGAGTGAACTAAATAATCAATGTACCAGAAAATACTTGGCAGATTCGACCCTTAATGCGTTCTTTTTTTAAAAAAATTCATCGAAAGTAATGTTTTAGCCGACTTCATTCTAAAGAATATAAAGGTGTCTTTTCTATTATTTGACATTAAAAAAGATGCCGGTGATTTCTCACCAATATCAGAAAGTATAGAGCCATTTTTTTAATTAAGAAAAAATAAAGACTTTTAAAATTACTTGAAAAATATTCTTTTCAGCGTTATTATTTAAAAAATAAATAATTAACTAACCTTGTTAGGTGAGGCTCCTATACAAACATAAGCTATTGCGCAGCAACGTCGAAAGACGCCAATGTGTAAAATAGGAATTGTCGGATTAAGGCTTTTCATAAAATAGCTAAGAACTTTTCTTTACGTTGTATAGTGCTAAAACTCGGACGATGAGATTGATTGAACGTCAAACGTCGTAGTGAATTGTTTGGCTTTTTTGTTTTCTTACGATAGAATTGATAATCAAGTACATAATCTTTAGTTATCTACTTTCGCGCATACACGAATAATTAAGAAATACTCTGTTAGAATACGTATGTCTTTTGAAATATGATTTTAAGTGTTATTTTATTTTTTTATAAATGTAAATTCATAAAATAATCAAAATATTTATTTTATCCAAATAATTTGATAAGCAAAAATAAACTGAATGCAACAATGAAGGGATTTATCACATGTATACGTCGAAAGAAAAAAAGTTAACGCCTGCAATCTTAGGTTTACTGTTTTTTTTAGTGCTCACTTTTTTAGTAGTCAATAATAGTTCATGGTTTAATTATTTAGATTCATCTATTTATAAATTTAATTGGAAACCTAATGAGCTCGTTACGAATATCATTAATTCATTTGCTAAAACAGCTACGATTGTTCCGATATTCGCTGTAAGTTTCCTTTTTTCTTTCCTTCTATGGAGAAAAAAGCAAAGAATTTTAGCATTTTGGATGAGTAGCAATGTGTTTGTGGTTAGCGTCTTAGGATTTATTCTCAAACACTCTATTGCTCGAACAAGACCGAACGTAGAACAATTGGCTGAAAGGACTTCGTACAGTTTTCCAAGTGGTCACTCTCTTTTAGCAATGTGTCTAGTGTGTTCTGTTTTATTGATCTTACCAATAGTGTATTCAAAAGATCAAAAAAAATATCAAGTACTAAAAATAGCATTGCTAGTGTATGTCTTATTAATTGGACTGAGTCGAATCTATTTAAGAGTTCACTATCCTAGTGATGTCATAGGAGGATTTCTTCTAAGTTATACTTGGGTGAATGGTTCATACATTTGTCTTCAAAAAATATATCTAAACAAAAAATTCTCAACAACTGAGGCAAAAACAAAATTTATACAACGAATAGTATTAAGTGTATTAACGATCATTTTGGTGATTGTTACGGGAACCTCTTTTTATGCAGCTAGTGTATTTAGAAATGTTCAAAAAACCGCAGATAAAATCTATCAGCCTCTTAATAGACCTACTAAAACAGTAGAATTAGAGAGTAATGAACCTGTTAGTTTTTTACTTTTAGGGATTGCAAATGATTCAAAGCGAAAAACAGACTTTCGAGCAAATACAATTATGGTAGTCACTGTTAACGATCAGCTAAAACAAACAACAATTACTAGTATTCCAAGAGATGCTTATGTAGAAATCGTTGGTAAAGATGGCGCTTATGACAAGATTAATCATGCCCACTCTTTCGGTGGTGAAGAAATGATGGTTGACACGGTGGAACAATATTTAGATATACCAATTAATCATTATTTCGTCATTAATATGGATGGACTAGCTTCATTGGGAGACGCTGTCGGAGGTGTGACAGTTAATAATGATTTTGAGTTTGATGCTGAAGGAATTCATTATCCTCAAGGAAAACAACATTTGAACGGATGGGAAACACTTCAATATGCTAGAATGCGCTATGAAGATCCTTTAGGTGATTATGGTAGACAAAAAAGACAGCGAGAAGTGACTATTGAACTAGTAAAAGAATTGACGTCAATAAAAAACGTTTTTCGTTATCAAGAGTTATTAGATGTGATTGGTGAAAATGGACAGACGGACATGACCCTTGATCAGATGATTCTATTGATGAAAAATTATCAAAAAGCACTAGATAATATTGAAAGTTACCAATTGCAAGGTGAAGGATTTACTGGAGATGGATTTACCGGTGAGGAAGGAATTTCTTATCAAGGTATTTTGGAAGAAGAAAGACAAAAAGCCATTGCTGAATTAAGAAAACAATTGGACTTAAATTAGCTATTGATAAATAATAATGGAAAAAGTTCTGAAAGTTAGAGTGGAAATTCTACTTCTAGGACTTTTTTTATGCGGTGAAATTATTGAAATGAGAGGAACAGGCTTTAGATGGAATGAAGTTGACTGCGAAAGAGCTGGAAATGTCCAATGAAAATTAAACTCTTTTGAAGTTATATTACATAATTCACTGAGGTCATACGCTTAATGAGATTAAATCAATAGTAGGAGATAATTGGTCAGTTAAATCTTATGGTTCAAATGGTTTTGTCACTAAGTCCGAGTGGTGATCCAATAATCTATTTTTATAGTTTTTTTTATTTTTTTGTCGATTTAAATTCACTTCGGGTATATGATTAATGATTTCTCAAAAAAATATATAAATCATCTATATGTGTGGAAAAAAGAAACAATAAAATTTAGATATAATCTTAAGTGGGGTGCTTTCTCTTATATGAGATAAGAAATTTCAATAAAAATCCAAACGAATGACCTAAAGAACAAGTTCTGCTCCGCGTAAGTTTGAATTAGAGCATAGTAATAAAACAGATATAATATCATTTTCCGCTAATACGAACATAAGTTAAGTCTGTCACGATCACTTCTAAAGACTTGCGGTCTGGGAAGTGTCGATTGAGTTTGTTGGCAATTTGTACTTCACACTAACATTACTCGTTCAATTTTTCAAGCGCCTTTTTTGGAACAGCCTTTTCAGGAACTTCTTCCCAGCTGAGAACACCTTTTTTAGGATTGACTTTTAATTTTAAATAAGCATTTATTCGTAATGGTTTATCTCTAATCTCATGTGTCTGTTGAACTGTTTTTTCACCTTGCGAGTTAAATACGTTATATGTGTAACTATATTCTATATATTTTTCACCATTTGGGAATTTCCCATTTTTTATTTCATCGGGTTCACCCACACGAGTATAATAATTCTTACCGCCAAAATAATAGTTATAACCGAACCAAACACCTGATGTTAAAAGGACGAATGGTAAGATCAAAAGTAAAATTTTTTTCAAATTACTCACCTCCTAGATGTAGTATGCCTTTTTTGGAGGATAAATACCATTGAAATGCCTTAAAATAATATGACAATTTTGTTAGATTATCAATTTCAGAATTCATAAATTCGTCAAGGTAAAGGTACACTTTTTTTAGAAACTCATGATACAATATAAAAAAGAATAGGGGGAATAAAGATGATGCCTTTTTATGCAATATTTGATCCTACATATATCTTAGTAATAGTAGGATTGTTGATCTCAATGGCTGCATCAGCGTATGTAAATAGTACGTTTAAAAAATACGATAAAATCCAAAGTAAAAACAGAGTAACAGGGACAAAAGCTGCACAATTTATTTTGCAAAAAGAACAGATCAACGATGTAGGTGTTCAGCAAATTGCAGGAGATTTGACTGATAATTATAACTCCGGTAACAAGATGTTAAGTTTATCAGAAGCAACTGCTCAATCAACATCAGTCGCGGCAATCGGTGTAGCAGCTCATGAGTGTGGACATGCGGTACAAGATCATACTGGTTATAGTCCATTAAAAATTCGAGCAGCAATCGTTCCTGTAGCAAATCTAGGTTCGACACTATCATTTCCGATTATTTTAATCGGTGTGCTATTTAGTTGGAATCAAACATTGATCAACATTGGAATACTAGCTTTTTCATTAGCATTGATTTTTCAATTAGTTACTTTGCCAGTAGAATTTAATGCTTCGCGTAGAGCATTAAAAATTTTGTCAGAGGGAAATATTTTGACAGCAGAAGAAGTACCGATGGCAAGAAAAGTATTATTTGCGGCAGCATTGACTTATGTTGCAGCCGCATTAGCCACATTTTTACAATTACTTCGTCTCATTATTTTATTTGGTGGAAACAATCGCCGGAACTAATGTGATGCATAAGGTTCTGTTTTATTACCTCTATTTTTAAGAGTATGTTATCATAAGAATAGATAGTAAGAAGGAGCTGAAAAGAATGAAAACATCAACAAAAATTAGTATTGGTTTAAGTATTGCTGCGGTAGCAGGTGTGTCAGTTGCGGTGATTGCATCAGAGAAAATCGTAAAAAAAGTATACCACGTATCAAATCGTTTTAAAGCAAAAAAATTCGTGAACGATAAATTTGGCGGCAACGAAAAATTACTAGGGATTGTAGATGATTTATCTGATGATGAGCTTGACTCTATGATGAATGTTTTAGGAAAAGTCAAAGATGGCAGAAAAAAAATCTCTTCTTACGGAGAATCTTTAAAGGACAACACTGAAAACTTGAAAGATCGTTTGGTCAGTTTTGTTGAAGAAATGATGTAAAAAACATACTAAGATTAGAGGGTAAACTTATCGATGGATGAGTTTACCCTCTAATCTTAGTATGTTTTACTTTGTAATCAATAAATAGCAAAAAACAAGATCATCCATGCGTTTTAAAGAAAGGCCTGTTTGTTCGTAAAATTTTTCTAAGCGGTAATGGAGAGTATTGCGATGCATGTATAAATCCTTCGCGGCTGAACTAATATTTCCCTGATTATGCCAAAGAGCAAGGACGATCTGTTTTATTTCATTTGTCAAAACCAATTGTTTTGCAAATGTCTGAATGATCTTGCTCCGATTCATCGCCTCGCTAGTAAAATAATGTAAAGCGACATCTGATAAGGAGAAAGTTGTTTTTCCACGAAGATTTTCTACCTCTGATTTGAAAATCTGCTGTTCTTCTTTGAATAATGCGGGTAAATATTCATTTGTCTGAAAAAAAGTACCAACAAAAACTGCTGTAGAAGAATCGAAATCGGCATCTAAAGTTAGAAATATACTTTGCAATTCTTCTAAGTGATAGTGACTTTTTTCATATCTTTCGATTAAAGCCCCACTATTTTCACTAATAAAAAAGAAATCTTCGAGGTTTGGAAAAATTTCTGTAATGCTATTTTCCCATTCAGGCTGTAAAAATGCTTTTGGCTTTTTTATTTGAAATTGTATAATCCGGAAGGTTCCTTCAATATCAAGTTTTTTTTGATCGAACAGATAACCGAACCAAGGATGTTTTTTTTGATCGACAAAATATTCATTTGTAGGAAATAATGTTTCTAATAAACGAATTTCTGTTTTTCTTAGTGTTTTTTTTTCAAGGATGAAATATTTTCCATCAATTGGTAAAGAAAGAGCTTCGCTTGTAGCTTTTGTTTGCTGGATTTTTCCAGTTGGATATAATTCAACCAATTCTTCAATAGTCATAGACACACCTCACTGATTTATTGTACCATGAACTAGATAAAAGTATAAAGAACGAGAGGCGGAAATCGCTTGAATAAAAAGGCAAGTAGTTTAACAATAGAAGAAAAAGAGGCGTTTATGCTGGAAGCCATTAAAGAAGCAAAAAAAGCAGAAATTGTTAAAGAAGTACCTATTGGAGCTATTATTGTTCGGGACGGAAAAATTATAGGTCGCGGACATAATCGTAGAGAAGAAAGTCAGGATTCTACAGCTCATGCGGAAATGTACGCGATCAAGCAAGCTTGTGCAACTATTGAAAATTGGCGTTTAGAACATGCCCAGTTTTTTGTAACATTAGAGCCTTGCCCAATGTGCAGTGGCGCGATGATTCTTTCTAGAGTCGATGAGGTTTATTATGGTGCAAAGGATCCAAAAGGAGGAACGGCAGGAACTTTAATGAACTTATTAGAAGATGAACGATTCAACCATGTAGCTTATGTAGAATCCGGAATTTTAGAACAACAATGTGGTGAATTACTCTCAAATTTCTTTAGAAAACTTAGAGAAGAAAAGAAAATTTTAAAAAATAAACAGAAAGACTAGCCAAGCATCAAAAAATGCGGTATACTAAATCTTGCCGAAAGGCTAGGACAATGGTGGGCTTACGAAGCGTGTCAGATCCGGAAGGAAGCAGCACTAAGTAGGTGCCGCCATGTGTCTGATTAAATTAGTCTAACAACAGGCCTTCGAGTCTGTTTTTTTTGCTTAAAAATAGAAAGAAAGTAAGCGCAATAGTGGTACAACACACCATTATCTAGCTGGTTAATGACATTTGTTGAATGTATTTACTTCAATCTGAGAGTGGTAATTTTCTTTTTTGACTCCTTATTAATTTATTTTATTTTGCAAATAAAACTCAAAAAAACTTCATAATTTTCTTGTATATTGGAAGAGTACTAAAAAATAATTACATTGGAGTGAAGTCAATGAGTTTATTAAAATCAGCAAAAACAGTTACAAATAAAGTGATGGGTGAAGGACTATTATCAACAGTCATTGCAGCAGATGCAGTTAAGAAAAGTAATGAACGTGGTAGACGTAAAAAGAATGAGCGTAGAAGATCTGGGCGTTAAACAATGTATTTTCAGTAAAAAATAATAGTATCTTATGTACTGAATTTGGCATGAGTCAACGTAAAAAGACACCAACTGGTAAATACCTTTCAAAGGTATTTACCAGTTGGTGTCTTTTTTATTTAATCAAGTGTTTTAAAGTACATAGAAGCAGCAATTTTTTAGGAACGAACAATGTGTAATCGGGACGATGCATTAAAAACAAGCGCTCAAAAATGTCATCAAAGACAATATTTAATCTTTTTAAGAAATTTCTATTTATAGATAAATAGAGTTAGTTATTTTAAGTTGATTGTTTTTTCCCCAAGTTCTTTCCCAGCCATTCCTTGATTTGCTTTTAAAATAACTGGTGTTTCTGTGTCATCTAAATCATAAGAGATGATTGCTTTAGCTGTACCACCAGGCTTTATATCGTCTAATTGATGCTCGGTATATTCAGCAAATTTTTCATCTTGCGGAGTCATACCAACAGTCAATTTATTGATTGTATTTTCACCTTCTTGAGTTAGTCCCATGCAAGCGATCCAAACAGTAGAAGCAGAAATTGGTTCATCACTGTCATTAGTTACTTCATAAGTAATCGCGAGTTGTGGTTTTTCTCTAAATAGGTTTTCATCAGCGGGTAAAACTTCAGTAGATAATATTTTAAGTGTAGCCATATCAATTTTTAATGTGTTGTCTTTAAAGTAGGTTTCTTCTGATTTCTTTTGAGAAGTTGAAGTAGTTTCAGTTTTTATTTTATCAGTAGATTGATTGCTGCCTCCACAAGCGACCAATGTCAAGCTACACAATGTTAATGCGCCTAAACTTAGTAATTTTTTCATTAATATATCCTCACTTTATAAAATAATATTGTAAAAATCCCTGGTAAGATAAATGTTAAACTAATTTATTTAAAGGGTCATTTAATTCTATATTACCTTGTATTTTACTAAATAACAAGATGACTTTTGCTAGTAATAGGATTATTTTAAAAAAAGTAGAATCTTACTATGGTTTCTATATTTTATTAAAAATGTATTTATACAATGACATCGAATTTGTTATACTATTTATTTATATTTGATTTATTTGGAGTGTTTTCGAGGTTACGAAACGATTAAAATAAAGGTGTTTAGCTGAAAGACGTTTTGAATCAATGGATAATTGAAATGTAAAAAAACTCATTCGAAAGACCAATATCGCTCCTTTGAATGAGTTTTTTCAACATCTTTTAAAGCTAAAAGCTACGACCGCCACCACCAAATGTTCCACCACCAGTTGAGTTTGTGCTACTTCCGCCACCAGAACCGCCACCGCTAGAATTATTTCTAGGAATACGTCGAGTAGTAACGAATGAATTAATCAGAACATCATTTCGTTGTGTTAAATTAAGACTAGCTTTTTCTCTAAAAGGGTATTTGTAGGTACCGAATTTTAGTTGGTATTTTGAAATACTAGTAACAAAGAAAATACCACTTAGTACAATTGCTGTTACAAATGCGATAATGATTTCTACTGTAGTTAAGGAGTTGTAGCGAGTGATTTTCCCAGTTTTGGTATCGACATGATAATGCCCACCAGGGACACCCTGATCAAAATAATAACGGGTATTTTTTAGAAAGATTTGAGCGGATTGAAAATAATTGTTGTTTTTCATGCTGGGCTCAATATCATCCAAGGTTTGATTAATTCGTTTATCTGTCAAGTAATCAATCATATTTCCAGAAGTAGAAATAATATACTTTCTCTGATTCATATCAATATAAAAAGTGACGCCATTTTGATTTTTTCCAATTCGATCAAGTAGATAATAATCTGCGAATCTTTTAGAATCTAGATCATTATCTGTATTAGTCACGATAAAAACGCGTGCTTTAGTTTTAGCTTCGATTGGGAGAATTGCTTCTTTCAACTGAATGATTTCCTCGGATGAAAAAAGTGATGCTTGATCATCGATCGAGTCTTCTGCTGCTTGAACAGTTAGAGAACAACAAAATAGTAGAAAAATGATAGGGAGTAGGCTAAAACTGATTTTTCTCATATAAACCAACCTCCAATCAGAAAAATAATTAAGATTACAATAAAAATACCAAACGTAAACAAGCCTAATCGTTTGTAACTGACAGGTAAAATCCCGCTAACTTTACCTGTTTGTCCGTTCATAGCATAGTAATAGACTTTTTTTGCTTGATCATTACTGCGATAGGTCACAACCCAAATCGGTAGCAGCATATAGTGATTTTCTTCATTGTCTAAAGTAATAGTTGTTCGTAATTTTGTCAAAGTCGTATAACTGGAAGCCGTATCTCTTAGTAAAGATTCAGAGTAATCTTTTAGCTCGCTTTGAATTGATTGTTGGATGGCTTCATATTCAATATCTCGTTTCTCTGCTTGAAATCCTGCTAAATATTGAGTTTTGAACGAAACAGCTTTGTCTAATAAAAAGGGCTGAACTGCTTCAACCATTTTTTGCTGTACGTTTTTAGACAGAGCATTTTTGATTAATTCTTTAAATGAGATTTTTCCTTGTCGACTCACATCGAATTGTTTAGTTTCAGTATATTCAATATCACCGATACGCCAAATACGGATCGTTGTTCCCATACCGTTCATCTGACCGTCGACTTCAGCATCCACGACCCAGTAGGGAAAATAGACACCCGTCATTTTATCGATTTGTTCGTTATTGAAAAAGTCTTTTGGAATAAACCATTTTTTCTTTGTCCAAGCCAAAAATTTTTCAGCAGCTTCTTCTTTTTCAATTGTAAAAGGCAAGACTTTTTCAGGAAGAAAATTTCCACTCAATCGTCCAGCTAAAACAACTGGGTTGTGACAATAATAACAATAAGTTGCAGCAGTTGTGGCTTCGGTGACGATTTGCGCGCCGCAACTTGGGCAATTGAATAATTCCATTGCATCTTCCACGCTATTTTCCGATAAACCGTCAGTATTCGTCACTTTTTTAAAGGTAGTCTTTTCTTTGGTAGTCGTTTCATCTCTCTGTGATTCATCTGAAAAAGTTAGCTCCGGTTCAAAAGTCTGATCAGCGCTATCTTCTAAATGAGCTTCTCGTTGAGAGGATTCATAAGCTGTGACTTCTGTTTCGCTGTAGACACTTAAACAGTACTCACAGTGAAACTTTTGATCTTTAGGATCAAATAATAAAGGACCGCCGCAGTTTGGGCATTTGTGTGTAAATGTATCCGTCATGATTCTTCCTTTCTTTGAATAATGGTTTAAAATTTGTAGGGATTTATTCTTTTGTTTATTCAATCGTTTAAATTTGAAAAAAAGGGCCAGGTACGGTCGCCCAGCCCAATATTTATGACTTATAAAGGAATTCCTTGAAACGGTTTGCCACAATGTGGACAGAATTTTGGAATACCATTGGATAAATCAACGATTTCACTACATTCGTTGCACTTCATTTCTAGTTTTGGTTTTTCATTAGTTGGTTTTGACGTACCGCAATTAGAACAAAATTTACCGTTGTTTTCAGTCCCACATTGCGGACAGGTCCAAGTATCTGCAGAGCCTTGCGCATTTTGTTGGTTTTGCTTTTCTTGTATTTGTTGTTGATTGTTTTGAGAGGCTTGAGTAAAATAATTACCACTCGTATTCATTCCCATACCAACCCCCATAAACCCGTTCATTGCGCCAGCTTCATTACTTCCAGCAGCTTCCATACCGCGAGCCATCGCTCCTTGGACATAGCCTTCACGAACACCAGCATCACTAAGCATCGCCCCTTGATTTCTCATGTTGATTAATTTAGTTGAATCATCAGTATAAGAAATACTAGCTACGGCAACTGAAACGATCTCCATACCACGCAGCATGCGCCATTCATCATCTAACACTTGCCCCATATACTTACTCAATTCTAAGCTTTTTGATGGAACATAAGAAATCCGTTCACCATCAGCCGACATTTTATTGATCGCAGATTGCAGCGCTGCTAAAAATTCAGCTAAGTATTGCTCGTTAATATCATTGATGTCTACTTGAGATTTATTTCTTGGAATTGCATTCGAAAAGAATAACAAAGGATCAGTGATTTTTATCGAATAATTCCCATGCGCTCGTAAAAATAGTTCGGCATTGTAAAAATTATCAAAATAATTGATTGGTGAGGATGTACCAAACTTGATGCCTTTGATTTCTTGTAAGTTTATATAAAATACTTGTTGTTTTTGCGGTGTTACACCACCAAATTTGAAACGGTCAAATGTTTCGGAGATAGCATCTTTTAATGAACCATTGAATGCTGAAGGTGCTGAATCATTTTTAACCGTGTAGTATCCTTCTTCTGCGGTATAGTCAATTATTTTTCCGCCGTCTACTAAAATCATCATCATATTCGGATAAACATGGATAACAGAACCATCTGTTAAAACATCTTCGGTTCCTTTGCGATTTGATCCGCGTTTATCATTTTTACGAACAAAAACCCCTTTTGTCATAACTGTTGTGTCGCCCATGTTGTCAGGCTCAATAACCTCAATCCATTGATCAGCCATTCCACCGCCGATAGCACTTGTTGCCGCTTTAATAATTCCCATCCGAAATACCTCCTAATTTTAAAAGCGTAGCTAGCCTATATTAAAAATGTTCTGCACTATTTAATAGCATTAAAACAGCAAATAAAAGCTGCGACACTTTCAGTCATCTTGTACCAGTTAAGATCAACTCATAAATTCGTTTTATTTCTTGACATGTTTCAATGCAAACGCTGAAAGAGCCTATATAGCTAGATAAAAAAGTAATAAGTAAGAATAGTATACCATAAGTATACGCAAGAAAAATACCATTAAAGGCTAATTATTAAACGAGAATAAAGGATTAAAATAAAGTGGAATGAGTCAAATTTTATATATTTTTGATAAATGTTCCCTTTTTCTACCTTCGACTTTGTCTAGTAATGTATAATAGATAATAGGGAATTGAAACAAGGAATTGGGGGATTAAAAAATGGAAAGAAGAATTAAAAAAAGATCAAACAAAACAGTGGTTTTAGCAGTTAGTGGTGTAGTTTTAGTAGTAGCTATAGTGGGAGGCTGCTACGCATACAGTTCATGGCGAAAAACACAAGAACTAAATAAAGCAGAAACATCTGCTAAGACTTTTTTAAATCACCTTTCAAAACAAGAATTTGAACAATTTACGAAACTTCTAAACGAAAATTCCGTAAAGGATAGTGGCTATGACAATAATACAGTCATAGAAAAATACCAAACAATTTTTTCAGGGATTCAAGCGGAAGGGATTAAAAGTAAAGAGGTTGAGGTAACACAAAAAAAAGAAGGGCAATATACACTTACCTACAAATTGGATATGACAACTCCTTTAGGAACGTTAAATAATTTATCATACAAAACAACGATCAAAAAAGAAGGGGAAAGTTATAAAATCGATTGGGCGCCTAATTTGATTTTTCCGGAAATGTCAGGTCAGGATAAAATCTCTATCGGTATTGAAGCGGCAAACAGAGGGGAGATTGTCGATCGTAATGGGGAAGGTTTAGCTGTTAATCAAGCCTTTGATCAGGTGGGGATTGTACCAGGGAAACTTGGAGAAGGGCAAGAAAAAACAGATAATATCAAAGCGTTTAGTGATCAATTTAAGGTTTCCGTAAATGAAATCGAACAAAAGCTCAAACAAGAGTGGGTGAAACCAGATGCATTTGTTCCATTAGCAATTTCCTTTGACCCAATTTCAACATTGCCAAAGGGAGCGGCTTCTCAAGATACGATTATTCGTTATTATCCTTTAAAAGAATCAGCAGCTCAATTAGTTGGGTATGTTGGTACCATCACGGCAGAAGATATTGAAAAAGACCCAACACTAAGCAGTAATGGTGTGATCGGGAAAGTTGGACTGGAGCAAGCGTATGATAAGCAATTGCGGGGACAGGACGGCGGCAATATTACGATTACCGATCAAGAGGGTAACGCTAAAAGTATCTTGCAAAAAGTTGATAAAAAAGACGGCGAAAAAATTCAACTGACGATTGACAAAAATGTGCAATCGCAGTCATATAATATTTTTAATAACCGTCCAGGTAGTGCAGTAATCATGGATCCACAAAAAGGCGATTTGTTAGCAGCTGCTAGTTCTCCGTCATTTGATCCAAATAAGATGGCAAATGGCATTTCCCAAACAGAGTATGATGGATATGCGAACGATGATAATTTGCCTTTTACTGCAAGATTTGCGACAGGCTACGCACCAGGTTCGACGTTTAAAACAATCACAGGTGGTATTGGCATGGACGCGGGAACTTTGAAGCCTGACGAAGAAATTGCGATTAATGGTTTAAAATGGCAAAAAGATGCTTCCTGGGGGGATTACTTTGTGACACGTGTGAAAGAAGCTAGTCCTGTAAATTTAAGGACAGCTTTGGTAAATTCTGATAACATCTATTTTGCACAGCAAACATTGCGCATGGGAGAAGATACATTTAGAAAAGGATTAGAAAAATTTATCTTTGGTGAGAAATTAGATTTATCGATTCCGATGAACCCAGCCCAAATTTCCAATGAAGATACATTCAACTCAGAAATTTTACTGGCAGATACAGGTTATGGTCAAGGTCAGTTGTTGGTGACACCTATTCAGCAAGCGGCAATGTATACGGTCTTCCAAAACGAAGGCAAACTGGTGTATCCAAAAATCGAGCTGAACAAGGAAACAAAGACAAAAGAAAATGTGATCAGCTCGAATGCAGCAAATACAATCGTGACAGATTTACTTGGTAGCGTAGAAGATGAAACAGGTTATGTCCACAATATGTACAATCCGGATTTTTCATTAGCAGCAAAAACAGGAACCGCTGAAATCAAGGAAAAACAAGACACTCTTGGAAAAGAAAATAGTTTCCTTTTAGCAATGGATCGAAGTAACAATAAATTTTCAGCGATGATTATGGTGGAAGATTCTAGAAAAAATGACACAGCCACAAATATCAGTAAATCGTTGATTGATTATTTAGAGGCAAATATCAAGTAGTAATCAAAGCTAGGGCAAGCGCAACGAGCGTTTTTGTCCCTCTTTGTTTTTATGCCTCGTTTTTTTACGAATGAACAAAAATATGCTACAATTAACCAACTACAAGATGAAAGAAAGGGATTTTTTGTGCGGATTTTAGCGATTGATACTTCAAATCAGACATTGACTGTTGCTGTTTGTGAAGAGAAAAAGATAATAGGAGAATATACAATTACTGTAAAAAGAAACCATAGCTTAACCTTGATGCCGGCAATCACACAACTCGTGAAAGATCTTGGATTGACACCCAATGATTTTGACCGCATCGTGGTGGCTCAAGGTCCAGGTTCATATACAGGCTTAAGAATAGGTGTCACAACGGCAAAAACACTTGCTTATACATTAAAAAAAGAATTAGTAGGCGTGTCTAGTTTAAAAGCTTTGGCCGCAAATTGCGTTAGGATAAAAAGGACAATCGTTCCGGTTTTTGATGCAAGAAGAAATAATGTCTATACTGGGGCTTACAAGTATGTCGATGGTGTTTTGACAACAACTATTGCTGATCGTCATATTGCGATGGAGGAGTGGTTGGAGCAGTTGAAAGAATTTGATCATTTGTACTTTGTCGGAGAAGATGTTGAAAAATTTCGCTCACAGATTGAATTGATTTTGCCTAATGCCGAAATTTGTGACATTTCCAAGTGGCAAATACCAAACGGCGCAGTATTAGCAGAGCTTGGCAGAGTAGCTGAGCCCGAAGTAGATATCCATCACTTTTTACCTAACTATTTAAAACGAGTAGAAGCAGAAGAAAATTGGTTAAAAGAACATACATCTGAGGTAGAAAATTATGTTGAAAAAATTTAATCTTTTCCATAGCATTTTAGGTGTTTTTTTTAAAAACCGTCCTTATGACGAGAAAACGATAGAAATTTCAGGGCAAGAGTATTTTGTTCGTGGCATTACATTGGATGATATCAAAGATTTACTTTCAATTGAAAGAGAAGTATATGCTGGAGAACTTCCCTGGACTAAAACGGCTTTTTTGGTTGAACTTCAATCTTCTGAGCCACATTTATATTTACTTATCCAAAAGGAAGGAAAAACAATTGGTTTCATAGGTTGTCGCATTTTTGGTAAAGATGCTCATATTACAAACGTAGCTGTTTTGACTCAAAATCAAGGAAGCGGCATCGGCAGTTCTTTGATTAGAGAAGTGCAACAGTTTGCCAAAATAAATGACGCTGAGAAAATCACTTTAGAAGTGCGAATCAGTAATAAACATGCGCAAAGTGTATATCGAAAACTAGGATTTGTCTCCAATACTATAAAACCGGCTTACTATACAGAGGATAAAGAAGATGCGTTAGAAATGATTTTATATTTAAAAGAAGAGTGAAGCGATGTATTATTCAAAAGAAGAATTGCCGACACAACAACCTGCTGAAAAACTTTGGTCGATCTGCGAACAGTCCTATGACCACGGCTCGCCATGGTCAGTAGAACAATTTAACATGGACTTAGCACAAAAAACGAGTGATTATCTTGTATTGATCAAAGAAGGCTGCTGGATTGGGTTTATTAGCTATCATTTAGTTTTAGATGAGGCTGAAATTAGCCATGTTGTGATTCATAAAGAGTTTCAGCAAAAAGGTTATGGCAGTCAATTGATTGATCAATTGAATCGACGATTTGTCGAGCAAGGCGTTTGTCAGGTTTTTTTAGAAGTTCGAGAATCGAATGTAAATGCGCAAAAATTATATAAAAAAATAGGATTCAACTCAATCAATCGTCGGGAAAATTATTACAGTCGTCCTAAAGAAGACGGGATTGTTATGTGTTTAAACATTAAGGAAGTGAAGCAATGACTTTTTTTACTAAAGAAAGAAAACTAATACTGGCTATCGAAAGTAGTTGTGACGAAACAAGCGTTGCAGTGATTGAAGACGATGCTAAAATTTTATCCAATATCGTAGCTTCTCAAGTGAAGAGTCATCAACGTTTTGGTGGTGTTGTACCAGAAGTTGCAAGTCGACATCATGTGGAAGAAATCACGTTATGTATTGATGATGCTTTAGTTGAAGCAGGTGTAGAACCAAGTGATTTGAGTGGCGTTGGCGTGACATACGGACCTGGTTTGGTTGGGGCTTTGTTAATCGGTATCTCGGCTGCCAAAGCATTTGCATGGGCGCATGATTTGCCATTGATCCCAGTCAATCACATGGCGGGACATATTTATGCAGCTCATTTTGTGGAACCACTGCAATTTCCTTTGATGGCATTATTAGTCAGCGGTGGTCACACGGAATTAGTTTACATGAAAGAAACAGGTTCATTTGAAATTATCGGTGAAACGAGAGATGATGCAGCTGGTGAAGCGTATGATAAAGTCGGAAGAGTTTTAGGTTTAACCTATCCAAGCGGCAAAGAAATCGACGAACTAGCTCATCTTGGGAAAGATACGTATGATTTTCCACGAGCCATGATCAAAGAGGATAATTATGATTTTAGTTTTAGTGGATTGAAAAGTGCATTCATTAATACCGTTCATAATGCGGAACAACGTGATGAAGAATTGATAGTGAAAGATTTGGCTGCAAGTTTTCAAGCGAGTGTTATCGATGTACTAGTGGATAAAACGATTCGAGCTTGTAAAGAATATCCAGTCAAACAATTAGTGATGGCAGGCGGTGTTGCAGCTAATAAAGGGTTGCGTGAGCGTTTAGGCGGTGAAGTTGTCAAAGAACTTCCAGGAGTATCGTTTGTTGTTCCACCGCTTAGACTTTGCGGAGATAATGCGGCAATGATTGGTGCTGCGGCATTTGTTGCAGCTGAAAAAGGGCATTTGGCAGATTATCACTTAAACGCAGATCCTAGTCTGTCCTTTATGACGATTTAAACGTAAAAAATCGATAGACAAGACTAGGCATAGAGAAAAATATTTGCTATAATGAACCCAGTTTCATAATGATTCAGCGATAAAGAGAGTACTTCATTACCTATTATCTAAGCGATTTCGGGCAGGTGGAAGCCGAAAATAATTAAATGAAGGAAGCGCACTTTGGAGAATCTGCATAAGCAGACGGCTATCTACCGTTAATAGATTAAGTGGGTTTGTCTTTTAAAAGTACGAACAATTAGAGTGGTACCGCGGGAAAATCTCGTCTCTGGTGTTTTTTTAACACTAGGGACTTTTTGCTGTGAATCACTGCGACTGGCTCCGCCAGAGCAGATGATGAACAGTACTTGGCGAACGAAGAGAGAGAAGTGACCGTACTAGTGAATCACTATACAGCGTTTCGATCTCATCAAGATCTAAAAATGAAGGAATTAATAATTGAAAGACTGCGACTGGTTTTGCCAGAGCAGATGATGAACAGTACTTGGCGAACGAAGAGAAAGAAGTGACCGTACTAGTGGATCACCAATCGCCTTAGTTTAACCAATCAATAGTACCAATTCCTCAAAACCAAGAATAACTAAGCTAAAAGATATTGAACAATTATCAACGAGCAAGTTCCTATTAAACAATAAAACCCAACATTAGGAGGATATCCATGAACAACAAAGAAATCGTGGCAAAAGCTATTTACGAAGTGGTAAAAGAAGACCTATCTTTAGAAACTGTTACACAATTATTAGAAAATCCAAAATCTGTCGATCACGGAGATGTCGCCTTTCCAGCTTTCTCATTAGCTAAAGTTTACCGCAAAGCGCCGCAACAAATCGCTTCGGATTTAGCGGAAAAAATTGCTGGAATAGATTTTGAAAAAATCGAAGTGGTTGGACCTTACTTAAACTTTTTCATGAATAAAAAAATGGTCAGTCAAACAGTGATTAGTCAAATTGCCAAAGAAAAAGGTCATTACGGAGATAGCTCAATTGGTAATAAAGGCAATGTAACAATCGATATGTCTTCGCCTAATATTGCAAAACCAATTTCAATGGGGCATCTGCGTTCAACGGTAATTGGGAATTCTATTGCGTTTATCCTTGAAAAAATCGGGTACACGCCGATCCGCATCAATCATTTGGGTGATTGGGGGACACAGTTTGGTAAATTGATTGTGGGGTACAAAAAATGGGGTTCAGAACAAGCGGTCAAAACGGCCCCAATCACTGAATTATTGCGTTTGTATGTACAGTTTCATGAAGAGGCTGAAACACAACCTGAATTAGAAGAAGAAGCTCGCGCGTGGTTTAAAAAGCTAGAAGAGGGCGACGCAGAAGCCACTGAATTATGGCAATGGTTTCGTACAGAATCATTAAAAGAATTTGATAAAATTTATTCTATGCTGGAAGTTTCTTTTGATTCGTACAATGGAGAAGCTTTCTATAACGATAAAATGGACGAGATCGTAACAATGCTTGAAGAAAAACACCTGTTGCAAGAAAATCAAGGGGCTGAAATCGTTGATTTATCTGCTTATGACTTAAATCCAGCATTGATCAAAAAATCAGATGGCGCAACGCTTTATATCACTCGAGATCTAGCCGCCGCTGTTTACCGTAAACGTAATTATGATTTTGCGAAATCAGTTTATGTTGTCGGAAATGAGCAAAGCAATCATTTCAAACAATTGAAAGCTGTTTTAAATGAGCTTGGGTTTGACTGGTCTAAAGACATGCACCACATACCGTTTGGTTTAATCACACAAGGGGGTAAAAAACTATCGACACGTAAAGGGAAAATCGTTTTACTTGAAGAAGTGTTAAATGAAGCGGTCGAGTTAGCAAACAAACAAATTATGGAGAAAAATCCTGATTTACCAGATCGTGAAGAAGTAGCTAGACAAGTTGGGATTGGCTCTGTTATTTTCCACGACTTAAAAAATGACCGCTTGAATAACTTTGACTTTGTTTTAGAAGAAGTAGTCCGTTTTGAAGGTGAAACTGGTCCTTATGTACAATACACTCATGCACGCGCTATGAGCATTTTAAGAAAAGCTGATTTCACTATCGATGAGACAAAAGAGTATGCATTAGACGACAAAGAGAGCTGGGAAGTGGTTAAGTTATTGCAAAAATTCCCAGAAGTCGTAATGCAAGCGGCGGATAAATATGAACCTTCAGTGATTGCCAAACATGCGATTCAGGTTGCTCAAGCATTTAATAAATATTATGCTCATGTCAAAATTTTGGCTGAGGATGAGCAAAAAGAATCTCGTTTAGCATTAGTTTATGCGATGGCAACGATTATTAAAGAGGATTTACGTTTACTTGGTTTACATGCACCGAATGAAATGTGATCAGTAAAAAAGCTGAGACAAAAACCGCACCATGTTGTGAACCCCTTAAGTTAGACCAAAAATCTAACTTAAAGGGTTTTTACTATGGCAAAATATGATATTGGATTTAAATACCAAGTAGTTCAAGCGTACCTTTCTAATGAAGGAGGTACTTCTTTTCTAGCCAAGAAATTTGGCGTTACATCTGAGACAAATATAAGAAAATGAGTAAAACAGTATAAAGAGTTTGGATATAACGGATTAGAAAGAAGAAAAAACAAATAAGAATACTCTACACATTTCAAGTTAGATGTACTAAACTACTATTATCAGAGTGGTTTAGGCATCTTTGACGTGGCAATTAAATTTAATCTTTCAGATGCTGGATTAATCAGCCACTGGATTAAAAAATTTAATAATCATGGAATTGATGGGCTGAAACCTAAAAAAGCTCCGAGCTTTAGGGATGCCTATTCCGGAACGACTCAAGAACGAGAATCCAGAATCATCCACGCCCTCCGAAAAGAATTTAGATTAACGATTCTTTTGGAAGCTACTGGCTTTCCTAAAGCAACATACATGTACTGGCAAAAACGGTTCGATCGATAAAATCAGGAAAATATTTAAAGCGAATGAGGAACGTATTGGTTACCGTCGAATTGATATGATTCATAGAGAAGAAGGAATTATTGTTAATCATAAAAAAATTAAACGTTTGATGAAAAAGATAGGATTAAAGTGTATCAAATATACTAAAAAGTCCAGAAAATACAGTTCATACAAAGGCAAAGTAGGAACCGTCTCTAAAAATTTGATTCATCGCCGTTTTTACACATCTATTCCCCATCAAAAATTAACAACAGATACCACAGAGTTTAAATATTATGAACAGCAAACCAATGGAACCTTATCCATTAAAAAACTTTACTTAGATCCTTTTATTGAAAGAGCATCATATTTTTCAGAGCATGTCTCGAAAGGGGAACTGCTTGGATAATTCTCCTATGGAGAATTTCTTCAGTATTTTAAAACAAGAAATGTGTCATGGAGAGATTTTTTCTAGTTTTGATTCTCTAAAACAATCTATTGAAAAATATATAGAATACTATAATTTCCGGAGAATTAAATCAAAACTTAGATGTAGTCCAGTTAAATACAGAGAGAACAATCGTTTCCAAAGTGCTCAGTAAGTTAACCCTTTTTTTCATTTTATGAGAACAACGACAACGTTTGACAACGGAGTTGGTAATAGAAAAAAATTGAACAATAAAAAAGAGCGGATTTCTCCACTCCTAAAAAAGTCTAACTTTTAGGGCTCACAACACCAGCATGTTTTGTCTCAGCTTTTTTAGTTCGCCCAATTTTGTTGCATTTGATCCAAAAGGTCGATAACATCTTTTGTTAAAAAGAGCGAGCGATTTGTTTTTTCTCCATCAATCATTTTAATCATATTGCTGATTTCATAGTTCAATGCTTGATTACTATCACCGGAAACAATTGTTTCTACAGTACCATCATTAAAGAAGATTTTTGCTTTATCTGCTCGCGGATAATCATCAATCACAATGTAGGCATCTTTAAAAGCAACGATTCCTTGCTTGGGCATTTTTGCTTGAAAACTTAAGGAAATTGTAGCCAATTCTTGTGCATCATTTTGCAGAATAGTTGCTGATTGTTCATCTACGCCAGTTGAGAAGGGCTGCATGACGGATGCGATGACTCTTGGTTGAGAGGTAAGGAACCAGCGAGCAAATGATACGGCATACGTTCCAATGTCTAAAAGTGCACCACCAGCTAAGTCAGGATTAAAGAAGCGATTCGTTGGATCAGGTTCCTTGTAACTGCCAAAAGGCGCTTGAATCATCTTTAATTTGCCAAAACGCTTAGAATCAATCTGACTTCGTAGTTCTTGGTATAAAGGCATGTTGAAAATAGTCATTGCTTCCGCTAATATCAACCCTTTTTCTTCAGCCAATTTCACGGCTTGTGCTAGTTCTTCACTATTCATCGTAATCGCTTTTTCACAAAGAACATGTTTGCCAGCTGTTAGAGCATGTAAAATGTGGGCGATATGCTGGCGATTAGGGACAGCAATGTAGATAATATCGATCGTTTGATCAGTTAACATCTCTTCAAATGAACCGTATGCTTTAGGAATGTTATGATCCTTAGCAAATGATTCAGCTTTAGCCAATGTTCTAGAAGCAACTGCTGAAATTTTGCTATTTTCTTGTTGAAAACTTTCAGCAAAACTAGTTGCAATTTCTCCAAGACCGACAATGCCCCAGTTATAATAGTTCATGAATAATCCTCCTTGATATATTTTATAAATAATAGTTTTCTATTTCGCTAAATTTGTACATTCCTATTATACAAGAAAAGTTCAAAATGGTGGATTATTTTGGACAGAAGTGCTAAATTGTCCTATCATTAACTGAAATAGGCTGAAAATTTCTTAAAATTGCTGAAATAAATGATTCAAAGAGATGCATTTTTTTGCTATTTTCAGTAAAATAGATAGAGGAGGCGAGAGTCATGCACCAAATGTATATAGATATTCTTATTGATGCAATTATAGAACAATTTGAAAGTGAAGAGCACTTTTATACAGACCATCTCCAAACCACTAAAGAAAATTGGGTTAATTGGAAAAAAGGTCGAATCAATTTAACGAGCGAAGAAATGCAAAAAGTGAAAAACTTATTTTCTGATTATGAGTGGATGCTGACACAAAAAATATTACGTCAAACGATTCTATTTCCGGAAAAAAGAAATATTGCCGTTTCTGAATACAAACGATTAAAAACATTAATCGCTAAAAAATGGCTGCAATCAGGAGCTGGAATTGCTGAGCTGATACCGTCAAAAGTAAACAGTGAAGAAGAACAAGCGTTTATTGATTTAAAAGTAACAGTTTCTTACGGTGAATGGGGATTTGACGATATTGTGACTTTCCGTTTACCAGCTACAATACAAGCTCAGCTAAAAGGATCAAAAGTAGAACTACTTGATTGGGTAAACGAAAATTTGATGGGTACTTACGTTGGTGAATAAGTAGGTAAGGGAGTTTTTTTTTGAAACAAATTTTAGGTATTTTATCCGTTATTATAGTATTAGGAGCTGTGGTTTTCGTTTTTTTTGGCCATACAGCAATGAAAGAAAAAACAAAAATGAGCAGTGAAGAGACAAAAACAACAAGCGAAATTGTTCCATCGACCACGTCTGAAATACAAACGAAAACTACGACTACAACAGCTGTTGATTGATTGTCTAGAAAAAAACTGATATAATCAGTCAGCCATTGTCCCTAACTAACAAAAGTTAGCAAAGGAACGAATACAAAACAAAGTAGGGAATGTATGAATAGTCCAAGGTATAAAAAGAAAAAGAAGAGAAAAACGAATTTGCCAGCGCTTTTTGCTGGTTTGTTGATCGTGGGTGTAGCGTTTATCTTTTCAATCAATGTATTGTCAGACAGTTCGAAAACACAAGAAGAGTCTGCTCAACAAAAAGAGCAAGTTTCAAAAGAACAGTTTATTGACAGAATCAGTCCACATGCTAAAGAGTTGCAGGATTCTTATGGGGTTTTACCAAGTATTATTATTGGTCAAGGAATTTTAGAATCAAATTGGGGCCAGAGCACTCTAGCATCAAAGTATAATAATTTATTTGGAATCAAGGCTTATGGGGATCAAAAAAAGATTAATCTTGAGACCCGTGAATATATCAATGAAGAATGGATCGTTATTCAAGGTGATTTTAGAGTGTATGATACGTGGGAAGAATCGATGGATGATCATACACGTTTATTTGTTAACGGTGTAACATGGAACCCACGTTTGTACGAAAATGTTCTTCTGGCGAAAAATTATAACGAAGCCGCACGTGCCTTACAAGATGCTGGCTATGCAACAGATCCAACTTACGCGGATAAGGTGGTTCACGTGATCGAGAGTTATGATCTTAATCAGTATGATCATTAATCAATGGAGGAAAAAAGGAGTAGATAAAATGAGTGAAAAGTGGGTACCCGAAATTGTAACACCTCTAAAACAGGATATTGTTCAAGTGCCAAAAGTAATTGCACAAGCGAGTGGTATCCGAATTTTTGGGAAAAAAATCAAATCAATTATTTTTACGACAGATATTGCAATTATACGAAATACAGATGCAAATGCAGTGATTGCTGTTTATCCATTTACACCTCATCCTGCAATTACTAAAAGTATCATTGAAGCAGCTGATATTCCTGTTTTTTCAGGAGTTGGGGGAGGCTTAACTCAAGGACAACGCTCGGCCTATATGAGTTTGTTTGCAGAAGCGCAGGGCTCGATTGGAGTTGTTTTAAATGGACCAACGCCTGTTGAAACGGTCGAAATGGTTTGTGAAGTGGTTGATATTCCAGTAGTCAGTACTGTAACGTCTATTCATACACCTATTGACGAAAAAATAGCAGCTGGTGTCACGATGATTAATATCAGTGCAGGCAAAGATACAGCTAAAACAGTTAAATTTTTCCGAGAAAAATATTCAGAATTACCAATTATTGCAACAGGTGGACCAACGGATGAATCGATCACGGAAACAATTGAAGCTGGAGCGAATGCTATTACATATACACCGCCAAGTAATGGGGAACTTTTTAGTCAAAAAATGAATAAATATAGAAATATAGAAAAAGAAAATGATAGTTAAATAGAAAAATGTTGAATTTTTATTGTAACTGATAATGATCAATGGCATGATTTAAGTGTATCTAGCCATTGGTTATTTTTTTTTATAATATTGAGGCGTATTTGCTAAAAATGACTATATTGCAAAATGAGTATAAATAGAATAAACTAGTTTTACGAGCATAAAATTAATTTATTTTATGTTATGATTAAAAGAAAAAAGTGTTAGGAGTTGGAAAAACATGAAGAAATATTGTTATATGGTTGGTACGGCGCTTGTTCTTTTTGCTGCTATTGGAGCAAGTTTATCTAGTGAAGCGACCGGAACAATGAGTGAGGAAAGTTACCAGGCTGCGATTGAATCGGGTTTCACAGCTGAACAAATTCAACAGATTCAAGAAATGCCTGATTTTTCTTTAGAAGAAAACATTCAAGAAACACCAGAAGCTAGAAGTGCGGTTACATTTTCGACTTCACAAAAAAATCAAGTGGTTGCCGAAGCGAAAAGACATCTAGGAAAACCTTATGCGTGGGGGGGAAAAGGACCTAATGTATTTGATTGCTCTGGATTGACACGTTATGTATTTTTACAAGTAATAGGAAAAAACATTGGTGATTATACTGTACCTCAAGAAAAATCTGGAGAACAAATCAGTGTTGCACAAGCTGAACCAGGAGATTTATATTTTTGGGGTGCTAAAGGAAGTACGTATCATGTAGCGATTGCGATAGGTAACGGGCAATACATTCATGCACCGAATGAAAAAGAAGTTGTTAAAATTAGTTCAACCTCTTATTTTAAACCCAACTTTGCCGTAAGAGTTATAAAAAAAGACAATAGTAGCAACAATTCAAAATTAGTAAGTTATAGAACGCATCTTCAAGATTTTGGTTGGGGAAATTATGTTCAATCTGGTCAAACAAGTGGATCAGTCGGTAAATCAAAACGTCTGGAAGGAATCCAAATTAAGCTTGATCCTTCAATTAGCGGAAATATCCAATATAAGACGCATATCCAAGATATCGGTTGGCAAGGGTTTAAATCGAATAATCAGCTAAGTGGAACAACAGGTAAGAAAAAAAGGTTGGAAGCAATTCAAATTCAGCTAACCGGTGCTGCTGCTGCTAAATACGATGTTCATTATCGAGTCCATTCTCAAGATTATGGTTGGCAAGCTTGGACTAGAAACGGTCAATCTGCTGGAACACAGGGATTATCCAAACGTTTAGAAGCTACTGAAATAAAAATAGTTCCTAAAAATACTGCATTACCAACTGGTGGAAAACCTGCATTTATCAAAAAATAGCTAGATTGCAAAAAAAAGATAATTGATTTGAAGAATCGAAAAAATGAGAGACTCTGTAAAAATTCAATGAAAAAATAACTTTTTTTATTGAATTTTTCAGAGTTTTATACTACTGTATATTAATAACAATAAGCTTATATATGGTCATAATAAGGATGACCGTCTCTACCCAACACCGTAAATGTTGGTCTATAAGTGAAAGAGAGTCTCAGACCCTTTTTTGCTTACGCAAAAAAGGTCTTTTTGTTTTTATTAAGAAATGTCATGTAGAAAAATAGGTGAAGGAGTCATAAAAAATGGAAGTATTAGTACAACGAATCAAAGAAGATGGACGAATTTTGGGTGAGGGCGTCTTGAAAGTAGACAGTTTTGTTACTCATCAAGTTGATCCAGTTTTAATGGAGGCTATCGGTCATCGTTTTGCTGAAGTATTTGCAGATGCTGGTATCACAAAGGTTGTTACAATTGAAGCTTCAGGGATTGCGCCTGCTCTTTTTGCGGCTAAAAAATTAGAGGTACCAATGATTTTTGCTCGTAAAGCAAAAAGTTTAACTATGAACGAAGAATTGCTTACTTCATCTGTTTATTCGTTTACTAAACAAGTGACAAGTCAAATATCTATTTCAAGAAAATTTCTATCAAGCGAAGATAAAGTATTGATTATTGATGATTTTTTAGCGAATGGTCAAGCAGCAAAAGGATTAGTTGAATTGTGTCAACAAGCTGGAGCGCAAGTGGATGGAATTGGTATTGTCATTGAAAAGTCTTTCCAGGATGGACGAAGTTTATTAGAAGAAATGGGCATGCGTGTTGTCTCATTAGCTCGTATAACTTCTTTGAAAAATGGAGAAGTTGAATTTCTTGAGGGGGATGCTTAAACTTGAAAAGTAAAGGGAATCAGGCAGAACAGATCAATCAACCGGAAACTGAAAATGGTAAGGCAGCAGTCCTAGGTCTTCAGCATTTATTAGCGATGTATGCCGGAGCTGTTGCTGTACCATTGCTGATCGGAACGGGTTTGAATTTTAATTCAGAGCAAATGACGTATTTGATTTCGATCGATATTTTTATGTGTGGGATCGCAACGTTATTACAGTTGACGGTTAATAAATTTTTCGGAATTGGTTTACCTGTAGTACTTGGTTGTGCAATTCAAGCGGTAGCGCCATTGATTATGATTGGTAGTGATAAAGGTGTCGGCGCAATTTATGGTTCAATCATTGCTTCAGGAATTTTCGTTGTATTGGTTTCAGGTGTTTTTTCAAAGATCAAAAAGTTATTTCCACCATTGGTAACGGGGACAGTTATCACTGTGATTGGTTTAACCCTGATACCTGTTGCAGTCGAAAAAATGGGTGGTGGATTAGCAACAGATCCTGATTTTGGTAATGGAATAAATTTACTTTTAGCTTTTGTCACCATTGGATTAATTATCGTTATTCAGGTATGGGGCAGAGGATTTATAAAATCGATTGCTGTACTAATTGGTTTGGTTGGTGGTACAATTCTTGCGTATTGTTTAGGTCAAGTGAATTTAATACCGGTTGATGAAGCAACCTGGTTTCATTTTCCGCAGCCATTTTACTTCGGTACACCAACGTTCGATATTTCTTCAATCATATTGATGATCATTATTTCAATTGTTAGTATGGTTGAATCAACTGGCGTATATTTTGCTTTAGGAGATATTACAGGTAAGTCTATTGATGAAGAAGAATTAAAGAAAGGGTATCGCGCAGAAGGCTTGGCAGTTATTTTAGGTGGTATTTTCAATACATTCCCTTATACCGGTTTTTCTCAAAACGTTGGGTTAGTTCAGCTTTCTGGGATCAAAACAAGAAGGCCAATTTATTATTCTGCATTCTTCCTGATTGCATTAGGATTATTACCTAAAGTTGGAGCAGTTGCCCAAATCATTCCAGAACCAGTGTTAGGTGGGGGGATGTTAGTGATGTTTGGTATGGTAGCGGTTCAGGGCATGCGAATGTTATCAAAAGTTGATTACAATAATGATAAAAACTTATTGATTATTGCGATTTCGATTGGTTTTGGATTAGGCTTTAATATGCTTCCTAGTTTGTTTCAACAAATGCCCGAAACAGTAAAAATGTTTTCTGGGAATGGTATTGTTATGAGTAGTTTGACTGCAATTATTTTAAATCTATTGTTCAATGGTCTTAAAGGTGAAGAACAGGCTGAAGGGCTATGATATAGAAAAACCGGATATTTTTTCGGTTTTTCTTTTTCTAATAGGTTAATACGAACATTAATATTAAAAATATCTTTAATATTCGATTTTATTTTGACACCTAAGATTTCCATTGATAAAATATGAAAAGAATAGAGGAAGAAAAGGGGAATCTTATGTCTGTAGTGGTTTCAGTAGTTATGGGAAGTACATCCGATTGGACAACACTAAAACATGCTTGCGATTGTTTGGAAGAGTTTAACATTTCTTATGAAAAAAAAGTGATATCAGCACATCGGACGCCAGATTATATGTTTGAATTTGCTGAGCAGGCACGTGATCGTGGAATTAAAGTCATTATTGCTGGTGCTGGAGGTGCGGCCCACTTACCTGGAATGATTGCGGCCAAAACAACTTTGCCAGTGATTGGTGTACCTGTTCAAACCAAAACATTGAATGGACTCGATTCTTTGCTATCCATCGTTCAAATGCCTGGAGGTGTCCCAGTTGCAACGACTGCAATTGGAGAAACTGGTGCGAAGAACGCCGGACTACTTGCAGTTCAGATGCTTTCCATGTATGATGTAGAATTAGCAGGGAAATTAGACGCTAAGCGTAAATTTCTTGAAGAAACTGTGATGGAAAGTAGTGATAAACTTGAATAAACCTTTATTACCGGGACAAATGATCGGTATTATTGGTGGCGGACAATTGGGAAGAATGATGGCGCTTAGCGCACGGGAAATGGGTTTTCGTGTGGGCGTTTTAGATCCGACGGTTGATTGTCCTGCTGCTCAAGTCGCTGATTGGCACTTATTAGCTGATTACGATGATATAGAAGCTTTAGAAGAACTAGCAAAACGTTCGCAGGTCTTGACTTATGAATTTGAGAACGTTGATGTTGGCGCGTTGATGCATGTTCAAGATTTGGTGAGTATTCCTCAAGGTACGGATCTTTTAGCAATTACTCAAGATCGTCTGCTAGAAAAATCTTTTTTAGAAGCGAACAATATTGTTATTGCCCCATTTGCTACAATCGTAAGTCCAACTGATATCCAAGATGCTATTGATGGAATCGGTTATCCGTGCGTTTTAAAAACAACACGTGGTGGCTATGATGGTAAGGGTCAATTTGTTTTATACAGTACATCTGACTTAGCTCCTTCGATGAATATTCTAAGAGAAGGAACATGCGTATTAGAAGCTTGGATTCCCTATGAAAAAGAAATTTCAGTATTAGTGAGTGGAAATGGTCAGGGAGAGATCGCGATTTTTCCAGTAGTTGAAAATATTCATCGAAACAATATTTTACATGAAACGATTGCACCAGCAAGGGTGTCAGAAGAAGTCGTTGAAGAAGCGCAACGGATTGCTCGTGTGATTGCAGAATCAATTGATTTAGCAGGTACTTTAGCTGTGGAGATGTTCTTGACAAGTGATGGCGGTATATATGTAAATGAGCTTGCACCAAGACCACATAATTCAGGACATTATTCAATTGAAGCTTGTTCAACGAGCCAATTTGATGCTCATATTCGCGGGATTTGCGGTTGGCCGCTCCCAGAAATTACCCTTTTATCCGAAGCAGTGATGGTTAATATTTTAGGAAATGAAATCTATGAAACCATGGATCTGATTTCTGAAAAATCTAATTGGCATTTTCATTACTATGGTAAAGCAGAAGCCAAAAAAGATCGGAAAATGGGCCATATCACTATTTTAACTGAGGATATTTTTGAAACCTTAGAAGACATATATCAAACCAATATTTGGGATTAAAAAGGAGCAAATGAACGAATGATCGATCGTTATACAAGACCTGAAATGGGTGCAATTTGGACAGATGAAAACCGATATGCTGCGTGGTTAGAAGTAGAGATTTTAGCCGATGAAGCTTGGGCTGAATTAGGAGACATTCCGAAAGAAGATGTACAAAAAATTCGTGACAATGCATCTTTTGACGTTGCGCGTATTCTAGAAATCGAAGCGGAGACTAGACATGATGTGGTGGCGTTTACTCGTGCAGTATCAGAAACATTAGGAGAAGAGCGAAAGTGGGTGCACTACGGCTTAACTAGTACGGATGTGGTCGATACAGCCTATGGTTATTTACTGAAACAAGCAAATGATATTTTGCGAGAAGACTTAAAGAAATTTACTGAAATTATTGGTGAAAAAGCGAAGGAACATAAACATACGGTCATGATGGGACGCACGCATGGTGTTCACGCTGAACCAACGACATTTGGACTGAAACTAGCATTATGGTATTCAGAAATGAAAAGAAATGTTGATCGTTTCGAGCACGCTGCTAAAGGTGTGGAAGCTGGAAAAATCAGCGGAGCGGTAGGAACATTTGCAAATATTTCTCCTTTTGTGGAAGAATATGTTTGTGAACATTTAGGGATTCGGGCGCAAGAAATTTCGACTCAAGTGTTGCCTCGTGATCTACATGCGGAGTATCTATCCTCGATGGCTTTGATTGCGACAAGTATCGAAAAATTTGCGACTGAAATTCGTGGCTTGCAAAAATCTGAAACACGAGAAGTGGAAGAGTTTTTTGCAAAAGGTCAAAAAGGATCTTCTGCGATGCCGCATAAACGTAATCCAATTGGTTCTGAAAATATGACAGGACTTGCTCGCGTTATTCGTGGGCATATGGTAACAGCCTACGAGAATGTGACCTTGTGGCATGAACGTGATATTTCCCATTCATCAGCTGAACGGATCATTATTCCAGATACAACGATTTTATTAGATTATATGCTAAATCGTTTTTCTAACATTGTAAAAAATCTAACGGTCTTTCCTGAGAATATGAAACGAAATATGGATGCTACTTATGGCTTGATTTATAGCCAACGTGTTTTGTTGAAATTAATTGATCATGGCATGGCTCGTGAAGCGGCTTATGATATAGTACAACCAAAAACAGCATACGCCTGGGATCATCAAACAGCATTTAGGCCTTTGCTTGAAGCTGATGATAAAATTACTTCGATTTTATCAAAAGAAGAATTAGACGATGCGTTTGACTATAATTATCATTTAAAAAATGTTGATATTATTTTTGAACGTGTGGGATTAGCATAAAATAGAGCAAAAAGTAGCGGAGTCACCACGGGGGGTGAATCTGCTACTTTTTTTTGTCGATCAGAGCATTTTTACGTAACTGTCAAAATGCTGCTCTATAAAGTATGTTTGCTCGATAATCTCTTTTTCCGTAATCGTTGAGTTTTCAGGGAGTACAATCCACTTTGTCTCGTTATCATCGTTTCTATGAATGACTGCGTTCACAATGCCTATGAAATTACTCATTTTTTTTGGAGGAGTGTTTAAGATATAGGCGTCTTGTTCTTCGTCATCTCCACCAATGACACCAGCTATATAGCCGTAATTGATTGGATAGACATTTCCAAACGAGTCTTCATACCCGACTGGTCGATCGACGGTTACATGTACTTTCAATTTTTCCATAAGAAATATCCTTTCTTTAGCTATTTAAAAGACTAAACCGTTAGAAAGTTTAGTCTTGTTTGTCTTAGTATTAAATTGTAATTTCTTGGAACGTACGCATCGGTTTAGAAACGGGTGTTTTTAGCATAGAGAGTAAATGGTCTATCAAAAGGTATGAGCATTCTTGTGAATTAAAATAGACATGGATACAATAGTTATTTTTAAAAAAGTGTTGTTCATGTATTTGATGTATAACTAATTCATTGTTAAAACTATTCACATAACGAAATGTTCGTTTACGTCTTTCAGAATGTCGATGTACTGCTCGTTTTAAATTTTTAAAAGTATAATAAGAACTATTTTGATTTAGCTTGTGGACTTCCTCTAATGCCAGTAAATCATTATACAATTTTGTTTTTTCTTCAGGTACTAATCCTGTCAAAAAATCCTGAGCTAAACTGTCATAATCGTTCATAATCTTTGTCTTCCCTCCCAAAAAATCATCACTAATAATACAAATATAAAAGTGACCTTTCTAAAGAATTACTTTCGATTAGCATACCACTTTTCTTAATAGTTGTAAATGCTTACAGGAATTTCTTAATAGTTAAGATAAGTTTTTCGTTAAAAACGAACATTATGTGTGTTAGTCATATATATCGTTAATAAAAAATTGACTATTCATAGACACATTGTTAAAATGTAAACAAATAGATAGACGAATTAAAATAGTTTTTCGAAATAAAATATACGGAAATGGATGTGTCGAGCTCAATGGAAGATGGTCTATTATTATACGAAGGAAAGGCGAAAAGATTGTTTGAAACACATGACTCACAAATAGTAAGACTAGAATATTTAGATCAAGCAACTGCGTTAAATGGTGTCCGGAAAGATAGTGTGCATGGTAAGGCAATGTTGAATAATCAGATAACAGCCATTGTTTTTGAGCAATTTAAGCAAAATGGAATTCTAAACCATTTTATTGGAAAAATATCAAAACACGAACAATTGGTTGAAAAGCTTGAAATTATTCCATTAGAAGTCGTTGTAAGAAATGTTTCGGCTGGCAGTTTTGCAAAACGATTAGCTATCACAGAAGGTCAACGACTAGAATTTCCAGTTATGGAATTTTACTACAAAGATGATTCCCTTGATGATCCGATCATCAATGAAGACCATGTGAGGATTCTAAAAATCGCAACCAAACAAGAAATCATAACAATCAAAAATGAGGCGTACAAGATAAATCAAGCTCTGATTGAATTGTTTAAGAAAATCGGTATTCGTTTGATTGATTTCAAAATAGAATTTGGTCGCAGAGAAGATGGTACGATTTTATTAGCAGATGAAATCACACCAGATACTTGCCGTTTATGGGATGAAAAAACAAATGATCATTTAGACAAAGATGTTTATCGCAAAAATCTAGGCGATATCGTACCTGTATATCAAGAAGTTCTAAGTCGTTTAGAGAAAACATTCAACTAAAAAAGGAGAGTTGTCTAGTATGTATGATGTAAAAGTATATGTTACGTATAAAGATTCCGTTTTAGATCCTCAAGGTGAAGCAGTGAAAGGAGCTGTTCATCGTCTTGGGTTTAGCGAAATTGACGAAATTCGTATAGGAAAGTTTTTTGAAATCAAAGTCAGAAAAACAGACCAGCCTATTGAAATCGTAATCGAAGAGATCTGTGACAAATTGCTAGCGAACGTTAATATGGAAACCTATCGATACGAGATCAAGGAGGAAGTGTGAGATGAAGTTTGCAGTGATTGTTTTTCCAGGTTCAAATTGCGATATGGATTTGCTATGGGCGGTCAAAGATATTTTAGGTGAAGAAGCGGAATATGTGCGTCATGATGCAGACAGTTTAGCGGGATTTGATGGTGTTTTAATTCCAGGAGGATTTTCGTACGGAGATTATTTACGTTGTGGTGCAATTGCTCGTTTTTCAAAAATTATTAGTGAAGTGATTCGGTTGGCAGATGAAGGCAAACCAGTTTTTGGTACGTGTAATGGGTTTCAAATTTTAACGGAAGCAGGGCTTTTGCCAGGTGCGTTACTTCGAAATGAATCGCTGCATTTTGTTTGTAAAACAGTGTCTTTAAACGTAGTAAATAATCAGACCTCTTTTACCTCGGAATATCAAAAAGATGAAGTGATCCAGTTGCCGGTAGCGCATGGAGAAGGAAATTATTATTGCGATGCAGCAACGTTAGAACAGTTAAAAGCGAATCAGCAAATTGTCTTTACCTATGCCGATGACAATCCAAACGGCAGTCTAGAAAATATCGCAGGAATCATCAATGAAAAAGGCAATGTTCTTGGAATGATGCCGCATCCCGAACGAGCGGTGGAAAGTTTGCTAGGGTCAGAAGATGGGTTGCATTTTTTCAAATCGATTGTTAAAAACTATGGAAAGGTCAGGGTAAACGCATGATGAAAGTCAAAGAACCTACAGCACAAGAAATTAAAAGTCAGCGTATTTATTCTGAATGGGGATTAACCGATGAAGAATACCGAATGATCGAAGAAGATATCTTAGGGCGCATGCCAAACTATACGGAAACGGGACTATTTTCTGTGATGTGGAGTGAACACTGCTCCTATAAAAACTCAAAACCCGTATTAAAAAAATTTCCCACTGAAGGTCCGCACGTTTTACAAGGGCCAGGTGAAGGGGCAGGGATCGTAGATATTGGTGATGATCAGGCTGTCGTGTTCAAAGCAGAAAGCCATAACCATCCATCAGCTGTTGAACCATATGAAGGCGCAGCTACAGGTGTTGGCGGAATCATCAGAGATATTTTTAGTATGGGCGCCAGACCAATTGCAATCTTGGATTCATTACGCTTTGGTGAGTTGACGAATGAACGGACAAAATATCTTTTAGAAGAAGTCGTAGCAGGGATCAGCGGGTATGGAAACTGTATTGGCATTCCCACAGTGGGCGGTGAAGTGGCATTTGACTCATGTTATGAAGGAAATCCCTTAGTTAATGCGATGTGTGTTGGTTTGATTGATCATAAAGATATTCAAAAAGGGCAGGCTAAAGGGGTAGGTAATGCGATTATGTATGTGGGAGCGAAAACAGGACGCGACGGCATACATGGTGCAACATTTGCTTCTGAAGAATTTGTTGAAGGCGAAGAACAACAGCGTTCAGCTGTTCAAGTTGGGGATCCGTTTATGGAAAAATTATTACTTGAAGCTTGTTTGGAATTGATTATAGAGCATGCGGATATTTTAGTGGGAATTCAGGATATGGGCGCTGCAGGTTTAGTTTCATCAAGTGCGGAAATGGCTTCCAAAGCAGGAACTGGTTTGATTTTAGATTTAGATGATGTGCCTCAGCGTGAAAGTGGAATGACACCTTATGAAATGATGTTATCGGAGTCCCAGGAACGAATGCTGATTTGTGTTAAAAAAGGGCATGAGGCAGAAGTTGTTGCACTTTTTCAAAAATATGAATTAGATGCAGTAACGATTGGTAAAGTAACAGATGACGGTTTGTATCGTTTAAATCATAAAGATGTGGAGGTAGCGAATTTACCTGTTGATGCGTTAGCAGAAGATGCACCTGTTTATAATAAGGAACGAAAAGAACCAGCAAGGATCAAAAAATTTGAAGCACTAGCAGATTTTCAACCCAATATTACGGATGGAACAAAGACCATGTTAAAGTTACTGCAACAGCCAACAATTGCCTCTAAAAAGATGATCTATAAAACGTATGACTCACAAGTTCGAACAAATACAGTTGTGCTGCCAGGAAGTGATGCAGCTGTTTTGCGTGTCCGTGGAACGAAAAAAGCCTTAGCGATGACAACGGATTGTAATGCTCGTTATCTTTATCTAAATCCTGAAATCGGTGGGCAAATTGCAGTAGCAGAAGCAGCAAGGAATATTGTCGCAAGCGGTGGTCAACCACTAGCGATTACGGACTGTTTAAATTACGGATCACCAGATAAACCAGAAGGATTTTGGGAACTTTGGGCCTCAGCTGATGGAATCGCTAAAGCGTGTGAAATTTTAGAAACGCCAGTGATTTCTGGAAATGTTTCTTTATACAATGAAACGAATGGTCAGGCGATTTATCCTACACCAGTGATTGGGATGGTCGGTTTGATAGCAGATTTATCACATATTACCACGCAAGAATTTAAAACGGTTGATGATTTGATTTATGTTCTTGGTGAGACGCACGCTGATTTTAATGGCAGCGAGCTACAAAAAATGACACTGGGGTTAATCGAAGGCAAATTAATGGATTTTGACTTAACGGTTGAAAAAGAAATCCAGCAATTAGTGTTGGCAGCAATCAAGGCAGGATTGATCGAAAGTGCCCATGATTGTTCAGAGGGCGGATTAGCAATTGCTTTGGCAGAGTCGGTCTTTAAAAATGAACTAGGATTAGAAGTCGATGTCACAATGCCAGTTTCATTGCTTTTTTCAGAATCCCAATCAAGGTTTGTCGTATCGATCAAGGCAGAAAATCAGCTCCTATTTGAAGAAATGATGCAAGGGAAAGCTACGTTTATTGGAAAAGTAATGGATAACGGGATAATCAGTATTCAAACAAATGATCAAACAATCGAGGTCTCAACACAGACAGCCAAAGCATTGTGGGAGGAAGCTATTCCATGTCTTATGAAGTGAAAAGTTTAAATGAAGAATGTGGTATTTTCGGTATTTGGGGACATCCAGATGCGGCGCGTGTGACTTATTTTGGGCTCCATAGCTTGCAACATAGAGGGCAAGAAGGTGCTGGGATTGTTTCTAATAATGAAGGGGAACTAAACGGATACCGGGGATTAGGATTGCTTTCAGAAGTATTTAAAGAGGATCGTTCTTTAACTTCTTTGAGTGGAAATTCTGCGATTGGTCATGTGCGTTATGCTACTGCAGGAAATGGAAGCGTCGATAATATCCAGCCATTTTTATTCAAGTTTTATGATGGTGCGTGTGGCTTGGCTCACAATGGAAATTTAACGAATGCAAAAAGTTTACGAAAAGAACTAGAACAAGATGGAGCTATATTTCATTCCAATTCGGATACCGAAATTTTGATGCATTTAATTCGCCGCAGCAAGCAATCGACATTTATTGACCAGTTAAAAGAAAGTTTACAGACAGTCAAAGGTGGATTTGCTTATCTTTTGATGACAGAAACGGCAATGATTGCGGCACTTGATCCTAACGCTTTTCGACCATTATCCATTGGTCAAATGAAAAACGGTGCGTATGTGATCGCCAGTGAGACCTGTGCATTAGAAGTGATAGGTGCTGTATTTGTCCGTGATGTAAGACCAGGAGAAGTGATCATCATTGATGATACTGGCTATAAAATAGAACGCTATACCGAAGACACACAATATGCGATTTGTTCCATGGAATATATATATTTTGCTAGACCAGATTCAAATATAGCTGGAGTCAATGTACATACAGCTCGTAAAAATATGGGGAAACGTTTAGCAAAAGAAGCGCCGATCGAAGCGGATATGGTGGTTGGAGTCCCTAATTCTTCCCTTTCAGCTGCTAGTGGCTATGCTGAGGAGAGTGGTATTCCATATGAAATGGGCTTAGTAAAAAATCAATATATTGCTAGAACATTTATCCAGCCTACCCAAGAATTGCGGGAACAAGGAGTTCGGATGAAACTTTCAGCTGTTCGCGGAGTAGTAGAAGGCAAACGCGTGATCATGGTAGATGATTCAATTGTACGAGGAACAACAAGTCGTCGTATTGTGCAATTGCTTAAAGATGCTGGTGCCAAAGAAGTTCATGTGCGCATTGCATCACCTCCACTAAAATTTCCTTGTTTTTACGGAATCGATATCCAAACACGAAAAGAATTGATCGCTGCCAATCATTCAGTCACTGAAATCGAGCAGTTGATCAAAGCAGATTCTTTGAGCTTTTTAAGTGAGCAGGGGTTGATTGATGCAATTGGACTGAATTATGATGCACCTTATTCAGGACTTTGTATGGCCTATTTCAATGGCGATTATCCGACACCGTTATATGATTATCAAGAGAAATACCAAGCAACTTTAAAGGATAAAGTCAGTTTTGCCGCAATAAATTGAAATTGTAAAAAGAGTATCGTTCATGAATCGTTAGGAGGAAATCATAATGGCAAATGCCTATGCAAAAGCGGGCGTTGATGTTGAAGCAGGTTATGAAGTGGTAGAAAGAATCAAAAAACATGTTAAACGTACGGAACGTATCGAGGTGATGGGGGCACTCGGTGGTTTTGGCGGATGTTTTGATTTGAGTATGGTGGAAGTGAAGGAACCTGTTTTAATTTCGGGAACAGATGGAGTGGGGACAAAATTAATGATCGCAATTGAAGAAAACAAGCATGACACGATTGGGATTGATTGTGTTGCAATGTGTGTGAATGATATCGTTGCTCAAGGGGCAGAACCGCTTTATTTTCTTGATTACATTGCGACAGGCAAAAACAGGCCAGAGCACTTGGAACAAGTGGTAGCAGGTGTAGCTGAAGGTTGTCTTCAGGCAGGAGCAGCTTTGATTGGCGGTGAGACTGCGGAAATGCCAGGAATGTATAGGGACAATGACTATGATTTAGCAGGATTTGCTGTTGGAATCGCTGAAAAAAGTCAATTAGTTACAGGGAATAATATCCAAGAAGGAGACGTTCTTCTAGGGTTAGCATCGAGTGGAATTCATTCAAATGGGTATTCTCTCGTACGTAAAATTTTCTTTGAAACCCGTCAACTTACTGGGGAAAGTATGATTCCAGAATTAAATGAAAAGCGATTAAGGGATGAACTTTTGACCCCAACCAAAATTTATGTGAAGACGATATTACCGCTAATTAAACGGGAATTAGTGAACGGAATTGCTCATATTACAGGTGGTGGCTTTGTGGAGAATATTCCCCGAATGTTACCAGAAAACGTATCAGCAGAAATACAGTTAGGCAGCTGGCCGATACTGCCAATTTTTACAACGTTAGAAAAATACGGGCAAATTCCAACAATGGAAATGTATGAAATTTTTAATATGGGAATTGGAATGGTATTAGCCGTTTCACCTGAAAAAATTGACGATGTTCGCACGATTCTAAGCGAACTAAATGAACCAAGTTATATTATAGGAACCATTACTGCAAAAAATAAACAAAACCTTGTTTTTAAAGAGGTGTAAGAATGAAATTAGCGGTGTTTGCCTCAGGGAATGGCAGCAACTTTCAAGCGATTGCAAAAGCTGTAGCCGTTGGAACAATTGATGCAGAACTTACGTTATTGTTTTGTGATAAAAAAGATGCCTATGTAGTGAAACGGGCACGATCAATGTCGATTCCAGTTAGTTCATTTTCACCACAAGAATTTGAGTCAAAAGCGATGTATGAGGCTGAAATCCTTCATTTACTTGAGGAAGAGCAAATTGATTTGGTGATTTTAGCAGGATATATGAGAATCATTGGACCAACTTTATTAGAAGCATATCCAAAGCAAATGATCAATATCCATCCTTCGTTATTACCACAATTTCCTGGACTACATGCGATACGAGATGCTTTTGATGCCAATGTACCGGAAACAGGTGTAACGATCCATTATGTGGATAACGGCGTCGATACTGGACCGATCATTGCACAAGAAAAAGTAGCGATCGAAGCCATTGATACGCTTGATTCTTTAGAAGAAAAAATCCATAATGTAGAGCACAAATTGTTTCCACCCGTCATAGCAAAACTTATAAAAGAGCAGCAAGGAGAGAGTATTTCATGACAAAAAAAAGAGCATTGATCAGCGTTTCAAATAAAACCGGAGTAGTCGCTTTCGCAAAAGGCTTGGTAGAACACGGGATTGAAATTATTTCCACTGGCGGAACAAAAGCAGCACTTGAAAAAGAGGGAATTCCTACGATTTCCATAGAAGAGGTAACGAATTTTCCAGAGATGATGGATGGTCGCGTCAAAACATTGCATCCAAAAATCCATGGTGGTTTGTTAGGCCGTCGTGACTTGACTAGTCATATGGAGGCGATGGAAACTTACGGCATTCAGCCAATCGATTTTGTTTGTGTGAACCTTTATCCGTTTAAGGAAACAATCTTGAAAAAGGATGTAAAAAAAGAACAAGCAATTGAAAATATTGATATTGGTGGACCGAGTATGCTAAGAAGTGCTGCGAAAAATTATGAATTTGTGACGGTTTTAGTCGATCCTAACGATTATGATCACGTGCTGAAAGAAGTTTCAAAAACAGGAGAGACTACTTTAGCAACGAGACAAAAATTAGCAGCAAAAGTATTTCGACATACTGCCGCATATGATGCGTTGATTGCAGACTATTTAACGGATGCAGTAGGGGAAAAAGAGCCTGACACCTTGACACTAACATATGAGCTAAAACAAGTATTGCGTTATGGGGAAAATAGCCATCAACAAGCGGCATTCTACCAAAATGCATTGCCTGTTTCATTTTCAATCGCCAGTGCTAAGCAACTGCACGGGAAAGAACTATCTTACAATAATATTAAAGATGCGGATGCAGCGATTCGAATTTCTAGAGAATTTGATCAACCAGCCGTTGTTGCAGTCAAACATATGAATCCCTGTGGCATTGGTATTGGTGGCACAATCAATGAGGCGTATCAATATGCTTATGAAGCAGATCCTGTCTCGATTTTTGGTGGAATCATCGTGTTAAACCGTGAAGTTGACAGCCAAACTGCTGAAAAAATGCATCAACTATTTCTTGAAATCATCATTGCACCAAGCTTTTCACAAGAAGCTTTTAATATTTTAAGCAGTAAAAAAAATCTTCGTCTGATGACATTAGATTTCTCTAAGAAGGATCAAGCGATAGAGGACGAAAAAGTTTCAGTTTTAGGCGGATTACTTGTTCAAAATCAAGACATTGTTCAGGAAAAAGCGGAAAATTGGCAAGTCGTTACTAAAAGACAACCAACGACTGATGAATTAAAAGCGCTAGAATTTGCTTGGAAAACAGTTAAGCATGTAAAAAGCAATGCCATTGTTGTAGCAAATAATCATCAAACAGTAGGAATTGGTGCAGGTCAAATGAATCGTGTAGGATCTGTGCAAATCGCAATCGATCAAGCAGGGGCAAAGGTCAATGAAGCAGTCTTAGCCAGCGATGCCTTTTTCCCGATGGGAGATAGTGTTGAATATGCTGGGAAACACGGCATTAAGGCAATCATCCAACCAGGTGGTAGTATTAAAGACCAAGAGTCGATTGAAATGGCAGACAAGTATGGAATCGCAATGGTATTTACGGATATCAGACACTTTAGACATTAAAAGGAGAAGCTGATGGGATTAACGATTTTAGTCATTGGAAGCGGCGGCAGAGAACATGCGATTGCACAAAAGCTGCTTTACAGTTCTAACGTAAAAACGGTGTATTGTGCCAAAGGGAACGCTGGTATGAAAAAAGATGGGATACAATTAGTAGATATTCCAGAAGACGATCATGAAGCATTAATCAAATTTGCGAAAGAAAATGGAATTGATTGGACATTTGTCGGTCCAGAAATCCCATTATTAAACGGAATCGTAGATGATTTTACTGCCGCAGGTTTACTAGCTTTTGGCCCTCTAAAAGCTGCCGCATTTATCGAAGGCTCTAAAGACTTCGCAAAAAAAATCATGAAGAAATATAAAATACCGACAGCGAACCATCAAACATTTTTTGACTTTGCTAAGGCTTGTGACTATGTCATTGAAAATGGGGCACCGATCGTTATTAAAGCGGATGGTCTAGCCGCTGGAAAAGGTGTCGTTGTAGCTGAAACCGTGGAAGAAGCAATAGAAGCATTAAAAGATATGCTTGAGGATAATAAATTCGGATCAAGTGGTGCAAAAGTAGCAAAAGTAGTGATTGAAGAATTTCTTGTAGGAGAAGAATTTTCTTTACTAGCATTTGTTCGTGACCAAGAAGTTTACCCGATGGTGATTGCCCAAGACCATAAACGAGCCTATGATCTTGATCTTGGACCGAACACTGGAGGAATGGGAGCCTACAGCCCAGTACCGCAAATTTCGGATGAAATAGTCAAAGAAGCAATTGAAACGATCGTAAAACCAACAGCACAAGGCATGGCGGCGGAGGGCAGATCGTTTACTGGTATTTTGTATACTGGATTGATTGCAACAGGCACGGGACCAAAAGTGATTGAGTTTAACGCTCGTTTTGGTGATCCAGAAACACAAGTTGTCTTGCAGCGGTTAGAAAGTGATTTTGCTCAAATTATTGATGATCTTCTGAAAGGCAAACAACCAGATATTCAATGGAAACAAGAAGGTTACAGCTTGGGTGTGGTTGTTGCAGCTGCTGGTTATCCAACGATTTATGAAAAAGGCTGTCCACTTCCAGATTTTTCTAGTTTAGAGACAGAGCAAGTTTATTATGCAGGAGTGAAAGAAGAGGAAGGACAACTCGTCTCAGATGGTGGACGTGTTTATCTTGTTGAAGCAAATGGGAAAACACTAAATGAAGCGAAAGAAGTTGTTTATAAAGTATTGGAAAAAGTTGAGACAAAAGGAACTTTTTATCGTAAGGATATTGGTTTTAAAGGACTAAAAAAGGGATAAGACAAGCTATATAAATAGAGGACGATCTAAAAACTCAATTTGTTTTTAGATTGCCCTCTATTGTTACCTACCTATTTATTTTCTGGTAAGATGAACGAGTGTATTTTTTCTTTTTCATACGCGATAAAAAAGTCTGGTAAAAAGAGGTCATATGTTTCAATATCAGATGTATAAAGTGAAACAGGAATCACAAATGTTTGATTTGTTGTGCCAGCAATATAGTCACCATCAATAGTTTGAGCGACAACTAAAAATGCCTCTTTTTTCCACTCAGAAATATCCTCTAAAGAAATCGTTTCAGCAGATGAGAGGTATTCGACGTTTTGCTCAAACTGTTTTTCTATAGTTTGACTAAAAATAATTGTATTTTCTTTATCCTGTTCATTGTCTAAAACTGCAGTTAAAAAAAATTTTGGATCTGTTGTTGTAAGTTGTTTTTTGATTTTGTTGAAATCCATTGGAAACCTCCTCGTATAATTTAAAAAAGGAATAATCTACCGTTCATTTAATATTGTAACGCGAAAATCGACCGTTGAATTTTCATCTAAACCTTTTGCTTCCAAATCAATTTGCTTGCACATTAATTCTGTTCCTTCATAGAGAGGTGTCACGCGGTAGCGAATGGTTTCGCCTTTATCTAATGCTTGACGAATCTGATTTTCATATTTGGTCATGAAAGGTGTATTTACAGGATTTTGGTAAAGTGTTGTGAGATTTCTTGCATCATCACCTGAACCACCAAGCTGACGACCAATCAAATGACCTCTCGAATGATACGTTGGTTCTAAACCCGAAACAAAACCGGGTGGGCGAATATCTTTATTCGCAGATGTTCCTGTGTTGACCATTGCAGGCTTTAATAAAGCATCCGCCCCCGTTGCTCGTCCGAGTGAATCTAACGTGTGATAATCAATCCACCCTTTTTTATTATCATCCAGTTCATCAGCCGAAAATGTTGCAGGACCAAGTTCTTTCGGTCCGGGATTTGTAGAACTAACTGATTTTGTTGTACTAGTTTTTGTTTGTTCCTGATTGTGAATGCCGAATATTCCCTGGACATTATCTGGAATTTGAACGCCAAATACACCTAAAACTAAAAGAAGTAAAGCTACTAATAAGGTAATTGCAGGATTAAATGGAGGCTTTTGTTTTTTTTTTGCCATTTCTTGACTCCTAACTATTATCAAAATTGTCGTTTATCCTAATTTAGACTCATTTATCTATTATACGAAAAAAAAACAAAAAATCAAAAAGCTTTTGACCTGTCAGAGGACTTGTTTGTCTTCTTATGATAGAATTCTTTCTAGAGGGGATTGAATTGAATGGCTTATATCGATGTAATAAATGAATATAAACGATACCATATGGGAGATACGACGATTGCGGCAAATGATGGTATTACCTTTTCAGTAGAAAAGGGGGAAGTTGCTGTTATTTTAGGGCCTAGTGGTGCAGGTAAATCAACAGTACTTAATATTTTAGGTGGAATGGATTCCTGTGACGAAGGGCAAATCGTAATCGATGGAACCGATATTGCTACTTTTAATGAAAAGCAATTAACTACCTATCGTAGAAATGATGTGGGCTTTGTTTTTCAATTTTATAACTTAGTACCTAATTTAACAACAAAAGAAAATGTTGAATTAGCCTCTCAAATCGTTTCTGATGCGTTGGATCCGGAAGAGGTACTGAAATCAGTTGGATTAGGTGCTAGAATGGATAATTTTCCAGCGCAATTATCGGGGGGCGAACAACAACGTGTAACGATTGCTAGAGCAATTGCTAAGCGTCCTAAACTATTATTGTGTGATGAGCCTACAGGAGCGCTAGATTACGAAACAGGAAAACAAATTTTAACGATTTTACAAGAAACAGCTCGCAATACTGGAACAACAGTGATTATCATTACGCATAACTCTGCAATTGCGCCAATGGCAGATCGTGTCATCCGTATCAATGATGCCAAGGTTCGAGAAGTAATAATCAATGAAGAGCCAAAACCTGTATCTGAGATAGAATGGTAGGTGATGAGGTTGAAAAAGACAGCGTTACTCAAAACGAGCTTTCGTGAAATTAAACAATCAAAAGCACGATTTATATCGATTGTCGGTATTATATTTTTGGGTGTCATGGTTTTTGTAGGGCTAAAAGCAACAGGTCCGGACATGACCCAGACTGCTTCGAATTATTATCAAAAACAAAAATTGCCAGATGCTCGAATCGTCTCTACTCTTGGTTTAACAGAAGCGGATGTACAAGAAGCCAAACAGGTCAAAGATGTGGATGTAGTTTTTCCTAGATATACAAAAGATATTGCCATCAATGAGAGTAACGTAGCGGTAAAATTTATTAGTTATGATCTAAAAGAAAAGCAGCCACTGAGTGATTATCAAACGGTTAAAGGCCGCATGCCTGAAAAAAGTGGGGAAATCGTATTAGATGAGCTTGCCCAACTACAAAGTCATTATAAATTGGGAGAAACACTGACCCTTTCAGAAGAAGATAACAAAGATAATGCATTAAGAAAAGAGCAATATAAAATTGTTGGATTTGTCAAATCACCAGAGTACATTGAAAATATGTCTAGAGGAAACACGACGGTTGGAAAAGGCTCATTAGATTTTTTTGCATTGATTCCTAAAGAGGATATGGATCTTTCAACCTATACAGAAATTCTTGTATCATTTAAAGGGCTTAACACTATAGACAGCTACTCCAAAGAGTATAAAGATAAACGAGAAAAAGCAGTCGCAGCACTCAAAGAAACTATGAAAAAACGCCCGGAACAACGCGTCGCAGAAATTCGAGAAGAATCAAAAACATCTTTTGAAAAAGCTCAAAAAGAGATTACAAATGGCGAAAATGCGCTGAAAGATGCTGAAAATAAACTGCAGACAAGCGAGCTAGAACTGGCGTCAGGAAAACAAGAACTAACAAAAGCCAAAGAGACTTACCAAGGACAAATAGCAACAGCAGAAAATGAACTTGCAGCGAATCAAGCAACGATTGCAACTGGAGAAGATGAACTTGCTGCACAAAAAAATTTATTAGAAACGAAAAAAAATGAATTGGCACAAGCTCAAACTCAAGTTACACAAGGCGAAAATACTCTACCTGCTCTAAAGCAACAACGTAATGAGTTAGCTTCATCGAACGAAGTACTGAACCAATTCGTTATTGGATATCAGAGTTTAGCTGCTTCTGTTGCTCTTTTAGATCGTGTGCCAGATGATTTATTAGCTGAAAGTGTTGTGGACGCTGCTCCTCAGTTACAGTCGGCAGTCCAAGTATTAGGCACACCAACAGAAATTTCTGCAGCAATCAATCAATTAATCGCTCAACCCGAAAGAGAGAACATTGCAATCGTTATGCAGACGATCAATGGCGCTTTAGCAAACTTGTCAATGCAGCAAACTGAAATAGCTCAAGACCTCCAAACGCTTGATCAAACTATTAATACAATTAATCAATCGATTACACAATATACGGAAGGGCAACAACAACTTGTAGCCGCTGAAAATCAACTTGCTCAAGCGCAAGCTCAATTAGCTTCTGGAAAAGAGCAGTTAGTAGCTGGACAAGCTCAGTTGGAACAAGCAAAAATTGATGGTCAAGCAAAATTAAATGAAGCACAAATGAAAATTGATGAAGGGCAAAATACCTATGATCAAGGACGAGCTACATTCCAAAAAAACAAGACAGAAACAGTAGAAAAATTAAACAAGGCCAAAAAACAGTTAGAAAAAAAACAAAAAGAATTAGCAGATTTAAATGCCGCAGAATATTATTATTTTACAAGAGATGATAATCCGGGATATTCAGAATATGAGGACAACGCTGATCGAATTTCTTCTTTATCTACAGTCTTTCCATTGTTTTTCTTTTTGATTGCGGCATTGGTTAGTCTAACAACTATGACACGAATGGTTGAAGAAAAACGAATGGAAATTGGTAGTCTGAAAGCATTAGGTTATCGAAATAGCGAAATTGCATTTAAATTTCTAGTTTATGCAACGATTGCTAGTCTGTGTGGCGCTATGTTAGGATTATTCGTTGGTTATTACTTATTTCCAACAATCATCTTTGATGCATATGGACAGTTATACAATATTCCTGACTTTGTAACACCTTGGTATGTAAGCTATAGTTTTATAGGACTCATCATCGCCGTTTTATGCACGGCAGGAGCTGCGATGATTGTTTTACGAATTGATTTGTTCAGTACACCAGCGAATTTATTACGTCCTAAAACGCCTAAAGCTGGGCAACGGATTTGGTTAGAGAGAATGAAGCCACTTTGGAAACGATTAAGCTTTATTCAAAAAGTCACAGCTCGCAATTTATTCCGTTACAAACAGCGAATGTTGATGACGGTTTTAGGTATAGCAGGATGTATGGCGCTAATTATTACAGGTTTTGGATTAAAAGATTCTATATCAGATATCGCGGAAGTGCAATTTAATAAAATCTGGCATTATCAGGCAATTGTGACATTTAAAGAAGACGCTTATACAAAAGATTCTCAAAAGTATCGTTCAGGGTTGGAGAAGGCTGATGGATTAAAAGAGGCGATGCCATTATATGTGGAATCTTTAAAAACAACTGACAAATCAAATGCCAAACAGGATGTTTCAATCTATGTACCAAAAAATCCGAATGAGATGGACCAATTTATTCTGTTTAATCATCGTCAAACGGGTGAAAAGTATCAGTTGACGGATGACGGAGTAATTATCAACGAAAAATTAGCTAAGCTATTTCACTATAAAGTTGGTGATACGCTTATTTTAAACGATAGTGATAATCAGAAATATAAATTTGAAATCAGTGCAATTGCTGAAAATTATACGGGGCATTTTGCTTATATATCGCCTAAATATTATGAAAAAATAGTCGGAAAAGTACCTAGTTATAATACTGAATTCTTACTCTTTGATCATACACCAAGTAAAAAAACTGAAGTATCAATCGGTAAAGAATTGATGGAAAACCCTAATGTTTTAAATGTTTCCTTCCTATCTATTTCAAGTGATGCGCTAGACGATACGATTCATAGTTTAAATATTGTCGTTTGGGTTTTGATCACAGTTTCTGGACTATTAGCATTTATCGTATTATATAATTTGACGAATATCAATATTTCAGAACGGATTAGAGAATTATCAACGATTAAAGTGTTAGGCTTTTACGACAAGGAAGTCACCATGTATGTGTACCGTGAAAATATTATTTTAACACTGATTGGTATATTCTTTGGCTGCTTCTTTGGTAAACTTGTTCATAGTTATGTACTGACAACGGTAGAAGTGGACATCCTGATGTTCTCACCGACCATTCATTGGCTGAGTTATCTCTATTCAGCATTGATTACGCTGTTGTTTACTTTATTAGTCATGTTCTTTATGCATAGAAAATTAAAAAAAGTCGATATGATCGAAGCGTTAAAATCAAACGAATAAAAGAGAAGAACGTCAAACACAGTAACGGCTTTTTACTCACCGTTTATTTAGATTCAGAGTGCGGAACAACACTGATTTTAGTTTTGTTCTGCACTTATTATAATTTTTGTGAAAACAATTACATTTTTTAAAGATTATATAAGATTCTCTGTCATTTTACACGAAGTATTGGTAAACTATAAGTATCTTCATAACGAATGTCGGGAGAGAGTGGGAAAATTGCTTAAGTAGAGCGACAAAAAAATGTGGGGCTAGGGAGTACTCTTATCATTAAAAAGAAGTGACGTAGAAATAGCGGACTCTCTACTAGCGTTTCGATCGCAACCAAATCTAAGTGTTAAAACACTAAGAGTTGAAGGTCGGACCAAAAAGGAGAAAGGAGTGAGAACATGATACAAGGGATTCCAATCGAGACAATTTATCTATATATATTAATCGTTTGTGCTGGAGTTGCAGTTTTGTTAGTGATTTTTGGTGATGTTTTTGATTTTGATGGTCCTATTGACCCAATGTTGGCTATTCCTTGGCTGGCTTTTGTATCGTTATTCGGTTATCTAGGGGAGCGACTGATAGATTGGAATCATCTCACGTTATTTCTAATCAGTGGCGCGGTTTCTTCCATTTTGGTATTTGTCTTGAATTTCTATGTATTGATGCCTATGAAAAATGCGGAATCGACTATTTCGATTTCTGAAAAGGATATGGAGGGCAATACGGCAACAGTTGTGACTCCAATTCCAGTCGGTGGAATGGGCGAAATTCAATTAAAAAGTGTTACTGGCTCAATGAGTCGACCTGCAGCTTTTTATGCCCCACAAGATCAACCGATTGAACGAGGAGCGCAAGTGCTGATTATTGAAATCAGGGAACGTGTATGTTACGTGGTTCCATATGAAGGAAGTATACAACTATAAAACATGAGGGGTAAAAGAGAATGGAATTAGGGATTTTAGGACCAATTGCTTTGGTTGTTTTTATTTTACTAATGTTATTGATTGTGTTTATTTCAAAATATCAAACAGCCAAACCAGATGAAGCGTTGATTATTAGTGGAAGTTATTTAGGCAGTAAAAATGTTCATTCTGATGAAAGTGGTAACAAAATAAAAATTGTACGTGGTGGTGGAGCTTTCGTACTGCCAGTATTTCAACGATCAAATCGGATCAGCTTATTATCAAGTAAATTAGATGTATCTACGCCCGAAGTTTACACAGAACAAGGGGTTCCTGTGATGTGTGATGGAACATCAATCATAAAAATCGGTTCTTCTGTTGAAGAAATTGCTACAGCAGCGGAACAATTTTTAGGCAAAACACGTGAAGAACTTGAAAATGAAGCTCGTGAAGTACTAGAAGGACATCTACGTTCGATTTTAGGTTCAATGACCGTGGAAGAAATTTACCAAAACCGTGATAAATTTAGTCAAAGTGTGCAAGAAGTTGCCAGTGTTGATTTAGCAAAAATGGGTCTGATCATTGTATCATTTACGATCAAAGAAGTTCGCGATAAAAATGGCTACTTAGATTCTTTAGGGAAACCAAGAATCGCTCAAGTAAAACGTGATGCAGATATCGCAGAAGCGGAAGCTTGGAAAGAAACACGTATTAAAAAAGCCGAAGCAGAGAAAGAATCACAGCAAGCAGAATTACAGCGTCAAACAGAAATTGCAGAAGCTTCAAAAGAAAAAGAATTAAAATTAGCGACGTATAAAGAAGCACAAGATATTGCAAAAGCAAAAGCTGACCAAGCGTACAATTTGGAAACAGCTAAAGCCCAACAAGACGTTATTGCCCAAGAAATGGAAGTTAAAGTCGTTGAACGTCAAAAACAAATTGAGTTGGAAGAAAAAGAAATCATTCGTCGCGAAAAGCAATATGATTCAGAAGTGAAGAAAAAAGCAGATGCAGATCGTTATGCGAAAGAGCAAGAAGCTCTGGCACAAAAAGCACGCGAAGTTGCGGAAGCCGAAGCAGAACGTTTCCGAGTGGAATCACTAGCGGAAGCCGAAGCGAACCAAACAAGGCTTGCAGGGCAAGCTGAAGCTGAATCCATTTTAGCTCGTGGTACTGCAGAAGCCCAAGCGAAACAAAAAATTGCGGATGCCTTCAAGGAATACGGTGAAGCGGCTGTCTTAAGCATGGTAATGGAAATGTTGCCGCAATTAATGAAAGAAGCGGCTCAGCCTCTTAGCAATATTGATAAAATCTCAGTTGTTGATACAGGAGGCGGTGGAGAAAATACTGGAGCTAACCGCATCACTAATTATGCAACAAATCTGTTAGCTGGAACACAAGAAACGTTAAAAGAAACAACAGGGTTGGATGTCAAAGATTTAATCGAAAATTTTTCTAAAAAAGGAACAAATAGTAACGTAAATTTTTATGGAGAAGATGCATCCAACGATAAAGAATAACGAAGAAGCTGCCGAAATTCTATTTTGATTTTGGCAGCTTTTTATACTTATTTAGGCTCATTATTTTGATTTTGAGATTCGATTCTTTCCTGTAATTTTTTTCTCAGCTCAATCAATTCTTGTTCTTTTTTTTCCAAGGATGCGATATCTTCATCGATTTCATGTTCTTTTTCAACTAATTTAGGTCTGAAAAAGAAATTCAATCCAATACCAATAAATGTTCCAATAAAAGTATCGACGACTCGTGAAAAAGCAAATTGAAAGGATTCTCCTTGCGGAATACTCAAAGAAATCAATAATAATGTTGCAATAGCTGAAATAATTCCAGAATTATTGTTCATCCCGTCGGAAATGACGATGACAACAATTACAAAAAACGGCAGTAAAAACAATTCAACTAAAAAATCATGTGAAAAAAGATCCTGGACTAGAAAATAGACAATTGCTAGTCCACCGCCTAAAGTATTGCCGAGAATTCTTGATTTTCCAAAAGTAAGGCTAGTTGTTAAATCTTGCCGTAAGGAGAAAACTGCAGATAAAGCGGCAATTAGTGGTGCACCTCTATCGGATACTTTAAATAAAATAATACATAGCATAACGGCTAGAGCTGTTTTCAAGGTACGCATGCCTAACCTAAAAGGACCGAGTTCCATTAGCATTCTCTCCCGTAAGTAACATTTAATGATTTTTCTATTTTATGATAACCGAAAAAGAGGTAAAATTACTAGTGTTAATACCAAAGATTAATTATTTTTTTAAGGAGCAATTAAAATGAAAATTGGATTACGGACAGCCAAAACAGCTGTAAGTGCAACATTATCGATGATCGTTGCTGGAAGTTTAGAATTATTATATCCAGCTTCTGCTGGAATTATTTCTGTCTTAAGTGTAACAAACACAAAGAAAACCTCTTTATTAACAGGTTTTTATCGATTACTTTCTTTAGCATTAGCGACAGCAATTGCCTATCTTTGCTTTTCTCTCTTAGGATTTAATGCAGTTGCTTTCGGGATGTATTTACTATTATTTATCCCCGCAGCAGTCTATTTTAAATGCTCTGATGGTATTGTAGTAAGCTCAGTACTTGTGACTCAATATCTAATTGAACAAGATTTATCATGGTCAATCATCGGTAATGAGTTTTTATTGATGACGATTGGTGTTGGTTTTGCTTTACTTATGAATCTCTATATGCCTGACACTGAAAAGCACTTGAAAGAAGATCAAGAAGTTATTGAAGCAATGTTTCGTAAACTATTGAATAATATGGCTGCCTACCTAAATCAGCATGGGAAAGAAAAAAATTTATTTGAAAAATGTAATGAGTTAAAAGCGTTTATTCGAACAGGAGAAAATTGGGCAAAAAACCATGCGGAAAACCAATTGATTTCTTCAAATCATTACTATATAGAGTACTTTACGATGCGGCGCTTACAAAGCAATAGTTTAAAAGACATGCTGCGGATTTTGGAAAATATTATCGTTGAACCGGAGCAAGTAGGGAATATTCAAGAGCTATTACAGTATACCGCGGAGACCTTTGCAAAAAATAATGACGGACAAGATATCTTGGATAGAATTACTCAAGTTTATGAAGCTTATCGAAAAAAAGAATTACCTAAGACAAGGGAAGAATTTGAAAATCGGGCGCAACTATTTCAATTTTTACAGGTATTCCAATCCTTTATAGAAATTAAAGCCGAGTTTGCAAAACATCAGAATGAAGGAGAAAAGTAGCATGAATCAAGTTAAATTTAATTGGCCCAAGCTTACTGAAGAGATGTACAACGACATTAGACTATACTTAGGCAAGACACATCAATTAGTTGCAAATCATTCCATTGAAGTTGCAATATGCGCCAAGAAATTAGCCGAACGTTTTAACGAAGATCAGCGCGCAGCTGAAATTGCAGGATTACTACATGACATTAGTGCAGCTATTCCAAATGGGGAAAGAATTGAGCTTGCTGAATCATTCAAAATAGATGTATTAGATGAAGAACGAAAGCTTCCGATGATTATCCATCAAAAGCTTTCGAAGTACATGGCTAAAGAAGTATTTAGAATAACTGATGAATCAATACTCTCTGCTATAGGGTGTCATACTACATTAAAAGTAGAATTTTCTAAGTTAGATATGATTGTTTTTTTGGCAGATAAAATTAAATGGGATCGCTCAGGAGAACCTCCATATTTAAAAGAACTATTACTTGCTTTAGACATCTCTTTGGAAAAAGCTTCACTGATCTATCTAGATTATTTATCTAATTCCGAACCAATAGTTATCCATCCTTGGGCAAAACATGCGCAAGAGAAACTGAGAAAAGTCACAAGCTAAGATGCACAAAGGTATCTATTTATAAAGCAAATGTTAAAGTTTAGTTACGGAATTCAAAAATCCTAGTATTTAGAAAATCAAGATGCTATACTTTTATTAAGTTAAAAAAATAGAAACATTAAGTCTCTAAAAAGGTGGAACCCAAATTAATGACTGAAAAATGGCGTGAAGATCAAGAATATATGTCTTATGTGGAAGATTTGTTGGCAACGGAAGAAGTACAACGTTTAGGAAATTACACGCAGCATGTTCACTCAACTCGTTTAGATCATTCAATCAGTGTTTCTTACTATAGTTATAAATTAGCTAAAAAATGGAAGGGCGATGCTAGAGCTACAGCTCGTGCTGGACTACTCCATGATTTGTTCTACTACGATTGGCGTACAACAAAGTTTGACGAAGGCTCTCATGCATACGTGCATCCGAGAATTGCAGTAAAAAACGCTGAAAAACTAACAGAGCTTTCAGATTTAGAACGCGATATTATCATTAAACATATGTGGGGTGCAACAATTGCTCCACCAAAGTATAAAGAAAGTTACATTGTTACGATGGTAGATAAATATTGTGCAGTCAAAGAAGCTTCTGAGCCAATGACGAATTCAGTTAAAGCAAAGTGGCGTCACTATTTTCCTAGAAAACAATCTGCGTAATAAAAAATCGATCGATTTTCTTTTAGAGAATCGATCGGTTTTTTTCGATGTGTCAACGGAGATGAAAACTACTGTTTTTCAATTAGTTGTTCCTGTTCTAAGTTTTTTAATCGCCTAATTGCTTTGAAATATGAGGCAAGCAGTACAATTACGGAACCAGCCCAAGCAAGAGGAGAGGCTAAAGCTGCCCCTAGAAAGCCTAACGTAGCGGTTAAAAAAATTGCTGCAAATGAGCGCATAATCAACTCCATGATACCAGCTAATGTAGGAATCACACTTTGTCCAAGACCTTGAAGCGTATAACGTATAATAAATAAAATTGCTAATAACCAATACATACTTCCGTTGACGTTAAAATAAACTTGAGAAAGATTGAGTACCTCTGTTTCTTTTGCACTAACAAACAGGGTGACTAAATTTTGACCAAAAAGAATTACAATTCCACCAGCTAAAAGACTAAAACCAATACTCATTACTAAACATTGATTAACACCTTGTAAAATTCTTTTGTATTTTTTTGCTCCATAATTTTGGGCAGTGAAAGTTGCCATTGCGATACCAAAAGACATCATCGGTTGAGTGGCAAATTGTTCGATTTTCCCTGAGGCGGCTTGAGCTGCTACGACATCAGTTCCTAAACTATTTAAAGCAGCTTGTAAAATAATTGCGCCGATTGCAATTATTGAGGATTGAAAAGCCATTGGTAGAGCAATATTTAAATGAACTTGAAGCTCACGTTTATCAATGGAGAAATCTTTTTTTCGTAATTGAAGGTTAGGAATTTTCCAACGAATATAAATTATACACAAGATGCTGGATATGATTTGGGCTGTAACAGTCGCGATACCAGCACCAGCAACTCCCATATGAAAAGTAAGAATCAAAATTAAATCCAGTACAACATTAATAATACTAGCAATGATTAAAAATAGAAGGGGAGTTCGGCTATCCCCTAAAGCTCGAATTACGTTGGATAATAAGTTAAACGCCATCGCAGCAAAAATTCCTGCGAAAATAATTGATATAAACGTTTGCGCATCCTCAATGATTTCTGGCGGTGTTTGCATAAGTTGAAGCATTGGTTGAACAAAAATCAAACTTAACGCAGTTAAAACTATCGTTACGATCCCACTAATAACGATTCCCGTTGCAAAACTTTTTTTAACCCCACGATAATCCTGTCCACCAAAGCGTTGTGACGTCAAAATCGAAAGGCCAGCTGTCAATCCTTGAGCAAAACCAATAATTAAAAAGGTGATACTTCCAGTTGATCCTACAGCTGCTAACGCATCTTTTCCTAATGTTTGTCCAACAATAATCATATCCGCCATGTTATAAAACTGTTGGAAGATATTGCCAATCAATAATGGAATTGTAAAGAAAAAAATCAGTTTTGCTGGATTGCCGTGTGTCAATTCTTTCAAGGAGAACATCCTTTCATTTTTAGAGAACAATCCTTCGATAGGCTTTCTCTAAAGTTTTTTCAAAAACAAACAATGAAATTTATTGAAATCAATAAAGTAACGCTATTGAAAATTTCCTATTCATAGTAGCATAATAAGGAGGTTTTGCAAGTGCTTTAGCAAGGTCGATTGATATTTAATTTAAATCTCTTCATTTTCCGTTTGTTGTAAGATAAAAAATCCTTTTTTTCTCGTTTCTTTAAGAAAAAATTGTTATAATTGATCAATATCGATCTAAGCCATGATAATATAGAATAAGTGATGCATTTAAAAGAGGTGATCAAGTGAAAAGTGAACTAAATATGCCTATAAAAATTAGTATTTACATGATCAAGTGGCTGACGATCGCTTCGTTGATAGGCTTAATAATGGGCACCTTGTCGGCTTTTTTTTTGAAAAGTTTAGATAGCGTGACACAAATTAGGGTAGACAACCGTTGGCTTTTATTTCTACTCCCGATCAGTGGGGCTGTTTTTGCATTTCTTTATAAGAAATTTGGAGGAAATGCACTTCGAGGAAATAATCTTGTGATCGATCAAGCCAACGGTGAACAAGAAAATATTCCGTTACGACTCATTCCGCTAACCTTATTTGGTACAATCACAACGCATTTATTTGGTGGTTCAGTGGGACGTGAAGGAACGGCGGTGCAAATGGGTGGAGCAGTAGCAGATGCAGTAGGACGTCTATTTCGATTGAATAACTTCGAACGAGAAATCGTGATTATCAGCGGTATCAGTGCAGGTTTTAGTTCTGTTTTTGGGACGCCTTTAGCAGGGACGATTTTCGGATTAGAGGTTTTAATGATCGGTCGTTTAAGGTCAGATGGGCTTTTCCCAAGTTTTTTTTCAGCTTTTTTTGCAAATATGGTTACTGAATCATTTGGAGTGACGCACACACATTACAATATGGGACAAATTCCTAATTGGTCGCCTGTGTTATTCATTAAAATAATCGTTGCAGGCATTTGTTTCGGTCTAGTTGGATGGTTATTTAGCCGTTCGATTGTACGTATTAAAAAAATATATGCAAACTGGGTTGAAAATGTCATTTTGCGAAATTTCATTGGCGGAATTGTTATGGTCGCCGCAGTTTCTATATTACAAACTCAACGATATCTTGGATTAAGTTTACCACTGTTAAAAGATGCATTTAATGGAGAAAATTATTGGTTTGATTTTCTCGGAAAACTTTTTTTTACAGTATTGTCGTTAGGAGCAGGTTACCAAGGTGGAGAAGTGACGCCTTTATTTGAAATAGGTGCAACATTAGGAAGTAGTTTAGCATTAATCCTGCACTTGTCGATCCCGTTTTTAGCTGGATTAGGTTTTATCGGTGTTTTTGCTGGCGCAACGAATACGCCGATTGCATGTTTTGTTATGGGAATCGAGTTGTTCGGAGGAGAGGCGGCATTGTTTTTCTTTATGATTTGTTTGATCAGTTATATGTGTTCTGGTAACGCCGGAATTTATTCAGCTCAAAAAGTAGAAATAGAGAAAGGCGTTCTATTTTTACCCATTTTAACAAACTGGCAAAATAAAAGAAGGAAATAGTAGAATATAGAAAGAAATTCTTAGCTTATGATAAACTAGATGGTGAGGTGAAAGTATGAAAGAGTATCAATATCCTTTAGATTTAGATTGGACTACAGATGAAATGGTGATCGTTACTAATTTGTGGTCGGCAGTAGAACAGGCAAATGAAATAGGAATTGACACCAAAACGTTTTTGAATACATATAAAGAATTTAAAAACGTCGTTAAAAGTATCGGAGAAGAAAAACGCTTAGGAAATGAGTTCCAAAAGGCATCTGGCTATTCGCTATATCGAACGCTTCAACAAGCTAAAAAGCAAAATTTTGGTAGATTGAAATTAGGAGCTGATTAAATTGAGTTCAGAAAAAATGATTCTTGATATAAAAGAATGGTTGAAAGAAGCGGCGGACTATATTCGTGTAAGTATGACTAATGAGCTTTCTATTTCGCAAAAGGCTGGTAGGACGGATTTAGTCACAAATATTGACGAAGAAACGCAGTCATTCTTTATTAAGAAAATCAATCAATATTACCCAGAAGATCGAATTTTGGCTGAAGAAAAAGGATTTGATACGATTGATTCTTTCTTAGGTCGTGTGTGGATCATCGATCCGATTGATGGTACGATGAATTTTGTAATGGAACGAGAGAACTTTTGTATCATGATCGCTGTTTATGAAGAAGGTGTTGGACAGCTAGGGTTTATATACGACGTGATGAAAGATGATTTATACTGGGGTGGAAAAAATCGTGGTGTTTTTCTAAATGACCAACGATTACCCGAGCCAAAAGATATCTCTATATCAGAAGGTTTAATTGGGATGAATGCCTATATGTATAGAAAAAATCTATATTCTGCTGGGGAAATTGGTCATGCAAGCATGGGAATCAGAGTCAGTGGGTGTGCAGGCATAGAATTGATCGCTATGCTTAAAGGCAATCACATGGGGTATATTTCCAACTTAAGTCCGTGGGATTATGCTGCTGGACTAGTTTTGCTAAATGAGATTGGATTCAAATATTCTAATATAGAGGGAAAACCATTAGGCTTTGATCAACGAGAGTACTTTTTAGCTGCTACACCTACAGGGTATACTGAAATTCAAGAAAAATTTATTCACAAATAGAAAAGTATTTCCTAGCCTTTTAAAAGAAACCATTGCTTTTTTTCAGTAAATGTGTTATTTTTTTCAAAAAAAGGCAATAAAATATGAAGTTTTCACAACTTTTGAAAGCTTTAGACTATATTTCATGAAAAAAGTTTGGTATAATAAACAGTCGGATTTATATGAACAAGTGACGTAAGGCAAAAGGATAAGGAGCAATTACATTGAAATACAGAGAAGATATTAGAAACGTGGCAATTATAGCCCACGTCGATCATGGAAAAACAACATTAGTAGATGAACTTTTAAAACAATCAGATACTTTGGACGGACACACACAATTACAAGAACGTGCGATGGATTCAAATGCTATTGAAAGCGAACGAGGAATCACGATTTTAGCCAAAAATACTGCAGTTGATTATAAAGGTACTCGTATCAATATTTTGGATACGCCTGGACATGCGGACTTCGGTGGTGAAGTAGAACGTATCATGAAAATGGTCGATGGTGTCGTTTTAGTTGTTGATGCTTATGAAGGAACAATGCCTCAAACACGTTTTGTATTGAAAAAAGCATTGGAACAAAAAGTAACACCAATCGTTGTTGTAAATAAAATTGATAAACCTTCAGCGCGTCCTGAACACGTTGTGGATGAAGTCTTAGAATTATTTATCGAATTAGGTGCGGATGACGATCAATTGGACTTCCCTGTTATTTATGCATCAGCATTAAATGGAACGTCAAGTGATTCTGATAATCCAGACGATCAAGAACCAACAATGGCACCAATCTTTGATCAAATTATTGAACACGTACCAGCACCCGTTGATAATTCAGATGAACCATTACAATTCCAAGTATCATTATTAGATTACAATGATTATGTTGGACGTATCGGTATCGGCCGTGTGTTCCGTGGAACAATGAAAGTAGGCGACCAAGTTGCTTTGATGAAATTAGATGGCAGCGTGAAGAACTTCCGTGTGACTAAAATCTTTGGTTTCTTCGGACTACAACGTGTTGAAATCAATGAAGCAAAAGCAGGCGATTTAATTGCCGTTTCTGGTATGGAAGATATCTTCGTTGGTGAAACAGTTGCGGATGTAGCGCACCAAGAAGCGTTACCAATCTTACACATCGATGAACCAACATTGCAAATGACATTTTTAGTCAATAACTCTCCATTTGCTGGTCGTGAAGGTAAATACGTAACTTCTCGTAAAATTGAAGAACGCTTAATGGCAGAATTACAAACAGATGTATCATTGCTTGTAGAACCGATTGGACCAGATTCTTGGACTGTATCGGGTCGTGGTGAATTACATTTATCAATTTTGATTGAAAATATGCGTCGTGAAGGATACGAATTACAAGTGTCACGTCCAGAAGTTATCGAACGCGAAATTGAAGGTGTAAAATGCGAACCGTTTGAACGTGTTCAAATTGATACTCCTGAAGAATACATGGGTAGTGTTATTGAATCATTGAGCTTACGTAAAGGTGAAATGCAAGATATGATTCACACTGGTAATGGTCAAATTCGTTTGATTTTCTTAGCACCAGCTCGTGGTTTGATCGGTTACACAACTGAATTCTTATCAATGACTCGCGGATACGGTATCATGCATCACACATTTGACCAATATCTACCAATGATCCAAGGAACAATTGGTGGACGTCATCAAGGTGCGTTGGTTTCAATTGATACTGGGAAAGCAACGACTTACAGTATTATGAGCATTGAAGAACGTGGAACAGTCTTTGTAGAACCTACAACTGACGTTTACGAAGGTATGATCATTGGTGAAAATAACCGTGACAATGACTTGACTGTAAATATCACAAGAGCCAAACAAATGACTAATGTTCGTTCTGCTAATAAAGACCAAACCTCTGTTATTAAAAAAGCTAAAATTCTTACTTTAGAAGAATCTTTAGAATTCTTGAATGAAGACGAGTATTGTGAAGTGACGCCAGAAAGCATTCGTTTGAGAAAACAAATTCTTAACAAAAATGAACGTGAAAAAGCTAGCAAAAAGAAAAAAGTAGCGGAATAAGCGAAGGCACTGAAAGATGGAACAAGACTTAAACGTTTTGTTTCATTTTTTTTGTGGACAACTTCTTAACAAATAAAGTGAAAAACTGCGTATCTTAATATAGAATCCTTGATAAATGGCGGGTTCAATTTTAGTGAAAATAATACTATGTTTCACGTAGTGCAAATTGTTTCACAAACGAGGAGAATCCTTCCTTGAATTGCCTTATTGTGCATGCTAAAATAACAACCAGATACAAAGAATGGAGAAAATTTCATGATTGACATCAAAGGCTTATTAAAAGAGAAATTTGGATACGACGAATTTCGTCAAGGACAAGAAGAAATCATCAATCATGTTTTACATAAAGAAAATGTTTTAGGGATCATGCCGACTGGTGGCGGTAAGTCCATTTGTTACCAATTACCAGCGCTTGTACTAGAAAATCTGACATTAGTCATTTCACCTTTGATTTCATTGATGAAAGATCAGGTTGATGCTTTGAATATGATGGGGATTCCTGCAACGTTCATCAATAGTACGATTTCGCAGCAGGAAATGAATAAACGAGTTCAAATGGCCGTTAATCGTGAGGTTAAGCTTTTATATATAGCTCCTGAACGTCTGGAATCATTTGATTTTCAGCAGTTATTGTTACATGTGCCTATTGATTTATTAGCAGTAGATGAAGCACACTGTATTTCTCAATGGGGGCATGATTTTCGTCCAAGCTATTTACGACTAGCTGAAATTATTGAACAATTTCAGCAGCAGCCTTCAATTATTGCGCTTACGGCTACTGCAACACCTCAAGTAGCGGAAGATATTCTTACACAATTACATATTCCTAAAGAAAATCAGATACAGACAGGTTTTGCTCGGGAGAATCTATCTTTTCAAGTGGTTAAAGATCAAAATCGAGATGTTTTTCTTTTAGAATATTTAAAGTTGAATCAAGGACTATCGGGTATTGTTTATGCAAGCACGCGAAAAGAAGTTGAACGGATCTATCATTTACTTCAAAGTAAAAAGATACCCGTTGGCATGTATCACGGTGGTATGAACGAAAAGGAGCGAAATCATAATCAAGAAGAGTTTTTATTTGATAAACTTCAAGTAATGGTTGCGACGAATGCATTTGGTATGGGGATCAATAAAAGCAATGTGCGATTTGTGATTCATGCACAAATTCCTGGAAACATAGAGTCTTATTATCAAGAAGCTGGACGCGCTGGTCGAGATGGACTCCCTAGCGATGCTGTGTTACTTTATGCACCGCAAGATCTTCAAATTCAGCAATTCTTTATTGATCAATCCGAAATGACGATCGATTATAAACAAAAAGAATACATGAAATTAAGAGAAATGTCCCAATATGCCAATGTGCAAATGTGTCTGCAAAAATTTATTTTGCGTTATTTTGGAGAGAAAGGTTCAGATTGCGGTCGTTGTTCTAATTGTTTAGACGAGCGAGAATTAGTAGATATCACAGTGGATGCTCAAAAAGTTTTGTCTTGCGTGAAACGAATGGGTGAAAAGTTTGGTAAGGGGTTAGTTGGAAAAGTACTGACTGGTTCTAAAGATCAAAAAATCGATCAGTGGCATTTTCATCGTCTTCCTACTTATGGTTTGATGAAGGACAGAACACAAAAAGAAGTGAATCAATTGATTGATTATCTAACATCTGAAAGATATTTAAATCCTTCAGATGGCCAATATCCATTACTATCTGTTTCGAAAACAGGGGTTCAAGTTTTATTAGGCCAACAGAGCGTATTTAGAAAAGAAGACCAACGTGTCCGCAAAGTTGTTGTGAATGATGGGCTCTTTGAAACATTAAGAGAATTACGTATGGATCTAGCCCAAGATGCTGGAGTACCGCCATATCTAATTTTCTCAGACAGTACATTGAAAGAAATGTGTGAAAAACTCCCTAAAAATTCAATTCAATTACTACAAGTCAAAGGTGTAGGCCAAAATAAATTGGATAAATATGGAGAAAAATTCTTAGCAGCAATCGAAACATTTAAACAGACCGAAGAAAAAGATGTAAGTAATTAGTGCAGATTGACTAAAAAAGGTAGAGCAGAACTCTACTTTTTTTAGTATCATTCTCTATTATTTGGGATAAACAGCAAAACGTTCATCTTTCAATTGGATGATTTGGATCGGTTCGGCGTAAAAATCTGCGAACTTTTCTTCATTAAATAGTTCTGCTTGTGTTCCTTTGGCAAAGATTTCGCCATCTTTCAACAACATCAAATGCTTAAAACAAGGCAGAATTTCTTCAGTATGATGTGTGACATAAAGCAATGTAGGATGATTCTCTTGCTTAGCAATCTGCTGAATTTGAGACAATAGCTTTTCTCTAGCAAATAAATCTAAGCCATTGCAAGGTTCGTCTAGAATCAACAATTCTGGGTTGGTCATCAAAGCTCTTGAAATTAAAACCAATTGACGTTCTCCTTGAGATAAAACTTCATATTTTTTCCCGATAAGCGACTCACCGCCAGCATTTATTAAGATAGCTTTTGCTTGTTCCATTTCTTCTACAGTATAGTGCTGATAAATCCCGATACTGGCGAATTTACCAGAAAGTACAATTTTTTCGGAAGTTTCGCCATTTTTCATACGATACTGTAAAGCTGTACTAACCCAACCTATACGCCGTTGAAGTTCTGGTATTGAGGTTTGTCCAAATACTTGATCTAAGACCTTTAAATCTCCTTTTGATGGCCATAAATAGCCACAAATCAGCTGTAAAAGCAGTGTTTTTCCTGCGCCATTCAATCCAATAATAGCCCAATTTTCAGAAGTTTCTATAGACCAATTCACGTTCTTTAACAACGTTTTATTCTCCCGAATAAAAGAGACATTTTTAAATTCAAAAGCTTTCATACGAACTCCTCCTTTCTTTTATTTTACCATTAAAAATTAAGAATAGGATAGAGCTACCTGAAAAAGATGGAATAAGAAAACACTGTCAAGAAAATTTCATTGACAAAGCTTTCAAACCCTTGTATAATTGCTTTTGTTGCGTTATGAGGTGATGAATATGAAATGGTCTTTACTAGAACTAAACAAATACAAAGACGAACCCTGTGAATTTTCAGAGACACTTGATTTAAAAGCATCTTTGATGAAAAGAGATAATCTAATTCTAGATGTTAGTCCTATCAAAGCAACCGGGATGTTAACAGTAGGAAAAGAAGAGTATTTACTTCACTATAGAATCGATGTTATTGTAACAGTTCCATCTTCACGTTCTTTAACACCTGTTCCTCTTATGCTTGCGCTTGATGTGGATGAGGTTTTCATGACTTCTGAACAGTATCAGCAAAGAGATGAATGTTTGGCAGATGAAGAAATCATCTTATTGGAAAAACCAACGATCGATTTAGATGAGTCAGTCGAAGATAACATTCTTTTGTCTATTCCAATTCAAGTATTATCAGAAGAAGAACAAGAAAGTCAAGATATGCCAAAAGGCAATGACTGGGAAGTTCTATCAGAAGAAGATTATGCACAGAAAAGACAAGCTGAAGCACAACAAACAATGGATCCTCGTCTTGCTAAATTATCTGAATTGTTCAGTGAAACATCTGATGAGAACGATAAGCAGTAGGATTGGAATATATCGTGCATTTTATGCGCACATCTTTACAAGGAGGTGGAACACCAATGGCAGTACCAGCTAGAAGAACTTCAAAAGCTAAAAAGGGCAAACGCCGTACTCATTACAAATTAACGATTAAAGGTTTGAATGCATGTTCAAACTGTGGTGAAATGAGAAAAAGCCATCACGTATGTCCAGCATGTGGTCATTACGATGGAAAAGACGTAATCTCTAAAGAAGCATAAAACATTTTTTAGAAATGTTAAAATCCCCTAGGCTAACCATGGAGCCTAGGGGATTTATTTTATTTAACGAGGATTTTTCTGATCGATATTTTTCTGTAATTGTCCAAAATTAAAAAAATAAATATGAATTAATCAAATTAATCGAACTATTTTGTTTTCATATCAAGCATTCTACGTTATAATGATGTAGATTATAAGAAAACTCTAATGAATTTCTTTTCAAAGATAGTGGGAGGATACAAGATGACAAAACAACAATTTGGCGTAGTCGGAATGGCCGTAATGGGAAAAAATTTAGCCTTAAACATCGAAAGTAGAGGATACTCAGTTGCTCTATTTAATCGTACAGGTTCAAAAACCACGGATGTCGTTGAAGAGCATCCAGATAAAAGTTTTAAAGCGACTTATACAATTGAAGAGTTTGTAGACTCTATTGAAAAACCACGTCGTATTATGCTGATGGTTCAAGCGGGTTTTGCAACCGATGCAACGATTCAAGAGTTATTACCTCATTTAGATAAAGGGGATATTTTGATCGACGGTGGGAATACATTCTTTAAAGATACGATTCGTAGAAATGAAGAACTGGCTAATTCAGGAATCAACTTTATCGGAACTGGTGTTTCAGGCGGTGAAGAAGGTGCATTAAAAGGCCCATCAATCATGCCAGGCGGTCAAAAGGAAGCCTATGAATTAGTCGCTCCGATTTTAGAAAAAATTTCAGCTAAAGCAGAAGATGGCGAACCCTGTGTGACGTATATTGGCCCTAATGGTGCAGGTCATTATGTTAAAATGGTGCATAATGGAATCGAATATGGCGATATGCAATTGATTGCTGAATCTTATGATTTAATGAAAAATATTCTTGGTGTCTCTGTAGATGAGATGGCTGAAATTTTCAAAGAATGGAATCAAGGAGAGTTAGATAGTTATCTCGTAGAAATCACAGCAGATATCTTAACACGAAAAGACGATGAAGGAACAGGCAAACCAATCGTTGATGTGATCCTGGATGCTGCTGGTAATAAAGGAACAGGTAAATGGACAAGCCAAAGTGCGTTAGACTTGGGTGTTCCACTACCATTGATTACCGAATCTGTTTTTGCCCGTTTCATTTCTGCTTATAAAGATGAACGTTTGAAAGCCAGTAAAGTGTTAGCTAAGCCTGAAGCTCCTGCCTATCAAGGGGATAAAAAAGAACTGATCGAAAAAATTCGTGAAGCTCTTTATTTCAGTAAAATCATGAGTTACGCACAAGGATTTGCTCAATTACGTGTCGCTTCTGAAGATTATGGGTGGGACTTACCATTTGGTGAAATCGCTAAAATCTGGCGTGCAGGTTGTATCATCCGTGCTCAATTTTTACAAAAAATTACAGACGCTTACGATAAAAATTCTACAATTGAAAACTTGCTATTAGATGAGTACTTTATTGATATTACAAAAAAATATCAACAATCTGTTCGTGATGTTGTATCGATCGCTGTTCAAGCTGGCGTTCCAGTTCCAACATTTGCTTCAGCTATTGCTTATTATGACTCTTACCGCTCAGAACGCTTACCAGCGAATTTGATTCAAGCACAAAGAGATTACTTTGGGGCTCATACGTATCAACGTGTTGATAAAGAAGGTACTTATCACTATAGTTGGTATAACGAACAATAATCTGTTTGAAAACCATGGGATTCAAAGATTTCTCATGGTTTTCTCTCTGCTATATGGGTGAAATAGGTTGTTACTAGCTTTTTGAGTTAAAAGTGGGTATAATGGGTAGGCTTTAAGATAGCTTTTAAAGAGAAAGGACAAATAACCAATGAGTAATATTCTAATTATTGAAGATGAAAAAAACTTAGCGCGCTTTGTAGAATTGGAGCTGAAACATGAGGGTTACACTACGGAGGTTCACTACAATGGACGTACTGGTTTAGAAGCGGCTTTAAATAATGATTGGGACGCTATCCTTTTAGATTTGATGTTGCCTGAATTGAACGGGCTTGAAGTTTGTCGACGTGTACGCCAAGTGAAAAATACACCAATTATCATGATGACAGCAAGAGATTCTGTGATTGATCGTGTATCTGGTTTAGATCATGGAGCAGATGATTATATTGTAAAACCTTTTGCTATAGAAGAGTTATTAGCACGTTTACGTGCATTACTTCGCCGAATCGATATCGAAGGTGATAAAAATGTAGCAAAACAAACAACGATTACGTATCGTGATTTAACGATCGAAAAAGAAAATCGTGTTGTTCGCCGCAATTCTGAAATGATCGAATTAACGAAACGTGAATATGAATTACTATTAACTTTAATGGAAAATGTAAATGTTGTATTAGCCCGTGATGTGCTATTAAATAAAGTATGGGGGTACGAAACAGAAGTCGAAACGAATGTTGTCGATGTTTATATCCGTTATCTACGTAACAAAATTGATGTTCCAGGCGAGGAGAGCTACATTCAAACTGTTCGTGGAACAGGCTATGTGATGCGCTCGTGAGAACAATAAAAATAAAAAAAGCAGCAAAAAAAGAACTGAAGGGGCCTTCTTTGACAATCAAGTGGGCTTCCGCAAGTTCTTTCTTCATATTTGTTGTATTTACTATATTTGCAGTGATTACTTATAAGTCTTCCGTCAACCTTATTGTTGAAAAAGAACGAGAAAATGTAGAAAGAACAATTGCAGAAGTGGGCAATCGACTAGCGAATGCGAATGAGAACCTTACTGTATCAGATGTCTACGAAAAGTTAAAAACACCGAGTGTTGATAAAAATGATTTAACAAATAAAAAGCTATCTGTAGAAGGATCATTGATGGAAATGGATACCATGCTTTCTGAACTCGGACAGCCAGCGTTGTTCTTATCTATTTACGATACAAATGGAATTTTAGTATTTGAGACGCAAAAAGCACAAAATCAGCTACTAAAAAAAAAGAAACAATACGTTGAGATTAAAACATTAAATGATAAAACAGGGTTTCTGAGCATTCAACCAGTCTATTCAAAAGAAAATAGGGAACAGATCGGTTATATTCAGACGTTTTATGAGTTGTCTTCTTTTTACGATATCAGGAATCGTTTATTGCTAACCTTAATCATTTTGGAAATTGTTTCATTTATTTTAAGTAGCATATTAGGTTTTATCTTATCTTCGTATTTCTTGAAGCCATTGAAAGTTTTGCGAGATACAATGGATACAATTAGAAAAGATCCGCAATCAGATATACACATGCCGGACATTCATTCTAATGATGAGCTAGCAGACCTTGCGGAAATATTTAATGAAATGTTGGACCGCATGAGACGATACATTGAGCAGCAAGAGCAATTTGTAGAAGACGTATCTCATGAGTTACGTACGCCTGTAGCAATTATCGAAGGACATTTGAATTTATTGAATCGATGGGGAAAAGAAGATCCAGAAGTTTTGGATGAGTCGTTAGAGGCTAGTTTGCAGGAAATAGTCCGGATGAAAAGTTTAGTACAAGAAATGCTGGATTTATCTCGTGCTGAACAAGTTGATATTCAATATTCAAATCACACATCAAATGCTAAACAAGTTGTTTACCAAGTATTTAATAATTTCAAAATTTTATATCCAGATTTTGTTATTACTTTAGATGATGACTTATTGCATGAAGTGACGCTAGGGATTTATCGAAATCACTTTGAACAGCTTTTAATCATTATTTTGGATAATGCAGTAAAGTATTCAACGGCTCGTAAAGAGGTTCATATTTCTATTTCAAAAACACTAAATGAATTTGAAATTGCTATTCAAGATTTTGGTGAAGGAATTCCAGAAGATGATTTAGATAAAATTTTTAATCGTTTTTATCGAGTAGACAAAGCTCGAGCCCGTAATAAAGGGGGGAATGGATTAGGTTTATCAATTGCTAAGCAGTTGGTAGAAAATTATAAAGGAAGAATTGATGCAGAAAGTGTTGTTCATCAAGGAACCATTTTTAGAATCTATATCCCGATAATAAATAAAAGCAAAAAAAAGTAGAGTAGGGGGAGACTTCTACTCATTTTTTTATTATTTAACCGAATAATCAATTTATTATAGCGTGAAACGCTAAAGAAAAAACGAATGTTCAAATGAAATTTATTTTATTTGTTCGCTAAGAAAAAAAGAATCAGTATGTAGGTATTTTCTAGTTGCATTTTTTGATAAGTATTGTTATATTTATACATGTTCTGAGGATTACTTGTTACTTTAATAAAAAGAAAAAATCTTATTTTTTTCTTCTTGACGAAAGGAATGTAATCGTGATAGAATAACGTGGCTGTTAATTGGAAATGACTAAAAAGACTTGGGGAATAAGAAGAAAGTTGTTGACAAATAACAAACAACCTGATAAACTAATGAAGTTGTCGCAAAACATTCGATAACATCAAGCAGAAAAAAACTTTGAAACTTTTTTTGAAAAAGTGTTGACATCGAATCAGAGATTTGATATGATATAAAAGTTGCTGCGAGGTAACACAGTAGACCTTTGAAAACTGAACAAAGTAAGACGAACCAAATGTGTAGGTTGTTTTTACAACGGTAAAAACAAACAACAATTTTTAACAAAGCGAAGCAATATGCTAGCAACCAAATGAGCTTAACAATCTTCGGATTGTGTTCAACTTTTATTATGAGAGTTTGATCCTGGCTCAGGACGAACGCTGGCGGCGTGCCTAATACATGCAAGTCGAACGCTTCTTTTCTACCGAGTGCTTGCACTCATTTGAAAAGAGGAGTGGCGGACGGGTGAGTAACACGTGGGTAACCTACCCATCAGAGGGGGATAACACTTGGAAACAGGTGCTAATACCGCATAATAGTCAACACCGCATGGTGTAGATTTGAAAGACGCTTTCGGGTGTCACTGATGGATGGACCCGCGGTGCATTAGCTAGTTGGTGAGGTAACGGCTCACCAAGGCCATGATGCATAGCCGACCTGAGAGGGTGATCGGCCACACTGGGACTGAGACACGGCCCAGACTCCTACGGGAGGCAGCAGTAGGGAATCTTCGGCAATGGACGAAAGTCTGACCGAGCAACGCCGCGTGAGTGAAGAAGGTTTTCGGATCGTAAAACTCTGTTGTTAGAGAAGAACAAGTAGGAGAGTAACTGCTCTTGCCTTGACGGTATCTAACCAGAAAGCCACGGCTAACTACGTGCCAGCAGCCGCGGTAATACGTAGGTGGCAAGCGTTGTCCGGATTTATTGGGCGTAAAGCGAGCGCAGGCGGTTTCTTAAGTCTGATGTGAAAGCCCCCGGCTCAACCGGGGAGGGTCATTGGAAACTGGGAGACTTGAGTGCAGAAGAGGAGAGTGGAATTCCATGTGTAGCGGTGAAATGCGTAGATATATGGAGGAACACCAGTGGCGAAGGCGACTCTCTGGTCTGTAACTGACGCTGAGGCTCGAAAGCGTGGGGAGCAAACAGGATTAGATACCCTGGTAGTCCACGCCGTAAACGATGAGTGCTAAGTGTTGGAGGGTTTCCGCCCTTCAGTGCTGCAGCTAACGCATTAAGCACTCCGCCTGGGGAGTACGACCGCAAGGTTGAAACTCAAAGGAATTGACGGGGGCCCGCACAAGCGGTGGAGCATGTGGTTTAATTCGAAGCAACGCGAAGAACCTTACCAGGTCTTGACATCCTTTGACCACTCGAGAGATCGAGCTTTCCCTTCGGGGACAAAGTGACAGGTGGTGCATGGTTGTCGTCAGCTCGTGTCGTGAGATGTTGGGTTAAGTCCCGCAACGAGCGCAACCCTTATTGTTAGTTGCCATCATTCAGTTGGGCACTCTAGCGAGACTGCCGGTGACAAACCGGAGGAAGGTGGGGATGACGTCAAATCATCATGCCCCTTATGACCTGGGCTACACACGTGCTACAATGGGAAGTACAACGAGTCGCTAGACCGCGAGGTCATGCAAATCTCTTAAAGCTTCTCTCAGTTCGGATTGTAGGCTGCAACTCGCCTACATGAAGCCGGAATCGCTAGTAATCGCGGATCAGCACGCCGCGGTGAATACGTTCCCGGGCCTTGTACACACCGCCCGTCACACCACGAAAGTTTGTAACACCCGAAGTCGGTGAGGTAACCCTTGTGGAGCCAGCCGCCTAAGGTGGGATAGATGATTGGGGTGAAGTCGTAACAAGGTAGCCGTATCGGAAGGTGCGGCTGGATCACCTCCTTTCTAAGGAATATTACGGAAACTTACACATTCGTCGATACTTTGTTCAGTTTTGAGAGGTTTACTCTTAAATTAATAGCATTATGGGGCCTTAGCTCAGATGGGAGAGCGCCTGCTTTGCACGCAGGAGGTCAGCGGTTCGATCCCGCTAGGCTCCATTAGTAACCGTTAGGTTATTAAGATTGTTCATTGAAAACTGGATATTGAAGTAAAAAAGTAATCAAAACAAACCGAGAACACCGCGTTGAAGAGTTAATTAACTGTTCGAAGCTTATTTTATTGGTGACGCCTCTATCGCTAGAGAAACGAACCAAACAATTGATCGTAAGATCATAAGGTTAAGTGAATAAGGGCGCACGGTGGATGCCTTGGCATTAGGAGCCGATGAAGGACGGGACTAACACCGATATGCTTTGGGGAGCTGTAAGTGAGCTATGATCCAGAGATTTCCGAATGGGGAAACCCAGCATCTTTTATAGGATGTTACTTTCCAGTGAATACATAGCTGGTTAGAGGTAGACGCAGAGAACTGAAACATCTAAGTACCTGCAGGAAGAGAAAGAAAATTCGATTCCCTGAGTAGCGGCGAGCGAAACGGGAAAAGCCCAAACCAACAAGCTTGCTTGTTGGGGTTGTAGGACTCCGTTGTGGTAGTCTGTCAAGATAGTCGAAGAACTTGGAAAGGTTCGCCAAAGTGGGTAATAGCCCCGTAGACGAAATGTTGGCAACACCTAGGAGGATCCTGAGTACGGCGGAACACGAGAAATTCCGTCGGAATCCGCGGGGACCATCCCGCAAGGCTAAATACTCCCTAATGACCGATAGTGAACCAGTACCGTGAGGGAAAGGTGAAAAGCACCCCGGAAGGGGAGTGAAATAGATCCTGAAACCGTGTGCCTACAACAAGTCAAAGCCCGTTAATGGGTAATGGCGTGCCTTTTGTAGAATGAACCGGCGAGTTACGATTGCATGCGAGGTTAAGGTGAAGAGCCGGAGCCGCAGCGAAAGCGAGTCTGAATAGGGCGAATGAGTATGTAGTCGTAGACCCGAAACCATGTGATCTACCCATGGCCAGGTTGAAGGTGTGGTAAAACGCACTGGAGGACCGAACCCACGTACGTTGAAAAGTGCGGGGATGAGCTGTGGGTAGCGGAGAAATTCCAAACGAACTTGGAGATAGCTGGTTCTCTCCGAAATAGCTTTAGGGCTAGCCTCGGAATTAAGAATGATGGAGGTAGAGCACTGTTTGGACTAGGGGCCCATCTCGGGTTACCGAATTCAGATAAACTCCGAATGCCATTCATTTATATCCGGGAGTCAGACTGCGAGTGATAAGATCCGTAGTCGAAAGGGAAACAGCCCAGACCACCAGCTAAGGTCCCAAAATATATGTTAAGTGGAAAAGGATGTGGGGTTGCACAGACAACTAGGATGTTGGCTCAGAAGCAGCCACCATTTAAAGAGTGCGTAATAGCTCACTAGTCGAGTGACCCTGCGCCGAAAATGTACCGGGGCTAAACATATTACCGAAGCTGTGGATTACACCTCTGGTGTAATGGTAGGAGAGCGTTCTAAGGGCGTTGAAGGTCGATCGTGAGGACGGCTGGAGCGCTTAGAAGTGAGAATGCCGGTATGAGTAGCGAAAGACGGGTGAGAATCCCGTCCACCGTATGACTAAGGTTTCCTGGGGAAGGCTCGTCCGCCCAGGGTTAGTCGGGACCTAAGCCGAGGCCGAAAGGCGTAGGCGATGGACAACAGGTTGATATTCCTGTACCAGTTGTTTTTGTTTGAGCAATGGAGGGACGCAGGAGGCTAAGGAATGCATGCGACTGGAAGTGCATGTCCAAGCAGTAAGTCTTGAGTAGAGTCAAATGCTTTACTCTGTACGGACAAGCTGTGATGGGGAGGGAAATAATAGTACCGAAGTTCCTGATGTCACACTGTCAAGAAAAGCTTCTAGTGAGAAAACAACTGCCCGTACCGTAAACCGACACAGGTAGTCGAGGAGAGTATCCTAAGGTGAGCGAGCGAACTCTCGTTAAGGAACTCGGCAAAATGACCCCGTAACTTCGGGAGAAGGGGTGCTGACTTCGGTCAGCCGCAGTGAATAGGCCCAAGCGACTGTTTATCAAAAACACAGGTCTCTGCAAAATCGAAAGATGAAGTATAGGGGCTGACGCCTGCCCGGTGCTGGAAGGTTAAGAGGATGGGTTAGCTTCGGCGAAGCTCAGAATTGAAGCCCCAGTAAACGGCGGCCGTAACTATAACGGTCCTAAGGTAGCGAAATTCCTTGTCGGGTAAGTTCCGACCCGCACGAAAGGCGTAACGATTTGGGCACTGTCTCAACGAGAGACTCGGTGAAATTTTAGTACCTGTGAAGATGCAGGTTACCCGCGACAGGACGGAAAGACCCCATGGAGCTTTACTGTAGCTTGATATTGAGTGTTTGTACCACATGTACAGGATAGGTAGGAGCCGATGAACCCGGAACGCTAGTTTCGGTGGAGGCGCTGGTGGGATACTACCCTTGTGTTATGAACCCTCTAACCCGCACCACTTATCGTGGTGGGAGACAGTGTCAGGTGGGCAGTTTGACTGGGGCGGTCGCCTCCTAAAGAGTAACGGAGGCGCCCAAAGGTTCCCTCAGAATGGTTGGAAATCATTCGCAGAGTGTAAAGGCAGAAGGGAGCTTGACTGCGAGACTTACAAGTCGAGCAGGGACGAAAGTCGGGCTTAGTGATCCGGTGGTTCCGCATGGAAGGGCCATCGCTCAACGGATAAAAGCTACCCTGGGGATAACAGGCTTATCTCCCCCAAGAGTCCACATCGACGGGGAGGTTTGGCACCTCGATGTCGGCTCGTCGCATCCTGGGGCTGTAGTCGGTCCCAAGGGTTGGGCTGTTCGCCCATTAAAGCGGCACGCGAGCTGGGTTCAGAACGTCGTGAGACAGTTCGGTCCCTATCCGTCGCGGGCGTTGGAAATTTGAGAGGAGCTGTCCTTAGTACGAGAGGACCGGGATGGACTTACCGCTGGTGTACCAGTTGTTCTGCCAAGGGCATTGCTGGGTAGCTATGTAGGGAAGGGATAAACGCTGAAAGCATCTAAGTGTGAAGCCCACCTCAAGATGAGATTTCCCATTTCTTTAAGAAAGTAAGACCCCTGAGAGATGATCAGGTAGATAGGTTGGAAGTGGAAGTGCAGTGATGTACGGAGCGGACCAATACTAATCGGTCGAGGACTTAACCAAAGAAACGAAATAAAAAAGTATTTCGGGCTGTTTGATTACTACTTCAATCCAGTTTTGAGTGAATAAAAAGCACTCAATTAAATAGCAACAACACCCAGTGTGGTGGCGATAGCGAGAAGGATACACCTGTTCCCATGCCGAACACAGAAGTTAAGCTTCTTAGCGCCGATTGTAGTGAAGGGTTTCCCTTTGTGAGAGTAGGACGTCGCCACGCTAATTATTCCGGCATAGCTCAGTTGGTAGTAGCGCATGACTGTTAATCATGATGTCGTAGGTTCGAGTCCTACTGCCGGAGTTCCTTAATATAGGACATATGAGTAGTGTTTGCTTCTTTTAACTCTGGAGAGTTGTCCGAGTGGCCGAAGGAGCATGATTGGAAATCATGTAGACGGTGAACGCTGTCTCAAGGGTTCGAATCCCTTACTCTCCGTATTAAGTTTTATTGGCCCGTTGGTCAAGCGGTTAAGACACCGCCCTTTCACGGCGGTATCACGGGTTCGATTCCCGTACGGGTCATTTATATTTTTTGGAGGTTTAGCTCAGCTGGGAGAGCACCTGCCTTACAAGCAGGGGGTCGGCGGTTCGATCCCGTCAACCTCCATTAAATTACGGTTTGGTAGTTCAGTTGGTTAGAATGCCTGCCTGTCACGCAGGAGGTCGCGGGTTCGAGTCCCGTCCAGACCGTTTTAAGTTTTTGGCGCAGTAGCTCAGTTGGTAGAGCAACGGATTGAAGCTCCGTGTGTCGGCAGTTCGATTCTGTCTTGCGCCATTTGGAGGAATAGCGAAGTGGCTAAACGCGACGGACTGTAAATCCGTTCCTTAGGGTTCAGTGGTTCGAATCCACTTTCCTCCATTTATAGTAGGGATATAGTTAAACGGTATAACTACGGTCTCCAAAACCGTCATTGTGGGTTCGATTCCTACTATCCCTGTTAATAGTTTATGGCGATTGTGGTGAAGTGGTTAACACAGCGGATTGTGGTTCCGCCATGCGTGGGTTCGATCCCCATCAGTCGCCCTTAGCTTTAAATTTATTATATGTTTTATGGCGATTGTGGTGAAGTGGTTAACACAGCGGATTGTGGTTCCGCCACGCGTGGGTTCGATTCCCATCAGTCGCCCTTAACTCTAATTATTGGGGTATAGCCAAGCGGTAAGGCAACAGGTTTTGATCCTGTCATGCGTTGGTTCGAATCCAGCTACCCCAGTTTCTCTTTTTGAGAATGGTCAATTTGTATAATATGGCGGTATAGCCAAGTGGTAAGGCAGAGGTCTGCAAAACCTTCATCACCGGTTCAAATCCGGTTACCGCCTTGCGAATTATTTATTTTATGCCGGCGTGGCGGAATTGGCAGACGCGCTGGACTCAAAATCCTGTGATCTTACGATCGTGCCGGTTCGACCCCGGCCGCCGGTATATGCCAAGCATTAACATGTATCTTATGTTGATGCTCTTTTTTTTGTCTAGGTGATTTTTGGGAGAGTCTCTACTTTGCACACTGAAATAAATATAGAAAATCGGTGACTTTTGAGTATGAGTTATTATCTCCTAGATCATTCTTTACTAATATAGTTTACCTTCACATCTTAGTGTAGGGAGGAAAAATAATAGATGAGTAAATTAATCATTATAAGAGGGAATTCAGCTAGTGGGAAGACGACTACAGCTAAAGCAATTCAAAATCACTACCCCAGAGGAACTGTAATGAGGATTTCTCAAGATGAAATTCGGTTAGGTATCTTAAATGTCAAAGATAGGGTAGAGAATCCAACATCTGAACTAATAAAACAGATCGCTGAATTTGGCAAAGAGAGATTTGAACTAATTGTTATTGAAGGTATTTTAGGTTCTCATATTTACAAGGAGATGTTTATATCCCTATATGAGTCTTTTCAAGGAGATGTTCATGCTTATTACTATGATATCTCATTTGAAGAAACCCTTACTCGTCATAGTCAAAGAGACTTGTCTAAAGTATTTGGAGCTGAAAGAATGAAGAGTTGGTGGTTAGAAAAAGATGTATTGGGTTTCAAAAATGAGACTTTACTTACATCAAAACAAAGTCAAGATGATGTGATTGATACTATCATAAAAGATATCAGTCTAAATTAAAATAAGCCACTCAATTCGTTAGGGAATGAGTGGCTTATGTTGTGTTAAGGTTTGTATTAAAAAAGGTCATTTAGCTTGTCTGACATGCTTTTTTGATTACTTGGGAAAGATGTCCATATGTGTCGTAAGTCGTGTGAATGGAGGCATGATCGAGTCTTTCTTTGATTGGAAATTCTTTTTCATCGTTCTCAACTAACAAGGCTACATGTGAGTGCCTAAAGTCATGAATCTGAATTCGTTTTAGTTCTATGTTGCGCTCTAGAATGGTGTTGTGTTTAGGCTCATTGTCAAATCGGACTGAGTTCTTACCAACATCAGAAAGTATTGATTTTAAAGAAAAGATTCATTCATTAAGAAGGCAGTTATATAGAAGACTTCATCCTTTGGTATTGTAATGGCATAGTAGGTTTCTAAAAGCTGACTGTTTTTTTGAACACTAGCAATTTCAACCGCATATTTTTCTTGAAACGCTGATGTTTGTGGGAAGCTACTGACATTCTTTCCTTGTCTTAAACGGTCAATCATGCAAACAACATGACAAGCTAAACCTACTTTTATTTCATAAGAGATATCAGGATTGATTTCTGTAGCTATTGTTTCTACCCATTCGCGAATAGAAGAAATCAATTGTTCACCATCTTTATACTTCAGCATATTTGAGATATTGGTTCGCATACCTTCAAATGCAATTTCATAGTCGATAAGAGACTGAATTTTTTTTGTTTTCGTTTTATCTAATGCGTCAGTGATTGAAAAATGAGGCGAAGTGGATGATAACTGAAAAGTACCAATCGTACAAATGATTTTTCCAGAATGATTCAAGTTCGTTATTGTTTGTTCTAGTAAGCTTTCGTCAGTCATTTGCAACGATACGATTTCACAAGCATCACCACGTAAATTTAGTCGATTACTGAGCATTTTTTTGATTAATTGGGCAGATCCTTCACCAGTGCTACATAGGGTGAGGATATATAATTTTAGTGTTTTTTGTTTATCATTATTTTTCTTATAAGTAGACAGTCCTCTAATATTCTTCGTAGATTCATAAACCTCATTTAATCCATATCCAAGAGAAGCTTTTCTACTAGCTTCTAAAACATGGAGTGTACTGACTAACTCAATATAGCGGATTTGGATATTTAATTTTTTTTCTAGTTCATCACTAAAATTGATCAAAGAGCCCATGTCTACCAATAAAAGAACATCCTTTAAGTTATTCTTGCTGGATAGGTAGTTTTCAATATCTCTCAAAGCAACGATCGGTCTTTCTTCAAGGTTCATATCAAATCCTACCGCTATTTGTTCTCCCAGAAGTTTGTTGACAACACTTGCCATACTTGTAGCTGTTGATTCACCATGTGCGACGACTAAGACTTCTACTTTAGCTCTTCTTCTATTTTTTGTTTCATCAGATGTAAAAAATAATGCTAGAAAACCTGCTTCATCTTCTGGTAGTTGAATACTAAAATCAGATTCGATAATAGATAGACAATGTTGAGCTGTTTCAAAAAGCCGAGGATGCGCCATTTTTATTTCTGTAATTCGCGGATTAAGAATTGTCTGACCTCTTTTTACGCGCTGAATCGTATTATACAAATGAAGAGAAAGACCGTAACGGACATTATCAGAAAGAAAAACATTCAATAATCGAGAAGCTTTTTCACAGATTTTATTAGCTGTTGCTACGATTTCGGAGCCAACGATCTGTTCTAAATTATTTAAATCAACGACTGATTCGACCTTGTAAGAGCGATAATAGTTGGTGATCGTTGTATCGATGATCTCAGACGTTTGGGAAGTATCAAGACCAATACGTTCCATATCACTTATTTTTTGTTCAATAATTTGGTAAATATCGTTACTTTTCATATCTTTAGGCAAAAGGAGCGTTGTTTCATCATTATTGAAAAGGAAAAAGCGAGTATTCATATTTGGTAACAGTAGCCAGATTTTTTTGCGATGTTCCGTATTGTAAAGTCCTTCACGGATATAATGAGGTAATTCATAACTGCTAATTTTAATCGTTTCTTCTTGTCGGACAATAAATTGAGAATAAGATTTTGCGCAAAGTAATTGAATATCAGCTTTTAGTTGCCCAACATTATTTGGACAATGATACCCTAACAATGCTCGAATCGTATTTGTAGAAACTTCTATTGCTGTTCCTAATTTCTTAGTTTCTGTTTGAAAAAAAGTTGAAATTAAACTTAATCGTTCTTCTAAATCACGCTCAATTAAGCTAGGAATTTCGATTTTCATGGGAATTCTACGGATAAATGTTTGTAGCAAAGAAGAAGAAGTATCTTCAGTTGTTGCACAAATAAGTAATACTTGGGCATGTCGTTCGTTACTTGTTTCACCAAGTCTACGATAAATTCCTCGATCGATAAATGTAAATAACATCTCTTGACCTTCTGGAGGAAGTCGATGGATTTCATCTAGAAAGAGAACACCTCCATTTGCTTTTTCCAGTAAACCAATTCTGTTCTCTTCTGCTCCAGTATATGCTCCTCTAAGAATTCCAAATATAGAACCAAGCAATAATTGGGGGTTATTAGCATAGTCCGCACAATTAAATGTAACAAAAAGAGAATCCGCTTTCATTTTATTTTGAGATTTTGCGTAAGTATAAATTAATTCAGCAAACATACTTTTTCCTACGCCTGTTTCTCCTGTTAATAGAATATGCATACCATTTGGTGGATATAAGACAGCTGCTTTGGCTTGTTCACCACAATGAAAAAGACTAGGGCTTTTTTTGATGAATTCATCTAAGATATTGTATTCATTTTTTTCTTTTGGAATGGTAGAAAAGAAATAGACAGGTTTAGTGCCGCTTTTTTTTGCTTTTCCAAGTTTGACTAATTGATTTAAATCACTACTGACGTTTGCTCGCGTAATGTTGAGTTGTTCTGCAATCTCATTTGCAGTAGCTGGTTGTTTTTCAGAGTATTGTATTAGCAATTCTGCTACTTTATCGATTCTTTTCATTTTTCCCCCGATTTTTAATGAATAGTGTGTTTTTTGTTCTATAGACTAAGTATAATATTGTCAGATGAAATAGTCAAAGTTGCATATTTTATTTATTACAATGTGTTTCATTCTTTGATTGAATGTGTTTTCCTTTTTTATAATATAAAACACATTGCTTATAACGTTTGTTCTATTAACGTTCTAATTAATTGGCACGAGTATTGCGTATATAACTATGAAAACGTAATTAGTGTTAGAAGGGAGAAGATCAAATGATTTCAGAGATAGATGTAATGCAAATCATTGTTTATGCGGGGAATGCAAAATCACTTGCGATGAATGCAATCAAAGAGGCTAAAGGTGGAGAGATCGTTGGTGCAAAAATAATGCTAGAGGACAGTAAAGGTAATTTGAAAATTGCCCATCAACAGCATACAGATATTTTACAAAAATTTGCGAGTAATCCTGATGAATCTGCAAATATGTTTTTGACTCATGCGCAGGATCATATGATGGCTGCAATCACAGCAACCGATTTCACAAAAGAACTTATTGATTTACATGAAGAACTGCAAGAATTACGTATTTTAATTAAAGAGAGTGCTAAAAAATAAATGGAAAAGGTGATTAGGATGAAAATTACATTAGCATGTGCAGGTGGAATGTCTACAGGAATGTTAGTTAAAAAAATGGAGGAATACGCTAAATCTCAAGGTATCGAAGCAGATATTTCTGCTTGCGGGCTTAGTGAATTAGAAGAAAGGGTGACTGGAACAGATATTATTTTATTAGGACCGCAAGTTGGTTACCAACTAGATGATGTAAAAAAAGAATACCCTGATATTCCTGTACTTGTAATTGAAATGATGGATTATGGCATGATGAATGGTGAAAAAGTTTTTAAGAATGCTCAAGAGGTTATTGCATCTATTTAGGTTTAGTAAAAAAAGGAGGAGTTAAAAATGTCAGAAACAACAAAAAGTTCGTTTATAAATGGGTTGAATGTGTTTGTCAATAAATTTTCGAATAATACATTTGTTAAGAGTATAGCTAATGGGATGATGATGACTTTGCCAATCACTATTGTAGGAAGTCTGACAACGATTATTGGTATGATTCCAGGTTTACCTGAGATTGTCATGAAAGCTTGCTCGTTAGGAACATCGATTTCAAGTAATCTGATTACAATTTATGTAATTATAGGTATCTCTTGTGCGATGGCAAGAGAGAAAAAAGGAGATACGATTGCGTCAATTATCTTATCATTAGCTGCTTTCTTTGTTTTGACACCAATTACGGCATTTGATATTGGTCAAGAGAAACCAGCATTGGCGTTCGAATTAACTTATCTAGGATCAAAAGGAATTTTTGTAGGGATGATTGTAGCTTTAGTTGTCACTTGGGTTTTCGCTAAAATGGTTGAAAAACGTATTACGTTTAGAATGCCTGAGAGTGTACCAACAGCTATTGCTAAAACCTTTGAAGCAATTGTTCCAGCTGCAATTATTTTTATTGTTGTTATTATAATCAGTACGGCTTTTGCAGAAACTAAATTTGGAAATGTTCATGACTTTATTTATACAAATCTACAAACACCACTTGAAGCCTTAGGAGGTTCGATTTGGTCAGCACTCTTTATCATGTTTTTATCAGAATTATTATGGTTTTTCGGTATTCATGGAAGTATGGTTGTAGGTTCTGTTATTGCAGTTTTATTTACAACACAAGCATACGCAAATATGGAAGCCGTAGCAGCTGGAGAAGTCGCTACGAATATTATTAATTCGTTTTTCTTAGATGCTTTTAAAGGTCCGAGAGCATTAGCATTAGCTGTTATTTTAGTTTGGATGAGCAGAAGTGAAAAATTCAAATCAATTGGAAAGATCTCGTTAGTTCCTAGTATCTTCGGAATCACTGAACCAATGAAATTTGGGATTCCAATGATAATGAATGCTCTTGTTTTTATTCCTTTGACTCTTTCAGCTGCTATCTGTGTGGGGATTGCCTATGTGGCGACAATAATTGGTTTTTTACCTGTTATTAGTGTTAATGTACCTAAAAATCTTCCAACATTCTTGTCTGGTTTTATGGCAGCTGGTTGGCAAGGATTGGTCGTACAGTTGATTCAATTCGTTGTGGTATTATTATTGTATCTGCCATTTATGAAAAAATTGGATAGTCAAGGCGTTGTAGAAGAAACTGCAAATCTTGAAAAGCAATAGGAGAGTGACATGATGCAAACACTTCAAGTGAAAAGAGACGAAGAGCAATTAGCAATTTACATTCCAGATACAGCCACTCTTCCTGTCAAGGTTTATTATGGAACTGACAGTTCAAGAAAGACTGATATTAATTATTTAGAGTTTACAGAAAAAGGCTGGCAAAATTTTACAGATCCAAATTCTAAAGAACGTCTTTATTTTAAATTAAAAATGAATTCAGATATATTTATCGGAGCAGAACGCCGTTTACCGTTGAACAACTTATATAATTGCCGAGATATGGGTGGATATCTTACAACTGATGGTCGATTGACATGCTGGGGACAAGTTTTCCGCTCAGATGCCTTACATCAAATCGACGAGAAAGGTCAAGATTATATCGAGCGTATGGGGATAAAGCGGATCATTGACTTTCGCTCACCAGAAGAAATAACTAAAGATCCAAATAAAGCTATTTCGACAAGTGAGACATTCAATTTTAATCCTCATGCTGACGTTGCGCAGCAAGCTAGTACTCAATCTGTTTCTAAGAAAGATGAAGACAAAATAGCCCAATTAGAAATAATGGTTCAGACTGAAAAGGGTAGAGCACAACTGATGAAAAATCGTAATGTAATGGTTACTCAAATGGAGCAATTAGTATTAAGTACAAATGCCATCAAAGCGTATAAAAATTTTTTCAAGTTACTTCTGCAAGAGGATGTAACCCCATTACTATTTCATTGCCAAGGTGGAAAAGATCGAACAGGCTGGGCGGCTGCTTTATATCTAGGTGCTTTAGGTGTTGATAAAGAGCAAATCTACCAAGATTATTTACTAACAGATAAAATGAATGCTCCGAGAAATGCGAAAAGAATGGCTATCTATAAAAAGTATACAGACAATGAGGATGTATTAGCTTTTCTAGCATCACTTCAGCAAACAAGAAAAGATTATCTGGATGGGGCTTACAATGCTGTAGAAAAGAACTATAGCACGATAACGAATTACTTAAGAGAAGAATTAGAAATAGATAAAGGAACGTTGGAAATACTAAAAAATAAATACTTGTATTGATTCGAGTTATCATAAATAGCTGGACAAACGAACTAAATCTGTCTTGCTGTTTATTGATGTACATAATATTTAAGTAAATAGAAATTCTTTTTAAAAAGCGAATAGAAGCATTTTTCCTTGGTTGACAACGCTTTATTTTCATGTTTTAATAACAAGAGAAATTAAGATTGTTACTGAATTTTCAGGCTATACTTTATTTCTTTTTATTCATATTTAATTAGCTAGCTGATCTAATCTCATTGAGGAGATATTATGGAAGTAAAAAAAGTAATCAATAATAATATTGTGAAGTCTCTTGATACTGATAATCACGAAGTATTAGTGATGGGCAAAGGTATTGGCTTTAAAAAAAATGTCGGTGATATTATTGATGATGCTCTTATTGAAAAAGTATATACAAGTAATGCCGATTTAAATACAAATAAGCTCACTCAACTATTATCAAAAGTTCGCTTAGAGCATTTACAGGTTGCTAATGAAATTATTGGTTTCGCTAAAGTTTCATTAGGCAAAAAGTTGAATGAAAATATCTATCTTACATTAACTGATCATATCGACTATGCTATTGAACGACATAATAGCGGTTTACCAGTTAGAAATGCACTGCTATGGGAGATCAAGCGTTTTTACAATCACGAATATTTGATTGGAAAAGAAGCGTTGACTATTATTTCCAATCGTCTGGATATAGTGCTTCCTGAAGATGAAGCTGGTTTTATTGCATTACATATCGTGAATGCAGAACTAGATTTATCACAAGTCAGTCAAGTTTCTGAAATGACAAAGGTCATTCAAAAAATCATTAATATTGTTAAGTATCATTATAAAACTGATTTGGATGAATACACGCTAAATTATGAACGATTTATTACGCATTTGAAGTTTTTTGTTCAACGCTTATATAGTGGAATAGAATTGGATAAAGACAAAGATGAAGGTTTCTTGTTTATGTTAAAGGAAAAATACCAAGAAGAATACCTTTGTGCATTGAAAATACATGAGTATATTGGAAAAGAATTTGGTCGTGATTTACAAGAAGATGAGATGATTTATCTCACCATCCACATCAGAAGAATAACAAACAATTAAAGGATTGTTACTGCGTTAAAGCAGGCTATACCTAAGAAAAATCTCTTTGAAATAAGAGGTTTCTTAGGTATTTTTTTATGGATTTTATAGGACTTCACAATTTAACTATTAAAATAAGGGGGATGAAGAATGAATTATCAAGAATTAGCACAAACAATTATTGAAAAAATCGGTGGAAAACAAAATATCGCTGGTTTAACGCATTGCGCTACAAGATTACGTTTCAATTTGAAAGATGAAGGGAAAGCACAAACGGATGTATTGAAAAATACAGCAGGTGTGATGGGCGTTGTTTCAAAAGGGGGACAATATCAGGTAATCATCGGTAGTGATGTCGGAAGTGTTTATAAGGAAATTTTAAAAGAAGTACCTGCATTAGACGGAGAACAAGCTGAATCTAATGAAAAAGATGAACGGGGTACGGCTTCAAAAATTATCGACACAATTACTGGTATTTTCACACCAATCTTACCTGCGATTACGGCTGCTGGGATGTTAAAAGCAGTTCTGTCTCTTCTGGTTGTTTTTAATGCGATCGATAAAACTGGTCAAACTTATATTATTATTGATTTCATGGCAGATTCTGCTTTTTACTTTTTACCTATTCTATTAGCAGCGTCATCTGCACAGAAATTTAAAACAAATATGTATCTGGCTATGATGGTTGGCGGGATTTTACTACATCCGAATTTTGTCGGAATGGTTAATACAATCAAGGAAGCAGGAGAAGGCAGTATTCATCTTTTCGGATTACCGATATCTGCAGTAACATATGGATCATCAGTTATTCCGATTATTTTAGCAGTCTGGTTTATGTCTTACGTTGAACCGATTGCTGATAAAGTATCACCTAAAGCAATCAAGTTTTTCAGTAAACCATTGATTACGATTGCGATTGTTGGAACTGTTTCGCTAGTAGTAGTTGGGCCGATTGGTTATTTCATTAGTGATGCTATTTCAAATGGGATCAAAGCCTTGGAAAACTTTAGTCCATGGCTAGTTCCGACGATTATTGGTGCATTGACACCATTGTTTGTAGCAACAGGAACGCATTATGGTTTAGTACCAATTGGGATTAATAATCGTATGACAACTGGTTATGATAGTGTAATCTATCCAGGAATGTTAGCATCAAATCTTGGACAAGGAGCTGCTTCTTTAGCTGTTGGTGTTAAAAGTAAAGATTCTTCAATCAAGCAAGTGGCAGCTTCAGCTGGTTTAACAGGTTTATTTGGGATTACTGAGCCTGCGCTATATGGTGTTAACTTGAAATATAAAACGCCCTTATATGCTGCAATGATCGGTGGCGGAATCGGTGGTTTGTTTATGGGAATCACTCGAGTGAAGAACTTTACAGGTGGTTCACCAGGTTTATTAACACTTCCAAGCTACATTGGTGATGACACATTGAAACATTTATATATGGCGTGTATCGGAGCTGCAATCAGTATTGTAATTTCGTTTGTTGTATCATATATTTTATATAAAGATCCTGTCACCGAAGAAACACGGACAGTATCAAAACCAAATGAAGGAAGTGCGATTTCTGAAGCAAATACAATCACAGAGGTTGTTGTACCCATCAAAGGTGAAATTGTAGACTTGAATGCCGTAGAAGATGGTATGTTTTCAGAAGAAATTTTAGGTAAAGGATTTGCCATAAAACCTGTAGAAGGTATTGTTTATGCACCAGTTTCAGGAACTGTAACAGCAGTTTTTGATTCCAAACATGCAATTGGATTAACTAGTGATTCAGGTGTGGAATTATTAATTCATATCGGCATTGATACTGTTCAACTAAATGGTGAAGGATATAAATATTTTGTTGAAAAAGGTCAAAATATTGAAATCGGAGATAAACTAATTGAATTTGACTTAGAAAAAATTGCCGAAAAAGGCTATAATATAATTACACCCGTTGTCGTAACAAATTCAGCTGATTTTGGTGATATTATTACGTTAACCAAAGTTTTGGCTGAACCAGGTGAGCAAGTTATGAAAGTCATTCGTTAATAAGACTTTTGTTCTAATAAATTCTAGGAGGATGAATCAAATGGCATTTAGAAAAGACTTTTTATGGGGCGGCGCAACAGCGGCCAATCAATGTGAAGGTGGCTATAACGAAGGCGGACGCGGATTAGCCAACGTGGATCTAGCACCAGTTGGACCAGATCGTTTTCCAGTGATTACTGGAGAGAAGAAAATGTTCCACTTTGATGACGAACATTTTTATCCAGCGCAAAATGCGATCGACATGTATCACCACTATAAAGAAGATATCGCATTATTCGGCGAAATGGGGTTTAAAACTTATCGTCTATCAATTGCTTGGAGTCGTATTTTCCCTCTAGGAGACGAAACAGAGCCCAATGAAGAAGGCTTGAAGTTCTATGAGGATTTGTTCAAAGAATGCCGCAAACACAATATAGAGCCTCTTGTAACGATCACCCACTTCGATTGTCCGATGCACTTAGTGGAAAAATATGGCGCATGGCGCAGCCGTGAGCTGGTTGGCTTTTATGAAAATCTATGTAACGTGATCTTCAACCGTTATAAAGGCTTAGTAAAATACTGGTTAACGTTCAATGAAATCAATATGATTTTACACGCACCATTCATGGGCGCGGGTCTTTACTTTGAAGAAGGCGAAAATAAAGAACAAGTCAAATACCAAGCGGCGCATCATGAATTATTGGCCAGTGCGATTGCAACAAAAATCGCCCATGAAGTCGATCCAGAAAACCAAATAGGGTGTATGTTAGCGGCAGGTACAAACTATGCCTATACATGTAAACCAGAAGATGTCTGGGCTGCGCGCAAAGCGGATCGTGAAAACTTCTTCTTTATCGATGTTCAATCTCGTGGGGAATACCCAGCCTATGCGTTGAAACAATTAGAACGAGAAGGCATTGAATTACCAATTGAAGAGGGCGATTTAGAATTATTGAAAGAACACACAGTAGACTTTATTTCATTTTCTTACTATTCATCACGTGTGCAATCAACAGATCCTGCCATCAACGAAAAAACAGCTGGAAATATCTTTGCTTCAGTGAAAAACCCATACTTAGAAGCAAGTGAATGGGGCTGGCAAATCGATCCACTAGGATTACGTACAACAATGAATGATCTATATGACCGTTACCAAAAACCATTATTTATCGTGGAAAACGGTTTAGGCGCAGTCGATACACCAGACGAAAACGGCAATGTGATCGATGATTATCGTATCGAGTACCTAGCTGCACACATTCAAGCAATGAAAGATGCAGTAGAACTTGATGGTGTAGATTTACTAGGCTACACAACATGGGGCTGTATTGATTTAGTCTCTGCTGGAACGGGCGAAATGAAAAAACGCTATGGCTTTATCTATGTCGATCGTGATAATGACGGGAATGGGACGTTAAAACGTTCGAAGAAAAAATCATTTGACTGGTATAAAAAAGTCATTGCGACTAATGGGGAAGATTTGACGAATTAGCCTTGCTTCCAAATAAAATTAGTAAAAGGCAAGAACGAGTATACAAACTTGTTTTTGCCTTTTTTTGCTGTCTATTATTGAATGTAACCTGTTACGCAAAATGGAACAAAATACAAGCTGCTTTTTTCTTCATCAAGAGTTTAGAAACCGCTTCAAAAAGAGTAAACTTCGATGTATGCTTAATTCGTCAAAAGGAAAACTCGAGGAATCCGACAATAAAAATCAAAATGGATTGGTGGAAGAAATGATGAAAAAAAGAGACTTTGTTGATACAAATGATTTTACGAAAGCGGAAATCGATTGTATGATCCAACTGGCTTTAAAATTAAAAGAATCAATTAAGAATGGCTACTATCCACCGCTTTTAAAAGACAAAACATTAGGGATGATTTTTGAACAATCATCAACTCGTACCAGAGTATCCTTTGAAACTGCAATGACCCAATTAGGTGGGCATGCGCAATATTTAGCACCAGGACAAATTCAATTAGGTGGTCATGAATCTTTAGGAGATACTGCTCGGGTGTTATCTCGTTTGGTCGATATTTTAATGGCCCGTGTTGAACGTCATCAAACAATTGTTGAGCTGGCCAAAGATGCCACGATCCCAGTTATTAATGGTATGAGTGATTACAATCATCCTACGCAAGAATTAGGCGATATTATTACAATGACCGAACACTTGCCGGCAGGGAAAACACTGAGTGATTGTAAAATTGTCTTTGTTGGAGATGCTACTCAAGTGTGTGTATCTACAATGTTTATGGCAACAAAAATGGGGATGAATTTTGTTCAATTCGGACCAAAAGGTTTCCAAATCAAAGATGAAACGTTAGCCATCGGACAAAAAAATGCCGAACTTTCTGGCGGTAGTGTGTTGATCACTGAAAATGCTGAAGAAGCGCTGAAAGATGCTGATTTTATTTATACAGATGTTTGGTATGGCTTATATGAAGCTGAACTATCAGAGGAAGAACGGATGGCGACTTTCTATCCAAAATATCAAGTAAACCAAGCATTGGTTGATATGGCGGCCCCTCATGTTAAATTCCTACATTGCTTACCTGCGACGAGAGGTGAAGAAGTGACAGATGAAGTATTAGATGCCCCTTATTCTATTGTTTTAGATGAAGCGGAAAATCGTTTAACCGCAATGCGTTCATTATTGGTTTACTTTATGAATCCATATTTAGATGATGCAGGTGAAGCGGTAGGAGATCGTTATGATGCCGAATTTGAATTGATGTTGAGAAATACTGTAGTTGCTAAGTGATTTTAGAGAAATGAGGGGAAAGAAGTGGAGTCCATCTTAAAAATTTCTGCTTCTACTCCTATTTCTTTAATGAAAGGTGCGTACAAAACATGAAAGAAAAAAAGAAATTTCGGTTGTTTGACGCAGTTCTAATGGCAGTTGTTGTCATACTTGTTGTTGAATCTGCCGCTCCAGCTGCTGCTATTGGGTCATCACAATTTTTTTGGTGGGGAATTTTACTCATTTTATTCTTCTTACCGTATGGGTTGATTTCAGCTGAATTGGGCACGACTTATACTGGAGATGGGGGTATTTATGATTGGGTAAAAATGGCTTTTGGTCGTCGTTGGGGAGCTCGTGTGGCATGGTTTTATTGGATTAATTTTCCGATTTGGATGGCAAGTTTAGCCGTTCTTTTTACAGAAGTGATGACGCAGATTTTTGGTTTAACATTAGGAACGCCCATTTTAATTATAGTTCAGTTAGTTTTTATTTGGGGCGTTACATTGATTAGTTGTTATCCAGTTAGTGATAGTAAATGGATTTTGAATCTTGCGGCTTTTTCGAAAGTGGCGATTATGGTTTGTTTAGGTGTATTAGGTATTTACCATGCAGTGACAAAAGGCATGGCTAATGATTTTTCTGGCAAAGCATTACTACCAAGTTTTGATTTGAATAGTTTAAGTTTTATTTCAGTTATTTTGTTTAACTTTTTAGGTTTTGAAGTAGTGACAACTTTAGCTAGTGATATGGAAAATCCGAAAAAACAAATTCCTCAAGCAATTATTTACGGCGGTATTTTAATTGCCTTCTTCTATTTGTTTGCTGCATTTGGTATGGGAGCAGCAGTACCAGCAGATCAATTGTCGACTTCGGGTGGTTTGATCGATAGCTTTATCTTATTAGTTGGTGGAATCAATCCGTTTGTTATCATTATTGGTTTATTGTTTATGTATACATTAGCTGCGAATCTGATTTCTTGGGCATTAGGTGTAAACTATGTTGCCTTTTATGCTGCTAAAAATCATGATTTGCCAAAAGTGTTCGCCAAAGAAAACGCTAAAAATGAAATGCCGATCGGCGCTTCAGTTATCAATGGTATTGTGGCTTCTGTACTGGTAATTGTTGCACCATTTATTCCAAATGAAAACATTTTCTGGGCATTTTTCGCTTTAAACGTAGTGGCGTTATTAGTTTCTTATATCATGATGTTCCCAGCATTCTTGAAACTACGTAAAATCGATCCAGATAAAGAACGTCCGTTTAAAGTTCCAGGAGGGCCTGTTTTGCTAAAAATCATTGCTTATGTTCCATTTGTTTTGTTAGTTATTACTTTATTTTTCTCGATCGTTCCTTTATCAAGTACAGAATATACTGAGAAAATACCAATTTTGATTGGAACAATTGTAGCAACAATTATTGGTGAAATCTGTATTCGCTTGGGAGATAAAGAGTATACCAAAAAACAACAGGTAGAAAAAAATTCAAGATAAAGGGAGTTTTGAACATGAAAACAATTGATAGTTCACCAAAAAAAGATGGTTTTCGAATGCCAGGAGAATTTGAAGCGCATCAAGGTGTGTACATTTTATGGCCGGAGCGACCAGATAATTGGCGTAATGGTGGGAAGCCAGCGCAAAAAACATTTGTCGATGTAGCTGTTGCCATTAATGAATTTGAACCAGTGACGGTTGGGGTATCTGCTGAACAATATGATAATGCTCGCCATATGCTGCCGGAAGAGGTACGTGTCGTTGAAATTGCAAATGATGATGCTTGGGTTCGCGATTGTGGACCAACTTTTGTCAAAAATGACAAAGGGGAGATCCGTGGTGTGGATTGGACCTTTAATTCATGGGGAGGATTAGTAGATGGCTTATATTTTCCATGGGATAAAGATGATCAAGTCGCACAAAAAATTTGTGAGGTGGAGTGGCTTGATCGTTATCGTTTAAACGATTTTGTTTTAGAAGGCGGCTCGATCCACGTTGATGGTGAAGGAACCCTGATCACTACAGAAGAATGTTTATTATCAGAAGGGCGAAATGCTCAACTCTCTAAAGAACAAATCGAACAAGTTTTAAAAGAATATCTCTCATTAGAAAAGATTATTTGGCTGAAGCGTGGCATTTATTTAGACGAAACTAATGGTCATGTGGATAATATCATTAATTTTGTGAAGCCTGGGGAAGTGGTCTTGGCATGGACAGATGACAAAAATGATCCGCAATATGAAATTTCAAAAGAATGTTTAGAGATTTTAGAAAATGAAACAGACGCTCATGGCCGTAAGCTAATTGTTCATAAATTATATGTGCCAAAACCAATATTGATCACAGAAGAAGAAAGCTTCGGGGTAGATGCAGTAGCAGGAACCTTGCCAAGGGAAAAAGGCGATCGATTAGCTGCTAGCTATGCAAATTATTATACGGCAAACGGCGGAATCATTTTACCGTTATTCGATGATCCAAATGATGAAAAGGCGATCGATTTACTACAAGAACTATATCCAGATAGAAAGATTGTTGGTGTACCTGCAAGAGAAATTCTTTTAGGTGGTGGAAATATTCACTGCATTACCCAACAAGTTCCAAAGTGAGGTGGAATCCATGAAAAAACGTATCGTAGTTGCACTAGGCGGGAATGCAATTTTAACGACTGATCCTAGTGCACAAGGACAACAAAAGGCTTTAGCCCATACAGCATATTATTTAGCAGATTTCATTGAAGCAGGTCATGAACTGATCATCACCCACGGCAATGGCCCTCAAGTTGGGAACCTATTATTACAACAGCAATTAGGTGCAACAAGGAAAAATCCAGCAATGCCGATTGATACAGCAGTTGCAATGACCCAAGGCAGCATTGGTTACTGGCTTGAAAATGCCTTAGTAGACGAGCTAAAAAAAAGAAATATCTCCAAAAACGTAGCAACACTCATTACACAAGTTGTTATCAGCGAAACAGATCCAGCTTTTCAAGCACCAAGTAAACCAATCGGTCCATTTTTAAGCAAAGATCAAATGGACGTTGAGAAAAAACAAACGTCGGCAACTTACGTAGAAGATGCTGGTCGAGGATTTAGAAAAGTAGTTCCGTCACCAAGGCCAATCGATATTGTTGAATATTCGGTGATTGAACAATTAGTAGAAAATGGCGTTGTTACGATTGCAGGAGGTGGTGGTGGGATTCCAGTGGTCATAAAAGATGGAACCTACAAGGGTGTAGAAGCCGTGATAGACAAGGATTTTGCCTCTGAAAAAATTGCTGAATTGGTTCATGCGGATATGTTAGTAATTTTGACAGGTGTTGATCATGTCAGCATCAATTTCAATCAACCCACTCAATCTGATTTAACCAAAGTAACGGTAGCTGATATGGAAAAATATATTGAAGAAAAGCAATTTGCACCAGGCAGTATGCTACCTAAAGTGCAAGCAGCAATAACGTTTATTAAAGAAAATAGCAATGGCAAAGCGGTAATCACCTCCTTAGAAAATATCAAAAATTTATTAGATGAAGAAACAGGTACCATTATCACTGCTTAGTTTTAGAAAAAGAGTAGAGACAAAAACTAGTTTCTACTCTTTTTTTCTGATATATTAAAAATATATCGCTTACATATATAAAGCATATAATGGACCAATAAGTAAAAGGAGAACTGCCCATATGAAAATCAAAACAAGCAATCCTAAAGAGGACGGTTTTTTTGTACCAGGAGAATTTGATCTTCACGAAGAAACATACATGATCTGGCCAGAACGAGCGGACAATTGGCGTAACGGTGGAAAACCTGCTCAAGCAGCTTATGTAGAAGTAGCCAAATCAATCGCAATGTTTGAACCAGTCACGATGTTAGTTTCCAAAAAACAATATCGTAATGCTCGTCACTTATTACCTGAGTCAATTCGGGTAATGGAAATGAGTAATAATGATGCGTGGATCAAAGATTATGGTCCTATCTATTTAAAAAATCAAAAGGGGGAAATTCGGGGAGTAGACTGGGGTTTTAATGCATGGGGCGGCCTTTTAGACGGCTTGTACTTTCCTTGGGATCAAGATAATTTGATCGCTGAAAAATTGTGTGAATTCAATCATATCGATTATTACTCTGCAAAAGAGTTTATTTTAGAAGGGTGTTCCATTCATTTTGATGGTGATGGAACGTTATATACAACAGAAGAAGTGTTACTTTCTGAAGGTAGAAATGGTAAATGTTCTAAAGAGGAAATTGAAGATGTTCTAAAAGTATATTGCAATGTAGAAAAAATCATTTGGTTAAAGCAGGGATTTTTTTTAGATGAAACCAATGGGGACATAGACAATATGCTAAATGTTGTACGTCCAGGAGAAATCGTTTTGACTTGGACAGATGACCTAGATGATCCACAATATGAAATTTCCAGAGCAGCCTATGAACAACTAAAAAATGAAACGGATGCAAGAGGCAGAAAATTAATCATTCATAAAATGCTGATGCCTGAACCGATGTATATCACAACTGAAGAAAGTCAAGGCGTAGATTCAGTTAATGGAATGCTGCCGCGTTTTCCTGGCGATCGACTGACAGCAACCTATGTTAGTTATTATACGGCTAACGGCGGTATTATCTATCCATTATTCAATGATAAGAATGATCAAGCAGCAGGAATCTTACTAGAAAAATTATACCCTGACCGCAAGATTATTGGCGTTTATGCGCGTGAAATTTTATTAGGCGGCGGAAATATTCATTGTATTGCACAAAGTGTTCCTAAAGATAAGTAGGAGGGAAGAAAATGGACTTTTTTGAAGTGATAAACCCTCATGTTTCAGAGTTAACGAAGAATGAACATGCATTATTTGATTATGTTGTGAAAAACTTAAATGACATTAAAAATAAAAGCATCCGCGAAGTTGCGGACGACTGCTTTGTATCGACAACAACCTTTCTTCGATTTGTTAGAAAAATTGGATTTTCTGGCTATAGTGAATTTACAACGGTCATCAAATATACTCTTTTGAATCAAAAAAAAGAAGAAAAAGTCAGTCCCTTTGTGGTTTCCCAAAAAGATTACCGTGAAGAGTATCTAAAAAATATCAATGAATCTGTTCGTGTGATTGATAAAAATAGTTTGATAAAAGTAGGAGAGTATTTAAAGAATAAACCAATCATTTACTTATTTGCTAAAGGAATGAATAAGCAGCTAATGCAGTATGTAAAGTATTTATTTGTAGCAGCTGGCTTTTTGGTGGTATTTCCGGAGGATCAATCAATGCGGTCGGTTGTTCAAAAGCAGATCAAATCGGAGGATATGGTGTTTATCTTAACGTATCAAGGAAAAGACGAAGAATGGATTCAATTGATGCAGCATCTAAAAAATACAGTACATCCGCTATTAGTCTCGATTACAGGGGCAGATAATAACGTGGTTCAAAATATGAGCGATGTTAATTTTTATGTGTTTACAGATGAGCTTTTTTTAAATAAGATGGAAATTACTTCTCATATTTCAATGTTGGCGATCCTTGAATTGATTTTGTATCAATATTTAGATAGCGCAGAAGAAGGAGAATATCATTTGGTTTTTAAATAACTAATTTGTCATCAATTGTGAAATGATTATCAAAAATAAACTTAAAAAAGTTGCCTTGAACAAGAAATCGTTCAGGACAACTTTTTTTATTATAGTTTGCCATAATCATGCTGATGTTTCGATGTATGGTTTAAAAATGAATAAGCCACCACTGTAATAGCTGATAATGTTGCTCCTGTAACGAAGATTTTTTTCATAAACATCCTTCCTTTCACTTATCTTGATGAATTTATAATCAAGTGCAAAAGTTGCACGTACGTGGACGGTAGGATTCGAACCTACACCTCATCGGGTCGAGAATAAACATCCGTTAGTCCTCAAAGAGTTTTAACACCACGTTCATCCACAAATTGATTAGTTGTTTACTATGATTAAACTATAACCTTAATAGATTAAATCAAACATAAAAAAGCTTGAAAAAAGTGTGAATTCGTTTGAATTTGTTATGAAGATTATGAATAAGCTAAAAAACAGTTGATTGTAAGGACAGTAATAAGAGTATGATATAATAAGAAAATAATATAAACATTTCTTATCGTAGACGTAGAAAAGAGCGTGAATTAAAAATGTGGAAAACAAGGAAAGAAAAAATAGCGGCATACCAACTTTTAGTACAGCAACAAACAGCAATTATTGAAATTGAACATGATAAAATTGCTAACTTAGCTAACTCTTCTGCACTTTTAGCTGATACATTACCAAATACGGTTTTTGCAGGTTATTACTTATTTGATGGAGAAGAATTGGTCTTAGGTCCATTTCAAGGTAAAGTTTCATGTACTCGAATTAAAATGGGCAAAGGTGTGTGTGGAGAATCTGCTGAAATGCGTGAGACACTGATTGTGGCTGAAGTGAAAAATCATAAAAATTATATCTCTTGTGATTCAGCTGCTTTATCTGAAATCGTTGTACCAATGGTTAAAGATGGTAAATTAATGGGTGTTTTAGATTTAGATAGCTCGGTAACACATGGCTATGACGAAATAGATCAGAAGTACTTAGAGCAATTGGTTGAAGTGATTTTAAACGGTACTGATTTTTAGTTAAAAATGAGCGTGCTTTTCGCTTAATCTATTTTTGCATGAGATAATAGTTGAAATAGATTGAGGGGATGACGAACATGCTAGAAGTATACTTAAATTTTAAGAACGAAGCGGCAGATGTGATTACTTTTTATGAAACAGTATTTGACGTAAAATGTGAAGATGCGATGACGTTTGCAGATGCGCCTGAAGACCCAGAACACCCAACACCAGAAGCTTGGAAAAAATTGATTATCAATGCTTCAATGACAATCGAAGGTGTTCCTATTATGTTCTCTGATGTGCCAGATGGAATGGGATTGACGTTGGTTGAAGGAAACAATGTTTCTCTTGTGATCAATACAGAGGATGAAGCGAAACTTGATCGGATTTTCAATCGTTTAGCTGAAGGCGGAAAAGTAACAATGCCTTTAGGGAAAACGTTCTGGTCGAAAAAATATGGTATGGTTGTTGATAAATTTGGAATCAATTGGATGCTGAATTACAATGTTGAACCTTGAGTTTAAAATGAGTAGTTAATATAAATAATAAGTAAGAGATCGTCAATAGATTATAACGTATTAAATCTGTTGATGATCTTTTTTAAGTCCTTAAAAAAATCTACGTTTAATTTGATTGGAATTTTGATATAATGATTTAGGAATCATAGAAGGAGGGGAAATTTTGATTGGGTATTTGTATCTTTTTGTCGCTATAATAAGTGAAGTCGTTGCGACAAATCTATTAAAAGCCACAGATGGCTTTAGTAAGTTATTGCCATCAGTAGAATGTTTGGTTGCTTATATTGTATGTTTTTATAGTTTATCTAAAGCAATAAAATATATGCCGTTAAATGTCGCATATGCACTTTGGGGAGCAATTGGAATCATCTTGATCACGATTTTTTCAGTTGTGTATTGGAAAGAACAAATCAATACACCGACAGTTATCGGTATTGGTTTTATCGTGATTGGTACGATTTTAGTGAATACTTTTGGAACAGGTCATTGATTTTTCGTTCGAATGCTATTTCAAGAAGCGTTATCTAGAGGTATTAGAAAGCGGAAGAACCAGCACCTGATCCTTTAAAAATCAAGATGAATATGTTATACTGATGAAAGTGTATGTTATGCTATTTAATCTTAACGGGGACGTTACGGATTCGACAGGCATAGTTGAGCTTGAATCGCGTTTCGTAGGTTACGTCTACGTAAAAACGTTACAGTTAAATATAACTGCTAAAAACGAAAACAATACTTTCGCTCTAGCTGCGTAAAAACAGCGGGTGAAGATCCTCCCGGCATCGCCCATGTGCTCGGGTAAGGGTCTCAAATTAAGTGGGATACGCTAAATTTTTCCGTCTGTAAAATTTAGAAGAGATCATCAGACTAGCGAGAGTTTGGGCCTGTTATGCGGCATGAACTTCAGCGAAGCCTTAAAATAGTATGACTATGAGCGTAGAAGTTTAAGTGGCAATGTGTTTGGACGCGGGTTCGACTCCCGCCGTCTCCATTTTTAGTAATGTGAGAAGAAAAGTTGAAGCAAAAAAACAGCTATAAATACCTTCAAAATTGGTATTTATAGCTGTTTTTTAATTTTAGAAAAAAAGTAATACAAGGATCTTTGCAGGTATTTTACATTCCCATTAAGTTCAAATAGCACGTATTGTACTGATTTTTTGAAATCTAATCACTCCAAAAAATAGTAAAGTATCTATCCGACTGTTTTATAAATAGTGACAGACAGAACTAAACCAACTTCAGTAAACGTAAAAATTCTTTTGAAGCACTTGAAAAAATTTGGTCTTTCTTCCAAACAATATTGATGTTTGCGGTTAATGCTGGTGAAAAGGGAATAAACGTTAAATTGGTATTAGCCGTATTCACAAATCCCATCAATACAAAGAATACTTGCAATGCCTTCTTTTGCCAACAAGGAGGCATTATAAAGTAAATTATAGGTGCCAATAACATTTAGATGCTCTATATTGCCTCCAAACCATTCAGATAGCTGATTATCAACAAATGATTGGTTTGAAATGAGCAAAGGCGTATGTTGAATATCTTTTGGTTGGACTGTTTTTTGTTTAGCTAGAGGATGTGATGTATTGACTAAAATCCCCCAGGAATCAATTAATGGCAGGCGAATATATTCGTATTTTTGTTTTTCTACTGGGTCAATAACGAGCCCAAAGTCTAACAATCCTTTATCGATTTTTTCCAATACATCATCAGCATTGCCACTATAAAGGTGTAAGTTAATTTCTGGATAGTTATCTCTAAGCTCATGCAGAATATGACCAAGAAACTCAAACGCTTGCGTTTCTCCACCACCAATAGTTATTTGACCACTAATGACTTCATTTTGAATAAGATTTGTTGTTGTTGACTCAACCAAAGATAGAATTTCTTTTCCTCTATTCATTAAGTAGATACCATCTTCCGTTAATGTAATAAAACGATTTCCTCTAGTAAATAATGTCACACCAAGCTCTTCTTCTAGTTCTTTTAATTGTTTTGAAAGCGTTGGTTGAGATAGATGTAAGACTTCAGCAGCTTTAGTAATTGTTTTTTCTCTTGCAACAGTTAAAAAGTAAGTTAATACGCGAAGTTCCATTTAATTCCCTTTCCTATAGCTAAAAAGAATAGTTATATATGCTTTATTTGTATTAGTTAAGTATAAACGATTCAGGTATAATTTGGATAGTGAAAATTTAATGAATAGGTAAGGAGGGAAAGAAAATGTCAAACATAAGTTTACAGAAAAAAATTTTAGGAAGAGAGATTTTAAACGATTCACCCCTATTTAAAGAAATCCATTTAGTTAAACAGAATAATGAGCGATTGATAATGATGATGAACGCACAATATTATTCTAATGAAGAGGTCTTACAGTATTTAGAAGAAATTACGGATCAAAAAATTGATTTATCCGTAAAAATTTCGCAGCCCTTCTATAGTGATTTCGGTAAGCATATCACATTAGGCAAAGATATATTTATTAACAAAAATGTTACATTTGTTGATTTGGGTGGGATTACGGTTGAAGATCAAGTGTTGATTGGACCAGGAGCTAGATTAATTACAGTAAATCATTTGATCCCCCCTAACAAAAGACGCGGAATTAAAGTAGAGCCAATTTGTATCAAAAAAAATGCGTGGCTTGGTGCCAATGTGACTGTTTTACCAGGGGTTACAATTGGAGAAAATTCGATTATTGCTGCGGATTCAACAGTAACAAAGGATGTTCCTGATAATGTGATTGTAGTAGGAAGTCCAGCCAAAGTGGTTCGAAAGATTGAAGATGATAAAACGTAAAAGAATACGTGGGTTTCTATTTTTTTATTTCTAAGCGTAATGATTTGTTCTGGATGCACAGCAATTTTGTCCAAAAAAGGCACAGTATTAAAAACTTCAAAAACGGAATATAGTGATTCAGTAAAATATTCAATAGAAGTAAACGGAGAAGTAACTGTAATGAACATAACTATTGAAAATAAAACGTTTCAAGTTGAATTGGAATCTAATCAAGCAACGAAGGAATTAATAACTCGACTTCCAATAAATCTAAAAATGAATGATTTACATGGTAACGAAAAGTATACTTATTTAGTAGAATCATTACCAACACAGGTAGAACAAGTAAAAAAAATTGAAAAAGGTGACGTCATGCTTTTTGGCTCAGATTGTCTTGTCCTATTTTATCAAACGTTCTCTACTAATTATTTATATACTAAAATAGGTAAAATAAAGGAAGTCGAACAGCTAGACTTTATATCGGAAAGAGAAGCAATCAATGTCGTATTGACACCATAAAAATAGAAAAGGAGCGAGACAAATGGCGATTAAAGATAAAGTGGTGATTATTACAGGAGCATCATCAGGAATTGGAGAAGCGACAGCTCTGTTATTAGCTGAAAAAGGAGCAAAATTAGTATTAGCGGCACGAAGAGAAGAAAAACTTCAAACGATTGTTGAAAAAATCAAAGAAAATTCAGGAGAAGCAGTTTATGTAGCATCGGATGTCACCAAGCGAATCGATAATCAAAACTTGGTGGATTTTGCTATTACGACTTATGGTAGAGTAGATGTTATCTTTTTAAATGCAGGTATTATGCCGAATTCTCCATTATCTGCACTCAAAGAAGATGAGTGGGATCAAATGATTGATATCAATATTAAAGGGGTACTGAATGGTCTAGCAGCAGTCTTACCTCACTTTATTGAGCAAAAATCTGGCCATGTGATTACAACATCATCGGTTGCTGGGCTTAAAGCTTATCCAGGAGGTGCTGTTTATGGCGCAACTAAATGGGCGATTCGTGATTTAATGGAAGTTTTACGAATGGAATCTGCACAAGAGGGAACAAATATCCGTACAGCAACAATTTATCCAGCAGCAATTAATACAGAGTTACTAGATAAAATTACAGATTCAAAAACGGCTGATGGCATGACTAGTTTGTATAATAAATATGGTATTGCTCCAGATCGTGTAGCAAGCATCGTTGCTTATGCAATCGATCAACCAGAAGATGTGAATGTCAATGAATTTACCATTGGTCCAACTAGTCAGCCTTGGTGATATAAAGCCAGTTTGAATGAAGAAATGTAGCCGAATCTAAGCTTAGATTCGGTTTTTTTGTTTCATGGCGTAAGTTAATTAAATTAAAATTGCCCTTTGTTACGCCATTCAAACTTATTTTGTCTCCCTACTGAGAATATCTTAACAGAGCCTTACAATGGTTGATTTATCGTTGATTGTAGTCTTTTTTTAAGTATTTCTCTTGCACTTCACCCATCCATACTTAATGTTGTTTTAACAATAACTAATGGGGTTTACATAGTAACTATAGTTCTGTATAATTAACTTTGAGTCGATGTTGATAGATTTATCCGAAATAAAATAACAGAAGTTATACTAGTGATTTTTAGGTGCTCGAAGAAACTATTACGAATGAGCGCGATAAGATTATGAATGAAAATAAAGAAGGATGCTAACCTATGGAAAAGAAATCGAACTGCTTTATTTCGTACAATTTGATTATCTTTGACTGTACCAAAAATTAAATGAATAAATTAGTAAGTGGGGCATAGCTGGAAAATTTGAAATTATTTGACAATAATTTCTTAGAAAAAAACAAATAAAAAATATTTTATGACTAATAGCTTGAAATCTAAAACATTACATGGTAATATAAATATACCCTAACAGTATTTTCATTTTACTCAATCCGAGTAATACTCCTTATCCCACCTTGAAAAAGGTGGGATATTCTGATTTATAGGCTAAATTAAGATTCTTTTATTAAACCAACGGCATAGCTGTTTAGCATTTTTTCGCTGTCTCTTTCATGAGTTAACATCTTGACTTCTTTTTTCACTTGTTCGGCTTGCAAAGTGTCGCCAGTATTTTCTAACAAATGTATAAAATCATAAACGCGCTCCATATAGACTGGTTCCCCTTCGATAATATAGTTTAAAAGGTTTGTTAGATATTGAAGGTTCAATTTGAAACTGTAGTTTTCGTTTTGTTTATCTTGTTTCTTGGCAAGTTTTATATATTTTTCTGCACTTTCATAATCTTTTGCGTACAATCGCATTGAAATTAAATTAATAAGAATATTATGTGCAAATTTTTTCGTTGTAAAATCACGTTGTTCTTCATATTTTATTGGAAACATTCTTGCAAGTAGTATATCTGCTTGTTTAGCGTTAAAAAATCGAGTTAAATTTGCAGTAATAATATAGTCATATTGAAGATAGAAAGACTTATTCAATAAATCCTGAAAAATGTCGTTTATTTCTTCAAAAGTGACCGGCTCAACTTCTTCCCAGTGAGCGTTAAAGAAATTTTTAATAGCAATATAATTTGATAATTCTCGTAATGTCTTTTGCTCTTTATTTTTTAATGAAAAATAATAGTTAAGTAATTTCTGCTTGGTACTTTTATTTTCTAAATGCGCACCACAATAATAAAAAATATCTCTGAAATCTTGTTGTCGTTTATCGAATGCTGTGAAACTAAAAAATTCGTCAACACTAATAGATGTTTGATGTAATATTTCTTCTAATTCATTTACCTTAAGAGAGCGTTTACCACTTTCAATTTTTGAATATGTGGAGGGATCAGTATATTCAGACATCATTTCCCTTTGAGGTAACTTCAATTTAAGTCTGAAAAAACGTAAAGTTTCTATGATATTCAAGAGTTTATCTCCTTTCTTATGCGATTATAGCACAAAACAAACAGATAATTCCTATTTTTTGTAAAAAAGTAAATATTTTATTAGAATTTTATGCTAATTTCGCATTTTTTAATTTTTCTACTTTATTTTTCTGAGTCTGTTTGTTATTCTTTACCTAAGGAAAATTATTTATTTGCAAATATTGATTTCTAAAAAAATGAGTGGAGGTGTTTTGATGATTTCATTAATAACTGTTGTAGCAAGCGTTATTTCTGTATATGTAGTTACAGGAGGAGCTTAAAATTTAATTAGCTGTATACCACATAATTAAGTATCAAAACAATTTGTAAACAAATAATTTAACTAAAAAAAACTAAAATGTATTAGTAAAAAGTGCGTAACAAAAAAAGTGCAAAATAACAGCTTCTGATTTACTTTTCCTGTTGAATGAAGTAAATCAGAGGCTGTTATTTGTTTTTAACAATCTTCTCTTCAATCCTCATTGCTTACTACAGAAAATGCATATTGTTCAATAGTGTATTTAATTGCCAATGACTTTGAGAACGCTTTCTCTTGGACAGTCTTCATATAATTGAAAAATTCAATTTCACTTGCAGTTGGTTGCTCTTTAGATAAAATTTCTTTATTATACGTTAAAGCGATTGCTTCTGAAAAATAGTAAGAATCGTTTTTAAAAATGGAAAGTCTAAGTGTATCACCAAATAAAATATTATTTTGTTCAGAAAATGGGTCTTTTTTCAGATCGATCAACCATGTATTCTGGAAGGTTGTGGTTATTTTGATTAAATTTTGCTCCATTATTTATCCTCCAATTATTCAAATAGTAGGTGTACTTCTCTATTATATCAAATGGTTGTTAATTTTAAACACAAAGATTAAAGAAAAACTATTTTAAGATCTTTTTATTGATTGTTTCTGTATTGACCTTTTGATGTGGTAAAATGAATGGAGAAATCAAAGGAGCAAATAGTATGAAGAAAATCACAACAAAAAAGTTTGTTACTTTACTAGAAAACAAAGAAGATCGGTTTGCTGTCGTTATTAATTACTGGTTTTATTACATAGAAAAAGGGCGGATTTATCGTTTTCAACAACATAATAATACAAAAATGATCACTATGTTAGACTTACTTCACGAAGGTGGAATTGATAACAAAATGTTATTCAATGAGTTGAAAAAGAGTATCATCAATCAGATCCAATATGACTGGTTTACAGATGTTTGGAAAGAGACAATTGTCGAACGAGTTAATCATTCTTCTTATGACTTGGAAGCATTTTTTTTACGTTAGATAAAATTTACTTGTAAAGCAGTTGTAATTTTGACTTCAATTTGCTAATATTGATTATATATTAATATAAATGGTTGGGCGCAAGCTTCAAGGATCAGGTTCTTCAAGGGGTGAGAAGAACGGTTTCGCGAACTTACGCCCTTTTTTATTTTCTAAGTAAGAAATAAGAGAATGAAGAGGTCTGGACGAACGTTTAACCTTGAGAAATAAGGAATAAATTCACGGAAATTAATCTTCAAATTTTCTGAATAGCAGCTTGTTTCTTTTGGGAATTGTTTCTAAATCTCTTTATTTTTTTGTGTAAAACAAAAGTGATTTTTACTTTTGTCCCACATCTGTTATTTCCTTTTAGATTACAAAATATGTGATAAGTTCAATAATAAAATAGGAACGAAGTTATCGAATAATGGAGGTTAACATATGGTTTTAGAGGCATTAGATAAAATACGTGAAGCAGAAGTTCAGGTTGAAAATAAGAGACAAGCGCTTGAAGAAGAAATTCGTTTGCTTGAACAAAAAAAAGCAGCTGATCTCAAACTTAAACAGGAAGAAAGTCAAAAGAAAGTACGGGCATTCGTTCATGAAGTAGAGACGCAAAAAAATGAACAGCTTCAAAAAGAAAAAGAGCTTTTACTAAGTGAAGCGAAAGAACTAAATCAAGATTTTAGAGAAAAATATGAAAAGAATAAAGAATACATGATTGATCACATAATAGAAAGGGTGAAAAAAATCTATGGCAGTCAATAAAATGGAAAAAATGACGATTATAGCGGCAGCCGAAAAAGAAGAAGCGATTCTTCAAGCAATTCAAGGGATGCAGGCAATCGAAATCAAAGATTTTTTTCATTCAAATGTCGATGGCTCTTATATAGAAAAACATTTTGCAGAAACCTTAGTAGAAGGAAGTGAAATCCAAAAGAATCGTTATCAGACAATGCTAACGGAAATTCAGGACTCATTGACGTTTATTAACCGTTTTTCAGAAAATTCAACAAAAAAAAAGCTACTAAAAAGACAAGTCCGAACATTGAGTTCATTGGAAGAACGTTTCGATGAACAGAAAATCAGTGGCTATTTAAAAAAAATTTCCTCTTTGAAAAATGAGTTGACAAAGGTTGATGCCACTAGAAAAGAGTTATTGTCAAAAGAAAAATGGCTTGCTCGATGGCAGTATTTAGATATTATTCCAAAAAAAAATTTACTAGAGACTACAGATATTTTGCTAGGATCGATCAGTTCAGCCAATCAGACGGATTTTCTAGCTGATTTAGAAAAGATTTCATTTGTTTATGTAGAAGAAATTTATCAAAGCCAAAATCATGTCTTTTACAGCTTGATTTATTTAAAAAGTCAATCAGCTGACTTGGATGAAATTACTGCTAGATATAGTTTTAACCAATTTGAATATCCTTATGATATTTTACCGAAAAAGGCGTATCAAAAAAATAAGGAAGAATTAGCTTTACTTGTTGAGGAAGAAAAGCAGTTAAAAAGGGGGGTATCCGCTTATCGTGATCATTTAGAAGAACTATATTTAGCGGAAGAGATGATCTATGCTTATATCTATCGTGAAGAAGCAAAGAACCATCTGCTGAATACGTCCTATTTTTTCATTATGCAAGGTTGGATTCCTGTTGATGAGAAGCAGGAATTAGCTGTCGCATTACAGGACGAATTGCCAAAAGATGAAGTTTATATCACTTTTGACCAACCGACAAATAATGAGATTCAGACAGATATTCCCGTGAAACTGAAAAATAATTCTCTGGTAGCGCCATTTGAGATGTTGACTGAAATGTATAGTTTGCCAAAATATGACGAGATTGATCCAACTCCGATCATGACGCCTTTTTATATGGTATTTTTCGGGATGATGGTAGCAGATATTGGTTATGGATTGTTGATGTTATTTGGTGCATTACTTGCATTGAAGTTGATGGTTTTACCAAGAGGGATGAAACGTTTTGCAGATTTCTTTCTAATATTATCATTTCCAACGATTATTTGGGGCTTTATTTACGGATCATTCTTCGGCGCTGCGCTGCCGGAAGTGCTCTTTGGGATCCAGTTACCGTTTCCGATATTGTCAACGACTGAAGATGTAAACACAATTTTGATTTTATCTGTTGTTTTCGGTTTTATTCAAATGTTGACAGGATTGATGGTAAATGGGATCGAACTGACCAAGCGCAAGCGATACTTGGATGGTATTAGTGAGAGTTTTGCTTGGCAAGGATTGTTGGTAGGAATTTTGATTGTCGTTTTAGGCATGTTGATTTTTAGCAATGACGGTTTGGTTACAACCGGCATCGTTGTAGCGGTTATTTCAGCTTTGTCGATCGTGATTGTGCCGATCATCCAAACAAAATCAAAAGTTAAAGGGTTGGCAAAAGGTCTTTACGGATTATATGGGTTGACTGGTTATATTGGGGATTTAGTTAGTTATACGCGATTGATGGCTTTAGGAATTTCTGGCGGAAGTATTGCTGCAGCGTTTAATATGCTTGTAGAATTTATGCCACCAGTTGCTCGATTCACTGTGGGGATCCTACTAATCATCGTATTACATGCCTTGAATCTCTTTTTAAGTTTGTTAGGTGCGTATGTTCACGGAGCTCGTTTGCAATATGTTGAGTTTTTCGGGAAATTTTATACAGGCGGTGGTCGTGCATTCAAGCCGTTAAAGACAGAAGAAAAATATATGAACATCAAAAAAAAATCAAAAGTAAAAGAATAGTGGAGGAATATAAACATGGTAGATTACTTAATTAATAACAATGGTGGAATTCTATTTGCAGTATTAGGAATGGCAATGGCAACGATTTTAGCAGGGATTGGTTCCGCTAAAGGGGTAGGTTTTACAGGGGAAGCTGCTGCGGCCTTAACAACAGAACAGCCTGAGAAATTCGGGCAAGCGTTAATTTTACAATTATTACCAGGAACGCAAGGGTTATATGGTTTCGTTATTGCCTTTTTGATTTTTATCAACTTAACCAATGATATGACGATGGTTCAAGGACTGGATTATTTTGTAGCATCATTGCCGATTGCTTTTGCTGGATTATTTTCAGGGATTGCCCAAGGACGTGTTGCAGCAGCTGGGATTCAAATTTTAGCTAAAAAACCAGAACATGCAACAAAAGGGATCATTTATGCTGCCATGGTTGAAACATACGCGATTCTTGGGTTTGTTATCTCATTCTTACTTGTACTAAATGTGAAGTAATAGGAGGAAAAACATGGATGCAATCGAAAAAATCGTCGAACAAATTCTAGAAAAAGGGCAAGTTGAAGTTTCAGAACTAAAAAAAGTCGAAATTAAACGTATCGACCAAGAATATCAAAAACAAGAAGAAGCGCTTTTTCTGCAAGAAAACAAACTAATCGAAAAAAATCAAGAACTAATAAATAAAGCATTTAAACAAAAACAAAATCGTCAACAACTTGACATCAAACAAGCAACGTTGAATCAAAAGCAGGGATACCTTGAACAGCTTTTTTTAGAATCAATTGAGCGGATGAACCATTGGTCGGAAAAAGAGTTTCAAACATTTGCGAAGCAAATCATTATTCAATTACCAGTCGAAGGTGAAGCTTATTTGAAATTAGGCGAGTTTTCAAATGGTAAATTGTCAGAGCAATGGTTAGTAGAACATACTAATAGTAATCTGACATTGCTACTGGAAAAAGATGTAAGTCCAAATGATGGAGGATTTATTATATCTAAGGATGGGATTGAATATAACTTCTTATTTTCAAGTCTAGTTCAAGAAATAAAAAAAATGGAAAGCTTTAAAATAGCAGAATTGCTGTTTCGATAAAATAATTGCTCCACCTTATATGATAGGAGGTTCATAATGAAAGAGACTGCATATAATCAAATCAATCCTTTGATCCGTCTGAAAGAAACAGAACTTTTAAGTAATACCCAATATGAACAATTATTGAATGCAAAAAACATAGATGAGTTAAAAGATAGTTTAAAAAATACGATATATGGAACATATATGACAAACGATTTTGCTGAAAATTTTGAATACATCTATTCAAAAGAAAAAGGCAAACTTTATGAATGGCTCTATGAGATGGCTCCTGAACCAGAAGTGATCACTATTTATACGTCTAGAGCAACATTTCATAATTTAAAAGTCCTGACAAAAGCTGAGCTTACGGGACAAGAGTTGGATTATCTGTTTATTGATGATGGACGCTATTCCATAGAAACACTGAAAAGTGCGATTCGGACGCGTGTCTCAACTGAACTGCCAGAACCATTTATGAATGCGGTTCTTGAAGTGTTGGATTATTTTCAAGAATCTTCTACACTTCAGGCAATCGATATCATTTATGATCGGAATTTTTTAACGTTTCAACGGCAATTAGCTGAAAAATTAGGTGATAAGGATATCGTGGAGGAAGTTACAGCTTTTATTGACTTGACGAATATTTCTACAATGGCTAGAGGAATCCTTCAAGGGCAACACGAAAATTTTTTATCAACTGTGTTATCTAGCTCAGGGAGCATTCCAAAAGCAACATTTTTAGAATATGCCGAGCAGTCATTAGCTGTGTTTACTGATTTTATTTTGAGCACGATATATAGTGGTCTTTTAGCACCGATCGTCTCTGCTGAAACAAAAACATTAGATTTAGTCGCTTTTGAAAAAATCAAAGATGATTATTTGACTAGTAGGTATGACAAGGCTAAAATTATGGCTTTTGGTCCGTTGCCACTGCTTGCATTTTTAAATGCTAAGGAAGTAGAGTGGAAAAATTTACGCTTGATTCTAGTTAGTAAGCGGAGTAACTTTCCAGTAGAAGTTGTCAGAGAAAGGATGCGTATGATAGATGGTCTATAAAATTGGCGTAATTGGTGATAGAGATTCTGTTATGCCGTTCAAACTTTTTGGCTTTGAGGTTGTGTATACAATTTCATCAAAACAAGTGAGAGATACAATTGAATCAATGGCAAAAAGCAATTTTGGTGTTATTTTCATCACAGAAGATGCCTCCGAATTAGCTGTTGAAACAATTAACCGTTACAAAAGTGAAATGACACCAGCGATTATCTTGATCCCAAGTCATAGTGGTACAAAAGGGATCGGGTTGAAAGAAATTCAAGATAATGTTGAAAGAGCTGTTGGACAAAATATATTGTAGGAAATTGGAAAGTTTTGTTTGATTTTAGGTGTTATCTAGCTTTGCAGGCTAGTTCCTCGGAAAAAAGATAAACTATGAATAAGGCAAAAAGCGCCTCAGTCATAGTTTCCTATTTTTCAGTCGGAGCTAAATGAGCCTGCTCAGCTTTACATTTGATCTAGCTTTGCAGGCTAGTTCCTCGGAAAAAAGATAAACTATGAATAAGGCAAAAAGCGCCTCAGTCATAGTTTCCTATTTTTCAGTCGGAGCTAAATGAGCCTGCTCAGCTTTACATTTGATCTAGCTTTGCAGGCTAGTTCCTCGGAAAAAAGATAAACTATGAATAAGGCAAAAAGCGCCTCAGTCATAGTTTCCTATTTTTCAGTCGGAGCTAAATGAGCCTGCTCAGCTTTACATTTGATCTAGCTTTGCAGGCTAGTTCCTCGGAAAAAAGATAAACTATGAATAAGGTAAAAAGCGCCTCAGCCATAGTTTCCTATTTTTCAGTCGGAGCTAAATGAGCCTGCTCAGCTTTACATTTGATCTAGCTTTGCAGGCTAGCACTTTGGAAAAAAGATAAACTATGAATAAGGCAAAAAGCGCCTCAGTCATAGTTTCCTATTTTTCTGTCAGTGCTGAACGAGCCTGCTCAGCTTTTCTGAATAGGAGGAATGATTTTGCAAACTGGTAGAATTGTTAAAGTATCTGGTCCTTTAGTTATGGCTGAGAATATGTCTGATGCAAGTATTCAGGATATTTGTCATGTAGGGGAATTGGGTGTTATAGGAGAAATTATTGAGATGCGGGGAGATGTCGCATCCATTCAAGTATATGAGGAAACAACAGGAATAGGACCAGGTGAGCCAGTTGCAACAACAGGTGAAGCCTTGTCAGTTGAGTTAGCTCCAGGGTTGATTTCAGAGATGTTTGATGGAATTCAGCGTCCTTTAGATACGTTTGCGGAAGTAACAGAAAGCAACTTTTTAAGCAGAGGGGTTCAGATCCCAGCATTAGATAGAACGAAAAAATGGGTGTTTGAACCAACTGTTTCTATTGGAGATGAAGTTTCTACAGGAGATATCATCGGGATAGTACAGGAGACGAAAGTGATTCCTCATAAAATTATGGTTCCTTTTGGCATCAGTGGTATCGTGAAAGAAATCAAACAAGGTGAGTTCACGATCGAAGAAACGGTCTATATCATTGAAACGGCTACAGGTGAAAAAGAATTTACAATGATGCAAAAATGGCCAGTTCGTCGTAGCCGTCCAATTCTAGAAAAATTAAATCCAGATGTACCGCTTCTAACAGGACAACGTGTTATTGATACGTTCTTTCCAGTAACAAAAGGCGGAGCAGCAGCTGTTCCAGGTCCTTTTGGTGCAGGGAAAACAGTGGTGCAACATCAAATTGCTAAATGGGCAGATGTTGATTTAGTTGTTTATGTAGGGTGTGGTGAACGCGGCAATGAAATGACCGATGTATTGAATGAATTTCCAGAGCTGATCGATCCAAGTACGGGGGAATCAGTGATGCAACGAACGGTCTTGATCGCAAACACCTCTAATATGCCCGTAGCAGCTCGTGAAGCATCCATCTATACAGGAATCACAATTGCCGAATACTTCCGTGATATGGGCTATTCTGTAGCAATAATGGCAGACTCAACGTCTCGCTGGGCAGAAGCGTTACGTGAAATGAGTGGACGTTTGGAAGAAATGCCGGGGGACGAAGGATATCCGGCATACTTAGGCAGCCGTTTAGCAGAATATTATGAACGAGCTGGACAAGTTGTGGCTTTAGGGAAAGATCATCGTGAAGGCAGTATCACAGCAATCAGTGCTGTTTCACCATCTGGCGGAGATATTTCTGAACCAGTCACTCAAAATACTTTACGTGTCGTAAAAGTGTTCTGGGGATTAGATGCAACGTTAGCCCAAAAACGTCATTTCCCATCAATCAATTGGCTTCAAAGTTATTCTTTATACGATTCAGAGGTTGGTAAATACTTAGATCAGCAACTTCAAGTTGAGTGGTCTGAGATGGTTATGGAGAGCATGCGTATTTTACAAGAAGAATCGCAATTAGAAGAAATCGTTCGGTTAGTCGGAATTGATTCATTGTCTGATAAAGATCGTTTGACTTTAGAAGTTGCGAAATCGATTCGTGAAGATTACTTACAGCAAAATGCCTTTGATGATGTTGATACATTTACTTCAAGAGAAAAACAATACAAAATGCTGTACTTGATTTTAACTTTCTACAAAGAAGGACAATCTGCATTGGATTTAGGTGCCTATTTATCTGAAATCATGGCTGGAACGCTTGAACTAAGAGACCAAATTGCTAGAAGTAAATATGTACCTGAAGAACAAATCGACCGATTAGAGGGCTTAGTCGATGACATGAAACAAACATTAAAACAAATTATTGCAGATGGAGGGATGACGAATGATTAAAGAATATCGTACAATCAATGAAGTTGTCGGTCCCTTGATGATCGTTGAAAAAGTTGAAGGAGTCAAATACGAAGAGTTGATTGAAGTTCGCATGCAAAATGGTGAAATTCGTCGTGGACAAGTCCTTGAAATCAATGGTGATAAAGCAATGGTTCAGATTTTTGAAGGTACCAGCGGTATCAATCTTCGTGATTCAAAGGTTCGTTTCTTAGGTCATCCTCTGGAATTAGGTGTATCAGAAGATATGGTAGGCCGGATTTTTGATGGGTTAGGACGTCCCAAAGATAACGGACCCGAAATTTTACCGGAAAAAATGGTCGATATCAATGGTGAAGTAATCAATCCAGTCGCTAGGGATTACCCCGATGAATTTATCCAAACAGGGATTTCTGCCATCGATCATTTAAATACATTAGTTCGTGGACAAAAATTACCAGTATTTTCAGGTTCTGGTTTGCCGCATAAAGAATTAGCTGCTCAAATTGCGCGTCAGGCAAATGTCTTAAATAGTGATGAAGAATTTGCGGTTGTCTTTGCAGCGATTGGGATTACATTTGAAGAAGCGGAATTTTTTATGGAAGATTTTCGTCAAACAGGAGCTATTGATCGTTCCGTGATGTTTATGAATCTAGCCAACGATCCGGCCATCGAGCGGATCGCTACACCAAGAATGGCGCTTACAGCAGCTGAATATTTAGCGTATGAAAAAGGGATGCACGTTCTTGTGATTATGACGGATATGACCAATTATTGTGAAGCATTACGTGAAATTTCTGCCGCACGACGTGAAGTACCAGGTCGTCGTGGCTATCCAGGTTATCTTTATACAAATTTAGCCACATTGTATGAACGTGCCGGTCGTATTCGTGGGTTGAAAGGGTCTGTTACTCAGATTCCGATCTTAACAATGCCAGAAGACGACAAAACCCATCCAATTCCAGATTTAACAGGTTATATTACGGAAGGGCAACTCATTTTATCTAGAGATTTATATAAGAGCGGGATCCAGCCGCCAATTGATGTGTTGCCTTCGTTGTCTCGTCTAAAGGACAAAGGGACAGGTGAAGGAAAAACAAGAATTGATCATGCCCCAACAATGAATCAATTATTTGCAGCATATGCACAAGGAAAACAAGCAAAAGAACTAGCGGTAGTCCTTGGAGAATCAGCATTGTCTGAGGTAGATAAAATCTATGCGAAATTTGCGGATCGATTTGAAAAGGAGTATGTCAATCAAGGATTCTACACGAATCGCTCCATTGACGAGACACTTGATTTAGGCTGGGAACTATTATCGATGCTTCCAAGAACCGAATTAAAACGAATCAAAGATGATATGCTGGATGAATATTTGACTGAAGGAGAGTGATCGATTATGGCACGGTTAAATGTGAATCCTACTCGAATGGAACTCTCTCGTTTAAAGAAACAACTTGGAACGGCAAGTCGTGGTCATAAATTATTAAAAGACAAACAAGATGAACTGATGCGTCGCTTTATTTTACTTGTTAAAAAGAATAATCAACTGCGGATTGATGTAGAACAAGAAGTAACAGGGGCATTATCTAACTTTGTATTAGCGAATGCAACACTGAATGAAGCGTTTATCGAAGAATTGGTAGCTGTTCCTGCAGATAACGTCACACTGGATGTTATTGAAAAAAATATTATGAGTGTGACAGTTCCAATCATGAATTTCCATTATGATGAAACAATAACAGATGCACCGCTAAATTACGGTTATCTAAATTCAAATGCAGAATTGGATAGTGTTTTTGACAAAATTACGAGTATTTTACCAAAGCTATTGGAGTTAGCAGAAGTTGAAAAGACTTGTCAATTGATGGCAGAAGAAATCGAGAAAACACGTCGTCGTGTGAATGCCTTAGAATATATGACGATTCCTCAATTAGAAGAAACGATTTATTATATTCAGATGAAATTAGAAGAGAACGAACGAAGTGAAATCACTCGTTTAATCAAGATTAAAAATATGGGCAATAATACTTGAGAAATATAAAAATAGAGAAAAGATACCGTTCATTCGATATCTTTTCTCTATTTTTTTGGATAGTCATTGCTTTGTATAGCCCATAATTGATCGGTAATAGATGAAATAAATGAAATCCCTGCATCCGTTTGCCCATTCGTAAATACAGTCAAAATAAAAGGATGCTCCGTTTCTAAAATCCCAATATCATGCAAGAAGCCCGCATAAGAACCAATCTTATGTGCAACTTTCCCTGATGTGGTCGGCGTATCCATTCGTTCATGGAAAACGGTATTTTTCATATAATCATAAATCGTCTGATATTCTTGATTTGATGATTTTTCTTCGTATAAAATGTTAAGGATTTTTGCAGCATCCTCAGAAGTAAGCTTTGCATCGTCCCAATCTGTTTCTTTCTGTAAAAAATGAGCATAAAGAGCTTTTTTTGCTTCGACATCTCCGCCAAATGTATCATACAACATATTTTTGGCGATATTATCTGAATACGTAATGTTATATTCCTGTAGCGTTCTTAACGAGTAACTTGGTTGAATATCATTAATAATAATTCCCGTACCATCTTCATAATCCTCTTTTTCATTAAACGTAAGTTGATCATCCCATTTTAATCTGCCAGCCTGAACTTTATCTGCAATCATCATAGCTAAAGGCACCTTGATCGTGCTAGCACTATAGAATTCTTTCGTTCCATTAACTGAGATCTGTTTCCCAGTTGTCAAATCAACATATGTCATCCCGACATCACCGTTGAAGCTTTTTGCAGTATTTGTCATTGTTTGTTGGATTTTATCATAAAAAGCGGTCAATTCTGGGTGTTCTTTCTTTTTAGGTTCGGGATTTTTATCTACAGGTACGGATGCAGTTTTTAGTGGATCGGTAATTTTTTCACTTGTTTCAGTTTCGTTTGCGTAATCTACTGTATGGGTAGAAAAAAAGAACGAAACAATTAAAAAGAAACAAATAGAGAAAATCATCCCATATAGAGTCATTTTCTTTTTTTCCAAATACTTTTCGTTCCTTTCAAAAATTTAGAATTGTAGTGATTCTATTAAAATAGAATTATAGGGAATGTAAAGCCTAAAAAAATACGACCACAACTATTTAAGCATTTTTTCTATAGATTTGCAAGGTAGGTTACAGTGGAATTTTAAGACTACAGTCTCAAAAAATATGAACCACATAGAAAAGAGGAAATGCGATGTTACAAACACAAGAAGTAGGGTATTGGTATAAAAATGAACAGGAATTTCTTTATAAGAATGTTAATTTGGAATTTCAACGTGGAAAAATGTATGCTATTTTAGGAGCAAGCGGCTCTGGCAAGACGATCTTTCTTTCGTTGATTTGATTGCAGGACTAGGGTGCCTAAAGAAGGGGCTATTCTTTATAATGGTGATGCGCTCACTAAAATCGGTCTTAGAAATTACCGAAAAAACGATGTATCGATTATTTTTCAAGCGTATAATTTATTGCCTTCTATGTCAGCGTTAGATAATGTTTTAACTGCAATGACGATTTCCAACTCAAAACAAGCTGATAAACGAGCAGATGCGTTGGGAAATTTAGCAAATGTAGGGATCGATGAAACACTGGCTAAGAAGAATGTAACTCAGTTATCAGGAGGGCAACAGCAGCGTGTAGCGATCGTTAGAGCACTTTGTTGCGATCATGAACTGATTGTAGCAGATGAACCAACAGGGAATTTAGATGAAAAGACATCAAAAGATATTGTGCAATTATTTCAAAAAGTAGCACATGAGCAGCAAAAATGTATTATCATCGTAACACACGAACAGGAAGTGGCGAAAGCTTGCGATGAAGTCTACGAATTAAAAAATCAAGCATTCGAGTTGATTAAGTAAAAAAAGAACGAAGGCGCAAGAAATCAGTGCGTCTTAGTTCTCATTTTTTAATTGTTGTTTTAGCTTTCTAGTCTCACTAATCAAAGAGGCACCAATCGTTGTATCTTTTACTTTTAACCGTTTCACCTGACGATCAACGATTTTCCGTGTAGAGAAAATATCATCATTTTTTTCTATTGCCGTTTTTTTATCCGAAAAAGGTTTATGAGCAGCTAGTTGCATGCCGAAAGAATTATATAAAAGCGTATAACCACCAATTCCAGTCACATTTTGATAGGATCGAGAAAAACCGCCGTCTATAACAATCATTTTACCATCCGCTTTGATGGGTGATTCTCCTTTGATCTGTTTCACTGGGGTATGTCCATTGATAATATGTGCATCTGTCTCATTAAGAGAAAAGGCACTCAAAATGCGTTGACAGATTTCGGAGCTGTTTCTCAGTTCATAATAGGGATTTTTTTCTTCTACATGGGTTTCTTTTTCCTCGATAAAATAGCGTTCAAATGTCTTCATTGCTTTTTTTCCAAAGAGAGATGAGCATTCACCGCACCATAGATACCAAACAATATCGGTTGAAAAATCTTCGGTTTGCCGAGGTTGTGTAAATGCTTGCTTGATCATTGTTTCGAAAAAATCTAGTAAGCTTTTACCAGCATATTTTTTTCTATTAAATATTACAGATTGAAAAGAACCATCTTCATTCAGTGGAATACAGCCATGAATCAACAAATTATGATTATATGAAAGGTAAAGTGATCCTTTTTCTATAAGAAAAGCCATATGTTGGTTCAACTTTTGAGCCTGTTGAAATTGCTGTAGCAGATCATTTATGATAGTCTCTTCTTCCTGGGTCAATGGATAAGGATCTGACCAATCAATTGTTTGAAAGCATGAATTGATCAAGTTATAGGATTGACCATTGATCATAAGCTGGTTATCTTTAATTTTATCCAAAAGCAATCGGTGATCCATTTGAAATTCTGGACGGCGTTTGATCAGTTGCCCTTCAAGTTTTTCTTGGATGATGGCCATTGCTTGTTGGATCTTCATTGCATCGATTACTTCTGTTACCCCAAGTTCCCTATAGGGATTCTTCTTAGGGATAAAATGACTATTTTCCTGATACGTTTTGCGACTATATGATTTTAATAAATTTAAATTAATTCCATAAGCATCCTCCAAAAGGTCAAGATTACCGTAACGGGCACAAATTCGCAGGACGTTGGCCAAACAAGCTTTTGATCCACTCACGGCACCGAGCCAGATAATATCATGATTTCCCCATTGAATATCAAGTGAATGGTAACGGATCAAAGCATCCATAATTTTATCAGGATGAGGTCCGCGATCGTAAATGTCTCCAATTACATGAAGATGATCGATCACAAATCGCTGAATCAAATAAGCTAAATCTGCTATAAAACGCTTTGCTTCACCAAGCTCAATGATCTTTTGAATGATTTGTTTATAGTACGCTTTTTTATCGGTCGTTTCATCATATTGATAAATCAATTCCTCTAAAATATAGGCATACGTTTCAGGCAACGCTTTGCGAACTTTAGATCGAGTATATTTACTTGATGAAAAACGGACAATAACCAAGAGATGTTCGATCGTTTCAGACCACCATTTTTCAGGGAGTGACTGTTGAAATGCCAGAGATTGAATTTTTTCTTCAGGATAATAAATCAAAAAACACATTTCATCGATTTGGTGAGTAGAAAGTTCTTGATTGAAAAGTGTATAGACCTTGTCACGAATACTGCCCGAACCGTTTCTTAAAATGTGGTTGAACGCCTCAAATTCCCCATGAAGGTCACTGATAAAATGCTCCGTTCCTTTAGGTAAATTTAAAATGGCCTCTAAATTTATAATTTCGGCAATCAGTTCATTGGAATGAAACTCACTCACAATAGGACTCCTTACTGTTCGTTTTGAGCCAAATCTTCGATGATCGTTGTTGTTTCTTCGATCGATTTTTGATCAACATTAATCACTAAGGCATTGTATTTCTCAAAAACACTAGTAGCATAATCTAGTTCTTCTTGAATTCGATCAGCATTTGTGTAGGCAGAATTTTCTTTTAAGCCTAATGAATGTAAACGAGATTTACGGATGCCCATCAAGCTGTCAATACTAGTTGTTAGACCAATGATTTTTTTCGGATCAATTTGGTCTAATTCAGCGGGTAGAGGAACTTCAGGAATCAACGGCAGATTAGCAACTTTGTGATTTCGGTTAGCCATATACATACTTAACGGCGTTTTAGAAGTACGTGAAACGCCTAATAATACATAATCAGCTTCTAAGAATCCTTTTGAATCTTTTCCATCATCATATCGGACTGCAAATTCAATCGCTGAAACACGGCTAAAATATTGCTCATTCAATTTGTGGATGGCTCCAGGCTCTTGCAGCGGTTGAATGCCAAAAGTCCCTTCAACGATTTCACTTAGCGGACTCATGTAATCGACGAATTGTAATCCAGTTCGATTGGCAAAGTCTTTGACTAAATTTACGAGCTTTTTGTTGACTAATGTCATAACAATAATCGCTTTGTCATGTAAAGCATCTCTTAAAATCGGTTGTAATACTTCTTCATCTGTAATAAACGGAAAACGTTGAATATCACTCATATCAATACTTGGGTACTGAGCAGAGACTGCGGAAATGATTTTTTGTGCAGTTTCTCCAACTGAATCTGACACTAAATAAATGTTGATTTTATCTTTTTGCATGAATACACTCTCCTAATTTTTAAGGTTCGATTTTTATTATATTTAATTTTATTATCTCTACTTATCAATAGTTCTCTTTTTCAATGTCATTACCAGCATTAATAAAGTAAGACATTATTCTGGTCTTTGTCACTTTTCCAATCACTTTTTTCGGCGCATCTATTTCAACAACAGGTAAGGTATCTATATTATGCTGCATCAAAAGGCCACCCGCTTCTAAAATTGTACGGTCGCGAGTAATTGTAATGATGTTAGGCATGCGACTCATAATCATGGCAACAGGGGTCTTTTCGGTATTGGGATTACTAATAGCAGCTCGGAGTAAATCTTTGCGAGATAAGACACCATTCAATTCATCATTGTCATCTTTAACATATAAAGAGCCGACATCGTACATAAACAAATTTGTCACGGCATCATATACTGTTGTACTTTGATGGATCAATATGGGCGGCAGCATAATATCTTCCACCGTTTTTTTATATAACTTTTCATAAAGCAAAGGCTCAATTGTCTGACCTGTATAAAAATAACCAACTTTTGGTCTAGCATCAAGCAAACCAGTCATCGTCAAAATCGCTAAATCACTTCGCAAGGTCGCTCGGCTTAAACCGAGCGTTTTGGCGATATTGTCACCGCTGACCGGTTCGTTTTCCTTAACAATTTTGATGATCTCTAATTGTCTTGAGGTAAGTTTCATTCTATCGACCTACTTTCTTAATATGACACACTAATTATTATATATTTCTTATAAAAATAAAGCAACCATAAAAATAAACCATACTAATTCTTGTTGACAAGGAATGTGATACACAATATAATCGTGTTTATATTAATGTGATACACTATATAAAATGAGAAGGAGCGTTCATTTATGAAATATGTGATTGATTTTTCAGAAGGCGATAAAGAACAAAGAGATTTATTAGGAGGTAAAGGTGCCAATTTAGCTGAAATGACAAAACTGAAACTACCTGTACCAACAGGCTTTACGATCATAACGGAAGCGTGTTTAGATTATTTAGCAAAGAAAGAAAATGTTTCGGCTGAACTTAATTCAGAAATCCGCCAACATATTTTTAGTATGGAAAAAAGAACCCAGAAGAAATTTGGGGACAATATAGACCCATTATTGGTTTCGGTGAGAAGTGGGTCAAAATTTTCAATGCCAGGAATGATGGACACGATTTTAAATCTAGGCCTAAACGATGAGACTGTTCTTGGATTAACTAAAAAAACAGGAGAGGGTCGTTTTGCATTTGATTGCTACAGAAGACTCTTGCAAATGTTTGGTGATGTGGTTTGTGGTATTGATAAAAATCGATTTGAAGAACAGCTTGATTTTTACAAGTCAAAGAAAAGATATCGTTCAGATACAGATATGCAAGTAGAAGATTGGCAAGAATTGGTAGCGGTTTATAAAAATATTTTTTTAGAAGTAACGCATCAAGCATTTCCTCAAGATCCATACGAGCAATTAATGTTGGCTGTAGAAGCTGTTTTTCGTTCATGGAATAATCAGAGAGCAATTACTTATCGTCGTCTGCATGATATATCTGATTCGTTAGGAACAGCAGTTAATATTCAAGAAATGGTTTTTGGTAATTTTGGCGCTGCTAGTGGAACTGGCGTTGCTTTTACTAGAAATCCGGCAACGGGTGAGAAAGGGATTTTTGGTGAATTTTTAATGAATGCACAAGGAGAAGATGTCGTTGCAGGCATACGAACACCTCAGTCAATCAGCACACTTAAAACGTTGATGCCAGAAGTCTATCAAGAGTTTTTAACCTTAAGTCACTTGCTAGAAAGTCACTACAAAGATATGCAGGATATTGAATTTACGATCGAAAACCGCAAATTGTATCTATTGCAAACAAGAAATGGCAAACGAACAGCGAAATCAGCTTTTAAAGTCTGTATTCAGTTAGTTGAAGAGGGAATAATCTCTAAAAAAGAAGCGATTAAACGGATTAATCCAACGATGATTACTCAGTTACTTCATCCTGTTTTCGAACCAAATGAAGTAAAAAAAGCTATAGTTTTTGCTAAAGGTCTGCCAGCAAGCCCTGGAGCTGCTAGTGGAAATATCTATTTTACAGCAGAACAAGCAAAAAAAGCGAGTGAGCAAGGGGAAAAAGTTATTTTGATCCGCCAAGAAACCTCTCCTGAAGATATTGAAGGCATGGTGGTTAGTGAAGCAATCGTAACATCAAGAGGAGGGATGACCTCTCATGCCGCTGTAGTAGCTCGGGGAATGGGTGTTTGTTGTGTTGCAGGTTGTGAAGAGATACATGTGGATGAATTTTTAGAACAAGCAACAGCAGGGGAAGTTACCTTGCATCAAGGAGATACGATTTCGGTTGATGGAACCACAGGAACCATCTATCTTGGTAGTATTCCCTACGTTGCAGGGGATGAATGGCAGTTATTGGAAACCATCACAGACTGGGCAAAAGAAGAGGCCAGCATTGATGTCAAAGCCAATGCAGAAACGCTTGCAGATATTAAAACAGCATTGAAATTAGGTGCCAAAGGAATTGGTTTAGCGAGAACAGAGCATATGTTTTTCGGAGAAGAACGTATAGTTGAAATGCGCAAAATGATTCTTGCAGAGAATAAACAATCACTCTTAACCCCTTTAAATAAACTAAAGGAATTCCAAAAAAATGATTTTCGCGCAATGTTTACGTTACTAAAAGAAAAAGCATGCACTATCCGATTGCTAGATCCGCCTTTTCATGAATTTTTACCACAAACAGAAGAAGAAATAATTCACTTAGCAAATGCAACTCAACGGACAACAGCTGAAATTAGGCATCGTATTGAAGAGCTGCACGAGCAAAACCCCATGCTTGGACATCGTGGGTGTCGTTTAGCTATTACAACGCCTGAAATTTATGAAATGCAGGTAGCGGCTATTATTGAGAGCGCGATAGAAGTTGCTCAAAATGAAGCGACACTAGAAATCGTACCAGAAATCATGATTCCTTTGATTGGTAGTAAAGAAGAGATGGCGTGGTTAAGACAACGTTTAGAACAAACAATCCAAACCATCTTTTCTAAAACTAATCAAGTCATTTCATATAAAATTGGAACAATGTTAGAGATACCTAGAGCCTGCTTAACTGCAGAAAAAATAGCAGAAGTTTCTGACTTTTTCAGTTTCGGAACGAATGATTTAACCCAATTAACATATGGTTTTTCACGTGATGATTCTGGTAAATTCATCGGAGCTTATCAGGATAAGAAATTATTGAAAGAAGACCCGTTTCAACATATTGATGAAGAAGGCGTGGGTACTTTGATGAAAATTGCTATAGATAAAATCAGACACTTTGATCCATCAATTAAAATCGGTGTTTGTGGTGAAGTTGGCGGGGATCCTCAGTCGATTCGTTTTTTGAAAAAAATTGGTATAGATTATATTTCATGTTCCCCTTATAGGATTCCTGCGGCTATATTGACGATTGCACAAGAACAATAGAAATAATAGATGGACGAAAACGACGCTTATAGGGTGTTGTTTTCGTCCATTTATTATTTCTTTTTCTTAGTAGTCTGCTTTTTTTTCAGTAAATGGTATAATTTAATGGAAATGGATCGAGAAAGAAGTGAGCGATATGAATAAGCGATGGAAATGTGTTGTTGCAGGAGGAATGATTCTTTTCCTTGTGATTCTTTTAAGCAGTTGGTTTTTTAACAAAGAAAATGGTCCTTTTATAGAACATTCATCGGAAAAGCAAGAAAGTAACAAAGAGGATAGACATTCAAATTCTGAAAGCAAAAATAATATCGATCAGACGATCAAAGAAGCTCATTTTCAAGGAACTATATTACTTGTTCACCAAGATCAAATTTTTTATCAACAAAGATACGGGTATGCAGATGTACAAAATCAGCGCCCAAATGAAATAGATGGCGTATTCCCAATTGCATCGTTACAAAAAATCATCACAGGCTCGATTATTTTAGAATTAGTGAAAGAAGAAAAACTTAAATTAGAGACTACCTTAGATACTTTTTATCCAGAAATTGATTTAAGTCAGACCATCACGATTCAACAATTGCTCAATCACAATTCAGGTATTTTAATGGCAGAAGAGGAACCAGTCAAGCTTTTGACAAATCAAGAAAGTCAGATAGAGAATATTTTGAACAGCTTGTCTGTGGTAGGAGACAAAGAATTTAATTATACGAATAGTAACTACACATTGCTAGCTGGGATCATCTCTAAACTCACCGGTCAATCCTATGAAAAAGTCATTCAAAAAAGAGTGATCGATAAGTTAGGATTGCGCCAGACTTATTTTTGGGATGATTTACCTAAAGATGAAACAATTCCAAAACCTTATTTTTATCTGGAAGATGATTATCAAGCAGATCCGTTTCCCGCAAATGAAAAGTTATTTTCCAGTTTATTAGGCGCGGGTAATATGTATATGTCGACTGAGGACTTTTGGGTGTTTATTCAAAGTTTAGCTAACGGGCAGCTTTTTGATCAAGCCGAATATGAACAACTTGCAAATGCTAAAGAAGAAGGGTATCAGGCAGGGATGATCTATTTCGATGACTTGAAATACTCTGAAGGCAGCTTAGGTGGCTATGCTACAGTTATTTATGGAGATCAAGATAATCAAAATCTAGTGATTCTTTTTGCAAACCAACCCGCTACTGATGGGATGCAAGCATTAAGTGGAGAATTATATAATCAGTTGCTAAACATATAAATGATCGTTTGTGAAAATAATGAAAAAGAGATAGGAAGTTTTTCATTTTTATGCTATTATTTTTAATAAATCAATTGAAGAAGGTGAAGAGATGCCACTATTATTTGGAACAGCAAAATTTAATGAACAAGAGCATTTAACGATTGGCGGTTGTGATACAGTTCGTTTAGCTGAGAAATATGGAACACCACTATTTGTCTATGATGTTGCCCATATTCGAGAGCGTGCCAGAGGCTTCAAACAAACTTTTAACTCTTTAGGAGTAAAAAATAAGGTGATTTACGCAAGTAAAGCATTTTGCTGCTTAGCGATGTATCAACTTTTAGAAGAAGAAGAGTTAGGTTGTGATGTGGTTTCTGCTGGAGAAATCTACACGGCAATCAAAGGTGGTATGTCACCTGAAAATATCGAATTTCATGGAAATAATAAGACCAAAGAAGAGCTAGCCTACGCAGTTGAGCAAGGTGTGGGAACGATTATTATCGATAATTTTTATGAAATTGACTTATTAAGTGCTATTTTAAAAGAAACTGGGAAAAAGCAAAAGGTCATGTTCCGTATTACACCAGGCGTGGATGCTGAAACGCATGAGTATATTTTAACTGGACAAGTAGATTCTAAATTTGGTTTTGATGTAACGAGTGGGCAAGCGACACAAGCGTTAGAAAAAATTTTGGCTGATGAACGCTTAGTCTTAAAAGGAGCACATTGTCATATTGGGTCACAAATTTTCTCTGCTGAAGGCTTTTTGGCAGCTGTTGAGAAAATGCTGTTGATTTTAAATGAATGGAAAAAAATGTTTGACTATACTGTGGATATTTTGAATATGGGTGGCGGTTTTGGTGTGCAATATACAGAGGCTGATGATCCACTAGAACCTGAGGCATTTGTCAAAGCTATCGTAAACGCAGTAAAAGGACAATGTGAATTGCTAGATTATGCATTTCCAGAAATATGGATCGAACCTGGTCGCAGTATTATCGCTGAAGCTGGAACAACGATCTATACAGTTGGCTCACAAAAAATTATTCCCGATGTACGTCACTATGTATCAGTAGATGGTGGAATGGGTGATAATATCCGCCCAGCTTTGTATGATGCGGATTATGACGGATTTTTGGCAAACAGAATCAGTACAGAAATGCCTAAAGAAATGAGAATTGTCGGTAAATATTGTGAATCTGGGGATATTTTAATTAAAAATATTGAGTTACCGCCGATGGAGCCAGAGGATTTATTTGCTATGACAAGTACAGGTGCATATGGCTATTCAATGGCAAATAACTATAATCGTAATTTAAAACCTGCTGTTGTTTTTGTAGAAGACGGTCAGGATAAATTAGTGATTCGCCGCGAAACGTATGAAGATTTGATTTCATTGGATTGCGAGCAGTAGAAACGAATCAAGTGACTGGGACATAACTCTATGAGTTACAACCCAGTCACCTAAAATCCGAATAAACGGTTGGAGCAGAAGCATCCCCTTCGGAAATAAGCTGAAATTCACAAAAATTTGAAGAGCAATTTTCGTGAATTCCCTCTTGTTTAGCTAGGGTTCCGTAAAACACTATTTTGTAGAAAACATTTTAAATAGAAGAAATTGAGAATTCTACGGCAAAAAATCCTGTAGTGAGCTATGCTTCAGGATTTTTTATTTGAACCAAATAGGTTACCTTGTCTTAGTGTATCCTGTTATATAGAATAATCATCTCTCAAAGGAAGTTCTAATGGCTATTGATGGACAGCGACTTGTAGTATCTATGTCGTCAAAACCAGGAACAGATCCAATCGAACCGTGATTGCCTGGATTTCCATAGTTACCAATATTTCCATAATTTCCATGGTTTCTATATAAACACTAAGTATCTATTATGTTTCCTATACATAGATCAAAATACAAAAATACGACCAGAAAGGGCTTTCAGTTTCAATGGTAGCACCCAAGGATGTTACTAGTTTACTCTGGTAAACACTTAAAATCCTATAGATGTATAATATTCAAATTTTATCAGCAGTAATAACTCTATAAGTATGGGAATTAACAGTTACTCTAACTTTAGCTTTGGCACCCTCGATATAATAATTCTTTCCTATTTTGCTAATAAGACTCGTTTCAGATTCAATGATTTTGTAAACTAATTCTTCAATTTCGTCTTTTGACATATTAGTTTTTAGCTTTTTATTTATTCTTCCGTAGACTAAATCAGTATAACAAATTTGACTCAGTATAGTTTTTCGTAAATTATTCATTTTCGCCCTCCAGTTTCAATGCGATGTTGACATTATTCTACCATACAGCCTTTACAATATAGACAACCGTTTAAGCAATAATACATATAAATATTCACTTTAAAACGCTGATTTAATAAGGTTTCTACCTTGTTAGATTGGTGTTTTCGTTATCTTCTTATTTCGTTCGATATAAACAGTTGAATAACGGAGGTGAAAAGTGGCTTTACTCAATGGAAAAATGGTTTTAAAACACAATAAGGAGATGAAATGAAGAGTGAAACAAAACACACATATTTGCAAGACTTATCCGCAATAAAAGAGTTAAAAAACTAGCTGATTTTGCCACAGTAGCAATGTTAGTTTGCCCTTTAGCAATTGGAGCGGTCAAAGTTCTTGCGGAAAATGTAGAAGAACCACCAGTAACAGAAGAAGTTATCTCAGCGGAAATTGGGAAAGAACAAGAAGAAGATCTCAAACTAGGAGTAATATCAGAAACTAAAAAAGTAGACAGCGAGCCTGTTGCTCCTTACATTATCGATGAGGGCGCAATCAATGATTTTGATTTACCTAGCTTCTATGACCAATTCGGTCCAGTGGATAAAATGAGAATTTGGTACATATTTAAAGTTAATTGAGTTGAAAGAAAGAATAGGAAAGGAGATAATCACAGGTAGGCGAAGTATTAAAAAAGAAAGCGTAAAAAATGAGGATTAGTATTCGTATCTGTAGTGCTTCCAATCAGAAAAGTCATGTTAACCGAGAAAAAGTAATTCAAAACAATTTGTTGTTTAGGGAAGATGCAACATTACAAATATCACCGAATGTTTGTCACGCATTCAAAGAGAAATTTGATAAACAGGCAAAGGGGACATTGAAAAACTAAAGTGATAAGCCGAAATCATTTTAAGCATGTCTCTTGTCATATTTCCTGTCAAAGGGACTAAAAACTGTATAATACATTTAAGCATTTTGCCGTTTTTAGTCCCTTTGATGAAACCTGAGATTACTAATATTATTAATTAGAAAAACTTAACGAATTCCTAAAGCGATTCGTGCATAACGTGACATTTTATCTGTTGTCCAGGCTGGATACCAAACGAGTTTTACCTCTGGATTTTTTACTTCAGGAATTTCTTTTAAAGCTTCATGAATTTGATCAGTAAGAACGTCAGCCAATGGACATCCCATAGTTGTTAAGGTCATTTTGATAACAGTATCGCCATTTTGCGCAAATTCAACATCATAAATTAATCCTAAATTAACAATATCGATTCCAAGTTCAGGGTCAATCACTGTTTCTAGCGCTGTTAAAATTTGTTCTTTGATATCTTCAACCTCTTCAGCAGACCATTCTCGATTTGTTTCAGTCATTGTATCTACTCCTTATTCTTAGTCATCCACTGAGCTTAAACGAATCACATCGTATGAGCAATAATGGTACTCCTATACACATTGTTCTTCCCATATGATACCTTTTTTTAAATACTTTGTAAATGAGAATCTTTTTCAATGAAATGGTTTTGATAGCAGATCTGGTCGACATTAATAAACGATACTCTAAAATTGTAGAGTAAAAATCATCAGCTCATTTTCAGTTGCATTAATAATATTATGTTGGGTAAACGCTTCTAAAAATATCGCATCTCCTTCTTGTAATGTTAAGACCTCATCTGCTAGTTCGATGGTTGCCTCACCTTTTATAATGTAATTAATTTCACAAAGATTGTGAGCCACCTTTTTACCACTAGAAGATGATTGCGCATCAATATAAATTTTTGAGATCACCATATTGTTTGTATGTACGGGTAAATTGAACAAAGTATCATAATAAGTAGAGTTTGTTTGCCAAGGATTATAAATTGTACCGGAAGAGTTGCGAATTACTTTGTAACCATTTTCTGAAGTTTCATCATTTTGTATAACTTTGGGTGCTTCGTTTGCTAAAAGTGAAGCAACAGTAACCCCTAGTGCCTCAGCTATTTTTCTCAGCGCTTCAAGTGAAGGGCGATTTGTACCTCTTTCGATTTGAGATAAGAAGCTAGCGGAGTAGCCAGTCTTTTCACCTAATTCAGTTAAAGTAATTTTTTGTTCTTTTCTTAAATTCTTGATTTTTCTAAATTTCATCTACAGCCGTCCTTTATCTAGATTCCTTTTTTCATTCATATTATCTCGGATTCGTTACAAAATTACAAGTACTTGGCATTTGATTGAAAGAAACACATCGGATACACATTATTGTATTGACATTTACATAGAGTAAATTTAAAATTGTAACAAATAGTTCAAATTTTGTGGTAAAATTTAATTTAAATTAAAAAAATTGTTTATTATTACCACTAGATAGAATTGTTTTTAAGGAGTTAATAATAAAAATGATTGTTGATTTAAATTGAATATTGGGGGAAATGAATTGAAAATAACAAAAATAAATGTAGCATCAAAAGCAGTTAGGCTAAAAGAACCAATCACGATTTCACTTGGAACAATCAAGCATTCAATGAGTGCAATTGTTGAAATTGAAACGGACGAAGGTATCCTTGGCTACGGGGAAGGCTCTCCGGGTATATTGATTACAGGGGAAACTCTAAAAGGTACAACAGAGTGTATCAAATTATTTGAAAAGCAATTAATAGGTGTCGATCCTCTAGACACTGAAAAAATCCATAGCATTATGAATTCTTTGGCAGCGTTTGCACCTTCCGCCAAGACAGCGATTGACATTGCATGTTATGATTTATTTGGAAAAAAAGCAAATCTACCAGTTTACAAACTTTTGGGTGGGTTTGATTCATGTGTTAAAACAGATATGACGATAGGCATCGATCGTCCTGAAATTATGGCAGAAAAAGCCAAATTAGCTGTTTCACAAGGTTTTGATACGTTGAAAATTAAAGTAGGAACAGGTTTCACTTCAGATATTACTCGTATCAAAACAATCCGGGAAGCGATCGGCAGTCAAATAAATTTACGATTAGATGCCAATCAAGGCTGGAAACCTAAAGAAGCTGTAAATACAATCAATCATCTTGCACAATACGATATCGAATTAGTTGAACAGCCAGTTGCTTATCAGGATATTGAAGGATTGACTTTCGTTACAAATAACGTATCGACACTTATTATGTCAGATGAAAGCTGTTTTAATTCAAAAGATGCTCTACGTTTAATTAAAGCACGTGCGGTTGACTTTGTGAATATCAAACTAATGAAATGCGGAGGCATCCACGAAGCACTAAAAATCAATAGTATTTGTGAAGCAGCAGGTGTGGAATGCATGATTGGCTGTATGGTGGAAGAAACGAACATTGGCGTGACTGCAGCAGCACATTTAGCCGCAGCAACTAAAAATATCACTAGAGCAGATTTAGATGCAACATTTGGGCTGAATGAAGTGGCAATCCCTGGCGGTGTAGGATTAGAAGCAACTAGTTTGATTTCTTTATCCGATAAAGCTGGTTTAGGTTTGAGTAAATAAGAAAGGTGAGTGAACTATGTATTACGATTTAAAATTTATGAGTGTACCTTTGCCAGAGGATATCATTAAGTTGAAAAACTATGGGGATTTTGACGGTGCTGAAAAGTTAATTGAACATCTATTATCAAGTGAACTACCTGAATCTTTGAGAAGACGCTTAGAAATTGAACAAGATATTATTCGGATCGTGGGAATCAATGAGTACCCATTTAACTTTAACGAAGCCAATAAAATGATGAAAGAAACATTTAAAGAATATCAAGAGCAAGAATTGACTGCTTTAAAGGAAACTGGAAAAGTAGATTGGCTTTATATTGATGGGAAGATTCATTTTCAACGTCGTTTCTTAATGAATCTGATCAAGACACAAGCTGATTATGAAGCAAGACTGATTTTAAAAGAAGATAACGAAGTAGATCGTTCAAGAAAGCAAGAATTGACTCAAAATGTTCAAAAAATGAAAGAACTTGGAGGTAGGAAAGTAAGAATCCATTTAAAGACCAGTATACAAGTAAAAAAAGAACATGAACGTCCAGGTGAAACAGTCAGAGTCTATTTACCAATACCCAAAGACTGCAAGCAAGTATCAGATATTCAAATTTTAAATACCACGCCAGACGCAACCTTTATAGCACCAGAAGATGAAGCGCAACGTACAGTTTATTTTGAAACGATTTTAGAAGAGGACCAAATTTTTTCAGTGGAATACAGCTATACGAATCAAGTCGATTATATAGAGCTAGATCCAGAAAAAGCATCTGAGTTGCAGCCAGAATTTGAACTAAATGAAGAATTGCCGCACATTCGCTTTACACCTTATTTAGAACAATTACTTGATGAAATCCTATCTAGTGAAACCAATCCAATAAAAAAGGCGCGAAAAATCTATGATTTCATTACAACTAAAGTTAATTATTCCTTTATGCGGGAATATTTTACGATTGAGAATATTTCAGAGTATGCTGCGGTCAATTTAAAAGGGGACTGTGGCGTTCAAGCGATATTGTTCATTACATTATGCCGAATGGCGAACATCCCGGCAAAATGGCAGTCAGGCTTATATGTGTCACAATATTATACTGGTTGTCATGATTGGGCGCAATTCTATGTAGCGCCTTATGGTTGGGTTTTCGCTGACCTATCTTTTGGCGGTGGCGCACGTAGAAATGGCGATTTAGATCGTTGGAATTATTACTTTGGCAATCTAGATATTTTCAGAATGCCTGCAAATAGTGAAATTCAAAGGGATTTCAATCCGCCAAAACATTTTTTACGAGCAGATCCGATCGATAATCAACGTGGGGAATTTGAATATAAAAACCAAGGTCTTCCTTACGCTTATTTAGAAGTGAAACAAGAGTTGGTTTCACTGGAAGAACTTGTGTAATAAATAAAAAAAGAGAAGGAAAAGGTGGAATCTATGAAAAAAGGATTAAAACACAGCATGGCATTGATTACAACAGTGCTATTGCTTTCAGCGTGTGGGGGAAATGGCAACGGCAAATTGGCGGATAGCGCAGACCAAAAAGCAGCAACTGATCAAAAGTCAACAAAAGTATTAAATCTAATGGAAGCATCAGAAGTGGGATCGATGGATACGATTTTCACACAAGATGAGCCTAGTGTGAATGCACAATCTAACGTTTTTGAAGGGCTCTATCAATTAGATGAAAAAGACAACGTTATTCCAGCAGTAGCCAAAGAAATGCCGGAAATTTCTGAGGATGGTAAAACATACAAAATAAAATTAAGAGAAGATGCAAAGTGGTCAAACGGAGACAACGTAACCGCCAATGATTTTGTCTTCGCATGGAAAAAAATGGCAGATCCGAAAAATCAAGCTAATTACTTTTTCTTAATGGATGGCACGATTGAAAACGGGACAGAAATCGTTAATGAAGAAAAATCAGCAGATGAATTAGGGGTTAAAGCTATAGACGACTATACACTCGAAATCAAGATGGCAAAACCAGTAACATATTTCACATCTTTACTTGCATTTTCACCTTTCTTCCCACAAAATGAAAAATTTGTGACAGAAAAAGGGAAAGAATATGGAACGTCTAGTGAAAACATCGTCTCTAACGGTCCTTTTCTAATGGAAAATTGGGATCAATCATCAATGTCATGGGATTTAGTTCAAAATCCAAATTATTATGACACGGATAAAGTAAAATCTGAAAAAATCCATTTTGAAGTATTGAAAGAAACAAATACAGTATTCAACCTTTATGAATCGGGTGAACTAGATGTAGCGATTCTTACAGGGGATTTTGCAAAACAAAATAAAGACAATCCTGACTATGAAGCCATTCAACGTTCAAAAGTCTACTCACTACGAATGAATCAAAAACGAAACGACAAACCATCGATCTTTGCAAACGAAAATGTTCGTAAAGCAGTTGCATATGCGCTTGATAAGAAGAGTTTAGCCGAAAATATCTTAGCTGACGGCTCAAAAGAGATTTATGGTTATATTCCTAAAGACTTTGTTGCTAATCCTGAAACGGGTGAAGATTTCCGAAAAGAAGCCGGTGACTTAGTTAAAACAGACGAAAAATTAGCTAACGAATATTTAGAAAAAGCCAAAAAAGAATTGAACGGTGATGTAACGATTGAATTGCTTTCTAAAGATGGCGATGGCGATAAAAAGGTAGCTGAGTTCATCCAAGGTCAATTAGAAAAAACATTACCTGGTCTAAAAATTAATGTAAAAACAGTTCCTTTAAACAATTCTATTGAACTAATGAAAAAAGGCGACTATGAACTTTCTGTTAGCATGTGGGGGCCAGATTACCAAGACCCAATGACATTCTTAGAAAGTTCAGTTAGTACAAAAAATAAAACAAGCTACCGTAGTGAAAAATATGATCAATTGATCGATGATGCTTCAAACAAATACGCTAATGAACCAGAGAAACGTTGGGAAACATTGATTGCTGCTGAAAAAGTGTTAGTGGAAGAAGATGTTGCTTTGATCCCATTATACCAACAAGCAAGAGGGCAATTAGTTCGTCCTGGCGTTGAAGGAATCGAGTATCATAACTTTGGTGCAACGTGCACATATAAAAATGCTTATATCAAAGAATAAATAAGTGAAGTTTCAAAACTTTAGTAAAAAACTAAAAATCTTCTAGCAGAAACACTTGACCTTAAACAGATTTGCTTGTATTATACTACTTGGGCACCTTTGAGAAGGTCAGAAGTTTACAACGAATTCCAGCTCCCTATTCTTTTTGGATAGGGAGCTTTTGTTTTTTATGGTTAGTAAAAAATAATTTTGTTGTTCACTCATCTCTACAAATCTATTTTGAGAAAGGGTTTTTTTATATTATGACAAAATATATCTTTGTTACAGGCGGCGTAGTTTCTTCGATTGGGAAGGGAATTGTCGCAGCATCTTTAGGACGTTTATTAAAAAATCGCGGCTTGAAAGTAACGATTCAAAAATTTGATCCATATATCAACGTGGATCCAGGAACAATGAGTCCTTACCAACATGGAGAAGTTTTTGTCACAGATGATGGTGCCGAAACAGATTTAGACTTAGGTCACTATGAACGATTTATTGATATTAACTTAAATAAATATTCAAACGTAACAACTGGAAAAATTTATTCAGAAGTGTTAAGAAAAGAACGTAAAGGGGAGTACTTAGGTGCTACCGTACAAGTTATTCCTCATATCACGAATGAAATTAAAGATAAAATCATGCGGGCAGCCAGTATGACTGATGCTGATATCATTATTACAGAAGTTGGCGGAACAGTTGGAGATATCGAATCTTTACCATTTTTAGAAGCATTGCGTCAGATGAAAGCGGAAGTGGGTAGAGATAATGTCATGTATATTCATACAACACTTATTCCTTACTTAAAAGCGGCAGGCGAGATGAAAACCAAACCAACTCAACATAGCGTAAAAGAATTACGCAGTTTAGGTATTCAACCTAATATCTTAGTTGTCCGTACAGAATCACCTGTTTCTCAAGGAACAAAAAATAAATTAGCTCAATTTTGCGATGTAGCACCAGAAGCTGTTATCGAATCACGTGATGTGGAAACACTTTATTCGATTCCTTTAGCTCTACAGGCACAAAATATGGATCAGATCGTCTGTGATCATCTAAAATTAGATGCGCCAGTTGCTGATATGAGTGAGTGGCGTCTGCTCGAAGAAAAAGTATTAGGTTTGAAAAAAACAACTAGAATTGCATTAGTTGGAAAGTACGTCGAGCTTCCGGATGCCTATCTTTCAGTAGTTGAGGCGTTGAAACACGCAGGTTTTGCGTTTGATTCTGATATTGCGATTGATTGGATCGATTCACAAGAATTAACGGAAGAAAACGTTGCAGAAATCTTAAAAGAAGCTGATGGAATCTTAGTACCTGGCGGATTTGGAGATCGTGGAGTAGAAGGGAAGATTGAAGCAATTCGCTTTGCTCGTGAGAATGATGTGCCGTTTTTAGGAATTTGTCTAGGAATGCAAATGGCTTGTGTTGAATTTGCTCGTAATGTTGTAAAATTAGAAGATGCAGGCTCTGCTGAAAACAACCCTGATATTCTTAACAACATTATTGATTTGATGGCAGACCAAGAAAATGTAGAAAATCTTGGAGGAACTCTGCGTTTAGGTTTATATCCATGTAAACTTAAAAAAGGTAGTGTTACAGCTACTGCCTACGAAGGACAAGAAGTTGTTCAAGAACGGCATCGTCATCGTTATGAGTTCAATAATAAATATCGTGAATTATTTGAAGAAAACGGCTTGGTTTTTTCTGGCGTATCACCAGACAATCGCTTAGTTGAAATTGTTGAGTTGCCGGAAAAGAAATTCTTTGTTGCTTGCCAGTTCCATCCAGAATTGATTTCTAGACCAAATAGACCACAACTTTTAATCAAAGGATTTGTTGAAGCAGCGTTAAATAATCAATAAAATGAATCAGCTTAGTTATAACTTTTAAAGTTATTCCTAAGCTGATTTTACTTATTCATATATCAGCCAGAAGAGGATCGTCTTCTGGAGGCATTATTTTGTACAGGTGGCGTGGTTGGTTGGACTGGCGGTTCATTACTTGGCAAAACGTCAGTCGGAGTTGTTGATTCTACAGGCTCAGTTGGTTGAGTAGAAGAGACTGGCGGTTCACTAGGTTGAGTAGATGACACTTCTGTTCGTGAAGGAACCGTCGAGCTACTTGTCGTCCCAGTTTCAGAACTTACTGGATTTTCCCAAGATGAAGAAGGTTCATAACCAGAGTTTGAAGGCAATAATTGTTCTTCATAAGCTCCTTTGACATATAATTCACTACCGGAGCGTATGACAGTATCCGGCATGACCCAATCATCATTAGAAACGCCTTCAGATAGGTAAGTCATCATTTCTCTATAAACATCAGAAGCTGTTCCCCAATATTCATAAGGAATAGGGGTTAATCGTTGTTTATAGCCTGTCCAAACAGAAATGGCATAATGAGGCGTATAACCGACAAACGTACTGTCAGGTGCAATACTAGACGACTCAGAAGCTCCTATTTTAACTAGGTCATCTTCTGTATAGTTGGCTGTTCCAGTTTTTCCAGCTTGGATCAATCCAGGAACGCCAGCATTAAAGGCTGTACCGCCAGTGATAACATCTTTAAGCATATCTGTCATCATATAGGCAGTAGAATCTTTCATTGCGCGTTTACTTTCTGTTTCTGTCACATCTTCCGATCCATCTTGATAGACTATTTTGTCGACGTAATAAGGCTTGTTATAAACGCCCATATTTGCAAATGAGGCGTAAGCAGCAGCTAATTTTAAGGAAGAGACGCCATATTTGTTTCCTTCTAGTTCGCTAGTGTTACTAGATATTGCATTTGCAGCAACAATTTCTTTAAACTCAATCCCTAAATCCTTAAGAAAAGCAGCGGATTCATCACTTCCAACTACATCAAATGTTTGGATAGCAGTTGTATTACGAGAATACATGATTGCTTTACGCATTGTAAGTGCGCCATAATATTGCATATCTGCATTTGTAACAGGAATATTTGTTCCTTCATAATTAGTAGGTCTATCCATCAAGATACGACCAGTTGAATAATTCAACTTCTCAATGGCAGGACCATAATCAGCGATTGGCTTCATTGTTGATCCGACATCGCGGTCAGTCTCAATTGCTAAATTAGTGCCTAACTGAACATCGTCAGGAATGTGTCGACCGCCGATTTGAGCTTTGACTTTACCTGTTTTTACATCGAGCACAGTTGAAGCAACTTGGAATTCTGGATCCGGGTATTCTACATAAGTATCGCTGTTGATGATATCATAAAGTCGTTTTTGTGCATCCATGTCAAGATTAGTATAGATGTCTAAACCATCAGTATAGGGATTTTTACCCAAACTTTCTACCTCAGCGATAACCTCTCTGATGTAGTTATCAACAATCTTACGGTTTTCATTTGACTGTTGTAAAGGTTGTAAACCTTCATCAATCGGAGTTGCTTTGGCATCATCATATTCTTTTTTTGTGATCTTTTTATTTTCTTTCATTGTGTATAAAACAACGTCACGTCGTTCTTTAGCAACATCAGGTTTTACATACGGATCATAATCGTTTGGTGCTTGAGGCATTCCAGCTAATAGAGCAGTTTGCGGAAGTGTTAGTTCTGCCAAGGGTTTTCCATAATAAGACTGAGCAGCTGTCTCCATACCGTATAAACCATTAGCCATATATACCTTGTTAATATAATACGTTAAAATTTCTTCTTTTGATTTTTCTTTTTCCAATTGCATGGCAAGCCAGGCTTCTTGAGCTTTTCGTTTAAGATTTTGATCTTTTTCTTTTGTAGAGAAGTAAGATAATTTGATCAGTTGCTGTGTTAATGTACTACCACCTTGAAGTCCGCCAGTTTTAAAGTTTGAAAAAGCAGAGCCTAATATTCGTATCGGATCAACACCGCTATGTTTGTAAAAACGCTTATCCTCAACCGAGACAACTGCATCTTTAAGTAGCTGCGGTACATCAGTAGGCTTAATCATTTCACGTTTTTCAGCGCCTAATTCTTCAAAAACTTCATTATTTGCATCATATAATTTTGAAGAAACAGTTGCACTTAGTTTTTCGTCTTCCAATTTAGGCGCGTCTTTTGCATAAGACCAAAATAAACCTAAACCAGCTAGAAGACCTATGATTCCAAGCAAAACTAATCCTAAAAATATTTTTAAAAGAATTCGTTTTTTCTTTGGTTTCTTTCCGTCGCTAGACATTTTTTTTCCGGTGTTTTTAGAAGTAGGCATATGTCCATGTCTTGCAGCACGTGATCCTATTTCATCAGTTGTCATTAATCGCAACTCCTTTGTTTGATTGAATATGTTGCTTGACTGCATCCAAGTATGGAATTCTAGGTGCAATGCCAATTTGGATTTCTATTCCCTTTTTTTCAATGATAGATAAAGGCAACGATTTTTTTCCAGAGCTTTCTTGTTCTGACCAATAGGTTACTAATTCTTCTCCGCTAAAAAAGAAACATCTATTCAATGAAGAGAACCACAATAAAACAAAGCAAATTCCTTTTTGCGCCATACATTGCTGGATATGATCGATCTGGTGTTGATGAAAGTTTTTAAAAGGAAAAGAGGTTTTGTTCTTCGTTTCCTTTGCTTCGAAGTCCAGATAAAATCCATCGTAGACACCATTATAATCGGTTGTGGAAGCTTGTCTAAAGTAAGCTTCCTTAATTACGGCAGCACTGCGGCTGGGGTAATCAACTTTGACAATTTGAACGGGGGTAGGTTTTTTATGAACGACTGCTGTATTACGCGCCAAATAAAAAGCATTGGTTTTATTAATTTCTTCTTCAAAATCCATTCCTCGTTTCCCAAATTGAATTGATTTTTGGTTTTTTACTTGTTTTTTTGATTTGGGTGCTTCATGATTGTTATAGGGAGTACCATTAGGATAATGAAAAGCCATTTCTATCACACTCCTAGCCAACATTATAACAAAAAATCTTTATGAAAGAAAAGGAATGTCTATGGGAAACGTAAAAACACTTTATGTGACTGGTTATAAAAGCTTTGAAATCGGGGTTTTTCAAGATAATGATCCTAAAATTACAGTTATTAAAAATGTATTAAAAAAGGAAATCATGAGCTATTTGGACAGTGGATTGGAGTGGGTTTTGGTTTCTGGCAATCTTGGAACAGAGAGTTGGGCAGCAGAAGTTGTTGCCGAATTGAAAAATGAATACCCGGAAATAAAATTAGGGATTATCTATCCTTTTAAAGAATTTGGTAGCAATTGGAATGAAAAGAATCGTGGAAATTTAGAAAAAATTGAACTTTTAGCTGATTTTGTGGATTCAGTTAGTCATCAGCCATATAAATCACCTGCACAATTAAAAATGCATACAAAATTTTTGTTAGAACATTCTGGAGCTAGTTTATTGGTGTATGATAAAGAATATCCAGGGAAAACGTTGTATTTCCTTAAAGATGCTGAAGCTTTTTCTGAAAAATTACCCTATGAAATTCGTCTAATAACAATGGATGATTTACAAAACTCGATGGAATAGTGAGAATCTGTTTGATTTTCTGCTGATTTTCCGATACAATAATGCTGTTGAACTATGAACTTTTATCCCAATCAAAGAAAATAATGAGGTGTAAGTATGGCAAATTTAGTATACAGTCCAAAAGATATTTTACAAAAAGAATTTAAAACGAAAATGCGTGGTTATGATCCAGTTGAAGTTGATGAATTTTTAGATAATGTAATCAAAGATTATGAAGCATACAACAAAGAACTTTTGACATTGAAAGAAGAAAATAATCGTCTACTAGCTAAGCTTGATCAAGCGTCTAAAGTGCAACAAGCCATGCCTGCACGCGGTACCCAAGAAATGCCTAAGAGTGCTGCTGTCACAAACTTTGATATTCTAAAACGTTTGTCTAATTTAGAGCGTGAAGTATTCGGCAAAAAATTAGATGATACTCCAGCTTCAAATCCTATTTCAGGTATGAGCCATTCTAATCCATATGAAAGCACGCTACATAATTCATATGAACGTGAAATTGATAATTCAGAAACACGACAATTTTAATTGATTCAACTAAACATTTTGTAATTTTCGGGTGATCGCGGTTTGAATTTATTCAAGCTGAGGAAAGTCCATGCTCGCACAGACTGCGATGTCTGTAGTGTTCGTGCTTAGCGAAATCATAAGCTAAGGTACTTAATCCAGTAAATTCAGCTAGTCCTCTTTAACAAAAAGATAAGTCTCATTCAAAATGTTTCATTTTGAGTCAACTTCCTATTTTGTTCAAGGACTATGCAAGCTGATTTTCCTTTATAAAGTAACGGCAGGAAAAATGACTAAGGTTTCGGCTATGTCAAAGTACCCTTGAAAGTGCCACAGTGACGAAGCAATTTTGGAAACGGAATTGGTGGAACGCGGTAAACCCCTCGAGCGAGCAACCCAAACAATGGTAGGGGCGCTCTTCTAAAGGAAATGAACGAGTAGAAGAGGCAGATTAATTTCTGCAGATAGATGATGACCGTCGAGTGTTTTCTCCTGAGAAGCATTCGATACAGAACATGGCTTACAGAAAATTACAAGTATTCAGGAGACCTTCCAACTTTGTTGTGAAGGCTTTTTTTAAAAGTTTTATTGTAGATAGAGTAATGAGAGTTCTTAACGATAATAAGAACAAGAGGAGATATTATGACAAAAGAAAAAACATTTAAACTTGTTGCAACGGCAGCTAGTGGTTTAGAAGCCTTAGTAGGCAAAGAATTACGTGATTTAGACATTCCTTGTGAAGTAGAAAATGGGAAGGCCTTGTTTGAAGGCACTGTGGAAACGATCGCTACGGCTAATTTGTGGTTGAGAACTGCTGACCGTATCAAAATTATTGTTGGCGAATTTGATGCGTTTAGTTTTGACGAGTTATTTGAAAAAGTTAAAGCGTTGCCTTGGGAAGATTATTTACCGATGGATGCGGAATTTCCAGTTGCTGGAAAATCAATCAAATCTAAACTATACAGCACACCAGATTGTCAATCCATTACTAAAAAAGCGATCGTTAATCGCTTAAGAGAAGTCTATCATCGTCCTTCAACAGTGCCTTTAGCTGAAACTGGGGCCTTCTTCCAGCTAGAAGTTGCTCTTTTAAAAGACCATGTAACAATAACGATCGACACAACTGGACCAAGTTTATTCAAACGCGGTTATCGTATTGAAAAAGGTGGAGCGCCTTTAAAAGAAAATATGGCAGCGGCTCTAGTGATGTTGACGAATTGGCGTAAAGATCGTCCGTTTTATGATCCAGTTTGTGGATCGGGTACGATTTGTATTGAAGCGGCATTGATCGGTCATAATATTGCACCAGGATTTAACCGTGAATTTGTTTGTGAAACGTGGGATTGGTTTGATTCTGCTGTTTTTGAAAAAGTACGTAAAGAAGCAGATGAAAAAGCTGATTATGATATTAAACTAGATATTATGGGATCAGATATCAATGGCAAAATGATCGAAATTGCCAAAGCAAATGCGGAAGAAATTGGTCTAGGTGATTCTATTAAATTCAAACAATTGGCGTTACATGATTTTGCGACAGAAAAAGAATATGGCGTAATGGTTGCAAACCCACCCTATGGAGAACGATTGGGTGAAGAAGAAGCTGTTCGTAAATTATATAAAGAAATGGGCGAAGTTTTCCGTCCGCTGAAAACTTGGAGTAAATACATTTTAACGAGTGATTTAACGTTTGAACAATATTATAGTGCAAGAGCTACTAAGAAGAGAAAATTATACAACGGTGCCTTACGTACTGATTTGTTCCAATATTGGGGAGAAAGACCACCAAGAAAACCAAGAGATGAGTAGGTGAAAGGGTATGAAAGAACAAGAATTTTTAAATGAGATCAAAGAAATCGAGTTGATAAACGAATCTTTAGGTTTACTAGAATGGGATAGTCAAACGGGGATGCCAGAAGCCAGCAGTGAATTTAGAGGAGAGGTTGTCGGTTATTTATCAGGGATGTCATTTGAGCGCAGTGTAGGACCAAAAGTTCAAGAAGCTTTAGCCTATTTTGATACGCATTCTGATGAGCTATCTGAAGTCGGCTTGGCGGTTTATAAGAAGGTTAAAGAAGAGTATGAGTTAAATCATAGTATTCCCGCTGAGCGGATGCAGGCGTACAATACTGCATTAACAAATGCTCATACAGCGTGGCTAAAAGCTAGAAAAGTAAAAGATTTTTCTGAAATGAAAAACGAGATCCAAACAATCATCAATTTTTTAAAAGAATTTATCCCATATTGGAAAAAAGATGAAGCAACCAATTATGATGTTTTACTAAATCATTATGAGCCTGGGTTAAGTGTTGAAAAGTTAGATCAGATTTTTGCTCAAATAAAAACAGGAATCATGGAAATCAGAGCGAAGATTGACGAAAAAGGGACGGCTCCGCGGACTGACTTTTTATCTAGACGTGTAACGAAAGAACAACAAAGAATCTTCGTCACAGGAGTTGCAGAGCAGTTAGGTTATGATTTCTCTCGTGGTCGTTTAGATGATACAGTTCATCCTTTTATGTTGGATTTAAATCGAAATGATGCGCGAATTACGACGCGTTGGGATGAAACTGATTTCACGATGGCAACTTTTGGCGTCATTCATGAAGCAGGTCATGGAATTTATGAGCAAAGTATCGATCCAAAATATGATTATACGCCGCTGTCAACAGGGGCTTCAATGGGAATCCATGAGTCTCAATCGTTATTTAATGAAATTATTATCGGCAGTAATAAACTGTTTTGGCAAAAACAATTCCCATTTTTTAAAGAATGTACAGAAGGTACCTTTGACGATATTGAGTTTGATACTTTTTATGCTTCTTTAAAAGAGACAAAAGCCAGCTTGATTCGAATTGAGGCAGATAGTTTAACGTATCCGCTTCATATTATTATTCGCTACGAAATTGAAAAAATGATTTTTAATGAGAACGTTTCAGTCGAAGATTTACCTCAAATTTGGAATGATAAGTACGAAGAATATTTAGGGATTCGACCTGAGAATGATTTAGAAGGAATCGTGCAAGATGTTCATTGGTCTGGTGGCAGCTTCGGTTATTTCCCATCTTATGCCTTAGGTTACATGTATGCTGCTCAACTACGTCATGCACTGGGGAAAGAAATCGATGTAGATACGGTTTTAGCTAGTGACGATTACTCTTCAATCAAAAATTGGTTAACTGATCACATCCACCAATATGGCGCATCAACAAAACCTAATCAATTGATTTTGGATGCAACGGGTGAAGCATTGAATCCACAATATTTGATTGATTATATGAAATCTATTTATTATGATGTATACAAAATCAAAGAATAATTTTTTCTAGCAACAGAAATGAGGGAGCAGTTATGCTATCAATCAAAGAATATCTAAAAGCCGGTGAAACGACTGTCTCCAATTTGGTTATTGAGAATTATCAAAAAATTGGTTTAACAGATGAAGAATTTTTATTTTGGCTGCAGTTGTTCCGTTCCCAAGCAAAAGGTGATTTATTTCCAGATTTAGTTGAAATCAGTCAAATGATGGGAAAACCAATCGATGTTATTTATAAATTGATGAATCAACTCGTTTCACGCGGATTTTTGATTATTGAAACAAAACAAAATGATCAAGGGCAAATGATGGATACGTATGATTTATTACCGATTTTTGAAAAAATTGATCTACTACAGCAAAAGCAGACGGAAAAACAAAAAGAAGTGACATCAGAAGAAATAATCAAACAACTTTATCAGGGGTTTGAAAAAGAGTTTGGTCGTCAACTATCACCAATTGAACTGGAGATGATTGGTCAATGGTTAGAAACAGATCACTATCAACCTGAACTCATTCGATTGGCTTTAAGAGAAGCTGTATTGAATCAAGCGTATAGTTTAAAGTATATCGATCGCATTTTGCTGGCTTGGGAGCGTAAAAATATTACGACGAAAGAGCAAGTAGCAGAAGATCAAAAACGTCGGAAACAGGCGCTTATCCAAAAAGAAATCGAGCAACAAGGTACCCAAAATGAGGCAATACCCAAAGTTACCTTACACAATTGGCTAAATCCAGAAGATAGTGAGTAGGAGGTAGATAAATGCTTTCTAAAGAGAAAACAATGGAAGCGATAGAAATCATGTATGATATGTTTCCAGATGCAGCGTGTGAGCTCGAACATAAAAGTCCATTTCAACTATTAATCGCTGTGATTTTAAGTGCCCAGGCAACGGATATTTCTGTAAATAAAGCAACCCCAGCCTTATTTGCCGCATATCCAACACCAGAGGCACTTGCGGCAGCTCCAGTAGAGAATATCATTCAAAAAATTAAAACGATTGGTTTGTATCGAAATAAAGCAAAGAATATTAAAGCATGTGCTGTACAATTACTAGATCAGTTTGGTGGGAAAGTACCTGAAAATCGTGAAGAGTTAATTTCTTTACCTGGTGTTGGTCGTAAAACAGCTAATGTGGTGATGGGGGATGCTTTTGGCGAACCGGCTATCGCAGTTGACACACATGTTGAACGTGTGTCAAAACGTTTACGTATTTGTAAATTAGATGCCAATGTGATGGAAGTCGAACAAACATTGATGAGAAAAATTCCTAAAGAATTGTGGGTGAAAACCCATCATACAATGATTTTTTTCGGTCGTTATCATTGTTTAGCACGAAGTCCTAAATGCAATATTTGTCCACTTCTTTATATATGCCAAGAAGGTAAGACACGAATGAATGCAAAATGAATAAGAGAGAGCGTGGGACAAAACTGATCTTTAGTTTTGTCCCACGCTCTAAATCCGAATAAACGGCGAGAAAAAAGCAGCTTATTTCCGAAGGAGCTAAACGCTTTTGTCTCGGCCTCTCTCCTTGTATATACTATATTAACCAATCCCAATAACGAAATGCAGTAGCTTATCAGAATAAGTTGGTTCATCTAAATCAGTTCTAATAGTCTTATTAAGCAATTTCAGTTGATCTGTGATGATACCGTCTACACCATAAAACATCATCCGAGTCATTGTATCTTCGTCATTCACAGTCCAAGCATAAACTTTTTTTCCATCACTATGAGCTGCATTGATAAAGTTGCGATTCAACGTTGTGTATTCCATTGTAAAAAAATCTACATTCATAACAGGAGGTCCAACAATATTGAATGGAAGAATATAACCAACATAAAATTCAGATTCTTGTTCCTTTAACTGAGTTGCAGTATCAAAAGTTAATGTGTGTAGAATATGATTTTCCGATAAAATAACATTTCTATATTTTTCAGTAAATCGTTTAATCATATCAGGACTGTCTTGTGATGTTGTTTTGATTTCAATTAATAACTTCTGCTGTAATTCTTTTGCTTTTTCGAGATAGTCATCAAAGGAACAAATATTGGCTTCCATGCCATTTTCCTTGACCGTCAACTCGGTTAATTCATCCAACGTTAGCTGATTAGGCTTTTTATTCACACCTGTAAGCTTTTTTAAATTGAAATCGTGCATGACCACAAATTGCTTATCTTTGGTTTCTTGTATATCCATCTCTACATAAGTAGGGTGTTCTAAACTAGTTTTTTCTAGAGCAGATAATGAATTTTGAACACCATTTGATGCATCTACACCTCTATGAGATATGGTTAAAGGTTCTGTGACGGAGGGATTACTTAAATAATTAGTATTGTAGGTTCCTACGCCAATACCGAACAAAGTTGCAATAAAGACAAATAAACTAATTTTAAAGACTGTCCATTCTTTCCTAGTTTGTTTTGGCTGATCGGAAAACCATTGTGGTAAATCAGGTAAAAAACCTTCATCATCCATATAGTCAATTGTAATGTAAAAAATACCGACTGTAGAGAAAACAATATTAAGGAGTAAAATAAATTGTAAAAGTGTCATCGCAACTACGGCACTGACCAAAGCATAACTAGGAATAGCAGTTTCAATGATCGCCTGCGCACTTAGTATCACTGTATAACTAAGAACAAAAACAACTAAAATACTACCACCGATCACAATAAATTGTCCTAAAATCCTAAAGAAATGTTTTTTTGTCGAACGCCAACTTTCTCTAACTGCTTGACGAAATGGAACATCCCTTAAGATCATTTCGGGCAATGCAAAAATCAAACGAATAGAAAGATAGAAGAAAAGTAAATAAACTAAAACCACTAAAGCAATAATCGTAACGCGATTAGCAAATACAAAGTCCATAATAAAAGCAGGGATTTTTATTTTTGACAGTAAATCTGAATTAAAACCTAATCCGCTAAGAGGTAAAACAAACAAAAAATAAAATAGGAAAAAAAGAATTGTACTAAATCGAATTTTTTTTAGTTGAAGAAGAGTTCCTTTAAGCAAATTCGTTAGAGAAATAGGTTCATTTTTCTTAATAAAAAAAATACTTAAAAGTAAGAAAGTAAATTCAAAAAAAACAGCAATCACAATGGTTATGAGAACGATAATCAATGCAATCAAAACACCAGGATGCTTTGAAAAGATGATTGGAATTGTATCATAAGATAAATAGTCAATTTTTCCTTGTCTTAAAATGAAGCGGGTCGAACTGGCTAAAAGAGGAAGTAGTATAAAAAGCATAAAGCCATGCATCAACAAGACATCACGAAAATATGCCGATGTACTTGCAAAAAAATCAATCATATTTTTAAAACTATTTTTGATATATTTTATCATTTAATTCACTCCTATAAAAATTAACATAAAAGAAGATAGGCTACACGAGCATCCTATCTCTTTACCTATTATATATTTTTATGCTCTAAAATCCTAGTAAACCGTTTAAGAATGTACCGCCGTAAATCAATGCTAAACTATATAAGAAGATTGAAACGGGTTTTGCCAAGAGGATAATCAATGTAAATTTCTTTATGGGCATCTTGGTTAAACCAGCCATTAAGCAAAGAGCGTCATCTGGAGCAATGGGTAGAAAAATAGCTAAAGCGAAGAGACGTTCAAAGCGTTTTTCATTATCCAACCAGCCAATATACTTATTATAGGTCTTATCACTAACTAAACTTAGAATAAATGGTTTCCCATACTGGCGCCCTAAAAGGAAAATAATCACAGAACCAATCGCAATCCCAACGTAATTATAGATAAACCCTGCAAAAGGACCAAATATCAGAACACCTGCGGCACAACTGATACCGCCTGGTATGATTGGAATCACCACTTGAATGATCTGGATTAACATAAACAGAATTGGACCTAGGATAACTGAGTCACCGACTAATCCTCTCAATGCATTAACGTCTTTAAAAACACCTAATCGCATAAAGTAAATCGTCGCAGCAATCGTTGCGATAATCCCTACGATTGAAATACAGTTAATAATTTTTCTTGAAAGCGCGATGCTCATGTCGATCATCTCCTTAATTTAAAAGTATAGCAGGATTGTCCAGTCTCGTAGAACGATATTTTATCATTTTGTCCTAAAGACTAGCTAAAAAACTGGATCAAGTAACTACCTCTTAGTATAAAAGTCTTCTTATTATTTTACCATTGTTATTTATCAAATTTTACGAACAAAGTTGTAAGAATGAACTTGTTAAGATTATTATACAAAGAACTTACAGTAAAAACATCCAACTTTAGACCTAAATGAAAAAATAACGGAGTGTTTCCTATTTACAAGGAACAGTGAGAGGATTATAATTGTTTTAAGGATTATGGCGCGCCTAAAAATACAATGATATAAACCTGATAATTTATAGTTGGAAGAAGGATCAACATGAAACAAGGGAAAAACGAAGCAGAAAAGTTGTTGGAATATGCAAATGGTCCTAGTTTAGAAGAAATAAACAACACTGTTGATGTACCGAAAAATGCTAGTTTTTTGCGAACATTAATGGCTTATAGCGGACCAGGAGCGCTTGTAGCAGTTGGGTATATGGATCCGGGAAATTGGATCACCTCGATTGCGGGTGGTGCAGAATATAAGTATGCATTACTGAGTGTCATCCTATTATCAAGCTTGATCGCTATGCTTCTTCAAAGTATGGCGGCAAAACTTGGAATCGTGACAGGCAGAGATTTAGCACAGGCGACTAGAGAACATACAAGCAAAAAAACAGGCATTGTTTTATGGATCATTACGGAACTTGCAATCATGGCTACGGATATTGCTGAGGTGATTGGCGGCGCTGTGGCATTGCAATTGTTGTTTGGTTTCCCATTATTGATCGGTGTATTGATTACAACGTTTGATGTCTTATTGTTATTATTGCTAACGAAACTAGGATTCAGAAAAATAGAAGCCATTGTTGCTTGCTTGATTGCAGTGATCTTTTTTGTTTTTGCATATGAAGTGGCATTGGCTGATCCAAATATTGGTGAAGTACTTCGTGGCTTTATTCCAGATACGCGAATTGCAAGTGACAAATCGATGCTATTTTTAGCATTAGGGATTGTCGGGGCAACGGTTATGCCGCATAATTTATACTTACATTCATCCATTGCTCAAGCACGGAAATTTGATCGTAATGATGATAAAGAAAAAGCGAAAGCCATTCGTTTTACGATTTGGGATTCAAATATTCAATTGACCGTTGCTTTTATTGTTAATTGCTTGTTGCTGATTTTAGGTGGGGCGTTGTTTTATGGAACGAATAGTGATTTAGGAAAGTTTGTAGACTTGTTTGATGCCTTGAAAAATCCTGATATTGTTGGAAATATTGCGAGTCCAGTTTTAAGTATTTTATTTGCGATTGCTTTACTTGCTTCAGGTCAGAACTCTACGATAACTGGGACACTTTCAGGTCAAATTGTTATGGAAGGATTTATTCACTTGAAAATGCCACTGTGGATGCGTAGAGTCGTGACGCGTTTGATTGCGATCGTACCCGTTATTATTTGCGTAATTCTTTATGGCGGTAGAGAATCAGCGGTAGAGGATTTATTGTTGTATACACAAGTATTTTTAAGTATCGCATTACCAATTTCAATCATTCCTTTAACGATGTACACAAGTGATAAAAAAATTATGGGACGATTTGCTAATCCAATGTGGGTGAAAATTTTGGCGTGGATCATTGCGCTTGTATTGACAGCATTGAACCTATTCTTGATTTATGGAACCTTAACAGGAGTCAATGCTTAAAAGAGAAAAAGAAAGCGATTCTGAATTGAATGGCTTTCTTTTTGCGTATATATAATAGAATTCGGTCTATAGAAATGGTAGAATGAGAAAGACTAAAATTTTGAAATGAGGGTTTTAAGTGTCTGAATATTTAAATGTTGGAAAAATCGTCAATACTCAAGGCTTAAAAGGTGAAGTACGAATAATTTCTCAAACGGATTTTCCAGAACTACGCTATAAAAAAGGATCTGTTTTGACATTATTTCAAGAAAAAAAAGCGCCAATCGAACTAACGATCAAAACGCATCGCAAACATAAAAATTTTGATATTGTCACATTTGAAGATCATTTTTCCATCAATGATGTTGAAAAATACCGTGATGGAATTTTGAAAGTGTCAAAAGAAGGGTTAAAGGATTTACCAGGAGATGAATTTTATTATCATGAAATCATTGGGTTGACGGTTATTGATGGAAACAATGAAGAACTTGGGAAGATCAAAGAGATCCTTTCTCCAGGAGCAAATGATGTCTGGGTTGTTCAAATACCTAAGAAAAAAGATGCCTTGATTCCTTATATCGAATCTGTTGTTAAGTCTGTTGATTTAGAGGCAGGGATCGTTCGTGTAGAAATTCCAGAAGGTTTGATTGACGATGAAAATTGATGTATTGACGCTTTTTCCAAGAATGTTTGAAGGTCCGATGGGAGAATCCATTATTGGAAAAGCTGTAGAAAAAAATTTACTAGAAATTAATGTGTCCAATTTCCGTGATTATTCAGATAATAAGCATCAGTCGGTTGACGATTATCCTTATGGCGGTGGGGCAGGTATGCTACTAAAAGTTCAGCCGATTTATGATAACTTGCAAAGAATTGAAGAAGCATCACCGGAAACTAAAAAACGTGTGATTTTGCTAGATCCAGCGGGTAAGCGGTTTGATCAGAAAATGGCAGAAGAGTTTTCTGAAGAAGAGCATTTGGTTTTCATCTGTGGTCATTATGAAGGATACGATGAGCGTATTCGTTCTTTCGTTACGGATGAAGTTTCACTGGGAGATTACGTTTTAACAGGTGGAGAGTTAGGGGCAATGGTCATGGTTGATGCGACGGTTCGCCTGCTGCCTGATGTGTTAGGGAATAAACTATCTGCACAAACAGATTCGCATTCAACAGGATTATTAGAACATCCTCAATATACGCGTCCAGCGGAATTTAATGGGATGAGTGTACCCGAGGTTCTCACTAATGGAAATCATAAATTGATTGATGAGTGGCAGCAAATAGAGTCTCTAAGAAGAACATTCCAACGCAGACCAGATATGCTAAAAAAAATAGAACTAACAGAACAGCAAGCAAAATGGTTGGAAGAAATCCGTGCTGAAAACGAGTAAGCTAAATACACCGACTGAATAAAAAGGAGACGTTTGGATGAGTATATCAGTGGAAATTATTGATCAAACAACATGGGATAGAAAAGAACATTTTGATTTCTTTTCTGAATGTGGAGGAATTCCTCTTTATGATATTACGACTCAAATAGATGTGACTTATTTTTATCAATATGCGAAACAAAATGATATTTCTTTTTATTCTGGATTGATAGATGCAACGACCAAAATAATGAATCGTATCAAAAATTTTCGTTATAAAATTCGTGGTAAAGAGGTTGTTTTAGTTGAGCGTTTAATTCCAAGTTTTATGGATTTAAAAGCTGGTAGTGAGTTATTCCATATTCTGACTCTTTGACTATGAAGGGAGTATGAAAGCTTTCTCTGATGAGGCAAAAAGAGTGAGTGGGGCTCAGCGAGACTACTTTCCGAGCTCTAACTATCAACAAGATATGATGATCCAATTTTCTTGTTTGCCTTGGTTTTCGTAAGTAACCAGGGGTAAATTTGAAAAGAATGGCGATCGTTTGCTATTGCCTTATTCTATTCAAGTAAATCATCGTCTTGTCGATGGTATACATTTAGGTAAATTCATTAATCAGTTACAAACATATTTAGACAGTTTTGAACTATTGTAGAATCGTTAAAAAATTAGGGGAATCCCTTTACAGCTTAGAATAGCTATGTTACACTGTTTCAGTGAGTGCAAAGCGCTCAACTATTACGATATTCCGCTGTGGCAGTAGTCATAAGAATGTTTGGAATGAGGAGAAAAAAGAATGAATCCATTAATTCAAGAATTAACACAAGAACAATTACGTACGGATATTCCTGCGTTTCGTCCTGGGGACACTGTTCGCGTTCATGCGAAAGTTGTCGAAGGAACACGCGAACGTATCCAATTATTTGAAGGAGTTGTTATCGGCCGCCGTGGCGCTGGTATCAGCGAAACATATACAGTACGTAAAATTTCTAACGGTGTTGGTGTGGAACGTACATTCCCATTACACACACCACGTGTTGCTCAAATCGAAGTAGTTCGTTATGGTAAAGTTCGTCGTGCGAAACTTTATTACTTACGTGCATTACATGGTAAAGCAGCTCGTATTAAAGAAATTAGAAGATAAGTGTTTCTTAGATTGCCCGAGTAAGAAAAAAGTGCGAAAGTCCTTGATATCAAGGGCTTTTTCTTTTGGCTTTGTTTAAGGAAATCGATGGTATTTTCTGCGATTATCCTTGATTATCCCATTTTGACTACCTGTGTTGTCAGAAAACAGGTGGAAATCATAGGTGAAATTGACGACAAAAAGGATTCCAAAAATACCAAAACGATGCTCCAATTTAGTAGATTAGAGGATGAGTCTACTAAATACAGAGAAGAACCTGTGCAGTTGGTGCAAGTGTAAAATGGACAAGCCAAAGTACTTTTTTACAAATGAAAGGGTGAGTGGCTGATGACAGTAAAAGATCATCGAACGATTTGGAAAGAAAAAAATGATTTAGAATTGATGGTATTAATTCAAGAATTTATTGAATTTGAAGGTATCACAAGTGTTAGAGACTATCAGAACGCAAAAAAAGAGTTTTCGAATAAAGTGCCGAGCTTATGGTTTATCAATGAGCGTTTTGGTTCGTGGGAAAATTTGCAAAATCGTTTAGGAAATAAAACATACGATCGATATAGATGGGCAAAATATTCAGATGACCAGCTGTTTGAGATTCTCCAATCTTTTATTGTGAAGAATAATGTTCGGTCACAAAGGATGTATGAAAAGAATCGTAAAGGTAAAAACCTCCCAAGCCTATCAACGGTTAATAAAAGGCAGATTGATATAAGCCAATTATTTGATAAACGAGTGGGCTCTAAAAGGTTTGTAACAGACTTTGAATTGCTAACAAGCTTAAAGAACGAAATTGTCCGATTAGATTTAGAAGAAAGCTTATCTATGACCGAATTTAGAAAAAGATATGATCGAGACGCTTTACCATCAATTGATACAATTATGAGACGAACAAATAAAAATTGGGAAGAGCTACTGACTGAAATTGGGTACGATTATCGACCAATTAAGACAAGTAGACTTTTACAAAATTTAGAAAATTAAATAGTAGAAACAAGTGAACATCAGACACTTGAATCAAGACACTAGAGCAAGATTTTGAACCTAAAAATCTTGCTCTTTTTTTTATGGAAAAAAGGAGGAATCATTTTGAAAAAAGTAAATAAATTAATCAATCGATTATTATTGTTCGTATTAATCACACTACCCCTTATTACTTCTGCATCATCCGTATACGCTGCAGAGGGGTCATTTCATAAGATTGGGGATTGGGTGTCTACATGGCACTCTAAATTACTCAATGGGACACATTGGACAGAGCAAGGCTCGAATATGATGACAGTGGATGGAGATCCAGCATTTTGTATTGAGCATGGTATTCCTGTGACGGAGCCAGGAGCAGGCTTTGAACCTAGCGAATTGAGTATACCAGAAAAGGATCGTTTAGCCCTGATTGCTTATTATGGGTATCAAACAAATCCTAATGCACTATCGTATACTATTACACAGCGTATTATTTGGGAAACACTAGGAAATGAATTGTTAACAACCCAGGTTCCAAACTATCAAGCAGAAAAGCAACGAATATTGAATCAGGTGAACGCTCATAATCGTAAGCCAAGTTTTGATAATCAAACGATTGAACTAAATGTTGGTGAGTCCATTACCCTAAGTGATTCAAATGGTGTGCTAAACAAATATAAGGTATTAGCCAGTAATTCAGCAAATTTAAACGTTGAAAAATCAGGAAATACACTAAAGCTAATGGCTAAAGCAGCTTCTAAAGAAACAGGGACATTACAGTATGATATTGCCAATAAAAACGATGTAGGAACAACTTTTGTTTATCATAAGAAAGGGCAACAAAGATTAGCTAAATTTAAACTAAATTCAGCGGGAAGCTTTGGCTTGACTATTAAAGTGAATTTAAACGGACATGTCAAACTTAAGAAAGTAGATGAAACGACAGGAAAAGCATTGGCAAATACAAAGATAAAATTTGAATATGCTGGACAAACGAAAGAGGTCACTACAAAGGAGAATGGTTTAGCTGAATTGAGGGATATTAAAGCAGGAACTAAGGTTAAAATAACAGAAATACAAGCTGCTGATGGCTTTGTCAATAAAGGTCTGTCTCAAGAAATCGTGATTGAACCGAATAAAACGATTGAAATCACATGGAATAATCAACCTCAAATGAGGCTATTGAAGCTAACGAAGCTAGGTAAACAGCCAGTGGAATTAACCTCGTTAAATTCTGAATATGGCTTTATTCAGCGCTTAGAATACGACCAAGCTCCACTAGCAAACGTTGTCTTTGATTTAAAAGCGGCAGAAGATATTTTGGTTGGTGGTACAAAACGACATGCTAAGGGAAAGGTTGTTGCGACTGTAACGACCAATAATGATGGGGTTATTGAGAATATGCCCCAGCTCTTTTTAGGGAAGTATGTTGCAGTGGAAAAAAGTGCACCTGCTGGATTTATGATCGATGAAGCAGAACTACCATTTGAATTAACCTATGGTGGGCAAACGGTTGATTTAGTTTCAACAAGTTTAGAGGTAAAAAATGATTTTCAAGAGGTTGAGCTCATGATTCATAAGGATGAGGAAAGTATAAAGGGGTGGAAAGATAATAGCCCAATGCTAGAGACTGTCCCATCCGAAGAAAAGTTCTTTGGTTTATACAATGTGGATGCGATTCATGTAAATGATCATTTATCCGTTGATCCTAATAGCTTGATGGCTGTTATTAAAACAAGTGATGGTATCGGTCGTGAGCAATTAAACTTACAAGTGGGCAATTACTATGTCAAGGAATTAAGTGCGGGTTCTCTCCATGAGTTAGATACGCGTCAATTTCCGTTTACATTTGATGGTAACAATCACGATCAAGTGGTGAAGATTAATGTGTCTGATGAAGAAGATCAACCAATTCTTAATAAGCTTCATTTTAATCAGTTTTCTTTTATCAAGGAAAACGAGAAGGCAATTCTTCATGAGAAGGAAGGTTATACGTATGACTTTTCTGGAAATGCCAAAGGAGCTGTCTTTACTTTAGAAGGTGAAGAAGAAAAGGTCATACAAACTGTAACAGCTGATGAAAAATCGGTTGTTTCCTTCAAAAATGTTCCAGTAGGCACCTTTATATTAAAAGAAAAAAAACCGTCTTCTGATGATTATCTTATCTCTGAACAATCGATAAAAATTGTCTCTACAATGGAAGGCATCACAGCATATGATGAAAAAGGAAAAGAATTGTCATTAACAGATAAGAATGCTAAAAAAGATACTTCTGCAACAAAAGAAGCAACTGATTCAGAGATCGAGCTAAATTCAACAACGTCAATCCCAATGGATGAAAAAAATGAAAATTCTGATGAACAGCTCAAGTTGGATGAATCAATAGAACCACTATTCAAAATCCAAAATATCTTGAAAAAGGGTGGAGCAGAGCTGTCTAAAATAGATGTTGCTACAGCTGATCCATTGCCTAAAACAGGGATTCAAATTGTGGATAAAGACGGGAAAATTGTGGTTGAAGGTCGAACGGATGAAAAAGGACAGTTTAAATTTAAGGGGTTACCAGCAGGGAATTATACGTTTAAAGAGTTTGATCCTCCAGAAGGGTATGAGTTAGATGAGACTCCGTTACCTTTTGAAATTGCAGAGGATAATGAGATTGTAAAATGGGAGATGACCAATAAAAAAGTTCCAGAAAAACTAGAGCCTAAAAATCCTCAACCAAAAGAAAAAGGCCGTTTACCACAAACAGGTGAACAAAAACGAAATAGGGTAGTAGCGATAATTGGCTTGTTGCTTATTGTTAGTTTTGCAGGTGGGATTGGTTACAAGTGGTATCTCAAAAACTTAAATAAAGATAATTAAGAAATAATGGGAAAGGCGATCAAACACACAGGTCGTCTTTTTTGTCTGTTAAATTATTGAGAGGGGGTGACGTATAAAATGGGAAGTAGACGAGATTATGTCTCTTTTAAAGAGAATTTATTGAGTAAGGGAGTTCTCTTTAAAACAGGTACGGTGCTGTTTCTAGGGACAGTAGCTATATTAGGCTACAAACGACTAAGAAAGTCTGACTCTAACTAGATTGAAGCTAGAGCTATTTAAATTTAAACAGAAAGAAGGAAAAAGAATGGAACTAAAACACATTATTCCAAATATGGAACAAACCTTTGGACAACTTGAATATGCAGGAGAAGGAGCGGTTGAACAACGCCGAATTAATGGCAGACCGACAGTCCTTTCTAGAAGTTATAATTTGTATTCTACCATTCAACGAGCAGATGACATTGTGGTTATTTTACCTGCTGATGCTGGTGAGAAGCATTTTGAGGTAGAAGATAAAGTCAAACTGATTCAGCCTAAAATTATAGCAGAGGGCTATAAAATCGGGACAAGAGGATTCACCAATTATGTCATGCACGCTGATGATATTGTGAAGGCGTAAGAAAGGGAGGAAAAATAATGAGATTAGCAGAAGGAATTGTCATTGAAAAAGAAGCAACATTTGGTCTATTGAAATTTTCAGCTTTACGCCGAGAAGTGCGCATTCAAAATGAAGATGGTACAGCATCAAATGACATTAAGGAGCGTACCTATGATTTAAAATCAACAGGTCAAGGACGCATGATTCAAGTGAGTATACCTGCATCTGTTCCGCTTAAGGAATTTGATTATAATGCAGAGGTCGAATTGATTAATCCGGTGGCAGATACAGTGGCAACTGCCACGTTTCAAGGGGCTGACGTGGACTGGTATGTAAAGGCAGATGATATTCGTTTAAAAGAGAAGAAAAAGCAATCAATTCCAGTGACTAAAAATGGGAAGGTGGAATCAGCATGATGCAGCAATCCATTCAAGGGACAATGATCGGTATGGATGAATTTCTCAAAGATTTTGAAGAAGTAGTGTCATCTGATGCTCCGATTAATCAAGATCAAGTGGTAACGGAGGTCATCGAGCATTGCTTAGAAAATCAAGATGCTGTGTTTGGTTTAATTCTTGACGAAGAGAAAACAAAAGAGAAAAGAGCAATGTGCTTTGATTTTGCCTGTGCAGGTGAAGAAACTTCAAAAGAGCTGATCATTTTTTATCTTGATTGTCATGAGGCAAGATAAATGGATGAACAGATTATTAACTTAATTTTAGAACAAATCAAAGAAGCTGAGTCATTAGGTCAAAAAGGAGTCCATGTTGAATCCTATCAAGCATTATTAAACTATCATGTGGCTTGTTTAGAAGTTTTGTATGATGATATTTCTCGTGCCAATCAGCAATTGAGGGATTTCACATGAAAAAATTATTAAATTATCGTGGAAAGAAAATCAAACCTAAAAATAAACTTCTTGTTTATCACGTCGCCTTAGTTTCATTGGTTCCTGTTTTTTTATTAGTGATGGCTTTATTTTATAGACAGTCACTTCTTGAAATGAATTGGTCTGATTTGAAACTATTGGATGCCAACATTCAACTGAATATTCCCTATTTGATAAGTAGTGTCCTCACTGCTTTTTTTGTTTGTTTATTGCTAGTATTTCTTTACTCTTATTATCGAATAGATCATTTAAAACAGCTACAGCATCGACAAAAACTCGCTCGAATGCTACTTGAAAATGGCTGGTATGAATCAGAGCAAGTTCAATCAGAGTCATTTTTCAAAGATTTAGGTGGAAACAAGACAAAAGAAAAAATCACGTATTTCCCAAAGGTTTATTATCGTTTAAAGGATGGCTTGATTCACATTCATGTAGAGATTACGATGGGAACTTATCAAGATCAATTATTACGGTTAGAGAAAAAGCTGGAAACAGGACTATACTGTGAATTGGTCGATAAAATTTTGAAGGATTCCTATGTGGAATATACCTTGCTTTACGATACCATCAATAGTCGAATCACCATTGATGAAGTACAGGCAATGAATGGCACACTAAAATTGATGGATTCAGTTCTTTGGGCATACGATTCTTTACCCCATATGCTGATTGCTGGCGGAACTGGTGGAGGTAAGACTTATTTTATTTTAACGATTATTGAAGCCTTGCTACAAACCAATGCGACTATTTATGTGCTTGATCCAAAGAATGCGGATTTAGCAGACTTAGAAACCGTCATGCCAAATGTTTATTATAAGAAAGACGAGATGATCACTTGTTTAAACCAGTTCTACGATGAAATGATGGAACGAAATGAAACGATGAAGCAAATGGAAGGCTATAAAACAGGAGAAAATTATGCGTATTTAGGGTTACCAGCTAACTTTTTAGTATTTGATGAATACACCTCGTTTATGGAAATGATTGGACGTGAAAGCATTGAGGTCATGAGTAAATTAAAGCAAATCGTGATGCTAGGACGCCAAAGTGGTTTCTTCCTCATTCTTGCTTGTCAACGACCTGATGCAAAATATTTAGGCGATGGTATTCGCGATCAATTTAATTTTCGTGTTGCTTTAGGAAGAATGTCTGAATTGGGGTACTCGATGATGTTTGGGGAGACAGACAAAGACTTTTTCTTAAAACCCATTAAAGGGAGAGGTTATGTAGATGTTGGAACCAGTATCATTAGTGAATTTTATACACCGCTTGTGCCTAAAGAACATGATTTTTTAAAGGCAATAGAAGAGTTGATACAAAACAAACAGGCAGACGCAGTGACTTGCGAAGCAAAGGTTGCTGCGCCTGACTAGTTTGTCATTGGTGTGGCGCTAGCCACGCCAATATATTAGTCCCCCATATCTAACAGGGGGGCACAAATACGACTAGAAATAGTCTTTTATATTGACTGAACCCTTGATTTAAAAGGAATTCATAATTTTTAAGCAGTTGTCTGATGATATGTAAAAGTGGACAACTGCTTTTTTGATTGGAGGAAGGCAAGTGACTGATACAACCCCATGGATTCAAGAGCTTAAGGAAAAACGGATGGCTTTTGGGTTATCTCAAAATAAATTGGCAACAGCAGCCAGTATTAGTCGATCGTATTTAAACAGTATTGAAAATGGCAAAGTAATTCCAACGACACAATTAAAAGAAGCACTGTTCAATGCATTAGAGCGGTTTGATCCAGATAATCCATTAGAGCTGTTATTTGACTATGTTAGGATTCGGTTTCCAACGACAAATGTTCAGCACATCATTGAAGTGATTTTACGTATCGATAGTGATTACATGCTTCATGAGGACTATGCTTTTTATGGCTATCAAGAGCATTATCGCTTTGGTGATATTGTAGTGATGATTTCCTATGATGAGACTAAGGGAGTTCTTTTAGAGCTTAAGGGAAAAGGCTGTCGACAATTTGAAAGCTTCCTGTTGGCACAGCATCGAAATTGGTTTGACTTCTTTCGAGAGTGTTTAAAAGAGCAGTGTGTCTTCAAACGAATAGATTTAGCCATTAATGATAAAGTTGGCATCTTAGACATTCCTACATTAGCACAGAAGTGTAAGCAAGAAGAATGTATTTCAGTTTTTCGTACGTTTAAAAATTACCGTTCAGGAGAATTGGTGCATCGTGATGAAAAGCAAGGAATGGGCAATACGTTGTATATTGGTTCTCTTAAAAGTGAGGTTTACTTTTGTATTTATGAAAAAGACTATGAGCAGTATGTGAAAAATGACATTGCTTTAGAAGAAGCTGAGGTCAAAAATCGCTTTGAGATTCGCCTGAAAAATGAGCGTGCAACCCATGCAATCAATGATTTACTAACCTATGGCGATGCTGAAAAGACAGCCTTCGACATTATCAATCGTTATATTCGTTTTGTCGATAAAGAGGAATCGAAGCGCCGTTCATCGTGGGAAACAAATGAGCAATGGGCATGGTTTATTGGGAAAGATCGGGGAGCTTTACGCTTAACAACGAAACCAGAACTGTATTCCTTTGATCGCACATTAAATTGGTTGAGACGACAAGTCGCCCCAACCTTGAAGGTTGCTAAGAAAATTGATGAACGAAATGGGACAGATGTGATTGATGAGATGATTCGCGAAGCGCAGTTAAGCGAGCGTCATGAAAAATTGTTAGAACAGCAAGTGACACCCGTAGAGGATGTGATTTTATGAGTCGTCTAACCGTGGAGCTAAAGCAATTTGGTTTTTTCTGTGGTATAGAGAACCAATTGTATTTGTTAGATACAGGCAAATACACAACTCTCATTATTGAAGGGTTTAAGAAGCCACAGTCAATTTACTATCAGTATGATTTTTATAAGCAGACGTTTTATCCTCACTATCATAATAAAATAACAATTTATGGCGAACGACTGGCACCTATTAATTTGTTGAAACGTGTTCAACGCTATTTTGCGAATCGTTACAATTATTTAGAAGAGAGGGGGAAGCAATTCTAATGAACTTTGGACAAAATTTGTATAATTGGTTTTTATCCAATGCTCAATCACTGGTGTTAATGGCGATTGTGGTTATTGGTATTTATTTGGGCTTTAAACGAGAATTTTCTAAGCTGATTGGATTTCTAGTTATTGCTTTAATTGCAGTAGGTTTAGTGTTTAATGCAGGCGGAGTGAAAGATGTATTACTGAACATTTTTAATAAGATTATTGGGGCATAATAGATATACAATTTTTGTAGAAATTTCAGTTATATGTATTTATTTGTGTTTGGTATTGGAATAATGATTTAGGAGGTTGTGCAGTTGGATATGAATAAAAGATTATTAAATAGTAGCTCTGCCATGCGCGTTACCAAATTGCTTACCTTACTGACAAGGGCTGGATTCGAACCAACAAAAACCGCCAAGTTGATAAAGAAGTCTAGTATTGCAACAACATTAATAATTTTATTCATGTTTATCATTCCTCCTAGATTCATATGTTTTGATTTTGTTGTCAGGAATGTAGTGACGATTAAAACTAGTAATAAGACGGGTAACCATGGCCATATGGCACAACTACTATTTTAATACATTATATCATAAATTTGTTTTTTGAACTGATATTAGCTTTAACTAGAGAACTCTAAAAAAATAGACTGCCTAGTCAATTAGCAAATATTAAAAAAACATTAAGAACGATAATTTTGGAAATTGAGATTTTTTAGAGTATACAGTGAAAAATTCTAGTAATAATTTTTGATTTCTATAAAGAAAGGAGAAAATTCAGATGGAAATGCAAGTGTATATTGCTAATTTAGGTAAATATAACGAAGGAGAACTAGTTGGTGAATGGTTTACGCCACCTATTGATTTTGATGAAGTAAAAGAACGAATTGGTTTAAACGAAGAATATGAAGAGTATGCGATTCATGATTATGAGTTGCCGTTTGAAATTGATGAATATACACCACTTGAAGATGTCAATCGACTTTGCGAAATGATAGAAGAAATAGAAGGAACACCAATTTATGATGAATTATCCGAAATTCAAGGATATTGGTTTAATAGTTTGGAAGAATTATTGGAGCATGTGGATGATATTATTTGTTATTCGGATTGTGATTCGATGGAGGATGTAGCGCGATATTACATTGAGGAAACAGGGAGTTTAGGTGAGATGCCAGATCACTTACAGCATTATATTGATTATGGAGCGTTAGGAAGAGATATGGAAATTGAAGGTAATTTTTTAGTAACATCACATGGGGTGTTTGAATATTTGGAATAGTTAATACTGAGCAACCTTGTGAAAACGGTTTAATTGTAGGATAATGTAATTATAACTACTTTATAAAGGGGATAGATACATGATAGAAAAGATAAAAATTGAAAATTTTAAATGCATTCAAGGAAGCTTCGAATTAGATTTAAAAAAAGGAATCAATATTCTTGTTGGTAATAATGAAGCTGGAAAATCTACAATATTAGAAGCTATTCATATGGCTTTGAGTGGTATCTTTAGAGGAAGAACAATAAAAGGAAATTTAACACAATACTTATTTAATAATGAAGTTGTAAACGAGTATTTACAAGATGTGAATCGTGGTAATATACCAGAAGCACCGTATATCCTTATTGAATTATATTTAAGTGATGGTTCCTTTCCAATACTCGAGGGTGATAAATTTACTGACAAGAGCAAAATAGGTAGAACAAATGGTATTGCTTTGAAAATTGCTTTAGATGAAAAATATAACGAAGAGTATGAATCTTTGTTAAATGTTGGTGAGGTAGCAAGTTTACCAATAGAATACTATGATGTTGAATGGTATGCGTTTTCTAGAAAAGCTTTAACAGCAAGAAGTATTCCAATAAAATCATCGTTTATTGATGTTGGATTTAGTAAATTTCAAAATGGCTCTGATATGTATATATCTAGAATTGTTCAGAACATACTAGAAACTGATGAAAAAACTAAAGTTGCTCAAGCTTTTCGTAAGGTAAAAGAAACATTCTCTAAAGACCCTGCAATTTCTGATATTAACACAAAAATAACTGGTATTTCAAAATTAAGTAAAAAAGAAATTGAATTAACGGTTGATTTAGGATCTCGTTCTACTTGGGATGGAAGTCTTATCACACAACTAAATAACATTCCTTTTGAATATATTGGTAAAGGTGAACAAGCGATCATAAAAACGGATTTAGCATTGTCTAACAAGCGAGCGGAGGTTTCATCAGTTATTTTGATTGAAGAACCAGAGTGTCATATCAGTCATGCTCGTTTAAATCAATTACTTGAAAGTATAAAGTCAAATTATGGCGATAAGCAAATAATTATGTCCACACATAGCAGCTTTGTGGCAAATAAGCTTGGATTAGATAATTTAATACTTCTTAACCAACAAGAAACTATTCGATTTGATGACATCGAATCGAAAGTTTTTTTTGAGAAAGTGGCGGGATATGACACTTTACGTTTAATTCTATGTGATAAAGCAATACTTGTTGAAGGAGACTCTGATGAATTGGTGATACAGAGAGCGTATATGGATACACATGGTGGAAAGTTACCGATTGAGGATAATGTAGAGGTTATATCCGTAGGAACCTCATTTTTACGCTTTTTAGAAATTGCTCAGAATTTAAAAATACCTGTTCGAGTTGTAACTGATAATGATGGTGATGTTTCGGCATTAGAAGGGAAATATGCAGATTATTTAGGTTCTAATAAGAAGGACAATATAGAGATTTGTTATGATACTAATGAATACAATGGAACATTAAAGATAGGTAAAAAGAATCCTAAGCCATTTAACTATAATACCCTAGAACCACTTTTGTTAAAAGCAAACACTTTAAAAATTTTTAATGAAATATTCGGAACAACACATTCTGAAGATGGTTTGTACACTTATATGAAAGCAAATAAAACAGATTGTGCATTTAAAATCTTTTCTTATGGTTCAAACATTAATTATCCAGAGTATATTCAGAGGGCAGTTAAATGAAAAATGAATTATTAATTGCTTCTGCTGGTGCAGGAAAAACCACTCATTTGGTAAAACAAGCTCTTGCATGTGATGGAACGGTACTCATCACTACTTTTACAGAAGAAAACGAGAAAGAAATTCGTAAAAAATTTATAAAACTAAATAATGGTGTAATTCCTCTTAATGTTACAATTCAGACATGGTTCTCTTTTTTAATTGAACATGGGGCAAAACCTTATCAAGGCAAATTGACTAATAAAAGAATAACTGGATTGCTACTTGTGAATGAGAAGTCAGGTTTAAAATATAAAGGACGATTTCCAGTATATTTTTCAGAAGAAGATGTAGATAATCATTACTTTACGAATGATTATAAGATATATTCTGACAAACTTTCAAAATTTGTAGTTAAGTGCAATGAAAAAAGTAATGGCTATATTGTAGAACGTATCTCAGAACTATTTAAGAATATTTTCATCGATGAAATACAGGATATGGCAGGATATGATTTAGACTTTATTAAGCTACTTTTAACCACTAATTCAACTATAAAAATGGCAGGTGATCCTAGACAAGTAACATATCATACTCATTTTTCTAGTAAGAATAAAAAATATACTGAGGGGAAAATACAAGATTTTATTTTAAACGAATGTAAAAAAGCAGAGTGTTCAATAGACACAAATACTCTTAAAGACAGTTGGCGCAATAATCAAAACATATGTGATTTTGCAAATCAACTATTTCCAGAACTACCTCAATGTGAATCACTACAAACAGAAACAACAGAACATGACGGTATCTTCTTTATAAAAGAAAAAGATATTGGAAAGTACATTGAGAAATACAAACCATTACAATTAAGGTATGATAGAAGAACAAAAAAAGTTTGTTCTGGTTTTGAAGTAAAAAATTTTGGTGAATCAAAAGGAGGGACTTATGATAGGATAATTATTTATCCGACTAAAAAAATGTTAGATTGGATATTAAAAGATATACCGATAAATAGTTTCGAAATAAAGTGCAAATTTTATGTTGCAATTACTAGAGCCAAATTTAGTGTTGCAATTGTATGTAAAAACAATGTTGAAACGAATGTTTTACCGGTATACCAATTTGATTAAAACTTTATTATCCCTTTGGGAGTATCTATATAAGATGCTCCCTTTTCTTATAAAGAAAGGACATAATTAGATGAAAAAAATAAAAAGCTACACAAGTATCTGGTCAGTAGAAAAAGTGATCTATGCCATTAACGATTTACAATTACCGTTTCCCATTACATTTACTCAAATGACATGGTTTGTACTCTCAGTTTTATTTGTCATGATGTTTAGCCAAATACCCCCACTATCATTCATTAATGGCGCCTTCTTAAAATATCTCGGTATTCCTGTTGCGTTCACTTGGTTTATGAGTCAAAAGACCTTTGATGGAAAGAAACCCTATGGATTTTTAAAGTCAATTATTTCCTATTTGCTTCGACCTAAATTAACGTACACTTTTAAACCTGTCAAGCTAAAAAAACAGAAATTGAACGTAGCCCTTACCATTGTTAGGAGTGAATATTATGGCGTATCCGATTAAATATATTGAAAATAATTTAGTATTCAATCAAGATGGCGAAAGCTTTGCGTATTATGAATTAATTCCCTATAATTACAGTTTTCTAAGTCCAGAGGAAAAGTTTCAGGTGCATGATAGCTTTCGACAGTTGATTGCTCAAAATAGAGATGGCAAAATACATGCGTTACAGTTAAGTACAGAAACAAGTATTCGAGCCACTCAGGAGCGCTCAAAAAAAGAAGTCACAGGAAAATTAAAAGAAGTGGCTTATCAAAAAATAAATGAACAGACAGACGCGTTAGTAGACATGATTGGAGACAATCAAGTAGACTATCGCTTTTTTATTGGCTTTAAATTATTACTGAACGAACAAGAACTAACGGTTAAAAACATCAGTCAAGAAATTATGATAGGACTAAAGGATTTTTTCTATGATGTGAGCCATAAATTAATGGGTGATTTTGTTGCGATGAGCAATGAGGAAATTGAACGATTCTCAAGAATGGAAAATCTGTTAGAGACTAAGATATCTAGGCGGTTTAAAATTCGTCAATTAGATAAGAATGATTTTGGTTACATCATTGAACATCTTTATGGTCAAACAGGGACACCCTATGAAGAGTATGAGTATCATTTGCCAACTAAGAGAAGGAATAAAGAAACCTTAGTCAAACGCTATGATATTTTAAAGCCGACTCGCTGTTTAATTGAAGAAAATCAGCGCTATCTCAAAATCGAAAATGAAGATCAGACGACTTATGTAGCTTACTTTACGATTAACTCAATTGTAGGGGAATTAGATTTTCCAAGTAGTGAAATTTTTTACTACCAGCAACAACAGTTTACTTTTCCGATTGACACCTCAATGAATGTAGAAATCGTAGCGAATAAAAAAGCTCTTTCTACCGTTCGCAATAAGAAAAAGGAGCTGAAAGATTTAGATAGCCATGCGTGGGAAAGTGACAATGAAACGAGCTCAAATGTAGTGGATGCATTGGATTCTGTCAACGAATTAGAAAGCAACTTAGATCAGAGCAAGGAATCAATGTATAAATTAAGCTATGTTGTTCGCGTTTCTGCCAACAGCTTAGAGGAATTAAAGCGTCGCTGTAATGAGGTCAAGGATTTTTACGATGATTTGAGTATTAAACTGGTTCGTCCCTTTGGCGATATGCTTGGGTTGCATAACGAATTTATTCCTGCTTCAAAACGGTATATCAATGATTATGTACAGTATGTGACCTCTGATTTTCTTGCTGGATTAGGCTTTGGTGCCACGCAAATGTTGGGTGAAAGTGACGGGATTTATGTCGGCTACAATTTGGACACTGGACGGAATGTCTATCTTAAACCAAGTTTAGCGAGTCAAGGAGTTAAAGGATCGGTTACCAATGCATTGGCTTCGGCTTTTATTGGGAGTTTAGGTGGCGGAAAATCCTTTAGTAATAACCTACTTGTCTACTATGCTGTCCTTTTTGGCGGTCAAGCAGTGATTGTTGATCCGAAAGAGGAACGGAGTAATTGGAAAGAAACCTTACCTGATATAGCTCATGAAATTAATATTGTGAATCTAACAAGTGAGGCTGCCAATAAGGGGCTACTTGATCCTTATGTTATTTTAAAACGTCCTAAAGACAGTGAAAGCCTAGCGATTGATATTCTGACCTTTTTAACAGGGATTTCTAGTCGTGATGGTGAAAAATTTCCTGTCTTACGAAAAGCGATTCGGCGTGTTACCAAAAGTAAAACGCGTGGTCTATTGCTTGTTTTGGATGAGCTGCGGAATGAAAACACCACCATAAGTAATCACATTGCCGATCATATTGAATCATTTACGGATTATGATTTTGCTCACTTATTATTTAGTGATGGAACTGTTGAGCAATCCATTAGTTTAGATAAGCAATTGAACATTATTCAGGTGGCAGATTTAGTGCTACCTGATGCTGAAACTGGTTTTGAAGAATACACGACAATGGAACTGTTAAGTGTTGCAATGCTGATTGTCATTAGTACTTTTGCTTTAGACTTTATTCACTCTGATCGCTCTATTTTTAAAATCGTTGACTTAGATGAGGCTTGGTCATTTTTACAAGTGGCTCAAGGAAAGACTCTTTCGATGAAGCTAGTCCGGGCTGGAAGAGCGATGAATGCAGGGGTCTATTTTGTGACGCAAAATGCAGATGATTTACTAGATGAAAAATTGAAAAATAATCTTGGCTTGAAATTTGCATTTCGTTCAACGGATATTAATGAAATCAAAAAGACCTTGGAATTTTTTGGTGTTGATAAAGAGGACGAGGGCAATCAAAAGAGATTACGCGACTTAGAAAATGGGCAGTGTTTAATTTCTGATTTGTATGGACGAGTAGGTGTCATGCAATTTCATCCTATCTTTGAGGAATTACTTCATGCCTTTGATACAAGACCACCCATCAGAACAGAGGTGGAAGAATGAAAAAGAAACGATCAATTTTGAAAAGAATCTTGCTTATCATAGCGTTGAGCACTATTTTCATTGTAATAAGCTTGCTTATACTGGGAACGATTGTTCAAGCAGCTGGTTTAGTAGATGATACAGTGGATGCCAAAAATATCTATTCCATGTATGCCTTAGATAATTACCAACTTGATTTTTATATAGATAATTCTTGGGGCTGGCTCCCTTGGAATTGGGGGGATGGGATAGGCAAGCAAGTCATGTATGGCTTATATGCGATTTCTAATTTTATTTGGACAATCTCTCTGTATCTTTCTAATGCGACAGGTTACCTCATTCAAGAAGCCTATAAACTAGATTTTATTTCTCAAACAGCCGATGCCATTGGGAAAAATATTCAAACCATTGCAGGCATTACAAAGCATGGCTTCTCAAGCTCTGGTTTTTATGTGGGCTTCCTATTAATTTTGGTGTTAGCGCTAGGGATTTATGTTGCTTATACTGGTTTATTGAAGCGTGAGACCAGCAAAGCGATACAAGCGGTGATTAATTTTTTACTAGTCTTTATTTTATCTGCTTCTTTTATTGCGTACGCCCCTGACTATATCAAAAAAATCAATGAATTTTCCTCTGATATCAGTAAAGCAAGCTTGGATGTGGGCACGAAAATTATTTTACCTCACTCCGATTCAAAAGGAAAAGACAGTGTCGATTTAATTCGTGATAGTTTATTTTCTATTCAAGTCGAGCAGCCTTGGTTACTACTTCAATATGATAATTCTAATCGAGAGGAGATTGGAGAAGCGCGAATCAAGAAGCTAGTCTCAACTAGTCCAGACTTAAATGATGGGAAAGATCGCGAGAAGATTGTAAAAGCTGAGATAGAAGAACAAAAAAATAATCAGTTAACCATTACCAAAACCATTAATCGTTTAGGAATGGTTTTTTTCTTGTTTCTCTTTAATATAGGGATTTCTATTTTTGTTTTTTTACTGACGGGTATCATGATTTTTTCTCAAGTGCTCTTTATTATCTATGCGATGTTTTTGCCGATTAGCTTTTTATTAAGTATGATTCCTAGCTTTAATGGGACAAGTAAAAAAGCAATAATGAAGCTGTTTAATGTCATAATGACGCGCGCAGGGATTACCTTGATTATTACGGTTGCGTTTAGTATCTCAACGATGCTGTATTCCTTATCTGCTAGTCAACCGTTCTTTATGACCGCTTTCTTGCAGATTGTGACGTTTGCTGGAATCTATTTTAAATTAGGTGATTTGATGAGTATGTTCTCACTTCAAAGCAGTGATTCCCAAGGTGTTGGTAAGCAAATTATGCGTAAACCACGTATGATGATTCATCGCCAAACTCGGAATTTACAACGAAAGTTAGGACGCTCAATGGCACTTGCAGGACTTGCAACGGCAGCTACTTCTAAAAGTCCAAAAACGAAGGTACCGAAAAAGAATACTCCTAATTCGGAACAGGCTTCTAAACGACAAAATCAAAGTTTTAGTAGATCAACTGATAGCCAGTCAACGTTAGCTAAGAAATTAGGACAGACTACAGGGAATGTTTTAGATACGAAACAAAGACTCACAGACAAAGCAGGGCTGATGAAGGAACAAGTGAAGGGGATTCCGACTCAAACAAGGTACGCTTTTCATCAAAAGAAAGAGGGAACCAAAGAAGCGATGAAGCAGTTCGCAATGACCGCTAAAACGACCCCTAAGCTAAATCATCAAGAGCGTTTGGCTCAACAACGACAACATAGAGAAACAATTGCACAAAAACGTTTAGAGCTGGATAAAACGAAGAACGCTCGGAAATCAACTGCTTCAACCATACCAACTAGAGAAATGAAACTAAAACGACCGGAACACCAACGTCCTAATGTACCGTCTAAATCAGAAAATAATCCGATTCAACCAAGTGTCTCTGCAAGAGCAACGACTCAGATTAAACGTAATAATCAACCTATACCGACAAAATTTCTAAAACCGCCGACTCAATTAAACAAGAAACGAGTGTTAGTCAAGCCTAAAAAAATAAACAACAGGAGAAGGCGTTAATCATGAGACTATTAAAATTAAAGCTTGTCATAGGTGTGATGAGCCTTTTTACTGTTCTTTTTGGTGTATTATTTTGTGTCACGCTCTTCTTTTCTGATGAGGAAGAAAGTAGCAACAGTGTAGCTTCTCTTGCAGGGTTAAATGTTTCGTCAGACGTATTGGCACATAAGCAGACGGTCGAAAAATACTGTAAAGAATATGGCATTTCTGAGTATGTTTCGTATATCTTAGCCGTTTTGCAAGTAGAATCAGGTGGGAAAGGTCAAGATGTGATGCAAAGCAGTGAATCGCTTGGGCTAGCACCGAATACATTATCGACAGAGGCTTCGATTAAACAGGGCTGTAAGTATTTTTCGGAGCTTTTAAGCTCAGCTAAAGCGAAAGGAATTGAGGATATCAATGCCACAATTCAATCCTACAACTATGGGGGAGGATTTCTTGATTATGTCTCGTCAAAAGGCAAGAAATATTCGTATGAATTGGCAGAAAGTTTTTCAAAAGAAAAGTCTGGTGGGGTTAAAGTGAACTATCCCAATCCAATCGCGATTCCAATTAATGGTGGTTGGCGTTATAACTATGGCAATCAATTTTACGTCAAATTGGTTTCGCAATATCTAACAGCTGGAGTAACAAAATTTGATGATAAAACCGTTCAAGCCATTATGGATGAAGCGCTAAAATATCAAGGGTTTCCTTATGTCTTTGGCGGTGATCGTCCAGAAACAAGTTTTGATTGTAGTGGGTTAACAAAATGGTGTTATGGAAAGGCAGGCATTGTGCTGCCTCGAATTGCCCAAGCTCAATATGATGCAACTCAGCATATTCCACTATCAGAAGCTAAAGCTGGAGATTTAGTCTTCTTTCATTCTACCTATGCTACATCTGATTATGTGACGCATGTTGGCATCGTTGTCTCACCAACCCAAATGTATAATGCTGGGGATCCGATTGGTTATGATGATTTAACGTCTTCCTATTGGCAACAACACCTCATTGGTGCAGGAAGAATCATCAATAAATAGAGAAAGGAAAACATACAATGAAAATTAAAATAGAAAGAAAAGCAAAAAAGCCAAAGCAAAAAAAAGTCCCTACTGTAAAAGTGGGGACACACAAAAAATCAGTCACACTATTATGGAGTCTTTTGATTATTAGTATTTGTTTTGGTGTCTATAAGAATTTTACAGCCATTGATAAACATACGGTTCATGAGAAAGAAATCGTTGAACAGCGCGTGATTGACACCAGCAAAGTCAAAAGTTTCACAGAAAATTTTATTCAAGAATTTTACTCGTGGGAACACAACCAAACTGCTTTAGATAAACGAAAAAAGAACTTAGAAATGTATCTAACAGAAGAGCTACAAGTGTTAAATTCTGATGTTGTAAGGACAGACATTCCAACGAATTCTAAGGTAGAAGCTATCCAATTTTGGGACATTCAGCAGATTGATGATACTAATTTTGAGGTTCTATTTTCTGTTAAGCAATTAATCTCTGAAAAAGAGAAAAAGCAAACCGTTGATTCAGTTTATACATTAACTATTTATGTTGATAAAGCGAATAACATGGTGATTACGAAGAATCCAACGATTAGTAGTAAACCAGCGAAAGCCTCTTACGAACCTAAGAGACTAGAAAACGATGGAACGGTTGATGCGAAAACAACAGAAGAAATCAACTCTTTTTTAGAGACATTTTTTAAGCTTTATCCTAAGGCTAATGAGAAGGAGTTATCTTATTATGTGAGTGAGAATGCCTTAAAACCAATTAATAAGGAGTATACATTTGTTGAGTTACTTGATCCAATTTACACAAAAAAAGAGGATCAAGTGGTTGTACATGTTTCTGTGAAATATCTAGATCAGCAAACGAAAATGATAGAACTATCTCAATTTAATTTGGTGTTACAGAAGTATGAGAATTGGATGATTATTAACTAAACCTAGTATATGCCTAATTCTATTTTAAAAACAAAAAATAACTGTGGGCATTTTGATTTTGATCAAAAATGCTCACAGTTATGGATATTTTCTATTTAGTTACTTTTCAAAGTAAAATTTGTAAGTAATTTATTTTTTTGATGTATCATTATTAAGTTTGAAATAATCTTTGATTGAGATTAACCAACCTTCAATTGCTTTTGCTAATGAAAATTGTTGTTGAAGAACCACTTTACCAGTTTCAGGTATTTCAGGTAGATTTTTTTTTGAATCAATGTTTTCTTCAATATAAGACTTTAAGATTTGAACATTATTTTCTATATTATCTAAGCAAGCTTTTTGATTTTCCAGTGAAAGACCATTTAAATTTACGATTACAGCATTAAAGTCTAGAAAGATACTGATAGGCTTTGAAGAAATATTAAGCATTAATTTTTCAAACTCAATTTCTCCTAAATCTGTTAAAGAGTAAATTGCTTTTTCTGGCATCTTTCCTTCTTTAACTATAGTCCCCTTAATAAAACCTTTTTCTTCTAGTTTAATAACTTTTTTATATATTGATGGTGTACTAATCTTTACCCATTTTGAGATATTGCGATATTCCACTAGTTTTTGAATATCGTATGCACTTAGTGGTTCTTGTTTTACCATTCCTAATACAATTAAATCTATTGTTGTCATATTATTTTGTATATTCAATTAATTAAATATACTTTTTTTCATTCCTTTCTTTGCTCATACTTTTAAAATATATCTTTAGTTGCACAAAGTATTCATTAAGTAATTGTAGAATAGCATGATAATGTTGCCATAACAACTAATTTTATTTTGCCTTTGATCTGTGATATAAAAACAGGTAATTCTCAATTCAGTTCATCTAGCTTCTGTTGTATCAAATACTTATACTTGATTACCCGATTGATTACATGTGAGTAATACTAGCGGTGATTTTATCAATCACATTATACTTGAGTGCTTTGAAAGCAGTTAGTGTAGTTATTATACATGATAAATTTATGCTAATAAATAACAAATTAAATTATCAAAACTGCGATATTTAGTGAATGTGAGCTTATATCAGCAAAGAGTACGCGAGAAAGGTTGTTAATAATCATTATATATATGAAAAGTGAATAAATAAAATTTCATATCATACAAAGTAAATGTGTTTTATTGAAAAGAGAGCTATAAATTGATCAAAAAATCGAGTTTGGAAGTTAATTTATTCCGTATAAAATTTAAAATCCAAATTAAAAGAAAATATTATTTTGTTTATACTATGTTCACTTTATTAACCTCCTCGTAAAATTCCGGTTTGACATATACTATAAATTATAGTAGTATGGTTTATCTCAGGACACTACTATAATTTATAGTATCATGAAGCAAACTAAAAATCAACGGAGGAGACTGACCATGAAAGAAAAAAATCGTCAAATGAGTATGGGAACTGATCCCATCAACCCCTTGTTATTTAAACTAGGAGTTCCTATTATGTTAGGCATGTTATTTACTGCTTTAGACAATATTGGTGATGCTTATTTTATTGGAAAGCTAGGTGTAAATCAATTATCTGCTATTCTAATATGTGCACCTATTGGGCAAGTAGTAGTTGCTTTAGGCTTGTTATTTGGAAATGGATCAGGTGCCTATATACCAAGGCTATTGGGAGCAAAAGACATAAATAAAGCGAACAGAGTGGCTTCAACCGCATTATATGGAAGCTTGTTAGTTGGTGTGATAGCGACTGTTCTCATCTTTTTAAATCTTGAAAGTATTCTTAGAATGTTAGGAGGAACAGATGACAATATTCAGTTTGCTTTGAAATATGCCAGAGTGTATGTACCATCTTTAATCCTTAACATCTTTATTGTGACAATGAACAGTTTAAATTCAAGTGAAGGTCAGGCCAAATTAGTGTTAATAGTAAACTCTGTGACGGCTGTTTTGAATTTTGTTCTTAATCCTGTTTGTATTTATACGTTCAAAATGGGAATTGTCGGAGCCGCCTATGCTACAGTCATTGCTCAAGGCTTGGCAGCAGTTGTATTAATCCTTAATATGTTATCAAAAAAAAGTGTCTTTAATTTTAAATTATCAAACTTTAGCTTCGATAAGGAAGTCCTTGCTCCAATATTTAAAATTGGTTTTTCCACATTAGCTTTTCAATTTTTAACAAGTCTTTCCATTGCTTTAGTCAATATACAATCAAAGGACTATGGAAGCTCTGTAGTTGCTGGAATGGGTGCAGTAACAAGAGTTATTTCTTTAGGAAGCTTAATGGTGTTTGGATTTATAAAAGGTTTTCAGACAGTAGCAGGTTATAACTATGGGGCAAAAAAATATGATCGTTTGCAAGAGGCAATTAAGACATCTATTACTTGGTCAAGTACATTCTGTATCATATTTGGTCTAAGTATGGTTGTATTTTCTACCGCAATCATTTCTTTGTTTAGCACAGGAAATGCTGAAATGCTTCACATAGGAAAAATTGCGTTGAGAGCAAATGGATTATCATTTATGGTATTTGGCTTCTACACGGTGTATTCCTCACTTCTTTTGGCAACGGGTAAGGTAAAGGAAGGCTTTTTATTAGGGATTTGTAGACAAGGAATTTGCTTCATACCAATTATCTTGATTCTTCCATTCATTTTCGGAACAAATGGGATTATTTACGCACAACCAATTGCTGATGTTATTTCAGCTGTTATTACCGTTTTCATAGCTATGAAACTACGTAAGGAATTAGCAACACTAGAATTGTATTCCAGTAATTCTAGTGGTGAGAATCACTCTGTTTGATAGCAAATGAAAAGAATCACTGATAGAAATATTAATTTAACCAGGTATTAATAATTGGTGGCTAACACAATATGAACCAATGGAGAGTATTAATTTCCTGTCATATTTAGTGATTAGAACATAAAGCTTATGGAGGTGGATTCTATGGGAGCAAAAATGAAGGAGGGGAGAAATTATTTGATTTAAAAAAAGTTATTTGAACTATACTAAGAGGAATGAAAATTGGAAAGGATGATATCGATATGTCTACTGAATATACTGGATTTAAATGCTTTATGGAAGAAACAGATGAACTTGGAAAAGCTTTTATAAATATGGTATTAGAACAAGAAAAATCAAGTGCTTTGGATAAAAAAACGCACGAACTTGCGTACATTGCTGTTTTATCTGCAACTAAAGTAATGGGAGGACTAGTGTATCACGTTCAATCGGCTAAAAAATTGGGAGCGAGCAGAGATGAAGTTAAAAGTGCTGTTTTGGTAGGTTTACCTGCTGTAGGATTAACAATTATTGACCCTTTGGAAGCAGCTTTACAAGCTTTTGATGAAAATGAGAATGGTTTAATGGACTAACAAAAACTATCGGAGTGTAAATATAAGCGGTAAATCTTTATAAAAGGATTTGCGGCTTATATTTTTTTGTGAATCTTCATTTTTAACAAATTAGAAACTAGAAATATCTTGATAATAAAAGACGTATTGTATAATCAAATAATTAGATAAATTTCATATCTTTTTGTCTATCGTAATTTTCTATTTGACAAAGATCACGAAGTATAGTATTGTTACCGATATCAATATAAGTTATAGTACTATAAAGTGAAAGTGTAGCAGGTAAAACAGAAATTAAGCTTTAGAAAGGGTGTGAACTGTATGGCAAAAGTTCTTTTTTTGAATATCCCTTCTCACGGTCATATTAATCCAACTTTAGGATTAGTAGATGAATTGGTAAAAATGGGTGAAGAGGTTGTTTATTTTAGTTCGAATGATTTTAAGGGGAAAATTGAAAAAGTAGGTGCTATATTTAAAAGCTATGGTGAAAAATCCAATTTTTTTGTACCAAAAAATAAGGTTCCAAGTAATTCTATTATTGATGATTTACTTAATCGAATTGATGAGGTTCTTCATTCAGAGGATATTATTCGGTATATATTAAATGAAATTAAAGGGGTAAAATTTGATTATATTATTTATGGTTCAATGTTTCCTTTTGGTAATGTGATTTCTCAAATACTAAAAATTCCTTCTGTGTCATCGTTTGCAGTATTTGCTAAACCAGATGTCTTTATGCTCAATAGTAATAAAAAAGTAATTGAAAATCATAGGGCTATAAATACTTATCGAAATTTATATAAAAAACTTGATGCACTTTATGGTGTGAAAATGCCACCGATGCTAGATTTATTTTTTAATAAGGGAGCTTTGAATATTGTATATACGTCTAAGTATTTTGTTTCTAATAAACTAGATAATTATGATGATAGTTTTGTTTTCATTGGAGCTCCAATTTATGATAGAAAAGAAAACATAGAATTTCCTTATAAAAAATTGCGAGATAAAAAAGTAGTTTATATTTCTCTAGGAACTGTTTTTAATAATACTAGTAATAAACTTTATGAGATATTTTTTGAAACGTTTGCTAATTATGATGGGGTGGTTGTCATGACTGCATATAATTTAGATGCTTCCAAATTTAATGTACCTAATAATTTTATTATCAGTAACTATGTTCCTCAGTCTGAGATACTAAAATATGCTAGTGTCGCTATTACAAATGGAGGAATGAACAGTACTAGCGACTTATTACATCACAAGGTTCCTTTTGTTGCCATTCCCATTGGGGCTGATCAAAATTATATAGCAAAAAGGGTTTCTGAATTAGGTGCAGCGATTTCGTTAGATAAAAATGAGCTTACGGCTGAGTTACTAGCAGCTTCAATTGAATCAGTTTCTAGTAATCCTAAGTATATTTGTAATATAAAAAAAATAAATGATTCATTTATTGAATCTGGTGGATATCCGAAAGCAATTGATGAAATTGTGAGATTGAAAAGAAAGTTTCAAATTTTGTGATTTGTAAAAAATACACAATGTAGGTGAGGTTATATGAAAGCTTATGATAAAGAGTTCTTAAGGGCTCATCAAGAATATGTGAATAAAGATTTTGGAAATGCATTGCTAATTTATGATAGTTTATTTAGTAAAGTATCATGTACAAATCTAAATCTAGACTTTCTTAAAGAATACGCAATTTGTCTCAGAAAAGATTTGAGGTATGAAAAAAGTAAAAAGATAGCTGAGACTATATTGTTAAAAAATCCTGAAGATACAGAAATGCTTCTAAATAATTGTATTTGTTTAGGAAAATTAGATTATCATGCTGAAGCAATTGAATTCTACGAAAAAATTCTAAAAATTGATGATACCTACAATACTGAAATTGGCTATTACGCCTATTTATTAGGAAGAATAGGGAAGTTTGATATGGCAGATTATTACTATAAAGTTGCGATGAAGCTTGAGCCTGAGAATAATTGGTATATCAGTCATTACGCCTATTTTCTTCAAAAGTTAAAAAGATATTCTGAAGCAGAAATATATTACAAAAAAGGCATTGAAAAAGATTCTAATAATAGCTGGTTATTAAAAAGGTATGGCTACTTTATTTGTGAAACTAAAGGGGGAAAATTTGCATATTGTTATTTCCGGGAATTGATAGAGAAGAATGCTTCAAATTATAATCATTATATTAATTTCGCTGAGTTAGCTATTGTTCATGATGAACAAGGCATCGTTTTTAAGCTTTTGAGTAAAGCAGACTCACTTAGTAAACCAAAAGATGTAAGAATTATAGTGCTATTTTATTGGGGAGTTTACTATATTTGCATTAAGGATTTTGAAACAGCTAATAACATGATCAAGCAAATATCTTTAGTACGTCAAATGTATTTTGGCTTTATTCATAGAGATTTTACAGATTTAAGTTTATATATCAAAAATAATTGTAATCGCATACAAAAAGATTTATACCAGGCTATTTTGGAAATAACAACTACGGGAGGTAGAAGAGATGCAATTAATTGATTTGAGTTTTAGTGTTGAAGATAATTTATCTGAACCAATGCCTATTAAGATTAAGACACGCCCCCATTCGGGTGGTTCAAAATTTGGAAGAAAGATAATTTTTATGGGCAAAAAAAATTTAAGAGATAAAGTAAAAGCTGTATATAATTATGTGTCTGGAAAAGAGAGAATAACTAAAGATAGCTTTCCCAATGGAGAATTTATAAATGAACAAACAATATCCCTATCTGTTCATACAGGGACTCATTTAGATGCACCTTCCCATTACGGCACATCGTGTGAAGGAAAAGAGCCTAAAACTATTGATCAAGTACCACTTGAATGGTGTTATGGAAATGGAGTGCTACTGAATTTCAGTACTAAAGGCGCTGGGGAAGAAATAACCAGTGAAGATCTAAAAAAAGAACTTAAAAGAATCAATTACACTCTTGAGAAAAATGACATTGTTTTATTAAAAACAGGTACTGATAAAAAGTGGGGCAAGCCCAATTATTTTTTTGAAGCACCTGGATTGTCAAGAAAAGCAACTAAGTATTTAGTAGAAAATGGTATAAAAGTGATAGGAACTGATTGTTATTCTTTGGACAGACCTTTTATGATGATGGTCAATGAATTCTACAAAACAAAGAACCAAAATTGTTTGTGGCCAGCCCATTTCTATGGAAGAGAAAAGGAGTACTGTCAAATTGAAAGGCTATCTAATCTAGATAAAATACCTACAGATTATGGTTTTAAAGTTTGTTGCTTTCCAGTGAAATTAAAAGGATTGGGTGCTGCTTGGGTAAGAGCAGTTGCAATTGTTGAATAATATTTATTTCTGTCTAAGACAGTGAAAATAAAAAATATAATAATGGAGGTTTTGTATGATGGAAGAAAAAATTTACAAGATTTTGAAGGAACAATTTGATGTGTCTGATAGCCTATCTCTTGGAACGGATTTAATTGATGAAATTGGATTCGAGTCTATCTCCTTAGTAGAATTAGCGGGGATTTTATCAAAAGAAACAGGGATTCGTGTTGAACAGAACCAAGCAATCGATTGGACAACAATTAACTCAATTGTAAATACACTTAAAGAAAATCAAAAATCAGATATAGTGTAATTTAAGTATTATTAAATAATAAATTAAGGAGTTAGATCAATATGGGGTATACAACAAATTCAATCGTTATTGATGAGGAGATAAGTGATGTATTTTTGATTATTAACAATGTTGAAAATTGGACAGAGCTACATGGTTATCAAAGTGCAGAAGTCCTTGAAGAGAAAAGATTAGTTGATGACAAACTTAAACTTGTGCTGAAAATTGTCGGTGATGAAGAAGAGCAAAATGAACAGGGAGAAAAATATTTTGAAACTTGGACGTCCCAAAGAATGATTGATTTTTCAAATTATTCAGCACGAGGTGTTAGATTAGAACCAATATATCCTTTTAAGCATTGGATATTGGATGTTATCTTATCAAAAGAAAAAAATAGTACAAAGATGACTTGGGTTCAAGATTTTACAATGGATGAAAAAACTGGACTTACGGATGAAGAGGTTGAAGCCTTAATTAATGATGGTAGCAAAATGGAATTAAAAAATTTCAAAACGAAAATTGAGACTGGTACAGTCAGTAAGAAATTAAAGTATTAAGATTTTGAAGACTTGCTAGAAATAAATGCCATATGTAATTAAATAACAAATAAAGAGAAGGGAGTTATTTTGGATGAAAAGAGTTGTAGTCACAGGTGTAGGATTAATAACCCCTATTGGTATCGGAAAAGAAGATTTTTGGGAAAATAATAAGTTAGGGAAAACAGGAACTCATTACTTACCTAAGTATGATGAATTTAATTTTAAGTCTAAATCATTTGGATATGTAGATAATTTTGAACCGGAGAAGCTAGGCTGTACATTAAGCGAAGTAAGACGAATGGATAGAATAACACAGTTTGGAGTTGTTTGCTCTGATCAAGCAACTAGGGATGCAGGCATTGATTGGAAAGCTATTGATAAAAGTCGCGTGGGCGTAAATATTGCAAATGCGGTAGCTGGAACTAAATTTATGGATGAAGAGTTTTCTGTTTTAACTAATGGAGGTAAAACAGCCATTAATCCAGAAGATATTTCTCCGTATGCTTATTCTCAATCAATGCCTAATACAACCTCAAATGAAGTAGCCTATCGCTATGGTTTAGAAGGTATCTGCTGTACAACTGCTACTGGTTGTACAGCGGGTATAGATGCAATAGGTTTTGGTTATGATCAGATACGTAGTGGAGAAGTAGACATGATGATTTGTGGTGCAACAGAAGCACCAATAACACCAGTTACAATTGCTGCGTTTGAAGTAATAGGTACTCTTTCAACAAATAATGAGCCACCAGAAAAAGCTTCAAGACCATTTGACAATACAAGAAATGGCTTTGTGTTAGCTGAAGCAGCAGGTGTACTAATATTAGAAGAGCTTGATCACGCGCTAAATAGAGATGCGCACATCTATGGTGAAATTATGGGGTACGGCTCTGTTAATAATGCGATTCACATGACTGGACTTAGGCCAGATGGAGAAGATTTAGCTAGAGCAATTAATATTGCGATAAAAGAATCTAATATTTCTATTGATGAAATTGATTATATTAATGCACATGGAAGTGGAACAAAACAAAACGATATAAATGAAGCAGGGGCATACAAGAAAGTTTTAGGAGAACTAGCATATGATATTCCAATGAGTAGTACAAAATCTATGACAGGGCATCCTTTAGGTGCTGCGAGTGCAGTAGAAGCAATTGTATGTTGCCTAGCGTTAGAAAATAATTTTATTCCACCTACTGCAAACTATTGTGAAAAAGATAATTTGTGCGATTTAGACTATGTACCGAATATCGGAAGAGAAAAAGAGTTGAATGTTGTATTAACCAATGCAAGTGGCTTTTCTGGTCTTCATTCGGCAATGGTTCTAAAAAAGTTAAATACTAAATAATGAAAAGTAAAAATGAGTTGTTATATATCTTTAAAAAATTGGAAGGAGTGATTACATAAATATGGGTAAACGAAGAGTTGTTATAACAGGATTAGGAGTAGTATCTCCAGCTGGAAATGATTTGAATAGCTTTTGGGAATCAATAACAAAAGGTGAGTCTAATATAGATGAAATTACTAAGTTTGATGTATCTAATTCTGATGTGAAAATTGCTGGAGAAGTAAAAAACTTTAATATAAAAGATTATGGATTTCCGTTTATGCTCACTAGGCAGCTAGATGTTTTTACGCATTATGCTTTAGCTGCTACAAAAATGGCTATAGAAGATTCAAAAATCAATTTAGAAAAGGTTGATAGAAATAGAATTGGTATTTTTGTTGGAAACTGTCTAGGTGGCGTTGGGCTTGGGGAAAATGAGTTGTTTCATTTATATCAAAACGGATACAAAAGTGTTAGTCCCTATCAATCTATATCATGGTTTTATACAGCGCCTCAAGGTCAAATATCTATTTATTATAAATTAAAAGGATATAGCAAAACATTTGTTGCGGACAGAATCAGTTCAGATATAGCAATTGGGAGCGCTTATCAGTCTATAAAATTGAATCGAATAGATGCTAGCTTTACTTGTGGGACTGAAGCAGGATTATTTCCTTATGGCTTATCATTATTTTCTAAGAGTGATGTTTTAACTGAACGACATGACAATCCCTCAAGTGCGTATCGCCCCTATGATTTAGGTAGAGACGGAATGGTTCTAGGCGAGGGCTCCGGAGTTTTGCTAATAGAGGAACTAGAGCATGCATTAAATCGAAATGCAAAAATTTATGGTGAAATAGTTGCATTCGGCACTAACTGTGATGGAGTTCATCATAAAAAAGCTGATAACACAGGAGAAAAATATAAAAAATTAATTGAAGATTGTATCTCCAAAGCTCAAATTACTCCAGAAGATATAGATTATATTAATTTAGATGGAGCAGGTTTATGGGCTGAGGATATTATAGAAACAAACGTCCTAAAAGATATCTTTGGTGAGGGGATTAACAATATATCGTTAAGCTGTCCTAAAACTATGTTTGGTAATACGTTTGGAGCAGCAGGGGCAATTGATATGGTTGTAAATTGTTTAACTCTTGAAAATAGTAAAATACCACCAACCATAAATTATGAGAATAAGGATAAAAATTGTGATCTGAATTACACACCAAATGAATCAATAAACAAAGAAGTAAATATTGTTTTACAGATAGCAAGAGGTAGAGGTGGAATAAATAGTGTAATGATTATTAAAAAGTTTAAGAAGTGAGTTTCGGAATAGTAGCTTTTTAATAATTAGGATTTATATTTTATGTGATGATTAAATATGAAAACATCTGTTGTTCTAGTTAAGCTTCAAACTTAAAAATTAATTTAGTAATTATTTTTGAGTGAATTTATGAAATGATTGACAATGAATCAATATTTCAATTCGAATGTGGTTTTATGTTTAACTAGTATGACAGATTAAAATATCTAAAAAAGTGATGTGAGAGTATGCCAAAAATTGAAAAAGAAATATATTTAAATCGTAAGCTAGAGGATGTTTTTGAAGAAATGTCAACGTTTGATTTTATAAATAAAATTAACGCTACTGTTGCGGTTGATACAAAAGTACTTTTTCAAAACGAAAGGATTATTAGATATATTATTAGTGTGAAAAATATTGGTAGCTGGGAGTCAGAAAGAATATTGTTCCCTGAAAAAAATCTTATTATAACAAACCGCCGAACACCACTAGCTCCATTCAAATATATGGTAGTGATTTATAATTTAAAAAAACATACTCAGGGCACTTGTCTTCAATATATAGAAGAATTTGAAATTGAAGACGAAAGCTCGTATCTTGAGGGAAAAATACTGGAGAATATTTTAGAAAAAGTTGAGCCGATTTTAGAAAAAATGAAAGACTATTTTAATCAGTAATTAGAATAAGTGTATATCATTTTTTTAGAGTTAGCTGCAGCCGTTTCAAGTATTATCGGAGTAGGTGAGGACTTTATATTGAATATATATTATGTGAATATTGATGAGGTTGATGTTAATTTACTGATTAATAATTTAAGTGAGCTTATTCCTCTTGATAGAAGAGAAAAAATTCAACAGTCAAAAAATGATAATGATAAAAAGAAAAGTGTGGTATCGGAATTATTAGTAAATTATGGATTAATAGTTGATTTCCTAATTCCAAAGAATAATATCAGAATTTATAAAACAATTTATGGCAAACCTTATTTAAAGAGCGGTGATAGCTTCTTTAATATTTCTCATTCTGGAAAATATGTGATTTGTGCAATTAGTGATAATGAAGTAGGTATAGATATTGAAAAGTATGGAAGAGAACGTGAAAGTGTAATTCAATACTTCCATCCTAAAGAGATAGATGAGCTTGGCAACATAAGGAAAGAAATAAAGAACCGATTTTTTTATCAATTATGGTGTTTCAAGGAAAGCTATATTAAATATTCAGGATTAGGACTTTCTATTAGGTTATCTTCTTTTTATATAGAATCAAGCGGAGGAGAATACGAAGTAATAAGGAATCATGAGAAAATAGCTTGTAAAATAGAATCGCTCAATATTGATTTAAAGTATGCTTGCTCAGTTTGTTATAAATGTGAAGCCATAGATAAAATAACTCAAATTCATACCAACGATCTTTTGGGATTAAAAAACTAGTATAATAATTCACACTTTTAGTTATATGTATTACAGTACTAAAACTGAAAAATTATTAGGAGGATGAGGATATGAAAAAAATAGCAATTGCATTAATTTTTATAGGAATAATCGCTCATAAAGTAAAGAAATTCAACTCAAAGTCTAATTACGATAGGTGGATAAAATTGAGTTAAAGTTCTGCAGATTTAGTCGTATATATTTTGAAAAATTTCATACTTTATTAATAAAAATTAAATAGTAAGATACCGCATGTATGACAAATTATCTAGAGAGTGTAAATTTGTCATACTTTTTAGTTTCAGTTTTTTAACATTTATTTGATTTTCAAATAATTCTTAAATTCTGTGTCTTTTCAGTCACTTGTTTTGTTGGTAATAAGTGAAAGGAGAAAATAATGGATAAATTTAATGAAAAAGAATTGATTTACCAGCAAATGAATTTATTGATGGAAGAAAGGAGGAAACTAACAAAGGTATACAATGATCTTAAAGATCGATTAAGTAATCTAGATATTGAGCAAGATGTAGATCATTCGGTAAAAAAGAATCTTTCAAAAATACCAAAGTCTGAAATTGAAAACCAAAAGTATCTACTAGCAAAAAAAGAAGGAATAAAACAAAATCAGTCCTACCAAAAAATTAGCCTCACTATTGCTTCAATATTGAAAGAAGCAGGTGTCCCACTATCAAATAAAGAGATTTATAGGATTTTAACAGAAGAACATCAGTTAACGATATCCTATCCTAATCTTACAAGTAATATCCTAACTAGAATAAAAAGAGATTCTTCCATTCACATTGAACGTGCTTACCGCGGTTATTGGCAATACCGCTTAACATAAATTTGATAGAATTATCCATTATACACATCTCCTTTTGAAAATAATGATTTCAATTTTGAATGAGCCAAAATGATGAACGAGTTAATGCACAACTAACCAAGTATTTTGAAAAAGTCATTCGTCATACAGCTATTAATTACTATAAGAAAAAGTCACTCTGTCTTGAAAATGAAATTCTTGAAGAGGATGCCACTATTATAGAATTGATGAAGGAAGATACATTAAAGGAAATTGATAATTCTAATCATCTATCGACTAACCTTCCTTTTGATATTGAAAATGAAAAGCTAAATCAAACTATAGTTAATTTAACAGCTAGAGAAAAACTCTTTTTGTTGGAAAAATTTGTGCATGAAAAAACAGATCGTCAAATTGGTGAAGTCCTGCATATTTCTAGACAAGGTGTTACAAATTTAAAGCATCGTTTGTATCAAAAATTAAGAAGGTCTCTTAAAAGCAACTAATGCTAAAATAATATATGCTGATCGTTCTCCGCCTTTCCTTTGTTTTTAGAAAATTGATAAGTTCAAACAAAGGAAGGGGTCTTTATGAAAAGCTTAAGCCAATTATTTATACTAGCAAAAAGTGGAAGTGAGCAAGCGATCGAAGAGTTAATTCTTAGATTCCAGCCACTGATGAATAAGATGGCATGGAAGAGTGGAGAATATCATGAGGATTGCTATCAGGAATGTGTGTTGGCTTTTGTGATTGCAATTGGGAAATTTAAAATTCGGTGATATGGAGAGTTGAGGTATAAATTGCCTCACTCTTTTTTTCTTTAAGTTAAAGGTTGAAATTTGTTATAATTAAAAGTGAAAATAAATAAAGTGTGGTGGAAAAAATTAAGTATGAAAAAACGCTTAAGATAGAATTACTAATTGTTAAGATAGGTTGTCAATCACCGAAGTGATAGACAACGTAAAAAATATTTGTTTTGTGTATACAAAGACTATTGTTAATTAGAAGACATAAGTGTTGTATAAATAATTCTTATATAAATTGTATGGATGTACACATCCCTTAGTACTTTTCTAAGAGTTGTTATAGTAAAAAAATATTGAATAGAATCTATTTTATTATCTACCCTATCTTTTATAAAAAATCGGATATTTAAAAGTTCAGGGCTGCAAAATACGAACAAATGTGCTACAATAACATAGCTAGAAAAAAATAAGAAAAGAGTGTGTGATGCATGACAAAATCTGTAAGTTCTTCAACTGAGAATGAGCGAACTATTGCTGCGTTTTTCTCTGGTGTAGGAGGAATTGAGCTGGGTTTTAAAAATACTGGCAAGTTCAGAGTGGTATATGCAAATGAATTTGATAAGAATGCTGGGATAACTTATCAAGAAAATCATCCAGAAATTCCACTAGATGAACGCGATATTCATCAAGTTACAAAGGATATTTCAAAAGTTCCAGATACAAATTTAGTTATAGGAGGTTTTCCTTGTCAGGCTTTTTCAATTGCTGGTTATCGTAAAGGCTTTGAAGATGAGCGGGGGGACTTGTTTTTCGAGTTATTAAAAATTGTTAATGCCAAGAAACCAGAAGTTATTTTCGTAGAGAACGTAAAAAACATGGTGACCCATGATCATGGAAATACTTTCAAAGTTATACGTGAAGCTTTGGTTATGAGTAATTATTTCATAAAATGGAAAGTACTAAATGGTAAAGATTATGGAAATGTTCCTCAAAATCGTGAACGTATTTATATTGTCGGATTTCGATCAAAAAAAGCGTATGAAGCATTCGATTTTCCAGAAAAAATTGAATTAACTAATGGATTGGAAACAGTGATTGATTTTGGTTTAATTGCAGAGGACAGATATTACTATGATGAATCAAAAACGCCATTTTGGGATAAGCTTCAACCATATATTAATTCACAAGAAACGGTCTATCAATGGAGAAGACAGTACGTTCGTGAGAATAAATCAGGTGTTGTTCCAACTTTAACTGCTAATATGGGGACTGGTGGGCACAATGTTCCTTTGATATTAACAAATGATGGACGTATACGTAAACTAACTCCTAAAGAAACATTTAATGTACAGGGGTTTCCGAGTAGTTTCAAATTACCAGAGATTTCAAATGGACAATTGTATAAACAAGCTGGTAATAGTGTTGTTGTTCCAGTAATAGAACGTATTGCTGAAAAAATAAATGAAGCTTTAGAAAAAGATTTTGATAGTGATTATGATATCCCAGAAGGTAAATATTCTATTATGCATACCACGATGGATGGACGTTTTAGCGGTCAATCTGAGCTTGTTTCAACTGTTGACAGTAAAGAAGAGCTTGAACAGTTTGAAAAAGAGCATAATATTCAGTTTATGAGTCATCCAGAGTATATTCGAAACGTACAAAAAAATAGAAAAATGGATTTTTATAATTTTGAATAATAGAAATCAAACGATAATTTAAATATATCTAAAAAGTGTATTTAAATTAGTGAGGAACTGACTTATTGACAATGAGTCAGTTTTTTTATGCTATACTAGAGGTAGAAAAAAGATTAAAGTAGGTGGAATTTTAATATGTGGAGTGAATTAGAAGTTCATAAGAAAGAAAAATATAGATCTCTTATGATAAATTTTGCTAGTTTAAGTGAAGCTTTTTCTCAAAAAGTAGAAAGTGAAAAAACTTTAGAAATTTCTGAATCTGTTGCCCCAATTGTAAACTCAAAATTTCAAGAAACTGCTTTTCAACGAGCTTTTGGAGCGATTGGCGAAGATATAGCCAACACAAGTTATGATGCATCTTTAAAAATTGATGAAACTCACAAATATTTAGTTGGAATAAAATCTTTTGGGATTCATTCAGGAGATCAAAAAATAGCTCAATTTAAAGCAAGCAGTGTTGCAGATGGTTGGAGCATTATTTTAGGGAAAGCAAGAGAAAATGCGGAGGCATCGGGAGATAAAAGTTTAGCAGATCAAAAAAATGAACCTTTATATCGAGATGTAGCAATGAGAATTGCCAAGTTGCGTAATGAGCGTATCGCTTCTTCTAAAGAGTTGATTAAAGGGTTTGATGCATCTGATACTGTTGTTGAAGCTGTTTATCATGTACTTATGCCATCAAAAAAAGGTGAAGATCCGAAAATTTATGTGGGAGAAACAGATTATCTTCCTATTGATATTGAAAATATTGAAATACTTGGATCAACAGCTTTACGAAATTCAACTAATTTTAAATTTACTGATGGGCAACATACTTATAAATATGCTGATGCTGATTCTCAGTTGTTTATGAATTTTCATAATAAAGAAATTATTGTTGACACTTGGCAAGTTGAATATGTTGCAGATGCATTTTCTTTTTTTGAAAATTTGGATACAGGAAGTTCAAAATTATCAAAAGGACTGCAAATTGCAGAATCTTTTTCTTGGATGATTGCTAACAAAAATGGTGATGTGGAAGAAAGTTCTGGATATAATGGATTTGATGGGGGAACAAAATTATCAAAAGCTGATAATAATCGTGAGAAACGAATAAGTTCGTTTAAAATGAAATACAGAAATGAAATTTCTGAGTCTGATATGAATTTTATTATTACTCATTTACAAGACATACTGTTAAAAGCATATCCTACCAAAGAAGACAAAAAGAAAATGAAGCAGATTAGATCTGAACTAAAAGATAAATTATTTGTAATTAATAATGACAAAATAAAGAAAGATATTTTTGCACTAGTATATCGTCCTGTTAGTGAAATGTATATTCCGATTCCTGAATCTAGAAAATTTCATGATAGTAATCCTAATTTCTTTGGAAAAGATGTCGGAACCTTTAAAAAAGGAACGAAAAAACTTGCTCTTGATAAAGTGGAGCGAACATTCGAACTGGAATTTTTACCAAGCGGGAATGTAATTACTGCTTATATTAATCAAGACGATGGAAAAAGTATCCAATCTATAAACAAACAAGGTATTTTGGGTGAGTGGATTTTAAGAGGGGTGTTCCAATTGGACGAATATGAACCTCTTACAGGAGAACGTTTAAATGAATTGGGAATTAATGCTGTTCGTTTAATGAAGTTCGATAATGATAGTCGAAGAATAGGGTTAGAATTTATATGGATTGATATCGACAATCCACCTGAAGATGCTATAGGTTGGGTTAGTAGCAATAAAAAGTAATACTTATGAATAGTGGGTTCTTTTTAAAGGAGTTTTTACTATGGGGGAAACAAAAGAATATAGATCAAAAATGATGTCTAAAATTAAATCAACGGGTGGAAAAGCAGAAACACTTTTAGCTAAAAAATTATGGCATGATGGCATTCGTTATTTTAGGAATTATAAGAAATTACCTGGAAAACCTGATATTGCAATTACAAAATATAAAATAGCAATATTTATTGATGGAGAGTTTTGGCATGGATATGATTGGGAAAATCAAAAAATAAAGCGTATTCATTCGAATCGAGAATATTGGATTCCAAAAATAGAAAAAAATATTGAACGAGATAAAAAAATAAATCAAGAATTAAAAGATATGGGATGGACAGTTATTAGATTTTGGGAAAAACATGATATATGGAAAAATTTGGATAAATGTGTAGAAAATATTAAAGATGAAATTGCAAAAAAATGAAAAATAGAAATTACTATTGCTTTAATCATTATTTATTCAACACTAAACTTAAATTTAACATCTGAGAGAAGTATAGAGATTGTGGTGACATTCATAGGGAAAAATAATTAGTAGATGATACTAAAATTGGTGATAGATTTAAATTTTCTTGTCAGATTACATTTTGAATACAAATTGCTATTTTTCCAACATGACAACCAACCAAAACCATGCTATAATAACCATGAAAAAGAGACATGCGCAAACATGTCTCTCGTGTAGAACCGTTCAAAAGACGGTGGCTATAATTTTTGTGGATTTAACCATCTAATTACTTGCCAAAGTGGAATTAGATGGTTATTTTTTTGGTTTGTTTTTGTCGATTATCAACACAACTAAAGTTGCAAAAGCAAGCATTAGCGTAAGTGCTTCAAACACTGACATTGCTTATTCCTTTCTAGGGATAAAGCCAAGAACCATAGGCAATCACCCCTTTTTCAAGAGATTTAGCCACCATCTTTCTCACTTCTCTACGTGATTAATATACACCATAGAAATGACATTATCTACTAAAAATTAACGGAAAGACTGAAATAAATGTAGAAAAATTCTACGAAAGTTTTAGTCTTTTTTGTGTCCTTTTCTCCATTATTTTTGTTGGTAATAGGTATAAGAATAAAACTTGTACCTTGACAACCCAATAAAATCTATCAGTAACATTCCCTTTGCATGGAGCACAACATTAAGAAGCGCCATAACCAGTAATTTCAAACTGCTGCAAGCGATCATCTTCTTAATTAAATTGAAACTAGTCCTTTCAAGCCACGATATGCAAAGTACATAATGATACTTCTGTAAAGCTCGCCATAAACTGGGGAGAGGTGAAAATCCTATGCTGTTTGGTGACTCAAACAACTGATAGATGAAACAAGGGAAGAAAAGGGAGGGAGAAGATGCAAGAAGATATTTGTTTTCCAGAAACTCCAAAGCAAAGTAAAACACTAAATACAATGATTGATAAAAAATTAGATCAAGTTCTAGATGAACTTTCTAAAATACAACATTCCTTACCACTTGTTTTAACCAATGATGACCTAAAGAGAGAATTTCAAATTAGCGACAGCACATTAAATCGATTAATCAGACTAGCAGAGTTCCCAAACTGTTGGTACGGCATTAGAGGTCATTACGCCAAAGATGAAGTGCTAAATTGGTTCAGAAATCATGATTATGAAGAGTACAGAGATCGAATGCACAATTTAAGAATGTCTTGAAAATATGTATTTTGGGGTGAATATGCTTTATAATAGAGGTACTCGAAAGCAATCTATTAACACATGTTCATCCTCCTTCTTGAAAGAGAGGGATTAAGTTTGGAGATAGTTGATAGATATAAGCAGCATGTGAATCAAGCAGGAGAAATCACTTGGTATTTTCAAGCATTCAGAACAACACGTAGAGGCTTTAAAACAAAACGCGAAGCGCAATTGGCTTATCTTGAAATGGAGAAAAAACACCAGACATATAAGAAACTGACTGGTAGTAATGAATTATTTCGAGAGGTAGCTGAAAAATGGTTTGTTTATTATCAATCATTGAAGGAACAAAAAGAAAGTACGTATGAGAAAAGACATGAATCTGTAAAAACTCTTTCTAGATGGATTGGCGATAAGAAAATGATCAGTCTTAATTCAGATTTTTTAGAAGAACTATTTTTCACTTTGAAAGAGAAGGGCATAGACGGTTTATCGAAAGGCTATTCTAAAAATTCATTAGAAAGTTTTCGTCAAACCTTAAATATGATCTTCAATTATTGTCTAAAGAATAATGTATTAAGCGACAATCCCTTGGAATCTGTTAGACGTCCAAAATATCAACAAACAGTTCAGCAATTAAAGGACTCTTTAGCAAGATTGGATCAAAAGTATTTGACGTTTGATGAGCTAAGATCATTGCTTAATTACAGTATTGTTCATGAAGACCTACCACTTTCAACTTTGTATCATGTTTTGTTTTATACAGGCTGTCGCGTAAGTGAAGCTTTAGCCTTACAACCAGAAGATATTGATTTTAACAATAATGAGCTTCTTTTTTACAAGCAGACAACTGTAAAAGGAAAGCAAGTTAATTTTAAAATCGATACAACTAAAAGTGTAAGCTCAGCACGACGAGTGGTTGTAACGCCATTAGTGATGGAAAAGTTAAAAGCTTTAATGGAAATGCTAGATGATGTTCGGAAGCAGTTTAAATTTAAAGTGGAAGAAAAGTATTTATTTGTTTATCTAGAGCCACACAAGCGAGGTGTTCCATTTAGACGAGAGTATGTCAATCATCATATCAAACAATGTGTTGAGCAATGTGGAATAAAGAAACCGTTCCACACTCACTTGGCTCGCCATACAATGGCAAGTTTAGTCGCTGGGCACTGTGATTGGGAGGTATTGAAGGCTCGCTTAGGTCATACCGATAAAACAACCTCTGAAATTTATCGACACTTAACATCAGAAGAAAGATTAAAACCACTAGAAGCTTTTCAAATTTTGGAAAGCTGACTACACGTTTTGGATAATTTCACAGTGAAAAGCTTGGAATTATCACTTACTTTTTAATGGCTGTAGTCAGAGTGGTAGTCAATTTAATAAAAAATTCAATGATATCAATAGATAGCGTACTTTTAGCACGAAGTAAAGAAATTAGACGCTAAGAGAAAATTAAGATGTAACGAATTGTCTAACGTGTGAAACCCCTTGATATCAAGGGTTTTTTTGTTGTCTTAAATGTTCTGAAATGAAAAAAAACATCTGAGATTGCCCTCAATTTTTTCGTTTTGACTACTTAGGACGTCAAAAAATCCTGTTTTCTGCCTAAACTATTGACTACAAAAGTGATTCGTAAAATACCAATTATTCAACCGAATTTTGCAAATAAAAGAATTTGCTTGCTAAAACGCTGAATATTACCAATGCACCCTTCACATTGCAAAAATGGATACATTTTACTGGTTTAATAAAAAGTTAGGAGTGGAAATAATGAAAACTAATGATAAGAGAATCGTTTGGAAGGAAAAAAACGATCTAGAATTGATGTCAATTATTAGTCGTATTCTTGATAAGGAAAATATTTTTACAAGCAGACAATACCAAGATTATAAGAAAAAGCATTCTCAAGCAGTTCCAAGTCTCTGGTTCATTCGGGAGCGATTTAGTTCTTGGGAGGGACTGCTTTATAAATTAGGAAAGCCAACTTACAATAAGGAACAATGGTATCGGTATTCTGATGAGGAATTAAAGACTCTTGTTACAACTTTTATCTCTGAAAAAAAGATAAAATCCCAACATCAATATGAAAAAATTAGTGGGAAAAATAAGATGCCTAGTCTCTATACTTTACGAATGAGGTTTGGAGAAAGAGTTAGAGCCTTTTTTAAGAATAAGGAATCTCACGTAATACAAGAAACAAACTTTGAATTATTAACGAAGCTAAAATCAGAAATCATTCGATTGAATTTAGAATCTGATTTGTCTATGACCAAGTTTAATGAGCTATATGATGACAATGCGTTACCTTCTGTTTTTACAATTATGCGTAAAACTGACAAAACATGGGAGCAGTTGATGGCTGAAATTGGATATGATTATCGAGAGATTAAAATGAGGAAGATCAAGAAAAATTTAAAAAACAATAACTAGTGATAGTATAATTGAATGTATGTTTTGACCATTATTCTAAGAGCCAGATTTTTCCATAAAAAAATCTGGCTCTTTTTTTGTTTCAAAAGGATAAAAACGTCAATGAAATAAAGTTTAGAAGAAAGAAGGTGTACAGTGAATGTTTCTTTAGAAGAACTAGATGGAAAAATAAAAAAATTTACTAAGGAATATGCCACATTAGTAGAAAAAGAAGGAGCACTATATCAAAAATGGAATCAACTACATGATAATTTTTTTAGACGAATTTTTCAACACAACCAATTAAAACAGCTTGAAGCAGAAATTAAACGAGTATTGGAAAAGCAGGAAGATAACTTTTTTGAAATTAAAATGGTTGAACAAGACATTGAAAGTTTAAAAGCAGAAGAAAAGCTTAATGCTACTATTCACCAAGCGACAGAAATACTGTTTGAGAAGGGCTTATATTTAAGTGAAGAAATTTATTCGCCTGAGAAAATAAGAAGTGTTGATTTTGTAAAACTTGAAATAGATGAACGTGCTGAAAAAACTTATAATCACATTCCAAGTGTGTTAGAGATTATTCATTTTGCCGAGGATCACGGACTAATCACTAAAATTGATAGTACAGAAAAACGGAAGCTTTGCAGGGAGCTGAACAAGATAGATTTTGGCGTAGATGAAGAACCCTATTCATATGCTAATGTAGTTTACAGTTTATTTGAGCGTAATAATGAACCATTTGTATATGTTTACGATGATAGAGATATGCCCTATGAAATTTTAACATATGATAGCTTTGAAGATAAATGGAAAGGAGAAAGCTACCCATTTGTGGTTGATAATCCTTGTGACTCAATTCTATTTAAGTATTCAGGTGATACATTAACAACAACTGACAAACTAGAAGAGATTTATTCTGAATTAGTTTTAAATGTTAAGTTAACTAAGTTTGCAAAAAAATTAGAAAAAGATCTTCTGAGATTGAGTGAAGGATTTAACAATAATGAAGCAACAAATGAAATAGTTTGGTCAATACTTGAAAAAATGAACCCGATACAAATTGATTATTTGACCAATAAATACAATGAAATGAATTTGAACTTGGAAATAGATGCCAGTGCTATGTCAATTGAAGAGAACAGGGCATTGGAGGAATACTTTGAAAGTCAGTTACAATCAACTATCTCATTTATTGAGGATACGGAAACTGCCTACACAAGGAATGAAGAATTAGGTGACATTCTTACAGATGTAGAGAATCAGTTAGTATTAAATATAAAAAAAATGAGTAAAGAAGAACGTAAAAAGGCTGACATGATTTTTATGGGATTGCCTTATGAGGAATTTTATGCAGCTATTAAGTACATGGATGGAGTGGGGAAACAAATAGAAATAACACACGAAGATGGAAAAGATATGCAGTATAATAGTCAACTCAATTTTGAACAAGACATATAGACTAAGTTATCTGAATAGCTAATAGCTATTCTTTTTTTATCAAAAAAGGAGGAAAATGTTTGAAGAAGATTAAAAAAATTATTAATGGATGTTTACTGATTGTATTATTGGTGCTTCCGCTCTTCACAAGCGTGAGTCAAGTAAAAGCTGCAGAAGGATCATTTCATAAAATTGGAGATTGGGTGTCAACGTGGCATTCTAAGTTGTTAAATGGTACTCATTGGACAGAGGAAGGAGCCAATATGATGACTATAGATGGCAAAACAGCTTTTTGTGTTGAACATGGGATTCCACTGACGACTCCAGGTCCAGGTTTTGAGCCAAGTGAATTGAGTATTCCAGAAAAAGATCGTTTAGCATTGATTGCTTATTATGGATATCAACTTAATCCAAATGCATTAAATTACACAATTACTCAACACATTATTTGGGAAACGTTTGGAAATGAATTATTGACGACACAAGTCCCTAACTATCAGGCAGAGAAGCAAAGAATACTAAGTCAAGTTGATTCTCATAATATTAAACCAAGTTTTGATGGTCAAAATATTGAGATGAATGTTGGTGATTCAATTACATTAAACGATACAAAAGGTGTGTTAGATAAATATAAAGTTCTAGCCAATAATTCAGCTAATTTAAAAGTTGAAAAATCAGGAAATACCCTAAAGTTAACTGCAACAGCAGATTCAAAAGAAACAGGGAAACTACAGTATGATATTGCTAATAAAAATGATGTTGGAACAACTTTTGTTTATCATAAACAGGGACAACAACGATTAGCAATGTTCAAATTGAACTCAGCAGGTAGTTTCGGTTTGAATATTAAGGTCAATTTGAACGGTCATATTAAAGTAAAAAAAGTCGATGAAACCACAAAGAAGCCTTTAGCGAACACGACTATTAAATTTGAATACAAGGATCAAACTAAAACGGTTATTACAAAAACTGATGGTTTAGCTGAGTTAAAAGACATCAAAGCAGGAACAAAAGTAAAAATTACAGAAGTGCAGGCAGCTGATGGTTTCATCAATAAAGGCTTGTCTCAGGAAGTCGTGATTGAGCCAAATAAAACAATTGAAATTGTGTTGAATAATAAACCCCAAATGGGACAATTAAAATTAAACAAACTCGGGAAGCAACCAACAGAGTTAACGTCTGTTAATTCTGAATATGGATTTATTCAACAAATTGAATACGGTCAAATTCCTTTAGAAAATGTCACATTTGATTTGAAAGCTGCTGAGGATATTATGGTAGGCGGTACAAAAAGGCACAGTAAGGAAGACATTGTTGCAACTGTCACGACAAACAAAGACGGTATAGTAGATAATATGCCTAAGCTCTTTTTAGGAAAATATGTTGCAGTAGAGAAGAGTGCCCCTTCTGGTTTTATCATTGATGAGACAGAATTACCATTTGAATTCACCTATGGAGGTCAGACTGTTGAATTAGTCTCTACGAGTTTAGAGGTGGAAAATGAATTTCAAGAAGTTGAGTTGCTAATTCATAAAGAGGAGCAGAAAATTGACGAATGGAAAGAAAACGAACCGATGATTGAAAATGTTCCATCCGAGGAAAAAGTGTTTGGACTCTATAATGTTGAGAATATAAAAATTAACGATAACTTGTCTGTTGATGCCAATAGCCTTATGGGCGTTATAAAAACAAGTGAAGGAGTTGGTCGGGCACAACTAAATCTGCAGGTCGGTAACTACTATGCAAAAGAATTAAATTCAGGATCACTGCATGATTTAGATGATCGTCAATTTTCATTTACTTTTGATGGTAACAATATAGACGAGGTGATAAAAATTAATCTATTCAATGAAGAAGATAAACCAATTCTTAACAAGTTACACTTTAATCATTTTTCTTTTATCAAGGAGAACGAAAAGGCAATTTTTCAAGAAAATGAAGGGTACGCTTATGATTTTTCAGGAAATGCTGAAGGAGCAGCATTTACATTAGAAGATGAAGAGGAGAAGGTGATTCAGACTGTCTCAGCTGATGAAAACTCCATTGTCTCATTTGAGAATGTTCCAGTGGGTACATTTTTATTACGAGAAAAAGAGGCATCTTCTAGTAAGTACATTGTCTCTGAACAACCGATAAAAATTGTTTCCACAATTGAGGGAATCACTGCATATGATGAAAAAGGAAAAGAATTGTCACAAAAAGAAAAAAATTCTGAGAAGGAAGGTTCTAAGGCAAAAGAAACGGATTCACCCGTTGTCAAACAGAGTTCAACTTCTCTTACTCCTGTTGAAATTGAACCTGTAGATAAGGAAGAAGAATCACCTAAACCAGAATTAGCTTCTAAACCAATGTTCATAGTAAAAAATCTCTTGAAAAAAGCCCCCGTAGAATTATCCAAAATTGATATTGCTACATCAGATCCATTGCCAAAAACAGGCATTCAGATTTTAGATGAGGAAGGTAAAGTTGTCGTGGAAGGTCGAACAGACCCAGACGGACTGTTCAAATTTGAGGCTCTGCCTGCAGGGAAATATAGCTTTAAAGAATTTGATGCTCCTGACGGATATGAACTAGATGAAACGCCAGTGACATTTGAAATTAAAGAAAATAATGAAATTGTGAAATGTGAAATGACCAATAAAAAGATACCAGAAACACCACAAATTGAAGAACCAGAACCTGAACATCCCAAACTAAAAGAAAAGGGCTTTTTACCCCAAACGGGAGAACAACAGAGGAATAAACTAATTTTAGTAACAGGTTTATTGCTAGTTGTTTTTGCTTCTGGACTAGCAGGCTATCAAATGTACAAGAAAAATAAATTAGCTAAATAAAGGGTGTTGGTTAAAATGAGACAATTACGAGAAGACGAATGGATTCGTTTATGGACAAAAAATAAGCGCAAGCAATTAAAAATTATAGCAAAAGGCGATCGAGTATTATATGATCGCCTTTTTTCTTTGGAAAAAACAGCCACTCAGCAAAAATATGAGCGTCTAAAAGAGAAACAAATTACAACAACACCATTCATTTTGAAATTTCTACTGCAATTAGAGAAGTATAACTTAACGTTAGATCAACTAAAATGTATTTTAGATCATCAGAAAGAAAAAGAAGGGAGAGGAAATAATTGAGCGTTTCAAAAAATGACCTAAAGAAGAAAAAAGATATTGTTGCGACAATATTAGAAGCAAAAAAAATGAACTATGACGATTGGTTGGATAGTCAATATCAACAAGTCATAGAAGAAAATATGAGCTTTTTACAAAATACCATTCAATTCTACTTAAAGAATGCAGGAAAGGATGAGAAAAATAGATAAAATCATAGCAGCACTAACTGCACTAACAAAATTTGCAGAGGCTTTTACATTAGGATTCGCGGTTTTTCAGCTAGTCAATGCAGCGCGTGGAATCATGGAAAAAAATCCGCAAAAACGCGAAGAAGCAAAAGATAACATCAAATATATTGCAATCGGCGTCATCCTTTGTGTTTCGGCAGAAATCATTATTAACTACTTGAAAACTTTATAGGTTTCAGAAAGGAGTGCATGAGGTGCATTTAACAATTAAAGCTGACCGTTCAATAAGAAAGATGATAAAAGAACGAGACATACCATTGTACCAAGCGGATGCAATTTTGACTGATCTAGACAATCATTTACAAGATAAAGAAAAAATTTCAACCGTGGAATTATCTCTAGTTGAAGAGGAAAAGACCATTTTTCGAGATGAACTGGAATTAGGGAATGGAACTTTCCAGTCACTTATTCTTTTTGTGACAAACACTTTGGACAATGTTTTCAGTGGTATTCCGGAACAAGACAAAAATGAATTTTTAGAGAAATTGATTATCGAAATACACAGAGTTCCTTTTCTAGACGAGGAAGACAAGAATGAAAAAGTCAACTCCTATGTAGCTGGAGATAAACAAGAAAAACTGGGAAAAGAGGAGCTAATCTCTAGTACCGAAAAACAACCAGTAAATAAACCGTCTCTTTTTTCTAAATTATTTGGACGTAAAAGAAGGATCATTTATCTTTTTTCTGGTGTAGTTGTTTTGTTCGTAAGCGTATTTTTATATTTCAGCTTTTTTCCAGAGACTCAGACATTGCAACAAGCATTTAATAATGCTGATTATACAGCAATCATTCAATCAGATAAGGAATCCCAAAAGGACTTATTACTCAAAGCGAAGGCTTATATTAAGCTATCAAAAGTGAATGAAGCTGAAAAAATAAATAAGAAGTTGAAAAATAAAGAGCTAACCTATTTGATTGATGAATTTTATATCCGCGAAACATATCGTTTTATTCAAGAAAAAAACCTAACCGCAGTTAATGAATTAGTTACAAATGTTGATAATAAACAGTTAACAAAAGATGTGGAGCGGGCTAAAGAGATATTGTCTTTATTAGGAGCAATAGATGCTCATTTAAAAGATAACAACCTAGATACTATCAATCGATTAAAGGATCATTTAAATAAAGAATATGATTTGATTCAGTTTAATGCTTACTAAATAGGAGGTATTACCTGAAAAAATTGAATGAGTTTCTTATTTTTAATAGGTAGAAAATAAGAGATGGGATCAAAGTGTCATCACGTTTTAGCTTAGCATGTTAGTTTTATGACAATAAAAAACCGCTTTAAATAAAAGCGGACTAATATAATCATTTGTGATTACGCTTCTTTTTTCTAGCAACGTCCATACCGGCACCAATAGCAAGGTCAACACCAATTCCAAGCGCCAGTTTATTGAAAATGATACCAAAGGTGACACCAAAAATAAGGCCGAAAGTAGTCCCGTTTACTTGATTCTTTTTTTCATCGTAATCCCTCTTTTTCTGTGATTAATTAGATAATTCTATCACAAAAGGAGATAAGAATATATGGTACCTAAGGTGTAGCAATTTATTAATATCAAAGAAAGTAACGAGAGTTGAAAGAATATAGTGAAAGATGAGTTAAAAAGGAGGAATGCCTATCTATCAAGAAAAAAAACAAGTAAAGAAAATATTGGCTAGTAAACAGTTTTTGGTACTCAAAGGTTGTTACATGATCTGTTTAGATTTACTTATTGTGACAGGAGCATTTTACTTAGTAGCTGTACTAGCAAAATATTTAAAAGCAATACAGGAGTTTAAGGTGACAGGTGTATTTGAAGGTTCGATGGTTACTTTTTTTACACCAACCATAGTAATGGATGTTTTCCCATTGTGGTTATTGCGAATCGTCTTTTTTTGTACACTTCTTTTTGCAGGCATTCATACTATTTTTCGTCTGTATGATACGTGGAATGCTTATAAAGACCTTAATCTAGGGACCAAGGGGACAGAAAAATTTACGACGAAAGAAGAGCTAGACCAACAATATAAAAAGATACCATTAGATGATCAGGAATATCAGGGACATGCGGGAATTCCAGTAGCAAGTGTCGTAGAAGATGGGAAACGATATGTTTATATCGATGACAATAAAACAAATTCATTAACTGTAGGCGCTACACAATCAGGAAAAACCGAGATGTTCTCGTATCCTTTTTTGGATTTGATTATGCGAGCTGAAATCAAAGAGTCTGTTATTGTCAATGATTTAAAAGGAGATATGTTAAAAAATACTAAAGCTGATTTTGAAAAATTTGGTTTTGATGTTTTCTGTTTAAATTTGGTAGAGCCTAATAATGGGATTCGTTATAATCCATTAGAATTGGTTAGGAAAGCTTATTTTAATCAAGATTTTAGTAAAGCTCAAATGTATGCCAATGCCTTTTCTTTCAGCCTCTATCATAATGCTAATGCAAAGGAACCCATTTGGCAAGAGGCGTCAATCGCGTTGCTCAATGCACTGATATTAGCTGTTTGTGAGATAGCACTGCAACAAGACAAAATCAAATACGTTAATATGTACGCGATAGTCACCATGTTAGAAGAGCTAGGAGGGAACCCAGATAAAAATGGGGTTACGGCACTGGATAAATACTTTGAAAATTTGCCTCTTTCGTCTGTAGCAAGAAAACAATATGCGACAATTAAATTTTCGCAAGGGGTAACGCGATCAGGAATTATCACCAACACGATGGCAAAACTGAAAAATTATACCTACGATGCTATCGCGAAATTGACAGCTGAAAATGATTTAGATTTAGAAGCAATCGGCTTTGGAGAGAAACCGATTGCTTTATTTATTGTATATCCTGACTGGAATGATGCAAACTACACCATTATCGCGACATTGCTTTCACAGTTAAACGAAGTATTATCAGAAAAAGCAACGTTATCTAATAAAAACGCTACTGTTAGAAGAGTTCATTATCTATTAGAAGAAGTTGCCAATATTCCTGAAATCACTGGCTTAGCTAGAGCAATGAACGTTGGCCTAGGTCGAGGATTAATCTATCATTTAGTCGTTCAATCTTATGCACAGTTAGATGATAAGTATGGCAAAGAGCTAGCCAAAGCGATTACAGGCGCTTGTGGCAATCAAATCTACATCATGAGCGATGAGTTGGATGACGCAGAATACTTTAGTAAGAAGCTTGGGCAAGCAACTGTGGTAACGGGGGATCGGCATGGTGATCCTCTAGCAATGGATAAATCTTATGGGGAGCGAGAAGAAGGAAGAGAGTTGTTTACTACAAATGAATTACGAGATTTAAGACCAGGAGAGTGGATTTTAGATCGAACGAAAAAGCGTCGGGATTTAGGGAATCAATTGATCAAACCCTATCCTATATTTGCAGGACATGATAACCAGTTGTATATGTTACACCGATATGAATACTTACTGCATCGATTCCATAACGACTTGTCTATTTCAGCACTTGACTTAACTTTGAAGCATCTGCCCATTAATTTATCTGAATTAACCATTCCATTTCATCTGAATTATGAAACAGAAGAGTCACTTGATGATATTGATGAGGTGGCGACACAACAGACTTTAATTGACAAAGATCAAGATAAATATCACTTTCTAAATAAACTGTTACAAAAAGAATTGAATGAAAAAGAGTTTGAGTATTTTCAAGAAATGGAAACATTAGAAGAAATTAGACAATTTTTGAATATTCCTGCAAGAGAAAATTTGCATCAACTATTTGAAAAATTATTTAGTTAGGAAGGAGTATGCTATGTCAAACGACGAAATTTTAAAGTATCTTATCCAGTTTGCAGACTACTTGAATATAGCAAGCTGGGTAACCTCAATATTAAGAAGTATTGGTTTATGGATTTTACGATCACTCTCTAATTTTATTGACATCCTCTCACAGAGTGTCTCAAAAATTTATGGATTGTTAGACTTTTACAATAGCTCGCAAGTTAGAAATTTTATCGAGCCCTATCTACCCTATATTTTTATGCTGGGTACGATTGCCTTGATCTATTTAGGCTATGACATCATGGTAAAAGGAAGGACAGAAGGGAAAAAATATTTACAAAATTTTATGATTGCCGTCACATTGTTTGTTGGACTACCTTATATTATGTCAACGGGAACACAACTTTTAATGGGAGGAGCGCAAGAATTTAATAACAATGAGTCTGCGAGTTTGCCTGTATTTCAACATAACATTACAGATTTGTATGCAGTTGATAAGACTGGATGGAAAAAAGCTGAACCACAAAATACGATTCAGGAAAAAGATGATTTGAAATTCTTGGACATTGGAGAAGCAGTTGATACGGGTGGTTGGCTTTTTGATAACTCACCATTATCTGGAAAAGGCAAAGATATTTTATCAAAAAAAGTAAATGTCGTAGACAATAAAAAAACGGCTGTCAATTTAAAATCTTATTTTGTAAGGGATGATGAAGCTTATTTTAGATATTCATGGCATCCATTTTTTATTCTAATGGAACTAGTTGCAAAAGCACTAGTCTATTTTTTTGTCTTATTTAAGGCCGCGAAATTAATCATGGAACTAGGATTTTTGAATATTTTTGCACGAGCAACTGCATTAACGGAATTTGCCAATGACCAACGAAACAAACAGGTCTTTTTGAAAATTAGAAACACCTATATTGTTTTATTTTTAATATTGATACTTATCAAGGTTTTTGATTTATGGACAGCCTATTTGTCTGCTCAAAATCTTGATTTTTTTGTGCGAATCATTGCGACCTTTGCGGGAGCTTGGGTAACTATAGATGGTCCTAACATCATACAAGAACTATTTGGTATTGATGCAGGTTTATCTAGCATTAGTCATGGGATTTTAGGATTTACACAAGGGACAACAGCGTTAAAAAATATAGGAAGTAGTGCTAAAAATGTTGTGAAGAATACAGCTAAAACGTCTGGAAATGTGGCACGTGGCGTGGGTAAAGGCGCTTTGTATGCTGGAAGTGCAGGTAAAGGAATTTTAGATGGATTTAAGTCTTCTCATCAAAACCCACAACAAGATATAGATAATTTTGTGGCCAACCCTAACCCATCAACGGATACAACTGGCAATACTACAACAGAAAATAAGGGGCCTAGTCAATCAGAAAATAAACCAATGGCTAGTCAATCTAATCAGAAGGATTCTCCTCAAGGGACAAAAATTCAAGCTAATACTGTATCTCCACAAAATGGAAAAACAGAAAAGAGTTCAAGTAACAACCTGAATCATGACAAGACTGGTAGTCAATCAATTAATCCAGATATGAGAAATGTGTTAAGTGATGATAAAACTAAAAAAATAAGTGAGTCAATCAATCAAGGACAAGCAAATTATGATAGAGCGTCTAAGCAGTCACAATCTGAAAAAGCGTTACAAAGTCTATTAAATCCATCTACTAAGATAGAAACAGGCCCATCATCTTTTCCTAAAATGAATCAAAACCAATTCCCTAAAAATGTGCAATCAGCTCAAACCAAATTACAGGAAGATATGCAACCACGAATACCTGATTCAGACACTTTAGGAGATAAAGCTGTAGGAGCTTATGCAAATATCGCGAATAAAGTCTATCACAGTGCGCCAGTTAGGAAAGCTTATAAAACATATGATGTCAGTAAAAATACTACACAAAGTTTACGTCAGATAAAAAAAGAATAGGAGAGAGTAAATGAGAAAATTTGTCCAGACACCACGCAAAATTGTTCTGGAAGCCCAATATGAAAAATTATCAATGAAAGATGTCTTAATTGTACTCGCGAGTGGTTTCTTTGGTTTCGCGACAAAGATGATCATTTTCAGCTATTTTCAGATTCCGTACATGTTGTTTTACCCGATTGCCACCTATTATTTTTTATCACCATCTAAGGATTTTACAAAGAAAAAGAATTATCAGGTTACATTGCAAGTGATGTTTAAACGTCGTAAAAATTATTCCACGAAAGGAGCGTAAAAGTATGGAAAGGACACAATTTGATGCCGTCAAAGAAAAACGAACACACGAGAAAAAATCAAAACAGAAAAGAAAAATTGGGTTACTTGAAATCTATCCAGTTAAAGGGATAACGATGAAAGATCACGTTATCATTGAAACAGACTATCAACGTTATTATGCGGTGTTTTTTGAAGTGAAAAAATATGATTTGAATTTATTAGATGAGGATGAAACCGCAACATTAACGAATGGCTTTTGGAATTTTTTAAAGCAATATAATAGTTCAGTTAAGGAAATTTATATGAATTTTCCAGAGAATAATTATGCGCAACAAAAATATCTCGAACATAAAATTGCAAAGGCTATGAGTAGCTATCAACTCAACCGACTACGATTAGAGTTGGATAAGTTGAAATTTATTGAAAATGGTTTTGACAAAAATACTAGCTACCTAGTAATCTATGGAAAAACTGAATCTGAGCTAAATATCAATATAAAAAAATTTCAATTTCATACCCAGTTATATCACCCAAAACAGTTAGATCAAGCAACAATAAAAAAAGTATTGAGCTTACAGAACAATAGAGGAGGAATTAAATAGGTGAGGTATACAATGAAAAAGGCGAACGAATTGAATGTTAGTGACCAATTTGTTCTCGATACCCAACCAGCTGGTGGGCTGTCTACTCGCCATGAATTTTATAATCGTTATGGAGATGGTTATGGTACATGCGTTCATATTTATGATACGCCTACTATCTTTAATGAGTTCTGGTTATTAGATTTAACGGAGTTACCTAATTCAATGATGATGGTTGATTATATGACAGACACCTCCATTGTTTATGAAAAAGAGGTAAGTGAAAGTGTGGACGAAATGAAAGCTCGTCAGCACACAGCCAAGTCACAGGCTGAAACAGATATTTTTTATAAAGAAGAACAATTGTTGAGGGAGCTCAATATGTCTATGACGAATGAGGGAGAAAAAATTAAACAAATTCATATTCGTATTTATCTCAATGAAAAAACAATTGATGCATTGGAAGAAAAAACGAATGATGTTCTTATTAAAATTAACAGCTCAGGTTATAAAGGAATTGTTCTTTTGGACGAACAATTGGAAGAGTGGCAAGCAATGTTTCTACCAGCAGAAGAACAACTGAATTTAAGAAATAAACCACAACCATTAGAGAAACCCGCTGAAGCTTTAGGGCTTGGTTTTGCTCATAACCAAACCTCATTGAGTGATCCATCTGGTCTTTATTATGGTGTGACAAGGACAGGTGGGACTGTCTATTGGGATTTGTTCCATAAAAGCGCGGCCAGACTATATTACAATTTATTTATCACAGGTGATATGGGCTCGGGTAAGTCTACAACACTAAAAAAAATTCTTTTGGACAATGCAAGTAAAGGAAATTTTATCAGAGGATTTGATAAATCGGGAGAATTTGCAACGGTGGTCAAAGAATTTGGAGGACTCTCAATTCCGCTAGATGGTAGTAAAGGCATCATTAATATGTTACAAGTTTATCCAACCGTAACGAAAGGAGAGACTGCAGAAATTGATGTCCAAGCGTCGTTTTCTCAGCATTTAAGTAATTTGAGTATGATTTACCACATCCTCAATAAAGATGCCAGAAAAACGGATTTAAAGACCTTTGAAAGCCTTCTGTGGGATTTTTACATCAATCAAGGGATATGGGGGGATGTTAGTGCAAATATTACTGACTTACCCAATGAAGCTTACCCCACTTTATCGAAGTTTATTGATTATTTAGAGACTAAAATGGATGCTCCAATCGATTCGTCCTTGTATGAAACATACAAGGATATTTTAATTACCTTTCGCGAACTTACGAAACAGTATGCCACTATTTTTGATGGAACAACGAGCATTCAAGAACTATCTGATAATCAAGTTGTTTTCTTTGATATTGCAACACTTTCATCATATAAAGAAGAAATTTTTGATTGCCAAATGTACATTGCATTAAACAATATCATGGGAAATGTTATGCGAATCGGCAAAGAAGAAAAAGAGGCGTGGGAGAATGGAGAAAAAGAATTTATTGATATTCGCCGTTTCCTGATTATCGTAGATGAATGTCACAACATTTTGAATATGAATAAAGCATATGCAACAGATTTCTTTGTGACCTTAATGTCTGAGGCAAGAAAGTTTTTTGGTGGAATTGCACTAGCAACACAAAGAATTGAGCGGATGTTTCCACGTGTGGATAATGTGTCGGATAAAGAGATGGCTCAAGCTGCAAGCAAGTTAAAAGAGATTTTTGGACTAACCCAATACAAAATTATTTTAAAACAAGATGTGACGTCTATCCCATTTATGAAGGGTATTTTTGAGGATAATTTTACAGAATTAGAATATAGTCTGATGTCACAATTTAAGACAGGGAAAGAGGTCAATGGCTCACAAGGAATATTAAGTATCTCAGGAAGTGATAATTTGCATATGACGTTCCAAGTAACGGATGAAGAACTATCACTATTCAAAGGTGGCGCATAAATAATTAAAGATAGTTTAAATAGAAGTTCAAGATATCAATGAATGCAAGGCCGCCAATTACTATAGGGATGATTGTGAAAACGATAGTTAGATAAAAAGATTTTGTCCGATTTGATTTGAAATTTTGAACCATCGCAAAATAGGAACATACTATCAATGTAGAACAACAAAGTAACATGATAGGACTTCCGTTACCTCGGTTTTTACCAGAAGAAATATAAAAACTTCCACGATAAAAACTTGACGTCATATGCATTCTTATAGCAAATAGCAGCAGTCCTAAGATGATTGCTATTACAATAAAAAACTTGTTAAGTGGCTTTTGAGCATGGAAATTTTTAAATAATTGTTGGATTTTTTTCATGACATAAACCTCCTATCCATAATAAAACTGTCTACTTTATTAGTTTATATTCAAGTTTTATGATAGAAGAGAAATGAGGAAGAGTGATAGAAAGATGATTACGAGAATATAAGCAATTACTTTTGATTTTCGAGCTAAATTAACAGCGGTATCATTAACAGAAATATTTATTAAGTATATTGAAAAAATAATACCAAGTGTGCATAAGAAAATGATCATGTGAGTTCCTCCTAGAAATTTATGCAATAATTATTTACATGGTTAGCTGTCGTTCTTAAATTTATTTGATGTAGTAGCGTAGACTACGCTTGCAATGACAATCACAATTGTTAGGCTAATGAAAAGACTAATAACGATAGGTGTTGGAAAAAAAGCTAAGATGAGCATTAGAAATGAGCAAATAATAAGGACACTCCCGACAAGCTTTCCTAACGACTTTCCATTTATTGTTTCTCTTTCTTCTTGTGTGGCAGTATTATAGCCTGCGATGAGCATTAACCATTTTCCACGCAGTAATTGTATCCCGCAAACAATAAAAATAAGGATAAAAGGGAAAAGAAAAATAATAATTGACCAGTCCATGTCAAACAACTCCTTTAAGATAATTATACTCTTGATTTATACAGAAATAAATCAAGAATTGATGGTTATTATACAAGATCAAATGTGAAATAAAAGTGGATGATTAAGTATTACGACACTATCCGCATTAAAAAATAAAACAAAAAACATTATTTTGTATGATATACTAATCAATGTAGAAAAGTTATGACGGTGGCTACTTCTGAGAGGTGGTGGTGCTTATGGAGATAGGTACTGAAATCTACGAAAGGAGAAAGCCTTTTGTCAGCATTAGATGCAATTAAACTGATTCTAAGCTTTGGTATGTTTACCATTGATTTGATTCATTTAATTGTCTCCTTGCTAAAAGACAAAGAAAAATAACCGTCGTATCTTTGGCAGGATAACGGTTATTTTCATAAATAATTAAAATCTGCTACCGTCTTAAACGGTTCTACAGGAGAGAGTTATGTTTGCACATATCTCTCTTTTCATCTACCATTATACAGTAAAAGAATGGAAAAATACAGAAAAATAGAATCAAAATTAAGTGACATGATAAATAGAAAAGTTGAGGTAGAAAAATGAAATTAGAAGAGAATGTTTTTCCAAGCTATACACGTATTTTTGAAGAGACAATTCAGCATCTAAAGGAACTCAGAAAAATTGGGGAGAAGGAGACAGGAAAATTAGATGATGAGGCAACTTTTTTGTTCTTGATAGTTGGAAATATTAATTTACGCTTAAATACTATTTTTTTTCTTTTGGAAAATGGAATTACAGATGGAGTTCTTCCTCTGCAACGAACGGTTTTTGAATTACAACTTGCCTTCCATGCATATTCAACTGCAGAAAATAAAAAGAAGTACATTGAATTTTATTTAAATAAAAAAGGCTTTGAAAGTGCCATTAAATGGGATAAGTTATTGGCTAATGAGGGCACTGGGGTATTTACAGAAGAAGAGCGGGAAATTGTAGCTACATTTAAAGACAAATACATCCAATCAATTAAAGATAATTCCAATGTATCTGTTTTTAAATTATGGTATGAACATGCTAGCAATAAAACAGCTAAAGAACTAAGCGATGAATTTTTTACAAGTATAGAATATTTTTCCAATTATGATGAACTTTCAAATTGGCTCCATCCACAAAGGTTAGAAGAAAATTTGGATAGTTCAAATTTTGATCAACAGATACCAAATGAATTCCTAGAAATGTTAATTGGTTCCTCAATTTGGAATGTAGATTTGTTGGGTAAAGATATAGCCTTCTTGGCAAAATATTTTAAAATTAAAAAAAGTCCGAGTTTGTTTAACTATGGAGAAATGATTGTCGAATTTTTAGAGAAACTACAAAAATTATCAAAATATAATGGGACACAAAAAAGCTAATATAAAGAATGCGAATTGACTAAGAATCGAATAGGGGGAATTTTAAGTGGTCACTGACTATTATTTGAAGATGAACAATATGTTTGAAGTTACTCCTATGAAAGAAGAAAAGATAATCTTTGATTTATTTTATAAAGATAAAAAAATTAGACCTCAAAAACTAGTAAATATGGTTGAGTTAGTATGGAATCAGCGACTAGAATCACAAGCCACTTTACTAAATAAATCCCCTCTTGTATTTCATCTTAATCATGTACGTGTGGATTTGGGATATCAAAAAAAAGGATTTATGACTTATTCAGTTAGTAGCTGTATTCTGTCAATTCTAAAAAAAAGTGAATTGAAAAATGAGATACTTGAAATTAATCTTGTACATTCAATTCCAAGTATTTCATCAAATACAGACAAGAATAGAGTCTATAAAAAAATGCTAAAAAATATCATTGATTCTGATAGAGCAAATGCAATTAGGTATCAGTTGTATTATCCAGATAAGAGAGAAGAAGATATAAAATACTATGAAAATCTTTTGGAAACGACAAGAAATAAGATAGATGAAAATTTAAGGCAATAAAATAGTTATCCGATAAAAAGTAACTTTGAAAAATTGAATATTTTAGATAAGTAGTCTCACGGAAGCGAATTTCATATGAGGCTATTTTTTTATGAATAGGAGAGCGATTTTATGAAACTAAAGAAGACAAAATATTTATATATGGCCATTGTCAGTGTTTTTGTTCTAGCTGTAAGCATGTATTTTTTTTCAGATAAAAAAAATAATACTGGGCAGGAGATACCAAAGGAATTGGTTAAGATGAAACCAAAGGAAGAGCAAGAAAAAGAAGAAACAAAAATAGAAGAAAACTTTTCAGCACAAGAAGAGATTGGACAGATATCACAAGGATTTATTGCTAACTTCTTTGATGATAAATCTAGTTTTCTAGAGCAGAGTTTACCATTTATGCATGAAAGTTTAGTAGAAAAAGCTAAAAAAGAACCACGCCAAAACGGGTTTTATGTTAGGAATATTTATGAGGAAACCATTGACCAAGTGAATGAGAGTTATCATGCTAGCTTTACGTTTGAATTAACAAGTGCTCAACAAGGAACAGCCTCATCAACGAATACAATAGAAGAACTAGAGCAAACAAAAGAGACTATAGGAAACGATGACACAACGAAAAAATATCGTTGTGTTTTTATTTTCCAAAAAGATAAGGAAGAAAAATGGCTCATTTATGATTATGAATTAACGGAGATAGAAAATGAAAAGCCTAGGTAAGAAACTACTGAAAAAAGGCATGAAGAAAATTATTTTTTCACTATTTATTGGTACAACCTTGCTCATCACTATTATCTTTTTTGTGACCATTATTTTAGTTGGCGCAATGATGGATGATAATAATCAAAACGCTAACGATGTAGATATTGAAATAAGTGCGTTAGGCGAGAAAGAAATACCGGCAAAATATATTCCAATATACAAAAGAGCAGGAAAAGAATATGGAATTGCATGGACGCTGATTGCAGCGTTTCATAAAGTGGAAACTAATTTTTCTACGTCATCTAGTATGGTCAGTTCAGCTGGCGCAATTGGACATTTTCAATTCTTACCAGAAACATGGTTAGGATGGTCTTATGGTGCGAATCCACCAGAAAATATTTATATAAACCCTAAAAAGATTGCTCAATATGGTGGTTATGGAGTTGATGCTAATAAAGATGGAAAAGCTGACCCATATGATATTGAAGATGCGGCTTATTCTTGTGCTAATTATGTGAAAGCAAACGGTGGAATGGAAAAATTACACGATGCTATTTATGCTTATAATCATGCTGAATGGTATGTGGATCGAGTGATGAAATACTATCAAATGTATAGCAAAGGAGACTATAAAACAGCAGGTACTAGTAGTGGCAGTGAGCAAGGTAAAGGGGGTTACCAGCTTCCTATAAGTAAACCAATTGTTTTAACAAGTGGTTATGGTTATAGGACTAACCCAACAGAGCTAGGGCCCTCAAATCAATTTCATAACGGGTTTGATATGGTCAATAGTGATCATGTTGTCATGGCTGCGAAAAGTGGCAAAGTGGTTTATGCTCAATTTGATTCAGGTGGCTTTGGAAATGTGGTATCTATTCAACATGATGATGGTTATTACACCATTTATGGGCACTTAGCAATGATAAAAACGACTGTTGAAAGACAAGTAAAAGCAGGTGAACAAATTGGTGTTATGGGAACGACTGGGAACAGTACAGGTGTGCATTTACATTTTTCTGTGACAAGAGAATTATTCTCTGACTATGTTGATCCAACTGGTTTTATACCAAGTTTACAGTAAGTGAGGGAGTGAAATGATGGTCAACTTAAGGAAAAAGCGAGGGGGAAAGTACATTAGGAATCTGATTTTTATTGTACTGACATTTCTATTTTTGATAACAAGTAAGGTGATTTTTAATGAGAAAAATGAACAAAAAGAGACCAAATTAAATAGTTCTGTTTCTTTGTTAGATAAAAGTTTTACACTTGTTAATCATGTTTATTTTTCAAAAGATCAAACAATCATGTTCGAACTTTATACAACAGAAGATAATGAACCTTTACCAGAAAAAATAGACGTTGAGGCGAAAAAAGAACGTGGGGATATGAAAAAATACTCAACAAAGTTATACAAAATAAGTGATAATTATTTGGTTTGTTTTGTGCAAAATGTTCCAGATAAGTGGACGCCCCTCCGTGTTGAAATAACTGATAATAGTAAGAAGAATGCTTTAACATTAACTAATGATTCATTATTTTTAACTCGTCAATCAATGAAAGAACAAGAGACGTTAGTTATTCAAAGTAGCACTTTTTATGAGGAAAAATCCTTAGATTATCTTGCGGAAGATGCTGAAAAATTCATAGCCAAAATAGAAAAAGATGCAAAGGGAAAAGAAAATGAGATTGAAAAAATTCAGACAGCTAATATCAATCTAAAAGGGCAATTGGATATTAAAACAGAAGAAGAAAAAAACAGTTCACTGGAACAAATTACCACAAATGAGTCTAAGATTGCTACTCTAAAAACGGAGATAGCCAAGATGATTTCTGATAAAAAAGCGTTAGAGGAAAAGTTAGAAAAAATCAAAGTAAAGAAACAAAAATTGACTGAAAAATAGATGAAATGCTACCGTTAAAAATGTCTTTTTTAACGGTTATTGAAAATTTAGAGTAGAAAAGAAACGAAGTTATGGGAAAAGAGGGACTGGTAAAACCAGCATTTTTACTGGTCTATTTAATACAAGTGATAGCATCAGAAAACAAACCGCACTGCGGTTTCTATCACTTGTGATAGCAGTTTTCCCTTATGCCCTTCAACCGAAAAAGAGGTGATTTTAGCAATGTAACAAGATTTTTGTTTGCTTTCATTAAAAAATATGAGGAGGTTGATGATGCATTGGAAGCAATTTTAATCAGACGTTTGGAAGCAAAAACAGTCGCTGCAATTGATGATTTAGCTCGCAAGAAGAGAGTCTCTCGTGAGCAGTATGTGCGTGATTTAATTCATAATCATGCCATTAGTGTGGAAGTTGAAGGCTTACACGAAGGCTATCAAGATATCGTTCAAAAGGTGCTCTTTGCCTTAGAAAAGAATACAGACATATTAACTAAATTTTTAATCGCAAATGGGGTGATAGAGGATGGTGATTAGAAAAGAAATACGCTTTAGAGATCCACACGAAACACCTTATGGTATTGCCTATTTAAATAAGTTTATTGAGCGAGAACCGACACAACCACTTCATAAAATTTTAGAGACTATTTTTGAAGAACATGACCGTTTAACTTCTATACAAGCTTATTATGAATTAGCCAATAAAAATCTGTTATCAGAGATTGAAAAACTGTTTAAACCAACTCAATTGCGGTCAGGTTACACAGAAAAAAATGTACGTATTTTATTGGAGCTATGGAATACCTATTTGTTCAATTCAGACCTACAAAAAATTCTAACAACAGACGAGTTCCTGGCCAATATTTTGAAAGAGGCAAGGGAAAAAGTGAATCATGATATAGCGAAAACTCGTGCTAAAAAATTAGAGTTTGATCGATTAAATGAGTAGAAAACCAGGGATCGTTGTAAAAAACAGCTTTGTCAATGGATGGCAAAAACAATATGTAGCTTACATCAAATATATTAGTCGTCCAGATGCGATACGAAATAAATTTATGAAGGAGTTCAATATTCATAGTTTGGATGGCTACAATGACTATATGAATAACCCTGAAAAGACAAGCGGACTGTTTACTGCAAACAAAAATCATCTAATAAAAGCTGAACGAAAAATACTGCGTCAGCAATTTCAAAAAGCTCAAGATAATCAATCTGTGATGTGGCAAGATGTTGTGAGTTTTGACAATCCTTTTCTGGTCAAACACAATTTGTACGATGAAGAAAATCATGTGTTGGATGAACAAGCAATTCGGCAATCAATCAGGGAAGGTATGGCCTTTATGCTACAAGAAGAGGGGTTAAAAAACTCCGCTCTTTGGACCGCGGCCATCCATTACAACACGAAACATATCCATGTTCATATTGCCATTGTGGAGCCGGAACCAACGCGACCTTTTAAAAACTTTATTTCAAAAAAAGGATATGAATTTGAAGCAAGGATTGGGCGTAGAAAATATAAAAGCCTAGGTCGTTTTAAAAGCGTTGTGGCTAATTCTTTAGTGAACCATGATGATCAGCTCATGGAAATTAGTAATCTGATTCGAAATAAATTAACAGGCCAGTCAATGATTTTAAAACCTAATCTTAATTTTCAATTGAATTTTTCTTTGAAAGAAGTAGAACGAAAGTTACCAAAGGACAAACGGTTGTGGCGCTATAACAATAATGCGTTGAAAGATACGCGTATTAATATAGATCATTTTATTAGTTTGTATCTGACACAACTTAAACAAAAGGAATTAAACCAATTAGAAAGGGCTTTAAGAAAAGAGGTTGATTTCCGAAAAGATTTGTATGGAGAAGGTCAGCAAGGAAAGGAAAAAAATCGAGCAGAAGATTATCGGAAAAATAAATACCATGAACTGTATACTCGCTTAGGAAATAGTTTATTAAGAGAGTTGAAGGGGCGGGATTTTGAATTAGAAAAAACAAATCATCTTAAAGGGAGGGCAACTCATTATTTTTATAATCATATGAATTTGAATCTTATTAAGAGAATGTTTAAAGGGGAGCTTGAGAAAATCAGGAGTATGAAGATCTATCGAGAATTATTGAGAGAAAATAATGAGGAGAATGATTTGACCTTGAAATGACGATAAAAATTATATTTAATTTATGATTTTTAAGTGGTAAAATGATGTTGCAGAGAAGTTTATGAGGTGGCAAGACTTCGAAAGGAGTTGTTGCCTATGAACCATTTTTTATTGGCTAGCTCCTAGAAAGGAGAGAGTGTGATGTCTGTATCAGACGCCATACAAGCGATGCTTGCATTTGGTGCTTTGATTACAACAATCATCTTTGGCATATTAAATTATGTAAAGGACAATAAAAAATAGACCTCAAATAACTTTGGCAAGTTAGGTCTATTTTTTAATCAGCTTGTCACCATCTTAAATGGCTCTGTTGGGACGTGTTGACGCACGTCCTTTTTATTTACACTTATTATAGCATATTTTAGCTAAAAAATCATAATTAGACACTAAACAATCGATCATTTGACCACTTTTTTATTGAAAAGGAGGGATTTATGAGTAGTGAATTTAATGAATTAATTCAAAAAGCAATGCAAGTGAGTATCATTTCAGTTTGTGATGATCATGGTATACCTTATAAAGAATTAAGAGACGAATATCGCTTAAAAAATCATGGTATTGCCATTTATAAAGCAGATAATAAATTCCACTGGTTCTCAAAAGAATTGAATGGTAATACGATTGATTTTTGTAGAGAATATCTAAATATGGAATTTAAAGAAGCGCTCAACTATCTTACTCAACAAGACTTCAAAATCATTCAGCCAAAAGTCAAAAAGAAGAAACCGTTTCATTATTATTTTAAGCATGATACAAATTTTGATCAGGTCTATAACTACCTCGTGTATGAACGGAAAATAGATGATGAAATTATCAAAGTACTACACAATAAAGGCTACATTCAGCAAGACATTAATAAGCAATGTATTTTTGTTTGGGCGAAAGATGGACAACCAGTTGGGGCAACCATTCAAGGAACCATGATTGATTATCAAGAAAACGGAAAACGAGGAACCCTTAAAAAAATTGCCTATAACTCTGAGAGTAATTTTGGTTTTAATGTCTCTTTAGGAGAGCCTACCAAGTTGTATATTTTTGAATCAACAGTTGACTTATTAAGTTATTGGACATTAAATAAGGATTTAAAAAATTGCATGTTGGCAAGCACCGAAGGCACGAAAGAAAAAGCTGTGTACAATTTTATGAATTACATGTATCTGTCAAAAAAACAGTTACCAGTTAACGGCGTTTATATTGGTAGTGATAACGATGCTGCAGGGCAAAAAATGTTAGAGAAATTTGTCGGTAAAAGTTTTGTTTATCAAAAGGAAAACGAGGAGCATCTCGACATTACTTTTTTTAATAATATCCCCAATGATTCTCAAATACCTCAAAGAAATATAGACATTTACCAAAAAATTTGTAGAGAAGTGACCAAATCTTTATCAGATGAACGAATAACAGATTGGCGATTTATGGCTGCCATTCACAAGGCGATTACGAATCTATCAGAAAAAAATATACTGGCGAATAATCAGAAGTATGATAAGTATTTTGGTGATGCAAAGGCCAATAGTAAAAATGCTCAAATAATTGATTTTGAAAAAGAATGTAAAAAATTAGGTCAAGCAATGCAACAATCATTATTCATGGGAAAGCTTAGTATGAATCGTTTATTAGATCAGAAAAATAATGTATCTGGAGGAATTAAAATACGAAGTAAGATCGAAAAAATTTATGAGGCGTATTGTCTTTATTATGAGCCAGTAACAGTACCTATAAAAAATGATTGGAACGATGTACTTCATGATCAATCAAAGGAATATACGTATTTTGATGGTCAAGAAAATTATGCACGGATTAAATACAATAATGGAAAATTGAATATCTTCAAAAAAAGTTCTTCTGATAAAAAGGAAGAGCTTTTTTTTGAGGCCGACTCTGCAAAAGAAATGGATTTTTTGTTAAAAAATTATGGGTTTTATGCGTTAGATAAAGAAGATTTTCATCAGTACAAACAAGAGATGAAGCAGCAAAAAATGCAACTAGAATTAACCATATAAGGAGGGATTAGTTATTAGTAAAGAAAAAATAAAGTATTACCAAGAATGGGAGACGCCACCAAAGCTATTTGAATTGTTAGACAGTATTTATCATTTTGATTTTGACTTAGCAGCAAATGAAGACAATGCTAAATGCAAAAATTATTTCACAAGAAAAGAAGATGCCTTAAGACAAAATTGGTCTGTTTTAGGAAATTTATTTTGTAATCCACCACATGCGCCTACTATGCAGACGGATTTCGTTAATAAAGCTTATTATGAATCGTTGAAACCAACGACAGGTATTATTTGTATCCTGATTCCAGCGAGAACTGATACATTGCGTTGGCATAACTTTATCCTTGGAAAAGCAAGTATTTATTTTATTCAGGGACGTATTCGGTTTTATTACAACCATAAGGAGTGGGAAGATCATTCGACCTTTCCGAGTGCGATTATTATTTTCAATGAACCAGATGATACAAATAAAAAGTTATTGGAACAACACGGAATTCGAAGTCCTAAATTTGAGGAGTATCTATGAAGTTTCTAGATTTATTTTCTGGCATTGGTGGCTTCCGTTTAGGATTGGAAAAAGCAGGCCATACTGCAATTGGATACTGTGAAAAAGATGAAAAAGCGCGTAGGAGTTACCAAGCAATTTTTAAGCCACAGAATGAATGGATGGCTACGGATATTACGAAGGTTACAGACAAAGAATGGAGGGATTTATATAAAGTTTACGGAACAATTGACCTTATCGCCGGAGGTTTTCCCTGTCAGGCATTCAGTCTTTCAGGGAGAAGAAAGGGCTTTGACGATGCTCGCGGAACGCTGTTCTTTGATCTCATGCGTGCCGCTCGGCAAATCAAACCACGCTTATTATTTTTTGAGAACGTCTCAGGGCTTCTATCTCACGAAGACGGACGTACATTCGCTACAATCTTATCCATCATGGATGAGTGCGGGTATGATGTTGAGTGGCGTGTGCTTAACTCTAAAATCTCTGGACATGTCCCTCAAAATCGAGAACGGATCTATATTATCGGACATACTAGAAAAGAAAGTTTCTACAAAGTATTTCCTCTCAGAGAAATACCTCAAACGATTTTTAGAAAACAACATTACTCTAATGTGACTAATGTAGTCGGGGTAACAAGAGAACGAAATGCACCAAGATTTGGGAATACGCAAGCAGTATATAGTGATAATGGGATTATTGGCACCTTGATGGCTTCTGATGATGGGAATGCAAAGCAAATATTAGAAGAAATTCATTCATTTGAGGAAGACGATGTGTTTATTAAAATACCTGAACAAAATGAAGGATTAAAGTTTCCACAGCAGTTAAGTTTATTTGAAAATATTCAAAAAAGTGAACCAAACTATCTTGTTACAAAAGCAGCGATGATTAAAGATCAAACACTTCCTATCATCTCGAAAAGCGATATTTCATTTGCAGATAGTCGTTTTTTTAGATTAAGACGTTTAACAGCTAAAGAATATTGGCGGCTCCAGTCTTTTCCTGATTGGGCCTATGATCGAGCTGCAGCTGTGAACCTTGAGTCTGCTTTGTATAAGCAAGCGGGCAATAGTGTGACAGTTAACGTTATTTATGAGATTGCTAAAAAATTACATTAAATGAAGGACGAGAAAATAATTCTCGTTCTTTTTTCTTTTCAAAGGAGGAAAAAGGATGATAAAAGAACCTGTATCAGTTTTAAAGAATGGACTATTTGAACATGGTATTGAACATTCAACTGAGCAAATTGCAGCGTATATAGTACGGGCTAATCCTCAAAATAAGTATGAGTTTAGAGATATAAAAGGGGGACTATTGTGCACAACAATTGGCAATTTTTTAGATCGAGTACCTAATCAAAAATGGCTAGTTGAAGAGCTACAGCCACTTCTTGTCAAAATGCAATTCAATGAAATAGAGATTCCTAAAGTACCTGTTTATACACGAGAGCAAATTAATTACGAAGGAGGTATACCAGTAAGTCCACTTGCTACAACAAAAAAATATGATTGGATGCAGCTAACATTTCACGAATGGGGATCAGAAAAATTGGCAAGTCAATTGTTAAGGCTAAGGGAGGAAGAAATTGAGCCTTATGAATTAATGGATCATTTATTTCAACTCCCAACCAAACAATTATTTAGTTCAGAAGAAGAAGTCATCCAATTTGCTTTCTTTCATCCGAAGGCTGCTAAGAGAACATTTGAAACTATTTTAGAGCAGATGGGTAAACAATTAAATCCTTTCGAAGACATTATGTATTTTGGAAAGATGATGTATCGCCAGACGTTGGAGGAAATGTATGGCGGTATAGAATACCAAAATGGATTTGATGACACAATTATTTTTGATGAAGCAACAATAGAAGAAATTTTAGAGGATGCATCTATAAAAAGCAATCAGCAATTTTTATCCTCTTATTTTACCGGTTCAGAAGAAATAGTTCCTCTAGCGGATGAAAAAATTGAAATCGATATGACGAGTAAAAAAGAGCACAAACAAAATGATGAACACGATTTAGAACTTTGAAAAGGAGGTTTCTAAAAAATGACGGATAACAAAAACTTTTTAACTAATCTTATGAAACAAAAATACGGTATGACAAAGTCTTCTCCTCTAAAATTTACAGAAAAAGATACCTTGTATACTTGTTTTCGTAAACTGGCAGACCATATTTATAAAAATGGGGAATGGACGCAAGAAGACGAAATACAGGCTGTTGATACGATGATACGGAACTGGCACGGTTTTAGCGTGGGATTAAATGAAATTATTAAAAATCATGAGTTTGGAAGTGATCGTGGTCAAAAGGCAACAATAGATATTTCAGCGATTTCAGAAGAGGATAGATTGCTTGTAGGGGCTGATGCAAATGAGAAGATAGGCTACACTGCAGTTGTTACGCAACAAACAGAAGACAAAGGTCCATTTAATAACAGAAGAACGGTTTTTGTTTTATTAGATCCAAACAATAAATCAGGAACAAAACATAATCGACTGTATTACTATAGGCATAAGAAAAACAACCAGAATGAACGACTATACGTAACATTAGGCAACATGAATCGAGCAATTGGATATGATAAACTCCAACAAGATATTTTGAAAGAATATGACAGAAAGTCGGTAAACCAGACAAACAGCATTCTTGAACGGAGGGACCTTGAAAAATATTTAGAATACCTCAGTGATTCGAGATATTCAGGAAAGAAATCACAGAATAGATTTCTAAAAAGTTCTTTTGGAGAATTTTCAGATGAATTTCTTGAGAGCTTACCACGTGATGAAAGTTCTCGCTTTATTGGTGTACCACTAACAAATGATGTTAATGATGTTAGATATTTTAATTGGCGAGATTTAACAGACAATGAGGAAAGTGCAAATAAATTGAATTTAGATAAATCACCCTATATTTTGTCTTCTATTGATGGGAAAAGAAAGCATTATCTTTATCCTGATAATATTCAAGGCTATCGTAAACAAAATGAGCTTTTTGATTTTGTAAAAGAATATATTGATACGACTTATGACATTATACTACAGCGTGAGTATGAAAAAGACATCGAGAAACAAACTCGTGCAAGTGCTTGGCAGACGAAAAAAAATATTAATAAAGAGACACAAGAGATGATGAAGCAAACCAGTTTAAAGGAGCATTTTCAATTCGTCGAACTAGATAATGACGTGGATTTACAATTATTTAAACAATTTGAAACTGAAATGAGGCGAGTTTACGATATATTGCCTCAGACTAGTGCAGAATTTATTTTACGGCTACGGAAGCTGGGAAATTATCACGCACTAGGAATGTATGTGTCCAATTTACAAACGATTGCGATTGATTTTCGTGATGATATTGGAGGGATAGGCATCCAGTCATTCATCCATGAATATGGTCATGCGCTAGATTACACCTTACAGGAAAATGGGAAAATGTTGAGTATGAAAGAAAATTTTCGCCCAATAGTTTCTCAATACCGTAGCAGGATTTCAAAAGAAGCTACCGGTACTTATGTAGCAAAGAAAGCAGGTTATTACGGGACACCAACGGAAGTGTTCGCACGAGCATTTGAAATTTATGTTTCTAATCTAGGATTGGAAAGCAGTTTTATTAAATCGGCAGACACATATAAAAACCAAATAGATTATCAACTGTTTAATGAATCAATGAGGGAAGAGCTGACTGATATTTTTGATTGTCAGTTTCCCAATTTAAGAGAAAAAATCGATTTACTTAACGATCAAAAGGTTAGTGAAGAACTAATTCTTCCAGGACAAACAGCCTTATTTAATATTATAGAGATAGACATGACAGCTAATAAAAAAAATGGACATCAAGAAAATAAGAATAATTTAGAATTTTGAAAAAAGGTTTATCTTTCAGTGAATAAGACTAATTTATTATAGAAGGAGGAATGCAGGATGAAACTAGTAAATTTAGAAATGCCAAGAACTGCAAATGAGTATGGTGTATTTAATCTAGAAGGAATGCCGAATGTGTATTACAGATTTGAGATGCAAGATGGAATAGCAATTTTAATGGAAGATTTTTTTGCGGATAATCAGCCAGTGAAAGAAAAGTACAAACTTTTACCTAAGACTAGTGAACTTTATAAAACTATTCAAGCTACACTTTCAGAGTATTTAGTAATAGCGACAAAAGAACTCAAAAATAGTATTAAAAAAGGAGAAGAGCAAATGAGTAAAGGTAAACTAATATTTTCAAATAATGCAGGAAGAATACATGTTATAGACAATGACTTTAATACAATTTGCGGATATATCGCAAGATCTAATCCTAAAGAAACGATTTTTGCAATGGCTCAGGGGGATGTTTATGAACAAATACAACTTTTGGCAAAAGAAAATAGAGTTGAAGAGATGCTAGACAAAAAATCGATCCCAATTTTTAATAAAAGAATTGCTGAAATGATGTCCCATCAAATTGAGATTCCAGTCGTCAAAATTTATACAAATGAAACCGAAAAGTATCTGTTAGATAATCCAAAACGTATAAAATTAAATGATGGCAACTATACTTGGGATAAACCGTTACTTGAATGGGCGTTGAATCATGTAGAAAAGCGCTTATCAAAAGAATTAGGAAAAGAGTTATCAGGTTACCAAATTGTTGATTGCGCGAAAATTGGTTTTTTGGAAGAGAGTAATCTATTTTATTCAAATGAAGAGGCGTTAAGCTTTACGTATTTTTATAATCAAGAAGCAACTGATTTTTTACATCAATCTGAATTCAGTCATGATGCAGTGTTTAAGAGACCTATAGATTTTGCTAATAAGTTATACAATTTTGGAGTTAAACATTTATTTCATGATACGGATATTTTGCTGATGGAGAAAATGAAATTAGATAATCATATATTGAATACAATATTAGAAAATACAAATGCAAACTACAAAGTAAATTTTTTAAAGGATTTTCATACAGGTTATTATATGCCGATCCCTAGTAAACATGAAAAAAAATTTTCAATTGAAATGGCAGATGAATCATCTGAAATAAAAGAAGAATCTCAGTTAAGAATGGATTTGTAAATAAAAAGGTATAACTAGATTTTATTCTTATGATAAAAATTTACTCCCCATTTTAGTGCTCAGCCTTCTTGCGATAGGGCAAGAAGAGTAAAATTTATTTTTAATTAGTATTGCTTCTCCCTTCTTTTTGTCGATTTCAATTACATTATCCATATTTATAACTATTGAACGATGGCATCTAAAAAATCTACTATCGAGTGTCTCAATAGTTTTTAAATTACTATAAAAATCAATGGTTTTTGATTTACACACTAACTGTATTTTATGAGAATTATAAATAGTTTGGAAAAAAAGAATTTCTTGGAAATCAATTTTAAAGTTTGAAAATTGATTTTCAAAACTAAAAATATCATTCGTTTCTTCTACTTCTGATGATTGCGCAAGTAACAAAATTTCTTTAATTTTTTGTTTGATAATAGGCTCTGAAAGATATTTACTGATAAATTCTATAGCAGCTACTTTATATTCAAAGGAAATCATTCCAAATTCCGGATGATTTGTAATAAATACAATTAAAGCATTATTACTTCTTTTTCTAATTTTTTTTGCTAATTCAAAGCCACTAAATAGGCTATTGTTAATTTCAATATCAAGGAAATAAATATTAGCTGTTTTTTCATCGATAGCTTCCCTCATTAAGATGTTTGGGTCTTCGGTTGCAATAAATTTGCTAATGCAAAAATCTAAATTTAAAGCTATATCCTGGATTAATAGAGTAAGATATTGTCTTTGTATTTGATCATCTTCATATATAAATATATTCATTTTGTATCAATCCTTACATTTAAAAGTAATTTTTTGACTAAACCAATTGTTTTCAATAGTAGTTTCTAAAGTTGTGTACTCGTATTTAATTAGTATATTTTTTAAAATAAATAACCCTATTCCTTGATGCCCTTTTTTGGAAGAGTAATCTTTCAAATAAATTTTTTTAAGATCAATATTATTTGAAAAATTATTCTGAATAGTAAGTATGTGTTTTTTATCAATTTTAAGAAAAGCAATTTTTATATGAGGATATTTGCAATTAATTTCTGCTTCCAAAGCATTTTCAATAAGAATATCAACAATTATACAGAAATCTGTCAGGTCGATGTATGTGAAATGGATATGTTCATCTACTTCTAGCGTAAAATGAATGTTGCTTTTGTAAGCTAAAATTAATTTAGAATATAATAGACATTTTAACTGGGGAATGTTTATTTTTCTAAGTGGTGCAAATGAAAAAGATTGATCAAAAATTATTTGTTCAAATGATGTTAATGATGAATTGTATATTTTTTCTATTCCTTCAATACTTTGGTTTTTCAAGGCTATATTTATTGAAGACAATAGGTTTAGATAGTCATGTTGAAACCCATTTAAGTCATTGTACAAAGTTTCAATATGGTTGACATATTGAAGCATATTATCTAATTGAACATTTTTAATCCTGTCTAGTTGCATAGTGTGGTATCTCTTAGTTAAAAAAAATATTAGTATTGTGACAGACAAAATACTAATGCTAACTGCAATCAGAATACTCCAATATAATTTTGAAGTTACTCGTGAATGGGTATCTTGGTAGTAGAGATAGAATAAAAGAGTTAACGCAACCATGATAAGTATTCCAAAAAATGACCAAAGTTTAAGTACAAATTTATCAGGAGGAATTTTAACAAAATATTTAACCTTTTTAAGTACTAAGATAATTAGAAAGACTGTTATTAGTATAGAAATACACTGGCTTAGTTCAAAATTCAAAAAGTAGTCTAAAAAAGTAGATAAAACATTTAGTAGTATAGAAGATGTCAATGTAATTAAAGCTATCAACAAAAATAGAGTTTTTGAATTAGTAACAGGAGTTAAAAACTTCATTCCTAAGAAAATTAGTAGAATAAAAATTAGGAATGATATTGCACTTAAAAAATGATAAAGAAAAATAGTTATTAAGCAGATTAAACTAAAATAAAGCATATTTTTAGTAGTCAATTTCACTTCGAAAAAGTAAACAGTAGGAATTATAACACATAATAATTGTACAAATTTAATAACGAATGTAAGTGTCATTTTCTTTTTACCAATTTTTTGCTAGGGTTTTCAGGTTCAAACCCAAAAAAGAAACAGTTGCCAAATAATTCTACTATCAAGACTAAAGATAGCATTAAAAACTTACTGATATGATTCGTATTTTTCATAATTTTTAAACTCCTTTCGAGTAATTTTGTATAAAATTGGTGTTATGTGTAGAACTGCTAATAATTGACCATACAAAATCATAAAGAATAGCGTTTTGTCTATAAAAAAGTACGAAAAATTTAATAGTATAAATGATAGTATAGTCTTTTGTTTTAGAATTTGGCGTTGTTTTTTTTGAACAAGAGGATTTTTTTCAGTGTCAGAAGGTGCATAAATCAAAATTAATATTAGCAAAATAGAAAGAATTAAGGAGATTGCAAAGGTATTCAAATAAATTTTTTTCAAGAAAACCGGAAGAATTACAAAAAATAATAAACTTAAAATTGAACAATTAACAGATTTTTCAGCATGCCATCCTAGTGCATTTTTTCTAATAATTATAAATCCAAGATGGCTAAAAAAAGTGTTAGTTATCACTCCCAAAATCAAACTAACTAAATAGACAAATAAACATTTTGTTATATTTATCACAAATATTTGTATGTGATAATAAAACTCTTCCAAAGAATGCTCTTTACTTGAGAAAGAAGGGATTTTTAAAAGATTATATATAATGTACTTTGAGATTTTTTCTTCCATTTACTCACCTTTTCTATATTTGATTGTCCTAAATTAAGTATACAATATTTCTTTTTGTTAAAGAAGGGGTTATTTGTAAACGGTTTATTTTTCGACATAAACGGTAGATTTAATTTGGAATAACTTTTTAAGCTTACTTACTAACCGTTTGCGGACAAGGGGTTTCATTTTTTTGTTAAAGTCTATAGTCTTGAGGTATACCATTTAATGGTATTTGTAGGGATTGAAGGAAAGAGTCGAAAAAATGGAGGTTTTAACACATGAAAGAAAGAGACATTAAGCTAGAAGAATTAGAAACACTATCAATTGTTGGTGGAAGTGACATGCCAAATGATGTTCAACCAGCATCTATTTTATCAGCTATTTCTTTAACACTTTTATCTTGTTCATATATTAGTATTACTGTTAGCGTATTAACGTGTGGATTCTCACAAAAATAAAAAATAAATCATGAAAATATTGACTCTTTCCTTCATCCTAATTAAAAAAATAGGAGGTTCTTTTATGAATAATTATAAAACAGAGCTAAATATTCTAGCAGAAAAGCTATATCAATCGTTTGTACCAAATTCTAAAATTGAGCTAATAAAAAATTTATGCGATATATCGGGGACAAATAATCTTTACGATAATATTAGAGAAAATATAATTGAATCAATTATTTCAATCATTATTGAACCAATTGTAGCTGAGTATCATAATCGTAACGACAATGGTCTAATCAAAGGTAGTACAATACTAGAAAAAAGTCAGTATTTCTTTAAATATTTGTTCGATAAAGAAAATTTAAGGTCTGTCATGAAAAAATATCCAGTTGCTGAAGAGAAAATATCTAAAGAAATTGTTCTAAGAGAAGAATTTTTCATTAGAATTTTTAAATCATTCAGTAATGATAAAGAACAAATAGCTGAATTTTTTCATATTAAGTGTGAAAAAATTGAAAAGATTTTGATGTCTGTTGGAGACCAACATAGTGGAGAATCCGTTAGTGTCATTGAGTTTGAAGAAGCGAAATTGATGTTTAAACCTAGAAATCTTGATAGTGATATTTTTGTTTATGATGTTGTTAAAAGAGTTGCTAGTTTAAGGGATGAAAAAATTGAATTGGTATTTCCGAAATACATAAACAAAGAGGATTATTCATGGCAAGAATACGTATCTGATAATCTGTTTCTTGATTTGGATGATGCTAGAGAATTCTACTACAAAACTGGCATTTATATGGCAGTATTTTTAATTTTGGGTACAACTGATTTACATTATGAAAACATTATTGTAAATCAAACAAATCCGATGTTTATAGATTTAGAAACTATTGGAGTAGGATCAAAGGGCGATTACTTTTCAACATATGGTTTTAACCTTCCACAGTCTGGTGTTCTGGGGAGTATGCTTTTGCCAAGAATTGATAAAACAGGCGTTTTCGATGTTAATATAAGTGGTCTGTTTTCTAAAAAAGAAAAATCAGAAAAAATGGAATCGTTCCAGTTTTTTATTGAAGAAGGAAAAGAATGGGTATTTGAAAAGGTACTCTATGAATCTAACCCAATAAGTAAAAATATAACAAAAGAGGGGATTGAGATTGATCCTAGTCAAGTTTCAGAAAGTTTAAAATCTGGTTTCTCGGATACTCTTAGGGATATTTTAAAACATAAAGAAATAATAAAGCGTTTTCTAGAAAATGAATTAAGTAGAAATATTGAAGTTAGACAACTGTTGCGACCTACCAGGGTCTATGCAAAATTTTTAGAAGCAGCATCTACAAAAAAATATTTAGAGTCTTTTGAAGAAATGGAGAAACTTTTTAATATTTTACTATTAAATTTTGATGCTAGTGATTTTGGTTATATCAGAGTAGAAAAAGAAATTGAAGAACTAAAAAAAGGGAATATACCTTCGTTTTATTTGCTATCAAACTCTAAAGATTTATTATGTAACGGAGAAATCATTTGTGAAAATTATTATTTTAAAACTTATTTAGATGATGTTATTGAACGGATAGATAAGCTGAATGATAAAGATATCAACTATCAATTGAGAATGATTGATACTTCTTTAGCATCATATTATACGGCGGACAAGCTTTATGAAGTAGAACATAATGATATTCCTAAACTCAATCCAACAGAATATGAAGATACTTTAAATCGATATGTTGACTATATTAACTCCTTTATGGTTGAAGTTGACGAAACAAAGTTGGAGTACTATACACTTCAAGTTCAACGCGACAGATTTGTATTAGATGAAAGTGGGTTTGGTCTTTATGATACTGGTGGGTTGATTTTGTTTTTAGCATTATATGGGAAAACGCATAAAAATGAAGCATTGATAACAGCTGAAAAGCTTTATAAAACTGCATTTGAAAAAAGAAATTTGATTGTTAAAGAAAATAACATACCAGAGCACTTTTCTGTATTTTCTGGCATATCTGGATTGCTTTATTTATCATATAATCTATATAAAATTACTGGAAAGGAGGATTATTACAATGATTACATCAACTTTTATGAGGAATTCTCCGGAAATTTTAATATTGAAGACCTCGAATTCAAATTAGATTTTTTAACTGGATTATCAGGAATTGTTGTTTTGTTAGTAAATATTATGCTGGATAATAGTAGTTTACGTGATGAAGCGCTAATAAATAAACTATCAAAGCTATTATTTGATAAAAGAAAAACTGTAAAATTTGATGACACTTCAATGGCTCATGGAAGAAATGGTTACTGTATGGCTCTGGCATCATTGTATAAATTTTTTGGAGATGAATTGTATCTCAATCAAATTCAAATTGAATTGAAAGAGATAGAAAGCTCGCTGGAAATAACTAGTGTTAATGGAAATATTCATACATGGTGTAGGGGACTGTTAGGATGGTATTTATTAGTTGCAACATGTTTAAAATGTAATGAACAGTTTTTTAGCCATTTTAAGCAAATTCTTTACACTATTACTCCTGAACAGATTGAAGAAATGTTAACAATTAATAATGATTCGATGTGTCATGGTGTCGCAGGAAATTATTTTTCAATACGAAGTATTTTTCCTTATCTTAATAAAGAATGTCAGCTATATTTCACCAGTTTAATCAAGCAAAGTTTGTTAAATAATCCATTTGAAAAAAAATGGATACAAGGTTCTATGCATATTCCGGATTCATTTATGTTAGGGGCAACTGGATTAATTTATATGATTTATGATTTAGTTTTAAAGGTTGAGGTGCCATCTGTATTAGAATTAGAGGTTCTCAAAGGTGATTTGTTTTGAAAAAAATAGTATTTTATAAACAATCCCAGCAGAGCGAATGTGGTTTATGTTGTATTGCAATGTTGTCATCTTACTATGGCTATGTTAAAAGTTTGAATTCTTATAGATTGCTATTTAAAACTGGAAGAGATGGTATGTCACTTTTTAATATGTGTAAGATACTAAATAATATAGGGATAAAAACAAACGTAGAAAAAATTTTGACATTAACTAAGCATGATTTTGATGAAAGACCATCAATTTTATTCATTAATGAAAATCATTATGTAGTTGCTTTAAAAAAAGGTAAGAATTTGTATATATATGACCCAGCTATTGGAAAAAAGAAAATTTCCGAAGAGGAGCTATCTTCGCTTAATTGTTTGTATTTATTAAAATCGGATATGGATAAAGATATTTTTGTGAAAAGTATTGAAAAAAATAGTGAAACAAAACATCTCACAAAACTTTTTGTTTCTGTTTCAAAACTTTTTACTTTTGTAGTTCTAATGTCTTTTTTTTCATACATCATTTCTATTTGGGTGCCACTAATAATGAGAAATATGATTGATCAACTTATAAATACAGAACAGTTTAACTTACAAGGAACGATAATAAGTATAAGTTTAGTGATTGTTGGTTATTTGATAGTGTCAGTTATGAGAAACTTTTCAGTCGTAAAGTTGCAAAAAAAGATTGTTACAAACTTATCGAATATGAAGATTGCTCATTTATTAAATATCAACTTTTCCTATTTTGATGAGCGAACTAGTGGAGGAGTCTTATATAGATTGAATTTAGTCGATCAATTACAAAACCTTATTTTAAATGATTTAATTCAATTTATTATTTCAATTACTGTTTTTTTAGTTACGTTTAGTTATATTCTTTTGATGTATCCATACTTAATTTTACCCCTTACAGTTATTCTAGCGGCAACCATTCTTTTGACTATTTTGTTTCATAAGAAGGTACTTGTTCAAAAACAAAGTGAGAATCAAAAATATAGCAATCTAAACTCTTTAACTACGGAAATAGTTCACGGAATCTATCAAATAAAATGTTTGAAGCTTGAAAATTTCTTTCTTTCAAATTACCAAAATATATTTTCGGAATATAAAAGTGATATGATTACTTCACAAAAAATGACGATGAAATATAACTTAATTTTGAATACGATTGTGACTTTCTCTCCTATCTATATGATTATTCTTGTTTTTACTAGTAATCATTTCACAATTGGAGAAGTATTTGCTCTTTATAGTTTCATAACAACGCTATTTAATAACTGTAATACACTCGCAGTTTCAATCTTTTCATTTAGTACAATTAGAGCTTCATTACTTTATGTGAATGATTTTTTTGATGAGCCGACGAAAGATACTTATGATAATCAGCTTATTGAAAAGGATTTTAAAAGATTAACTATTTCAAATTTGACTTTTCGCTATAACAATAGTTCTGAAAAAATTTTAGATGACATTTACTTGGATGTAGGTTCAAATGAAAAAGTAGCTCTAGTTGGATCATCTGGAAGTGGCAAGTCTACGCTTATTTCATTGATTGCACAAATATATGAAGGATATGATGGTTTAATAAAAGTAAACGATAAACAGATTCAAAAAGTTAACTCAGATAATCTAGCTAAATTAATTAGCATCGTTCCACAAAAAATGATTTACTTTCATCGAACATTGCGAGAAAATTTAGTTATGGGACAAACTGGTATTACAGATAAAGAAATATACAATGCTTTAAAATCTGCGAATATCTATGATGAAATATCTATTCTTCCCATGAAACTTGATACCCTTATCTCAGAAAGCGGAAATTTTTCTGGGGGACAGTTACAGAGATTATCAATTGCAAGATCTCTGTTGAAAAAGCCTAAGTTTATTATTTTTGATGAGGCTACAAGTTCTTTAGATTCATTTAATTCTGAAGCTATTTTTGCTAATCTTGCTCAACTTGATATATCACAACTGGTGGTTACACATCAACTTGAGTCAGTGAAACATTTTGATAGAATATATGTTATTGATAATGGAAAGATTGTTGGACAAGGAACACATGAGGAGTTAAAAACAAAAAATACATTCTACCAAAAGTTAATGCGTTCCAAAGAGGGGGAACTTTAATGAAAGTCTTCGTTTTTTATGGGAAAATTGAAAAAGAAAATTCTACAATGAAATTCATGATAAATGCGTTGTTAGATGAATTAGTGAGTCAAACGAATGAAAAAGTTGTTATATCTAATTTAAGTGAATCGGATTTCGATATTCAATATTGTAATGGGTGTAGCGATTGCTTTTTGAAAGGTTCGTGTCCGTTGGTTGATGATATGGAAAAAATAAAGCTCGATATTTTATCGTCAGATATCATTTTGTTTGGTTCTCCTGTATATGGACATGCAGTCTCAGGATCTGTTAAGACTTTTTTTGATCGGATTACATATTGGACTCATTTATTTAAACTGTCAGGAAAATTTGGTATTTCATTGAATGTATCAAGCGGAAACGGAAATGAACCAGTTAAACAGTACATGGAAAAAATTATGGGAAACTTAGGGTTATCATTAGTTAGCCAGATTTCTATTAAATCTTCCAGTTACTCTAAAGATATCATGTTAAATATAGCAAAGAATGAAATTAAAAAGTTGCTTATTACCTATCAAAATAATAAATATAAAGTAAGTGCTGCTCAAGAAACTTCTTTTAAAAATTTTCAGAGGCTGTATAAGGGAGAGGCTGGAACGTCATTTGAACGTGAGTATTGGTTAAGTAATGGTATGTTTGAAGTTAAAACCTTAGAAGAATATGTCAATAGGAAATCGATTAAATTGTAAGAAAGGAATGTAAAACTATGTCTATGGAAGAAGATTATCTAGTAAAACAATTAAAGATGATTGGCGAAGCGGCAGGAAATGCAATTGCAACGACTTTAAACTTGGAAAGAAGTAAGATTGATCTTGGACAAGAAGAAGATGAGAATGGCAACCTTATATCTGGTAATGAGCTTTTAGAAGAATATCTTAATAAAAGAAAAATTCATAAAGCATTCTTGTTAATTGAATCTAAAAAGTATAGTTTATCTTATTTAGACATGTCAACATTGACAACATACTTTATTAAATTTTTGCAAGAATTATCAAATGAAGAAAAATTGGAATTAGAAATTGATTCAAAAAAAATTGATTACTATAAACTGAAATTAAATGAGCTATAAGAAATTAGTAATAAAAGAAAACGGATTAGTGGTATCTGTCTTTACTATTAATTTCAAGATAATAAGTATAATAAGAAATGACAAAATTGTTAATTTAACTTTTTTGTCATTTTTTATTTCAAAAAGACTTTATTTTATCAGCAGTAAAACTAATTTATTTTAAAGAGGAGGAAACTTGGAAAGGAGAAGAAAGTGGATATTTTTGATGAAAAAACTAAAGTTTACGAATTGATGTCGAATATATTAAATGAAAAAAGTGAACTGACCAGACAGTATGACTGTCTGCAAGAAAGATTGAATGAAATTGAAAAAGTTTTAAAATCCAGTTACACGAAAACGGATGGAGAAAAGAAAAAAGCCGTTGAAATTGAATCACAGAAATATTTTGAAAGTAAAAAAAGTATGCTGAATAAATCATATTTAGATTATGCGAAAGTTTCTCGCCAAATTGCTCATATCCTGAAAAATTCAGATGTTCCTTTAACTATTCAAAACATTCATAGCGGATTGCAAAAGTTAGGGGTAGAGGTCTCTAAAGTGAATTTATCAAATAATATTTTAAGGCGTATGATCAGTGAAAAAAGTAGTAAAGTAACGCGAGCAACTAGAGGGTTTTATCAATATGGATAAGAATAAACATATTTGTTATTTGTTTACAGGATATATCAAAAAAGTACTATCATTTACTGCGAATAACTATTACATTAAAGAATACAAACATCGTTATTTATTTTTAGAAGATGTATTTCCAGAGTATAAAGATATCTCCGATCAGCAGCAGGTTTTCAACGAATTATCTTTAAATTATGAAGAAATACTGTCTCCTGAAATATATATGGAAGACTTACAACTTGCTGCGGCGATGAAAAAGCTCAATAATAAAGAAAAAATTTTTATTTATCAAAAGTTTGTGTTGTGTCAAACTGGTGTTGAAATGGCTAAATCACGTGGGATTTCAGAACAATCTATTTCTGAAATGAAGAAAAGAATTCTTAAAAAGTTAAAAAAGCATTTTTAAATAAGCCGAGTTCCTCTTCTTTAAAATGAATGGAGGCATTAAAAATGGAATTTAACTATACTACGATTTCTGATGCTAAAAATGGTGATGAACAAGCAATCACATTTTTAATGGAGCAATTTAAACCACTAATGCTTAAAGAAGCAAGCCGTAATGGAAATTTAGATGAGGATTGTCTGCAAGAATTGAGAATTGCTTTTGTTAAAGCTATTCAAGAATTTGATTTTGAAAAGTTGGTTTATTAGTATGAATTAATGAATATATTCTTTCGTTTTACAGATTAGTAAACTACCATTGAAATAACAAAAAATATGTAAATATGTTTTCTTGGAACAATATCATTAAATAACAATGAGTTCTAACGTGTAAGAGTGATACAAACTAAAAAAAAGGATATTCTGCAACTGAGAGGTATGTAAATACTAAAAAAGGGCTATGAATTGTGTGGAAAATGAATATAATTATGTATATATAGACCTATATAGTGCACACATTTATCTGGGTTCTTTTGCGCTTATTGATAAAATTGATATTAAGGATAAGATTGTATTAGAGCAATTGACATGATTGATTAGTAGCAGAGGTTATCTATTAGCTTCAATAATTAAAGTAATAAATGACTATTTATAAATGAAACTCGTGCTGTAGTTTAACCAAAAGTATTGAAAGAAGGTGTATGAATGAAAAATAAATACAGTGGATATGATGACAGAGAAGGTACGCCTCTTAATGATGGTGACTATGCGCTGATTGAATATTTTGAGAGAGGCTATTGGACAGACTACAATACTGTAAAGATAGTCGTTTCTCATGAGGATGTTCTAGTAACAGAATATGTGGACGTTATGTTTGCTCCTGCACCAGCTTCTATAACAACTTTTATGAATGATAAAAATTTTAGATTCACTAAAAAGATCAGTATCCAGGAGATGGAAACGAAAAGAAGATAGTTTATATTTTTTACTTTATAGGCTTTTTTCTATTGTACATTCTGTTTTATATTATTCTATAGGTAACATAAAAGCAACTGTCAGTAGTAATAGTCACAATCATTATTGTGGGAGCAATTTTGACAAGTAGGTTTAATAAGAAATGATAAAATTGATTTCCCTAAAGAATTGATATGCAAAATACGAACACATTTAATAAAAAACGTCAGTAATCAGTGTAAAAAAATTAATAAAGGTGAGTGTATTTAATGGAAAAAGGATATTTGTCAAGTTGGTTAAATGTTTCTGTTACTTCAGCAAAATTATACAGATTAGTTGAAATTTATGAAGAAGATTTAATAAAAGAACATAATTTATATATGATATTAGGTTTTCCAAACTACATGATTAAAGAATATTCTTATTGTACTACTATAAAAAATCAGTTAATAGTGCACTTAGTGTTACATGATACAGGTGATGAAATAAAAGTACCTGTTGTTTTTAATGAAATTGAAAATATCTGTGACTGTGAGGTTAGAATTAGTAGTAATTGTAAGGCATTAACAATAAACGAAGAAGTTTTTTCCGTAATTGATATATTACTGTTAGGTAAGACATTAACACAATTATTATATGTCGGGAAAAGTACTGGAATTAAAGAGGAACGTTGCTCTTTAGAAAGATTAAGAGAACATAAAACCTTGCAAAAGATTATGACCGATACGTTAGAAGGTAGAATAGATAAAGAAATTTGTATTTTGACATTTGGTATAGCAGAATACAAATTATTTGAAACATTTACACCATTAGAATATTCATTCAACACTATAGATGAATTTAATGATTTCCCTGAATTAAATAAATTAGTGAATATAACAGAGGCGATTCTAATAAATACTTTTAAACCGTTGTATAATGATAAGTATTCTAGAGGGGTAGTTCCTTCGCCAGAACATATTTCATATATTGAGTATTATAAAAAAAAGTATAACTACATAAGTTTAAGTTTAGACTTATTATCTCATTTTATTTTTCAAACAGAAACATTAACATTTGATCCATCAAATGAATTTACTTTTGATTTGATAAATGGTAATAAAGTTATCTTTGATATTTTACCCAATTTTTTTAATAATACGGAAGCTTAGAAATTAAAAATTCCCAAAAAGCACTAGAAAGGGCAATGATATGGAAGCTATTCTAATTAGTTCGATACTGCCAACTGTATTTTGGACAATTGTTTTATTAGTTTATTTTAGTAAAAAGAGACTAGAAAAAAATTGTACTGAATCAACAATTGGAATTGTTGTTAAGAGTAGGCTTATAACAAATATGAATGATGGAGACTTGAATTTTTATAGGATACCATTAATTGAATATCAGATCAATGGAAGAAATTATAGGGCAGAAATTCATGTAACTCAATTAAGATATTTCCATAAAATTCCTATAGGTCAAATAAATTGTCCACCAATTGGTAGTCAAATTGAATTAATGTATAATCCTAAAAATATAAATCAAATTTATTCGAAGATTGATGATCAGTTTGGTAAAAAGATGGTAATGTTTATTTTTTCATGTTTTGCAACATTTACTTCAATATTTCCTATTGGATTCTTTTTAAATAGAGTAGGAATTAGATTTTACTAATTGAATATTATTTACCAAAAATTGTTAATAACGGAAGGTGGAAAATACATGGAAGTTGAAGAAATACTTGCAGTCGTTACTGCTTTAACAACAATTATTGCAACAATTTTATCTTATAAAGCTATTAAACAAGTTGATAAATCAATTAAGCAAACAGAAAAAAATTCAGTCATAGGTTCTAATCAGTTCCTTTTTGATCGTAGGCTTGAGTTAATAACTTATTTTAGAGCCGTTATTTCGGAAGCTAATGGTTTAGGCTTACATGTTACAGAAATAACAGGAGACACTAGAAAAGATACGGAGGATGTCTTTAAGGTTGATGAGAAAATAAAACAGTTAAAAGGTATTTTAGATATGCAGTTCAGCGCTTTTATAAATAATTTATGTTTTTACGAGCTAGGTTCTATGATTATTCAAGTATCAGAAGATAGCGCAGAAAACTATGAGATAGAAAGAAAGAAATGTGTAATTTTTATAGATGAAATGCATAATAAAATTGAATCTATTGATTATTTATTTTCAGATAATAGTCTGAAATTAGAATTGAAGACTATTTTAGAAGGATATGTTGATATATTGAAACTATACAATACTCTTTTTTATGAACTACATACGGTTAAAGGAGCATATGATTTTCCAGTCTTTTTTTTAACCTATGATAATATGAAAAAGAATGCTGCTAAGTTGAAAAAAGCTGTCGAAAATATCAATATAGAGGAAACTAATGTTAAAATCAAAGATGAACTTTTTGTTTTTTAGGTCTAAAGGTTTAGTAGATAATATTCCAAAAAGGATAAAATATGACATGCATGGAATACAAGATATTCAATAGCAGCATTAGTATTAGAAAAGATTAGGAAGGTAACTAAGTGATGAATAGTAAAATGAAGATTATAGAATGGCTGACGGTTTGTCCAGATTTTGAAGTATCTAGGATAGAAGAAAATTTAATCATTGATAAATCGTTGATCTGGGGGAAGTTATCTAATAAATCATTTAATGGTGTAACATTCGCAGAACTAAAACATTTTCTTGTTGATAGCTATGACTGGAATATTTAAGGCAGCCTCAAAATGGATCAAAAATGATCTAAGAACAAGTATGTTAACACTTTGATTTTTTTAGACAAAAACATCAAGAAGCATTGTTTAAAAAAGGGAGAAGTTTTTAAATAAAAATAGGAGGAAGGCGTAGGATGAAGATACTCATTTTACGCCTTTTTTAGTTTGAACAGATTTATCAAATTTTAATTTAGATATGTTATTTTTAACGAACAATTGATTATTGCCTTTCGTTTGACAGCTATGAGTACAGAAGTAACTGGTCAATGATTTAGCAACGATTTTAGAGAACCTAAATCGTATGCGTACATTCAGTTCAAAGAAAGGAAAGATCTGACCAAAGGAGAAGGTATCCGTTCTTAGTCCTATCAAAAGGTTATGGGTAAACGTTTAGAATGAATGGAATGGAAGAGTCATTTAAAAAATATATGAGCGAGGACTATTTATATTTGGTTTTTAAATTTTTTTAAAGAGGTTATTTATTACTAATTAGTTAACTGTATGAAAAAAAGAATTGAGTTTTGATATTAATCAGATTCAATTCTTTTTTGTATCAAATTTTTTCAGCAAACCTCAGCAACTTTTTTGACCTAATTATAGGTGAATATATTACACATTTACGAATATCTAAACAAAATTGTGGTACCTTTAAATTACATCAAAGAGGTGAACGCTATGAGAAAGAAAACATTAACGCTAAAACTATGGCTGATCATAAAGATTTAAATAACTTTCGTACTCATTTTTATAGAGTGTGTGGAAGTGGCTATTTAGCTTTTCAAAAATCAATAAAGCATCTTCAACGATAGGTTTACCAGACAAATCCTTATTAAGGATGAGATTAATGCCCTGGTGATACTTCAAAATTGTTAAAGGAAAAAAATCCTTGCTGCTAATATGTTGAATGGCCAATTGAATATATTGAATGGCAATTTTTGGTTCAGCACGAACATGAAATACATTAACTAAGTTAAGTAAGAAAAAAATATAGTCTTTATTTGTCTCCTCAAATTCTTCAAACTTCAAAAATCCTTTTAGAATTTTCTTTGAAAGTGTCACTAAAACATCGGACTCAAACAGATAAGCGAAATTAGCAAATATTTTAATTTCATACAAACTACAATCTTTAATCTGTAAAAAGTATTTTGTTAAGATGTCAATATTATGATTATCTAACTGAAAATCATTTATAATTGCAGAAATTAAAATAGAGTGGTGTTGATAGAATACGTCATTCGATTGTTGAAACAATGAGTTGCATTTTTTTTGTAATGACTTAAGATCAACTAATTTGTTTTCTTGAGAATAATATAACTCTGTAATAGATGCGCTTATTGCTTTCTTTTCGTTATTTTTGTGATCGTTTGTTACATATGTAAATTCATTGAAGGTTACGTTTAGCCTTGAAATAATCGCAATAAATTTATCTAAGGAAATATTGTTTTCATTATTTTCAATCTTAAAATAGTGATTAGTTGACATGATTCCTTTCACTAATTCTTGTCGGGTGATATTTTTACCTACTCTTAATTTTTTTAAAGTTGTTCCAATTTCCATCATTGTCACTCCTTGGGTTTTTGGTAATCCCTTACTAAAACCTTAAAATATCTTATAGAAAGGGGTTGCATTCAATGTTTACATGGTTTGAAACTTTTATTCATCATATCATAACAGTTTAAAAACTGATGCCTTGCATTTGCAAGGTATTTTATTTTTTTTTGAACAAAGTATCTATATCGCATTCTAATAGTTGAGCTAAGATGGGTAAATGTACTGCTCTAAGATCTTGATCTCCGTTTTCATATTTATAGTAGGAACTAGATCTCTTATAGCCTAAACAAAATGCCATGTAAGTTTGGGTGTATTCCAACTCTAATCTTCTTTTCCTCATAAAATTACAGTCTATTTCATATTCTTGAATGTCTAAATTTTTAAAATGATAATTACCCATAACTGGTCACATCCTATTCTGTAGTATACTTTATTTTAAAACAGTAATACGTTGAGAATACAAAAACTCATCAAAAATGATGAGTTAAGATTTTATAGTTAAACTAACTGATTGCCAGTTATTTTTCAATGAAGCCTTGATACTGTCATAAAAGAAAGAGCGTTATTAATACAAGAAAGCGTTGACTATCCCCATTTTTTTCTTTACAATGGGGATGAGATAAAAACGTGAATATACAAAAAGGCACTTCATAGTTAAGGCTGGAACCGAAACTACGAAGCCCTGAGAAGTCAGCTGCACTGACCAATCAAGTTGCCCATTAGTCGATACAAAGTACCGACCTCATTTATTATAACTAATTTTCGTGGGATTTTCCACCTTTCTATTAGTTTTTTTGAATGAGTGTAGGTTTATTTTGAGATCTAACTATGCAATGGTATTGGATGAGGTACAGTCCAATACCATTTTTTTGTGCGTTTTTATCTCCTTTTTTATTCAATTAGGAGGCGAATTTGATGAGTGTGAAAACCATTTTAAGACACGCACCATAAGTGTTAAACGATTAGTTGTAAAGGTGTTGAAAAGAAAAGGAGGAAAAACATGATCAGTCCTTTTAGTTCTTGTAAGAAAAGTAAAGAGTTACTTATTGTTTCTGGGCAATTGCCAATAGAGCAGGGAGAAGATGAAGTAGTATCTAGCCTGTTTTATGATCAAGCATTAGTTTGTTTGAAAAATATTGAAAGCGCTATTTCTGAGTTTGGATTAACCAAAGATAATTTACTAAAAACAACGTTATTCTTAACTGATATCAACGAATTAAATGAAGTAAATCAAGCGTATATGGACTTTTTTGAATTAGTAGAGGAGTTACCCGCTAGAAGTGCCATTCAAGTATCTGCACTTGCTAAGGGAGCATGTGTTGAAATAGATGCAATTGCACAATTAAGTGAGGTGGCACATGTCTAAAAAGAGAACAACGATTGCCTTATTGACCTTGATGTTTGTCTCAAATATTGCTTTAGGTATTTCACCAAGTGTGGGCAAGATTGGTCTTGCCTTTCCAGAAGTTAGTCGTTCGACACTCCAAATGATTTTATCTCTTGCTGCATTTTCCAGCTTTGGTGCATCATTAATTGTTGGAAAAATTCAACAGTACGTCTCTCAAAAAACGGTTATCCTTTCAGGTTCCGTTCTCCTCTCTCTCGGCGCATTGCCACTCGTCATTTCAACTAGTTTTCCATTTCTTTTAGTTGTTTCTGTCTTACTAGGGTTAGGTGCTGGAACAATGACAGCCACAGCACCAGCCTTGATTTCTACTTATTTTACAGGGGATGAACGTTCCTCTATGCTAGGAAAAAATGCCAGCTTAAAATCTATCGGTAGTATGGTCATGACAAGTTTAGGCGGTATGTTAGCCGTTTATGGTTGGCAATTTAATTACGCTATTTTTCTCTTTGCAATTGTTGGTTTTACTGTAGGCTTACTATTGTTACCCAATGATCGAAAAATAAAAAAAGAAGAAAAGTTAGAAGAAACGAATGATCTACAAGAGCAAGTAGAAGATGAGAATCAGCTAAAATTAACCAGTCCTTCTGTTTTAATTGTGATTGCGTTAGGTGTCACGATTACCTTAATGAGTGCATGCACCCAAAATAACGTTGCTATACATGCGCAAGAATTAAAAATAGGTGACACCTCAATCTCTGGTTTAGCCTTAGCTTGTCAAAGCTTAGGAGCGATTATTGCAGGCTTTTTAATTACACCTGTATCTAAAATTCTTAAACAGCATACATTATTTGTTGGCTATATATCGATGGCAATTGGACATGGGATTATTGCAACGATTCATCTCCCAGCAGCACTCTTTGTCGGCTGTTTCTTTGTTGGTTTGAGTGCAGGATCGGTGATGACACGTATTTTATATTTGATGACGTCTGTTGTCCGACCCTCTGCGATTCCCGTCACAGCAAGTATCTTTTCAGCTGCAACAAGTTTGGGATTTGCCTTATCACCATTGCTCTTCAACCCCATTGCAGGGATGGTTTCAAATTCATTAGCCACAACATCCTTTTTTATTGCCACCTGTTTAGCGGTTTGTTTAATTATTTTGCTAGGCATTACTCAATTTGAACAACGATTATTAAAAAAAATACAATCTTAGGAGGAAAAGGAAATGTCACAATTTGATGAAGTCATAGAAAGACGCGGAACGTGTGCAGGAAAGTATGATGGCTTAGAGTTGCTTTATGGAAATGCTGATTTATTGCCTATGTGGGTGGCGGATATGGATTTTAAAGCGCCCAAAGAAGTGATTGATGCAGTAGTGAAGAGAGCAGAACATGGTATCTTTGGTTATAGCATGTTTGGTTCATTCTATACAGATGCGCCAATCAAATGGCACGAGAAAAGAAATAACATCACATATACCAAAGAAAGTATTTTCTTCACTCAATCTGTCTTACGCTCACTAAACCTTGCAATCTTAGGGTTAACGAATGAAGGTGATAGTGTGATGATTTCAGTCCCAACTTATGGTCCATTCGCAAAAGTACCAGCTGGAGCGAAGAGAAATTGGGTAGGCAGTCATTTAAGAAGAGTTGGGAATTCATATGAGCTTGATTTTCAAGATTTTGAAGAAACAATTACCAACAATAATGTGAATTTGTATATTCTCTGCAATCCACATAATCCGACTGGACGCGTTTGGACAGAAAAAGAATTAGTCACTATTTTATCTATTTGTAAGAAACACAATGTGCTAGTTATTTCTGACGAAATTCACAGCGACTTAATTATGCCAGGACAAACATTTATCCCCGCAATGAAAGTTGCACGTGAAATTGGCTATGATCAATCGTTGATGGTTCTGACTGCGACAACGAAGACTTTCAATATGGCTGGGCTACAAGTCTCTTATTACATTGTAGAAAATGAAACATTACAGAAGAAAATGGCAGATGCGAAAGCCTATACCCATGTTTCTGATTTATTGAACAACTTTTCGTATATTAGTTTAGAAGCAGCGTATGAGCATGGCGATAGCTATGTAGACGAGTTAACAAGCTATATCTATGAAAACTACCAATACATGTGTAGTGAACTAGAGAAGTATTGTCCTAAAGTTGAAGTAACGGACTTACAAGCAACGTATCTTACATGGCTCAATGTCAATTATCTCAATACAACAGAAGAGGCACTAAGAGCAGCTATGGTGGAAAGCGGTTTAGCCATCGAAACCAGTCAAGATTTCTTTGAAAAAGATGATTTATGCATTAGGGTGAATCTAGCATGTCCAAAGGAAACCTTGCAAAAAGGAATTGAAATGCTTGTAAATGGGATCAATAGTTTCGCGTAAGTAAGTTACTTAATGGCTACCCGTAAAAGAAAAAAATATGGGTAGCTCTGATTTTTAATCACATAGAAATTCACTTTATAGGGAAGGAGCGAAGCAATGAGTAAAGTAGCCATATTAGAATTTGAAAAAAGAGAGTTAAGTTATTTAGTTCAAGAAATTAATTCTGAAAATTTAGTAGAATCTGTTGAAACTATTCAAAAGCACGTGAACTTATTAATGGAGCTTGCAGAGATCACTTATACACTAAAGATGGAGAATAAAGAGCCAATTAATCAAGTAGAAGAAAAAAAAGAAAAGGCAAAGCGTCAATGGAAAGAAGAATGCACCACTAAATGGTATAGAGGACAGTTACATCGAACGCTACAAGGCGGAATTATTGGTAGCTTTAAGGATGCATATGTTCCTGAAAGCGTCATAAGAGAGCAGGAATTTGAAGAATATGATTGGATTCAAGCAGACATCCTTGGAATCGTAAACAAGAAGAAGAAATATTCATTTTCCTTATTAGAGAAACAAATGAATGGGTCAAAAAGACAGACAAATCGAATTCAGCTTAGCTTTTGTCCAGTCTTTTTGAATAAAGAAATAAACCGTTATTATATCCGGAAAAGCACTCTTGAAGAATTAGACGAGATTATCTTACTTTCTGAGGCGGATGTTCAAAAGTATAAACTTGATGATAGCAGTGTGATAGATTTTGCCTATATGAAAGGGAACCAGACTAAAGGACGTGTCATCTGGAGCTATTCTGTCAGTGAATTACAACAAGTAGAGAAAAAAAGAACGAAAAAGAAAATAACCAAAAAAGGAAATCATCATAATCGAACGGTTAAACCATTATTTAAGAATCAAATTATTTCAATGGTTGGTGGAGGAAATACAGGATTACAAACATCTATAAAGAAAGAAGTAGAACGTCGAGGTGGAACATTGCTATTTAGTTCAGGTGATGAACCACATCAAACAATCATCAGTCGTTTAAAAAAAGTAGTTGCGTCATTGTTTATACAGAAAGTATCAGCCATGAAGCAATGTACCTAACTAGGGATTTTTGTAAACAACAACAAATTCCTTTGTCATTTACGAAAAATATTGGTAGCACACTCTTTGTGGCACGTGTAAGCAAATTATTAAATCAAAGAGCGCAAAAATAATTGAATAATTAGAACGAAAAAAATCAATTAAAGTATTTATCGTTGATGGCGCGAAACATCAATGATAATGAGTATAATAATTAGTTGATTTTGAGCTTGTAGTGTCTGGTAGCTTTTCGTTCTTTTTATAAATGGTAGTGTATTAGAAAAAAACACACTCCCTAGCTAAATTTATTACTTTTATATCTAATATACTATCAAAAAAATGGATACTCATAAATTTAAGACACCCATGTTTTATTGGAACAAGCATGAGCTTCTGAGATTAACAAAAAGGTAGCCTAGTCAATGCGTAACAAGTAAATTTTTATATAGAGAAAAGAAAAAATAAAGTTAGCAGTTAATGCAGGAGAGAAATATGAGTATCTTGATAAACAAGCAGTTAGATTTTAAAGAGATTCAAAAGAAATCTTTAAATTTAGCTGTTTCTTTTTTTGAAATTTTTCAGGAAATTACACTTTATCTTTGTGATGATTCTAGTGTATCTATAGGCTTATGAATAAGTCTAAAATGAACTATATGTCTAAATGTGTGTTTTATGTTTCATTAAAATAAGGAAATCAGTCGAAAATGTCTGTTTCAATAACTGTTCCTATGATACACTAAAATAAGATACTATTTAGTACTTATTTAGAGGTAATTGCATGGATAACTTTATTAAAAGTAATATGGAAACTGCTCAGTCAATCGCTACATCAATTGCAAGCTCACTTGATGGACTATCTCGAGGAGGAGTTGTAACAAGTGACTCTCAAACAACCATTTCAGGTAATACAAATGCAGGCGAAGCCATCCAAGCTATGTCAGATGCTCAAAGTTATGTTTTACAGGCTGTTGGTCAAGCATCAAAAAATTTACAATCAGTAGCTAGTGAGTTTGAAGCTGCTGACAAAACGGCACGAGACGCAATGACAAATTTAATTCCTACCTTAAGTGGGAGGAAAAGTTAATGGTGAAAACAACTGATAGCATTAGATTAGAAGAAATTAACGTAGAAAGAAAAATAGATGAAGTTGGTGGACAACTTCGTAATATGAAACAAATAGAAGATGATTATTCAGAGTTTTTCCATTCTTTTTCATCGTATTCTTCGGAATTGATGGAGTATTACGGACAGTCTAAATTAAGCTGGGTCATTGAAGACCAAGTTGATACAATTCGTGTGCATCAAAGAAACATTTTTGACTCTTTAGAAGGTGACAGAAGAATTTTAAGTGGTCAGCAAAGGGTCTTAGAGGACGAACGAAATGAACTAGAATTCGCACGTAAAAAGATGCTATTAGAGGAGGAAGACACTCATGGTTGAAATGGTACTTTCCTCCTCTAGATATCAGTCTAGTAGCGTTACGACAAAAAGTAAAAGCACGATACAGGCCTATGAATCAGTTATAGAATCACTACAATCTTTTATTAATGAGGACAACCTTTCGTCTATGGCGTATAATAATGGAAAGAGCTATTATGGTTCTGTATTAGTTCCTTTTGTAAAAGCAAGTATTTTATTGACAGAAGCAGTATCGGAAGCGTGTCAGAAATTTGTAGATACTTATTGTGCTGAGGTGGATAGTTGTGATTTGGATTCTGATAGGCTAGAGAGACAAATTAGCGAAGCTAAAATGCGAATTGCGCATTTAGAATCTATCCGTCAAGACATCGTTTTGAAAGATATTCCAGATTATGCTAAAGAACAACAACTGATGTACAATGATAAAACGATGGAACCGATACTTAGCATGAAAAAAGATTTAGAAGATAAGCTAGAAAAGTTACTTGAATTTGAAGCTACATCACCAGAAATTTTCTCGAACATTACAGATTTGAAAGCGATCGTTGATAAAGGAAAAGCTCAAACTGATGTTTCATGGAATGGTGGCGCATTTGTCATTCCAAAAGGTTTATCATGGACAAATACAGTGACCGATAAATGGAAGATTCGTCTTGATGGAATTAAAGCAAAAGAGGAAGCTTATCATAGGGCAAAAAGAAAAGAACTTGAAGGCTATAATGTTTATGCTTGGCCGTATCAAGACCCAGTAACCAAAGAAGTAAGTATTATGTGGTTCATAGATAAAGCTGGTGTCCGAATTTTTGATGAAGAGTTGCAGGGGTATGTAGAAAAGTATGGAAAAGATCTAGAGGGGATATATGAAATTGTTGGTTGGGATAAAATCTTAGAACTAGATCTAGCAGCAAGACGCAAAGGTGATGGCAAGAATTATTTAAACGAAAATCAAATTCCAGAAGGTTGGCAAGGTTATAGTAAAGTCGGAGCGTATGTTGATTCAGCATATTGGTACGCACAAAAGACCGGATTACTTGATTTAGCTTTGTTAGCAGGTTTGTCTTATGCGGCTACTAAGTCTCAAATGAAGGGGTCTACTAGTGCTTTTGGCGAGATGAGTTCGGCTGATGCAACAAGATATAATAAATATTGGAATGATGTTGCAGCGGGAAAAACTGTCAATCAACGTTTAGGTATTGAGGATGTCATAGGGAAGTTAAAACCTGTTGGTAAACAACCCTATGAATTTCATGATTATAATGGTGATCCATCCAAACTGTATAATGGTGCTGGAAAAATAAGTCATCCAAATGAGTGGAATACTACTATTGATAATTTGAAAAATCAAGGTGTGGAAGTTGTACAAAAAGGAGATGGAACATTAGCTTATGCTCCTAAAAGTGATTTTCATTCACCACAATTAAATATTGATGGAAATGCTTCTTATAGTGCGTTAATGCATGAACAACAGCATTATTTAGACGACTTAGCAAATGGATTTCCTGGAAATGAATTTAATTTCCAAGTAACAAATAGACTTAAGTCTGAATTCAATGCGTACATGAAGGAAATAAAGATTGCAGAACAAGCTGGAAACAAAATTTTAGCAAATCAGTTATTTGAAAATTATATCCGAGAAAAAAATCAAATATTATATGGAGTTAGCAACTACTAAGGAGAGTGTTGTAAAATGGAATCGATATTTAAGATTGAAAAAAAATTAAAAGCAAAAGAATATTCAGAACAGGAAATATGCAACTATTTAAATTCTGAAAGTATCTCTTTAGTCTATATGGTCTTAAACGAAATTTGGCAAGAAAAAATAAATAGTACAACTGTAATGAATGAAGTGATTGCAATTGCAAATAATGATAGGGAAATATCATCGAAAGGATTAGGAGTGACAACTTTGAGAATAGTAGCTATATCTACATTAAAAAAGTTAGGACATAGTGAAATTTTTGATTCTTTAGAGGAAGAGGAAAAAAATTTAGTTAGAGGTGCTTTTAATTAATATTTCTAACTTCTACTAAGAATTAAAGCTACGTTAAAAGAAAAAGTATTTGTCGTAGTTACAAAAATACTGGATGTCATTAATATTAAGAAATCGGAGTGAAATAGTTATGATAAATCAAGACAAACTATTTTATGAAATAAAAAATTTAATAATAGAATGGGTTCAAAAAAATCAAAAATATTTTAAAGATAATAATATTGAAATGAATATATTGCGTAATGAAACTGATGGTCTAGTAGTTGGTTTTGAAAATAGTAGTTTTATGGCTGAGATAGTAGTTGAAAACCCCAATTTTGCTCCTTATAGATTTATCTCTTTTGAAGTAGCCGCTATTATAGAAAACCAAACTGCAATAATCTACAGTTGGTACGATAATGACAATACTTCAAAACAAGAAATTGAAGATAATCTAAAAAAAGGAATTGACTATTTCATTAATAATGATGAAAAATAAGTTTTGAAACGAAGGATGCTAAAATGGATAAATCTATGAAATTCAAAGAGCCCATTCGGAATTCTTATGTAGGTGAGGAGTTAGAAAAAATCTAAAGATATCAATAAAAAATTGACTATTAAATCGCTAAATTCTGAATCAACAATATACTTTAAATCTGAATAGAATATTTTCTTTGAGGTGATATTTAATGTGGTTACTATTATTTTTTTCAGAGTCTAAACGAGAATTATTTAGTTTGTTTTTAAGTCATGCTGTTAACAGCTTTATAGCAGTATTATCAATTATTTTTGGGATTCAATCACTGTTAAAAGGAGAAATGGCAAGTGGTCTTGTACTTGGAGGAATTGGGTTGATTGTTGGTGGCATAACTATTTATCTTATTCAAAAATCAATTAGGAATTTAATTCATGAAAAGAAGAGTAAAAAATAGAACCATTAATGGTTAAGTTGACATCTATAACTAAATAATTGTAAGTTTGTTCCCCATAAAAGTTAGAAGGAAAATAACTTTTGTGGGGGATTTTAAATAATGGAATATAGCTAAAGTTGGACTAGTTGTTGTCAGCGTAAAATAAAGTAGAGGTAAAAATATGAAGAAAGAGAAACGAGGATTTCAGAATAATCTACAAAAATATAGAAAACAAAAGGGGCTAACAATTCAAAAGTTAGCAGATGATGTACATGTTTCAAGACAAACGATTTATCAACTGGAACAAAATAGATATCAACCTTCATTGATATTAGCATTTGACCTAGCAAATATCTTCGGAGTGAGAATTGAAGAGGTTTTTCAATTAGTAGAATAAAAATTACTACCTATTTAGAATGGTAGAATCATATTATTTTAGTTGTAGAAGCGTAAAATTATTTAAGTCCAACTTTAACTATTATGCATAAAAAACAGCTATTTTTAAGAGAAATAAACAAATTTCTTTTGAAGATAGCTGTTTTTATACTTCGCCGATAGTAAAATTAAGCTAGACAACTAAATAAGTCATTTGTGCTACACTCAAAATAGTTCCGACCAAAGAATTATAAGGAGTGAAGACAAATGACCTATACTCATCTTACATCAAATGAACTCGTGATGATAGAAGCTTATTTCAATATGAGCCAACCTGTTACGATGGTTTCTAAGACTTTAACTCGTTCTAGACAGACAATCTACAATGTTTACAACTTCCTGAAACAAGGAAAATCTATCTGTGACTATTACCAACAATATAAAGAAAATAAAACACGTTGTGGTCGACAACCCATTAGTTTGCCTACAAAACAGCATGATTACATTCAATCTATGGTGGCTCAAGGGTGGACACCTGATGTGATTATTGGTCGAGCTGAGTTTCCTATTTCATGCTCTGTTAGAACACTTTATCGTCAGTTTAAAGCGAATCAATTTGATTGCTCAAAACTACCAATGAAAGGGAAACGAAAGCCCAACGGGCATAAAGAACGTCGTGGAAAGCAAGCATTTAAACGCAATATTTCAGAACGATCCACTGACTACCCTAATTTCCAACAGGAATTTGGGCATTTAGAAGGTGACACAATTGTTGGCGTTCATCATAAAAGTGCCATCATCACTCTAGTTGAACGCCTTTCAAAAGTGATTATTACATTAAAACCAAATGGTCGGAAAGCATTGGATATTGAAAAAGCGACAACTGATTGGCTACAAAAGATTCCCAGAAACTTGTTCAAATCCATTACCTTTGATTGTGGAAAAGAATTTTCAAATTGGAAAAACATGAGTAATGTCAATGATATTTCTATCTATTTTGCAGACCCTGGAACCCCCTCACAACGCGGATTAAATGAGCATTCGAATGGGTTATTACGTAAAGATGGGCTGCCTAAAACAATGGATTTTAATCAAGTTGACCAAGCTTTTGTTGCGGCTGTCACCTCTAAAAGAAATCACATACCAAGGAAATCTTTAAATTATCGAACACCATTAGAAGTATTTTTGAGTTACATAAATGAAAGACATTTGTCTAGCTTAATTTGACAAATCAAACTTCTATAAAATCACAATTCAAATAATCAACTTGAATATAGATAAATATCACAAAATGTTTGTTTCAATGTCTTGTTAATCTTGATATAATAAAATCAGCCATACTAAAATAAAGATGAGGAGGGAATACGAATGCAGAAAATCGAAGAGTACATTTTATTGAGAAAAAAGAAGGATAAGTTGAATGAGTTTGACTTTACTCACCATTCAGAGAATATGGGGAAAATTATTCAGTATGTTTCAGATTATTTTAACGACTATCTAACTCCAGAAGACTTTAGTAATGAAAAACTAAAACTTCAACAAAATCTTGAAAAGTCTAAAAAAATGTTATTGCAAAGGTATCCCAATTCTCATGAATTTATTGAAAATTATTATTTAAAAAATCAAAAAAGAATAGATAGCTTTATAGGGAAGTCCTATGAAAGTTCTCTGGATGTTAGTCTTTATTATCGTGATGAAGATTTTTTGAAGATTGCTGAGGATGTAATATTTAAGAAGTTGCTTTTAGAAAAAATTTCAGAAGATGATCTCTCTCAAGTTGTTATAGCTGTTAAAGACTACCATAACTATACTCAATCCAAACCACGCAGAGCAGAAATGAAGGAATTAGATAATAACGTTGTAAAGTGGGTAATGGATTCTTATAGAGAATATGGTGTCAATATCGCAGATTATGCCTTTAACCTAGCCTGGAAATGGGGAGACAAGTATGTAGAGAATAAATATGTAAGAGAAGAGCGTGAGATGTATTACATAAATAAATATGATTATCGCTACCAAGAAAATCCCTTTGATATTGATCATGAATTTGAGAAGCATCAAGACTTACCATTTATGGAAGGGAAGAGAGATTTTCTTGAAATGTTAGTTATGTATTTTTGGTTGTTTAGTATTTTGGAAGATCAGTCCTATTGGCCGGAGTATGAGCAGCTATGTATTAATAATCGCCAAATGCCACTAAAAACTCAAAAAAGAATTTTAATTCCAGTAATGATCAATCAAATTTCTTATTCAGAAATAATTGATAGCCAGACAGAATATCTTGAAAGTAAGAATGGTTTGATAAAGTCTAAAGCAAAAGATCGTTATATCTTATCCATTATAAATGAGAAACAAGTGGATAATATTTGGACCAATCAATCCAGTCGAAGAAAATGTGTAGACAATCTTAAATCTACTTTTAGTGAATTTGGATTACCTGAGTTTTTAGAATTACGAACACCAATAAAAACACCCTTTTTGACAATTAAAGAATTGATAGCGATTTACCAAGAAATAACAACTGAGTTAAAAGAATATAAAAAATTGACAATAGCTATTAAGACCTCTTCAATCAAAACAGGTAAAGAACCATTAATCCATAACATGAACGATATTATGAAATTACACAATGCAATCAAAGAGATGCAGTTGAAATTGAAAATAATCATTGATTTGGTGGATACTAGTGGAAGAAATGTATTGAAAAAACAAATGGATGATTTAGTCAATACATTAGCTGGAACCCCTGATTTATTTATCGGATTTCACTTAAATGCAATTGATAGTTGGGGAGGATTTCATGGATTGTATCATTCTTCTAAGCGAAGTCATCTTTACGAAAGAAATCCATATCCGCCATTTTCAGAATTTATGACAGGAATAGCTACAATTTTACAAGATTCTAAGCCTAGATTTTTTATCCCTCAAAAAATTACAAAAAGTAAAGACTTAGAGATATTAACGGACCAATTATATCGCTGCGGCTGTACGTTTAAATGAGGTGGAAATAATGAATAAAGAAATTGAAAACTTCCCTTTGAATTGCATCAAAGATAAAAAGGTTTTTAATAAATGGGTTCATTCACTAAAAAAAATTGATTCGCTAAAGTTACATGAATACTTGATAGATTATGATGAAATTATCAAAATTAGAGAAAGTAAAGAAAAATATAAGTATATAGATCAGCTTCCTTATTCTTTACAAAGAGAAGAAAAAAGTCAGATAAAAATAGAGCATAGCAGAGAGTCAGAAAGAACAATTCTTGATATTCAGGTAGGTAGTAAAAAAAGAAGAAGTGCGTATATTATTATGAACCAACTGCTGAAAGGAACAGAAAAACTAGGTGGTTCAGTTTATATTGGGCATGAAAAAGCAATGAATACTGAATTAGTACTTAATAACATTCGGTGGAAGGTCAAACTAAAAGAACTTTCCATGCGAAGAAATGCAGATAATAATAAAAGTATGCAGCCTGCGCACGGACGGATTCCTAGTGGAATATTACAGTTAGAGATTACTTGTATAGAAGGAAAAGAAACGAATGTATATTCGGATCAAGAGGAAGCGTTCTCCAAACAACTGATTAATATTTTTGAAAATATTCGGCTTCAATATATTCATTATAGAGACGTGTATATAGAAAAAGAACGAAAAAAAGAAGTAGAAGCTAAATTGAGAGCACAACAAGAGGAAACAAAACGTTTAGAAGAAGAGGCAAAAAAAATAAAAATTGAGATTTCTGAAAGAAGAGAGCAGTTGAAGGATGAAGTCTTTCAACACAAAATAGAACTTGAAAAACTTTTGGAAATTAATGAATATGTGGAGAAGTTGAAGCAAGTTTATAAAGATAGTGAAGATTTGGATGCTGTAAATGAGTATATTGAAAATGTTCAGCAAACTTATAATTTGAAGAACTTTGTAAGTAAATTGAAGAAGTGGAATGGAAGTATTATTGATAAAAATACCAGCTAATTCAATATGAATAGTGGGCTTAGATAGAAGACATATAATATAGTATTTGATTATTTAGCTTATAAAGGAGAAGAGAGAAAATGAAGATTTCGTCTATTGATATTAAAAATTTTAGAAAACTTAAAGAATGTAGTATTGACTTAAGTGGAACAGAAACAGTTTTTGTAGGTGCCAATAATAGTGGTAAAACTTCTGCAATGGATGCAATTAGGAAATTTCTTAAAGGTGACAGGCCTTTTGCGCTTAATGATTTGACTCTTTCAAATAGAAGAGCAATCAATGAAATTGGTGAAAAATGGTTGGATGAAAACTATTTAATCGAAGAAAAATTAAATGAATTAAACGACTTACTGCCAAGTTTGGATATATGGTTAAATGTAGAAGATAATGAAATCCATTATGTTTCTCACATGATCCCAACTTTAAATTGGACTGGTGGAACTTTGGGTGTTCGTTTTGCGAAAGAGCCTAAAGACAGTAATAGAATGGTTTTAGAATATATTGAGTCGTACAATAGAAGCAGAGAAGTAGAAAACTCCCAAAGTATGAGCAAGAAATCAGGAGATGTCGGGATGCATCTTTGGCCAAAGAATTTAAGTGATTTCCTAGAAAAAAAACTAAATGATGTACTAGGATTAAAGTATTATTTGCTTGATCCTTCAAAAAAAATGTTAGCTAGTGATGGCACAATACCAATTCAAGAAACGGACTATAATTCAGAATTTCTTGAGGGAAACCCACTAACCGGGCTTATTAAGATAAATACTATCGATGCTCAACGTGGCTTCTCAGATCCCGAAAGTAATGAAAATGGAGCTAATTCAACAACTGGCGATTTGTCAAATCAGTTAAGAAAATACTATGATAAGCATTTAGACCCTCAAAAAATGCCCAGTGTTGATGACATTAAGACATTAGAAGCAATGGAATCTGCGACTCAAACATTCAATGAAAATTTAGAAGTAAAATTCAAATCTTCGATTGGAGAACTTGAAGCCCTGGGTTACCCTGGTTTTAATAATCCTAAGATTAGTATCAAAACAAAAGTTAATGCAAGTGAGTCCTTAAAACACGATTCTGCTGTACAATATGCACTAACAGAAACTAGCGAATTCAGGCTACCAGAGAAGTTTAATGGATTAGGCTATCAGAATTTAGTTTCGATGGTATTTTTACTTATCGCTTATAGAGATAGTTGGCTTCGCATCGGAAAGGACAAAAAGAAGCATCTAGAAGAAGATTTTATAGGCATTGAACCAATTCATTTAGTTTTATTGGAAGAGCCGGAAGCTCATTTGCACATTCAAGCTCAACAAGTGTTTATAAGTAAAGCTTATGGAGTTTTACGAAATAACGATTTACTTGGTGAGTCACCTACTTTCACAACACAATTGGTTATCAGTTCTCATTCAAGTCATATTGCTCAGGAAGTTAAATTTTCTAATTTGAGATACTTCAAAAGGTTACCGGATGATACACAATGTGATGTGCCAACATCAAAAGTAGTTAACTTGTCTGAGGTTTTTGGAGAAGGTGTTGAGACGGATAAGTTTGTATCAAGATATTTACTATCTACTCATTGCGAATTATTTTTTGCAGATGCTGCGATATTGGTCGAAGGTGCAACAGAGAGGATGTTGCTACCTCACTTCATACGTAATAAGTATAACGAATTAAATAGAAGATATATTACGATTCTAGAAATAAATGGCAGTCACGCTCATAGACTGAAACCTTTAATTGATAAACTAAGTCTGAACACTCTAATCATAACAGATCTTGATTCAGCTAACCCAACTGGACATCACAGTGGAGCACGACCAGAGTTAGGGAAAAAATTAGTCAGCAAGAACAGTACGATAAATAAGCTACTTCTCCAAGAAAATGGTGCCAAGCTTAAGTCCATAGATGATCTTTTAAAACTAGAAGATGATAAAAAAATAATAGTAACTGACTCTCCGTTTGAATATTCTATTAGAGTTGCTTATCAAACTCCAACAAAAGTTAAGATAAAAGGGAGTGAGGAAGAAGCGATATCTAGCAGTTTTGAAGATTGTATTATTTATTCTAATATTGATATCTTTGAAGACAAACAAATAATAGCGGTTGATAATGAAGCAGAGAAACCAATAAAAAAAGAGCAAATTTATGAAAATAAATTGATTAAAAAAATCAATAATACTATTAACTCAACTACTGATTTTGATACGTTTCATAAGGAGTTATACTCTATCCTTAAAAAATCAAGTTCGTACAAAGCAGAATTTGCTTTAGACTTAATATACACGATGAACCCTGAAAATTTAGCTGTGCCCGAATATATACATGAAGGTCTTGTGTGGCTTCAAGAGAAGCTAAAACCAATAGAATAGGAGACGTTATAATGAATGATGTGTTAGATACAGGTGATAATCATATTGATGACCACGTAGACGAAGAAATTAAAACATGCTTTGATATAGATGCACCTAAAAGTTTTTTTACTTTTGCTGGAGCAGGTTCTGGAAAAACACGAAGTTTAGTCAATACATTGAAGTATATAGATGATAAATATAGAGATTACTTCATTAATCACTCACGCCGAGTAGCAGTTATGACATATACCAATGCTGCAAGTGATGAAATATCTAGAAGAGTAGAGTATAACCCTATTTTTTCTATATCTACTATTCATAGTTTCTTATGGGGACTTATCAAAAATCATCAGTCAGATATACAAGATTGGGTTATAAACGATACCAAAGAAGCTATTGCCGATTTGGAAGAAAAAGAAAAAAAAGGGCGTGCTGGTGCAGCCTCAGACAACAGAAAAAAGCAGATACTGTCGAAACAATCTAGATTAGAAAAAATGGAAAAAACTATTCGTTTTTCATATAATCCCAATGGTGAAAATATAGGATTTGATTCACTTAACCATACAGAAGTTATAAAAATTGGAACTCATCTTATTCATAATAATAGAACCATGCAAAAAATATTGATTAATAAATTTCCAATTATGTTGATTGATGAGAGCCAAGATACAAAAAAAGAGTTAATAGATGCACTATTATTTGTTGCCGAATCCAATGAGTCATTTGTTGTAGGTATGTTTGGAGACATGATGCAGCGTATTTATTCAGATGGTAAAGAGGATCTCGCTCAAATAATTCCAGAAGATTGGATTAAACCAGAAAAAGTTATGAATCATAGAAGCCGAAAAAGGATAGTTAATTTGGCTAATTCAATTAGAAAAGACGTAGATGGTATGAGTCAAAAATATCGAAGTGATAAACTTGGTGGTTTTGTCCACTTGTTTATTACTGATAATACTGCTGATAAGCAAAAATTTGAATTAAATGTATCTCAAACTATGGCTAAAATAACTGGAGATAAAAAATGGCTAATACCGTCAGAAACTAAAAGTTTAATATTAGAGCATCATATGGCTGCAAGTAGGTTTGGTTTTTTAGAGTTTTTCTCTCCGTTGTATAAGGAAGAAAAATTGAAAATTGGAAGTCTTGATGGAAGTTTACCAGAAGTTACTTTCTTTACTAATATTATCCTACCATTGAGAGAAGCATATTTATCGGGAGATAATTTTGAAATTTCTCGAATTGTCAAAAAATATTCACCTCTATTATCAAAAAAAGCATTTTTGAAAAACAAATCTAACCAACTAGATCAAATTAGAATGGTTAATGAATCAGTTAATCGCATTTTTGAATTATGGAGTAGTGATAAAGAACCAACTTGTTTAGAGATATTAGCTTGTGTAGATAATGAAAAGCTATTTGAAATACCAGAAAGACTTCAAGGGCTTCATCTTATAGAGGTAGATGATGTAGAATCAATAGAAGATTCTGTTTTAGTTGCACTACACTTAAGTATGTCAGTACCTTTTTCGCAAGTAAAGCTGTACGATTCATATGTGAGCGGAGAAAGCCCCTTTGATACTCATCAAGGTGTGAAGGGTCTAGAATTTCCTAGAGTAGCAGTAATTCTAGATGATGAAGAAGCTAAAGGATTCTTGTTTAGCTATGAGAAAGTTTTTGAAGCAGTAGAAATGACTGCTACAGATAAAAGAAATGAAATAGAAGGGAAAGATAATTCAATTTCACGAACTAAGCGATTATTTTATGTCACATGTACTAGAGCAGAAGATAGTTTAGCTTTAATAGCTTACACAAAAGATCCTCAAGCTGTTAAGCAATACGCAATGTCAAATTCTTGGCTTTCTGAAGATGAAATAACAGTTTTTGATTAAGGAACCTATAGAAAATGAATGATTCTGATAAATCAGTAATTGAAAAAACAGAAGGTTTAATGAGAAATCCTAATCAATCAATAAAGCAGATATTAAAATTATTTTTTGAAACTAAATGGATAAAAAGTTGAAAAGAAGAAACTCTCCAATTTTTGTGTAGAATAATAAGAATGAAAAATGAGGGGAATAAAATGAATAAACATGGTATTTGTATGCTATGTGGTAAGAAAAAGAAGCTAACTTTTGAACACATCCCACCTAAAGCAACTGGTAATACTCGACCAGTGAAAATGCATACGTTAGACCATATTCTTGAGCGAAAAGAAAAGTCTTTAGAAGTAAGCAAATATATTCAATCTCAAAAAGGGTTAGGAGCGTATACTCTATGTGAAGAATGCAATAATAATACCGGCAGTTGGTATGGAGCTGAATTTTCGGACTTTTCAAATACAATAGGTTATATGATTGAAAAAGAGGGATTACCTAAAGAACAAGCAAATGTCATATTTGAGATGGAGTTAAATCCACTTAAAGTTATAAAACAAATAATTTCTTTTTTTTGTTCCACAAGTTCACTTGATTTTATTGATCAGTCATTGAGAAATTTCGTATTAGATAAAAATTCTATGGAGTTTCCTGAAAACTATTTACTTAAGGGATACATTAATAATGGTGACACTACAAAAATAAGTAAAGACCTTCATTTTGTATTGAAAGAAAAATCAGGTATAGTTCTTACACCTCTATCTGAGATTTGCTTCTACCCATTGGGTTTTGTTTTGTACAAAAAACCATTTTTTAAAGGATTTGATCATCTTCACACTGATATAAGTGATTTTAGTCATTTTCATGAGAAAAAGATGTACAAAATCTCGATGAGTGTTCTACAAAGTGCGGGAGATTTACCATTTATATATAATGGTTTTGAATGGGGAATTAAAAAAAAATGTGATTTATACGATGGTTAAGAATAGACTCCTAGTCTTTATTAATGGAGGTTATCGCAATATATTGAGAAGAATGTGAAAGAAGATAGTTATCTCTTATATAATAGTCGAAAGATGTGAATTAAGTAGTCATTGTGATAAAATTGGCTGCTTATTTTTTTATCAAGTTATCATTACAATGAAATTAGTAATTCGCTTAAATATTGAAATCTAAATTAATATAAACAACTTCAGTGGTTACTTCAGCGAAAATATATGGCTAATTTTCACTGAAGTTGCTATAATTGATTGAATTCTAAATTCCTTTAAAAGTTAGGAGGGCGATTATGAAATTTAAAGAAGAAAAAAAGGAACTAAAAGAAATTATTACAGCATTTGAACGAGATTATGATGTATATAAAAATAAAAATTCTTTATTTAATGAGCAGATGACTCGACAACAATATATAGATAGATTCTTAAGGTTACTTGGATGGGATATCTCAAATCCAAGAAATTTGTCATTTAATAATCGAGAAATCGTTGCAGAAGAGTATTCAAATAGCTCTGATAGACCAGATTACACAATTAGGATGAATGGTTCAAGTCTTTTTTATGTTGAAGCAAAAAAAGTTAGCGTTAATATTGAGAGCGAAATAGATCCAGCGATGCAAGTCCGTCGTTATGGATGGAATGGTGGACATAAAATTTCAGTTTTAACAAATTTTGAATATCTAGCTATTTATACAACTTTTCATCAGCCAAAAGAGGATGATAAGGTTGCATATAATCGCTATAAAATATATTCTTACAAAGAATTTGTTGAAAAATTTGATGAAATATATGAGTTATTATCTCGTGAGAGTGTTTTAAATGGTTACTTTAATGAATGGACGAATAATATTACCCCCGTTAATGCAACGAAATTATCTCTTGATCAGGTATTTTTAGATCAATTGAATGAATGGAGATTGCTAGTAGCTAAGGATTTAGTTGCTAGTTCTGTTTCTGAATTTCAAGATAGTTCTATATTGAATGAAAGTGTTCAGTCGTTTCTAAATCAACTAATCTTTTTAAGATTTATAGAAGATAATCGTTTTGAAGGTACAGAACAATTGAAAAATAAAATAAATGAACACACAGATTATCAGTCATATTTTAAGTCATTAGATAAAAAATATAATTCAGGTATTTTTGAAAATCCAGATGTAATTATGAACATGAAGGAAAAAACTTTAAAGATAATTGTTGAAAGTTTATATTTTCCAAATGCTTCCTACGATTTTTCAGTAATTGATTTGTCGATTTTAAGTAGAATTTATGAAAATTTCTTGCAAGAAGAAATTGTTTTTGATAATAAATATATTGTGAAATTAGAAAAAACAAAGAGTGCTAAAATTAAAGCGGTAGTATCAACTCCTGATTCCATTGTTAAATTGATGGTCCAAAGGACACTCGGAGAAAAAATAGAAGGTTTATCACCTGATCAGATAATGGATTTGAAAATTGGGGATTTAGCTGTAGGATCAGGTATTTTTCTGATAGAGGTGTACAACTATCTCGAGAACTACCTAGTTGATTGGTATTCAACTAAAGAAGGAGTAGTTGCGACTCCTTATTCAGTTCCATTTAAAGTAAAGAAAACTATTGTACAGAAAGTATTTAGAGGATTTGATATTAATAATCAGGCAGTACAGCTTACTAAATTTTCTTTATTACTTAGATTATTATCCTATGAAGACAAAGAAAGAATAATGGAAATTAGTCCACTACTACCATCTTTAGAAGAAACTATTATATGTGGAAATTCTTTGGTAGATGAGAGAGATGTTGATATTACAGCAATGTCTTATGAGGAGTCAGAAGATATTGTTCCAATGGTAAATCAAGTTTTTGATACAATCAAATTTGATGTTATTATTGGAAATCCTCCTTACCTTCAAACCAAAGAGATTATTGAATCGACTTCAAATATTGAAATTAATGTTTATAAAACTAAATATAGTTCTGTTTATAAACAATATGATAAATATTTTATGTTCATTGAAAGAGCTCTAGAACTAATTAAAAAAGATGGGTTTACAATATTGCTAGTTCCCAATAAGTTTTTTACAGTCGGTGCTGCGACGAAACTACGAGAATTTATAACTCAAAAATATGGACTTACGTTCATAATTGATTTCAAGACAACCCAAGTTTTTCATGGAGTAATCAATTATGTAGCAATTGTTCAATTTGGAAATTATAGTGATAAAACCTTTCAATATTCTGTGGCAGATTCGGTGGATAGTGCGTTTGAGATTGAAAATGGTCTCATTTATGATATTACAAAACTTGAGACTAGCCATTGGTTTTTGACTCAAGATATTAAACTAAGGAATCAATATGAATTTGCAATGGAACATTTTCCTAATATAGAAACAGCAGTAGTACCTGTCAATGGAATACAAACTAGTGCTAACAATGTATTTCTAATTGAGAAGAAATACATTGTAGAAGAAACGAAAGAAAATATAATTTTTGAAGTAAATAAAAAGAAAAGAATTGAACGATTTTCTATTGAAAAATCTTTGCTAAAAGACTTTTATCAGACTCCTCCTAAGGTGCAAGGAAGATCATATATGCCTCTTATTGCTAACAAATATGTGATTTTTCCATATAAAAATGGGAAGATTATTGATTATAATACTATGGAGGATAAATATCCCAACACTTTAGAATACTTCACGAATCATAAGCAAGATCTTCTTCCTAAAGTTATGGGGGGAAAACGAGATGTCCAATATTGCGTTGAGTGGTATCAGTATGGACGTACTCAATTTTTAAAAGAATCAAATGTAGATAAAATAATAGTTGGAGTTATGACCAATCAACCTAATTTTAATATAGATAGGAAAAGAATGTTGATTGCCTCTGGGGGAACTGCTGGGTATATAGCTTTAATGAAAAAAGAAGATTCGCCATATAGTTTAGAGTACATTCAGGCTTGGTTGAGTCATTCGTTTACTGATATGATTTTTCAAACAATTGGTAGTTCTTTTGAAGGTGATTTTTACACACACGGAACTTCAATGTATGAAGATATTCCGCTATTACCAATTGATTTTTCTGATTCTTATCAAAAGGAAAAATACGATAAAATTGTTAGTTGTGTGAAAAAAATTGAAGAGATTAATCAGCAAATAGAATCAGGATTAAACTCTAAAGAATTGAAATTTAGAGAGAAACAAAAAAATGCACATATATCTAATATAAATGAAATATTTGATGAACTAATTCAATTTAAGGTGGAGAACAAAGGTGAATGATAAAAGTAAACAAACCACACAGAAACTTCGTGGTGGTTACTATACACCAATTAAGATAGCTGTTTTTTTGACTTCTTGGGTGATCTCAGATAAATCTATAAAAAATATTTTAGAACCTTCTGCTGGTGACGGTATTTTTATTGATACATTGAAATCATTTGAGCGTGATATAAAAGTGACGGCAATTGAAATTCTGGAAGAAGAAGCTGATAAAATAATAGCGAAAACAAAGGGTTTTTCTGATTTTGAAATAATACATGCAGATTTTTACGATTTTTATGAAGATTTTAGAGATAAAAAACTTAACGGTGAAATAAACGAATATGATGCTATTTTAGGAAATCCACCATATATTCGCTATCAATATCTTACCGAGGAGCAACGTGATTTTCAAAGTGATATTCTCGAAAATAATGGAATTAAACCCAATAAGTTAATAAATGCTTGGATGGCCTTTACAGTTGCTTCTATTGAAATGATAAAAAGAGGTGGAAAGATTGGTTTTGTTTTGCCTACTGATTTACTACAGGTATCGTATGCAAAGCAGCTTAGAGACTATTTATTTGATAGTTTATCTTCTCTCACTGTAATTACTTTCGATGGTCTTGTTTTTGAAAATATTCAACAAGATGTTGTTTTGATTTTAGGAGAAAAAGGACATTTCAAATCCAATGAAAATTCAACACATAATTTGAGAGTAATCAACTTAAAAGATGTAGAGGGACTTAAAGAAGATATATTAGAGGTTCCATTTGATCAATATACATCTTATAGCTCAGATAAGTGGACAAAATTTTATCTCTCACGAAGGGAAAGAAACTTTTATGAAGAAGAATTTTCAAATCATATGGAAGGTTTTAATGATTTTGCAAAAGGCGAAATTGGTGTTACAACAGGGAATAATGAATTCTTCGTGGTTAACGATCAATTGGTTAATGACTATAAATTAAAAAAATATGCTCGTCCTTTGCTGGGAAGAAGTGTGGAAGTAAAAGGTGTATTTTATAGGAATGAGGACTTAGAAACTAATATTGTTGCAGGTCAAAAGGTATGGATGTTAGATTTTAATGGTCAACGGTTATCCAACACGGCTAAGAAATATATTGATTATGGAGTACAAAATAAGGAAAATGAAGGGTATAAATTAAGCTTAAGAAAAAGATGGTACGACATTCCTTCGATTTGGGTACCAGATGCATTTCTTTTGAGAAGAATTGGTTCGTTTCCTCGTATTGTTAAAAACGAAATTCAAGCAACGAGTACTGATACATTTCATAGAATTAAATTTCATGAGAAAGTAAATGTTTCTAAATTTCTTTTTTTAATGTATTCTACTCCAACTCTTTTAAGTTTTGAATTAGAAGGTAGACTTTTTGGTGGTGGAGCTTTGGAAATTTTACCAGGCGATTTAAAAAATGTTAAACTTCCTATTGTTGATGATAAGCTTGATTATGATATATTGGTTCAGGAATTAGATGAAAAATTCAGGTCTGGTGAAGTTATTACAGAGATTTCTCAATGGGTAAATAGCAAAATTAAAGATCATAGTAGTTTATCAAATGAACAAATCGATTTGACCTTTTCAATGTGGCAAAATTTGAATAAAAGAAGAACTGAAAAGTAATCAGTATATTATTGTAAAATGAACAAAAAAACATTTAATTACTCATGTCATATTGAGTGATTAAATGTTTTTTTTATTACCAATTTTTAAGAATATTAACTAAAAGTAGTTAAGTATTTTAACAATTGTGATTTTCTGAGAGTAGATGAAAGTTTTGTTTAACAAAAAAATTCAAATACGTTGATTTTTTTCAATCAAATTACAATTTATTGCATGTAAGACTTTTGATCCTTGAAAACTGAATAGCAAACTTTACTAGATACTTTCCTTTTTATACGAGCGTAAAATTTTGAAGCGCCAAGTTCCTAATTCAGGACGCGATAAACTTCTAATTTTTTGGTTATCAGCCAATAACCCGTCATGACTGCAGAAAGGGATAATGATACTTCCGAAGAAGGCTCGCTGTGAAAGACAGGGAGGAGTGAAAATCTCATGAAATCTGTTGGCGACAGATTTGTCTAGTAAGAAAGAAAATCGTGATATACGAGATGTTGAATAGGAAAGATACAAAGAAACTATATGTATTTTATAGGAGAAAAAATATGAACCACAATAATGAAAATGAGCTGTTTGAATATTTGTCTAATATAATCGCTAAACAGATTTATCCATTAATTGAGCTTAAATTAGGTGAATTGTTCAATCAATTATCAACCGTTCAAAAAGAAGAACCCATAGTATTGACTAACGATGATTTAAAGAAAATGTTTCAAATAAGTGATAGCACACTAAATAGATTAATAAAGGCTGTAGATTTCCCAAAATGTTGGTATGGTATTCGAGGTCACTATCCCAAAGATAAAATACTCAATTGGTTTGAGCAACATGATTATGATTCGGATCAGCTTGTGACAAAGGAGACAATAAGCGCAAAAAAGAGAAAATAGATGCTGTTTTCCCTAAAAATATACTTTATAATAGAAGTATAATTCGTTACATCATTTTTTCTTTTTGTTTAAGAGAAATGGAGTAAATCAAATGGCGAGAAAAGAAGAGGATCGTTTCAAGCAGCATGTAACTAAAACAGGAGGAATCACATGGTATTTTCAAGCATTTAGAACAACTAGGCGGGGGTTTGAAACAAAAAAAGATGCACAACTGGCTTTTTTAGAGCTGGAAAAACAACATCGTCCTAAAGAGCGAAAGATTATTGGAAGTAAAGAAAAGTTTGTTGTAGTGGCGGAAGAATGGTTTCAAGATTATCGTTCGAAGAATGATTTAAAAGAGTCTACCTATGAAAAAAGGAAAGAGCAAATTAGAACGCTCTCAAGGTGGATGGGCAATAAAAAAATTTGTGAAATCACTACAGATTATTTAGAAAAATTTTTTTATAATCTTCGAGACAATGGGATCCAAAGAAATGATGGGACATTTAAGGGATATTCGTCAAAATCTATTGTGGCTTTTCGACAAGTATTAAATATGATTTTAAAATATTGTGTAAAGTATCAGATTTTAAGTGATAACCCTATGAAATGCGTTTACATGCCTAGGTTTAAAAAAACAGTAACGGAATTAAGAGAGAGCTTAAATGAAATAGATCAGAAATACTTAACAACAGATGAGTTGCAGCTTTTTCTGAACTATAGCAGTGTTCATGAGGAACTACCAATGAGTACGTTATGCTATCTTTTGTTCTATAGTGGATGTAGAGTCAGTGAGGCCCTTGCTCTTAAACCAGAGGACATCGATTTTGAAAATAATGAAATTCTTATCTATAAGCAAACGTATGTTAAGGGAAAAGCACAGGAATTTAAAATTGAAACTACTAAGACCGATAATTCTGCAAGACGTGTGCCTGTAACAGCTATGATTATACAAAAAATACAAGATTTGATTAAGATGTTAAGTGAGTTACGTAAAAGATTTCCTTTTAAAACAGATGCTGAGTATTTATTTGTCTATTTAGAACCACACAAACGTGGAGTGCCATTTAGACGTGAATATGTTAATGACCATGTAAAAGCATTGATTAGTCGGTGTGGTATTCATAAAAAATTTCATACTCATTTAACTCGCCATACAATGACAAGCTTAGTTGCTCCATATTGTAGTTGGGATGTTTTAAAAGCAAGGTTAGGTCATACTGATCCAGAGACAACAAAAATCTATCGTCATTTAACAGCGGACGAAAGATTCCGGCCATTAGCTGCGTTTGAACAGATAGAAAATTGACTACAAAAAAGATTCTTGATGGTTTGGTTTTATCACAAAAAGAAGTCAAAACAGTAGTCACAATGGAGGAGAACATTGATATATCAATACTTATCAGAGGTTTCACACGTAATAAAGAAATTAGAAGATAAGTGTTTCTTAGATTGCCCGAGTAAGAAAAAAGGGCTCTTTGTCAACTGATGTTGGTGAAGAAAATCCAAAGAATTAACTCATTTATTATGAGTCTTAGAGGTCTTTTCCTCTAGGACTTTTTATTTGGTTGAAAAAGAACAGTGCCAAAGCATAAAGTAATTCTCAATTTAAAATTATAGAAGTTACGGAAGCCATAGGCATTTCTTTTCAATACTTTTATATGATTATTCAAGCACTCTAACGGTCCGTTGGTAAATCCAACGCATTTTTAATGCTCGTTTGACCTTTTTTAAAGGTATTAATTGTCGTTTGATAATAGGCTGGAAGCTTAGAATAATCTTGTTCTAAAAGCACGTGAAATCTTGTGTAGTCTCTGGTTTGTATGGCGTAGAGAAAATCCTGATAACAGGTATAGCCAGCTTTTAATTCTTTATCATAGGCAAGTAACCGATCTACGAGTTCTGTTTCTGTTAAATAAGCACGAAAAGAAGGACGCCATTGGCATTTTTCAAAATTGAGTGTTGATTGATTCTTTTGGAGAAGTTTCCAATAGTTCTTCAAGTGACGATATTTTTTTGCCTCTTCCGTTCCCTGGTGAAGAAATGTATTCATTCGTTGAATGCGGTGTTTTAAGAATGTTCGCCCAATGTGTTGAACAATATGAAAGCGGTCAAGAATAATCTGAGCCTCGGGAAATAGTTTCTTTACTAAAGAAAAATAAGGCGCATACCTATCGCAAACAATGTATTTTACACCTTTACGAACAGCCAAAGGAAATCGTGAGAAATAGCGTTCTAAAAAAGGGAGTTGCCGATTTTCAACGACATCAATTAACTGTTTTGTTTGCTCGTCCATTAGGATAAAGCTCATAGAAGCAGCGACTTGTTTCACTGATTTGAATTCATCAAAACAAAGGACTTCCGGCAAGGTGAGCCGATTGATTTTTTTGGGTTCATAAAACTGTTTCAATACGCGATAAACAGAAGAAACAGAGACTTTCTTTTGACGGGCAATTTCACTCATAGACGTGGTTTTTCTTAAACGATCGGCAATAGAAAGCTTCACTTTCCTTGAGATCGAACAACACTTTTCAATCAGACTTGTTTCAGCGACAAAGGTTTTAGTACAAGAATGGCAGAAAAAACGGCGTTTCTTCAAGCGTAAATATGTTTGATACTCAGAGACATCATTTAGTAAAATCAGACAGGTTGTAAAGCTCCAACGAATAATCGATCCGTCTTCATTGCCACCACAATGAGGACAAGAGTGGGCTAAATAATCCAATGTACCAGAAAATACGTGGCAGATCTGTCTTTTGATGCGTTCTTTGTGTAAAGAGTTTTCATTAAAAGTAATGTTTACGTCTAGAATATCTAATGTATTTTTGATAAGATTTGTATAGGACATCTTGATTTCCCCTTTTGAATGGTTTTAGACGACTTAATTCTAAAGGATATCAGGGTGTCTTTTCTACTATTTTGCATTAAAAAAGATGCCGGTGATTTCTCACCAACATCAGAAAGTATAGAGCCATATAATATCAAGGATAGAACTGTACTACAAAAAAAAGAATATGAGATCACAGTAAATAGGTTGTTTGATTTAACCCTTCGTCCAATTGAGGTTCAATCTATGTCTGATATTCGTGAGATCCATCATTATTTATTTGAAGAGTTGTATGATTGGGCAGGTTATAATATCGAAAAGTGAGTATCAGTAAGGATGGGAATACATTTATGGCAATGCAGGCATTTGATACTGGAGAACAATATCTCAATCAATTGATTACTACTATCATATGACAGCTGTGAGTAAAGAGGTAATTGCTCATGATTTAGCTGTAATTTTAGATAATCTAAATCACATGCATCCTTTTAGAGAAGTAAACGGTCGTACTCGGCGGGAAAGTATTCGTTCTTTAGCGCTAGCAAAAGGGTATGAGCTATTGTTGATGATGGATGAGTCAAAAGAAGCATATAAAAAATATATGAGTGGAACAATCCATTCAGATGTTAAACTTTTGAAAGAAGTTATTTATGATAATCTTTGTTGAGTTAATATTCTAAAAAACTATGGAAATGGATTTAAAAGCTACTGTCTTCATAGTTTTTTAGAACAACTTAAAATCTAGGTTAACCATTTAATTTTTTATATTCATTTTCTAACATAATAAGGATATTTTTGTACAAACTCTCATCATAATCTGAAACAAGTGAATGATAAACAAGAGATTTTATATATTGTGGATTGACAATGAAATACTCATCCTTCTGCAATTTCAAAAATTCAGAGTTAATCGTTTGTTCCACGAATTCATAAGTTACGAGTTGAGAATTGGACTCAAAAAACTTGTATAAACTTTTTATTGAATCATTTATTTTTTTGCTACTTATGGCGTTGTAAATCGTATTCATTTTAAATATTTTATAGTAATTAAAAAATATTGTTTATGACTTTGTAATAATGATTTTGAAGATATAATTCCTTTAACTAGATTTTGATGAGATATTTTTTTCCAATGCGTAATGTATTTTATTGCTGTTCCAATATCCACGAATTTCACACCAATCGTCTATTTACTTGATTATTGCAATTTGCTAATCAGCCATTAAATATGCAAAAAGGTGGAAGAAAAATTAGTTCAATAGGTATTTTCTTAACTCGGTTATTGGCTTATTTATGAGAGATATAATCATATTGAATGATGTATTACAAATTTGATTGAAAGTAGGGAGTATGGGTATTTCTTTTTATTTTATGTAGATCAAAGATATTGATAAAAAATATCTTTGTTGTGAAGTATTTTTGGTATAGTTAAATTTTAAATAATCTTTTAGGTATATATTGCATACAAATAGATGGTGAATTTTGAACTGAAGTATTCAAGATTGAAAAAAATCTTTAGCATTCTTACAAATTATTTGTTAATCATGTCAGTGTTAAAATTAAAATAAAGTATCTAGAAAGGATAAAGTAGAATGTGGAAAATCGGATCGAGTATAGAGGAGACCATTAAAAATTTATCTATTTGTAAATATGTAAAAAATTCTCATAGCGTTTTTTTTAGAGAAAACAAAAATTACTATATAAATATTTTGAAAATCATTAGTGACTCTTCTATTATTTTTTTAACATAGAGACCATTTATTGTAATAAATTAAGGTAAAAAGAATAGTATTTATCTACTACCAATGAAGTATCTTATGCTACTAGACTGCCTAGTTTGGATAATATTTTTCTACTAGATCAATTATATTCTTTGGCTTCTAATTAAAACGGCTACCATATAAATAAAAGTAATATATTTTTTTATCATCTATTAGATTTTAATTTAACTTAATATTCAGAATAAAAAAATATTCAAAAATATATTGAGAGTAATTTATTTTTGTGTTATTCTAAAGTCGAGAAAATGATTCATGTCATAATGAATAGAAAAAGGAATTACATGTAACATTTATCGAATGATTAATTACTCGAAAAAAGATATATTGAGACGCAATTGGTAACGGTGGTTAATAAATAACAGTAAAGTCATCGTACCACTTATTTTCAATAGTGTTATTTCAAAATGCGATGAGATGAAAGGAATGAATAATCAAAATGAAAAAAATCGGTATTGTAGGCGGAATGGGCCCAGAGTCAACAATAGAGTACTATAAAAAAATTAATTACCTTTATCAAGATAAGATGAAAACAGCTCATGAATTCCCAACTATGGTGATTGAAAGTATTAATATTTTTAATATGCTGGCTCTTTGTCAAAAGAGAGACTATGAGTCATTGGTACAACTATTGCTGAATGCTATAGTGAATTTAGAGAATGCTGGCGCAGAATTCGCAGTGCTGGCAGCAAATACTCCTCATATTGTATTTGAGCAATTGGAAAAGCTATCACCGTTACCTTTAATCAGTATTGTTCATGAAACATTTAAACAAGTTAAAAAATCTGGGATAAAAACAATTGGTTTATTAGGAACGATGTATACAATGAATGAAGATTATTTTAAAAATATTTTTATTAAGAATGGTATTACTGTTGTTGTTCCTAATGAAAAAAATAGAATGTACCTTGGAAGAAAAATAGAATCAGAATTAGAAGTTGGTATTGTGAAAAAAAGCACAAAAATAGAGTTTTTAAGAATTATTGACGATTTAGTAGAGGGAGATGATATTGAGGGTATTGTAATGGGATGTACAGAACTTCCTTTAATTATAAATAGAGAGGATATTAATGTTTCCTATTTTGATACATTAGAGATTCATGTTGAAGCGATTGTAGAAAATATATTAAGAGATGAGTAGGGAATTAATTGCTAATTTATATTGTACTTCAAGATGAATGATCCACATGTGGTAATCTGTCAAAAACTTAGTCGACTGTTAGAATTCGTAAATTGAAACTCAAGGTACTTCAAGAGATTTGGGAGTCACGGACTCCAGAAGCATGAATGAGACGCTTCTATTATTCTTTGTGGAGTATTGATGTTTTAACATAAAAAGTTCTATTTTTCAGTGTGATACAGATTGAGAATATGTTCTCAGCGATTATGTAGAAGTTTAATGTGAAATAATGAGCAATATTTTTCAAGGTATCTAGAGTTTCCTAGATATCACTATCAAATAAAAGGAGGATAAGATATGCCAAGAAAATATAGAGAGTATAAGGTTAGAATAGATGTAAAAAATGATGAAGGTTTATTACACCATTTATCAGATATGCAGGAGGCTATTTGGTATACACAAAAGATTTATGACAGTAGTTCTTTGTATAATGTAGGAGGGTATTCAATATATCCTAAATCAATTGAGATAGAAAAAATAATAGAGTGTCTAAAACAAATTATTTGTGAGCAAGAGATGCTACGAGTTTGTTTTTTAGATATTGAAGGAGAACCTTTTCAAAAAATAAGTCATGACACAGCAAGTATTTTGTATTACGAGGAAGAATATGAGCTTGGTGATATTGATAAATACATTCAAGAAGATATGAAAGTGATGATAGATGTTTTTGCAAAAGTATTATTTTCGATTAAAATTTTTAAGACCGTAGAACAAGGTCATGTTGTTTTTTTTAAAGCGCATCATTTAATATGTGATGGTTATAGTTTTAGTATTTTAAATACTCTACTGAAGAAATACTATGAGAATCAAGAACTGGAACAAGAATTTCAAATTAAACCAGTAACTTATTTTGATAAATTAAAACAACTTGAATTGAATGATAATAACAATTATTGGAAAGAAAAACTAAGCTTAAAAAGAGGCCTTGCATTTGAGAATGCAATAAAAAGTTCAAATACAGAAAATATTGAAACTAAGAGAAAAGAAATATTGATTTCTAATGATATTAATAATGAAATAAAATCTTATTGCAAAGAAAATGGACTAACTGTGAATAGCTTCTGGGTTAGTGTTTTCTATTTTGTAAATTACATATATGGAAACAATACCTTCAAATTAGGGATTCCTTCGATTAATAGAACAAAATTAAATGAGATGATGACCATTGGCGCATTTTTGTCTGTAAATCCTCTCGTGATTGAGGAAATTGAGAGAAAAGATACTTTTGTAGATTTATCAAAGAAAATTCAAAAAGAAATTTATAATATGTATTTGAATTCAAATAGTTCGTTATTTAAAATAAGAAAAGAACTGGATTTAAATGGCACTTCATACAATATGTTATTGTCGTATCAAAAAACAAATTACACTCCAACTTTAAATAATGAAAAAATCTATTCTAAATTTATTAATCAAGGGGAGCAACAAGAAGATATTGTTGTTCATATATTGGAGGAGGAGCAATCTAATAATAAACAGATAACGTTATATGTTGACTATCAATTAAGTAAGTTTGAAGACTCTTTGATAGACTCTTTGATTAAAAGAGTTCAATCAGTTTTACCAGAAATAATTCATGAAAGAAATAAAGAGAAAAGAATGTCAGAGTTTGAAGTTAGCATAGAAACCGAAAAGAATTTTTTATTAAACATTAATAATACTGACAAAGAATTTGAAAGTGAAAAAACTATAGATAAACTTCTCTCTGAAAGTTTTATTATTCATAATAAAAAGGTTGCTCTTCGCTTTAATGGAGAAAGCTTAACGTACTCACAACTAGACAAGAGGACAAATCAATTAGCAAAATATTTGCAAAGCAATGGTGTAGTGAACAACTCTCTTGTAGGCGTTGTAATGGAACGATCTTTTGAATTACTTATTTCTATTGTTGCAATAATTAAAGCTGGCGGAACCTTTGTACCAATAGATCCACTTTATCCAAAAGATAGAATAAATTATATGTTGGATGACGCAAAACCAATATTATTATTAACGCAATCGAAATTTTCTGATTTAGTTAAAGAAAAAAATATGTTTGTAATAACTATAGATGAAGATGGGAAGATAATCTACAGCATGGATGAAAACTATCAAAAAGAGCTGAATACATCAGATAGTTGGATTTATATGATTTATACTTCTGGAAGCACAGGTAATCCTAAAGGTGTTATTAATACTCATAAGGCATTAAATAATCGTTTAAATTGGATGAAAAACCAATTGGATTTAGATCAAACGGATATTTTTTTTCAAAAAACACCATTTAGTTTTGATGTATCTGTTTGGGAACTGATTTTGCCTCTATTGATTGGAAGTACGCTAGTTATTGCTGAACCAGAAGGCCATAAAAAACCCAGTTACCTTGTAGAGACTATAATCAAAGAAAAAATATCAATTATCCACTTTGTTCCTTCAATGTTTGGTATTTTTATTGAAGAAAGACTTTTTCCTTCGTTAAAAAATCATCTGAAAAAAATAGTTTGTAGTGGTGAAGAATTATCTTCGACAAGTGTAAAAAAAGCTAAAGAAGAAATTGGATGCGAAATAATTAATCTTTATGGTCCAACGGAAGCAGCAATAGATGTCTCTTATTGGTCTACAAAGAATTCCACAGATGTGCCACGAACAATTCCTATTGGAAAGCCGATTGACAATACAACGTTACTTGTCATGACGCCTAATCAAAAAATTGCTCCAGTTGGTGTATCAGGAGAATTGTATATAGGAGGAGCAGGGTTAGCAGTTGGTTATCATAATAGAAAAGACTTAACTAAAGAGGTATTTATAGAGGATGTCTCTGTTTTAGGAGAAAAAAGGAGGATGTATAGAACAGGGGATATTTGTAAATACAATGAAGATGGCGAAATAATATATATAGGAAGAAAAGATTTCCAAGTGAAAGTTAATGGGATGCGTATTGAGCTAGAGGAAATAGAGTACGTATTGAGAAATTTAGATGAAATAAAGAATGCAAAAGTTATCGTGAATAATACCGACTCAAGCAGCAGATATTTAATTACTTATATTATATTTGAGGAATCAAAAACAATGGATACAACGGAATTAAGACAAGTATTAATAGAAAAATTGCCAGTTCATATGATTCCGTCAACTTTTGTTTCATTAGATGCATTTCCTTTATCAGCCAATGGAAAATTGGATCGTAAAGCTTTGTCTAAGATAGTTCCTAAAAGACATTCGTTTGTTGAGCCAAAGAATAAAGATGAGGCACGAATTTTAGAATTATTTAAAGAGATTTTAAATGATGAATCAATTGGTGTAGAGGATAATTTTTTTGAACACGGTGGAACATCATTAAAAGCAATTCAATTCATTAGCAAATTTGGAGCAGGTGAAATTAATGATTTATACAGTTTTCCAACTGTTAGAGGATTTAGTCACAAAATTCTGCAAGTGGAAAACAAAACTTCATTTGTTTCTCTAATACAAGAAAATAATTCTAATAAAGCGATAATTTGTATACCTTATGGTGGTGGAACTCCTTCAATTTATTATCAATTTGCGAAGTCAATTAATAAATATAATGTTTATTCTGTTAATATATCAGGACACTCTTTAAATAGAAAAGAAGAATTAATTGATGTGTATGAAATGGCAGAAAAAGTTGTAGATGAGATAAAGCAATTTGATGAGAAAGAAATTGTTTTATATGGTCATTGTGTTGGTGCAGCACTTACTCATGAAATCGCCAAGAAGTTAAGTGAATCAAATCAAAAAGTGGATCTAGTGGTAATAGGAGCAACATATCCGTATATAAAAAATCCTATTAAGAAAAGAATAGGAAAACTAATGATGAACTATTATTATTCGTCAAATGAAAGAACAATCAAATTTTTAGAAAGTCTTGACGGTAGTCTTGGAGAAGTTGAAGAAGATCAAAGAGTTCAGTTATTAAATTGGTTTAGACATGACGGAACTCAATTTCAAGAATATTATTCAAATGTAAAAGAAAAATTCATCATGTCACGAGTTCTATTACTGACAGGAGGAAGTGATCCGTTAACAAATAAAGCCAAGAAAGATCTACTAAATTGGAAGAATTTTTCAGAAAAAATTGAATATCATGAAATAGATAATGCAAACCATTACTTTATTGATCAAGAAACGGATCTTTTAATAGCGGCACTAAGAAAATATTTAGACCTATAGAAGTGTACTTAAATTTGATTTTGGAGGGAAAGTATGAAAAATAGAGAAGTAGAATTTGGTTCTAAGTTGGTATTAGTTGCGACCATATTTATGATTATTGCAAGTATATTTTATCTTTTTGTACCATATGAACAAAAACTAATTTTATTTGGAGAACAGTATTTTGAATCATTTAATCAGAATTCAATCCCATATTTTGGTTTTTGGATAGGCATGTCTCTCATGGGACTGTGCATGATTGGTGTGATAATAAATTTTCAGTTTTACTCAGAGAAATTGAAAACACCTGTTTTTAAGTGGGTTAGTACCCTAGCAATTTTTGGATATGCTTTAATGGTGTTAACGTATATTTCAAGACTTTATTATATGCCGGGTGTGACTCAAGCTTATCTTGAAAGTTCAAATGCTAATGTTAAGGAGACCATTGTTGCCCTTGGAACAATGGAGTTTGATAAATTTATACTTTCTTACGGTCTTGCTTCTGTATGGTTTTTAACTGTCGGAATAATTAGTGTTAAAAATAAACTTTTCAGTAAATTGTTTCGTATTCTTTGTTTCATTACATCTATGGGGTATACTTTTGGATTGTTGGGCTATCTAATTGAAACAAGGATTTTGACAACATTGGCTTCTTTAATGGTAGTTTTGTTTCCTTTTTGGTCAATTAATCTATATTTAAACACACAAAAAAAGAGGAGAAACAAAAATGAATATGATAGAAATTGAGACAATTGAAGACATTCTTTCGTTTTCTGTTGAACAATATGGAAATGATTTTTGTATGCAGTTTAAAGAAAAAGATAGCGATGATATTATAAAAAAGACATATGTAGATCTTTTTAGAGATGCAGAAACAGTAAAAACATACTTTATTGAAAAAAAATGTGAGAACAGAAAAATTGCACTATTTGGAGAAAAATCATATGAGTGGATAGCTACTTATTTTGGAATTGTCATTAGTGGTAACACTGCAGTGCTTTTAGATAGTAATGATTCAGAGAACAATTTTTTTGAAAAGTTAAACTATGCAAAAGTTGATTTCTTGGTTAGTTTTTCTGAACATTCATTTTTGAAACAAATCGATACAACAAAATATCATTTATTAGAATATGATAACTTTAGAGAGTCAAAGAATGGAAATGGAACAAATCAATTATCTAATCAACTTTCTTCAGATTCGCTCTGTACATTTATTTTCACTTCTGGAACTACTGGTTTATTTAAGATAGTTGAATTAAGTCATAAAAATATGCTAAGTGGAATTAAACAAGTAGCTATGGCTCTTGATTGGGATAGAAAAAACGAAGCTATATTATCTGTATTACCCATATTTCATATATATTGTTTGTGCTCAGATATATTACTTGGAATTTTGTATGGTGTACCTATAAGTTTAGGGAGCTCTATACAGTGTTTTTTAGATGAATGTAAGTTTTTTGAACCAACGATTGTTAACATAGTTCCTATGTTGTTAGATTTTACATTAAGTCAATTAGAGTTAATTAACTTAAAAAGTAGCAGATTAAGAAAAAGTGAGATTGTAAAAAATATACTTGGAGAAAAAATAAAAGTTTTGAATTGTGCTGGTGCAGCGATTAATAATGCAACTAAAAAAGAGATTGAAACATATGGCCTAACTATCAAGCAAGGATACGGCATGAGTGAAACAGCTTCAGTGATAGCGACTGATGTATTTTGTTTATCTAAGAAAGGTGCTGTAGGTAAGATTCTTGATAATTTTGAATATAAAATTGTTCAAAATGAATTATGGGTCAAAGGAAATTCTGTGTCTAATGGGTACTATAATAATAATAGTGAAACATTATCAAGTAGGGAGAACGATTGGTTTAAAACAGGTGATTTGGGATATGTGGATGAAGAAAGATATTTTTATATTACTGGTAGGAAAAAATTTTTATTAGATACAAGCAGTGGTGAAAATGTTTCTCCTGAATATCTAGAAAATCAATTATTGGAGAATAGGACTGTTAAAGAAGTAATTGTTAGTATTACAAATCAAGTGATTACAGCAACGTTCTACTGTGGAAAAATTAGTCAGAATAAATATAAAACAACTAAAAAAGAACTAAAGGAAATTGTTCAAAAGATAAACAAAAAAAACCCTAGGTACATGAATATCATGAAAGTTAATCTAACAGATCAACCGTTTGATAAATTGCCATCAGGAAAAATAAATAGGAGGTAAGAAAATTATGAAGGAAAGAAAAGTTTTAAGTATTATATCTGAAACAATTGGTGTCAAAAAACTTGATAAGGAGATCAACATTTTTGATCTAGGCGTTAATTCTTTAACTTTTTCAATGATTATTCATAAAATTAATGTAGAATTTTCAACCAATTTAGATATAGGGGATTTTGTTCTGTGTGAAACAATAGGTGACATTTATTTAATTGTTGAGGAACGAACCGCTTAATTGGTAAACTTGTCAGGTGCTATTACTTTTATAATATCATGCTCAATTACTTCTATTGCATGTGATATATTTTGCGATGTAGAACAACTGTAGGCACAATAACTAGCGTCAATATTTATAGAGTCGAAGGAAATATTTTCGTAAACATTAGAATGGGGTGAAAGTTTTAGTTTGGGCTCATTATCTAAAAAATTAAAAGATAAAGATTTTAATTTTTTAGATGATAATCCTATTCCTAAGAATTTGATATAGCTTTCTTTTAAAGTCCAAATTTTATAGAAGAAAATCAGTTTTTCCTTAGCTTTTTTTTGTTTTCATAAGCGCTTAATTCTTCAGTAGAGAAATTGGAAGATAAGTGTTTCTTAGATTGCCCGAGTAATAAAAAAGTGCGAAAGTCCTTGATATCAAGGGCTTTTTCTTTTGGTCTAGTTTAAGGAAATCGTGCGTATTTTCTGTGATTGTCCTTGATTATCCCATCTTGACTACCTGTGTTGTCAGAAATTGACTATTTTTTTGAAAATGGTTAACGGCAGAAGAGAAAGAAGCAAGAAGAGAACAATTTGAAATTGCATTTATGCCAAAAAAATTAAATTATGATGAACTAATCAATAGGTAGAAACTAATATATTAATATAAGAAATTTTGGAATCGGATAACAAATTAGAATATGATTACTGTTTAGTATACGTTGCCTTAAGTTTTTCTTTTATGCTAATTATTTCAGGGATTTATGACGTAAGAATATTACTAAAATATCATGGTATAATATATTTAATGAACGAAAAAGGACTAACTTATTACGATAATAAAGAATTAGGCACGAAAAATGGATAGAGATTATTGATGTTGAATGTTTTAAACAACAAGATAACAAGGTAAAAATTCTTTATAAATATCAGATAAAATTATCTGGTGCAACAGATCACGAGTTTAATTTACGAGGAACATATTCTATAAAAGATTTTAAAGATAAAGTTGAAGAATGTTGGCTATTTTATAATAACTAAATTTTTCTGAATCTAATTTGTTGAGAAAAAAGCTTTACGGTTAATTTTTCATACAAAAAAATGCTAATTAGAGAAATAATATATTTATTAGAAAGTCTATACTTATCATTTGAAATTAAGATCACTATAAAATTGAGAGTAGGTTGGAAAATGGAAGAGGATTGGTTGATGAGGCAAGTGAAACTGGCTAGTGAAGGAGTCGCGTATATCATGAAAAAACAGTCCAGTTTGATAGATTTTGGGGAAATTCAAAAGGACAATGGAGAAACAATCTCTACGAAAGATGCTATTATGAATTATATTCAGTCCGGTGAGTTCGATAAGGCATTTTTATTGATGAATTCGTTAAAATATAAAATGTCTATTTATGATTTTGAGTACGCATCCAGATGGTTTATTAAATTATTGAAATCCATTCACGAAGAAAATTCCAGTTTGATTGAGATGAGGATGATTGACAACTATTCTAAAAGATTAGCAGAGCTTATGTAAGTAGATATTAACCTATGAAACAGGCACTAAAGACACAACTTACTGTTTATATTAATGTCGCAATTTAATAAGCAAGTAAAACATTTTGGCATCGGAAAAATAGGTTTCCACTTTGTGAAGTTGCTTTTAAAATTAAGGTTTGATAAATACTGTGCATTTCAGATACACTTTCTTTCTATACCTTATATAATAAAAGAAAAGTAACATAAAGATTGGGGAAATCTAGATGGCAATCAAGCGAGCATGGTGGAAAGAAGCAGTGGGTTACCAAATTTATCCAGCTAGTTTTATGGATACAAATAATGATGGCATTGGTGATTTAAATGGTATCCGGTCAAAATTAGATTATCTTAAAGACTTAGGAATTGGATTTATCTGGATTACACCTATTTATGAATCACCCAATGTTGATAATGGCTATGATATTAGCGATTATCAACAAATTTTAAAGACTTTTGGTACGATGGAGGAATTTGACTTATTACTAGAAGAAGCTCATGAACTTGGGATTAGAGTTATCATGGACTTAGTCATCAACCACACGTCAAATCAACATCCTTGGTTTATAGAGTCAAGATCTTCTGTAAAAGATGATTATCGTGACTACTACATTTGGGCGGACGGGTCAATAGATGGACCGCCGAATGATTGGGTTTCGATTTTTGGCGGTTCTGCGTGGGAATATGATGAAACAACACATCAGTATTACCTGCATGTTTTCGCTAAGGAACAACCTGATCTGAATTGGGAAAATCCTCGAGTAAAAAGAGACTTGTTTTCTATGATTGATTGGTGGCTAGATAAAGGAATTGATGGCTTTCGTGTAGATGCAATTTCGCATATAAAAAAAGCCCCTATACAGACGTCTTCGACAAATGATCCTTTTGAATCATTTAAAAATGTTCCTGGAATTGATGCTCACTTAAAAGAATTGCGTGATGTTTTAAAAAAACGCGATATTTTGACAGTTGGAGAGGCCAATGGTGTTAGTGCTGAGGAAGCACATCAATGGGTAGGAGAAACAGAAGGATATTTCAATATGTTGTTTGAATTTGATCACATATCTTTGTGGAATAAAGAAGAACAAGAAATGCTGGATGTAATTCATTTCAAAAAGGCACTCACGACTTGGCAAGAGGCGTTGGCTGACGGTAGGGGTTGGAATGCTCTTTATATGGAAAATCATGACATTCCTCGTTCTGTTTCGAGTTTTGGTAGTGAAGAAACGGTATTTTGGCAATCTTCTGCAAAAGCATTGGCTCTAACATTTTTCTTACTGCAAGGAACGCCTTTTATTTACCAAGGTCAAGAAATCGGGATGACTAACATGCCATTTGTTTCGATTAATGATATTGATGCAGTCGATACTAAACATTTTTATTTTGAAATGATCCACGCAGGAATAGATCCTTCGAAGGCAATGGATATGATTCGTAGAACTGCACGAGACAATTCAAGAACGCCAATGCAATGGACAGCAGAAGAATACGCTGGTTTTTCAAAAAGAAAACCTTGGATGGTGATTAATCCAAATAAGCAAGAGATCAACGTGTTAGATGAACTAGCTGATCCAAATTCGGTCTTAAACTTTTACAAAGAACTAATCCAGTTAAGAAATCAAAATGAAACATTGATTTACGGTAGCTACAAACTATACTTACCCGAACATCCTCAGCTATTTATCTATGGACGTCGTTTAGGTGATGAGCGATTTGTAATTATCATTAATTTATCCAAAGAGTTTGCATCAGCTGATTTACCAGAAAATGTTCAGATAGAAGATTGGGACTTACAATTGTGTAATTTGAACAATCATACCATTCATCAACATACAATTTTTGCCCCGTATGAAGCAAGGGTCTACAGACACAAATAAAAAATCGAGCAATTTTCGTTAGCTTAAAGAAAATTGCTCGATTTTTTTATTCATTTGATTCAAGAAAGGCGAGCATTCGCTCGATTAATTCCTCTAAGGAAATATGTTTTGCATTTTGCATCGTTATATTTATTTCATAGGAGCCTAATTTTAAGTTTGCTTCAGTCGCTTTACGCGTGATCGTGCTTAATGAAGCTAAAAACCCCTCTCTGTCTTTAAGCGCAACTGAAATGAAGTCTTGCCCCGCAATCGTAAAAATACCAATATTGGTGACATCCTTCCAAGGAATCAAGCGATCTTTTGTAGCCATTACACTAGAATAGTCATAAAAACCTTTTTTTGTCAAAATAACGATTGGTTTTCCTCTAATAAATTGCTTGATAGAGTAGAAAACAGCGAAGCCAAAGAAAATAATACCAGTAATTCCAACTAAAGGAATAACAAAAGGTGCAATGAAACCTAAAAAAATGACTTCAAGATCTCTAGACAAAATTAAAAAAACGGATGCAACACTCATAATAGTCGCTAAAATGATCATTAAAAATTGTTTGCTTTTACTTTGGTATACAACAAATTCCTCTTTCATGTTACTCTCCTCTTATTAGTAATACTATCTGTATCATAACATAAAATAGATGTAGATATAGAGTCACAGTTAAATCCAAAGAAATTTTTTTGAAAATTGCTAAATTTTCATTGCTTTTTTTTTCTAGGTGGCGTAACTTTAAAGATATAAATTTTGAAAATGAGGGATACAGTATGAGAAATTTTGAAAAATCTAATAAACTTGATGGTGTGAGTTATGATGTACGTGGTCCAGTTTTAGAAGAAGCTGATAGAATGCTTGAAGAGGGCATTCGTATTTTGAAACTTAATACTGGTAATCCTGCCCCATTTGGTTTCGATGCACCAAATGAAGTTGTACGTGATATGATTATGAACGTTCGTAATTCAGAAGGCTATTCTGATTCTAAAGGAATTTTTTCAGCACGCAAAGCAATTGAACAATATTGCCAAGTCAAAGGATTTCCTAATGTGACAATTAATGATATTTATACTGGTAATGGTGTCAGCGAACTGATTTCGATGTGTATGCAGGGGTTATTGAATAATGGGGACGAAGTTTTGGTACCAATGCCAGATTATCCGTTATGGACAGCTTCTGTTTCTTTAGCTGGCGGTAACCCGGTTCATTATATTTGTGATGAACAGGCGGAATGGTACCCAGATATTGATGATATCAAAGCCAAAGTTACAGCAAATACAAAAGCAATTGTTTTGATCAATCCTAATAATCCAACTGGAGCATTATATCCTAAGGAAATCCTAGAACAGATCGTTGAAATAGCGAGACAAAATGATTTGATTATCTTCTCTGACGAAATCTATGATCGTTTAGTAATGGATGGGCTAACTCATGTTCCAATTGCAACATTAGCGCCTGACTTGTTTGTCGTTACTTTAAACGGACTATCTAAATCACATAGAGTTGCTGGTTTCCGGTGCGGCTGGATGGTACTTAGTGGGAACAAGAAACATGTTAAAGGCTATATAGAAGGATTAAATATGTTGGCTTCGATGCGATTGTGCTCAAATGTATTATCCCAACAAATTATTCAAACAGCGTTGGGCGGTTATCAAAGTGTGGATGATTTGTTATTGCCTGGGGGAAGAATTTATGAACAGAGAGAATATATCTATAATGCAATCAATGATATTCCTGGACTTTCTGCTGTAAAACCTAAAGCTGCTTTTTATATATTTCCTAAAATTGATACAGCTCGTTTTAATATTTATGATGATGAGAAATTTGTACTTGATTTTTTACATGAGCATCATATTTTACTTGTACATGGTGGCGGATTCAACTGGACTCAACCTGACCATTTTAGAATCGTGTACTTACCGAAGATGGAAGACTTGAAATTTACGACTGGAAAAATGCGTGAATTTTTAAGTACCTATAAGCAAAAATAGCAGTTTGATTTTGAAACTAAAAAAGTGACTCAAAACTGAAAAAAGTTTTGAGTCACTCTCATTTTAAAAGCTTATCATACAAAGGTATGCTTAAAAAGCACATACTTACTCTGTAGGTTGACAATCTTTTTTACTAATTACCATACGATTTGTATATTTTTCTTCCATATCCGGACTTGGATCCGAAACAACAACCAAATAAGCATTTTCATATTCTTTTTCGACATAGCCATTATAACTACTTTTGTCCCAACTGAAGCTAATTTGTTTCTCCTGTGTCATGAGTAACACCCCTTATTTGCAATGCAAAATTATTTTAAATCGTCACTGTTTAGTGTATAGGTAATGTTCTTGCAGTATATTATGCAATAAAGTACAATAAATGCATAATGCGAATTCGCATATTTTGGTTCTTTCAAATTAACAATACATTTTTTACTGATATTAGATAATCGAAATAGGCATAGGGGTGAGGGCGTGGATTCTTTTGGAGCTGTAATTAAAGAAATTCGTAAGAATAGAAAGCTAACACAAAAAATGTTATCAGAAGATATTTGTTCGCAAAGTGTGTTGAGTCGAATAGAAAATAATGAAGAATTACCTAATGTAGTCGTAATGCAACAGATTTGCCAGCGTTTAGGTGTGACTATGGACCAAATCATGCAGTTCAAATCAGATGAAGTGCGTTTGATTACTCAAATATTTGAAAAGATAGCAGATTACTTTCGACATAAAAAATATGATAAAATAATGACATATATGAGAGATACTCAAATTGAAGAGCGACTTCATTTGGATACAGATTGGCAACGTTATTATTATTATCTAGGTAGCTGTAAATTTTACCTTTGTAGTGATTATGAACAAGCAATATTGGATTTAAAAAAAGGGTTGTCTTATACCTATCAAGCAAATAAAGTTAATTTGTCAGATTTTGAAATTCAAGTGATTAGCTGTATTGGAAGCACCTACAGTAGCATTGGTAAAATTAACGAAGCTGAAAGATATTTAAAATTAAGCATTCATTATTTTCATAAATTGCCAAATGAACGAGTGACTGCAGAATTAACAAAAATATTTTATAATTATTCCAAATTTTTGACAGACCAAAATCGTTTGGAAGAAGCGCAAATCTATATTGATCAGGGGATCGTTTGGTCAAGGCATAGAAATAGTTACTATTATTTAAGCGAGTTGTTTCAATTGAAAAGCCAATTAATGGATGTAAAAGGGGCGCAAGAGAAAGCCGATGAATATCAAGTTTTATCTGAACAAATCCGCCGAATTGAAACAATTAAAATCTAACGAAAACTAAGTAAATATTTTTTCGAAAGGTCTACACCATTCTTGACTTTAACTGATTTTAAGAGTACGTTTATAGTAGAAAATTAAAGAAAGAAGGATGAAGATGAGAACGTTTATCTTTGCTGAAAAGTTTTTTTTAAAAAGTGACGTAAAAGGACCAGGCTATTTAGAAATAACAGATGGTCTATTCGGAGATTTTTATAAAGAAATTCCTGAAAAAGATGTAAAAGTAATTAAAGAGGAAGGAAAATGGATTGCCCCTGGTTTAGTAGACACGCACATTCACGGATTTATGAATCATGATGTGATGGATAGTGATGCTGAAGGATTAAAGGTCATGTCAGAAGGGCTATTATCGTGTGGTGTTACGTCATTTTTACCCACAACTTTAACCTCAAGTAAAGAACGCTTAAAAGATGTTTCAAAAACGATTGGTGATGTCTATAAAGAAGTTCCAGGAGCAAAAATCCAAGGAATCTATTTTGAAGGTCCGTTTTTTACTGAAGAACATAAAGGCGCTCAAAATCCTAGTTATTTTAGTGACCCAGATTTAGCAACATTCAATGAATGGCAGGAAGCGTCTGGCGGTTTGATCAAAAAAATTGCATTGGCTCCAGAACGTAAAGGCGTCAAAGAATTTGTCAAAGCTGTAACTGATGAAGGAGTCGTTGTGGCTTTAGGTCATAGTGATGCAACATTAGAACAAGCAACGGATGCAGTAGAATCTGGCGCTAGTGTTTTTGTACATGCATATAATGGCATGCGTGGATTGAATCATCGGGAACCAGGAATGGTTGGTGCGTTAATGTCATTGAAACATGTCTTTTCTGAATTGATTTGTGATGGGCATCATGTTCATCCGAACGCAGCCAACATTTTAATGGAAAAAGCTGGACATGATCATGTGGCTTTGATCACTGATTGTATGATGGCTGGTGGTATGCCAGATGGTAATTATAATCTTGGTGAATTTCCAGTTGTCGTTAAAGAAGGGACAGCCCGTTTAGAGTCTGGAAACTTAGCTGGTAGTATTTTGAAATTAAAAGAAGCAATCAAAAATGTGGTTGACTGGGAAATAGCTACACCAGAACAAGCAATTATGATGGCAACTTTAGTACCAGCAGTTAGTTGTAAAATTGATGATAAATGCGGTATGATCACTAAAGGACGTGATGCTGACTTTATCGTATTGAAACCAACTATGGAATTAGAAGCAACTTATTTAGATGGGGTAGAACGTTACCGTGCTTAATTAAAGAGGTTAATATTTAAAAGAACCGCTTTTCTCTCGCCGTTTGTGTTTTGGATTTGGGCTCTTTGTCACCGAATGTTGGTGAAGAAAATCCAAAGAATTAAAGCGATTATCATGATTCCTAGAGGAACTTTCCTCTAGGTTTTTTATTTACTTGAAAAGAATAGTGCCAAAACATAAAGAAATTCTCAATTTGAAATTATAAAAATTACGAAACCCATGGACGGTGAACACAAAGGGTTTTATTTTCTTTTTGTTGTCGGTAAATAGTTATTGATAGATTTTTCTAGTTTCAGAAAGTTATAAACATTGTAGATGCCACCCTGTCGAAATTAAAAGTGACGCTAGAAAATTTTTTAGGAAGTAACGTTCCTTTAGCAGATTATCTTCAAGTAGAATATAAATAGATGAAACAACATATTGGCGATATCAGCTTTGAAGGCTATCAAAAAAATAATTTTGCAGACACAATATTTAATTACTGTCCTAGAAACGAAAAAGGTAAAGATTTAGCCACAATTTTAATGATAAATGAATAATCCTACATAAGAATTGTTTGAATATTCATTAGTTTATGGAAAAGTTGCGGAAAATAACTTAAAGAATTCTTCTTTTTACTAACGACACATGGTAAACTTTATTAAGGATCAAAGAATTTTGATAATTGAAACGAATAATTTATTTCTTTTATTGAAAAGTTGATTTAATTTAAAAATAGGAGGATGGGAAATGCTAGAAGTAAAGAATTTGGTTAAAACGTTTGGGAACTATACGGCTCTAGACGACATGTCTTTTGAAATTCCAGATGGAAAAATACTTGGGTTGATTGGTCAAAATGGTGCCGGAAAGACCACAACTTTTCGTTTGATTTTGGATTTTTTAACGCAAGATAGCGGAGTTGTACTTTGGAATGGGCATCAATTAAGTGGTAAAGATTATAACGATATCGGTTACTTGCCAGAAGAACGTGGCTTATATCCAAAAGTTTCTATTCAAGAGCAATTGATTTATTTTGCTGAGTTAAGAGGAAAGACTAAAAAAGAAATTGAACCTAAAATTGACGAATGGATGGAAAAATTCAAAGTCAAAGGTAAAAAAACAGATAAAGTAAAATCACTTTCTAAAGGAAATCAACAAAAAGTTCAACTGATTGCTACGCTAATTCATGAACCAAAATTAGTTATTTTAGATGAACCCTTTAGCGGATTAGATCCAGTCAATGCTGAACTTTTAAAAGATGGAATCATTGCATTGAAAGAAAAAGGGTCTTGTGTTATTTTCTCTAGTCACAATATGGATAATGTTGAAAAAATTTGTGATCACCTTTTAATGTTAAGAAGTGGTAAAACGGTTCTTAATGGCAAAGTTCATGAAATACGTGAAAGTTTTGGTCGCACGAAAGTGTTCTTGGAATCCCCATTAAATCCTGAAGATGTCTTAGCAATCGATGGTGTAAAATCAGCAATAAAAAGAAGTGACGGTGTCGTGGAAGTAACCCTTGATGATCCAAACGCAGGGCAAGAAATTTTTACTCGTGCAACGCAATTTGGCTATATTCCTATGTTCAATCAGCAACCACCGACTTTAGAAGAAATATTTAAGATGAAAGCAGGTGAACCAAATGAGTAAATTTTGGATTATAGCAAGTGATGTGTATAAAAAAAATGTTAAATCTATTTCTTTTCTTATTATGATTCTAGTGCCATTCATTGTTATGGGAATTATTTATATCGCGGGTTCACTAGCGGGAGGATTTTCTGAGGAGACAAAAGTTGGGCTTGTTTCAGATAATCAAGCATTAGCAGAACAATTAGCTCAGTCGAAATCAGATGACTATACATTTAAAGTAATCAAGTCACAAGAAGAGGCTGAAAAACAATTAAAAGACAAAGACTTAGATGCATTTCTTGTCTTGGAGGCTGAAACAGAACAAATTCAAGGGAAATTATATGCAGAATCTTCTTTAGGTACAACGACAGAATTAGTGATGGGTCAAATGCTTAATGGACTTCAATCGTCTGTGAATGCAAGTAAATTGAACTTAACCACAGAACAATTAGCAAGTCTAAATCAGACAGCAAATTTTGAAAAGACTAAAGTCAGTTTTGACGACAATGGAAAAATGACAACAAGTCAAGACAATACGTCGATTCAATCAGCGATATCACTTGTGATAACCATCATTCTTTGGGTTATAATCATTACGTATGCGTCAATTATTGCACAAGAAATCGCTTCTGAAAAGGGCACTCGCATTATGGAAGTTATTTTATCCAGCACCAAAGCTCAAACACATTTTTACGGAAAATTAACAGGAGTCATTTTAGTGGCTCTGACTCAAATCGTCATCTACGCTGTAACACTCGGAATTGGCTATACACAGTTAAAAAACGTAGATATGGTGAAGAGCTTTTTAGAAGGACTTTCTTCTACTAATATTTTTGGTAGTTTCTTATTTTTCACTTTAGCATTTTTTGCGCTAGGTGTGTTAGTATATTCAGTATTAGCGGCGCTTTGCGGATCTTTGGTATCAAAACCAGAAGACACTGCAAAAGCTGTTCAGCCGATTATCTATATTGCAATGATTGGATATTTTATCGGAATTTCATTGGGATCAACGGATCCACAAAATATTGTGATCAAGGTCTCTTCATATATTCCATTAATTTCATCGTTTATTATGCCGATTCGCTTAGCCAGTGAAACAGTAACAACTGCTGGAGCTACGATTTCTGTTTTAATCTTGCTTGTTTTCGGTATAGTATTGACGATGTTTTCAGCTAAACTATATAAATCAAACGTATTGGTTTATAGTGAAGGCGGCGTATTAAAATCATTGAAACAATCGATTTCTATTTTAAAAAACGAACGCAATAAAGTAGCTAAATAAAAAAGGAAAAGGGTGTGAAACAAAAGTAAAATCACTTTTGTTTCACACCCTAAATACGAATAAATGGTTGAAGCAGAAGCAACCACTACACATTGTTTCGATCTCATTAACTTCTACCTAAATTTGAAAGTTTGGGAAATAAGCTTCTATACTTAGTAGGTTTGTTACCGTAAAGGAACAGTCTGTCTTTCAATCAATCGAACACTCATTTCTTGTTCTGGAATAGTCTCTTGATTGAGCTGATTATGAATATAAATGAATGAATTTTCTGCTTGTAATTTGATTGAATAATCTACAGTTGTAATGTGCATTAACCGACTGATTTCACTATTGTCGAATCCGATAACCGCTACATCTTCTGGAACAGAGTAACCTAACATTTGAAGTTCAGAGATAAAACCTGCAGCAACTGAATCAGTATAAAACGCCATGGCATCGGTTTTATTTGCCATTTGATCCCATAAATGTGCTATGTGACGACCATTGTCCATTCTGTTTTTATCATGAAACAACCATTCATCTTTGATTAAAATATTTTTTTCTGTGTGAAAATCATCAATTGCTCTTAAACGCGCTTTTGTATTCAGATTTTCAGAATGGCCTAAAACATGACCGATTGAACGATACCCACGTTGGTAAAGATAATTCAACGATCGTAAATAACCTGAATAATGATCGATATATGAAGAATAAATCCGATCAGAATCAATACGATGCCAAGTAGCGATTGGACCATAAACACTATAGGGCACAATCGTTTCCCATTTATTGGCTCTGGTTAAAATAAACACACCATCTAGCTGCTTATATTTCATCTGGTTTAAGGCATCAATTTCCTTTTTCTTATCACCATCAGTAAAATAGAGTGTTACATAATAATTATAGGATTTCGCAATAGAAATAAAACTTTCAAGAAAAATACCTAAAGGATCAATAAAACCATGTGCAAGAAAACCAATCGTTTTAGTCTCGCCGCTCTGAAGGTTTCGAGCAATTAAATTAGGAGAGTAGGCTAAAGCGTCCATTGCTTCCAAAACTTTTTTTCGACTCTCCTGACTAACATAACCATTTCCAGAAATAACTCTAGAAACCGTAGATTTTGAGACTTGAGCTTTTTTTGCTACATCAATAATCGTTGTCATTAGAATACCTCACTTATTTTGAATAAAAGAATAATTTCACTATAAAAATACTCATGACGAAAAACTTCTTTGTTCTGTTCACTTTTAATTAGTATAACATAAATTAATTTAAAAAAGAGCTTGACATGGGAACATTCCCACATATTATGATAGGAATGTAAACGATGTCAGAATATATTCTGAACAAAAAATCAGGAGGGAAATATATGACAAGAGAAGCATTGAAAATCGCAACAATTGGTGGAGGATCGAGCTATACACCAGAATTGATCGAAGGATATATTAAAAGAAAAGATGAACTTCCAATCAAAGAAATTTGGTTAGTAGATATTGAAGAAGGAAAAGAAAAATTAGAAACAGTGGGAGCTATGGCTAAACGTATGGTCAAAGCAGCTGGATTAGATTGGGAAGTTCATTTAACACTGGATCGTCGTGCAGCCTTAAAAGATGCTGACTTTGTATCAACACAATTCCGTGTAGGACTACTTGACGCACGTATCAAAGATGAGAGAATTCCTTTATCACATGGTGTCTTAGGACAAGAAACAAATGGAGCAGGCGGTATGTTTAAAGCATTCCGTACCATTCCTGTAATTCTTGGAATCATTGAAGATATGAAAGAATTATGCCCTGATGCGTGGCTTGTTAACTTTACTAATCCTGCGGGAATGGTAACAGAAGCTGCTATCAAACATGGCGGATGGAAGAAAACAGCAGGTCTGTGTAATGTGCCAATCGGTCACAGAAAACAAGCTGCTGAAAAACTAGGTATTCCTGAAGATGATTTATTCTTCAAATTTGCTGGGATCAATCACTTCCACTGGCACCGAGTATGGGATAAACAAGGAAATGAACGAACACAAGAATTGATTAATTTGATTTATGGACCTCAAGAAGATTCTGAAAGTCACTTGAAAAACATTCATAATGCGCCATTTCATTATGAGCAAATCAAAGATTTAGGTATGCTACCTTGTGGCTACCATCGTTATTATTATATTGAAGATGAAATGTTGAAACACTCAATCGAAGAATTCGAAAAAGGTGAAACAAGAGCACAAGTGGTAAAAGAAACAGAAGCACGTTTATTTGAACTTTATAAAGATCCAAACTTAGACTACAAACCAAAAGAACTAGAACAACGTGGCGGCACACACTATAGTGATGCAGCTTGTGAGTTGATTGCGTCGATCTATAATGATAAGCGCACGGATATGGTTGTATCGACTGAAAATAATGGAACAATCACTGATTTACCGTATGATTGTGTTGTAGAAGTGTCTGGTCCAGTTACTGCCCATGGACATGAGCCCTACAATTGGGGCGCTTTCCCGCCAGCAGCACGTGGGATTATCCAAGTAATGAAAGGCATGGAAGAAACAGTTATTCGTGCGGCTATTGACGGAGATTACGGAGCAGCTTTACATGCATTTACGATTAATCCATTAGTTCCAGGTGGTGCAATGGCGAAAACATTGCTAGATGAGTTGTTAATTGCGCACAAAGATCATCTACCAAACTTTTCTGAAGCGATTACTAAGATTGAAGTAGAACAACCCGATACAGTAGCATATGTGACTGAATTAATGAAAAGTAATTAAACAGTTAAAAAGCCTGATTTTGTCAATAAGTGGCAAAAATCAGGCTTTTATCTGCAGTCAGATAAAAAATTATATAGTTTTAGTTGTTGTAGCAGTTTTAAAAAACGATCGTATTGGATGAAGTGTTTCCACATTAAATTGATAAGAACGATAACGAAACAACTGATTTAGCACAGCGAATGCTGTAATTTCAGTAATTATAAAAATCTTTAAGGAATCAATAGAAAGGCTAACCAAAGATATTGCCAAAAATAAGATAATGAATAGTGCAAATAATTGCTGAATATGATGTGTATTTGTAATCGTTATTTCTTTCGTTTCAGATGTAACGTTGATTTTTTTCGAGAATCGAAAGATCCCTTCCCTAAATTCAAGTGTATCACCAATTGTGACTTCTAGTTCCGTTGTAATATTATTAAATAATTTTCCTTGATACGTTTTATTTTTATATACAGAAAAGTGACGAACACAGCCCCATGTAGTTTGTCGTTTTAGATTGATTTTCATTACAACCACCTCCTACAACCATTCTCACATGAATTAAGAAAAAAAGAATCAAACAAAAGCCTGATTTAATTCGTTTGTTTTATCCTGCTAAGGTCGTAGTAAAAACTAGTTCTATTCATGGTCTATAGGTGGTAAATACGTATACTCTGCACTACTAGCAGCGTGTGTTCCGGCTACATGACCAGTGACAAATGCGGCAGTAACATTATATCCCCCTGTATAGCCATTAATATCAAGTAATTCGCCTGCGAAAAATAAACCGTTAACCAATTTACTTTCCATTGTTTTCGGCTGGATTTCTTTTAATGAAATACCTCCACCAGTTACAAAAGACTTTTCAATCGGCAATGTTTTATCTGCTGTAATTATAAAAGACTTTAAGTGATGGACAAGCTGATCGATCTGTTGGTCTAAAATTTGTTTAGATTGGTAATCTAAAAGATTATTTTTGGTTAAGACAAAATCAAGTAAACGTTCTGGAACGAGATTTTTTAAAGCATTTTTCAAAGATTTATCTGGTTGCTCTAAACGTTTTCTTTTTATATCATTACTCAGTTCAACTATTGTTTTTTGAGGAAAAATATCTAATTTTAAGGTAACAGTTTTTTGATCATTTTTAACTAATTCTTGATTTATAAAACTTGAACATCTTAAAGCAGCTGGACCTGAGAGACCGAAGTGTGTAAACAAAAGATCCATTTGATGTTCTACTATTATTTTCCCTTTATGATTTAAAACAGAAAGGGAAACGTCCTGTAGTGAAAGACCCTGTAATGTTTTTTCTTTAATAAAAGCGTCATTTGAAATGATCGGAGATTCTGTTGCATACAAAGGACTAATCGTGTGCCCTAATCTTTTAGCTAATTTATATCCGTCCCCCGTTGAGCCAGTAGAAGGATAGGTCCGACCACCAGTTGTTAAAATAACACAAGGAGCATAAATTTTTTGGTGTTCTAATGCAATACCAATGACTTGATCTTCTTTACGCAAGATTTTTTCGACTTTTGTCTCTGTATAGATTGTTACCCCGAGTTTTTCTAATTGGTTAAATAAAGTTTCAACAATTGTTTTTGAACGATCAGTAACAGGGAACATTCGACCATGGTCTTCTTCTTTTAGATGGGTACCGTTAGCTTCAAAGAACGCCATGATATCGTAATTGTTAAACTGTGAAAAGGCACTGTATAAAAACTTTCCATTTCCTGGGATATGTGCAATAATTTCATCTGCTGGACGATTGTTCGTGACATTGCAGCGACCGCCACCAGTTAATAGAAGCTTTTTACCTACTCGTTTATTTTTTTCTATTAATAAAGTATTACTGCCAGATTTAGCTGCAGCGATAGCAGCCATCATGCCACTAGTACCTGCTCCAACAACGATAACGTCAAATGATTTCATAAGTTTTCCTCCAATTCAATGGTAGTTTAACACAATTTTCAAAACTTTTTCTACTTTTTTTTGCAATTCACGCTAAAAAAAAGTGGAAATTTTCTGATTTTAGGTTAAAATAGGATTATAACGATGAGAGGGTGATTAAATGGAAGCAAAACAGTACGTGGAAGAAATTCAAAAGAAGATTCATGAAAACGATCGAGGGCAAGTGGAATACTTGCAGGCAGTTGACGAATTTTTACCGACGGTTGAGGTATTTTTGAAAGAAAACCCGGCATTCATTAAAGCCAATATTTTAGGGGTTTTGATTGAGCCAGAGAGAATTTTACAATTTAGAGTTCCTTGGCAAGATGATCAAGGGAATTGGCAAGTTAATCGTGGATACCGTGTACAGTACAATTCTGCGATTGGTCCTTACAAAGGCGGCTTACGTTTTCATCCTAGCGTGAATTTAAGTGTGATGAAATTTTTAGCATTTGAACAAATCTTCAAAAACAGCTTGACTGGACTGCCGATTGGCGGTGGTAAAGGCGGTAGTGACTTTGATCCAAAAGGAAAATCTGATGCTGAAGTCATGCGTTTTTGTCAAAGTTTTATGACAGAACTACAAAAACATATTGGACCAAGCACGGATGTACCGGCTGGAGATATTGGTGTGGGTGCAAGAGAAATTGGTTACTTATTTGGTATGTATAAGCGTTTGAGAAACTACGATGCAGGTGTTCTAACAGGGAAACCACTAGGATACTGGGGGAGTGAAGCGAGAACAGAAGCTACAGGATATGGCTGTGTTTATTTCGTTAAACATCTATTGAATGATTCAAATGATTCATTTAAAGGAAAGAAAGTTGTTGTTTCAGGTAGTGGAAATGTATCGATCTACGCTATGGAAAAAGCGAAAGAATTGGGTGCGACAGTTCTTACTTGTTCTGATTCAAATGGATTTATTTATGATCCAAATGGCATTGATGTTGAATTAGTTAAAGAATTAAAAGAAAAAAATCGTGAACGTATTTCTAAATATATCGAAACACACAAAGATGCGACATATTATGATGATCAATCTGTTTGGGATTTTGAAGTTGCTTACGATATCGCGTTACCTTGTGCTACTCAAAATGAAATCAACGAAAAGCAAGCTGGAATTTTAGTTAAAAATGGTGGGAAAGTCGTGGCTGAAGGTGCCAATATGCCTTGTACATTAGAAGCTGTAGCAGTATTTGAAAAAGCAGATATATTCTATTGTCCTGGTAAAGCAGCAAATGCTGGTGGTGTTGCTGTTTCTGCATTAGAAATGAGCCAAAATTCAGAGCGATTATCTTGGTCATTTGAAAAAGTGGACGGTATGCTGGATGATATTATGAAAACTATTTATGAAACATGCCGAGATACAGCAAATAAATATGATGCAGCAAATAATTTTGTTTTAGGAGCAAATGTTGCGGGCTTTGAAAAAGTGGCACGAGCTATGTTAAGTCAAGGTCTAGTTTAGTAAAAAAGGAAAGTATCTAATCATTTGATATGCTAGTTTTCAAAAATGAAGAATTATCGTGCTGGAATTTGTCATGGTTATTCTTCATTTTTTTTGAGAAATTTTCTGAAAATATAAAAAGCTTACTTAATTTTAGGTAAGATCCTCTATTTTAATTAATTAAAATAAAATTGGTACACTCAGCCATAATTTGCTTGAAAAAAGCGTCAAAAGAACGTAAAGTAGATATTGTACTAAGTTTAATTTCAAGGAGGAGACGGAATGTCGCACATTCAATTTGATTATTCCAATTTGACACCATTTGTTGCAGATCATGAATTGGAATACATGCAGACCCAAGTATCTGCAGTAGACAAAGCATTAAGAGAAGGAACAGGAGCTGGTAGTGATTTTACTGGTTGGATCGATCTGCCAGAAAATTATGATAAAGATGAATTTGCTCGTATCAAAAAAGCAGCTGAAAAGATCCAATCAGATTCAGAAGTTTTAGTTGTAATTGGTATTGGTGGTTCTTACTTAGGTGCAAGAGCAGCCATTGAATTTTTACATCATTCATTCAATAATTTATTACCAGCTGATGAAAGAAAAGCACCTCAAGTGTTCTTTGCTGGAAATAGTATCAGTTCGACGTATTTGGCTGATTTGATCAATGTTATTGGAGATCGTGACTTCTCAGTGAATGTGATTTCTAAATCTGGTACAACGACAGAACCTGCAATCGCATTTAGAGTATTCAAAGAACTATTAATCAAAAAATATGGAAAAGAAGAAGCAAACAAACGCATCTACGCAACAACTGACCGTGCAAGAGGTGCTGTTAAAGTAGAAGCAGATGCGCAAGGGTGGGAAACCTTTGTGATTCCTGATGATGTTGGTGGACGTTTCACTGTATTAACGCCAGTTGGTTTATTACCGATCGCGGTTAGCGGTGGTGATATTGATGCATTGATGACTGGTGCCAATGATGCACGTAAAGAATATGCATCGACAACTGATTTAAGCAAGAATCAAGCATATCAATATGCTGCATTAAGAAATATCTTATATCGTAAAGGAAAAACAACAGAAATGTTAATCAACTATGAGCCAGGGATGCATTATTTCTCTGAATGGTGGAAACAACTTTTCGGTGAGTCAGAAGGAAAAGATCAAAAAGGTATTTTCCCAGCAGCAGCAGATTTCTCTACAGATCTGCACTCAATGGGACAATATGTTCAAGATGGTATGCGCAACTTATTTGAAACGGTCGTTAAAGTTGATACACCGCGTCATGCTGTGTCTATTCCTGAGCTTACAGAAGATTTAGATGGACTAGGCTATTTACAAGGAAAAGACATTGATTTTGTAAATACAAAAGCCTTTGAAGGAACATTGCTTGCTCATACAGATGGTGGCGTACCAAATATGATCGTAAAAATCCCTACAATGGATGCTTATTCATTAGGCTATATTATGTATTTCTTTGAAATCGCAGTTGGAATTTCAGGCTATTTAAATGGTGTAAACCCATTTGATCAAGAAGGTGTAGAAGCTTACAAGAAAAATATGTTTGCACTACTTGGCAAACCAGGATTTGAAGATTTAGCGAAAGAGTTAAACGCACGTTTGAAGTAAGCTAAGTAAATAGAGCATACTGCCGTTAATTGGAGAAAGATCCTTTTAACGGTATTGTTGTATTCCAAGATAGAAGATGATTTCTTTTCATAGTTTCGTACTAATCGATCTCAATCTCTAACCAATGGTTAACTTCTTAGCCATGACTACAAAAAATTTGTAGAGTTGTAGTGATTAAGCAGAAGTAGCAAAATGATTTTGGGTTTTAGAGAAGCTTTAAGATAGTCATGTTAATGATTGATTTTATACTATAAAAATAGCGCAAAACTACATCGCGTTTTGCACTATTTTTAGTTATTTGAATTCATCATCTTTAGGATAAGGAAGAACATGTAATGAATAATCATCTTCAATAGTTTCTTCAGATTTTGTTTCCTGATAGTAATGATTCTCAGTATAAGATTCCTGTTTAAAATTATCATGAAGATTCGAATCAATTTGATTGAAATCGTTTGATAGATGCAATGAAGCAGCATTGTTTTGAGCTATCTTTTCTTTAGCGGCTTCTTCAGCTTGATGGATGTTATCTTGATGTGTTTTTTTATGTCCACCTGTAAAAGTTAAATAAATTATCAACATAATCATAATAATTGTTAATATAATTAAAGCAATATACATGCCAAATGAGATAAACATGATGGAGATCCTCCTTTATCAATGTTGTTCTTTTTTAGTTTATCAAAAGTTACCTCTACAGTCATCTATTTTTATTATATATTAGGAATTAAGTTTGATTTTTATTAAAATGAATTAGCTTAAAGGGAATTAGGAAAAAGTTTAAACTCATTATACGCAATGAATGACTCAAAAGAAGTGAGCGATTTAAGTTATGAATTAAAAATGATTTGAGATAAGAAGTTCTCCTTGTTTGCGAAAACAATCATTAGTACTGGTGCTTTTAATAAATTATTCTTTTACAATAAATCATTAAAAGCTAATTGAAACAGCTAAATTTGTTTATTTTTTGAAATTTTTTATTTTGTTTTTTTGTTTGAATTGTACTATACAAAGCTTACGATCCTAAAACTATTCGTAGTGAAACAGGTTCAACCGCCACATTTTCTATAATTCTTGTTGTCATTTTTAAAGGATCACCAGCAGTAAATCCGTTTCAGGTATCAATTTAGCGGTTTGAGCACTGCTATGATGAGCCATCAAGTCCCGAACATTATTATCTTCTTAACTATTTTCGACGTTAATAGTCGCTTCGTTAATTCTAAGTAAAAGTCGCTACCGACCCCAGTAATCAGCTAACTTTGTTGTGAGGCAGGTTAACTCTTGAAGTGAGTGCTAGATCAATAAGAAAGTTTGTAAGAGAGGATAAATTTGTTTTATAATGAAAATGAAATCGACTTGTTACGTAATGTGTAGAGGAGGAATAAGGCATGAATATAAAGAAAGTAAGTGAATTAAGTGGTGTTTCTGCAGATACGATCAGATATTATGAACGGATTGGTTTGATTCCACCCGTGAAACGTAATAATAATGGGATCCGTAATTTTGATGAAGAAGATCTACGTTGGATTATTTTTAGTAGACAAATGAGAAATGCAGGTTTATCTATTGAATCGTTAGTAGAATATTTAACCTTATTCCAAATAGGAAATAAAACAGTGCCTGCTCGCAAAGAAATCATTGCAGATCAAATAGTTGAGCTGAAAGAAAAGGCCACTGAATTAAATACTGCTATCGAACGGTTAGAATTTAAATTAGCTAATTATGATGAGCATATGATTCCTGCTGAAAATGCGTTAAGAGATTTTAATATGAATAGATAATAAGGAACAAGACACTTCTAAATTATGTCTTTCTTCTAATTTTTTAGAGGAAATCTAAATTTAGAAGTTTTTTTTATTTATTTTAATAAATCACTTGACTTGGAGTGAACTTTAAGAGTTAGACTGTTATTGTTAGTAAAAAAACGGTCAATTATTTGATAACATATTTGCATTATCTAACTTCATGAGTTATCTAGTGCGTTTTGCTTCGAACCCAATAATTCCAAATAGCTAAGCACTTAGGATTGAAGATCTCGATTGAATGAGCGAAATATGCCAAGAAACATAACGAAGCTGATGGTTGAGGTTGATTGCTTCTACGATTACTCGTTTTCTCGATGTGGGCTTCAACGGGTGCAGTTGAAAAAATATATTCACAACAATCAACCTGTTGGCAATGAAAAGCTACAATTGATCGAGACGAGCAGTTTTTTACGGTTATTTATTGGTATCCAAGAACATTGACCGTATTAATTTGTATCAACGAAGTCTTACCAGAAGAAAATTAAAAATATGGAAATTAGAGGAGAAAATTAAAATGAACTATGTGAAATTTGGCAATACAGGAATGGAAGTTTCAAGAATTTGTTTAGGCGCAATGGGCTTTGGGGATCCTAATAGCGGATTCCATGAATGGGTCTTAGAAGAGGAAGAAAGCAAAAAAGTAATCAAAAAAGCGTTAGATTTAGGAATTAATTTCTTTGACACAGCGAATGTCTATTCATATGGAGCTAGTGAACGAATTCTTGGAAAAGCGCTGAATGAATATGCAAATCGTGATGAAATTGTTGTTGCGACCAAATTGTTTACTACAATGAAAAAGGATGTTCCCAACAGTGGTGGACTTTCAAGAAAAGAAATTTTTCATCAAATTGACGCTAGTTTAGAACGGTTAGGGATGGATTATGTTGATTTATACATTATTCATCGTTGGGATTACAATACCCCAATTGAAGAAACGATGGAAGCACTGCACGACGTTGTGAAATCTGGAAAAGCCCGTTATATTGGCGCTTCCGCTATGTTTGCTTGGCAGTTTGCTAAAGCGCAAGCAGTAGCTGAAAAGAATGGCTGGACGAAATTCGTTTCTATGCAAGATCATTTGAATTTGTTATACCGTGAAGAAGAAAGAGAAATGTTGCCTTTGTGTGAGGATCAAAAAATTGCGGTGACACCATACAGTCCATTAGCGTCAGGTCGCTTAACACGTGATTGGAGTGCACAAACCAAACGTTTCGAAACAGACAAAATGGCGCAATCAAAATATGATAAAACGGCTGATCAAGATCGTATCATCGTTGAAAGAGTGGCTGAAATTGCTGGAAAACGTGGAGTGGAACGTGTACAAGTAGCGCTTGCTTGGTTACTTCAAAAAGGACCAGTTGTAGCACCAATTATTGGTGCTACAAAAGAAAGTCATTTGACGAATGCGATTCCAGCCTTGGATTTGATTTTGACTGAAGAAGAAATAAAGTATTTAGAAGAACCGTATGTTCCACATGTCATTGTTGGTCATCAATAAACGTCCAGTTAAAAACAGTTCTTTTAGAAATTCATTTTGTTTTATTGTAAAATAAGCTGTGCGCTTAAAAAGGAGAACCATTATGGAATTAAGAGAACTACGTTACTTTTGGACTGTTGCTGAAGAAAGAAATTTTTCAAAAGCAGCAAAAGTTCTACACATTACACAGCCGACATTAAGCCGACAAATTAAAGAATTTGAGGAAAAACTAGGTACACCGCTTTTTATTCGAGAGAATAGGCAACTGACTTTAACAGAAGAAGGGTATTTTTTAAAAGAACGAGCAGCTGAAATTTTAACGTTAGCCGAGCAAACAGAACGTGAATTTGAAGAGCAAAACAAGGGAGTTTTAAGTGGACATTTTTCAATTGGTTGTGTTGAAGCTGATAATTCAGATACGATGGCCATGATGATAGAAGAATTGGTGAGTGATTATCCTCAAGTCACCTTTAATATTGTCTCTGGTACTAGCGATGATATTAGCGATAAATTGGAGAAGGGGATTTTGGATCTAGCTATTTTATTAGAACCTGTTGCTACGCCTAACTTTGAAAAAATTATTTTACCGAGAGAAGAAAAATGGGGCTTGCTAGTTTCTAAGGATTCTTTTCTTGCGCAAAAAACAGCCATTCAACCTGATGATTTAGAAGGGATGCCACTATTAAGCTCAAATCGATCAGAAGTTCAATCGATGCTTGAAAGTTGGCTAGAGAAACCGTTGAATACTTTAAACGTGGTCGGCACTTTTAATTTGATTTTTAATGTTTTTTCTTTAGTTGAAAATCACGTGGGTGCTGCTTTAACAATTGAAGGGGCGACAACCAATGGTCAGCATGATGAACTGTCATTTGTCCCGTTGAATCCTGAGGTTAAAACAAATTGTGTTCTTGTTTGGAAGAAAAATCGGATTCAAACGTCAGCTGTAAAAGAATTTATCCGAAGGTTTAGTGATGCTTTTAAGGCATAGTAGTTGAGTGATTTAGGTATTAGACGTATAGATGAACAGGTTATATCATTTACTTGTAGGTAGATGGTACAGCTTGTTTTTTTGAATAAGTAAAAGATAATTGAAGGTGATCAGAGAATGCGAGCGGTTATTTTAATCGATTTTTTGAAAATTTGAACGAAAATCGTTACGCAAAAAAATTGGCTGAGATATTCAATGTTAAAACGTTTGAAATTATTCCAGAAATAGCTTAGCCAAAAGAATATCAAAAAATAGTTACCCAAGCAGGATAGGAAAAAAATAAAAAATAAGTGTACAAAATGTCAAACGCTTTATCTAAGATATCAAATTGGTGGAAAAGAGTATCAGCGATCAGTAGAAATTATGTCCTGATTCAACCATTCATATCGGGTTACCTATTCGTGGTTCCAAAAAAAATAAATCGGAGGAATAAAAAATGGCAAAATTTGAAGAAGTAAAAAATGGTGTGATTTTTCCTGTAGGAGAAAAGAATGAGACCTATTCACAATACTTTATCGGTCAAAGCTATTTAAAAAATTTAATTGCCGATCCCAAAATCAACATAAGTGTGGGAAATGTTACGTTTGAACCTGGTTGCCGCAATAATTGGCATATTCACCATGAGGGATTTCAACTGTTATTAGTAACTGGTGGCGAAGGATGGTATCAAGAAGAGGGCAAGCCTGCTCAATTTTTAACTGCTGGAGATGTGATTGTTACTCATGATGGTGTGAAACATTGGCATGGTGCGACAAAAGATAGCTGGTTTGAGCATTTAGCCATTACAGCTGGCACACCAGAATGGTTAGAACCAGTTTCAGATGAATTATACAATCAATTATAAAAATGAATAAAAGATGGGAGTCCTACCTAATGAAAAAACAAACAGCAGGAAGAGATCAATTAGGTGCATTTGCACCAAAATTTGCAGAATTAAATGATGATGTATTATTTGGTGAAGTTTGGTCGCGAGAAGAGCAACTTTCACCACGTGACCGTAGTTTGATTACTTGTTCAAGCTTATTAACACAAGGCGTACCGCAATTAGAAACCCATATGAAAATCGCCAAACAAAATGGTATAACGAAAGAAGAAATGGTGGACATGATCACTCATTTAGCATTTTACGCAGGATGGCCAAAAGCGTGGTCAGCTTTTACTCTAGCAAAAGAAATCTTTGGCGAATAAAAAAATAATAACAGTCTTTTGCGTATCTTAAAAAGGAGACAACGCAGTGAATAAAATAACGAAAATCTCACTACTATCTGTGTCATTACTTGTGGTTTCAGGCGGAGCAATTGCGGCGAACATTCCAGCGATTATGGCAACTTATCCAAATATCAGCCCAACCCTGATCGAATTGATTACGACAATTCCTTCTCTATTTATCATCTTAACAGTGCCGTTTAGCCATATCTTTGCTAGACGGTTTGGATACAAATTTACTGTCCAATTGGGGATTGGAACTGTATTAGGTGCAGGGATTATGCCAGTGTTTCTAGAGTCCTTTTGTCTTCTTTTTTTTAGTAGAGTATTATTTGGCATAGGAATTGGATTACTTAATCCCTTGCTCTTTTCTATAGCAGGGAAATTGTATTACGGGAAAGAACTTTCATCTGTAATTGGCTTTCAAAGTGCATTTGAAGGAATTGGCGGGATGATCATTACATTTACAGTAGGTCAATTACTGGTAATGAATTGGCGTAGTTCATTTTTGGCGTATCTATTCGCCTTACCAGTTTTACTTCTGTTTATAATGTTTGTTCCAGACGTCTCTCTTAAGGAGGGCTATAAAGAAAAATCTGAGAATCAAAAAGTCAAACCTTCAATATATGGCTACATTGTTTTATTGATAATAGTTGTAACAATTTACATGTCCGTTGCCGTGAAAATCACCTCTTTACTTCTTGAAAAAGGTTTTGGAAATGCAACAGATGGCAGTAATTTAATGGCATTGGTTGGATTAGGCGCAATGACTGCGGGGGTGTTGTTTGGGTCAATCGTTACAATAACTAAGAAATGGACAATACCGATTTCTTTTGCTATTTTAGGTATGTCGATGTTCATAATCGCTTGTGCACAAAATTTAGTGTCAATGTCATTCGCTGTCATTTTGTGTGGTTTTTCCTTTCGGACATTTATTCCGTATTTATTTAATAAGGTAAATCAAGAGACGAAAGAAAATTCAGAAAAAAAAACCTCTTTACTGTTAATAGGTTTTAATATTGGCGCAGCTCTTGCGCCCATTTCAATTTCTATCATAGCAAACATACTCCCGTCGAAAGAAATTACTGATATTTTTATTGCAGAGGGAATTAGTATGATTTTGTTGTCTTTGGCTACTTTGATTAGTATCCTAAAGAAAAAGTAACGAAACTACCAACAATCTTTACCGTAGTCAAGCGTGGTTATACGGAAGAGTGATGATGGAGAAAGTTTATTAAATGACTATTAGACCAACTACGGTCTTATTTGCGATTTCCGAGCCTGATCCAGAAGGTAATACCGAAATGATAATACTATAGATAAAACAAAATTAAGTAGAGTGTATGCTAAATTTTCATTAATTTTAATAGAGATACGAAGAATAATTAGGCTAAAGCAAGATAAAATGATAAAGTGATAACAGAAAGATCAAACGCAATTTTTGATCTTTTTGGTGTATTGTAAGAAACGATTGTTTCTGTACTAATTTTATTTGTCAAGAAAGTTGGTAGAAATGGAAAAACGAGCGGTATTGATTATTCATGGATTTGGCGGCGATGAGAAAGAAATTCTTTATTTACACGAATACTTAAAACAAAGTAATCTTGCATCATTTTGGATTCAATTAACAGGACATGATGGAAATAAACAACATTTTTCAAGAGCAACATCGGACCAATGGATAATGGATGTTAAACGAAAACTAGATGAACTTGAAGAATATTACACACATATTACATGCATAGGTTTTTCAATGGGAGGTTTATTGACGATTCAAGTATCTGAGAGAGAATCAGTGGATCAACTGATTTTATGTAGTACGCCGATCTATCTTTATAACGCTAATGTGATTATGCAAGACATCGCAAAAGGTGTATTCCTAAAAAATCAAGAAAAATTAGATTATTATTTTAGTTCCGCCAAATCAGTGTCTATTCATTCGTGCTATCAATTTTTGTTATTGCTTCAACAAACAAAGAAAAAAATGAAAAAAGAGAGTCAATCAAAAACAAAGAAAAAAATGCTCATTCTACAAAATCGACAGGATGAAACGACACACTATAAAAGTGCGTATTATCTTGCGAAAGTCAGTAATGCTCACGTTTTTTTGAAAATCTATGAAAATGGCAGACATCAGTTGTTTTTAGGAGAAAATAAAAATCTTGCAGTAGAAGATATAAAGAAATTTATTCTTCACGAACAATGTTAATCTCAGATAGAGCGTGGGACAAAACGAAAGATCAGTTTTGTTTCGCGCTCTAAATCCGAATAAACGGCGAGAAAAAAGCAGCTACTACGCTTCGCTCGGAGCTAAACGCTTTTGTCTCGGCCTCTTTTTCTATTTATTTTTTGAGTAAATTTTAGTATATTTTTTAGCTGTAGAATAAGGTTTTGGTGAAACGTTTCTACCCCGTCTGCATGAAAATAGGTGTTTATTTTTAAAACAACAGAAAGAAAACGCTTGCTTTTATTTTATTCAAGGAATATAATCGTTTTTGTAGAAACGTTTCACTAAATATTATTGAGGAGTGGAAGTATGAAATCATGGAAAAAACTTTTCCTATTAGGAACAACGTTATTTGCAACAGTAGGTGTCATAGCAGCATGTTCTTCGGGAAGTAAAGAAAGCGCTTTAGGCGAACTGACATTTTGGTATATGGGTGATGGGGATCAAGGAATCAAACCAATTGTTGATGAATTTACGAAGGAATCGGGAATCAAAGTCAAAATCCAAAGTATTCCATGGTCTACCTCACGAGATAAATTACTAACGGCAGTGGCTTCTAAAGAAGGTCCAGATGTTGTTCAAATGGGAACGACTTATATGAGTGAATTTGTTGATGCGGGTGCGTTATTAGATATAACGGATGATGTGAAGAAAAGTGAGGACATGAAATCAGGTAATTTCTTCGACGGATCTGTCGCAACCACTCAATTTGATGGACAAACCTATGCAGTACCTTGGTATACAGAAACCCGTGCGCTTTATTATAGAAAAGATTTATTGGAAAGTATAGGCTACAAAGAAGCGCCTAAAACATGGGATGAATTAGCAGATGCAGCAAAAAAACTAGCAGCTCGTGGTGATAATAAATATGGTTTTGGTGTTGAGCTAAAAGAGCCTACATTTGGCTTCATGTTCGCTCGTCAAAATGGTTCTACATTATTTGACAACGACAATAAGCCGTTATTTAATCAACCTAAAATGGTAGATGCCTTAAAATTTTTAGATAAGTTAGTCCAAGATGAGTCAGCACCTAAAACAGACTTAGGGTTAGAGATCGGCCAAAGCTTTGGTGGACAAGGCGTTGTACCGATGTTTATCAGTGGTCCATGGATGATCAATAGTATTAAAGATTCCGCTCCTGATATCGATGGAAAATGGGGTGTGGCTGAATTACCGAAAGGATCCGTGGACAATATGTCTGTGACAGGAGGAGCTAATTTAGCTGTTTTTAGTAGTTCTAAGAAAAAAGAGGATGGGATGAAATTGATTGAATATCTTTCAAAACCTGAAAATCAAACGAAATTTTTTGAAAGTACGAATTCTCTTCCAACGAATAAAGAATCGTGGAATTCTGATGTGTTTAAAAAGGATCCACTCATTTCAGTATTTGGAACACAACTGAATGAATCACAGCCGATGCCATTATTAAAACAATGGGATGAAATCTCTCAAAACTTTATGAAACAATGGGAACAAGTTGTTGTAAGTGGAAAAAATCTTCAAGAGGCAATGAATGAACTTAACGAGCAAACGGAAAGCTTGATTAAATAATCATAAGGAGAACAGGAACAAAAGCCTAGAATATGTTATCAATCACTTATCTAGTGAATGTAGATGCAAGCTTGTCTTTTGTTCCTTTTATTGATTTAGTAAGGAGGAACGAAACCATGAAAAAATCAAAATCACCTTATTTTTTTATTGCTCCAGCTATTGCATTGTTACTTGTTTTTTCAATCATACCGATTTTTATTGCTGTAACAATCAGTTTTACAGATATGAGTTTAGCTGGCTTAGCAGATTTTTCTAGAATTAATTTTGTTGGCTTGGATAATTATTTAAACATCTTTAATGATAAAGTTTTTGGACAAGCGATGTTTAATACTGTTTATTATGTTGTCATCGGTGTGCCACTTGTCATTGTTTCTTCATTAGCTTTAGCTATTATGATTAACTTTGGAGAGAATAAATTTTTTTCTTTTATGCGTTTAGTATTTTATAGTCCTTCGATCACAAATACAGTGGCGGTATCAGTCGTATGGATGTATTTATATAATCCAACGATCGGCTTATTAAACCATTTATTATCTTTTCTAAATGTTGGCCCTATTATGTGGCTGACAGATCCAAGTACATCAAAAATTTCATTAATTATCATCGCAGTATGGAAAGCAATTGGCTTGAACATGTTGATTTTTTTAGCGGCGATTCAAGGGATTCCAAAAGAATATTATGAAGCAGCAGAAATCGATGGCGCAAATAAATGGCAGCAAATTTTAAAAATCACGATCCCATTACTCAAATTTTCAATTTTCTTCGTAACTGTAACGACCTTAATCGGCTGGTTCCAATTCTTCGATGAACCATTCGTTATGACTAAAGGTGGTCCACTAGACAGTACGTTATCTGTTGCGTTATTTATTTATCAAAGAGGTTTCCAATACAATAAATTTGGGTATGCGGCGGCAGGATCTGTGATCTTATTTATTGCAATTATTATCGTGACAAGTATCCAAATGAAAATCCAAGCAAAACAAAAAGAAAATGAAGGATAAAAGGAGAGGACGATATGAATTCACATAAAAATGCGCAAATGAGTTTTAAGCTTTTTATCGGTATCCTGTTAGGCGTTCTGGGCATTATGACCTTTTTCCCATTTCTTTGGATGATTTTTTCTTCATTTAAAACTAATGCGGAAATCAATCAGATTGTGCCCAGCTTATTCCCGAAAGATGCAACATTCGACAATTTTAAAGAGCTTTTTTTTAGATTGAATTTTGGCACCTATCTTAAAAATACGCTGATTATTACAGCTTGTTCTTTTGTCGGCTTGTTGTTAAACGCTATGGCTGGTTATGGGTTTGCTAAGTTTGATTTCAAAGGAAAGAATGGACTTTTTCTAATGGTATTAGCCACAATGATGATCCCTGGACAAGTAACAATGATCCCCGTGTATCTATTGTTGAATTCAGTTGGTTTAACGAATACATTAATTGGAATCGTCTTACCAGGGCTAGCGGGTGCATTTGGAATCTTTCTATTCCGGCAATTTATGAATACTATTTCAAATGAAATGCTTGAAGCAGCAAGGCTTGATGGAGCTAGCGAGTGGTATATTTTTTTCAAAATAATTTTACCAGTTAGTCGTCCAATTTTAGCAGTTCAAGGGATTTTGACTTTTATCGGCGGCTGGAATTCCTTCTTATGGCCATTGATCATCGCAAATGATGAAAAATATTATACATTATCAGTTGGCCTGCAACTATTACAAGGACAACATGGTTCCAATTATGCCCTACAAATGGCGGGAGCGACGTTTATGGTTATTCCAATTTTGATCGTGTTCTCGATCTTCCAAAAATACATTTTACAAGGATTTAACGTTTCTGGATTAAAATGAAACTTAAATATCAAAAAGAAAAGGTGACGATAAAGATGGAACAAAGACAATTAATAGATTTATTGGAGCAAATGACTTTAGATGAAAAAGTGGGACAATTAATGCAATTAGCTGCTGAATTTTATTCTGAAAAGGCCGAAGAAAAAACTGGACCTATGACAGACCTCGGTTTGACGCAAAAAAATATTAATAATGCCGGAACAATACTGGGTATTTCAGGTGCTCAAGAGGCCATCCGTGTACAAACAGCATATATGGAAAATAATCGATTAGGAATACCAACGATTTTAATGGCAGATATCATTCATGGGTTTCGGACAATTTTCCCGATTCCACTTGGTTTGGGTAGTTCATGGGATATTGAAGCAGCTAAAAAGGTCGCCGAAGTTTCAGCAAAAGAAGCAGCAGTATCTGGTTTACACGTAACCTTCTCACCGATGGTCGATTTGGTTCGTGATCCGCGTTGGGGTCGTGTGATGGAATCAACTGGGGAAGATCCCTTTTTAAATAGTCGCTTTGCGGAAGCCTTCGTTAAAGGCTACCAAGGGGAGGATTTGAAAAATGACTTCTTCCGTATAGCGGCTTGTGTCAAACATTTTGCGGCATATGGTGCAGCGATCGGTGGTCGCGATTATAACACGGTCAATATGTCTGAAAGACAATTACGAGATACGTATCTACCTGGGTACAAAGCAGCGCTTGATGCAGGGGCAAAATTAGTGATGACTTCTTTTAACACAGTAGATGGTGTTCCAGCAACAGGAAATAAATGGTTATTTAGAGATGTATTGAGAAAAGAGTTTGGCTTTGATGGTGTTGTTATTTCAGACTGGGGAGCGATCATTGAGCTGATTGCTCATGGTGTAGCGGCAGATAAAAAACAAGCGGCTGAACTTGCAATCAAAGCAGGCGTAGATATTGAAATGATGACGACCTGTTATACCGAAAATCTAAAAGAACTGATTGAAGAAAATATCGTTTCTGAATCAACAGTAGATGAAGCCGTTCTGCGGATTCTTACACTAAAAAATGACTTAGATTTATTTGAACATCCTCATAGAGGTGCTAATGTGACGTTAGAAAAAGAAGTTGTTTTATCAAAAGAGCATCGTGCTATTGCGAAAGATAGTGCGAGAAAATCAATTGTCTTATTAAAAAATGAGAATATTTTACCCTTATCGAAGCAAGAGAAAGTTGCTATTGTGGGACCTGCTGCTAATTCTCATGATGTAATCGGCGTTTGGTCTTGGCAGGGTAAAAAAGACGAAGCGATTTCTTTAGCGCAAGGAGTAGATCAACTTGGCGCAGAGTATGTGATTGGAAAAGAAGCATTTGACTATTTTAGACCAAGTCAAGCTGCGATCAATGAAGCTGTTGCTTTAGCCAATGAAGCGGATAGCGTTGTCTTAGCCCTTGGCGAAGAAGATTGGATGAGTGGTGAGGCATCAAGCCGGAGTGATATTCGCCTGCCACAAGCGCAACTTGACTTATTCAAGGCTGTTCAAGCTGTGAATGACAATATCATTGTTACGTTGTACAATGGTCGTCCATTAGATCTTCAAGGAATCGATTCAGCAAAAGCAATCGTTGAGGCTTGGTTTCCAGGGACGGAAGGTGGCGCAGCGTTAGCTGATATTTTATACGGAGAGTATAATCCAAGTGCTCGTTTGAGTATGTCATTCCCAGAAACAGTAGGACAAGTACCTGTTTATTATAATTACGATAATACAGGTCGACCGTATAAACCAGGCGATGAAAAATATGTAAGTAAATATTTAGATGTTTCAAATTTTGCAAAATATCCTTTTGGTTTTGGTTTAAGCTATAGCGAATTTGTTTATACTGATTTTAACTTAAGCTCGAATGAAATGAGATCAGATGAAATAATTATGGTTTCTATTACTGTAGAAAACCAATCAGATATTTCGGGTCAAGAAACGGTTCAATTATATATTAGAGATCAAATTGGTGAAGTGGTTCGTCCGATGAAAGAATTAAAGGGCTTTGAAAAACTAACGTTACAAGCACATGAGAAAAAATCTGTTCAATTTATGATTACTGAAGAACTTTTGCGTTATGTCCATAGTGACCAAACTTTTACTAGTGACGCTGGAATTTTTGAGGTAATGATTGGATCAAATAGCAGGGATGTCGTAACAAAAACAGTCAAATTATTGAAATAGATAGGAAGATTGAGATGATGCATCAAAAACAAACGATTAAAAATGGTGGAACAACCGTCTTGTTTATGGAAACGGGCGACCTTTATGAATTATTCCATGGAACTATCATGATCAACCAACTGAATGGAAATACATTAGATGGAAGTTGCAATCAACTCTATTTAAGAGTTTATGATAAAAATGACATTCAGAGTACACCCATGATTGGGTCTAATTCAGCTAGCAAATTTCAGATTAACAAAGAACAAGCGACTTGGATGGGTAACTTTTTAGGTGTGTCTTACCAAGTTGATTTTAAACTAGCTGAAACAGGTATTTGGTTTTGGCAAGTGACAGTGACAGGCTCTGGACAGAAGGTAGACATCATCTATGGTCAAGACATCGGCAATGCGACAAAAGGTGCCGTTCGATCAAATGAAGCGTACATGTCACAATATGTGGATCATCATATCTCGAAAGAAGATGGAACAATTACTATTTCTTCTCGACAAAATCAACCGCAAGAGGGGAAATTTCCAGTAATCGAGCAAGGTAGTTTGAATCCGTTGGTTGCTTTTTCCACAGATGGCTATCAATTTTTTGGTCGTGAGTATAAAGAAACAAATCAAGCTTACGCTTTGAAGCAAGCATTTTTAGTAAATGAAGTATATCAATACGAGTTTGCCTATACCGCGTTACAGAGTGAATCCTATAATGTAACGGAGCAAGAGACCAAAATCATTTTTTATGGAGCACCAATAGACGATCAAAGAACAGTTATTAAAGCCCCGTTAATATCTAAAGCAGATGTCAAAAAAAGTTATGATACATTAAAATTCGCAGAAATTAACAAACAAGAAACAACCATTACTAAAAAACTAGGTAAACCAATAACAGGTGAAACATTAACCAATAAAGAACGTGAGGAATTATTTCCCAATCAAAATCTAGTCGAAACAATTGATGGTAATGTGGTTTCTTTCTTTACAGACGATTATCAGCATGTGGTTTTAAAAGAAAAGGAAGTTGCTATGGAAAGAGCACATGGACATATTTTATTAAGTGGAACAGAGCTAGATGTAGAGCATCCTTTACTAAGCACAACTGTTTATATGTACGGAATTTTTAACTCTCAAATTGTGTTAGGCAACACATCTATGAATAAATTGATGAGTAACAGCCGCAATTCACTAAACATCATAAAACAATCAGGACAAAGAATTTATATCAAAGAAGCAGAAAATTGGCGTGTATTAACAATGCCCTCTGCATTTGTAATGGGATTGAACTCTGCTACATGGTATTATAAATTAGAGAATGATATACTTACGGTGAGAACGTTTACGTTATGTGATACAAAAGAAATCCGTACAGAAGTGACAAGTCAACGAGGCTTGAACTATACGTTTGCTGTAACCAATCAATTGGTGATGAATGCTGATGAAGAAGAGCCTGCTTATGAAGTGACTAAATTAAACCAATCGGTCACTGTAAGGGCTTTGCCAGAATCAGTGATTCATGAAGAGTACCCGGATTTAACTTATTATTTTTCGCTAAATAAATCGTTTGAACTAACCGATGAACGCTTGTTTATATCGAGCAAATCTGCAGAAGTTTTGACTACTTTTGTGATTGAAGAACAATCGAAATTTTCTATGCACATCCAGGCAAACTTGACGGGCGAACCATTTCAGACGGTAACTACCACATACGAAAAAGAAAATAAGCAATTCTTAGATTTTGTAAATGAGCTACTAAATAATTTCCAGTTAACACATAAAACTGAAGAAGTTGAATCAATAAATGTGTTGTCACGCTGGTATACACACAATATGTTGGTACATTATCTTTCACCACACGGATTAGAACAGTATGGCGGTGCTGCATGGGGAACAAGAGATGTTTCCCAAGGTCCAACAGAATTTTTCTTCGCCGTTAATCGACCAGAAGTTGTCCATTCAATCATTAAAAATGTTTATTCAAATCAATTTGAAGATGATGGCAATTGGCCGCAGTGGTTTATGTTTGATCACTATGAAAAACTAAAAGCCGATGAGAGCCATGGTGATGTGATCGTTTGGCCGATGAAGATTGTGGCTGATTATTTAGCTAAAACAAAAGATTTCAGCATTTTAGACGAAAAAATTTCATATACGGATCGTACAACCTTTTCAAAAACAACTGAGACGTACACCTTGTTTGAACATATGCAAAAAGAAATTCAATTTATTGAAGATAACTTTTTAGAAGGAACGTACTTATCTTGTTATAGCGATGGGGATTGGGATGATACATTACAACCTTATGATACTAAATTGAAAAAATATATGGCAAGTAGCTGGACGGTTGCATTAACGTATCAAACCGTGCATAAATTATCCGTCTTATTAACGGAAGTAGATGTTGCATATGGCGAGCACTTACATGAATTAGCAATCAATATCAAAAAAGATTTTGAACAGTACATTTTATCGACGGACACAATTCCGGGCTTTGTTTATATGGAAGATACGGATCATGTGGAATTTATGATTCATCCAAGGGATAAAAAAACTAGAATTCAATATCGTTTACTGCCAATGACACGCAGTATGATCGCTGAATTATTAACGGCTGAACAAGCGAAGCATCATTATGATATTATTAAAGAACATTTACAATTTCCTGACGGTGTCCGTTTAATGAATCGACCAGCAACTTATCAAGGCGGTGTCAGTACCAACTTTAAACGTGCGGAACAATCAGCTAATTTTGGTCGTGAAATTGGGTTACAGTATGTTCATGCGCACATTCGTTTTACAGAAGCGATGGCTAAACTTGGCAAAACTGATGAAACGTGGCGGGCTATGAATCTTATTAACCCGATTCAAATAAAAGAGCACGTTGACAATGCCGAGTTACGCCAAGCCAATGTTTATTTTAGTAGTTCCGATGGTGATTTTAAAACCAGATACGATGCGCAAGAAAATTTTGACAAACTGAAAGACGGCAGTGTTAAAGTCAAAGGTGGTTGGCGGATTTATTCTAGCGGTCCAGGAATCTACATGAACCAACTATTAACCAATGTTTTAGGTATTCGGGAAGATAAGGAGAATGTGATCGTTGATCCAGTTTTACCGGAAGAATTAGATGGTTTAGCAATGGAGTATCAAATAGCTGGCAAAGACGTGCGAATTATATTTCATTTGGCTGCTCAAAAAGAGGCTGTGATAGCAAATGGAACAGAACTGTCTATAAAAAGAGAAAAAAATCCGTATCGTCAAGGCGGATATATAATTTTTTTAGATGAACTTATAACTTGCTTAAATAAGAAAGAAAACCAATTAGATATTTTTTGTTAGGAGATGAGCGTACATGGTAGGAATTAAAGAAATTGCCAGAAAAGCAGGAGTATCAATTTCAACTGTTTCTTATGCATTAAATGGCAGTCCAAAAGTTACTGAAGCAACTCGAGCAAGAATCCAAGCGATTGCAGAGGAATTGGACTATGTTCCGAACATGGCTGCTCGTACATTAAAAAGGCAGCAAACCAATATTATCGGTGTGTATCTTGCTGATTATGGTGGCAGTTTTTATGGCGAACTATTGGATGGTATAAAAAAAGGATTGGAAGCTCAGAACTATGAAATGATTGTTTGCAGCGGGAATAAATCACATTTGTTTATTCCAGAGCGAATGATTGATGGTGCGATTGTTTTAGATTGGACGTTCAAAAACAAAGAAATAGAGCAATATGCAGATCGAGGTCATTTTTTAGTGATTTTAGATCGCTTGATCACGCATGAAAATGTACGTAAAGTTTTATTAGATAATAAAGGCGGTGCTACGTTAGCAATAGAAAAAGTCGTTGATCGTCAAACTAAAAAATTATTTTTGGTTTCCGGACCTAAAAAAAGTTATGATAGTCAGGAACGATTACAGGCTAGTATCAAAGAATTAGAGCGGTTTGCTATTGAGTATGACATTATTTCAGGCGATTTTACAGAGCCCTCAGGATTTCGAGCAGCTAAGGAAATCATGGAAAAAGAACCAAAACTTCCTATAGATATTTTTGCATTGAATGATGAGATGGCAATTGGTATTTATAAATATATTGAAGAAACCCCTTATGAAATTGGTAAGGATATTCGTTTGATCGGTTTTGATAATACTGATATCAGTGCATTTGTTCAGCCACGATTAGCGACGATTTCATACTCTAAACATCGTTGGGGCATGTTAGCCGCTGAAAAAATCATGCAATTAATTGCTGGAGAAGAAACCGAGGATGACCATATTTACACAAGTTTTATTGATGGCCCTTCATTTTTTTGAAAGAATAAGAAAATAGAATAGTTGAAGAAGGTGTAACAAGACGGATTTTTAGACTTGTTACACCTTCTTCAATATAATAAGACTTATAAAGCTGATAATTTATTTTTAAACAGTTGTAAAATAAAGTATTTTAGTTTAAACTTTTAATGAAGAGGTGAGAATAATGATTTCCAATAGAGATAGTCTGGCAGAAAAGATATACACGCTGAGTATTTTGCAACAAAATTATGTAGTGGCAAAATTAAAAGCATTACAATTAAATAGTTTACAAGCACGTAGTCTCAGTTATATTTTTCTTCATCCAGGCACAATACAGCGAGACATAGCAGATTATTTAGGAAAAAAGCAAGCAACGGTCACCAATATTTTAAAAGGACTAGTAGGGAGACAGCTTATCTATCGTGAAATTCCCAAAAATAATGAACGACAGAAAAATATATTTCTGACTGCTGAAGGTGAGCAGTTAGTAGAGCAAGTAAATAGTCTTTTTGACCAGTTAGACGAAAAGGTTCGTAGTGCTTTAACGAAAGAAGAGCAAAAACAGTTAGAAGTCAATCTTAATAAAGCAAAAAAAAATTTAGTGAAAAACGGTAATACAGTAAGTGAAATGAGTACACAACATGACTGAAAGGATTGGTGTTACATATTAAGTTAGGAGGTTTTTTATGATAACAGAGAAAAAATTTGGCAGTGGTGAAAATGTTTGGATCAATATCAATTCTGACCAAGTTGCAACTGATTCAGATTTATATGAACAATACGGCATTGATAGTGAAATCATATCCTATGCATTAGATAAAGATGAACGTGCACGAATTGAATACGATAATGAATTAGAGGCGTTTATTCTGATCTACAATGTTCCGCAAGAAAAAAAGGGTGATCATCACTATGAAACTGTGCCAATGACATTTTTAATCAAAAACAAGCAATTATTAACGATAACAAATAGTGCAAATGTCTATATTATTCATTACATGGAAAAATATTTACAAAATAATTCAGATATCTCTAGTTTCAAATTTTTATTTTCAAGTTTGTTCTTGATCACAGATAAATTTTTCCCAGTGATAGAAGAAATGAATAAAGAACGAAATCATATTAATGATATGCTAAAAGAAAAAACGACTAAAAAGAATCTACTAGCCTTGTCAGATGTAGAAACAGGTATGGCTTACTTTATATCTGCGACAAAACAAAATACAGTGTTATTAGAGCAAATAAAAACAAATGTGATTTTCCAATCGTTAAATGAGATCGAAAAGGAACAGTGGGAGGATGCACTGATTGAAGCAAGACAATTAGTCGAAATGGCGCAGTTAACGTCACAAGTTTTACACCAATTATCTGGAACATACAATAATATCTTGAATAATAACTTGAATGATACGATGAAAATCTTAACAGTGCTGTCTATTTTATTAACGATTCCAACAATTGTAACAGGTTTCTTCGGGATGAACATGCCTTTACCGCTGGAACATAATATTTTGGGATGGGTGATTACAATTGGGATCAGTTTGATTGGATGGTTTGGTTTATCATTTATATTGCGTCTCATATTGAAATGATAGAATAGGTAGTCAATAATTTCGAACCTTAAGAAATTTTCGGTTGTCATTATTGTCTTAGCTCTAATAAACAACTTTCTCTACTAATCTAGCCTCTTGCAGTTCAATGACTTTTCATGGATAATAAGGAACTGAGTCTAAAATATGTTTTGACAACTAAGCGAATAAATCAACTTACGCGAAAGAATTTTTAACCATGTGAAAAATGTTTGGATCGATAAAATAGAAGAATGGGGAAACAATGAATAAAATAAACTTCAATACCTACCCAATAAGCGAAGTAATCTTAGAAGCCATTTCAGATTTAGGTTACGAGACACCAACACCAGTCCAACAAGCAGTGATTCCAGCTGTTTTGGATGGAAAGGATGTCTTAGTTCAGTCGCAAACTGGTAGCGGAAAAACAGCTAGTTTTGGCATCCCTCTTTGCGAAAAAGTTGACTGGGTCGAAAATAAACCACAAGTCCTTGTTTTAGAACCAACAAGAGAGTTAGCTCAGCAAGTGCAAGAGGATCTAATCAACATCGGTCGGTATAAACGGATAAAAGCAACCGCAGTTTATGGAAAAGCTTCATACGTTAAACAAAAATCAGAATTAAAACAAAAAAGTCATATCGTTGTTGGGACGCCTGGACGGGTATTGGATCATATCTTAAAAGAAACGCTCCCTCTTGAAAAAATCAACTGCTTAGTGATCGATGAAGCAGATGAAATGCTGAATATGGGTTTTATTGAGCAAGTAAAAGAGATTATATCAGCTTTACCACAAGCTAAAAATACCCTGCTTTTTTCTGCAACGATGCCAAAAACAATTGAACAAATGAGTCGCTCGTATTTACGTGAACCCATTATTATAAAAATCGAAGCGACAGAAAAAACAATACCTAAAATCCAACATGCTTTTTTAGACGTAACAGAAGAAAATAAACTTGCGGCTTTAGAGGCTGTCACGATCGTTGAAAACCCGGATACATGCATCATATTCGGCAATACACAAGAAAAAGTCAATGACACATATGATTTTTTAGTCAAAGCTGGATATCCAGTAGGGAAACTACACGGTGGCATGATGCAAGAAGACCGTTTTGAAGTGATGGATGCGTTTAGAAAAGGAAAGTTTCGTTATCTCGTGGCAACAGATGTAGCAGCTCGTGGTATTGATATTGAGAATATTACACATGTCATTAATCTAGATGTTCCTTTTGAAAAAGAAAGCTATATCCATCGTGTAGGAAGAACAGGACGAGCTGGTAAAGAAGGATTTGCTCTGACGTTTGTCACCTCGAAAGAAGAGTCTTTAAAAAGAGAAATCGAATCATTTGGTGAGCTGACAATGACACGAATCGCGTTACCAAATACCAAGCAAGTAGCAAGAAGTAAACCAGATTTTGAGAAGAAAATAACAACAAGGCAAAAACCAAAGCAGCAAAAAGCGAAACGTGTAAATGAAGAAATCACAAAAGTTTATTTTAATGGTGGTAAGAAAAAGAAACTAAGAGCGCTTGATTTTGTGGGAACCATTTCAAAAATTGAAGGCATATCATCAGAAGATATAGGAATTATTACTATTCAAGAGAATGTAACATATGTTGATATTTTAAATGGAAAAGGTCAACTAGTTATTCAAGCGATGAAAGAACGAACAATTAAAGGTAAACAATTGAAAGTACATTTGGCAAGAAAAAAATAATATAAAAAGGAACATCACTCATTGATTTTAGAGTCATGTCCCTTTTTTTAGTTTTCATATTTAGAACATCAGTAATTTGTTGTTAGCGTCAATTATTTTCAAGTTCCAATACTTGTTATAGGCACATTAAGCTTTCGAGATACATGTTGCCAGGTATCACTACCCAAAAGTAGTCTAAGGATCGGTTCTATTTATAGAAAAGAAAGAGCATCATTATGAAAATTTATTTTTAAAAGAGGGACTGGAGTATAGAAATCCTAAATTGAAAGAGGAAACGTTTTTCTACAATACTCTAATTTTTTTTAAAGAAGTGAATGATAAGAAAAAAACAATGATTAAAAGAAGTAAAATGGAAATACACGATTATGCATAAATCTAGACTTTTGAACAGCTAATGAAAATAAAAACTCAATTTGGAGATAAAATAAAATGAATAAAATAAAAGAAATAATTAATCGTCGTAATCTTTCAACAATTAAAAACCGAAAGCGAGTAGGCGTGATTATTTTGTTTTTGGTCGTCCTGATTTTCTTGTTATTTACAATCAGATTCTCATATATTTTAATTACAGGTAATGTTGCTGGGAACTCTCTTTCTGAAAAAACAAAGGAAATGTATGAGGTTCATGAGACATTAGATGCTAAACGAGGTGCGATTTTTGATAGAGATGGTAATGTATTAGTAGAGGATTCAAGTGCATTTTCGTTATACGCTATTTTAGATAGAAATTATACTGATTTAGAAGGTAAAAAATTATATGTTCAAGAAAAAGATTGGTCAACAATTGCTGAAATTTTAGAAAAGCATGTAAAAATAGATAAAGGTATGACATTAAAACAATTGAAACCAAGTGTAAATGAAGCAGGAGAGCCAGTTACAACAGTTGAATTTGGAACAAATGGTAAAAACTTGAATTTTGAAACCAAAAGAAGCATACAAGAAGATTTAGATAAGAAAAAGATTTCAGGCATCTATTTTAGAGAAGAAAAAAAACGTGCATATCAAGTTGGTAATTTTGCCTCTTATTTCATAGGTTATACTAATCAAGACGACAAAGGCAATGAATATGGTGTCATGGGGATCGAAGAAGCTTATGATGATAAGTTATCTGGTAAAAATGGTTCACGAAGTTATGAAAAAAACTCTGCTTTAGGAGATGTGAAGCCAGGCAGTGTAAAAGAAAAAAAACGTGTTGATGGAAGTGATATTTATACCACTTTAGATAGTAACCTACAATTTTATCTAGAAGAGCTATTAGATAATGTTGCACAAAAATATCAACCTGAACATATTACTGCTACCTTGCTAGAAGCAAAAACTGGTAATATTTTAGCAACTTCTCAACGCCCATCTTTTGAATTAGATACAAAAAAAGGATTAGATAATCCTGAAACTGCTCGTTGGAGTAACATTCTTATAGAAGATGTTTATGAACCTGGTTCAACAATGAAAAGCTTGATGGTAGCGAGTGCGATTGAAGAAAATAAATTCAATGACAATGAACAGTTTGCCTCTGGGAGTATTAAAGTCGATGGTACAACGATTAAGGATTGGAATAGCGGTGTAGGCAAAGGAAATATGACGTTTAGACAAGGTCTAGCTTGGTCGAGTAATGTTGGAATGGTAACTCTTCAAGAACGAATGCCAGATTTGTGGGAAGAATATCTTAAAAAATTTGGATTTGGACAAAGTACAAATTTTGGTTTAGCTGGTGAAGCAGTTGGTGAAATCCAAAATAAGACAACAGTAGATAGAGCAATGACGTCTTATGGTCAAGGAATCTCTGTCACTCACTTACAAATGCTCCAAGCATACACTGCAATCGCTAACGGCGGTAAAATGTTAAAGCCTAACATCGTTAGTAAAGTTGTTTCTTCAAATGGAGAAGAAACAACTGTTGAACCGACAATAGTAGGGATACCGATTTCAAGTGAAACGTCTAGGAAGGTTTTAGAATATATGAACGATGTTACGGTAGATCCTAAGTATGGAATGGGGAAAGAATATGTAATAGAGGGATTAAATGTATCTGCAAAAACTGGCACTGCAGAATTTTTTGAGAATGGTAGTTATCAAGAACAAGAATATCTACATTCTGTAGTTACGATTACTCCTACTGAAAATCCAGAATATATTTTCTACATGACAATCAAAAAACCTTTATTAGAAGGAATTTCAGCGAATGATATTATTTCTGAGGTAGCTAATAAATTAGTCCCACGAGCAATGGTTTCTCGTGATTAAAAAAAACGAACAGACCTCTTAATGAGGCGCGTTCGTTTTTAATGTTTCTAATAGCTGTTCATCTGGAGTAACATAGATCGTTTTTTGATTTTCATAAATAACGTAGCCAGGTTTAGCTCCATTAGGTTTATGAACGTGTTTCACTTGGACATAGTCAACAGGAACTTGGGCTGATAAACGATATTTAGAATAATAGGCAGCAAGATTTGCAGCTTCCAATAACGTTTCTTCAGAGGGCTCATTCTCTTTAATAATCACATGAGAGCCTGGAATATCTTTTGCGTGTAACCAAATGTCTGTCTTTTTAGCTGTCTTAAGAGTAAGTTGATCATTTTGCAAATTATTACGACCGACAAGAATTAGGCTACCGCTACTTGAGTAAAATTCTTCTGGCTTGCTTTTTTTAGGCTGCTTTTGTTTTTTTGCACCACGATTTTTAACATATCCTTGTTCAATCAGTTCCTCACGAATCATCTGGATATCCATTGGACCTGCGATTTCTAATTGTGACAGGACAGATTCTAAATAACCGATTTCTTGATTGGCTTGTTCGATCTGTCCGTGAACAACTTTTACCGCATTTTTTAGTTTTTGATATCTTTGAAAGTATTTTTGAGCATTTTGATTCGGTGTAAGGGCTGGATTTAATTTTATTTTTAATAACTGATCTTCTTCGTAATAATTAGGCAATTCAACGAATTCAGCCCCTTTTGGAACTTGAGTCATAAACGTTGTTAAAAGCTCGCCATCTCGACGATAATTTTCTGCATGTTCTGTGTCATCCAATGTTTGTTGGAGTTTTATAACTTTATTTTGATTTCGTTTTAACTCGTTTTCAATTTTGTGAATTAACTCGCCGCCTTGTTGCTTAACGCGATCTTTCTCTGCTTTTCCACCATAAAATGTATCTAGGAGCTCGCTCAAATTCACAAAATTTTGCTGTTTTCCTTTAATTGATGCAAAAGTAAGAGGCGTAAAGAATTCTTTCTTTTCAGTCATCGTTAATGTTGGCATAAGTTCATTTTCAATAGAAGACCAAAATAATTGCCAAACAAGCATTTTTTCGTTTGGACGTTCATTTAAACGGAAAGCCAACTCATCGCTGGTGTCTTTACCTAAACCTTGAAATTGATTTTGTAAATATTTTCCATTGATTTCATTGGTTTTTGAGAGGATTTCAAATACTTTTTCTTTACTGGCTAAGAAAGGGTTTTGCTGATCTTGTTTAGGTGGATCGATGTATTCAACACCAGGTAGTAGAGAACGATAACTATTTTGAGAACTGCCAATATGTTTGATAGCATCTAAGATCTTACCGTTTTCTTTGTTTATCAAAACGATCGTACTGTGTCTGCCCATTAATTCAACGATTAGAACAATGTTTTGTAAATCACCTAGTTCATCTCTTTTGGCAAAGGTAAAATGGATCACTCGATCATTGTCGATTTGATGAATATTTTCTAAAATGGCTCCTTCAAGAAACTTCCGCAACATCATAACAAAATTTGGTGGTGTATCTGGATTGGCATAAGCTATTTCGGTCAGTTGAACCCGAGCATAACTTGGGTGAGCTGATAAAAGCAATTTATGATTTTTCCCTTTCGTGCGGATAACTAAAATAATTTCATTTTCATAAGGCTGATGAATTTTTGAAATTCGGCCTGTGGCTAAAGTCTTTGATAATTCTGAGACCATTGCATGAGTAAATACGCCATCAAATGACATAAACATCCCTCAATTCTATATACATAATAATTCTATTATAACGGACTTCTTTTCATTTAGAAAGAAAGTGGCGAATAAAAGCTCGAGAATGTGAAATTGATGAACCTATTTAGTAAATGACTGCGCTTTCCTCTGTTTTTTAGTATAATGAGCGTAGATTTATTTATCTAGTTTCGCAGGCTAACCTCTTGAATTAAAAATCCTTGCAATCAATTTTACTTGTTTTTCAGTTGAGGCTGAACAGGACTTGTTCAGCGCCTAGCGTTTACTAGCCACAAGGGCTCTAGCTCAATTCCTAAGAACGGAATTAAATGTCTTAGAAGCTCGCTACATTTTAAATTAGGGAGGAAACAACATGGTAAAACGATTAATCAGCGCGAGTTACAGTGAAGTAGCAAAAATGACGGCAGAAGAACTGAAACAGTCGATCAAAGCAAGTGAAGGGCGGACAATTTTATCTGAAAATGTTGTCACAGCATCACCGCAAGCAGGAGATATTAGTAATGCAGAGGTTGCTGCGGCATTTGGAGCTGATTTGATTTTGTTAAATGTTTTTGATTGTTTCAATCCAGTCGTACAAGGAATTCCAGGCATGTCTTTAGAAGAGATCATGACATATTGGCAAAATCCAGATAAAAATAAAATCAATCCAATTCCAATTTTAAAAGAGTTAGTAGGACGTCCAATTGGGGTTAATTTAGAACCAGTCGATGAGTCATCAACTATGTTTAGTGAAAAATTAGCAATCAGTAATGGTCGCACAAGTTCAAAAGAAACGATTCAAAAAGCAGAAGAAATGGGGATTGATTTTATTTGTTTAACAGGAAATCCTGGAACAGGAGTGACTAATTTAGAAATCGCTAAAACGGTTAAAATCGCAAAAGAAAATTTCTCGGGACTTATTATTGCTGGGAAAATGCATAGTGCAGGATCAGATGAGCCAGTTGTTTCAACCGAAGCTGTGGAAGCTTATGCAAAAGCTGGAGCAGATATTTTACTATTACCAGCAGTTGGAACTGTTCAAGGCTTTGCAGAAGAAGATATGAAAGCGGCTGTAGCGATTGCAAAAAAATATAATTTATTAACAATGTCTGCAATCGGGACGAGTCAAGAAAGTGCGAATAAAGAAACGATTCGCCAAATTGCGTTGACCAATAAAATTTGCGGAGTAGATATCCAACATATCGGTGATGCAGGGTATGGTGGTCTTGCACCCGCTGAAAATATTTATGAAATGTCAGTTGCCATTCGTGGGATGCGACATACGATCAATCGAATGGCACGATCGGTAAATCGATAAAGCAAAAAACAAGAAACAGAGAGAGAAATTCTGCTTCTTGTTTTTTAATTTAAGCGTCTTTCCAGACAGATTTAGCTGTATTAACAACTAATCTAACTTTTGCCCATTGTTCATCCTCGGTTAAATAGTTCCCCTCTTCTGTAGAAGCAAATCCGCATTGAGGAGAGAGGCAAAGATTTTCCAGAGGAATATAGGTTGCAGCTTCATTTATTCTTTTAGTTAGACTTTCTTTTGATTCTAGTTCAGGAAACTTTGAAGTTACTAAACCAAGTACCACTTTTTTAGTAGGATCATTTTCATAAATTTGTACCAAAGGTTCAAAGCCACCTGAACGATCATCGTCATATTCTAAGAAGTAGCCATCGATATTCAATTGCGCGAGGTAAGTGGTTACATGATCATACGGACCAGCAATAGCCCAGTCAGATTTATAATTTCCGCGGCAAACATGCATTGCGATCGTTAAGTCATCGGGTAAATCATTAAGTAATTGATTTACTACGGAAACCCCTGTTTCGCATTGTTGTTGCCAATGTTTGATTTCATCTTCTGTTTTAGCATTCTCTATAAACCCCGTATACATGCCCCAGGAGGTATCATCTAATTGGATATAACGACAGCCTAAATCATAAAATTTTAGAATTGTTTGATGATAAGCATCGGCTAAATCATTGATGAAGGCGTTCTCATCTGTATAACTTGCATAGGTAAAAGTATCATTCTTACGGTTAAAAAGTAGCGTTGGAGAAGGAATTGTTGCTTTTGCGATGATTCCTTCCGGCGTATGTTCATTCAAGAATTCGAAAGCATCAAAAAATGGATGATTCGGATTGAATGAGACTTTATCTGAAATTTGATAAGAAGCAGCTCTTGTTTCTACTTCATTAAATTGATAGCCGTGTTCAGGCGTTGTTTGCTCAACGCCCTTTAAACCCCAAAGGAAATCTAAATGCCACCAACTACGACGGAATTCACCATCTGTAACTGCTTTTAAGCCTGACTGAACTTGTTTATTGATTAGTTCGATAATAGATTGATCTTCAACTTGTTTTAATTCTTTCACCGATATTCTTTGGTTTGCAAACTGTTCTCTAGCTTGTTTTAATTTTTCAGGACGTAAAAAGCTACCTACTTGATCATAACGAAACGGAATTTCTTTCATTACAGACATACTACTTCCTCCTTTTTTATACTAAGCATCTTGCCAAATATTCTTGGCAATTGTTTTTACAAGATTTATTTTTTTCCATTGATCTGCCTCGGTCAAGTGATTCCCTTCATGCGTTGATGCAAAGCCGCATTGAGGGGATAAGCAAATCTGGTTTAAAGGAACAAAGTGGCTAGCTTCATGGATGCGTTTTTCAATAACGGAAGACGCTTCAAGCAGCCCATTCTTTGTCGTGACCAATCCTAGGACTATACGTTGTCCTTTCAATTCTTTCAAAGGGTTAAATCCACCGGAACGCTCATCGTCGTATTCTAAGAAAAAACCATCAATGGCGTCAATAGAAAATAAAGATTTGGCAATCGTTTCATAAGAGCCATTATAAAGCCAATGTGATTGGAAGTTTCCTTTACAAAAATGGAAGGTAACAGAGAGATCATCAGGTTTATTTACTAAAGATTTTTCTGTTACTTCTTGAAAATCATAGAGCAGTTGGTCAGCATCTAAGCCATTTTTTTTGATTATCTCACGGAAACGATCATCGAACAATCCGCCCCAGCTAGTATCATCTAATTGCAAATACCGGCAACCAGCATTGTAGAAGGCTTGTATTGCATCTTGATATGTTGTGATTAAATCTTCTTTGAATGTTTCTAAAGAACTGTAAATAGGATTTTCGTTGTATTGCTTTGACAAAATCAGTGAATCTAAAAAAATCATATTTGGTCCAGGAATCGTTTGTTTTGCTAAAATAGGCGCTGCATGCATTTGAGTAAAACGAAAATGCTCAAGAAAAGGGTGTTTTTTTGAAAAAGACAAAGGACTGTTAACATATGTCCCTTGAGCATCGGTAGTAATGCCAAAAGCAGTTGTTTGAAAATCGTAAACAGTGATCCCATTCAATCCTGCAATAAAGTCTAAATGCCACCAGCGTCGACGAAATTCACCATCTGTCACAGCAAGAAGACCAGCTTCTTTTTGCTTCTTAATTAAATCGATAATTGCAAGGTCTTCGATTTGAGTTAATTCTTTCTTTGAAATGTCCCCAGCTTCAAATGATGCTCGTCCAATTTTTAAGGATTCGGGTCGTAGAAAGCTTCCGACAATATCGTAACGAAAGGGGATTCTTGGGTTGGGATTTGGCATAAATATTCCTCCATTTCTGTCAAATTTATTGAAAAATAAAAAAAGCCCAATACTTTTTTGCAAAAGTAAAGGACGATTGAACGTGTTACCACCTTTAGTTTAAAAATCTTTCACAAGATTTTCCTCAACAGGTACAGATGTTAGAGATCAATACCTTGACGCTGTAATGGGCGTTCCCAAAGTTTACTCAAAGACCATCTTCCTGTTTTTTCAAATTATCTCTTTTCAGCTACCGAGACTCTCTCATTAATTCTCTGAAAACAGTACTCTTCTTTTCATTGTATTCTAATTTATTCTTCATTTATAGAGAGTATATGCTAGAGGCGGTCTTTTGTCAACTAAGGATAATAGTTTAATTGTGTTTAATTTATAGAAGCGCAAATGAAAAAGCTTTTACTTTTTATTAAAATATAGATAGGGTATTATTTGTTAGACTAGGCAAAGGGAAGAAGTACTAGTATAATAGAGGTATAAGCAGTAGAGGAGCGAACGTATGAAGAAAAATTTTATTGATGTTAAAGAAGATTTTGTTACTTACTTAAATAGAAAGAAAAAGCTTACTGCGATTATATTAGCTGTGATTGTTCTGTTTATTATAAGTTTATTTATAGTAGTACCGAAAGTGCAAGCTAATATTCGAGCCTCCGAAATTAAATCTTTAGTAAATCAAGAAAAACTAGCCAAAAAAGCAAATTATTTAGATGTTAAAACAGCAGATGAAGAGATCGATAAAAAAACTGCAATGACTGTTTTGTTCTCAGTTCCAAGTGGTAAATCTTATGAAAATGTTATTGATGTATTAAAAGATTCTGGACAAATGCAAGAGTTTAATCATAGCATTTATATTTATCCGATGGTTTACAATATAGAGGACATCGAAAACAACTACAGAATCAAAAAAAATGAAGTAACAATTGTTTTCTTCGAGAATGGAAAAGAAAAAAATAGGTTTTCTGTTGATGAAAGCTTTGATACAAAAACGATGCTCATTTCAGCGTTAAATCAGTTACCGTTGTCTAGTTTAGGGGAGAGTGTTCAGCCGCCAGCCGTGTCAGTACCAGCGCAAACACCGAGTTCAACAGTGTCAACGACAGAAACTACTCAAACAGTAACTGAAAAAGTAACGGGCGAAGAGGGATTGCCACCGCAACAATCTGCGGTGTCTGATTCAGTAGCACAATAAACCAATTTATTAGAAAGAAGGGCTTGATTATGAGAGAATTTATTCTATTCATTTTCTTTGGACTTTTTATGACTAAATCAAGATTCCAGCGTGTATACGTAAAAAGTGAACGACGTGGCAAGAGTTAAATGGCGGACTTTGGCGACAGATTTAGTGAGAAAAAGGACTCAGCCTAATACTGAGTCCTTTTTCAATTGCAGTACGTCAAAAAAAGTCCGAATAACTGAAAACGTTCGTTTAATTCCTTTTGATAAACTTCGTGAAGAGTCTTTAAAATGGTATCAGGATCCAGAAAGTATGCGTAATATCGTTGGAATAGAAATCACCTACACAAAAGAACAAATTCAACAAATGTATGAATGGCAAGATGAGCATGGACTGCTTTACTATATAGAGTATAGAGACGGTGATCATCCTCAAATAATTGGTGATGTTTGGTTAGCAGAAGATGACTTTGCAATTGTAATTGATCGAGCATTCCGCAATCGTCATATTGGGCGAATGGTCACAAAGTATTTTATCTATAAATCAAGAAAATTAGGTAGAGATTTTATTACAGTCAGTGAAATATTCAACTGGAATAAAGGATCTCAAAAAATGTTTGCAAGTTTAGATTTTTCCCCTTATAAAGAAAATAAAGACAGTTGGAGTTATCGCAAACGATTAAAAAAATCTCAAAAGAAAAAGTGAAATTCAAAATAATTTTAATATGGAACATTTTTAGACTTGACGAACAAATTCCTTTTAGTGTAAACTGATTTTAACAGAAAAACTATAGGAGTGATTACATGGATCGACTATCAAAACCAATCAAAGAATTGAATAATTCATGGCAAAACTGGCGTAGATAGTTGTATGTATGATACTCTCATAGATACAGCTTTAGAAGACGAATTCTAAATTTTGTATCTATGTTGGCTTATTCAAGATGAATTTTTGACTGCATAGATGAGTGTTCTATGTGGTTTTTGTTTATAAAACAACGACCGCTCCTTTTTTTAGGATTTGTCGTTGTTTTTTGTTTGAAAATATTTATTGGTGAAAGGGAGAGGGAAAAATATGAGAAAAAACCGTTTAACAGCTGTTGTAGCAATTATCGTTATATTCTTGATTGGATCATATTTTATAGAAATGAAAGAAACTACGAAACAAAAATTACCAACAGTCGGTGTTTTGCAGTTTGTTAGTCATCCTGCATTAGATCAAATTTACAAAGGAATTCAGGCTGGTTTGAAAGAAAAGGGTTATGAAGAGGGAAAAAATATGACGATTGCTTTTCAAAATGGTCAAGCTGATCAAAGTAAGTTAGCCACGATGAGTCAGCAATTAGTGCAAGAAAAGAAATCAGATGTTTTGATTGGAATCGCAACCCCTGCGGCTCAAGCACTTGCCAACACAACATCAGAAATACCGATCATTCTTGGTGCAATTACGGATCCTGTTAGTGCTGGGTTAGTAAAAGACAATCAAAGACCTGGCGGCAACATCACTGGCGTAAGTGATAAATCACCAGTGACTGCTCAGTTTGATTTAGCCAAGGAAATCTTGCCGAAAAGTAAAAGAGTCGGAATACTTTATGCTTCTTCCGAAGAAAATTCTAAATATCAAGTCGAAGAAGCAAAAAAAGTTGCTGAAAAAAAAGGATTGACAGTAAAAACTTTCGCAGTTCCTTCCAGTAATGAAATAGCTCAGACAGTGCAAGTAATGACAAGTCAAGTGGATTTCATTTATATTCCTACAGATAATACAATTGCGAATGCAATGCAAACAGTAGTAAGTGAAGCTGATAAAACAAAAACTCCAATTATTCCATCAGTAGATACAATGGTCGAACAAGGTGGATTGGCTACGGTAGGGATCAACCAATTCGAATTAGGTGTTCAAACTGGGAAGATGGCTGCTAATGTCTTATCGGGAAAAGCAAAACCTGAATCGACACCGATTTATACATTTAAAACGGGAGATATTATGATCAATCAAAAACAAGCAGAGAAATTAGGGATTTCAATTCCTGAAAATATCGCATCAAAAGCAAAAATTATAGAATAAATGCAAGGAGAGGATCAAAATGATAGTTTCAGCAATTGGACAAGGAATGTTATGGGCAATATTAGGATTAGGTATTTTTATGACGTATCGTATTTTAAATTTTCCAGATATGACGACAGAAGGCTCATTTCCACTTGGAGGAGCAGTTTGTGTTACAGCAATTACTTCAGGAATTCATCCGATTTTTGCAACTTTATTAGGTGTTTTAGCAGGTATGTGCGCAGGGCTTGTGACAGGCTTACTATTTACGAAAGGAAAAATCCCGGTGATACTGGCGGGTATTTTAGTGATGTCAGGTTTGAATTCAGTGATCCTTTATGTGATGCAGACGCCAAATTTATCTTTGTTGAATAAACCAAAAATCCAAGATTTCTTTTTGCAACTAAATTTACCTAACTATTATGACATTATCTTTTTAGGTATAATTTTTCTAGTGATTATTATAAGTTTATTACTATTTTTCTTTAATACAAATTTAGGTCAAGCGTATATTGCAACAGGGGATAATGAGCATATGGCGCGTTCTATTGGCATTAAAACAGATTCCATGAAAATATTAGGCTTGACACTATCAAATGGCGTGATAGCTTTGTCTGGCGCATTGATTGCCCAAAACGACGGCTACGCAGATGTAAACAAAGGAACTGGTGTGATTGTTATTGGATTAGCATCGATCATTATTGGGGAAGTGTTGTTTGGAGAACTGACTTTTGCGGAGCGCTTAGTAGCAATTGTTGTCGGAAGTATTATTTACCAATTACTTATTCTCCTAGTTATCAAACTGGGATTTGATACAACCTATTTAAAAATCTTTTCTGCTGTGATCTTAGCTATGTGTCTAATGATTCCGCAACTAAAAAAAACGTTAAACTTACACTTTTTACCGCAAAAGGAGGGTGAAAAATGAGTACAGTTTTACAACTTAAAAATGCTACAAAGCTTATCGATAATGGACTGAACGAAACAAAAATGATTTTAAATCACGTGAATTTGAACATTGCTCAAGGTGAGTTTGTTACTGTATTAGGTGGTAATGGAGCTGGCAAGAGTACTTTATTTAACAGTATTGCTGGAACAGTGACATTAACTGAAGGAGATTTGTATATCAACGATCAGAATATTACAATGCATTCCGAAGAAAAACGTGCAAAATATCTATCACGTGTTTTCCAAGATCCTAAAATGGGTACTGCACCAAGAATGACAGTTGCTGAGAATTTACTATTAGCTATGCATCGAGGAAAAAGACGCGGATTCCGTTTGCGGAAATTAAACGAAGAGCGAGGTTTATTTACAAAAATCTGCAGTGAAGTCGGAAATGGATTGGAAAATCATCTGGATACACCTACGGGCAACTTATCTGGAGGTCAAAGACAAGCATTAAGCTTATTGATGGCAACGTTGACGAAACCTGAATTACTACTTTTAGATGAACATACTGCTGCATTAGATCCTAAAACATCCAAACAGTTAATGGAACTGACTGATCAACGGATCAAAGAAGGACAGTTAACTTGTTTGATGATCACTCATCGTATGGAAGATGCTTTACATTATGGTAACAGACTAATTGTGTTACAAAAAGGGGAAATCATTAAAGATTTAAATAAAGAAGAAAAAGAAAAATTGACCTTACAAGATTTATTATTATTCTTTGAAGAAGAAACAGAAGAAATTTCAATTGATTAATTGAAAAGATCATTCAAGTGGTTAGAGAATACTTGAATGATCTTTGTGTATTAAATTTATTTTATAATAGGCTCGTTTTTATCAAATAAATTTTTCAATAAACGTTCAACAATTCCAGTTACCATAAATCCAGCAGCAATAGCGCCAGCAGTCATGATGACTTTAATGATTGAATGAACTCCGCCAGTATAGTCTCCTAAAACTATACTTCTAACAGCTTGATAAGCAGGACCGCCTGGAACTAAAGGAACGAGGCTAGGGATGTTAAAAATTGTCATTGGCATTTTTTTTCTACGAGAGAAATAAATACTCAATAGACCGATACCGATCGCACCAAGAAAATTAGCAAAAATCCCTCCAGCTTCCATGTTCTTAATAGACCAATAAATCATCCAGCCGACAGCACCAGTAATACCGCAAGCATTTAAAACTTTTCTAGGGACATTTGTAACAATTCCAAATGTTACCGTACTTAAATAGCTAAATAAACAATGAATAGCAACTTCCAAAATCATGTCTCCTTACATAAATAATTTAAATACAATTGCAATGCCAATTCCGATTGATCCAGCAACAAATATTGCTTCAGTTGCGCGTGCTGTTCCACTTAATAAATGTCCAGCTAAAATATCGCGGAAAGAATTTGTAATAGCAACGCCAGGAACAAGAGGCATAACAGCGCCGATAATGATATTATCAATATTTTTAGCAAAGTGGAATCGTACAGCTAAATAAGCTAATAGCCCAACTGTAAATGCAGCTAAAAAATCATCTAAAAATTTGATATTCAGCCATTCTTTTGTAAAATATGCAACACTAAAACCAATCATTCCAACAAAGAAGGTGACCAAAAAATCTTGCCAGATTCCTCCAAAAATATACATCAATGTACAGCTGACAATTCCAGCTGCAAAAATCTGCAAAGGAACAGAATAAGCAGGAGCTTCATGATTGATATTTGTTAATTTTAAATTAAGTTCTTCCAAAGAAATTTCTTTCTCTGCAAATTTTCTCGAAAGATTATTAACAATCGCCACTTTTTCTAAGTTGATACTTCGTTCAGTTACATTTTCTAATTGGGTGTAGTTACTTGAACGAAAACCCATAAAAAGACCAGTTGCAGTTACATAACTAACACTTTCTTTTTGACCAGCATTTTCAGCAATTCGATTCATTGTATCTTCAACGCGATAAACTTCAGAACCACTTTCGGTCATGATTTTACCAGCCATTAAACAAGTATCTAAAATGAGTTGTACCGTTGTTTGTTTTTGTTTATCCATGAATCAAAAACTCCTTATAATAAAGATTGCAGTAAAACAAGTGTATCATTTTTTTTAGTCATTTGAAATGGATAGAGCATTTGCTAGAAAAATGAATAAAAAAATTGTAGTTGTTATGTTTAGAGTTTCCTTAGAATTATAAAGAAACACTAAAAAATTGTAGGAAACTTCACAGATATCCAAAAGATCCTTGCTTTTTCTAATTAAAAGTCCTATCCTTATAAGTAACAAACCAAAGGGGTCTAGATATTATGGATAAACAATGGTCACTTTATTCAGCAAGCAGCCTGATTTTACTTGTGTTGCTAAAAAGGACATTCGATCAGGGACATATAGGATTAAGCGCAATTTTGCTTTTTATCTTACTGATTCAAGTGACAGGAACAGTTATCTGTGTTCATCAAAAGAGACATAAAAAAGAAAAAGGCGGAACAAAAGTACTCAATCCCGAGAAATAAGAAGGGATTAGCTCTCTATCCGTCGTTTATTCGAATTTAGGGTGTGAAACAAAAGTGATAGTTACTTTTGTTTCACACCCTTTTTATCAGGATTATTATATCAAATCAAAGTATTTTAAAGCATGAACGATTCCGCCGTCTGTATTTTTCTTAGTGATATAGCTAGAACGTTCTTTTAACTCAGTTCGCGCATTTCCCATCGCAATTTTATTATCGCATGCTTCAAACAGAGCAAGATCATTGATTCCATCTCCAAAAGCAAAAGTAGGAACAGCGGGTAAATCCAATGTTTGGAATAGTTTTGCTACGCCAGTTCCTTTAGAAACACCTTTTCTGACAGTATCGATCGAGTAAGGGCCGTTACGATAAAAGGTCATTTCAGGGAAATGTTTTAGATAATGCTCGTCACCATTTTCTGATAAGATTAACATCATATTAACAGTCTTCTCTTTTAAGTTTGATCGATCGATTACAGGGGGATTTGAATGAATAAAGGCATATGCGTTAGTCAATATCTCGCTGTGACCAGAACACCAAATTTCTTGATCATTATAATAGGATATTTCATGCCCTAGACTTTTGACATGCTCATACATCTTTAGACATTCTTCATAAGTAAACTCATCTGAATAAACTTTCTTTCCTTCTACTTGTATAAATTGACCATTCATAACGATTGCGGAATCAATACCGCTGTCTTTCATAATATGCTCAATCTCTACAACGGTTCGACCGGTTGCGATCATTGGTAAAACATTGTTAGCTTTTAATGAATTAATAGCTGACCTTATATCCGGGGTAATTTGAGACTTGTCATCCAGTAATGTTCCATCTAAATCAAAAAAAGCTACTGCTTGTATGTTTTTCATGAATTTTCAACGTCCTTTCATCTATAATCTTATCAAAAATTGAACAAAAGACAAAGCTTTTTTGAAAATTGAGAGAAGTTATTGGAGCTGAGTGAATTTTAGAGTATAATATAAGTGACGTTAAACTTGATGGAAAGAGGCGATTAAATGATGAATGTATTGATGATAGAAGATAATGAGTCAGTTTCAGAAATGATGCAGATGTTTTTTTTAAATGAAGGCTGGGAAGCAACATTTAAATATGATGGTAAAGAAGGATTGGATACTTTTTTAGAAAATCCGGAAAAATGGGACATGATTACATTAGATTTAAACTTGCCAACAATGGATGGAATGGCCGTCTGCCGTGAAGTTCGTAAAGTTTCGAATACTGTTCCTATTGTAATGTTGACTGCAAGAGATTCCGAAAGTGATCAAGTTATCGGATTGGAAATGGGGGCGGATGATTATGTAACGAAACCATTTAGTCCATTAACATTGATTGCGAGGATAAAAGCACTGCATCGTCGTTCTGAGATTGGTGAACATACACCTGAAGGAACAGAGCGTTCAAATGATCAATTTGATGTAGAAACAGATCATTTCAAGATGAATACAAAGACAAGAGAAGCTTACCTTGATAATAAATTGATTGATGGTTTAACTCCAAAAGAATTTGATTTACTTTATACATTAGCGAAAAAACCAAGACAAGTATTTTCTCGGGAGCAGTTACTTGAAATGGTTTGGGATTATCAATATTTTGGTGATGAACGGACTGTAGATGCGCATATTAAAAAATTGCGTCAAAAAATCGAGAAAGTAGGACCGCAAGTCATCCAAACTGTTTGGGGTGTAGGGTATAAATTTGACGATTCCGGAGTAGCTTAGATGAAATATTTATATCAACAACTACTGGCTTTTTGGGGTGTGATCATTCTAATTATTTTAATTGTTGGCACTTCTTTTACTCAATTAACTAAAAAAACCCTTCAGGACAACAATTATGAGCAGCTTCGAGGGTATGCTATATCAGCATGGAAAACAAAGGATTCCATCAATAGGCTTCCTGGAATGACAGATCAGGATATTTGGAATACATCTTTTAGCTTATTTGAAGGTTTTTTAAGTAATCAAGATGTTCAATTTGTTTTTTATGACAGAGATATGCAAGTTCAATATCCTCTGAATACAGAAAAAAAAGTCGATAATTCTGTGATCAAAGAAAATTGGGCTGCAATAATGGAGGGACAGCAAAAATACACAACAATCAATAAAGATGTATATGGGAATAAACGTATGTCATCTTATGTGATAATGCCAGTTAGTAAAACTAACGCTCAAAATGAAAATATAATTATAGGTGCATTAGTCATCACGCAACCAGCCAAGAATGTTTCTGATAGTGTCGATGCAATAACAGCTAACTTGGTCAAAGGATTTATCATCTCTAGTATTGTAGGATTGATTTTGAGTTATTTCTTTGCTAGTTTTCAAGTGAAGCGAATTAATCGCATGCGAAAGGCTACGAAGGAGATTACTAGTGGTAATTTTGACGTCAAACTGGTTACACATGACAAAGACGAATTTGATGATTTAGCGGAAGATTTTAATAAAATGGCGGAATCATTGAAAGAATCCAGAGAAGAAATCGATCGGCAAGAGGACAGGAGACGTCAATTTATGGCGGATGCCTCTCATGAGATGAGAACACCATTAACTACAATTAATGGTTTACTAGAGGGATTGCAATATAATGCGATTCCAGAAGGGCAAAGAGAGAATGCCATCAAATTGATGCAAAATGAAACCTCTCGCTTGATTCGATTAGTGAATGAGAACTTGGACTATGAGAAAATCAGAACGAATCAAATCAGTATCGTTGTTAAAAAATTTGACGCAACTGAAACGTTAAAGGATATTCTCACTCAATTAGAAGGAAAAGCTGAATCGGCTAATGATAAGCTGATATTAGAGGCAGATGAAGCTATCGATGTCTATGCAGATTATGATCGTTTTGTTCAAATTATGGTGAATATTATTCAAAATGCAATTCAATTTACGCAAGATGGTGAGATTCACGTTCGCTTACAAAAAGGTTATTTGGAAACGATCATAACGATTTCTGATACAGGGATTGGTATGACAGAAGAGCAAGTTCAAAATATTTGGGATCGCTATTACAAAGTGGATCCGTCTAGGAAAAATACAAAATATGGCGAATCAGGCTTAGGTTTGTCTATTGTTCAACAGTTGGTTCGACTGCACAAAGGTAAAATCAATGTAGAAAGTCAAGAAGGTAAAGGGACTAGTTTTACTATTTCATTTCCTGATGTAGAAATAGAAGACGAAGCATAAAAAAAGATAGTGAGGTTTAGTTCTAACTCAAAACGAAAACGAGTCCGATATTGACACAATCATCAAAATCGGACTCGTTTTTTCTCCATATACTTTACTAATTTTCTCAAATTTAGCACCATGAGCGCCAAACCAATATCAATCGCTGCTCCTTATTCCCCACAAAAATGGAAATGATAGAACGCCAATTTCCAAACGCTTGTTCGATCTCGATTTTAGGTAAATAGATCCTATTTCTCATTTAAAAGTTTCTTCTTATACTCTGCTTTACAATAGCGCAATCGATCATTCTATGAATCAGAAAAAACACATCAATCAACAAAAAGCGAAGCACAAAGTAGCGAAACAAAGCCATCTTCAGTTAAAACAAATATGACCAGTGTTTCCGAAAGTATGGGAAATTCTGTCAAAGGACAATTCGGGAAAAAAGTAAAAAAGACATTTAAAAAAACAAAGTGAAAATTTAGATAAGTTTTAATAACACACTTCTCAAATGAAGATAAAAGACATCTGACGAAAAAAATGTAGCGAGACGATAATTAGAAAAAATCTGATTATTGCCTTGCTATATTTTTTATGCCGTTTTAATGATTTTATCCATATAAGGACTTTCAGCAATTTGAATATCATTGGTCAAAACGAGAATCGCTTTTTGTTTCTCTTTTGCAATTTTTTGCAGTAAGGGTAACAATTCTTGTCTTTGACCAACAGAAAGTTCTTGGAAAATATCATCAATAATGATGATGTCTTTTTCTATGAGCAGTAGTTGCACTAACTGAAGTTTAATTTGTTCAAATGTGGTTAATTGGTTTTCAGATTTATTTAAAACACTAGTAGTAAGCCCAATATAATTAAATAAATTATTTAACAGTTTCTTTTTGTCTTTTTCTTTAATGGAGGAACCAACAAATAAATTATCTCTTATAGAAAGGTAAGGCAAGAAGGTATTCTCAGATAAAATAAAACCAACGGCCATGGATTGTTTCATATCAAATGTTTTGTCAATAAGAAAGTAGAAATCCGCCTGAATACTACTTTGGTCTTCTAAAACAACTGTCATATGTTGTTGTTGGAATAATTCTTTAAAGTTTTCATCCGTCCAATTTTTTACTAAAGGAAAATTCATTTACTCACATCCTATATGCTTTTTGCGATTTTATTGAAAGAAAATAAGTTGAAAATAATGTAATTCCAGTTGTAATTGATAATAACAAGAGACAATTTTTAAAAAAAGCATTGAAAATTGTAATAGTAGGCAAACTACTTATACTCGTTGATAAAAAATATGTATCTCCAGATGTGTTGATTACTTGAGTAGGTGTGCTCTCAACAAGTACTTGTGAAGAGAAGAAAGCAACTCGTTTGATACCCATACCCTTTGCGAGCAATGGCCTGAAGTATATTAACAAGTATTCGTATGTATGCTGACATACCATAAGAAACACAGCACTGGTAATTAAGCCTATTAATAATGGAATAATACTTTCTATTATAGATTGCTTGATGATGAAACGATTTGAAAAGCCCATAATACGCCATTTCATCATGTCTTGCTTTTTCATTTTTAGTGAGATAAACACTAATGTTGTCATTGTAATCATCCAAATAAATAAGATAATTAGATACAGAGATGAGTATAATTGCATGATTCTTTGATAATTCATCTGATAGTCTTGATTGTTGACTACATCGCTCACTTGATTATAAAAAGATTCTTCTATATCTTGAAGATTTAAAATGCTTGTTAATAAAAATAGAAAAAAAACAGAGCAGACACCAATGCTAAAAGAAAGTTTTTTATGGTAGGAAACGCTAGCGAAAGCGTAACGAATATTTTTCAAATAGGTTCACCTCACTAACTTAAGTATAAAAGATGAATATGAATTAATTATGAATAAGATATAAAAAAGCTTGAGTAATTTACTCAAGCTTTCATGGTCATTGTATGCTATTTTCCAGATTTAAGATAATCTTGGTAAGATTCAGTGTGATATTTATCAACAGTTGAGATGTTATTATTTTTACTATAAACACTCGTTGATTTTTTCCCTTTCTCATCTTCGATTTTCTCCAATTGTTTTAATTGGTCTTTGTAATTATAGTTATCAGGATTTACTGGGGTTAATCCGCTGTTTGTATAGAAGCGTAAAAGATCCCCATTTGTAGTTTGATCGGATGTTTCAAGCTGCAAATTGACTTTGTCTTTCAACGCTTGAGCTTCTTGTTTTTCTTGTTCAGTTGGTTCTTCTATCAAACGACCTGTGGCAGTTTCATAGATACTAGAGCCAAGCATAGTATATTTAGGTGAAACATAATTTCCGTTTCTAAATGCAACAAGTTGCGAGTTTTCTTTAGAGAACAAATCCTGTCCCATTTGAATATAGCCTTTCGTATCTACGCCCATTAGATGTAGTAAGGTAGGCAAGGCATCAATTTGACCACCATAAGTATGATTGATCCCGCCATTTGTTTGGCCAGGAATATGGATCATATAAGGTACTCTCTGCATCGTAGAGTTATCAAAGTCATTCCACGTTGATTTGGTTTTTCCAACTAACTCCGCTAAGTTTTGATTTCTAGAAGTTGAAATTCCGTAGTGGTCGCCATAAAGGACGATCACAGAGTTTTCATACAATCCAGAAGCTTTTAAATAGTTAAAGAATTCTTCGACTGATTTATCAAGGTAATTAGCAGTAGCGAAATAACCATTGATTGTTTCATCAGATGTTTTAGCAATCGGGAACCCAGCTTCATCATTTGTAAATTGAGAATATGGATAGTGATTAGAAACAGCAATAAATTTAGAATAAAATGGTTGTTGTAAATGTTCCAAATATTGGGTAGACTGCTGGAAAAACGGTTTGTCATGCAGTCCATATTGGAATGAATTATCTTCATTGACATCATAATAATTAGCATCAAAGAAGTAATTATAGCCTAAATGTTTATACGTTTCATTACGATTCCAGAAATTACCAGCGTTGCCGTGAAAAACAGCACTAGTATATCCTTCTTCTTGCTCCAAAATAGCAGGAGCGGCTTGGAAGGTATTTTTACCACCAATGTGCGTGAAAAGTGAACCTTGATCTAAACCAAATAATGAATTTTCAAACATCGTTTCAGCATCACTTGTTTTTCCTTGGCCGACTTGATGGAAGAAGTTATCAAAGCTATAGGTACTGTTACTGTGATATAAGTTATTAATAAAAGGCGTAACAACATGTTCTGTACCTTGTTCATCTTTCAATTTGTAATCAATTAAAAATTGTTGGAAACTTTCTAAGTGAATATAGATAACATTTTTCCCTTTAGCCATACCAAACGTATCAGGATTTGGCGCTGCATAATGATCTTTAACATAATCTGAAACAGCATCCATATCATTCTCACTAGCTTCTGCTCGAACTTGGTTTGTTTGATATGTTGTAATACCATCATAAACTGTGAAGGCATTTAATCCTAAAAATTTAATGATATAATCACGAGAAAATTGGCGTCCTAATAATTGTGGACGAGCTGTTTCAGCTAAGGTTAAGTTTGCTACAAAAAATAAAGCAGACAGCATGCTGATTGAGACAGCAACACGTGCTCTAACTGGACGTTCATCCATCTTGATTTTTTTTGTAAGCAATAAGATACCGACAATAATAAAGTCAAGCCAATAAAACACATCATAAGGTCTAAATAATCGTAGAGCACTTTCACCAAGCCCACTGGCAACTTTACCAGTAGCGAGCATAGTATTGACCGTGATAAAGTCAGTAAATTCTCTGTAATAAACAACATTCGAGAATAACAATAAAGACATTAAGAAATAAATGACCATCATGGTAATGTAAGAAGCTTTTTTTCTTCTTACATATAATGCAATTGCCAATAAGAAGAAAGTTGAAGCAATTGGGTTAATAAAGAGAATAAAATATTCAAAAGCATTCTCAATTCTTAAATGAAAATCAACAGTATAAGCAAAAATGTTTTTCATCCATAGCAATACGGCAACAACCCCAAAAAGTCCTAGGCGGGTGTCTAAAAATTTAGGCATATTTATTTTTTTTATAATATTCAAAGTAAACGTATCCTTTCTATAATTCAGATCAAAAAGAAAACAAATGAAACATTTGCAAGAGCTTTTTATATACTCTTCTAATTTTACTCTCTCTGTAATTCTATGTCAATTTAAATTAGGAGTCCAGAGAGGAAAGTTAACAAAATTTTACTTTTCTTAAGATATCAGAGGATTTACTTATAAATAATAGCTGACGACAATAGAGTCTTTTTTTGATATACTAGCCAATGACAAGAAGAAACATGACCGAGTAGTTAGTTAATAAAAAATTGAATTGGAGTAAAGGGTGTAAACAAAAATGAATATAGTAGTAGCAAAAAAATCAGAAAAAAAGTTTAAAGGAAGATATCCGCTTATTCAAAAAGAAGATTTACTTGATATGCCTAAAATATTTTCGGCTGAATGGGTCAATTTCGTTGATAGTAAAGGTGAATTTATTGCGACTGGTTATCTTGGCGAACAAAATAAAGGGATTGGTTGGTTAGTAAACTGGCAAGGAAGTGTAGATTCATTTTTTTTAGAAAACTTATTCTTAAGTGCTAAAAACTATAGAACCGTATATGAACAGGAAGAATCCACAACCGCTTATCGTCTATTTAACGGAGAAGGTGATGGACTGGGTGGCATGGTTATTGATCGCTATGGTGATTTTGCCGTTTTTTCTTGGTATAACGAAACATTATATCAAAAAAAAGAAGAAATCGTCCGAGCTTTTAGGAAAAGTATTCCTGAAATCAAAGGTGCCTATGAAAAAATTCGTTTTTCTGATAGTTCATTGCCAGAGTCACAAAAATTGTTTGGTTCAGATGCTCCAGAGCCACTTTTAGTGTATGAAAATGGTATAACGTATGCTACTTATTTAAACGACGGACTGATGACAGGGATCTTTCTAGATCAAAAGGAAGTAAGAGGTCGTTTAATCGAAGGAGTGGCAGTCGGCAAAAATGTCTTGAACATGTTTAGCTATACAGGTGCATTTTCAGTTGCCAGTGCGATGGGGGGTTCGAGTGCAACAACAAGCGTTGATTTGGCCAAACGTAGTTTACCAAAGACGAAAGAGCAATTTGAAGTGAATCATTTGGCTATAGAGGATCAAAAAATTGTTGTGATGGATGTTTTTGATTACTTTAAATATGCTGTTCGTAAGCAATTAAGTTATGATGTAATCATTCTGGATCCACCAAGTTTTGCTCGAAATAAGAAAAAAGTTTTTTCAGTTGCTAAAAACTACGGTGACTTAGTGAAGGATTCTGTTGATATCTTAAAAAAAGAAGGTTTGTTGATCGCTTCAACCAATGCAGCAAATATTTCGCTAGATAAGTATAAAAAAATGATCGTTCAAGCCTTAGAAGAAAAACGAGTGCGCTATCAAATTAAAGAAACCTATCAATTGCCTAGTGATTTTAAAACCAATAAACACTTTGAAGAGGGCAACTACTTAAAAGTATTCTTTATTGAAATACAAAAATGATGCGTTATATGCACGCTACTATAAAGTTAAGAATGGAAGGCTTAATGTTATGCAGATTCAATTACACTCGCTAAGAGATTGGACTAAGAGAAATAAAGCACTTATACTAATGACAGTTATTATCTATCAAATAGCAATATTAGCGATAGGGCTGGTCAATTTTCCATATATGGATGATACCGTTCGTCAAACGGTTGGAAATACTGATTTCGGTCGCACTTATTCAAGATGGGGCAGTGAGTTCGCTTCGTGGATGGTACAAGGAAGCCGTCATCTGACCGATTTAGGACTTGTTCCACATATTCTAACAGGTCTTATTTTAGCAATATCAAGTATTATTGTCGTTTATACGCTGAATAATAAAATAATACGCTTCTTGCCTTTAGTTTTATCCACACTAATAGGGTTAAATCCCTGGTTTTTGCAAAGCATCAGTTTTAGATTTGACAGTCCTTACATGGCAATGAGTATTCTGTTTTCTGTACTGCCATTTCTTTGGTGGGGAAGGAAACGAAGTACATTTATTGCAGTCTCAATAGTAAGTATTTTTATGATGTGCAATACCTATCAAGCTTCTTCTGGAATCTATATCATTATGGTATTGGTGCTGTCTTTAAAAACACTTTTATCTGGCGAGAAAATGCTCGTTTTGTTAAAAAAGGTTCTATTAGCAGTCGCCTCATATATTTCCGCGATGGTACTGTACTTTCTAGAAACTAAGCTCAATCCAGAGTTAGCGACTCGCGGTAGCAATGTTGCGATTGCAGAAATAAAGGACATGCCTAAGACAATAATTATCAATAGTCAAATGTATTTAAGCAGAATTGCTGAGCAAAGCGCTAAAGTATGGGTCGTTCTTTTTGTTTTTTTAATGCTATTATTTATTGTGTTTAGTGTTACCAATGCCAAAATCTCTCCTTTTAAAAGCCTTTTATATGTAGTGATATATTTGGTCTTAGGTTCTATCTTAAGTTACGGTGTTTTTTTGATTTTTCCAGAGAAATTAGCACTCAATGCACCCAGATATGCATATGGATTTGGTGTTTTCACCTCGATAACATTCATTTTACTCGTTGAAAACAAAGTGTCTCTGCCAGTCATAAATATTGCAGTCAAGGGAGCGATCAGTCTGTTTTGCTATTATTTGCTTTCATTTCCGTTTATTTATGCTTCATCTCTTTACCACCAAAAAGAAGCCTTTGAACGTCAAAGTGAAATGCTAGCAATGACATTAAAAGACTTTGTTACCATTGAAACAAAAGAAGTTTATGCGACAATGCTTTTTAAAGATTCGCCTGTTTTCAATAATACAAAGCAGAATTATCTTATTCTACAAGAAATGGTACCGCCAAATTCTGCCATTTTCTTCCCTAACCAAGTATTATTTAAAACATATACTGGCATGGAAATCATGATCCAACCGTTTGATTTTGCCAGTTTCGATAAAGGGCATAGTGAGTTGAAATCCACAAATTATTATTATGATATATATGAAAAAGATAAAAAATTGTATATAATAATGAAATAGAAATATATAATAAAATAGAGGGAAAAGTCATCGAATAGATGGTTTTCTCCTCTATTTTTTACTGATAAAACATGTTTTGTGCAAAGGGCACAATAAAATCTTTAAAACGTAATGCAGCTGGTGAAAGAAAATGATCTTTTTTTGTTGCTAGATAAATATAACGAGGAATAAAATTATCTTCAAGAGCAATCGCTTTAACTTCATAAGCTGAAATCGAAGGGATCTTTGGCATTAAAGCAATCCCGTAATCATAGGCAACGAACCCCAGCATTGTATGATCTTCTTCTACTTCACATACAATGTTTGGCTTAACAGAAGCAGTCGATAGCATTTTATCAATATACGGCCGCAGACCACTTCGTTCATTAAAATAAACAAAAGGGAAATTGCTCGTTTCTTTCAATGAAATGCTATCATAAGCTGCTAAAGGATGTTTTGCAGGAACTACTAATACGATTTCTTGTTCTGTCAAAATCTCGTAATTAAGTTGTTCATCTTTTTTTAGTTTAGAAGTGATAGCGATATCAACGTCCTCGTTTAAGAGTAATTCGGTCATATCTGAAGAATTGCCCTGAAATAAATTAAAACGAATTTGTTCATTGCCTGGATAAGTAGAAAATTTTTTCATTAACATAGGGGCTAAGAAAGAGCCCGCAGTATAAATAAAGCCAAAATCAATCAATCCTTTCTCTGGACTAACTAATTCTTTTAAAGCACGCTCCCCTTTAGCCAATTCTTCTAAAGCAGTTGAAACATACGTATAGAAAAATTTTCCATATTTGGTTAGTTGGATATTTCGCCCTTTTTTTTCAAATAGTTGAGCATCTAGCTCTTTTTCTAATTCAGACATAGAATGGCTCAAATTTGGTTGTGTTGTATTTAATAATTTTGCCGCGTGGGTCATATGTTGTGTATCAGCAAGCATTCTAAAAAATTCTAGTTGTCGTAAATTCATATGTAATACCCCTTATTCATAATTGATTCCTATCCACAGTTTATCAATAATTATAAAAATATGCATCAACTAAAGAAAAAATGATTCAAGTTATATATATGAATTATATTTATCGAAAACATAAAAAACATTCATTGGAATTTATTAGTCGAATGAATTAGAATAAATTCACGGGTATTGTGAAAAGAGTAACAATCGAAATGCTTTTGTAAGTAGACTCGTTTTTTTGAAAATGGATAAATATGAATAAGGCTAACAGTACCTCAGTTATAATTTTCTGTTTTTCTGTTAGAGCTGAACGAGCTTGCTTCGCTTTTAGTCATATCTAGTTGCACAAATCAATCCTTAGAAAAATAGATAAATTGTCTATGAAACAAAGCACGTTTCAATACCAATTCCCTAATTTTCTACAGAATTAACTGATTTGTTCTGCTTTTAAATTTAGGAGGTTATCATGAATAATTATCAAGCAATTTTTGAACCGTTAACGGTAAAACGAATGACATTAAAAAATCGTGTTGTCATGCCACCAATGGGAACGAATTTCGCCAATATGGACGGAACGTTCAGTATGCAACATGTTTCATATTATGAACAACGTGCTAAAGGCGGAACTGGTTTGATCACCTTAGAAAATGTGTGTATTGATTATCCTATGGGAACAAATGGTGCCCGCCAATTAAGGATGGACAATGATCAATATATTTCAGGATTGTGGCATTTTAACGAAAAAATGCATGCATATGGCGCCTGTACGTCAGTCCAAATCAATCATGCCGGAGCTTCTGCTTATGGGTTACGTTTAGAGGGGGAGCAACCAGTTTCAGCATCAAACATTCCTTCTAAGAAGGGAAATCAAATTCCGCGTCCTTTGACTGAAGAGGAAATTTATGGAATTGTCGATCGTTATGCAGATGGTGCGCTAAGAGCACAACGTGCTGGATTTGATTGTGTAGAAATTCACGCAGGACATTCATATCTATTAAGTCAATTTTTGTCTCCTTTGTATAATAAACGAACAGATAAATTTGGAGGAAGTCCAGAGAATCGAGCTCGTTTTACAAAATTAGTTGTTGAAGCTGTCAGAAAAGCTGTAGGACCATTTTTCCCGATTTCTTTACGATTTAGTGCTGATGAACTATTAGAAGGCGGTAACACATTAGAAGATACGATTGAGATTTTAAGCTATTTTGCGGATGAAGTAGATATTTTAAATGTGTCCGCAGCATTGAATGATAGTTTGCAGTATCAAATTGACAAAATGAATTTAGAAGATGGCTGGCGTGCGTACATGTCAAAAGCAGTCAAAGAACGGTTTCCTGATAAAATAACTGTTACGTCCGGTAATATCAGAAGTCCTAAACGGGCAACAGAAATTTTAGAAGCAGGAGATGCTGATCTATTAGCGATGGGTCGAGGGTTAATTGCTGAGCCGAATTGGGTTAATAAAGTTGCGAATGGTCAAGAAGATTTGCTTCGAAAATGTATTTCTTGCAATATTGGTTGTGCGGATCATAGAATCGCTAAAGCACGTCCGATGCGTTGTACTGTCAATCCTGATCTTCACTATGAAGATGACTATAAAATGAAACCTGTTTTACATCCAACTAAAATGGTTGTGATCGGTGGAGGGACGACAGGACTTGAAGCGGCTGCAACTGCTGCAGAAGTTGGTGTGAACGTTGAACTTTTTGAACAAAAAGAGTATCTAGGTGGATTAGGACATGAAATTGCTCGTTTCCCAGATAAGAAAAGAATCGATGACTTTATTACGTACGAAATCAATCGCTGTAAAGAATTAGATAATTTAGCTATTCATTTAAACCATGCAGCATCATTAGCTGATGTTGAAGCGATTGCGCCAGATATTATTGTTAACGCTACAGGAGCAAAACCTTTGTTACCACCAATCAATGGCTTAAAAGAACAATTAGAGAATCCAAACAGAAAAATTTATTCTATTTTTGATATTTTAGATGATATGAAAAAATTTCAAGAATTTGAAGGAAAAGAAGTTGTCGTAATTGGCGGAGGCGCTGTTGGTTTAGACGTTGTGGAATATTACGCTGAACGTGGTGCGAAAAAAGTCAGTATCGTGGAAATGCAAGGGGAAATCGGGAAAGATCTTGATTTGATTACAAAGCTTTCGATGATGGAAATCGTTGGGGAATTTGGTGTAGAAGTTCATGTAGAAACAAAATTGACGGAAGTTAGAGAAAGTAGTTTCTTAGTTGAAAAAGAAGGGGGAACAATTGAGTTACCATTTGATTTAGGGTTCGTATGCCTTGGAATGCGTGCAGAAGCACCACTGATTCGTGAATTAGATCAGTACGCTAGAAGTAATGGTGCAGTGCTTTTGAATATGGGAGATAGTAAAGTAGCTAGACGAATTATGGAAGGAACGAGAGAAGCTCGCGACATTCTGAAAACGATCGAGGTTCTAGAAAATACTCGAACGAAAAAAATGATATTTGAACAAACGAAAAGTTTACAAGCAACAAAAACTATATAAAGCGAGGGAACTTAATATGACAGAAAGAATTGACGGACACACATTATTAATCAGTTTGATTGCAACACCGATTCGCCACAGTTTATCACCAACTATGCATAATGAAGCTTTTGCTAAATTAGGTTTAGATTACGCATACATGGCTTTTGAAGTCGGAAATGAAGAACTGAAAGATGCGGTTCAAGGGATCCGAGCGTTAGGGATTCGTGGATCGAATGTCTCGATGCCGAACAAACAAGCAATCATTCCTTATTTAGATGAGCTTTCACCTGCTGCAAAATTAGTTGGCGCAGTGAATACTGTAACGAATAAGGACGGAAAAGGTCATTTAGTAGGACACGTGACGGATGGCACTGGCGCAATGCGTGCATTGAAAGAAGAGGGCGTAGAAGTCAAAAATCAAATCATCACAATGACAGGTGCTGGTGGTGCTGGAACTGCAATTGCGATTCAAGCTGCTCTAGATGGTGCTAAGGAATTACGAATCTTTAACATCAACGATCAACATTACAACAATGCAGAAGAAACAGTGAAAAAAATCAACGAGAATACAGAGTGTAAAGCAACACTGACTGACTTGTCAGATCAAAAAGCGTTTAAACAGTCAATTAGTGAAAGTAGTATCTACATTGATGCAACTGGAGTGGGCATGAAACCTCTAGAAGAAGAGAGTCTAATTAATGATCCAGCAATTATTCGTCCAGATTTAGTTGTTTTCGATGTTGTTTATATTCCGAAAGAAACAAAATTACTAAAATTTGCTCGAGAACATGGCGCAAAGAAAACCATCAATGGTCTTGGCATGATGCTTTATCAAGGGGCAGAAGCATTCAAACATTTCACTGGGGAAGATATGCCCGTTGAGTATATTAAAGAGCTATTATTTAAAGACTAAAAAAGAATTTTACTTACAGGAGAGAAACGAATGAAAAATAAGTATGTACCGACAGCATTAGGGCTGTATATCAATTATATTGTTCATGGGATGGGCGTTTTAATCATCATGCAAAACAAGGATGCACTGGCAGCACAATGGCACACAAATATTGAGGGTGTGTCAGGAGTGGTTGCAATGCTTGGAATCGGGCGATTGGTTGCGATTTTGATTTCGGGCTGGTTATCAGATCAATTTGGTCGTAAACCATTTGTTTATCTAGGAATGGCGATTTATGCATTATTCTTTGTAGGAATTCTATTCAGTCCAAGTGTACCAGTTGCGATGGCATTTGGAGTGATTGCAGGAATTGCCAATTCTTGTCTAGATTCTGGCACGTACCCTGCTTTGATGGAATCTTTTCCTAAAACAGCTGGCACAGCTAGTGTATTAATTAAAGCTGCTGTACAGATTGGTCAGTTCGCGTTACCGTTTATAATTGCTTTTTTAGGTAGTAGTGGTTTGTGGTTTGGTTGGTCATTTGTTGTCTGTTTAGTTTTATTATGTGTCAATGCTCTATTTTTATTAAAATTGCCATTCCCAGATTCAGATAATAAAGTAGCTGAAAAAGAAGGGATCGAAATTGAAGAAGCCCCTGTTACAAAATTCAAAAGTAAGCCTAAAATGCATATTGAAGGTGTTGCTTTTGTGATCTATGGATTTATTTCTCAAGCAACATTCTATTTAATTAGTCAATACATCGCTGTCTATGGTCAAGAAGTTGCTTCTATGTCAGAAAATGCTGCGAAACTACTTGTTTCATATTATTCTACAGGTTCATTGGTTTGTGTAGGAGTAACAGCTGTTGTTGCTGCCAAAATTCGTCCAGTTAATTTAGTATTACCCTATACACTAGCTTCATTCTTGGCGATTGCTACAATGTGGTTATTCCCAACACCTGTAGTGCTAACCATTGGAGCAGTATTAGTAGGATTCTTTGCTGCTGGTGGGGTTATGCAGTTAGGCTTAACCGTAATGGGCGAAATGTTTCCAGCTGGTAAAGGAACCATTACAGGAATCTTTTACACCTTTGGAAGTATTGCTTCCTTTGCTATCCCAGTCGTTTCTGGTAAAATCGCTAATAGTAATCCACATGGTATCATGCTATTAGATACAGTTATTGCAGGAATTGGTTTTGTATTGGCAGTTATTATTTTTATTCGATATCGTCAAACAATTGATACATCTAAATAAGGAGGATACAAAGAATGAATACAGTTACAGTTAAAAATGTGATTCTCGGAAGTGGGAGTCCTAAAATTATTGTTCCTCTAGTAGGTAAAAATGAAGTTGAATTAATAGAAGAAGCTAAACATTTACTAACAATTGATTGTGATTTAGTTGAATGGCGTGTTGATTTTTTTGATCAAGTCACAGATTTTAAAGCTGTAGCTGAAATGTCAAATAAGATCTCAGAGGTTTTATCTGATAAACCAGTTCTATTTACATTCCGTACTAAACAAGAAGGTGGCGAAATTGCGTTTTCAGATGAACAATATTTCGACTTATACAAAACAGTCATTAAAAAAGGTACAATCGATTTATTAGATGTTGAGTTATTTATGGATGAAAAACTTGTTCAAGAAACGATCGAATCAGCGCATGAAAAAGCAATTAAAATCGTAATGTGCAATCATGATTTTGATAAAACGCCTAGTAAAGAAGAAATCATTTCAAGATTATGTAGCATGCAGGAAAAAAATGCAGATATTTGTAAAATTGCTGTGATGCCACAGTCATCTGAAGATGTATTAACTCTTTTAGAAGCAACAAATGAAATGAAAACAACGCACGCGAATCGACCACTTGTTACCATGTCAATGGGACAATTAGGCATGGTAAGCCGGATGAGCGGAGAGATTTTTGGTTCTGCAATGACATTTGGTGCAGCTAAAAAAGCTTCCGCACCAGGTCAAGTACCTGTTGGGGAATTACGTGAAATCCTTAAAATATTAGCTTTTTAAAAAATAGACGAAGTCTTCTGTCTCGGCTTCGTCTATTTTTCTTGCATCCGTCGATTTCTTTGCTAAACTTAATCATGAGGTGAAGCGAAATGGCTAAGAAAAAAAAGAGACAAAAAACAAATGCGATTCGAATTGTTGAGCAGCATAAAATTATCTATAGTGAATTTGAATGGAGCGAAGATCATTTAAGTGCGGATAGTGCTGCTGAAAAATTAGGGATAGAAGATGGAAAAATATTCAAGACGTTAGTAACTGTAGGGAATAAAACAGGACCGATTGTTGCGGTTATTCCAGGTAACAATGAACTAGACTTAAAAAAATTAGCTAGTGCAAGTGGAAATAAAAAAGTAGAAATGCTTCATTTGAAAGACTTGGAAGAAACGACAGGATACATTAGGGGTGGTTGTTCACCGATTGGAATGAAGAAACTTTTCCCAACTTACATAGCAAAAGAAGCAACTAGATTCGATACGATTATTGTATCAGCTGGAAAAAGAGGAAAGCAGATAGAATTGGCTTCAGTGTCGCTTCTACAAGTAACAAATGGCAAAGTAGTAGATTTGACATTGTAATTATAGCTTATTAAACTTCTGCAACGCTTGTCTAGCTAAGGTATCAGCACCTTTGTTTTGGCTTTCTGGCAACCATTTAACAAGCAATAAAGGAAAACTGTTTTCTAGTTGCTGAAAGGTAAGCAAGTAGGGGTGAAATATAGGATTTTTAGTATGCTGTTTTTCAATTGTTTGAACGACTATTTTACTGTCAGAATGAATCAAAATCGTTTGGTCATTTAGTTTTTTTTCAAGGATCAATTGCAATGCTTTGATAAAAACTTTAAACTCTGCTTCGTGGTTAGAACACTCTCCAAGTGGTAAATGAATTTGTTCGTGAAGGGTGTTTCCTACAATGACTATACCACCGCCACTTGGGCCAGGATTTCCTTTTGTTGCAGCATCGACATATATTCGTAACATAAAAATCTCCTTATTTTCTTTTCGTTAAAAGTTGAAGTATGTTACTATTATAACATATTGAATTTTTATTAAGGGGTCGCTACATGAAGAAAAGAGTCTATCATTGGCAACCAGAATTATCAACAGCGATAATTTATTGGTCCTGTACATTTGGTATTTTATTTTTAAGTTTGATTTTGACATTGGAGCACACTCGTCCTTATTTGATTAGTAATATTGTATTAGTTATTTTCTTTTTCTTTGCATTACTGGGGTTTAATCGTTATTTTATGATTGATAGTGAGTATTTGATCGTTCATGCATTATTACCAGTGAGACGCAAAAGAATAGCCTTATCTGCAATAGATATGATTCGAGTTGGTCCTAAATGTATTGAAGTGAAATCGTCTGAATTTAAAGATAGTACACAAATGTTTATTATGACTAAAAAAACTAAACTAGCATTTATAGAGTCACTTAAGCAACAAGCAGCTTTCGCAACAAAAATTATTGATGATCCTGAATTGACTATTAGTAAACATTATTAAAAAAAACAGCATTCTGATAAGCGGAATGCTGTTTTTTTTATATTTTCTTCACATGAGCGGCTTGCAAACCACGTGTACCTTCCATTACTTCAAATTCAACGGCTTGATTTTCTTCTAAGGACTTAAAGCCTTCTTCTTCTATTGCTGTGAAATGAACAAAGATTTCCTCATCTTCATTGTAGCCAATAAAGCCGTAACCTTTTCTATTATCGAACCATTTGACGAACCCTTTTTCCATTCAAATCACGCTCCTTTATTTTCTAAAGTCTAGCATCATTATAAAGTGAAAACAGGACTCCGTCAATCTTTTGCAAAAAAGTCATTTTTATAATGAGAAAGGTCGCGATTAAATGTTGTCATAAGGCACAACTTGACGAAAAAGAATGAATTGTTGAATATGGTTCGGGAAAGAGTTTGCTGGATGAAAGTAGCTATCAAAAGTTCTCTAAATATTGACTTATTACTTAATCAATAAAGTGACAGAAACGATTGCTTTAACTCGGGAATGTCAAAATTTATTTAGAAAATATATAACGAAACTCGATTTTTAAGTGATTTTTTGTTTATCAGAAAATGAAATAATATCTCTGTTTGACAGTTTTTTCTTGAACGGTTGTTATTTGAAGCTATAGTGTTGTCAATATAGTCGTTTGTTTATGTCCTTGCAGGAAGTGTCGCGATTTAATTCTCATAAAACCAACTTCTTTCTTCCAGTCAGAAGGTTTTTGTTATATACTTTAAACTAAAGCTCGAGGAGGAATCAGCATGAAGATTCGTTGTACTAGAAATACCGGATTTTATGGAATGGCCAGTCCAATCGAGATCAGAAAAAATAATGAAAAATGGTTTTACTTAACTCAAAATGAAACGAAACAAGTCGAAATAGATGAAACACAATGTATAATACAGGCTAAGTTTTTCTTTTTGAAAAGTTCCCCTTTTACGGTGTGTGATCAGAGGCAAACGGTTGATTTAGAGATAACAATGAACCCAACACTGATGTCCATTTATGTTATACTTTTCATTGGAATGTTGTTGATACCAGTATTACATTTGAACATAATAGGTATTTTAGTGTTATCTGTTCTCTATTTCATTTTTGTATTTTCAATGTTAAATAAAGCATATGTCATCAAGGAGAAAACGTGATGGGCGAAAGAGCGGAAGAATTTCTAAGTAGTTTTAATCGTATTGAAAAGTGGTTTCGTGAACAATTAAATAATCCGACAAATATGGGATTCAGCGAAATGGTTCGCAGACTATCTAGGAAAAAAGACAGCCAAATCCCACTTTTTCAAGATGATTTATTACAAATGGCTCAACTAAGAAATGCAATTGTCCACGAACAGATTTCCACCGATTTTGTGATAGCTGAACCCAATGAGTGGGCAGTCAATCGTTTGTTAGAAATTGAAAAAGCGTTGATCAGTCCGGAAAAAGTTCTGCCTCGTTTTTCAAAAAAGGTCACAGGGTTTGATGTGAATATTTCAATTAAAGAAATTCTATCGATTGTAGCTCGTAAGCGATATTCACAATTTCCAATCTATGATGATGGAATCTTCAAAGGGTTAATCACTGTGCGAGGTTTGGGCATTTGGCTAGCGGTCGAAAGTACTAACGGAGACATTCAACTAGACGGAAGAAACGCCTCTGAACTTTTAGTGCGTAATTATAAAGGAAGTAATTATCAATTTGTTAGCAAAGAGACAACTGTGTATCAAGTTGAAAAGCTGTTTGTAACACACGTTAGATTAGAAGCGATCTTAATTACAAAAGATGGTAATCCAAATGGCAGTTTACTTGGTATTATCCGTCCAAGAGATTTATATAATAATTTAGAGAAGGAATGAAAGCCGTTGTTAGCAATTTATCTTATTATCAGTGCCGTTCTGATTGGTTTGGATCAGTGGGTCAAATATTTAACGGTGACCAATATTTCATTGGGTGAAACCAAAGAATTTATTCCAGGAGTGTTATCCTTTACTTACCTTCGTAATACAGGGGCCGCTTGGAGCCTTTTAGAAGGGAAAATGTGGTTTTTTTACATCGTTACGGTGATTGTAGTAGCCGTGGTTTTGTATATTTTAGTTAAAAATATTAATGGAAGCAAATGGTTTACAGTCGGTTTGAGTTTAGTCTTAGCGGGAGCAGTCGGAAATTTTATCGATCGCATTCGTTTAGGATTTGTTGTTGATATGTTCCAAACAGAATTTATTAGCTTTCCTATATTCAATGTTGCTGACTCAGCGCTCGTTATTGGCGTAATATGTATTTTTATTTATTTGATTTTAGACGAAAAAGCAGCGAAGGATGGAAAAAATGGACCAAATTAATGTAAAAATAAAGCAAGAAAAAGGACGGATCGATAAAGTTTTAAGTGAGAGATTAAAAAATCATTCCCGTTCACAAATTCAACAGTGGTTAAAAGACCAAAATATAACGGTCAATGGTGAAATTACCCGCTCAAATTACAAAGTAAAAGAAAATGACGAAATCAGTATTAATGTGCCAGAACCTGAAGAACTTGATGTTTTGGCGGAAGATATCTCAATCGAAATCGTTTACGAAGATGACGATGTATTAGTCGTCAATAAACCTCAGGGAATGGTTGTCCACCCATCTGCTGGACATCAACACGGAACATTAGTAAATGCATTGTTATATCATATAAAAGACTTATCCTCAATCAACGGCATCATTCGCCCAGGGATCGTTCACCGTATTGATAAAGATACTTCTGGCTTGTTAATGGTTGCTAAAAATGATAAAGCGCATATTGCTTTAGCCGAACAATTAAAAGATAAAACCTCACTTAGAAAGTATGTTGCTTTAGTCCACGGTGAAATATCACATGATAAAGGTGAAATCAATGCCCCGATCGGTCGTTCAAAAAATGATCGAAAAATGCAAGCTGTGATAGAAGGCGGAAAACCTGCAGTGACACATTTTGAAGTTTTGGAACGCTTTGAAGGTTTTACGTTAGTTCAACTTCAGTTGGAAACAGGGCGTACCCATCAAATCCGTGTCCATATGAAATATATCGGTTATCCAGTTGCTGGTGATCCATTATACGGACCAAGAAAGACGTTAAAAGGTCAAGGACAATTTTTACACGCCGAAATACTAGGATTTAAACATCCAACAACCGATCAAATGATGGTCTTTGAAGCCCCTTTACCAGATCTTTTTGAAAAAACTTTAGACCAATTAAGAAATAATGATTGATTTATTTTAAAAGAAAAGGTACACTGTTTTAGAAAGAAAATTAAATAAGTCATCCTTTAAGAGTAGTCCCGTGAGGCTAAGAAGGAAACATGCAGAACAATATCTAGGTGCGCTTAGAAAAAATCTGTGTGAACTGAATGGTATCTTTGTATAGATCAATTCAATCCTCCTATCCGAACACGGGTGGGAGGATTTTTGTTTGCTGTAAATTGCAGAACAGATGATGAACAGTACTTGGCGAACGAAGAGAACGAAGCTACCTTAATCCTCCACTACTTAATATCAGAAAGAACTGACACTCATGAAAAAAAGCAAGTGTAACGCTTTTACACGGAAACAATTTGTTCATAAGTCAGCAATAAAATTCAAATTTTCAGGAGGAGAAAAAAATGCAAAAAAAAGAAGTTGTCGATGCAGTAACGATGAAACGAGCACTGACAAGAATCACTTATGAAATTATTGAAAGAAACAAAGGAATTCAAGATACCGTATTGGTAGGAATCAAAACCCGCGGAATCTACATTGCGCAAAGAATTGCAGAACGCTTAAAACAATTAGAACATATTGAAGTTCCAGTAGGTGAGTTGGATATTACCTTATACCGTGATGATATGGACGGACAATCAATGAAGAAACGATCATTAGAAGAACCAGAACTTCACTCGTCTGATATCCCTGTTTCATTAGAGGGAAAAGAAGTGATTCTAATTGATGATGTACTCTTTACTGGCCGAACGATCCGAGCAGCAATGGATGCAGTCATGGATCTTGGTCGACCTAGAAAGATTTCATTAGCAGTCCTGGTGGATAGAGGACACAGAGAACTTCCGATTCGAGCAGATTACGTAGGCAAAAATATTCCGACTTCAATGGCAGAAGAAATCATTGTTGAAGTAGAAGAAAAAGATGGCGCAGATCGGATTTTAATTGCAAGCACAGAAGAGTAGACAAATACAATAGCAAAGATAGGGTAGGATGAAATGACAGAAAAAGAATTTCGCAACGAAGAAGCAGTATTAGATATTCACGATAGACCAAAGGCAGCACATTGGATTGGTCTAAGTTTACAGCATTTATTCACAATGTTTGGTGCCACAGTCTTAGTTCCGATTTTAGTAGGAATCGATCCAGGAATTGCCTTAGTCAGTTCGGGACTTGGAACGATCGTTTATTTGTTCGTAACGAAAGGAAAAATTCCAGCGTATTTAGGAAGTAGTTTTGCCTTTATCGCGGCTATGCAGATGCTAATGAAAAGTGATGGCTATCCAGCAATTGCTCAAGGAGCAATAACAACAGGCTTGGTTTATCTAATCGTTTCTATCATCATTAGTAAAATAGGCTCAGCTTGGTTGGATAAAATTTTACCACCGATCGTAGTAGGACCTGTTGTTATGGTTATCGGATTAGGGCTTGCTTCTAATGCAGCCAATAACGCAATGTTCAATGATGGTGAATATGATTTCAAATTCATCGCAGTTGCTTTGATTACACTTGGATTAACAATCTTTTATAACATGTTTTTCAAAGGATTTCTAGGTTTGATTCCAATTTTACTGGGAATCGTCAGCGGTTATCTCGTTGCATTATTATTCGGTATCGTAGACATTGAACCAATTAAAGATGCAGCATGGTTTGCTATGCCGAACTTTGAAATACCTTTTGTGCAATACCAACCAAAACTACACTTAAATGCCATCACAACGATGGCACCAATTGCATTTGTAACAATGACCGAGCATATCGGGCACTTGATGGTTTTAAATAAATTAACAAAACGAAACTTCTTTCAAGACCCAGGTTTATCAAAAACATTGATGGGAGATGGTGCTGCGCAAATCGTAGCAGGTCTAGTGGGTGGTCCTCCTGTCACAAGTTATGGTGAAAACATCGGAGTTTTGGCAATCACAAGAGTGCACAGTGTCTTCGTTATTGCGGGTGCTGCGGTCTTCGCGGTCGGACTTGGTTTTGTAGGTAAATTAAGTGCAGTCATTTTAAGCATCCCTGGTCCAGTAATTTCTGGTATCAGCTTCGTCTTATTCGGAGTAATTGCAGCGAGTGGATTGAAAATTTTAATTGATAATCAAATCAATTTTGATAAGAAAAAGAATTTACTGATTGCTTCTGTGATCTTAGTTATCGGCATTGGTGGTTTAGTCTTTAAAGTAGATACCTTTGAATTATCATCAATGGCATTGGCAACAGTCTTAGGAATTATTTTAAACCTAATTTTACCTGAAACAGCTCGGAGTGAAGAAAAGTCTAACTAGGTAAAAAAGTGTGGAACGTTGTTATCATTGATATCTAGCTTCAAGAGCTAACACTACGCCTTGCTTCGATCTCATCAATTCCTAAGCGCTAAAGCGCTAAGGATTGAAGGTTTCGGGAAAAAGATAAAAAATAAATGAGGTAAAAAGCACCTCAGTTATTTTTTCCTATTTTCCTGTCAAGGCTGAACGAGCTCTTTCAGCTTTTAAAACAAGGAGGAAAACGAATGATCATCACATCTGAACGTATCAGTTTAAAACATCTTTTAACTGTGGAAGCATTAAGTGATCAAGAAGTCATGGGCTTGATTCATCGTGCGCAAGAGTTTAAACAAGGTGCGACCTGGCAACCCGAAAAAAAACAATACTTTGCGACAAACTTGTTTTTTGAAAATAGTACACGAACGCATAAGAGCTTTGATGTTGCGGAGAAAAAATTAGGGATTGAAGTAATCGAGTTTGAAGAGAGTATGAGCTCGGTAAAAAAAGGTGAGACGCTCTATGATACAGTGCTGACGATGTCAGCAATCGGAGTGGATGTGGCGGTCATTCGTCATGGAGAAGAAAACTATTACGATGAACTGATCCAAAGTAAAACAATTCAATGTGCCATCATTAATGGTGGGGACGGCAGTGGGCAACATCCTACCCAGTGTTTACTAGATTTGATGACAATATACGAAGAATTTAAGCACTTTGAAGGATTAAAAATTGCAATCGTTGGAGATATCACCCATTCTAGAGTTGCAAAATCAAACATGCAAATGTTAAAACGGCTTGGCGCCACGATCTTTTTTTCAGGACCAGAAGAGTGGTATGACAAGCAATTTGAAGCTTATGGACATTACATGCCTTTAGATGAAGTGGTCGAAACAGTAGATGTAATGATGCTGCTTAGAGTGCAACATGAACGTCATGATGGATCAGAACTGTTTTCAAAAGAAGAGTACCATCAACAATATGGTTTAACTGTCGAACGAGCGAAACAATTACAAAAACATGCGGTCATTATGCATCCAGCGCCAGTCAATCGCGATGTTGAACTGGCGGATTCTCTAGTAGAAGGAATACAATCTAGAATCATCCAGCAGATGAGCAACGGCGTTTATATGAGAATGGCAATTTTAGAAGCAGTACTACATGGAAAGGCATAGGTGAACAACATGAAAACACTTATCAAAAATGGCAAAATCATAAAAAAAGAGAATCAATTGATACCAGCAGAAATATGGATCGAAAATGGCAAGATCAAAGCAATTGGAGAATCTTTTGAAGAAAGTACATTTGAAAAAGTTTACGATGCTAAAGGACAGCTGATTACACCAGGATTGGTTGACGTGCATGTTCATCTAAGAGAACCAGGTTTTACTTACAAAGAAACAATCGAAACGGGGAGTAAATCCGCTGCAAGAGGCGGATATACAACGGTTTGCGCTATGCCAAACTTGAATCCTGTACCAGATACTGCAGAAAAATTAAAAGAAGTTTATGACATTATTGAAGAAAACGCTGTGGTAAAAGTGTTGCAATATGCGCCAATCACGGAAGAATTACGTAGTGAAATATTAACTGATCAAAAAGCCTTAAAAGAAGTTGGCGCTTTTGCGTTTACCAATGATGGAGTCGGCGTTCAAACTGCAGGGACAATGTATCTTGCAATGAAAGAAGCAGCAGCAAACGACATGGCGATCGTAGCACATACAGAAGATGAGTCACTCCTTTTTGGGGGAGTGATGCATGAAGGTGAGATCTCAAAGAAATTGGGATTACCAGGGATATTAAGTTCTACAGAAGCATCCCAGATTGCTAGAGACGTAGTTTTAGCAGGTGAAACAGGCGTTCATTATCACGTCTGTCACGTTTCAACAAAAGAAAGTGTTCGTGTGATACGTGACGCGAAACGAGCTGGGATTCATGTTACAGCAGAAGTTGCACCTCATCACTTGATTTTGATCGATGAAGATATCCCAGAAGATAATGGTTTTTGGAAAATGAATCCACCTCTTAGAGCTACCTCTGATCGTGATGCGCTGATTGAAGGGTTATTGGATGGTACAATCGATTGTATCGCAACAGATCACGCACCTCATGGATTAGAAGAAAAAAATCAAACATTCCTAAAAGCACCATTTGGAATTGTAGGGAGTGAAACAGCTTTTCAACTAATCTATACTAATTTTGTTGTAAACGGAAAATTCACCTTGGAACAAGTAATTAATTGGATGGCGACCAAACCAGCAGAAATTTTTGGTTTAGATGCCGGCACACTAACAATTGGAAGTCCTGCGGATATTGCCGTTTTCGATTTGTTGTCTGAAGAGGAAATTGAGGATAAGGATTTTGAATCATTAGGTGTCAATACACCATTTGTCGGCTGGAAAGTAAAAGGGAATACATTAATGACCTTTGTTGATGGACAATCAGCTTGGTCTAAGGGAGATGCATAAATTTGAAGCGACTGTTGATACTAGAAGACGGAACCGTTTTTGAGGGAAAAGGGTTTGGTGCAGATGTTAATGTTGTTGGAGAAATCGTATTTACAACGAGCATGACAGGCTATCAAGAAACAATCACTGATCAAAGTTTCAATGGTCAAATTATTACATTTACCTATCCAATGGTTGGAAATTATGGTGTCAATCGCGATGATTATGAATCAATCTCCCCAACTTGTAAAGGTGTGGTCGTCAAAGAACATGCCAGACTTGCTTCAAACTGGCGTGCTCAAATGACATTGGATGAATTCTTGAAAAGAAAAGGCATTCCTGGAATTTCAGGGATTGATACGCGTGCGCTAACAAGAAAATTGCGCTCAGTTGGAACAATGAAAGCAGCTTTTGTTGATGCAGATGATGATTTAACTCATGAATTCGACCAGCTAAAAGCAACTGTTTTACCTAAAAATCAAGTGGCTCAAGTTTCTACAACAAAACCATATCCAAGTCCAGGCGTTGGTCGTAATGTAGTAGTAGTAGATTTCGGCTTAAAGCATAGTATTTTACGTGAATTATCAAAACGTCATTGCAACTTAACCGTTTTACCCTATAACACGAAGGCTGAAATGATTTTAGAACTGTCACCAGATGGTGTTATGCTGACAAATGGACCAGGAGATCCTAAAGATGTACCAGAAGCAATCGAAATGATTCAAGCAATTCAAGGGAAGGTGCCAATTTTTGGCATCTGTCTAGGTCATCAATTATTTGCTTTAGCGAATGGGGCAGACACTTACAAAATGAAATTTGGTCATCGAGGATTAAACCACCCTGTCAGAGAAATCGCGACAGGAAGAATCGATTTTACTTCACAAAATCATGGATATGCAGTGGATGAAACAACCATAGATCCTGAAAGGTTATTTGTTACCCATGTGGAAGTAAATGATGGCTCTATTGAAGGGGTTAGGCATCGTCAACACCCAGCATTTACAGTGCAATATCATCCAGATGCAGCACCAGGTCCACATGATGGACTTCATTTGTTCGACGAGTTTATGGAATTAATGGATGCATGGAAGGAGCAGGACTAATGCCAAAAAGAACAGACATCAAAAAAATCATGGTTATCGGTTCTGGACCAATCATTATTGGCCAAGCTGCAGAATTTGACTATGCTGGTACACAGGCATGTCTTGCTTTAAAAGAAGAAGGATACGAAGTCGTTTTGGTCAATTCAAATCCAGCAACGATCATGACGGACAAAGAAATTGCGGATCAAGTGTATATTGAACCAATCACTTTAGAATTTGTTTCTCGAATTTTACGAAAAGAACGTCCTGATGCATTGCTGCCGACATTAGGTGGTCAAACTGGATTAAATATGGCGATGGAATTAGCAGCATCAGGTATTTTAGATGAGTTGAATGTTGAATTATTGGGCACAAAATTAGATGCAATCGACCAAGCGGAAGATCGTGATTTATTCAAACAATTAATGGAAGACTTAGATCAGCCGATTCCTGAAAGTGAAATCGTCAATACGGTAGAACAAGCGGTAGAATTTGCCAATACAATTGGCTATCCGATTATTGTACGTCCTGCATTTACCTTAGGCGGTACAGGTGGGGGAATGTGTGACAATGAAGAAGAATTGCGAATCATCGCTGAAAATGGTTTAAAACTATCTCCCGCTACTCAATGCTTAATCGAAAAAAGTATCGCTGGTTTTAAAGAAATCGAGTATGAAGTTATGCGTGATTCTGCTGATAATGCGATTGTTGTCTGCAACATGGAAAATTTTGACCCAGTTGGAATCCACACGGGGGATTCAATAGTATTCGCTCCTAGTCAAACATTATCCGATCATGAATATCAAATGCTTCGTGACGCTTCTTTAAAAATCATCCGAGCGTTAAAAATAGAAGGCGGCTGCAATGTTCAGTTAGCATTAGATCCACATAGTTTTAATTATTATGTCATAGAAGTCAATCCGCGAGTATCTCGTTCGTCAGCTTTAGCTAGTAAAGCAACAGGGTATCCTATCGCAAAATTAGCTGCAAAAATAGCAGTCGGTTTAACATTAGATGAAATGAAAAATCCTGTTACAGAAACAACCTATGCAGAGTTTGAGCCAGCATTGGATTATGTTGTTGCCAAAATCCCTCGTTGGCCATTTGATAAATTTGAAAAAGGTGAACGTCGTTTAGGAACTCAGATGAAAGCAACAGGAGAAGTCATGGCAATTGGACGCAACATCGAAGAGTCATTACTAAAAGCGGTTCGATCTCTTGAGATTGGGGCTTACCACAACGAACTGAAAGAAATTCAAGAAGTTAGCGATGAAATACTGACTGAAAAAATCGTAAAAGCCCAAGATGATCGACTGTTTTATCTTTCAGAAGCCATTAGACGAGGATTTACAATTGAAGATTTAGCTATGCTAACTAAAATCGATTTATTCTTCCTAGACAAGCTACTTCACATTTTTGAGATAGAAACGGCATTAAAAGAAAATATCAAAGATGTTGAGATTCTAAAAGAAGCTAAACAAAATGGGTTTACCGATAGAAAAATTGCTGAACTTTGGCAATTGAACGAGCAAGTTATCACAGACTATCGTCATGAACAAAACATTCTACCCGTCTACAAAATGGTCGATACTTGTGCTGCTGAATTCGAATCTCAAACCCCTTATTTTTACAGCACTTATGAATTTGAAAATGAGAGTATTCGCTCCGAGAAACCATCCGTACTAGTTCTGGGTTCAGGACCCATCAGAATCGGTCAAGGGGTGGAGTTTGATTATGCAACGGTTCACTCTGTAAAAGCGATTCAAGAAGCAGGATTTGAAGCAATCATTATGAATAGTAATCCTGAAACTGTCTCAACAGATTTCTCGATTTCAGATAAACTTTATTTTGAACCGCTAACATTAGAAGATGTTATGAATGTGATTGAATTAGAAAAACCGACAGGTGTTATCGTTCAGTTCGGCGGTCAAACAGCGATCAATCTGGCGGAACCTTTAGTAAAACAAGGGGTTAAGATTCTAGGTACATCAATTGAAGATTTAGACAGAGCAGAAAATCGCGACTTATTTGAACAGGCATTACAAGAACTAGACATTCCCCAACCACCTGGAGATACTGCAACGAGCGCAGAAGAAGCGGTTGCTGTGGCTAATAAAATAGGTTATCCCGTCTTAGTTCGTCCGAGTTATGTACTTGGCGGGCGAGCAATGGAAATCGTAGAGAATCAAAAGGATCTGGAAGATTATATGTGTAATGCAGTAAAAGCTTCACCAGAACATCCGGTATTGGTCGATCGTTATCTACTAGGCAAAGAGTGCGAAGTTGATGCAATTTGTGATGGTCAGTCAGTTCTAATTCCAGGGATCATGGAACACATTGAGCGTGCTGGAGTCCATTCTGGAGATTCAATGGCCGTTTATCCACCACAAACTCTATCAAAAGAGATTCAGCAAACAATCACTGATTATACACGAAAACTAGCGATTGGGCTTAACTGTGTCGGTATGATGAATATCCAATTCGTGATCCACGAAGAGAAAGTTTACGTGATAGAAGTCAATCCTCGAGCTAGTCGAACAGTGCCGTTTTTAAGTAAAATCACAGGAATTCCAATGGCTCAGGTGGCGACAAAAGCAATTCTTGGTGAAAAGCTAACGGATTTAGGCTACCAAGATGGACTTTATCCTGAGAGCCAACAAGTACACATCAAGGCGCCAGTTTTCTCATTTACTAAACTCCAAAAAGTAGACACATACTTAGGTCCTGAAATGAAGTCAACTGGTGAAGTAATGGGTTCTGATTACAGTTTAGAAAAAGCCTTATATAAAGCATTTGAGGCTTCCGGCCTGCATTTACCTAGCTTTGGTACGGTACTATTTACTATAGCGGATGAGACAAAAGAAGAAGCTTTAGCCTTAGCAAAACGTTTCAATGATATTGGCTACAGCCTGATTGCGACACAAGGAACGGCGACATTCCTGAAAGAAAATGACTTAGTTGTTAAAACGGTTCTTAAAATAAATCAAGGTGGCGAGACCGTTCTTGATTTGATTCGTAGCGGTCAAGCGCAAGTTGTTGTGAATACTATGGATAAAAACCGTTCTGATCTAAATCAAGATGGATTTTTGATTCGCCGTGAAGCTGTGGAACACGGCGTACCACTGTTCACTTCATTAGACACAGCAGAAGCTATTTTAAAAGTTTTAGAATCACGAGCATTTTCAACCAAATCGATTTAAAGTTAGATGAACATTGAGAAAAAAGCAGATTCCTCAAAAATATGGAATAGGCACTTTTTTCTCAACGTCATGTTGTAAAGGGGCGGAATAAATGAAACAGGAAATAATGACAATCATCTCTCAGCAACAATTAGCACCTAGAATTTTCCAAATGACGTTGACAGGTGAGTTAGTCAATGAAATGGGAAAACCTGGGCAGTTTATCCATATAAAAGTTCCTAGAGCTGACATGCTTTTAAGAAGGCCAATCAGTATCAATCAAATAGATAAAGAAGCAAAGACCTGTACGATTATTTATCGAACAGAAGGAGATGGAACAAAAGTTTTTGCTGAGCTCTCAACAGGAGACACCTTAGATGTGATGGGTCCTTTAGGAAATGGTTTTGACGTCGATTGCTTGACTGCTGGCCAAAAAGCATATGTGATTGGCGGTGGAATTGGTATTCCACCAATGTATGAGCTGTCGAAGCAATTGAACCAGAAGGGGATTGAAGTTGTTCATTTTCTCGGGTATGCGTCTAAAGAAGTTGCTTATTTCCAAGATGAATTTATCGCTCTAGGAGATACTCGTTTTGCAACCGACGACGGTTCTTTTGGAGTTGAAGGAAATGTCGGCAATCTTTTATTGGATGCAATTCAAAAGGAACAGCCAGATGCAGTTTATGCTTGTGGTGCTAATGGCATGTTAAAGATGGTCGCTCAAGTTTTTTCTGAGAACCCAAATGTTTTTCTTTCTCTAGAACAGCGAATGGCTTGCGGTATGGGAGCTTGTTATGCGTGTGTTTGTCATGTACCTGATGATGAAACTGGAACAAAAAGTGTTAAAGTTTGTGATGAAGGACCGATCTTTAGAGCTAGTGAGGTGGTTTTATGATGGAAAATCCGTTAGCAATCAGTATTCCTGGTTTAGAATTAAAAAATCCTATTATTCCAGCTAGTGGTTGTTTTGGGTTTGGTGAAGAATATGCCAAATATTATGACCTGGGAAAACTTGGTTCGATCATGATCAAAGCAACGACACCAAAAGCTCGCTTCGGTAACGCAACACCAAGAGTGGCAGAAACACCGAGTGGTATGCTAAACGCGATTGGCTTACAAAATCCTGGCTTGGATGTAGTCATGAATACAAAACTTCCAGCATTAGAAGCATACGATGTACCGATTATTGCTAATGTTGCTGGAGCCTGTGAAGAAGATTATGTTGAAGTCTGCAGCAAAATCGGCGATGCGCCGAATGTTACAGCAATTGAATTAAATATTTCATGTCCTAATGTAAAACATGGCGGTATTGCCTTCGGAACAGATCCAGATGTTGCCTTTCAATTAACACAAGCAGTGAAAAAAGTAGCAAAAGTGCCAATTTATGTGAAACTATCTCCAAATGTAACAGACATTGTGCCAGTTGCTCAAGCAATTGAAGCAGGAGGTGCGGATGGTTTTTCAATGATCAACACACTGCTAGGAATGCGGATAGATCTAAAAAACCGTCGTCCTATTTTAGCCAACCAAACAGGTGGCTTATCAGGTCCTGCCATCAAGCCTGTTGCCATTCGCTTGATCCATCAAGTTTCTCACATTTCCAGCTTACCGATCATCGGCATGGGCGGTGTCCAAACAGTAGATGATGTTTTAGAAATGTTTATGGCAGGAGCAAGTGCAGTAGCTGTTGGAACGGCTAATTTTACAGATCCATATATTTGTCCTAAGTTAATCGATGCTTTGCCTAAGAGAATGGCGGAACTTGAGATCGAATCATTGGAACAACTAATCAAAGAAGTTAGAGAGGCAAAAAATCAATGAGTGAACGACCGATCATCGCATTAGATTTTCCATCAAAAATAGAAGTAGAAGTATTTTTAGACAAATTTCCTAAAGAAGAGTCATTATTTGTTAAAGTAGGAATGGAACTTTTTTATCAAGAAGGACCAGGGATTGTCCGTTGGCTGAAGAGAGTAGGTCATTCTGTTTTTCTTGATCTGAAATTACATGATATTCCTAACACCGTGGAAAAATCAATGATTGGTTTAGCAAAACTTGGTGTGGATATCACGAATGTTCATGCTGCTGGTGGTATCAAAATGATGGAAGCTGCAAAGTCTGGACTGAAAAAAGGAACAAAAGATGGAGCGAAAGTACCTATCTTAATTGCTGTAACACAACTTACTTCAACTAGTGAAAAAGAAATGCAGCAAGATCAATTGATTGGAGTCTCTTTAGAAGAAAGTGTGCTTCATTATGCAAAATGCACTGAAAAATCTGGGCTAGATGGTGTTGTTTGTTCTGCATTAGAAGCGCAAGGCATTCACAAAGTGACAAGTGAAGCATTTGTTTGCTTAACGCCAGGAATACGTCCAAGCGGCAGTGAGGTTGGTGATCAACAACGCGTAGTGACACCAAGGGATGCTAGAGAAATTGGTTCGACTTATATTGTAGTAGGCCGACCGATTACACAGGCGAAAAATCCGTACGAAGCATACCTACAAATAAAAAATGAGTGGAATGGAGTAAACAAATGACAGTATTAGCAAAAAAAATTGCCAAAGATTTATTGGAAATTGAAGCCGTCTTTTTAAGTCCAAACGAACCGTTTACATGGGCGAGCGGCATCAAAAGTCCAATTTATTGTGATAATCGGATCACAATGAGTTATCCAGTTGTTCGTAAGGATATTGCCAATGGCCTAGCTGAAAAAATCAAACAAGCTTATCCAGATGTGCAAGTCATTGCAGGAACCGCAACAGCTGGGATTCCTCATGCAGCTTGGGTAGCAGATAGTTTAGATTTGCCAATGGTTTATATTCGTAGTAAAGCCAAAGAACATGGGAAGGGCAATCAAATCGAAGGGCGTATTTTTGAAGGCCAAAAAATGGTTGTGATTGAAGACTTGATTTCAACTGGCGGCAGCGTATTAGAAGCAGCAGATGCCGCAAAACGTGAAGGTGCTGACGTTATCGGTGTGGCAGCAATCTTCACTTATGAATTACCAAAAGGGAAAGCAAAATTTGAAGAACACAAGATGGATTTAATCACCTTGACGAATTATTCAACATTGATCGATGCAGCATTAGAATCGAATTATATAGAAGAAAAGGATGTCGCATTATTAAAAGAGTGGAAACAAGACCCAGAAAATTGGTTAAATAAATAGTTTATAGCATAAAAAGCATAATTTTTGATCATGAGTTCAAAGGTTATGCTTTTTCTAGATCGATTTCTTCATTATGGACTGTACTTTGATCGCAAAAAAGTGAAATAGATTTTGAAAATTGACTATTAATCATAATTAGTATACAGTTATTCAAATGATAAAATTAGAAGGTGGGGTTTGATGAAAAATATTCGAAATATGGACGTGGAATGGGGATACGAAGGAGAGCTTGGGCCAGAACATTGGCATACGCTTTGTGATTGGTTTTCAACTGGAGCTAAATATCCTTATCAATCGCCAGTTAATTTGTCAAAAAATTTAATCAACGGTGTATCTACGGATAGAGCGATCGATTTTTGTTATAAAACAGAAGAATTTACAGAAAAAGAATTTAAAAACACCTTTCACTTTGTTCCACCAAATACAGAAAGCTATGTGATTTTTGAAGATGAAAAGTATTATTTAACCGATATTCATTTTCACACACCAAGCGAACATACCTTTGATGGGGAACATGCGCCGCTAGAATTTCATCTTGTTCACATGAATAATTCTGGTGATAATTTGGTTGTAGGTTGCTTGTTTATGATTACGAAAGATAAAAATAGATTTTCAAAAAAACAAACAACACTAGAATGGAATTCTGAAACCCATCAACAATGGTTTGATCCTTCAATTTTTTTACCTGAACAAAAATCTCATTTTCATTATTTAGGTTCTTTAACAACACCACCAACTAAGGGACCTGTTCATTGGTTTGTTTTCGATTCTATTCAAAAAATGGATCAGGATTTTTTTGAGCGAATTGATGAAGGCATGTTGCCGTTTAACAATCGTCCAGTTCAAGCGTTAAACGGACGTAAAATCTATTTTTCTGAATAAGACGGAGGCCATCTATGAATATTCAACAAATGAAATATGTTGTAGCTGTTGCGAATAATGGTAGTTTCCGAGAAGCTGCAAAAAAACTGTTTATCACGCAACCAAGTCTTTCTAACGGGATTCGTGAATTAGAAGAAGAAATTGGTGTGACTTTGTTTATTCGTACCAATAAAGGTGCTTCTTTAACTGAAGATGGCTTGACCTTTTTAGAACATGCAGAAAAAATCTTGACCCAAATGGAAATGATTGAAAACCGCTATCAAGAAGTAACCAAGAGCGAACGTTTTTCGATTTCTTCCCAGCACTATGACTTCTTAGGAGAAGTCATGGGAAAAGTCATTCAGCAATTCAAAGACCAATATAAGAATTTTCGTGTGTTCGAGACTACGACTTTAAAAGTAATCGAAGATGTGAAAAGTTACCATAGTGAACTTGGTATTATTTATTTAAATAGTCAAAATCAATCAGGTATTGAGCGATATCTAGAGCAAGCAAATTTAACTTATGATGTTGTTGGAAGCTTTAAAACCCATATTTTTCTTGGAAAAAACCATCCATTAGCGAAACAAAAAGACATTCAGCTAGAACAATTATGTTGCTATCCTCAAGTTCGTTTTACACAAGAAGGGAGTAACTTTGCTTATTTTTCAGAAGACTTAATTGAAAATCAGGAACAAGAAACAGTGATTTACACAAACGATCGTGGAACCTTGATGAATATACTCGTAGAGACAGATGCCTATGCTTCTGGATCTGGTGTGGTAACTGGATTTACCAAAAAAGAAATTCGTTTAGTTCCATTGGCTGAAAGTACAAACAACAAAATCTGTGTTCTTTATCAAAAAAATAAAACAATCAGTACGATTGGGCAATTTTTTATGAAAGAATTAAAACAGCTGTTTTGAAATAAACATTGCCGTTAATTAAAGCGTGAAAAAAGACTAAAGATCCGTTTTGTCTCACGCTTTAAATCCAAATAAACGGCGAGAAAAAAGCAGCTACTACACTTCGCTACGATTACATCAAATTCTAAGTGCTAAAGCACTAGGGGTTGAAGGTTTCGGAGATAAGCTGAAATGAACAACTTTTTGTAATAAACTAAAATAACGAAATTTGAACGCAGCGAAAGATGTGCTTTTAAAGCTAAACTATGAATGATTATATATTTCTTTGAATAGTAAGTTTATCACTTGGTTTTCATAGTAGTTTTGTGTTTTACCATCAGCTACCTTATTTCTGATACTTAGCTTATTATCATTTAAAATTTCTCCAGACAAAGCATCGTTTTTATCACTTACTTAGATAACAAAGTTTATAACTTTACCTTTCGGTGCTAGATTATATGAATACAGAAAATCACCATTTCTAATGGAAAGTGACCTTAAGTCTCCCCCGATTCTCTCTCTTTTATAGTGAATATTGTTATCTTTATCATTCACTGTTTTTTCATCTTTAAGAAAGTCAGTTTTGTAAAGTTGGAAAAATGTAGTACCTAAATCACTAGTGCATTATGTTTGTTTTTTTAGGACATAATTATTCATTAATTGATAGACCTTTTCCATTTCTTCTTGCGTTCCAATTGAAACTCGCAAATAATTATTCAAGCGTTCTGTTTTTGGGAAAAATCGAACGAAGACATCGTGGTTTTCCAGATAATGATAAAGTTCTTCAATGATTAAATTAGGATGCGTGAGCAACACAAAGTTTGTTTTAGAATCTAGAGAACGAAAACCAGTTCTTTCAATAGTTTGCACAAACCAATCTCTCGTTTCACAAATCTCCCTAGTTATTTCTACATAATATTTCTCATCGGAAACGGCAGCTGTAGCTATATTTTCAGCTAACATATCAACTGAATAAGGATTAAAAGAAGATTTGATACTTTCTAAAATTTGGATATACTTAGGATGACCAATTGCATAGCCAATTCGTAAACCCGCCAAAGCACTTGATTTAGAAAAGGTTCTAATAATCATTAAATTTGGGTATCTATCTAAAAGTGAAACTGCAGATGGGCCTGCAAAATCAATATAGGCTTCATCAATAATTACAATAACTTCTGGATTTTCTTTCAATAAAGACTCAATTTCTGAGAGCGATTTGAATAAACCTGTCGGTGCATTTGGATTGGCAATGATTATTCCGCCATTTAACTGCTTATACTCTCCCCAATCTATTTCGAATTCACTATTCAACGGTAACTCCTTATATGGAATCTCAAAAAGATCCGCCCAAACTTTATAAAAACCATACGTGATATCTGGAAATAAAATAGGATCTGAACTATTAAAAAAAGCGAGAAAACAAAAGGCTAATACTTCATCAGAGCCATTACCAATTAAAAAATGTTCAGTAGATAACCCATGTTTAACACTTAATGCTTTTTTTAAAGAGAGATTATCAACAGAACTGTATCGTTTTAATTGCTCCGCCTCGAAATGTTTTAATACCTCAGCGACTTTTGGGGATGGTGGATAAGGATTTTCATTCGTGTTTAATTTAATCATATCAGCATAATTGGGCTGTTCTCCTGGAACATAGGGTGTGATGTTTCTGATACCTTTCACTATAGATCTCTCCCTTCATTTATTTTAACTATAATGAAGAAAAGTGAGTTTCGCAAGTCTAATCTGTGGATTTGAAAAGAAAACGTGTGGTTTTGAAATACAAATTTCATTTTACGCTAAAATATGCTATGATAATTCCATTAAGAAAATAGGAGTATACGTTGGTATTTCGACTAATGCAAATGCTAAAAGCTAGCCCATTTTGATTTGAAAATCGAACCAGTATAGTATGAGGAGATGGTTTCATGGATTTAACGAAAAGATTTAGCAAACAAGTATATAAAATCGCCGTTTCGACGATTCGCCAATTTGATGAACAAGTAAGTGACATCGAAGGCATTATCAAACTAACGTTGGGAGAGCCAGACTTTAATACCCCTGAACATGTAAAAACAGCAGCTCATGATGCGATCAAAAATAATTTTTCACATTATTCGGGTATGGCTGGGTTAACAGATGTTCGTGAAGCAGCTACCTTTTTTATGAAAGAAAAATATGGAGTCAGTTATCAGCCAGCATCTGAAGTTTTAGTAACAGTAGGAGCAACTGAGGCGATTTCAGCAAGTTTATTATCTATTTTAGAACCAGGAGATAAAGTTTTGATGCCGGCTCCAATCTATCCTGGCTATGAACCAGTTATCACTTTGGCTCAAGCGGAACCAATCTATATCGATACAACATCGAATGATTTTGTCTTGACTCCTGAAATGATCGAAGCAGCAATGTTAGAACATGGTGATCAAGTGAAAGCAATTATTTTAAATTATCCAAGCAATCCAACTGGGGTAACGTATAATCGTGAAGAAGTGAAAGCTATTGCAGAAGTTTTGAAAAACTATCCAATTTTTGTGATCAGTGATGAAATATATAGTGAATTAACCTATGAAGATCAGCACGTATCCATTGCAGAATTTATTCCAGAACAGACTATTTTGATCAATGGACTATCAAAATCACACGCTATGACTGGTTGGCGCATCGGATTTATTTTTGGACCAGAGAATTTGATTGGAGAAATCATCAAAGTTCATCAATATTTAGTCACAGCCGCTTCTACCATCTCTCAAAAAGCAGCGGTTAGAGCGTTGGTTGAAGGAATGAATGATGCAGCTGTGATGAAAGAAGAATACCGTGAACGACGAGATTTTGTGTATGAACAAATGACTTCTTTCGGGTTTGAAGTAGCTAGACCGAATGGAGCTTTCTATATTTTTGCCAAAATTCCTGCAGGATTTGAACAAGATTCAATGAAATTCTGTGTAGATTTAGCTAAGCAACAAGCAATAGCGATTATTCCAGGAGTGGCTTTTGGTGAAGAAGGGCAAGGCTATGTCAGAATCAGCTATGCAGCGAATTTAGCTACATTAAAAGAAGCCATGAAACGAATAGGTTATTATATCAAAACGAACAGTTAAGCGAGCAATCGTTTAACTGTTTTTTTCGTCTCAATAGAACCTTTACATTCCTTTACCCATTATTTACAGAACGTTGAAACAGAATTAACACATCGCTGTTAAACTAAGCTTGTAACTAATTGAAAAGGACGTGTAAAAATGAAGAAACGTTTATTATCGGCAATTGTTTTAAGTGTAGGACTTTTAATCGCAGGGTGCGGTAATCAAGGGGCAGCAACAGGTGAGAGTAGTAATAAATCTAAAGATAGCGGAAGTAATAGCAATCAGTCAGTTGAAATCGTAGCCGTTGGTTCAACTGCATTACAGCCATTAGTAGATGCGGCAAAAGATCAATTTGTTTCTGAACATCCTAAGTATACAATTTCAGTTCAGGGTGGAGGTAGCGGAACGGGACTTTCTCAAGTCGCTGATGGTGCAGTAACAATAGGGAATTCTGATGTTTTTGCAGAAGAGAAATCTGGTGTAGATGCATCAAAACTTGTTGACCATCGTGTAGCAGTTGTCGGAATGGGCCCTGTGGTCAATAAAGAAGTTGGTGTTAAAAACATTAGTAAACAGGAATTGATCGACATTTTTTCTGGAAAAACTAAAAACTGGAAAGAGTTAGGCGGTAAAGATCAAGAAATCGCAGTAATCAATCGTCCAAGTGGTAGTGGAACGCGGGCAACTTTTGAAAAATGGGGACTGGACGGTGCAAAAGCTGTTCAAGCTCAAGAACAAGACTCATCGGGAACGGTTCGTCAAATTGTCTCCCAAACACCTGGGGCAATTAGCTACCTTGCTTTTTCTTACATGGATGAATCGACAGATGCATTAAGCATTGATGATGTAAAACCAACAGAAGAGAATGTTGCAGATAATTCTTGGAAAATTTGGTCTTACGAACATATGTATACAAAAGGCCAACCAGACGAAGATATAAAAGTATTTTTAGATTTTATGCTGACAGATGACGTTCAAAACGGTGTCGTTAAAGAATTAGGTTACTTGCCGATAACAGCCATGAAAGTTGAAAGAGACGTAACAGGTACAATCACTAAAAAATAAATTCTTTCCCCCTAAAGAAGCAAAAAGAGGCAGGACGTGAAAACGTCCGCCTCTTTTGGATTTAATCAGTTTTTTGGTAATTTTATTACAAAAGTTGAACCTAAGCCTAAATGACTATCGATTGTAACGGCTCCGCCTAATAATTCAGAATAATTATGCACGATCGACAAACCTAAACCAGTTCCACCAGAATGTCGGCTTCTTGCTTTATCCACTCGGTAAAAACGTTCAAAAATTCGTTCTTGGTCTTCTAAACTAATTCCGATTCCTAAATCCTTCACTTTGAAAAAGAACGAATCGGCGAATCCAAAATCAATGGTGATCGTTCCATCAAGTTTGGAATATTGGATCGCATTTTCGATCAAATTTTTAACGATCGGATAAAAAAGTTCATATTTTGTTGTATAGGTGATCGATGCATCTCCAAGAATTTCGATCGTTAGCTGTTTTTCTTTGATTACTTTACGATATGAACGCAGAATTTCTTGTGTGAAAGGTAGAATAGTAATTTCTTGATCATCAAATGACATATTTTTTCCATCACGGGAAAGCTGTAAAATTTCCTGAATCAATTGTTGTAAGCGCAAAGCATCTTTTTGCATGATCTCCAAAAATTGTGACAACGTTTCAGGATCATCTTTGGCTCCGTCTAATAAAGTTTCGGTAAAACCCAGTAAAGACGTAACAGGTGTTTTTAACTCATGTGAAACATTACTAACAAAGTCCTTTTGAATTTTTTCTAACTGTCTAACACGTGTTAAATCGTACGCAATACCTAGAACTTGGTAATCATTTCCATCTTCTTCTATAAAACGCAAAGACATATCTAAAATCGTTTCATTCAATGAGTCAGTTAGCTTTATTTCTTGGTGTATCGAACTTTTTTCTGTAATAACTTGATGGATTAAATAAATTAGGGCAGGTTCTTTGATCACTTCAAAATAATCTTTACCTGAATCATTTTCTTCGATCATCAAAATTTCAGTCATTTTGGGATTGATCAATTGAAGCTTTCCGTCAACATCAATAATGAAGACACCAATCATCAATTCATCTAGTAGTACGTGAAATTGTTCGTCAGTTGATGTATAAGCTAAATAAGTTTGGCTCATTTGCTGACTTAAGAGATTGACCGTCTGATACAATTCATTCCATTCAGGTGAATCTTCGATGATCGAACGTGCTTCATCTGGGTATTTCAAGATTTTTTTCAATACTGGTAAAACAGTTACTAAAGGTTCGTTTTTCTGATGAAGCAATAAAAATATGAACGCAGTAATGATTGAAAATAAAAAACTTAAAGTGAAAAAAATATACCGCTTAAATGATTGTATACTATTAGAAAATAATGTCGTTTCTTCTGACATGCGAATAATCCCGATTAACTCTCCATCTTTTTCAATAGGTAGTGCCAAATAGAGTAATTCTTCCTTTAAAGTCGTACTGTTTCGTAGTGCAGAGCCAAAATCAGCACCTGAAAGAATTGCCTTTACTTCAGGCCGATTACTTCTTGATTCATGCAGTGCTGGATCAATACTGTCATAAAAAATAGCTCCTTTGGCATTCATTAATGTCAGACGCTCATTTTTATCCGCTGAATAGTGGTCAATAAGTTTCTTTTCTTGATCCGAAAAATGTTGCGTTAAAAACAAATCAGGAGAGAGCTGATCGAGAATCAATGTTCCTTTTTTTTGTAAATACTCTTCCTGTTGGGACAATAATTCCTTTTTAAAAAAATAGTTTGTTAAAAGAATACTACCTACAAATAAAGCAATCATCATGATTCCAACGACCCAATATTCAATGCGTTGGCGTTTTTTCATTTTTTCGGCTCCTGAAAACGATAGCCAAATCCTCTAACTGTGACTAAATAGGCAGGTCGCTTTGGATCGATTTCGATTTTATCCCTTAAATGACTGACATGGACATCGACAATGCGGCTTTGACCAGCAAAATCATAGTTCCAAATGCGGTCGAGTAAAGTATCGCGATCAATCACACGATCTTTCCGCTTGATAAAGTAGACGAGTAATTCAAACTCTTTTGGCGTTAACTCAATTTTTTCGCCACGAACGCTGACTTCATAATTTTGTTCATCGACACTAATTTCACCTAATACCAAAGGTGCTTTAGCAGTATCGTTAAATTCTTCTGATTTCGTTGACGTAGGTTTTAGACGTCTGAAGATTGCTTTCATTCTGGCTAAAACTTCTCTAGGGCTAAACGGTTTTGTTAAATAATCATCAGCACCAATTTCTAACCCGATAATTTTATCGACTTGATCATCTTTAGCAGTCAGTATCAAAATAGGGGTGTCAATTTTTTCACTGCGCAATGATTTTGTGATTTCTAAACCATCCATATTTGGCAGCATAACATCTAGAATGATAAAATCAAATTTATTGGATAGAGCTAACTCATAACCGACTGAACCATCTTCCGCTGAGGTTACTTCATAGCCGTCTTTTTCTAAGTTAAATGTCAACAACGTTACAATCGACGGTTCGTCGTCCACAACTAGTACTTTCTTCATCTATTTAGCTCCTTTAAATACGAAATAAACACAAAGTTATTTTATCATAGATTCCAAGCGATCAAAAACTTTATGGAATGTTTCTAAAACTACTTTCAAAGCCAAAGAAATGGTATAATGATAAAGATTGAAATGAGGGAAGCAAATGATCGGAATTAGCGCATGTCTTGGTGGAGTTTGTTGTCGCTATGATGGCCTAGCAAAAGAAATCACTGCCTTGAAACAATTAGTAGAAAATGGTCAAGCAATCCTTGTTTGCCCAGAAGTCTTAGGAGGTTTACCGATTCCTAGAGACGCTGCTGAAATTAGCGGTGGAGACGGATTTGACGTTTGGAATGGTGATGCAAAAGTCCTCACGAAAACAGGGGGAGACATGACCACTCTATTCAAACAAGGAGCAATCAAAGCCTATCAAAAATTAGTTGAACAAAATATCACAACGATTATTTTAAAAGAAAATAGCCCGTCTTGTGGAAGTAACAATATTTATGACGGTACATTTTCCGGGAATCATCGCGCTGGTTCAGGTGTTGCAGCGGCTTATTTTATTTCTAGAGGACTTGATGTCGTTTCGGAGAGCGAATGGCAAACGGTGATGGGGCGTGAAAAATAGAAATGTCAGAAAATGAAGTACTAAAAGTTTTTAATCAGGAATACCAACAAATCGGGACTGCAACTAGGCAAGAGATTCATTTGCGAGGTCTTTGGCATGAAACATTTCATTGCTGGTTTTACACTATAAAAGAAAATAAACTCATTGTTTATTTTCAAAAACGATCCTCACGAAAGAAAGACTTCCCCAACCAATTAGATATTACAGCTGCGGGTCATTTATTGGCACAAGAAACTGTAATCGATGGTTTTAGAGAAGTAAAAGAAGAATTAGACATTGAAGTTTCTATTGATAAAGCGCAGTTTCTAGGTGTTTTTCCAGTAGAAATCGATTTGGAAAGTTTTGTTGATAATGAGTTTACGAATGTTTATTTGGTGGAGCAGGAAATCTTGTTAGGTGAATTTCAACTACAAGAAGAAGAAGTGGCAAGTTTATTCCCAGTTCCTTTAGCTATCTTAAAAGAATTATTTAAAGATTCTAGAACGGAAGCTACTTTAACGGGTTATCATCAGAAAAATAATCGACAAGAGATCATCGAAGAACGCTTTTCTAAAAAGGACTTTTGTGCTAATGCGCAAAGTTATTATGATCAATTGATCGAATCTTTTGAAAAAATCTTAGAAAATCAATTAAGAACTATTGACTAATTACTCTTAAATCGGTAACCTAAAAGGGATTGAAGATAGGAGTCACAACTATGGAAATTGAAAAGACCAATCGAATGAATGCGTTGTTTGAATTCTACTCTACTTTGTTGACAGAAAAACAAATGAATTATATGGAGATGTATTATGCGGATGATTTTTCATTAGGTGAAATCGCTGAAGAATACGCTATCAGCCGCCAAGCAGTTTATGACAATATCAAACGGACTGAGAAGATTCTAGAAGAATATGAAAAAAAACTTCATCTATTTTCTGATTATATCGTCCGTGGAGAATTATTAGAAACACTAAAAAGCTACGCACAAGAAACTTATCCGAAAGATATAACAATCATACAGTATATAGAACAAATACAAGAAATAGAGGAATGAGATTATGGCTTTTGAAAGTTTAACAGACCGCCTACAGCAGGCAATGAGCAAATTACGTCGTAAAGGAAAAGTATCTGAAGCTGACGTAAAAGAAATGATGAGAGAGATTCGTTTGGCTTTATTAGAAGCCGACGTAAACTTACAAGTAGTCAAAGATTTTACAAAACGTGTTCGTGAACGTGCGATTGGTGTAGAAGTTCTTGAAAGCTTATCACCGGCACAACAAATCGTTAAAATTGTTGATGAAGAATTGACAGCAACACTAGGTACTGAGACTGTCAGCTTGAACAAATCAGAACGTATTCCGACTGTAATTATGATGGTTGGGTTACAAGGAGCTGGTAAAACAACTTTTGGCGGTAAATTAGCGAATCATTTGATCAAGACTGAAAATGCACGTCCATTAATGATTGCAGCCGATGTTTATCGTCCAGCAGCGATCGATCAATTGAAAGTCCTAGGACAACAATTAGATGTTCCTGTTTTTGATATGGGAACTGAGACGAGTCCTGTCGAAATCGTTCGTCAAGGGATGGAATTGGCGAAAGAAAAGAAAAATGATTATGTCTTAATCGATACGGCAGGTCGTCTGCATATTGATGAGACATTGATGGATGAGCTAAAACAAATCAAAGAAATCGCTCAACCCGATGATATCCTACTTGTTGTTGATGCGATGACGGGTCAAGATGCGGTTAACGTTGCGGACAGTTTCAATCAACAATTAGGCATTACAGGTGTGGTTATTACTAAACTTGATGGAGACACTCGAGGTGGTGCAGCACTCTCTATTCGTTCTGTTACGGGCGCACCGATTAAATTCATCGGTTCTGGTGAAAAGTTGACCGACTTAGAAATTTTCCATCCTGATCGTATGTCCAGCCGTATTTTAGGTATGGGGGATATGCTGACTCTGATCGAAAAAGCACAACAAGATTATGATGAGAAAAAAGCTGAAGAACTTGCAGTAAAAATGAAGGAAAATAGCTTTGATTTTAATGACTTTATTGAGCAGTTAGATCAAGTAATGGGTATGGGACCAATCGAGGACCTGCTCAAAATGATTCCTGGAATGAACAACATGCCTGGTCTAGAAAATGTCAAAGTCGATCCAAAAGATGTCGCACGTAAAAAAGCAATGGTGCTTTCTATGACACCAGCAGAACGGGAAAATCCAGACTTATTAAACCCGAGCCGTCGCCGAAGAATTGCTGCTGGTTCAGGTAATAATGTTGTTGAAGTCAACCGAATGATCAAACAATTTAAGGAATCTAAAAAAATGATGCAGCAAATGTCCAAAGGGAACATGGAGATTCCAGGTATGGACCAAATGCTTGGAGGCGGCATCAAAGGTAAATTAGGAAAAATGGCTATGAATCGTATGGTCAAGAAAAATAAGAAGAAGAAAAAGAAGAAAAAATAAAACCAAAAATAAAGCTGCTCAAAATCGAAGAATTTTGACAGCTTTATTTTTATAGAACGAGGGAGAAACTATGATTCAATGCGAACAGGTATGTTTAATTTGCTGTCTTTGACTGAACCATTCATGGAGGTCTTTTCTAAAAACCAGATACGTTCCAATCACAGCAGTAATGATTCCATAAATTAGTAAAGCAGGAATAGGTGACGAGGAGTGTTCACCGCGATACACGCCTTGACTGAATACGAGAACGACTGGAACGTAAATGATCATTGCGATAATCACGGGTAACCTAAGTTTGTCAAATAGTAAATAGTTTCCTTTCTTCTCCAACGTAAGTGAAGGAAATAAAATGGCGCCTAAAATAAATAGCAGCAATGATGAAACAATAGCTAAAATAATTGGCGTTGTAGAAATTGGATTTTTTGTGACGGTGTAAACGAAAAATTTCCCTGTTATAGATACATCCGTTGTTGCTTGGGTGAAATAATACCATGCATTTGTGATGCTCGTGATAAAGAACTCTAATGATACACAGAAACCAAAAGTCGTAAGAGGACCTAATATCGTATTACCTGTTACTAAACCAATGAACACTGAAATAAAGAAATAAAGAATATAAGTTGTCCAACTAGCTAAAACATTTGCTATTAGATCCATCATACCAATATTCACATATTCATTGGGAATTCCTGTTGTAATAATCCCAACAAATAGAATTTTCGCTAAAAGAATACTAATTAAAATTGGTAAAGAAATCAAAAAGAACTTCGAGTAATAGATTCTACGTTTGGAGACACCTAAAGAGAAAAGAAATTCATTAAAAGAAGTCTTTAAGTCTGCAAAGAATAGCAAGAATCCAGCTATCGAAATAACTGCAATTAATAGAAGTGGGTTCTCATTAAAGTACACAGGAAAGTAAAGTTGGTCTTCATCAGAAATTATTTTTCCCTGTTCATCGTAAGAATTCGCTTGGCAAAATAAACTTAATCCTTCTTTCTTATCTAAGTCCTGACGTTCTTTTATAGATAAGCCTTTATATCTAGGATTTTCTTCTTCTGGTATCTCTTTTAAATCTTTGATGTATTGTTCCGAATTATAATAACTTTCCATTCCTTCCCAGCGAGTAACTTCACTAATTCCCAGATAGCCATAAAACAACAGAATCGAAAGACTTGTAATGATTAAAGTAAGTCCATAGCGTTTTTTCAAAATAGTCATTAATTGTTTATTCATAAAGTCACTCCTCCTGAAAAATTGACATCTTTTTTATTAGTAAGGTTAGCTTCAAAGACATCTTCTAGTGTCAATGGCAGTTCCTCTAATAAGATAGGTTGTTCAGCTTGTATTAATGTTTTTAATTCCTCTGTATAGTTTTCAAAAATAGCTGTAACAACGCGTCCTTGAAAATGAAGGAGCTTGCTGTTTTCTTTAATGAGTTGCGGAACTTTTTTTGTCTTGAAAACCATTTGGACTTTACGAGCATTTTCCCTTAATACTTCTAGATGATAATCCAGTTGAATCTGCGTGTTTTTTAAAATCAATGCGCGATCGATAATATTTTCCAACTCATTCAGGTTATGAGAAGAGATAATGATAGATCGTCTATTTTCACTGACATCATCTAAAAGTATCCCTAAAATATTTTTTTTAACAATGATATCGAGCCCATCCAAAGGCTCATCCAATAAAAGATAATCCGAGTTCGAACAAATAGCCAAGATCATTTTATAGAGTCCTTGCATTCCTTTAGATATCGCTCGATATTTAAGTTGAGGATGTAGATTGTTTTTCTTAGTTAAGATTAAATATTTTTTTTTATCAAAACTTGCATAAGCATTTTGATAAAAAAACAACAGTTTGTTTAACGTATAGCTTGAAAGAAAATTGTATTGTTCATCAATATAAAATATTTTTTGTCTAAGTTTTTTGTTTTGCTGAATATCTTCTTGACCGATAAGAATCTTCCCTTGATCCAACTCATAATGACCTGCGATTGATCTAAAAAAAGTGGTTTTACCAGAACCATTTCGACCAATCAATCCGACGATTTCCCCTTGTTTGAATGCCAAGTTGATATCTGATAAGATAACTTGTCGATCAATCTTTTTGTGTAAATTTTCTATTTTCATACTTATTCTCCCTTCAGTTGCTGATCACTTTCGTCCAACCATTGATTCAATTCATCTTTAGAAACATTCAAATAATTAGCTTCAATAATTAGTTCATCAAATTTTTTTTTGATCTTTTGTATTCGATACTCATCACGAAGATTTAAATCAATCTTTTTAACATAGGTGCCTTTTCCTTTGACAGTAATGATGACCTCTTGTGCCTCTAGCAGTTTATAGGCTTTACTGACTGTATTAGGGTTCATCATAAGTTGACGAGCCATCTCTCGTACTGAAGGGAGGCGGTCACCAGACTGTAATAAACCATTGAGGATATCTTCTTTGATTCCTAACATTAGTTGCTCATAGTAAGGCTTACTACTTGATTTATTAATAGAAACCATAAAAGTCTCCTCTCTAAAAAACTGTGTATCTTGTGTACTAGTATACATAGTACAGTCAGTGTTGTAAACATTTTTTTAAAGTTTTGCTAAAAAAAAGAAGGACGATAAAAAATCAAGATTTTGTAATTGGATGGAAAATAAGTTGAAACAAAGAAGTTCTTGGACACAAGAAAATGAAAAAATGAACCATTAAAGTAGTATAAAAATAAGCTATGAATAAAAGAAGAGCGAACTCCGTCTCTATTCACAGCTTATTTTTGTTAAGCAACTGCTAATTGCCCCTGCCAAGGTAGAATAATTATACCATATATAAAATAAAAAATGCCAAAAATCAGCGGTTTAAAGCTTTTTTAAAGGTGTCAAGAAAAAACTCTTTACAGGTGTAAGGAAATCTGGTAAACTAACATTTGTGATTAAGTTAATGGAGGTGTAATATATAAAATGTCAGTTAAAATTCGCTTAAAACGCATGGGTTCTAAAAAGAGTCCTTTTTACCGTATTGTAGTTGCAGATTCTCGTTCTCCTCGTGATGGACGTTTCATCGAAACTGTTGGAACATACAATCCTTTAAAAGATCCTGCAGAAGTAGTTTTAAAAGAAGATTTAGTTTTAGACTGGTTGTCTAAAGGCGCTCAGCCTTCAGATACAGTTCGTAACATCCTTTCAAAAGAAGGCGTTATGAAAAAACACCATGAAGCTAAACTTGAAAAGAAATAAGGTGACCGATGATGACAGATGTGAAAGAGTTAGTCTTAACTATCGTTCGCCCATTAGTCAGTCAACCTGAGCTAGTCAAGTTAGAAATAGAAGAATCTGATGTTTTTCTAGAATATAATTTGACAGTATCGCCTGAAGATATTGGTCGTATTATTGGTAAACAAGGACGAGTTGCTAAAGCGATTCGTACGATTGTTTACAGCGTACGTGTAGATGGACCAAAAAAAGTTCGTTTGAATATCATAGATGGTAAATAGCACAAAGCAAAACACCCGAATTTCGGGTGTTTTTTTATGTAGCTAGAGCAGTTTAAACAATCATTATAAAAGTTGATAGTTGTGTTGTTATAACTAAAAAATGAGAGCTAACTTAGTAATCCATAGGTTATTTCCTCGTTTTTCTTTATTGAGAATTTTTTCTAAATACATTAATTTCAAAAATAGATACAACAAATCTGATTTCTGTTTCATCATTCATTAGACTAAGTAGGTATCTTCTTCGTGGTGAATGAACTACTAATCAGCGTAAGCAGACTGCCATTCAAAAAAAGCACTACTGAAAATACCAAATTTAATCGTTATTTATCAATAAACTAACTATAGCCTATAAAATCTAAATTAATCAATAATAGTTCAGAAAAATCTATCAAATTATCATTTTTTTTAGATATATTCGTAATTATTGATAAAATAAAGAGAAAAAAGAGTGTAAAATAAAAGGATAGATAGTAAATAATGATAAATCGAAAATTATCGGCTGATTTTATGGACTAGTCTCACGAAAAAAAATTACTCAATTTTTCTTACTTTTCAGTTGAGACAAAACGAGTCCGCTATGTTTTTAAATTAAGGAGGGTTTATTTTGGTTAGAAAAAAAATTTATAAAAAACAACAGATTTTGAAAGCAGCGCGAGATATATTAATAGAAAAGGGTTTTTCTTTTATAACAGCGCGAAATGTAGCAGAGCATATGGGGATTTCAACACAACCTATTTATCTTGAATTTAAAAACATGGAAGAGTTGAAGCTGACTTTGTTAAAAACAACACATGAATTTTTGGAGACTGAATTCTTTTCTAAAAAACAAACGTCACACAATCTTGCTAATTTCGGTTTAAATTATATCGATTTAGCAAAATCAAATAATAAGTTGTATATTTCTTTGTTTGTAGACCAGCATTCATACGGTCAAGAATTAAGGCAATTGTCATTTGAGTTGTTTCAAAAATCTATTCAAGATGATGAAAAATATATAGATATCTCAAAAGAACAACTTGAAAAGCTGCATATGAAAATATGGATTGTTATGAGTGGAGTGGCGTCGTTAAGTATTTCAGGAATAATAAGCCAAACCAAAGATCAATTGATCTCAGTATTCAAGGCTATCGAACAAAATAGTGAGATAAGATAAACAAGTGCATAAATAACAGAAGCACCACCGAGAAATAAACGGTTCTATATAAAGGGATCTATGCCAAAAGGACTAAGCAGATTTCGTATATTTGACTGATTTTTTTTAGTTGTTTTGTTGCTAAAATAAGTTTATCAAATGAAATTTGGAGGAATTATTGTGAAAATAATCAAAACAATCGTTGTACTAGCCTTGCTTTTAGGAGCTATTCTCTTTGGAGCGAAACTATATACGAAAAATCAATCAGATGAGCTTTCCAGCATAATCGATCAGTTAAACCCATTAGTCGGTGAAGGGGAGGTCTATATCAAAACAAAAAAGGCAGACAGTATCAATAGCTATGGGATTACAACATACAAGCAATCAACATTTGATAAAGAGGGAAATAAAAGAGAGCTTACTTTCACAGCAGATCATGAATTGATAACTGATCGTTACTTGAAAATTTATAATAAAGGTGCACACGTGGAAACATATGAAGAAGTTTCTAAAGAGGTAGTTCCTGAAAAAGCCTTACAGCAATTGGCTAAGTAAAAAAAGACTACAACAAATATAATCTGAATCATAGAGTTGGACAAAAGAGGTGGTCGTTAATTGATCTACTTTTGTTCAGCTAAGGGTTAGATTATATTTAGTTAGTCTTTTTTTGTACTCAAGTTATTCAAATAGCCTGAGGTATAAAGTCAATTGTACATAAATCATTATAATGAAAATGGATAGTTGCTTGGATTTGTCCATCCTCAATCAATTTTTGAGCAGTATCTTTCACATCTTCTTGGTCAAATTGCTGGAAATTGATCACGTTTGCTACAAAATGAGGAGATTTCCGATTGGAAGCCTCAAGTATGAGCGTTTCGATTTGTGGATTAAACGTCATTCGCTTTCACCTCTTTTGTCAACAGTAACACTTTATTTTTAAATTGGATAGTCATTCATTGATATATGAGGATATGGAAAGAGTTTCTTTCACAATTGTATTTCTGCTGAATTTACTCGTAATAAGAATAAGCTTGATAATTTTTTAATATAACTAATTTTTTGTTTGATTGTTCAGCTAATGTTTGCAATTCAAACAAATTCTTCTTTTCAAAAGGATGATTCCAGGTAAACATCCTTTTAAGTATACGAAGAGAAAGTTTATAATGAGCATTTTCTCGATTTAAGAGTTGCTTTATGTAACGACTAAGAATACGATACATGCGGATGTGATAAGCAAGTAGTAATAAAAAATAATATCTGTATCATCCATAGCTGCTTTGTAGATTCTTCTTCGGAATACCGTTGGTCCCCAGTAGGTTGTCGATTCCAGATAAGGTTACCTAATTCATAATAGGGAGTCTTTTTTTACGGCTACTCTTTTAGCAAAAGTTGTTTTCCCACTAGCGACAGGACCAGCAATCATTATTTTTTTCATACTTAACCTCCAAATCTTAAGAAAAAAGAATGGTAATAAATCACCATTCTTTTATATGTTTATTTTTTGGCTTCTTTTAAAATATTGATTTTTTCGATTTTAATCTCTTTTTTTGGTTTGTCTTGTTCATCAGTTTCAGTTTCAGCGATTTTATCTACAACGTCCATGCCCTTAATCACTTGACCGAAAACAGTATGTTTGCCATCTAAGAAAGGAGTTCCGCCTTTTTTATAAGTGTCAATGATTTTATCTGGGTAATCGTCTTTTAGCAGTCCATCTGAAACATTTTGGTCATTTTGAACAATAAAGAACTGGCTGCCATTTGTACCGTTACCTTTATCATCTGTACCAGCATTAGCCATAGATAAAGCACCACGAATGTTGTACAATTGATTAGAAATTTCATCATCAAATGGTTTATCCCAAATACTTTCGCCACCAGTACCATCACCTTTAGGATCGCCACCTTGAACCATGAAATCCTTGATAACACGGTGGAAAGTAACATTGTCATAATAACCATCTTTTGCATGGGTCATAAAGTTTTCGACCGTTTTTGGTGCTTGTTTTGGAAATAATTTGATTTCAATATTTCCTTCTGTTGTGACCATTTCAACTAGGTCTTCATCTTCGCTGACCTCATCGGATAGTTGTGGCAGCTCTAGTGAATTTAAATCAACAGATTCAGATGATTTAGTTTCAGTTGAAGAAGTAGCAGAAGAGTCCGCAGTTTTTTTCTCATTTTTAGGTCCACATGCTGCAAATAATACTAGTGATGTTAAAAGTGCAGTTGCAGCAATGAATTTTTTGGTTTTCATAAAGTTAAGTCTTCCTCTCAAATCAAAAATAGTTACACCTTATCATAACAAATCCTTTTTAGAACTGCTAGTTAAAAAAGAAAATTTTTAAGATTTTCAAAAGGTGTAGACCACTTTTTCTTATTCTGCTATAATGAAAATGGATACATTATAATCAATACAAATCTTGGGAGGCACTAAATAATGGGAAAATTAGGTATTTCTATTTATCCAGAACGTTCAACTTTTGAAAAGGACAAAGCATATTTAGATTTAGCACACAAGTACGGATTTAAACGTGTTTTTACAAGTTTACTTCAAATTACGGAAGATAAAGAAAAAGTATTAGCAGCGTTTAAAAAAGTTGTTGATTATGCCAATAGCCTTGAAATGGAAGTTATGGTCGACATTAATCCTGCCTTATTTGAACAATTAGAAATCTCTTATGATGACTTATCTTTTTTTTATGAGATGGGTGCTTATGGCGTGCGTTTAGATATTGGGTTTACTGGCGCAGAAGAAGCAAAAATGACGCGCAATCCATACGGTATCAAAATCGAAATCAATATGAGTACAGGAACAAGCTATGTAGACAATATCATGAGCTACTCACCAAATACAGATAATTTATTAGGTTCACATAATTTTTATCCGCATCGTTATTCTGGTTTAGGCTATGACCATTTTGTTTTTTGTTCTGAAAAATTCAGAAAATATAATTTAAATACAATGGCATTTGTGAATTCACACGATGCAACATTTGGACCTTGGCCGACTCAAGATGGTCTATGTTCATTGGAAGACCATCGTGATCTAGAAATCGCCACTCAAGTGAAACATCTTGTTTTAACTGGCTTGATTGATGATATCTTAGTCGGGAATGCCTATGCATCAGAAGCTGAGTTAAAAGCGATGGCAGAGGCATTCAATGCGGAATATCCGGCGATTAAAGTCGATGTTGCACAAGATATTACTGATGATGAAAGAGAAGTCTTGTTCACAAGCCTTCACAGTTATCGAGGAGACCGTTCGGAATATATTTTACGTTCAACGATGACACGAATTCACTTTAAAGATCGTGCCTTTAATGCTCATAACACAAAAGATATGACAAAAGGTGATGTTTTGATTGATAACGTTGGTTACGGTCAGTATAAAGGAGAAACACAAATTGCCTTAAAGGAAATGAAAAACGACGGACGAGTGAATGTTGTGGGGCGTATTTCTGATGATGAATTATTCTTGTTAGATTTCTTAAAACCTTGGTCTAGTTTTAAATTAATAGAAAATAATAAATAAAATTAAAAGAAGATCAAACCAAAGTGAGCTAAAATTTTGGTTTGATCTTCTTTCTTAACATTTTTCCAAAAAATAATTTAGAACGATTACTTTTTCGATAATAGAAAGAAATGAGAGGGCATTCATGGAAAAGGAACAGAGCATTTTATTAGCAAAGCTTCAAGGTATTGCACAAACAGGAAGAAAATATGGAAAAGACATTTATGATCAAGAACGCTATGAAGAACTTTCACAAATAACAAAACAACTGATGAGTATACTATATCCTAATTTATCTGATCAAGATTTAACTATTTTAGTTGACAAAGATGAAGGATATGCAACGCCGAAAGTAGATATTCGAGCAGTTGTTTTTAATCAAGAAGAAAAATTGCTGCTTGTAAAAGAAAAAAGTGATAACTGCTGGTCTTTACCTGGCGGATGGGCTGATATTGGTTATTCACCAAAAGAGATTGCGGAAAAAGAAACGCTAGAAGAAGCGGGAATACCAGTAAAAGCCCAACATTTAATTGCTGTATTGGACAAGGCAAAGCATGATTTCCCTCCTGCATTGACCTATGTTTATAAATTTTTCATTCGATGTGAACCGCAAAATGAAAAGGTAAAAACAGGTGTTGAAACGAATGATGTAGGTTGGTTTTCACTAAAAGAAATCTATTTGCTGTCCCTCTCTAAAGAACGAAATATCATTGGAAATTTCGAGATGATTTTTGCTGATAATCAGAACAAAAAAAATATCATGATCTGTGATTGATATTGCGAAAATTCCAATAAAACATTATACTATTTAAGAGTTTGAAAAAAGTGAGCATCATTTTTCTTTTTAAATAAATAATAACTTTATTAATGGTGCTTTTAAATAGGGAGTAAATTGGATGAATCGTATAGTAAAAGTTTTGATAGCTATAATAATTTTAGTTATAATCATATTAATCGGAGCAGGGATGTATTTTTATAATTATGCCGTTGTTCCTTCAAAAAAAGATTTTCTAGCTGGAGATACACCCGGAACAGATATCAAAGAAAAAACTTCCGAAGAAAAATGGTTCAAAGACAAAAATAACCGTTCATATTGGGAGTTGACCTCCAATGATGGATTAACGTTAAAAGCAATTTATTTACCTGCAAATGAAAAAACAGATAAAAATGTAATTATGGCTCATGGTTATATGGGCAATGCTGAAACAATGGCCAGTTTTGCTAAGATGTATCATGACTGGGGGTATAATGTTTTAGTCCCAGATGCTCGGGGACATGGTGAAAGTGAAGGTGATTACATTGGGTTTGGCTGGCCAGAGCGAAAAGATTACCTTCAATGGATCGATAAAATGATCACTGAAAATGGACAAGATACACAAATTACGTTATACGGTATTAGTATGGGTGGCGCTACAGTTATGATGACCAGTGGTGAAAAGTTACCGAAGAATGTCAAAGCAATTGTTGAAGATTGCGGTTATTCCAGCGTAAATGAAGAATTGGCGTATCAATTAAAAGATATGTTTAACTTACCAGCGTTCCCGTTAGTTCCAGTTACAAGTTTAATCACTAAAATTCGTGCTGGTTATTTCTTTGGGGAAGCAAGTTCAGTTGCACAATTGAAAAAAAATAAAGTACCAATGTTGTTTATCCACGGTGATGCTGATAAATTTGTGCCTTTTGAAATGTTAGATGAAGTATACAATGCAACGGATGCTCCAAAAGAAAAATTTGTTGTAAAAGGCGCAGAACATGCTCAAGCTTATAACATTGACTCTGAGACTTATAAGAAACAGGTTGAAAGCTTTTTAACAAAATATGTAGATTAACAATTATCGTCACCTAGTTTGCTCAGCTGGTGACGATTTTTTTGAAATAACAATCCATTTAAACACTACTCTTGCTAAAATCACTATACATCGGCTAGAATTCTTTGATATGATAATAAAAAGAAATGAGGTAAAATAGATGGAAGAACAGATTATTGACTATCTGCATTACTTACAAATAGAGCGGGGGCTTTCTCTTAATACAAGAAAAAGCTACGAACGGGACTTATATAAATATTCCGCTTTTCTAAAAGAGCAAAAGATAGACACTTGGCAGCTGATTGACCGTTACATAATTATGGAATATTTACAAACATTGCACAATGAGAACAACTCATCTGCTACCATTATTCGAATGATTTCAAGTCTCAGAGGTTTTCATCAGTTTTTAAGACAAGAACGCTTGACAGATCATGATCCAATGCAGCACATCGATTCACCTAAAAAGGCACAAAAACTGCCCAATACTTTGTCAGTTGAAGAAGTTACTTCTTTGATCGAAACGCCAGATACAACCAAACCTTTGGGGGTAAGAAATCGAACAATCTTAGAAGTCATGTATGCAACGGGATTGCGAGTGAGCGAGTTAGTAGACTTAAAAATAGGTGATTTACATCTTTCGATGGGGTTATTACAAACTATCGGTAAAGGAGATAAAGAACGGATTATTCCTTTAGGTGATTATGCGATTCAATGGATCGAAAAATATTTGGAAGAAGCCCGTCCCATATTGATTAAAAAAAATCAAAACGAAACACATTTATTTGTAAACCACCACGGGAATCCATTGTCACGACAGGGAGTATGGAAAAATCTAAAACAAATTGTGCAAGACGCTGGAATTAAGAAGACGATTACGCCGCATACATTGCGTCACAGCTTTGCGACACATCTATTAGAAAATGGTGCGGATTTAAGAATCGTACAAGAACTACTAGGACATGCAGATATTTCTACAACTCAAATCTATACTCATATTACAAAACAACGAATGGCAGATGTTTACAAACAGCACTTCCCAAGAGCCTAACCAATAAAGAAGAAAGAAGGTGGGATTATGTTAACTTACTATCGAAAAGAACAACGGAAAATTGCGATGGGGCTATTAAGCTTTCATCAAAAATTAACTGAAAACTATGCACTGCTAAAAGAAATAGACATGTATGAAACAGAAAATAACTTGCATCTACTGTTTTGGACGCCCGCTGGAGGACAAAATATTCAGGGAATTGTAGGAATCGAAATAGAAACGTCAGAGGCGATGATTTTACATGATATATCGATCAATCCATCTTTTAGAGGCGAGAAGCTCGGATTTGACATGTTAAATGAAGTTGCCCTACTGTATCCTGAAACTAAAATTTATGGCACACCAGCCACATCTACATATTTATCTAAGTGGAAAGAACACAACGCTTGAATTTTATGGTAAACTAAAGCGTTGAAAAAGAAAGTTGGATGATCTTGCAGGAAATTAATGTAAAATTAGATGTATTTGAAGGCCCACTGGATCTTCTATTACATTTGATTCAAAAGTTGGAAATCGACATTTATGACATTCCAATCGCTGCCGTAACGGAACAGTATATGAACTATATCCATACAATGAAAACATTGGAATTAGAGATTGCTGGAGAATATTTGGTGATGGCAGCAACATTGATGGCAATCAAAAGTAAGATGCTTTTGCCCAAACAAGAGTTGGAAATGACAGAAGACGATGAAATCCTTGATGGAGAAGATCCACGCGATGCGCTAGTTGCACAATTATTAGAATATCGTAAATTTAAATATGCAGCAGGCCTGTTGCATGAAAAAGAATCTGAAAGAAGTCTTTATTATACGAAAGAGCCTATGGACATCGATGAATACAAAGAAGACAATCCTTTATTAGAACCCAATCAATTGAATACGATTGATCTTTTTCTCGCTTTTCATGCGATGTTAGAAAAGAAAAAAAGTCGTCAGCCAGTCGAAACGACTGTTACTGGAGATGACGTATCAATCGAAGAAAAGATTGCAGCGATTAGTCAAAAAATGCGTCAGATCGATCGAAATACACCGATAAATTTTGACTCTTTTTTTACTTCATATTCTAAACCAGAAGTTGTGACGACCTTTATGGCATTGTTGGAATTGATGAAAAAAGGGGTCGTTCATGTAGAACAAGAGGATAATTATAGTACTATTTTACTCTATAATACGTCCGAAGAGATTGAATCAAGTACGGAGGAAACAGCGTGACAACAGTAAGTCAAATCGAAGCGATTCTATTTGTTGTTGGCGAAGAAGGAATTGGATTAGAAGAACTATCTTATTTATTAGAGTTATCTACCGCCAAAACATACGAAGCCGTGACCGCTTTAAAAGAACGCTATGAAGCAGATAAACAAGCAGCATTAAATATTTTAGAAGTCGGCAATCACTTTATATTGTCTACTAAAAAAGCCTTTGCCCCACTATTAAAAAAATATGCACAATCTCCTATCTCAAATGCTTTATCGCAAGCAGCACTCGAAACATTATCGATTGTTGCTTATAAACAGCCAATTTCTAGAGTTGAAGTAGATGAGATTAGAGGCGTTCAATCGGCAGGCTCCATGCAAAAACTGGTTGCCCGTCAATTGATTGAAGAAAAGGGACGGGTAGACGGTCCTGGTCGAGCAATTTTATATGGGACTACGGCTTATTTCATGGATTATTTTGGATTGAGATCCTTAGAAGAGTTGCCAGATATTCACCAAATGGAAGAAGAAATCGCTGAAGAGTTACCTTTAGACCTCTTTTTCGACCGTTACAAAGAATTAAATGAAGAAGAACTATCAACGGACACAAACGAATCGGAGGAAGAAAACTAAATGGAAAGACTTCAAAAAGTAATTGCGCATGCAGGAATTGCATCACGTAGAAAAGCAGAAGAATACATCGTCAATGGGCGTGTAAAAGTAAATGGAAAAATTATTAGAGAACTAGGAACACAAGTAGGGAAAAACGACAAAGTTGAAGTAGATGATGTGCCAATTTACAAAGAAGAATATGGCTATTATCTTTTCTACAAGCCAAAAGGCGTTATTTCAGCTGTTTCTGATGATAAAGGCAGAAAAGTTGTTACAGATTTTTTCTCTCACATCAAAGAACGAATTTACCCAGTTGGAAGATTAGATTATGACACATCTGGATTGTTGCTACTAACGAACGATGGGGAATTTTCTCAAAAATTGACGCACCCAAGTCATGAAATTGATAAAGTTTATGTAGCAAAAGTAAAAGGATTAGCTAAAAAACATGATTTACTTCCACTGACTAAGGGAATGAAAATTGAAGGCTATAAAACTGCACCAGCTGCTTTTGAAATTATCTCTGTTGACCTTAAAACAAATACAAGCATAGTTGAATTGACAATTCATGAAGGGCGTAACCACCAAGTGAAAAAAATGCTTCAGGCAGTAGGCTATCCAGTCCAAAAATTAAAAAGAGAAAAATACGGTGATTTAACCTTAAAAGGACTACGTCCAGGTGAATACCGTAACTTAAATAAAAAAGAAATTAGTGTTTTAATGAACCAATCAAAATAGTTTATTTAGAAATATGAACCATAACTAGATTTAGTTTTGGCTCATATTTTTTAGTGATAACAAGTGTTTATCAATAGTACATATGTGAGGTGTTGAACATAAATATTGCTTTTTTCTAAAAAGGTTGTATACTATAAATGTACAAAAAATTAATAAAGGTTCGTCTTCAGGGGCAGGGTGAAATTCCCGACCGGTGGTTATAGTCCACGACCTACTTCATTTGAAGTAGCTGAATTGGTGAAATTCCAATACCGACAGTAAAGTCTGGATAAAGAAGATAGGGCTTATTTGAATTGGCATTTTTCAGATAAGATAACTCTACTCTATTTTCCCTGCTGGAAAATAGAGTTTTTGCTGTGAAACACTGCGACTGGCCAAAGGACAGAGCAGATGTTGAACAGTACTTGGCGAGCAAAGCGAGAGAAGTTTCCTTCGAACTGAAACACTACACTTCATTTCAATCGCATCAATCTCTAAGAGCTAAAGTTCTAAGAATTGAAGGACTGCGACTTGCTTTTCTAGAGCAGATGTTGAACAGTACTTGGCGAGTAAAGCTAGAAATTTACTTCGTGTTGAAACACCATACTTAACCAAAACTAAATATGAGTGAATCTCTTTTAAAACGAAATAATGTAGCACGCTCGATAACTGCAAAGAAATGGTTGACAAAGCAGGAAATAACTTAGCAGTACATAGTGACACACATCTTATCGTTCGACCAAGCAACACCTCACAGCAAACCAAGAGCAATCAATGAAAAAGCCAATTTAGAAAAGTTCGTTTGAAGATGGGTCCTTAAACAGGAGGATTTCATATGCGAAACAACAAGGTACAAAAAATGGTAAGTGTAGCAATGTTAGCAGCGATAGGCGTGGTTTTACAGTTTGTGGCGTTTCCAATCATGCCTGCTTTTGGTTTCTTGAAAATTGATTTTAGCGACATACCAGTTATGATCGGCATGTTCTTATTTGGGCCGTTAGCTGGTATTAGTACAGCTTTTATACGATCCGTATTACATCTATTTATGACAGGAGCATCTCCACAAAATCTGGTAGGAGACGCAGCTAGTTTTTTTGCAACAACAGTTTTCACTTTACCGATGTATTATTTTTTCAAACGAGGAAGCGACAAGCTATCAACTAAAATTCTAGGTATTTCAACTGGAATAATCGCTTTAACTCTTTTCATGGGCATAGCAAATTACTTTGTGATTACACCACTTTATTTAAAACTATTTGGTGTATCAGCAGGACAATTTTTAGGAATGTCATTAGCAAAGTATGTGACGATTGGGATTATCCCATTTAACTTGATCAAAGGCGCAATTGTAAGTGCTGTTTTTCTAATACTTCATGCAAAGCTTTTGCCATGGCTTTCTAGAAAACAATATCAGTTGGGCAATAAAAAAACAATAATCAAGTAAAATACGTATATAAACAGAAAAACATAGAGTAGAACGTCTCGTTTTACTTTATGTTTTTTGTGGATAAGACAAAACATTCTAGCTACATCAAGATTTCTGATAAAATAGTTAAGAATGAGAGGGGAAATAAAATGAAAAAATGGCAAAAGCGACTACTATGGTTTATCGGAGTACTTGTAACACTAATTTTAGTGGCGTTGTTCTACATAAAAACAATAACCTATACACCTACGACGATGGCTTTGGAGGCTTCTCAGAAAGCAACCGACAAAAATAATGCATTATTTTTTAAAGGGGAGCAAGAAAAACCAGCACTTATTTTTTATCAAGGAGCCTTGGTTGAAAGTGCCAGTTATAGTATTTGGGCTGAAAAAGTAGCCGAAGCTGGGTTTTCAGTATATCTAGTGAAAGAACCGTTAAATCTCGCTGTGTTAGGGAAAAATAAGGCGGAGCAAATTATTCAATCTAATCACTTAACCAATTATGTAATCGGTGGACATTCATTAGGAGGTGTTATGGCTAGTCGTTTTGCCGCTGAAAACAAGCGTCAAAACGAATTGAAAGGAGTATTTTTTCTAGCAAGTTATCCTGATGAAAAAGGAAGTTTAGTAAAATTTAATGGTCAAGTTCTTTCAGTTACAGGATCTGAAGATGGTGTTTTGAACTGGCAAGCTTACGATCAATCAAAAAAATACTTACCCAAACAAACTATTTTTGATGAAATCAACGGGGGAAACCATGCTGGATTTGGTAGTTATGGTGAACAAAAAGGGGACAAATCAGCTCTAATTAATAATGAAGAACAACAAGAAGACGTTGCCAAACAGCTGATTGATTGGCTAAATACGATCAAATAAATAGTAAAAGGAGAGAATACAGTTTTATAACAAGTATTTTCTCCCTTTTTATTGAGTAAAAAAACTATCTAGTATTTTTCATTATTTATCTATGATCTCTATTGCACGAACAGGACATTTGCGGTACGCTATTAAGACATTGTCTCGTTGGTTTTCAGTAACAAATTCTTGATTGGCTTCGCTGTTATTTTTTAAAACAACGATTCCTTCATTAGTATAATCAAAAATTTCTGGCGCATAGACTTGGCATAAACCGCAAGCAATGCATTTTTCAGGAATTATTTTACATAACATGTGAGCACATCCTATTCTATCATTGAAAGAGGTGAAAATATGGAACCTTCTTTTATTTTAGCTTTATTTCAACACGGATACAAGGTGCGGACTTCAACTTTGTATCATCTTTTAAAAGGCAAACGAACAAGTTCTGTATTGATCTATGGCTTTTTATATGAAAATTTACGTTTTTTCCAGTTATATCCAGAATTAACCGAAAAACAATATGACGATATACTAGATAGTTTAGCTAAACAAAAGTTATTACGACGAACAGCAGATGGCGAGGTTCAAATAACGGATATTGGTAAACAAGCAATCACTTATAGCAGTGACCATTTTTTTTGGATCGATAATTATCGCTTTGGTAGAACGGATGACAACATTTGGCGATTGCTACAATTTACGGTGCAAGTTGTCTCAAATTTATCTTATACTAACAAAAACTATGTTCCGCTTGAGCAATCTCCATTGTATCAAAAACAAGTAAAAACATATATAAAATCAATGCCAAAAGACCAATTAGTTAAAACAGTAAAAACAGAGTGGACTAAAATTTTTTCTCATTTAACGAAAGATGAAGCAAACTTTTTCGCTCAACAATTCTCAGGCTATCAGAAAATCGGTAAGACTACTTTTCAACTGATCCAAAATCACGCTAACGCATCTGAACAATTTTTGTTCAAAAAAGAAAAACTTCATCATTTATTAGCTACGATTTGTCTGATGCCAGAAGCTAGTTTTTTGAAAAATTTGGTTGATCCTTTAGTTAAACAAAATGAAAATAAAAGTATGAGCCAAACAAATAATTATTTAAAAACACCATTTTTAATAGAAGAATTAGCCTTGCTGCGAAGAGTCAAGACAAGCACAATTAAAGATCATCTTATAGAGATAGCTTTAACGAAGGAGTTTCCTTTTGAACGATATATATCCGAAAAAACTTGTCATCAATTGCAGAATTTTTCAAGACCTTATCAAGATTGGGAATTTCGTTTAATCAAAGAAAACTATTCAGAACTTGACTATTTTGAGTTTCGTTTATACCAAATTCAAAAACTTAGAAAAGAAAGAGAATTCAGCTGATGACAATTAATTTAGAACAAATATTACATGAAAGATTTGGTTTTGACACGTTTAAACCTGGGCAAAGAGAAGTGATCGAGCAGCTACTAAAAAAACAAGATACATTAGCTATTTTACCTACAGGAACTGGAAAATCCTTATGTTATCAATTGGTCGGGCAATTAATCGAGGGTACAGTAATCATTGTTTCACCACTGCTATCATTAATGGAAGATCAAGTACTTCAACTTCAGAAGAAAGGTGAAGCAAGTGTGATTGCGTTAAATAGTAGTTTAACTTATTTAGAAAAACAATATGTATTAAATCATCTAGGTGACTACAAATTTATTTTGATTAGCCCTGAAACATTAACTCAAAAAGAAGTTCGAAAAAGATTAGCTAGGTTAACTATTGCATTATTTGTAGTAGATGAAGCTCATTGCGTTTCCCAATGGGGTGTTGATTTTAGACCGGAATATACCAAGTTAGTTAAGATTCAAGCTGAATGCAACTACCCGTTAACCTTAGCCTTGACGGCTACAGCTACCCCGGCTGTAAAAAAAGAAATTATTAACCAAGTATTTTCCCATCACAAAATGATTTCAGAAGTGATCTTTTCTGTGAATCGGCCAAATATAGGTTTAATCGTTAATCAAACAACTGAAAAAAAGAATATATTGATTTCTTATTTGACTCAACTGAAAAATAAAGGGATTATTTATTGTGCAACGAGAAAAACAACCGAAAAATTAAACCAATTGATCGTTGAACAGACTAATTTGAAGTCTGCATTTTATCATGGAGGCTTGACAGCCAATGAACGTAGTTTGCTACAACAACAGTTTGTATCGAATCAATTAGATATTTTATGTGCGACAAATGCTTTTGGTATGGGAATCGATAAACCCGATGTACGATTCGTGATTCACTATGATTGTCCAGATAGTTTAGAAAATTATGTTCAAGAAATTGGCAGAGCTGGTCGTGATGGGAAGGCTAGTGTTGCCATTTTACTCTATCAAAAAGGGGACGAATCCATTCATTATTTTTTTCAATCGGAAAGTCGAATTGCTCGAGGACTTTTAAATAAATTAGTTACACACCAATTAGAAAATCAAGAAAATATCTTACCTATGTTAAATGAAATCCAGCAAAAATGGCTGAAAGGATATTTAGAGAAAGAATATACAATTGAGGAGTTAGAGCAAAGATTATTAAGAAAAGAGAAAGAACGACAACAACAATTAAATGGTATGTTAAACTATATCAAAGTAGAAAACTGCCGTCGTGTATTCATTCAGCAATATTTTTCAGAAAAATGTACAGAAAAAATACAAGAAAATTGTTGTGATCGATGTGGCTTATCCTTTGACAATTACAAAGGGCAAATAGTACAATCACCAGAAGAAAACGAAATCTCCGAACAGTGGGAGGACATTTTGATAAGATTATTTAAAGAATGAGAATAATCTTTTTTTAGACTGCGGTTGACAAAAAGCTGTGGTATAATAGCAAACGAGAGAATTTTAGGAGGAACGATACGTGAGTAAAAAAGATAAGAAAAAAGCAACAGGTGCACGTGAACCTTGGGAGCAGTCAATCTATGACACGGATAAGAATACTGGTGGATCCCGCTCTGAGAAGCGTCAACAAAAAAAAGGTAACACGGTCTTTCTAACAATTTTAGTTGTTTTATTACTATTGATTATTTCTTTGCCAGTCGGAACTTATCTTTATGTGATGAGAGATAAATCTGATGATAAAAAAGCTAGCCAACCATCATCCTCTGTAGTTGTTCAGTCATCAACGAAGAACAGCTCGACAGCTTCAAGTGAAGTGTCATCCTCTTCTACAGTAACTGCTGAAAGTAGTGTTTCACAAGAAACTACGCCGACTAGTGCAGTTGAAGAAGGAGCTGGTTACACAGAAGTATTGAATGGAGAAGGACCAAATCAAGTTGCAGCAAGAAACGGCATAACAACTGATGAGTTATTACAATTGAATGGTTTAAGTGTAGATTCTGTTTTACAACCTGGCCAATCTTTACGAGTTAAATAATAAAAAGAGTAACGTTTGAGATAGCTATCTGCTCTATCTCAAACGTTACTCTTTAAGGGTCTGAAACAAAGCATACCATGTTTTGTACCAGACTCTTTTACTATGTGATAAACAAAGGAGTTTTATTATGAAAAAGATAAGCATTGCAATTGACGGACCAGCATCTTCTGGGAAAAGCACAGTGGCTAAAATTTTAGCCAAAAAAATGAATTATATTTATTGCGATACAGGAGCAATGTATCGAGCGTTGACCTATTTAGCGATCAAAAAGAATATCGATTTTGAGAATGAAACAGGGTTAGTCGAACTATCTCTTAACCACACAATTTCGTTCAAACAAACTGAAAAAGAACAACTGGTATTTGTTGATGACATCGAAGTAACAGAAGAGATCAGACAACCGAATGTGACGAACGCTGTTTCGATCGTCGCAAAACATGGTGCTGTTCGAAGGAAAATGGTGGAGCTTCAGCAAATAATTGGTCGTGCTGGCGGTGTAGTTATGGATGGAAGAGACATAGGAACAGCTGTGCTGCCAGATGCACAAGTTAAAATCTTCTTAGTTGCGAGTGTTGAAGAACGTGCTGAGAGGCGCTTTAAGGAAAATCAAGAAAAAGGAATTACAACTGACTTTGACACTTTGAAAAAAGAAATAGAGCATCGGGATTATCTGGATTCCACAAGAGAAGTGTCTCCTTTAAAACAAGCAGCTGATGCAGTGAAAATCGATACAACTGGAATGAACGTAGAAGAAGTTGTCAATGCGATCGAAGAGGTTATCATAGCGAAAAGATAAAATTTCATATTCTGTAACAAAATAGCTACAAAGAAAGTATGACTGCGTAAAAGTGATACTTTCTTTGTCTTAAAGAAAGAAAAGTTCTTCTTATCTCAAAGAAAAAAAAAAAATGAGCGAAATCGCTTTATTTTTTCAGCAAAATCCCGTACTATTAAAGGAGTAGGTCAGTTTTTACGAATTTTTTGGTGGCATAGGAGGATAAGTATTCATGACAGAAGAGAAAAAAGTGGAAATCAGCAATGAAACAATGGAAGATGCAATGAACAGTTTCCTTGAAGTGAATGTGGGCGACATCGTGAAAGGTGAAGTACTTGCAGTCGAGGACAAACAAGTAATTGTTGGTATTGAAGGTGCTGGGGTTGAAGGTGTAGTGCCAGCAAAAGAATTATCTACAACACAAGTAGAAGATATTAATGAGTTAGTAAGTGTTGGTGATATCTTAGATTTAGTAGTTATCACATCAATCGGCAAAGATAAAGAAAACGGTAGTTATTTACTTTCTAAACGTCGTTTGGATGCCAAAAAAGTTTGGGAAGAAATTGAACAAGATTTCCAAGCTGGAAAAATTATTGAAGCGCCAGTTACGAATGTCGTAAAAGGTGGTTTAGTAGTTGATGTTGGTGTCCGTGGATTTGTTCCAGCTTCGATGGTAGAAGATCATTTTGTTGATGATTTTTCGGAATACAAAGGTCAAACATTAACATTCAAAATCATCGAGATCGAGCCGTCAGAAAATCGTTTAATTTTATCTCATAAAGCTGTTGTTGCAGCCGAGAAAAATTCTAAGAAAAAAGATATCTTAGCAACCCTTCATGATGGCGATATCGTTGAAGGAAAAGTTGCTCGTTTAACTGATTTTGGTGCGTTTATTGATTTGGGCGGTATCGATGGATTAGTGCACGTTTCTGAAATTGCACATCAGCACGTTGGTAAACCAAGTGATGTGTTATCCGTAGGAGATGATGTAAAGGTTAAGATCCTTTCGATCAATCCAGATGAAGAACGTGTTTCTCTGTCTATAAAAGAAACATTAGCTGGACCTTGGGAAGATATTGAAAACAAAGCTGCTGTAAGCTCAGTTCTTGATGGAACTGTCAAACGTTTAACTAGTTTTGGTGCATTTGTTGAAGTATTTCCAGGTGTTGAAGGTTTAGTTCATATTTCTCAAATTTCACACAAACATATTGCAACGCCTCATGAAGTATTACAAGAAGGTGAAACAGTTCAAGTCAAAGTATTGGAAGTTAATCCAGAAGAACACCGCATTGCATTGAGTATCAAAGCTTTAGAAGCAAAACCTGAATCACAAGAAGAACCAAAAGATGTTCAAGACTATGAGTTGCCAGAAGAAAATATTGGTTTCACAATGGGTGATATTTTAGGTGAGGCGTTAAAAGCTCAAGATTCTGATTCAGAATAAGTTTAGTGGCTCTTTGTCAGCTAAATGTTGGTGAAGAAAATTCAAAGAATTAAATCGAATAGCTATGAATCGAAGCGTAGAGGGAAATTCCCTCTACGCTTTTTTTTGATTTAGTTCAAATATTCCTGTATTTCATTTTATATAAAATAAAAAAACGATATAAAGTTCTTTTTTAAATAACTTTAGTTATTGTTATTATTCTATATGTTTGGTAAAATTTTTATAGAAGCAAATAGTATATAAGGAGCAAATGCATGTTTTTAACCAGTGAATATCTAGAAAAAAAACAAAAGTACACCACACTTAAAACAGAATTATCGACTGCAGTAACCGAACACTCTTCCTATTTAGATCAATTGGAGACAACACGATCTTCTGCCGAAGGAAAGTTTACGAGCGTCTCAACTGCAGACGGAATCCCAAATCAAGATACGTTGAATAAAGTAAGCGAGCTGCTAGAAGAACTACAGTCACTTAGTAAAAAAATAAAAAGTCGAAATGACAGTATCTCAGACGGTGTCACCACAGCAGAAACAAAAGCGCAACACTATGGAGATCTTTATATAGCAGAGAAAAAGCGTGAGGACGAGTATCATCAAGAAATAGCGAGACAAACACAAGAAAAGATACGGAAACAACAAGAAGCGCTTAAAAATAATGAAATTATCCCAAGATAGTTAGGGTGAGGAGGCAATACACGAATGAGCAATATCGAGATAAAATCAGACGGTCTTTCTGAAGGAATCCGTAGTGCATCAAAAGCAAAAAGTGCAATGCGTGCTTCACTGGATGTAGCGAAAGCTCTTGTTTCCAGCAGCAGTGGCTATGATCAGACATGGACAGGTGAATCGAAAGATAGCTATTTGATGTATTTAGGCATCGTCAAACAATACCATGAAGACTTAGCGAAATGCGTGAAGAGTTATAAAAAAGCGGTCACAGAACTACAAAAGGATATTGCTTCGTTTGATTCGTCGAAAATGGGCGAAATACGAGGGATTTAGGAGGCAACGATGACGATTTTTTCTGAAGAAGAGCTAGTAGTATTAGCCGATATGGTGGGACAAGTGGAACTATTTGGTGTGCCGCAACTAACGACCTATCGATTCAATCACACGACAGTCGTTCCGAAAGGCATCGAGCGTTTGGAAAAGAAAGAGCTGTTAGCAGAAGGCAAACTAACCAAAAAAGGCTATTTGGTTGCTTCATTGATGGAACGCTATGGGCAATCGGAAACCTATATCTGTTTAGATAAAACGTACTATGTCGCAACAGGTGAGCAAGCGATCGTTTTGAAAAGAGAAGAAGAAGGCTATCAATTAACGATTCAAGAACCAGAAACCCTTTTAGGACAATGGCTTGTGGAGTATTCGATTTTGCGTAGAGAAGGGACAGAAGAAGAAAAAGAATTTCGTTCAAGACGAGCGCAACTAACCTTAGAAGAGTTACAGAAACAAGGCATCGATGCCGCAGTCGTTCTAGGAAGCATTCAGAAGCAAGTGAAGAACTTGGCTAAAGCTGAATACGCTTTGTTAGTGTCTCAAGGGACGTTGTATCGATTGGACCATGAACAATTAAAAAGAGTCAGTCAGTTTTGGGTCAATAAATGGCTAGTTGACCAATTAAAAATTCCTTATGAAGGACCAAAAGATAAAACGGAAGGGCTGGTGAATTGGTTTGGCAGATAAAATTACAGTAGATCCTGGTGAGTTATCCGATATTACAAGTAAGATTCAAAGCGTTGTTAGCGAATTAGAATCATCCTACAGTTCCTTACAAACTATTACAGGAAGTGAGTATTATGTGGAAGGAATGGCGCAAGGACAAGTCGCACTGTTCAATGTTGTAACAGCTCGCATGGAAGAATTGATTTCCCATTATGCTCGATTAGGAGAGTATGTGACCTATGCAGGAGAAACCTTTGTGGAGCTGGATCAATCAGTTAGCAGTGATATAAAGTCAAAGGAGAAATAATAGTCAGTAGTTTTAGGAAATGAGGGTAGGTATGAAAGATATAAAATATAAAGAAGGTGAGTGGCAATCGCTATCTGAAGGAATCGTCCTATTAACCAGCTCAGGTCTATTCCAATGGCTCGCAGAAGCGGATCATATCAGTGATGATGCAAAAAGCTCTTGCGACACATACGATGTGGATCACGCTATAGACATAGATACAGCAAGTAATACAAATTATGAAGAAACAGAGTATCGGTTGACCTTGTTACAACAAGCTATTCAGCATGTACCAGACACACTTTCTGGCGGAGTAGATCAGCCATTTTACAATGCGATGGATTCCTTGATAGAAAAATTAAGTAACATGAACATCATGGGCTAAGAAACAATGGCAAGGGGATCATTTTCTAACGGCGTAAATAGTGCCGGTGTCGCCATGCCTAAAATGAAAGTGACATTAGAAGACCTTTTAGGCAATAGTTCTCCCCTAACGGACTATCTTCGTGTAGAATATAATCAGATGAAGCAACAAATCGGTGAAGTCAGTTTTGAAGACTATAAAAGAATGGCTTTTGCGGATACCTCTTTTGATTACTATTCTAGAAAAGAAGAAATAAAGGATTTAGCTGTAACATTAGTGATAAATGGTGCATTACTAGCAATAGGCGGCGCATTACCGTGGCCAGTCATGGTGGCGTTAGGACTGGCTTCTGGTGGAAAGAATATCAGTGATACTTTACGTGGAAAAGACCTAGTTACAGGGAAAAAGCTATCTGCAGGAGACCGTATTTTACGAGGATTATCGGGTGTTGCAGATGTAGCCTTGGCGGGGTATGGAACGTATAAAGGGCTTAGACCACGAAAAGGAACGACAAAGGTGGTTGTTTCTGGGAAAGGTAAAGAAGTTGGTGGATTAGGTTCGGGTAAAGTTGACGATTTTAGTAATTTACAAGGTGCTAGTATTGATGACATTTTATCTAGAATTCCTAAAGATGCAAACAAACGTGTTTTAACCCCTCAACCTGGAAAAGTTACAGAAGGATTTGAATATAAGTGGACTGCAAGTGATGGATCTACAATGAAAGTAAGGGTACATGGTCCTGATCAATCTGCACCTATTGGGAGCAATGCGGCTAATGGATGGATAGCAAGAATTCAAAAAGGAAATAAATACTTAGACCCTATATCAGGAGAATTTCAACCCAAAGGAATCGTGAATCCTAGAAGTCCTAATTTCAATGAAGAGTTAGCAAATGGAACTCACATACCGATTCAGACACCAAAAAAATAGATAGGATGAATAAATATGGAAATTGCAAACACTATAACTACAATTCTAAATAATCCTGATGTTAGCAAAGAAAACAAAATAAATACATTAAGTGATATAAATGATTATTTGGAATATGGAGATATTGAAAAAAAGGAGGTAATTAAAGTTTTAAACTTACTCATAAAATATGTAGCAAAACAAACGGATGATGAGCTTAAGGAAGAAACCTTAAATGCTATTACAACGGGAGAAAATTATCAACAAGTCGATGAAGAATTGGATATAATTCCTATAATTGAAAACATAGAGAATTTTAATGACCAATGCCTCAGTTATGTTTTGTCAATATTGGGATATTCTGGAAAAGAGCAGTATAGAAACCTAATAGAAAGCTATAAAGAAAATCCAAAACTTGAAGACGATGTAGAAGATGCATTGCTGGAATTAGATTATAGAGTAAAAAAATATTAATTCTAATGTTTTTAATTTAATTAATAACTATTTAAATATGACAAATGAAATTGAAATAGTGTTTCCAGCTCAAAAACAACTATATATTATATCTAGGAAGATCAATCATCTTAAATGGTGATTGGTCTATTTTTGTGTTTTAAGGAGGGAATGAACAAGTACCAAAAGAAATTCAATTGTATTGCTGGAATTTGATCGACAAAAAAAGAAGTGAAGCTGAAACAGAATTAGACTATTTACAAATCTTTGAGTTCAATCCAGATAATCAATACCAAGCAATAGAAGTTATCTATTGAAATATCAGAAGATAAAACGGAAGGGCTGGTGAATTGGTTTGGCAGATAAAATTACAGTAGATCCTGGTGAGTTATCCGATATTACAAGTAAGATTCAAAGCGTTGTTAGCGAATTAGAATCATCCTACGGTTCCTTACAAACTATTACAGGAAGTGAGTATTATGTGGAAGGAATGGCGCAAGGACAAGTCGCACTGTTCAATGTTGTGACAGCTCGCATGGAAGAATTGATTTCCCATTATGCTCGATTAGGAGAGTATGTGACCTATGCAGGAGAAACCTTTGTGGAGTTGGATCAATCGGTCAGTAGCGACATAAAGTCAAAGGAGAAATAATAGTCAGTAGTTTTAGGAAATGAGGGTAGGTATGAAAGATGTAAAATATAAAGAAGGTGAGTGGCAATCGCTATCTGAAGGAATCGTCCTATTAACCAGCTCAGGTCTATTCCAATGGCTCGCAGAAGCGGATCGTATCAGTGATGATGCAAAAAGCTTTTGCGACACATATGATGTGGATCACGCTATAGACATAGATACAGCTAGTAATACAAATTATGAAGAATTAGAAAACCGATTAATCTTATTACAACAAGCTATTCAACATGTACCAGACACACTTTCTGGCGGAGTAGATCAGCCATTTTACAATGCGATGGATTCCTTGATAGAGAAATTAAGTAACATGAACATCATGGGCTACGAAACAATGGCAAGAGGGTCATTTTCTAACGGCGTAAATAGCGAAGGTGTCGCTATGCCAAAAATGAAAGTGACACTAGAAGATCTTTTAGGAAATAGTTCTCCCCTAACGGACTATCTTCGTGTAGAATATAATCAGATGAAGCAACAAATCGGTGATGTTAGTTTTGAAGAGTATAAAAATATGGCTTTTGCGATACCTCTTTTGATTACTATTCTAGAAAAGAAGAAATAAAGGATTTAGCCGTAACATTAGTGATAAATGGTGCATTACTAGCAATAGGCGGCGCATTACCGTGGCCAGTCATGGTGGCGTTAGGACTGACTTCTGGTGGAAAGAATATCAGTGATACTTTACGTGGGAAAGACCTATTTACAGGGAAAAAGCTGTCTGCAGGAGACCGCATTTTACAAGGCTTATCGGGCATTGCAGATGTAGCCTTAGCAGGATATGGAACGTATAAAGGACTTAGACCACGAAAAGGAACGACGAAGGTGGTTGTTTCTGGGAAAGGTAGTGGGGGGAAAGTTCCAACTTTAAATTCTTTATCAGATGAAGTAGCAAGTTCTTTAGGTGGAAAAGCTTCACCATTAAAGAACGGATTTAAAGTTGAAATTCCGAATGGAAGAAAGCCTATTGTCGTAAGAATTATGGATGAAGGAAGTGGAGGACGAGGCAAACCATATTATAGGGTTAGTATAGATGGTAAAGGTTCATTAACGCCTGAAGGTATAATTTCTAGTGATAGAGGGTTAACTCATATTGACCTTAGCGAGAACTCAATGAGTGAAATTACTAATATCATAAATAATTATTTAGGAAGGAAGGAAATTAAAGTGTCTATTCAGCAAAGAATGAATGAATTATTTGAATCAAAAATAGTATCTTATTCAATGGATATTTTAGAAAATAAGTTAAGTTTGGAATTAGAATTGTTAGAAAATGAGGTAATAACAAATTATAGTGTAGAATTCTTGAACGTTAGCACATTCTATTTTATAAACAACACTATAGATGAGCGAAAAGAGATGTATCCTCCTGAAAAAGATGATTATTTAGAGCTAACAAGTATCAATCTATCAAATGATGCAATCAATATTTCTTTAGATTGTGAAGAAGAAGTTTGGTTGAAGCAATATAACGGTTGTGGAAAAGTTATATTGGAAATTTGGAGTAAATTAGTAGTTTTGGAAGCAGATAAGTTTAAAGTAAACGATGATGTTTATGTTTTATAAGTTTAATTAACGCCGATAGTAAAATTAAGCTAGACAACTAAATAAGTCATTTGTGCTACACTCAAAATAGTTCCGACCAAAGAATTATAAGGAGTGAAGACAAATGACCTATACTCATCTTACATCAAATGAACTCGTGATGATAGAAGCTTATTTCAATATGAGCCAACCTGTTACGATGGTTTCTAAGACTTTAACTCGTTCTAGACAGACAATCTACAATGTTTACAACTTCCTGAAACAAGGAAAATCTATCTGTGACTATTACCAACAATATAAAGAAAATAAAACACGTTGTGGTCGACAACCCATTAGTTTGCCTACAAAACAGCATGATTACATTCAATCTATGGTGGCTCAAGGGTGGACACCTGATGTGATTATTGGTCGAGCTGAGTTTCCTATTTCATGCTCTGTTAGAACACTTTATCGTCAGTTTAAAGCGAATCAATTTGATTGCTCAAAACTACCAATGAAAGGGAAACGAAAGCCCAACGGGCATAAAGAACGTCGTGGAAAGCAAGCATTTAAACGCAATATTTCAGAACGATCCACTGACTACCCTAATTTCCAACAGGAATTTGGGCATTTAGAAGGTGACACAATTGTTGGCGTTCATCATAAAAGTGCCATCATCACTCTAGTTGAACGCCTTTCAAAAGTGATTATTACATTAAAACCAAATGGTCGGAAAGCATTGGATATTGAAAAAGCGACAACTGATTGGCTACAAAAGATTCCCAGAAACTTGTTCAAATCCATTACCTTTGATTGTGGAAAAGAATTTTCAAATTGGAAAAACATGAGTAATGTCAATGATATTTCTATCTATTTTGCAGACCCTGGAACCCCCTCACAACGCGGATTAAATGAGCATTCGAATGGGTTATTACGTAAAGATGGGCTGCCTAAAACAATGGATTTTAATCAAGTTGACCAAGCTTTTGTTGCGGCTGTCACCTCTAAAAGAAATCACATACCAAGGAAATCTTTAAATTATCGAACACCATTAGAAGTATTTTTGAGTTACATAAATGAAAGACATTTGTCTAGCTTAATTTGACAAATCAAATAAATAAAAAAGGCACTCTATCACAAGACTGGTAATCAAATGATAGAGCCTTGACTAGTAAGCAAGCACTCACTAATCAAGTTGCCAATAGCTAACAAAAGCTAGCTGTATTTATTATACAAAAGTTCAAGGCATTTTCCATTAGTTGGAAAGTGTCTTTTTCAATTTAGTTAAGGCAATTTTTTCCCTAATAATCAACTAATCTGAGTATAAGGAAGAAAAAGATTTTTGTTCAATTGAAGCAACAAAGATGTAACGAGTGCATGTAATCGAATAATAATAATTCTTTAATTATAAATAACCCGTACATCTGCAGGTACATAATCCCCCTGGTATTGTTTACGGAATTGGTGAGGGGATTGACCTACCTTTTTTTTGAATAATTTACTAAAGTATGTCGGATCGATATATCCAACTGTCCCAGAAATTTCAGAGATAGATTCTTCTGTTTTCATTAATAATTGTTTTGCTTTTTCAACTCTATAAGTTGTAAGGTAATCGATAAAATTCATACCAACAGTTTCTTTAAAGAAACGACTAACATAGTTGCGATTTAAATGCATAATATTTGCTAGTGTTGTTAAACTAATTTCTTCATTAAAATGCGCATGAATATAATCAAAAATAGTATTGATTTGTTCTTTTGCTAGAACAGTAGGTTTATTATTTAAAATATCCATTAAAGAAACTTGATTTAGTGATTTTACACAACGATCAATCGCAAATTTTAATTCATTAAAATCAATCGGTGTTAGTAAGTAATCGATTACACCACACCGTAAGGCATGCTGAATGCTTTCAAAATTATTGCGTTCAGTCAAAATAATTATTTTAATGTTAGGTAGTTGTTGAACTATCTTACGTTTGACGATAAAACCATCAACGTCTAGGTAATCAATGGCAATCAAGAGAATTTCTGGAAGAAATTTTTCAGCAATGATTAGAGCTTCCTGTTCTGTTTCAGCTGGAGGCAAAATATTTATATTCATAAATGTATCGTTGATAAATTGCTTCAATGTACGCTGGTCTTTTTCGTTATTACTGACAATCAATAATCGGCACATACATAACTCCTCTTTTCTTTAATAGAATAATCGTGCTCTTGTTTGTGAAATATCCTTTATAACTCTATAATACCTTTAATAAAACAACCTTTCAAGTGTAATTGTTTGTGAAAAAAATACGGAAATAAGTATATTTTTTCCATAATATTCTTAAATTATTCCCTAACAAATTATTGTAAATAGTTTAAAATTAATTTGTAAGCGTTTAACAAAAAAAGGAGTGTTCAAATATGGCAGAAGTAATAAAAGTAAATGAAATTGAAAAACTAGTCGAAAAAGCAAAGCAAGCACAAGTAAAGTATGGAAATTATACTCAAGAACAAGTGGATACTATCGTAAAAAGAGTCTATCAAAAGACGCTTGACAACGCAGAAAAATTAGCACTTTCTGCAAACGAAGAGACTGGATTTGGCAAAGTGTCTGATAAAATAATCAAAAATACCTTTGCAAGTGAGCAAGTCTACGAAAGTATCAAAGATTTACCTACCGTTGGTGTAATTAATCGTCGTAAAGAAGAAAAAATAATTGAAATTGGTATTCCCTTAGGGGTTGTAGCAGGTTTGATTCCATCAACAAATCCAACTGCTACAGTCATTTTCAAGTCATTAATTGCATTAAAAACTAGAAATGCCATTGTCTTTTCACCTCATCCCAAAGCTTTAAAATCTATTTTGATGGCAGTAGAAATTATTGAGAGTGCTGCGATTGAAGCAGGGGCACCAACAGGTTTAGTTCAAGTGATTCAAGAACCAACATTAGACGCGACGGGTGCTTTGATGAAGCATACAGACGTTTCACTGATCCTTGCTACTGGTGGTAAAGCAATGGTTCAAGCTGCTTATAGTTCTGGAAACCCAGCAATTGGAGTAGGTCCTGGAAATGTACCTGCATTGATCGATGCCACAGCAGATATTGCTCATGCGATTGATTGTGTGGTCCGTAGTAAAACCTTTGATAATGGAATCATTTGTGCCTCAGAGCAAGCGCTCGTTGTAGATAAAGCTGTGAAAAAAGCGGTTGTTACGGAATTGAAAGTTAAAAAAGCTTATTTTATGAATGAAGAAGAATCAGCAAAAGTTAGTCAATTTATTTTGAGAGAGATCGGCACATTAAATCCGGATATCGTTGGGAAAAGTGCAACAGATGTTGCGAATTTAGTGGGTATCTCTGTCCCAGAAGAAACAACTATCTTAATCTCAGAGCAAACAGAAATCGGTCAGCATAATCCCTATTCAAGAGAAAAACTAACACCAATTCTAGGATTATTCACAGTTGATTCCTTTGAAAATGGCATAGAAACATGTAAAGCACTGCTTGCTAATGAAGGAACAGGTCACACTGCAGTAATCCATACAACAAAAGCTGCTAATGCAGAAACATTTGGTTTAGAAATGAGAGCATCACGCATTTTAGTGAATACATTAGGTGCATTAGGAGCAATTGGCGCAACAACAAACTTAGCGCCTTCAATGACACTAGGTTGTGGTGCAATGGGCGGGAGTAGTACAACTGATAATGTAACGGCTCATCATTTAATGAATGTAAAACGCATCGCTTACGGTGTTGAATAAGTAGCAAACGAATGAGTTAAAATAAAATATCCTGTAATTGCGATTTAAGACAGTCGTTAATTACAGGATATTTTTTATTTCCAGTGGTTTAATTCACTTATTTCATCAGTTTTTCTTGCATCTTAGACAAGCTTTAGGTAAACTAGTAAGGATTGAAAACTTGTCAAGGAGGTAATTTGAATGGCAAATCCAACAATTGCAATTGTCGGGCGCCCGAATGTAGGGAAATCGACGATTTTTAACCGTATAGCTGGTGAGAGAATCTCTATCGTAGAAGATACACCAGGGGTAACAAGAGACCGTATTTACACCACAGGAGAGTGGTTGGGACGTGAGTTTAGTATTATTGATACAGGTGGTATCGATCTAAGTGACGAACCGTTTATGGATCAAATCAAGCATCAAGCTGAAATTGCTATTGAAGAAGCAGATGTCATTATTTTTGTCGCAAGCGGCAGAGAAGGTGTTACAGATGCAGATGAGTTAGTGGCAAGAATTTTGTATCGCAGCAATAAACCAGTAATTTTGGCTGTAAATAAAGTTGACAACCCTGAAATGAGAAATGATATTTATGAATTTTATTCTTTAGGCTTAGGTGATCCATTTCCTATTTCTGGAAGTCATGGTTTAGGTATCGGAGATGTTCTGGATGAAGCAGTTAAACATTTTTCAACTGAGATCGAAGAGGAAGACGAAGATACCATCAAATTCAGTTTGATTGGACGTCCAAATGTTGGTAAATCATCCTTGATCAATGCGATTCTTGGTGAAGACCGTGTGATTGTTTCAGAAATTGAAGGAACAACTCGTGATGCGATCGATACGCATTTTGAATCAGAAGATGGACAAAAATTCTTGATGATCGACACAGCTGGTATGCGTAAACGTGGCAAAGTGTATGAATCAACAGAAAAATACAGTGTCATGCGTGCAATGCGTGCGATTGAGCGCTCAGATATTGTTTTAATGGTTTTAAATGCGGAAGAGGGAATTCGGGAACAAGATAAGAAAGTTGCAGGATACGCTCATGAAGCAGGATGTGGCATTATCATTGTTGTCAATAAGTGGGATACTGTTGAAAAAGAAACCAATACGATGCGAGACTTTGAAGAAGAAATTAGAGAAGAGTTTCGTTATCTTGACTATGCACCAATCATCTTTGTTTCTGCATTAACGAAACAACGCTTAAACAAATTACCAGAATTAATCGAACTTGTCAGTATGAATCAAAATTTACGTATTCCTTCTGCTTTGTTGAATGATGTCGTAATGGATGCTATCGCGATCAATCCAACGCCTACAGATAAAGGTAAACGCTTGAAAGTTTTTTATGGAACACAAGTAGCAATTAAGCCCCCAACATTTGTTATTTTTGTAAATGAAGAAGAATTAATGCACTTTTCGTATGCGCGTTTCCTAGAAAATCAAATTCGTAAAGCGTTCACTTTTGAAGGAACACCAATCAAAATTATCCCAAGAAGGCGTAAATAGCGCATTTTACCACACTTTTTTCAAATGTACAAATAAATTCGTTGAGTTCTAAAAAAAAATGATATTTTTTGAAAAAACTGGTTAAAACGTATTAAAAACCTTGCTATTACAAGCTTCCTATGATATCGTGATAACAGAATATTGATCCAATTCAATATTTGTACGTCATTTTTGGACCACTCAAAAATAAGCGTAAATTAGATATCTTTTAGATATCCTATCCTTGTGGAGGAGGTGAAATAATCCATGGCAAATAAAGCAGAATTAATCGAAAACGTTGCATCTTCAACTGGTCTAACTAAAAAAGACGCAACTGCAGCAGTGGATGCTGTATTTTCAACAATCCAAGAATCTCTTGCTAAAGGTGAAAAAGTTCAATTAATCGGTTTTGGTAACTTTGAAGTACGCGAACGCGCTGCTCGTAAAGGTCGTAACCCACAAACTGGTAAAGAAATTCAAATCGCTGCAAGTAAAGTACCTGCGTTCAAACCAGGTAAAGCCTTGAAAGATGCTGTTAAATAAGACAGTTCTTAGAACCCTTGAGTTTTCAAGGGTTCTTTCTTTTGGTTCTAACAAAGAAAAATTGAAAAAACCAATCTTCTCAGATTGGCTAAACGGATAATGAATAATCAGCTATGTCTGAAAATTTATATCATACTATGAACATTGCAAAGTGCTGATTATTCAAATCCGACTGAATCACTAAGTTTCTAAAGAACAGTTACATTTAAGAAGTGCGCTATTTTCCTCAGAAGTTGACTGTTTTTTGAAACAGGTTCATTATAAACGATAATTATGAACTTTTTACATATAGAAATTAGAAAATATACACTTAAATAGTGAATCAATAATGACTGTTTTTTTAAATCGAAAAGACGAATTTCTTTGCTTGACGTTTTTCTAGTTGCCAAAAAACATCCCTCTTTCTGTTTTTTGGCAACTAATGGTAGAATGTAGGAAAGGAGTGTTATCGATGGAAGTAGTTTATAAGAAAAATCATTTACAAACAACAATTATCTATGGCGAAACTTTTGCCTCACAGATCAAATTTGCTTCAATTGAGTCGAAACATCTTTTTTTGGTTACTAATCAGCGATATTATGATTTATTTTCAGAGAAACTAATTCAGCTTTTTGATGACAAACAAGAATTAGATTGGTATATTTGTAAGAATGACACACACTGCAATAATATGAATGAGTTGGAAAGTATCTTAGATTTTTTAGCAGAGTTTGATCACCAACAGGAGTTTCTTTTTCTAGGAGTTGGAAATGAAGGGGTTGTGCAGTTAACAAATTTTCTTCATAAAACATCCGTGCTTACTTCTGATTGTTGGCTCTTGCCATTATCGATTCAATCGTTAAGTACAAGCTTGATTCCTGATGTGCATATAGAATTAAAGACTTATCCAGTTTTGCAGAGCTCAGTATTAGCAGAAAAAATAATCTATGATCGTACATTAACTACTGACCATGGAGAGGGAAAATTAATTGATTTTCTTGTTTTTATACGCTGTGGATTAGTTTGTAATCACGATTTCTTGCGAATGCTTTTTAAAAATTATGGCGATGCTACACGATTGAATCAGCAATCATTTAATGGTATGTTGGATGAAATGATCCGTTATTATGAAAAAAATGGTCAAATAATCGACCAATTCGGCAAATTATTTGAGCAAGGATTTTTAGAAACTAGCAATGGCCATATACTGTCCGGTCATATGAAACGATTTTTAGGCTGTTTATTACAGTTGCTCTGGTCTCAAGAGGTCAATCAGTTTTCGTTTCATTATAAAAATTTTATCATATGGTTAATACATTTAGGTTTCCCTGTTGATTTTCCAGAACAAATTTTAGTCAGTGATTATGTGGAAGGTATTTTAAAATGTGTAGACCGAGGTGAGAAGGCTGCTTTATTGAAGGAAGTAGGAGTGCTTGATCATATGCAGAAACCTAAAATAGAAGACCTTTTAATAACGATAGAAAAATATAAAATTATTTTAAAAGAAATTAGAGGATAAAAGATGATAACTTATAGTGAAAAAATGTTGCAAGCATTGCATGAAGAAGAGTTAGCACAAGCACAATTGATGCTGGCAGAAGCAATAAGAAAAGATGATGAGGATATACTTGCTGATCTAGGGGAGGAATTGTTATCACTTGGTTTTTTGGAAGAATCAAAAATAGTTTTTGAACATTTGTTAACAGTTTATCCTGATGCAGATGGTTTGAATATTCCTTTGGCGGAAATTGCTATAGAGAACAATAAGATTGATGATGCTTTTATCTATTTAGAAAAAGTAGGAAAAGATAGTGATAGTTATGTTCAAAGTTTACTTGTAATAGCAGATTTATATCAAGTAATTGGAATACCTGAAGTGAGTGAGGCCAAATTGAAAGAAGCACAGCAGTTGATACCAGATGAACCGTTGATTTTATTTGCTTTAGGTGAGTTGTATTTTTCTAATGGTCAATTTCAAGAAGCCTCTGTTACCTACAAGGAACTACTTGAAGTGCAAGTGACAGAACTCTCTAACGTATCAATCAATGAACGTTTAGGCAGCAGTCACAGCATGTCGGGCGATTTTGAAGGAGCGATTCCATTTTTAGAAAAAGCTTTAAAAGAGGGGCAGACAGATGATCGTTTATTCCAATTAGCATTTACTTACTTACAACTTCATGAAAATCAAAAAGCAATTGCTTTGTTACAACAATTAAGAGCATTGAATCCGCATTATCAATCTTTGTACCTGTCTTTAGGCGAAGCGTTACAAGAAGAAGAACAAGTGGAAGAAGCACAAACTGTTTTAGCAGAAGGAATCAAAGAGAACCCTTTCCAAGTAGATTTATATCAATTAGCAGCGGAGAATGCTTATCGACTGCATGATACAAAAAAAGCAGAATCATTATTAAAGCAAGCTTTAGATCTTGGTGAAAAAACCGATGAGACAAGGCTTACGCTAAGTAATTTGTATTTGAATGAACATCGGTTCGATGAAGTAATCGAAGTGGTAAAACAAATGGAAGAACAAGGTCATCCATATGGAGAGTGGAATTTAGCTCATGCATATAATGAACTGGAAGAGTTTGCTTTAGCGAAAGTACATTTCGAGCAAGCCTATCAAGAACTTTCTCATGAACCTGAATTTTTGAAAGAATATGCTGTTTTTCTTCGTGAAGAAGGACAATTAGAACAAGCGAAAGAGTTATTGCAGCACTATCTTCAACACGAGCCAGGGGATAATGAGGCACAATCCCTGTTAGATGATATTGAAGAAAGATAGGTGGTAAGATGTTTGTCAATGTTGCGGATAAAAAAGAATTTTTAGTTTGGCTAGTGAATAATATTTCATTTAGCCAAAGAGAAGTGTTGTGGATTTTAAATTATTTGATCAATCATGAAGCTATTTTAAATAATGTACATTTTATTGAGCAGGCGAATAAAACAGTGCGCGGGATAAAAGTCACTGCAAGAGAAATAGATGACGAACCGATCCGTTTATTTTTATCAGAGAAAGAATTTACAGATACAGATCAAGTTTTCCATGAAATTCGTATGAACTGGAAAGAAGCTCTTTATGTGGAATGTGTCTTTGAAGGATCTTGGCAAAACAGCTTGTATTTATCAATTCTTGAAGATAACCCATATGCTCGCTGGAATGAACAAGTAAGTGAAGAAGTGATTGAAAGCATAAATGATTTTTTTGCGCATGAAGAAAAACAAGCAAAACTAGCTTTGTTGTATAGTCAAATTGATTTAGCGTTGGAAGATAATAATTATGAAGCATTTTTAGAATTGACAGATGAATTGAATCGGTTAAAAAAATAAAAAAAGTGGGAAATAACTCTACGAGTCACATCCCAGCCTCAAAGAATCCGAATACAGGTTGGTGCAGAAGCGACTTCTCCAAAAATAAGAGGAAATTCTTCTGTTCCAACCTCTCTTTATCCTGTCTTAATTAAGTTTTTTTGGGTTTGAAGAGCATTTTTGTTGGTCTGGAATAGGTAAATCCTTCGCCAATTGCTTCATGTACATTGAGGACGGAAATAAATGCTTTTGTGTCTAATTCATGAACGATTCGTTTGATTTCCATTATTTCACTAGGACTAACAACAACATAAAGGACTTTTTTATCCACTTGAGAGTAACCGCCTTGGCCATCTAAATACGTTACACCGCGCTCCAAAAGTGCCATGATTACTTCACCAATATCCTCTGAACGATCAGAAATTATCAAAATACCTTTAGCAGCATAAGCACCATCCAAAACAGAATCAACGACTTTACTGAAAACAAATGAAACGATTAAGGTGTACATCATTCTTTTGACATCAATATAGCTTAAAGAGAGAATCAAAACCAAAATATCAAAGATCAACAAAGAACGTCCCATGCTAATGCCATAATTTTTTTCCAATATTCGAGCAATCACATCGGTTCCACCGGTCGTTCCACCTACACGATAAACCAATCCACTGCCGACTCCAGCAGCGAGTCCCGCTAACAACGAGGCAATCAATAAATCATGATCTAAATTAACTGCTATAGGAAAACGTTGCCATAGCCACAAAAAAACAGACAAAGAAACGGTTCCTAAAATCGTATAATAAAATGAATGCTTTCCTAAAACTCTTCCTCCGATCAAGATCAATGGAATATTGATGATCAAAGTTGAATAAGCTGGATCGATATAAAAAAGTGCTCGTAAAATCAAAGTAATCCCAGTTACTCCGCCTTCAGCTAAATCATTTGCAATATTAAACGTTACTAACCCAAATGCATAAAGACATGTGCCAGCTAAAATCAACAGAATGTCTTTAACGTAAAAATTTTTTTCTTCAATCATAATAATCACTCCTAAAACCTATTGAGCTAATGCTGTTTAACTTTATACTTAAGAAAAATCTATTCAGTACTCACTTTATCATTCTCCTTATAAAACAACAAGTAGAACCTTTTCAGATGGCAAAGTTTTTGATAAGATGAGTAGTAGAAAGGTTGGGGTAAAATGAAAGACGACAATCAATCGTTGCGTTCTATGCAAGAAGAAGTAGATACGTATATCCAACAATTTAAAACAGGTTATTTTTCTCCATTAAGCCAGATGGCACGATTAACAGAAGAAGTAGGTGAATTAGCGAGAGAGATTAATCATTATTATGGTGAAAAACCTAAAAAGATAGATGAACAGCCAAAAACTGTTTCAGAAGAACTAGGGGATGTATTATTCGTCACGATGATAATGGCTAATTCATTAGATATAGATTTAACAGAGGCATTTAAAAAAAATATGAAAAAATTCAATCAACGAGATAAATATAGATTTGAACGGAAGGATGGGCAAATAAATGATTAAAATTGTAGTCGCAGGTTTTAAGGGGAAAATGGGTGCAACCGCAACCAAGATGGTTTTAAATCATGAAGACTTTGAACTAGTAGGTGTACTAGATCCATTTGAAGAAAAGGACAATCTTAACGAATTAGCAGAGTACCCAATGATAAATGTACCTATTTTCAAAACAAAAGAAGATATCATATCTGTTATGCCTAATGTTTGGATAGATTTTACGATACCAGATGTAGCTTATGAAAACACCAGATTTGCTATTGAAAACAATATCTCTCCAGTGGTTGGAACAACTGGTTTGACAGAAGAGCAGTTAGGTGAATTAACTGATCAATCAGAAATATTGAATGTTGGTGGTTTAATAGCGCCCAATTTTGCTGTAGGCGCGGTTTTAATGATGCAATTCGCTCAAAAAGCTGCTGAATATTTTCCAGATGTTGAAATTATCGAGTTGCATCACGACAATAAATTAGATGCCCCAAGTGGAACTGCTATTAAAACAGCTGAAATGATGAGTAAAGTTCGTTCAATGAAAAAACAAGGACATCCAGAAGAAAAAGAATTAATTAAAGGTGCTCGTGGAGCTGATTTTGAAGGAATGAAAATCCATAGTGTTCGTTTGCCAGGCATGATTGCCCATCAGCAAGTTCAATTTGGCGGTGTTGGAGAAGGATTGACAATTAGACATGATTCTTATGACCGTAGTTCATTTATGACGGGGGTAGCTTTAGGTTGTAAAAAAGTTGTACATTTAAATAAATTAGTCTACGGATTGGAAAATCTATTATGAAACTAGATACCATACCAGATGAATTTACTAGAGCAGCAAATGTGCTAAAAGAAATACAAGCTCATGGATTTGAAGCGTATTTTGTCGGTGGAAGTGTTCGTGATGCGTTATTAAAACAACCCATACATGATGTTGATATTGCTACTAGTGCGTATCCAGAAGAAATCAAACAACTATTTCATCGTACGATTGATGTGGGAATTGATCATGGAACAGTACTTGTATTAGTTGGTGAAGAGCAATATGAAATCACAACATTTAGAACAGAATCAACATACCAAGACTTTAGACGCCCAGATACGGTAACTTTTGTTCGCTCATTAAAAGAAGATTTGAAGCGTCGTGATTTTACAATTAATGCTTTGGCAATGGACGTTGATGGAGAAATTATTGATTTATTTGATGGGATGGCTGATTTGGACCAACAGATTGTTCGTGCTGTCGGAAATCCTAAAGAACGATTTCATGAGGATGCGTTGCGAATGATGAGAGGGCTCCGTTTTGCCAGTCAATTAGATTTTACAATTGAAGCAAATACACTATCCGCCATTGTGGAATTTCATCCACTATTAAGCAAAATATCTGTAGAACGAATCGCTGTGGAGTTTATCAAACTTTTGTTAGGTAGAAATCGACGAGCAGCTTTAATGCCCTTTATTGAGACAGAGTGTTATCAGTATTGTCCAGGATTAAAAGAATTCGGTGAAGCACTTTTTACATTTACGGATCTTCCAAATAAACAAATCGAATTAGAAAATCAAGCATGGACGTTATTGATCAAGACAATGGGATTAAAAGAAAGTCAAATTCGTCGTTTTTTAAAGGCATGGAAACAGTCTAACCAAATGATTCATGAAGTACAACAATTAATTTATGGATTGAACAGGCGTCTAGTAGGAGATTGGCAATCTATGGATTTGTTTAATTTAGGACTTGATGCATCATTATCTGTAGAAAAATTATTGTTTTATTACGGACAAAAGAGTAAACTTGAAGAAGTAAAAAAACGTTACAGACATTTACCGATTCATGATAGAAAACAACTTGCAGTTACTGGAAATGATTTATTAGATTATTTCAACAAAAAACCTGGAAAATGGGTAGGAGAGATGATTGAGAAAATTGAGATTGCTGTTGTGAATAGCCAAATAGCAAATGACAAAGAAATACTTATTGCATTTGCAAAAAGTAAGATCGATGAGGAGTGATAGCCGTGAAAGAATTCTCAAAAAAGTTTGTCGTCCATTCTAAAGATACTGCTAAAGAAATCGGATCGGGTGATTTAGAAGTATTAGCTACCCCAGCACTAATTACAATGGTGGAAAATACTGCAAAAGAATACTTACACAAAGAACTAGCTTCAGAAGAAACAAGCGTAGGAACACTAATTGAAGCGAAGCATTTACGACCTTCAAAAGTTGGCGCTGAAATTATTGTTAAGGTGAAGATCGAATCACAAGAAAAAACGAAAATCAATTTTACTTTTGAGGCTTTTGATAATGGACAGTTAGTAGCCACTGGTATCCATCAAAGAGCTGTTATCTTAACCGATGTTTTTTTAGATAAACTAGCTCTTTCTAAGGAATGATGCTAATGGTGTGACCTAATTTGAAAGTTATGCTAAACTTATCTTTGTAGAAATTATTTTAGAAAAGGGGAGTTATATTATGAGTAGAGAAATGACAGGATTGAAATTTTATTTCAGAAATGGTGAAACTTGGACGATTGGTCGCCGTTTTATCGGAGATTTATGGATTAAACAAATCACAACTAGCTTTGGTCGTATTCATGGAAGTGAATTTATGGAAATCCATCCATGCGAAGGATTTAAAATCGAAATTTTTCAAGAAGGAGACCATGTTCAAACACATGATATCAACTTAGGTGGGCTCGAACTAGGCATGTTTGCTCGCGCATTGAAATATGAAGATATTGAACGTATGGAAATTTTATATAAAACTGGTACGCCTGATCTTGTTTACTTCCCATATAAAGATAAAACTGACGAAGGATTGGATAATGTTTATCAATCTACTAAAGTCAGTGAAAAATCAAAAAGCTTGTATATCGTGATCGACCCAACACAAACGGTTGATGATGTATACGGTGAAGAACTTTAATAAATAATTTGACCGTGGATTTCTTTTTTAAGATTCTGCGGTTTGTTTTTTCGTTAAAAGTCGGGGTGAGGTGTAAGAAATGAAAGCAATTGAACTATCTTTTAAAGAGAGACAAGCTGTTCTGAAGTTAAATAAAGAAGTAGATTTACCAATTAGAAACAAAGATCAATTACTAATCAAAGTTTCAGCCACTGCAATCAATCGGACGGATTTAGTTGCTAAAGAAACGGGTAACTTACCTAGAGGAAATGCGATCTTAGGTGTTGAGGTTTCGGGAACCGTTGTAGAAAGTGATTCAACACGTTTTCCAATAGGAAGTCGTATCATGGGACTTGTAAATGGCGGCGGTTACGCGGAATATGCTGTGATGAATTTAGGAAATGCCATGCTGTTGTCCGATCAGTTAACCTTTGAAGAGGGTGCGGCAATTCCCGAGGTTTTTCTCACAGCTTATCAAACACTTTTCTGGCTAGGAAATTTGGATTCGACAAAGTCAGTATTGATTCATGCGGGAGCTAGTGGTGTAGGAACAGCCGCAATTCAGTTAGCTAAACAATTAACCGATGCTAAAATAATTGTTACTGCAAGTTCGCCTGAAAAACTCAATCTATGTCAGACATTGGGCGCAGACATTCTTATCAACTATCATGAGGAAGATTTCAGTCAAAAGGTTCTTCAAGCAACTGCTGGAAAAGGCGTGGACGTTATTTTAGATTTTATTGGGGCATCTTATTGGGAGAAAAATTTAGCTAGTATTGCGGATGACGGTCACTTGATTCTTATTGGAATTTTAGGAGGTGCAATTGTCAAAGAAGTTCATTTAATGGCACTATTGCAAAAAAGAGTCACGATTAAAGCGACGTTACTTACACCGCGAAGTGATGAATACAAAGCTAGATTAACAAAAGAATTCATGACTAAGACAAATGAGTTATTTGCGTTAAGAAAATTAAAACCAATCGTTGATTGCATATTTTCACTTGAAGATGTAGAAATTGCGCACACATACATGTTGAATAATATAAATAAAGGAAAAATCATTTTAAAAGTTAGCAAATAATGTATTCATTTTCAAAAAATACTTCTTTAAATCTAAAGCTTTCCAACGATAAAAATGATGTTGATTTTCAATTTAGAAAGAAAAAATGTTGACACTTTGTTTTTGTAGGTATATACTTAGAACAATTCTTAAATAAATCAGTTACGGAGTGATTCATATGATAAGCATGAAGCATAACCAATTACAACTGAATAATTACTACTTTAGCTATTTTAGATGAGTTTGTATTCATATACATTATGGGTGCAGACTAGCAAGTTTGTATCTATGATGGCTAGGGAATTTTGAAATGACTTTCAGCCGCGTAGATGAGAAAATCTATAGTGGCTTTTATATTACCTATTTTTTGTAAGGTGTTCACTGTAGATTTTTTTAAAATTTACGTGAGTACCTTTTTTGTTTGAGAAAAATTACTCTTGGGGAGGAAATAAGATGGGAAATACGATTACTGGTCACACTAAATTAGTCGCATTATTTGCTACACCAATTCGTCACAGTGTTTCACCAATGATTCACAATACAGCTTTTCAAGCATTGCAAATAGATGCGGTTTACCTGGCTTTTGAAGTGGGGATAGAAGGATTAGCGCAAGCAATAGATTCGATAAAAAATTTGGGTATGATTGGCGCAAACTTATCTATGCCAAATAAGATTTTAGCTATTGACTATATGGATGAATTGAGTGAAGCCGCTCGTTTGATTGGTGCAGTAAACACGATTATCAATAATAATGGAAAATTAATAGGACATAACACTGATGGTATTGGGTTTATGAGAAGCTTACAAGATATCGACGTTGACATCATCGGTAAACAAATAACAATCATCGGAGCAGGTGGAGCTGCGACGGCAATCATGGTTCAAGCAGCTTTAGATGGTGTGAAAAAGATCTCGGTTTATAATAGAAAAGACGACTTTTACGATAATATTCAAGAGAAATTAGCTTACATTTCAGAAAACACAAACTGTACTATCAAATTAAATGACCTATCTGATGAAAATAGTCTAGCAAAAGATGTAGCTGAAAGCGTGTTATTATTAAACGCAACGGGCGTTGGAATGAAACCGTTAGAAGAACAAACACCGATACAAGACTTTTCTATCATTCGTTCAGATTTAGCCGTTTGTGATGTTATCTATACCCCAAGAGAAACAGAATTTCTAAAGCAAGCCCGTTTACGTGGAGCTAAAACCAATAACGGTTTGGGCATGTTGCTTTATCAAGGCGCTGCTGCATTTGAAGAATGGACAGGGCAAGAGATGCCGATAGAAATTGTAAAGCCAATTATTGAAAATAATTAAAATGAAAATAAAAGGAGAGAATAACGATGATCGTAATTATGAAATCGGAAGCAACAAAAGCTCAAATTAACTCAGTGATAGAGCGCGTAAAAAAAGAAGGCTTAGAAGTTCATTTAAGTGAAGGGGATGAACAAACAGTCATTGGTTTGATAGGCGACACGAGAAAAATGCAAGATGTCGCATTTAACAGTTATGATGGCGTTGAAAATGCTGTTAGAATCTCTTTAACCTATAAACTAACAAGTCGAGAATTTCATCCGGAGAATACAATTGTCAATGTTGATGGTGTAAAAATAGGCGATGGTAGCATGACAATGATGGCTGGTCCATGTTCTATTGAAAGTTTAGAGCAAATTCGAGAGTGTGCCAGAATTGCTAAAGCTGGTGGAGCAACTGTTTTACGCGGTGGTGCGTTTAAACCAAGAACCTCGCCATACGCATTTCAAGGGCTAGAGGAAGAAGGGTTAAAATATATCCGTCAAGCAGCAGACGAATTTGATTTGAAAGTCATCACAGAAGTTATGGATGAAGCGCATATTGATATGATTGCCGAATATAGTGATATCTTACAAATCGGTGCCAGAAATATGCAAAACTTCAAATTACTTCAAGCTGTTGGGAAAACTGGCAAACCAATTGGCTTAAAGCGCGGAATTTCTGGTACAATTGATGAATGGCTAAATGCAGCAGAATACATTGCAGCTCAAGGGAACTTCAATGTTCTTTTTATTGAACGTGGTATACGCACATACGAAACGGCTACACGTAATACACTCGATTTAAGTGCAGTTCCTTTAATAAAAAAAATGAGTCATTTTCCGATCATTGTTGATCCTAGTCATGGTGTAGGTATTTGGGACCTTGTTCCTTCAATGGCTCGTGCAGGTGTTGCAGCTGGTGCAGATGGATTGATTGTTGAGATTCACCCTGATCCAATTAATGCGTGGTCTGATGGTCCTCAATCTTTAAATGAAAAAACGTACATGCATATGATGAAAGAAGTTCACATTATTGAAAAAGCAATGAAAGAAATTAAAGCTTTAAGATAAAAAGGAGTTGAAATCAAATGGAACTCACTGTAACCTTACCCAACCATTCTTATGATTTAACGATTGAAAAAGGTTTGTTGAAAGATATCGGCTCTTGGGCTAAAAAATGCTGGTCTCCCCAAAAGGTTGTGATTATCACAGATACAAATGTTCAAGCTTTATATGGAAGACAAGTTTATAGCAGTTTGAAAGATGCAGGATTTGAGCCGTCAACATTTGTGGCCGAAGCTGGAGAACAAAGCAAAAATTTAACAGTGGCGTCTAAAATTTATGATTTTCTAGCTGAGGAAGGAATGACTCGAAGTGATGGAATCATTGCTTTAGGCGGAGGCGTTGTTGGTGATTTAGCTGGGTTTGTCGCGTCTACTTATATGCGTGGGGTACACTTTTTACAAGTTCCAACAACATTATTAGCCCAAGTCGACAGCAGTATTGGTGGTAAAACAGCTGTAAATACATCAAAGGCTAAAAATCTAGTTGGCACATTTGCTCAACCAGATGGCGTTTTAATTGATCCTGATACGTTGACAACGTTAGAAGCGAGAAGGATACAAGAAGGCATCGCTGAAATTATCAAATCTGCAGCTATTGCAGATGAAAAGTTATGGCAAATTTTGAATAACTTGTCAGATGAACAAGCGTTACTAACGCGAGCAACCGAAATCATTGCTGCTTGCTGTGAGATCAAACGGAAAGTTGTTGAAGAGGATGAACTGGATAATGGTGTTCGCTTACTTCTTAATTTCGGTCACACGATTGGACATGCATTAGAAAATACTATTGGATATGGTAATCTGACGCATGGTGAAGGAGTTGCTATCGGGATGAGCCAAATCACCAGAATCGCTGAAGAAAAGAAGTTAACACCATTCGGTACGACAGAGCAATTGAATGCCATGATTCAAAAGTTTCATTTACCAATCACATCAAGTCTTTGGGATCAAGAACTCCTTTACGAAGCATTGACTCATGATAAGAAGGCGCGAGGCGGAAAAATTAATATTATTTTATTAGAATCGATTGGTAAAGCGAAAATTGTTCGAATTCCAATTGAAGAAATGAAGAGTTATCTAGAGTAGGGGGAAATTACATGCGTTTTATTACAGCGGGAGAATCACATGGACCAGAATTAACAGCAATTATAGAAGGATTACCAGCAGGGATGCCGTTATCACCTGAAGATATTAATCTAGAGTTGGCTAGAAGACAAGGCGGATATGGGCGCGGTGGCAGAATGCTAATTGAAAAAGATCAAGTAAGAATTACTTCAGGTATTCGCCATGGCAAAACATTAGGTTCACCCGTCACACTTATTGTTGAGAATAAAGACTGGAAAAATTGGACATCCGTCATGTCAATCGAGGAAGTTTCAGAAAAAGAAAAAAAAATCCGACGCGTAAATAAACCACGCCCAGGACATGCGGATCTTGTAGGTGGAATCAAATATCAGCATGATGACCTTAGAAATGTCTTAGAACGTTCCTCAGCTCGAGAAACAACCATGCGGGTTGCAATTGGAGCCGTTGCTAAAAAATTATTAAAAGAATTAACTATTGAAGTAGCAGGTCATGTGGCAATTTTAGGTGGAATTAAAGCTAAAATCCCAGATAACTTGACCGTTAAAGAAATCCATGAACGTTCAGAAAATTCAGACGTTCGTGTCCTTGATCCGTTAGTAGAGCAAGAGATTCGTGATTTAATTGATCAAACAAAGAAAAACGGTGATACTATTGGTGGTGTTGTCGAAGTTGTGGTCGGTGGCGTACCAATAGGGTTGGGAAGTTATGTTCAATGGGATCGTAAACTAGATGCGAAAATTGCCCAAGCGGTTACAAGTATCAATGCATTTAAAGGTGTTGAATTCGGAATCGGCTTTGATATGGGCTACAAACCAGGTAGCCAAGTCATGGACGAAATTGTTTGGGATGAAAAAACAGGTTATATAAGAACTTCAAATAATCTAGGTGGTTTTGAAGGGGGAATGACCAATGGTATGCCAATCATTGTTCGCGGTGTTATGAAGCCTATTCCAACATTATATAAACCGTTGCAAAGTGTCAATATCGATACAAAAGAACCCTATAAAGCAAGTGTAGAACGGTCTGATAGCACTGCAGTTCCAGCTGCAAGTGTTGTCTGTGAAGCGGTTGTAGCCACAGAAATAGCTCAAGCGATGCTTGAAAAATTTAGTAGTGATTCGTTTGAACAAATGAAAAAAGAAGTGGCATCTTATCGGCGCTACACTCAAACGTTTTAATGAAAGCTAAAAATGGAGAGTGAAGCGGAATGAATAAAAAGATTTTAATTGTCGGTCTAGGATTAATTGGCAGTTCATTAGCACTATGCATAAAAAAAGAACATCCCTCAGTAACAATTATTGGAGTAGATGATCAAAAAGCTTCCGAAGAATTTGCATCACAAAGAAAAATCATCGATCAAAAAGCAGCGTCCATAGATGAAGCTGCTGTATTGGCGGATATCATTTTTCTATGTACTCCGGTTAAAAGTATGTTGGATCAACTGAACTTACTCGGAACATTACCCTTAAAAAAAGAGGTCATTATTTCAGATGTCGGTAGTACAAAATTAGAAATTATTCAAACAGCAAAAAAAGCTGGATTAAAAGCATTTATTGGTGGACATCCAATGGCAGGATCACATAAATCTGGTGTGACAGCTGCAGATGAAAATCTATTTGAGAATGCCTATTATATTTTAACTTCATCAGATGTAGAGAAGCAAAAACAAGTCGATGAATTGCAAAGTCTTTTACAAGGAACACGAGCAAAATTTGTTATCCTTACAGCTGAAGAGCATGATCAAATTACTGGAATGCTAAGTCACTTACCACATATTATTGCTGCTGGTTTGGTCAACCAAAGCAAAGTCTTTAATGAAGAGCATCCGCGTTCAAAGCAATTAGCCGCTGGAGGATTTCGAGATATTACACGAATTGCTTCATCCGATCCGCAAATGTGGACAGATATTCTGCTCAGTAATAAAAAAGCATTGCTACAGCTAATGAATTCATGGCAAGCTGAGATGAAGCAAGTTTCAACATGGATTCAAACGGAAAATAAAGAGGCTATTTTTCAATTTTTCTATGAAGCGAAAGAAACTAGAAATCAAATGCCTGTTCACAAAGAAGGAGCAATTCCTGCATTCTATGATTTATTCGTGGATGTACCAGATATGCCTGGTGTGATAGCAGAAATTACAGCTTTATTAGGTAGAGAGCAATTATCATTAATTAATTTAAAGATTCTTGAAACTCGCGAAGATATTTATGGTATTTTACAACTAACTTTTAAGCGACAGGAAGATTTGGAAAAAGCGAAAGTAGTTATTGAAAAAGAAACAGATTACTTGTGTTATGAAAAATGAGTTTTTGCGAGCTAGTTGTTTAGCTGTGTATTATCTAGCTAAGTGAGCTTATACGTTACTTCAATTAAGAGCTAAATCTCTGAGGAGTGAGGGGCTTAGTAAAAAAAACAAAGGAGGGATATTTTGGATTTAGTAATCAATAAAATCGGCTTAAACGGAATGATCGATATTCCAAGTGACAAATCGATTTCTCATAGAAGTATTATGTTTGGCGCAATTGCGCAAGGGAAAACAACAGTTAGAAATTTCTTGAGAGGCGACGATTGTTTAAGTACTTTGAAAGCATTTCAGGATTTAGGGGTTAAAATTGAAGATGATGGTGAGATTATTACAGTTTACGGAACGGGTTTTTCAGGTTTAAAGAAAGCAAAAAAAGCAATTAACGTTGGCAACTCAGGAACGACCATCCGATTAATCATGGGGATTTTAGCTGGAGCACCATTTTCTAGTGAACTATTAGGGGATCATTCGATTGCAAAGCGTCCAATGAATAGAGTAATGCTACCACTTAACCAAATGGGTGCTCAGTGCAGTGGATATGATGGTACGGAATTTCCACCTTTAACTGTAAAAGGGACAGAAAATTTACAACCAATCCGTTATCAAATGCTTGTAGCCAGTGCCCAAGTAAAATCAGCAATTCTTTTTGCTGCCATGCAAGCTCAAGGGGAATCAATAATTATAGAAAAAGAAAAAACAAGAGATCACACAGAAGACATGATTCGTCAATTCGGTGGAGAAATTACTGTTTCAGATAAGGAGATTCGTATTAGCGGATCTCAGAATCTAATAGGGCAAGAGGTCGTTGTACCAGGTGATATTTCTTCAGCTTCATTTTTTCTTACAGCAGGATTGATTATTCCAGGTAGCCGAATCATTCTAAATAATGTTGGTTTAAATCCAACACGAACAGGTATCATTGATGTTATTCAGCAAATGGGTGGGAATTTAACAATTCAAGAAACTGGAAGGGAAGAAAATAGAGCGGGAACTTTAACCGTTGAATCAAGTAACTTGAAAGGAATAGAAATCAGTGGAGAAATCATTCCAAGACTAATCGATGAATTGCCGATCATTGCTTTACTAGCAACTCAAGCTGAAGGAACGACAATTATTCGTGATGCTGAAGAGTTAAAAGTCAAAGAAACAAATCGAATTGATGCGGTTGCAACTGAATTAACTAAAATGGGAGCTAACATCGAACCCACAGATGACGGTTTGATTATTCATGGTAAAACCACACTACATGCTGCTCGAGTGACAAGCTATGGTGATCATCGCATTGGCATGATGCTGCAAATTGCTGCTCTTTTGGTGAAAGATGGAACAGTGGAATTAGAAAAAGCAGAGGCAATTTCTGTTTCTTATCCAAAATTTTTTGATGATTTAGCTAAATTATATTGATAAACGGAGGAACAAGGATGAAGGGGATTATTTTAATTGGTTTTATGGGAGCAGGGAAAACAACTGTTGGAAAGCTTCTTTCAAAAAAAACAGGGATGGAACATATCGACTTTGATGACAAAATCGTTGAAGAAATTGGTATGACGATCCAAGAATATTTTGATTTACATGGTGAAGAAGCGTTTAGGGCAAGAGAAACTGACGTTTTAAAACGTTATCTAGATCATAACCAAGTAGTGTCAACAGGTGGTGGGATTGTGATGAGACCAGAAAATCGAAAACTATTAAAGCGAATGGCTCCAGTTGTTTATCTACAAACCAAACCAGAAGTGTTCATTCCACGATTAAAACATGACCATACAACCGTTAGACCGCTAGTTGTATCAAAGTCTCCAGGAGAAATCAGACAAGTCTTTGAACCAAGAATTCCATTATATGAGGAAAGTGCCAGCTTAGTTGTCGACACGGATAATCAAACACCAGAGGAAATTGCGCAAGAAATTTTAGAAAATATATAAGTAGGTGAACTAATGAGAGTAGGTTTTTTAGGTCCAGAAGCTTCTTTTACTCATAGTGCAACAAAAAATGCTTTTCCAAACGAAGAACTGATTTCTTATCAATCGATTCCAGCATGCATCAAAGGTGTTGAGTTTGGTGAAGTTGATTTAAGTGTTGTGCCGATTGAAAATACGATAGAAGGGTCTGTCAATACGACTGTGGACTATCTTTTTCAGCAAATAGAAATTCCTGTAGGCGCAGAAATCGTCTTACCGATTTACCAACAATTGATGGTGGCAAAAGAGAATAAGAAGTCATGGCAAGAGATAACAAAGATTTTATCTCATCCTCAGGCGTTAGCACAATCACAAGAATTTATTCGTACTTATTTCCCGATGGCTGAGCTTGAAGCGACACCTTCTACTGCCTATGCAGCAAATGTTGTCGCCCTTAATCCAGCGCAGAAAATCGCAGCTATTGCCCCGAAACTTTCTGCTGAGAAGTATGGTCTTGAAATTGTTGGTAAGGACATTCAAGATGTCGCAATTAACCAGACTCGATTTTGGGTCATTGGGTCTGAAAAGATCGAGTTACCAATAAAATCTACCGATAAAAAGTTGACTATTGCGTTAACTATGCCAAATAACATGCCAGGTGCTTTGCATAAAGCTTTATCTGCATTTAGCTGGCGGGAAATTGATTTAAGTAAAATTGAATCTCGTCCTTTGAAAACAGCGTTGGGCGAGTATTTCTTTCTGATAGATATCAATGTTCAAAAAACGCAGCAATTACTTGATAATGCTTTAGAAGAGATACGTTTAATGGGTGGAACAGTAAAAATATTCGGAAAATATGCGATTTATCCAATCAACGGAGTATAAAGATCTGAAAAGGTCTTTTTATTTTTTGTTAAATTTTCTCTATCTAATAGGAATTTTTGGTAAAATAAGGTATGCTTATAATTGTTGTTAATTGAAGTGAGGTGGAAATGATGAGCCGTATAGATCGCTATAAACACATACATGATAAATCAAAACCAGTAGAAGAAAAGAATGGCTTTAATCCAAGAAAAGAAAAAAATTATACTGAAGAACCTAGAAATAGCTATTATCAAGAACAAGAACCACTGAATGAATCTCATCAAAATGTAGGACAAGCAGAGATTAATGCAAAAGCAAAAGGTGTTTCAAAAAGAGAAAAAAAAACAAAAAAACCTAGAAGAAAGAAACGGTTTAGCTGGCCTAAAAGAATCGCCTTGTTTTTTATCTTGCTGATTGTATTAGCAGTGGGTTTCTTTTTCAAAGGGAAATCATACGCTGAAAATGATAATTCTTTACCTAAAGAGGCCATCGAAACCTTTAATGGAGCAAAAAGTGCTAATGGTGCTAACAATATCTTAATTTTAGGTAGTGATACTAGAGGGGAAGATGCTGGTCGGGCGGACACAATTATGGTTCTTCAATTAGATGGTCCGTCAAAGAAACCTAAATTAATTTCATTTATGCGCGATACCTTTGTGGATATTCCAGGTTATGATGAGAATAAGATTAATGCGGCTTATGCGTTAGGTGGCGCAGACTTAGTCCGTCAAACTTTAGTGGAAAATTTCAATATTCAAACCAGATACTATGCGAAAGTGGACTTTCAATCATTTGAAAAGATTATTGATTCACTGTTTCCAAATGGTGTCAAAATCGACGCTGAAAAGGATTTGAATTTAGATGGTGTTGATATTGCAAAAGGGAAACAAAAAATGGATGGACATACGCTCTTGCAGTATTCGCGTTTCAGAAAAGATGAAGAAGGTGACTTTGGTCGTGTTCGCCGTCAACAACAGGTGATGACAGCTGTTATGGGACAATTAAAAAATCCTTTAGCATTGCTTCGGACTCCTGAATCTTTAGGTCGTCTAGTCGGTTATATGTCAACGGATGTACCTACATCGTTTATGTTGAAAAATGGACCTTCGTTGCTATTAAAAGGGGGCAGTGGCATCGAGCGATTAACCGTTCCAGTTGACGGATCTTGGAGTAACTTAGATGTTGATTATGCTGGTAGTGTTCTACAAATTGATTTAGATATGAACAAAGCAGCTGTTCAAAATTTTCTTGATCAATAAAAATTTAATATAATTATGAGCAGATTTATGCTATATTATTAATATTGTGTAAAATTAGTGAAACGAGGTTACAAAATGAAAATTGCTATTGTGACAGATAGTACAGCTTATTTACCTGAGAGAATCAAGAACTCTCCTAATTTGTTTGTTATTTCTATTCCTGTTATTTTAGATGGTAAGATTTATAATGAAGGAATAGATATTGAAGCCGATGAATATTATGAGTTATTGAATAATAGTAATGAGTTTCCAACAACTTCTCAACCTGCATTAGGTGAAGTTATCGAACTATATAACGAGATTGCTGCTAAAGGATATGACACTATTATCAGTATCCATCTTTCCTCTGGTATTTCGGGCTTTGTTAATACGTTGTTTTCCTTAACAGATTCAATAAATGGTATTACGCTTTATCCTTACGATTCCAAAATTACAAGTGTGCCAATGGGGCATATGGTCGAGGCAGCTTTAGATTTAATAGAAGAAAATGCTAGTTTAGAAGAAATATTTACAAAACTAGATATCATTAGAGATAATACGTACGCATATTTGATTGTTGAGGATTTAAACAATCTTGTACGCGGCGGACGTTTAACTAATGGTGCGGCTTTAATTGCTGGATTATTGAAAATCAAGCCGATTTTAACCTTTGAAGATGGTAAGATTGTTTTGTTTGAAAAAATTCGCTCGACAAAAAAGGCTTTTGCACGAGCTGAAAAAATAATTGGGAAACGAGACCAAGAAATTAATCGTCCTGTGAAATTGTATGTTATTCATGCAAATAACTTAGAAGTTGCTGAAGAAGAGAAAGAAAAACTTCAAAAGCAATATCCAAATGCCATTATTGAAATTGGTCATTTTGGTCCTGTTATTGGAACGCATTTAGGTGAGAAGGCCATTGGAATTGCTATTTCAGCACAATAGATTAAAGGATGAGACAAATGCTTTTTGTTAACTAAGATTGTAAATTGAATCAACTATTATGAAAAGATTATGAAAACCACCTATGAGGCACACTAGCCTTGCCTTCATGGGTGGTTTTCATAGTCTTATTTTGATTCATTCAGTCGATAAATAATAGCTCTCTTCCAAAAAAATTTCTACTAATCAGTCCGATTTGACAATAAGCCTAAATAATATGAGCTTCTATTATTTTATTAAAAGTATTTATTTGATTAACTGGCTATAAACTTTAATGGGTAAAGTGAAGAGATTCAATCATTTAAAATGTCTTTTTAGCATTTATTAAAATAGATGATTATAGTATTAAGATATTATGACCACCATAATTTTTTTAAACCAATATCTCCATTGCTATCAAACTCTACACCATTAATATAATTATGAATATTGTAATATTTTTGAGGATAATATAAATATATAAGTAGATTCTCTTTCTGAATATAATCTTCCATTTTTAGAAAAATTTCTTTTTTTTCTGTTAGTAATGTAGATTGTTTGTATGTATTAGCAAGACGTATTAAATTAGATAAATGCTTCTCGCTAATGAACCTTTGAAAGAGTAAGGATTTATTCAATAAAAAGTCTAAGTACCCTAATTCGATATCAGTAACGGGTATATCTGTAGCCAACGCCATATCAGCATTGGAGACAATATCTTCTTCATAATAATTGTCATTGAATGAATAAGTTTTTATCTGAATATTTATATTATACACAGACGATTTATTCTTAAACCATTCAGCTTCTCGAATTAATTTAGGATGATTGAATATTGCCAGTACAAGTGGTTCCCCAGTGTAATTCGATAACTTCAAATCCATCGTTATTTCTTCTTCTTTAACTTCAAAAACCGTAGCCTCTTTTTGAGAATAATTAGGAAAATAACTATATGCTTCTGTTACTTTATTATCATATAGATCGCGTATTAAATTACTGGTATCAAAAACTTTTTTTAAAGCATTTACTAACGCTTTATCTATTGAAGGAATTTTCTTTTGATTAAAGATCAAATAATTTACTCCTGAACGTTTAACTCCAATATCTTTTGTTTCAGAATAGTTTGAAGGAGTATTGTTAATATCTAAGGAAGGTAAAACAAGCCATTTTTTTATTTTTAAATCAATAATCCAAAATTCGATACCCTTTACTAAAGGTTGTTCGTGATAATAATGTTGAAAGGTCTTTAGAGAAAGAGAATTTTCTTTGTTTTCGAACAATATAAAAGGACCGCATCCAATGAATTTTTCATTTTGAGATAAAGTGGACCTAATCACTAGTGAATAATGAGTAATTAACTTCAAAAATAGCGGTTCAGGTGTTTTGAAAAGAAAATGAACAACAAAGTCTGAGCTACAATACATATCTTTTAAATCATTTAATATCCAGTCCCCTGTACTACTTAATTTTGCTTGATTGAAGCTGTACAAAACATCATTACCAGTGAGCTTAGTACCATCATGGAAAAATATATTTTTTCTTATATAAAATGTCCACTCGGTAAAATTATTATTGTGTTTCCAATCAATCGCTACCAAAGGAGTATATGTATCAGATTTTTCAGAATAACTTACCAAGGTGTCGCTAATTTGCTTTATAAGATATGCTTCAAAGTGAAGAGAAGAATGACATGGGTCAAGTGGAGCAATTCTTCTATTTATAACAAATCTTAGAATGTTATCTGAATTATCAGTGAAAGTATGTTTAAAAAGAGCTTGAAATTCTTCTATAAAAGGCATGAACCACTCTTGAGGGATATCTAATTGCGATAATTCAAGGGCGAATTTCATGTCTTTATTGTTAATACATTTTATCAAATTAGCCTGTATTTCAGATGGAAAACTTTCCTGAAATATCAATGTTGAAAAATTTCCTCTCCCTTTTCCTGGAATATAGTTCAATAGACCTAATTCTTCATATTTCCTCAGTTTTTTTTTAACATTTTGTTTTGTGTAATGCCATTCTTTGGCTAGATTTCCCATGCTGAAAAGCACTTTCCGATTTTTTTCTTTATAATAAACAATTGATCTTAATGTGAAATACTCAATATCCTTCATTTTAACCCCTCCTTAAATAAAAATATATGAACCTATTTTCCTGTTGTCACTTCCTATAAAATTAAAAAGGTATATTATTCTAACTTATTTTACCCTTTTTTTGCTTTTTAATCTAGGTGATACTTTAAAAGTATATTAAATATATTAGAATTCAATAAGAGTAGGGGTGGAAAATGTTTAAAGATTTGGATTCTACACTAAAAAATAGGTTTTTAGTGTCATTTATAAGTAAGTCTAGTTCGTCAATGCTACTTCCTTTTATGTCGATTTATTACACAGAAAATATTAGTGCAGGTGCTGCTTCTATTTTTGTAATCTTAGCTACAATACTGCAATTAGTAGCAACTTTGTACGGCGGGTATAAAACAGATATTCTAGGAAGAAAAAAAATTATGGTGTTCGGAGAAAGTATTAAAGTTATAAGTTTTTTCATAATGATTTTCCAATTTACTCCGTACGTGGTGTTTGCTTCTATATGTTTGATAAATATTGCTCAAGGGTTGATTAACCCCGCTGCTGAGGCAATGCTGGTCGATCTAAGCAATAACGAAAATAGACCTAGAGTTTTTTCTATCAATTATTGGATAACAAATATCTCTATAATGCTAGGAACAATAATTGGAGGATGGTTATTCACAAAATCTTTAACTGAGCTTCTGATTCTTCTTTTTTTGCTTTCTTGTGTGACCTTAGGAGTAACCTATCTAAGAATTGTAGAATCATTTCAAGTTTCTGAGAAATTAAAAGAAGCTAATTTGAAATTTGATGTTGTTCGTATTTTTAAGCAGTATTCTAATGTTCTAAAAAATAAGGTTTTTCTCTTTTATACAATTGGAAGTATCTTGGTACTAGCAGTTGAGTTACAACGTAGTAATGTAATTGCACTACATTTTGCATCCAGTACAGAAATGAATCAGACTTTTTATATTTTTGAAAGAATGATCAGTATTGACGGTGTTCGTTTACTAAGTTTGCTAACAACATTAAATACAATTCTTGTAGTAGTTTTAACGCCATTTGTAATAAGTAAGTTTAAATCTAACAAAATTAGTAGCTACTTAGTAATTGGGGTCATTGCTTACTCAATTGGTTATGCTTGTTTAGCTTACTTATCGAATGCGTGGATGATGCCGTTAATAATAGTTATCATCTCGATAGGAGAATTATTGTATATACCAGCAAAACAATCTTTGTTAGCAGAAATAATTGAAACCGGCAACAGAGGTACTTACATGGCATTTAATGGAATTAATCTACAGATTTCTAAAATTATAAGTGGATTTTTTTTGCTATTTGTAGGAGTGCTATCTGAAGCGATAATAGCTATATTAATTTTTTTGTTAGGTATTGCTGGGCTTATGATAACAATAATAAGTTATAAATTGAAAATACAGGAGGATGATTAAATGAAACTATCAGTTGCAACAAATTTTGATGAAAAATTAATCGATGGAGTGAAGTCTACTGAGGTAACAAATTTATTTGGGAAGTTAACGAATGATTTTGTTGGCGGAGGTCTTGAGACTGCCAATTTAGATTCTATAGATCGAGAAAAAGTATTAAATCACGTAAAATATGCTCACAAACATGGTTTAACATTTAATTATACATTCAACAATCCTTTTTTAAGTAATGATGAATTTACAAAAAAAGGTAAAAGTGAACTAAAAGAGCTTTTAGATTGGCTTAGTGAGATAGAAGTAGACTCCCTTACAATTTCAATTCCTATTTTTTTACAATATATTAAGAAAAACTACCCTAAAATTGACGTCAAAATATCTTCAAGTGTATGTGTTAACTCTGTTAGTAAAATTCGAAGTTGGGAAGAGATGGGCGCTGATTGTATCGTATTAGACCCCATGACCGTTAATCGAGAGTTCTCCTTATTAAAAGATTTAAGAGATTCAACTACTATGGATCTAGAACTGATTGTCAATAACAACTGTTTGTACGGATGTCCTATACTTCCGTACCACCAAGCCTTTTTAGGACAATCTTCTCGAAAAACAGGAAACGATGTCGGGAAAGATTATTGCTATTTAGGATGTTCAAAAAGAAGAGTAGCAGATCCAGTTAACTACTTAATTTCGGATATTATAAGACCAGAAGATATTCATTACTATGAAGCTTTAGGATATGATCAATTTAAAATTATAGATCGAGCAACTCCAACAGACTTGTTGATAAAGAGATGTAAAGCATATTCTGATAGAAAATATAATGGTAACCTACTCGATTTAATTCAACATTTTGGTTATCAAGATGTTTCTGATCCTATTAAATATTTGGAAAATATTTATATTGATAATACGAAGCTAAATAGGCATATTGAAAAATTTGTAAAAGGGAAGTGCAATAAATTAGAATGCGGAGGGAAATGTACTCATTGTCATAGTTTTGCGAAGAAAGCAACTAATATAGACCCGAATTTTAGAGAGCAGCATTTAGAAATGATTAAATATGAAAATAATCTAATTGAACGGTTAGTATAGGAGTAAAACAAATGAAAACTATTGAAGAGTATCGTCAAAAAATTGATCAAATTGATTTTAAAATAATAAAACTTTTGAAAGAGAGAAGTTTAATTGTTGAATCAATTGGCAAGATTAAAATCGAACAAAATATCAGTGTAATGCAAAAAAGTAGAGTTGAACAAGTATTAAACGAACGAAAAAAATTGGCTGAATCACTTCAATTAGAACAAGAGTTCATTGAGGAATTATTTAAAATGATAATCTTGTATTCGTGTAAGATAGAAAACAATATGGAATTAGAGAAAGGACATAATAAATGAAAAGAATACTAATAATAGGAAATTATGCTTTTGGAAAAAAGTATATGCAACATGCTAAACGACTAGGATACGAAGTAATTCTTGCAGCAGCAGTGTCAAAATCAAATTTAAGTGCACTGGAAACCGCATGTATGGATTACTACATTCAAATTGATTACTTTAATGAGGAAGAGACAATAAAAAAAATCGAAAGATTTTATAAGAATATACCATTTGAAGGAATATTGGCTGGGCATGTTTTTTTACCCAAACTTGTAAATCTTCTAACAGTTCATTTGAACTTACCCTCATTCGGTACAAAAGCAGTAGAATGTGTTATGTCAAAAGAAAAAACGAGAGAAAAACTAAAGGAATCAGGTTTATTTAACGAAAAATTTTTCATATTTAGTTCTAAACAAGAAATTATTCGAAAAAAAGCGAGCTTAAGCTATCCATGTATAATGAAGCCGTTGAATGGATTCGGAAGTATAAATGTGGAGAAAGTGAATTCCTTTGATGAGTTGTTAAGTGCGTTTGAAAAAAATGCTACCAATCTAGATTATGGAATTCTTGGACCAATCTTCACTAAACAAGTTTTAGTAGAACCTTTTATTAGTGGTAAAGAATTTTCTGTTGAAAGTGTAGTTGAAAAGGGCATTGTAAATTCAATTATGATTACAGAAAAAGTATTCAATGAAAAGTTTGAAAATGTTGAAAATGGACATATCATTCCTGCAGTCAGGATTACACTAGAAGAAGAAAAACAAATAGTAAATTACGTGGAAAAGATTCATGAATTATTTGAAATCTGTACTGGTATTACCCATACTGAAGTTAAAATAAATCAAAGTGGTGTTCACCTCATTGAACTAAATCCGCGAGTTGGTGGAGGATTTATTGCTGAAATGCTGAGTAGAGTGTTGAACGTTGATTTTTACAAGATTATTATTGAAAACTGCGTAGGTAAAAATTGTGAATTAAAATTCATGAAAAAAGGATTTGGATACATTAAGTTTATTCATTCTCCGAGGAAAGGAAAATTCGTGGGGTTTCAAAACTTAGAGGATTTGAAAAAAGATAAAAACTTTATTGATATGGAATATAAAATTGCACCGAAAAGCAATGTTAAAAACCTCAGTGACAATCGAGGTAGATTAGCTTTATTTGCTTACTTTAATGAGGAAAGTTTTGAATCTGTTAATTTGTCTGCTAAATTGTTACAGGAACTAGCTAAAATTGAGATAGGGGAGGAGAGCTAATGGGTAAAAAGTATTGTGTATGTCTCGGAAGAAGAGAAGCAGTGCTTAGGTCTGTTAAGAATAGAGATCTGTACACTATAGTAATTGTAGACAAGAAAATGCCTCCGCCAGAAGCATCTTTATGCGATTATTTCTATCATGTGAATGATATGACAGATTTGAAAGAAATAAGCAAGATTTTAGTTGATTTTGATATAAGCAAGATTTTGGCAGTTATTGCATCTGGCGAAAAGGGAATTCGCATTGCAGGACAATTGCGTGATAAATTCGATATACCTGGAATGGGAGCAAGTGAAATTGAGAAGTTTCGTGATAAGGCGCTAATGAAAGCAGCACTAAAAGAGAAAAAATTCTGGGTGCCAGAGTACGTTGAGATTAATGATATTGCAGATGGTTATGCTTTATTAAATAAGTTTTCAGAGGTAATTGCTAAACCAAAACAAGGAATGGGTTCAATTAGTGTAAATCGTATAAAATCAGTAAAGGAATGGGAAGAATACTACAAAACGTTTGAACAAGAAAAAGGAAAATATCATTTCGAAAAAGGAATTTTATTAGAAGAATTTATACAAGGTGAAGAATTCCATATTGACAGTATTATTCAAGAGGGTGAGATTAAATTTTCATACGCTAGTATGTACCCAACCCCTTTAGTTAATTTTATGGAGCATAATTTTGTCGGAACAATTGCATTAGATCAGAATTCTAAACTTTTTAAAGAACTCATAGACTATAACTATGAAGTAATTAAAGCATTAAATATTTGTGATGGTGTAACTCATTTAGAATGTTTTAAAAACATAGAACAGAATAGTGAAATATGTTTTTGTGAAATTGCGCTTAGACCTGCTGGAAGTGCAATTCCAGAAAATATAAAAATGCAAACAAATATAGATATTATTGATGGTTTTGTTGCAGTTGAAATTAGGGAAAGATATACTCCAACTATTAATTATAGGGATGGAATAATTGGATCCTTACAGATACCTATCAATTGTAATGGTAGAGTTACGTATATAGATCATGAACATATACTTGACATTGAAAAAAATATCGTGAAAGTTGATTATTTTGTTGAAATTGGTCAAGAGGTTCGAAAAGCTGATGCTTCACATAAACGAATAGGAGATATTTATGTACGTGCAGGTAATCTTGAAGAAATAATGGAAAATTTAAGAGTCATTCATTCTAGTGTAGATCAATATGTTAAAGTGAGAGGATTAGATATAGTATGAAAGTTAGCGGTGTAAACTTAAAAAAACTTGATAGAAACATATTTGGACTAGCTAAACATTTGGCAAGAAAAAATGAAGATATTTTTTTTCTGGATAGTTCTAGTAGAGTAGGAAAAGAAGAGAAGAGTTATTTGAGTTGGAATGTCATCGATGCGCTAGAAATAACTATAACAGGAGATAATGTAAATAGCGTTATAGATGAAATAGATTTGTTTTTAAATAAATGGTCTATTGAAATAAAAGATTGTCATAATGCCATGTTTAAACCGAATTGCTATATTTACCTTAGTTATGATTTAGGCGAAAATATTATTAGAGTAAACAATAAAAAAAATAAAGAAGATTCTTTCTTTGATGTAGCAATATATGTTTGTAGAGACAATTTGATATTTGATCACAATACTAATGAATCTATTTATATGAGTATATATGAACAAAATTTAAATGAAAAAGAATTAATTTCGAGATTTGAAAATGAGTTTGATAGTACACAAAATAAATTTGATCAAACGTATTTTAAACATAAAGTAAAAACTGAACTAGAAAGTAATTTTGAATACGATGAATATATTCAAACTCTAAAATCAATCAAAAACTATATCTATGAGGGACATATTTATCAAGTAAACATGAGTCAGAGATTTTCTTGGAAGATAAATGAACACTCTATTGAAATATATGAAAAGATTAGAAACTCGAATCCAGCTCCTTATTCAGCATACTTTAAGAAAAATCAATTGGCTATTTTATCAACTAGTCCAGAGCGTTTTCTAACAAAAAGAGGAACAACTATTGTAACTGAACCGATAAAAGGAACACGCCCAAGAGGGGAAAACGAGGTTGAAGAAAAGAAAAATTACGAACAACTTCTAAATTCTGAAAAAGAATGTTCAGAAAATACGATGATTGTCGATTTGCTAAGAAATGATCTTGGAAGACTTGCTATAGCTGGAACAGTGCAAGTTGAAAGTCTGATGTTTATAGAAAAATATGCTTCAGTTTTACAATTAGTTTCTAGAATTACTGCTGAAATTCAGGAGAATATCTCGCTTGGAAAAATAATATTGGAAACATTTCCTGGAGGATCTATAACAGGATGTCCTAAAAAAAGAGCAATGGAAGTGATTCAAGAAAGTGAACCTAAAAAAAGATCTCTCTATACAGGTTCTTTAGGAAGAGTGTCCATAGATAATTCAGAATTTGATTTAAATATTCTTATTAGAACAGTATTTATTGATGGAAATAACGCTAGTTTATCTCTAGGCGGAGGAATTGTATATGATTCAGTCGAATCAAAGGAATATCAAGAAACTCTCGACAAAGGTAAGGCTATTTTTAACGGTCTTTTAGGAAATTAAAACTAACGATAATGAGGAGAAAACAAATGATATTAGTTGTTGATCACTATGATTCTTTTACTTATAATTTAGTTCAATATGTTTTGCAATTGACATCTGACGTCCATACTATTAATTATAATAAAATTAATTCGGATGATATTCAAACAAAAAAAATAAGTAAGATCATACTTTCACCTGGACCAAAATCACCAAAAGATTATAACGAGACTATGAAAGTTATTGATAATTACAAAGGGAATATCCCTATATTAGGTGTTTGTTTAGGTCATCAAATTATTGCTGAATATTTTGGTGCAAAGGTAACCTATGCCCCTTATGTATGTCATGGGAAATCAGCACAAGTTGAACATGACAACAAGGGGGTCTTTAATGGTCTAAGTGGAACGCTTCAAGTCGGAAGATATCATTCGTTAATTGTTGATAAGGAACAGTTTCCAGAAACCGAATTAGATATCACTGCACAAACACAAGATAATCTAATCATGGGGATTAGGCATAAAAGTTATGATATTGAGGGAATTCAGTTTCATCCAGAATCTATACTCACAAATCAAGGGTTTGAAATAATAAAGAATTTTGTTTCAAAATAGATAGAGGAGGTCGAACAATGAATTTGATTCTTATAGGAAGAAATAAAGCGTTTCTTGAAGAAATAACGAATATTAAAGAAGTAAAGTCCGTTATAATAATTGAAAGTAAAAACGTGTTAAATAAGCTTGATCATTACGAAAACGACTTAATAAAAAGCGTGATTGAATTGGAATATATGAACAATTCAAGTTTCTTGGAAGAAGCGTTATCATATATCGGTAATACAAAAATAGATGGTGTTATTCCAGGATTTGAGTATAGTGTTCAAGCAGCGAATGAACTTGCAGAATATTTTGAATTACCTGCTGTTGGAAAAATTGGCGCTAAAATCTTTACTAATAAAAATAATTTAAGAGAATATAGTGAAAAAATAAATATAAATCATCCAAAATTTATGAATATTAAGTCCATTGAGGATTTATATGAATTCTTTTCTGAAAGAAAAATTATTTTAAAACCGAGTAACAGACAGGCCTCATTAGGAATAAGCATCATTTCACATCAAAATCAAATACCAGAAGCATTTAAACTAGCAACAAGTACTAAAAATGAAAAAACCATCTCAGAAGAAAGGATAGAATGGGAATATATAGCCGAGGAATATTTGACAGGCTATGAAATTAGTTCTGAATACTTGGTAAAAGATGGACAAATCATTTTTTCTAACATCACGCACAAGGAAGGCGTTAAAAATAGAGAACAAATTGAAATTGCCCACCATATTCCCGCTATCATTGAGTCAGAAATCACTAAAAAAGTTCATAATCAAATTAAAAAAATTATTAAAAGAGCTTGTATAAAAACGACTGTTCTTCACGCTGAGTGGAAAGTAGGTAGAACGGGTCCAGTATTGATTGAGTGTGCTGCAAGAATGCCTGGAGATTTTATAGCAAATGGCATAAGTGCATCATACAATTTTAATTTCAGGCAAGAATATATTAAATTAATGCTCGGTCTAGAAGTTCAAGTCAATGATTATTTTGAAAAGTATACTATCATACAATTTTTCTATTCAGAAGATACCGGAACGCTCTCCAAAATTACTAATCTAGACTTTCTCAAAAATGAAAAAGAAAATTTATTAACATTTAGCGTGACTAAACAAGTTGGCGACCAAGTGAAGTTTCCTGAATCTACCTGGGATAGATTGGGCTACTTTATACTATCAAATAGAAATTATGATTTCATTTTAAACAGAACAAATGATTTATTAAACCAAGTAAAGTTTATTGTAGAGTGATAGAGACTATTTTTGTGAATCAAATATAGCCTCATGATCATTAGCCTAATAAGTCCTAAAACAAGATGAAAGGCAACTCAAAAGCGCTCTAGATTAGGGCGCTTTTGAGTTTTCTTTCATCAATTATTATTTGTTCAAAGAAAAATATCTGTTAGATTCATGAAGAATTATTCACTTGGACTGGAAACATAAGTGAAGTAAATATTTCAAAAAAAGCAAAAAAAAATTTCTATAGATATAACGCATGAAAAAAGCAAAAAGAGTAAACACATACGTATAGTTCAATTAAAAAAAATAGTATGGTACAATAACAAACAAATCATACTTTTTTTATTGATTATCGATTAAAAATAACGATTCAATAGTCATTTTCCTTTAAAAGTAAGGTATACTTAAAGAAAAGGGAGGGCGAGTGGATGAATTTAACTGAAGAACGTTTACAAAAAGAAAAAATGAAACAAGTTCAATTACTCGCTGCATATTATCAAGTTGTCAATCGTTTGCCGCTTGGTGACAAGAGAGATCAGATGATTCGGGATATATTAGCTTGCAAAGATAAAATAAAAAAAATCAATCAGCAATTAACAGAATTAAATAAAAAAGAGTAACTATTATTCAGTTATAAAAGGAGCCCATTTTGGTTATAGATTTTTTTACAGTGCTACTCGTAATTTTTGTTGTAATCATGTATGTTTATTTGACTTTGGTAAGAAAAAGCATTCAGATCAGAAGTATTAAAAAAAACCTTATATATGTTTTAGTGATTGGATGTAGTCTACTTATTTTATTACTTACTCTAACTATTGAACAAACCGCAGATCAAAAAATTCGTGGCTTTCTCTCGACTTTGCTCGTTTTGAGTTTCTTATTGGATACAAAAGGTCTTGCAGATGATCGCCTCATTTTAGGTCCCTTTGATAAGAATGGAGTCATGTTTAAGGATGTTGAAAAAATGGCTTTGTTGGTTAAGAAAAAGGAAATTCGATTAAATTACTTTAAAAATGGGCGACGGGGTCCAATGATGAAATTTTCTATCCCATTAGAAGAATTACTTGCATTTCTTTCTGATCGATTAAATGAAGAAACTGAAATTAGTATTTTAGTAGATGAAGATAACTAAATGTTCAAAGAGACACTGCTTGCTCTTTGTTATTTTTATTGAAATTTAAGTGCTATATCTTTTAATAAAAAAAATTTCAAAAGAATAGTTAATTTTAGTAGGTATTTCTTTAACAGTTTGCTATACTATGCAAAGAAATTCTGAAAGGAAGTATTGTTGTGAACAAAGAAATAGAGCAACGAATTGCTGAATTACGTGAAAAATATGAAAAGCTACCGCCAGAAAAAAAAGCTGAGTGGGAACGTCATATAAAGAAAAGAAATTTTTTAAACTACAAAAAAATTGAATTGATCAAGTCTGAGTTACTTCGTTTAGAAGCACGTCGAGCACAATTAGAACTATGCGACAGAAAAAAAGAACTTGGACTAATAGAAAAAAAAATTACCTGTAAAAAAGAAAAATTATTACGATTTTTAGAGAAACAACTCATTCAATAATTATTAAGGGGGATACGAGATGGCGTTTGTTTATTTAATTATTGTTTTTGTTTTAGCGATCACATTCTCAAATGTCTTTAATCGAATCGTTCCAATTATTCCTTTGCCTATTGTTCAAATAATTGTTGGTGTTTTAATTGGATTAACAGATATGGGGCGTGAGATAACCTTTGAACCAGAAATATTTTTAGTGATGATTATTGCTCCTTTGTTATTCCGCGAAGGGGAACGGAACGATATTTCTGCGACCATGAAAAATTTTAGTGTCATTTTATTTTTAGCGTTTATTGGCGTTTTGATCACACTCGTAAGTGTTGGTTGGGCTTTACATATGGTTATTCCTGCTTTGCCAATCGCAGCTTGTTTTGCTTTAGGTGCAGCACTTGGACCTACAGATGCAGTAGCTGTAGGTTCTTTATCTGGAAAAATACAAATACCTTCTAAAGCGATGCATATTTTAGAAGGCGAGGGATTGATTAATGATGCTTCTGGTGTTACTGCTTTTCAATTTGCACTCGCAGCATTATTGACGGGAAGTTTTTCAGCAACAGATGCTGGAATTACCTTAATTGTTTCTAGTATCGGAGGCGCTATTGTGGGCGTTGTTTTAGTAAGCATCAAACGACAAGTCGTAATGATTTTGGAAAAAGCTTCAGCAAGAGATGTAACCGGCTATTTATTGTTAGAGCTGTTATTACCTTTTTTAGCATATATGGTTGCTGAACTTTTCCACGTTTCTGGAATTATTGCTGCAGTCGTGGCAGGAGTGATGCAAGCGGCTAGTTTCAAAAAAATATCATTATTCGAAGCCGAACTCTCAAGTGTATCAGAAAGCACTTGGGGAACGATTACGTTTACGTTGAACGCACTCGTCTTTCTTTTCTTAGGGATTGAGTTATCTCAAGTTTTTTCACCAATTTGGAATAGCGAAATGTATTCTAATAGCTTCTTAATGGTTGTTATTTTAATTTTAAGTGTTACCTTATTTGTTGCGCGTTTTTTCTCTATTGTGTTAATTTACAGTGTGAAAAATGGTTTTAAGAGTATTTGGGCATCAATGAACGAAATGCTTATACTCACATTTGGAGGGGTTAAAGGAACTGTAAGCTTGGCAACAATTTTTATTTTACCTCTAACTATAAATGGTCAAGACTTTCCAGAGCGATCATTATTGTTATTTATAACAGCTTGCGTTATATTGGTTACATTGATGGGCGGTATTCTTGTGCTACCATTTTTAACAGAATCAGATGAGGTAGAAAGTAACAATGCGCAAGGTATCATCTTACTCCAAGATGTTATTGAACGACTTAAAAAGATAAATCACGATGATCCTCATGTTGAAATGAACGTTGTGATTGAAAACTATCAGGATCGCGTCAAAGAATTGTATACAGAACAGTTGCCATCAGATCAACGGCAAGAGGTTCAGGAACTAAGAGCGCTAATTGTTTCGATTGAGCGGGATGGTCTAGAAGAAAGTTTTCGTCAAAAAGAAATTGGTATTGAAGGGTATCGACTTTATGAACGATTAATTTCTAGAATGGAACGTTCTATTGCTAGACAGCTTTTGTCTATTATCGGTTTCTGGTTGCTTTTTGTCCGCCAAATTATTGCATTCTTTATTCACCCCAAGCTACTAATCTCTAAAAAAGATGAAGAAAACAGACGGGAATATCAAAAAGAAGAATTAGAAAATGTTCGCCAAGTCTTTTTACAAAATACAGAAGTTATTTTGAAGAGTTTAGATAATCTTAAAGGAGTTTACGATGAAGAAATTATTCAGTTTTTTATCGAAGGACGTTTACAACTTGCTCACAGATTAGAAGACGGTACATTCATTGATTCATTTATCGTTCGCTCTCAATCTGATTACGTCAAGGAACTTTTAATCGGTTATCAAGAAGAACGAAGAGTGATTGATGAATATGAACTCTCTGAATTAATTTCTTCTTTTGAAGCAAATGAATATCGAAAAAATGTTAATCTTTTAGAATCTTATTCGATCAATGATATTTCAGGTACCATTCCATTAAAAAAATTGACAAGAAAATTAGAAAAAGAAGCAGATGGGGAAGACTAGCTTCTTTTTTTACTTATTTTTGTTACAATAATTAGGATGAAAAGAGTGTGAGGCTATGAATGAATTAAAAGTAAATGAATTAACTAAAACATATGGAGAGAAAACATTATTTGATCATATTTCTTTTCATATTCATGATAAAGACCGAATCGGTTTGATTGGTACAAACGGAACCGGAAAAACAAGTCTGTTGACTATCCTAGCAGGTAAGGATAGTGGTGATGGTGATATTGACGCAATTCAACAACCAAATGATTATCAAATCGGTTATCTCTCTCAGGATCAAGAGTTTGATCCTGAGTTAACGGTTGTAGAAGCAGTCTTTCAAGGCGAAACACCAATTATTCAAGCGGTGAAAAATTATGAATTAGCCTTACTTGCGTTAGCTGATGATGGTCTTAGTGAAACAGCTCAAAAACAATACGCGCAAGCAGAAGAACGTATGAACAAAGAAGATGCTTGGACTGCGGACACTGATGCCAAAATTATTTTACAAAAACTAGGTATTGAGACACTACATAAAAAAATCGGTGAATTATCAGGTGGACAAAAGAAGCGTGTCAGTCTTGCTCAAGTGTTGATTGAATCACCAGATTTATTGCTATTGGATGAGCCAACGAACCATCTAGATTATGAAGCAATCAGCTGGTTGGAGAGTTTTTTAAACGGATACCGTGGTGCAATTTTGATGGTAACCCATGATCGTTATTTTTTAGATCGGGTGACGAATCGAATATTTGAGTTATCTTTTGGAAAAGTATACGAATATAAAGGTAATTATGAAGCATATATCATTGCTAAAGCAGAACGAGAACGTGTTGGGGTTGAACAAGAAGAAAAAAGAAAACAACTTTATAAACAGGAATTGGAATGGATGCGTGCTGGTGTAAAAGCACGTGGCACAAAACAACAAGCTAGACAAGATCGCTTCCACGACCTTAAAGATAACCTCCATCAAGTTAATCAAAAGGGACATCTGGAAATTGATGTAGCCACACAAAGGCTAGGGAAAAAAGTATTAGAAATTAGAAAGGGACACTATCAAATCGAACATAAAACAATTCTTAAAGAATTTGATCTGCTTATTCAAGCAAAAGATCGGATTGGCATTACCGGGAAAAACGGTGCTGGAAAATCAACGTTATTAAATATTCTTGCCGGTCGTTTAGCTTTGGATAGTGGTTTGTACTCAATCGGTGAAACCGTAAATTTGGCTTATTATACACAACAAAATGAAACGATGGATCCAAACCAACGCATGATTTCTTACTTACAGGATGCAGCTGAGCTAGTACAGCGAACAGATGGAACAAACATTGGTGTTGCAGAACTATTGGAACGCTTTCTATTTCCCCGCTTTATGCATGGATCAGTAATCGGTAAACTTTCTGGTGGAGAAAAACGACGATTGTATTTGTTAAAACTATTAATTGGTCAACCAAATGTGTTATTATTGGATGAGCCAACAAATGATCTGGATATTGATACTCTAACGATTTTAGAAGATTATATCCAGACATTCAAAGGTGCTGTGGTTGCCGTTTCTCATGATCGTTATTTTCTTGATAAGACGATGGATAAATTGCTAGTTTTTCAAGGTGAAGGGAACATCGCGACTTACTATGGTTCAATGAGTGACTATCTAATTGTAAATAAAGAACAATCGAAAAAATCGATCAAGCCTGAATTGACAACGGCAAAAGAAATCGAAAAGAAAGAAAAAACAAAACTGACCTACATGGAGCAAAAAGAATGGGAAACCATTGAAAATGACATAGCGCATCTAGAAGAACGTGCAGCGCATCTTGCTGAAGAGATGAATCACCAAGGGAATGATTTTACAAAACTACAACAACTTCAGTCTAGCTTATCAACGATCGAACAGGAACTTGAAGAAAAAATGGAGCGTTGGGCATATTTAAGTGAGTTTGTAGAAAATTAGGAGGCAGTAACTATGGAAGAAGCATATTTAGCATTAGGTCGCAAACTTTTAAAGGAAGGTCACTTAAAAGAAGATCGTACTGGAACAGGTACAAAAAGTATCTTTGGTCACCAAATGCGTTTTGATTTATCTGAAGGCTTTCCTTTGTTAACAACTAAGCGAGTACCGTTTGGCTTAATTAAAAGTGAACTTTTATGGTTTTTAAATGGCGATACAAATATTCGTTATCTCTTACAACATAATAATCATATTTGGGATGAGTGGGCTTTTGAACGTTATATTAAAAGTGATGATTACCAAGGTCGTGATATGACTGATTTTGGACGTCGAGTTCTTGTGGATGAAATATTCAAGGGAGATTATGAAAAAGAACACAAAGCATTTTGTGATAAACTTTTATTGGATGATGAGTTTGCTGCAAAATATGGGGAATTAGGAAATATTTACGGTGCGCAGTGGCGTCATTGGGAGACCAAAAATGGCGGTTTTATCGATCAACTTAAAAATGTTATTGAAATGATCAAAAAAACACCTGATTCAAGACGCCTAATCGTGTCAGCTTGGAATCCAGAAGATATTCCTTCTATGGCTTTACCGCCGTGTCATACAATGTTTCAATTTTATGTGAATGATGGTAAATTGAGCTGTCAGTTATATCAACGAAGTGGTGACGTTTTTCTTGGCGTTCCTTTTAATATTGCTAGTTATGCATTGTTAACACATTTAATTGCTCATGAAACTGATTTAGAAGTAGGCGATTTTATTCACACTTTGGGGGATGCTCATTTATATACAAATCATATCGATCAGATGAATGAACAACTTACTCGAGAAATTCGCTCGTTTCCTAAACTAAAATTAAATCAAGAAAAAAAATCAGTATTTGATTTTGAACTGGAAGATATCCTTATCGAAGGATATGATCCGCATCCAGCAATTAAGGCACCGATTGCCGTTTAAATTGAAAGGAGTTTCCTGATGTTAGCAGCCATATGGGCTCAAGATGAGCAAGGAATAATTGGTAAAGAAAATCAATTACCATGGCATTTACCAAATGATTTGAAATTTTTTAAACAAATGACTGAAAACAATACCATTATCATGGGGAGAAAAACTTTTGAGGGGATGGGAAGCCGTCCATTACCAAATCGTCAAACGATTGTTCTAACTAAGGATAAAAAATATTCTGCTGACGGAGTTGTTGTATTTCATAGTGTGAGTGAAGTTCTTGAGTACGCAAATACGTTCTCAGGTATTACATTTATTGCGGGCGGTTCAGCAATATACGAAGATTTTTTACCGTATTGCGATGTATTGTACCGTACAGTTATCCATCATTTATTTGATGGAGATACGAAATTTCCTGCTATTGTTTGGGATGATTGGACATTGATCAATCTAAGCGAAGGTGAACAGGACGAAAAAAATAGCTATGCACATCAATTTGAGACATATCAGCGCAAAGTAGCTGTGGATTAAGTAAAGGTTGTCTAGATAACAAAAAAACATACTGTCGTTAGTATGTTTTTTTTGTTATCTAGATATGATTGCGATATAACCCAACAACTTTTCCTAATATACTTACATTATTTAAAATAATTGGGTCTAATGCATCATTCTCTGGTTGTAAACGAATATGATCTGTTTCTTTAAAGAATCGTTTACATGTTGCTTCATCTTCATCTGTCATCGCAATAACGATATCACCATTTGATGCAGCGCTTTGTTTGCGAACGATCACTTGATCACCATCTAAAATACCAGCGTTGATCATACTTTCACCTCTGATAGTCAGCATGAATAACGCATTTTCTTCTGCTACCAAATCAGGCGGAAGAGGGAAAAAGTCAGAGGCTTCTTCTACAGCTAAGATAGGCTCACCAGCTGTAACAACACCAAGCATGGGGATAACTGTCGGTTTTACACCAATTTTTTCAAGACCATCTGGGGTCAATTCAATCGCTCTTGGCTTCGTAGGATCACGTAAAATCAGCCCTTTTTTTTCTAATCGAGCTAGGTGTCCGTGAACAGTAGATGTTGAAGATAGGTCTACGGCTTTTCCAATTTCTCTTACAGTTGGTGGATAGCCTTTGAGCTCAACTTGTTCATATATATATTTTAATACTTCGATTTGTCTTGTGTCTGTACGTTTCACCAAAACCCGCACCTTCTTTCAATTTATAATTTCAGTGTACCATAGTTTTATACAGGAATCAAACAAGCGTTCGTGTTTTTTGAAAAAAGTATTTATGTTAAAATCTTTGTAAAAAATGACCGACATAAATAATGATAATTTCTATACATGAACAAAGTCATTTCATATTTTTGATAAGAATATAGTTGTATTTTTTGCGCTCTTCTTATAAGATAGACTTGGAAAGTAAACTTGTCTAGCCACTTAGGCTTGTTCTGAAAGAAAAGGTTGAATCAGCTTGTTCAACCTTTTAAAATAAGGAGGCAGAAGTATGTTATCATCTGAAAAAATGAACCGTATCAATGAACTTGCCAAAAAAGCGAAAGAAAGTGAATTAACTGAGAAAGAAAAAGCAGAACAATCAGTACTTCGCCAAGAATATTTAGCTGCTTTTAGAGGTGGCATGCGTCATCATATCGAAGGTATGAAGGTAGTAGACCCTAAAGGAAATGACGTAACACCAGAGAAGCTGAAAAATATCCAAAAAGCTAGAGGATTACATAATCGAAAATAATTTTAGTTGTTTTTACTAAAAGTAATTGCTTTCATAAACGAAATACGATAAGATATAGATAATAAAGGTAAAAAAAACCTAAATAGGAGATGATTTTTTTGTTCGACAACACTGATCAGTTAGGCGTCAATACGATTCGTACATTGAGTATCGAAGCAGTTCAAAAAGCAAATTCAGGCCATCCTGGACTACCAATGGGTGCAGCACCTATGGCATATGCACTTTGGACAAAACACTTGAAAGTAAACCCAAAAACGTCAACAAATTGGGTAGATAGAGACCGTTTCATTCTTTCTGCTGGTCACGGTTCAGCAATGCTTTATAGCTTGCTTCACTTAGCAGGTTACGGTGTAACAATGGATGATCTAAAAAGCTTCCGTCAATGGGATAGTAAAACGCCTGGACATCCAGAAGTGCATCACACAGATGGTGTTGAAGCAACGACAGGGCCTTTGGGTCAAGGAATTGCGATGGCTGTTGGTATGGCGATGGCCGAGGCTCATACTGCCGCAACCTATAATCGAGATAGTTTTTCAGTAATTGATCATTATACCTATGCATTATGCGGTGATGGTGACTTGATGGAAGGGGTTTCTCAGGAAGCAAGTTCTATGGCTGGACACATGAAATTAGGCAAATTGATCGTGTTATACGATTCAAATGATATCTCTTTAGATGGCCCAACATCAAAAGCGTTCACAGAAAACGTTGGCACTCGTTATGAAGCTTATGGTTGGCAACATATCCTAGTAAAAGATGGCAATGATTTAGAAGAGATTTCTAAAGCAATTGAATCAGCAAAAGCGGAATCAGACAAACCGACATTGATCGAAGTCAAAACCGTTATCGGCTACGGCGCACCAAAAGAAGGTACATCGTCTGTTCATGGTGCACCAATCGGAGCCGATGGTATCGCTGTAGCTAAAGCCGTTTATGGTTGGGAGTACCCTGATTTTACTGTTCCAGAAGAAGTTGCTGCACGCTTTAAAGAAACAATGGTGGAAAAAGGCGGAAAAGCAGAAGATACGTGGAATGCTATGTTTGAAAACTACAAAAAAGAACATCCTGAATTAGCGAAACAATTTAAACAAGCTTTTGCTGATGAACTTCCTGAAAATTGGGATCGTGAATTACCAACATATGAAGTAGGTTCAAGTGCAGCTAGCCGCGTTACAAGCAAAGAAACAATTCAAGCAATTTCTAAAGCTGTACCTGGTTTCTGGGGCGGTTCTGCTGACTTGTCTGCTTCAAACAATACAATGGTAGCAGCAGAAAAAGATTTTGAGCCTGGTCAATATGAAGGTCGCAATATTTGGTTTGGTGTGCGTGAATTTGCAATGGCTGCTGCTATGAATGGAATTCAGTTACACGGAGGTAGCCGTGTTTATGGTGGAACATTCTTTGTGTTTACAGATTATTTACGTCCTGCAGTACGCTTAGCAGCAATTCAAAATACACCTGTAACGTATGTATTGACACATGATTCTGTGGCTGTTGGAGAAGATGGACCAACTCATGAGCCTGTCGAACAATTAGCAAGTATCCGTTGCATGCCAGGTGTACAAGTGATTCGTCCAGCTGATGGTAACGAAACCGTTGCTGCATGGAAAATTGCAATGACAACAAAAGATGCTCCAACTGTTTTAGTTCTAAGCCGTCAAAACTTACCTGTTATTGAAGGTACGAAAGAAAACGCAGGTGAACTTGTTCAAAAAGGTGCCTATGTGATTTCTAAACAAAAAGGTGAAAAACCAGAAGGGATCTTGATTGCAACAGGTTCAGAAGTAAATTTAGCTATTGAAGCTCAAAAAGCATTAGATGAACAAGGGAAAGATGTTTCCGTTGTTTCGATGCCAAGTTTTGATTTGTTTGAAAAACAAACAGCTGATTATAAAGACTCTATTTTACCTAAAGATGTAACGAAACGAGTTGCGATCGAAGCGGCTTCACCTTTTGGTTGGGAACGTTATGTCGGAACTGCTGGCACAACTGTAACGATTGATCGCTTCGGTGCTTCCGCTCCCGGAGATTTAGTCTTAAAAGAATTTGGATTTACTGTTGATAATGTTATTTCAAAATACAATAATTTATAAAATAGAAGTGATTTAAAAATAGAAACCAGTCTAAAATAACTTTTCGAGTTATTTTAGACTGGTTTCTATTTCGCTGTAACAGGGTGCTTTCCAAAACCCTATTCATGAATTTTTGATCGACTCAAACTATTTGAGTTATTTTCCGTAATGTTCTGTAATGATTGTAATATTTTGTTATTTATTAAAAAAAAACTAATAAACTTGGAACAACGGTATTCATAGCCAGAAATGTGTTTTAATAACTTACACCACGTCAACCAGATAAAACAAATATTGAAAAGAACAATAAAACAAAGATTTCAGCTGGATTACACTTGGTTTAAAATTTTAAATCTCAAGGGTAATTAATTGTTTATAAAAAAGTATCCGGGTAAACTAACGATATGATGTTCTATTGAGGAGGAACAAATGGATGGATGAGATCAGAACAAGAAGTGGTAGGCACCAGCAAAAAAAATATAAAATCAATCGCAAACGTGTTGCGTCTGTTATGGGAACTTCATTAGTATTTCTTCCAATCGCAGGAAATCTATTGCCAGTGGGAGCTCAAGCAACAGAAGTTGAAGCGCAAGGGGAAATTTCTCAGCAAGCATTTATTGATTCTATTGGATATTCAGCTGCTTCAGTGGCTGATGCGAATGACTTATATGCATCTGTCATGATCGCTCAAGCATTATTAGAAAGTAGCTATGGCACCTCTGGTTTAGCTGCTGCACCAAATTATAATTTATTCGGTGTCAAGGGAAGTTACGGTGGACAAACTGTTTACATGCCAACTTCAGAATACCTGAATGGTGAATGGGTAACACTTACTGAACCTTTTAGGAGTTATCCTTCATACACCGACTCTTTTCAAGATCATGCTAACGTTCTTAAAACAACTTTAGCTTCTAGTGGTAATTATCATTATTCAGGAGTCTGGAAAAGCAATACAACTAGTTATATGGATGCTACGGCAGCTTTAGCTGGTCGGTATGCTACCGATCCTAATTATGCAAGCAAATTGAATTGGCTAATTTCCACCTATGGTTTAACTGCTTACGATAGCGGGAATACTGTAACGCCTGTAACATACGAAAGCCCATCTTCAGATCAATCAACGATTGGACAAAGTAGTACAGTTGCTTCACAATCGTATACCGTATCCTCTGGTGATACTCTTTGGGGAATTGCCGAAAAATTTGGCGTTTCTGTGGATCAACTTATGGCTTCAAACGGTATCACGGCAGAATTGATTACTGTAGGTCAGGTATTACAAATTGCATAAAAAACTACCAACAACTTGTCATCTGAATGACGGTTCGTTGGTAGTTTTTTTATCGTTTGCCTGATCGTAATTCTTCTAAACGTCGCTTACGGTTTTTACTCAAATCTTTAATCCTTGGTCTAGGTAGAATATCTTCTGAAGTTGTGGTGGAGTTCTTTGTATGTGTTGTAGGATCGTTTATATCAAACTGTTTTAAATATTCAATCACTTCTCTGACAATCCGAGTTGGAGTAGATGCGCCAGCAGTTACAGCTACTTGTTCGACATCAAGCAACCATTTAATATTGATTTGCGAAACATCAGAAATCCGATACGCTGGAACTCCAGCTTGTTCAATGGAAACTTGCGCTAATCGATTACTGTTATTACTTTTTGGATCACCAACAACGATCGTCAAATCACATCCTTGTGCTTGAGCAACAACAGCCTCTTGACGAACTTGAGTCGCTTTGCAAATATCTTTGTGAATATGCACATGAGGATATTTCTGCTGAATTGAATCCATCAAATCGCTAACATCCCATTGACTCATTGTTGTTTGATTCGTCACGAAAATTTTGTCAGCTTTGAGTTCTAAAGAGTTGATGTCTGTTCGGTTTGCCACTAAATGAACATGTGTTGGAGAAACTCCAAGTGCTCCTTCGGGTTCAGGATGATTTTTTTTACCTATATAAATGATTTCGTAACCTTCAGCAACTTTTTCTGAAATTAATTCATGTGTAATCATGACATCAGGGCAGGTAGCATCAATAACTGTCAATCCTTTTTCAATCGCTAATGCCTTTACTTTTGGTGAAGTTCCGTGCGCAGTTAAAATCACAGTTCCTTGATTGACTTGGGATAGAATGTCTTCACGATTATCCCCGTCCAGTGTATGTATACCAATACTTTCAAAAGCATCTGTTATATGTTTATTATGAACGATCATTCCTAAGATATAGATTGGACGTGGTAAATTTTCATCAAGAGAAGCATTCCTAGCAATGACCATTGCATCAACAACACCATAACAATAGCCACGTGGACTAATATTTTTAATTTTCATAAATAAAGTAGCTCCTATTTTTACTAATTTTTAAACTCTTCTTTACTATACAACACTTTTGTTAAATTTGTTTAAAAACTATCTATCAATTGTTTAACAATAGCAAAATGATAGCCAGATGGTTCGATATAAGCTATTATGAACAAAAGAAAGTTTTCGCTTATATGAATATACTAATGGAGGAATGACTCATGACTCAAATTTTTAATTCAGTTACCGAATTAATAGGTAAGACGCCGATTGTAAAATTAGGACATATAGTCCCAGATGGAGCTGCTGATATTTTTGTGAAACTTGAATTCTTTAATCCAGGCGGAAGCGTCAAAGATCGAATCGCATTACATATGATCGAAAACGCTGAAAAGAGTGGTCAACTTAAAGCTGGAGATACAATTGTAGAGCCAACTAGTGGAAACACTGGGATCGGTTTAGCAATGGTTGGCGCTGCAAAAGGATACAAGGTTATTATTATTATGCCTGATACAATGAGTGTTGAGCGTAGAAAACTAATGCAAGCTTACGGTGCTGAGTTAGTACTTACTCCAGGTGTCGATGGAATGAAAGGGGCAATCGCTAAAGCCACTGAACTGTCAGAAAAAGAAGGCTATTTTATGCCGATGCAATTTGATAATCCAGCTAATCCTGAAGCTCATGAAAAAACAACTGGAAAAGAAATCCAAGATGCTTTTGGACCTGCGGGTTTGGATGCTTTTATTGCAGGCATTGGCACTGGTGGAACTATAACTGGTGTTGGTAAAGAATTAAAACGAGTTTATCCAAAAATTTCAATTGTTGCAGTGGAACCAATAGAATCACCTGTTTTAGAAGGTGGCGCTCCTGGACCTCATAAAATCCAAGGAATCGGTGCTGGATTCATTCCTAAAGTTTTAGATACGAAGATCTATGGGGAAATCATTGCAATTTCTAGTGAGGATGCAATGGAAACAGCTCGACAATTGGCTTTTAAAGAGGGATTATTGGTTGGAATATCTGCTGGCGCTGCAGTAAATGCTGCTATTCACTTGGCAAAGGAATTGGGTGCTGGAAAGAAAGTATTGACTGTTATTCCTGATAACGGCGAACGATACCTTTCAACAACACTGTATAGTTTTTCTGAATAACTTATCACTAAAAAGAAGGCGTTTGTTTAGCGGCTTCTTTTTTTACCATATTTAACTAACTAAATGGCATAAAATATTTTTTTCATTCAACAAAAATGATCGCAAACATATTATTTGTGCGATTATTCTTGTCAAGATAGATTAGAAATAGTATTATTTAAGAAAGAAGAGTAGGAGGGGAACTAAATGGATAACGTATTGGTAAAGAAAGCACTTGAAGAATTGAAAGAAGCCAATATTCGTATTACTCCTCAAAGATATGCAATTTTAGAATATCTAATTGAGAATCATAACCATCCAACTGCCGATGAAATTTATCGTTCATTAGAAAATCGTTTTCCCAATATGAGTGTTGCGACTGTTTATAATAATTTACGTTTGTTTACAGATATTGGTTTTGTTCAAGAGATGAATTACGGCGACGCATCTAGTCGTTTTGATTTCAGTTCTAAAAAGCATTATCATGCAATCTGTCAGAATTGTGGTAAAATCGTCGATTTCCATTATCCTGATTTAGAAGATGTTGAGATGGCTGCAAGTAAATTGACTGGTTTTGAAATCAATGAACATAGATTAGAACTATATGGTCTATGTCCAGACTGTCAAAAAATTAAAAAAGAATGAAATGAGGGATAAAATGAAATCAATCCAAACTGATAAAGCTCCAAAAGCGATTGGTCCTTATGTACAAGGGAATATTGTGAACGGCTTATTGTTTGCTTCTGGCCAAGTTCCTTTAAGTCCTGAAACAGGGGAAGTCGTTGGTAACTCAATTGAAGAACAGGCAGAACAAGTTCTTAAAAACATTGCAGCAATTTTAGAAGAAGTAGGAAGTAATTTTGACAACGTTGTTAAAACGACATGTTTTTTAAAGAATATGGATGATTTTGTAACTTTTAATGATGTTTATGCGAAAGCATTTACGAATCAATTACCTGCTCGTTCAGCTATAGAAGTAGCTCGTTTGCCTAAAGATGTTCTTATTGAAATAGAAATAATTGCTAAAGTAAATGAATAGCAATTTATTTTCACAAGCCGAGAAATTAACATTTCCTGGCTTTTTTTATTATAAAATCAGTATTTTATATTGTTCTGTAGATTATCAAGATGAAAAAAAGGTTAAAAAAGGAAAAGTTTGTGAAAATATAAGTTTGTGATTCACAAGCAAAGAACTCGAATATGACTTTTGGCTTTGTTATATTTTTAGTATACCAATAGATTCATAAGGAATTTATTGGTGAAAAATTTAACTTGAAAGAAGGGATTTACAAAATGAAAGTCGTAGTCGTAGGATGTACGCATGCAGGAACAGCTGCAGTCAAAAGTATTTTAACAAATCACCCAAACGCGGAGGTAACCGTTTATGAACGAAATGATAATGTATCGTTTCTATCTTGCGGTATTGCTTTGTATGTTGGAGGAGTGGTAAAGGAGGCTGGCAGTTTATTTTATTCAAGTCCTGAAGAATTAGCATCTCTAGGCGCTACAGTTAAAATGGAACATGAAGTCGAAACAATCGATGTTAATCATAAAACAGTTACTGCGAAAAACTTGCACACAGGTGTAGAAGAATCCGTTTCATATGATAAATTGGTGATGACAACAGGTTCTTGGCCGATTATTCCGCCAATTAAAGGAATTGAAGCTGAAAATATTTTATTATGTAAAAACTTTAATCAAGCAAATGTAATTATTGAACGTGCAAAGAATGCTAAAAAAGTTGTTGTTGTAGGCGGCGGATATATAGGCATCGAATTAGTTGAAGCTTTTGTTGAGTCAGGTAAAGAAGTTACATTGATCGATGGTTTAGATCGCATTTTAAATAAATATTTAGATAAGCCATTCACAGACGTTTTAGAAAAAGAGCTAGTTGATCGCGGAGTAACGTTAGCATTAGGTGAAAATGTTCAAGAGTTTAAAGCCGATACAAGTGGACATGTGAATAAAGTAATTACACCTAGCCAGGAATTTGAAGCAGATATGGTAATTATGTGCGTAGGTTTCAGTCCGAATACAATTTTGCTTAAAGATAAGGTAGATATGTTACCTAATGGCGCTATTGTCGTCGATAAGTTTATGAGATCAAGCAATCCTGATATTTTCGCTGCAGGTGATAGTGCAATTGTACACTATAATCCAAGTAATACGACTAATTATATTCCATTAGCTACCAATGCTGTTCGTCAAGGCATGTTGGTAGGTTACAATTTAACAGAAGAAAAACTGGCTTATCGTGGAACGCAAGGAACTTCTGGCTTATATTTATTTGGTTGGAAAATTGGTTCAACAGGCGTTACCTTAGAAAGTGCAAAAATGAACAACTTAGATGTAGAAGCAACACTGTTTGAAGATAACTACCGCCCGGAATTTATGCCGACAACTGAAAATGTCATGATGGAACTTGTTTACGAAAAAGGAACAAATCGCATCGTAGGTGGACAGTTAATGTCTAAGTATGATATTACTCAATCAGCTAATACGCTATCATTAGCTGTTCAAAACGAAATGACTGTTGAGGATCTTGCTTTATCAGATTTCTTTTTCCAACCGCATTTTGATCGTCCTTGGAACTACTTAAACTTATTAGCGCAAGCAGCATTAAAAAATATCGCTAAAAATTAATAAATAGAAGAGCGCGAAACAAAACTAAAGATCAGTTTTGTTTCGCGCTCTAAATACGAATAAATGGCGAGAAAAAGCAGCTCCCTCTTATTTCTCGGAGCTAAACGCTTTTGTCTCGGCCTCTTTTATTCTAAACAAAGCTTACTACTTGCTCTTTTCATCACTTTTTTGAGATACTTGAATGGTAAATAGAATTGAGGGGTTAGATAATGGAAGATAATAAGAATATAAAAGAAACAGTGATTCGTTCTTTGTATGCTTTAATCGGAGTTGCAATTTTAGCTTTTGGTGCGGCAACTTTACGTATTGGTCAAGTAGGACTAGATCCATATACTGCCGCGAATATCGGTATAGGTGGTTCTCTAAGACTTTCGTTAGGTGTTTATCAACTGATTGTCAATATTATTATTCTAGGATTGGTTTTTATTTTTGGAAGAAAATATATTGGCATTGGAACTGTGATAAATATGGTTCTTACTGGATTCTTTATTGATTTTTATACGTGGATCTATACAACATTTTTTTCGATCGAAATAAATTTACTTTCTCAAGGTCTTTTTCTCGTTTTGGGCGTAGTAATTTTTACTTTTGGTGCGTCATTTTATATGTCGGCAAAATTGGGAAATGCTCCATATGATGCAATTGCTCCAATCATTGTTGATCGTACTAAATCTCAGTATCGAGTTGTGAGAGTTATACAAGATATCTTTTTTGTTATCTTAGCATTCGTTTTTGGAGGCCCCGTTGGTATTGGAACAGTAATCAATGCATTTTTCACAGGGCCCTTAATTGATTTCTGGAATAAAAAAGTCAGCGAGCCCATAATCGAAAAAAGTATAAAAGAAAAAGTGAATAGCTAGAAAACGAAGAGTAATTTTTGAATCGTTTATTCGATTGAAGAGGGTCATACAAAACTATTTTTTTAGTTTTGTATGACCCTCTATTTGCTTTTTTATGATAAAAATTATTAGCGTTTACGAAAAAAACATTTGGAATATACCTATTAAATAAATAATATATTTATTTTTATCATTATAAATATAATTAAAAATAAATTAGTATATACAAGATCAATTAATGCCTTTAAAAATAGGTTTTCCGTGTTTTTTACCATTTTTTTGAATTATTTTTTTGTTGCCTCATAAAAAAAGATAAGTAGTTTCGATTCGTTTTATTTCCAAAAATATTATAAAAGTTATAAAATTTGTAGACAGAAGCTTAATTTTTTTAATATTACTCACGTTTTAAGAAAGGAGAGTGTTTATTTAGTTCGGCAAAGCTTCTAAGTTGTTCGTTAGGTGGTATCAGTTCAGTTGAAAGAGGAGGATAATCATGAAAAATGATAAGCAAAAAAAGAAAAGTACTAATAAGTCAAAAAAGCAGAGTAAATATCGTGCGTTATCATTAGTGTTGACAAGTAGTTTAGTTATTGCGCCATTGACTGTTCCTTTGACATTTTATTTATCAGGAGGAATTACTGCTTCTGCTGCTGTATTAGATGCAGAAATATTATCTAATATAAGCAGTTCAAATGACAGCGGAACAACTACAGCAAATCGTTTTTCTGCAGATGGAGCTACAAAAAATGTCAATTTTTCAATTTCTGGAAGTGAGTTAGTTGGTGGTTCTGTTATCACAAGTGGAACAAAACAAGCAGTTTTAACTATTCCGAACGAACTAAATGGACGCGTTTCTACAAACGGAGTGGCAGAAATTGATACAAATATTACTTTAACTGTTGATGATTTAACGTTTTTGACGGGTACATTAGATGCGGTTAATCAACTATCTAATTTATTAACAAATATTGTTGATGGTGCTTTAGGAAGTTTAATTGGTGTTACCTTGGATTTAACAACAGTTAATCAAAAAATAGATGCTTTAAATAATCTTGAAAATTTTGGCAGCGCAGAATTTAATTCTACTGCTGTCCTTTCTTCAGATGGAAAATATATTCATGCCAATATTGATGATGGATTAGGTTTAGTTTTAGCACAGAATGTATCCTCTCTTTTAGAAGATTTAAAAGAAGCCGTCAATGCTTTAAACGCAACTGGAAGTGGCGTTGCCAGTGATATAGTTGCAGCAGCTATTAATGCCACGTTACTTCCAGTCAAAGGAACTGTAAACACTGCAATTGATTTGGCCTTACCTTTCGTAGAACTTGGGGGTGCTGGTGTTAATCAATTAGCTGATGCTTCAGTATTAGGGGCTACAACAATCAATATCCCAACTACTGTTGTTAGTCCAACTAGTTTAACACAAAATCTAGATGCTAGATTTGTCGGTACTGTCGTAAAATCGGATGTTATCGATGTTAGTTTGATCAATACCGCTAATGGAGTTTCTGATATCTATTATGCTGGAAATGTAGCAGTAGTAGCACCACCAATAGTAACTAATACAACTGGGACTTCCGCAACAGGTTATACGGTAACGGGTACTGCAACAGCAGGGAATACAGTTACTATTAAAAATGCAGGCGGTACAACAATCGCTTCAGGACCAGCGACAGGTGGGAACTTTTCTATCAATATTCCGCAAGGCGAAGCAACTGAAAATGAACCTTTAACAGCAACTGCCTCTGATGGAAGTAATGACAGTACACCAACAGCATTTACAACACCAGCGGATGCAGTAATTATCCCATCACCAGTCGTGACCAGTGTAACTGGTGACTCTGCAGCGGGTTATACGGTAACGGGTACTGCAACAGCAGGGAATACAGTTACTATTAAAAATGCAGGTGGTACAACAATCGCTTCAGGACCAGCGACAGGTGGGAACTTTTCTATCAATATTCCGCAAGGCGAAGCAACTGAAAATGAACCTTTAACAGCAACTGCCTCTGATGGAAGTAATGACAGTACACCAACAGCATTTACAACACCAGCGGATGCAGTAATTATCCCATCACCAGTCGTGACCAGTGTAACTGGTGACTCTGCAACGGGTTATATGGTAACGGGTATTGCGAGCCCTGGTGATATTGTTTCAGTCAAAAATTCTGGCGGAACCGTAATTGGGACAGGAGTAGCAAATGGAGATGGCGATTTTACCGTAATTCTTCTTCCAGGAGTAGCAACTCCCAATGAACCTTTAACAGCAACTGCTTCAGATAATAGCGGTAATCAGAGTGAGCCAACAGCATTTACAACGCCAGCTGATTCAGTGGTTGTACCAGCTCCGACCGTAACAAACGTAACTGGAAATTCACTTACAGGTTATACAGTGAACGGAACAGCAACACCTGGTGATAATGTAGTCATAAAAAATGCAAGTGGCACAATAATTAGCTCTGGTTTAACTAACTCTCAGGGCAACTTTACTGCGATTATTCCACTTGGCTTAGCAACGCCAAGTGAAGATTTGACAGCAGTTGCGGTAAATGGACTCAATCAAAGTTCAGCTACATCATTTACAACACCAGCGGATGCAGTAATTATTCCAGCTCCGATCATAACAGGAGTAACTGGAAATTCATCTGCAGGTTATACAGTAACCGGAACAACAACTCCCGGAAATACAGTTTCAATCAAAAATTCTGGTGGTACAGTAATTGCTGCTGGCGTAGCTAACCCACTTGGTCAATTCTCAATTATCTTGCCAATAGGATCAGCTACACCAGTTGAATTATTGAATGCAGTTGCGTCAGATGGTCTTGGTAATCAAAGTACAGCAACATCATTCCTAACACCACCAGACTTAATCTTAGTAGCACCACCCACTGTAACAAACATAACTGGAAATTCAAGTAGCGGTTATACTGTTACAGGTACTGCGACACCTGGTAATTTTGTATCCATCAAAAATACGGGTGGTACAGTAATTGCAGTAACTCCAACAGATATTTCAGGAAATTACACTGCGGTAATTCCGGTTGGTCAAGCAACACCAAATGAACAACTTAAAGCTGTAGCTTCTGATTTGTTAGGGAATCAAAGCACAGCAACAAACTTTAATACTCCTACCGATCAGGTATTGGTGGCTTCACCAGTGGTTACGGCTGTAACAGGAACTTCTTCAACAGGTTATACAGTAACCGGGTTGGCAACTCCTGGTGATTCTGTACTTGTTAAAAATACAGGCGGTACAGTCATTGGAATTGGTCTTGCTGACGTTAGTGGAAACTTTACAGTGACACTTCCAGTAGGTTCAGCAGTGCCAAGTCAACAACTATCTGCGGTAGCAGACGATGGTAATGGACATCAAAGTCTTGCAACATCATTCACAACACCAGCAGATCCAGTAGTAGTTACTGCACCTGTTGTGACTAACGTGACAGGATCTTCTAGTACTGGCTACACAGTAACTGGGACGGCAAGTCCTGGAGATACAGTAACAATTAGAAATACAGGTGGTACAGTAATTGGAACAGATGCAGCGGATTTAAATGGGGACTTTAATGTAATCATTCCTGTTGGTTCAGTAGCACCAGGACAACAATTGACTGCAACAGCACAGGATCCTGATGGTAATACAAGTCCAGGGACAAGTTTCACAACACCAGCAGATCCAGTCGTTGTACCCTCACCAATCATAGAAAATGTAACTGGAACATCTGCAACAGGTTATACGGTTACAGGTACTGCAACTGCTGGGGATATAGTTTCAATTAAAAATACTGGTGGTACAGTAATTGGTACAGGCACAGCTAATTCAGGTGGGATCTTTACAGTTACAATTCCAACTGGTTTAGCAACACCATTGGAACAATTATTTGCAATAGCAGATGATGGTGACGGACATCAAAGTACGGCTACATCATTTACAACACCAGCGGACCCAATAGTGGTTACTTCACCAGTAGTAACTGGTGTTACAGGATCTTCAAATACTGGATACACAGTAACTGGTACAGCAACAGCTGGTGATACTATCACCGTTAAAAATACGGGGGGAACAGTAATAGGTACAGCTGTTGTCGATCCAAGTGGTAACTTTACTGTGATCATTTCAAGCGGAGCAGCAACACCAAATCAACAATTAACTGCTGCAGCACAAGATCCGGCCGGCAATACAAGCCCAGGTACAAACTTTATGACACCAGCAGATCCAGTTGTTGTACCTGCACCAAATGTAACAACTGTAACAGGAACTTCTACAACAGGTTATACAGTGATGGGGACGGCAACTGCTGGAAATACTGTACTAATTAAAAATACGGGTGGCACAGTGATTGGTACAGCAACTGCTAATGCGAGTGGTGGCTTTACTATAACGATTCCAATTGGGGCTGCAACACCTCTTGAACAATTATCAGCGGTGGCTGATGATGGAGCAGGGCATCAAAGTAGTGCAACACCCTTTATAACACCAGCTAATCCAATTGAGGTGACAGCGCCAATCGTTACAAATGTAACTGGAACCTCTGCTACAGGTTATACAGTCACAGGTACAGCAACAGCTGGTGATACTGTCACAATTAAAAATACTGGTGGTATGTCTATTGGTACAGCGACAGTTAGCTCAAATGGTGAATTCAATGTGATTATTGCTCAGGGTTCTGCAATACCAAGTGAGCAACTAAAAGCAATCGCTTCAGACGAGGCTGGAAATCAAAGTCCTGCAACACCATTTATGACACCGGCTGATCCAGTGGTAATCCCAGCACCAGTTGTTACAAATGTAACTGGAACCTCTGCTACAGGATATATAATCACAGGTACAGCAGTAGCTGGTGATACAGTTTCAATAAAAAAATTAAATGGAACTGAAATTGGGTCAGCTCAAGTGAACGGAAACAGCAATTACACGGTTGTTCTACCAGTTGGAGTCGCTACACCAATTGAACAGTTGAGAGCGATTGATTCCGATGGCGATGGAAATCAAAGTCCTGCAACATCGTTTATGACGCCAGCTGATCCAGTATTTGTAGCAGCACCAATCATAACAAGTGTAGTAGGTGATTCTCAAACAGGATACACAGTTGAAGGTACAGCAACTGCGGGTGATTCAGTATCACTTAAAACACTTGACGGAGCTGATTTAGGTGACGGTGAAGTAACTGAAAATGGCACATTCTCAATTAAATTAGATTCTGAAGAGGTAAATCAATTACAACAGTTACATGCGATAGCAATTGATAATGAGCTTAACTCAAGTTTACCAACACTCTTTACAATTCCAGCCGATCCATCTTCAAATATTGAAGCACCAGTCATTGAGAATGTAACTGGAACATCCAAAACTGGCTATATTGTAACTGGTAAAGCGGAAGCGGGTAACAAAGTTAACATTCGTAACGTTTCAGGTAGAGTTATTGGTTCAGGGGTAGCTGATTTAAATGGAGATTTTCTATTTAGAGCGTTACGCGTATTAGATGGTGAATTTGCGATTGCTTTACCAGTAGGTTCAGCAACTGAAAATGAAACATTGACAGCAATTGTTGAAAACAACGTTGGAGATGTTAGCGCTGAAACTACGTTCGTAACGCCAGCCGATCCAACAGTATTTGTTGCAACACCAATAATTAACAGTGTGCTTGGAAATTCAATGACAGGTTATACGGTGAAAGGAATTGCAACACCAGGAAATAATGTAGAGCTTCATAATGCAGCAGGTGAAGTTTTAGGCGCTGCTACTACAGGAGAAAATGGTGGATTTACTATCGAAATCCCGATAGGTTTTGCCGAACCAAAAGAACTAGTTTCAGCAATTGCAAAAGATAGCGATGGTAACCAAAGCGAGCCAGCTAATTTCAAACTTCCAGCAGATCCAGGTGATGACAATGGAAATAATGGATCTGGTAATGGTAGTAACGCAAGTAATAATGGAAGCTCTAGCTTGAAAAACTTAAGCAGTTCCCAAAAAGATCTTCCTAACAATGGTGAAATTGGTAGTAACTGGGGAGTACTAGGAGCTATTCTACTAGGAGCTTTTGCTTTCTTCAATTTCAAACGTAAAACTAAAAAAGAAGATGAATAAAGGATTGAATTAACAAGATCACTTTTCAGAAGGAAAACCATGAGGTGGGGAAATGCCCTGCCTCATGGTTTTTTGAATTTATTCTTTAACCAATCAATTTTTAGAAAAATCTAATATTTTCGTTAGAAAGAATCTTTCTTTCTCTATCTTTTTGTCGTAAAATAAAATTAAACAAAAAGAAATGGAGGATATACGCATGCCGATTCGTGTTCCAAAAGAACTACCAGCTATTAAAGTGCTAGAAAAAGAAAAAATATTTGTAATGGACGAAGATCGTGCCATGCAACAAGATATTCGCCCTTTGGAAATTTTAATCTTAAATCTAATGCCAAAAAAAGATGAAACGGAAGTTCAACTTTTGAGGCTTCTAAGTAATACCCCTTTACAAATAAATGTGGAATTCTTGCATATGAGTAGCCATGAAGCAAAAAATACATCTAGCGATCATTTAAAACGTTTTTATCATCAATTTAACGAAGTTAAAGAAAAGTTCTATGATGGTCTAATTATCACTGGAGCACCAATTGAGCAGATTCCTTTTGAAGAGGTTGATTACTGGGAGGAGCTACAAGAAATTTTTAAATGGGGTAAGTCACATGTATTTTCTTCATTTCATATTTGCTGGGGTGCACAAGCAGGGCTTTATTACCATCATAAAATCGATAAGCATCTCTTAGATCAAAAGGTAACAGGTATTTATGCTCATGATGTATTAGCACCGACTTGGACTATTTTAAAAGGGTTTGATGATGTTTTTTTCGCTCCTCATTCTCGCTATACAGGAGTCAACAGACGTGATATAGATGAGACGGACAAGTTAGAGGTCTTAGTCGAATCAAAAGAAGCTGGGGTTTTTTTAGTTGGTAATACAAATAATCGAGCGTTTTATGTAATGGGCCATTTAGAATATGATCGTGACACCTTACAACAAGAATTTGAACGCGATCAACTAAAAGGAATTTCTCCGAAACTCCCTACAAACTATTATCCAAATGATAATAGTCATGAAGTCCCAAAATTACGTTGGCATATGGCCGCCTCGTTGCTATTTTCTAATTGGTTAAACTATGCAGTTTATCAAAATACACCGTACGATTTATCTGAATTACTTGATGAAGGAAAATTTTAATAAGAGTATAGCTAAAACAAAATAAACGTAAATTTCATTTTGTTTTAGCTATATATATATTCAAAAAAATACGAACGTTATTTTTTAGGCTTGTCCTTATAAATTATTGAAGCATTCTTGTTTCATTTTTTTTAAATCAAACGTATTATGAAAACAAGGAGGTTGTTTAGCAATTCGATATTACGTACGAATATAAAAGTAATTATTGCTTATCAAAAAATGAAAATACTTTAATTAGCTAGAGTTGGAGGACTAATTATGAAAATACCTAAAAAGTTTTTGAGCGGGTTGCTACTTTCAATGCTGTTTCTTTTTTCATTTGTGCCTGCTTTTGCACAAGAGATTGATGCAATTATTGCGCCTACGGGGATAAAAGCCGTGATTGTGATCATTCCATTGATTTTAGTGTTAGTTTTATTATTTATGAAAGTGGATATGATTATCGCAGGATTTGTCGGCGGTGTTTTAGCGATGATTATTGGCGGTATTGGGTTAGGACAAGCGAACAAACAGCTATTAGAAACGATTCCCACGATGCTTGGTATCACTGTACCGATCATTAATTCGGCTATTGCGATGGCTGTATTTAAATCAGGCGGGTACTCTGCAGCATTGACTCTTGCAAAACGGGGAACTAAAGGCAAAGTAGAATATGTTTCAGCATTTATCGTTATTTTACTGGCGGCTGCAACTTATATGTCAGGTATTGGTGGCGGTAGTGCAATGGTCATTGCACCATTGGCATTTGTAGCAGTTGGAGCAGTGCCCGAGTTGATTGCAGCAATGTCTCTTGCAGCAGCCGTTTCGTTCACGACATCACCTGCTTCATTAGAATCTAGTATTGTTTCTAAACTAGGAGACTTCAGTGTTGCTGAATATGTTTCAGATATGCGTCCGATTTGGCTAGTTTTTTGTACTTTAGCGATTGTTTTGGCTTTTTGGGGAACTAAACGTCGGAATATTGGTTTTAAAGAAAATAGCGATGATGGATACGCATCAATGAGCAACAAGGCATTATTTAAATTAACATTACCTGCGATTTTTTTACTGTTTGCTGTAATATTTGGTCCTGTAGTGAACGATCTCGTCGGCTTCCCATTATTGACACCTTTAGTATACATGGTTTTAACGTTGGCATTGATTTTTATTTGTTCTGATTTTACATTGAATCAGTCAGTAGAAGCGATGGTAGACGGTTCGACATACATTTTAACTCGTTTGTTCCAAGTAGGAATTTTTCTAGCGTTTATTAATATCATTGCTCAAACTGGAACATTCGCTGTTATTGCAGGGGTTGCTAGTTCTGCGCCAACCTTGATTATGGTTCCTGTTGCGATTTTAACGGGAATCTTGATCGGCGTACCTGCAGGTGCATATGTAGGTTCCGTTTTAACACTCGTCCTGCCTGTAGCTGTGTCGTTAGGCTTTTCTTCGATTGAACTTGGTTTAGTTGCAGTCGGGGTAGGCTTAGGCAGCCAAATGAGTTTTGTTAATATTACGATGCAAGCTTTATCTTCTGGCTTCCAAATTCCAATTTTAGAAGTTGTAAAAGGAAACGTCAAATGGATCAGTATTGCTTCTGTTTTATTGATCGGTCTTGGATTCTTTATATAGATTAATTTGAGAGGGTGTTAACAAATGGATATTATAATTAAACAAGCAAGATTAAGTGATGGAGAAGCGTTACAGGACATAGGGATAAAAGATGGTAAAATCGTTGCCATTTCGGAGGTTTTAACTGATACCGCGGTAAATGTAATTGAAGCGCAAGGTCGTGTGCTGATTCCAGGTCTAGTAGAAAGTCATATTCATTTGGATAAAGCGTTGATAGCTGACAGAAAACCAAATAAATCTGGGACATTACAAGAAGCAATTAGTGTTACAGCCGAGTTAAAACCAACATTCACGGAAGAGGATATTTATCAAAGAGCCAAAAGAGCTTTGGAAATGATTATTTCTCATGGTGTAACCGCGGTCAGAACCCATGCAGAATTTGATCCAGCACAAGGCTTTTCCGGGTTTAAAACAATCATGAAATTAAAAGAGGAATATCGTGATCTTATCGACATGCAGATCGTTGCATTTCCGCAAGAAGGAATTTTTAAAGCACCTGGTACAGAAAGAATGATGTATGATGCAATGGAGATGGGTGCAGATGTTGTTGGAGGCATCCCTTATAATGATGCACCGGCAGATAAACATATTGATTTAGTTTTTGAAATTGCTAAAAAATATGACAAAGATATTGATCTTCATCAAGATTTCAGTGATGAAGCAACAGATATTTCAATCGAATATTTATGTAAAAAGACAATTGCAGAAAATTATCACGGTAGAGTTTCAGTTGGACATTTAACTGCACTTCACGCATTGAAACCTGAGCGATTAAACAAAATCCTAACGTTGATGTCTGAAGCACAAATCAGCGTCATGGCTTTACCAGCGACAGATTTACATTTAGGTGCTAGAAATGATATATACAATGTTAGACGAGCAGTAACGCCAATCAGAAAACTTCGTGATGCTGGGATTAATGTTTGCCTAGCGACCAATAATATTCGTAATGCATTTACTCCTTATGGGAATGGTGATTTAATACAAATTGCAATGCTAGCAATCCCTGTTGGCCATTTAGGTGGAGCAGATGATTTGCCAACTGTTTTGCCGATGATCACAGAAAATCCAGCAAAAGCATTAGGCATACAACATCATGGTATTCAGATTGGAAATAAAGCTGATTTAATCTTGCTGGATACGAAAGTAAAAGCAGATGCAATCATTGATATACCTGAGAGAAATTATGTTATTAAGAATGGAAGAATTACTGTCGAAGTAAAAAAAGAAGTCTCAATTTTTAAATAAGCCAGTTAAAAAAGCGTTCTATGGACAATTTTTTTGTTTAAAGAACGCTTTTTGATAAGTGAAGATCTTACGTGTTACTCATAATAATGTTATGTAAACTAAAACAGAAGTATTTAAGCTTTTTATTCTCAATTGAAATATTTAATTGAGAATAAAAAGCTTAAATACTTGTTAATACATATATTTATATGATACTCTTTATTATATAATAAATAATATTGGAGGTATCTATAATGAAAGTTATTGTTTTAGGTTCATCACATGGAGGCTACGAAGCAGTGGAGGAATTATTACATTTACATCCAGAGGCAGAAATTCAATGGTATGAAAAAGGTGATTTTATTTCTTTTTTATCCTGCGGTATGCAACTTTATTTGGAAGGAAAAGTAAAAGATGTTAATTCAGTTCGATATATGACCGGCGAAAAAATGGAAAGCCGTGGAGTCAATGTCTTCTCTAATACTGAAATCACTGCAATTAGACCTGAAGATCACCAAGTTATTGTTAAAGATCTATTATACGGAGAAGAGAGAGTCGAACTGTACGACAAACTTATCATCAGCCCAGGAGCCGTTCCATTTGAGCTAAATGTACCTGGTAAAGATCTAGAAAATATTTATTTGATGCGTGGTAGAAACTGGGCGATTAAATTAAAAGCAAAAACAGTTGATCCGCAAGTGAATAATGTTGTCGTAATTGGTAGCGGATATATTGGTATAGAAGCAGCAGAATCATTTGCTAAGGCCGGTAAAAAAGTAACAGTTATCGATATTTTAGATCGACCTTTAGGTGTTTATTTAGATAAAGAATTCACTGATGTTTTGACAGAAGAAATGGAAGCGAACAATATCAACGTAGTAACAAATGAAACAGTTCAAAGCTACAAAGGAGAAGGGAAAGTTTCAAAAGTTATCACAGATAAAGCAGAATATGATGCTGACCTTGTGGTTGTAGCAGTGGGGGTTCGTCCAAATACTGATTGGTTAAAAGGTACATTAGAGTTACATCCTAATGGTTTGATAAAAACCGATGAATTCATGCAAACAAGCGCACCAGATGTTTTTGCGGTAGGAGATGCAACGATGATCAGATACAATCCGGGTGAAACTGATGTTAATATTGCATTGGCAACAAATGCTAGAAAACAAGGCCGCTTTGCTGTTAAAAATTTAACTGGTCCAATAAAACCTTTCCCAGGTATTCAAGGTTCCTCTGGTTTAGCTGTTTTTGACTACAAATTTGCTTCTACAGGAATCAATGAAGAAATGGCTAAAAAATTAAATAAGAAAACTAAATCTGCATTAGTTGTTGAAGATGATTTAATGGACTTTAATCCTGATAAACAAAAAGCTTGGTTTAAACTTGTGTATGATCCTGAAACAACTCAAGTTTTAGGTGCACAATTGATGTCAAAAGCTGATTTAACAGCAAACATCAATGCTATTTCATTAGCAATCAAAGCGAAAATGACGATTGAAGACTTAGCTTATGCAGACTTCTTCTTCCAACCATCGTTTGATAAACCTTGGAATATTATTAATACAGCTGCATTAGCCGCAATGAAAAATGAACAATAATCTTTAAGTTAAAAAGACTACAGAGAAGAAATTTTCTGTAGTCTTTTTTTAATAGGGGAAAAATGGTATCATTTATGTAAATAACTGGAATTGGTGGGAATTTTGATGACGATCATATTAAAAGAAATGACTGCAGTTGATTATGAAAAATATCTTTCATTTGCAATTAAAGACTATGCGCAAGATAAAATTACTGCTGGAACTTGGAATCAGGACGAGGCAATCAGCTTAGCAACGAAAAGTTTTAAGGAACTTTTGCCAGAGGGGAAAGAAACTAACAATGAATATCTATATTCTATTCAGGAAGATTCATTTAATAAAAATGTTGGATTTCTGTGGGTACATTTAAATGAAACTCTTTATGATTCCAAACTGTTTATTTATGATTTTATCGTGTTTAAAGAGTTTAGAAATTTAGGTTACGGTAAACAAACAATTGCTTGTTTAGATGAAAAAGCGAAAGAAATGAACGTGTCGCAAATCGATTTACATGTGTTTGCTCATAACAAAGGGGCGATTCATTTATATAAACAAACAGGTTTTATACCAACGGATATTAGCATGTCAAAACGAATACATCAGAGCCAATAGAGAATACTCAAAAGGAAGGAGATTTATGATGAGTAAGCATCCACTAGACATAAAAAATGAAAAAGCTTTTCATTAATAAGTAGTAGAATTGAATTATGTTAAGCGAAGGAGGAATAAAAGATGTACTATTTTAATAGAGAGATAAAGATTTATTACAACGTTGTTGGAGAAGGAAAGCCTCTACTTATTATTCATGGTTTCTCCATTGATCATAGAGGGGTAAAAGGAACAGTAGAAGAGTCTTTAAAGCTCCAAAAATATAAACGTATTTACATTGATTTACCTGGCATGGGGAAGTCGCCAGCACCAGATAAAATAATAAACGCGGATGAGTTACTATATCATTTATTAAAATTTATAACTACTGTTATCGGAAAAGAATCATTTTCTATTTTGGGCTATTCTTATGGCGGGTATCTAGCCTTGGGATTAGTAAAAATGATTCCCAACAGAGTAGAAAATTTGGTTTTATTGGCGCCTGTTGTCAAAGCAATTTCTGAACATAGGCAACTACCTTTAGAACCTAAAAAAAATGTACAGCATTTTGACGTTGAGAACAAGATTCTTTTCGAGCAATACAAAGCTAATGTGGTAAACGTAAATGAAAAAGGATATGAAAACTACATCGCAGAAATTCATTCAGGACTCTCAGCAGGAGACCCCGTTTTTCAAAAGACTTTTCAAAAAACGGGTTATGTATTTAAAGCCGAAAAAAGTCTTTTCGATAGAAACATCAATTGTCAATCCTTGATTATTTTAGGTCAAAAAGATGTTGTTGTAGGATTTAAGGATATGTTAGCAAAGCAAAATAAATTCTCGAAAGCGTCTTTTGTTTTACTTGAAAACGCAGGACATAATATACAGTTAGATGAACGAGAACAAGTTGTAAAAAAAATTCGCAGTTTTTTTGAAGAATATGAGGACAGTTTTTAAAAAGCGTTTTTAAAAACTACTTTGTATAATGTATATTATGTTAACTAGTAAAAAAAACTTAAAATCTGAATATAAGCGAGCTTCTCACTTCATTCGATTATTAAGTTTTTTACCACTCTATAATATCGGTGATAATAATCGAGAAAAATTTTGTTTAAATCTTAGCCAACGTGATTGATTACGAATTATTTCATCTGTTAACAAAGTGCTTTTATTCATGTCTAATTCAAATATCTGAGTCAGTTCCCACGCAATCTTAGTATCATAGATAAACGTGCTTACTTCAAAATTTAACGCATAGCTTCTGATATCCTGATTAGTTGTACCCACCATACAAATTTCATTATCGATGATCATTGTTTTAGCATGCAAAAAGCCATTCTCGTACATATAAATTTTGATGCCTCTTTTGTGTAGATAATTGGCATAATATTGGGTTGCACGATAGATAAACGGATGGTCAGGCATGCACGGAATCATGATTCGTACATCGATGCCTGAACGAACAGCAATCAGTAGCGCATTAATCATGCTATCATCAGGAATTAAATACGGCGTTTGCACCCAGACCGATTTTTCAGCAGATAAAATCATTTTTATGAAACCGCTTTTCAATATTTCTTCTTCCGAATCTGGTCCATCAGAAACAACTTGTAAAGCTAGATTCCCTAGTTCATTGTCTTTAGCAATTTGGAAATAATGTTTTAAGTAATCCATTTTATGTGAATCGTGTTCTACAGAAGCGTTCCAATCCATAATAAAAATTTCCTGCAATGAGAAAACGGATGTTCCAATCAGGCGTATATGTGTGTCTCTCCAATAGCCGAATTTTTTACTTTCACCTAGATATTGATCCCCTACGTTAAATCCACCAGTCCACCCTATCTTCCCGTCAATAACAACTATTTTACGATGCAAATGATAGTTCAAACGCGTTTTGCTGATCATATTTTTTGAGGTAATAAACGGAGCTACTTTCCCACCAAGTGCTACAAATCGTGCAAAAAACTTTTTGTTTGCTCCTGGAGATCCCCAAGGGTCATAAATCAAATGAACAGATACACCTTCTTTGACCTTCTCTCCTAACAAATCTAGAAATTGATTACCGATATGATCGTTGAAAAAGGAATAATATTCAACATGGACTGTTTCTTTAGCCTGACGGATATCTTCGAATAAGGCATCGAATTTTTCTTTTCCATCTGTATATATTTTTAGACTGTTTCGTTTGCTCAGTGGTGAAGAATCCATATTTCTAAAGTATTTATTCAATACTCTTGCGTCAGTTAACAAATTAATATCTAATTTCCCATCAGATTTTAAATTGTCTTTATCGACTATTTTTTTGATCTCAGTGATTTTTTCTTTATCATAGTCAGTTAGATTAAAGACTTTCTGCCCGTTGATGCCTCTACCGCAAAACAGATAAATAGCAAATCCAATTCCTGGCAAAAACACTAAGGTCATAATCCAAGCTAAGACACTAGAAATACTTCTTGGTTTTCTAAAAACAGTAATAAGTGCTGCAGTTGTATTTAATAACAATAAACCCAATAATATGATGACAAAAATTCTCATCTGCTTTCATTTCTCCCTTAAAGTTACGTAGTGTTTTAATTATAGCAAAAACTACTGATTCATCCAACCAATAACACCACATAAAGCACTTATGCACTCGATTGATACCTAAAAGAATTTTTTACACATATTTTGGCATTCACTACTCTAATTCTCATAATGTTGTACTATAATATGCTAATATATTTAACTGAAGAAAGGAATGAATTGGAAATGGATATCAAAATGCTTGTTATGATTTTTGTGGTCAATTTTTCTTATATCACATTGAATACGATCCGTTTCATGCTGACAATGAAGGGCTATCGTTTAATTGCTCCTTTGGTTAGCATGGCTGAGATAACGATTTATGTGTTAGGGCTTAGTATGGTGCTGAATCGTTTGGATAATCCGATAAACTTAGTTGTCTATGCTCTTGGTTATGCAGTAGGGATCAGCGTGGGGATCAAAATTGAAGATTATTTAGCTCTAGGCTATATCATGGTAACTGCCATCCTTCCTTCTTCCACTGAACAACTGAATTTACCAGAAATTTTGCGGGAGCATGGGTATGGTGTTACTCAAAGTTTTGGTGCAGGTCGTGAAGGCGAACGGATGATTTTAGAAATTCTTTCTCCGCGTAAAAATGAACGTAGTTTGTACAAACTGATTAATGAAAAAGAACCCAGAGCTTTTATCATCTCATATGAACCTAAGTTTATCTCTGGCGGTTTTTGGACGAAAAAAGTCCGAAAAAGAAATAATTAAACGAAACATCGTCCCTTCATTTTTCATAAATTAAGAGGCGATGTTTCGTTTAATTATTTTTGTTTACATAATAAAATTATAGTGGATTAAACCTTGAAATAACGAATAGATTGCTGGTCATTAGAAAAATACGTTACAAACAAGCAGCTATATAGCTGTTGTTTGTAGAATACACGTTGGTTTTTATCCTCGATATTTTCCCATAATGGAATCAATTCTGTTTTTAGTTTGTTTAAAATGAGTTGAATATCGTCAAAAGACCTATCACTTTCTATAATTGGAACTGAAAGAAAGAGTTGATTTTTTTCATTTTTTTTCAGATCTCCTGTCACCAGTAGCGCCTCTTGAAAAATATTTTTTTTTATTTCTCTCGATTTGTTTCGTTTGATAGATCGAATCACTTTTTGGATTTGGGGAATAAAATAATGAATATCTACATCTCCAATTATATTCTCTAACGACTCAAAGTGTAGAGGTAATTCCTGTCTCCTTGAAAGCAAATGGAAATAATTTGCCAAATCTAACGGAATCCGTTTATCCGGATAAACGGAAACAAAATACAATGAATCATTTCCCTCTTCCCTTCTACGGAAAATTGGTAAGCTCTCTGTAGCATTTTTAACGCCAAAAAAATAGGTATCTTGCTCTTTTTCATAAAACAAAGACCAGAGCCATTCGCCAAAGACGAAATAATCATTTACTATTGAATTTTCTTGAGAGAGGGTTTGAAATGATTTTATTACTGAATCTGCTAGTTTTAAAGATTCTCCATTAGTATAAATAGGAAATGTTAAATCATATCTTCTGTTTTTTCGTTCAAGTAGATTATATTTGATTAGTTTGTCTAAGTATAATTCTAAATTACTATCTGTTGGAATAGCTGCTTTTATTTGGCGTAAAATCACTTCTTGCTCTTTGTGATCTAAAAGGTAATTCACGACCTTTGTAAACAATGGATCAGAGACAATTTTATTTAATTCTTCTTCATTGTTATTTGATGCAAAATAATAGGTTACATTTTCCATTGTTCAGTCACTCTTTCTTTGTTTAACCTTATAATAAAAACTACAGCTGGAGTAATTAAAACGCCACCTGTAGTTTATTAAGTTGCTAAGTCAGATGTGTATAGCTTTTTTCTAACTGAATGCTTCAGTTAATTGGGGAACAACTTGCTTTTTACGAGAAACAACACCATTTAAGAATGCGCGGTTATTATCTAATTTCACGTTGAAAGCAGCTTCTACTTTTTCTAGTGAATCTCCAATAACCAATAGCTCAGAATCACTATTTAAAATATTTGTAATGATCAATACAAATAAGTCATAATTATTTGTAGCATTTGCGTTATTCATTGCGGCTTCTAGTTCCCCTTGGCGATCTAGTACTTCATTCAGATCCACTGTATTGACTTGCGCGATACGGACGTTTTTATCCCCCATTGGGAAGCTTTTAGCATCTAAATCTAATAACGTATCAGCAGATTTATCGCTTAAATTTGTACCAGCTTTTAGCATGTCTAACCCATAACCATCTAAATTGATTTCTGCAATCTCTGCTAGTTCATGTGCTGCATCAATATCTTCTTGTGTACATGTTGGCGATTTGAATAATAAGGTATCTGAAATAATTGCTGATACCATCATTCCGGCAATTTGCTTTGGAACTGTGACATTATTTTCTTTAAAGAGTTTTAAAACGATTGTACTTGTACAACCAACAGGTTCTGCACGGTAATATAGTGGATCGGTAGTTTCGAAATTAGCGATACGATGGTGATCAACGACTGCTAGGATATTTAGATCTGCAATATCCTTGATGCTTTGTTGGAATTCATTGTGATCGACTAACATTACTTGATTCGTTTCTCCAGCAGCGCTTTCAACAACTCTTGGTGTGTCTACGTTAAAGTAATCTAATGCGTATTGTGTTTCCTCACTTGGCATTCCTAAAGCAACTGGTTCTGTATCCTTCCCTAGTTCTTTTTGTAAGTAGGCAAAGCTGATTGCTGCTCCAATTGCATCTGTATCAGGATTTTGGTGTCCAAAAACAAGAATTTTTGACATAAAAACGATTCACTCCTTCTTTTTTCTTCATTATTAATAATAACAAAAAATAGAAAAGAAACAACAATAATTGTCGCTCTTTTCTATTTTTATAAACTATTTTGAGGCATAGCCTTGATAGTCATTAACATTAAGTAACTTTTTAGCATTTGCCACACGGTCTTCTTTGGGCGGTTCGATTCCATTAAGTGGGTAGTCTAAACCTAACTCATCCCATTTATATTTACCCATTGTGTGATACGGTAACACTTCCACTTTATCGACATTCTTCAATGTTTTTATGAACGTGTCTAAGCGAATCAAATAGTCATCATAATCACTGCGCTCAGGAACTAAAACGTGACGAATCCAAACAGGTTTACCGATTTCTGAAAGATATTGGGCCATTTCCAGAATATTTTCATTCCCCAACGAAGTAAGTAACTTGTGTTGCTCGTTATCGATATGTTTAATATCGAATAACAATAAGTCTGTATAGTTCATTAGTTCTTCAAATTGGCTGAAAAATGGTTCTTCCCTTGTGAAAGGCTTACCACAAGTATCGATTGTTGTATGTATTCCCTTTTCTTTTGCTTTTTTAAATAAGTCTGTTAAAAATTCTAATTGAAGTAAAGGTTCGCCTCCGCTGACTGTGATTCCACCTTTATCACCCCAATAAGAACGATATTTAATAGCTTCGTCTAAAACTTCATCAGTTGTAACTTCGCGTCCACCAGAACCGATTTTCCATGTATCTGGATTATGACAAAACTGACAGCGCATGCGGCAACCTTGTGTAAATACGATGAAACGAACACCGGGTCCGTCAACGGTCCCGAAATTTTCTGTAGAGTGGATTCTACCAATAACAGGAGTTGTCATTGTTTGTTCCCCTTTTCTTTTAAAAAAAGGGCTGACACGAGGTCAACCCTTCAGTTGTTTGTTTATTATAGTCTATCGTGAGAAGTTCTAGAGATAACGTCTGCTTGTTGTTCAGGAGTTAAGTCACGGAATTTCACAGCATATCCAGATACACGGATTGTTAAGTTAGGATATTTTTCTGGATGAGCCTGAGCGTCTAATAATAACTCGTTTGTGAATACGTTAACGTTCAAGTGGTAACCACCTTTGTCAAAGTAGCCATCCATTACGTTACGTAAGTTTTCTATTCTTGTATTATCATCTTTACCTAAGCCATTAGGGTTGATTGTTTGCGTATTAGAAATACCATCTAACGCACTTGTATAATCTAATCTAGCTGTTGAGTTAAGTGATGCTAAAAGACCATTTTTCTCACCTAAGAATTTCCCATCTTGATAACTTGGGTTAGCACCTGGTGCTAATGGTTTACCCGCACGGCGTCCGTCTGGTAAGTTCCCAGTTGCTTTACCATAAACAACGTTTGACGTGATTGTTAATAATGATGTTGTTGGTTTAGCATTACGATACGTATGTTGACGTCTGATTTGAGTCATGAAGTACTCAAGAATCCAGTTAGCCATTGCATCTGCTTCTTCATTGTCGTTACCATAAGTTGGGAACTCGTTTTGAGGAACATAGTCAATTGCTAATCCATCTTCGTCACGAATTACTTGGACGTTCCCATGTTTGATTGCCATTACTGAATCAGCTGCATGTGAAATCCCCGCAATACCAGTTGCGAATGTACGTTGTAAGTTGCTTTCCATGAAGGCTAATTGCGCTGCTTCGTAAGAATATTTATCGTGCATATAGTGGATAACGTTTAATGTATTAACATATAATTCTGCTAACCAATCCATAATGTCTTTGTAACGATCGATAAATTCGTTATAGTCCAAAGTATCACCTGTCATTGGACGGAATTTAGGAGCTACTTGCATTTTAGTCTTTTCATCTACGCCACCGTTGATTGCATAAAGAACAGCTTTTGCTAAGTTCGCACGAGCACCGAAGAATTGCATATCTTTACCCATAACTGTTGCAGATACACAACAAGCAATCGCACAGTCATCAGATCCCCAATTAGCGCGCAATAAGTCATCATTTTCAAATTGGATAGATGAACTTTGTTTTGCGATTTTAGATGCAAATGTTCTAAATCCAACTGGTAAATGTGAAGAATATAACACAGTTAAGTTTGGTTCAGGAGATGGTCCCATGTTTGTTAGTGTGTGTAAGATACGGAAATCACTCTTAGTCACTAATGAACGACCGTCTAAGCCCATTCCAGCAATTGATAATGTTGCCCAGATTGGGTAACCAGAGAACAATTGATTGTATTCTGGTGTACGAGCAAATTTAACCATACGTAATTTCATGATCAAGTGGTCAATCATTTCTTGTGCTTCAAATTCAGTGATTACACCAGCTTCTAAATCACGTTGGATATAGATATCTAAGAATGCAGAGATACGTCCGATAGACATTGCTGCACCATTTTGCGATTTGATGGCACCTAAGTAACCAAAATATAACCATTGAATTGCTTCTTTCGCATTTTCAGCTGGTTTAGAGATATCAAATCCGTAAGTTGAAGCCATTTCTTTTAGATCAGCCATTGCTCTGATTTGTTCAGAAATTTCTTCTCTTAAACGAATGACGTCATCTGTCATTACCTTATTACCAGTATTGCTTAAATCTTTTTTCTTTTCAGCAATTAAGAAGTCCATACCGTACAATGCGATACGACGGTAGTCACCGATAATACGGCCACGACCATAAGCATCTGGAAGACCTGTGATGATTTTGTTTTTACGTGCTGATCTCATTTCGGGGGTGTAAGCATCAAATACACCTTGATTGTGAGTCTTTCTCCACTCTGTAAAGATTTTAGACATCTCAGCGTCCACTTCGTATCCATTTGAAGTTAAAGAATTGTTGGCCATATTGATACCGCCAAAAGGCATGAATGCTTGTTTCAATGGTACGTCTGTTTGTAAACCAACGATTGTTTCTTCTTCTTTAATCAAATACCCTGGTTCATGTGAGGTTACTGTTGCTGGGATATTTGTATCCATATCGTATACGCCATTTTTTTCGTGTTGTACTTCAAATAATTCTTGTAATTTCGTCCATAATTTGTCTGTGCTCGGCGCGATTGGCTCTAGGAAAGAATCGTCACCTGTGTATTCAGTGTAGTTTCTTTGAATAAAGTCACGTGTATCTACTGATGTTTTCCATTTGTCGCCTTTAAAGCCTTTCCATTGCTCCATTGTGGGCCTCCTTAGTATGCTGAAATCTATTGTAACAGCTTTATGTGATTAGTATAACACATAGCTAATTTTATGCAAGCCTTTCCTTACTATTTTTTGAACGAATTACTTATAATTCAGATAAAATAATAAAGAAATACTGTTACAGCAGTATTTTAAATTTGTGATCCGTTTAACTAACTTGTTTTGCATCGCTTTTTGAAGTAAGAAATCTGTTATACAAAAAGGGCCATCTGTACTAGTACAGATGGCCCTTTTCTCTAATTCTATAGAACAGTTTAAAATATTACTTAGATTCTTCTTTTGTTTTTGGTTCTAATTCTGCCGTATACATTTCATGGACTTCCAAAATTTCTCCATCTTGCTTTTCATCAAGCATGAACGAGCCATTAGATGTTCGATCATTGATTGGATATTTTTCAGAGTCAATGGTGTATTGTTTCCCGCTTTGTGTTGTAACTAATAATTCTAACGAACTACTTTCAGACATAAACGTTACACGGTGAGGATTTTTTTTCAATTCTCTAAGAATCATCAATCCACGTTTTGCCCGCCCGAGTTGCGGTAACTCTTGAGCTAACATTCGTTTAATACTACCTCGTTGTGTTAACATTACAATTGGTGTGTCTCCATCCTCATGAACGAGTAGACCATTTACTACGTAATCTTGCTCTTTTAAGTTCATAGCTTTAACCCCAGCTGCTTTAGGACCAACAACGGGTACTTCTTCTAAAGGATAACGTAAACCAAACCCACGATGGCTAACTAAAAAGACATCTAAGATTTTTTGTTCGTTGGTTAAATAAACATTTACGATTTCATCTGTTTCAGATTTTAATTTCATACAGTTCGTCGGACGACTCTTATACGTTCTCCAAGGTTCAAAATCTGTCATTTTGCTTTGTTTGATCATCCCTTCTTTTGTCATGAAAACAAATGTTTTCGTTGGAGATAATTCTTTGTAGGCATAAACAGCAATGATCGATTCGTCAATTGAGAGATTTAAGATGGCTTGTGAAATATGCTCCCCGATTTCTTTCCATCTTAAATCAGGAAGTTCATGTACTGGACGATAAATCACATTGGCTTTATTCGTAATTAGTAGAATATGATCTAAGGTGTTCACTTCCCCAGTATAAAGCAGGAAGTCCCCTTCTTTCATGCCAACCTCTTCTGGTTTTGACGCGCTGTACGAACGTAAACTACTACGTTTAATATACCCTTCATGCGTAACAGTTACAACGACATCTTCTTGAGCAATCAGAACTTTTGTATCTATCTTAATTTCTTGGATTTCATCTTCAATTTGGGTTAAGCGCGGATTGCCATATTGTTTTTTAACTTCACGTAATTCTTTTTTCATGACGTTAAATAATTCTTTTTCATCACTTAGAATTTTGGTCAACTCAGAAACAAGTTGATTTAATTCTTCCGCCTCTTTTTCAAGCTGAGTGATATCTGTGTTCGTTAAACGATATAACTGTAACGTAACGATAGCTTCTGCTTGTTCTTCTGTAAATGCATAAGCTTTGACCAAATTCATCTTAGCATCTTTTTTGTCTTTACTACCACGAATTGTTTCGATTACTTTGTCTAAGATCGATAAGGCTTTGATCAATCCAGCCACGATGTGCTGACGCTTTTTGGCTTTATTCAACTCAAATTGGCTTCGGTTAGTAATTACTTGTTTACGGTGAGTAATATAGCTGTCTAAAATACGTTTTAGTCCAACTTGTTGTGGTGTCATGTTATCGATCGCAACCATATTAAAGTTGTAATTGATTTGTAACTCAGTATTTTTGAAAAGATAGTTTAAAATCCCTTCAGCATTTGTATCTTTTTTCAGTTCAATCGCAATTTGTAATCCTGTACGGTCACTTTCATCACGAACTTCAGCGATACCATCGATCTTTTTATTTAAGCGGACTTCATCCATTTTTTTTACTAATGTCGCTTTGTTCACCTCATAAGGAATTTCAGTAACAACGATTTGTTGTTTGCCTCCTTTTAGAGGTTCGATTCTTGTTTTTGAGCGAAGAATCACTTTTCCTCTACCTGTTTCATAGGCTTTTTTGATCTCTTCTTTACCTTGTAAAATCCCACCTGTTGGAAAATCTGGTCCTGGGATAAATTCCATTAGTTTATCTAATGTTGCATTTGGGTGATCAATCAGATAAATCGTACCATCAATAATCTCAGCTAAATTGTGTGTTGGTATCTCGGTCGCATATCCTGCGGAGATTCCTGTTGAACCATTCACGAGTAAGTTGGGATATTTAGCAGGTAAAACAGTCGGTTCTTTTTCAGTATCATCAAAATTCCATACGAAATCTACTGTTTCTTTTTCGATATCTTTTAAAAGCTCTCCACTTAGTTCAGATAAGCGAGCTTCGGTATAACGCATAGCCGCTGGCGGATCGCCATCCATGCTTCCGTTATTTCCGTGCATTTCAATCAAGACTTCACGAAGCTTCCAATCCTGACTTAAACGAACCATCGCTTCATATATACTACTGTCACCATGGGGATGGTAATTCCCCATGATATTTCCGACAGACTTTGCAGATTTTCTAAAACTTTTTTCAAAGGTATTGCCATCTTTGTTCATGGAAAATAAAATTCTACGTTGTACAGGTTTTAACCCGTCACGAATATCAGGTAGGGCCCGTTCTTGAATGATATATTTGGAATATCTTCCAAAACGATCGCCCATTACTTCTTCAAGTGTTAGTTCTTGAATATCTTGGCGTTTTTCCAAATTTGTCACTCCCTACTCTAAATCGAATAAACTGATTTCGGCAGCTTCTGCCTCTGCATTTTTACGTTCAGCTTCTTCTTTTTTTTCTTCATCTAGCACTTCATTTGAAATCGACGGAGAAATTTCTGTCTCCCCATCTTTTCTATCTAAAATACTGCCATCTTCTTCTAGTGTGAACTGAACATGACGTTCGATCCATTTTCTTCGAGGTTCTACTTTATCGCCCATAAGCGTCGTTACACGACGTTCTGCTTGTGCAGCATCATCTATTCTAACTCGGATCAAAGTACGCGTCTCAGGGTCCATGGTGGTCTCCCAAAGCTGATCTGCATTCATTTCCCCTAATCCTTTGTATCGTTGAAGCATATAGCCTTTGCCAACTTGTTCAGTGACATTAGATAGTTCTTCATCTGTCCAGGCATATTCTGTTACTGCTTTTTTACCGACTCCTTTTGATACTTTATAAAGTGGTGGTAACGCAATATAGATTTTGCCTGCTTCGATTAGGGGCTTCATGTAACGATAAAAGAACGTTAGTAGCAAGACTTGGATGTGAGCACCATCGGTATCCGCATCGGTCATGATGATAATTTTATCGTAATTACAATCTTCAATTGAAAACTCTGGACCAACACCTGCACCAATTGTATAAATCATCGTGTTGATTTCTTCATTTTTTAAGATATCCTGCATCTTCGCTTTTTCAGTATTTAACACTTTACCTCGTAAAGGTAATATCGCTTGGAATTTTCTGTCTCGACCTTGTTTAGCTGAACCGCCGGCAGAATCTCCTTCGACTAAATATAATTCATTTCTCTTTGGATTCCGTGATTGTGCTGGTGTTAGTTTCCCAGATAAAAGAGATTCTCCTTTTTTCCGTTTTTTACCATTCCGACTTTCTTCGCGCGCCTTACGAGCCGCTTCACGAGCTTCACGGGCTTTGATTGCCTTACGAATCAATTGTTGGCTCATTTCGCTATTTTCTTGAAGATAAAAGCCCATTTGCTCTCCTACAACGTTATCCACTGCATTACGTGCCATTGGCGTGCCGAGCTTTTCTTTGGTTTGCCCTTCGAATTGTAATAAGTTTTCCGGAACGCGGATGGATAGTACTGCTGCTAATCCTTCACGGAAGTCACTGCCTTCGAGGTTTTTATCTTTTTCTTTTAGCAAACCGACTTTTCTTGCGTACTCATTGTAGGCTTTCGTCATTGAAGACTTCATTCCAACTTCGTGGGTACCACCATCTTTGGTTCTTACATTGTTCACGAAAGAAAGCACATTTTCTGAATAACCATCATTGTATTGATAAGAAAGCTCAACTTCAATCCCATCTTTTTCACCTGAAAAATAGACAACGGGTGTTAATGTGTCTTTTTCTTCATTAAGATAGGCGACGAATTCTTTGATTCCCTCATCATAATGAAAGATCTCTTCTTTTGGTTCTTCTCCTCTAAGATCGGTTAGTGAAATTTTTACACCTTTTAATAAAAATGCAGACTCTCTTAGACGCTCTGCTAGTGTATCGTATGAAAAATGTATCGTAGAAAAAATAGTGTCATCCGGAAGAAAAATTACAGATGTTCCATTCTTTTTATTCGTTTTTCCAACTTTTTTTAAGGTTCCAACGGGTTTTCCACCGTTTTCAAAACGTTCCATATATTCAACACCATCACGGACGATGCGTACTTCTAACCAGCTAGATAGAGCATTCACTACACTGGCACCTACGCCATGTAATCCACCAGAAGTTTTATAACCGCCTTGACCGAATTTTCCACCTGCGTGAAGAACCGTGAAGATTACTTCTACAGTGGGAATTCCAGATGCGTGCATTCCGACTGGCATTCCACGACCTGAGTCAGTGATTTTGATGCTATTGTCTTTTTGGATCGTCACGCTGATTTCATTTCCATAACCGGACAATGCTTCATCAACTGCGTTATCGACGATCTCGTAGACTAAATGATGTAATCCGCGGCTGTCTGTGGAGCCAATATACATTCCTGGTCTTTTTCGTACAGCTTCCAATCCTTCTAAAACTTGGATGGAGGCGTCATTGTATTCATTGTTTACTTTTTTCGCCAAAGAAAAAAACTCCTTATACTTGAATTATAGGGCACAAGGCCACATCATTACAATAATACTCTAAAAGCTCTCAAAAAAAAAGAGCTTTCCTAAACGGCCACTCTTTCTTAAGATATTTTGCATCTATTTCGGCATTTCAGCTAATTCAATTTTAATGCAACGATTCATTATGATAGCATTTCTTCCTGCTTTTTTCAACATATCATAAGCTTCTTGACTTTCTAAACCTAACTGAGCCCAAAATATTTTTGCATCCGTGTCTAAGAAATCTTGCGCAACCTCAGGTAAAAACTCGCTTCGACGGAATATATCAACGATGTCAATTTGACCTGGTACATCCTGTAATTTCTCGTAGACCTTTTTACCAAGAATTTCTTGTCCAGCTAAAATTGGATTTACAGGAATGATTTCATAGCCATATTCTTGCAGTAGTTTAGCTATTTTATAGCTTGTTCGGTCTTCTTTGTCGCTGAGTCCAACAACCGCAATTCGTTTTGCTTGTTTTAAATAATCGACTATCTCTTCTTGTGAGGGGTTTTCTACTGACATTTTAATCATCCTTCCTTAAATCTCTTAATTCCATTATACAACGAATAGTTAATTATTGTTAGCTGTTTCTATTCATGATAAAATAAATGCTAGTTTGAACGGAAAGAGGTTACTTAATGAAATTTTTTGTACTATTGATTATAGCGTATCTGCTTGGTTCTATCCCTTCGGGTGTTTGGGTTGGGAATTTATTTTTTAAAAAAGATCTTCGTCAATTTGGCAGCGGCAATACAGGAACGACAAATACATTTAGAGTTTTAGGGAAGAAAGCTGGAATTGCCGTGTTGTTCATGGATATTCTAAAAGGGACATTAGCAACAAGTTTACCTCTTTTATTTTCTTTAAATGTGAATCCTTTAGTTTTTGGTGTTGCAGCGGTTCTGGGACATACATTCCCTGTTTTTGCAAATTTCAAAGGAGGAAAAGCTGTTGCAACAAGCGCAGGGATGATTTTGGCTTATAATCCAGCATTTTTTGTTTACTCTGCTTTAATTTTTATTATTATGTTATATATTACCAGCATGGTAAGTTTGACTAGCATGATTAGTGCAGTGCTAATCACGCTTTCTACGATTATTTTGCCGTTTGCCATTCCAGGTATTCTGCCGCAATTTGATTGGTTACTGACAATGATTGCAGTGGCTTTGACGATTTTTATTTTTATCCGTCATAAGGATAATATAAAACGAATCAAAGAAGGAACCGAAAGCCGAGTATCATTCGGGCTAGGAGCTAAAAAAGGAAGTTAAGTAAAGAGTTAAAAAAACTAGGACATGAAGTTTGTGATACTTCGTGCCCTAGTTTTTTATTTAGCCGTAAGTGTGTAGTGTGTTTTAAAAACATCTGATGCAGCTAATTTGTTGATACCTATTTTGTTAACGAGGTTCCCTGAGGCATTTATTTCGTCAGCAATCCCGCACCATGGTTCGATACAAACGAATGGTGCCTCTTGCGGATACGGAGACCAAATCCCTACATAAGGCATGTCAGAGTAGCTTAAGCTAATACTGTGAGATCCCTCATCCGTTTCAATGGTAAAGGTGTTTACTCCTTTAGTTTCAAAAATAATTGCATCATTTTTGAATAGCTCTCTTCGGATATCAAGACTAGTATTCGTTTGACCTAATGTTTTATGTTCAAAATCAGCGAAAGGACCTACCAATGGAATCTGAGTACGAGATTTTTTGGGTGAAAAGCTTAAATAGTAATCATTAAACATCAATCCTTGCTCTAACGGAACATTAAATGCAGGATGACCACCAATTGAAAAATACATATCACCATTGCCAGTATTTTCAATTTGGTAATTAACCACTAAGTTATCTTCTTCTAATGCGTATGAAAGAATCAATTCAAAATCAAAAGGGTATATTTTTTTCGATTCTTTACTGCTTTTTAATGATAGTGATACTAGCTCAGAACCCTGTTCAATTATCTCAAAAAGACTATCTCTTGCAAACCCATGCTGATTCATGGGATATACTTGATTTTCATATGTGTATTGATCGTCTTTTAAACGTCCAACAACTGGAAATAAAACTGGTGCATGACGCCCCCAAAAAGCTGGATCTCCTTGCCAGATGTATTCAATGTCATTTTTTTTTGATTTCAAACTGACTAATTCAGCACCATCTTCTGCAATCGTTGCAATCAGAAACTCATTTTCAATTTTTACAGTCATATTCACTGCCTCCTAGTTGTTGTCTTTTTCCAATTCTTTAATAAATTGTTTATTTAAGACTTTCAGATACGTTCCCTTCATTCCTAAGGATCTTGATTCAATGATACCAGCAGATTCTAGTTTTCTTAATGCATTTACGATCACTGAACGCGTAATCCCAATTTCATCGGCAATACTTGAAGCCGTCAATCTGCCTTCTTCACCATCTAATGCTTTAAAAATCGCTTGAACCGCTTTTAATTCGCTGTAAGATAAAGTGTTGAGCGCCATTTGCACTGCTGTTGCACTACGAACATTAGCTTCGATATTTCTTGATTGTTGATAAAGAATTTGCATACCAACAACTGTAGCGCTATATTCAGCCAAAACCAAATCTTCATCGTCAAATGATTGTTTGACTCTCGCTAAAATAATCGTTCCTAAACGTTCGCCAGCACCAAACATTGGCACGATTGTTGTTAAGCCAAAAGGATATTTTTCACGTAGCTCTACAGGAAACGCCGTTAAATCACTTGTGATTGAAATGTTCGCTTCCGTTTTGATCAAGTTGTCAGCAGCATCTGTATAGCTTTGCGGGAATCGCTTTTCTTCAAACATATGCTTTACACGTGCATTATTAACGTCTAGTTTTTCGTTATAACCTAACAAAATCCCTTCATTACTGATAATATATGCATTACTTTCTAAAACATCACCTAAAATCACCGCCATTTTGTCGTATGGTAATTCAGCTTTTTGATCAAAGGTATTTTTTTGTTGTAAAAGCTTATTAATTTGGCGAGTTTTCTCTAATAAAGTTGTCATTTTTACTCCTCCTAGTTTAAAAGTTGAAAGAGCTCGTTCAGCCTTGAAAGGAAAATAGGAAAAAATAACTGAAATGCTTTTGGTCTCATTTATTTTTTATCTTTTCCCCGAAAGGCTAGCTCTTGAAGCTAGATAATTTCAATGCTGAGTAATCTCGTGCAGCTTTGAAAGAAAGAACTGAAAGAACTCCTTCAGCTTTAACTCCAGATAATCCTAAAGAATATAACGGCTTAAATCTTCATTTTGAACAATGCTATTCAGTTTTTCATTCACATACGCTTCTGTAATGGTAATCTCACCCATTTGCATTTCTGGTGCTTCAAATAATAAATCTTCCAACAAACGTTCTAAAATCGTATGCAAGCGACGAGCTCCGATATTATCCGTGTCACGATTAACATTAAATGCAATATTTGCGATTCGTTCGATTGCTTCTTTTGTAAAGATTACAGTAACATTTTCAGTCCCGATTAAAGCAATATATTGTTTGATCAATGCATTATTTGGCTCAGTCAAAATTCGCACAAAGTCCTCAGCTGTTAAATCATCTAACTCGACACGAATTGGGAAACGACCTTGCAATTCAGGAATCAAATCACTTGGTTTAGACAAATGGAACGCACCGGATGCGATAAACAAAATATGATCTGTTTGGATCGATCCGTATTTTGTATTGACTTGTGAGCCTTCAACGATAGGTAAAATATCACGTTGTACACCTTCACGGGAAACTTCACCTGCGTTTTGCTGGCTTTTTGATGTGATTTTATCAAATTCATCAATGAAAATGATTCCGCTACTCTCAGCTAAACGAATTGCTTCACTATGGATATCCGCATCTTTAACAATTTTAGCAGATTCTTCTTTTACTAATAGTTCTTGAGCTTCTTTGACGGTGACGGTCCGTTCAATTTTTTTCTTAGGTGATAAAGCTCCTAAGGTTTCGTTTAGGTCAATCCCCATTTGCTCCATCCCATTATTCATGGCAGGCATTGTCTTTTTAGGTTCTTCTATTTCAATCGTTACTTCACGATTGTTTAGTACGCCTTTCTCCAATTGCTCAAGAATTGTTTTGCGATTTACTTTGATTTCCTCAGTTACTTCTTCTTGAGATTCTTGAGGTTGTTGCGTACTATTAAACATTTGCATCATTTGTTCGAATTGATTATTGGATGTTTGTTTTTGCTCTTTTTTGATCCCTGGTACAAGAACTTTTACTAAACGGTTGTTCGCTTTTTTTAGAGCTTGAGAGTAAACTCTACTGTATTGTTGTTTTTCTACAATTTGTATTGCTTGTTCAACTAAATCTCGAACCATTGATTCTACATCACGACCAACATAACCAACTTCTGTGAATTTAGTCGCTTCTACTTTGATAAAAGGTGCATTGACGATTTTTGCAAGGCGTCTGGCAATTTCTGTTTTTCCGACTCCTGTTGGTCCGATCATAAGCATATTTTTAGGTGTTACATCTTGCTGCATTTTCTCTTCAAGTTGCAAACGTCGGTATCTATTTCTTAATGCCACGGCAACTGATTTCTTGGCCGTTTCCTGCCCAATAATATAGTCATCTAATTCTTTGACGATTTCTTTTGGAGTTTTATTTAATTCATTCATGGTCGTTGTCCTCCATTTATAATTCTTCTACAATAATATTATGATTTGTAAAAACACAGATATCAGCTGCTATAGTCAATGCATTTTTAGCGATCTCCTTAGCAGACATATCTTTGTCTCCATAGTGTTTCATCGCACGGGCTGCAGATAATGCAAAGTTACCTCCTGAACCGATTGCTAAAATACCATCGTCTGGTGTAATCACTTCGCCTGTTCCTGAGACAAGCAACATTTCTTTATCGTTCATCACAATCAACATTGCTTCTAATTTTTGCATAGATTGCTGCGTACGCCATTCTTGTGCCAATTCAACTGCAGCACGAGTTAAGTTGCCATTGTATTCGTTTAATTTGCCTTCGAATTTTTCTTCTAGTGTAAATGCATCTGCTACACTTCCAGCAAAACCGACAACAACTTCGTCATTATAGATTCTACGGACTTTTTTAGCAGTTCCTTTCATAACAACAGATTCACCCATTGTTACTTGACCGTCACCAGCCATCGCAAACTTTCCGTCCTTTTCAACAGCGCAAATCGTTGTTGAATGAAATTGTGATTCCACCATTATAGTTCCTCCTATTTTTAAAAGATGAACGAGCTCGTTTAGACTTGACTGGAAAATAGTAAAAAATGACGGAGATGCTTTTTGTCTTATTCATATTTTATCTTTTTCCTGATAGGCTAGCTCGTGAATCTAGATATGTTTAAAAGCTCTCGTTATGCACGAGGATGAAATGTTCGATAATTTTTTTGTAAGCTTTCTTTTGTTACATGAGCATAAATCTGAGTTGTGGACAAATCAGAATGACCCAATAGTTCTTGTACAGTTCGCATGTCAGCACCGTTGTTCAATAGATGGGTCGCAAATGTATGGCGCAACATATGAGGGTGAATATCGCTATTTAACGTACTTTTTTTGATAAGCTGATTTAAAACGTATTCTATTCCTGTCGGCGTAATTTGCTCACCGTGATGATTAACAAAAACAAAGGCATGTTCTTGTTGATATTTCTCCATCAACACAGCTCGTCCATTTTCCAGATACTCCTTTAGTGCGTCTTGGGCAAAAGACCCAAACGGCACATACCGATCTTTGTTTCCTTTTCCGTGAATCAATAACACATTTGCAGAAAAATCGATTGCCTGCAAGGTTAAGTTCGTGCATTCACTTACTCGAATACCAGTCCCATAAAGAATTTCTAATAATGCTTGATTCCTTAACTCTAAAGGTTTTGATCCTTTGGCACTTTCGAATAAAATATCCATTTCTTTTTCATAGAAAAAACGAGGAAGCCGTAATTGTTTTTTCTTCATGTGTACATATGAGAAAGGATTTTCTTTGATGACTTCATTTTTAAGTAAGAATTGATAAAAAGAGCGCAAACTGGCAATTTTTCGACTAATAGAATTCCGACTATACTCTTTATCATAGAGAAAACTTAGATACGTACGAATATCTAAGTGATCGACGCTTAAATAATCAGCTTCTCCCGAATTTTTTAAAAAATCGAAAAAATTGAATATATCTTCTTCATAAGCAATTTTAGTTTTTCCAGAATAGCCACGTTCGACGATTAAATAATTTGAAAATAGCTCCGGCCAGTTTTTCTCTTGCATTTATCTTCCTCCAGTAATTCACAAAATAACTTTAGCATAACCATTTTAAAAAAACAAATGAATTGTCAGAATTTAATTAATATTTTCAAATTCGGTAACAATTTATTCATATTTGACTATAAATACTCATAAATTAACAGCATAATTTCATTTATCAAAATCAATTAAAAGACCAAAACAAACCACTAGATTTGTTTTGGTCTTTTGATTATTTAGTTTGTTCAACAAGATTTAACTCTTGTGTTACTTTTGCTAATGTGATCAATGCTCTATCTGCAATTGCTTCATAGCGTTCCTTTTTATCCCGAATTCTTTCTGGCAATTCAGGGAATAAACCAAAGTTTGCATTCATTGGTTGGAAGTGTTTACCTTCTGCATGTGTAATATAATAGGCCATACTTCCTAAAGTAGTTTCTCTTGGGAAAATGACCGGTTCTTCACCTTTAGCCAAACGTGCTGCGTTCATACCAGCTAATAAACCGCTAGCTGCACTCTCTACATAGCCTTCGACACCTGTCATTTGACCAGCGAAGAATAAGTTCTCTCTTTTTTGAGATTGATAGGTTGGTTTTAGTAGTTCTGGTGAATTCATAAAACTATTACGATGCATAACGCCATAACGGACAAATTCAGCATTTTCTAAACCAGGAATCATTTGGAAAACTCGCTTTTGTTCTCCCCATTTTAGATGGGTTTGAAAACCTACAAGGTTATACAATGAAGCAGCTGCATTGTCTTGACGTAATTGGATAACTGCATAAGGACGTTTTCCAGTCGTAGGATCTTCTAATCCAACTGGTTTTAAAGGACCAAATAACATCGTTTTTATCCCACGTTTTGCCATTACTTCAATTGGCATACATCCTTCAAAAAACTTCTCTTTTTCAAACGTCTTTAAAGGTACAACTTCAGCCGAAATTAACGCTTCATAAAACGCTTTGAATTCTTCTTCTGTCATAGGACAATTTAAGTACGCTGCTTCGCCTTTGTTATAGCGGGATTTTAAATAAACTTTATCCATATCGATCGTCGCTTTATCAACGATTGGTGCTGCTGCATCGTAGAAGTAAAAACCGTCGGAGCCGTTAAACGCCTTGATTTGTTCTGCTAATGTTTCTGACGTTAATGGTCCTGTTGCAACAATCACGATGCCATCTGGAATTACCGTGATCTCTTCATTTTTTACTGTAACCAACGGATGATTTTTTATTTTATCAGTGATCTCTTGTGAGAAAGTATCACGATCAACGGCTAAAGCTCCACCGGCAGGCACAGCCGTTTTATCTGCGCTGTTAATAATGATTGAATCCAAACGTCGCATTTCTTCTTTTAACACGCCTACAGCGTTCGTTAAGTTGTTTCCTCTTAATGAATTGGAACAAACCAATTCAGCAAAATTTTCAGTTTGATGTGCTGGAGTGTTTTTTACTGGACGCATCTCGTAAAGGGTTACCGCAACACCTGCTTGAGCAACTTGCCAAGCGGCTTCACTTCCGGCTAAACCTGCGCCGATTACTGTTACAGAAGTAGTCATCTATTTCCTCTTTTCTTCAAAAAACCAACGAACTTTTCCGCTGGTTTTTAACTTTCTTATTTCGTGGAGATTGTTTATTTTTGAACGTTCTCTTCGTAATCGCCATTGATACAAACGACTTGCTTCCCGCCTTTGACTTTTTTCTCAACAAGATATTGACCACATTTTGGACATGGACGTCCAATTGGTTTATCCCAAGAAGTAAAGTCACAATCTGGGTAGCGGCTGCACCCATAGAATAATCGGTTCTTTTTAGATTTGCGTTCAATAACTTGACCTTCATTACACACTGGACAAGTAACGCCGATTTCTTTGACGATCGCTTTAGTATTACGACATTCTGGGAAGTTGCTACAAGCATAAAACTTCCCATAGCGTCCTAGCTTAATAACCATTGGATGACCACAAAGATCACAGTCGAAGCCAGCAGGCTCATCTTTTATTTGAATTTTTTCGATTTTTTCTTCTGCATTTGTCAGTTCTTTTTCAAAGGGTTGATAGAAACGGTCAACAACCTCAATCCATTTTTCTTTACCAACTCCGATTTTATCTAGATCACCTTCCATTGAAGCTGTAAAATGAACATCAACAATTTGAGGGAAGAATTCAACGATCAATGAATTGACGATTTCACCCAATTCGGTTGGTTCGAAACGCTTATTTGTTAGTTTAACATAATAACGCCTCTGGATTGTTTCTAAAGTTGGTGCATAGGTTGATGGACGGCCTACGCCATTTTCTTCTAAAGCACGAATCAATGTTGCTTCGCTAAATCTTGCTGGTGGTTGTGTGAAATGCTGTTTTGGTTCAATATCAAGCGCATTTACTTTATCTCCTTCAGCTAGATCAGGCAAAATATTTTCTTTATCTTCTTTGCCGTCATCACGACCTTCAACATACACTTGCATGAACCCTTTGAATTTTACTTTAGCTCCATTGGCAATAAAAATCACACCATTTTGCTCTAATGTTACTTTCATAGTATCCAAAACAGCAGGCGTCATTTGACTAGCAACTAAACGTGACCAAATCAATGTGTAGAGTTTCAACTGATCTTTATCTAAATATTGTTTAATTTCATGTGGAGCGCGCATTACACTGGAAGGGCGGATGGCTTCATGGGCATCTTGAGCACCTTGAGCATTTTTGACTTTACGTCCACCATGAGCCGAAAACTCACGACCATATGTTTTTTCAATATATTCTGCTACTTCTACTTTTGCAGATTCAGCTATTCTAGTAGAATCTGTACGCATATAAGTGATCAACCCAACGGTACCTTGCTTACCTAGAGCGATTCCTTCATACAGCTGTTGTGCGACCATCATAGTTTTTCGAGTTCTAAAATTCAATTTTCTAGCAGCTTCTTGTTGTAGACTACTCGTTGTAAAAGGCAACGCAGGATTTCTCCTACGCTCTTTTTTCTCAACTTTTGTTACATCGTATTCGTTACCTTTGATACGAGTCGTGACTTCTTTGACAGATTCAGCATTTGGTAATTTTTTCTTTTTACCATCCAAACCCCAGAAATTTGCCTTAAACTTCTTCTTAGCCTTTTGGAAATTGCCATCAATACTCCAATATTCTTCAGGAATAAATTTGCGAATATCATTCTCTCGATCAATGATAATCTTAAGTGCTACTGACTGAACTCGTCCAGCACTCAATCCTTTTTTGACTTTGCGCCATAGGATCGGGCTCAGTGAATAACCAACTAGTCGATCTAAAATACGACGTGCTTGCTGGGCATCTACCAAGTCTAAGTTGATCGTACGAGGTTCTTTAAATGCAGCCTTGACTGCTTCTTTTGTGATTTCATTAAATACAACTCGATTTTTATCTTTTAAATCCAAGCCAAGAAGAAAAGACAGATGCCAAGCAATGGCCTCACCTTCTCGATCCGGATCGGCTGCGAGATAAACTTTTTCGGCTTTTTTTGCTGCTGCTTTCAAACTTTTGATAACGTCGCCTTTTCCTCGAATCGAGATATAATGTGGTTCATAATTATTTTCAGTATCAACACCCATTTTACTTTTGGGTAAATCTCGAATATGTCCAACACTGGCAACAACCTTATAGTTTTTTCCTAAATATTTTTCAATCGTTTTGGCTTTAGCTGGTGATTCTACAATAACTAGATATTTATACGCCATTCAACGTGTGGCTCCTTTCGGTTTTTGTGTTTCTTCTATTATATATATCAAAATGTAGAGAACTCACAAATCGTACTTCATCATATCTATTCATTACAGGTTTGTCAAGGATTGATGTAGCTAAATCGAAAAAAATTGAATTTCTTCTAAAATGTCTTGAGGACAGATTGTGCATTTTGCCCCCTCTTGAATGAGACCGTGACAACCATCAGATTGAGAGTTGAATAGGTTTCCTGGTACTGCAAAAACTTCACGACCATACTCTAAGGCAGCTTGTGCTGTAATCAAAGATCCACTCTTTTTTCTTGCTTCAATCACACAAGTTCCTAAACTAATTCCGGCAATAATCCGGTTTCTCAGAGGAAAATGATATTTTCTGGGCTCTGTGCCGTTAGGATATTCACTGATAACAAGCTGCTCGTCCATCATTTTACGCTGAATATGAGCAGTTTCTTTAGGGTAACATATATCAAGTCCAGTTCCAATGACACCAATCGTGTTCCCACCATGTTGCATAGCGACTTGATGGCTAACACTATCAATTCCTTTAGCTAATCCACTAACAATAGTTAAATTATTATTAATCATTTCAGGAATCAGCTGACGCACAACATTAATCCCATAAACAGAAGCAGCTCTGGCTCCAATAAAAGACAGACAGTTTTTTTCTAAAAGCTTAATATTTCCTTTATAAAATAACAGTACAGGACAATTATAAATTTGTTTTAAGTAATAAGGATAAATCGGATCTAAAATTGTAATAAATGTGTGTAGTTCTTGATATTTTTTTAGTTGTTCTGAATCATTTGTCCAGTGATCCCATGATTCAGAAAATAATTTTTGATACGTCGTGATTCCAGCGATTTGAATAATTTCTTCTTTAGAGAGGTCTGTGCTGTTGTTGTATTTCATTGAAAAATCTAATACTTTCAGGATACCTAAATTGCCAATTCCGTTACATACTGCTAATTTAAAGAGTAGATTTCGTTGTTTCTCTTCCATGAAAAAACCTTCTTTCACAAATACTTGTTGTAGTAAGTATTCGCAAAAGAAGGCATTTTTCATTTTTTTAGCACATATTTTTAATTGGGGCAAAGGTTTTTCTGTGAATTGTACAGATTCCCTGTTGTTCTAATCCTAGTAAATGTTCTTTTGTGCCATAACCGGCATTATTTTCAAATCCATAACCTGGATACATTTTAGCATAATCTTCCATCAGACGGTCACGAATAACTTTCGCAACAATACTGGCTGCAGCAATCGATATCGAACGAGCATCGCCCTTAATGATACTTTCTTGAGGGATTTTAACATCCAACTTCATGGCATCAATCAATAAATAATCTGGAATAAAACAAAGATCTTCTAAAGCTATTCCCATGGCCACTTTTGACGCTTGATAAATATTGATTTCATCGATTTTGTTATGATCTACCATACCAATCCCAATTGAAATAGCCTGATTTTGAATTTCATCATACAATTCATCTCTTTTTTTCGCAGTTAACTTTTTAGAGTCATTTACGCCAAGTAGTTGAAAATTCTCAGGAAGAATAACAGCTGCAGCAACAACGGGTCCAGCCAACGGTCCTCGCCCTACTTCATCGATTCCTACAATAAAGCGATAACCCTTAGCTCTTGCATCATTTTCAAATTGCTGCATTTCTTTAAATAACGCTAATTCTTTTTCTTGCCGTTGAATTCTTCTATTCCATTGTGTCAAAGCTTGCTGAACACCGCTACGTTCGTCTGTTTGCCACCGATGGATTCTTTTATCATTCCTATTATCAATAGTAGCTAATGCTGCTTTAATTTGTTGAATTGACTCAGTTTTCATCTTTTGTAGCTCCTAATTCTTCCCAACGATCTAAAGTGTACGGTCCCAATTTACTGCTGCGGATTTCTTGAATGATCATTTCACTTGCTCGATCATAATCATCACGAAACCCACGCTTTTGACTAATTAACATCAAAAGTTCAGCTCCTGGTAAAAAAGTTTCCTCTTGTGTTAACTTGTAGCGTTCAACCAAACGCTCTGGATAAAAACGTGAAAAAAATGTTAGGCCATATATTGCTAAATCATCTAAATGAAGCAGTTGATCCTTAATTGCTCCAGTTAGAGCTAACTTTTTACCGATTTCTTGATCATCAAATTTAGGCCACAAGATTCCTGGCGTATCCAATAGCTCTAAATCAGTTCCTGAACGAAGCCATTGTTGTCCTTTGGTTACACCAGGTTTGTTTCCAGTTTGTGCGATTTTTTTTCCAACTAAACGGTTCATTAATGTTGACTTTCCAACGTTTGGAATCCCAATACACATCGCACGAATCGCACGTGATTTTACACCTTTTGAACGTTCACGGTCAAGCTTTTCTTTTAGTGCTTTTTTCGCTTCTGGAACAATTTTATTAACGCCTTTATTTTGTTGTGCATTAATAATTAATGTGTGATAGCCTTTTGTCTGAAAATACTGTTGCCACTTCTGATTTTGCTCTTTATCAGCTAAATCACCTTTATTAAGTAAAATCAATCGAGGCTTTTGTTGAACTATTTGATCCATCATTGGATTACGTGATGACAAGGGTAATCTTGCATCGATCAATTCAAAAACGATATCGACATATTTAATTTTTTCAGATACTTCTCTTCTGGCCTTAGCCATATGTCCTGGAAACCATTGTATTGTCATGTTATCACCTATCTTGGTATAAATTTCATATGCGTTATTGGGTAGTAAACAAACTGGGCTTTTCCTATAATATACTTGCTTTCTACTGCTCCAAAAGAGCGGCTGTCTTTCGACATTCGTCGATTGTCACCCAACATAAAGTAACTATTTTGGGGTAAAACTTCTTCCGTAGTAAGATCACTTAAATTAAAATTAGTGGTGTAAGGAACTTTCTCGTGATCTTTTTTTATATTTTTTTCTAAGAACGGTTCTTCGATTGGTTTTTCATTTATATAAAGCTGGTCCTCGTCATACCGAATAGCTTCTCCTGGAAGCCCAATCACTCGTTTAATATAAATTGCACCTGTTGGTAATTGAAAGACAACTACGTCAAAACGCTTGATTGATGAGAACTTCTCCATCACAATCATATCTCCTTGACTAAGTGTTTTTTCCATTGAATTCCCATCAACTGGAACTGGAATCAAAATAAAACCTCTTAGTATAAATAACAGTGCTAGAGAAGGAACGAGTAATTTCATGAAAGAAATAAAATAGCCAATATAAGATTTTTGCTTTTCCACTCTTCTCTCTCCCTTTTTATTGCTGATTCTATTATAAAGGAAATACATTAAAAAAAGCGACTAATTTAAAGGAAAAATTGGATCCTATTTTAGCAAAAGCAGAAATTGGTGTGAAAAGACATCATTTCAAACTAAGTCATTTTTCACACCAGCTTCGTTTATTCTTTTTTATTTTCGTTGTTAAGCTCTTCTATACCTACGTCATAAGCTTGGTCGTTATCTTTGATTTTCTTCCCAATTTCTACTTCGATCTGAGTTGCCGTTTCATTGTCTATTTCTCCTGTAACGGGAAGATTGTTCTCTGTTTGTAACGCATTAACAGCAGCTTTCGTTTGTTCAGTAAAGTCACTACTATCAGCGTTGACGTCGTAGCCAAGAGCTTTCAATAAAGCATTGACATTTTTGACAACAGGTGAAGAATCGCCCATTTTTAACGTTTTATCTCTAGAAATCGGAGATAAATAAGCATAGTCGGGATAGTCAGCTTTAATACTTGGTTCTAATCCTTTTTCGTGGATCCATTTACCTTTTGGTGTCAGCCATTTCAGGACGGTTAATTTTATTTCGCTCTTATCGTTCAAATCTTTCACTGTTTGAACTGTTCCTTTACCAAAGGTTTTAGTTCCGATAATTTTTTTATTACCAGATTCTTTTAGCGCAGCAGCAAAAATTTCAGACGCACTGGCACTGCCTTCATCTACTAACACAACAGTTGGTTCTGTTACTTTAAATCCGCCATCTAAATTACTAGAAGCGACATCTTCGCTTGTATTGCCGTTTTTGTCCTCAAATTTGACGATTGTTTTTCCATCTTCAAGAAACATACTAGCCATTTGTTCGACTTGATCAAGTAACCCGCCAGGATTTTGACGTAAATCTATCACAAAAGATTTAGCGCCATCTTTTCGTAATTTTTTGATTGTTTCTTGCAATTCTTTATAGGTGTTTTCTCCAAAAGAAGTGATCTTGATCGAACCGATTGAAGGGTCTTTTTTGTCTAATTCACCTTTCACCGTCTCGAGCGGAATCGTATCTCTTATAAGTTTGAGTTCAAAGGTTTCTTCACCTCGTTTGATCGTCAAGCGTACCTCTGTTCCTTTTTTTCCACGAATTTTACTGACAACTTGAGAAAGTGTCTTTCCTTTTGTTTCTTCATCATCAACTTTTAAAATCGTATCATTGGCTTTCATACCAGCCTTAGCTGCTGGAGAGTCTTCAATTGGGGCTTGAGCTACAGTCGGAAGATCATCCGCCATTGTCATTGTTGCACCGATCCCTTCAAAACTTCCCGCGAGGCTTTGATCTAACTCGTCGGCTTCAGGCTTATCTAGGTAACTTGAATAAGGATCATCTAAGGCTTCTGTCATGCCTTTTAGTGCTCCGTCAACTAATTTTTTCTCATCAACTTTGCCTACGTAATTATTGACAATTTCGTTATATAGATTATCGACCTTTTTTAGATCACTATTTTTGGATGGACTATTAGCTATTTGTTTCCTGTATTGATAGTCAAAATAAATATAACAGCTGCCTCCTACTAAAAAAGCAACGCAAACAATTGAAATAATGTATTGATGAAATGGTACTTGTCTTTTATTATTCATTATGGTCATCTCTTTCTGTAAAATTATCATTGCATGTTTTCCAGTTTACCATGAAAAAAAAAGAAGGAAAAGCATTCTTTTCCTTTCTTCCTCTTTTATTTATTATTTTCTACGTATTTTTCCCATAAGTCATCAAAAATGTGCATACTAGATAAGTAATCAACATTTAGTTCTAAATAGGTCGACAATTCGTGATAATCTTCTGATTGTTTAGGAAACTGGATATCTTTGGCTGCATCGTTTGCAAATTGGCTTTCTTCTGTTTTCTTAGGCGCTCTTAATGTCATTAAATAGTGATAAAAACTTCTTCTCATATATTCACCAAATCTCTTCTATAAAATTTGCTCGGGTTACATGTGCATCTTTATAGCGCTCAGGATCTTTTTGATAAAAATTTTGGTGATAGTCTTCTGCAGGATAAAAAACGGCTGCAGGTTCGATCGTGGTAACAATAGGCTCTGTAAAACGACCACTTTCTTGTAACTCTTGCCGACTTTTTTTAGCAATTTTTTTCTGTTCTTCACTTGTATAAAAGATTACTGGGCGATAATTATCACCACGATCTTCAAATTGTCCCAAAGCATCTGTAGGATCTGTCTGTTGCCAGTAAATCTCTACTAATTTCTCATAAGGCATTATTACTGGATCAAATTCGATTTCAACGGCTTCAGTATGACCTGTCGTGTGACTTAACACCTGCTCATAAGTGGGATCAATAACATGTCCGCCTGTGTAGCCAGAAGTTATTGAAAATATGCCTGGTTGTTTATCAAATGGTTGTATCATACACCAAAAACAGCCGCCGGCAAAAATAGCTTTTTCGCTCAATTCGTCTCCTCCTTTTTGTTGGTAGTAGTGTCGTTACTGTCTTTCGGTAAGTAAATATTCATTCGGATGTCATCGTCAACTAAGTTAATTTTTTCCGCACGTATAAACAAACCATTTTGCATTCTAAATTGATCTAATCGTAGTAAAACAGTACTATCATCTGGATTTACTTCTACCCAACTAGGTAACTTATAATCTCTTTGGGCAAACTTTAAGATTTCTTTTATTGGTAAGCCTAATGTTCCAATGGATAAACTTTTTGCTTTTAATTGTACATTCCCGTTGTCCATTACATATGGATCAAAATAGAGGTAAAACTGAATTGGATGTCCCAAAACATTAAAAGTACCATTTAGCATAGCTTCGTTTTCTAAATAAAATTCATAGGTGATGTCTGATCCTTTTTGGAAATCACTAAGATAAAAGTCGATTAGTGTATTTATTTGTTTTTTCTTTGATTGAATTGCTACAACAGGTGTTCCTTCTTTTTCTACTAATTCAGGAACAGGTTTATAGTTCGGTTCACGAACTTGGGTGATTCTTACAAAGACAAAGATCATGCTTCCAATAAGCAACGCAACTAAAGTAATGAACGCGATCTTCCAATGATTGATTGTTTTCTTCAGCTTAGGCGTTTTTTTTCTTTGAGTATTCGCTTTTTTCACTTCTTTTTTTTCTTCAGGTTCATTAATCATTTGTATCATTCACTTCCTTTTTTAGCCATTTATCTTGCGTTTTTTTCATTTCATCTCGTACCGTACTTGCCATGATTTGATAACCTAAATTATTAGGATGAAAATGATCTTCTTCGTACAACGCATTGTTTTTGATGTCTTGTTCACTACTAGATGCACTACTTGAAGCGACATCTTCGCTACTAACAATTCCTACCTCATCACCTTTTCCTTTATAAAGCAAGTCATTAATCGGAACAAAATACGCATTTTTTTCTGCTGTGACAATTTCTTCTGTACCATTATTCCAGCTATCCACTATCTCTTGCATTTCAGTGATATCAGGAAAATAAAGATAAAACGGATTGTATATTCCTAATACGTAGATTGGTGCATCAGCATTATATTTTCGTATCTCGGCAAATAATTTTTCTACTTCTTTTTGATAATTTTTCAGTGGCTTTTCAAACGAATTTTTAGTTAGTCGGAATACATCTCCTTTAATTACTTTCATTAAATCGTTCCCGCCCACAGTCAAAGTAATAATATCTGCTGAAGCTAAGCCATCTTGAATCGTTTTGTTCTTTTTGACTCGTTTGAGAATTTGATCACTACGATCGCCATTTTTACCAAAATTGTCTGTTTGAACACCATTCAAATGATATTCCTCCTGTAAGTCCTTAGCAACTAGCGGGACGAATCCACCTGAATTGGTTAAATCACCAATTCCTTCTGTTAATGAATCACCGATTGCAACGTAGTGAATCACTTCTTTTGTTTCACTTTTAGCAGTTTGCACTGTCCCAGTACCTAAAATTGGTTTTGCTTTAGGTACCGTCACTAGTAAAATTAAAAAGCTAGCGATCATCGTGATGAAAAAAAGTGCAAAGCTCGGCCAATTTTTCTTGAAAAATAATTTCATTCTTATCACTTCCTTTGCTTATAAATCACGAAAAATACAATGATTCAATAATATACAGTATATGGTGGCTGAAAAATACTTTTTGTCCCCTTTGTTACTAATCATGAAAAACTCAATCATTCGCGCATAAAAAGTAGCTAGTTTTTTTAATTAATGTAAATTATCTCTATTTTAAGTTCATTTGTACAGTCAAATTTTTATGAAAAAAAAGCAGATCAGTTTGATCTGCTCAAAACTCAGTCTGTATAGTACATTATAGCAAATGCACCTTCACCTGTATGAGTTGCGATAACAGGATTTGTATGCAATACAGGAATTTCCATATCAGGGAAAAGTGCTTGTAGACCCTCTTTAAATCCGTTCGCTAACTCTAATCCCTCTGCATGAGAAATACCAATTTGACGCACATTAGATAACGTACCCAATTCTTTTTTTAGTTCTTCAAACCATTTATTGAATGTCTTCATCCCTCGGCCTTTAGCAACGGGTATCAGTTCTGTATGATCGAAATCCATGACTACTTTCATATTAAAAATACTAGACAAAAGCCCGGTTGCCCGGCTAATTCGACCGCCTTTAACTAAATTATCTAATGTAGATATTCCAATGAACAACTTCGTATTTTCTTTGACGTGATTGATTTCAGCTAAAATTTCAGGAACGCTTGCACCTTTTTTAGCAAGTTTAGCGGCTTGAATCACTTGAAATGATAAGCCTTGATCGGTGAAATCACTATCGATTACTGTAACATTGGCAGTACTTAGATTTCCAGCTTGTCTAGCCGCTTCTACTGTACCACTCAATCCTTTTGTCATGTGAATCGAAATAACTTCGCTTCCGTCTGCACCCAAGCGATCATATAACTCCACAAATTCGCCGATTGGCGGCTGACTTGTCTTAGGCAACGCTTTTGCTGTACGCATTAATTCCATGAAATGTTCGCCTTCTAAGTGATCGTCATCAGCGTATACTACACCGTCGATCATTACAGATAAAGGCATCATTTGAATAGCTAAATCATCGCGTACACTTTTCAGCATTGTGCAAGAAGAATCCGTCACAATTTTAACATTTGTCATAATTTTATCACTCTTTCTTTAAAAACAACCTCAATTCGTGGTAAAATACTTTTGAGGCTTAAATGTCTGATTATATTATAACAGACATATAATTTTTTTTCACCAAATTAAAATGAAGGAAGTTGATTTCTTGGAAAAAACAAAATTCTCCAGAAAATATATAATTTTAAATGAAGTTCTCAATGCCGTGACTCACGGGATTGGGGTTGGATTAAGCATTGCAGGGTTAGTAATTTTATTAGTTAAAGGTGCACGTCTTGGTTCAGCGGCTCATGTTGTTTCCTATGCTATTTATGGTTCAACCCTCGTTCTTTTATTTTTAGCTTCAACCTTATTTCATAGTTTGATTTTTACTAGAGCGAAGAAAGTTTTCCAGGTTTTTGATCATAGTTCTATTTTCTTATTGATTGCTGGAAGCTACACACCCTATTGTTTACTGAGCATTAAGGGCTGGCTCGGCTGGTTATTGTTCGTCCTTATCTGGGTGATGGCAATTAGCGGTGTCGTGTACAAATCCTTGACACTACATAAACAAGAAACAGTAAAAAATGTTTCTACTGTCATCTACATTATTATGGGGTGGCTGTGTATCACTGCGGCGAAACCTCTGTATGATTCTTTAGGAACGGCAGGTATCTCTTTACTAATTGCAGGAGGCGTTTCCTACACATTAGGAGCTGCATTTTATAGCTTAAAAAGCGTCCGCTTTATGCATGTAGTTTGGCATTTATTTGTTATGCTAGGAGCTGGCTTCATGTTCTTTTCAATTTTACTTTATACGTAACAAGATATGAACTCCCTTTATTTTAAAGAGATTAAAGTACTTCTTTTTTGTTTTATAAGAAAAGAAGTACTTTTTTTGTATTTATCTCTTTACAAACCGAACAAACATTCGTATAATAATTATACAAACGTTTGTTCGATAAAAATTATGAGGTGATTAAGAATGAAAGCAGTTCGTCGTGGCGGATTATTATTTTTTGTATTGATTATTGGTATTTTTTTAGGAACATTAGGCTTACAAGCCGCTTTACTTATTGTTAGTCCTCTATTTATTATATGGTTCATGCTATGGGATGAGAAAAGATATACCCATACTAGAAAAAAGAATGACTATCAACATTATATCTATCGTAAATATCCATAGATCAAAGTCAAAATGATTTTTTCTTAGAGTTAAATAAAAATGATCTTCACTCCAGGGATAACTGGAGAAAAGATCATTTTTTAGTATTCCATCAATGTAACGATTTCATAACCATTAATTTTATCACGACCATGTAAATCCATTAATTCGATCAAAAATGCACAGCCAACAACAATTCCTCCCAATGACTCAATCAATTCAATAGTAGCCTTGATCGTACCACCAGTGGCCAATAAATCATCGCAAATCAATACTCGTTGCCCAGGAATGATTGCATCTTTATGAAGTGTTAATGTATCAGTACCATATTCTAATTCGTAAGTTACTTCAATCGTTTCACGAGGCAATTTTCCTTTTTTGCGAACAGGAGCAAAACCGACACCTAACTCATAGGCAACAGGACATCCTACGATAAAACCACGTGCTTCTGGTCCTACAACCATGTCAATTCTTTTTTCTTTGGCATAATCAACGATTTGTTTTGTTGCTTCACGATATGCCTCACCATTTGCCATCAATGGTGAGATATCTCTAAAAATAACGCCTTTTTCTGGATAATCTGGAATACTAGCAATATAATCTTTTAAATCCATGTTTATACTTCCTCCTCATTCCACAGCCATTGTTGTAATGTTTCACAATCGCTGTATAACAAAAACTCTTCTGTTTTGATTCTTTTTAAGCGAGTTTGATAGACCGTACTTTCCGTCAACGGATGATTTTCTGGATTCTCAACTTTTCTTAAAACACCGTTCTCTATTGTAACAAATCCTAGGTCAAAAAACACCTGAATCATAAAAATTAATAACTTTTCTTGTATTTTTAAATGTTGAGCAACAGCATTCAGTTTATAACGAACATCTACTTGTTCTTGTTGTCTTACAAATTTGTACAGTTGCGCATATTGTTCTCTTGTTCCTGTTCCATTTAAATATGCTTCTTCTTGAGAAATAGCCATCATATAAACTCGCTCTATTTTTCCAGCTTGCGTAATTTGTTTTAATAAATCGATATCGTCCGGACAGTCAACAAAGACTAGTTGTTGACTAGTTGTTGTTTTGATAAACTCTACTGCTTCTGCCACAGTAGTAAACAATAGCTGGTGACTCCTTTGGTCATTGATTAATTTTTTGCTATCTTCATTAAAATAAATATATAACGTATTTGCAGCAGGTATTTCTTTTTGACGAGCATTTTTTCCTCTTAGATCGAACAATTGAACGCCATCTACTGAAAAATCATTAACCATCAACTGCGGTTTTTTATTGCCATTCCACTCATTGATTGACAATTGTCCTGTAATATTCGGTTTGCCTTGACTGATTTCATCTGCTTGATTGCCCATTTTAAAAGCAATCGCATCCAATTTAGTGCTAGCTTGACTTAACTGAAATTTAAGATGACTTTTATCTGATCCGATTTGGCGACTTTGTTCAACAGAAACAGCTTCAAATAAAAAATTAGGAACGGGATTATCAGTTCCAAAAGGAGCAAGGATTTTTAATAGCTGAATAAAAGAAATCGTTGCGTCTTCAACTTTTAATGACTCATCGATCAGCAGTTCTTGTCCTTGAGATAAATCAATTTGATTTATTTCTAGATAATGAATTAAATGTTGTTTCATTTTATCGATATTAGCCACAGGCAGGGTCATACCAGCCGCCATATGGTGACCACCAAAATGAGTAAAGTCTTCACGAATTTCACTTAGCGAAGCAAACAAATTCAAAGCAGAAACACTACGGGCAGAACCTTTAGCAGATTCGTTGTTTTCATCAATTGTAAGTACGATTGTCGGTTTTCCTGTATCTTGCATGATTCTCCCAGCAACAATCCCAAGAACACCTTCATGCCAACCTTGTTTTGCAACGATATGAATTGGATCATTCGGATCAATAAGTTCAAACGCTTCTTTAGTGATCGTAGCAACGATTTCTTTACGTTCATCATTTTGACTGTTGATGTATGTTGCAATTCTCTCCGCTTCTTCTTCATCAAAGGTTGTCAGTAATTCCACACCTGGACTCGCATCGCCTAATCTACCTAATGCATTCAAACGCGGCGCGATCATAAAGCCGATATTTTCTTCATTAATTCCCTCTTTTTTGAGTTCAGCTAAGTGAATCAAGATATCTAAGCCGATTCTTTCACCGTTTTGAATCATTTCCAGTCCCATTTTGACAAGTACTCTATTTTCATCTGTTAGCGAAACTAAATCTGCAATAGTACCAATTGCAACTAAATCAAGAAATTCAGAAGGAAATTCACCCAATAAAGCTGTTGCGACTTTGAAAGCAACCCCCACTCCAGCTAACTCGCCAAAAGGATAATGCCCTTGTGGATGTTTCGGATGGATGATCGAAAACGCATTTGGTAATTCTGATGGTAGTTCATGATGATCTGTCACGATAACGTCGATGCCTTGTTCCGTTGCATGGTTGATCGCTTCATGTCCTGCTACACCATTATCTACAGTGATGATTAGTTGAACACCATTTTCGATTTGTTCCTTAAACACAGTTAAATTCGGGCCATAACCGTGAATAAATCGGTTAGGCAAGAAGTACTCTACTTCCCCACCAATCAGTTCAATTGCTTCTTTAATAACGGCAGTACTTGTAATACCATCTGCATCGTAATCTCCGTAAACCAAGATTTTTTCACCTCGGGCTACAGCATCTTGAATTCTTGTTACAGTTTTTTCCATATCATGCATTAAAAAAGGATCATAAAGATTCTCTACTGTAGGGCGTAAAAATGTTTCTAGAGCGTCTTTAGACTGAATGCCTCGATGCCATAAAATCTGACCCAGTAAAGGGTTGATCTGTTCATTTGTTAGTATAGTTGAAAATTCTTCTGGCAATTCTGTTTTTTCCTGTAATTGCCATGTATATTTTGCTTTTTTCACGACGTCACTCCTAACCAAGTAATTATATCAAATACAATGGGAAAACTAAAGAAAGTATCCTGAAAATCAGCAAATAAAAAGGCTGGCTCATAATCTAGCCGCCTTTTTTCAACTTTACATTTCTTCTTCATTACTTCTTGGTTTAGTGAAGTGATCGACGCGACTACCAACAGGTTCTGCTTCAGAAACAGGCGAGATAGGTGCTTGAGCCACAGCAGCATCATATTTTACCTGCAATTCAGCTAACTGATTTTCATACATTCGTTTCACTTTTTCAATATCTTCTTGTGCTAACTTATCAGCATCTGTTTTGTAGACTTCAATGTCTTTCTGTAATTCTTTTACTTGTTTTTTTTGTTTCCATAAAGTCGTTGTTGAAGTCAGCAGACCAATCAACGCACCAATAATCGCCGATCCTAATATAATAAGGATCAATGGACCAGTAATTTTTGCAAAACCGAAACTTACTGGTACTGTTTGATTATTTAATACTGCAAAAATAACAACGATTAGAACTAAAATAAGACCGATAACGACACGCCACTGATTTTTCATAGTTTATTTCCTCCTCTTGTACAGATAACTGTAGCTCACTGTAACTTATATGATTCAGCCTCTGTTGTTTATTTTTTATTTAATACTCCGCCAGCTAGCAAATCTCCTAGGTGAGGAAATAGTGTATATAAACGATAAGCACCTTCCATCACTTGAGGACGATTGATCTCTCGTTTGTAAGTCCCCATCGCATTCACGATTTCTTTCGCTAATTTATTAGGCTCTAAAACAAACAAATTTACAGAGGCTAAATATTCACCTGACGGATCAGCTTTATCAAAGAACTCTGTTTGAATAGGTCCTGGGTTTACCGTTGTCACAGAAATACCTAATGGTTTTAATTCCAGACGCAACGCATTGGAAAAACCTAAAACAGCAAATTTAGTAGCAGAATAAACCGTTGATTTTGCTGTAGCCATTTTTCCAGCCATTGAAGCTATATTAATGATGTGCCCAGTACCTCTTTCAGCCATTTGGATTGCGGCTTTTTGAGTGAAGACCATCATCCCTAAAACATTTACTTCAAACATATTTCTAGCAACAGCTAAATCGATATCTACAAATTTTTCAAAAATTCCAAAGCCGGCATTATTGACCAGTACATCGATAGGACCTGCTTCTGTTTCGATTTTCTTGAAAACAGCTTCTACATTTTCTGGATCTGAAATATCTAATTGGAAAGAAAATGCTGTTTTTCCACTTAGCACTTCACAAGTTTCTTTTACTTTACCTATTAAATTGATTCGTCTAGCACAAACAACAACGATTGCACCTTTTTTGGCCGCTTCATAACAAATTTGCTCCCCTAAACCAGCCGATCCACCTGTTACAACAACTACTTTATCTGTCAAATCCTGTCCTTTATACATATTAATTCCCCTTTACTCCGCTTTAAATGGAATCTCTACAATTTCCATATCTTTTACAATTTTTGTATTTGGAAAAAGTTCTTTGGCTTCATTTTCTAACTGGATAATATCGCCAGTTAAATAACGGGCACTGATGTGTGTTAGTATCAGTTTTTCTGCTTTAGCTTCCAATGCAACTTGTGCAGCATGGTGACTCGTAGAATGATAATATGCTTTAGCCATTTTTTCTTCGTCTTTATTGAAGGTGCTCTCGTGAACTAAAATATCCGCATTCTCTGCAAGTGAAACACTATTTGATGTTTTTCTTGTATCGCCTAAAATCGTTACGATTCTACCTAGTTTTTTTTCTCCAACAAAGTCTTTTCCCTTTATTACTCGTCCATCTGGCAATTCTACGACTTCTCCTCGCTTAATTTTTCCATAAATAGGACCTGATGGAATATTTAAAGCAGTTAGTTTATCGACTTGCAATTCTCCTTCATGATCCGCTTCTACGATACGATAGCCAAAGCTAGCAATTCCATGATCTAGTGGCTTGCACGTCACAGTAAATTGATCATCGGAAAACATAATACCTTCTTTGATTTCAATAAACGTTAATTCATATGACAGTCGTGTCTGCGAAACCCTCAATGCCGTGCGAACAAACTCTGCAATACCAACTGGTCCATAAACTTCTAATTTTTCATTCCCACCTTGGAACGAGCGACTGCTTAATAAACCAGGCAAGCCAAAAATATGATCTCCATGTAAATGGGTAATGAAAATCTTCTCAATTTTTCTTGGGCGAATATTACTTTTTAAAATTTGCAGTTGTGTCCCTTCGCCACAATCAAATAACCACACTGCATTTCTTTCGTCTAATAATTTTAGAGCGACACTACTTACGTTGCGATGTTTTGCTGGAACCCCAGCTCCTGTACCTAAAAATTGTAATTCCATAGGCTACCTAACTTTCCTTAAACTTCTTCTTTATTTTAGAAGAAAGTTGTCTCTTTAGCAAATAATATTTATTTTACAGGAAAACGCAAAATAACAGTCGTTCCTTTTGGTAAAGTGTCCGCGATTTCGATTTTCCCTTGATGTTCATCTACAATCCATTTAGCAATGGCTAGACCAATACCGTAACCGCCTGTTTTACGATTTCTGGATTCTTCGCCACGATAGAAACGTTCAAATACTGCTACTTTTTTCTTTTCAACGATACCGATGCCTGTATCACTTATTTTAATGATCCAAACGTTATTTTTTACACTTGAAAAAACAGTGATTTTTTCACCTGATTCAGTATATTTTAGCGCATTATCTAACAAAATAATCATTAGTTGGTGAATTCTTTTTTTATCGAAAAAAAGTTGTTGGTCTGCCCCTAGGTCGATGATAAACTCTTTTTCTTCAGCTAACGCTAATTCTTGATAAGGTAGAAGAACCGTATTTAAAAAGACATTCATTTTCACAGGCTCTTTCTCTATGCTGAGAGAATTTGAATCAGAACGAGCGAGTAAGAGTAAATCACTCGTCAATTGGCTCAAGCGTTGAACCTCGTCTAATGATAAGGCAATCGTTTCAGATTCTTCTAAAATCGTGTGATTTGGTTTTGTAAATAGCTTTTCCAATTTTGCTTGAATGATGGTTAATGGTGTTCTAAGCTCATGTGAGGCATTTTCAACAAATTCCTGTTGTTTTTTCCATGAAATTAATATAGGTTTCATAAACCACTTAGAAAGAAAATAGCTCAAAGCGATTGATAATAAACTGGAAATAACCATACAGATGATCAGTATTTGTTTAAATTGCTCAACAGTTCTTTTGATAGGATCGGTATTCACTAATAGTTGAATATAAGCAACCTGCTCATGATTTTTAACAGGTAGTGTAATTGAGCGAAAGTGCAAAGAACGATTATTACTATCTTTTATTTGAATACTGCTAATTTTATGTAAATTTTCTGTTGATAAGTTTAAATTCTGAAAATCATAAAAACGAGAACCTAGCTCAGTTTCATTCACTATTTCTCCGTTTTTAGACCAAAGAATTACTTGTTGTTGAAAGTTATTAGGTGGCGGTGCGTCGAACTTATCCAATTGAAAAGAATTTTCGTGTAATCGCTTTGTTTGCATAAGTTGTTGTAGAAATTTTTGATCGTCAGAAAGTCGTTTTAAATCATGGTCAACGGTTTGATAAATGGAGGTTTGTACTAACTGAAAAACAATCAATCCTAAAACCAAAAAGATACTTGCAAAAGAAATCAAATTAATCACGAAATAATTGACTCTTTGTTTTTTGCTTAGTTGTTCATTCATGATCTATCTCCTCTGGCACTTCAAAAAGATAACCAACATTACGCAACGTTTTGATCCAGCAATCAAGTCCAAATGGTTTTAAATTCTTCCTAAGATTACTCATATAAACTTCGACAACTGTTAACGTCGTATCTGATTGAAAGCCCCAAATCCGATCAAACAATTGATCTTTGGTAATGATTCTTCCTTTATTTTGCATTAAATAATGTAATAAATCGAATTCTTTTCCTTGAAGCGTGAGTTCGTTTCTTTTAAAACTAGCGTGCCGATTATCCAAATCTAAACACAACTCATTAATGACTAACTCATTCTTACGATTCATCCCTAATGAACGACGAGCAAGTGCTTGAACTCGTAATAACAATTCTTCTCGGTGAAAAGGTTTAGTCAGATAATCATCACCGCCATTTTTAAAACCATTTACTTTATTTTCTAGCCCATCTTTAGCTGTTAAAATCAAAACAGGTGTGTAGATGTTTTCTTTTCTTAACGTCGTTAAGACCTGCTCACCTGACAGTGACGGTAGCATTAAATCAAGTACAATTAGGTCATAAATTCCCCGTTCTCCTTCATACAGCGCTTCTTCTCCATCATATACTTGCGTGATTTCACCTATTTCAGATAAAATTTCTAGAATACTGTCTGATAAGATTTCGTCGTCTTCTACTAATAGTATTTTCAGCATTTTTTACACATCCTTATCATAAAAAAAGACGCGTAGAAATAACTTCTGGTCACGTCTTTTAAGTCATTTATTTTATCATTCTTCATTGATCAATTTTCACTTTTTTTCTTTTGAATCTTTCTTTTTTTCATGCCAAGATTTTTTAGCTGAATCTGTTGTTTCTTTTTCTACTGCTTTGGCATCTGTGATTTCTTTTTCTACATCTTCAAAATCTAATCGAGTGATTTCTCCGCCTAGTTCGTTCATGATTAATTGGTTTAAAGGACGATTGTCGTCTTCTTCAGCAATCAATATCAAGCCTGTTTCGCCTTCACCGATTTGTTTAGTCACATGTTCAAAGACAGTTTGAGCACCTTGAATTTCTTTGGCATCTTGAGAAGCTCCAAATAAACTTCCTGCAAACCAGCCTAGTAAAATGCCTAATGGACCGCCCAAAATACCGATCAGCATTCCGATCATACTATTTTTTGCTGTGTGATCATTCCCTGTAAAATCTAAGAAATCATCGATCTTAAACTGATGTACTCCATCGTTTACATGGGTTACAACAGCCATTTGTTCTCCTTTAATTTTTTTCTCAACATACAATTTTTTTATTTCTGAAAATGCTTGGTAAGCTTGACTTTCTACTTCAAAATGCATAATAATAACTCGTTTAGACATACGACCACCTCGTTCTATTTGATACCCTTATTCTATCAATAAACTAGTCATTAAAGCAATGAATATCAACTATCTAGGTGGTTGACCACCAGGCCCTCCACCCATTTGATTATCCGTGACTTCTGAGCCAGATTGATCAACGGATGTTAGTATATCATTGATCGAAATTTTTGCTAGCTCTGTTCCATTTGAGTAACTGCTGTTGCTGTATAAACCATTTTTCGCTGTTCCAGAATCTTCACCCCCTGTAGATAAGGTTATCGTTTCCCCCACTGTTAGATCCGGTGAGCTAATCGCGATATGAGAAAAATCTTTTTCTGACGCAAATGATAGGATAGTATCTCCTTCTGCATTTTTCAAACTGACTAAAGTTCCGGCTTTTTGAGTATCGTCAAAGTAAAGACTCAATGCGGCTTGAGAAGAAGCCTCACTAGCGCTCATTGCCATTCCCGAACGACCGCTTGCCGCAAATACACCACCATCTATTGTAAAGGTTCCGTCATAATCAAGTGCAGCATTCCCATCATCAGTCGGCCCATTTACGATTAGTGTTCCTAAAGTCATTCGAACATCACCGTTGCTATCGATCCCATCTCCATCTGCATTTACATAAGTTGTTCCACCATTTATTTCTATAAATTTAGTGCTATCTGCAGCGCCACCAGGTTGTCCAGCTCCAGGTTGACCAAATGAATCTGCGCCGAATTGTCCTTCTTGCCCTTCTTCGCCAGAGCTGCCACCTGCTGCATTGATGCCGTCATCTGATGCCTTGATAGAAATATCTCCATCATTGATTGTCACTGTGGCGCCTTCTAAGCCTTCGTAAGAGTGATTAACCGTTATTTTTCCATTGTTGATCAGCAAGTCAGTATCAGCATGAATACCGTCATCGCCGCTTGCTAATAAGAAGGTTCCGTTATTGATTGTCACTGCTACATTTGAATGAATTGCATCATCAGCCGTGTTTAAGTCAAACATGCCATCATCTACAATAATGTTTCCAGATGCTTTCAATCCTTTATAGCTAGCCGTTGTATCGATTGATTTGTCTTCATAACCACCTGCTGTTTGTATCTTGATATCAGATTTTGCAATAGACAAATTGGTTTCCGCTTGAATCCCATCATTACCTGACTGAATTACAAACGATCCACCATCTATCGCAATCCAGCCTTTATCAGTTTCTGTGCTATTATTTGCTTGAATCCCATCGCCTTCCGTCGTTTTTAAGGAGAAGGTTCCAGCAGCAATCGATACAGAGTCTTTGCCTTTAATAGCGTTATTTTTAGCGGTGACATTAAGTATCCCATTAGTGATCACTAAGTCATCTTTACTGCGAATGCCATTACTATAATTGCCAGTAATCTCTAACGTGCCAGCACCATTAATCGTTAGGTCATCTTTACTAAAAAAAGTAGCATCAGGCTCAGTTTCTTCAGCAGAAGCAACGGTATAATCATTCCCGTCTGAAAGGCTGTTTTTTGAACCTTCTGCTAAAGTCGTGATTACTTTTTTGGCTTGCTCGATGTAAATTGCTGAAGACGAGTCATTGGTTATCGAGACATTGTCCAACAACAAATGGACGGTTTCTTCATTCACACTGATTTTTATTTGACCTTTGTAATTTCCTGTTACTATATAGGTTCCACCTGCCGTGATCGATAGTGTATTATTTTTTTCAGAAACACCTGACCCATCTATTTTACTTCCAGAGTCGTTTAATTCAATTTTGGTCGCTGTTTTTTCATCGTAACGTTCATCATAATCTTCTTCATCATAGTCACCATATTTAGTTTCAGATGATTTCTTTGCTTCTTGAACCGCTACAACTTGTTCTTGGCTTTTCGATGTTGCTTTAGTTGAACTAGTTGCTTCTTTTGCACATCCAGTAAATAGTATGAGTAAACTCGTTAAAACGGCGAGACCAAATTTCTTTTTTTTCATTTTATTCACCTACAATTCTTCTCTATTTGTTGAAACTTTCCCTGATATAATCGTTAAGTTGCCATTTCTTACGCGCATGGCATCCATTAGTTCTTTTTCCATCTGACTGTCTTTTAGCGTGATTCGATAACGTAGCTCGTACAAACTCCCCATATTGGTCGTTTTCACTGAATCTAAATTAGCTGAGTAGGTATATTGCTGAAATAGATCATCAAATAATCCAGGATAATCTAAATCTTCTGGAATCGTGATTTTTACTTCTCGTTCAGCTACTTTTTGCTTTTCACCAAAATGAAGAGTATTTAATAGTAGTAAAAACAGAGCGATCATCACAGAAAATAATGCAATATAGCTGACATACCCCATTCCTGTAGCGAGACCAATGCCCATTGACCAAAAGATACTCGTAATTTCTCTAGCACCACCTGCCACTGAACGGAACCTGATCAAACTGAATGCTCCTAAAACTGCAACACCTGTTCCTAAGTTGCCATTGACTAACATGATGACTAATTGAACTAAGACAGGTAAAACGGCTAAAGTAATGACAAAGTTTTTACTATAAACGTTTCTATACATATGAACATAGGCTACTAAAAGACCTAATAGAACCGAAGTAACTATACAAATTGACAGTTGTTTGAATGACAAATCCACTGAACTTTCTACTAATAAACTAGACAACATGCTGAAAATCTCCTTTGCAATATAGGTAACGTTGATACGTTTGAGCATATTTTGAAAAAGATGTTGGATAAATATCAAGTTCAGCTAAGATTTCTGAAAACCAGATTGGGTAAGCGCCCAATGCCTTTACTTCCATCAAAACATCAATTTCTGGTGCTACTCCGTCACCTTGATCATCTAACGTACGAGTTAGTTGTTCTTTTCGATAGCGTATATTAAAATCAAACGTTATTCGAAAATCTTTATTTTCTACATCAAACAATGCGCACCGATCATATGCAATCATCACTTTGGGTTCTAATCTTTTGCGTGCAACTAACCAGTCAATTTCCTGTTTGATTTGCTGGTCTTTTGATGTCTTCAACTTAAATGAATGTGGCTTTTGGATATAACATTTCGCTGATTGATAACTTAGAGCTACTCTTCTTTTATAGACAACACCGCTGACTTTCTTTTTTATTTCGAGAAAAACTGTCGACTCTTTTTTAGGAATACCGTAACTTCTGATCCTAAATTTTTCTTTATATACTGGTTTTCCTATTGAATGGCGGATCATCTCATAACTTGGTGTGTCAAAATAAACGGAAATGATTGTATGTAATCCATATTCATCTTCTTGCATATAGGGAGCTAATTTCCCCCTCAATTGTTGATACATCGTATTAGTCAGTGCATACTTTTTTTCTTTTCTTTGAAAACTATTTTTTAGCTTAACCAATTTACTGCCTCCTTTGACTGAGTTTATTATATAAAAGAAAACATAAATGAAACTTAAAGAAAAAAATCACCTCATCTCTGAACATAGCACTTGCTCAGAGATAAGACGATTTAAAAATTTAGATATTTATTTCAACAACTCGCATACAGGGGTATATTCTTTATTTTGATCTTTCGCTACAGCTTCCATTGTTAAGTGTTTTTTATACGTATTGATTCCAGTTGAAACTGTTTCATTTTCTTTTGCCGCCTGAACGATCCCTTTATTAGCAATCGTAACAGCATAAGGAATCGTTGCGTTTGTCAAAGCGAAAGTTGATGTTCTGGGAACGGCTCCTGGCATATTCGCCACAGCATAATGAACGACTCCATGTTTGACATACGTTGGGTTATCATGTGTCGTGATTTGATCCGTTGTTTCGAAAATCCCGCCTTGATCGATAGCGATATCTACGATAACAGCCCCAGGTTTCATTTGTTTAACCATGTCCTCAGTCACAAGTTTCGGTGCTTTAGCACCTGGGATCAAGACCGCTCCAATCACAACATCCGCCTCTTTCACTTTATTTTCTATGTGATACGTGTTAGAAATCAATGTTTGAACGTTGGTGCCAAAAAGATCATCCAGTTCAGCTAATCGATGGGGATTCACGTCTAAGATCGTTACTTTTGCGCCTAAACCTATAGCAATTTTTGCTGCATTAGTTCCTGCCACTCCGCCGCCGATGATCAAAACTTTCCCTCTTTCAACACCAGGAACTCCAAATAGCAAGATTCCTTCTCCACCCTTAGGTTTTTCTAAAAACTGAGCACCAACTTGTACAGACATCCTACCGGCAACTTCACTCATTGGTGTTAATAACGGTAATGTATGATTCTGGCTCATCGTTTCATAAGCTACAGCAGTTACACTATTTTCGATCAACGCATCGGTTAATTCTGGTTCCGGTGCTAAATGAAGGTAGGTGAATAAAATCAACTCATCGTGAAAATATTGAAATTCTTTTTTTAATGGTTCTTTCACTTTAATCACCATATCAGATTGCCAAACTTTCGCAACATCATTTTCTATTGCAGCTCCTACCTCTTCATATTCTTGATTCGTAAAACCAGAACCAAGACCAGCTTTATTTTCAACGATAACTTGATGACCGTTATTAATCAAACTAACTACGCCAGCTGGTGTAATAGCAACTCTGTTTTCATTGTTTTTGATTTCTTTTGGAATACCAATACGCATGATTTTCACCTCACTGATTTATTTTATACTACTAATGTCCGTTCGTTATTGAATTGTGCATATTTTTTATTGACCGCAATATCTTCTAGTGTTTCGACTAAAGTATAAACTTCCTCATACGTGTTATAAAGAGCAATTGGAGCTAAACGAATCACATTTGGCTCTCTAAAATCTGGAATGATATTGGCTTCTTTTAATGCTTTACAAATTCTGTAAGCTTCTTCATGTTCTAAACAAACATGTCCTCCTCGTTTACGATCTTCACGAGGGTTTCCTACAGCATAACCATATTTTGTAAGTTTTTCGTCGATCAAATACATTAGATAAGCGGTGATCAATAATGATTTTGTCCGAATTTTATCCATTCCTACTTCATTAAAAATCGTTAATGTTCCTTCTAACGGTGCCATCGCCAGGAAGCTTGGAGAGCCAATTTGCCAGCCACTTGCATCTCGTTGGTGTTCAAATTCATGTTTTAATTCAAATTGCGTATCGTCTTTATTGCCCCACCAGCCAGCTAAGCCTGGTATTTCTTTAAAATGTTTGCGATTCATATAAAGACCAGCGATTGCCCCTGGACCTGCTGATAAATATTTATACGTACACCAAATGGCAAAATCAGGATCTACTTCTTTAAAATCCATTGGTATTGCGCCAATTGCATGACACAAGTCCCAACCGATCAAAATTCCTCTCTTATGTGCGGCTTCTGTCACACGCTTCATATCTAGGACTTGTGAACTACGATATAAAACTGTCGGCAATAGAATGATTGCTACATCATCGGTCATCGCTTCAATAACAGCCGTTTCATCGATCAGCCGTCCATTCGTACTTTTCACTACTTTTACAGCTTCTTTTGGATCGTAACCTCTTAAACGAACTTGACTGTCAATTGCATAACGGTCTGTCGGAAAATTCAAATCATCAACTAAGATTTTATAGCGCTCTTTTGTTGGTTTATATAATGTGCTGATACATTGATGAATATTGGTTGTTGTGCTTCCTGTGATTACGACTTCTTCAGGATAAGCGTTGATCAGCGGGGCAGACATTTCACCTAATTTTCCAGCGTAATGAAACAGACCATCCCAAAGTTTGATTCCTTCCTTTTTCCAGATATCCATCATATTGAGCAATGCCTTTTCAGCATCTTTTGAAGCCAAACCTAGTGAATTACCATCCATATATATTTCTCCAGGCTGAACATAAAATCGATCTCTGATATTTTTAAGCGGATCTTTTTCATCCAATTCTTTTGCAAACGCTAAATCTTTCTTAAATTCTCTTTCCATTATTTATCACCTTCCAAGTTTTTTATTAAAAAGTACCTCTTAAAGACGAAAAGTTTCCAATTAAACAAGCGAATTATATTACTATATTTTTTTTGTTTAATCTAATGAAACCAAAAACTGCTAACAATGCGACTAAACCTACGCCACCTAGTATATAAATAGCCATTACCCAAGAGCCACTAGATTCACTTACATTTGTAGCAATCGGTGTTCCTACAACAATTCCAATATAATAAAATAAATTGATAAATGAAATACTTGCACCGATCAATTGCTCTTGTTTTACCACTTTTGGTGCTAAAATCATCACACAGGAAGAAGATAAACTAGCTCCCGCTGAAAGTGTAAATAGTTGAGCAGTAAATGTAAATCCGCTTGATAAATGGCTCATCCAAAATGTAGCTACCAACATTAGTGTAAATGAGGCAAAAATAATCATCTGCCCTTTTTTTGTTTTATCGATCAAATAACCTGCCAATGCACCAAAAGGAATGCCAAATAGCCCAAAATAGCCAGTGTAACTATTCGCTAAAGTTTCTGATAATCCATATTGTTGAGTATAAATTTGCGGATATAGATTGATAAAAGCAAATAATATAAAAGCCATGCAGCCTTGCGCAAGCGCTAATAACCAAATCGACTTGTTTTCTATCGCTTTTTTGAATGCTCCTTTATCTTCTTTTTGCTCAGCAATAGATCGACTAGTTGGTTCATCTAAGAAAAAAGCGTATAAACATAACAAAATCAAAGATAAACCTGCGATGATCAACCAAAGCGAACGCAAGCCATAAGTTTGTGATAACGGTTTAAACAAATTCATAGCCAACATCGATCCTAACGCTGAAAATGTCCCCCAAAGTCCTGTAGCAATCCCACTGCCACCTTCTTTAAACCAAAAATTAATCAAAACAATCCCTACCATGATAATCATTGAAAAAGAGATTCCTTCAATTGCTCTTGAAATCAATAATGGCCAAAAGTTGTTAGAAAAAGCACCTAAAACGTTGCCGATAGCTAAACACCCCATCAACCCCATCAATAATTTTTTAGGACCAAATCGTGTGACCAAGGCACCACCGGGAATAGCTAGAAAAATACCAGATACCGTAAAAATCGACATCAACCAAGATAACATTGATAAACTTACACCTAAATCCTGACCTAATTCATTTTGAATCGGAACCAGTTTCAATTGACTTAAAGAAACAATCACTCCACCTATATACAACAACAAAAATTTTAACCATCTGTTTCTCACCATAAAGAACGCTCCTTTTTAGATTGAGGAAACACCGTATTTACTAGTAAACAGTCAGATCATCTTAAGATAGATCAATCATAACGAATTTTCTAGTTTCATGTATATAAAAATATGAATTTAATGTAAGCGTTTTCTTTTCTTTTTAGTAAAAGTATGCCACTTTTTTTTACAATATGAAAAACTCTATTCTACAAAAAAATTTAGATTATCTCCTGTAGTTTAAATTTATCTGGAAAAATCCGTTTTTTTCCTCTATAATAAAACATACATAATGTTTTTATAAAATTTAGAGGAGGTAGACCATTGGATATAACAGACCGCAAGCTCTTACAGATTCTTCATGAAAATTCACGAATCTCGATTGTTGAATTGTCTCAAAAAGTTAATCTGAGTCGTCCTAGCGTGAAAGAGCGAATCAATAGGCTCGTTGAACAAGGTATTATTACAAACTTTACGATTCAAATTTCGTTGCAACATGTTAAACAAACAATTACTTTTTTTACCGAACTGAGCCAAGTAACGATTCCTATTGAAAAAACGTTATCACTATTAAAAAATAATCCTTATGTAAATGAAGTTCATATTGTCAGTGGTGATGTGAATTATTTAGTGAAAGCAACAGTAACCAATACAACTGAAATGAAAAATTTATTAGCAAACTGGATGCAATTTGCCTCTGTCAAAAGTTCGATTGTCTTAGAGACCCCAGTAGAAAACCAAGTGTATCTTGACATAGAAGAGTAACAATCGCTTTCTAATTAAGTACCATTTCCCTCTTTGGATGGATTAAGTACACGTAATTGTGTAGCAAATTATTAAAATGCAAAAAAGAGCCGAAGAAGTCATCAGCTCTTTTAATTATTATTGTTTTATTCTACAAATTCAAACTCATATTCACCGATTCGGACAATATCTCCATCTTTCGCTCCACGAGCACGTAAGGCTTCATCGACACCCATGCCACGTAATTGACGAGCAAATCTCATGACACTCTCATCATGTTCAAAATTGGTCATTTGGAATAATTTTTCCAACGAATCACCAGATAGAATCCATGTTGCATCAGGATCACGGTCGATCGTAAATTCTGGACCTTCTGGTTGGAAACCATAGTGAACTGTATCTTCAACGATTTCTTCTTCATATAATGGAAATTCCGGCGTTACATCGATCAAATCTGCTGTTGCATTAAGCAAAGGTTCGATTCCTTTGCGTGAAACTCCAGAAATTGGGAAGATCGGTAAATGATCTGCATACTCATCTGTCCGTTCTTTTTCGATTTTCTCTTTGAATTTCTTCAAGTTTTCTTCAGCTTCAGGCATATCCATTTTATTTGCTACAATAATTTGAGGACGTTCCATCAAACGCATATTATGAGAGGCTAACTCTTTATTGATAGCTAGATAATCTTCATAAGGATCGCGCCCTTCCATCCCACTCATATCGATTACATGCAAAATAACTCTTGTCCGTTCAATGTGGCGTAAAAACTGTGTGCCTAAGCCAACTCCTTGAGATGCCCCTTCAATCAACCCAGGTAAATCTGCAGCTGCAAAACTACGTCCATCACTCGTTGATACCATTCCAAGGTTAGGAACTAATGTTGTAAAGTGATACGCGCCGATTTTAGGTCGAGCGGATGAAATAACAGATAATAAAGTAGATTTTCCTACCGATGGGAACCCAACTAAACCAACATCAGCCAAAACTTTTAATTCTAATTCAATTTTTCTTTCTTGACCAGGTTCACCATTTTCAGCAATTTCAGGAGCTGGATTTTTAGCAGATGCAAATCGAATGTTCCCTCGTCCACCACGTCCACCTTTTGCTACAGTCAGCGTTTGACCGTTTTCAATCAAATCGCCAATCAATGTGCCTGTTTCAGCATCACGAACCGTTGTACCTGGCGGAACTTTTACAAACGTATTTTCTGATCCACGACCATGCATGCCTTTACTCATCCCATTTTCACCAGGTTGTGCTTTAAAATGACGGTTAAAACGGAAATCCATCAACGTACGTAATCCTTCTTCTACAACTAGAATTACATCTCCTCCTTGACCACCGTCACCTCCAGCAGGTCCGCCGTCTGGTACATATTTCTCTCTACGAAAGGCAACCATTCCGTCTCCGCCCTTACCGGCTTTGACATCGATTGTTACCTGATCTAAAAACATGGACATATTTTGTGTCCTCCTATCTTAAAGAAGTAAGGATAAATTGTTTTATATCCGAAAATAACAAAACTCTCTCACCATTTCTTCAGGGTTCCATTTTTTTCAAACCTAATTGTTTGTTTTACTCCGCTTTTCAACAACATTTTCTGTTTGAAAGCCTTTCTTATTGTAAAGGTTAAACCTGAATTTGTCTAGCTAAATTCATTTTTATGAACTAGAATTAGCAGAAGAAGCAACAACAACAGCTACTACTGCGCTTGCTTCTTGAGCCATCATCATTGTGGTAGTCAATGCGGATATATTCAAATCATCGGTTGACAGCCGACTTGTTTCTTCACGGATCAACAAGCCTAATGCTAAAGAATGACGAAAGTCCTTATAGAAACGTAAATTGGTTTTTTCACTCAAAAGTTCTAAATATTCTTCTAAAATATTAAAATCTATCTTTTTAAACGTAGCTAAAAATCCTAATATAATGATACTATTATAAAATTCTGGCTTAAACCGAAAATTGAAGTCTTTTAACTCTCTTATCAAATGACTAACCTCTTCGAGCAATTCACTTGAAAACTTGCCAGTTAGCATTGTGGCAGTTGCCGCAGCAAATTGAAGTTCATTTGACTTGTGAAAACCCTGACTATTTAAAGCTTGATAATACTCTTCAACTGAATCACCAATTTGTTCAGGCGTCAATGTTTCTAGTTTGTCTTGTTGAGCCAAAGCGATTGCAATCGAGCCATCTTCAGCACCAGTAAGAAGATAATGGTGTGCTCTTATTTTTTCGAAAATATTTTGTCCTCTGCGTACAATAAATTCCTTCTCAGCAGTTTCAATAAATTGAAGTAAGTATGCCGAAAAATAAGTATAAGAAGAAGATTTAAAACCAACATCACGCAATCGTTGATAGTCTGTGATCAACGTATGAATATCTAACTCTCTAGATTTATCATTTGCTAGCAACATCCCTAATAAAATACCTCTAACTGGCTGAATCAACACATTGAACATACCCAATTCACGTTGAAGCGCTCCCTCTAATTGACAATAGTCAGCATCTGAAAAACACCGTTCTCTGTCTACAAATGATCGTGCAACAATGTAGGCTATTCGTTTATCAAACCATTTGCCCTTCCCTTTTTTAATTGCTTGATAATTTATTTGAAGTAAATCAACAACCTGACCTCTATTCATTTTTACCAACTCCTTTTAAAATTTTTGGAAAATATGATTTGTATTCATATATAGTAGTATAACGAAAATAATTATTGAGTGCATCCTCTCTTTTGTTCACCAAATCAAGCATATTCTGAGAGGTATTTTACTAATTCTTCTGTCTCAGCTAAACGCAAATCTGTAACGATCTGTCTAAAGACTTTTCCAGCTGCTTCTTGAAGACCATTTTCAAGGAAGCTGTCTATTCTTAAGAAAAGAATCCCTTTTTACTAGCTCAAAATAGAGAAAAAATGCTTCTAAAAAAACAAACGGACTATTCCCCCACATCCCATTTTTTTAAAAAAAATCATTGAGCTCTATACTTTCTAAAGTTGGTGAGAAATTACCGACATCTTTTTTAGTGAAAATAATGGAGAAGACACCTTGATTCCCTTTAGAATTAAGTCGTTGAAAACTAATCAAAAGGAGAAACTCAAGATGTCCTATCATAACTATTCAATTTAATTCTTTGGATTTGTTTCACCAACATTAGTTGATAAAGAGTCATTTTTCTTCTTTTGTTGGCATTCTTGGCAAACACCATGAAAGGTCAGTCGGTGATCTTTCACGATAAAATGGTAACGCTGCTCGATGACTTGTTCCACATCGCCTAATAAATCATCTTCTACTTCTTCGATATTACCGCATTCTAAACATAATAGATGGTGGTGGAAATGTTTGGCTCCTTCTTTACGCAAATCATAACGAGCTAATCCGTCATTGAAACTTACCTTATCTACGACTTTTAAGTCAGTTAAAATTTCTAATGTACGATAAACAGTTGCCAAACCAATTTCCGGGCTTTTCTGTTTTACTAGAAAGTAAATTTCTTCTGCCGATAAATGGTCTTTCTCATTTTCAAGTAGCACCAAAACAGTTGCTTCTCGTTGAGGCGTCAGTTTAAAGCCAGATTCATGCAATTGTTGTTTTGTTTTCTTTAAAGCAGCAGTAGAATCCATAAAGCCAGCCCCTTAATTATAATCATTTTAATCTAAGAATATATTTTCTTTCACTAAATTATAATAAGTATAAAATAACTCTTAAAATTTTGCAAGTGATTCTCAATTAGAATGAAAAAACAATTATTTTTCTGGTTGCTCTTCTTTCAAAGTGGTAAATCCTGTCCCCTGAGTGATTTTTCCTTGCTTCAACAGATTACCAATTGCGCGCTTAAACTGAGATTTGCTGATGCCGAAAGTCTGCTTGATTTCTTCAGGATTTGATTTATCAGTGAACGGAATTTTATGATCAGCTGATCGTTCTAAAAAAGTTAAGATCATTGCCGCATCATCACTGATTGCTTCGTAACCACGGGGTTTTAAAGAAATATTCAAGGTCCCATCTGGACGCACACCGATCACACGACCGTTCACTCTTTCGCCCAAACGAGGTTCTTGATAGCGTTCAGAAGGATGAATAAACGCACTATAAAAATCATCCGTTAAAATAAAAGAACCAACCATTTTTAAACGATACACAATGCCACTGATATTTTCATTTTTTAACTCTTCTGTTCCAGGTTTAGCCATAGCTTTAAAGATTTTTTCATCAGCTAACTCACCCCAGATTCGTTCTTTGTTATCAACTTTTAAAGTAATCATCAGCTGATCGCCTTTTTTTGGCCATAATTCACGCATTACAGGCAGTTCATCTAAAGAAACAACCACATCCTTGTCTTTTAAACCGATGTCCACAAAGGCGCCTAAATCACGTCTTGTACCCGTCACTGTTCCAAATGCATATTGCCCGATTCGAGCGGTCGGGATGATCGTTGTCATCTCAGGTTCCTGTTTTTGATTCATATAGCCGAAGCCTTCTACTGCTTCACCAATCTCATGTGTACCTTCTTCTTTAGATAACCGCAAAGTAATACCATTTTTTTGTAAAAAGTAGTGACTATCATTTTCATCAATCACTAACGCTGTAAAAATTTGTGCTAATAATTCGTTCATAATTCTCTCCTTCTGGCACTTAGCCTAAAAAAATACGTAATAATGCAATCGTAACAATTCCTACTACAACTGTTTTCATTAAATCTTTTGTACGAATAGCAACAAGTAAGGTAGGAATACAACTTAACGCTTCTAACATTTTTACTTTAGGAAAGCCTGTTGCCTGAACTTCTAAAATACTCTGAAATAAGAGTGCCGTCAAGATACAAATCGGAATATAAGATAAAAAGCGAAGAAACCATTCTGGAAAATCCACCCGTTTTGAAATCAAAAAAGGGAAAATCCTTGGAATCCAAGTGACGACCGAACACCCTAAAATCGTTAATAAGACATAATTGCTATTCATGATGATTCACCATCCCGACCATACAGCCTAAAATTGTAGCAAATAAAACAGAAAGTTCTGGCGAAAAAAAACCCATAAATAAGTATAAAGACAAACAAACAGTGCCTAAAACGAAAAAGGTTTCTTTCGTGCGTTCTTTTATTGGTCCATCGACTTGCAAAATAAACAACCCTGCGAACATTGCAACTAATGCAAAATCTAACCCTAATAGATAAGGATCTGGAATCCACGCACCTAACAAACCGCCAACAACAGTCGAAAGAACCCAAGCTAAATAAGCTGTGATATTCAACCCATGAGTCCACGCAGAACTGACCCGATGATCATTGGTCAAAGCGGTCATAAGCACACCATATGATTCATCTGTTAAAAGAGTTCCGATTCCAATACTCGTAATCAGAGGTTCTTGCTTAAAATACGAAGCCACTGACATACTCATCAAAAAGTGGCGTAAATTGACTAAAAATGTAGTAAAAATAATGGCTGAAATCGGTGACTGAATTGCCAACATGCCACAAATAATGAACTGTGCGCCACCAGCATAAACCAAAATCGACATCAAAGCGATCTCAATTAGTGATAATCCAACATTTTTCCCAACTACTCCTGCCGCAATACCAATACCCAAATAACCTAAAATGGTTGGTACACAGGCATTAACCCCTTCTTTAAACGTTAAATATTCCTTTTTCTCCATACTATTCTCCTTGTACCGAAATCAATTGTTTCCCCTCGTCTATTAGGATTTTAAAAGGTGTGGTACAAAAGAAAAAATCACTTTTGTTTCACCACACCCCTAGATACGAATAGTAATCTCTTGAAAAATAAGCTGAAATTCACAAAAACTTAAAGAACCATTTTTGTGAATCCCCTTCTTTTTATTTCCTGAGATTAGATGTTTCTATCCCAACCTTCCCCTTCATTTTTTGAAAAATTGGCAGTTATCTTCCGGCATTTCTTGAAGCATTCCCTTTAAACCAACCAGTTTTTGCATTGATTGTTACTAGATATTGATTATCTGATCCATATAGATTATAGTAGCCTTCACCATTTACAATTCTTGCGGGTTGTAAAGAATAGCCGCCAGCTGTAATATAACCACGTTCAATACACGTTGCAATTACTTTCTCTTGAACACCTGGTGCCCAACTCCATGCAGGATCACTCATATTACTCACATCATTTTCATTGACTGAGTATACTGGATCCGTATAAACACCTTGAGCATTTGGCGCTGAAAAAGTATTAGAATCTGGCTGTGTACCATTTGTTGTTTGCGTATTATTTCCTTGATAGTTAGTTCCTTGTGTTTCATTGGTTTGACGATCTACAATCGCTTGTTGCTGAGCAGCAATTGTCGCTTCTGTATCTTTCAATGACGTATCAGCTTTTACTAAAGCTTCATTCAATGGTTTACGTAATGTTTCACTTTGTACTTTATCTACTTCTGTTTTTGCAGCTGTATAGTTTTCTCTTGTCAAAGCGTCCGTCAACTCATTATTTTTATAAAACACATCAACTGCCGCTTTAGCTTTTTGTAACTGGTCATACTGGCTCATCGCTCGATCCGTTGCTTGATTAAGTAATTTATCAAAATCATCTTTTTCGTCACGTTTGGTAACATCAACTTTTTTGTCAGCTTTGATTGCTACATCTCTTAATTTGCTACCGTCAATGATCGGTTGCGCGAATAATTCGTTTACTTTTGTAATTGCATTCTGCTTATCTGTGACTTTTTTATAAAGTGACTCTAGATTTTTATAGCTGGGATCTTCTTTAAGTGTGTCTAAGTTTTCTTTGATAGCCTTTGGACTGATACTTACCATTTCTGGTTTAAGGAATAATTGTTTATCATCTGTAAAATAACTGTTTAACTCTTTTTCAGTTTGTTCAGCTAATTTTTCCTGTTTTTGCGTCACCTGACTATCTATCGAAGATTTCTTTTGGGTCTGACTATAAGCAAACCATGACCCTCCTGCAAGTACAACAACTGCCGCTAAAATGATCGACATTTTCTTATAGTTTTTAGTTATCGACGAGTTTGATGAGTCATTTGCTATTTCTTTTGGAGCAGATTCCTCGTTTTCATTTTTTTCAAAGTGGTTCTTAACCGTTTTGGTTTCTTCTGCATCTTTAAAGAAAATAGGTGCTGCATCCATTTCGATTTCTTCAGGTTTTTTGCTTTTGGATGGGATCTCAACCGTGTTACCAGGTAAAGCTTTAGGACCAATTGGCTTTGTTTTAGTTACTTGTTCCTCTGGTTTAGCGAATTTTGTGATTTCTTCTTTCGAAACCTTTTTCTTCGCTTGCTGATCTTCTTGATCTGGTGTTTCAGTCTCTTTATTATCTGATTCGTTCAACTTCACTTCATCTTGTCCTTTTTCTAATGATTTTGAATCTTTACCGGAAACTTCCGAATGATCCTCTATTTCTGGTTTGTCATCAGTTTCTTCCATCATTTTTGATTTTGATGGTGTTTTAACGATTGGTTTGTCATGTTTATGTTCGTTAATGTATTGGTTCAAAGCAGCGGTATTTAAAAGTTCATCTGACTCTTTCTCCAACGCAGTAACTTCTTTTTCAGTTAGTTCGCCCTTTTCTTCCGTTAGTGATATTTTTTCTTCTGATTTTTCTTCATCAACATTTCCAGATGGTTCACTCTTTTTTTCTGATGGTGGTTGTTCATTAAACATCGTCATCACATGTCCAATGCTCATGTCCTTTAATTCTGACCATTCGATGTTTTCATTTTTCTCTTTATTTAAAAAATCAGAAGTATCATCTACTGTTTCCTCTTTTGATTGCTCATCTGTAAAAGAATCACCACATTTGGGACAGACTTTTTCTTCATTATCTATTTCAGTTCCGCAACTCGGACATTGTTTCGTCATTTGTTCCGCCTCACATTCTACACATTCGTAAATCTAATCTACCATAAAATCGTGTTGGTTCCAATATGTACTCTCTAACTTTTTTGTTACGATTGTTTAAAAACAGCCCTTTCCGAAAGAAATCGAAAAGAGCTGTTCAAATTTTTAAGAAAAACTTATTATTCTAAAAAATCTTTTAATTGTTTAGATCGAGAAGGATGACGTAACTTGCGTAATGCTTTCGCTTCGATTTGACGAATCCGTTCGCGCGTTACTCCAAATACTTTCCCTACTTCTTCCAAAGTTCTCGTACGTCCATCATCTAAACCAAAACGTAAACGTAAAACATTCTCTTCACGGTCAGTTAGAGTGTCAAGTACATCTTCGAGTTGTTCTTTCAACAACTCATATGCAGCATGTTCAGCAGGACTTGTTGCATCTTGGTCTTCAATGAAGTCCCCAAGGTGAGAATCATCTTCTTCACCAATTGGTGTTTCCAATGAAACTGGCTCTTGAGCAATTTTCAAGATTTCGCGCACTTTTTCAGTTGGCAAGTCCATTTCAGCACCGATTTCTTCAGGCGTTGGTTCACGACCTAAATCTTGCAATAGTTGACGTTGGATACGGATCAATTTGTTGATTGTTTCAACCATATGAACAGGAATCCGAATTGTTCTCGCTTGGTCAGCGATCGCACGAGTAATTGCTTGACGAATCCACCAAGTAGCATAAGTCGAAAACTTAAACCCTTTACGATAATCGAATTTTTCAACAGCTTTCATTAGACCCATATTTCCTTCTTGAATCAAATCAAGGAATTGCATACCACGACCTACATAACGTTTTGCTATCGAAACAACTAAACGCAAATTCGCTTCAGCTAAACGTTGTTTGGCTTCTTGATCACCTTCTTCAATTTTTAGAGCTAATTCTACTTCTTCAGCTGCTGTTAATAATTGAACACGTCCGATTTCTTTAAGATACATACGAACAGGATCATTAATTTTAACACCAGTCGGGGCAGATAAATCTTCCATTTGGGCTTTCTCAGCAACTTTTGCGTCTTTTTTAAGACTATGTTCACTTGGATCACCATTTTCATCAACGACGCTAATGCCAGCGTCCTCAACTTTTTGGATTAGTTTTTCCATTTCATCGGCATTCAATGTAAACGGCGTTGCTAGTGTGTTTGTTAGATCATCATAAAAAACATTGCCTTTAGGCTTATTTTCTTTGATAAAGGCTGCCAATGCAGCTGCATATTTTTTTTCTGTTTCTTTTTCCATGAAAGAAGGCCCCCTTCATTTTTCCATTTAGCTAAATATATAAATAATAGTCATATACATTGTTTAAAAAAATTAAGACACTGTACGACTTTTTTGCAATTGTTTTACTAAGCTTACGACCTCGATGGCTAGTTCATCTACTAACTGTTTATTCCCAAGACGTTCTGCTTCTCTTTTTTGTAGTTGCTTTTCTTTGATCTGATCTTCCAGGCTGGAATTTTCGATTACTCTTATAACATCCGCCATTTCACGATCAGAGCTTTCCTCTGAAATTGACTGCAAAGAAATGTCAATCGCCAATTTTTTTATCGTTTCTTCTTTTAGATAATCAATAAAGTCAGCAAGTAAAAACTCAGAATGAATACTCATATAACTATCTAATAACAAGTAAAGTTCTTGATATTGATCATGAGCAAAACTAAATTTGGGCATCTGAATCAGTTGATTTCTAACACTTTGCTCATTCATCAATCGATAAAGCAATGTACGTTCTGCTTTTTCTACTTGTGTCAATGGCAGTTTATTTTGAACTGAAGATACAGTAACCTCTTCGAACATTTCTGGCGGTTCCAACAGATCATCCATCTCATACGCTTGTGACGACCGTGCTGTTTGTTGCTGACGTTCCCTTCTTCTAGCAGAACGTTGTTGCGTTTCTAATTGCTTTAACTGTTCTTCCAAAGAATGAAAGGATAGCTGAAATTCTTGAGCCAATTGATTTAAATAGCGATCTCGCTCTAATGGCGACTGTACTAATATCAATTCTTGTAGTAAATCATTCACATAATCTAGCTGTTCTTTTTCATTATTCATATTTCTCGTCAAACGATGATACTGCATCTTGAAACTAAAAACCGTTTCTCGACCATGCATTGCCAATTCACGAAATGATTCGTTACCATATTTTCTTAAATACTCATCCGGATCTAATTTTTCTGGAATACTAACAACGCTTAACTGAAAACGGCTGTGCTCACTTAATAAAGAAATCGCACGGTTTGTCGCTTCTATCCCAGCGGTATCTCCATCATAGCAAATTACCAGCTCTTTAGCTGCTCGTTCAAGTTTTCTGATCTGCTCATTGGTCAAGCTAGTTCCCATTGAAGCAACACCGCTTGTGATACCTGCCTGCCAAGCAGCTATTACATCCATAAAACCTTCAAATAAAAAGACCGTATTCTCTTTGCGAATCTCTTTACGTGCTTTATCGAAGTTAAACAATGTATCTCTTTTATTAAACAAGACCGTCTCCGGACTATTTAAATATTTGGGCATATCCTCACCCGGAAAATCTTCTGTTTTAAGCAATCGTCCTGAAAAAGCAATCACATTTCCGCGATCATCACTAATTGGAAACATGACACGTTGGTAAAAACGATCCAAAAATTCACCATTATCTCTTTGAATAAACAATCCGGATTCTTTAGATAATTCTTCTACTACTTCTTCATTTTGGAATACTTGACTTAAGAAATCACGTTTTTGAGGGGCAAATCCGATTTTAAATGTCTCAATGAGTTCTTTGGTCAACCCTCGCTCTAATAAATAATTCAACGCCGGTTCACCAATTTGTGTATTCATTAACACATGATGGTATAGATCCGCTGCTTTCTTATGCAATTCCATTAGTTTTCGATTTTGCGAATTCTCCGTTGAGTCAAACTCCGCCGAATTGACCCAGTCGATATTGACGGGTATCTGTTCTAATTCAGCCACTCTTTTTACGGATTCCGGGAAATTAATCCCTTCTATTTCCTGCAGAAAATTAAAAACAGTTCCACCTTTTCCGCAGCCAAAACAATGAAAAATTTGTTTGTCTTCTGCTACTGAAAATGAAGGGGAACGTTCTTCATGAAACGGACATAAACCCATGTAATTCTTGCCGGATTTTTTCAATTGAACATATTGTCCAACCACGTCGACAATGTTCGTACGTTGCCTTACTTCCTCGATAACTTCTTGAGGAATTCTTTGTGCCACTGTTCTCACCTCCAAAAATAGCTAAAAGCTAATTTATGTGATAGTCAGTAAAAAAGCACTGAAACCTTCAGCGCGACTTTCAAAAGACACAATTACACATACTCAATTGTATCATACTAAACATAATTTTCAAGTAAATTGCACTTTTATTATCATAAAAGGATAACTTCACCAGATAAAGTTAACATAATATAATTATAGTAACTTAAAATTGTTATAAAAAATAAAAAAACAGAGCAATATCCTCCGCTTTTTCATCAAATAATAAAAAAAACTAAACTTATTTTTTAACTTAATTAAGATTATCCTGATTTTTAGTATCTTGCGCTGTCCACAACTCTTTAACCACAGGAATGTTTCCAAGTTCAGTCATGTTGCTTGGTAAAATAACTGTATTTGTTTCACTTCTTACAACTTGTTTAAATGCTTCTATGCCTAAATAAGCCAAGGCTTGTTCATTTAAATCACTTTCTTTGATTGCTTGATTCAAAGCCAAAATACGTTGTCTTTCTGCTTCTGTTGTTATACGGATTCGTTGTGCTTCAGCATCAGCATCAATTTTTGTTCGTTCTGCTCTGGCCTCTGCATCAATTTTTGTTTGTTTCGCTCTGGCTTCAGCATCAATTTGCATTTGCGAAGCATTCGCTTCAGAGTCTAAAATAATCGATTGTTTTCTACCCTCTGAAATTGTGATTGTCGATTCTTTATCTCGGCTTGCAGTAATCAATTTATTCATTGAATTTACAATTTCATCAGAGACAGAAATTTCACCAATATTGATACGGTCAATTGATAATCCGTAACCTGCTGTAATGTCTTTTACGCTTTCAAATAAACTTACGTTAATTTCTTCCGTTCCATTAAGTACTTCATTCAAATCCATTTTCCCGATGATTCCACGTAGATTTGACTGGCAATCTTGAATCATAGATGTAACAGAATCTTCGTTATCGTAAACAAATGCACGTACATCTGTCACATGATATTTGATCGCTTCATCTACTTCTACAATTACATTATCACGCGTGATAACGCTTTGAGATTCAATTTCTAAAGGGGTTTGTTTTAAAGACACGCGCCCTCTTACTTTGTATAACACAGGAATCAGAAAATGAAGACCAGGATCAATCGTTTTAACATATTTACCAAAACTTTCAACGATTTTCACTTCACCTTGCTGGACAATGATCACCATTTTTGAAATAAGAACTAAAATTAAAACTAAAACAATAATAAAAACTAGAATATTAAGGATTATCAATATAATTCACATCACTTTCGAATAAATAGTTGTTTACAGTTACAAATAATTCAGTACTAGAAAAATCAACGACTTCTAACATCGCCCCCTTTTCAGGGATACCGTTTATTACACGATACATGTATGGACTGCCGTATATTCGGACAACACCGTTAAAATTATCTGTTTGGGACCGAAAACATTTTCCGATAGCCTTGCGCATTTGATATTCTCCGCTCATAAATACCCCTCCCTATTTTTCACACTTTTTTCTCCATTTTAAAGATCTTTGATTGTTTTACCTGCCCGTTTCATTTGGAAAAGACCAATCATGATCCGAACAATAATATTAATAAGCATCATTACTGCAAAAATCGGTAATGTCTGCTGATTTAAAAAGCTTACTTCTAAAATACTATGGAACAACATTGCAGCGACATAAATACCGCCAACCGTTGTAACAGCTAGAAAAACTCTTAATGGGTTAAATGGTAAACATGCACGAACAACTGCCATACAACTGATACCAATCAATAAGTAATACATCAATGTCGTTGTCTCCATTTGAGAGAATCCTTGGTTTTGCCCCATCAAATAAACCGCAACAATATTCAACACCACTAAAATCGCATTAACAGATGCATTTCTCAATGCTGTCGGTAAGAATTTACCGCGTACTTTTCGCTTATCACTTTCAAATGATAAGAAGAATGCTGGATATCCTTCAATCGCTAGATCAATCAAGGTAATTTGAATTGGAATGAAAGGAAAGGCAATCGTCGTAAATAAACAAATCATCGATAAAATAAATGAATAAATCGTTTTGATAAAGAACACGCTCGCAACTTTTGTGACATTATTCACCACACGTCGACCTTCAAATAAAACATCCGGTAATGTCGTGAAATCAGAATCTAATAAAACTAAATTTGAAATCTGTCTAGTTGCACCATCACCTTCTGCCATCGCAATACTACAGTCGGCTTCTCGTAATGCTAAAACATCATTAACCCCATCACCTGTCATCGCAACAACATGATCATGATCTTTTAATTCGCGAACGATCGTCCGTTTTTGTTGCGGCGTTACTCGGCCAAAAACAGTATAGTTATGAACCGCTTTACGCACGTCTTCTTCTGTTTCCATCGTTGACATATCAACATAAGACTCGTAGCCGAATAGTCCAGCGCGACGGGCGATATTCGACACGGTAACTGGGTTATCTCCAGAAATGACTTTTAGATCGATCCCTTCTTCACGTAAATACGCTAACGTTTCATTGGCGTTTTGACGAATTGGATCATCGATTTCTAAAACAGCTAATGGTTCTAAATAGGGCATCTTTTCTTCATCTAATGGCGTGTTTTCCGCAATTGCCAACATCAATACACGATACCCATTTTCTTGCGCTTCAATAACTTCTTTCGGTAAACGCTCCGCTGCAACCAATTTTTCAGGTGCTCCAAGATAAACGGTTCCTAATTCATTAAACTCAATCGCTCCCCATTTTCTTTCAGATGAGAACGGTAACGTTTTAATTGCTCCAAAGCGATTGGAAAGTTCAAAGTAATCACGAATTGCTTGCATCGTAATATTGTTATCTGTACTTTCAGCTAGATAACTACCGATGATTTGCGGGAAATTTTCATGATAGTTCGCATGTGAAATTTCAACTTTTTGAACTTTCATTTTCCCTTCTGTGATTGTTCCAGTCTTATCTAGACAAAGCGTATCAACATGAGCTAATGTTTCGATTGAATACATATCTTGAACAAGAATACGTTTTTTGGCTAATTTTACAACACCTGTTGTTAACGTGATACTAATCAAAAGAACCAAACCTTTTGGTAACATTCCAAGTAAGGCCGCAGCCGATGCAACTACTGAAGCTTCTATACCAGAATCACGAATCATGAAACCTTCTAAAAATAAAATGATCCCCAACGGAATGATGACTAAACTCGTGAATTTAGAAACTTTTCTGATCGAATTGACTAACTCAGATTGGATCGGTTTATGCACTTTGGCTTCTGCAGTAATTTTGACTGCGTAATTATCTGCCCCAACATGGATCACTTTTCCGTATACTTGGCCACTTGCTAGAAAACTACCCGATAATAAAATATCTCCCTCTGTTTTCTCGATCAAATCTGATTCACCAGTCAACAAGGCTTCATTGGCTTCCGCTTGCCCATCTAACACTTCCATATCAGAAGGAACTTGTTCCCCAGCAGAAATCACAACGATATCATCTATCACTAATTCTTTTGTATCGATTTCAACCTGTTTACCATCACGAATAACATGAACGCTTTCTTTAGCTACGATCGATAATTTCTGTACTAAATTTCTAGCATGGATTTCTTGATAGATCCCCATCCCCATATTTACTAATATAATGGCTAAAAATGCTAAATTGGAATAAGCCCCAACAAAAAACAGACAAAGTGCGATTCCAAAGTTCAAAAAGTTAAACAATGTCATGACGTTATCATAAATAATGTCTTTCGTTGATTTAGCGACATTTTCCTCATAGTCATTTTGTAACCCTTGCTTTTTTCGTTCCTCTACCTCTAATTGAGTCAATCCTTGTTTTTGATCAAACTTATTTGTCATGGACTTGGTTCCCTACTTTCTCCTTGTTAAAAATACATCTTCTTTAGTTTACTTGTTAATAGAAAGAACTTCAAGAAAATCCTTAAGAATTTCTGTTTCTAAAAAACATTCTGAATAAAAGATGGTTTAGTATAAAATTCATCTTGGAATTAATTTATCTCTTATAGGATTAAATTTATATACATTTATAGAAAAAACGGTTAATCTCTTCTGTAAATATCTCGTGTATAAACTTTTCCAGAAACATCACTTAGCTTTTCTTCAAACCGATTTGCCACAATGAGTGTTGAGAGATTTTTAAATGTTGATAGTTCATTTTCGATTTGTATTCCCAAAAAAGAATCACTGTCAATGCTTGGCTCGTAAATAATGATTTTTATCCCATTTGCTTTTAGTTGTCGTATTATATCTTGGATTGAAGAACATCGAACATTATCCGAATTCATTTTCATTATTAATCTGTAGATACCTACTATTTCTGGTTTTTTTTCTAGTATTTGTTTTACAATAAACTGCTTTCGTGTTTTATTAGCTGATACTATAGCTGTTATCAAGTTATTGGGGATTTGACTATAATTGGCCGATAGTTGTTTTGTATCCTTAGGTAAGCAATAACCTCCATATCCAAACGAAGGATTATTATAGTAATTTCCAATTCTGTGATCACAAGAAATCCCCTCAATGATTTGTTGTGTATCCAACTCTTTAATTTCAGCAAATGTATCTAGCTCGTTAAAATAAGCAATACGTAGAGCGAGATATGTATTAGAGAACAGTTTGATTGCCTCGGCCTCGGTTGAACCAGTTAATAATGTTTGGACATTCTTATTTCTCGTATTTTTCAAAAACAACTCTGATATTTCTTTGCCACGTTTAGATTTTTCACCTATTACAATACGGGAAGGACTTAAGTTATCTTCTAATGCTTTTCCTTCTCGCAGAAATTCTGGAGAAAATATTATATTTTGTGTAGAAAGTTTTGCTTTCAATTTTTCAGTATAACCAACTGGAATTGTTGATTTAATAATAAATACTACATTTTTATTAATTTCCAGACCTTTTACAACAGCCTCTTCAACTGAAGAAGTATTAAAATAATTTGTTTTTTCATCATAATCTGTTGGTGTTGAAATAATGCAATAATCAGCATCTATCAAAGCATCATTGAAATTAGAAGTAAATTGAATATTCACTTGTTTGTCATTTAGAAATCGTTTGATTTCCATATCATCAATTGGAGAAATTCCTAGATTCAACTGATCAACTTTTTCTGGTAATATATCATAAGCTTTTACTTTGTCGCTTTGTCCTAATAAAAACGTATTCGCTAAGCCTACATAACCTAAACCTAAAACAGTAATATTTTTCATTTTCAATCACTCCATCTATTTTATCAAATACACTATAAACAATTCCTGTATATAGCCTAAATTGCATCTAAGGAAATACTTCGAATTAGATTCTTGATTTTCGGACGATCATAATTTATTTTTCAATTTTTTTTAGCCATGTCGATATTTTCGTTTTGTAACAAAAAAATGCTAGCTTGTTCAAAAATACTCTAACTATTTTCCATTTGTGCCATAATAATGCAACAGTTTCTTCTTTAACAGCACCTAGACGTTCTTTTTCATGATCACATCCTTGACCGATATGACAATTTGAGAATTCCGTAATATTTGAAATAATCCATTCTATTTCTTTCAAAAATATCATGTCATATAATGAGATGCGGTTACTTTTGAACGAGATTCCACCAATCAAAGTAATTTGACCGATTTTTGGGTAACTAGCTGATAATAATAACGTTTCAAAAAAAATAATTTCACCTTCTTTTATAATTTGAAGAATAATGACCCTATTAGAAGCATTTTTTTTAAGTGATTTGAAATATTTTACGATATTTCCTTCGAATGAAAATTTATGTTTTGCACAATTTATTAGGAATAATTCGCAAATACGTTCTAAATTTACATCAGATATTAGTTCCAATTCATCAGCTTTAAAAATATAGCCTTCTGAATCAAATCTATTCCTCATGGATCTGTTCTTTTTTCTTCTTTTCTTTGAAAAATTTAATTGATAATCCTCAAAATCACCTGTAGATCTCCATGTCCAGGTAGGTGCAGTGTCAATATAAAGACACTCTTTAAGATAAAATCTTTCTAACAAGTGACTTTCTCTAATCCCTTTTATCAAAATATTTTTTACTGATAACACCTCACAGATATTTTCAAATGCTACGTTCAAAGTATGAACTATCTCCTTGTTATCCGTATCTTTAAAATCAAGAGCCAGTATAAATGGCTCTTGCAAGACTAAAGGAATTCCAAATGATATAATACTTTGGGTTAAACACATAAATTTAATCTTTCTCTTTGTAAAAATCCCTCCTAAAATAGGTGAATTATTCTTAAGAATTAATAAAACAAACATTTTATCTGCTTTTCCTGTTTCTTGAATACAGTCAGTATGATATTGAGCAGATATAGGGTAGGCAAGCTTATTCCACTTTTCTTTAAAGGGTTCCTCTGTCACTCTTCCCCACTCGTAATTGAGCATTTGCTTCACATCCCGCCTTTAATTTTCTTTTTTTAAAAGTGTATTTTGGTCGTGGAATAAGAACCATTTTCCATTTTCAAAATAAAAAATAATGTATAGTAGATAGTAAATTTTATAAGGGGTTCCGTCTGATGATAAATCCGAATATGTTATCTTTGCTGAGGCTCTACCAATATTTGAAAATTCAGAAATTTCAGTTATTTCATAATGTAAAGACCACTCATCATCTGAAAACCACTTATTATGAAAATCAATTATTTTCTTATCACCCTCTATTAATTCTCCATTAGGTAAAATCAATAATATATTACCATCTCGTTTAATTATTTTTTTTAATAGTTCCAAATTTCTTTCTGTTATAGCATTAAAATATAATGATACGATATTTTTAAAATCCATTAGATTCAGCTCCTTTTTAACAATAATATCACTATTAGAAAATAAAATCAGACTTTTATTTTTTTCATCCTTTTGACATAAATATTAGTAAACACTATATATTTTAATAGTCCTCATTTTCTTTATGATTAATTTCAGAATAAATAAGTCTAGCTTTTCCACCGTTATTTTTAGGAATGAAATCAGATGCTACTATTTCCAATTCATAATAGTTTTTTACATAATCAGAAAAATATATTCTTATAAACGCCTCAATTTTATTATGATCAACTGATTCATGTAATGGGACATAATAAATTGTAATTACATGACAACTATTTTGATGAATATAAACTTCTCTTACATCAGTTAATTGAGCTGCTAAATGTAGAACTGTTGGACTATATATCTTTTCTCCAGATTGTAAAATAAGACAATCTTCTATCCTTCCATCTGTTAATTGAAGTGTTTTAAACGTTCTACCACATGAACAACTATCCGATTTTAAAATACCTCTATCTCCAATTGAATATCTTACTAATGGCATAGCTTTCTCAAAGAAAGACGTAACTATAATATTACCTTCAAAACCATCTTCTACCTTCTTACCATCGTCATCGACAATCTCAACAATAATTCGGTCTTCAACGACATGATGTTTATGTTCAGAGCATTCAAAAGTAATACTCAAAGTTTCATATGCAGAATAATCATCAAATATTTCTACTCCTAATCTTTTTTGAATAAACCCCCTATGACTCTCTGTTAGTTTTTCAGATTCCGTAAAAATAATTTTCAAATTAGTTCTTATTTGAGCAAGCTCTTCTTGGGTTGAAGCAGCAATTAGATCTCTAAAGTAAACTGGGTAACCAACTATACCATCAGGTTTTTTTAATAATAATTCTTTTTTTATTTTTCCAATTGAACTAGAGGCTGGAATTACATCTCTCCTGAATAAACCAAGTCGTTCAAATCTTCTTTTTTTTAATTCCATAGGTCTAATATGTGATAAATAGAAAAATGGATTATATATTCCAGTTGCTAAGACTCTTCTGACACCAATTGCAGTATGATAATCATAGCATTTTTTATCATGAATTATTTCTATGGGCTCTCCTGTAGAACCACTTGTTTTAAATGAAAGAAAATCATCTTTCAAATAAATATTTTGGAACTGTTTAATTCCATTTTTTCTCAATTCTGTTTTGCTTATTATCGGCAAATATTGCAATTCTTCTAATGAGTTTAATTCCTTTTTATAACTATTTTTGAAATAGAATGGAACATTGGTACTGGCATCTTTCAAAAAACGATTTATATATTTTAACTGCTTTTTTTCAATTTTTTTACGAGAGTCTTTTTGCCGATACATTCCTAAAATCACATAATAAACTTGTCTAATAAACATAGTTGTCCTCCTTTTTTTCAAATATTCTCATACATATAAAAAGATACATTGTTGTAAGATATTCTGCCGTTATCAATGAAAAAAAAGCAGCCCTTTCTTCAAAAATCGGAAGAGTGAAAAAAGCAATTAAAATACATCCCATCAACCCACATATGCTACCAATCATTGGATGAAATAAAAAATGTGTGCGTGTTGCTTCAAAGTACACAAGCATGAATTCATTGATTCCATTTATAGCTACTAAAAGTATCAGCAAAACTAATAGGCAAAAGAACTTATCTTGAGAGTAGAACAATACGCTTACCGCCACTAATAATAAAAAAGTACTACTCATAGCTAGAATCATAAACCTGTTACTATATTTTCCAATAATAGACGAGCCAGGCCGATGTCTGAATTTCGTCATCAATGGAAAAATCAACATTAAAATATAATCCCAAAAAGCTAGAAAAAATGAGTAGATTGATAATATATAGTTATAAAATCCAGCAATTTCTAATAGACCATAGAAATTAAGGGCAAGGTTGATTCCACTAAAACATGCATTTCCCAATATGCTGCTCACTCCCATTATGGTAGACTCTTTAACGATCATCTTTATAGAAATAATTGATGGTTTAAACAAATTTTTTATTTTGTATTTTCCAATAAAACGTCTAGTTACAAATAAATTGAGTAAAAAGAAAAAGATGAACTGTATGATAATGACAGTTATTGGAGATACTTTGTTATTAAAACAAATTATTGAGAGAGCAATAATGAAACTTCCTGAAACTAACGAAATCATATAATCATAATTTTCTTTCTTGAGCGACCTACCAATCGATTGTAACGTAATAACATACCCATAATTTAACGTCTGAAAAATGATACATACATCAAGTAAATCTAGTTCGATAGCGAAAATAGGTAAAATTAATATAGTGGAAATACTGGTGCCAATAATAAAAATCAAACAAACAATAAAAATAGGTGCCAATATGGAAAAAACATCCTTTTTATAAATTGTAAATAATTTTGCACTGCACTTGCTAACACCTATAGTCAAAAATGGTTGTAAAATCAACCAAATACCAATTTTTGAAGAATATTTTCCATATAGAACGATTCCCCATGAATGAATCAAAACAGCATTTAAAATAAGAAATGCTGTTCTACAATAAATTCTAGAAACAACTAGTATAAAATATGCCTTAACTTTTGAATTCCTTAATTTCATAATTTTTCCTTATTTTTTTTATAACCTTATCAAAGGGAACATAAGCAACAATAAATGCCAATATAAAGTGGATAACTATAAAACCATATGCTTCATATTTTGTTGGAAAGTGACCAATACGTACTTTTATATGAGAAGCCCATGTCCAAATATCAGGAATCGTTTTCCATTGCGGATCAGTATGATTATTTACCGTCAAGAATGCCAAGTCTTCTATACCAGAAAGCATAATCAAAAGTAAAAAAAGCGCCAATTTTATTGTACTTACCGTTGTTCCTCCGCCCATTCTGAAAGCAAAAACTAAAAATAAAATTATATAAGGAACTTCCATCAAAGTGTAATAATATACTAATTGAAAATCATCGAGGTAAAAAAATATTTTTGGAATAAATACCGCAAAATAAATAAGAAATGCTATAAGAAAAGTAGGAAACAATAATTTCGTTCTAATAAGATAGTCTTTCTCAAAAAAAGCAATTGTTACTGAAGCAAATATAAACGGTAACAATTTGAATAGAAATATCCAAAGATTCGTAACTTCTCTTTCTTGTGGTAAAAAGAAAATTGCGTATACTCCTGTTAATATGGCTAGTATTCCAGCAATAATCATTATTTTGTCCTTCTTCTTCATTATTTTCTCCAATCTTTTTCTTTATTTTTAAATACTGTAGCTATAAATTTTCTTGTTGTTCCATCTCAACTTGAATTGAATTAGTTATTAAACTCAAGAGTTCCCTAACTTTTTCAAGAGATGAATGTTCTAGAAAGTTATAGCCTAATTTCTGGTTAGATTGAGTAAAAGAATGGATATTATCGCCTACATTTTTGAAAAGTTCAACTTTAAAAAACGCAGGGTGCTCTTTTATAATGTCCAGACCACTGATTTGTTTCAATCGTCCATTACTACTAGTAGATATAACCCAAAGGGCTGCATAGTTAATTAGTTGATTACTTTCTTTTTGCCAAATGTTTTTTCCCGCAACTAGATCAAGATTCAATTTATAGGTGTCTATATTATGACTGAATTTGACTAGAGATGGCATACCGTTTCCTGCTAATCTTGCACCTAATTCAATCATGTAAATAGAATTTTCTTTCAATATAAAATCAAAGTTGACTGGTCCATCTTTAATATCAAATACCTTACATAGATTATCTAAAGTTGTTCTAATTCTAATTTCTACATCTTCATTTAGTGGTGCTGGTACCAGGTGTTGAATGGTTATGAAGTGTGGTTGTCCAGTATTCTTTTTTTCACTTATAATTCCTGATATTGTTTCACCCTTATACCTGAACCATTCTGCTGAGTAATGTTCGCCTTCAATATATTTTTCAACAATTATACTATTTGAATAAGAGTTCTCAACCGCATCTATAAAGCTCACTTTCAATTTTTCAAGAGAGTTAACAAAAGATATTCCTTTGCTCCCAGATGAGTCTACTGGTTTAATCATTATTGGATAACCTATGGTTTTAGATGCTTTTTCTAGTTCACAGAATTTTTTACTAACACAAAATTCTGGGATATCAACATTTAGCTTTTTTATATTTTCTAAGAAGTAGCCCTTATCTGATGATGCTAATATAGATTTCAAAGATGGCTTCCAATGCGTATTAAAATGTTCTGATAACGCATAGACAGAAATACTTGATGCATCCGAAGCAGGAGAAATAATACAATCAACAGCTTCATCTCCCAATGCCTCTATTATTCCCTGATAATTTCTTGTAGATAAATGAATAAATCTATCTGTTATATTTCTACAATACGCTTGCGGATTAACATCCACTCCATAAACAATATAATTCTCTCTTTTAGCTGTTTCATACATTTGTTTCTGGTCTTGTCCAGCGCCTAAAATAAGAACTTTTTTTTTCATGATTTCAGCCTCCTTCTCGATGTTATTTTCCTCCTCTTTTTTAGTTTTTAATATTTGTTTCCTTGATAAACACATTCTTTTTCCAATCGTTGTTTTGATTGGAATACTTCAAGTATTGATCTGAAATAATTTTTGAAAAGAAATGAGAGAATGATAATAAACTGACAAACAGTAGGAAAATTGTGTTATTTATTTTCTGATTGAAATAAAAATGCACCCACATTCCTATAAATACTAGTGAATTTAGAAGAAAAAGATACAATGATAGATTTAGTGATTGACTAGAATAACCAAAAAATAGTTCATTTGAATGACTTAGCATTTTTCTGAATTTCCAATTTGTTTTGCCATTCATTCTAGGGTGATGTTCTACTTCAACCATGGCGTATTTTAAAGTAACTAAAGGAACTGTTGCGATAAAATATAATGTTCTAGCAGGATAATTTATTACTTTTTTTGCTATGTCAGTTTTAACAAGTCTAAAGACAGACGCTCCTTTTGGTAGCTTGATTTTAAAAATATTTGTTGCAATTGATTGCTGTATTTTCGAGCCAATCACCCTATAGTAATGATCACTTCTTTTCGTCCTAATCCCAAAAACAATATCATTTCCTTCATCAGCTTTTTTAATAAGTTTCTCTGTCTCTTCCGGCGGAAATTGTAGATCAGCATCATATTGTATGCACCACTCATAGGATGCGGATAGAAAGCCATACCTGAATGCACATTCCAAACCAAAATTTTTAGTAAACGAGATATACTTAACATGTCTATCCTCTTTTGCTAATTGTTTCATTTCCATCAATGAGTTATCTGTACTACCATCGTCGATAAAAATAATTTCGTAATCATCGTATTTATCGAGTACTCTTGTAATCCTCTGATATGCAATAGCAATATTCTTTTCTTCATTAAGACATGGTATAATCGCTGAAATTTTCATTTTTTATCCTCTAAATTAATTTTTTTACCCAGGTATCAGGTGTTTTTTCATTCAAAATTTCTATTTGGTGTCGATAATCAAATTCTTTGACCCCCATAATTTCTATATGAGTAATCATTTTTTTTAAGCTTGCTCTTAAAGATACTTTTGTTTCATATTCTAGATATTTCTTCGCTTTATCAGACGAGCACGTCGCATATTTTACTTCTTGAGGTCTGCCTTTAGAAAAAATCGGTTCTAATTTAAACTCAAGCAATTCTGAGATTGTCTTAGCTAAGTCCAGTATAGTGGTAAACTCTTCATCCGGTCCTATATTAAATACTTCATTTTTTATATTGTCATCTAAACCCAATCTCACTAAGCAGTGGATACAATCATCAATATCGCTGAAACATCTCAACTGATCACCTTCTCCGTAGACAATAGGTTGCTGTCCTTTTAGCATCCTATTTATAAAAATACTAGCTACATTTCTATAAGGATCTGAATAATTTTGCTTTGGACCGATAATATTATGTGGAACTGCAATATTGTATTCTATGCCATGGATCTCACACAAGTTTCTTACTAGTAGTTCTGAAGCATACTTAGCTATTCCATAAGGATCTATAGGTTCTGGTAAGTAACTTTCCTTAAATGGAATCTGATTGTTTCCATAACGAGCCATTGAGGAACAAAAAATAAATCTTTTTACCCTATGTTTAATAGAAGCGCTAAGCATTCCAGTGGTAGCAGTAACAATATTTTTATTAATTAAGTGTGGAGAAAAAACACTTAGTCCCTCATATGCCAATGCTGCACAATGATACACATAATCCACATTTTCTAATAAAAAATCATACTCTTCTATATCATTACAGTCTGCTTCTTTAAAAATGACTTCTTTTGGAATGTTATATTCATAACCTGAAGAAAGATTATCAATTCCAAGTACCGTAAATCCTCTAACTAAAAATTCTTCTGCTAAGTGACTTCCAAGAAAACCTGCTACACCTGAAATAAAAACTTTTTTTTTCAATTTACTTCACTTCCTTTTTTTTGTACGATATACTTGATTAGTCAGCTCAAATGACATTTTCTGATTCAGTACCGATTATTTCCCAAATTCTAATAGAACATCTCATAGGATTTGTCCTCCTTTTAGTTTGATTTTGCGTTTCCTTAGTGAAGTATATAATAAAAAAAGTAAATGTTTTTTTATTTACACTATAGTGGAATTTGGAGGGGATATACTTGAAAGATACACACAGGAGAACGGGAGAAAATATGGAAATGTATGGGAAAACCATACATTCTATAAGAAAATCAAGAGGGTTGACTTTAAGGGAAATGGCCAGTAATAATATTTCTGTTTCATTCTTATCAAAATTTGAAAATGGTGATTCTGATATTACACTTAACAAATTTGAGAAGTTACTAAAAAAACTCAATATCAATTTTGAAGAATTTTTTCAAATACACCATGGTGAAATTGGTCATCAAAACAATTTTTTGATTTCTTTAAGAGATTGCATCTTGACATCCAATAAGCGCGGTTTAGCTCAGCTGCTATCACAAGAAAGAATGTTGTATAATGATACTAAAGTAAGTTCCACAAAAATGAATGAATGTCTAATTCGTATTCATTATGCTAAGATGAACAATCAAAATAGCGAAGTTAGTAAATATGGTGAAATGATTTGGTCTTATATAATCAAGCAAGATCATTGGTATCATTACGATGTTTTTTTATTTAATAACGCAATGTTTGCCTTTACTGAGGATCAAGTTTTCTTATTTTCAAAAAAGTTTTTGTCTAAACTTCCTCATTTTAAAAAAAATATTAAAACTCATTATGAAGGGGTTTTAATGTATTTAAATCTAATTATCTTTTTTTTGGATAAAAATGAACAAAATTTATCAAAACTATTCATTGATGAAGCTTCTAATCTTATAGTTAATTCTGAATATTTTTACGAAATGAATAAACTTAATTTTCTTAAAGGTATTTGGGAAATTAAGTTTGCTGACTATGAAAAAGGCCTTTCTGTAGCCAATAGTGCAATTGACTTGTTAAATCATTTCGAACAAACTAAAAGTGCCTTTGCACATAAGTTATTTTTGAATGAAGTATTAAATAGTTAAGGAGGAATCAAGCGTGGGATTAGAAGATTTAGTACTCAATAAGGTCTTTACTTGGAGAGAAGGCAAAGACAATAAACTTTTTATTTACTACAATAAAAAACAGGTGATGATTCTTAAAGGATTTGATGCCAGTAGTTTATTGGCAGATCTTTATGAAGCATCGAAGGAAGAAGAACAGTATTTACTTGCTCGAATTACTGGGAATTTTAAACGTGGAAATGAGCGATTAGCCAAAGAAAATCTCAAAAAATATCGATAACATACTCACAAACAGCTAATGCCAATTAGAAAAAGAAATTAATTTCTTTCTCTAATTGGCATTAGCTGTTTGTGTCTCCTATTCAAAAGAACATTATTTTAACCACTTAATAAACTGTTCGTTCATTTTTACTATATCGGCATAGAACATGTTTCCACCATTACTATACAAAAATCCACCGTTGTAGACCAATGCTTGTGGTCGATAATAACGATAAGTTTTTTGATTGTCATTTCCCAATAGTGGTGACAAAATCTCCTTGGAATACTCTTCTGCTAGGCGAATCGAATTTTTCCCGCCACGTTCTTTCACGAACTGAATATAATCTAACCCAAAGTTATACGCTTGGACAGCCGTCCAAATGTCACAGCCCGCATCATTAGTTTGGGTAATTGATTGTGCTAAAAATGCGACCCCAGTATCAATACTTTCTTTAGTAGTTCCAATCATTTGCCGCTTACCGTACGCACTTTCACTACTTTGCATCAAGTCTTCAGTACGCCCTTTTGATTCAGTATAAATAATTGCTAAAACTAGATTTTTGTATTCTGGAATATTGTTTTCTTTTACTGCCTGTTCTACTTCAGCTTCATACGTCATTACTTGCTGAACATTTTGGCGGATCTTAAACCCAAAATAACCTAAACCGATAATCAGTAATAAAAATAACAATAGTATTATTCTTTTTGTAAATTTCATCAATTTGCCCATCTTATCATCCAAACTTTTTGTGAGTAGATTTCATCATACTTTATTATCAAAAAAAAATCTAAAAAAAAGACAATTCTTTATTATTCTTTAATACAAATTTGAACTTATCTTTACCCATTTCAGTTTGAAATCTAACTAAAAACAGATATACTATGTAAGATAGGTGGTAACGATATGAAAAAACAAAAAAAAGTGCTATTAACTTCGGATAATAGTTTGATTTATTATGAAATGTCTGGGAAAGGTTTTCCTTTATTCCTTCTTCATGGAAATGGTGGAAGCGGTAAATATTTCGAGAAACAAGTGCCCGAGTTTAGTCGTTACTTTACTGTCCTTACAGTTGATAGCCGAGGACATGCCCGTTCAACAAATCAAAGTAACTCACTCACTTTTGATCAGATGGCTGACGACCTTTATTGGATCATGCAACAAGAACATATTACGCAAGCAAATATCGTCGGCTTTAGCGACGGGGCTAATCTAGCAATGGTTTTTACAAAAAAATATCCTAAAATGGTTCATCGCTTAGTGCTAAACGCTGGAAATACAATGGTTAAAGGAATCATGTTGCCTATAAGGCTTATTACAGCGATAGAATATGTTTTTTTTATGTTCTTTGGTTTGTTTAATAAAAAAGCGAAAAAACAAAAGCTCCTTGTTCGTTTAATGACCCATGATATTGGGGTTTCAAAAAAAGACTTACAGAACCTATCCGCTAAAACTTTAGTCATCGTTGGTAAATATGATATCATCAAACGATCGCATTCAATGCATTTAGCAAAAGAAATCCCAAATGCTTCATTTGTTTTGATTCCAAACCAAGGACATTCATTCGCAAAAAAAGAGCCCAAAACATTCAATCGAGAAATTTTAACATTCTTACAAGAAAAGTAGGTGCTATTAAATGAAAAAAATGCTTCAATGGATTAAAGATCATGTCGGTTATTTTAAAGCTATTTTTATTTTTTCAGTTGTAATCATTGTTTTTCGGGAATTACTTTCTATTGGCAAAACAATTTCGATTGAGCAACTTGGGGCTATTTTTAAAGATCTTACTATCTGGAAAATTGCTCTGATGTTTCTGATTGGTTTAATTGCTGTCTTTCCAATGGTTGGATATGATGTGATTCTAAACAGAATATTAAAACAAAAACCAAAAAAATCTTTTCTCATAGAAAGCAGTTGGATGATCAATACGATTAATAACATTGCTGGATTTGGCGGTTTGGTTAGTATTGGATTGCGCTCAGAATTTTATGGAAAAGAAAAAGATGGCAAAATGGTTGTTCGAGCTCTTTCGAAAATCCTGATTTTTCTAATGTCTGGTCTTTCTATTTACAGTTTAATCTCCTTTTTTCTAGTTATGTTTGGTCATACCAGTGATTACTTACAACAATATTGGATTTGGCTGATTGGCGGTGGATTGTATTTCCCTATCGTTTTGGTTGTTAGCTTGATTAGAAAAGATGAATATATCGGTAATATTGATAATAAAACACGTGCTAGTCTTATTTTAACTTCTTTCTTAGAATGGACAGGGGTTTTAGTGAGTTTTTTACTAATCGGAATGCTGATGGGGGTTAAAATAAATCCTATAGAAGTCATTCCTCTTTTCATAGCAGCTTCAGTGATTGGGATTGTCTCTATGATTCCAGGTGAATTGGGTAGTTTCGATATCATGATGATCCTTGGTTTATCCGCTTTGGGCATCAATCGAGAATTTGTGGTTGCTTGGATATTACTTTATCGTTTATTCTATTATATTATTCCATTCATTATTGGTGTAATTTTCTTTGTAAGTAATTTAAGTCAGAGTTTAAATAAACGTTATTCCGGTATTCCGAGAGAACTGTCAACAGAGCTAGCGCATAAAATAGTTGTTTTTCTCTTGTACTTTTCTGGTATTATGATCGTTCTTTCCGCAACAATTCCAGAAGCATTTCACGAATTTAAATGGCTCAAACAATTAAACCCGCTTTCGTTTCACATTATCACGCAACTTCCTGCTATTTTATTAGGCTTTTCATTGCTGATTATGGGCCGAGGAATTGCGGCTAGAGTAAAACGTGCCTATCTACCAACGATTGGCTTAATACTGATAACGTTAGTTTATACATTTATTAAAGATTTCAGCTTGGGAATCCTTGGCTTTCTTAGTCTTCTTCTGATAATAATTGTTTTCTCAAAGAGGGAACTATTTAGAGAACAGTTAGTGTATTCTTGGGAAATGATCACCATTGATGGGATTATTTTTCTAGCTCTAACTATTCTATATATAGTAATTGGCGTATATAATTTGCCGACATTTCCACATCATAAACGACATTTTATCTCGTTCTTTTTCTTTCCATCAGAAAAAATTTGGCTTTCTGGTTTTATCGGAATCTTATTAGTAACATTATTTAGCTATGTATTTATCCGTTATCTGGAAGGTAAACGGCATACTATGGGAACTGCTTTAGATGAAGAACGTGCCCTTACCCTTTTAAATACTTATGGTGGAAATACGGATAGTCAGCTGATTTTTCTTAAAGATAAAGATATGTATGTCTATACGGATCAAAAAGGTGAAGATACAGTGTTGTTGCAGTTTAAAACATTGAATAATAAGTGTATCGTCATGGGCGATCCTTCTGGGAAAAAAGAAGATTTTTCAGTTGCTATGGAACAATTTATTAATGAAGCAGATCGCTGGGGTTATCTTCCAGTTTTCTATGAAGCGTCTGAAGAAATTGTGATGTTCTTGCATGAATTTGGCTATGATTTTATTAAGATGGGCGAAGAAGCGCATGTAGACTTGCCGAATTTCACATTATCTGGGAAAAAAATGAAAAGTGAACGGGCGGTCATGAATCGTTTTACAAAAGAAAATTACCAATTTGAAGTACTACTGCCACCTTTTTCAACAAATTTGATGCAGGAGTTAAAACAAATTTCTGATGAATGGTTAGGTACTCGTAAAGAAAAAGGCTTTTCATTAGGGTTCTTTTCTGAGAATTACTTGCAACGAGGAAAAATTGCCGTTGCTAAAAATCAAGATGATCAAATCGTTGCTTTCGCAAACATCATGCCAACCTACACTAAAGAAGAAGGTACGATCGATTTAATGAGATATAGCAAAGAAGCCCCGTCTGGTGTGATGGATTATCTTTTTATTTCATTATTTAACTACATGAACGATGAAGGCCTTACTTATTTTAATCTAGGTATGGCACCATTATCGAATGTTGGGACATCTAAAAAAAGTTTTATTCAAGAACGAATTGCTTATCTGGTTTATGAATTTGGTTCACGTTTTTATTCCTTTCAAGGACTACGGGATTATAAAGAGAAATATGCAGCTAAGTGGGTCTCTAGATATACATTGTACTCCAGAGATAGTTTTATCGCTTATGTGATGATCGCCTTATTGATAATTGATAATGCGCCAATCGAAAAACAAGAGAAAATACATGGCGTTCGTCGAATTCTTAGAAATAGATATCAACGATAATCGGAGAATAACTTATTCAAAAAAGCTTTCGCTTTTCTCGCTAATTATTCCATTTGAGAGTATGATACAAAACTGTTTTTTCAGTTTTGTATCATACTCTCTTTCTTTAGATAGTTACTTCAAATGTTTCATTCAAACAAGCTGTTCCAGAAATGCTAATGCAGGTTGCTCCCTCAGTATTTTTTTTACCATGAACCATAACAATCCCTTCACTTTGGACATGTTGTCCTTGAGAAACACTAATTTCAATGCTTTCTTGATTGACATAAGTATGAGTTAATAAGTAAGCACCCATTACTCCCGAAGCTGTTCCAGTAACAGAGTCTTCTATCGTTCCAGAAAACGGTGAGGAGAAATGCCTAGCTGTAAAAAGACCAGCTCGTTCACTAAGTATTGCAAATGGATGAACCGAAGCTCGTGGCATTTCCTTTAAAATATCTGGAAAAGCATTTGAATCAGGTTTCATTTTATCCAAAACGGTGCTATTGATTGTTGGCACGAGCACTGTCCACGAACCTGTATTGCCATATTGGATTGGTAAATCGGGATGCAAATCGTGTAGTTTAATTCCTAAACTCCGACAAAGAGCTTCCTTGTCTTCTTTAAAAGTAATAAATTGGGGTTCCGCTTGTTTCATTGTTATTCTTTGTTTTTTTTCTTCATAAGTGATTGGCAAAACGCCTGCACCTGTTTCAATTTCTAGCTGACTATCTCCTTTTCCATTAAACAAAGCGAAAATAGCTCCAATTGTTGCATGTCCGCAAAGTGGGGTTTCATGACCAGGTGTAAAATACCTTAACTTAACTTTAGCGTTGTTACTTTTACAAACAAAAACAGTTTCATTAAAACCAACTTTTTCAGCGATTTCTTGCATTTCCTCCGTAGTATACTTGTCTCCATCTAATACGACACCTGCAGGATTTCCTTGTCCAGGAATTTGTGTAAATGCATCAACCCTTAAAATAATGCATCTCATTTTTTCTACCTCCTTCTGTTTGATTAAATAGTATACCATAGGTAGAAGAACTATATCATAATAAATGGCAAAAAGAATACAGCTCCGAGAAATAAGCCGAAATTCACAAAGATTTGAAGAATATTTTTCATGAATCCCTTCTTACTTCTCGGAGCTTAAAAACTTTTACCTCGAATTCCTGGTCAATCTTATGAAAGTTTTTTATTTTTCTATTCCAGTAATAATACCTGATCCAAATGTCAGTCCTTGTTCCACCACAATAGGATGAATCAATTCAACTTGGATCGTTACATTCTCTCCTTGCATAACCATTTCAATACGATCTGGTAATTCTACTACTCCAGTTACATCCATTGTCCGGAAATCGTAAGCAAATAAAAAAGAAGGTCAGATTTATACCTGCCCTTCTCCGTATTATTGTTACTTTAAAGAGTTACATTTTATACAACTGATCCATCTTATGCTCAACAACTTCGCCACAAGTATTCGTAAATTCTGCTGATAATCGTCGAAGCTCTATTGCATCATCTAATGTCAGTTCTTTGGTTTGAAACTTTTGAATTAGTCCCAATAATCGTTCAGTATTTTCGTTCATACTATCTTCACCCTTTTTCTCCATCGATTACTTGCTCATACACTCTTTCGTCATAAACAGTTAAGATGAATTTTTCTTTATAAGGCTTAGTTTTTTCCTTTATTGATTCTATCAAATGAGATTCACAATCAATGTAAAGAATGATTGCTTCAAATCGATCTTTGGTCTCTTTTAAAAAACGTGTTAAATCGTCAAGTGTATTGTGTTTTGTTATTGTTTCGTAAGCAGGCAGTTGCTTTGCTCGAATAAAATTATGAGGAATTTCTCCAGAATACCCAACAATTGCGATTTTCTTTCCTGTATGATTTCTTTTTACTAATTCCCAAATTTTTTCAACTTTTCTCGGATTGTTCCCTTTAACAATAATCATTTAAAAACTGCTCCTTCATCTTTATCATATTTATCTAATATGACACAAAGAAACCGTATGATCATCAACTGGCACTTCTTTGTGTCCAGTCTTATTCATGCAAGATAATCTCCTCCTCGTATAAATTAAATGCATAATGGATTCATTCAGTAGATTAAGGATAAAAAAATTTAACTGAATTGCTTTTTCAGACTCTTTCAATCCTTAACATTTTAGTTTTTAGGAGTTGAATCGATCGAAAAAAGCGCAGTGCTAACCCACATAGCTAGATAACATATAACTAGTATACTTTAACCATATCATAGAAAAAAAATAAAGCAAGAAAAGAAAAAAAAGCTATCCAAGATTATTCTCAGATAGCTTCTAATTGCTTATTTTACTATTACTTTACCAATAGAATCATTAGCAGAAACTGCTTGATTTGCTTTTGTTAAGTCATAGTTTGCAACAACATCTTGATTTGTAAAGACAACGATTAAGTCAGATTTTTTACCAGCAGTTTCTAGCGCTGCTAGATCAATTGTTGCAACTTTATCACCTTTTTTCAGTACCTGACCTTCTTCAATGTGTAAAGTGAAAGGTGCACCCTTTAGTTCAACTGTATCTAAGCCCATGTGTAGCAATACTTCAATACCAGAATCAGTTTGGATTCCTAATGCATGTTTTGTTGGGAAGATACTTGTGATCTTACCTGCAACAGGAGTAGATACTTCACCATCTGTTGGGAGAACTGCAAATCCGTCGCCCATCATTTTTGCTGAGAACACATCATCTTGTACTTCAGAAATTGGAATAACTTTTCCATTTGCAACAGCATATAATTCAGTTTCTTTAACAGTTGCTTTTGGTACTTCCGTTTGCACTTCATTTTTTTTTGCTGGTTCAGTTGAAACTGAAGATACACCACCATTACGGATTTTATTCATTTCATCCGCTACAAATTGAACTTCTGTTCCAACGATTACTTGAATATTTGTATCATCAATGACTTTCACACCTGGAACGCCAGTTGCTTTGATTTTTGCTTGATCTACTTTTCCAGTATCGCTAACCGTTAAACGCAAACGAGTTGTACAGTTGTCAATAGACGTAACGTTTGTATCTCCACCAAGTCCTTGATAGATTTTGCTAGCTAAAACTGCAAATTTATTGTCACCAGTTGTATCGATATCTGGTGTTTCTTCCCCTTCTCCCTCTTCACGGCCTGGCGTCATCAAGTTGAATTTTTTGATTGCAAAATCAAAGACGAAGAAGTAAAGAACAGCCATGACTAACCCTTGAACAATCAACATATATGGTTGGTTAGCGATTGGATTACGTAAACTTAAAACAAAATCGACTAAACCAGCACTGAAAGCAAAACCTGCTGTCCAGTGGAAGAATGCAGAAATAAATAATGAAATTCCGGTCAAAATAGCATGTAAAACATATAGTGGCCATGCAACAAACATGAATGAGAATTCCAATGGTTCAGTGATACCAGTAAAGAATGAAGCAAACGCTGCTGCTATCATTAATGAAGCCGTTGCTTTTTTCTTTTCAGGACGAGCATTCCGATAAATTGCATAAGCCCCTGCAGGTAACCCAAACATCATCATTGGGAAGAAACCAGCTTGATACATACCAGTGACCCCTTTTTCACCAGTACCAGATAAGAAGTTTCCAATATCGTTGATACCAGCTACGTCAAACCAGAATACTGAGTTTAAAGCGTGATGTAAACCCGTTGGAATCAATAAACGATTAAAGAAGCCGTAAAGTCCTGCTCCAACAGCACCTAATTTAGAAATAGATTCCCCGAAAGTAACTAAGCCAGAGAACACTACTGGCCATACGAAAAACAATACACCAGACGCTACTAACATTGCTAAAGCAGTCATAATTGGAACTAGTCGTTTGCCACTAAAGAAGGATAAGGCCATTGGTAATTTTACCTGACTAAATCGATTATACATTGCTGCGGCAATTAATCCTGATAAAATCCCAATAAAAGCATTGCCAATTTTAGCAAAAGAAGGATCTACTTGTTCAATTGGAATACCTTTCATTGCTCCAACTGTTGCAGTTGAAAGAAGCGTTGTTACTACTAAGAAAGCAACCAAACCACTGAGTGCTGCTGCACCATCTTTATCTTTTGACATACCTAGAGCTAAACCTACCGCAAATAAAACTGGCAGATTGTCGATAATTGCGCCACCTGCTTTAACTAAAAAAACAGATAGAAAATTTGGATCACCTAAACCTGTCATTACGTTGGGATCAATCCAGTACCCAATACCCATTAAAATCGCTGCAGCAGGTAATACCGCTACAGGAAGCATCAACGAACGTCCCATTCTTTGCATATATGCTTTCATTTGTGTCTCTCCCCTTGCTTTTTATTTGATCATCTTCAGCCGTTCAATATGAATAGCCAGATAACCTAATTCTTCATTTGGTACTTGGTAGTGAAAATTTCTCATTAACAAAACTTGAACTTTTTTCGATATTTCGTAACTTTCTGCGTATTTTTTACGCACAATATCTAAAATTTCATCGTCTAAAACGGCATACTGACTTTGCTGAAAACGGTGAATAAACAAGCGTAGATGATTGACTAATCGTGAATAGCTTAAACTCATCTTTTCATCATGAATATTGATTCCTAATTCTTGCTCGATTAAATGAATAATTTCTGAAACAATTGTGACTTCACGAATACTTTTACTATTATCCGTACGTCCACTGCGAGCACTATGAATATGGATTGCGATATAGCCTGCTTCATCATAACTAAATGGGATACCCAAAGTTTGCGTCAAATAATCCACTGCCCATTGCGCGATTGAAAACTCTTCACTGTATAAAATTTCGATTTCATTCAACAGCTTATTTCTCACAATAATATTGTTTTGGATATTTTCTGCCGCAAATGCAATGTGATCACTCAATCCAATATTAATGTGTTCATTCAATTTTTCACCTAGAATTGTTTCAGCATGTGAAATAATTTCTTCAGTTACAAAAAAATATTTTTCATCGATTTGTGATAATAACACTTGGAGCTTTTTCAAGCCTTCTGGTTCCATTACAAACATTCGTTCCACTTGTTGTGGGAATAACAAATCGTTTTTCTTTTTATTAAATCCCACGCCCTTGCCAACTGCCACTTTTTCCTGCCCATCTTCAACGACAAGTACAGCATTTTGATTAAGCACCTTTTTGATTTTCATAAACATTCCTCTTCTGCAGAAGTAGATTGTCCGTTTCCAGCTGTAAAACAACAAAAAAAGCATAGAACAATCCCGTCAAAATATGAGTATATCATATTTTTTAGAAATTCTTCCATGCCTAGTATTATCTAGTCACATGAAAACGCTATTTGATTTTGTTAACAGGGATAGTTTACAAAGATATAGACCATTTGTCAATCATTTTGCTTTATTTTTTTTTACTAAATAAAAACACCCACGCTTCGTGTTCTAATGATACAAAATAAGAGCGTTCTTTCAACAAGAACACTCATTCATACTTGAATTTTACTCTTTCTCAGCTGGTTCAGCATACTCATCTTCTTCATCAAAGTCATCATCCACATCATCTTCATCGATGATTGTAAGATCTTCTTCAATTCCAGGCAACTCTTCTTCTTCATCATCTGAATCTGCTCCAATTTCTTGAAGATCTGAGTTGTATGCTTTGATCTCTTCATCGTCATCATCGTCATCATCATAAAGAATATCGTCATCAGCGTCATCTGTTAATTCAGCATCTTCTGGATCATCATCATTATAGTCGATCACATCTTCATCGTTAGCACCACTAATAAAGGCATTAACTTTTTTACGTTTTCTACGTCGAGGTTTATCTTCTTCATCTTCATCCAAGCCATGTGTTACTTCTTCGTTGATAGAATCAAGTGGATACCATGAGCGCAAGCCCCAACGATTATCTCCTAGAGATATAAAACTGCCATCAATATTTAAGTCAGTATAAAATTGTGCTAAAGAGTCACGAATTTCGCTGTCAGATTTTCCAAGATAATTTTGAATTTGGTTTACTAAGTCAGAGAAGTCCATCACATCTTCACGTTGTTCTAAAATTGCGTGCGCAACTTCGATCATGGATAATTCATCTTTGTTCAACCCGTCAAATACATTAATTTCCAAACGGTACACGTCCTTTCACAGTCTACTCCTTATCATACAAAAACATCAAGAAAAAATCAATTGATTATTGCATAATTACGCAGTAAATTCTAATTCTAAATGATATTCCCCAATTTTTTCCGTTTGAGAATACAAATCATAATCGATCAAAATACTTCCAGCGACAGGCTGATCCTTAAGACTGAACCGTAAATTACGTGTAAATGTCGTAATTTGGAATAAACCATAAGGTGTTTTATAGCTCGTCTCTAAACGCTCTTGATAGGCAAATTTCAGACGCATTCTGAGCCCACCAGCACGAATCAACTGAATTTTCCCATCTGGTTCAACTTTGATTGTTACCGGAACAGCTTCTCCTTCTTCTTGCTCTTCTTTATAGCGAATATATAAAGTATCGCCTATTTTCACGATTTGACCTTCCAAATCAAAATAAAAATTTTTCTTCTCCCCAGCTTGATCTACTACTGTTTTCAATTGAATAGATACTGGTGTTCCTTGAGATAAATCCATTGAAAGCACTCTCCTTAATTTAAAAGCATAGCAGGGCTCCGCCCAGTCTCAACTGAAAAATAGACTGCTACGTTCTTTGTCACATGCTATTTTGATCTTTTCGACGAAAGACTAGCCCGCAAAGCTAGATAACACAAAAGTTTAATATAATCGCCAATTTTCAAACCAATGCTTCCGCAATCATTTGATCAACAACTAAAACAGTGCAACTTTTACCAAGCACTAGCGGTTTGATGCTCTCTGCTTTTTCCTCGCCACAACCAATAACCATTACTTCCGGTATGTTTGCTAAATCTTCTACTTTGACGCCTATCATCCGTTTGCTTATTTCATTGTTTACTGTTTGGCCATTTTTGTCAAATAAGGACGCTACTGCATCTCCTTTGACTCCTGTTTCTTTGATGATTTGCACTTCTTTCTTTTCTATATATCCAAGGCGTTTCCAAGTGGAACTTTTATTCGGGTTTCCTACACCGATAATCGCAAAATCAACATTTTTTGCTTGCTTCATTGCTTTTCCTACTAATTGTGATTCATTTAAAACATTTGCTAATCCTATAGTCTCTGCTAGTGCAGGAGCATAAAAATATTGGCAACGACTGTTGAGTTTTTCAGCCAATCGAAAAACTAAATGATTTGTATCAAAATAAAGGTGCTCACTAGAAACACCACCGACTAAGGGGCAAACATTAATCGATGGAAAAGACTGATATGGCATCTCATCAATCATATCAGCTAACGTCGTTCCCCATGATAATCCAACATTCATACTAGGTTTTAAATGTTCTTCAAAATAAAATGAGGCTGCTCGACTAACTTCTTTTTTTACTATCTCAGCTTGCTTTTGTTTATTCGTTGGTATGACGATTACGTCATTAAGTTGGTACTTATTCTCTAAACGCAAGCCTAGCTCAACAGCATAAGCAGATTCATCTTTGATCAAAATCGAAACAACTCCTGAATCCCTGGCTTTTTGCAAAGTTTTCGAAACTACAGGTCGAGAAATAGCCATTTTTTTTGCAATCACAGCCTGGGTCAGTCCTTGTTCATAATACATCGTAACAATTTTTAACATTTTTCTACGATCTTCGCTGATCTTCATAGCTAAACCTCATTCTCTGCCATTATATATTTCACAGCTTTAACCAAAGAGGCTACTTGAGGAATTGCATATGCTTCTAATGTTTTTTGTGCTGGCATCGGAATAAATTCTCCACCTAAGCGCATTATTGGTGCCTTTAAATCCATCGAAAATTTGGACTCTGCAATAACCGAGGTGATTTCTGCACTAAATCCACTACTTTTAACTGCTTCTGTTGCAACAATCACTCGTTTTGTTTTTTCAACAGATATCAAAATAGTTTCCAGATCTAGTGGAACCAAGGTTCTTGGATCAATGACTTCAACAGAAATACCGTTTTCTTCCGCAATTTCTGCTGCTTCCAAAGCTTTATTTACCATGATTCCTGTAGCAATAATCGTAACATCAGAACCGATTCGTTTAATATCTGCGACACCGATTGGTAGTGTATATGGTTCAACTGGCACATTTCCGATCGTTTTATACAATAGCTTATGCTCATAAAACATGACTGGATTATTATCTTTGATCGCTGCGTGGAGTAACCCTTTAGCATCATATGCATTAGTCGGCTGAATTACTTTTAAACCAGGGATATGAGCCATCCAGTTTTCCAAACTCTGCGAATGCTGTGCAGCTGCTCCAGTACCCGATCCTGCAGCTGTTCTCATTACTAGAGGAACCTTAGCTTTTCCACTATACATATAATGAATTTTCGCCGCTTGATTAACTAACTGATCCATCGCAACAGTGATAAAATCTGAAAATTGCAATTCCATCACCGGACGCATGCCTGTCATGGCAGACCCTACTGCAACACCAGCGATTGCACTTTCTGAAATAGGTGTATCGCGCACACGCTGTTTTCCATATTTTTCCTGAAGTCCTTGAGTAGCCCCAAAACCGCCACCGTATACGCCAATATCTTCTCCTAGGAGAAAAACACGGTTATCTTGAGCCAACGCCTCGTCCAATGCTTCATTAATTGCTTGTAAATAAGTAATTGTTCTCATAATTCCCCTTCCGCATACACATGCGTCCATAAATCGTCAATGGTTGGTTCACTGTCAAGTTTTGCAGAGGCAACTAACTCAGCTAGTTCTTCTCGGATTCCTCTTTCCAACTGTCGAATTTGTTTTTCTTCTACTTTCGTATCTTGAATTAATTTTTTTTCAAGACGTATAATTGGATCGTTATTTTCTTGCCAATTACGACACTCATTTTGCGAACGATATATTAGCTTATCCGATTTTGAATGTCCTTTGTGACGATAAGTCAGTGCTTCAATCAAAGTCGGACCACCACCGCTTCTAGCCTTAACTACAGCTTTTGAAACAGTTTCTGATACTGTTGATAGATCATTGCCATCGATCGTTATACCTTCAATACCATAGCTTTTGCTTCGATCTGAAAGCTTCTCAATATTGACCATCTGCTCAATAGAACTGCTCATTCCATACTGGTTATTTTCAATAAAATAAATAACGGGTAATTGCCAAATAGAAGCCAAATTCAGAGCTTCATGAAAACTTCCTTCATTGGTGGCCCCATCTCCAGCGTAGCATAATACAACTTGATCTGTCTCATGCATCTGCGCACTTAAAGCAGCACCAGCTGCAATTGGAAACCCTGCCCCAACAATCCCATTTGATCCTAAATTTCCAACTGCCATATCAGCAATATGCATGCTGCCGCCTTTGCCTTCATTAGTTCCCGTCTTCTTTCCTAACATTTCGGCAAACATACTTCCGATATCTGTTCCTTTCGCAATACAATGACCATGATTTCTGTGTGTTGAAACAATCCAGTCGCTTTGCTTTAAAATACCAGCTCCACCAACTGCTGTGGCCTCCTGTCCAGTACAAAGATGCATCGTACCATGCAATTCTCCAGCATCAAAAAGCTCTTGAATCATTTCTTCAAAAATACGAATTTCCCACATTTTTTTCAGAGCTTCTAGTTCATCAATTTCTGTAATCTGTTGGGCTTTATTGGCTTTAGCATTCATCTTTCCACCTCTTTTTTACATTTGTTTCCCTTATAATCATATGTAAACATTTTATAGTTTTCTTTGATCGATAGCAAGATTTTTTATTTATTTCTCTGATTTTAAAAAAAATTATCTATTTTTCTTGTTATTTCTACACAGATAAGCATGATTTCTCGCTCAAATCGTTTATAATAGAAAGTGGAGGTGGAAACAAATGTTATTTCATGATGAAGAAGCAATGTTATTTTGTATGCATTGTCAACAAGAAACACTCCATGATATTCAATATATGAACGAGATCATTTCCAGTATCGAATGTATGGAGTGTCATAATCAAATGAGTATCGATATCGATGCAATGAATCAATTTTATCATTATCTTTATGAGCGCTTAGTATCTAAGCCTGGTCGTTTAACTGAAGAAGCCAGACAAGACTTCAGTAAATTTTTAGCTACTATGCCAATGAGGATTATCAGTAAACCAATGCGTTTTACGAATGAATATAATCAAATGAATAAAGAAGTGAAGGACTACGTTTCCCGCGTAAAACAGGATGAAGAGTCCGATGATTAATTTTAACCAGCTCTTTACAACCGACACAGTCTTTTTATATGACCAAAATTGTTTAACTAAAAAAGACTACTTTCTGCCATTTGCTTTAACTGATACTTTGACAACTTTCTCTGGGATTAATCAGCAACCAATTATTCACTTTTGGCAACTCGACCAAACAATGATTCTTGGTATGAAAGATACACGAGTGACTGATTTAAGTAACGGTCTAGACTCTTTACAACAAGATGGCTATAATGTTGTTATCCGTAACGCTGGAGGTCTCGGCGTAATTGCTGATACTGGTATTTTAAACGTTTCATTGATTTTGCCAAATTTAGATAATAAAAAAATCAGTATTGATGACGCTTATACGCATATGTGGAACTGGATTAAGTATGCATTTGAAGATTCTACGCACATTATTAGAGCTTTTGAAATTACTGAATCTTATTGTCCAGGCACCTTCGATTTAAGTATCAATGGTAAGAAATTTGCTGGAATCGCTCAACGTCGCGTGAAAAATGGAACTGCAGTCATGGTTTACTTGAGTGTTAATGGAAATCAGCAAAAACGCGGCGAATCGGTTCGTCGTTTTTATCAAACTAGTTTACAAGAAAATTTCGGGAAAAATGGTTATCCTCCTGTTAATCCAACTGTCATGGCAAATTTAGATGATCTTCTTCAAAAAGAAATGACAGTGAATGAAGTGAAAAAACGATTAATTAACGTATTATTAGATAACACACCAATTACAATTGATCGGAAAACAGTACCTAAATTATTAACTTCAGCGTGGTTTACAACTGAAACGAATAAGCAGATAGAAAAAATGCACCAAAGAAACCAATTGTTAGATGAATATTGTTCAGAGTGAGAAAGTCTTAAATAAAATAAAGGGGCAACCGACCATTAATTGAAAGGAGTGAATCAATGTCAATCTCTTATAAATACCAAATTTTACCAATCGAGAAAGTCTTTAGAGATCCTGTCCACAATTATATCCATGTACAGCATCAAGTGATTTTAGATTTGATTAATTCAGCAGAAGTACAACGATTGCGGCGAATCAAACAATTAGGAACTTCTTCTTTCACCTTTCACGGTGCAGAACATAGCCGTTTTGCTCATTCGTTAGGAGTTTATGAAATAACACGTCGTATTTGCGATATTTTTCAACGCAATTATTCAGCAGAACATTTTGGTGAAGAAGGCTGGGATGATAACGAACGTTTAGTCACTCTTTGCGCTGCTTTACTTCATGATGTTGGCCACGGTCCGTATTCTCATACGTTTGAGCATATTTTTAATACAGATCACGAAGCAATTACAGTAGATATTATTACCTCCCCTGAAACAGAAGTTTTTCAGATATTAAATCGAGTTTCAGCAGATTTTCCTAATAAAGTAGCAAGCGTTATCACTAAAAAATATCCAAATCCTCAAGTTGTTCAGATGATTTCTAGTCAAATTGACGCTGATCGGATGGATTATTTATTACGAGATGCTTATTTTACTGGAACAGAATATGGTACTTTTGATTTAACAAGAATTTTACGTGTGATTCGTCCCTATAAAGATGGGTTAGCTTTTGCTATGAACGGAATGCATGCGGTAGAGGATTACGTCGTGAGTCGCTATCAAATGTATGTTCAGGTCTATTTCCATCCTGTTTCTCGTGGCATGGAAGTCATTTTAGATCATTTACTTAACCGGGCGAAAGAATTATATGAACAACAACCTGAGGACTATCAAGTACATTCTCAGCTTCTGGTCCCTTTCTTCAAAGGAAATTTCTCATTACAGGAATACTTGAAATTAGACGATGGCGTTTTAAACACATATTTTACCCAATGGACTTCTTTACCTGACCCGATTCTTAACGATCTAGCCAATCGCTTTTTAATACGCAGACCTCTTAAATCTGCAACATTTTCTGGCGATCGAGATTCTGTGATCATTCGTCATCTGGACGCGTTGATTGAAAAAGTCGGTTATAACCCAAAATATTATACTGCCATCAATTCAAGTTATGACTTGCCTTATGATTTTTATCGCCCAGAAAAAAATAGTCACCGAACTCAAATTGAAATTATGCAAAAAGATGGAACCTTGATTGAGTTATCTAAAATCAGCCACCTCGTTGCTGCACTTGCAGGACAAACTCAAATCGATGAACGGTTTTATTTCCCGAAAGAAATGGTTGACCCAAAAAGGCAACAGCATTATGATTTATTTGATGACACCTATCGTGAATTTGCTTCTTATATTCACAATGGCGCATTAGTTGAAAGACAGAATTGAAAAATATTTTTTCAGGAGGATATTATGACAGTCAAATTAGTCGCAATTGATATTGATGGAACCTTACTTGATTCTAACAGAAAGATCAGCCCGAGAGTGAAAGAAACTTTGCAAAAAGCTAACGAAAGTGGTATGTATATTGTTTTGTGTACTGGACGACCTTTGCCAGGCGTCAAAGAACAATTAGCTGAATTAGAGTTATACGGCGATAATGACTACGTGATTACTTATAATGGTTCTTTAGTACAGGCAACAAAATCGAATGAAATCATCTCACAGTATTCATTAAGCCATGATGACTTTTTGGAAATCGAATCAATGGCACGCAAAGTTGGCGTTCATTTACACACGATCGACGATCAAGCCATTTACACAGCTAACCGAGATATTGGTAAATACTCCGTACATGAAGCTTTTTTAGTAGATATGCCGCTTAAATATCGGACAGTTGAAGAGATGACACCTGATCTATCAATTATCAAAATGATGATGATTGACGAGCCAGAAATTCTGGACAAAGCCATTAGCAAACTTCCAGAAGAGTTTACCAGTAAATATACAACTGTTAAAAGCACCGATTTTTATTATGAGATTTTGAATAAGGAAGCTAGTAAAGGTAATGCATTAGCTAAACTTGCCAAACATTTAGGGATTTCTCAAGTTGAAACAATGGCTATCGGAGATAATGAAAATGATTTATCGATGATCGAATACGCTGGTATTGGCGTTGCTATGGGAAATGCAACTGATAGTGTCAAACAAGCTGCTGACATTCTAACCACAAGTAACGATGAAGATGGTGTAGCAGAAGTTTTACTGAAATATATATAATTTTTTTACTTATGGAGCGAGGTTGAGACAAAACTGATTTTTAGTTTTGTCTCAACCTCTCTTTTTTATCATGTAATTTGAATTGCTTGAGCTTATTCTCACTGATTAGATTCCCATTTGCGGACTGCCCATTTATGACTCCCACGTTTCAACAATTCGATTCCTTCATCAATAGACACCCAGCAAATTTTATTTGTTTTTTCTAAAGGTTCACAGATCTGTGTCCAGCTATTAGCAACAAAAAAATACCCTGGATTGTAATAATCTGTACTCCGATGTCTTGAATGGAAATATTCATCTGCTTGTCCAAGGTACTCACCAATAACTACTTCAACACCAAGTTCTTCGATCATTTCCCGATGAATAGCAACTTCTTTTGTTTCTCCTTGCTCAATTTCTCCGCCTGGTAAAAAATAAGCTCCATTCGGTGCTTGAACTAATACTATTTCTGTCTCTGTCTCATTATTTCTTGATACAATAATATAAGCACCCAGTCTTTTTTTATAGTCCAATATTTCCGATTTTTCACCGAATGACGGTGTTTTCATAAAAACAACTCCTTTTCTTTTGACCTAATTTTACATGAGAATTTTCTCATGAACAAGTAATATCATATCATTTTACTCACAATTCTATTAAAGTCTATGCTACTATGAAAATATCAGCAGTTTGTTTCATTCAATCTGCGATACTATCAACTTTTGAAAGGAAGATGAATTATATGAAAATGGCTCACACTTGTGTTCGTGTCAAAGATTTGGAAGCATCGCTAGAATTTTATCAAAAGGCATTCAATTTTGAAGAAAGTCGCCGTCGTGATTTCCCAGAACATAAATTTACTTTAGTTTATCTAACATTACCTGGTGATGGTTATGAATTAGAGTTAACGTATAATTACGATCATAATGCGTACAATTTAGGAGACGGTTATGGTCATATCGCTATCAGCGTAGACGAAATCGAAAAATTGCACACCGAACAAAAAAATGCTGGTTTCAACGTTACTGATATGAAAGGTCTGCCTGGAACACCTCCATCGTATTATTTTATTACTGATCCAGATGGGTATAAAATAGAAGTTATTCGTGCCCGTTAATACTAAAAAGACAGTTAATCACTTTTTAGGTTTTGCCTAAATTGCGACTAGCTGTTTCTTTTTCACTATTTTTCTTTATTATTTTTAGATTTATGTTTAGTTAAAAACTATTTTTAACCCTTATTTCATAAAAAAGTGATACACTATTATCCTACATATTAATTGAGGACGTGATCAAATGACAACGATTATCGGCATAGCTGGAAATCAAATTATTCAATCCGTTGATGTTTTCAACGGCAACCATGTAAGTTATACACCACAAGCTTTCGTAACTGCTGTTGAAAAAGCAGGCGGACTCCCTATTGTTATACCGATTAGCAAAGAAGAAAACGCGACAGCGTATGTTTCTCAAATCGATAAATTATTATTGGCAGGCGGACAAGATATTTCGCCAGATTTTTTTGGAGAAGAACCCCATCCAAAGCTAGAAGAAACCAATCGTAATCGTGATCTTTTTGAACTAGCTTTGATCCAAGAAGCTCTTAAACAAAAGAAACCCATTTTTGCGGTGTGTCGGGGCATGCAGCTGCTAAATGTCGCTTTAGGAGGAACTTTATATCAAGATCTTTCGTTATACCCTGAGTGGACAGTCAAACACGGTCAACAACCCACTCAACCGCAATTTGCGACTCATGGCATTCAAATAGAAAAGGATAGTGTTCTCCATCAATTACTTGGAGAAAAATATCGCGTTAATTCTTATCATCATCAAGCGCTCAATACATTAGCCCCATCATTAAAAATCACCGCAAGATCAACCGATGGTCTTGCAGAAGCAATCGAATCAGTTGATACAAACAAAAGTATCTTGGGTGTTCAATGGCATCCAGAACTTCGCTTTGATGTAGACGCAAAAGAATTTAAATTATTCGACTATTTTGTGAATCAACTATAAAAAGATGGTAGAAAATTGGTTTTATCCAGTTTTCTACCACTTTTTAAATGTACTTCGTATTAAAAATCAAAATTATCTGGATCAGGACCTAAACGCTCATTTGTATTTAATTCATCGATCCGCTTGAGATCTTCATCTGTCAATTCAAAATCAAATACGTCAAAATTTTGTTTGATACGATTTTGATGAACTGATTTTGGAATGACAATGATATCATTTTGTAAATGCCAACGAATAATCACCTGTGCTGCTGTTTTGTTATATTTCTTGCCGATTTCAATTAAAGTGAAATTTTCTAGAATTTTGCCTTGTCCTAATGGAGACCACGCTTCAATGGAAATATTGTTATCTGTTAGAAATTTACGTAATGGTTTTTGCGTCAAGGTTGGATGAAGCTCGATTTGATCAATCATTGGTACGACTTTTGCATCTTTCAGTAGTTCTTCAATATGATGTTCATGAAAATTAGATACACCTATTGCTTTAGCGCGTCCACTTAGGTAAATTGCTTCCATCGCACGCCAAGACTCTTTATATTTCCCTTCAACCGGCCAATGAATCAAATACAGATCAACATAGTCTAAACCAAGCTTGTCTAAACTTTCATCAAATGCTTTCAGAGTGGAATCATATCCTTGATCAGCATTCCATAGTTTCGTTGTAATATAAATTTCTTCTCTAGGAACACCCGACGCACGAATTCCTTCACCTACACTAGCTTCATTTTTATAAGCTGCTGCTGTATCAATTAAACGGTAACCCTCTTGTAACGCCCACTTCACTGAATCAACAGCTTCTGCTCCATCTTTCACTTGCCATACCCCTAAACCTAATCGAGGGATAAGCGAACCATTCGCTAACTCTTTTGTTCTTTCAAAATCCATATTTCTTCATTCCTTTCTTTGAAAAAATAAACACATAATTAGTATACTCTCTAAAATTCCAGATGGAAAATAACTAGATTGTAAATATTTGTTTCATTTATTATTAGATCTTAAAAGCTGAATGTTCAATTTATTATTCATTTCAAAACTTCAATAACTTTCAACGTTTGTTTTCCTACCTCTTTAGTATCTACTACTGTCCTCTCAACTTTGTTTGGTTCATCAATTTTTTATTTTAATCATAATTGGTCAACGCATAAATATTGATCAGTTGATTCAGCTTAAAAATGCATTTATTTCACTATAATCATTCGTCTTACTTTTCCAAGTACCTTTATGAAAAGGAGAGTTTCCAGTTTCCCCTCCTTTTCATACTCATTTTTTTAAATAGTAATACGCATTTATTTAAGTTTTTGATTAAAAATTATCTAAATCAATTATTTTTACTTACTCAAACCAAAGTGACTGAGACATAACTCTATGAGTTACAACCCAGTCACCTAAAATCTGAATAAACGAAGAGAGTAGAAGCTTATTTCTCGGGGTTAAACTCTTCTGTCTCTACCTCTTTTTGCTAGTATAATCAATCTTCTTTTGGTAATTCTATTTTTTCGATTGCATTGAAATTGTCATATTCTGAGCTAATGCTGATAGTGACTTTCCCTTTTTTATTCTCACCAATAATGTTGATATTCATTTCTTGTACATTAAAAGTTTTTTTGTCTACACGCATATCCATCTCAATTGTTAGATCATCATTCGTATCAAATCCCTTAAAGGAAATGTTATAATATTTTTTCAATGTTTTATATAATTTTTTATCATAGCCTTCATACAGAAAATGATATTCATCATCCGTCGTTTCAAAGTCTAAATCTTCCGAAACTAAATCAAGAACCTCTAAAGGTACATTATAATCCACCTGTCTCATAAACTCTTTTGCATCAACCTTCGCCGTCTTTTTCCACACTCCTGGTCGATCTTCTAAGTATGCTTTTCCATCTGTTATAATAACATCAAGATCTTCTCCATCAGCATTCGTCAAATCAATTTGATGTGCATTATTTTTACGATCAACCTCCGAACTCATTTCAACTGTTGAATTGTTTTTTTGCCCCAATGCACTTACCTTCACACTGAGATCCATATCTAATGAATAACTATCTACTTTACTTTCTTGTACATCCATGCGTTTGAGTACCGCCTCTTTTGTAACTGGCTTATTACAACCAGCCAATGCAAACAGTAAAACAACAACCAAAACAAATTTTTTCATTTTAACTCCCCAATTTCTTATATTATTTAATACAATATTTTCCTTATATATTATACTAAATCTACATTCAAAATACGAGAGTTTTTCTACTGTTTAGAGAGCCAAATTGTATAAAAAAGAGGATGAGACAAACATCCTTCTTTCAACAATTCTCTATATCTTTATATTCCTTATCCAGCCATCTGGTGCGGCGATATCACCAAATTGAATCCCTGTCAATTCATCATAAAGTTTCTGCGTTACGGGGCCAACTTCTGTCTCGCTATAAAACACATGGAAATCATCATAAGTCTGAATACCGCCAATAGGTGAAATCACAGCAGCCGTTCCACAAGCTCCAGCTTCTTTAAATTTATCCAAAGCATCAATATAAACCTCTTCTTCTACAGCTTCCATTCCAAGATTATGTTCAGCCAGATAAAGTAGCGAATACTTCGTTATGCTTGGCAAAATTGATGGTGATAACGGCGTAATAAAACGATTGTCTTTCGTAATTCCGAAGAAATTAGCAGAACCGACTTCTTCGATTTTTGTATGTGTTGCTGGATCTAGATAGATACAATCTGAATAGTTTTTTTCTTTCGCCTCTTCTCCAGGCAATAAGCTAGCTGCATAGTTCCCGCCAACTTTAATTGCACCAGTTCCTTGAGGTGCCGCTCGATCATAATCAGAAAAAATAAAGTTCGTTGGTGTTAATCCACCTTTGAAATACGCACCTACAGGCATACAGAAAACCGTAAAAATAAACTCTGGAGCCGAATGTACACCGATTCCTTCACCAACACCAATTAGAAGTGGGCGAATATATAACGTACCACCACTGCCGTAAGGAGGAACAAAAGCCTCATTAGCCTTCACCACCTCTTCTACTGCACGAATAAATTTATCTTCTGGCACTTCTGCCATCAATAAACGCTTGGCACTTCGACTCATTCGTTTAGAATTTTCATCGACTCTAAATAAATTGATTGAGCCATCTTTACAACGGTAAGCCTTCAAGCCTTCAAAACATTGTTGACCATAATGTATTGCTGCTGACCCTTCATGAATATGAAGCGTGTTATCTTCCGTTAATTTCCCAGCATCCCACTGACCATCTTTCCAAGTCGAAATGTAGCGAAATGGTGTTTTTATATAATCAAAACCTAAGTTGTCCCAATCTGTTACCATATAATCACTCCTCATTTTCAGAATATTGTAACATATTAATAATAAATTTGTTAAGCTTTTTATATAAATAATGACATCTTTTTTCAAATTCGAGTATAATGATAAAGTAATCATTGATAAAAAAAGAAAGTTGGAATATCCTTGTTTATTTTAGGACAATCTAAATCCAGTACCACAGTTGAAAGTACGATGGATTCTACACTTGATATAAAAAATGCTGCTGAAAAGAAAGTCAATGCTCTTGAACATTATTGGAATGGAATTGATTGGGATAAGATCATCGCTATTCTAATTGAAAAAACGATTTATCTCTTATTTCTTATTCTTTTTTTTGTGGTCCTAAATCGAATAGGTAAGCTTCTAATTGACAAAGCGTATAACAATTATAGTAAAAAGCAATCGTTCAATGAAAGTCGTTTAAAAACACTACATACCTTAGTCAATAATGCTTTTCAATACACATTATTTTTCTTTTTCACTTACTCTTTACTAACAGTTGTAGGGGTTCCAGTAGGCTCACTCCTTGCGGGGGCTGGAATAGCTGGTGTGGCGATTGGTTTAGGTGCACAAGGATTTATGAATGATATTATCACTGGATTTTTCATCATTTTAGAACAACAAATGGACGTTGGTGATTATATCCGTTTGACATCATTGAATATAGAAGGTACCGTTACTGCTGTAGGACTTAGAACTATACAAATGAAAGCTCTAGACGGAACTGTTCATTTTATTCCTAACAGAAATATCACTACGATAAGCAACCTTTCCCGCTCTAATATGCAGGTTTTAATTGATGTTCGAATCATGCCGGATGAAGGCTATGATCAGATCATAGCGATTATCGAGCAAGTCAATTTGGAGTTGAAAGACAAATATTCAGAAAGTATCCAAACAGGACCGACGATTTTCGGGATGGTTGATCTTGGAAATGGAAATTTTGCCATTCGTACAACGATGTATGTGCTAAATGGAAAACAAGCACCAATCAGAGAAGAATTTTTAGCTCAGTATGTAAAAAAATTATCTGAAGCGAACTTCACTATTCCGAATACACCGATTACAGTCAAATAGAAAAAAAGGTGTGCAACAAAAAAACTTTCGTTGCACACCCTAAATATATGAGTCAACCATGGTAAAAAAGCAACTCCTTCGGAAGCAACCTGAAATTCTGTTTCCACCTTTGATCTTAGTTGATTTTTCTATTTATCTAATGATTTCAAAAAATTGCTAATATGTTCCACAGCAAAAGGAATCGCTTCTTCTTTAGGTTCAAATTTAGCAGAATGTAGACCATACACGCTATCTACACCTAACCAAAACATCGTACCAGGTACTTTAGATAACAAATAACCGAAATCTTCCCCCGTCATAGCGACTTCTGCCTCTTCGAATAAAACTCCTGCTTCATGTTCCATAAATGACATGAAGTTCTCTGTTGTTTCTTTATTATTAATCACTGGAACATAACCTTTTTGATCTAAAAATACCTCAACTTTACAATTAAATGACTTCGCTATCCCTTTGCCAATTTCTTTGATTCTGTTTTGGGTCAATGAATTCATCTCTTCTGTCAATGTTCGAATTGTACCGGAAATTATCGCTTCTCCCGCAATCACGTTTGTTGCTGTACCAGCATTAAACGTGCCGAAAGTAACTACAGCTCCTTCTACCGGATTAACATTACGACTAACGATCGTTTGTGCCTGCTGAACGAGACTCATTCCTGCTACAATCATATCATTTGAGGCGTGAGGAAATGCGGCATGACCACCTTTACCTTTTAATGAGATTTGAACTTCACAAGTTGCTGCAAAAAGCGTACCAACTTTTGTTGTAATCTTGCCCACAGGTAGCTCTGGATTCACATGAAGACCATAAAATTCATCTGGGAGCCAAGAATCAAATGCATTATCTTCATACATTAACATGCCGCCCGCTTCGTTTTCTTCTGCTGGCTGAAAAAGAAATAAATAGTTATTTTCAGGTTGCTTCAAAGTCATTTGTTCCAATAATCCTAAGGCAATCGCCATATGGAAATCATGCCCACATGCATGCATATATCCTTTATGTATAGACTGAAAACTAGAAAAAACGTCCTCTGTTATTGGAAGACCATCAATATCAGCTCGCCAGCCAATCGTTTTTTTCGAATCACTCCCATGAACAAAAACCAAAATGCCCGTTCGCCAAGTTTTGTATTCTACAAATTCTTTATCAATTGATTGGATAATATCCAGCAAATAGTTTTGTGTTTTTTCTTCTTCTAGACCAAGTTCTGGTATTTGGTGTAGCTGTCTGCGAATTTCAATTAATTGTTCTTGAATCACTACTCATCTGCCTCTTTTCTATTCTTACTATATCTTATTGTTGAATAAAAAGAGCTTGCTGTCAATCCTTAAAAAAAGAAATTTCGAACATTGCAAAACCAAGTATTATAAAGCTCTTATCATTCCGAACGCCTACACTAATAATAATATGAACAAATTCATCTAGAGTTAATTTTTTCTGATCAATGTCAATAATTGCCACATTGCTTAATTTTTTTCCTAAAACTTCTACGCATTCTTTTGAAGCTCTAGGTTCCATTCCACAAAAGAATAAAAAAGGAGGAAATAAAAAAAAGCATACCAGCCATTAGATACTGCTATGCAAGAATTAGCACAAGAATATTCAGAAAAAAGAATGACAATTGGTTAAATAGTTTTTATCAAAAACTAGTGTCATAGTGGATAATCAATTACAGAACAAATAGTTTGCTTTTTCTGTATCAGTTACACTTCTATACTTAAATTAAAGCACTATTACGAATTACAATTTCCGCAATTCTTCCATCATATTTGTTTTACTTTTGGTTTTTGCATCGATGTTTTTTATCTTTTTAGCTGGCACTCCGGCAACCACAGTATAAGGTGCAACATCGTCAACAACAATAGCTCCTGCTGCAACAACGGCTCCTTCACCTACTCGAATACCTTCTAGTACAACAGCATTTGCACCAATCAAAACATTGTCTTCGATTACCACTGGCTCTGCACTCGGCGGCTCAATTACACCAGCTAGAACGGTTCCTGCGCCAATATGACAATTTTTACCGACTGTTGCTCGTCCGCCTAAAATTGCACCCATATCAATCATTGTTCCTTCCCCAATCACCGCACCGATATTGATCACAGCGCCCATCATAATCACGGCATTATCACCGATCTCAACTCGATCTCTGATTGTTGCTCCTGGTTCAATCCGTGCATTGACTTCTTTAATATCTAGCATTGGAATCGCAGAATTGCGTGAGTCATTTTCAATCACATAATCTATGATACTGTCTTTATTTTTTTTCAGAAATTCTTTAATTACTTTCCATTCACCAAATAAAGTACCCGTTTTACAATTCGTAAATGCTTGAATCTCATCAGGAAAGGTTACTTCTTTAAGTTTGCCTTTCAAGGTAACTTTTACTGGTGTTTTTTTCTCAGCATTCCCAATATAGTTAATAATTTCATATGCGTCCATTAAAATAACTCCTTTCAAATTAAGCAATATAACAAAGTGTTTTTTTAGAATGCTCGTTGCTTTTAAATGTCTATCTTATCAAAAAATGAATGAACGCCAATGCTTGATAAAGAATCAAATCACTTTCATTTCTATGGATTCTCCGTCAGATTTTGGTAAAATGACATTCTTTCGTTCCAGTTCATGAGCCATGTGATTGATTGCCTTTAATAATTCTTTGCGCGTAATAATCCCTTTAAAGCATTGGTTATCATCCACAACGGGTAGAAAAGCTGCATCAACGAGTAAATGAAGAACATCTTCCAATTCCCATTGTTCACCAATTATTGGAACGTTGACTTCCATAACATCCGCAACAGTAAAATCCTTCAATTTATCAAAATCAACAGATGTAATATCAAACATTTTATCCACCACGTCAGACAAACTAATTAGACCAACAAAACGATCTCCTTTGTCTAAAACAGGAATTTTTGAATATTTTACTTGAGATAAAACCAATAGGGCATGACTTAGCGGATTCAAACACATTACGTTTGCAACGTTCTCCGCTGGTATTAAAAAGGTTTCTTGTTTTTCTAATAATAATTCTTTTACAGCAGTTCCAATCATAGGAGTGCCTCCATTTCATTTTCTTTGCCACAACTATCATTGTACAGAAAACAGAAGCAAATGTCTTCAAATTCAAACTTTTTTCATAACTCTTATAAAAAATTAAGATTTGATCTTATTTTCGTCACTTTTAACTATTGATCGCAAAGAGAATAACAGCTCCCACTATTTCAAGTAAAAGTTATCTAAAGGTAATTTTTATTAAAAACAAAATGCAGTTCTTTATATGGCTTGTGATCACGACCATAATATTGAACGATCAATTGATCTTCCTTACTTTCAATGATCGCATAAGATTTATGTTGAATTGGCCCTCTAGGCAGTCTGATACTTCCTGGATTCAAATAAAGAACATTTGCTCGAACCTCACAACCAATTTCGTGCGTGTGTCCAAATAATACAATGTTCGCTTTGGAATTATTTGCTTGTAAAGCAAGAGATGTCAAGCCAGAACGGACATTCGCCAGATGACCATGTGTCATAAAAATAGTATCCAATTCATTTTTTTCTACGATTGTATCAGGAAATTCAGGATCATAATCACAATTTCCTTTAACGACGATAAAATCATGCCATAATTTATCGGTAGGTTCTAATTCTGAGTCACCACAATGAAACATTTTATCAACGTTTCCACGATAAGTATCTACTAAATCAACTAACACGTTACGATCGCCATGATTATCACTTACTACTAGATATTTCATGTAAAACCTCCTAGTTTTTTAACCAATGTTCCCATTGATCTCTTAGTTTTGCAACGGCTTTTCCTCTATGACTGATTTCATTTTTACGCTCATCTGAAAGTTCAGCTGCTGTTTTTTGTTCTTCTGGTACAAAAAACAATGGATCATAGCCGAATCCATGATCACCACGAGGAATCGTGCCGATTTCTCCTGACCAATCCCCCTCAACAACTAAACTTTCTTTATTAGGAGCAGCAAAAACAAGTGTGCAATGGAATGTTGCTGTTCGTTTTTCTTTTGGTACTCCCGTTAATTCATGGAGTAATTTAGCATTATTAGCAGCGTTATTTGTTGGTTCGCCAGCAAAACGGGCCGAAAAAATCCCTGGTCTACCGTCTAAAGCATCAACAATTAGTCCGGAATCATCCGCTAAAACAGGTTGTTTTAAAATTTCAGCAATGGTTTCGGCTTTTAAACGAGCATTTTCTTCAAAAGTCTTCCCAGTTTCCTCTACATCTGGTAGTTCTGGATAATCTAATAAAGTTTTCACACGATAGTCTTTTTCAGCAAAAATTTTAGTGAACTCTTTGGCTTTTCCTGGATTTCTTGTAGCAATAACGATTGTTTTCGCTTCGGTGGGAAAAACCTTTTCAGAAAATTGATTCAGTAATGCTTCTTTTTGGTACGCAATCAGATGCTCGATACCCGTTTTACCGTAGAATAATAATGCATTTAACTCATCACCAGAGAAAGTCGCTTCTTCTCCTGTTCCTTGAAGTTCAACAAAATTCCCAGATTCTGTCATTACCAAATTCATATCAACAGCTGCAGCCGAATCTTCCGCATAATCCAAATCAAGAACGCATTGACCATCGCTTAAAATACCTGCACTAACTGCAGCCAGATACTCTTTAATTGGGTTTTCTTGTAAAACGCCTTTTTTAAGCATTTTGTCGACTGCAATTCTCATTGCAACAAACGCGCCCGTAATACTCGCTGTTCGGGTGCCTCCATCTGCTTGAACCACATCACAGTCAACGATGATACTTCTTTCACCTAATTTTTCCAAATCAATAACTGCACGTAATGAGCGACCGATTAAACGTTGGATCTCCATTGTTCTGCCAGTTAGTTTTCCCTTTGCACTTTCGCGGATGTTTCTTGTATTTGTAGCTCTTGGAAGCATACTATATTCTGCCGTCACCCAGCCTGTTCCTTCGCCTCTTAAAAATGGTGGAACCTTTTCTTCCACGGTTGCAGAACAGATGACTTTAGTATCACCAAAAGAAATCACTACTGAACCTTCTGGATGTTTATAGACATTCGTCTCAATGGTGATTTTTCTTAATTCTTTTACTTGTCTTCCATCATGTCTAATCATGTTTCTTTCCTCCACTTAAGATATTCGATAATCGAGCTTGCTCAACGGTAATTGTTTCTAAATCTAACCACTCATTGGCAATTGCTTTAAACATTTTTGCAGAGCCAGTGGTATAAAATTCATTTGGTTCATTTTTGTACTGCGGCGTATTAGCTATATCAAAATAATCCAGCAGCATACTCACTTCACTCACTGTTTCTGCTCCTGAATCAATCAATTTCACCTGATTTCCCATTACATTTTGAATTAAAGGACGTAATAATGGATAATGAGTACAACCTAAAATCAAGGTATCTAGTTTTTTCAATTGCAAGGGATTTAACGTTTCTGACACAATTTTCTTTGCTACAGAAGAGTGAAACTCATTACTTTCAACGATTGGAACAAATTTTGGACAAGCCAAACTAGAAACAAATGTATTGGGCGCTTTGCTTTTCAATGCTTCTTCATAAGCGCTACTTTTGATAGTTCCTGCAGTGCCGATCACACCGATGCGATTATTTTTTGTTGCTTTTAATGCCGCTCTAGTTCCTGGCAGGACCACACCTACAACTGGAATATCCAATTTCGCCTTGATTTCTTCTAATGCAACAGCTGTAGCAGTATTACAGGCGATTACTAACATTTTGATGTTTTTTTCCAAAAGAAAATTTGTCATTTCCCAAGTAAATTGAATCACTTGCTCAGCAGGTCTTGGACCATATGGGCATCGTGCTGTATCGCCAAGATAAATCAAACGTTCATTTGGTAGTTGTCTTAATGCTTCTTTTACCACCGTAAGTCCGCCGACTCCAGAATCTATCAATCCTATTGCTTCATAATTATTCAAGTCAATCAAACCTTTACAGTATTTTTTCAACACTCTTATTCTCTACTTTTTACTACCTTTTTTCAAGTCATATTCATTAAATCCTATTATATCATTCTTTCTACAGTAATTTTTCATTTTGTTTCAGCTTTTCAACTCTTTTTTTCGGTAGCTATTCAAAAATACTGGTAATCTCATTTTTCATATGTTATAATTTCTAACATTAACGGATAGATAGATTTATGGCTGATAGATTAAATTTAAAAGAAAACAATTTTTATAAAGAAATTAGGTTCACTGTTTATCCTATAGTTTATCACCTATATGTTAAGCAATATCAATTTGCATATGAATCTTTCCATATTCTCAGTTTTATATATTATGAACGATTTCTTTATTTTTTATCCATCTATCCATTTGCTCACTAGTCCACGCTCGTTAAAAATGATGTAATAATTTTATACATAAAGGAGAATGTCCATGATTTCGTTGGAACATGTAAATAAGTTTTTTGGGGAACATCATGTATTGAAGGACGTTTCTTTAAACGTTAACGAAGGAGAAAAGATCGTAATCATCGGTCCTTCCGGCTCTGGTAAAAGTACATTGATCCGTTGTATCAATCATTTAGAAAAAGTTACTGATGGCCACATATTTGTTGACGGTATCGACATTACTGAACCAAAAGCACCCGTTCAAAAGATTCGTCAAAAAGTGGCGATGGTTTTTCAAAGTTTTAATCTATACGCTCATAAAACAATCATCCAAAACCTGACGTTAGCTCCAATCAAAGTCAAAGGTGTTAGTAAAGAAGAAGCTACAAAGACAGGTATGGAATACTTAGAAAGAGTTGGATTGGCGGATAAAGCCCACGCCTACCCTGCTCAACTTTCAGGCGGACAACAACAACGTGTCGCCATTGCACGAGCTTTAAATATGCATCCAGAAATTATCCTATTTGACGAACCAACCTCAGCCCTTGATCCAGAAATGATACAAGAAGTTTTGGATGTTATGGTGGATTTGTCAAAACAAAATATCACAATGATTTGTGTGACACATGAAATGGGTTTTGCTCGGCAAGTAGCCGACAAAGTTATCTTTATGGATGATGGTCAGATCATCGAAACAGGAACACCAGATCATTTCTTCACTAGTACTCAAAATGAACGTGCAAAAGAGTTTTTAAGTAAAATTATTCATAATTAAGACAACAAATCAGATACAAGGAGGAATTTTAAATGAAAAAAACGAAAAAATTACTAGCTGCATTATCCCTTACTCTATTACTTGGTTTAATTGTAGGATGCGGCAGTGGCGGAAATGATAAAAATTCTGCTGATTCTGGCAATAAAAGTACAACTGATCTTCAGAAAATCAAAGATGCAGGTGTCATTAAAGTCGGTGTTAAAGAAGATGTACCTAATTTCGGCTATATGAATCCAGATACGAATAAAAATGAAGGAATGGAACCAGACATCGCTCGCTTAATCGCAAAAGAATTGACCGGCAGTGAAGATAATGTCGAGTTTGTTGGCGTAACAGCTAAAACTCGCGGCCCTTTATTAGATAATGGTGAATTGGATATGGTGATCGCAACGTTTACGATTACAGATGAGCGAAAAGAAACATACAATTTTACAACGCCTTATTATAAAGACGAAGTTGGCTTTTTAGTAAGAAAAGCTGATAAGTTTACTGATACTGCTAGTTTAGATGGAAAAACAATTGGCGTCGTTCAATCAGCGACTACCAAAGAAGCGATTGAAAAGCAGGCTAAAGAATTAGGTGTAACCTTTAAATACCAAGAACTTGGTTCTTACCCTGAACTGAAAACAGCTTTAACATCTAAAAGAATTGATGCTTTTTCAGTTGATAAATCTATTTTAACAGGTTATGTAGACGATAGCACAGAAATCCTTAAAGATGGATTCTCACCGCAAGAATATGGAATCGCAACGAAAAAAGCAAATACTGAATTGAATGATCAATTGAATAAATCCATCGAAAAATGGGAAAAAGATGGCACTTTAGAAAAAATTTACAAAACGTGGAATCTGGACTAATTCTTCCCGATTCTATGTAAATCTATTAGAATTTAGGGGGGGAATTACATGTTCATTATAGCAAATGCAGGCCCTTTTGCACTGTATCGATGGGAAGCATTATTTAAAGATTGGAGACTTTTTGGAGATGCTTTCCTCTATACCATTTTATTAGCTTTAGGTTCACTGATTGTTGCTATGCTATTAGGTATTTTTTTCGGCAGTCTATCCGCTATGCAACATAAATTGTTGAACGTAATCAGTCGAATTTATGTTGAGTTTTTTCAAAATACACCATTATTAATTCAATTTATCGTCGTCTATTACGGTTTCCCTTTGATTAGCCCACTGTTGACCTTCTCAACAACGACCATTGCCATTCTTTGTGTGGGTCTTTATCATGGCGCTTATATCTCAGAAGTCGTTCGTTCTGGAATTGGGGCTGTTCCTAAAGGGCAATTCGAAGCCGCTTATTCCCAAGGTTTTTCTTATGGAAAAACGATGCGTTACGTGGTCTTACCTCAAGCATGGCGCATCATGTTGCCGCCGCTTACCAATCAAATCGTTAATTTAATAAAAAATACATCGACTGTTGCAATCATCTCTGGAGCTGACGTAATGTTTACAGCAAATAGTTGGTCCTCAGTCAATTTAAATTACATTCCAGCTTTCACTGTAGCAGGATTGCTTTACTTTGTTTTGTGTTTCCCTCTAGCCAACTTAGCTCGGAAATTGGAAGAAAATAATAAGAAAGCTTATACCAGATAGGAGGATGCAAACATGTCTTTTTCAGAACAAATGAGCCAACTTCTGACCGGCAATAACTTGCGATTTCTATTCGATGGTTTGAAGCTTACACTATATATCTCTTTTGTATCGATCGTGTTAAGTACGATTTTTGGCACAATTTTAGCTGTGTTGAGAAATCAAAAAACTGGCCTTTTTAAATTTTTAGCTAGTTTATATATTGAAATCGTTCGGAATATCCCAAATCTATTGTGGATTTATGTAATTTTCTTGATTTTTAAGATCAAGTCCACACCTGCTGGTATTGTCAGCTTCACCGTTTTTACAACTGCCGCTCTTGCTGAAATTATCCGTGGTGGTTTAAATGGTGTAGATAAAGGGCAAAAAGAAGCGGCACGTTCACAAGGGTTTAATCATTTCCAAATTCTTTTGTATATCGTCTTGCCTCAAGCGATTCGCAATGTTTTACCAGCTATTGTTTCACAGTTTGTGACTGTAATAAAAGATACTAGTTTTTTATACTCAGTCATTGCTCTACAAGAATTATTTGGCAAATCATATATCTTAATGGGGCGCTATGCGCAAACAGAACAAGTCTTTGCCATATACGGGCTTGTCGCTTTGATGTATTTCGTAATCAACTTCTCTATCTCTCAATTTTCAAGATGGCTTTCTAGACATTGGGTATAAAAAAATAAGAGCGTAGCACAAACTATTTTTTAGTTTTGCTACACTCTTATTTTTTATCGAATCGTTACATTAAATTCTTTTACTAAAGCTTTTTCTACTTTTTCCATTGATTGATTGATTTCTTCGTCTACCAATGTCGCTTCCGCGTTTACAAAAGTTAAGCTATACGCCATTGATTTTTTACCTTCAGCGATATTCTCTCCTTGGTAAACATCAAATAAATGAACGGATTGCAAGAATTTTCCAGCGTGTTCAGAAATGGTTCCAACCAATTCTTGGCTTGTTACTGATTCATCAACTAGTAACGCAATATCTCTAGAAACAGCTGGGAATTTTGAAATTTGTTGATAAACTAAAGCGTCATTTTCTTCTTCTATAATAGCTTGAAGATTTAATTCAGCAGCATATGTTTCAGGAATTTCATATTCTTTTGCCACAGCTGGATGAACTTGACCGACAAAACCGATAACTGTATCATTTAATTTTATCAATGCAGTTCTTCCAGGATGCAATTCTTGATTCTCTTTGGTCGCTTCATAGGATATTTTATCCGCAATACCTACAGAGTTAAATAACACTTCAAGCATTCCTTTGATTGTATAAAAATCAACTGGGGCTTCTTTTGTCTGCCAGTCTTTTGCCACTTTATTTCCTGATAATACAACACCTAAATGATTTTCTTCATGTGGTAATTGTTTTTTAGGATCGTTATCTTGATAGAATACTCGTCCGATTTCGTAAAGTGCAACATTGCTATTTTTACGAGCAACATTATAAGCTACATCATCCAGTAAGCCTGAAATCAAGTTCATTCTTAAAACAGAATGTTCTTCACTCATCGGCCATTGCAGGCTTGTTGTTAGGCTTTCTCTCATCATGAATTGACGAGATTTTTCTTCCGTTGTCAAAGCGTAGCTGATTGCTTCACTTGCGCCACAGCCCTCTAACAAACTTTTTATTTTACGAACTAATAATTGTCCACTCGTTAAACTTCCTGCCACAGTTTCACCTTTTGGCAAAGTTGATGGTAGGTTATCATAGCCATAAATACGTGCAACTTCTTCGATCAAATCGGCTTCGATCGTAATATCCCAACGTCTAGATGGAACCGTTACAGTGTATTTTTCTTGGTCTAGTTCGTAAGCAAATCCTAACGTATCAAAAATTTCACTAACCGTTTCTTGATCCATATCAGTACCTAAGTACTCATTGATTCTTGAAATCGTTACACTTACAACAACATCTTCAATTGTTAATTCAGAGCCCATTGCTTTCCCCGAAACAACTGTTCCTCCAGCTAATTTAGCAATCATTGCTGCAGCGACATCACCGGCTTCACCAATCGTTCCATGATTAATCCCTTTTTCAAATCGGCTAGAAGATTCACTACGTAAATTGAACTGTTTAGATGTTCTACGAATAGATAAAGAATCAAATAAAGCTGATTCTAAAGCAACCGTTGTTGTTCCGTCAGTAATTTCTGAATCCGCACCACCCATTACACCAGCTAAAGCTACTGGAACTTTACCATTTGTAATGACGATATTTTCATCCGATACTTTTCTTGTTTCATCATCCAAAGTGACGATTTCTTCACCAGATTTACCACGTCTTACTAAAATAGTTTTGCTCTCTAACTTATCATAATCAAATGCATGTAATGGTTGACCAAATAATAACAGAATGTAGTTTGTTACATCGACTACGTTATTGATAGGACGAATCCCTTCATTCATTAAACGGGTTTGCAACCACAACGGACTTTCAGCAATTTTTACATCTTTGATGATTCTGATTTGATAAGCCGGTGCATCTTTTTTATCTTCGACTTCAACAGAAATATAATCAGCAACAGTCTCGCTAGCATCTTCTTCCAAAAGTTCATCATTGAATTTAGGGGTTTGGCGATAAATAGCCCCTACTTCATAGGCAACGCCGCGCATACTTAAAGCATCTGCACGGTTTGGTGTGATCGATAACTCAATAATATGATCATCCATATCTAAATAAGAAAAGACATCATCGCCATTAGCAGCCTCTTCTGGCATGTAATAAATTCCGTCAGAATAAGCTTTAGGAATCACGTTATCAGAATAACCTAGTTCTTGCAAAGAACAAATCATGCCATTTGACACTTCACCGCGCATTTTCCCTTTTTTGATTTTTTGGTTGCCTGTAATACGAGAGCCAGGTAAAGCAACAATCACTTTGATGCCGACTTTAACATTCGATGCACCACAAACAATTTGCGATAATTCTTCTTCACCGATATCTACTTGGCAAATCGATAAATGATCAGAATTCGGATGAGGAATACATTCTTTAACCTCACCGACCACTATTTTTTTCAAGCCTTCTTCTGGCACTTCAACACCTTCGACTTCGATTCCAGTCAAAGACATTTGGTCAGATAATTCTTTTGCAGAAATTTTTGAAAGATCTAAATACTCACTTAACCATTTATAAGAAACTAACATCGTCGACTACTCCTTTACCTTGAACTGATTTAAGAAACGTAAATCATTTTGATAGAAATTACGGATATCATTCACACCATAACGCAACATCGCTACACGATCTGGTCCTAAACCAAAAGCAAATCCAGTATATTCATTTGGATCGATTCCTGACATTGATAAAACATCTGGATGAACCATTCCTGCACCTAAAATTTCAATCCAACCAGTTTGTTTGCAGACGTTACAGCCTGACCCACCACATTTGAAGCAACTAACGTCAACTTCAACTGAGGGTTCGGTAAACGGAAAATAACTTGGACGTAGACGAATTTTACGATCTTCTCCAAACATTTTTTTCATAACAACTTCTAGTGTTCCTTTAAGGTCGCCCATTGTGATATTTTTATCGATAACTAAGCCTTCAATTTGATGGAATTGGTGGCTGTGTGTTGCATCATCGGTATCTCTGCGGAATACTTTTCCTGGAGAAATCATGCGTAATGCACCTTTTGAAAAGTCATGTTTTTCCATTGTTCTTGCTTGCACAGGTGATGTATGTGTACGAATTAAAATATCATCTGAAATATAAAACGTATCTTGCATATCGCGAGCTGGATGATCTTTTGGTAAGTTCATGCGTTCGAAATTATAATGATCTGACTCCACTTCATATCCTTCGACGACTTGGTAGCCCATCCCAACAAAGATATCTTCGATTTCTTCCATTACTTGAGATAATACATGACGAGTTCCATGTGTCATTTGTTTGCCTGGTAAAGTTACATCGATTGTTTCTTGTTCTAAAGCGGCATTTAATGCTGCTGTTTCTAGGATTTCTTTACGTGCTTCCACGGCTTCAGTCAATAAATCTCGAATTTCGTTAGCAAAACTTCCAACGACTGGACGTTCTTGTGCCGATAAATCTTTCATTCCTCTCAAAACTTCTGTGATCGGACCTTTTTTACCTAGTGTTTCTACTCTAATTTGGTTTAATGCTTTAAGATCAGCTGCATGTTGAATCTTCGTTAATGTCTCATCTCTCAAGGCTTCTAATTGAGCTTTTAATGTCATTTCTCTATTCCTTTCTTTTATCTGATAATTGAGTTCAAAGCAGTAAATTAATTGCATAACATCTAAAATACTCATATAAAAAACGATAGCCCGCACCTACTTAAAGGAACGAGCTATCGTGTTACCATCCTACTTCATGATAAAAAATCATGCACTCAATTCTTATAACGGGTTTCACCGGTCTGCTCTCTTTGGAACAAACAAACTCCGGAAGTGAACTTCATTTTTCGATTACGCAACCTGTTTCCAGTCTATGACAGGTTTTCCCTTTCCGTATCAGCCAAACTACTTTTTTCCATCTACGTTTTTTGTTATTCAATTGATTACAGTTTACAAGAAATTAAGTCTTAGGTCAACTGCATTCTTCAGTCGTGACCCATTTTTCTGCCCAATGCTGAATTTGTTCCATTGCTTGTTGTAAGTCCTTACCTTTATTCGTGAGGAAATATTCCAGACGGCTACTCTCATCACAGCGAACTGCTTTAGAGATGATCCCTTCTCCTTCTAATTCTTTTAAGCGTTCTACTAACACTCGATCGCTTAGTTCAGGGATTTTTTGTCTTAACTCACCAAATCGTTGAGGACCATTTTCCAACAAGACATCAATAATTAAACCATTCCATTTCTTCCCTAAAATCGCAAAAGCCTTTTCGAATTTAGGACATAGTGAAAATTCAGTTGTCTTTACTTGCTCCATTTTCCTCACCTCGTGAACTGAGTATAGCACACAACTTACAATTTGTAAGTAGATTTGCTTTCATTTTATATCATTTTTTCAATAATCTCTTCTTTGTCCATGTCAATAATGATTCCAGCAGACAATAATACTAAGAATACTTGATTTACTTGTTTATTTGTTGCTTGCGTTAACGCTTTTCTATATAAATTTAATTGACCTCTATAACGCCGGATGATTTTTTTGATTTCTTGCGTATTTTCAATATCTTGGACAAAATCAGTCTTGTAATCATAGAGAATACAAGTTTCAGCTTGTTCAACGTATCCATCGATCATTCCGTGAATCAATAAATCATCTTGGGTTCCTTTTGGGTAATCTTTAATCAGTTCTTCAGCATTCAATAACATTGAAAAGGGTTGTTCACGAACAACTCTTGCTGGATTTTCTAACAAAAGTCGTCCTAAGCTTGTACGGTAGAAAGAAAGAACTTGATCTATATTAATTTGTTTCGCTACATTATCTTGTATGATTTTAGTTTGAACTAATTCTTCGATTAGTTGAATAATGCCCTCTTTTGTTGGTTCTTCGTTCAAGTCTAAAAGTTGCAATAAATAATGGGTTGCTGTTCCAATTTCTAACGCGGATGGTTTTCGTATTGTTTCAATAAATTTAGGTTTGCCTAGCTCTCCTTCACTCATTCGATGAACGATCATCGGCGTTGGCTGAATTGTATTTTTTTCATCTACTTCGATTTTTGCAATTTCTTTATTGTCTGGGTCTTCAAATACACGTTTAATTTCCGATACCGATTGATAATTCGTCGTTTTGGTTGAAAGTTGATAAGGATAATCATAATTTAAACGACGAAGACCTTTTTCTATAAATTTAGGATCACTATTTTCTGTACGCGCTTCTTTTATAGCGCTTGTATCAACAAACTGAAGTTGTGCAAACTGTTCTTGGATGGCTTTTTCTGTCATAAAAGCAATGGAAAAACCTGCAGAATGTTGTGTGATCCCTGCAATTTTCTCAGTTTCAAATTCAGTTTGAAACTCCGCCATTTTCTCATGACGAATCAAACTCATCCCTACCCAGTTCATCAAGCTACTTTTACCTTGTAAACGATTTTCACTAGGCAAGACTTTTGTCTGAACATCACCAACCCTCAGCCATTCTTTAAAAGCAGCTTCTTGGTTGTTATATGAACCTACTAAATAAAGCTTTTGCTCAGCGCGCGTCAGTGCTACATATAATTTACGCATTTCTTCTGAAAGTAATTTTTTTAATTTTGCCTGTTTGACTGCTAGAAAAGGCAATGTTTCATATAACATACGGTCTGTTTGATCAAGATAACGAATCCCTACACCTAAGCGATCATCAAAAATATAACGTTCGTTCAAGTCTCCAAGATTAAACTCTTTGGTCATATCTAGAATAAAGACTACCGGAAATTCCAAGCCTTTACTAGCATGGATCGTCATAACGCGAACCGCATTTTCTTCACTTAAGATCACTGGCTCAGCTAAATCTTTATCTTTCTCCTGCATTTTTTCAATAAAACGAACAAATTGAAATAACCCACGAAAGCTTGTTTGTTCATAACTGGCAGCTCGATCGACTAATGCAAATAGGTTTGCTTGTCTTTGTTTACCAGCAGGCATCCCTCCTACATAATCAAGGTAAGCAGTATCTTGATAAATTTGCCAAATAAGTGTCGCCAACTGATTTCTTCTAGCGATTTCTCTCCATTGTTCCAACCATTCAGCAAATTTCGTTGTTTTTCCTTTTAATGATTGCTGTTCTGAATCCCTAGCTTCATTTTGATTAAACGCTAAAAACGCTTCATAATAAGAACTTTTCTTAGCTGCTAAACGGATCGTAACCAATTCATTTTCTTTCAATCCTACAATAGGCGAACGCAGTACAGCCGCTAGGGGAATATCTTGGTACGGATTGTCTATGATTTGTAAAAGAGCAACCATTGTCTGAACCTCAGTTGCTTGAAAATAATTTTGAGCATCATTGACTTGAATCGGAATTCCAGCTAGTTTGAATATTTCTAAGATTGTTAAATTATTCTTCTTAGTTGGCGTCAACAACACTATATCCTTATAGCTCAGTGGTCGATTTTCTTTAGTCGATTTATCATAAATCAAATATTTATTATCAATTAATTCTCTGATTTTCAGCGCTGTCATATGCAATTCGCCTTCTGTTTTATCTTCTAAAATCAATTGAGAATCAGCTAATATAAGCGTTTCTTCCAGTTGCTCTGATTTTTTTTCATAAATCAGTAGTTCCGTATCATAATTTTCAGCTTCAGCAAATTGGTCAAATCCATGAACAAGTTGCGCCGCCTCATCGTAGGCAATTTGTCCAACTCGTTCATCCATCAATTGTTCAAAAACTAAATTAGTAAAATCTAAAACGTTTTTTCTAGAGCGGAAATTTTCAGCTAAAACGATTCGTTTTCCGTCTTTATTTTGACCATATTGATTATATTTTTCAATAAACAATGTTGGATCAGCTAAACGGAAAGAATAGATCGATTGTTTGACGTCCCCAACCATAAATAAATTCCCATCCTCGGCTGAGGGTCTTCTTAACCAATACAGAATCGTCTCCTGTAATCGATTGATATCTTGGTATTCATCTACTAATACTTCATCAAATTTCTCTCGATAATAGTTGGAAGCTTCAGTAGCAAACCAATCACCCGCTTCTTTTTTTGCTAAGATGGCTAAGGTGAAATGCTCCAAATCATTGAAATCGACTAACCCTTTTCTTCGTTTTTGTTTGCTGTAAGTATCTATAAATGCTTTCCCCACTTTAGCCATCTCTTGAACGAGCGGTTGGGATCGTTCTAAGATCTCCTTCATTTGTTCTGGAGATAATGTAAACAGATTACTTAAAAGATCGTTTATGGCTTTTTTATTCTGTTCTCGCAAATTTTTTGCTTGCGCAGATATTTCTTTCAATTCTTCTACACGCACGGTAGGATAACGTTCAAAAGTAACTGTTTTAGAAATTTCAAATGCAGATTCTAGATCATCATCTGCTAATTGGCTGGTAAAGGTTTCAACAAATTCTTTTTCATTTCTAGCAAGGGTTGCTATTTTTTCTAACTTTTCTTCCCCTTCTGTCATGCGAATCATCTCTTCATATCGATCCACACAGCGTAATAGGCTTTCCATTAGTTGAGGTTTTAAATACTCTTGAAATAAAACTGAGTCACCTAATTGTCCCTCTACATGATAACTATCAGCTAAGTGCGTAAGCCATTCGTCTGGATCTGGATTAGCGCGGGCAAATTCGTACAGAGAAAATATTAGTCTAGTCAGTCCATCATCACTACGGTCATTAGAAAAATTACTCGTCAGTTGATAAAAAGCTGCTTCGTTTTCAGCATAGAATTTTTCGCGGAGTTCATCCCACACATCCTCTTTTAAAAGTAACATCTCCGTTTCATCCGTCAACAAACGAAAGACAGGATCCATTTCGATCAAATAATAAAAACGTCGGATTACCGTTAAACAAAAAGCATGTAAAGTACTAATATTTGCAGTAGGAAGCAAAGTTAATTGTCTGATAAAATGTTGCTTTTTCTCTTGCTCGCTCTCATTTGTGATTGCCTTTTGCAAAGCGATTTGAATTCTTTCTTTCATTTCTTTGGCTGCAGCTTCTGTATACGTTACGATCAATAATCGATCGACATCCACGCCACTTTTAAGTTTTTCGATGACTCTACGAACAAGAACCGTAGTTTTTCCAGAACCCGCAGAGGCAGAAACTAAAATATTTTCGTCTCCATCAAAAACAGCTTGCCACTGATTATCTGTAAATTGTTCATTTTCCGGACGTAAAGGAATTGTCTTACTCATCAATTGTTCCTCCCTTCTGCTCATTTTCGATTAAACGATCCATGACTTCTTTTTTTGATAATGTTTCAATTCGATTGTAATTATTTTCTTTTAGCATAACATCAAAATTACAAACGCTTCTAAATGGACAGAAACGGCAAGCGATGCGTTCTTTCCCTTGATAAGCTGGATTCAAGTCGATTTCACCGCTAGTTACCTTGTTTCCAGCCTCAATAAATTTGCTGCGGTTATGAGTCAATAAAGCATCTAATTCAGGCTCTGTTACAAATTTATCTTCTTGACGACGGCCTGGTTTGATAATTTCTTTCGCTGATTCTTCGATTGGAAAAATCAAAGAACTTTGTTTAGCTTCTAAACTTTGATCTAGATTTTCAAGTAGAACTGGATCGTTTAATAACAATCCATCAAATTGAAATTTCTTTAAAAGCTGTTGCTCTTTTTTATCTTCCGTTTCGTATGGAAGAATCGGATTGTGAACGTGCAGATAAAATGAACCTGCAGGTTTAGCCGGCTGACCAACCAAATTGACAGCATCCATCAACGCCACATCTAAGTATGTGAGCATCTGCATTGCTAAGCCGTAATATGCTTCAGTAATATTAAATTTCTTGTGACTCGATTTATAATCGACGACGCCTAAATATAAAGATTCTGGCGTTACTAATTGATCCAAACGGTCAATTTTCCCTCTAACACTAATATTCCCGCCATTTTGCAATGGTAGTTCTAAGCCTTTTATTCCTTTTTGACTCGCAATTTGACCAAATAAAACTTCCGTTTGAACAGTCGTCATCCCGCTGCGTTCACTTTGCCGTTTTAATGCCCAACTTACTTTTTTGATTGTCTGTCCAAGTTGATAACGTATATAATTCATCCGGCTCGATGTATCAAGAATTGAAAATTTGATCTCGCCGAATACAGCATTCAATATTTGCTCAGTAAATTCGCTAACTTCTCGATCCGTCAACTCAGATAATTGTTTATTTTGCATGAACAATAACTTAAAGAACTGATCTAATGCCTCATGGAAAAAGTCCCCAGTCGCAGCTGGTGATAAACCGAAAACATCTCTTTCTTTTAAACCTAAGCCAAAGCGTGAGAAATATTGATACTGACAACGATAAAAACTTTCCATTCTTGATACAGATGTGTAAATATTCTTAGTATATAATTCATCTGCTAGATGTTCTTGTAGATTTTCGGGCAGATTTTGATGTCCAAGGCTTTCAAAAACATGACGTGCAAGCGTTGCTTGAGACTGTTTCATCAAAACACGTTCTAACACTAGCCAAAAGGACAAAATCCCTTCTTGCGATTCCTTCTTTTGACGCTTGAGATTTGTTAAGTCACTGATCAAGGTTCTATATGTCCCGACATGTTCTAGACTTGCTCGCTCATCATCTAAGATCGTAAGTGCATTTCTTTGTTGCAGATGCACGTTCAAATTATTTTGAATATTTGTTAAGTAGCTTGATACTTTAACATCTTTAACAGTGTCTTTTACACTTGAATAAGATAAATACAATCGTTCTGTTGCAGAAGTAAACATAATATATGCATTAAATGGTTCTTTAGCGATACTTTTTCTCGTATCTTTTAATAAAAATTGTCCATCATCTAAATGGCCATTAACGAACTGTCTTTCTTCATCTGAAAGTAACGTTTTATTGTCAAATTTTTGTGGTAAAACCTGATCCGTCAAGCCAATTGCAAATACCACTTTGGCTTGTCCTGGTCTAGCGAGATCAATCGAACGAATTTGTACCTGATCAATTGCTGTCGGTACTTTATTGTAACGTAATCCTTCAAGACCACTAGAGAAAATTTCTTCAAACAAGTCCAAATCAAATGTCTCTTTACCATAAATTGTCACATATTCATCTAATAAATTCATTAATGCTTCCCAAGTTTGTTCATGATTACGGGCATCTTCTAATTGTCCGCGCTCAATAGCTTGATTCCGCCACATCATCAATTGCTTTTCTATGCCATTATTGACTAAGAAACGATAAAAATGATCAGCTGCTTCAACTCCAGTTTGAGCGTTTAAAATTTGTTTGAAAAAGGTTGGTACACTTTGTTGAATCATGTTTCGCACAGCATTTGAATCTTTTTCAATTAGTTCCGTATCATCTTGCTGTTCTGCTTCAAAATCATATCGGATAAAATGCCAGTCTTTATTTTTCTCCCAATGATACCCTTCATAACCATAAGCCAAAACGACATTTTCAGCTACATCAATTTTCCTGCGCCATTCGTTACGTACTATTCGCCACTGTTCAATAGAAATTTCCTCTTCGATCGGAAAAAACAATTCTGTTCTTAAAAAACGCAATACATCTCGATAACGATAATGGTACGCATGAATAGCAAACAAAGATTGAATAAATTCAACTAAGGGATGTTGTTCCATTGCCATATCTCTATCTAGATAAACAGGAATTTCATGCATCGAAAAGAGCGGTTGAATCATCGTTTCATAGCTATCTAGTTCCCGTGTCAATAACTGAATATCACTGTATCGATAATTTTCTTCAACAACTAATCTTCTGATTTCTTTTGCAATATGATTTATTTCTTCCTTAGGATTTTCTGCACACCAAACTTGCAAATGATTATCACTGATTTCTTGTTTCTCTTTTTTAGGATGATTTTCTTGCGCCGTAATCCAATATTTGCCTAGCGTTATAAGACTGTTATCAGCGGTCAACGATTTACTTTTTTCAACATAATCAGGCAATATTTCCACATTTGAATTTCTAGCTAATTGATACAACTTATGGTAAGTCACACCTGTTTCATAAAATAAATTCATCAACGACGGTGACTCATTCGGGTATTTTTTATCCAACACTAAAGAGATTTTCACCTTGCCACCTCGTCGCATCAGTGTATCAATCAATTTTAATTCTCTTGCAGAAAAATGATGATACCCGTTAATTACGAATAACACCTGACTTAAATCTTTTCTTTCTAGATAGTCTGTCAAATAATTAATAATTTCTGCAGATTTAATTCCATAATTCATCATTGTTGCTTCAAATTTTGAAAAAACTAATTTGATATCTTGTATTTTTAATTGCAAATCCTGTTCTTTATTATTGGAATCTTGATTCGACAATTGACCAAATAACTCGTCTAAATTAATGTTTCCTTCTTTCATTTCCTGATATAAGTCAAATAACTGTTGGATAAATCCCGACTTATTCACTTCTCCACGAAAGACTTTTAATGATTCTTCATTTTCAGATAAAATCTTTCTGAAAACCATTGCAGCTCCTGCTTCCGAAAGAACTTCTGAGCTATAGTACTGCGTATGCTGTAAATAATACCAAGCCAAACGATAAAAACTAAACACTTGAAACCGCATCGTTGCAATTGAATCATTGTGATTTTCTTGGATACTTTTTATTCGTTTAAGTGCACTAATCTCTTGCTCAAATTTCATATGGTTTGGAACTAAATAAAAAACCTCGTGTGAATCATCTTCAGATAACCACTTTACAGAAGCTTGTAAAAGAGCTTCTTCTAAATCCATTTCGCCCGTTCCACGGATAAATTGTAAACTCATTTTGTCACATCCTTTATAAATGTTTCATGTTCTTAGTTTATCATAAATTGAGCGTGAAGACGGCTTTCATTATTTAACAAAAAAACCCTCTTAGTTAAAAGAGAGCTTTCATGTATTATTATAAATGAGACTAATTTCTAAATCGTTCCAAAACGATTTAACGGCCACAAAACAAACTTAACGTCACCAGATATTTTATCCTTATCAATAAAACCAATCATACGTCCATCCTTTGAATTCCGACGATTATCACCCATCACGAAATATTCACCGTCCGGAACTTTCTTCTTGCCAGCAACTTCACTCAATGTAAAGTCTAGCGTCAAGGGTAACCCATCGGTTACTTCCTCTTTGAATTCATCTAGATAAGGTTCTTTTACTTCTTTACCGTTGATATATAAAACATCATCTTTAGATTCAATCGTGTCACCTGGCAAGCCGATCACTCTCTTGATATAATTCTTTTCGGGTTCGTCTGGCGCAGGAAACGTCACAATATCAAAACGTTTGATTTCTGTATTTTTTAAAGCGATAACTCGTTCACCGTCCGCCAGTGTAGGGTCCATAGAATGTCCTTTGACCACAACAGGTGTAAAAACGAACTGTCGCAATAAAAATAGTAACGTAGCTAAACCAACAAAAAATAATATTGTATGTAATAACTCTTTAGACTTCAAATTTCATTCCTCCAAAAACTTGCTTTTTATAGTTTACCACAGAAAAAGAAATTTCTACAGATTTCTTTTCTATTTATTCAAAATTTTAAATCATCGTTAAAAAATTTATGCATTAGGGTTTTATTAATAAAGAAAAAGTTGAAATTAAGACTAATTTTATGAAGGTTGTTCCAATTTTACTTCTTCTGATTAACACAAACAATACTCATTTATTTTAATGTTCAAAGAATAAAATTGCTCTGCTAAGAATAAAAATTGCCACAACTATACAAAGATACATTTATTACAAACAGACGTTTAAGCTATCGTAGGAATGAGCGTGGGACAAAACTAAAGATCAGTTTTGTCCCACGCTCTTGAATTTCTGCATTTACAGTGATTAGAACAAAGTTAAAAAATAAAATGTCTTCCATGACGTGCACATATTGTCCATTCCCAGCAAATCAACAATTTGAAGCTGCTTTGAGTATCTTGATTCAATTAGTTACAATAGATTATTCTTGTAGGTTATTTTTCTTTATAAGATCTAACTGTATTTGAGATAGATGAGATACTAAAAAGAAGTGAATCTTCGTAAACAGCATCTATATTACTGTCTAATACATCATTAAACATCTCTTCATATTCAGTAATAGATAATACTTTTCGTTCAGCTAATTGTTTTTGATGTAGGTCAGTGAGTAATTGTTTCTCGTAATCTTCAACAAGTACCCCACTAAAAAATTCTGCTACAGTACCTGAACCATAACTAAACAAGCCAATCTGATCTCCAGCTTTCAACTGAGTATTATCTAACAACGAAATTAATCCAAGGTATAAAGACCCCGTATATAAATTCCCCACTTGTCGACTATACATTATACTTGCCTCATATTTCGTTAAAATACGTTCTTGCTCTTCTTCCGATTCATCTTCCAAAGCAACTAATAATGCTTTTTTCCCCATTTTTGTATACGGTATATGAAATGTTAATGCATGAAAATCAGCAATCGATTTGTTGTATCTACGGCAGTATTCCTCCCATACTTTTTGAAAAGCTTGGATGTAAGTTTCATTAGATAATTGCCCATCTACCATTGGATAATCGTGACCCACTGGTCGCCAAAAATCATAGATATCTTGCGTTAGTGCGACACTATCATCGTTTAATAGTATAATACTTGGATCTGCCGATACAAGCATAGCAACAGCTCCTACACCTTGTGTTGGTTCGCCTCCAGAAGCTAAGCCGTATTTTGCAATGTCAGATGCGACAACTAACACCTTGCTTTCAGGATGACTTTTAATATGAGCTACTGCATATTGTAAAGCCGCAGTTCCTGCATAACAAGCTTCTTTTATTTCAAATGCGCGAACAAAAGGTTGAATCCCCAACAAGCGATGTAAAACTACCGAAGAAGCCTTTGATTCATCAATACCAGACTCAGTTCCTACGATTACCATATCTATTTGTTCTTTGTCTTCATTCGTTAAAATATTTTTTGCAGCATTTGTCGCAAATGTGACAATATCTTGCGTCTTTTTATTCACTGCCATTTTATCTTGTCCAATTCCAATATGAAATTTATTTGGATCTATCCCTCTGGCTAAAGCTAAATCTGTCATATCAACATAATAAGGCGGTACAAAAAAACTGATTTTATCTATCCCAACATTCATTTTATATCTCCTTTATCAATATTCTCTTTCAGTACTTAGTATAATTTATCATAACTTCAGTCAAAGTAGGTAGAAAAAAGAATCGTTCAAAATTTGTTAAAGTATTTCAGAAGTTTTTTTATTGCGATTTATAGAGTATTCTTTTTTCACAAAGCATGGTATATTTCATAGTGGAGGTGACGTCGTGGAAATCGTAATAATCGACGCTTTGAGAACGCCCATCGGCAAGTATCGAGGACAATTAAAATCATTATCTGCAGTTGAGCTAGGGACAGCTGTTACAAAAGAGTTACTTACAAGAAATACAACAGTCGTCGAACATATAAAACAAGTTATTTTTGGAAACGTATTACAGGCGGGGAATGGTCAAAATCCCGCACGACAAATTGCTATAAACAGCGGTTTAAACTTTGAGATCCCAGCTTTTACTGTAAATGAAGTCTGCGGATCAGGAATGAAAGCCATTAGCTTAGCACGGCAAGCCATTCAATTAGGTCAGGCTGATGTTATTATAGCTGGTGGAACAGAAAGTATGACAACAGCTCCTGCTATCACTTATAAAGAAAAAGAAACTTATTCAAAACCTGCGCCTACTATGATGGTAGACGGCTTAACAGATGCTTTTAGTGGTAAAGCGATGGGCTTAACAGCTGAAAACATTGCTGAGCAGTTTAACATTACACGAAAAATGCAAGATACCTTTGCAGCGCATTCTCAAACGAAAGCGGCCAAAGCACAAGCAGAAGATAAATTTGCACCCGAAATAGTTCCTTTATCCCTCGATGGTAATATTTTTAAACACGATGAAGGGGTTCGAAACGAGACAACTTTAGAAAAATTAAGTTCATTAAAAACTGTTTTTAAAGAAAATGGCTCTGTTACAGCTGGTAACGCTTCAACGATTAATGATGCGGCTTCTGCAATGATACTGGCTTCAAAATCGTTCGCTGAAAAACATCACATTCCTTATATGGCTGTGATTAAAGATGTTACAGAAATTGGAATTGATCCAAGTATAATGGGTATTTCACCGATCAAAGCTATTCAGATCTTATTACAAAGAAACAACATGGACGTTTGTGATATCGATTTATTTGAAATCAATGAAGCTTTCGCTGCTTCTTCGCTTGTCGTTCAAAATGAATTGAAGATTCCTGAAGAGAAACTGAACATTTGGGGTGGTGCCATTAGCTTAGGTCACCCAATAGGTGCAACTGGTACTCGAATTGTATCGACTTTAGCACACCAATTAGAAGACACAAATAATCGATACGGAGTAGCTTCGCTATGTGTTGGCGGAGGTCTTGGACTTGCCATGCTCATTGAGCGCCCACAAAAAGATACAACAAATAAAAAATTTTATCAACTATCTAAAGAAGAACGTTTAACTTATTTACAAGAGACAGGCAGTCTTTCTATAGAAAACAGACAAGAATTGGAAAATATGTCGTTAAATGAAGATATCGCCAATCATTTAATTGAAAATCAAATCAGTGAAATGGCGTTGCCAATGGGAGTTGTTCCAGATGTTTTAGTAAACAACAAAAGTTATCAAGTTCCTATGGTTACAGAAGAACCGTCTGTCATTGCTGCATGTAGTAATGGAGCTAAAATAATTCGGCATTCTGGCAGCATTCAAAGTAACTTGTCTGAAAGTCTTTTACGAGGTCAAATTGTTTTTATGAACATCATAGATTCCATACCCATAGAAGAAAAAATTAACCAGTTCACAGAAGAAATTTTCTCTCAAGCAGAAAAAAGTTATCCCTCTATCGTAAAACGAGGCGGTGGATTAAAAAAAATCCAAGTACGGCATTTTCCAGAAACTGATAATTATTTATCAGTGGATTTACTAGTTGACACGAAAGAAGCTATGGGAGCTAATATCCTCAATTCTATTTTAGAAGGTGTCGCTGATTTATTCCGTCAGTGGTTTGATGATGAAATATTATTTAGCATCTTAAGTAATTACGCAACGGAATCCTTAGTGACCGCAACTTGTGACGTTTCTTTTGCTCATTTAAGCAAAACAGGTGATTTAAAAACTGGAAAAGTAGTTGCAGAAAAAATTGTAGCTGCTTCACGACTAGCTCAGATAGACCCCTATCGCGCTACAACACACAATAAGGGCATTATGAATGGTATAGAAGCTGTAGTTTTAGCAACTGGTAATGATACTCGTGCTGTAGCAGCTGCCGCTCATGCTCATGCTGCCAAAGGGAGTTATCATGGATTAAGTCAATGGGAACTTGTTGAAACTGGCTTAAAAGGCACGATAGAATTACCTTTGGCTATTGGAATAGTTGGAGGTGCAATTGGTATTTTACCCAAAGCCCAGGCTGCTTTAGAGATTTTAAATGTAGGGAATGCAAAAGAATTAGCAGAAATAATCGCAGCTGTCGGTTTAGCGCAAAATTTGGCTGCTTTACGCGCATTAGTCTCAGAAGGAATTCAGCAAGGTCATATGTCTTTACACGCTCGTTCCTTAGCTATGTCTATCGGTGCAACAGGATCAGAGATTGAAATCATCTCGGATAAACTAAAATCGGGATTGATGAATCAAGAACAAGCTTCCGCTTTTCTATTAGAATTAAGACAAACATAAATACATTGTAGAGTCGCTGATTCTTTTTTTCCAATTAATTTATGCGCGGATAAGAAAGAGAGGGACAGACACTAAGAGGCTATCGCCTTTACGAGTGTCTGTTCCTCTCTTTTTCAAAGTCTTATTTCTATTACAAATCATTTACTGAGTTTATCGAACAAAACGCATATTACTTATTCTTCCATAATTTTGCAATGAAAACTGCACTTTAAATTGATCATTGTCAGCATAATCTATTGTTGATCGAGCAATGGTTGAAGATCTATTTTCTGTGTCTAAAGTTAAGCTAATGTTAGAAATAGGTCGCCAAATATTTGAAGGTGTCGGAGTAGTCGTTTTTCCTCTATTCACCCACCCTTCAATAAAACCGCTATCCATATTAATATTCATAAACCCAATACTTGTATTTCTCACAGAAATAGGTGTACATCTATAGTATTGATTATTAAAATCGAATCCTCCCTGATCAATATCAATTGATCCATATTCACCTAAATCAATATTTCTGACATTAATTCTATTGGGAGAGGTCACAGTCAGCTTACCATTGTTTCCCGCAACACCTGTTCCTTGTACAGAAATATTCTGAATAGACAAGACGCTATACAGTGTCCCCGCCCGCATTTTGCTTCCATCTGATTTGATAACGACATTTGCTCCATCAGATACTGATAATGTTCCTTTTGGGGCATAAACACCATTGGCTGTAGCATTAACATTTAGTTTTGCACTATTATTCGCAATTATAGAATGATCTCCATTGAGAACGATACTTCCATGGTTCATTCCCGTTGATCCATAGGTTCCTATGATTGTTAGCTCGCCTGAATTAACAGTCAAATCACCTTTATTCACTTTTATTGGTCCTGAAGTTGTCTCTGCACCTTGATAGTTGATAGATCCCGCGTCAATCGTAAAATTATCATATTTTGATTGTATTTCTAATTTGTTGTTTCCGAATATCGTTACATTTCCTGGGACTTTTACTAATGGTCTATTGCCAGAATAGGTTACCGAATCAATCTCAATTGTTCCCATTTCATTAAAACTATCTTCTATCAAACTTTTTGTTCCGCTAGTTGTAACACTTATATTTTTCAAAACTATTTTAGTAAAATTACCGTAGTCTGTATTTAATCCGTAGCCATTTGTTATTAATCTTCCAGAACCATTAATTTCTAAATCCCCATCCACATAAACATCGTCCGTGAAAAGAATGGTTCCATTCACTGTGATTACAGATTCACCTGATTCTATTAGTTGTTTAAACTGTTTAAAATTGTTGGCTACAACTCTTGATGATTTGGGGGAATTTGTATTCCCGTTCACTTCGCTTGTCGATTCTGCATTCGCCGTCATTGTATTGTTGAACAATAATACCCCCATTGAAAATAGAGCTACAGTTAGAACACTTTTTTTAACAATCCCTTTAGTATATTTCATTTTATTCTCCTAACGTATTTCATTAATTTACTTTTCCGATTTGATTAAACTTTAAAGAACCACTGAACGGTTTTTCAAAGTCCAAAGATGTTTTATTTACAGGTTCGTAAATAAATGTTACATATTTTGTATTTGAGATATCACCAGTCCAAGTAGCACTCGCTATATCTGGTAAGATACTTTGATTTTCATTTGTTACTCCTTGCGGTACAGGAAGTTGATCTTCTACTTTCATTCCGACGAAGCGATAATACATCGGTTGCTCTAACGCGCTGATCGATACGTCTTTCATCGATAGAGCATTACCTGCAACCTTACTTGGAACAATCACTTCTGTAAAATTGCTCGGTAACCCATACTGCCCTCCAAAAGTAACACCAGTAATATTATAGTTATAGCTGACTATTGGTATAGAAAAAGTATAGCCATTATTTGCAGTGATACGAGCATAACCTGGTGTTGGAATAGGTAAGGTTGGTTTTACCACTATCGGTTTTACACTGTTTTCATCCGTTCGCATAACCTGTCTTAAAAATAGATGCGTATCCTTTTGAGTTTCTTTCAATAAGGTCACTTCAGCATCAGTCAATTTTGTATTTCCCGTTGCGTTTATTCCTTCGTAATCTGTATCAAAATCTATTTGAGCTTCATTTTTTTTGATGACTTGATTTCCATCTTCTGTTTTGAAGGTATAGACAGATTTGACATAAAACTCGACTACAACTTTGTCACCAGGATTTAAAGGATAAGGAAACCCTTTTTGTCCCCCTTGATAAGATGGCCATTCGAATTGATCTAATTTAGCATTAGCTACGCTTGACTTCCAAAAATTGTCAGCTTGTTGTCCGGTAATTGGAAAACCCGACTTTACAACGCCACTTGCATTCATTATCTTGATCGTTGTTCCTGAACTTTTATTATTCGAATCATACGGAATGTATTCAAAAGGCGTATCCGTAATAGTAGATAAATCATCTAAAATATTAAACTGAGTAATTTTTTTGTTATCGGATGCATCATTTTCAAATTCGATTGAAAACTTACTCGTTTTTTGGGATACGTCGTTTGGCGGTGTATCTTCGGTATAAACTAAGTTATCAGGAGCAGCAGTTTTCTTAACATTTGTTTTTGGTTCATTATTCAAATTATTGGTTCCACGTCCGGGTATGATTGTAGGTAAAAGGTTTTGATTAACACTCCCGCCAGCTCCAAATCCTGCAACTCCTGTGGAAGACGTTACTTCAAAGTACACAGTATTATCTGAAGTCTTAAACTCTTGTTGAATATTGATCCTAGCTGGTTTTTCAAACCTTGCAATTACTCCTTTGGAACTTCTATCAATGTTAAGATATTTAATTGTTGGAATGCCACTTGCCGCTCCCAATTGAGGATTTATGCCTGAGCGATTAAAATCAGAATCTAAAGCGTATACTGCTGCTGATAAATCCCCTTCTGTAACTGGAGCAGAGGGATTAGCTTCATTTTGGATTGGCTCCCACGTAACTTCCATATAACGCCACGCACGTCCACCTTTCAAAAGTCCTTCTGACTTAGTAGGAATTACTTTATCCCAAATTGGTCCTACTGGCGATCCATCTGCTGCAGAAAAATAATTATGATACGCATTCGATTGTGGCTCTACATTCGTGATAATGCCCGATTTAAACTGTTCTGGCTTGATCATTGCCATATGACCTGAAAGAGGAGATGGTGCATCAGAATAAATGTACTGATTATAGGCACTTCCTATTGGGCCATTTGAACTTGCTTCCGGATTTTGACCACCATTAAAATCAAGTTCTATAGAAACGGCATTTTCAATGTAGTCTGTTTCATATTTTTTTGCACTAAGGTTGCTATTCCAGCCATTTAATCCCCATGTACTATTGGTATTCGCCCCAGCCACTGAATTAGCATAGCTTTTTTCGATATAAGTTAAAGGATACGCTCCTAGTCCAAAACCGCCACCACCAATAGGACCAAACATACTTTCAACTAATGGATCTGACAATTCGTTCCCTGTCGAAGGTTTAAAGTTAGTGTCATTGTGTAAGGTTGCAGTGAATCCTGGTCCGTCAATACTACTGCGATAATAAAATCCCATAACTTGTTTTTTATTTAAATCTAGTTTCTGTCTATAGAGCGCTCCAGCAGGTCTATAACCTAAATATTTACTTGAAATAGCATCAACTTGATATGGCATCGTCCGATACATTTTGTACTCTGCATTGACATTGAGAAATTTATGGCCGATTCCGGCAATTTGAACGTATTGATATTGCCAATCATTTCCAAGATCTCCCGCCTTACCAGTAAAATAATCAGTTCCATATTTTCCTGAGTAAATACTGTTATAAGGAGGCCATTCTCCTTCAAATCCAGAAGGACTACCTAATGAAACCCCATTATACTTATATAGATCAGGTACATAATCATAGTAATGACCTGCATAAATACTAAAAGGAGTAATTGAAGTAGGATTATCAATGCCTTTCTTTATTTTATCAGGCGAAGTAGTTTTTTTTGCAGATTTTTCTGAATCTTGTGTAGACGCTGAAGTAGAAGAAGATGACATTTTTTTCTTATCTAATTCTTTTTCTGAGGTATTGCTTTTTTGATTCTCTGAAGTTTGTGTCGAACTTTGTTTCACTGTTTCTTCTGAAAAAACAACTGAACTTTTGAAAAAGCAAATAGAAGCTAAAGATAGAGCTAAAATTACCATCAAATAAGCTATTTTTATCTTTTTACTTATGAAAAAGAAGCGTGTAAATAGATTCTTATAAGAATGATGTTTCACGTTTGATTCACCTCCAATTCTTTATTGCTTAATTTGCTAATCCGTCTAATCGACTTTTAACGGTTAGATCTGTCGGTCCATTCCATGCATCAATAAACGCTTTTTGTCCATCTCGTTTGCTATATGCACCAATAGCTTCGATTTTAACATCCATATTCAATTGGTAACCTTTAAAATCAGTCATATTAGTCGGTTTAGTCAGCCCATTGATTAAATTATCCGTAGACTCTCCTTTATTAAGGATCGCTAAATAATAATAATAACCGTCACTGCCAAGATACCATTTCGTTCCTTGACTGTTCAAAGCGATCGTATTCTTCCCTGCAGAGTTGTCAATTGCAACAGGCAAAACCGAAGACTGTTTTAAGAGATCGTTTCTTTCTTGACTTGATGTTTCCGCTTTTTGAAAAGTCGGAATCACCAAAGCTCTAACAAAGACTGCTGTCTCACCAGTATTGGTTGCTTTTGCTTTCTTACTTGCTAACATATTTTCTGTATTACCATTTGGATCAGTTACAAAACCTTGTTCATCAAGTATGACTTGCGTTGTTGGTATCGTTAATATATTTTCTTTTTGATCTTCACTGACTTGCAAAGCATAAGCAATACCTACTGAAAAAAATAGTAATAAAACCATACTGCCAATCACGATAAGAAATTTTTGTCTTTTTTTCCCTCTTTTTCTTTTTTTATTAACAAAACAATTCATTGACCCACCTACTTTAATTTTGTTAATCAGCTTTAGGTGCTCTATCTTATTACCACGAATCATTTTTCGGTATTCCTTCTACTTTAACCGTCAAATCATATAAAGAACCTTTAACATAATTTGGTGTTTCATTGGATAAAGTTAAGCTTCTTAACAATGGTGTTTTTGTCTTTTCTCCTGGCTTGAGTACAGTGGAATAGTAGAAATAACCATTCTTATAATACCAATAGTCTCCTCCACCATTTTGATTTGATTGGACGTAGGGTCCAAAATTAATTTTAATCCATTTTGAGATTTCAGTTTCTCGGTTTGCTCCATTAAATCCAATTTCTGTAGCACCTGTACTTGGAAATCTCTTATGCCCTTCATAAAAATGTTCTTGATTCTTTTCATCTAAAGCTTTATACTTCTGTCCTACAATCCAAGTCTGACTATTCTTTTTTTCTATAGTCGCTGTGCCATTTCCAGCTTCATATAAATCACCATAATTATAACTTTCTTTAGCATATTCAGACCTTGGGTAAACTTCATAAGTCATTTTAAATTGTAACGATACTTCTTTTAACGATACTCTAACTTGAGCATCCGTCTCACCAGTATTGGTTATGTTCACTTCTTTTTTTGTTTCTATGTCTGGTGCCCAATTAGGCTCAAAATTTTCTTCAATTTTTACTTCTAAACGCTTCTCTGTTCCTTCAGATTGGATGTGGTTTTTAGCCCACTCGGCATAACTAGTCCATGCTAAGGTCGCCCCGACAACTAATACTAAGGAAAATAATAGCGAAAAACTACCGAAGAAAAGTTTATTTTGACTTAATCTCAAGCCTATTTTAAAAAAACCTTTTTTTCTATTCTTCAACGTTTCACTCCCTTTCTCTGAATCAAATTCTTACAATGCTTGTAGAATTTCAAAAATCAGATAAGAATCAACCGTATATTCTTTAACGGCGCCTATTCCTATTCCTTTTTATCGTTGCGACAATCACTAAACTAATAAACAACAAGCCTAGGATGAAACCTAAAAGAATATTACTTACATCTTCACCCGTTTGAGGTAATATACCGAAAGGCTTAGATAGCTTGGGATCTTGTTTTAATTTAGTGTCTTCACTTGCATAAAATATCAAATAAAAGTCAGATTGGCTTATTTCACTCCAATCATCGGCACTGTCATTTCTTACAAAGAAATCCGCTTTCAACGTTTCTGTTTGTCCTGGTTTAAAATTACCTAGATCAATGGCTATATTTTTTGCATCCGGTAATCCATTTCCAATTAAATCACCAGAATATAAAGTTTTACCATTCATTGTCATTGTGACAGAAATCGCTCTATTCAAGTCTACTTTACCTTCTTTTAAACTTGAATGTGTCTCATCTCCTTCAGAAAATCTTAAAGACAGGCGATATGTTTGATCTTCAATACCGTAATTACTGATCATAATATTTCTTTCAAATGTTAGTCCAGGCTTAATTTCATTATGTTCGATAAAATATTTTCCCTTTGCAGTCGCATGGAACCCATTTTCATCCGCAATAACTAATCCAGGAGGAAGACTCTCCGCGGCATTTGCGGAAAGTCCGAATCCAGTGAATGTGATTAGTCCTGCGACTAAAATGATAATAGCATGAATTCGCTTCATAATTGTTCCTCCCAGAAATTGTTACTTAATTATTCGGCCATGCCTGATAAAGCTGTAAAGTAAGCTTTTGCTTGAGAAGACATATTACTCCAACCTGATGAACCTGATCCAATTTGAGTGCCATCGAAAGTAATATCTAGGGCAGCTTTACTTGCTGGAATAGAATCTAGACCCACCCATAAATCATAAGAAGACAATTTCCAAGTATTATCTACAGCACCAATATTAATGTTTTCTAGAACTGAAGATTCTGTTTTAGCACCATCTGCAAGAACTTTATCATAATAGAAATAACCATCATTATAGAACCATTTCCCTTGTGGTGAGCCTGGAATAGTTGTTACAACACTTGGCATATCAAATGTGATATCGTTAGTTAAAGCAGATACCATAGCTGAGCTTGGAGCTGGAGTTGTTGTACCGACTGTTCCTGAAAATCCTGGATAATTTGTGCTATTAAGATTTACATTAGGTGTTTTCCAGTCATTTGCTGTATCTGTATAAGTAGATGCATATGTGTAATATTTAACATCACTTAACTCGTAGCTACCTGTTGCGCCTGTTCCATCTTTCAAAGTAGCTTTTGCAGTAACTTTTTGTTCAACAGTTGCACCTGTAGAATCTGCCCATTTTGTTCCATTGATTGTTGGAATTGTATACTCTGGCCCGGATGTTTGGAAAGCTTTTGGTAAAACAACATTGCTATTATTTGGATCATCTGCATAATATATCAATCCGCTTGTTTGGTTTACTAACATTGTGCTATTTCCATTGACGAATAATTTCAAATTAGCTGGTTTAGTAGTAGATGAACCATTTCCAGCAAGAATTGTTACTGGACCCGTAACTTCTGTCCAACCTGATGCATGAGAAGCAGGATTTACAATTACAGGAAAACTAGTTTTAACTGGTGAGTATGGTGTATCCCCAGCAGTGGTATCTCCTGAAGTTAATTTACTCAACATTTCTTCAAATGAAACGCGAACAATAACATCATTTCCTGATGCATTTTGAACATCAACTTTCTTTTTGATTTTTGCATTTGCATCTAGCTCTTGCCCTGGTGGGAAGACCTCGACAATATTTACTGATCCTTTTTCATACCCAGCAGATTGCATGTGATTTCGAACCCACTCAGTGTAGGATGTGAAGGCAAATGTACCTGCAACTACCAACAAAATAGCGGAAGCTGCTGCTAGTGACCCCACTTTCTGTTTTTTACTTTTGTTTTTCCATTTTTTCATTGAAAAAACCTCCTATGTTTTTTATTTATAAATCCTCGAAATTCAAGGAATTTACACTGATTTGGATGATACTGTTGGAAGACTTAAATAGTATTTTATGGTTAAACTAAAGGCGAAAATCGCACAAAGTAAAACAAGAACTATTATTAATTTGTCTCGGATAAATTGAATAATTCTTCCTATATAATCAATATGAAACATTACTTTACCAACATATTGATTTGATCGAATTGGAGAATCGGGATTATTGTTGGCATCACCTTGTGTAGTAAAGAATAGACCTTCTTCTCCATTTAATTCTTTATCTATTTTGATCAACCTATGAGTCAAATATACTTCTTGCTCGCCTTCAAAAGGTTTATAGGTAATAACGTCTTCCACTTTCAATTCTTCTGGTGGAATGCTTTTCAAAAAAATCATCGCTCCTGCTTCAAATCCATCTTTATACTTTGGTCGATCTTTTTTTTGAGCCATTGAATTTGTTTTAACTGTCATAAATCGGTAGCCAAAGAATGATTTACTATCGCTATCATTGAATGCAAACATCACAGCTCCTAATAGCATAACTGCAATAAAACCATAAAAAATGAGGTTCCAACCTTTTTCTAAAACCTGATTTCTTTTATTTCTCTTGATAACTGTTTTCTTTTTCCTTTTTTTCTTGGGTCTATTTCTCTTCATTTCAGGATTTATCGTTTGTTTTTTTTCTTGACTACTTTTGTGTGAGGTTCCTTTTTTTTTCCGATTTTGATTCACACGTTCTTTCTTTGACTTTTTAGTAGAATTGTCTGAATGAGTCATTTTAGGAGATAAATTCCTTTTATGAGGATGTTTTCTTTTTATTTTTTCCTGTTCATCTTTCAATGTTTTTCTCCTATAAATTCAAGTATAGTTAGTAATAATTCGATTTATTTTGTCCTTAAATTAGAAACTATTCGACATATTGATAGCCTATCGAGCGAACTGTTTTAATATATTTCGGTTGCATCGTATCTGTTTCAATTTTTGCCCTTAATTGAAAAACTAAATTGGCAATTTGATATGTAGAATTCTTGTATGGCTTATTCCATACACTTTCATAAATTTCTTTATATGTTACTGTTCTACCAGCATTATCCTTTAATAATTTCATTATTTTATATTCTAATTTGGTCAATATCACTTGCGTGTTTCCCTCAATTATCATTGAGCGATTGCTACTATCTAGTACAGATAATTTTTCTTGTTTTTCACCAAAAAATGCGAAAGCTGAGTCCGCTGGATTCCTATCCATCTTACTTTTTTTGTTTCTTTTCAAAGTATTTAAAATAATCAATCGAATTTCTTCTGTCGAAAGTTGATCGCTAAAATTGCCATCTACCCCTAGTTGTAGATAAACAATAGTTGAAATAGTGTGTTGCTTTGTTGAGATTGTCCAAATAAGACAATTCAACTGATTTTTAATTTTCAAAATTAACTTACAGACCTCAGGAAACTTCTCTGGATCATCATTAAAAATTAAAACACCATCAATCTCTTTTTTTAGAAAATAAGTAGGTGACGTATCCAGTTTAGTAACTTCGCACTCCTTATTCAGAGCCTCTAGATATGAATCTAACTCAAAAGTAGATACGTCTATATAACATATTTTATACATTGTCACACCTCCGTTTATTTACTTTCCAAGATAAATAATAGTAAATTTCTTTGTATCATCAATTTTTCAAGGGTTATTATTAGCAAGTTTATAATTTATCGCTATACTAGTAATTAAGTGTATTTTTCTTTATTCTTTAAAAATAAAGAAAATAGGCGAAAGCTATTCTAATCACTTAGTTAACAAACCGCTTGACGGTAATTTAGACGGCTTATACAAAAAATATTAAGGGTCAGGCAAAAGTAAAAAGTACTTTTGCCTGACCCTCTGAAATCAAATAAAACATTCTAAAAATTGAAATCTTCAATATTCGAACTTAAATGCCTTTGTCATAATCTCTAAAATTTGAATGATTGTTTAGTTTTACTAAATTTTTCTCTTATTCAATCATTTAACTTTCAGATTTAGCAGAACTCCATAATAAATCAAGTGCTGAAATAACTGCTCGCCGATTTTCAAACATTGAATCGCTATATGTATCTAAAGTTAACTTTGCTGAGTTGTGGCCAAGCAATCGACTTAAACTGGCTATATCTGCTCCTTGCTCCAAACATCTTGTAGCAAATGTATGTCTTAACACGTGGAAATGAATGTCTTTTACCCCAGCATCCTTTAAAACTTTTTTAAAGCGATAGTTTATTGTTCTAGGCTCTACGCAACTTCCATTAAATGATATTACATACTCACAATCAGAAATTGCTTTTTTATCCATTAAATATTTTTTCAAATTATTGGAAAGTGGAATTGATCGCTGGGAACTTCCTGTTTTTGGACTCCCTTCAATCAAAACAGTTTTTTGTTTTCTATTTTTTGCTTTTGATATTCGGTAAACTGTTCTTTTTATACGTATGATTTCATGTTCGAAATCAATATCCTCCCATTTAAGACCACTGATTTCGCCTATTCGCATGCCAGAATAAAGCGCCACTAAAGTTGCTGAACATTCTTTCATTTTTAAAGCAGCTTGTTCCAATTTATGTTGTTCATTCAATGATAACGCATGAGTCGGTTTTACTTTCATTTTTGGTACGATTACATGTTTTAATACATCTTGATCGATATAACCTAGTGCTTGCGCATCTTTTAGACTTTTTTGTAATAAATTAAAAAGATTACGAATAAAGCCTGAAGATAACTCTTTTTCTTCTAAAAAATTTACAAAAGACTGTATCTTTTGTTTATTAAATTGTTGCATTCTAATTTTACCAAAGTAAGGAATCAAGTAATTTTGTGCCATATTTGAATAAACTGAATATGTTGTTGGCTTCACTTTCTTTTTTAAGTTTTTCTCCATCCATGATACAAACCACTCGGAAAAGTAAATATCATAAATAATATTCGATTTAGTCTTTCCAACATAACTTGCTTTTAGATGAAATAAATGTTCTTTTACATCTGAGTATTTTTTCCCATATATGTAACCATACTGAATTTTTCCGTTAGGATTCCGATGTTTTATATATCGTCCTTCCCAACGTCCATCTTTTCTTTTATAAATATTTTCGCCTTTTCTAGCCATAGAATTTCATCCTAACTGATTATTATTTTGACGATTTTTTTGACGGCTTATTTCAAATAATCGCTAATTAATTTTCAAAAAAAGTATTTTTCTATCATTTTTTTAAGTTTACAGAGAAAAAAATGATAGAAAAAAATGATAAACCATATTGACTAATGTTTTTTTATCTATTATGATGAACATGTTAATCAGTTCTCTCATTCAAAATACATCTTTATTTTTAAAGAATAAAGATATCTGGATAAGCTTCTCCTTTAATATATTTCAATGAGCATTAAAGATAAATTCATCTTTAATGCTTTTTTATACAGAAAAGATATAGACAAAAGTGGCACTCACTTTTGTTTCATAACCTAAAAGCGAATAAAAAGCAGTTTTAGAAGTATATCTTTTGAAAAGAAACTAAACATCACAAAGATATGACGATTGATTTCCGAGAATTCCTTCATATTTATCAAGGTTAAACACTTCGGTTCTGACTTCTTTCTACAAAACTAATAAGAATCATTTTGTTTGCATTGAAAATTTAATTACTATAATTATTTAAAAATTTTATAGACTCTCTAAATGCCTGCTCCGCTTGCTCAGTTTGCATGTTTAACTGGTAGCCATGACCAACTTTTTCGCTCTTTTCAAAAAACAATGTTTTTACCTTTACATTGTTCTGTTCAAGTTTCTCACTATAGTTTTTAGCTTGAGCCGTAAACGTATTTTGATTTCCATCTGTTATAAACATTGGCGGCATATTTTTTGACACATATTGGTCTAGGTCGTAAAGCTTGCCTAATTGAGCATCAGAACGCCAATATCGATTATTGGTTAAGGCCCAACCTAACTCAAAAACACCTAATCTTGTAAACAGACGATCTTTCCCTAAAGTCTTTAATGAAGTCAAATCAAAAGGTGCACTATATAATAAAATACCGGATATCTCTTTTCTTATTATTTTTTTACTACCAATTCTTTCAGCATATTCAGCATTCTTCATCAAGGTAATTACTTGTAACGCTAAATAACCTCCTGCAGATGAACCAGATAAAAATAGTTTATTGCCATCCAAATCATATTTTTTTGAAATATCATCCACACTATTTATTGCATCGCTGATTTGATAGTTTTGTTCGACTATAGAAGATTGAGGAGCTAAAAGATAATTAACTGAAATGAAAGCAAAACCTTTTGAAGCAACTGCCGGGCCTAAGTATTTGGCCATATCCTTATCCCCTGTGATAAAACCGCCACCATGAAAAAATAGAACTACTGGTGGATTTTTAACATTTTTTGGGGTATATACATCTAAAATACTATTTTTGTATTTTGACTTATAGGTTAACTCTTTATGACTATTCACATTTTTTTCCAACTCCTTTTGATTTTTTAATGGGGTTATAGTTGATTTATTTGGTAATGAAGTGATTAGCGAAACAAAAGGTGATGGTGATACATATAACAAACAACAGACAACTAAAACTACAAATAATAATGAGAATATGGTAACCATTAACAATCTTTTCAAAATCGATTTTCTTATCATATAAATACTCCTTTGAATTTCCCCAAACATAGTTCAATTACTATACATTCAATTTGAATCATCGTGGCTTACTGTTCTATCCAATAACTATTGTAAAAAAACATTTATCTGACTATATTTCTAATATTATTTTCCTTTCAAATTATCACATAATTTTAATGTAATAATTGTTCATTTTTTTATATAGAATAGTTAAAATAATGATATTTTTTTGTATTTGAAAATGAAAATACTTCTTGACAAGTTACGATAGTTGAACGAATTATATTAAAGAGAATCTTTTATTGAGTTCCTTAGTTTGTTATGTTCTAAATTTTATAGTAGAATCAGTTAACGTTAGCGTTGAAAAAGGAGGTTATAACTATATATTACTTAGATGAATTATATGATAGTGTTCTTAAAAAAAAAATTGATATCATGGATTGTTTATTTAATTCCACCGAAGGAACTACTTACAATGAACTAATTAAACATCTTGATTTATCCTCTACGACAGTGTTTAAGTATATTAAGGAGATAAATGTCGATTTAGCATCTTTTGCTCATGAAATCTCTATTAGAACGAATGAAAATGGTACTCTTTTTCTAGAATATTCAGATATCTTATACTACAAACAATTCAAGAGAAACCTGATTTTTGAAAATTGGAGTATAAAATTATTCTTACGATTGTTATTGGGCTACAAAGTAAATAGAGTAAAATTTATTCAAGATAATTTTATTAGTGAATCTACTTATAGAAGATCAATAGCGACTATAATTAAACTAGTATCACCTTACAAATTAATAATAAAATCAAAAAAAGGAGCTCATTATTTAGTTGGTGACGAAAAAAATATACGGCTATACGCGAGTAAAATATTTTGGCAATTATTTCATGGGGAAGTATGGCCATTTGAGGAAATAGACGAGGAATTAATAACTAGTATTATTAAAACTAAAAAAGTAGAATTTTATATAAACAATGTCAATATTATTAACATTAAACAGACAATGTATTCATTATCCATACAAATGATTCGATTTAATAATGGATACGAAGTAGATAGACCAGAATCTCTAAAATATGAGGCTGATTATATACATTCAAATTTCCATTCAAATAAACTTGAATCTAAACTTTCAAAAAATGAAATAGAATATTTTTTCTTACGTTTGTTTAGCTATCCTAGATTTATGAATACAAAGCTAGGAGAATTGTTTATTGAGAATGCTAAAAATAAAACAAGCTTTCTCTCAAGACTTTCAGTTGAATTCTCCAATCATTTTTCAGCTGAGTATCTTCTTCTCTCTCCCGAAGAACAAAAAAATATTGAATACAGCATTTACTCATGCCATGTAAATATCCTACTTTATCCTAAGTGGAATGACAATAACTATAGATACTTTGAACAATTTCCAATATTAAAAAAGAATATGAATGCTATAGCCTTTCATTTATCAGAAAAATTTAGCTTATCTAACATGGTTGACAATAACTATATTTTAAATCAATATATGTTAATTTTCAGTCAATTAAAAGATCTGAGTTATTTCGAACCAACTGTAAGTATACTATTAAACACAGAATTCGGTATCTTTGTTGAAAATATTATAATGAAAAATTTGTACGGTAGACTAAAGCCTTATTTAAATATTTCGATTTACACTTCAATTGCTAGTTTTGCTGATTCAAGTTGTGATCTTAAAATAATTATTACTACTAGTAAAACGCCAGAAGTAATTGAAGAATTCAATCCAGAAAATATAATATATATTAATGAATTCCCCAGTGATGAAGATTATCACTTTATTTACACAACAATAAAATACTTGATAACGAGTTTCTCCAAATAATAATCTAAAAAAATAGAAAGAACTTATTCAGTATGAAGGGAACCATGCTTTTTTTAGCATAATAACATGGAAATCCGTTTTTTTTGCTAATGCGCGTCTCCACAGATACGCTTCAAGATGTTTTTTCTATTTTACATATATTAAAAATATAGCCGTAAAAAGTTGCATTTACCACTTTTTATGGCTAATACTTATTTCCATTTTTCATACTCGAAAAAAGATAACTAACCTAATTCTCTTTCCATTTTCGTTACTTGGTTTTTTCATTCTCTTCTTTATTAATTTTACGTTTTATCCTTTTGAGATTAATCTTTCCTGTTAGTCATTTTTTTATCCAAGACTAAAATATGTGTAAAAACTGGTTAATCATCATTTCCCATATTCAATCAAACTACCTCAGAAAGTAGCATTAAAATAAACGATTGGTTTTACTACAATCTTCTCTTAACATCTAGAGATGCCGATTCTAAATTGCAAACGTTCTTTTGTCGATAAAAAAGGGAAGAAAACTGAAGTATAATTTGTTCTTTTGCTTGAAATTAGGTACATTTACTTCGTATGATATAATAGTTGAAAAAGGAGTTTACCATGAACGCCACTATTATGCATGCGATTCATACTATGCTTATTTTGATTTCACTAACCGTATTCATTCCATCTATTTTTATAATTCGATATGGGCGAAAGAAAAAGAAATCTGCCCTATTCTGGTTAGGAATCCTTTCGCTAGCTCCTATCTCCTTTTTAGCTTATATGATTTACATCACGCTTATGGTTCTTGTTTTGTTTGCAGTTCAACAGTAGAATCACACTTTTCGATTGTCGGAAAGAATTACACCCTCATTCACATTTCAACTTTTTTTAATTTTATTAATAATGTATAATCTATAAATAGGAGAGTGATTATATGTCAACATACAAATGTAGTTGTTTTTGTAAGTCTGTTCAATTTGAGGCTACTATAAAAAATTTAGAGTTAGTAGTTTGTCATTGTTCCATGTGTAGAAAGCTAACTGGTTCTACTGGATTTGCCAGTTTAGAATTTGCTAGTGATGTGACTTTTTTATCAAAAAAAAACTGTCTATATTTAACTCATCAGAATCTGCAGAACGTGGTTTTTGCTCAAATTGTGGAACAACTCTATTTGACCACTTTAAACCAGCTAAAGCATTTTTCGTCCCTCCAGCTATCATAGAAAATTTGCCTGAAAAGAGCGTACAATTTGTTGAGGAAATTTACTTTGATAATAAGCCGCCTTACTACACCTATACAAATAATACTAAAAAAATGAACGAATCTGATTTTAAATAACTTTCGTAAGCGTAAGATACCATTGATTTGATGTCTTTTTATTCTTTTAGGTAATCAACAGTAGCACTTACCATGCATGATTTATTTTTTGTTTCTAATATCGCTTTTCTTTTTTAGGTCTTTTTTTATTACTCATTTGTTAGCACTTTTTCTTTCTGAAGATCTAAAATACATTTTAACTGCTCGAGCGCTCAATTGTTTTTCTCTAATTACAATAGAAATTTCAAGCTAAATGGTCTTGTCGTAATCTGTTTATCTTTTAGACGCTTATATTTCTATTGAGTGCTATTTTCTCAAAAGCAAAAGGCCACCTTATAATACTCGACAGCCCTTTGCTACAATTTTTAACAGCTCTATTTGGCTCAATCACTATTAATTAATAAAATAGGAGCTTGTATTTCCGTTTCATTACCTAGTACCTCTCAAATAACATGTTAAGCAATCGTATAGTTTAAGATTCATTTAATAGCAATCAGTGAACCCTTTTTTTCAGTATAAAAAGCGTTTTTTATACTATTCTAAACAATCTTTATATTTTGCCTTCTGAATCAGAGTCTTCCTGATGTAAATGATCGTACACATTTTTAGCTACATTTTTTGGCAAACCAGACGCATTCAATTCCTCAATCGAAGCTTTAGTAATATTTTTTAACGACTTGAATTGTTTCAACAGTTCTTTTTTTCGTTTAGGTCCCAATCCCTCTATATCATCTAAGCGGGAAGCAAAGCTGTTTTTACTTCGTAATTGCCGATGAAACGTAATGGCAAAGCGATGAACCTCGTCTTGAATACGTTGTAATAAAAAGAACTCTTGAGAATTTCTTTCTAATGGAACAACGTCTAAATTAGGACCAAAAAGAAGTTCACTTGTTTTGTGCTTATCATTTTTAGCTAATCCTGCAATCGGAATGTCTAACCCTAATTGATTGTCCAAAACTTCTCTTGCAGCGTCTATCTGTCCTTTCCCGCCATCAATTACAATTAGATCTGGAAAAGGTAGGTTCTCTTTTAACACACGTGAATAACGACGATAGATGACTTCACGCATTGAAGCGTAATCATCTGGACCTTTGACGGTCTTGATTTTGTATTTACGGTATTCCTTTTTATCTGGGCGACCATCAATAAAAACGACCATTGCAGAGACTGGATCTGTTCCCATGATATTCGAGTTATCAAACGCTTCAATTCTTACTGGAATAGGGATATTCATCGCATTACCTAGTTTTTCGACTGCACCAATTGTTCGTTCTTGTTTTCGTACAATCAGATCAAATTTTTCCTGTAAAGCAACTGTAGCATTTTTGCCGGCTAACTTCACTAATTTCTTTTTTTCTCCTCTTTGGGGTTGCAAAACTTTTGTCGAAAGCATTACTTCCACACTTTCAGTATCGATATTATCTGGTATTAAGACTTCTCTTGGAATAAAGTGTTCATTTTCTTGATAGAATTGTCCGATAAATGTTAAAAAATCCTCTTCTTCTTCGTTATAAAAAGGAAAAATTGAAACGTCTCTTTCAATTAATTTGCCTTGACGGATAAAAAATACCTGAACACACATCCATCCTTTGTCCACTGCATAACCAAAAACATCACGATCAACTAAATCTGCATTTGTCATTTTTTGGCGAGTCATAACTGTTTCGATTGCTTTGATCTGATCTCGATATTCTGCCGCTTTTTCAAATTCCATATGTTCAGCTGCTTCATCCATTTTTCTTTGTATCTCTTCTTGAATGACTGGGTGCCCCCCATTTAAAAAGCGTTTAATCTCTGCAACCATTTCAGTATAAGTTAATTTAGGAATATCAAAAACACACGGAGCTAAACACTGACCCATGTGATAGTAAAGACAAACTTCTTTCGGCAATACTCGGCATTTTCTTAATGGAAAAAGTCGATCTAGCAATCGTTTCGTCTCGTTTGCCGCCCCAACATCTGGATAAGGACCAAAATATAACGCTTTATCTTTTAAAACTTTCCTAGTAATTAATAATCGAGGATAAGCCTCATTTGTGATTTTGATAAAAGGATAACTTTTATCATCTTTCAACATGATATTATACTTAGGGTCATTTTTGTGAATTAAATTAATTTCTAGAAGCAAGGCTTCAATATTTGATTCAGTAACTATATATTCAAAATCTTCAATCTCACTGACTAATCGTTCTGTTTTCGTATCATGACTACCAGTAAAATAAGAACGCACACGATTTTTTAATACTTTCGCTTTCCCAACATAGATAATTGTACCATTTTTATCTTTCATCAAGTAACAACCAGGTTGGTCAGGAAGCAGAGCTAATTTATTTTTAATTCTATCGTTCATAGTACTTCCTCTCTTCTTTCTTGATAAATTACATTATAGCATTTTCTTGAAATTTAGGCATAAAAAATAGGATGAAGAAGCTCTCCATCCTATGTCTAATTCTACAGATATTTTTCAATCATTGCGCGTAGCTGCTCTTTTGAATGAACGCCCACTGCTTTTTCTACAACTTCTCCATCTTTTTTCAATAGTAAAGTTGGAATACTCATGATACCAAAAGAAGCTGGTGTTTCTGGATTTTCATCTACATCCATCTTCGTGATTTTTACTTCACTTTCGTCGTACTCTTCACTTAATTGTTCTAAAATCGGGGATTGCATACGACAAGGACCACACCACGTCGCCCAAAAATCGATCAAAACAAGACCGTTATCTGTTTCAGTTGAAAAGTCTTTATCTGTAATTACTTGTGTCATATTATAGCCCTCCTACTTATTGAAGCTGAACAGGTTTAGCCTGAATAGCTGGGTAATCATTTCTAGATTTATTATATCACTCGTTTGTTCACACGACTAGTTTTTTGCTTACTAAAGGTAAGCAGACTATTTGAACTTTACAATTGTAGCTCCATTACCGCCTTGGTTATTTGGAGCAAATTCAAAACTACTCACGCTACGATGATTTTTTAGGTAATCAGTAATGCCTGTCCTCAAAGCCCCTGTACCCTTACCATGCACGATAGTAACTTGAGGGTAACCCGCTAATATGGCAGCGTCTAGGTATTGATCAACTTCCGCTAATGCTTCTTCATAACGCTTCCCACGTAAGTCTAATTGGTTTGCTACATGACTGCTTTCACTTGATCGAACTGCAGTTACTCTTTGCCTTTGTTCTTTCTCTGGCGCTACTGGGGTCATGTCATTTTCGGCAACAGACATCTTTAAAATTCCCAATTGGACTTGCCATTCATTATCGCTGGATTTGCGAATCAATGTTCCGCGCTGACCGAATGTGTTAACGATGACTTCATCACCTGATTTTAGTTTCTTCTGCTCTTTTGCTTTTTTTAAAACCTTATTCTTTTCCAATTTCGCTTCATCTTGGTGAAGCTGGGAAAGTTTAGATTTGGCATCAATTAATTGATGTTCTTTAATTATGCCAGGGCTGCCACTGTTCAGCTGCATTTTACGAATATCAGAAATAATATCTGCCGCTTCTTCTTCTGCTTGTGATACAAGTTCATTCGCCTTTTTACGAGCTTTAGTCATTTCTTTCTCTCGTTCATCGAAAAAGTAACCATGAGCTTCTTTCAACTCTTGATGCAGCTGCTCTGCTTCCTCTACATAATGACGAACTTCTAAATATTCTGTTTCTGCCATTTTCCGACGATTTTCTAAATCAGCAATCATTTCATTTAAATCTTGACTCTCACCATCCATGATATGCTTTGCTTCATCAATGATTTGTGAATCCAAGCCCAAACGTTTTGAAATTTCAAAGGCATTACTACGTCCTGGAACGCCTATTAATAAACGATAGGTCGGACTTAATGTATCTACGTCAAATTCCATACTAGCGTTAATGGTTCCAGCACGATTATAACCATAAACTTTTAACTCAGGATAGTGGGTTGTTGCCATTACATAAGCACTTTTACTACCTAATGCATCTAAAATTGAAATTGCAAGAGCAGCTCCTTCTTGGGGATCCGTTCCTGCCCCCAACTCATCGAACAATACAAGGCTATGATTGTCTACTTTTTTTAAGACATCAACAATATTTGTCATATGAGAAGAAAACGTACTCAGACTTTGCTCGATAGATTGTTCATCCCCAATATCAGCAAAGACTTCGTCAAAAATACCCATGCGACTTTCTTCGCCTGCTGGAATCGGCAACCCAGATTGCCCCATCAATTGTAATAAACCCAATGTCTTTAAGGTAATTGTCTTCCCACCTGTATTGGGACCAGTAATCACAATAGCCTGATAGTCTTTTCCAATCGTGATATCATTAGGAACCGCCTTCTCTTGATCTAATAGTGGATGTCTCGCTTGTTTAAAGTAAATATGATTCTCCTCACTAATTTCAGGAACGACAGCTTTTAGTTCTTTACCAAAACGAGCTTTGGCATTTACGAAGTCTAATTTCCCAATAACATACGCATTGTGCATAATATCATTTCGATGTGGAACTAATTCAGCAGATAACTCTGATAAAATCCTCTCGATTTCATTGCGTTCTGCGATTTGATGTTGACGTAAACGATTGTTCAGATCAACAATTTGTTTTGGCTCCACAAATAACGTTTGACCTGAAGCACTTTGATCATGGACTACTCCACCAAACACACTTTTATATTCTTGTTTAACTGGAATCACATAGCGCTCATTTCTCATCGTTACGATTGCATCACTTAAATATTTGGCATTTTTCCCTCTAACGATCCCATCCAATTGTTCACGAATCGTCTGTTCACTTCTACGAATATTATTTCGAATGATTTTTAATTCTGGCGAAGCCTCATCGGTCACTCGCCCCTCTTCATCGATAGATTCTTTCAATCTGCGACTCAATTCAGGTAAAACAATCAACTGATCGATCCAAGCATAAAGTCTTAGTAATTCGATTTCGCTATCTTGTAAATCATTAAAAAATCGTATAACTTCCGAAGTCGTAGACAATACACGACCAACATGCGCTAATTCGACACCATTCAAATCTGCACCAATTTCGATTCGTTTCATATGAGGCCGTATGTTCTCTAATTTAGGGATTGGGATTCCGCCACGTAAACGCTGGATTTTTAATCCATCTTCTGTCTCTTTGAGCCAAGATTGAATAGTAGCTGCCTCATTTACAGGAAGTAAGTGTTCGATTTCTTCTAAACCTTGTGCTGTGACAACATATTGAGAGATAAGCTGTTTGACCTTATCAAAACCCAATGTTGTTAGAATTCGTGTATTCATTTTTTCACCTTCTGTTCTTGTAATCCTTGCATTATTTTCTCTTATTGAATCATTTGATCAATCCACAAATGATAGATTTGTTTAGAAAAAATAGGCGTGTCTTTTATGATGTATCGAGCTAATCCACTATTTCTGAATTGATTTTGAACTGAATCTAACGGCAACATCGATACCATACTTAAAATTAGAAATATTCCGATGTAAACAACGATCAAATTTATTAAGCCACCTGCTAACCAGTTCGCTTGTTTCAATACAGGTACAAAGACTAATCCATGAGCAAAAATAGCCAACAATCGTACCACTAACCAACCTGCTGCTAGAATAAGTAAAAATGCAACAGCTCCGTAAAACGCTTGATCTAAATCCAGCGTAAGCTCTTGTTTGAAAAAGACCAATTTTGTTTCAGCCGTTGGAGAAGGATAAGGGATGAATAATTCTAGATGAGAAGCTAAACTTTTATAGTAGGTTTTCGCTATAAAATACGAACAAAAATAGCCAAATGTATATAAAACCTGTAAAATCAGCCCGCGTCTAGCGCCTGTATAAAAGCCAATAGCGAAAAATAATAAAATAAGTAGTGTTAACATCCTGTCATCCTCTCAGATTATTGATCTTGAGTACTCTTGCTTTGAATCTGTTGTTTTCGATTTTCATTTAAAATTTGTTGTGCTTCCATATGATTATGTATTTCTACATCTTCTTGTCCCTTTTTCTTCAAAACACCTCTAGCTTCTTCTTCAATTGCTTCGATACGTTTGATACGATTTTCCAATTCTGCTAATCTTATTGTTCGTTTTTTTAACTCAGTCACTTCTTGTTCTAAGTTAAGTACTTTTTCTTGTTTTTTTAATTGATCTGAAATGGCATTGATCGCAAGTAAAACAGATGCTTGTTCATCATTTGTTTGTGGTGAAATATGTTTAATCTCAGCTAATTGTTCATTGACTAATTTTGTTACTAAATCCATATGTTGTTTGCTTTCTTGTCCGATAATTGTATACGTATGATCGGCAATCACAGCTTTATATCTTGTTTTTTCTTTGACCATGATAGTGTTCCCTCCTGTAGTGATCCATTAAATGCTATTGTACCATGAAACTTATCATTGCGTGTCCTCTAATAAACCCTTTCTTATTATATGCTACTGAACAGAAAAATTAAAGGTCTAGTAGCATTATTACAACTTTCATTAGATTTTTACTTGTAGCTATTATTTTTCCCTTAAATTTGAAAAATGATCAACATAATAATACTGGGACAAACGTTTATTTCCGATGCCTTGAAATCATTGTGCTTTAGCACTTACAATTGCGAAGCCTAGTGGTTGCTTCTACCGTTTATTCGCATTTAGGGTGCGAAACAAAAGTGAATTTACTTTTGTCCCACACCCCTTATTGTTATAACATATCAAACAATGATAATTGATTTTCATCTGGCAAATCTTTTAATACGCCATTTTCAGTCATATACTCAATCAAGGTTTTTGATACTTTTCCTCGACTTGCAAGATCTTCCTTGGATAAGAAAGGCTCTTCTCTTGCTTCAACAATTGATTTCGCCACGTTAAGACCCAAACTAGGAACAGCTCTAAATGGAGCAATTAACGTATCTCCATCAATCATAAAATTCTCCGCATCAGATTTATATAAATCAATCATTCCAAATTTGAAACCACGTTCGATCATTTCGTTGGCAAGCTCTAAAACAGTTAATAGATTTTTTTCTTTTGTAGAGGCTTCCAGCCCTTTATCTTGAATCTCTTTCATTCGAGCTTTTACCGCTTCTTTCCCTTGTGACATCGCAACTAAATCAAAATCGTCTGCACGAACAGAGAAATAAGCACAGTAATATAAAATCGGGAAGTACACTTTAAAGTAAGCAACACGCAAAGCCATCAAAACGTAAGCTGCCGCATGAGCTTTTGGGAACATATATTTAATTTTTGAGCAAGAATCGATATACCAATCTGGTACATTATTTTCTTTCATAGCAGTCAAATATTCTTCTCGTAATTCATCTGGAATTTTATTCCAAAGTCCTTTTCGCACTGTTTCCATAATTTTAAAAGCCATACCACTATCTAATCCTGCATGAATCAAGTAAACCATGATATCATCTCGACAACCAATCACTTCTGCTAGCGTCGCTTCTCCTCGACGAATCAATTCTTCAGCATTCCCTAACCAAACATCCGTACCGTGAGATAGACCGGATATTTGTAATAATTCAGCGAACGTTGACGGATGCGTTTCTTCTAACATCCCCCGTACGAAACGAGTACCAAATTCTGGAATTCCTAAAGTGCCTGTTTTAGAATAAATTTGCTCAGGCGTTACGCCTAATACTTCCGGTCCAGCAAAAATCCGCATCATTTCAGAGTCGTCAGTTGGAATCGTTTTAGGATCAATTCCAGACAAATCTTGTAACATCCGAATAACAGTGGGATCATCGTGCCCTAGAATATCCAGTTTCAGAATATTATCATGAATTGAATGGAAATCGAAGTGAGTCGTTTTCCATTCAGAATTTTGGTCGTCAGCAGGAAATTGAATTGGCGTAAAATCATAGACATCCATGTAATCTGGAATAACAATAATTCCCCCTGGATGTTGTCCAGTCGTCCGCTTAACACCAGTAGAACCTTTCGCTAAACGATCCACTTCAGCTCCTCTAAAATGTAGATTGTGGTCACGTTCATACCCTTTTACAAATCCATAAGCGGTCTTATCTGCAACTGTACCAATCGTTCCCGCACGGTATACATATTCCTCACCGAACAAAACTTTCGTATAGTTGTGCGCTTCAGCTTGATAATCTCCTGAAAAGTTCAAATCAATATCGGGTACTTTATCCCCATGGAATCCTAAAAAGGTTTCAAACGGAATATCATGACCATCTTTAAACAATCTCTGACCACAGTTTGGACAATTTTTTTCTGGCATATCAAATCCAGAACCATAGGATCCATCTTCAAAAAATTCAGAATGCTTACAATTGATACAATGATAATGCGGTGCCAAAGGATTGACCTCCGTAATACCTGTCATCGTCGCTACAAAACTCGAACCCACAGATCCACGGGAACCAACTAAATAGCCATCTTCCATACTTTTATGCACTAATTTTTGTGAGATTAAATAGATAACCGAAAACCCATTTCCGATAATACTATCCAATTCTTTTTTTAACCGTTTTTCAACAATGTCAGGCAAAGGATCTCCATAAAGTTCTTTTGCACGAGTATAACTTAAGTTTCTGATTTCATCTTCCGAACCTGGAATTTTAGGTGTATATAAATCATCTTTAACGGGTGTGATTTCCTCACACATATCAGCAATTGCATTGGGGTTTTCTACAACGATTCGATGAGCACTCTCTTCACCTAAAAATTGAAAAGCTGTCAGCATTTCGTCTGTTGTTCTAAAATGAACAGCTGGTAGACTATGACGGTTCAACGGGTTAGCCCCGCCCATAGAACCTACTAATATTTTACGATAAATACTATCTTCTTCATTCAGATAATGAACATTCCCAGTTGCGACAACTGGTTTCCCTAATTCATCCCCGATTTTTACTAGGTTACTAATGATTTCTTCTAAATCAGCCTCGCTTTTCACTAATTCCTGTTCAAGCAGTGGCGCATAAACCGCTTTTGGCATGACTTCGATATAATCATAAAATTTCGCACGATTTTTGGCTTCTTCTACCCCTTTTTGCATCATAGCTTCAAAGATTTCGCCATTAGAACATGCCGAACCAATGATTAAGCCTTCCCGTAATTTACTTAACTGAGACCGAGGAATTCTTGGAATTCTGAAAAAGTAGTTGATATTAGACATCGAAATCAATTTAAATAGATTTTTCAAACCAGCTTGAGTCGTTGCTAAAATCGTTGCATGGAAGGGTCTGGCACGTTTATAAGAATCACCTTCTCCAATATGCATATTCAATTCATCATGATAATTCATATCATGATTTTCTTTAGCATCTTTCAAAAAGATCCAGCATAAATGTCCCGTTGATTCAGAATCATAAATCGCTCGGTGATGTTGTTCTAAGTTAACACCAAACTTCTTTGATAGTGTATTTAAACGATGACTCTTGAATGTTGGATGTAAATAACGAGACAGTTCCAGTGTATCGATAACGGGATTTTCTGCTTCTGGGATATCGTATTTTCCATAACTCGTATTTAAGAAGCCCATGTCAAATGATGCATTGTGGGCAACCAGAATCGTGTCTTTTGAAAATTCTCTGAATAAACGAAGCACTTCTTCTTCAGATTTTGATCCTCGTACCATCTCATCCGTAATCCCAGTCAAATTAATGGTTGTTTGAGATAGGGGATGACCTGGATCGATAAATTGTTCAAATGTGTCGATAATATTCCCTTTGTGCATTTTGACAGCAGCAAGCTCAATGATCGTATCATAAACAGCTGACAATCCTGTTGTTTCCACATCAAACACGACATAAGTTGCTTCACTTAATTCAATATGTGCTTCGTTATAAGCGATCGGTACACCATCATCAACGACATTAGCTTCAACACCGTACAATATTTTCACACCAGCTTTTTTCCCTGCACTATGCGCATCTGGAAATGCTTGTGCGCCGCCATGATCGGTGATCGCAATCGCTTTGTGTCCCCATTTACCCGCTTGCGCTACATAATCAGCCACGTTGTTTGTAGCATCCATCGTACTCATATTGCTGTGTAAATGAAGTTCGACACGTTTATCGCCTTCTGGTGCATAGTCTTTACGTGGCGCATGTTTGACTTCCATCAAATCTTGACAGTTCATGACTAGATCTCGCATAAAGGTATCTTCTTGAATACTTCCGCGAACCCGAACCCAGCTATGTTTTTGAATGGCATCAAAGATTTGTTCATCTTTTTCACCATTCGAGAATTTTTTAACGATAAAAGAGGATGTATAATCGGTAATTTTTAAAATTAAAATTTTCCGTTTTGATCGTAACTCCCGTACTTCTACATCAAAGACAAAACCTTCGATTGTCACTCGGCGTTCTTCTTCCAAAATATTGCCCATTGGCATGATTGGTTCATCATTTGGTATATTCCGACCAAGACGGATCGGTCCTTCAAGTGCTGGACCTTGTTGTTGCTGTTGTTTTTTCTTTTGTTCATGCTTAATCAACGATTCTGCAGCTTGTTGTTGGAATGCAGCATCTTGTTCTTGTTTGCGCTCTTCAAATAATGCCAGTACACGCTTCGCTTGCTGCTCATCCATTTTAGGTTCAATATGAAATTTTTGAAAACCATAATGAATATACAGTTCTTCAATGATCGGTAAATATTGTTGCTTTAAATAAGGAATAACTGCATCATTATCCACTGGTAAAATAATTTTTTTATCTTCGATGATTGGCGTTTGTGTTTTGATTACACGCTGAACAAGAGGCGTATCACATTGACTGTTCAATAGTGCTAGCTGCCAATAATCCGTCAATTGTTCTTCAGTAAATTCATTTTTATCCGCTGAAATTTTGACAGATACTCCAGCAATTTGTTGAAAAGCAAGTTCTAATTGCTGCACAAACGATTGATACAGCATTACCGGTAATATTTCAGTGAAACCCAGATGGAATTCCCATAAGCGGCTTTGTTGATGAACGACAACTTTGTCAATTCTACCTTGTTGAATGAGTGGATGCTGCCGCTCTTGTTCATTTAATTGAATTTGATCAACCAACTTTGCAAATAACTCTTGTGCCTTGTCTGCCACTAATGAACCTCCTTATTTTAAAAGCGGAATGAGCTTATTCAGTTCTGTCTGAAAAATAGGAAAAATTAACTGTGGTGCTCCTTGCCACTTTCAATTTTTATCTTTTTTCCGAAGAACTAGCTCACGTAGCCACATGTGTTCAAAACTTTTAGTGTATAACTTGATAAGAAAGAGGCCCTTAGACATTTCTGCCAAGTGCCTCGCTATTACTAAGTATACTATTTTTCCTGATGAAATACAATCTTACTACCAGATGTAACTCCATTTTATTTAGCTAGTAATCATAAAAAATGTTTACAAAATCTGATCGATTTTATAAACATTTTAAATTTATCCTTTATCTGCATTCAACAAAATAGATAATGTACTTTCAAGCTCTTCTTTACGAACCTCAACCATTTCTCCAGTTTGTTTGATTTTCACTTCAACCACACCATCAACAGCTTTTTTACCAACTGTGATACGGATAGGACAACCAATCAAGTCTGCATCAGCAAATTTCACGCCAGCTCGTTCATTGCGATCATCAACTAATACTTCATAGCCAGCCGCTGTCATCACTTCTTCCACTTCTTGCGCTAATTTCATTTGATACTCGTCTTTTATGTTCATTTGAACAACATGTAAATCAAATGGCGAGATACCTGCTGGCCAATTAATGCCGTTCTCATCAATATTTTGTTCTACAATCGCTGAAAGCAGACGACTAACACCAATTCCATAACACCCCATGATCACATGTTTTTCTCGACCGTTCTCATCTAGAACAGTGGCGCCCATTGATTCACTATAACGAGTACCAAGTTTAAAGATATGACCAATCTCGATTCCTTTAGTAAATTCTAAAACACCATTTCCATCTGGAGAAAGATCACCCTCTTGAACAAAACGTAAATCTTCGTAACTAATCGGTGTAAAATCACGTCCTGGATTAACATTACTAAAATGGAACCCAGTTTCGTTAGCTCCAGTGATTGCATTCGCTAAATCTTGGACATGTAAGTCAGCATATAATTTCACTTCAGTAGACATTTCTACCGGACCCACTGAACCAAAATCAGCATTTAAGTATTTACGAGCATCTTCCTCAGTTGCTTCCTCTAAAAAGTCAACACCTAAGAAGTTTTTCAGTTTAACCTCATTCACTTCGTGATCTCCACGTACTAAAACTAAGACAGGTTCTTCGTCCGCCATAAATAAGACTGACTTGATGATACGTTGCGGTTCAACAGCGAAAAACTCAGCAACTTGTTCGATTGTTCCAACATTTGGTGTTTCTATTTTTTCGATATCCAATTGTGTTTCATGTGATTTTTTTGGTGTATAGAGGCTTGCAGCCATTTCTAAGTTTGCTGCATAATCGCCATCCGTTGAAAAACAAATCGTATCTTCTCCAATATCAGAAATTGCCATAAATTCTTTAGAATCTTTTCCACCCATAGCACCACCATCACCGATGATTGCTTTAAAATTCAAACCACAACGCTCAAAAATTGATGAATAAGCTTTTTCATAATCTCGGTATGATTGATCCAAACTCTCTTCATCCGCATGAAAAGAATAGCCATCTTTCATAATAAACTCTCTACCTCGCAACAAACCAAAACGTGGACGTTTTTCATCACGGTATTTAGTTTGAATTTGATAAAGATTTAATGGTAGACGTTTATAAGAATTTACTTCATCACGAATCAATTCTGTAAACGTCTCTTCATGTGTTGGACCAAGAATGTAATCACGCTCATTACGATCCTTTAAACGATAAAGATTTGGACCATACGTTTCATAACGACCAGATTCCTTCCACAATTCTGCTGGTAATAATGTAGGCATCAACATTTCAATGGCATCAATCTTATCGAATTCTTCACGCATGATTTTTTTTAATTTCTCAAGTACCCGATTTGCGAGAGGTAAATAAGAGTAAATCCCTGCTGAGACTTGACGAATATAACCTGCTCTCAGTAACATTTGATGACTTAATACTTCCGCATCATTTGGTACCTCTCGTAAAGTAGGGATTAACATTTTAGACTGTTTCATTAGAACTCTCCTTTGTTTAAACGAATTGTTGAAGCTATTCAAGTGATTCGTTATAAAATCCAATTAATAATTTAAAAGAAAAATCGTTGAATATCATTCCACGTTACTAATACCATCAATAACATAATAAAACCAAAGCCAACTAGTGTAATTATTCCTTCTTTTTCTTGACTTAATGGTTTTCCTCTAAGTCCTTCAAAAATATTTAAAACAATCTTCCCACCATCCAAAGCTGGGATCGGAAGTAAGTTGATAATCCCAAGATTGACTGATAACATAGCCATTAACCAAACCACAGTGCTCAATCCTGCTTTCGACGCTTCTGCAGACATCTGGAACATCATTACTGGACCACCCAATTTATCTAAACTGAATCCCGTAAACAACGATTTAAGTGCTTGGAAAATTTGCATAGAACTACTTAGCGTTGTTTGAACACCTCCGACTAGTTTATCTGCTAACCCAGTCTTCATAGGTGGTAAAATACCGATAACACCGATTTCCTTGTCACCTGATTTTTGACTTTTAGGCGTAATACCAACTTTTCTCGTTTTCCCATCAGATTCAACGGCTAAATTCACTTCTTTATCCGGGCTGTCTTGAATAATTTTAGTAAAATCATTCCAATTAGTAACAGATTTTCCATCGATCGATAAAATTCTATCATCTGTTTTTAAGTTTACTTTTTCTGCCGGACTATTCGGTTGAATGCCACCGATCAAGTTAGTATTTGTATACGTTACGCCACCTTGCATGAAAATATAAACTGTAAACAATATAAAAGCTAGAATAAAATTATTCATTGGTCCAGCAAAATTCGTCAGCATTCGTTGCCAAAGTTTCGCTGATTGGAATTGTACATCAATCGGTGCAATTCTAACTTCTGTTCCATCTTGTTCTATAACAGTTGCATCATGGTTCACTTTATACGTGATCTCTTCAGATTCGTTTCCATTAACATATCCTTTAATAAATAGATCTTTTTCCAGATCAGCTTCCAACATTTCTATTGGAATACTGTTTGTTAACTGAACTTTTTTACTTGTATTAATCTTTATGACTTCTTCTTGTTCATTCAATTCAACAGAAAGAGTCATTCCGGGGGCTAGCTCCGTCTCGTCTTCACCCATACCAGCCATACGTACATAACCGCCAATTGGTAGAATCCGAATTGTATAAGTTGTTCCGTCTTTTCCTTGATGTGCAAAAATCTTTGGACCCATACCAATCGCAAATTCACGTACTAAAATACCTGAACGCTTTGCGAAGAAAAAATGTCCAAATTCATGCACTAATACAAGAATTCCAAAGACAATAATAAATGTAATGATTGTTCTCATAACTGACCTTCTTCCTTTATCCATCTTTCTACGATAGTTCTTGTTTGTTTATCGATTGCGATCACTTCTTTCAAAGTGATTTCATTAATTTCTGCATAGTTGTCAACTGCTTTTCGGACAAATTCTTCAATTTGAAGATATGAGATTTTTCCGTCAATAAACGCATTTGCCGCAATTTCGTTCGCTGCATTGTAGACCGTTGGATACGCTCCACCTTTTTTCCCGACATAAAACGCTAACGCCAACATTGGAAAACGTTCAAAATCCATCGGTTCAAAATTCAATTGACTAATCTGTGTTAAATCGAATGCTTTTTCATTTTTTATAGGCAGACGAACTGGATACGTCAATGCATATTGAATCGGCTCACGCATGTCGCTTGGTCCCAGTTGAGCCAAGTATGCACCGTCTTTTAAGACAATCATTGAATGAACAATGCTTTCTTTATGTAAAACAACTTTTATTTTATCATAATCTGTCCCAAATAACCAATGGGCTTCGATAACTTCTAACCCTTTATTCATCATTGTTGATGAATCTATTGTAATTTTTTTACCCATTGACCAGTTTGGATGCTTTAATGCCTGTTCTAACGTAACAAATTTCAGCTCTTCTCGCGTCAAATCTCTAAAACTACCACCAGAAGCCGTAATTACTAATTCTTCCAAGTTTTCTTTTATTTGACCTTCTAAACATTGAAAAATTGCTGAGTGTTCACTGTCGACAGGTAAAATGCTGACATTATTTTTTATTGCCGCTTCCATGACCCATTGACCCGCCATGACCAAGGTTTCTTTATTCGCCAAAGCAATATCTTTTTTTGATTCGATTGCTGCCATTGTAGGATTTAAGCCAACACTTCCTGAAACAGCTGTTAATACAACATCCACTTCTTCAAGTGTTGCAGCCTTTATTAGACCTTCTTCTCCTACACCAAATTCAACTTCTGGGAAGCGTCTGGCAAACGTTGTTTTTAATTGTTCTGAGCCCACACCAACATATCGCGGTTTTAATTGTTCAATCAAAGCCGCACCTTTTTCAGTGTTCGAATGAAATGTTAATGAAACGATTTGGAACAAATCAGGATAAGCGGTAACGACATCCACTGTACTTGTACCGATAGAGCCAGTAGCACCTAATAATGCGATTTTTTTCATAGTAAAAAGAAAAACTCTGAACACTCAGAGCTTTTCACCTTCCCTTCTTGTTTGAAATTAAAATAGTCCGAATAAATGCATGATCGGAAAAACAAAAAGTAAGCTGTCAAAACGATCCAATATGCCACCATGTCCTGGTAAAATCGTTCCAGAATCTTTTACATTATAGTGTCGTTTAATAGATGATTCAACTAAATCACCAAATTGACCGACAATCGAAAAAATTACAGTTATACTAAGCATAATAGGTAATTTATAAATAAATAATTCTTTACCAGGTGTAAACGTCAAAAATAAAAGCGTTACGACAACCGCACAAAGAATACCACCTAATGAACCTTCGATTGTTTTATTGGGTGAAACTTCCGGCCATAATTTTCTTTTTCCAAAACGTTTACCAATAAAATAAGCACCTATATCTGTTGACCACACAACAAATAATGCATAAAGCAACACAACGAAACCAGTATGTCTAGCACTCACAAAATTTTGGAAACCAACCCCTACATACAAACTTGTAATGACTGGAAAGCCAGCTTGAGAAATTGTATACATGTTTTTTGAAGCAACCAAGCCACCTAATAAAATTATAACTGTTAAATAGAACAAAATAAAATTATCGGCTTTTTCAGGTAAAAAGAAAAACCATTGGTCTTTTGGTAGAATCAAAAAGACTGCTCCTAAAGCTGAAAGCACACCCTCAAAACTAGTAATTTCTAACCCTTTCATTCTAAACAGTTCATACACCCCTACAACTGCTAACAGAGCAGCAGCTAACTCAATCACTATTCCCCCATACCAAATAATTGGTATAAAAACGACTAATGCTACGACCGCTGTAATAACTCGCTGTCTCATTTATCTTCCTCCTCAGCTTCCTTTAAGCCGCCAAAACGGCGATTTCTATTTTGAAACGATGCCAGCGCACTTTCTAATAACGCATCGTTAAAATCAGGCCACAAAGCATCTGTAAAAAACAATTCACTATAAGCAATTTGCCAAAGTAAAAAATTACTGATTCTTTCTTCACCACTGGTACGAATTAATAGCTCTGGATCTCTTAAATCTTCTGTTAAGAATCCTGTCATCAAGTGATCGGCAATCATTGTTTCAGTGATATCCTCTGGCGAAAGCTGATTATTTGCCGTTTTTTTAGCTATTTCTTTTACCGCGGTAAGAATCTCTGCTCTTGATCCATAGTTTAAAGCAAAATTTAAGATCATACCAGTATTATTTTTAGTCTGTTCAATTGCACGTTCTACTGCATCTTGGGTATGGGCTGGTAAAAACTCTTTGTAACCCATCACTTGAACTTTTACATTTTCTTTAATTAGTTCTGGTACAAACGTATCAAAGAAGTCTACTGGTAGCTGCATTAAAAAACTCACTTCATCTGTTGGACGCTTCCAGTTCTCAGTAGAAAAAGCATATAAAGTCAAAACTTTAATCCCTAATTTACTTGCATACTTTGTAACTTTTTTTACCGTATCCATACCTTCTTTATGTCCAGCAATTCGTGGCAGACGCCGATTTTGAGCCCACCGTCCATTCCCGTCCATGATAATCGCTAAGTGTCTAGGGATCGGTCCTTCACTATCAAATACCAACGTACTTTCTTTTTGTATGTATTTATTCTTTTGTGGAAAAAAACGTAACATATTTTTCCCTCCATTCCAAAAATCTATCTAGACTATTATAGCAATATCTTTCAGAAATGCCTATGCAAATGAAAAAAATTCGTCATTATTTAATAAAACTATTCGGAAATCGCCTAAATTCATGTGAAAATCAAGTTTAATATACTTGTTATAGCCTACTTTTTTCAAATAGAAAATAGAAGAGTGTGGAACAAAACTGAAATTGAAGTGAGACCTAATAGTTAGACTATAATCCGAATAGTATAGAACATCTAGCATAAACTAAAAAGAGCATATTTAGTAATTTTTCCAATGATTTAAGTCTTCAAATCCTAACCTCTACAATTTTCACCCACTTATGTATCAATGAATCAAAGCGATGAGCCAACGCTATGTAACTTCCTTCTCCTTTTAGATAAGTTTCAACTGCCTGTTTTTTAAAATTATACTCAAATTTAATCATAAAAACCCCCTAAGTTAGACCAAACAATCTAACTTAGGGGGTACACTTCAAATTACAGTTTTACTCCACTCTCTAAATCTGAATAATTCGTGAGAAAAAATCAGCCCATCTTCTTTTTAAATTTTTTTCTGATCAAATGACCTTTTATTCAGAAGTTTTATTTTCTGCAGGTTTTAGATTTCCTTTACTGATACCAATTTGAACAACAGAGTTGATCGGAATAAATTCATTATACTGGCTCATCTTAACAACCGTTCCTTTTGTCACTGTTGAATCGACATAGTAAACCTGATAGGTGATATTAGCACCTTTAGATTGATATTCATCATAGAAAATCTTTTGAAGATCTCCTTCTAAAGTATTGTCACGTAAATCTTTGATGTATGGTTTACCGATTGAATAAACCACTTGAATTACAGGTTTTACATCTTTTTCTGTATATTTTTTTCCGATTTCTACGGATTGACTAATAAATCGACCATATGGAACTTGATCATTAAATACTTGTTGCATTTGAACTTGCAATCCATTTGCTTTGGATTCCGCTTCTTCTGCTTTGAATTGCGAGAAATCTGGAACTATTAAAGCTTTCCCAGTTGAAACCGTAATGGACATCGTTTCTTTTTTTGCAACTTTCGTATCTTTTCCAATACTTTGCGAAACGATTTTTCCACTTTCGACTTTCTCTGAATCAGCTTCTTCGACCTTTAGCGTAATTTCATTTTTCTTGGCCCAGTCGGTTGCTTCTTCTTTTGGCTTCCCAGCAAAATCAGGCACTGAGATATCTTTTTCAAAGACTTCTTTTCCTTTAGAAAAATAGGCTTTTGCTTTGTCTTTACGTTTATAGTTTTCAGCTTTTACATCTTTGTTAGTTATTTCAAATTTTAGATAGTCACCTGCTGGTACTTTATCACTGTACTCTTCAATGATTGCTAAATTATCAGCTTTTTGTTTACTGATCCAGTTTTTCGCATCATTCAATTTCATTCCTTTAAAGTCTGGTAGTGAAACTGCTTCTTCTGGATCCGCTCCCAGGCTAGCATCAACAATTAACTCTTTACCTTTTTTAATTTTTTTGTTCTTTACTGTTTGATCAATAATCACATTTGCCTCTTTGTCAAAATTGTATTTTTGCTCCACTTGAAGTTTCACACTATTTTCTGTTGTCCATTCACGAACTTCAGACAGTTCTTTGCCTTCAAAATCTGGTACTTTAACATGGGTCATTTGGTAATAACCAAAACACAATAATGAAACCGTTACAAAACTTCCAAGACCGATGTAAATAAATTTTTTGATTTTTTTCTTTTTATAGGTGGGATCAGTTTCAATCACTTCTTCAGGGTTCTTTGATTGATTCACCGACGCCACAATGATTGGCTCATTGGTTTTAACTGGTTCGTATTTTTTCTTTTTTGAACGCTTTTTAGTATAGATCAACTCTTCAAGTTGCTCTGGTTCAACGGATACACTAGAAGCTGTTTTATTTTTCTTAGTATAATTAGACGTGTTATCCGGATTGTTTTTCGGTCCATAAAACACTTCAGAATGGCTTTCACTTTGCTGTGTAACTGGGTTTTCTTTATTTATTGAACCTTTTTCTGATTTTGTTTTCTTCGTTACTTCCCATTTACTCATTTTATCTTTTTGTTCATTTTTTTGCTGGCGGGTTTTTTCATAGTTACCGCCACTAAAATTTGAAAGAAAATCACTCATATTTTTTTAACACACCTTTTTTCAGGTAATAGGTCTCATCAGATTGCCCAGCGATATCATTAGAGTGAGTCACAACAATAACACACTTATTATGAACCTTAGCTAGATTTTGAAAAATATCGACAATCTCTTGTTCCATCCCTTCATCTAAATTTCCGGTTGGTTCATCAGCTAAAATGATATCTACATTTGTCGCTAAAGCACGAGCAATGGCCACACGTTGTTGCTCACCACCAGAAAGCTGATTCACTAATCGATCCGCTTTTTCACTTGTGATTCCAATGTAATCTAGAAGATTATACGCAACTTCTTTTTGATTAGGTGGCAGTTCATTATCAGTAATCGACATTGCAACCAAAACATTTTCCAACGCTGTCAGGTAAGGAACTAAATTATAGCTCTGGAAAATAATACTGATATCGTCACGACGGTATTTTTCGTATCCAATTGTCTTGATATCTTTTCCATTCACTAAAACTTGACCTTCTTTAGGCGTATCCAAAGCACTAATCAGAGAAAGGAACGTTGTTTTTCCTGAACCAGATTGTCCTAAAATGGTATAGAATTTTCCTTGTTCAAAAGCAACATTGGTGTCTTTTAAAATAAAACGGCGTTGATCGCCATCTTGATAAAAATAACTAAGATTTTTTGTTTCTAAAATTGCCATTTTCCTTACCTCCTACATCATGATTTTCTTTGGGTTTAAGCGAACAATATACAATAATGGTAAAATGGCTGCCAGTAACACTGTACCTAAACCAACAACTAAATAAGTGACGATATATCCCAATGAGAATTTCACTTCATAAGCATTCATAATATCATCTGTTGTAAGATCAGTTGTACCTAATCCGTCTAATCCTACAAACATATTCATTTGATCATTTGTACTATTCAATATATCACTATTTAATAAGGATTCTGAAACCATTTTCCCTAAAAAATTCCCAGTAATTAATGAAAGAATCAATGCAATTCCGCTTATGATCAACATCTCAATAATAATTTGTCCCATAACATGACTGCGTTTATCACCTAAAGATAGATAAATCCCTAATTCGTGCTTACGATCACGCATAAATAATAAAACAACAAGAGAAATGATCAATAATGTTGCTATGACTGCAATCATAACTACATAACCTGAAATTTGAGACATTTTCTTCATACTTCCGCCAATTTGTTCGTATTGATCCGTTGATGCTTTCACTGCATATAAGTTAGGTAACAGGGGTTGTGTCTCTTGTTTGAATGCTTCTACATCATCTGGACTGTTTAAAATATAAACAGGTGTATAATATTCTTCTTCCCCATCTTCTGAAATGTAGGGGTTGTCAGAATCCACTTTTTTTAGCTTTTCTGTAGCATCTTTTTTGATTTCCACTACTGTTTTATTGGGTAAATAAACTGTGTTGAGTTGTTGTAATGACATATATTGTTGGTTCATTTTTTGATCTTCACTTTTCTTGTCTTCTTTGTCTTTCATTTCTACCGTTGTCGGTTCAAAGATCCCTATGATTTGAATAGGTACGTCTATCTTAAATAATTCTTTTTCTTCACCGCTCTCGCTATAATCATAGCCTCTAGTATCCATAACCATTTGGTCCCCAACAGATAAGCCGTTTTCCTCAGCAACTTTTGAAGAAATCAAGCCAACATTTTTACCATTATCAATATCTTCTTGAGTGAATACTTTACCCTCAACTAATTTAATGTTTTTTTCTTCAACATCTAAAATTTCAGGGTAGTTTGAGCCTTTTAAGTTAAAGCCTTCCATCGCTCCTCCGGATTGCTCTGAATCTAATGAAACACTTTTCAAATTTTTCGTCTGTGCCATTGCCATGGCATTGTAGTCATAGTATTTTACATAAGGAGACTCTCCTATTTTTTTCATCAAATCTACTTTAAGTTGTTCAATTTTAACATCTTCTTTGGCAAACTCATCCTGATTATTTTCATAATCGAGTTGAATCGTAGCCATACCACCTAGTTGCTTTTTGACACTTTTTTCAACATTTTGTGTAGACTGTTGAATCGCAATAGAACCTGCGATAACATTTCCCAATACAAATATCACTGCAAACAAAATGAGTGATTTCCCCTTTTTTCTAGTAACGCTACATAATGCACGTTTGATAAAATTCACTTTCTCATCTCCTCTTTTGAAAAATATATAGCTAATATCATTATTCCATAACACATAAGGTTTAACAAGATTTTTTTTAACACACACGTTTAAACTTCTAACCATTAGTGTTTATATGTTTAAAATTAAACGTTTTTTTCATTTAAAATAACAATTATATTTAATAAAACAAAAAAACAACAAAAAATCATACATTTAAAATGTGATTTTTTGTTGTTTTATATCATTTTTATTAAACTTCTAAAAGTTCTTTTTCTTTCTCTGAAGTGATAGTGTCAATATTTTTTACGCTATCATCTGTTAATTTTTGCGCTTCCTTTTCTAAATTACGTAATTCATCTTCTGTGATATCATTACTTTTCTGTTGTTTTTTTAATTCATCAATAGCGTCACGACGAATATTACGAACAGCGATTTTGGCGCTTTCAGCAGCTTTTTTTACGTCTTTTGCTAGTTCTTTACGACGCTCTTCCGTCAGTTGTGGAATAACTAGACGAATCACTGTACCATCATTTGTTGGGCTAATTCCGATATCACTAGCTTGGATTGCTTTTTCGATATCTTCAAGTGAATTTTTATCAAAAGGCGTAATCATCAACACACGTGCTTCTGGAATGTTGATTCCAGCAAGTTGGTTCACGGGTGTAGGTGCGCCGTAATAATCAACTTGAATCCGATCCAGAAGACTTGCGTTAGCCCGTCCAGCACGGATTTGACCAAGTTCACGTTGCAAACTTTGTTCCGCTTTGCTCATTTTTTCTTTTGCTGTTGCTAGTACAGTTCTACTCATTTTTTTATTTCCCCCTTACAGTTGTTCCGATATTTTCTCCAAGACAAGCTCGACGAATATTACCAGTTTCATTTAAATTGAAGACCACTAATGGTATATCATTATCCATACTTAATGAACTTGCTGTTGAGTCCATTACCTGTAATCCTTTTGAAATGACATCTAGATGCGTTAATTCTTCAAATTTAACTGCATTTGCATCCAATTTAGGATCGGCAGAATATACACCATCAACATTGTTCTTAGCCATTAAAATCACATCCGCATCAATTTCTGCTGCACGCAAAGCTGCAGTAGTATCCGTTGAGAAGTAAGGATTTCCTGTACCTCCTGCAAAGATTACGATACGGCCTTTTTCTAAATGTCGTTCTGCACGACGACGGATATATGGCTCTGCGATTTGACGCATTTCGATTGATGTTTGAACGCGTGTTGGAACTCCTAGATTTTCTAATGTATCTTGTAATGCTAAAGCGTTCATTACAGTTGCTAACATTCCCATGTAATCAGCTTGTGCGCGTTCCATACCCATTTGAGCGCCGATTTGTCCACGCCAGATATTTCCACCGCCAACAACGATTGCCATTTCGATTCCTAATTCATGAACTTCTTTGATTTCTTCTACAATTTCTTTGATTGTTGGAGGTTTAATTCCAAACCCTTCTTCTCCGGCCAAAGCTTCGCCACTTAACTTTAATACAACACGTTGATATTTAGGTTTTACCATTTTTGATTTCCCTCCACCATTTGTCTAAGAACATTTTAACACACTCTGGGTATTCTGCCAGTCTATTTCTTTGATTTGCTTAAAAAAAGAGGCTGAGACAAAAGTGTTTAGCTCCGAGAAATAAGAGGTAATTCACGAAAATTGCACTTCAAATTTTGTGATTTTCAGCTTATTTCCGAAGGAGCTGCTTTTTCTCGCCGTTTATTCGAATTTAGAGCGCGAAACAAAACTGATTTTTAGTTTTGTTTCGCGCTCAACTGTTACGTAAGTAACAGATTTATTTTTTGATTTGGCTCATTACTTCGTCTGCAAAGTTGTCTTCACGTTTTTCGATTCCTTCGCCAACTTCAAAGCGGATGAATGATTTAACTGTTGCACCTTTAGAAGCAACATATTTTTCAACTGTCATATCAGGATCTTTAACGAATGGTTGATCTACTAAAGAAATTTCAGCTTTAAATTTATTTAAACGTCCAACAACCATTTTATCAACGATATTCGCTGGTTTCCCTTCGTTTAATGCTTGTTCCGAAAGAATCGCTTTTTCGTGTTCTAATTCTTCTTGAGGAATTTGAGATTCATTCACATAACGAGGATTGATCGCTGCCACGTGCATTGCAATGTCTTTCGCAACTTCTTCGTCAGTTGTTCCTTCTAGTACAGTTAATACAGCAATACGTCCACCCATGTGTAAATAAGCTCCGAATGCGGCATTGTCATCTTTTTCAACCAATTCAAAACGACGGAAGTTAATTTTTTCCCCGATAACCGTTGTTGCTTCGATTAATTCAGTTTCTAGCGTTCCTTTATCTGTTTTAAGAGCTAAAGCTTCTTCCATAGTTGCTGGTTTGTTTGTTGCAATTTCAGTTGCAATTTTCTTAACCAGCTCTTGGAACATTTCGTTTTTAGAAACGAAATCAGTTTCAGAGTTCACTTCAACGATTGCAGCAAAGTTACCATTTGAAGCAACGTTTGCTAAACCTTCTGCTGCAACACGATCATTTTTCTTAGCTGCTTTAGCCATGCCTTTTTCGCGTAAGTAATCAACAGCGGCTTCCATATTACCTTCTACTTCTACTAATGCTCTTTTTGCATCCATCATACCGACACCAGTCATGTCGCGTAGTTCTTTCACTAATTTTGCTGAAATATCTGCCATTTTTTTGTTCCTCCTAAGTTTTAAAAGCGTAGCAGGCTCGTTAAACTCTGACAGAAAAATAGAAAAATAAAACTGAGGTGCTTTTTCCTCATTTATTTTTATCTTTTTTCCGAAGAGCTAGCCCTCTTAGCTAGATAATATAATTATAAAATTATTCGTTTTAAAAAAGCTATCTCAAAGGAGAAACAGGCTTTTTTTCGCCTAGCCTTCGAGACAGCTCCGTTATTTTAAATTATTCTGCTGAATCATTGCTGCCTTCAACAACATCAACAATTTCTTCGATTGAAGTTGCAGCTTCTGGAGCTTCTTCAACAAAAATTTCTTCTACAGCTTGATCTTCACCTTGGTTTCCTTCGATGAAAGCGTCAGCCATTTTAGCAGTAATCAATTTAACCGCACGAATCGCATCATCATTTGATGGGATTACTACATCGATTTCATCTGGATCACAGTTTGTGTCAACCATCGCTACGATTGGGATGTTCAATTTTTGAGCTTCTTGAACAGCAATACGTTCTTTACGAGGATCCACGATGTACATTACATCTGGAATTCTTGGCATATCTTGGATACCGCCTAAGAATTTTTCAAGACGTTCACGTTGTTTGTTTAAACCAACAACCTCTTTTTTAGGAAGAACTTCAAATGTTCCGTCTTCTTCCATTTTATTGATATCTTTCAAACGTTTGATACGTTTTTGGATAGTATCCCAGTTAGTCAATGTTCCACCTAACCAACGGTGGTTTACGAAGTATTGACCTGAACGAATTGCTTCGTCTTTGATCGCTTCTTGTGCTTGTTTTTTAGTTCCTACGAATAATGCAACACCGCCGTCTTCAGCAACATTTTTCATGTAATCGTAAGCAGCATCTACTAATTTAACTGTTTTTTGTAAGTCAATGATGTAGATTCCGTTTCTTTCTGTGAAGATGTATTTCTTCATTTTTGGGTTCCAGCGACGAGTTTGGTGTCCAAAGTGTACGCCGGCTTCTAGTAATTGTTTCATAGAAATTACTGCCATGTGTTGTTTCCTCCAATTTGGTTTTTATTTGTTCCCTCTCCAGTTCTCATATTTATAAGGAACTACTAAAAGTAGCACCGCCTTACAAATCAAATCTGGATGTGGATTTAGTGTTTTCACACTGTTATTTAGTATACATGATTCTTGAAAAGATTTCAACATAATGATTATATTTTTCTGTAACTTTCTCAGTAAAGGAATTGATTTTTGATTATTCATCATGCTTCAAAAATTATCGGATCAATTAGTAGTTGAATCGTTCTTGTATCAGGAAGAACGTTTTCCCGACTTACTATACCTTTCTTACTGTACTGTTACAAGCAATAATTATAAAACAACACAAAGATAGTCGTTTTTCATAAAGCTTTCTTTATTTGCATAATATCTTATATAATAAATCAAAGGTGCGTATAGACATATTTTCTATTTCAGTACCATAAACTTTTTATTTAGCTAGCCATTTTCCAAATGGTACATTAAAATACCTGCTGCAATCGCTACATTTAATGATTCAGCTGCACCTTTAATAGGAATGTAGATATTTTGATCTGTTTTCGCTAAAAGTTCACTTGAAACCCCCTGCCCTTCATTTCCCATGATTAAGGCATACTTCTCGGTTCTTCTGATTTTTTGATAAGAAACTGCATCAGGATTTAGTTCTGTTCCATAAACAGGTATGTTCACTTTTTGGAATTCATCAATTATTTCAGCTAGTGACTTACGTATTACAGGTAAATGATAATTACTTCCCTGCATGGCCCGCAACACCTTGGTATTGTATATATCAGAACTACCTTCTCCTAAAACCACACCTGAAAGACCTGCTGCATCAGCAGTACGAATCATCGTTCCAACATTTCCTGGATCTTGAACGTTATCTAACAAAAGCCAACCACCTGAAAATGGTATATCTTTCTCAAATTCAGGAATCCTCACGATGCCAATCATTCCTTGAGGAGTCGGTAATTCTGAAAGAGATTCTAGCACTTCATCAGAAGCATAGATCAATTTTTCTTGTGGCTGATCGTCTAGCCAAACCGACCATTCTGATCGACCTCGATGATTAAAGAGAATCCAATCAACCTGAGCATTTGCCTTAACAGCTTCTTCAATCAAATGAAACCCTTCAATTATGTACTGTTGGTTCTCTTCTCGATATTTCTTTTTATGTAATTTTTTAAAATCCTTAATCATTGCATTTTTTGTTGATAAAATTTCTTTCATTTTCACACCTCACTTAGCTAGTATAGCATGATTTTTTTTAATCAGGTAGTCACTAATTTACTTGCCAGATCTTTGAAAAATCGCTATCATTAATTTAATAAAAAGTGAGGTGTACAAGAATGAGAAAAGTACGCATGAATGTTCAAGGAAAAGTTCAAGGGGTTGGCTTTCGTTACATGACAAAGATGGTTGCAGATGAACTAGGCATATTTGGAACTGTTAAAAATGAAGAGGACGGCTCAGTTTCAATCGAATCCGTAGGTAAGGATGAAACAATGAAACAATTCATTCAAAAAATTAAGGATTCTCCAAGTCCTGCAGGTCGTGTGACGTATGTAGATATTCAAGAAGATCCGTTAATGGAAGAATATACCAGCTTTAAAGTTACAAATTGATTTAATTCGGAAGAATCTTTCTCAGTCTTAGTGTAGATTCTTCTATTTTTTATTGAAAAAAAACGCTTTTTCAAGTATAGTTAACCTTGTGCAAATTTTTTTAGAAAAGGAAAGAATAAAATGCGAAAATTAAATAAGTGGCTCCTCGGTTCCAGTCTATTCACTATAGTACTCTTTTTATCTGGATGTGTAAAAACTGGTTCAGATGGACAGCCAACTGGTGAAGGAATCATCTATAATTTACTAGTAAAACCAATGAGTAGTGCCATTACATACCTTGTGGATAATTTCAATTGGAATTACGGCTGGGCAATCATTTTTATTACGATCATTGTTCGTCTTATCATTATGCCATTAGGATTAAACCAATCGAAAAAAAGCATGATCCAAACGGAAAAAATGCAAGCGATCAAGCCTCAAATCGATGCCGCTCAAGCAAAAGTAAAAGAAGCAACGACACGTGAAGAACAAATGCAAGCGCAAGCTGAAATGCAGCAAGTTTACAAAGAAAACAATATGAGCATGATGGGCGGCATTGGGTGTCTGCCATTATTGATCCAAATGCCAATCTTCTCAGCCCTGTTCTTTGCTGCTCGTTACACAAAAGGAATTGCCGATGCATCATTTTTCGGTGTCAACCTTGGACAACCAAGTATTATATTTGTTGTCTTAGCTGGTGTTGCCTACTTACTTCAAGGATACCTTTCAACGATCGGTATTCCAGAAGAACAAAAGAAAACAATGAAATCTATGTTGATTGTGTCACCTTTAATGATCGTATTTATGTCCATCAGCTCTCCCGCTGGTGTAACATTGTATTGGGTAGTCGGAGGAATTTTCAGTAGTATCCAGACATTGATTACAAATCAATTTTTAAAACCAAGAATTAAAGCACAAGTAGCAGAGGAATTAAAACAAAACCCACCAAAACAAGTGGTTGTCCCTCGCAAAGATGTCACACCAACAGAAGAAAAAACAATTGCTCCTCAAAATGCTTCGAAAAAAGGCAGAAATGCGGGAAAACAAAATAGAAACTAAATAAAAATAAGAACCAACGCAAGGTAAAGATTGCAGTTGGTTCTTATTTATTTAGTTTCCGCAATCCCAAAAACAAAAAGGTCAACAACTTGAACGATACTTAACGACGAGTTATTCTGTTCTGTTTTTATATACGGAGATAATGTATTGAGAAAATGTGTTGTTGCGATCTCTGGTGACAAACCAGTTCGCATAACAAAATCACTTTCTTCAAAAAGATTTAACAAAGGTACTTTATATGACTGATTCCAAAGTGAAAATAATTTCTGCTGAGTCTCATTAGTTAACTTCTTCCTAAAATCATGCATCATCAAATCAAAATCAAATGGGTGTTTTGTTTTTAGACACTCAGCGAACTTTTGTAATTTGCAGATCGTTTCAAGTTTTTGATCTTCAACAATCTCGACTAATTCTTCGTTTACATCATTTAACAGACTTTCAATAACACCGACGTAAACTTCTTCTTTGTTTCTAAAATGATGGTATAAATTGGGCTGGGTTACGCCAGCCAATTGCGCAATTTGTCTTGTAGATGTACTTTGATATCCGTTATCCATAAATAAACGTGTTGCTACTTGAATAATTTTAACTCTCGTGTTTTTCGTCTCTTTATCCATTACCTAGCCACCTATAGTTGATTTCTTTACTATTTTAACAGAAACTTATCTTAGATGGCATTCTTTTTTTCTAAATAGTAAAACCAATTCATAAACACAGACAATTGCTAAAATGATTAAGCAAATAATCACTGTAATAATGATTGTTGGATATGTTCCATCCCAACCGTCCACTGATTGATGCTTGCTCAAAATACCGTAATAAGCCCACAATGTTGCTAAACCATAGGAAATATCACGATTGCGAATAATCGTTGCACAAATGATTAGCAAACCGACAAGTAATATAGCTATCGTCCATAAAACTTGATTTTTTTGTAAGAAATCAATATTTTTGTCTACTAAAAGAGCAGTAATATTGGCTATCGTAGCTATTGTAATCCAACCAAAATAAATACTGAACGGCAACCTTACAAAAATGTAATCCTTTTTAGTCAACGCTATATTCACTAAAAGACGATTCACATAAATCAATACAAATAGTAAAGCCAACATGATCACAATAGACAAATCAATTTGAAGATATTGCCATGTGAGTAACCAGATACTATTTAATATAGACGAAATTATAAATGAACTTCTTATTTTTTTACCGATTTGCTTTCTAGCTAATATCGACTGGTTTGTTGGTTTAAACCATTGGTAAATGACGAAACCTGCTAACAAGAAGTAAATGACTGACCAAATTGCAAAAGTTAAACCCGCTGGCGCAAATAAATTTGGATACGTATCCGAAACCTCTTGTGTTGTCATCCCGTTAAAGGGTAACAAAACCGCAGCAGCGTTTGTAGCAATCATTATAAGATAAATAATCGTTACGAACAGTTTTACTCTTAAAGATTCATTTTTGTTCAATCTAATACCTCCTTCATAATCCTTTTTTTCCGATGAACGGTATAAATTTAGGTGTTTTTCTCGCATAAGCAATAAAATCTGACCGATCTTTGTATTTCTTTTCGAGTAATGGTACACCCGAAACAAATAAAAGCAACAAGGTAATAGTTATAGGACCGATGATGCCCCAAATATTTCGTGTTTCATTTAAACTCACTAGAAAAATTCCCCACCAACTAAGAGCTTCACCAAAATAGTTAGGATGCCTTGTCGTCGACCACAATCCCGTTGTTAAAAGCTTTCCATGATTACGACTGTCACGTTTAAATTTTGTCAACTCATAATCGCTAATCGTTTCAAAACCGAAACCTATCAGCCAAACCAAAATACCTAATCCGTTCCACCAATAGAAATCATTGACAGCGCTTGTCATGACAAAAAGAATTGGCATTGAAACAACTAACAAAAGAACACCTTGTAAAACAAATACATTTAAATACGCTTTTAGTTTTGCCCAATGTTTTCCCCAACGTTTTCTCATATTTACATAGCGATAATCTTCTGGTTTCCCGATATTTCGTTTGGCTAAATGGAAAAATAAACGTAGCCCCCAAATGCTCACTAATAGTAAAACAATCGTGCTAACAATTGTTTTTTCTGGCATTACCAAATAACCAGTAATGGCTACAAGAACAAACCCAATTCCCCAAGCTAAATCAACAATAGAATTGTTATGAAGAGCTTGAGCTAAAAAGAATAACGCAGTAAAATAAATAAAAATCACGCAACTAATGATCAAAATCGTCATACTAAATTCCTCCCTCTTCTATTTCAATCGCCACAGCTACGCTTCCTTGGCCTGCGCTCATCGCAACGACTGTTGAGATATCCATCATGTAACTCGGCTGAAAACCAAGCTGTTCTATCAGTTTGTTCTGCCACTGTATTGCTCGTTCTTGTGAATTAGCATGAATGACAGCATAACGTTTTATCTTGCTTTTCTCATGTAACTTTCTTAACTGATGAATAATTTTTCTTTCATTGCCTTCCAGACTAAAAGCAAAATCACTTAATTTACCTTCCCCTTGCTCGTTTAAACTAACAACAGGCTTAAGATTGATCTTCTTTGCTATTTTCCCAACAAATTGAGGAATCCTTCCAGACTCTATCATTGGATCTAAATCATCTACACTAACTAACACTTTAAGTTGGCTCCGTTTATTTTTTGTTCGACTGACAAGCTCGTCAAAAGATAATCCCTCTTGAATCCACTCATTTGCGCTCATTACTAATAAGCCTTGCGCTGCGGAATTTTGTTTAGAATCAATCACTTCAATTTTAGTAGTCTTTGACGTTATATGCTTAGCTGCTTTCTGTACTGTATGAAACGTTCCACTTAATTTATCTGCAACTGTAATGACTAGAATTGCTTCATATCTAGTTTCTAAAAATGAAAAAAGATTCTCTACAACTTTTAATGTTGGTTGAGAGCTGGTTGCTCTTTCAGTCTGATTTTTGTTTAGTTCAAAAAATTGATTGCTTTGAATCGTTATTTTGTCAATATAGCTAGTATTACCAATCAAAATATTCATTGGCAGAACATGAATTTGGTTGTTTAATACATAATCAGCAGGTAAATCGGCAATTGAATCCGTCACTAAAGCAATTGAAGCCTTCTTTTGTGTATTTACTCGATATTGTAGTAACATATCATCCGCCTTTTGCTGTACTGGCTGACCAATTGTACTTAAATAATTCAATACTTCATCAGGTTGATTAGAATGAATATGAATTCTAGCTTTTTTACGATTCATAGCAACAATTAATGAATCTCCAAAAGAGCTCAATTTTTCTTGAATGTCACTTTTCGATTGAGTTACTTGATCCAATAAAATTTCGGTACAATATCTATACTCTGGTTCTGATGTGTTTTGATGCAATAATTCTGTACTATCTATTTTTATTCGATCATTCAAATTGATAACCGTTTTGACCACTATATCTTTATTGATAAAAGCCTGAGTAAACCCCTCTATGAAGACATAAAAACCCTTTGCGCCTGCATCAACAACTTGATTTCTTTGTAAAACTTTTAGTTGCTTAGTTGTATTTTCTAAAGCTTCTCTAGCTTTAACAAGCGCATCTGGCAACAGCTCTTCTAAACTATATACCTGTTCATTTTCACTCATCGCTTCTGCCCATGAGCGAATAACTGTAATGATTGTTCCTTCAACTGGATTTGCAATTGCCTGGTAAGCTTCTCTGATTGCTAATTTCACACTTTTTACAAAACTGCTAACAGAATTTTTTTCCTCTAGAAGCAACAGATTATTATAAATTCCATTAAAATATTGGGCAAAAATAATTCCTGAATTCCCTCTGGCTCCTACTAGGGAAGCTTCTGCAATTTTCTCAAATACATCAACGACTGACGTAGTTTCATTTTTTGTTTCTTCGAGAATAGTTTGCATTAACGAGGCCAAATTACTGCCTGTGTCCCCATCTGATACAGGAAAAACATTAATCTGATTTAGTTCTTGTTTCTCGTTTATCAGCTGAATCGCACCTTGTTGAAATGCAAATAGCAACTCTTTAGAATCAATCGATCGACTTTCCATACGTTACTTACCTCCAATTAAAATGCTGCGCTATATAGACAGTTATGCCACAAGTAGCTGCAGTGACAAATCCTCCCCAAATTAAATCAATCACCGTTATAAAAATTGGCCAGTCCTTGATTGTAGAAAGATTTGTTAAATCGTACGTTCCGTAACATAAAACGCCAAGCAACGCTCCCGCAGAAATGGCATAAATCAAACTATCCTTTTCAATTGCTGGGTAAATAACGAAAAATAGAATACCAATAAGATATAATACGTAAAAAATAGCTGCTGGAACAATTTTTGTTGGTCCTAACAGATAGCCTAAATACTCTTGATAAACTTTTTTAGCAATGAAAAGTAGCCAAATAAAATCTAATACAAGAAACGTAAAAGCTGCAACACTAAACAATTTCACAAAATGATTCATTTCAATTCCTCCTCGTAAAATAAAACGTAGCACGATCACCTTATCAATCGATAAGTTAATCGTACCACGTTAAATTTATTTATGAAAAAATTTAGCTTGGAAAATATAGCCCTATACTTCACTTCGTAATGTTGCACAATAGAATTTTATTCTTATTTAACAATCAACAAATCAAGACTAGCCAACGATAAAGACATTTTAGCAATTCGATTAAGTTCTTTCAAACGATTAGCTTTTACTTGTTCGTCTTCTACCATGACCATTGTTTCTTCAAAATACTGTTCGATTAACGGTCGTAAGTCTACTAATGCTTGATAATTTTCAGACATTGTATTTTCATTGAATTTCTCTTCAATTTTATTCACTGCTTGGTGTAAAGCTTTTTCCGCATCGTTTTCAAATAAAGCCGCGTTTACTTTACTTTCTTGATTTAATAACGCACGACCTTTTTTGGCTAAATTGATTACTCGTGTTAAAGCCTCCATAGAAGGTCTAAACTCTTTATCCAGTAAATGATTTTTTAGAATCGTTGCTGATGAAAATAGTTTTGCTAAATCTTTTTGCTCAGATGAAATTACTGCATCAATCACATCATGGCGCACATTTTTCGTTGTCAATAACTGACGCAGACGTGCTTTTACAAAGTCGATCACTTCCTCTTGTCCACTAGTTAATTGAATACCGTATTTTTGACTGTCTGCATTAACAGCTGCATCGATATCCATCTGTAACTGTACAAGAGGGAACTGCCAACCTTTATTTTCAACGATTCGAATCACGCCATACGTTTGGCGACGTAATGCATAAGGGTCATTAGAACCACTAGGAATCATCCCCACTGCAAAGAACGAAAATACGCTGTCTAGTTTATCAGCGATTGCTAATACTGCTCCGATAGCTGAAACCGGTAATTCTCCATCACTTGACGTTGGTAAATAATGCTCACGAATGGCTTGAGCCACAGCCGGTTTTTCACCTTGAAGTAATGCATATTTTTCTCCCATGATCCCTTGTAATTCTGGGAACTCACCGACCATATTCGTTACTAAATCAAACTTATAAATGTCAGAAGCACGCTTCAAATCAGTCAATTCAGCTTCTGACAAGCCAACTTCCTGCCCGATAATCTGTCCAATAATGCCTACTCGCTGCATTTTTTCATAAATCGTTCCGATTTTTTCATGGAACGTAACATTTTTTAGTTTATTAACACATTCTTCTATTGATAACTTTTTATCTTCACTATAGAAAAATTCCGCATCCTCTAAGCGGGCGATCAACACTTTTTCATTTCCTTTGATGACATTTTCAATATGAACACTGTTTCCGTTTCTGACTGAAATGAAATGTGGAAGTAATAATCCTTGGGCATTACGGACATCAAAATAACGTTGGTGTTCTTTCATTGATGTTACTAACACTTCATCTGGAACAGAAAGATATTTTTCGTCAAAAGCACCAACAAAAGCAGTTGGATATTCAACCAGATTATTGACTTCTTCCAGTAATTTCTCATCTAGATCAAGCTTCCAATGATTTTTTTCAGCTAATTGGTTTGCTTGATCAACGATCATCGATTTTCTTTCGTTAGGATCTACAATCACAAATTGTTCTTTCATTTTTTCTTCGTATTCGTTTGAATGATCGAACTCAACATCGTCCCCTAAGAAACGGTGTCCACGAGATTTGTTTCCCGTTGATACATCTAGAACAGAAAATGGAATCACTTCATCCTCTAATAGAGCAACAATCCAATGAATCGGACGAATATACTCAAAATCATAGTCTGCCCAGTGCATCGTAACTGGAAAAGTCAAACTTGTAATAACATCTTTCAATCCTGCTAATACATCGATTGTTTTTTGTCCTTGATTATGCTTAGTCACATAGACATACTCTACACCATTCAATTCTTTAAATGTGATCGCATCGGTCGTCAAGCCTTGTCCTCTAACAAACCCTTCAGCAGCCTTACTCCAATTTCCTTCAGCATCTTGCGCAATTTTTTTTGCAGGCCCTTTGACTTCTTCCTGCGTATCTTCTTGCTGCTCAGGTAATTGTGTCACCCGAACGGCTAAACGACGAGGTGTCGAGAAGCTTTGGACTGTTTCATACGTCAATTGATTTTCGTCTAAAAATTTTACTAGTTTATTTTCTAGTTGTAAACGGCTTGGGCTGACAATATGAGCTGGCATTTCTTCCAAGCCAATTTCAAGTAATAGATCTTTTGCCATGTTATTTTGCCTCCTTCGTCGCTTGATTTTCTTTGTTTAAAAGTGGAAATCCAAGTTTTTCACGTTCTGCCACGAAAATTTTCGCTACAGCTTTTGCCATGTTTCTGATACGAGCCAAATACCCAGCTCGCTCCGTTACAGATACCGCACCACGAGCATCCAATAAATTAAAGGTATGACTACATTTCAAAATATAATCATAAGCTGGATGCACTAAGCTTTCATCAATACAACGTTTCGCTTCTTTTTCAAATTTATCAAAGTTTTCTAATAGCATTTCTTGATTACTAATTTCAAACGAATATTTTGAATGTTCATACTCTGGCTGATTGAAAATTTCTCCATACTTAACGCCTTGCGTCCATTCTAGATCATAAACACTTTCTACTTCTTGAATGTAAGATGCAAGTCGCTCAATCCCGTAAGTGATTTCTGAAGTTACGGGATGACAAGCGAGTCCGCCTACTTGTTGGAAATAGGTAAACTGAGTAATTTCCATTCCATCAAGCCAAACTTCCCAACCTAGACCTGCACACCCCATAGAAGGGTTTTCCCAGTTATCTTCAACAAAACGAATATCATGGGCTAACGGATCAATTCCTAGCAATTCTAAACTTTCTAAGTATAATTCTTGAATATTTTCTGGAGAAGGTTTCATTACAACTTGGAATTGATGATGTTGGTATAAGCGATTGGGATTCTCGCCATAACGACCATCTGCCGGTCTTCTAGAAGGCTCTACATACGCCGCATTCCAAGGTTCAGGGCCAATTGCTCGTAAAAAAGTATAAGGACTCATTGTCCCCGCCCCTTTTTCCGTGTCATATGCTTGCATTAACATGCAACCATTTGATGACCAAAATTTTTGTAAGGTTAAAATCATTTCTTGAACAGTAAGTTTCTTTTCCATTGTACTCCTCCTAAGTTAAAAGCTGAAAGAGCTTGTCAGCCTCGACTAGAAAATAGGAAAAATGAACGAGAGGTGCTTTTCCTCATTCATTTTAATCTTTTCCCCGGGGAGACTAGCCCTTACAGCTAGATAGATTTAAACGCATAGCGGGCTCGTTTAGGCTCGTCTGAAAAATAGGGAATTATGACTGAAGTATTTTTTACCTCATTCATAATTTATCTCTTTTCCGAGAGACTAGCCCACGAAGCTAGATAACGCTAAATACTTAAACACATAAATTGAACTCATTTTTCTATAACGCCGTAATAACTGGATAAAATTCGATTACTTCATCTGGAACAACTGAAACTTCAACTTTCATCGTTGAAACTAATTCTGTATTGATTTTGTAGATCTTTTCGCTAGGATTGGTTTCAAACTCTTCAATTATCGTTCCATCATTGTCTATTATCCGAACAAACAATCTAACTAGTGATAAAACTTTCAACTTATTCTCTGAAAAATCAGTAGGTAAGAATGTTGCATTGAATTGCATGCTATACCTCCTTTCGATAATATAAATGTTCAACAAAGTAATGCTCTTTTTGATTATACCAATACATACTTGGAAAATTGCTACGACAATCTTTGGCAAAAAAACAAAAAGTCCCTATGCCTCTAAGAGACATAGGGACGAATAATCGCGGTTCCACCCTACTTCCGATACCAACTATCGGCAGCTTCGTTTAAACATACTCAAAAGCGCCATTCAAAAGTTGCATGTACCTGGCTTACACTCTCCCAGATTCGCTATGACAGCAGTTCTTTTTACTCTTCTTTTTCAACGTATTTATTTAATTACTCTTTATAATAATCTTTGATTGATGAGATGTCAAATTATTTTTTAAGATTCAAACAGCATTTGGAAAAATTGTTCTTTTTTTTCAAAAATCATTGCCCAATCTTGATAGATTTTCGTTTCTTCCAGTGTACGTTTGATAATTTCACCATCAATAAATTCATAAATTCTAGCATTTGGAAAAAACAATAATACTGGGAAATGAGTAGCAATCACAAATTGTGAGTCGGCGTTTACTAATTCCTGCATTGAAACCATTAATTGCAATTGGGTACTAAGAGACAAACCTGTTTCCGGTTCATCTAGTAGATAAAAACCTTGATCAAAAAAACGAGTTGTAACTAACTCATAAAACGATTCCCCTCTTGAATACTTATGTAGCTCTCTATCAAAAACTCCTTCTCCGTCTTGGTCACGCAAATCAATATCTGTCATTAAATTGTAATAGGATTCTGGTCGATAAAAATAACTATCCCTCAGATAATTAGGATACTTTATTGGTCGACTCGCTTCAACTAATAAAGATTGTTCTTCATAAGAAACAAATAAATTATTTTTTGAGCCACCTTCAAGAGTTAAATCCATTAGTCCAGCTATTGTTTCTATAATTGTTGACTTTCCAGAGCCATTCTCACCAATCAAAAAAGTAACTGGAGTTTCCAAAACGAGTTGATCTAGACCAGTTAAAATAGGCAAATTAAAAGGAAATCGCAATAACGATCTCTTTTTATCATACTTTATCCCTTTAATATATAGTTTTATCATCATCTTCATCTTTTTTTTCACGTTTAGGCAACTTCAAGGTGTCTTCCCAACTTTTCATTTGATCGATAAATTTCTTACTCTTCAGATGAATTCCTACATACTCATCATATAATTCATCAACCGTTTGTCTTATCGCGGTTTTCGTCTCTGGTTTAACATTGATATCTTGAACCTTATCATACGAAATAGCCGAAAAAAGACGAATAAAATGGATTGCTCTAGGATCAGCGTGGTAACGATGGCTGTCAAGATGCCAATGTCGTTCACAAAGAATCCCACTATATTTTGAAGAATAATCAAACTTCCCTCGCGTTTCTTGGCAAACTGTACAACATCTCCATTCGGGTGTAATACCAAAACGACTTAATAATTGGATTTCAAAAATATTAGTGATAATCTCCGCATCTTTATTCTCGTTCAACAAGCAAAGTGCTTGTTGAACAAAATGATACAAGTTCGGATCATATGTCCGATCATCGATTGCCGCATCAACTAAATTTAAAATATACGTTGCATAAGCATTTATAAAAATATCTTCCTGAATCATTCGAAACGGTTGGACATCTTTACTTCCATTTAAAAATGACAACCCATCTTCTCTATAATCTCCGATATATACAGCTTCTGTAAAAGGTAAAATTGCAGGACCGATTGGATTATTTTTACGATGTGCTCCTTTGACAAAAAACATCAATTTACCAAACGATTCCGTAAAAATCTTTACTAGTTTATCTTTTTCTTTGTAATCCTTGGTAAATAAAATAATTCCTTTTGTTTCCCCTAAGGTCATGTTTTCGCCTCCTATATATTCTAATCTATTTTAGCAGAGATACAAACAAAAAAACAATCCCGTAAAAATACAGAATTGTTCCTTCCTTTCTCATTAATAATCGTCTTTGCGATAACCAAAGTCTTGTAAATGAACTTTTTTATCACGCCAATCTTTTTGCACTTTTACCCAAAGTTCTAAGTAAACTTTATCATCAAGTAAATGTTCAATATCTTGTCTGGCTTTGGTTCCGATTTGTTTAAGCATCTTGCCGCCCTTGCCGATAATGATCCCTTTTTGACTATCACGTTCAACGATGATCGTTGCTTGAATGCGTACTTTATCATTTTCATCACGTTTCATTGAATCAACAACAACCGCAACTGAGTGAGGAATTTCATCTCTTGTAAGCAGTAGTACTTTCTCGCGAACTAGTTCCGAAACAATAAAATACTCAGGGTGATCTGTCACTTGATCATCTGGAAAATACTGTGGCCCTTCCGGCATTTGATCTACTAAAACATCCATCAAACGATCCACATTATTCCCTTCAGTAGCTGAAATCGGCACAACTTCTGCAAATTCCATTTGGCTAGCATAATCTTCTATGATTCCCAAAAGCTGATCTGGATGAACTGTATCGATTTTATTGATCACGAGATAAACAGGGCTAGTCATTGTTTTAAGACGTTCAATGATGAAATCATCACCTTTACCTCTTTTTTGATCTGCACTGATCATGAATAGCGTTGCATCTACTTCACGTAATGCACTATAAGCTGTTTCAACCATAAAATCACCTAAGCGATGTTTTGGCTTGTGTATACCAGGTGTATCAATAAAAACGATTTGAGCTTCTGGAACTGTATAAATACCTTGTATCTTATTTCTAGTTGTTTGAGCCTTATCACTCATAATCGCAATTTTTTGTCCGACAATTCGGTTCAATAAAGTAGATTTACCAACATTTGGTCTTCCTACTATCGCTACAAATCCAGATTTATGTTCTGTTGTCATTGTTTCTCTCCTCTATAAAAAACCTTGTAGTATCTGCCAAATTTTTGGGACAAACAGCAGAGCTCCAACAACCACAGCAAATCCTGTCGTTAAAAGAACTGCGCCTGCAGCCATATCTTTGATTTTTTTGCCAATTGGATGAAAATGGAAATCCGTTACCATATCAACTACATTTTCAAATACAGTATTGATGATCTCCGTCACTAACACAAGAAAAATTGCAAGTAACAACCACAACCATTCTGAAATCGCTAATCGAAAAATGAAACCGATAATGATTGCTACTATTCCCATTGACAAGTGTATCCGCATATTTCGCTCTTCTTTAAATACTGTTTTGATCCCTTGAAGAGCAAATTCCAATGAAGCTATAAAATGTTTATTCTTAGTTGTCCGTTTATCTTTTGAGTCCATAAGCATCTAAGATCTCTTTCTGTAAACCAAACATTTCTTTCTCATCATCAGGTTCCATATGATCATAACCATTTAAATGTAAAAAACCATGCACAGCTAAAAAACCTAATTCACGTTCAAAAGAATGACCATATTCAGCCGCTTGTTCGGACGCACGTTCAGTTGATATCATAATATCGCCAAGGTTTCTCGGAAAAGCTTCTGCTGCATTTTCAAAAATAATCGGCAACTCATCTTCTCCTTCTTCTTCCAAAGCAAAACTGATAACGTCTGTAGGTACATCTTTCCCACGATAATCTCTATTTATCACCTGAATACCTGCGTCATTCATAAATGATACGGACATTTCAGTATCTTCAGATATTTTCAGAAAATCAGCTGCAAACTGCAGCAGATTTTCTACTTCTTCCAAATTTTCTTTTGATAAATTAGTTGTTTCATCAATGAATGAAATATCCATTAGTCATCTCTCTTTTCTTGTTCAACTTTCATTTCTTCTGCTTCGGATTTCATTTTTGGATATTTGATTCTAGAATGAAATGTACTACATAAGCCGTTAACTAGAGACTTCTCTACGATCCGAATTTCTTTCATCGTTAAACCGCAATCATCTAGTTGTCCATCTGAAATCCGATCTTGAATAACATTATGAACAAAGGCTTGGATTTTTTCATTCGTTGGGTGATCCATCGCACGAACTGCAGCTTCACAGGTATCAGCAATACTAACAATACCCGCTTCTCTAGTTTGAGGTTTAGGACCAGGATATCTAAAATCCGCTTCAGCGATCTTAGGATTGCGTTCTTTCGCTTTCACATAGAAAAATTTCATTAAAGTCGTTCCGTGATGTTGCCGACAAATGTCGATCACCATTTCAGGCATATGATCATCTTCCAAAATTTTAGCTCCGTCGATAACATGGCCAAAAATAATTTGTTTACTATCTTCCGGCAATAAGAAATTGTGCGGGTTTTCAGCTCCAGCCGGTAAGTTTTCAACAAAGAAATTTGCATGTTTTATTTTTCCAATATCATGATAATAACAAGCAACTCGTGTTAATAAGGAACGACCACCGATCTCAGCTACTGCATTTGCGCTTAAACTTGCCACCATCATACTGTGGTGATAAGTTCCAGGTGCTTCTTCAAGTAATTGCTTCAGAAGAGGATGATTTGGATTACTCAATTCATTTAAAACAATCACACTATCATCTGTCACAAGCAATTCAATATACGGGTGTAGCCCCATTGTTGCAAGAAAAGACAAGACCGTTCCAGCTAAAGCACAGATCATCATCGTCCAAGATTTCCCATCAACAAAGCTCATTCCTTGATAGATCATTAAAATAAAGTCTAAACAAACAGGAAAAATAATCACCCAAAATACTGCAACTAATCCTTGCTCAGCGATCCGTGTCCGTTTAACTACTGTTGCCAATAACCCGGAAAACATATATCCTACTAAAATAATCGTCAACGAGTTAGTTCCTATAGAATTATAAAACACGAATAGTGAAAAAATAACTTGGAATACAGCTGCTAATACTCCAGCTCTTCGGCTTACAAAATAATTTAACACAAGGGGAGTAAATGCTGCTGGGAAAAACAATGAAATATACATCATTTGTTCCGTTTGGAATATTTGGAAAAACTTCATTAATAAGACACTTAAAGACATTGCTCCAACATAAAATAAAATGAAATGCCTACGTTTGCCTTCTTCTGTCACTTGTTTAGTAAAGAATAAAAGAACTAAGATTTGCAACACAATTGCTAATGCTAATGCCGCCATTGGAAATATTGACGTGCTTTGATTTGTCATACCTAACAATTCAAGTTTTTCCATTGCTTTACTATCGATCTGGGTTCCTTCACGAACAATAATTTCACCTTGATAAATCATCGCAGGGGGAACGGCATCCATCGCATTTTGACGCATCTCTTTTGTCTTTTTGTCATTAGCAAAATCATTCGCCACGATACCTTGATTTACAATATAACGGATTTCTTGCTGCATGGTGCTAGTCACATCAAGAAACTGTATTGACTCAATCGCATTTTGACGAATGTTATCCAGATCAGCCTCACGAACATGATCTTTCATCTTTTCGTCTACAATTCTTAAACTTTCAGTTTTTACTTGCTGAAGCTGATTTTCATCCAATGAAAAAATATTTTCATAAAATACATTAGGAAATTTTTGGTAAAAAGCTACCTCATCTTGATCCAGCGATTCAAATTGAGCTTTCAAATTAGCAATTCTTTCTTCTATTGTTGGTTTTGGAATTGTTTCATCCTTTTTTGCTTTCGCCTTTTTCTCTTCATAATCTTTATCTGTCTTCTCATTTGCATTCATAATCAATTTAAACAGCTTTTCGATTCGTTTATGCTGAATATCCGCTGTTTCTTCTTGATAAATGTACTCTGGTGTGATAGCTTCAGCAGCCAGCTTTTTCTTTTGAGCTGTTTCATACGTATTCTCAACATTTTTGTTCGCGCGAATTGTATTTTCAGCAAGTTGCCCTTCTTTTATTTCTACTTTTTTTTGGTGTACACTCCCAAACATAATAATAAATAGAAAACATGAAAAAATGAGTAAAAGTATAGGAATATAGGCTTTTCCTAATTTATCGCGTAATTTTAGTAACGAGTATTTCAACGGAATTTCCACTCCTTTCCGCAGGTTTCAAACTATTTTGTACTTTCTTTTTCATACGCTCGAATAATCTGAGCAACAACAGGATGCCTCACAACGTCTCCTGCATCAAAATGAACAAATGCGATTTTATCGATCGACTGTAATGTTCTTTCAGCATGAATCAAGCCACTAGTCACACCTTTAGGTAAGTCGATCTGACTTGTATCACCATTGACGATCATTCTAGAGTTAAAACCGAGTCTCGTCAAAAACATCTTCATTTGAGCAACGGTCGTATTTTGCGCTTCATCTAGAATGACAAACGCATCATCCAAGGTTCTTCCTCTCATATATGCTAATGGTGCGATCTCGATTACACCGCGTTCCATTAAACGGTTCGTATGATCCATGCCGAAAATTTGATACAATGCATCGTAAACAGGGCGGAGATATGGATCAACTTTTTCTTTTAAATCACCAGGTAAAAAGCCCAGACTCTCTCCCGCTTCAACAGCTGGGCGAGTCAAAATAATTTTTTGGACTTCCCCTTTTTTTAACGCTAACACTGCCATGACCACGGCTAAAAAAGTTTTTCCGGTTCCTGCTGGGCCAATTCCAAAAATAATATCACGTTTTCGTACAGCATCGATATATTTTTTTTGTCCAACATTTTTAATCCGAATCGCTCTACCATGGTGATCTTTTAGGATCTCTTCTTCATACATCGTCACAAAAACATCCAACTCGCCGTTTCTTGCCATTTTCAAAGCAGAAACAACATCTGGTGTACTGATTTTAATGCCGCGCTTAATCAGCACTTGTAAAGTGCGCAGAATAGAAGCAATCAAATGAACCTCAGCATCTTCACCGAGTAGTTGGATCATCTCACCGCGCGTGTTGATCGTTACTGTAGTATTTTCTTCTAAATATTTTATATGTTTATCATGGGTTCCTAAAAGCATACTCACATCATCAGAATCATTTAATTTCAATTCCAAAGATATTGACTGATTTTCTGTCAAAAAATGCCCATCTCCTTTATTTTTCATTCTTTACAATCATACCATATTATTTATTTATTAAAAAGAGAGTGAGCTAAAACTAGATACTTGTTTTTTTCTCCTTAGAATCTTAAAGTACATATTTTGTTCCCAAAACTTCTTTATCAGTTTTTTTGAACAAAAAAACCAACGGAATTCCGTTGGTTTTTCATTTTAACTAATTCTCTTGTAGTAATTCTTTTACAATTGCATTGACCTGATTGCCATTTGCTTTACCTTTTACTTCTGGCATCACAGCACTCATAACTTTACCAAATTCTTTTGGCGAAGACGCTCCGGTCTGATCAATTGCCGTCTGAACAATCTGGCGAATCTCTTCTTCAGAAAGTTGTTTTGGCATGTATTTTTCAACAATTGTGATTTCGACTTTTACTTTATCAGCAAGGTCGTCACGTCCCGCTTTTTCAAACTCTGATAAAGAGTCCCTTCGTTGTTTCATCTCACGAGACAAAACTGTTAACTCTTCTTCTCCGTTCAAATCACGGCCAGTTTTAATCTGCTCATTTTGAATGGCTGCTTTCAACATGCGAAGTACAGACAGAGTATCTTTGTCTTTTGACTTCATCGCTGTTTTGATATCGTCATTCAATGTTGTTAGTAATGACATACAACCAACCCCAATTCATCGAAAACTAGAATTTTTTACGTTTTCTAGCTGCTTCAGATTTTTTCTTACGCTTTACACTTGGTTTTTCGTAGAATTCACGTTTACGAGATTCTTGTAAAGTACCCGCTTTTGAAACGGAACGTTTGAAGCGACGAAGAGCATCGTCAAGAGATTCGTTTTTACGAACGACAGTTTTTGACATGTTAATTCCCTCCCTCCGAGCTTAAAAAGTAACCGTTTTTTCTATTTACGCATTAATTTAACATAAATAAAATACCGTTCTTTTTACATTATATCGAATGGTTATTTTAACGTCAACCTTTGTATTAAAAAAATGTATAAAAAACACCAAAATGAGTAAATTTTCACACCCATATGTAATATTCATAGTTTTTTCTGAAAAAAATGATCATTTGCAGTCTTCACAGCGTCCAAAAATCTCAAAACGGTGTCCTTCAATATCACATCCGCTTAATTGTTCTTCAAAAAAGTCCATCGGGCACATGTGAATTTCTTTTGTTTTTCCACAAACCGTACAAATAAAATGATGGTGATGTCCTACTTCCTGACAACAATGAAAACGAAATTTCTTTTCTCCATTCAACTCCGTTGTCTCCAACAATTCAAATCTTTCAAAATCGTGTAGATTTCGGTAAATAGTATCATAACTTACACCTTTATATTCTTGATTCATAAACTCATAGACTTCTCTTGCAGAAATATAACGATTCCTTCTAATTAAATAGGTGATCATCGCTTCTCTTTTTTTTGTATATTTCAAGCCATACTTTTTCATCACTGCTAATGACTGTTCTACTTTGGAATTTGACTGCACCATTTGATAACCTCCAGCTTTCAAATCAGAATCATTACGAATAAGATTCATGAAGGTATGGTATACTAAAATTATAAAAAAAGCAAGAGAGGTTATCCTACTATGACAATTGATGAACAAAAAAAATGTGTAACAATCTTCGTTATTTCTGATTCGGCTGGCGAAACAGCTTCAAAATTAGCTGCAGCTTCTATGGCTCAATACCCTACTATCGATTTCTCATTATTTAGACGAACATTTGCAAAAGAAGAAGATAAACTTAGAAAAGCACTTGAAGATGCAAAACGTGAAAATGCTATGGTTTTACATACAATCGTTAATGATCGTTTAGTGAAGATTGCCAATGATTTTTTTAAAAAGCATAATTTATATCATTTTGATATATTAACACCACCTGTAGCTGAAATCGAGCGGCTAACTGGTATTGCTCCTACTAGAGAAGCAGGTGCTCTACATCATTTAAATGAAAACTACTTTAAACGGATCGAAGCTATGGAATTTGCCGTAAAATATGATGATGGGAAAGATACTAGAGGTTTCTTGGAAGCAGATGTACTTTTGTTAGGCGTTTCAAGGACATCAAAGACGCCGCTTAGTCTATTTTTAGCAAACAAAAATTTGAAAGTTGCCAACTTACCTCTGATCCCAGAAGCTCATTTGCCAAAACAACTATGGGAAACAAATCCTAAAAAAATTGTTGGTTTAACAAATGATCCTGATATCTTAAATGGTATTCGCAAAGAGAGAATGAGAACTTATGGACTACCAGCGGATACTTCTTACTCAGATATTGAAAAAATCAGAAAAGAACTTGCTTTTGCAAATGATTTATATGAAAAACTTGGTTGCGTTGTGATCAATGTCGCATCATTGTCTATTGAAGAGACTGCTTCAATGATTTTAAATGCTTTGAATTTGGAAGATCATAGTTACTATGCAACAGAATCGCCTGAAGGCTAATAGACAAATAAAAAAACTAAGAGTGTTCGGTATGAGAAAAAAACGACCTGGCTACTCTTAGTTTTTCTGTTTTAAAACACTTGAATTCCTTCTTGATCTATTGATAACACATTGATAGTAGCAGATTGAGGTAATTTCTCCAATTTTCGAACCATTTGTTCCGTTTTTTCTTCTGGGGACAAAACTAAAACAGTTGGTCCAGCACCACTTAAAAATGCTCCATAGACTCCAATTTCGTGGCTGAGAGCTCGAATTTTATCTAAATGTGGCACTAATTTTCTCCGATATGCTTCATGCCAACGATCTTTTTCCATCATTTGACCAGCTAAAGGTAAATTTCCATTTAAAATTGCAGCGATCATAACATTTGCGATTGAGCTCGCTTGGACAGCTTCTTTATAAGGAATAGAAGTAGGAAGTACACTACGACTTTCAGCCGTTAATAGATGAACATCTGGAATATAAGCAATCACATCACACATTGGAAAATGGTGTTTCGCAGAATACACTTCGCCATCAACATAACTTGCAACTACAAAATCTCCACATATGGCTGGAGCAACGTTGTCTGGATGCCCTTCAATTTCAGTAGCTATTTGTAATTTCTCTTTTTGCGACAAGTTCAAGTTGCCTAGGCGGTTGGCTAATTCAATTCCTCCAACAATGACACTGGAGCTACTCCCTAAACCTCTAGCTAAAGGAATATCTGAAGTCATTTTCAGCACTTTAGGCGGAAGACCAGGTACTAATTTTAGTGCAGTTTGAATCAATAAATTCGTCGCATCAGATGGGATGTCACTTCCTAAGGAATGTAATACTCTCCATTCTTTAGCGTTTTCCAACACTTCGATATTCAGATAATGTGACAAAGCAATGCCACATGAGTCAAAACCCGGACCTAAATTTGCGCTGGTTGCGGGAATTCTTATTTTCATAGTTCTGATACTCCATTACGTAAGTGCATTCGCATTTCTTCTAAATCGCTCATTTTTGAGATTTTGACATCTGTTGCAGTGATTGCGGTATCAGGGTCTTTCAATCCATTTCCAGTGAAAACAGCTACTACCGTCTCACCTGATTTGATTTTTCCATTTTTCACGTGTTGGATTACACCTGCTAAAGAGGCTGCAGAGCCAGGTTCAATGAATACACCATCTTGTGCAGCTACTTTACGGTAGGCGTTTAAAATTTCTTCATCTGTCACAGAATCAATATAACCTTTTGACTCATCACGAGCAGCTTCTGCTAATTTCCAACTAGCTGGATTTCCGATACGGATCGCTGTTGCAATTGTTTCAGGTTCTTCAATTACTTCTCCTTTCACGATAGCTGCGGCTCCTTCTGCCTCAAAACCATGCATTCTCGGCAAAAGTGTTTCTTTTTTGTCATGCCATTCTTTAAAACCTTTCCAATAAGCAGAAATATTTCCTGCATTTCCAACTGGGATTGCTAAAACATCTGGTGCTTGTCCAAGTTGTTCACACACTTCAAAAGCAGCCGTTTTTTGACCTTCTAAACGATAAGGATTTACAGAATTTACAAGAGCTACTGCTTCTGTTTCTGCAATCTTACGCACAGCTTTCAACGCCTCATCAAAATTTCCAGGAATCGAAATGATGTCAGCACCATAAATAATTGCTTGAGCTAGTTTCCCCATTGCAATTTTGCCATCCGGAATAACGACATAAGCTTTAACACCTGCTCTTGTTGCATAAGCAGCTGCCGCAGCACTCGTATTTCCAGTCGAAGCACAAACAATAGCTTTTGCGCCTTCTTCAACTGCCTTAGCCACAGCCATAACCATTCCACGGTCTTTAAACGACCCTGTCGGATTTAGACCTTCATATTTTCCATATAAATTGATTCCTAATTCTTTTGATAAACTATGCAATGGAATCAATGGCGTATTTCCTTCTGTTAATGAAATCATTGGTGTTTTATCCGTGATTGGTAAATATTCCTTATATTGTTTTAATAATCCTTCGTACATTGATTAATCCTCCAATACTTTAAATGTATTTAATAACTCGAATCCCTCTGTTGATTCGATTTCTTTCGCAACTTGTTTCATTTGCTCTTTTGTAATTGTATGTGTGATTGCAACAATTCTGGCTCTGGTTCCATCAGATTTTTGTTGAACTAATTGATCAAAACTAACATCGGCTTCAGTCATAATCTGAGTTAATCTCAAAATTTGCCCCTGTTGATCGGGCACTTCAATTGAGAAATAGTACTTTCCAGAAATTGTTTCATCAGCAGCTAATCTTGTATCATGCTGATAGGAATTAAACATGTGACCTGTTGTTCCTAAACGAATGTTTTTGGCAATTGTGATAAGATCACTGACTACACTTGTTGCAGTTGGTTTTGCACCTGCACCTGGTCCGTAATACATCGATTCACCCACACCTGAGCTTTCAATAAAAACAGCATTAAACTCATTACGAACAGAAGCAATAGGATGAGATTTAGCCACAAGCATCGGTCCGACTTCAACAGCAATACTGCCACCTTGATTATTCTCAGAAGAACCGATCAACTTCACTTCATAGCCCAGCTGAGCAGCCATTTCAACATCGTCTAAAGATAAGCCGCGAATGCCTCGTGTATCTACTTGATCCAATCGAATATTCATTCCGAATGCAAACTGGCTTAAAATCACCATTTTATAAGCTGCATCGATGCCATCTACATCATTCGTCGGATCAGATTCAGCAAAACCTAATTCTTGCGCTTCTTTTAGCGCTTGATCGTATGATTTTTTCTCAGAAACCATTTGCGTCAACATATAATTTGTTGTTCCATTAACAATTCCTAACACTTTTTGGATATTATCAGCAGCTAAACTATTGGCAATCGTTCGTAAAATAGGAACACCACCGGCAACACTTGCTTCATAATATAAATCACAATGATTCTTTTGAGCTAAAGCTACCAGTTCACTTCCATGTTGTGCCAAAAGATCTTTGTTTGCTGTTACGATATGTTTACCATTTTCTAGCGCTTTGGTAATGAAGGTTTTTGCAGGCTCTACTTTTCCTATTAATTCCACAATTATTTTGATGTCATCATCATTGATAATATCCTCAATCGCTGTTGTAAGTTGGATATCAAATTTCTCAGCCAAACGTCTTTTCTCTTCTTCATCACGAACTAGTGCTTTGGAAATAGTGATCTCCATCCCTGTCACTTGTGAAATTTTTTCTTGATGCTCTTGTAAAATTGTCGGTACACCAGATCCGACTGTCCCTAGACCAAGTAAACCAATTTTCAGTTTTTCCTTCATTCTTCTTCCTCCAACTATAAAATTAGAAACATTTCATTTTCTTCTAATAAAGCATGTTTCTAGTATACCCAACTGACATAAAAAAAACTACCCTTTTCTTTGAATTTCCAATGGGAATCCTAGGAAAGGCGAGTTATTGGTGTTTGATATGTTCAAATGTTTGATTGAGAATATCGATGACATGATGGTCATCCAATCTATAATAAATTGTTTTACCTTCACGTCTTGATCTTACCACATGATTATCTCGTAATAATTTCAACTGATGGGAAACTGCCGACTGCTCCATAGTAAGTTGTTCTCCTAAAGCTGTGACATTTAGCTCTCCTTTTTTTAATAAAAGTAAAATGCGTAATCTTGTTGGATCACTCAACACTTTGTACAACTGGCTTACTTTTTGAATCTCATCTATTTCTTTCATCGCTGAGCTTCCTTTCCTGTTTTTCTATTGCCCATTATAGCAAACTTTTTTCGAAAGAGAATAGATTTTTCCTCTCACAAATAAAAAAAGACAATCAGAGAAAGAATCCCCCACTTGTCTTTCGTAATTATTTTTTTAGCTATTTGCCTTTTTGACTGCATCAATCACAGCATACCTAAATCCGTTTTTTTCTAAAGCTGTCACTCCTTTAATCGTGCTTCCGCCTGGAGATGTCACACCATCTTTTAACTCTCCAGGATGTTTTTTAGTATCGAGCGCAAGTTTAGCAGACCCCAACATCATTTGTGCAATGATTTCATAAGAAAGAGCACGAGGCATACCTTCTAACACAGCGCCATCTGCCAAAGCTTCCATAAATATATCAACAAATGCCGGACTACATCCAGCCACCGTACCAAATGTACCTAAAATATTCTCACTAACTTCTTCAACTTTGCCTAAAGATCCTAACACACGAGTTGCTTCAGCTTTTAACTCTGTAGGCATCTCATCTGTAAAAACTGCACCGATCATTCCAGCATTGACACTGACTGGCGTGTTGGGAATTGCATGAACAACATAGATTTCTTTGCCTAAAATGGCTTGCGCTTCTTCTACTGTATGTCCCGTTGCAACCGAAATAAGAATTGTATTTTTTGATATAAAAGGCGCTGCCTGTTTTAAAATTTCTAAAACGATCTTCGCACCTGTAGCAATAAAGATTACTTGACATTCTTTCAAAGCATCATAATCTTTGATCAACTTAAAGCCAAGTTTTTCTTGCAATGCTTCAGCGGTACCACTTGAGCCACCTTTTACAAACAAATTTTCTGGTACTACCGTTTTAGCTTTTAGCAAGCCCTCAATCATCGCACTGCCCATGTGCCCAGCGCCGATAAATCCAATGTTCATATCTACCACTCCTTATAATAATACCAATGAAGGGACTGAAACAAAACTTTTTTCCAGTTTTTTTCAGTCCCAATCATTTTATTTTGTTAATAGATTAACTGCTTGCTCAAAGTTCTTAATTTTTTGATCAGCTTCTGATTGAGAAACAGCTTTTGTTGCCAAATAAAATTTGATCTTGGGCTCAGTTCCAGATGGACGAATGGCAATCCAGCTACCATCTTCCAAGAAATATTTTAACACATCTGACGGCGGGGTCGTTAATGCTTCGGCTTTTCCATCAGCAAATGTTCTTGTCAATTCTTTGAAATCTTCTGTTTGCGTTACATTGATCTCAGCAAATGAAGTAGGCGCATCTTCACGGAATTTTTTCATTAGAGCTTTGATCTTTTCGCTACCTTCAATCCCACTCAATGTTACCGAAATTGTTTTTTCTTCAAAATAACCATATTCTTTAAAAATATCTTGTAAGCCATCATAAAGTGTTTTTCCTTGTTTTTTGTAGAAAGCCGCAACTTCCGCCAATAAGACAAGTGCTTGGATCGCATCCTTATCACGAACGAAGGATTTCACTAAATAACCGTAACTCTCTTCAAAGCCAAACATAAAGGTTTGAGAATGATCTTCTTCATATTGCTCGATTTTTTCTGCAATAAACTTAAAGCCTGTTAAGACATCTACCATTTTTGTATTGTATTTCGTTGTAATTGCAGTCGCTAATTCACTGGACACGATTGATTTCAAAACAACGGCATTTTCTGGTAAAGTCCCAGCTTGTTTGTGCGCTTCTAAAATATATTGAATCATGATCGAGCCTAATTGGTTACCCGTTAAAACCTGATAATTTCCATTTGGCAAGCGAACTGCTGCACCTAGGCGATCAGCGTCCGGATCTGTTGCGATCAGTAGATCAGCATCTTCTTTTTCACCTAGACGAATAGCATATTCAAACGCAGAATGTTCTTCTGGATTTGGTGATTTTACTGTTGTAAAATCAGGGTCAGCTATCGCCTGTTCAGGAACAAGTACAAATTTTTCGAATCCAGCTTGTTTCAAGGCTTTTTCACCGAGCATTTTCCCTGTACCATGTAATGGTGTATAAACTAATTTTAATTCTTTCCCCATGTTATTGATCAATTCTTGGTTGATTGTAACAGTTTTCACTTCTTTTAAATATGCAACATCGACTTCTTCGCCAATGATTGTGATTAAATCACTTTCTTTTGCTTGATCATCGGTTAGAACTTCTACTCTCAAAGGATTCTCAACTTCACGAACATATCTAGTTAAAGCATCTGCATCAGCAGGTGGCATTTGCCCACCATCTGCTCCATAAACCTTATATCCATTGTATGCAGCAGGATTGTGAGATGCGGTAATCATAATTCCAGAAAAAGCGTTCAAATAACGAACCGCAAAAGATAACTCAGGTGTTGGTCTTAAACTTTCAAAAACAAAAGCAGGAATATCATGTTGCGCTAACGTTTTGGCTGCTTCCATCGCGAATTCTGGTGACATGTGGCGAGAATCATAGGCTATTGCGACTCCACGTCGTTTTATCTCCGCACCTTCAGCATCCATAAAGCGTGCCAATCCTTCTGTTGCTTGACGGATCGTAAAAATATTCATCCGATTGATGCCAGCACCTAAAATACCGCGCATTCCCGCCGTTCCAAACTCTAATGGTGCATAAAAAGCATCCTCACATTTTTCAGGATCTTTTTTTAAATCATTTAGTTCTTTTTTTAAATTTTCTGGTATATTTTCTTCATTTATCCACTGTTCATAGACTTGTTTCCAAGACATGTTAGCACCTCTTTTATCATTTGTTTTCTTACCCACTAGTAAGTATATCATTCTGTAGCTTGAGAAGAAAGTGAAGCCCTATAAAAATAGTATCCTCTTCGAATCAATTCAATAATTACTTTAATAATCTTTGAAATTGTAATAATTGATCGGTAATCATCGTTGGCTTCGCTGCAAAAAAATCTGAGAATTTATGGCTCCACTGTTTCGTTTCCCTTGCTTCACCAAACACTTCCATTGTTTGATTGTATTGTTCAATTAAATTATATGTATATGGTTGGTATCGGTCATAATGAACAACAGAGGACTCTGGCAAACGTGGCTTAACGTTCATTTCAACAATTGGTTTTCCAATACTCAAGCCAAACAACGGAAATGTATGATTTGGCAACCCTAACAATTGACTGATCTCTTTCCCATGTTTACGGATACTTCCAACAACTACAGATCCTAATCCTAAGCTTTCAACAGCAATCACTGCATTTTCAAGCGCTAAAGACGCATCTGTGGTCGCTAAAATAATTGATTCAATACTTTCATCGATAGGGTATGAACTTTCATGTGCAGCACTAACCATTTTCGTACGGTGAAGATCTCCAATAAATAGTAAAAAAACAGAACTTTTCAACATATGGGGATTTCCTGGGTTCCACTCAACAAATTGTTCCCGAAGCTTCTTATCTTGAACAACTATAATAGTGTAAAACTGTCCATTCATCCAACTCGGCGCTTGTCGAGCCGCATCTAATATCGCCTGTAGTTCCCCTTTCAATAGGACATGATTCTCATCAAAATCACGATAACTACGTCGATTTTTCAATATCTCAATCGTTTTGTTCATCTTGATTCCCTCCATTTATCCTTATTTTATCATAGTCGCTAGGAATCGAAAGTAATTTTTTTGTAACCGCTAATAATTTTCTTTGAAAAACAAGTATTTTTTCCTCATCTAATCTGGTGAAATTTATCCGAACGCTGTCTTGGTTTTCACTAAAAAAGAAACTTGGTGCTACCAATAATCCTTCTTGGATAAATACTGCCCAATCTTTTGATCGGATTTTTCCTTGCTTCCACCTTGCCCATATGTAAAATCCTCCTTTCGGCATGCTAACTTCCCATTCTTCCATTTTATCAACCACTTCAAAAACTGCTTTCCCTCTTTGCTCTACAATTTGTTTTAGAGTAGAAATTTTGTCTGTAAATCCTTTATCTGTTAAGGCTAAATTGGCCAATAATTGTGGAAAAATACTTAAAGAAAAATCCATCATCTTTCTAGCTTCTGCTAATTGCTGATTCACTGAAGTTGGAGCACTTAGCCAGCCGATTTTCGTTGTAGAACCGAGAATTTTTGAAAGAGAACCGATATATAGAACATTTTCTGGATCTAGTTTTTTCAGCGGTTGAATCTGATCAGAAGAAACAAAATTTAGTTTGGCGAAAACATCATCTTCTAATATTGGAATTTGATAATTTTGACATAGTTTAACTAACGATTTTCTGCGTTTCATCGACATCGTCTTCCCTGTCGGATTTTGAAACGAAGGATTGACCATGATCATTTTGACTCGATGCTGACGAATCGCTTTTTCAAGAGACTCTAAATTGATTCCCTCTTGATCCATTTTGACACCATAAAGTCGGATACCTGCTGCTTGAAAAATCGGTAACGCGTATAGAAAAGAAGGATCTTCAATTGCCACACTATCACCTGCTTGCAGCAACACTTGTAAAATCAAAAATAAAGCTTGCTGCGCTCCTGATGTGATTAGCAAACTTTCCGGAGGCAGTGAAAAACCATACTCTTTCTCCGTTTCTCGACAGATCGATTGCCTTAATGGTAGATAACCTAGGTCGTCTTGTTGCTCTTCTTCTAAAAAGTGTTTCCATGTTAATGGTGGAAATGAGAAGCTTGGAATTAGATCTAACGGTAACTCTCCTGTATATAAATCTAGCTCGTTACCGCCCGATTGACTGATTAACCTTTCAATTTGTTCAGCAAAAGGATCGGCTTTAGCAAAAGCATTTTGTTTTAGATAATGATGCCAATCCGTTCTTGGCGTTGGATTGATTCCCCACTTACCTTCATTGACGATCGTTCCACTTCCTTGTTTTCTAATGATCCATCCTAAAGAAACAAGCTCGTCTAACGCATGAACAACAGTAGAACGATTAACTTGAAAATAATTTGCTAATTTTCTTTCTGAAGGTAAACGTTCTCCAGGTAAAAGATCACCATTTTTTATGTAGGACAGAATTAGTTCGATGATGCTTACGTATATGGGAACGCCTTTTTCTTTTTTTAACGACCACATTATTTTGCCTCCTATTTTCCCTTAACTAGTTAGTATTTTTGTTATTTCTATTTAAATATTTTATAATTGATTAAATTTGATGATTGTTTGATTGAATTTTTACAATCTTTATTGCCCTATTCCTTGTTCTTATGTGGCAATTAGTGAAAATTGATGAAAAAGTTTAGATGAGGATCAACTCTCCTTTCAGTCGTCTTGTACTGCTCATCATCGGATCACTTCGTTCTCCGTGATTCAATGCTAAGGACCAACTCTCCTTTCAGTCGTCTTGTACTGCTCATCATCGGATCACTTCGTTCTCCGTGATTCGCAGCAATTGGATGACCTGAAAATAACCCAATTGGCTGTTTTTGTCAACTCAGGTTTGTTTTACAATATACATATTAAAATATATCTGAATAGAGGTTGGATAATGATTAGAAAAGTATTAACAGTTGCAGGTTCTGATTCTAGTGGTGGCGCAGGAATCCAAGCTGATTTAAAGACGTTTGAAGAATATGGCACATTTGGTTTTTCTGCTTTAACTAGTATTGTGACTATGGATCCTGATGAAGGGTGGAGTCACAATGTTACGCCAATTGAACCTAATTTAGTGGAAAAACAATTAAAAACTATTTTTGCTGGTGGTGCCCTTGATGCTATGAAAACGGGAATGCTTGGAAGCATCGAGGCAATTGAAATAACGCGATCTTATATTGATAAATTTAAAATGAATAATATTGTGATTGATCCTGTTATGGCTTGCAAAGGTACAAGTGAATTATTACAGCCAGAAAATGTCGCTGCTATGACGCGTCTACTTTTACCCAAAGCAATTATAACAACACCAAACTTAGTGGAAGCAGGAATTTTATCTGGGATGGGTGATTTGACTTCTATTAATCAAATGAAAGAAGCAGCAAAAAAAATTATTGACTTAGGTCCTGAAAATGTTGTAATCAAAGGTGGTCATCGTTTAAATTTAGATAAAGCAATTGATTTATTTTATGACGGAAATGATTTCACACTGTTTGAAAATGAATTATTTTTAACTGACTATAACCATGGGGCTGGATGTACCTTTGCAGCAGCTGTCACCGCTGGTCTTGCAAAAGGCGATTCAGTCATTGATGCTGTAGCGTTAGCGAAGAAATTCGTAGCAGCAGCGATTCAAAACGGTCAACAAATCAATCCGTTTCTCGGCCATGTATGGCATGGCGCCTATAATCGTGCAGAAAACCGAATGACAGAGAAGTAAGGAGCAACAAAATGAATAAAAAAAACTCAACAACGTCTATTGTATTAGTAGGATTATTTGCCGCATTAACTGTGCTTGGAACAATGCTCAAAATCCCTTTACCCACTGGAGCGTTTGCTCATTTAGGCAATTCAGTTTTATTATTGGCTGTACTTTTGATCGGTTACAAAAGAGGTGCTCTTGCTGGTGGTTTAGGTTTTGCTATATTTGATGTTTTAAATGGTTTTGCATCTGAAGCCCCTTACTTTATTTTAGAAAGCTTTATTGTAGGTGGCGCAGCGGCATTGACGATCTATTTTTTCCATCAAAATATTGATACTATTTGGAAAATCATTGTAGTGGCTAGTATAACTGGTATAGCCAAGATCATTATGACTCAAATAAAAAACACTACAACAGGACTTATTGCAGGTGCAGATGTTCATGTCGCATTCATAAGCGCCTTATCTAAGTTACCAGCAACTTTTATTAACGTAGCGACAACCATTGTTATTGTGACTTTTGCCTATTTTCCTTTAAAAAAGGCAATGAACGTAATTTTCTCGAGACAATCGTTTTAATTGTTTACAAAAAAACTCAGCTAATCTTGGAAGTTTTCCAAAACAAGCGGAGTTTTTTAGTCCTTTTTATTGAAAATGTTTTCCAGTATTCCAAAGACAATTCCGGCTACTGGAAAAATGACCCAGTTCGTTCCCCAATTTCCTAGCAAAAATCCTTGGCATAAGAAAATTCCAACAATAATCGGCCAATAAATTTTTTCAAGCGTTTGTAACCAAACTGGTTTTTTACTGTCTCGTTCAGCTTTAGCCCTTGGTCCTAATTCTCCTTCATCTGAAATAAAATAAGTTTGTTCAAGCATTTTAGTGAAACTTCCCATAATCACACCACCAAAAATTAAGAAGAAAACGCCAAAGGAAACAAGAACTAACAAACAAGCCATACCGAACAATTCATAAACTTCTGAATTATATAGTTCTGAAAGTACCACGAACGGAATCACAGATAAAATGCATAACGTTACGCCAATAACTATACAAATAACAAATGAGCGTTGAAAAGCTTCTTTTCTCTTTTTAACTTCATTTTTCACCTGAATTGAAATAAATCGATCATTCAGTTTCTTATTAAAATTAGCCATACTAGTACCTGCAATAATAAATAAAGGAACACCCATTGCTGTGCCTAACAAAACAAATAGTAACCCAAAGCTTTCACCAATAGTTTCACCATATAAAGTCATCGATCCAAATAATGCCGCTGTACCTAATATGATAATCATCACACCTAAACCAATTAAAGTAGCTCCTCTTCTGCGTACTCTAATAAAATCAACGGCTTCCTCCAAAGAGATGCTATCAAGTTCATACCCTTTTTCATCGATAAAATCTTGTTTTATGTTCATTTCTTCTACTAATTCATCAATTGATCCAAACTCTGAAATCACACTGCCAATCGCTTCATTTTCAGACTTCCCTTGGCTTTTTAAATCTTCATACCGATCTTCGGCACTGGCTAGTAAATCCTCTTTTAATTGTTTTGTTTGATTTGTTTCAGCGATTCCTAAAAATAAACTGTCGATATAATCCCGAATAGTTTTCATTATTTTTCCTCCTTGATAAAGCGCTCAACGACTTTTTTAGTTAGTACCCATTCTGCTATTTTTTCTTCTAAATATTCTTTTCCCAACGCGGTAATTTTATAGTACGTTCTCTTTTTACCATGTGTGATTTGGCCTGGAAAAGAGTCAATAAAGCCATTTTTTTCTAGACGGTTAAAGGCAGAATACAACGTCGTTTCCTTAATGGAATAATTATTTTCTGAAATTTCCGTGATTCTTTTAGAAATTGCATAACCATAAGAATCACCTTCCTCTAATACAGATAAAATAAATGTGTCATTGTACCCTCTGATTGCATCACTGCCGATCATTGAATCGCCTCCGATTACTCTATCTAACGTACTACGTCTGTCGTTGTAATTATCATAACACGATTACTACGATAGGTAAAGTAAAAATAATCAAAATAAAAAGGAGCGTAAAATGGCAGCTAACAATGGAACACTAGTTATTAAACCTATTAACTTATAAAGGATAAGATAAGCTTTTCATAGAAAAATTTGAAATTCTACGGCTAAATTTAAGGACTTAAATTAGCCTAGTCCTTTTTATTAGTTGTTCCTCTATTAAACCTCACCAACTAGATTCTAAAATCCATGAAATTTTAAACTAGGCTTGAAATACATTTTATATCGATATACTATGAATGCAGACACCGGTGTACTAAAATTCAAGCAAGGAGAAATTAATGGATATTAAACAAATTCCTGAAACAAAAATTATATACAGGAGAAGAACAGGAGCCTATGGAATTGAAAATAAGAGCTTGATGGAAAACTTCAAGAAGTGGTTAAAAAAAAACAATTTATTTAATAATGATTCTGTTATTTTAGCTATCTCAAGAGATAATCCGCAAAGTACCGAGCCACAAAATTGTCGATATGACGTAGCTTTGGAAATTAATTCTTTTGATGATGTAGAGCAACTTGATATTAATACAGACGTTTTAGGAACTGGAAAGTATGCAATTTTTACTATCGAACATACAGAAGAAGCTATAATACAAGCTATGCGAAATATGTTCTCTGAAATAGTCAGCGAAGGTTATTCTTTAAATACCCAACAACCAATTATTGAACGCTATGCAGTCAAAATGGTAGAAAGTAATAAATGCGAGATTTGTGTTCCTTTATTATAACTATCTATTTTAATACTGACGATTAATACCATAAAAAGAGCTCCCTTATACAAAAAAGATGAGCGTGGGACAAAACTAACGATCAGTTTTGTCCCACGCTCTAAATCCGAATAAACGGCGAGAAAAAAGCAGCGACTACGCTTCGCTCGGAGCTAAACGCTTTTGTCTCGGCCACATCTTTTCTAATCAAGTTAACCATATCTAAAATAAAAACAGTCCATAATACGCTTTTTTTTATTGCTAATCACAGCAACTGATTGCAAAGCTGATGATACGCAGTACTTAGTGTCAAAAGAAACGATTCTCTTTTACTTTAATTAAATTGTATCACCATTAAAAATAGAATTTTTCACAATCACATAATCCACTTTACGAATGGCTTCGAGATCGCGACCACCAGCATAAGAAATTGAGGATTGTAAATCTTGCTGCATTTCTGTAAGTGTGTCCGCTAAGCTCCCTTTATGTTGAATCCAGATTTTCTTCCCTTCAACATTTTTCTTTTCACCTTTTTGAAACTCAGACGCACTACCGAAATATTCCTTATAGACAACACCATTTTCTACTTTTGTTTCGCCTGGAGATTCTTCATGACCTGCAAATAGAGAACCAATCATCACCATCGTTGCACCAAAACGAACTGATTTTGCAACATCGCCTGGAGTACGAATCCCGCCGTCTGCAATAATTGGTTTTCTTGCCGCTTTCGCACACCAACGTAGCGCCGCAAGTTGCCAACCGCCCGTTCCAAATCCTGTTTTGATTTTCGTGATACAAACTTTACCAGGACCAATTCCAACTTTTGTCGCATCAGCTCCAGCATTTTCTAATTCACGAACGGCTTCAGGTGTTCCAACATTCCCAGCGATAACAAACGTATCAGGTAAATGTTTTTTTAGATGTTGAATCATGTTGATTACTGCATTGGAATGACCATGTGCAATATCAATCGTTACATAGTCGGGAACCAAATTACGCGCCACTAATTCTTCTACAAAACCATATTCGGCTTCTTTAACCCCCACACTAATAGAGGTGATCAAGCCTTTAGCGTTCATTTTTTCAATAAATGGAATTCGAGCATGTTCATCAAAGCGATGCATGATATAAAAATAATCATTTTTTGCTAAAAATTCCGCAATTTCTTCATCAATAATCGTCTGCATGTTCGCAGGTACGACTGGCATTTTAAAAGCATGCTTCCCTAATCTCACAACTGTATCACATTCTGAACGACTATTCACAATACATTTATTGGGAATCAACTGAACATCTTCATAATCAAAAACTTTCATACTGCTTTGCCTCCTAATAAGTTCTAATAAAAACACGCAAAAAATAAACATTAAACTGGTAATCGTTCGCATTTTCGAGCACCCATGTTAATTTACACCATTCATATACAAAAGTCAAAGATAAATAACGAAAAATCTAGAAATATAAAGACTAATGTTCGTGTTAAAAAAATAGTCGTTCTATTTAATTATCGTTGTAAACTAAAACAACATTTGGCAATTGATCATCTGACCGATAGTTTTTCTTTCTATAATTGATCGATTTTGTCATGAAACTTCGCAATCCTATTTTTTAAGCACTATTGACCATAGAAGCTTCTAAAGCTCTCAAGACATGGATATAACTCTCTACTATCAAATAAATATTAGCAGATGGGTATACTTTTTTCAAAAAGGAAGACCACATTGGTATAATGAAAAAACAACAAACATAGAAAAAAGAAATAGAAAGATAAAAATGGACATCTCACCAGATAATAACGCAGAAATTTATTCTAAAACGGTTTCATTCCCCCTTTTTAGTCGACTCCTTTTTTGATGATCACTTTTAAGAAACTGTCTTTCTCATGATTGAAAATAAACTATCAGTAAAGCTCTATTTTCAATTTTATCTTTAATATTTCACTTAAAGAACACCGCTGCCTTTTGATTCTTGATAAAATTGAGTTATACTTAGAAGTGAATCATATTTACTAGGAGGCAAATAACTATGCTGAAAATCGAACGAATTCTAACTGGTGTTATCCAAGAAAATTGTTACTTAATTTATAATGAAGAAAATTTATTAATCATTGACCCAGGAGCTGAAGCTGAGAAAATCACTACTTTTATTGAGAAGACAGGTAAAAAACCGATAGCCATTTTACTAACGCACACGCATTATGACCATATCGGAGCTGTTGAAGAACTCCGTCACCAATACAGCATTCCTGTCTATGTAAGTCCATTAGAGCAAAAATGGCTATCAGACCCGATCTTAAACTTATCTGGATTGGGTCGGCATAATGATATAGCTGATATTATCGTTCAGCCTGCCGAAGTAGAATTTGAACTAACTGATTACGATTTAGGTGGAATGCAATTTTCTGTTGTAGCAACACCAGGTCATTCGATTGGTAGCGTAAGTTTTATTTTTGATGACTTTGTCGTCACTGGAGATGCGTTATTTAGAGGGAGCATCGGCAGAACTGATTTACACACTGGCGACATGCAACAATTACTTCATAGTATTAATACCTATCTTTTCACATTACCGGATGAATTTCCAGCCTATCCTGGACATGGTGATGCCACCACCATTGAGCACGAGAAGAAAACAAATCCATTTTTTAACTAAAAAAATAATAAGATGTTGTTATTTAGCTATTAAAGGAGGACACACAATATGAATGAACCAACAACACTATATATTATTCGTCATGGTAAAACAATGTTTAACACTATAGGGAGAACCCAGGGCTGGTCAGATACTCCATTAACAAAAGAGGGAGAAGAAGTAATTCAATATCTAGGGCTTGGTTTACGCGATATCGATTTCAAAGAAGCTTATTCTAGCGATAGTGGACGAGCGATGCAGACAGCGCGCATTATTTTACAAGAACACCTTAGTGGCACAACTATTCCTTATGGTACAGATAGCCGTATTCGTGAATGGTGTTTCGGTTCTTTGGATGGTGGTTACGATGGGGAACTTTGGGGAGTCGTTCCTAGGATTTTAGCATTTAAAAATTATGAAGATATGATGACTAATAGAATCAGTTACAAAGAGTTAGCCAATGCTATTGTGGCTGCTGATACAGCAAACTGGGCAGAACCTTATGAAAAAATTCGTGAACGGGTTTGGAGTGGTTTTGAAGATATTGCTTACCATCGAGAAAAAAATGGTGGCGGAAATGTAATGGTCGTCTCTCACGGATTAACAATTTCATTTTTAATGTCATTGATTGATAATAGTTTACCTATGCAAATTGGACTTGAAAATGGCAGTGTGACTAAACTTATCTATGAAAATGGAGTATTCACAATTGACACTGTTAATGATACTCAATACATCGATAATGGACGTAATATTGCTTTTGCTAATTAAACAATCAATAAAGAGAAGGCTAGGATATGACTCGTAGAGTTATGTCCTAGCCTTCTCCTATTTTCAGAGAATTTTTATTCCAGCTCTTTTTTTACAGTCTCAACAGCTTCTTTAGAATGTTGAATTTTTTCTAGTGTTACATTGTAATTTTTCGCTGCATAAGCAAAAAATAACACATCAACTACATAAAGCTGGGCTGTCAAAGAAACAGTTGCTGCACTTCTTAAAGGTGCCTCTCCACCAACAGGCGTCAGTAGTAAAACTGAACTTTTTTGCGCTAATACTGAGTCAGAATTAGCAGTTAAGCCGATTATCTTTAGCTCTTTTTCACTAGCAAGATCCGTTAGTGCATTCGTCTCCTGGTTCGTACCTGAATTTGAAATGCCAATAAAGATCCCTTTCAATTTATTGGTGCCAATTGCAGAAGCAAACAAATGATGATCCATTGTATAAAATACACTTAAACCTAGTCGAGTAAATTTTTGATAGATATCTTGAGCAACTAATGATGAAGCCCCGAGTCCGTAAACAAAGATGATTTCTGCATCTTGTAATTCTTCAACAGCCAGATCAATTGCTTGATCTTCTAAACGTTCATTGGTGCGTTCTAATACATGAATCAAACGATGTTGAAGTTTTTCTTTGATTGCGGCTGTTGTCTCACCATTTTCGACCTCAGTATACATTTGCGTATGAACTGCTCCGAGATTCGCTGATAGTAACAATTTTAAATCAGTAAAACCGTTAGCCTTGATCGATCGACAAAAACGAATGATCGCAGCTGGACTAGAGCCAGACTTTTTGGCGAGTTCTTGAGCACTCAGATTAATCACTTCACTAGTATTTTTCAAAATATACTCTGCTACTTTTTGTTCTGAGCCTGGTAAATATTTGAGATGATCTTGAATTGTCAAAATTATATTTTGTTGCATTACCTACACATCCTTTTTCCTTTAGAAATCATACTCCTTCGGTAAGTATTTCAGCAACTCACTACTTTAGTATAGCGAAAATAAAACAAAAAAGAAATGCTTCTACTAAATAATGTGCTCCTTTTCCTCTTAAAAAAACTGACTTCAATTAGCTTAGCAATCAAATGCTTTCTACTAAGAAATCAGTTTATTTTTAATAAATTATGTTTTTAATTTTCTTGCAAATCTTTTGGAATCCCAAAGAAAAATGTTGCTACAAAACCACCAGCATATGCTGCTAATAAGCCTATAATATAAACCAACCATTGATTGTTAGCGATTAACGGGATTAGCGCTGCGCCACTTGGTCCAATTGCGATCGCTCCAACATTTCCAAAAGCTCCAATCACAGCACCACCGATACCGCCACCAATACAAGCAGTAACAAACGGGCGTCCTAATGGCAATGTTACTCCATAAATTAATGGCTCTCCAATACCTAAAATCCCTACAGGTAAAGCGCCTTTAATCATTTCAACTAATTTTTTATCATTTTTACAACGAATCCATAATGCTAATGCCGCTCCAACTTGACCTCCACCAGCCATTGCAAGAATCGGTAATAATAGCGTCATTCCAGTTTGATTAATCATTTCAATATGAATAGGTGTAAGTATTTGATGCAAGCCGAACATTACCATTGGCAAGAATGTCGCTCCTAAAGTAAATCCAGCTAAAATTCCACCTTTTTCCAACACAACATTGATCACACCTACAAGACCATTTGAAATCAATCCTGCCACAGGCATTATAAGGAATATTGTAATCAAACCAATCAAAAGCAGAGAAATAGTTGGTGTAACAATAATATCAATTGAATCTGGAATCACTTTGTGCAGTCGTTTCTCTATTAAAGAAAGCAACCAAACTGCAAAAATAACTCCGATAATTCCACCTTGTCCTGCTGATAAATTATCACCAGTAAAAATGTTTGGTAGTGGCGCCTCGGGATTCATTCCCGTAAGCATAGTCACTGCACCGATGACTCCACCAAGTGCGGGTGTTGCACCAAATTCACTAGCACTGTTAATCCCAGTATATAAAGCTAGATAAGCAAAGATCCCATTTTTAATGATATTTAAAACATCAATATACTGTTGCCAAGAATCACCAATTGTTCCAGCCACTAAAAGGTTGGACATCACCGCAGCAATCCCTCCGATGATCCCAGCACCAACAAACGCAGGAATCAGTGGAACAAAAATATTAGAAATTGATTTCAAAACTACCTTAAACTTGGAATTATTTTTGTTTTTTTCTTTTTGTGCTGCCTTTACTTGAGCGGCTTTTTCTTCAACTAATTCTTTGCCAGAAGATTCATTTTGTTTGTTTTCAAAGTTTGGAAATGGTTCTCCCAGCTTTACGCCAACCATATCAACCATTTCTTGTGCTACTTTATTAACGGTTCCAGGTCCAATCACAACTTGCAAGGTATCATCTTCTACAACACCCATTACACCATCAATATTTTTTAGACCTTCTAAATTAACTTTATCGTAATCACGAATATCCATCCGAACGCGAGTCATACAATGTCTAAGCTTCTCAACATTGTCTTGACCACCTATTTCGTCATAGATTTCCCTAGCTAAACGTTTGATTTTATCTTCTGCCATGATCTTTTCCTCCTATAATTTTTTTAAATTGTATTTTTTATAAAATTATTGCCTTGTCTTAATTTTTCGACCGCTTCTTCTTTTGAAGTGTTTGTCAACAACATAACAATCGCTAGTTTTACATTTTCATCTGCTTTTACAAAATAAGCTGCTGCTGTTTCATAATCACAGTTTGTAGCTTCCATAATAATTCGTTTTGATCGTTCAACTAACTTTTCATTCGTTGGTTTTACATCGACCATCAAATTATTGTATACCTTGCCGATTCCGATCATCGAAATTGTTGATAACATGTTTAAAATCAATTTTTGCGCTGTTCCAGATTTCAATCGAGTTGATCCAGTTAAAAATTCTGGTCCTGCATCTACTTCGATTGGCATTTGAGCATATTGACTGATTTCAGCGTTCTTATTGCAAGAAATTGATGCAGTAACTGCTCCAACAGAATCCGCGTAAACCAAACCACCGATTACATATGGCGTTCTACCGCTTGCAGCAATTCCGACCACAACATCTTTATTAGTCAATCCGATATCTTTTAATTCTTGCTGACCTAATCCTTTAGAGTCTTCCGCTCCTTCAACTGCTACAGTCATAGCTTTTTGACCTCCTGCGATCAATCCTTGAACCATAGAAGCCTCAACTCCGAAAGTTGGAACACACTCTGCTGCATCTAGTATTCCTAAACGTCCACTCGTTCCTGCCCCCATATAAATCAATCGACCGCCATTATTAAAGGCATCAATAATCGATTTTATAACTGGTTCAATTTGAGGAAGTGCTTCTTTTACAGCTAAAGCGACTTTCTGGTCTTCTTGGTTCATTTTATCTAATGCTTCTCTTATCGTTAGTTTATCTAGATTCATGGTTTCTTGATTTCTACGTTCTGTGGTTAATTTTTCTAAATTCATTTTATAGTGTCCCCTTCTCTATCAAATTAAACGTTCTTCCTGCTTTTATTAATTTCAGTAAAGAACAATCTTTTGGTACAATTTGTGCGACAACATTGATTTTTTCATTTGCTGGTAATGTTCTTTTTGTTACTTGTATTTCACCCATATATCTTCCGTAATGAAGATTATCAATCGTTACGCTACCTGTTTTTCGTTCTAATAACATTTCTGGTTCAATCGTTGCTATTTTTTTAAATCGTGCCTCAGCACTGCGTATCACATCACGGGCGTCATCTTGCCGATTTTGGTGTTCTCCTAAAATATGCCGATAATAACTGCTCCCAATGTCTGTTACTTCAAGTTGAATAATCTGATTGCGGTTATATGCTTCAAATTGTTTCATCGTTCGCTTAGAAATTTCTGGATCTCCCAGATAAACACCATCGACTTGATAATTCTCGTGCAAATCCAATGCTGATGAAAACGGATTATCAAAACGATGTTTTTCAAGTGTTGGCAATCCTTCGTATAATGGTCCTCTTAACTGCTGGTCTCCTGGAACAAACGCAAATACTTGAAAACCTGATTGCTTCAACCAACGATTTTTTTCATTAAAAAAATGACTAGATAAACCAGTTTCAGGTCTTGGATAATAATTGTGCCAAGCTTCAAACTTTGTAAAATCTGCGTTGAATGACTGCAGTTCTTCCACATCTTTTGCAGAAATCGTACTCGCATTCAAACCGATAGTTAGATATTGGGAAGCTTTGGCAATTTCTTGATTTGAAATAGCATAATCCATGCGTAAGCCAGTGACACCTATAGATGAAATTTCATCTAAACGTTCAAAAGAAAATCCTGCTCTTTTTAATGCTTCACCCGAGATGTCAACCATGAGTTTCATATTAAATCTCTGAGCAATCTGTCCAAGTTTTTTTAACCTTTGCGCATATAATGCCACATCATCTTCTGGAATATGTAAAGAAGTGAAAATTCCTTTAAAACCTAACTTGCTCATTTCCTGAATATATACGCATGTTTCATCTGTCATCTCATCACTCAAAAAAATCGAAATTCCATACATTTTAGCCACTCCTTTCTAATCCGCTTTCATTATAATTCATTTGAAATAATATTTCAACTATAATAAACAAGTTTTATTTGTTGTGAAATTTATTTTCAAAAAAGTGGCAAATTAAAAATAGTAGAAAAATAGTTTAGTATTTTTCTACTATTTTAAAATTAATGAAATAATAGATTATGCTTTAGCAGTACCAACTTCATCTCCTGCATTAACATGTCCTGTACGACTCAAATCGAAGCTTCTTACTGCATCCATATTAGTTATCACAACAATCATATCAGTCGCTTTCCCAGCCGCTACAATTCCTTGTAAATCAACTTGGGCGATCAATGTTCCTTGAGAGATTTTAGTTCCCTCACTTACTTTCACTTCAAAAGGTTCTCCATTAAGCTCAACTGTATCGATACCCATATGAAGTAAAATTTCAAGTCCATTTTCCATTTTCATACCAACAGCGTGTTTTGTTTGGAAAACACTCAACACAATTCCGCTAATTGGAGAATAAATATCTCCAGTTTCTGGAATAACTGCAAAACCATCACCCATCATCTTTTGTGAAAAAACAGGATCATTGACTTCACTGATTGGGATCAAATTTCCCGTAGCAACTGCATAAAGCGTTTCGTTTACTTGAACTGGTTCTTTCTTTTTTAAAAATCCAAACATTTGTTTTTTCCTCCAATTTTCATGAATAGTAACAGTATAGGAAATTATCAGCATAATTACAACTCTGAATAGTTTTGATTCTAATCTTTTTTGAGCTTATGAAAAGTTAGTTGGTTTTTTTTAGACTTACAGGTATACTATTAGTGATTTACTATTTTATGCTAGAAAGGATTGAACCTATGCTTTTATCAAATTTATGGAAAGCAATTATTTTGGGCATTATCGAAGGAGTAACTGAGTGGCTCCCTATAAGCAGTACTGGTCATTTAATCTTAGTCGATGAATTTATTAAAATGAATCTCAGCAAAGACTTTATGGAAATGTTTAATGTGGTGATCCAACTCGGTGCGATTATGGCTGTTGTTGTTCTCTATTTTCATAAGTTAAACCCTTTCTCGCCACAAAAAAACGAGGTTGAGAAAAAAGATACTTGGATTCTCTGGTCCAAAGTTGTTGTTGCTTGTGCACCAGCAGCAATCATCGGAATTCCTTTAGATGACTGGTTGGAAGCGAAATTTCATAATTTCTTTACAGTCGCTTTGATGCTGATCATATATGGGATTGCCTTTGTGGTAATTGAAAAAAGAAATCGCGATCACAATCCAAAATGTACTGATTTAAAAGACTTTACGTACAAAGCTGCTGCAATTGTCGGTTTCTTTCAGGTATTGTCGTTGATTCCAGGCACCTCTCGTTCTGGTGCAACAATTCTTGGAGCAATCATTATTGGCGCATCTCGATTTGTTGCGACAGAATTTTCATTTTTCCTTGGTATCCCTGTCATGTTTGGAGCAAGTTTTTTAAAAATAGCAAAGTTTGTTATGAAAGGTAATTCATTTGGGTTTAGTGAAATTTTTATTTTGCTGACTGGTTCTATTGTTGCGTTTATTGTCTCGATTATTGTTATCAAGTTCTTATTAAACTATCTAAAACGAAACGATTTTACCGCTTTTGGCTGGTATCGAATTATATTAGGAGTTTTACTTATCAGCTATTGGTTATTTTCATAATTACTATTAGAACCGATTGGATCGGTTCTTTTTTTATGCCAAACTGATTACCCCCCTCAAACAATTGATAATGATTATCAATCTTATTTATAATTGATATCAATAAACAACATACTAAAACACCCTATTTAACAACTTTTATCCAATTGATAATCACTATCGTTCTCATTTAGAAGATTTCATTATCATTTAGCTTTCTTTTATGTTATTCTCTTTATGAGGAGTGATAACCATGAAACTTTCAAAAGAAAAAAAAGCACTATTCTCTACTATTTTATGTTTTGTATTTATGATCATTGGCTTTATCTTAGAAAAATCAGGTACAGCATTTTATCCAATCAGTTTTATTTTTGCAATATTCTTTGGTGGATTCAAACAAACAAAAGAAGGTCTACTTGAAACATTTGAGAATAAAAATCTAAATGTCGATTTACTTATGGCTTTAGCTGCCATCGGAGCATGTATTATTGGTAATTGGTTTGAAGGAGCGATGTTGACGTTCATCTTCTGCCTTAGCGGTGCAATGGAAGAATATACTACTAATAAAAGTAAAAAAGAAATAGCTAGTTTAATAAATCTACAGCCTGAAACAGCTCTTTTACTTAACGACCTTGGTAAAACAACTGAAGTAGCTGTCACTCAATTGCAGATTGGCGATCAATTACTTGTGCCTAAAGGAGCACGTATCCCAATCGACGGAATTTTAACTAAAGGTGCGTCAACAATTGATGAAGCAGCTATTACTGGGGAATCTGTCCCTGTAGAAAAAGGAATAAACGATGATTTATTTGGTGGAACAATTAATTTAGGTGAAGCAATCACGATAACTGTTAGTAAAAATAGTGAAGATACCTTATTTGCCAAAATTATTCGACTTGTTGACGAAGCTCAAAATACACCTTCACAAACAGCTAGTTTTATAGAAAAATTAGAAAATACCTATGTAAAGATTGTCTTAATTACGATTCCCATGATGATTTTAATGCCGTACTTATTTTTAGGTTGGTCACTAAATGAAAGTTTTTATAGAGGAATGGTCTTATTAGTTGTTGCTTCTCCTTGCGCCTTAGTTGCTTCAGCTACTCCAGCAACATTAGCGGCTATTTCCAACAGCGCAAAGAATGGTGTACTGTTTAAAGGTGGCGTTTATTTAGAAAATTTAGCTTCCCTACAAGCAATCGCATTTGATAAAACCGGAACCTTAACACATGGTGTTCCTGTAGTCACAGATGCTATATTTTTAAAAAATAAACAGGACAGTTTAAATATACTTTTAGCAATGGAAAGACAATCCACTCATCCTTTAGCTCAAGCGCTCATTACTCGATTTGATCATGAAGATACAGCAAACTATGAACAAATCGAAGTGAAAAATATTATTGGTTTCGGAATGGAAACAACTGTCGATTCAATTACTTGGCGAGTGGGAAAAAGTTCTTTCAATGATCAAACAACTATATCGGAAAAAATCCAAACTGAAATTGAAGAACTGCAAAATGCAGGAAAAACAGTGATTTATCTATTTCAAAATCAAGATCTCGTCGCTTATTTTGGATTACTAGACGTTCCAAAACCAGAAGCAAAAAAAGTAATTAGTTATTTTAAACAATCTGGTATTCATACCACTATGATCACCGGAGATCACGAAAAAACAGCTACTGCTGTGGCGGTTGAACTTGAAATTGATGAACTTCATGCGGATTGTTTACCTGAAGATAAAACACTATTAATCAAGAAGCAAAAAGAGGCGTATGGTATTAATGCGATGGTCGGAGATGGTATTAACGATGCCCCTGCTTTAGCAAATGCCGCAATTGGTGTTGCCATGGGACAAGGAACAGATATAGCAATGGATGTAGCAGATATGGTATTAATGCAAAATGATTTAGAAAAATTACAAATCAGTCACCAACTTTCGAAAAAACTAAAACGAATTGTTACTCAAAATATTGTCTTTTCTTCAGTAATCATCGCGTTGTTAGTTTTATCAAATTTTTTCCAGGTCATTAATTTACCTCTTGGTGTGATAGGTCATGAAGGAAGTACAATTCTTGTCATTTTAAATGGATTAAGAATGCTAAAAACAATTCCTAGTGAACAAACTTCCGCTAGAAAATATCCTACACAAAAAACTGAATTTGTTTAACAAATAAGCGAAGAAACGTTTATGTTCAAAAAGGAAGGATGAACGCACGAAATTTGTTAAGTATCATAGTGACCTTGTAGACTGAAAGCAATTGATACTTGTCTTAGAGCTTTTCAAATTTTTGCGATCGCAATTCACTATGTTTTACAGCAATTTCTACTTAGTACCGTGAAAAAAACTGATACTTAGTTTTTTTCACGGTACTTCGTCTTAATCCCATTCTTCAAAAAATTCAATTAAAAATGACTCCAAAAATTTTTGACGTTTTCGACCTAACACTTTGGCATGCTCCGTATTTAAGCGTTCGTTAAGTAAAAGAATTTTTTCATAAAAGTGATTGATGATTGTGCTGTCTTCTCGATATTCTACTTTTGAGTGAAGTGTTCTAGGTTGAATCTTTGGATCATAGATTTGAGTTCCCTTACGTGCACCATAATAAATCGTTCGTGTAATTCCAATTGCACCCATAGCGTCTAGACGGTCAGCATCTTGCACAATTTGCCCTTCAATTGTGAGTTTTTCTGCTGTTCCATTAAGCTCTTGACTAAAAGAAATATTCTTGATTATATGTGTTATTTGCAAGATTTGGATATTTGAAAGTTTAATTTCTTGCAAAAATTCTTTTAGTTGTTGAAAGGCCTGATCAGAATCAGAAACTAATTTGTCATCTATCGTGTCATGAAGATACGCTGCAGCCATAACAATAAAATGATCACAGGTTTCAGTTGCAGCAATTTTATCCGCTAAATGAACAACTCTATTTATATGATCCATGCCATGACCTGTTTTATCTTCTTCCATTTTAGACTGGGTAAAATGTTTGATTGCAGCAATTTTTTGATTATCCATTTACATCCTCCAACTTTGATCCAAAAATAAAAAATTGATGTAATTGAGACTCAGCGTAATCTGTGTTTTTCTTTTCAGATTTAGAAAGCGAATCGAACTGTATAGTTAGTTTTTCAGCTCTCATTATCTTTCATTAACTATTTTTTATAACTAAACCACCAATTAAATCAACAACTGATTCACTGGCATTTAATATTCCTTCTAATTGATCATACACATTTTTCCAGCGGATAACCTCAATCGGGTTTTGTTCATTCGTAAACAAATGTTTCAGAGAATCACTGTATAATTTATCTGCTTTCCCCTCTATTTCACTTACTTCATCAATCATTGCATGCAATGTCTTTGAATTCTTAAATTTCGCAAACTCTTTTGTTGCAGTTAAAACCCCTGCTGTGGCCTCTACTCCGTATGTAATAAATACCATGGCATTGTCATTCAACTCTTTTACAACTAAACTACTTAATAAATAAGCAATACTGTTGATTGTATCAAGGACATCATCTAAACGTTGTGTAATTTCAACGATATCCTCCCGATCAATAGGTGTAATAAAAGAAATATATAGTTCACTCATAATTTTTTGAACAATTTGATCCCCTTCACGTTCTAATACATGAATTTTCTCTTCTTCTTTTTCTAATGTTTCAAGTGAATAATCAAGCGCGATCATTTCTAAAATTTCTGCAGCTTGATGCGCATTTTTTGCTAAATGCTCCAACTCACCAAAATAATCAAATTGTTTTTTTCTAGCCATTTTATTCTCCCCTTAAAATAATGCTATAAATAATTTTGCCATAACAAAGGCAATGAGCCCGCAACCTGGAAAAGTCAAGATCCAAGCAATCAGCATTTCTTTTACAATCCGCCAATCAACACTAGATACTCGTTTTGAAGCCCCGACACCCATGATTGCAGTTGTTTTCGTGTGCGTAGTAGAAACTGGAATACCAAAAATAGAAGCCGCAAATAAACAAACTGCCGTACTTAAATCAGCTGCAAAACCTTGATAACGTTCTAATTTCACCATATCCATACCGACTGATTTAATAATTCTCATTCCTCCTACAGATGTACCAACCCCCATGGTAACAGAACAAAGAACCATGACCCAAATTGGGATAATAAATCCTGAGCCAGATTTTTCCGCTAAATTATTATAATAAAGTCCCAACATGAAAACACCCATAAACTTTTGTCCATCTTGAGCACCATGTAAAAAGGCATTTGCAGCCGCACCAAATGCTTGTCCATATGTGAAAACTTTATTCGCTGTTCTTCTAGCTACACCTCTGAAAAGGATTACAATTAGCTTCGTGACAAGAAACCCTCCACCAAAGCCCATAGCTGTAGAGACAACTAAACCAACTAGCACTTTTGTCCACTCAGCACCGTTGACTGCCCCGATTCCTCCTAAAGCCATTGCGGAACCCGTCAAGCCAGCAATCAACGCATGACTCTCACTCGTTGGAATACCAAAATACCACGCCGCTACTGACCACACGACGATTGAAAATAAAGATGCTGCTAAAGCCACCTGCGATGCATTTCCTTGTGCATCAAAACTAACGATGTTACTGATCGTTTCAGCTACCTGAGCATTAAAATAGGTCATTACTAGCGCACCAAAAAAATTCATTACGACAGCCATCCAAATCGCAACATTCGGTTTTAAAACACGAGTCGAGACAGCGGTTGCAATTGCGTTTGGAGCATCTGTCCAACCATTAACAAAAATAACGCCCATCACAAGTGTAACTGTTACAATTAGAGCAATATTCACATTGACACCACCATTTCATTTTTTCCCCTGTTATGATAGCATATTTTCTATAAAAAGTATCTACTTTTTATATCAAACTTAAATTCAAAATGATTTTCGTAGTATAAAATCACTATTTTTACTGTTAAGGAAAAAAACTTGTCATCTTTTATTGCAATGCCTGTTTGGATTAGGTATAATGATTAGTGTTGAATTACATATGGATTTTCCTGTGTAAGACCTTAATTTATCGGAGGTGAAAGAAATGCCAAATATTGAATCTGCAATTAAACGTGTACGTACTAACGCTAATAAGAATGCTCAAAATTCATCTCAAAAAAATGCAATGCGTACAGCTATCAAGAAATTTGAAGATGCTGTAGCTGCTGGTGCTGACAATGTTGATGCGTTATATACAGAAGCTATTAAAGCTGTTGATATGGCTGAAACAAAAGGATTAATCCATAAAAACAAAGCAGGCCGTGACAAATCACGCCTTAGCAAAAAATTAGCAAAATAATGATTGTTAGAAGCTAACTGATTGTTAGCTTCTTTTTGTTATAAAAAATGGGTATGAGATCACTTTTGACTCATACCCTAAAACTAGATAGACGATAGATACAGAGACAATCTTGAATTTCTAATTCAATTTGCCTATAAAGCTCCTCCATTTCTTGCACATGCATAATATAAACTTGCGAAGATCTCGTAATTGTATATTCAATTTCAGCCTGGACTTGATGAACAATCACATATTCATACATAAAATCATAGAAGATCTTATAATTTTTTCCAGAACAAACGCTCGAAAAAAAATTCTCTTTATTTTTATCGGGTAACTTGTCCAGATAATTTGAGAATAAATAATTCAAAAAGGAGCTCTTTATCCATCTTCCCCGTTTTCATTTGAAAATCATTTTCGACTAATTCGTCATAGATTGCCTCTAAACGATCTAGCTCAAAGCGTCGAACCTGTTGCAAAGCTAATTTTACACGATACGGATGAATTTTCAATGTTTCAGCAATATTCCCTTGTTGATAGCCTAATTTTACTAAAATTTTTGTTTGTAAAAATAACCGAATTTGATTTAATAAAATCGCATTTAATTTGATTGTCTCTTCCCCCTGGAGTAAGAGATCTTCATATAATTGAATCGCTTTTTCGCCATTGCCAGATAAAACGTCATTTGTTAAATTAAATACATTATGTTCTAACGATTTAGGCACAAGCTCTTTGATAGCTTCTAACGAAATTCTTTTGTTATCAAAAGAATATAAAAATAACTTCTGTAACTCCCCCATCACTTTTGACAAGTTCAAATCTGTCAGCTCTAAAAGCAATTCAAATGCCTCAGGGCGAATCTCGTATCCTTCACTTTGAATCGTATGTTCTACGTATTGCCTTACTTCACGTTCCCCCATTGGATTAACGTCAATAATTTCAGCCTGTTTTTTTATTGCTTTCGTTACTTTTTTTCGTTCATCTAATTTGTCAACAGTTGCAATAAATACTAAAATAGTCGTTGGTGAAGGTTGCGCTAAATAGTTTAATAAACTATCGATATCATGATCCAGTCCATTGGTTTTTCTTTCTGACGTTAAAAAATAAGGATTTTCGATAAAAACTAACCGATAATCACCAAAAAAAGGAATTGTTTCTGCTTCTTCCATTGCTACAGATAATGGAACTTCTTCCATATCAAATGAAGAATAATTGAATTGATCATCTTTTGTTTTGATTAATTGACTCATCAATTCTGTTTTAAATAGTTCGCTTAAATATCCTTCTGTTCCTTGGATTAAATAAACAGAAGCAAAATGCTGTTGTCTCAGTTGTTTTAATGCCTCTTGTAAGTTCATAAATTCCCTCATTTCTCTTTTCAATCCTATCACGACATTTCAAGAAATGCTAGTCTTCTTTGATGATTGTTTTAGCAGAAGACATTTTTGAAAATGGTGTCCATTCATAATAGATCATACCATGTTTATCCGTTTGAAAATGTGTTATATTTTCTTGCTCTAATACAGCTACTGTTTCTTCATGAGGGTGATTAAAGCGATTATTACGCCCACTGGAAATAATTCCATCTGTTGCTTCAATCTCTTGTATAAATAAAGGATCAGATGATGTTTTACTACCGTGATGACCTACTTTTAATACGTCTACTTTCAGGGTTGGAAATTGTTTTATCAATTGTTGTTCCCCTTCTTTTTCTAAATCACCTGTAAATAGAAAGCGTCGTCCAGAAACTTTTGAATATACTACCATTGAATCTTTATTTTCGCCCGTTCCTGCGACGGTTGGAGCAAGAATTTGCATTGAGATCGACCGACTAACTGACGCTCCAGCCAAGATTGGATAAGTTCTTGTTCCTTTTCGTTTTAAACGATCTAATAGCCGGCGAAAACTAGGTTTGTTTTCTGTACCAACAGGAAAATATATTGAACGAATCGGAATTTTTTCATTAATCGACAATAAATCACCACAATGATCCATATCTCCATGGCTGATTAAAACTTTGTCCAAATATTTTACTCCTTTACTTTTCAAATAGGGAATCACCGAATAGTCTGCATTGGCTGTTTGTTTTATTTTCACTGCCCACTTTTCTTTTTCAAAATCAACCTTGCCGCCAGTATCAATCAAAATGTTTTCTTGATGAAACGGGGTTTGAATGAAAATACTATCTCCTTGTCCAACATCAATAAAGGCAACTGTTCCAACGGGAGAAAAATACTTATTATACATCAACAGTGCTATTCCTACTCCTATCAAATATGCTTTTTTTGAACGCTTATACATCAGATGCAATAATAAAAAAAGTAAGAGGCAACTCAATAGAAACAGAACTGGAGAAAAAATACCCGTAACAATCGTGAAAGTACTATAACGATTTAGCCACTCAAAAACTAATTGCTGAATCAAAAAATAAATTTCCAAACTATCAATTAATAAGTTGATTTTAACTATAAAAGAACTCAACAAACTAATCGTTAGTACAGGTAAGATAGCTCGCTCAAAAATTGGTAATAATAAGAATGTGAACAAACTACTTGTCAACTGCCACTCGAAAAATGTTAAACCAATCAAAGGAATCATCGTAATATTTAATAAGAGAGAAAAACAATACATACGGATATATCTATTACTAATCCGTTCTACAATAGGATGTACATATATAATAAAAAAAGATAACCCATAACTTAATTGACCACCAGCTGAAAACAATAAGTAAGGTTGAAAAAATAACCCTATCATCAATGATAAACTCCAACAATCCAACTTAGACAAACGCCAGTTAAATTCTTGATTACTAAGAGAAATCATACTTTGCATCAACGCTCGAACCACGCTAATGGAAAAACCAGTCAGTCCTGCATAAACAAACGAAAATAACAATTGTAGCCAAAATAATCTTTCTACAGTGAGCCCACAACGCAAGAATAAATATCTAAAACGCCCAACAAAAAAAGTCACATGCATTCCTGATAAGCTAAATAAATGAAGTATACCCAAATTCGCTAACATACCTTCTTTTTGTGAAAATTCACTTGCTTTAAAACCGAAAATTAACGTTTTAATATGTAATGCGGTTTCTTTCAAAAATGTATTGTCACAATAATTAATAGCCTTTTTTCTGATAGTGCTTAACCAAGCAAAAATCTCATAAAATTTTGGACTTTCAGTTTCAATTTTATATATAGTACTAACCGATAAAGTTTGATATATTCTATTTTCCTTTAAATATTTTCGATAATCAAATCCATTAAGATTCGTTTGCGAAAGCGGTGTTTCAAATTCACCAGAAAGATTGATTATTATTGGTCGATTCTTTTTCTGCCAGCTTTGTTGTTCCTGTTCCGTTGCAAATCGATAAAAAGCTATTATTTTACGTTTTTCTTTTTTTTGAGTAGAAAAGCTACCTTCCAGCTGAAGACGATCACCATCGATTTTAAATTTATCAGGTAACACAGATAATTGACCCGTCACTTTTGTTGTTTCAGGAAATTTTTGTTGTTGTTCTTTATTTAAAGTCTGCCAGCAAGAAATTGTTAGAACAAGCATACATAAAACACTGATACTAATAATCGTCTTATTTCCTGTGCGAAGAACTCGACTAATAAAACAAAACCAAATAACACCTGATAGTGGGGTCGGTTCTAAAATTAAAAAAACTGTTCCTATAGTTAATAAAACTGGAAAAATCCAGTAATTATTGATCTGTTTGAGGTGCTTCTTCAATTGAAGCAATCTCTTCTTCTCCTAATTGTAGTTCAGCAAAATATTTCTTCGATAAAGTTACTTGATCTACGGTTGCACCAACTTGTTTAATCAAAGCCATCGCATACTCGTCGTTTCTATAATCTTTCAAATAATGGATTTTTTTGATGCCTGCTTGTAAAATCATTTTTGTGCATTGCAAACATGGAAAATGAGTCACATAAATTTCGGCACTCTCTGTTGGAATCCCAAATTTAGCACATTGTAACACAGCATTCATTTCAGCATGGATTGTTCGAACACAGTGACCATCTACCATATAACAGCCGTCGTCGATACAATGGACATCTCCACTGACAGATCCGTTATAACCACCTGCAATGATACGCTTGTCCCTAACTATCGTCGCACCGACCTCTAAACGTGTACATGTACTTCTTAATGATAACAACACACTTTGTGCCATAAAATATTGATCCCAAGGAATTCGTTCTAATGTCATATTCTGCTCCTTTTTAATAAGTATTTGTTGTTAAAATTCTTTTTGCTGATTGCTAAATTAAGCTTAGGATATACAAATAGTAAATTATAGAAAAAGTCTCGTCAAGAACCTGCACAAGATATTCGTAAAATAGTTGCGTATTATTATACGTAAGTCAAGAAATATTTTATATGGTAATTGAATCTTTCAATTTCTCAAACGTTTTTTCGCCGAATCCTGAAATATTCTTTAAATCTTCGATCGTTTTAAATCCGCCATTTTCTTCCCGATAACGAATAATTTCTTGTGCTTTCTTTTGGCCAACACCTGATAAAGTTTGTAATTCGGTCTCACTAGCTTGATTAAGATTGATTTTGTTTGTGTCTTTACTTTGACTCTCTTGTGAACCATTGTTTTTCTCAGACATTTGGATCTCTTCGCCTATCTTTGGTACATAGATGACCATCTGATCTGCAATTCTCTTTGAAAAATTGACTTGTTTTGTATCTGCCTCATCACTTATTCCCCCAGCAAGCATCACAGCATCCCAGACACGCATATCCGCAGTTCCTTCATACATCCCTGGTTTTTTCACAGCGCCCTTTATATCCACATATATTTGCTGAGAAAACGATTCTGTATCACTCGACTGAGATGAACTTACCAAAGTCGAGACAACCTCATCCTCTGGAAATTCATCTGAAGTAGATTTAGTCACAAAAAAAACAATAATACTAGCAATAATAATGCCGAGCAGAATCGCACCACCAATTATATATTGTTTATATTTCTTTAACAACATAGGATAATCCATTAAATTTTCCCCCCTTCTAAATAAAGATACGCATTATTTTTGTTTTTTCATGATAGAAATCATAAAATTTTATTGTATAGATGTATATAAGAGAATCTTAAAAAATTCTAGTTTAATAAGTACAGTGGCTTTTTTCATTAAAATAAAGAACAGGACGATGAAGTATCTAAAACTTCATCGTCCTGTTCTTTCACTTTTCTTTCAACGTTTCAAGATAATCTAACGCATCCTGTACGTTCTTTACAGGAACAATTTTCATTTTTGTTCCGATTTTTTCAGCAGCTTCTTTCGCTTCTTCGTAATTAGTTTTGATTCCTGGTTCAGCTTCTTTCATTTCTTTTGTGATTTCGTCATCTGGTGCAAAGAAAATTTCTGTTTCGTTCTTGCTGGCAGTGACAATTTTTTTATCAATACCGCCGATCCGTCCAACAACTCCTTGAGCGTTCATTGTTCCTGTCCCAGCAATTTTGTGCCCTTTGCGAATTGCTTTTTGCGTTAATTGCTCATATGTCTCTAACGTGAACATTAGACCTGCTGACGGCCCCCCAATATCTCCTGCATCGATTTCAACAGGAACCGAAGAATCTATCTCGGTATGATCAGTCAGACCAATACCAATACCAGCCTTTTTATCAGTTGGCAATTCAATCAATTTTCCTGTAGCTTTCTTCGATTCGCCATCTTGTAAATAACTTACAGTAACTTCTTGACCAATTTTTTGTTTTTTTACATAGTTTATAAACTCTTCACTGCTTTTAAATGTTTTACCATCAATTCCTGTAACAGTATCTCCAACTGAAATTTTCCCTTTAAAACTAGAATTATTTTCTAGAGCTAAAACGTATACGCCTTTAAAAGTCATTTTATATGAAACATCGGCAAGCTTTAATGCTTGCTCAATAGCGGCGTTTTTTGAAGAATCCATGTAATATTGTTGAATTCGATCGTATTCACTATTTGTGCTAGTCCCCATCAACTCTTCTTTACTAACTAATTCTTGAAAATCTGAGAATTTTGCTTTCAAAGCTGAACCAACTGTTGCTTTACGAACGCCAACTGTTGTTAAATAAAAAGCACCTGGTTCCGTATCTTTTTTATTATTTACTGTCACAAAATCTTTTAAATTTTCCGTTGTACCAGGTCCCTCAATATAGTAAGGGATGGGAAAAATCATAATAATAATCAATAAGATGACAACTGCGAAAGGTAGCATTGACTTAATCGATAATTTTTCTTCATGTTCATTCTTCATTTAGCTTCATCTCACGATTCTTTTTATTTAATGCATGATGAATGGGCTTTGGCAAATACGTAGAAACATCTCCGCCAAATTTCAGTACTTCCTTTAACAAACTTGAACTAATATGCGCATAAGTTTCATCAGCTAATAGAAAAACAGTTTCTATTTCTGGCGCTAAATGGTGATTCATCCTAGCAATATCTTTCTCGTATTCATAATCTTTTACATTCCTTATACCTCGGATTAAAAAGTTAGCACCTAAGTCAGAAGCACTTTCAACAGTGAGTTTCGTTTCCTGCGCAATCACTTTCACGTTATCTAAATGAGCAAGTACTTCTTTGATCAAAACGAGCTTTTCTTCCAACGTAAAAAGAGCTTTTTTATTTGTGTTTACAAAGACACCTACGATGACCTTATCAAACATCTTTGTACTACGCTCGATCAGATTCAAATGACCATTTGTCAATGGATCAAAACTTCCTGGAAAAAGAGCAATTTTAGTCATCATTTACCTCCTGCTTATAAATCGTTATTTGCGTGATACCATATGTTGTCTCACGAGATTTCATAAATGATCCAATATTTCCGGGCAGCTTTACAGATTTATCTGTCTCGCAAACAATAACTCCATTCTGACTCAGCAACTGGTAAGCAAGCATTTGCTTGATTTGCTTTTCAATTTCTTGCTTAGCATACGGAGGGTCTAATAGCACTAAATCAATCTGAGTTCCTTCTTCTTTCAGAAACTCTAATGCTTTGTTTGCGTCCATTTTTTTGATGATAAATTTTGAAGCTTCTTTTGTTACTTCGATATTTTCTTTAATGATTTTGATAGCAGAAAAGTTTTTTTCAATACAAATTCCTACATCCATTCCTCTGGACACAGCTTCAATTGCAAGCCCACCGCTGCCTGCATATAAATCTAATACTGTTCCTCCATCGAAATATGGACCAATTATATTAAAAATCGATTCTTTTACCTTATCAGTTGTAGGACGCGTACTATCACCGTCTAAAGCTTTTAAACGTCGTCCCCTATATTCTCCTGAAATAACTCGCATCTTTTAACGCTCCTTTGCATAATCAGCTAGTGTATTTTAACAATATATCAAATATACAGAAAAAAGATGAAAAATGTTTGAAATTCGCTCACATTTTTCATCTCAATTTTTATACATTTTCAGCTAAACGGATTTGAGTATTTAATTCTTCCACTTCAAACCCTTCTTCTTTCTTATACTGATATGCAGCCTTTGTTCCAATCTTTTCAGCAAAATTCATTTCTACATCGGGGCGATATGAACGCTCTACTTTACGAACAAAGTGTAGACCATTGATTTTAGCTTCTGAGCTCTCAATATTTTCTTCATTCATATAAATAACAACATACTTCATTTTGCGAGATACATAGTGAATTAGCCCAAAGCGTTTCAAAGTTTTCAATTGTTTTAAACTATATACAAAAACCACTAAACAGCGCCGTTTCTGGATAGTAAACTCTTTTCCATCATTAACTTGCATGACAATTACCTCCGCAACCTGAGTGTTTTCCTTTTTCAAAAAATGGATTTCCTGCATCTACTTTAATGTCATCTGAAATTGTTTTCGCTACTGTCATTCCCACTAAATCTAAAATCGTTTGCACACTCGTCTCAGAGAAACGGAATTCAGCCACTTCTTCACTCATATCCAACGCTCGTTTTGCCTGACGAACTGCACGTTGTTTAATACGAAAATCTGGTACATGACTTCCATAAGCTTCAATTCGTTCAAATGCATCTTTTGCATCTAAAAATGTTTTTTGTTTTTCTTGAACATTATTTGATTGATACATTGTCTGACGATTTATTTTATAAGATTCAATACTTTCGCTTGCTAAGATAGCTTGAACAAGTTTTTCTGTCTGATCTTCTATTTCAAAAAGGTTTTCTGTCACTATCATACTTATTCACTTTCCTCTGTTTGAGATATTTCTTTTTCTGTCTCTTGTAATAAGACTAACATACTTGCTTTAGAGAAAGCAATGCCAATGTTTTCATTTTCTTGATGCGCGAAACGGGAATGATACAACGAATCAGAAAACCAAGAAAGCACGGTGAATGTTGGGTCATAAACTGGCTCTGTATACATACCGGTTGCTTTTTTCTTATCTAATTGAGCAATTTTCAATAATTTTTGATATTCATCGTTTGTCAAAGTAAAAATGGTGCTTGAGATTAGTTGCTCTTTGCTATATTGCCAATTTTCTGTTCGTTCTGGTGTAAGAACATTTTTTTGATTCTTGTTTAAGGTCTCAAAAAGTTTTTGAGCATTCTTTTGACTTTCAGTATTCACGCGATAAATAGGTAAGTTTTCCTTGAGCTTTAACAAATTGATCGTTCTGATAACTTGGTTACTTTTAACAGCATCAAAACCAGAAGCCTGTCCCGTTACAGAAAAGGGCAAAACTTCTCCATCAACCAATTGATATGGCATCAATGTCAATAATGTTTCTTTATCTAGATAAGTAACTGCTGAAAGCTTACCAGTACCATGATTGAAAAATAAAATAGCAAATGTCTTATTGTCAAAAGCAATCAGAGGACGATAATTCATATCTTCTTCCATTAGTTCCACATTATAATTATTTTCTTTGTATGTAAATGCAAAATTTGAATAAATAGTCATCTGTTCTGAAACATCAGACAACTTCATACCAATCGAAAATGGTGTTGTTTCTTTTGAATCATTAAATGATTTGATTGCAGAAATTTTTTCATTCTGCACATTTATTTCTAAATAATCTGAATCTTTTTCACCATATATCCATAGCTCATAGCCCATAATTGTCTTCTGTTTTTCGAGAGGTTCCCCAAACTCAGCTATAAAATCTATTGTTTTTTTACCTATGTACGTAGCATAACCGGCAGTTGGAATTTCTTCATAAGGTAAAGCAGTATGGGAGACATTTTGACTCCCATGTTCTGCTTCTTGCTGCATTTTTTCAGCCGGGAAAAAGACTGGCTGTAAATAACCGCCTATTAGGACTATAAAGAAAACGCCTAAGAACGTTAAAAATCGTTTCATCTTTTCCCCCTACTTTTCGTTTAATTTTCTTTTACTTCTATTAATAGATCTCCTGAACTGATCGGTTCTTCTTCAAAAACATAAATATGTTCAACAATACCATCAAAGCGAGCTTCAATCGTTGTTTCCATCTTCATTGCTTCTGTTACTAACAAAGCATCTCCCTTTTTAACTTTGTCTCCTTTTTTAACTAAAACTTGGAGAACAGAACCTGACATCGTTGCTCCAATTTGCTCTTTATTGGTTGGTTCTGCTTTGCGTTTTGCTTGAACAGACGATTTGATAGACGTATCTTTGATGACTATTTCACGACGTTGACCGTTCAAATTGAAGAACAATACTCTATTTCCTTCAATATCAGGATCACCAATTTCATCTAAACGAATGATCAATGTCTTGCCTTTTTCGATTTGAACTTCTACAGACTCACCTTGGCGAATTCCTTGGAAGAACGTTGGCGTATCTAATAATGTAACATCACCAAAATTTTGATAAGAAGTATGGTAATCCAAGAATACTTGAGGATACATCAAATAACTCAAAACCTCTTCTAGTTTTGGCTCATAGCCGATTTTTTCAGCTAATTTTGCTTTTACTTTATCAAATTTTACTGGTGCTGCCAAACTTCCAGGTCTTTCAGTAAAGAATGGACGTCCTTTCAAAATAATTCTTTGCAAATCTTTAGGAAATCCGCCTACTGGTTGACCTAAATCCCCTTGGAAGAACGTAACTACTGATTCAGGGAAACTCAATTCTTCTCCATTAGCATAAATATCTTCTTCTGTTAGGTTATTTTGAACCATAAACAGTGCCATATCTCCTACAACTTTGGAAGATGGCGTCACTTTTACGATATCGCCAAACATCAAGTTGACGGTATGATACATTTTTTTGATATCATCCCACTGATGACCTAAACCAACTGCTTTTGCTTGTTGTTGTAAATTAGAATACTGTCCACCTGGCATTTCATGCATATAGACTTCTGTTTGTGGTGCGTTCAAGCCATTTTCAAATGGTTGATAATACATACGAACATCTTCCCAGTAATGGTTGATTTTTTGCGTATTATCGATATTGATATCAGGCGTACGATCACCATTAACCAATGCATAATATAAACTGCTCATGCTTGGTTGGCTTGTTGCCCCACTCATTGCACTTGTAGCGACATCTACAATATCTACTCCAGCTTTCGTCGCAGCTGAATAGGTAATAATGCCATTACCGCTCGTATCATGGGTATGCAAATGAATCGGCAAATCAGTTGTATCTTTCAATTCACTGATTAAACGATACGCTGCTTGTGGTTTTAACAATCCTGCCATATCTTTGATGGCAATAATGTGGGCACCCATTTTTTCAAGTTCTTTTGCCATATTTTTGTAATACTCAACATTATACTTTGCTCTCGTAGGATCATTGATGTCACCTGTATAACAAATAGCAGCTTCTGCAATTTTTCCAGTATCTCTAACGCTTTGAATACTTTTTTCCATTTGTGGCAACCAATTTAAGCTATCAAAAATGCGGAAAACATCAATTCCCTGTCGTGCTGACTCTTTAATAAATTCTTCAATAACATTATCAGGATAATTTTGATAGCCAACAGCATTTGATCCTCTAAACAGCATTTGCAACAATGTATTCGGCATTAACTTACGGATTTTACGTAGTCGTTGCCATGGATCTTCATTTAAGAAGCGATACGCAACATCAAATGTTGCACCGCCCCACATTTCACTAGAAAATAGCTCTGGCAATCCTTCACCAGTTAAACGCGCGATTTCTTTAAAATCTTGTGTTCGTACACGAGTTGCTAATAAACTTTGGTGTGCATCACGGAAAGTCGTATCAGTCAGTAACACATTTTCTTGTTTTTTGACCCAATCAATTACGCCTTTGGCACCATCTTTATCTAAAATATTTTTTGCGCTCACGTAATCACTACGTAATTCTAGATCAGTTGGAATACGCGGGGCATCAAAATATTTCTTTGTTGATTTTTCGATACCCGGAAAGCCATTGACCGTTACTTCACCAATATATTTCATCGTTTTATTACCGCGATCTCTTAACTTTGGAAACTCAAATAATTGCGGAGTATTATCGATAAATGTTGTTTTAGCTTCTCCTGACTGAAACTCAGAATGATCAATCACTTTGTGTAAAAACGGAATATTTGTTTTAACACCACGAATTCTAAATTCTCTTAAGCAACGTTCCATCTTTTGAATTGCTTTTTCAAACGTAAATCCATGAGTACAAACTTTTACTAGCAATGAATCAAAATAAGGGGTAACGACTGCACCAGAATAAGCATTCCCAACATCTAGACGAACGCCAAAACCTCCTGGTGAACGATACGTATCAATCTTCCCCGTATCCGGCATAAAGTGATTCAACGGATCTTCTGTTGTGATTCGGCATTGGATCGCAGCACCATTTAACGTAATGTTTTCTTGCTGTGGAATCTTCATATCTTCATGCAGATCAAGCCCTTGAGCAATTTGTAATTGAGATACTACAATATCAATATCAGTAATCATTTCAGTAATTGTATGCTCTACTTGAACACGAGGATTCACTTCTATAAAATAAAATTGATCCCCTTCAACTAAAAATTCAACTGTTCCAGCATTGATATACTGAACATGTTTCATTAATTGAACTGCAGCATCACAGATTTCTTTTCGTTTCACTTCACTCATTGAAACACAAGGAGCTACTTCCACGACTTTTTGATGACGACGCTGAACCGAACAGTCACGTTCAAATAGATGAATTACATTACCATGAGTATCACCTAAAATTTGAACTTCTATGTGTTTCGGATTGGAAATATATTTTTCAACATAGACTTCATCCGAGCCAAATGCTGCCTTTGCTTCACTTTTTGCCCGATCATAGCCTTCTCTAGCTTCTTTTTCATCATGAGCTACTCGCATACCACGACCGCCACCACCAAGTGCAGCTTTAATCATAATAGGAAAACCATGTGTATGACCAAAATCCAAAACGTCTTCTACTGTATTAATAGGCCCATCAGAACCTGGAATTGATGAAATCCCTGCAGCAACAGCTGCTTCTTTTGCTTTGATTTTATCTCCAAAAATATCTAAATGGTGTAATGAAGGTCCAACAAAAATAAGACCTTCTTCTTTACAGCGACGAGCAAACTCTAAGTTCTCAGAAAGGAACCCATAGCCAGGATGAATAGCATCAGCCCCCGATTTTTTAGCGATTCGGATAATATCTTCTATATCAAGGTAGGATTCAATCGGTTTTTTACCTTCCCCAACTAAATATGCTTCATCCGCCTTAAAGCGATGAACCGAATATTCATCTTCTGCTGCATAGATTGCCACTGTCCCGATGTGCATCTCTGTACAAGCTCTAAAAATTCGAATTGCAATTTCTCCACGATTTGCTACTAAAACTTTTTTCATTTTTTCACTCCTACCCATTTAATAAAATCAAAACATAAACGTTTAACTCTTCTCTTAGTTTAGACCGCAACAACTCTTAGAAGTTGCTACTTTTGCCTCAGCATTTATTTACCTTCATTTACTAAGCAATTGGTATTCTTGATCCATTTTTTGTTTTTTCTCATCCGCACTAATGTTTAATACAAAAGCTACGGCAATAGAAATAATCAGTACACTGTTTCCACCTTGACTTAAAAAAGGAAATGTCACCCCTGTTAAAGGAATTACTCCAGTGATTCCACCCAAATTGATGAAAACTTGTAATAACAACATTGAGCCAATACCAATACACATCAATGAGTTAAATGGTTTTTTAGAGCGAACACCCACTAAAATAATTCGAGCAATCATAAACATTAAGAGCGCTAATATAATTAATGATACAAGCAAGCCTAATTCTTCAATCGTAATAGCAAAGATGAAGTCAGAATGTGCCTCAGGTAAAAAGCCTTTTTTTTGAATACTATTTCCTAACCCTTTTCCAAACCAGCTACCATTATTTATAGCATAATAAGAATTTGCTAATTGATGTCCAGCATTTCGTTCATCCTTAAATGGGTTAAGAAAAATGGCGAAACGTTGATATACATATTGATATCTAGCTGGAATAAAACTACCTTCAGTTAAAAGTAATGTTTGGATAATAGCAATACTACCTAAAATTCCAGCACCACCAACAAGATAGGTATACATGTAATTTATACCACTGGCAAGTACCATGATAATCACAAGTAAAGTTAAAATAGCTGCATTCCCTAAATCTGGTTGAATGGCAACAAGAAAAATCAAAAAACCAACCAATAGCATTGGTCTGAATACAGCCTTTTTAAATTCTTTATCAATGTACTTCTGTCTTCGTCCCAAAATATAAGCTAGATACCAGATCACCATTATTTTTAAATACTCGGCTGGCTGCATTGAAAACGTACCGATTTCAATCCAACCTTTGGCTCCATTGATCTCTGATCCTAACATTGTAAATCGAACTGCTAGAAGTAACACAGAAATAACTACGATTGCAAACATGATAAAACCTTTAATTTGAAAAACCGTCGTTTTCATCTTATAAATGAAAAACATCGCTATCAAGCTTAGTAGCCAAAACTGTAATTGACTGACGACCATACTTGTTGGGGGTTTCCCTTGGGAAACTAGCAAAGAGGATGTTGAACTATAAACCATAATCAATCCAACTGCACTAAGGACTAAGTACGGGATTAAAATGCTATAATCTAACAGATGCCTCTTTTTTATCTTATCTGGCAAAGTTTAACCCTCCTTGCCAATCTCTTTTTTTTCTTGTGTTTCCTCATAAACGTCACTATATAATTGGTTAAGCTCTTTCTCTAAATCGCTTAACAATTGATGTCCTTGTTCTGAACTTAAAATACCTAATCGAATGGCATAAGTTACTTGGCGAGAAAAACCATACATTTGTGTGTCTACGACTTCTTCAAAAGCCTTACACTGGGAAATACATAAGCTATTTTTTTGATTGCGGATCAGCATCATGATTCTTTGAGCGTCATCGTTTAACAGCTGAATAGCAAAAACTTTTGATATGGATTCCATTTGCACTAAACCTCCCATCTTAATTATGTAATTATAGCATAATTTACGCAACAATTAACAGACATTTACTGAAATTCTCTTGCTTTAAATTCTTTTTCATTTTTACAAAAAAAGAAATATCCTCTATTTAATATTTCTACTCACATTGTTTTTTTCTAAGTTCATCTGTATGATTAATTTTCTTTCTCATCACAGCTTATTCAGATTTCAAGGATTTGAGAGAACTCGAAGAATTATGTCCAGCCCCCCTTTTGATACACGAATATTTTTTAGTTAAAACCATAAACAATTACATAATAAATAACGTAAAACCAACTCAAAGCTCCGTGAAATACTGCCCAAAAAACACTGTGCCAATTCACGTATGAAATAACTAATGCTAATGCGCATCCAAATGAAATGCCTGCTTTTGCACTCTCTTTCATGACCATTCCTCCTATGCTTACCTTTATTTTCAAGCGTTAAGCTGCAACACTTACACTTCCAGAAAAATCTTTTGCACTTTCTTCATTCGTTTTTTTAGCTAACAAGTATTCAAACAATAATTCTTTATCTGAAACACTTTCAAATAGACTTGCTTATTCATTATCATAATGCTTGTAGAATACTAAAGATTCAATAAAAAAATCACTTAACGATACTTATTACAAAAATCAAGAAATACATCTAGCACCTTCAGCACTCGATATGCAATATTTTTTTCTATCAATTATAATGAATAGTTTAATATCAATAATAACAGAACCTTTTTTCAGAAGCTATCAAATAACCTAACAACTGTTAAAATATAAAAAAAGCCCTTTAAACGTTTAAATGTCACAACGTTCAAAGGGGTCTCTTGCTATTTTTTTAAATCAACAACCATTCTACCTTTAATTTTTCCTTGTTCCATCTCTTCAAAAATATCATTTACTTCATGTAGACAACGTGTTTCCACAACAGGCACTACTTTTCCTTCTGCTCCAAATTGGAATGCTTCTTCCAAATCTTTACGCGTTCCTACTAAAGAACCTACGATTTGAATCCCATCTAATACTGTTTTAACGATTGCTAAGTCCATCGTTTCTGGAGGTAATCCAACTGCAACAACTTTCCCAGCAGCTCTTACAGAATCCACCGCTTGGTTAAAGGCAACTTTTGAAACAGCCGTAACGACTGCCGCATGAGCTCCGCCGACTTTCTCTTGGATCCAAGCACCTGCGTCACCAGCTGTTAATGGATTACACACTAAATCAGCGCCTAGTTCTTTAGCAAATTTTAACTTGTCATCGTTGATATCAACTGCGATTACTTTAGCATTAAACACATTTTTAGCATATTGAATCGCTAAATTACCCAATCCGCCAATACCGTAAATCGCAACCCATTGTCCTGGTTTTACATCTGATACTTTAATGGCTTTATAACACGTAACACCTGCACACGAAATACTGCTAGCCTGTGCTGGATCTAACCCCTCAGGCACTTTAACTGCATAGTCAGCTTTAACGATACATTGCTCCGCCATCGCACCATCTACTGAGAAACCCGCATTTTTTACTTTACGGCAAAATGTTTCGCGACCTGTAATACAATATTCACAAGTGCCGCATCCTTCAAAGAACCAAGCGATACTAACACGGTCTCCAACTTTTAAGCTTTCGACACCAGGAGCAATCTCTTTAACAATCCCGATTCCTTCATGACCGATCACTCGTCCTGGAACTTCACCAAAATCTCCATGAGCTACATGTAGATCAGTATGACAAACACCACAATATTCAACATCCACTAAAGCTTCACCTGCTTCAAGTGTTCTAATATCTACTTCTTTGATTTCTACTTTCCCATTATTTTCTTTCGTTACAACAGCTGCTTTCATTCTCTCACTCCTATAGTTCATATTATATGGTAACGTTTATATTTTACCATGTATGAAATCGTTTTAAAAGCATTTTTGAAATAAAGTTCTCATCAGAGGAAAGTTTGTTCAAAGTATCTAAAAAAGAGCAAGAAAGAATCACTTTGCATGATTCATTCATACTCTTTTACATTGTATAATTAAAGTTTTAGATAGCTGTAGTTGCGCCACGGTATACAATACCACGACGAGGATCAACAGTGATTAATTCATCATCTGCAATCAAGTTCGTTGCGTCAGCTGCACCAACGATTACTGGAATATCTTTCGCAATTGCAACAACTGCTGCATGAGAAGTTAATCCACCTTCTTCAACAACCAAAGCAATTGCTTTGTCGATGGCTGGCATATAATCTTTGTCCGTTGTTTTTACAACTAGAATAGAACCTTCTACTGCATTTGCTACTGCTTCTTCAGCTGTATTTGCTACAACTGCTTTCGCAATAACTGACGACTCGCCGATTCCTTGACCTTGAACTAATTTTGATCCAATCATTTGAATCTTCATCAAATTCGTTGTACCTCTTTCACCTACTGGTACACCAGCAGTGATAATGATCAAATCACCTTCGCTTGCAAATCCTTCTTCTTGAGAAGTGTGAGTTGCTAAATTGAACATCTCATCTGTGCTTGACGGTTTGGCAGCAACAGTTGCATAGACCCCCCATGATAATGATAAGCTACGCGCTTTTTGTTCAGTAAAAGTGATCGCTACAATATGAGATTTTGGACGATATTTAGAAATCATACGAGCTGTGTGACCTGATTCAGTTGCCGCAACAATTGTTTGAATTCCTAGGTTACGTGCAGTATGTCCAACTGATTGACCAATTGCTTCTGCCATATCAGTTTTGCTGTATAGTTTTAATGCAAATGAATCTTGGTTGATCAACGCTTCTTCAGTACGAACCGCGATACGAGCCATTGTTTGAACAGCTTCTAACGGATAATCGCCAGCCGCCGTTTCACCAGAAAGCATTACTGCATCTGTTCCATCATAGATTGCATTGGCTACGTCATTTGCTTCAGCACGTGTTGGACGTGGGTTACGTTGCATAGAATCAAGCATTTGAGTTGCAGTGATAACTGGTTTACCTAAAGCATTACATTTTTTGATCAACTCTTTTTGAACAACAGGAACATCTTCAGTCGGGATTTCAACTCCCATGTCACCACGAGCAACCATCAAACCATCAGAAACTTTTAGGATTTCGTCAATGTTGTCAATCCCTTCTTGATTTTCGATTTTAGGAATGATTTGGATGTGCGTTGCATCTTGTTCTTCTAAAATTTTAGTGATTTCTAAAACGTCAGTTGCACGACGAACGAAACTTGCAGCGATAAAGTCAACGCCTTGTTCGATACCAAAACGGATATCAGCAGCATCTTTATCAGTGATACCCGGAAGATTTACAGAAACACCAGGTACATTAACACCTTTTTTATTTTTAAGAACACCTTCGTTTTTAACCAGTGTAACGATTTCATTTGCATTTCGATCGATATCAGTTACTTCAAGGTCGATTAATCCATCATCTAAAAGAATATGAGAACCAACGTTTACATCGTTGATTAATTCTGGATAAGTGATTGAAAATTTTTCGTTCGTTCCTAAAACTTCTGTCATAGAAAGACGTACTGAATCACCAGTTCTTAAAGTGATTGCGCCATTTTCCATTTCGTTCGTACGGATTTCAGGACCTTTTGTATCAAGTAAGATCGCTACACGTTTTCCTGTAATTTTTGCAGCCTCACGAATATTTTTGATGCGGTTGCCATGTTCTTCAAAGTCACCATGTGAGAAGTTCAAACGGCAAACATTCATTCCTGCATTCATTAAGTTTACAAGCATATCAACTGTTTCGCTAGCTGGTCCGATCGTACATACGATTTTCGTTTTTTTCATTACCAAACGCTCCTATTCCATTTTTGTTTATACTTTTATGAAGATTATCTATTTTCCTCAAGGGATACTTCGCATAACTAATTTCTAAAAAGAAATCTCTTGATTTAAATCATAAAGTGATAAGTCCGGTTTATGTTTGTGGTTTTCCAAAGTATCAACAATATCTGCTGAAACCACTTGATTATCAAGCATACCGATGCACTGCCCGCCAATTCCTGCTTTCAGTAATTCGACAGCATATGAACCAAATTTACTTGCTAACACACGGTCACGGGCACTTGGTGAACCACCGCGGACAACGTGTCCTAAAATAGAAACACGTGTATGGAAATCTCCATGTTCAGAAAGTTTATCAGCAAATTCATTCCCGCCCATAACGCCTTCTGCTAAAATAATCAAGCAATGTTTCTTACCACGATCACGGCCTTCTCTAATACGTTTAGCCACATGAACCATATCAAAGTCATGTTCTGGAATGATGATTTCATCAGCACCACCAGCAACTCCTGACCAAAGAGCAATATCACCTGCACCGCGTCCCATTACTTCAATAACGAATGTACGCACATGCGACGTTGCTGTATCACGAATGCGATCAATTGATTCTAACACTGTATTAATTGCTGTATCAAAGCCAATCGTAAAATCAGTGCCAGGAATATCATTATCGATTGTCCCAGGAATACCTACAGCAGGAAATCCACGTTTTGTAAGTGCCATTGCCCCATGATAAGAACCGTCACCACCGATGACAACTAATCCTTCAATACCGAATTTTTTCAATTGTTCAATGCCTTTTAATTGTCCTTCTTCTGTTGCAAATTCTGGATAACGGGCAGAATATAAAAATGTTCCTCCACGTTGAATTTTATCACCAACATCAGCAATGTCTAAACGGCGAATATCGCCTGCCACTAAACCAGCAAAACCATAGTTAATCCCATAAACTTCGATTCCGTCAAAAATCCCTTTACGTACCACTGCACGAATTGCAGCGTTCATTCCTGGGGCGTCTCCCCCGCTGGTTAAAATACCGATACGTTTCATTCGTTCTTTCACCTCATAATAATATACTTTTAAACTGTAACAATTTTTGTTACAGTTATTCATTACTCAAAAATATTACGTCACTCATTTTACCATTAATAGTGCAAAAAGTCTTGATTTAAGAAGAAATAATTGAAAAAAGATGAAAACAATTAGTATCTTTTACCGTAAATCAGTTGAAAACAACATTTTGACTACCTAAAATCATCTCTAGTTGTTCTTTAGCTTCAACTGTCTCAGCTAACCAATTTTCTTCTCCCAAGACCAATTTTTTTCCATTTTTTTCAAAGTAAATGATTACTGGCGTATTGCCTCTGTATTTTTGGATGACTTCATGAATATTTTGCAGAACCTCATTTTGATTTTTTGTTCCAACAATTTTTAAATAGCAAGTTGTTGCACTAATACTATTCTCAATATCACTGGCTTTTTCAATCTTGTTTACTAATAATTGGAGTTCTTGATTATAATTACTTTTCTCTACTTTTCCTTCGACAAAATATACTTGATTTTTTTCGGCATTTTGACGAAGTGTTCTGAAAACTGCTGGAAAAAGTGTTAAAGATAATGAACCAGTTAGGTCATCGCCTTCCACAAAAGCCATTTGTTCGCCTTTTTTTGTTCGGATCACGCGAATGTCTTTAACATAAATCAATAAACGAGCTGTTTGATTTTCGAGTACATCGCTGACAGCTATCACCTGTTTAGCTAAGCGCGTTTTTTTGAACTCTTCTGTAGGGTGACCAGATAAATATACGCCTAAATGCTGTTCTTCCTGTTCCAACTTTTCTTCTAAAGTGTAATCAGTTACTTCTACTTCTTTAAGCTTCAGCGTTTCTTCTAAAAGATTCATGCTACCACCACTGTAGATGATATTTTGAATTTCACTGTCTAAACTAACTGCTAACTGACGACGGTTTTTCTGTAACTCATCAAAAGCTCCAATGGCAATTAAAGGTTGAATATTTTCAGCTTTCAGCCACTTGCGATCAATACGTAATAAAAATTGATCAAAGGTTTTAAAAGGTCCTCGCTCTTTACGTTCATCTAATATATTTTGAATAAAATCTCTACGTATCCCTTTCAAGGAACTAAAGCCAAACATGATTTGACCATCATTATTCAAGTAAAAACTATATTGACTAGAATTGATGGATGGCTGCTTGATCACCATTTTGTTTTTACGAGCTTCTCCGATGTATTCTTTGATCTTAGTGGGATTATGTCTCACCGAATGAAGAATCGCAGCGTAAAATGCGCCTGGAAAATGCACTTTTAAATAAGCCATTTGAAACCCTATAAAAGAATAAGCAAATGCATGTGATCGGTTAAATCCGTAATTAGCAAAACGCTCGATATAATCGTAAACAGTCGTCGCTACTTCTTCACTATGTCCTTGTTTTATTGCACCTTTAACAAAATGTTTCCGTTCTTCATCAAGTACATCCTTTTTCTTTTTACTAACTGCTCGTCGTAATATATCTGCTTGTCCTAAAGTAAATCCTGCCATTATGGACGCAACTTGGATAATTTGTTCCTGATACACAATGATACCATACGTATTTTTTAAAATTGGTTCTAAAACAACATCTGGATAATCGATTGCCTCTTGACCTTTTTTTCTCCGAATGAATAAATCGATATTTTGCATCGGACCTGGGCGATATAGAGCATTAACAGCTGCAATATCTTCAATACTAGTGGGACCTAGTTTTCTTAATACATTCCGGATACCTGCTGATTCAAACTGAAAAACGCCGCTCGTTTCTCCTCGTCTAAATAAAGCTAAGGTTTTTTCATCATCTAAAGGAATTTGATTTAAAATAACTTCTTTTTTATAAATACGTTTGATTGATTTAAGTGTATCATCAATGATCGATAGATTTCGTAACCCTAAGAAATCCATCTTCAAAAGACCAATTTTTTCAACATCATTCATCGTAAACTGAGTGAGAAAAATGTCATTGGAACCAGGTTGTAGGGGTACAATATCCAATAAATCTAAATCACTGATTACCACACCTGCAGCGTGGGTCGAAACATGTCTTGGCAAACCTTCTAAGCGCACTGCCGTATCATATAGCAACCGATTATTTTCTGAAGAGTTCACCAGTTCTACTAATTTTTTTGACTCAGCATAAGCTATTTTTAGAGTCATTTTTAACGTACTAGGCACAGCATTTGACCAGCGATTTGACTCACTTTGTGATAATCCAAAGACTCTTGCAACATCTCTTAAGACCATTTTTGCTGCCATTGTACCAAAAGTCGCAATTTGCGCCATGTGATAATGTCCATATTTTTCACGAACATATTGCAATACTTCTTCACGGCGATTATCTGGAATGTCTAAATCTATATCTGGCATAGAATTTCTTTCTGGATTTAAGAAACGTTCAAATAGTAAATCATATTTGATTGGATCAACATCAGTGATTGATAGAACATAGGAAACCAACGATCCAGCAGCCGAGCCACGACCAGCACCCGTCACAATCTTTTTATTATGAGCAAAAGCCATCACATCCCAAACAATTAGAAAATAATCATCAAATCCCATCGTATGGATAATTTCCAATTCTTTCGCTAAACGCTCTTCATATTCAGTTGAAACATTAGGTATTCGTTCAGGTAATTTTTTTAAGCATAGCTCTCTTAAATATTCTCCAGCTTGTCTACCTTCTGGAATTGGGTAATGAGGCAACAAACGTTGACGTAAAGGAATTTCCAGAAAACAAGACTCAGCAATTTTTTTAGCATTGCAAATAGCTTGCTCGTTCACTTTGGCACGTAACTGCTCAGCTGCGTCTATCTGACTTCTTAAATAAAAGGGCCCTTCGATTTCAGTTTCCTCAGAATTCAACGTCATCTGCTGCCCTTCATCAATATGGGTTAATACTTTTAGTGCAAAACCATCTTCTCGATTTAAATAACGAGTTTCCTGCAATGCTACTAGGTCTTGATTTTTGTTTTCATAAAATTGGAAAAGTGCTGGATCAGTTTCTGGATTGCACATAAATGAAGCCCCTGCAAAAAAGCAAGACGAATCAAAAAATTGCACTAACTGAGCTAAACTTTCTGCCGCTTCTGCTTCACTTCTTTTTAAAGCAAAAGCAACTTCTCCTTTATCAGAGGGCATCACAGCATATAAATGGTTTAGAAAGTCTTTTATTTCTTCTAAATAAAAGACTTTCCCACTATTCATCTTAGCAGTAGAGATCCGCATTAAGTTTTGATATCCTTCTAAATCCTTTGCGTACAGCAATAATTGAGCAGACTGTTCAGATTTTTGTGGTGTATATTCTAATGCTAATCCAATAATTGGTTTAATCGCTTCTTTTTTACAAGCTTCAAAAAATTCGATTGCCCCATGGAGTACATTAATATCAGTAATTCCCAAAGTTGTATAGCCTAATTTTTTCGCTTGTTGAACTAGTTCTTGAATGCGGATCGTACTAGAAAGTAAGGAATAGGAAGTAATTGTATATAATTGTGGAAAGGGCATAGGACATCTCCTTTATACGATGATTTTAAATCAAAAATGTAGCTTTCATTTTCTTTACATTTACAAAAATTGTGCTAAACTATAGCTAGAAAAGAGGTGCAATCCATGCGTTACATTCTTGTATTGTTGTGGTCCTTTTTACTAGGACAAGTGGTCGGCTATATCGGCGGTGCCTTAAATGGTGGAACCTATGATTTTATGCTGACAACGATTATGTCATTGACTACCGGCGTGATTATCTTATTGATTGGTCAATTCGCATTACCAAAAAAAGAAACCACTAAAAGTGCTCAATAACTATAGGGTTGTCGTCTTAAGCTGATTTTTTTAGAACTAGCTTTTGACTTGCCTACTATTTACTTGAAAGTGATGATTATAGAAAAACCAGTTACTACAAACATTGTAACTGGTTTTTTTATGTTTTCAACTGTTTATAGTCTTTTATTCAAAATTTTTCGGAAATTAAACAAAGAAAGGCAAATATTTCCTAACACAAAACAAGCTGTTACGATAAACACTGCACTATAGCCCATACCATGAGCCACGGTTGATCCGATCATTGGACCTAGGACTTGACCAAAATTACTAAACATTTGATTATAACTATAAATTCGACTCACACCTTCAGATGGCGTGATTTTACTGATTAACGTGTTAATGGAAGGCATTAAAGCTCCTGTTGAAAAGCCTAAGAAAAAGCGTAGTAAGCCTAATTGGAAAGGCGTTTTAACAAATGCCATAGGAATATAACAAATCATCGATAAAATCAACCCAGCTAATAGAACCTTATGATTACCAATTTTATCACCAAGTTTCCCTAAGACCGGTGAAGAAATCACTGCTGATACACCTGCAACAGAAACAATTAAACCACTAACAAACAAAATATTGCCAGTATCATGACTCAATGAACGAATATACAATGTTAATATTGGGCTAATACTTGTAACACCTATTTGTAAAATTAATGTTGTAATGAATAATCCAATTAAAATAGACACATGATCCATTTTTGAAAAAATTGCTTTTGTACTTAATAAATCTTTTTTCTCGACGGGTTGGAAATCTTCTTTGACCATAAAAATTGTTAGTAATGTCGTAATCAATAACACTACTCCTGTGATAATAAAAACATTTTCCATCCCAAACCATTGAGCTAATGCACCACCAATAGACGGACCAATCAAGTTTCCTGCAATCGCTCCTGTTGAAAGAGTTCCTAACGCCCAACCACTTTTTTCTTTTGGCGATTGGGAGGCGATCATTGCTGTTGCATTAGGGATATACCCGGAAAGAATACCGTTAAAAAAACGCATAATCAAGAGCCAATAAACATTCGGAACAAATGCTAATGATCCCATCGTAAGTGTCATTCCAGCCGCCGCCCTAATCATCATCAGCTTCCGTCCTTTCCTATCTGCTAAATTTCCCCAAATAGGAGCAACAATCGCTGCTGCAAATGCCGTAACTGATATGGCGAGTCCAGAAAATAACTCTACTTGATTCTTAGGCGTTCCTAGCTGTTCGACATATATAGGTATAAAAGGCATTACCAAGCTAATACTCGCACCAGTAAAAAAACAGCCCAACCAAGCAACCATTAAATTCTTTTTCCAATCAATTTTCATCTTAATGCACACCTCACAAGTTCTTCACTATTAACTATACTCCAAATTTTCCAATCTCTCAAAAAATTTTTATACATCTATCAAAAAAAGCCTAACTATCTAAAATGATAGCTAAGCTTTATCACGCAATGAACTCTATAAAATTGCCAAAATAATGAAGTTTAAGACAAACAAAGCATTCACTATCCAAAGAATTGGTGAAATTTCGCTGAATTTCCCTTTTGCGACTTTAACTACTGCATAAAAAATGAATCCTACTGCAATACCATAAGAAATGCTATAGCATAATCCCATAAAAATCGATGCAAAAAATGCTGGAATAGCTTCTTCTAGATTAGTCCATTCAATATCTTTAAATGAAGCGAGCATCATTACACCTACTAAAATTAACGCGGGAGCAGTTGCTTGTGCTGGAACGATCGCAATCATTGGGGAGAATAAGCTACTTAGAGCGAATAAAACGGCAACAACAACGGAAGTTAATCCCGTACGTCCACCAGCACCAATCCCTGCAGCACTTTCCACATAAGTTGTAGTGTTAGACGTTCCAAAAACAGCACCGATCGATGTTGCAATCGCATCTGCAAATAATGCTTTATCCATTTTTGTAGAAAAGCCCTTACTATCTTCCAGCGCAAGTTCATCTTCTTTAGAGAATATCCCTGTACGACGCCCAGTTCCTATAAACGTGCCAATCGTATCAAATGTATCTGACAAGCTAAATGCAATAACGGTCATCAAGACTTGAGGTATTTTAGATGTGTCACTAAATAATGATTGCATACCGTCAGCACCAAATGCCGCACCAAATGTGGTTCCTAGTTCACCGATAGAGTTCCCTAAAGAATTTTCTTGCCAATCAATAGTGGATAAATCAACGACACCCAGCGGAATAGCAATAATCGTCGTCACTACGATACCAATCAAAATAGCGCCACGAACATTTAGAACAACCAACATCGTTGTTAAAACCAATCCAATAACTGCCAATATAATTTCAGGATTATTGAAGTTTCCCAATGCAGGAACAATACTGTTCCCATTAACAACGCCTTTGTCTGGTTCTGCTTGTACTGTAAAATCTAATAATTTTGCATTCTTAATTCCCACATAGGCGACAAAAATTCCAATACCACCGCCAATAGCATGCTGCATACTTTCTGGTATAGCTTTGATGATCAATTTACGGATTTTAGTTACAGTGATCAAGACATTGATCACTCCACAAATAAATACCATTGCTAATGCTTGCTGCCAAGTATATCCCAAACCGAAAACAACTGTAAACGTGAAAAAAGCATTTAATCCCATACCTGGTGCTTGCGCATAAGGAACGTTCGCAAAAAGCCCCATAATTAGCGTTCCTATAATCGACGCAATAATTGTTGCTAAAAAGACTGCCTGAAACGGCATACCAGTTTGAGATAGGATAGACGGATTTACGAATAAAATATAACTCATTGCAAAAAATGTCGTGATCCCTGCTACTATTTCAGTTGATATTGTTGTTTTATTGTCCTTTAATTTGAAAAACTTTTCCATGAAATTGCCTCTCTCCCTTTTTACCTCAAAATTTCATCAGAATAATTTCACTCGTTCTTTAAAGTAACTATATTAGAAAACTTTATTTGTAAATAATAAGTGCTTATTTCTTTTTTCTGATGAATACTTTTAAAGTATAAGGTAGAGTATTCTTCATTTCAACAAAATATTAACTTTATATAGATTAATTCTTATTAATGTTCGTGTTTATCAATTGATATATTATTTATTTACTTTTGAGAACACTGCAAAATGTTCTTCTGTCATAGAATAGATATTGCTTAACTACTGATAAATGGATTCAATCAATTGTTGCGAAATTACAGACAAACCTTCTCAATCTTCTATTTTCAGTTCTCCTTTTCTTTGTTGTTTGATCACTTGCTGTTTCGTTTTAAAAACATAGGGGGTTATCGCTAAAAATAATACTTAATTCTAGTACTTTGTAAATACTATGAAGTTCTTTGAAAATGTCTAGAGAAATGAATTTTAGATAAATAGAGTAAAATTCCGTAATTTCTTTTGTGATATATTCTCCTACTTCTGTAGAAAGCTTAAAATAAAAAGAAAAAAAATTCGAAACAAGAAAAAAAACTAGAGACACGATCAAAATAATATAGTACTTATCTTTTTTCATACAATAACTTCCCTTAATCGAAGGGCAATATTCACTTTTATAGTTTATATCGTCAAGTATATTATAGTATTAAAAGAAGTAGAATTCATTTGAAGCTATTGCGTTTACAATTTTTATCTCATTGCAAAAAAATACAGTTACTAAGTGAAAATAGTAACTGTAAAGCCTCTTTTTTCTATAAAATTTTCTGTTTCAATATAAAAATAAAGTTGGTGCTAATTGCCAGTACTCCAAGTAAAATTGAAATAGCAGCTTGTTGTTCACCTGTTTTAGGTAATTCTTTTTTGGTTCCTGTTTCAGAAAGCTCTTTAGTATTCGAGGTTTCGATTACAGCTTCTTTCTGAGGCAAAACTTCTATTGGAAAAACGACTTTATTCTTTTCTTGATCCAGCACTATTGCAGTTAATTTCTTTTTCCCTTTAAGTTTTAATGAAGTAACATTTATTTTGATACGCCCTTGCGAATCTGCTTGTGCAGATAAATTTGCTTCTGGAAGATCAGTTGTCCTTGCATTCGTTTGAGGAAGGTCTCCATCATAGAGTAAAATTGTCGCATTTGGTAGCGTAACGCCTCTCAAAAGTTCATCATCTTCATATAAAGGATCAAAAATAGTTGCTTTTTTGATTTTCTCTTCAGCTTCTTTTGAATCTGGAACTTTTGGAATTTCCGGATCTTTTTGTTTTGTTGGTTCTACTCGTTTTTTACGGTTTTCAACAGATGCAGTAATCATCTCTCCAGCCGCTTCTTTCATTTCTATATATTCAATAAATGTCTCTGTATCTGGCCTAATAGTGCCCACTAAGTTGGCAGAAGTAAATCCAGAAAAGCCATCACCACCACCATACAAGAAGTCATTGATCACAACTTGATATGTTTGATCTGCCTTAACCGGAGTGCCGTCTTTTTTATACATATTTTGAACTTTAAACGGTTGATTCTTATCGTCTGTTGCAAGATAAGTATAAGACAAACCAGAAATTTGTAAGAAATACTGTTCTTTTTCATCATACTGTTCATTCAGTACTTGTTCAATTTGCTCGCCAGTCATTTCAACGACTTGCATGATATTTCCAAAAGGCTGTACTGCGTGCGCGGCTCCCCAAGTTATTTCACGATTTTCTCCAACTGTTAAATCAGCACGAATACCGCCGTTATTTGTCATAGCAAAATCTGCATCAATTCCTTGAACTTTCGCCATTGCAACTTGACCATCAGTAATCAAATTACCTAGTGGAGATTCTTTTGCATCATTAACTTCTCGAGAGATTGGCCCGTTCTCTTTTGCTGTTCCAATTTTTTTATTCGTAACTTCCGATACGCGTTCTTCAGCATCCTTTACAGTTGCTTCAACTTTTTCATCAATCTTAGGTACATCTTTTGCTGCTGGATCAACTGGTAAAACTTTTGCTTTAGGCGTATCTACAAAATCATTAGTTTTCGGGTCAAGGGTTCCTTGCAAATCAATATAGCCTTTTCCTTGTGCCGTCGATTGCACCACTCTTGTTTTGTTCACTACACCGTTCGTGTATTGATGGTTATGTGCCGCAAAAAAAGCATCTACGCTATTATCAGGATAGAGTTCATTGACTTTATTCATAATTTCTGCCGCTTCTCCGCTCACTTTATCTGCTTTGCTGGTAGCCGGAATATGTGCTAACACTACTATTGCGTTCACATCTTCTTCTGTTTGAAGTAAATTAGAATAATAGGCAATTGTCTCAGCTTCATCTAAAAAGTCATACGCTTCATAATGCTCTTTTAATACTAAATTAGGAATTTCTGTTGTAACTACACCTATAAAACCGACTTTTACTTTATTATCTGCTGTTCCTATTTCTTTGATCGTATATGGTTTCCAATCAAAAGGAATTTCTTCCGTTTCTTTTTTCACAACATTTCCGATCACAATCTGCGTCTTCGATGCTTCTCTTGGATAATCCATTAAAATACCATGTAGATCATCTGTTGGCTTTTCACCAAGCATAATGCGATTAAACTCTTGGAGCCCTTCATCAAATTCGTGATTTCCTATAGTCCCTATGGAAAAATCCATTTGATTTAGCGCTTTAATCGTCGGCTCATCTTGAAGTAAACCAGAACTTGCTGGACTAGCTCCAACCATATCTCCAGCCTGTACACGTAATGTTTGAGCACCCTTGTTGGCGGCTTTAAACTGTTCTTGCGCACGATTCAAATAACCCGCAAGTAATGAAGCCTTTCCTGCATTCGCCACTTTATTTCCTTCATCATCAACAAAAAAACCTGTCGTATTCAAGGCACCATGAAAATCATTGATTCCTAAAATTTGAAATGGGATTTTGTCGTCCTGAGACTGTTGTTCAACCGATAGACTGTCCTTGTCCACTTCGTTGACCGTCTGCGCATCAGCAAGCTTATTCGTCCCCACGATTTCACTGCTGATTCCCCCAATAGTAAATAAAATAGTTAACAAAAACCCTTGCCACTTTTTCATGTTTGTAACTCCTCTACAATTATTTCCAAACACACTTAATTAATAGAGTAACAATTTCTTCACACTCTGTCAATGCAAGTTTTCGCTATTAGCAAATAATTCTGGTCCTTTTATTCCAACAATAGAAGCTAGTAATATAAATTGAAGCACTGAAAACAAAAGTATAAACAAAATTTTTTCCATTGTCCAAGACAAAAAAATAATTTGTAATGTTTGGATAGGTTTCGTAAATAAATGAACACTATGTAAACGATCAAATCGACCAACAAAAATAGCCAAACTTGATAATAAATTAACAATCAATACAAAGAAAAAAACTTGCCATTTTTTATTTAAAATATTTCTTTTAAAACATTCATTAAGTACTGTAAATACAGTCGCCATCCCTAAAAAACCATATACACAAATTCCTACTGTCAATAAGCTAAATGCCCCCCAAGCAGACACCGACTGACCAAATATTTGATTCATCCCTTGATAAATGGATAAATTCTCCAAATGAAAAAAATCTGTGAATAAATACGGGGCATTTGGATAAAATAATAACCAAAGCATCGCTAAGAAAAAAAATAGTAGATTGTTTGATTTATTATAATGAAAACTAATTTCAAGTGGAATGTAAGCTAAAAAGACATTTAGCGCCATAAATTGATATATTTCAGAGAAAAACAACATATATACGCAATAAATTAAAGTTCCCATCCGTATTAACCAATGATACTTTTGAATCAATTTTTCCCCCTCCTTCTTCATCAAGTGTATCATAAAGAAATATTTTTCTAAAATTTTCTTGAAAACTTGTCATTCTGCTATTTTATGCTAGACTAAGTTAAAGAAAACTCTCAGGAGGAACGATTTTGAAAAAATTAATTGCAATCGACTTAGATGGTACAACATTAAATTCGCAGTCATTGATCAGTGAAACAACTGCGAATGCATTAAAAAAAGCAATGAAACATGGACACTATGTCAGCATAGTTACTGGTCGTCCTTATCGAATGAGCGGTCAATTTTATCGTCAATTGGGTTTGAATACTCCAATGGTCAATTTTAATGGTGCTCTTGTCCATATGCCTGAAAAACAATGGGCGGATGAGCAAGAGACAGGAATAAAACGCGACTTAGTTTTTGATATTTTGGCTCAAAAGCAAGCATTGAATCTTGATTTTGTCGCAGCTGAAAATAAAGAAACATTTTACATTGATAGTTTAGATTATTTTGACTCGACTTTCTTTGCCTCGGAAGTTACACCAAGCAATCTTTTAACTACTAAAAATCTGATAACAGATCCAACATCAATGATGGTTCGAACCTCAAAAGATCAAGCATCTCTCGTTTCTGACTCTTTAATGAAACAATATGGAGATTATGTAGATGTTAGGACTTGGGGTGGGCCCACACCGATTTTAGAAATCGTTTCTAAAGGCATACAAAAAGCAAAAGGTGTGGAGCAAGTCGCAAAGTATTTAGACGTGAGGCGTTCAGATATTATCGCATTTGGTGATGAACATAATGATGAAGAAATGCTAGAATATGTTGGTTGGGGCGTTGCAATGAAAAATGCGACAGAAAAAATTAAATCTGTAGCCAATGATATTACCGAAAAAACGAATGACGAGGATGGCTTAGCCGATTATCTGGAACGATACTTAGATTTAAAAGATCAATAAATTTTAATGACTAGGACAAAGCGTAAGGCTTTCTGTTCTAGTCTTTTTTATTTTTCTCCTTTGACAAAATCAAATACTTTTGCTAAAATAAGAACATATGTTCGATTTTATTTTAGAAATGAGGGATTATAATGGATTTGTCTAAAAAGATAGAAATCCTTGCCGAATCAGCAAAATATGATGTTTCGTGTTCGAGTAGCGGTGTTACTAATAACACTCGAAAAGGAACTGTTGGAAGCACTTCTGCATCTGGAATCTGTCATTCTTTTACAAGTGATGGACGTTGTGTCTCTCTTTTAAAATTATTGTTTACAAATGCTTGCATATTCGACTGTCATTATTGTATCAACAGAAAATCTAATTTGATACCTCGAGCAACATTTTCACCGCAAGAAGTTGCGGATTTAACAATGGATTTTTATAGGAGAAATTACATTGAAGGGCTTTTTCTAAGTTCAGCTATTATAAAAAATGTTGATTATACTAGTGAATTATTGATTAAAACATTAAAAATTTTACGGTATGAAAGAGGCTTCAAAGGATACATTCATGTTAAAGCTATTCCTGGTGCAGATGAGAAATTAATCGAGGAGTTAGGTTTTTTAGCTGATCGAATGAGTGTCAATGTTGAATTACCTTCACGAGAAAGTCTTAAACTGCTAGCCCCTGATAAAGATCCATTCGCTTTATACAAACCTATGAAGCAGATTACACATAAAAAAAAGGAATTAGCTCACGTTCCTACTTTACAAAAGGGAAATTCTTTTGTCCCAGCTGGACAATCGACACAGATGATCATCGGCGCTTCCCCTGAAAGCGATCATTCCATTGTCAAAATTGCCGAAAAACTTTATCAAAAATATGAATTGAAAAGAGTCTATTACTCTGCTTATATCCCTGTAAATCAAGATTCTTTATTACCTGCACTCACGACTGATCCGCCCATATTAAGAGAGCATCGATTGTACCAAGCAGATTGGCTGTTACGATTTTATCGTTTTTCTGCTGACGAGATTTTGTCTGACAATAAACCTAATTTTAATTTGTACTTAGATCCAAAAGCCAATTGGGCTGTTCAAAACTATGATCAGTTTCCGATTGATATACAAAATGCCCCTTATGATGAGTTGTTACGTATTCCAGGAATTGGTCCTAAAAGTGCACTTAACATTCTCAAAGCTCGGAAGTACTATCAACTGCACCTCTCTGACTTGAAAAAATTAGGCGTAGTAATCAAGCGAGCTCAATATTTTGTTAGCTGCAATGGTGCTCGACAGCCTGGATTGATCCATGATCCTGAATGGGTCATTTCTTCTCTAATTTCATCACGACAATATAAGTCCTTAAAACAACTAAATAACCAATCACGACAAGAACAGTTATCTTTGTTTGATGTAGAGCGTTTTGAAGCAATTAAACGAAAGGAATCTCTTTATGCAAATTGAAAAAAACAATGAGATTTGGGAATACGATGGCAGCTTTTATGGATTTTTGACAATTGTCTACCAAGCATTCTCAAAAAAACAATTTCCAGGAACTATCTTAACTTCAAATACTGCTGTAGAAAGCTTATTTCTCAGTTTTTGGATCGATACAGATGAAAAATTAGCTCAAAAAATATATGAACGCCTAACCAAATGTTTGAGAAAAGAAAATATTCAATTTATTATTGATGGATTCTATTGCTCATTAAAAGAAAAAGAAAGATGCTTGTTAGATGCTATTCAAATTGCATTAGAATCAAAAGACTTACTGGCGAATCATTTAGGGCACCCTTCCATTTTAGCTTTACAAAAGTCTTTAACAGCTTTATTTAGTGAAGTCCACTCATTTACAGGATTTGTCCGTTTTGAATATGTAGGGAAATTACTTTATAGTTCTATTGCGCCAAAACATTTTGTGTTACCTTATCTATGTCCTCATTTTGCAAAACGATATCCGCAAGAAACGATCGTGATTTATGATGAAACACATCGATTACTTGGAATGATAGAACAGAGACAAATAAGGTTTATTGAAAATAGTGACCCACCCGCATTTAATATTGGTGAACCTGAAAAAGAGATCCAAGAAAATTGGCGAATATTTCTTCAAGCTGTTACTATCCAAGAACGAAAAAATGAGCACGCTCAACTTTCTCACTTACCTAAACGATACCGAGATCACATGATTGATTTTCAATAAATCTATAATTTTAATCTAAAAAAGATGATGTGCACAATATTTCACAAGTTTTGCGCGCATCATCTACCATTCAAATATACAAGTCAATCTACTCTAAGATGGATTTTTTTCACTATTATTTTGTCTGATAAATGAGATTGGTTACTCTGTTCACCAATTACTTCAGCAAAAATATTTGTCCGATCTTCTTTTTTCTGTATATGATATTCTATTTTTCCAGTCTCATTCAACTCATTCATCATCTCGCTATAATCCTCTGGCTCCTTTTTTCTAGTAATAAAACCTAATAATACTAAGTGATCATCTAAGTTTTTAGTGGATATCAACGAGCCAAACGCGATTTTTTGTCGAATTTCTTGATTTAATTGGGCTATTTTTACATCTTGATCTTGCTCAATCGTTTGTTTCTTGATTAATGCTTCATATTTTTCAGCAGTCAGCATCACGCCAGCAACTTTTTTTCTATTATAAATATAAACCCCAGCATTCATCTTTTTGGCTGTTTCAAATATTGTCATAGGCGATTGCTTCACATCCGTCACTGAAAAAGATACGTCTTTTCTTACATTATTTCTCATTAGTCAACTTCCCTTCCAAATGATTATATCATATAGATTCTTGGTGTGAAGAGCTTTTCGAGATTGCTTCCTATTTTATTTTGCTCAAAAAAAGCTCGAAACTAAAACTATAAATCAGTTTTTTGTTTCGAGCTTCAAATCCAGGCTCTATACTTTCTGATGTTAGTGAGAAGTCACTAGCATCTTTTTTTAATGCAAAATAATAGAAAAAACATCCTGATATCCTTTAGAATTATTTTGTCTATGAATTTGATGGTTGACAATATATCTTAATAATCGATTATAGATATTATGAGAAAACTCATTTAGCGTTTCTATTTTAAAAATTTAAAAACTAAATACATAATATTATAACTAAACCAATCACAAGTATTATTAATCTCAATCCCTCTTCTATCCTTTTTGGTAAATCTAAAGTTACAAAAGTAGTTATCGGAGCTGGCGCTGGTGCAAACATATAATCTATATATTCAGTCACTAAAACAGTATCATCTGAAACAGCTATTGTCACTGTATTATAGTGTGCCCAGTAACCTCTTTTAAAAAATTCGATATCTACTTTATCTCCATCATCAAGTGGTTCATCGTATCGATCTCTATATCCACTAAATTTATGTTCCAATCTCATTAAATGGAGACAGCTGTGTAGTCACTTTTCCAAGTATTCGATTTTTTATCACAAACCCATAATGGCGACTACCTGTAGCATAAGGTCGGTTATCTCCTAATACAAAATAATAATTTGGTGGAATTACTATATTTTTTTCTGAAAAGCTTTCCGTAAAATTTTCACCATTTTTTTGACTTTCAAGGAAAAAATAATAAAATAAATGCTATTTTTTTCATTGTATACTCACTCTCCACCTAATTAATTTCATATCTCTATTGTCTGGCTCATTATTTCTGCATACTATACGCCATTTACAAATATCCTATCGAAAAGTTAATTTTCTGAGTTCACAAACATATACCCTTGAGATCTAACTGTTTTTATGAGAATCTCAGAGTCCTTTTCTAATTTCATTCTAACATGATGAAATACATTAGCTATTCTGCAGTTATTCTTTTTATATGAATCTTCCCATATAAATTCATAGATTTTTTTGTAACTGAATGTTTCATTTGGACGCTCACTAAGTAACTTCAATGCTTTATATTCAAGTTTGGTAAAATATACTTCTTTCATTTTTTCATTTTCTCTCTGTATCATCAAACTACGGTTAACATCATTTAAGACAATTCTTTGTGATTTATTTAGTAACTGTTTTTTTACTTCTGTACTATTAGTATTAGCACCTTCTTCATTTAATTTAACTTCTATCGCTTTTTGATAAGCAAGTTGATTTTCTAAATATAAAGTAAACTCTTCTGGAAAGCTCTCTAAAAAAAAGATGCAATCTATACCCATCTTTAAATACACCTTTCGATCAATTAATGAACTATTATTAGTAAACATCCATATATGTATATTTTTTTCTTGTTTTATATTTAAAATTAGATTATATAATTCGCTTTTATCTGAAAAAAATGATTCTTCAATTAACAGCCCATCATATTTAAAAAAATTTGTTTTCATTTCTATTGGCTCAATACAACAAGAAACTTTTTCAAATAGTAATTTAGCTTCTGTTGAAGTTGTTTTTGATTTAAAAAGTGTTCCTAAAGAATACATTAAAAGCCTCTCCTTTTTAAAATTTATTTAAAAATTCGTTTATTTTTAACAAATTCAGTATATATCTTTTTCAAATTAGATTAAATAACTTTAAAGCGCTTTCTTAACGCGTTTGAGTTTTGCATTGATATATTATTGTTTAGTTATCTAGTTTTTTTTAGTATTTAATGTATACTTAATTAAGTTTTGAATATAAAGTAAGGAGCTTTATAGCATGAATATAAATATCTACGTCATTGAAGATGACCCCTCTTACAGAGAGAAATTTACTCATCTTCTTAAAAATTATAATTCCAAATACTTTAATGTTATGGTGACACCAATAATAAATTATGTATTTTTTATGGAAAATCTCTATAATTTTACTATTTTAGATAATGATGTTTTCTTCTTAGACATTGATCTAAAAACTTACTTTTCAGGAGTAGAACTAGCTAAAAATATAAGGAAAATTAATGACAACTGTACAATTATTTTTCTTACAGGTTTACAAGATAAAGCTATTACTATTATTAATAGTAATATTTCGCCTTTAGGCTATATTGTTAAAGATTTTGAAGACTCTTCAGATATAAATGAAACAGTACATTCTATTCTTTTAAATATAGAAAAAAAAATGTATCACACTATGAATTCAAATTCAGATATTCTTTGCTTTTCTGATGCCTCTGAAACATTTTATATTAATAGTGAAAATATTTTTTATATGGAATCATGTAAAGGCGTTCGCGGTAAAATATTCATAAAAACAAACTCCGAAGAACTGGTAGTAGAAGGAAAAATTAGTGATTTAAAAGTAAAGCTAAAGCAACCTTATTTTTGTACCTCATTAAAATCCTATATTATTAATATTATGAATATTTCTTCTATTGATAAAAAAGAAGGTACTGTGACTTTTTTAAATAACGCCGATAGTAAAATTAAGCTAGACAACTAAATAAGTCATTTGTGCTACACTCAAAATAGTTCCGACCAAAGAATTATAAGGAGTGAAGACAAATGACCTATACTCATCTTACATCAAATGAACTCGTGATGATAGAAGCTTATTTCAATATGAGCCAACCTGTTACGATGGTTTCTAAGACTTTAACTCGTTCTAGACAGACAATCTACAATGTTTACAACTTCCTGAAACAAGGAAAATCTATCTGTGACTATTACCAACAATATAAAGAAAATAAAACACGTTGTGGTCGACAACCCATTAGTTTGCCTACAAAACAGCATGATTACATTCAATCTATGGTGGCTCAAGGGTGGACACCTGATGTGATTATTGGTCGAGCTGAGTTTCCTATTTCATGCTCTGTTAGAACACTTTATCGTCAGTTTAAAGCGAATCAATTTGATTGCTCAAAACTACCAATGAAAGGGAAACGAAAGCCCAACGGGCATAAAGAACGTCGTGGAAAGCAAGCATTTAAACGCAATATTTCAGAACGATCCACTGACTACCCTAATTTCCAACAGGAATTTGGGCATTTAGAAGGTGACACAATTGTTGGCGTTCATCATAAAAGTGCCATCATCACTCTAGTTGAACGCCTTTCAAAAGTGATTATTACATTAAAACCAAATGGTCGGAAAGCATTGGATATTGAAAAAGCGACAACTGATTGGCTACAAAAGATTCCCAGAAACTTGTTCAAATCCATTACCTTTGATTGTGGAAAAGAATTTTCAAATTGGAAAAACATGAGTAATGTCAATGATATTTCTATCTATTTTGCAGACCCTGGAACCCCCTCACAACGCGGATTAAATGAGCATTCGAATGGGTTATTACGTAAAGATGGGCTGCCTAAAACAATGGATTTTAATCAAGTTGACCAAGCTTTTGTTGCGGCTGTCACCTCTAAAAGAAATCACATACCAAGGAAATCTTTAAATTATCGAACACCATTAGAAGTATTTTTGAGTTACATAAATGAAAGACATTTGTCTAGCTTAATTTGACAAATCAAATAACCATGAATTATACGTTGGTATTCGAGTTCTCAATAAAATAAAGAAAAAAGTAGATGAGCAAATACATGTTACCTAAAAATTTATTTAGTTTTTTGTTAATTCTTAATCTTCTTCAAATTAACTGGTCTATCTTATATAAAAAAATTTTATCTCTACGTGATTCAATAACATTAACTTTGATTTTACTATCATATTTAATTATTATTTTGCTTATTGACTATAAGCTTATCATGTGGATATTTATTCTTTTTTTCTTCATTCAATTTATATTTTTATCGAAAAAAATAAAATCTTGGTTTCTTCCATCACTTTTTCTTATTTTTGAGAATTCAGTTATTCTTTTTTCCCGCCTCTTTACAATCGACTCATGGGGAATGACATTTCTTAATCATTTGATTTCAATTGAAATTTATCACAAGCATTTATATTTAGTTATCCTTCTTCAACAATTATTGCTTGCTTTAATATTATTATTTGCAAACTACTTAAATAGAAAATTTTCAGTTTTAAGATCCGTAACTATACTTCCAAAAAAATATCATTTACTATCCATCTCTATCCTTCTATTTTTATTTTTTTCTCTTTCTTTACAACAATTTACTTTATTAACTGGTTATTATGGTTCTTCTCTTTATATCTCTGGTACTATCATTAGTTTTTCTTTTCTATTAGGTTGGATTGTTTTTTATATGATTAGACATACAATTGAAAAGCAATATATTCTGACACTTTCATACACTTATGAGCAGGAAGCAAAACAATTTGATTTGTCAAACGAATTCCGACATGATTATAAAAATATTTTATTAAGTCTCACCTCATATTTAGAAAAGGCTGATACTCGTAAAGCTCTTGAGGAAATTAAAAAAATCTATAATTACTCAGAATCTCTTTTTACCCCAAATCAATTTAAAGTAATTTCTTTAATTAACAACCCACCTATCCAGGGATTATTCATTAACTTCGTTAATCGATGTAATGAATCAAATATTAAAATAACTCTTAAAATAACTGACTCTTTATCTGCTGTTGATATAAATACTATAGATTTGATTAGATGCATCTCTATTTTATTAGATAATGCCTATGAAGCAACAGAAAACGTAGAAAATAAATTTATTGAGATTAACATTAGTAGTAACAAAGAATTCATTAATTTTTATATTAAAAATACTTATAACATTGATAATTCAAGTTCCATAAATACAATATTAAAAAATAATTTTTCTACTAAAAAAAATCATCAAGGAAAGGGACTTTACATTTTTTCAAAGATAGTAAAATCTTATAAACATTCTAGTTATAGAATTATAAAAAAAGAACCCTACTTTACAGTTTTTTTATCTGTACCGAAAAATAAGTGTACTCAATAAACAAATTTTATTATATAATTTAAAATTAGAAAAAAACAACTTAACGTGTTCCCGTTATTTTACAAAAAAAAGGCGATGTTTAACCATCGACAAAAACGTTTATAGAGAGCTTGTAATATATGGTTCTCTATAATTTAAAATAATTTATTTTATTACGGTCAAAAAGTAGTTCAATTTAAATACAAAAACCAATGCCCAAGTTTATAAATCTTTGTACTTTCTAAATGATATGTCCTTGTTTCTTTAGTTCTTCATTTCTGACAATATATTTTTCAACTCCACATGAAATAATTGTTGTATTGTCCAATAATTTAAGTACTTCCCCTGTAACTTTTATGCCAGAAACAGTCATAGCTGTCACTTCTGTTCCAATTTTTAATTTCATTTTTCCATCTCCATTACTAGAACTTTATACTACTCGTACACATTTAAGCTATTCTATATTTTAATAAAACTGTCAGGTTTCTCTTGGTTCTGGCTGACTAAATAGTAATAACAATACACTAAATAATATTGATAACCACATCTTAAACCATTCTCCGCCAAGATCAATAAAACCAAAGAACCAGATTAGTAAGGTCATGATAAAGGTAATATAGCCAAAAAATTTTGCCTTTTCAAATGTTACTCTATCCTTAGTAAATGCCTGTAATAATTTAATCAAAGTAACTACACCTAATATAAACGTAGCAGTTTCAAAACAGATAAGAAAATTATAAGCAAACTTCCATATCGTAGGATTATAGATTCCTCTCCAATGGACTACAGATTCCACGGTATCCATTGATATCACATGCTTCACAAATTGATAATTATCATTCCATGCAAAAATTGCATTATCGATAATTACAAAAAAGTAAGTGATGTGGAAATTGAGATAGAAAAAATTTCTAATAAGCGACTCCATTTTATTTCATTCATAAAAAATAATTCCTTTCCAATACTACCATTATACTCCTAAATTTTTATAGATGGTTGCATTCTTTTTGTTTAGTCATTCCGCAGAAACACCTTATCATCCTAAAAGAGTTGGTAAAAGATGGACAGAATTTATCCAAAAAATACCTAATCTACCTCAGTATCAACTGTATTCTCTAAGACATATATATGCTACTTTAATACTATATTCGATGAATGAAAGTAATAATAACTGAAATGCCAACTATGGAACAACTTTACAAGCTATTGCAGATAGTTTAGGGCATACCATTGATGTATTTATAAAATATTATGTACATCCTCAAAAGGAATTTCAAAAGCAGTTAGCACATGTAGAATTTTTGAGGAACTAATTCAAAATTTCATACACTTTTAAGGAGATACAATAAATGATTGAAGAAATTCTTTCCTTTGCACTATTAGCTGAATTAGAATTACTAACTAAATCAACTTATTTAGAAAAATTAGATTCTTACTTTATTATAAACTCCAATAATGACCTCTTATTAGAGTTAGAATTTATGTATGAAAATACAAATGACGCAATCAATAAAATCTTTAATAGCTATTTCTATAGTTTAGATTTACAGCTTTTTGGAAAACTGCTATTCAGCAATATAGAAAGCATCTATTTATCAAATGAATTCACTATCAATGAATTTGCTCAAAAAATGTATTTACTTTGGAATTTATATATACCTTATCCTATCAATGAAAAAGAACCCTTTTGGACGTTAAGCTATGCTGATGATTGTTTATCTTATGGAGATGAAAAACAAACAAGATTATTGTATGAAAAAGCATTTAACTATTATCATTGAACCTACCACTATCAGTTATCTAAAAAATAATGTTTTGAGCAAAAACTGCATCACTTCGTGCATCAGAACTTTTATACAGGTATAAAAAAAGAGTGATAAACCTTATCATATCAAGGTTTATCACTGAACTATGCGGCCAAGAAGACTCGAACTTCCACGGGGTTTCCCCCACCAGCCCCTCAAGCTGGCGCGTCTGATGCCATTAGTTAATAGGCTAGTGCATAAAGACTAGTTTCTCAAATTCAAAAGTTCCTACTATACAGTATATTCCTGTGATCCCTACTTTTTATAGTAGGGATTTTTATTTTTAAAAATAATAAACTTTTTTATAAACAGCTCTTGACGTGTACTTAAGTACATGTTATACTAAGTATGTAATCAAGTGTTACAACTATTAACGGAAAGAAGGAATTTAAAATGACAGAAATTTATGTATTAGATCAAGACGTGATTATCTCAGAGGAGTTTTCCAGTATCGAACAATTATTAGAAGAAATTGGTACTTCAACAAATTTTATTGATATCCAAATTGATGGTGAGAAAAAACGTTTAAACAAAGGAATTGATTATTAATTAGAGGGGGATCATCCCCTCTCTTACTTAACAAAGGAGCTATAAGATGGACATTAAGATTGATATGCATAAGGTACAAAAACTATTGGACAGCTCGATAAGTGGTCCAAAGATAGAAGAAGAGACTGGAATTACTAAAAAAATGATATCCAAATACCGTACTGGTGAGTCTCAATTATTAGGTATGCGGATTGACACTGCTGATAAACTACAAAAACTATATGATAAATTGGAGGGGCAAGAAATGACATCTACCAAAATTAAAGGAATCAAAAAAGCTGTTGGAGAGTTTAACAACTGGCAAGGTCCAGCAATAATTTATTTTGACAAAGAAAATCTAAGTGTAGAAACTTACGTGTATTCTTCGCCTGGTAGCTATCAACAATTTTCGAATGATTCGGTCGTAGGAGTATATCAAAAAGCTACTAGTAGTATAATTGAGCGTGACGATAAGATAAGTATGTACAAATTACAAGAGTTATGTGAAGATGAATTATAAAATCACGCTAATCTAGTAAAAGTTTTATAGAAAAGCCCTCCATCGAGGGCTTTCTCGTCTTAATACTTAATTTCCTTTTTCTTTTTAAACAGAGCCTTTAACGTTCGATTATCTTCGCTAAATTTAGTCAAAGTGCTATTAATCCCGTTAGCGTCTAACAGATACTGAATATCCTTGATATCTTGACCATTCGGCAACCATGATCTTGATTCCCCATCTATAAACCATACTTCGTTACTTCCTTTTTTCTTCACAACTTCTAATAAATACATAATTTTATCTCCTTTTCGTTTAGTTTTTGGTGTTTCTGCATTGCTGTTATGTGCTTGTTTATTATCAGTAGTAGCATTTAAACGCCATACCTCAAAATAGCTAGGTCTATTTACATTTAGATAATGATCGATATTATGTTCAGATACTGCAGTTCCTTGTTGACCACCAGTCCAATAGTCTACACTGATAAAATCATATGGATTTTTCATCGTTCCTACATGACCACCAGCTCCAGCACTATCAGCCATACTTTTTCCCCAGCTCATCATAACGATATCGCCTTCTTTAGCATCCCATTGCTGATTGATTGCGATGCGCTCATAACCGTTTTCTTTTAGGTACGATGCAAGAGTAACGGTGCTGTATAAATACGAATAAAGCACACCTCCGGCATCTTTAATAGCTTGTGTGGTCGAGCCAGAACAATCAGCTGTGCCATCAGTGCCATTACGCGAACCATACATCGAATAAGTCAGTTTTCCTTTTCGGACGTCAAACCATCTTACAACTTGTTTATTATCGGCTGTCATCAGAAACAACCTCCTCAATCAGATCATCGATTTCTTTATCTGATAAAGTTAAGTCTTTATTATCGATCAAAAAGCGGTTGATAGTAGCAACGGCAGTTCTTTTTTTGACTTGGTTAGGTACTTCTTTTTTTGATAATTCTTTTACTACTTTTATTGCCTCAGATTTAACAGCTTCTTTATCCATTGTTATCAGCTCCATTTTTATTATATTGTGCTGTGCTATACAACATTATCGATCCTAAAAATGTGGTTACTGCTGCAATGGTAGTTACTGCTAGATCTGTTCCATTCCAGTTATACGCTTTTCCTAATGTACCAACTAGTACAGCGCACGCTGGTAGAACAACTGAAACAACCCATTTAATATAATTATACGTCGCATTTTTAATTTTCATTAAAATCATCCTTTCAGGTCTCTAATATCGTGTTCTGCTTCTCTCATGCGTCCTTCTAAATCAAATGTCCGCTCAATAACCCCGTTGTGTTTATCCACCTTTTTCTCCAATTGCTCAATCCGATAATTGGTTAGTTTGGATGCTGTCAAAATTCCCGCAAAGGTTCCAACAGCTGAGCCACCCAATCCGATCAATGCAATTACTACTTCATTTGACATGATTCACCGACTTCCTAAAAATTTTATAAGTAACCACACAACAACATAAAAAGGAATGACCGTTAAACAGCCATTCCTAAAACCTTTAAAAAATTTCATGTTACACCCCTATACAATGTATATAATATTAATTGGCAACCATCTACCAGCCGTAATAGGTAGCATATTAGTTGTACTTGAGTCACTATATCTACCTAGCATTATATCTCCTTCTGGTGTTACACGTGTCATAAATTTAGCGGTATTGCTACCTTGATGTGTAGTGATTACTAGTTGCCCTCTTGTCTTCGCCCACGCTGGTAATAATTTCCCTTTCGCGAAAATAGAAAACTCACCAGCTGGTATTTCTTTATTAAGAGCCGTTGTCAAAGTACCGCAAATCTGTACAACATTACCTGATCGCCGTACGGTTATTTTATCCATTACATTAGTACTATATTCACTAAAATTCGCGCTGTCTAACAAATCCGCAAGAGGTATTTCTTGATCGTTTATCGTGGCTAGACTCCGCCAAGTTCCCCATACGCCTGCCCCCATCGCTCTGACTTGCGGATTTAGATCCGTGCTTTTTTCCAAATGCCAAGCAACTTGGAAGTCGTAAGTTTTAGTGTGATACAAATTTTGTATAAACCACCAGCCGCTGTCTGGTGCATTGGTCATGTTATTGCCCTTAAATGTGCCAGATTCAAAAAGATTATTTAAATCTATTCCGCTGATATCTGTAACGGATCCGTTAGAATATCCTCTAATGTTTGTTTTACCAGCTAAATAGTTTTGTAATTGAGTATTGTTTACAATCTCTTGATCATTTATCTGCTTTTGGATATCGTCAGCTTTTCCAGCAAGGGAATTTACGGAAGAATTAACTGAAGTTAAGTTTCCCTCGATTACTTTTAAGCTATCATTCATTTCTTTCAGCGCTTCATCCGACTTCCGTTGCAACTCAACAATAACATCATCAAGTGACTTAAAATAAAACTGTTCGATTTCTGGAATATTTCGATCGATTACTGATCGTTTCATTGTAAAGCCGTACTCCGCTAAATCCACTTGTTGTTCTGTTGTCAAATCAAGATAGATATTCATCGTAACGTTACCTTCATACCCTTTTAATTTATCGGTAACGATATAAGAGAGTGTTCCATTATCCGCAGACTCAACATCCCCGATATCTTCAATTGATTTTCGGACACCTTCATGGTTAAAAGTTAATAAAATTCTTACCCGTTTAATTGCGCTAAAATCCAAAGATTGATCACCAGCAACAACAATTGGGATAACAAGCTTTGATATATTCTTATCATACGAATAAAGAACACTAAACATATTTTGCTTACCATGATCTTTATGAGTAACTTTGGCGGTTGCTGTGACATTCTCTTGTTTTAGATAGTTAAAATCAGACACGTCTTCACATCCTTTACTTAGTTTCTTTTACAACGTCTTCTAACTCATAAACTTTATCTTTAAAATCGGACATGCCTTTGCGACATTCTGCTTTATTTGACACATACAACTCTTGATCAATGATATTTTCATTTGTATAGGTATTGCCATCTTCGGAAAGATTCGCAGTCATTTGAATAGCTATTTTATCCTCAATTTTAACTTGTCCACTTAATGTGATTGATTTACTTACAACTAAAGCCATTATTCTTCATCCTTTCCGTTTTCGTATGCGTTAAGCAAGACGTTTAGCGCGTTTCCGTCATGACCCGATATTTCTCCTTCGTAGTCGTCTAAATAAGCCATAATTTCATCAATATTTTTTACGTATTCACCATAATTCATGACTACTTTTTCATCGTATAATTCTGTTAATTCTTGGTTAGCTTTAAGCTTATTTTCTGGCGATAGAACATAGTTACTATTAAAATCAACTTCTGGTTCACCTTTCTCATCTTTTTCAGCATGTTCTTCCCAAATTAATTTTTCTTCGTTATTGACTTCTTTAACCTTTTTTTCTAGCAAATCCATTAAATTATATTTTTTGCGATTGATTTTTGAACTAGGCACTTTTAAATGATAAAGAAAATTGTAGCAAGGTGCCAACATTCCTTTGTTGATTTCTAGTTGTTTCATTTTCATTCCTCCGACAAAAAGAACGACACTATACAGCATCGCTCATTTCTTGTATTTCCAATTCTAAAGACTTAACTTTTTCTTCAAGCTTTATGATTTTTATCTCGTCCAATGATAAACGACTACTTACATTATCAATTAATGTACGCTGTGTTTTTTGTTCACTGACTAAAGCCTTGGTACTATTCATCAGATGACCAACAAGGATTGAGTCATCACGATATCGATCATTAGTAATCAACTCTGGTGCCGTGTAATAAGGGCTCGATCCTGTGTCATTGATAATAAATCCAATTTTTTTTGTTGTTGGATTTTCTTTGTAGACATATGAAACAATGTCGGTATCAGTAATATATTTTAAAGAATCATCTGGATTAATAGCCTCAAACTGAGTTTTCAAACTATAACCAGATTGATTGATTATCGAATAGCCATTCATATTGAGGTTTGAGTAAAATTGCAAATTGACATTGTTGTAAACTGTAAATTTACCACTTACACCCATATCACGTAAATAACCATTTTTGACATCTCTTGTTTGGCAATTTAGATTCGTACCTAAATGAAGCCCGACTTCGCCGTATGCACGCCCTCTTGCATCCATCGTTAACATGGCAGTGGAATTTGCTGAGCCAGAACTTTTTAAATATGCCCAAGCCATGTAATCCCCCATATAATCAAGGTTAAACAACAACCCCCTAACTGTTGGTTTTCCTGACCACGTAGCTTTCCCTATCTGACCTATATAAGTTGAGCCATCGTGAAATCGCATACCACTAGAGTATAATCCGAAAGTTTGTTTTCCACTTTGATAAAATGATAAAGATATTGAATTTAACTGCATAGTATTTCCCATAGAATTAAAACCTACTCTAATAGCATCAGCCGCTAAATGGTTTGCGGTAATCGATCTTGATGAAATTCTAGCGCTATTGATATAGCCTGACGAGATATTATAAGCATTTAGATTGATCACATTGACATTAGCAGCGTTTAAAGTGCTGCCCACTGTCAACTTATCCGCTACTAAGTTAGTGATAGCTGCTGAAGGAATAAACGCTTTACCGGTAAAATGCACTGTTGCAGCATCAAGGATAATCTTGCCGCTGCCGCCTGTTTGTTGTATCAATGTTGTGCCAGCCTCTATATTAATTTGACCTAAAACGTCACCTTTTTGCACTCTCAAATTGATCATTGTGGATAGTTGAGTGTATTGAGATTGAGTATTCAACACATTAAATTTGTACCGTTCTGTTCCTTCTTGAAAAGTATACTTAACCTTTCCCGGTTTTACTGACGTTATTTTATTTAGTCTTACGTATGCACAATTAATCGGTGTTGTTATAGGTTCCGTCGTTATGTCGCTACGTATAAACTTTTGGTTGCTATCGTAGTAATAATAATAAAACAATGTAGCGATTCCTTTGTCTTCTCCGCCTACATATTGTGTATTTTGCTCCACTTTGATAAACGGGGTCCTGATTGCCCAATCAGATTGACTTTCTAAGCCAGCGCCGTATAATCCTCCCTGCTCCCAATACGATATAAGATTAGTATTGCTAGTCATGTCCTTGAGGTCATTAACAGCTAAAGTGATTTGCCCTTTCAGCTGAGTGATCTGAGAGCTTAAACCTCCGGCACCAAAAACAGATTGCTGGAAACCGTCAAACTCGCTTTCTAGCGTGTTCAAGCTGTTCTTGATTAAATTTGCATGCAAGATTGCTTGGTTTGCCAAACCAACGCCAGCATCAGCACTTGCTTGCGCAGCGTCTGCAAGCTCTCTTGCTTCCTCACCAATCCTTTGCGCTTCTGTGATCCCAGAGGTCGACATGATAAATTCCCATTTAATGCCATCCCAAATATAAAACTCCACCTCGTCACCTACAGGCTTATACCACATATCACCTATATGGTTAGCTGTTGGTTCATCTGGACCACGGAAAATAGTATTTTTACCATTTGCAGCAGTCTGAGCTTCATTAACGTTTGTTTGGATTTCATTGATGTTGTTCTGAATATTGTTAATTGTGCCAGCGAGAGTCGTTCGGGAATCCCCGATTTCGATTTCATCGTAGCGATCCAGCAATACATTCCAAACGGTACGTATAACCTTTGCTGTTGTACTAATACCTAATTTCTCATAAAATATTGTGACTGTGTCACACAGATTAAGTTCTTCTAACGGAGCTACATGTTTATAATCTACAGTTTGGGATAAATCTAAAAAAGAAACTCGGATAGATACATTTGGGATACCAACATTATTCGATTTAATATATTTTTTTGCTAGTTCTCGTAATTTAGCTACAGTAGGTCTATTTTTCTCATCATCAAACTCACTTGAAAAATCGACTGGTAGAATCTTTCTATTTTTATACTTACTGACATGCTCTGAATCAACATAAAACTCTGGTAAACTCATGTAAACTTCATTTTCTTTTTCATTCTTATACGTTGCGTAAGGATACACCGACGTAAAGGTGTTTGTAATATTACGTTCTTGTTCTAGGTCGATGATATTTTTTCCATAGGCTAAAATACTACTTGATCGTTTGCCACGTGCTTTGAGCAAAGAAATATGATAATTATCAAACCGAAATTCCCCACCCCAACGATCGAGCATCGACCCTTCTGCGCCACCTAACGCTTGACGAGAATTTTCTACATTCGTTATTTCCCATGTTGTTGCAGTATTTGTTGTTATATCACTATCTACAATAAATGGATTTTTTTCAACGATTGCGCTTTTCCAAATATTTAGTGCTATCTGGCAAGATCCAGAAGCATAAACATATGGTTTCAAAGGTAAGTCATTAGTTAAATAAGATACATGCTCGGCATAAACTGTTGCATAACCCTCAGTTGTGTCATCAATAATCCGCTTAATTACAAACCTTTGATCTTTTAAAGTATGGCCATTGTCACACTTTATTTCTCGATCAACTTGCAAAAATTTATACATCCACGAATCAATTGGATAAGACATTTCAAAGTAATATTCCAGATTTCTAGCTTCATAAACTTGTGCAGTAACAGCTTCTGAAAGAACCCCTAAACCAAGATTAAAATAATTTGTTGTACCGTAATCATATAAAATAGGATGACTCATATAATCGTCTCCCATCTTGGCATTAATTTAACTTCGGAAACGTTGCCTGACCAAGATATAACTGATTGCCCAGGAGGGATACTAGGTAATGGTAATTTATTTACCTTATCCCCTTGCGGTCTTGATCCATCTAACGAAGTTATGATCAACGATTTACAATCTAATATTATGCCTTTATCTATACCTTTTAAGTTACAAACGGACGTACCAATTCGTAAAGTAATATCACCATTACCAGTTATTCTAATCACAGGCTTTCCTATTCTGGTTCCTTCGTTATAAAGGATTTGACCATTTGTCACTACTCGATCTATCAAACCTGTCGAAAGATACTTGATTGGTTTTAAGGTAAACGGTATGACCACTTCAGCTTTCATATGATTTTTTCTTTTAAAACTAAAATTGGAGTGACACATCGCGCTATATACATGCTTAGGATCACCAGAAAATATTAAACGATTCCATCCTTTTTTGCCTTTTAGCCAATTAGTCACATCCGTCATTTGTTCTTCAATCATTTTATTTTCACACCGTAGCAACATACAAGGGAAAGTCATGTTTACATTCTTCAACGATTCGTTAGCGATCGCGATTTCTCCATCAACACCTTTAACTGGAACAAATTCAACATCTTGCTCCGGTGATTCGAATTCCAATTCTGGGTCAAGGGTCAAGCCGAAATCTAACGAATTTCTGTTGTCATATTCAAAATAGCCAATCATTTAAAACCTTTCCCCCTCGCTCCTATTTGACGCATAAATTCGATATCTTGCATTGTATCGGCTGTTGATTGCGATCTACTATTTGTTCGTGGTACAACTATTTTAGGCTCAAATCTGACATCTTTTAATGCGCTAACTAAAATAGCTGCAAAGTTCTTTTCATCAAAAGAAGGTTGATCCCTTTGCTTATTCTCAATGGTTACTTCTATTTTTTCGTTAATTCTAGCAATTGACCGCATTAGCTGAGAATCCTTAAAAACCCCAATACCTTTTGCGTATTGAGGAAACATTTCTTTAGTTTTCTTGGCCGGCATCACTTTAGCGCCTTTTGGCATATCGATAATCACGTTACGACCCTGAGGTATAAAACTCCGACCATCAGGATATTGGATAAACTCCTTATAAAGAGAACCCTTTTGATCATTAACAAGAGCCGGACCTCCTTGATGGTAGTTCGTCCCTTTTTCGTGACCTGGTAGTTGCGGACCAATGAATTTTTGTTCTACTACTTGTTCTTTTTTCTCATAAAATGGAATTGATCCCCAAGAAGAAATTAAATCATCCAAATATCCCTTTGCTGAAACGGCATTCGTTTCAGAATTCAAACCTTTAGTTAGAGTGTCTATGCTGTTATAGGTATTGATCGCACCAGTTGCTACGCCTAATTTATTGAGAATATCTCCATTATTACCTATCAAAATTTTTTCTTTTTCTGGTAACGCCATCCACGTTTTATAGCTTTCTGAAGAAGAAAATACTTTGGCCAACAAATCAGAATTGTTACCCAAAATATTTTTATCTACTTCTGGTAACTTCAACCACCTATCATAGGAAGCTTCTGATCCGATAACTTTATTAAGCAAGTCTACATTGTTACCAAAGATTTTCTTTGTTGCATCTGGCATTTGGGACCATCGAACATACATGCTCTCTGATTCTACTATTGTAGTTACAAGTTGCTCATTCTTAGCAATAAGTTTCTTTTCATCATCAGGCAAACTACTAAATCGTCGATAATTTTCTTCAGATTCAAGAATTTTAAAACTGTATTCGGTATTATCCAACATGATATCTTTTACATCAACCGGCAATTGATTCCAACGATCAAGATACTCTTTTGTCATATTAATTTTATTTAAGTAGTCGTGGTTATCAGCCTTGAGCTGATGAACTTTCCATCCCATCTCATTCCACAACCCTAGATCACTTACAGCTCGACCTACTTTTTCCGGTGTGTCAGAATAAAGAACCGCTTTTTTCTGCTCAAACGAAAGCCCATCCCAAATATCTTCTTTTTGCATAGCTTCGATAATCGTTTGAGTCGCATTACTATCAATTACTGCGGTTTTATCTTTCCAGCTCATCGTTTCCCAATGGCCGTTTGCAATAGCCGCTTCAGCAAGCATCAGTTTTGCATTGCTCGAAAGATTAGCTTCTTTAGAATGGAATGCCAATGATTCCCAAACGTCAGAAGACTTAGTTGCTTTGTTCAATTCTTCTTGGGCATTAGTTTTAACATTCGCTTTCTTATCATCAAGAACTATGCTATTCCAAAGATTCCCGGATTTTGTTCCTTCTTTACCTACCAATTGTAAGTCCTTAGCGTTTTTATCAGCACTTTCGCCAATCTGAGTGGTCATATCTTTTACAGAATCGATTATTTTTTCATTTTCAGCTTTTACTCCTTGGCCATATTCACCCATTGAAGAAATAAGCTGACCATTAGCCAAAAACACTTCATCCATCAATTCTGGATATTTTTCAACGATAGTTGCCATTTGTTGATCAAATCCATCAACAGTAGTTTGATTAATCTCATTCCATGCTTCCATGAATTTTTGAGCAAATTCTCCGTCCAGATTATATCCTAAATCTTCTAGATACTTTTCCTTTTCTTTTTTACTAGTTGACATATGCGCCGCTGCTGCTTGCCTTTGTTTCCCTAGCGACTGTAGCCACAATCTAGCTTCTTCATCAGAGGCTTTCGAAACATCACCGTTCATAGCGTCTAGAATTTTCTTCTTTTCATTCGCTGTCAAATCTAAAGTATCAACGTAAGCACGCGTGCTTTGTTCCGCCAAATCTTGAATTATCTTGGATTCAACAGTACTTAACTCGATACCCTTATCAGAAGCATTCTTTTTCATTTCGTATATTCGTTCGTTATTTTTTTGGACAGTTTCTAATGCAGTTTCGGTTTGTTTTTTCTCTTCTTCGACCATTTCTCTTACAGCGCCATCAACCGAAGCTGGCAGTTCCTTAATTAATTTATCCAAACCTTCAATTTTTTTAATTAAGCTTTGTTCAATTGTTTCACCAACTTTAACAAAATTATCAGCCATTTCGTTTGAATTATTCCCTAACCCTTGACTCATCAAATCAAATTGACCACTTGCTTGGGTAGTATAATTTTTTACTGAAGTTAAAGTTTCATCTGTTGCTTCACCAACATCAGTCCCCCAACGTTTCGTCCTCTGCCCCGCATTCCAAGCTTCTTCACCCCATAACTTCCAAGCTCCATAGCCAAGAGCTAAAACACCACCAGCTCCAACAATACCGAGAGCTACTGGACCCAATGCACCAAGAGCTCCAGTTACAGCACCGACACCACTAGAACCTGCCGCGGTTGACGCAACCGCACCAAATTTTGCAATTTGCGTACTACTAGATGCTACTTGAGGAGCAAATGCTTTAGCAGAATCAGTAGCTGACTTTGTAGCGCTACCCCACTTAATAAGATCTTTTGAACCAGAAACTAATTGCGTTGTAAACTCAGCAACTGTTTTCTTTTTAGCAAGAACTCCAATAAAACCAATTGATTTAGTTGTTAAACCACCTAATCCGCTTGTTAATCGCCCGACTATAGACAACATTGGACCTGCCGCTGCTGTAAAAGCGATTGTCTTCATAATCATTTTTTGCGTCTCAGGTGATGCCTGACTAAATTTCTTAGCTAAATCAGTAACTGTTTGGATCAAAGGCTTCGATGCTTGTACGCCATCACGCAAAGCTTTTAAAAACGGACCTCCAAACTCAATGCCAATATCTACTACTTCATTTTTTAACATTTTAAGTTGAGATTCTGTCGTTTCATATCGTTGTCCAGCTTCTTTTGATAGCGCAGTATTTTCACCCCATGCCTTCGATCCCATTTCTATTGCATCGGTAAAAACCCCACTTGCTCCGGCAGCACGAAGTAACGAATCACGAAGACGCACCTCTTTAATTTCCATATCATCTAAAACCTTAATAGCAGATGTTCCGTGCTTTTCAGCTTCTCCTAACCCTTTAATAAAACTGATAATTGCTCCGGCAGCATCATCTTTAAACGCTTTACTAAATTGTTCGCCCGACATTCCAGCTACATTTGCAAAATCCTCAAGAGAAGTTTTTGATTTATCTGCCTCTTTATACATTTTTTTCAAACTCTTAGCATCCATACCTAGGGAATCAGCAAGCTGTTTCGCATTTTTGCCACCTTTGAGTACGATTTCGCCAAATTCTCCAATGCTCATACCAGCTTGATCAGCAATCTCTTGAACTTCAGAAAATGCTCCAGTTCCTTTTTCCACTGCCAATTGCATTTGCACCATAACTTTACTAAACGCAGAACCGCCAGCTTCTGCTTCAACGCCTACCGACGATAAAGCTGCCGCAAAGCTCATAATCTGCGATTCGGACATCCCTACTTGTGAACCAGCACCAGCAAGACGTAATCCCATTGCCGTGATTTCAGATTCAGTTGTAGCAAAGTTATTCCCCAAGGCAACAATAACTGATCCTAATTTATCAAACTCAGTCTGTGGCATCCCTGTGATATTCGCCAAACGAGCCAACGCTGTGGCTGCTTCTTCAGCTGACATATTAGTTGATTCGCCTAAGTCGATCATAGTTTTAGTAAACCCAACAACATTTTCCGTTTGAATGCCTAGTTGCCCTGCCGCTTCAGCAGTCGCCGCTATTTCTTGATGGCTGGCTGGCAATTCTTTTGCCATGTTCCGCAAACCATCTTCTAAATCTTTATAGGAATAAACAACTTTTCCGGTCGAATCTACAACCTCATCATTGGTTTTTTTTACGCCAGCAAAGGCAGATTCCCAATCCATAGCAGCTTTAACGGATGCAGCGACAACACCGACAATCGGTGTTGTCACTTTTGTAGTTAAATTGTCGCCAAATTTAGCAGCCCTATCACCAATACTCGTAAGCTTTTGACCAAACGTATTCAATCCACCAGTAATTCCAGTATTTTCAATTTTCCATTTCGCCATTTCGCCTGCAGAATTCGCTAACTGTTTATTATATGCTGCAAGTTGCCCATTGGCTTGTTGTAATTGAGTAGCAAATTTAGCGGTTTGTTCAGTAGGTTTCCCATCTACAAATGACCCATCATAAGCTTTTTTCAAGGCTTCGACTTTTTGCCGCTGAGAATCGATGACTTTAGACAAACCGGTTTGTTGAGCTTGGAATTTACCAAGCTTATCACCAGCTGTATCATAGATTTTCATATTTGCTTGCATTTCTTTCATGGCATAATTGGTCATTTTTTTAGCTCCATCAAGACCTTTTCCAAAATCGGTACTATCAAGACCTAATTCTATGACCATTTTTCCTAACGGTGTTCCACCACTCAATATAATTTCCTCCTTTCCGACAAAATAAAAATCACCCGACGGAGTTCATAAACTCTTCGAGTGATATCGCCTTTTCTTTTTTCTCTGGTTGTGAACATAAAATTTCAATCAACATATCCCAATCAGACTGCAGAACATCATTGATGTTAAATCCATCAACATTCGTGACAATATTGCGGATCAAAGAATATACATTTTTCAATGCCTCATCCGCAGTTATTGGTTTTCCTGTTCCTTTGGGTCTATTTCACTTCCCATGACAATTGAAATTAATTCATCAATTTTCTGCTGCAATTCCCACGCTTGCATTCCAGATAAAATAGATTCTGAACTTACATCATCATCATCAAAATAACTAGCTGCTAATTCAATTTTCCCTAGAATATTATCAACGACATCGGTTTCTTCTGTTTCAATTTTTTTCCAGAATTCCAAAGTATCAATGACCTTTTGAGCTGGAACAAAATCTTGAACGAATGTTTTTTCTTTATCTTTTATTTTTAACTTGATCCTTAATTCTTTAGCCATCCAATCCCTCCTTGTATGTAAAAAGGCTAGTCGCTAGACTAACCTTTTGATGATGCAGCAGTTTTTTCAGTTGCTTTAGAAACTGGCGTAGATCCAAACATTAAGTCTGATAATTTAGTAAGCAATTCTTTTGTCGGTGCTTTACCAACCACATTTCCTTTTGTTTCATTCTCGGCATCGGATTCAATCGCAGAAAATACTAGGCTTTCAGCTTCTGGTGTATCTTTCCCCTCTTCACGGGATTTCACTTTGATTGATTCTTTGCTAAATTTACCTTTTAACACTCCTAATCCGCAAGGTTCACCGCTTAGTGTTGTTGACTCCAGTAATAAGTTACAGTACGGAGCATTTGTCTTTTCGCCAAAATAGGAGAGTCCGCTAGTCGCTACGAATAACCCTAAAATTGAATCTTCTACTCCTGCGGGCAAATCTAAAATACCAAGATTTACTTTTACATCACCGGTCCCACTTTGAGAAACATAATAAGCAACATCTGATCCATATGCTTTGGTTGCTTCAGCTGCCAAACCATTAATTTCTGCTTCAGTTGTAGCTCCTTCATTCGTTTTCCCTTCAATAACATGCTTTCCTACTACTTTTCCAGTTTCATCAAAAACTCCAATTGTCGCACGTTTAAATCCTACTAAAGTCATAATTCGATTCCTTCTCTCTATTTTTTTTAAAATGAAAACACGAACTAATAGTCCGTGTCATAAAGCGGTGTATTTTTTCTGTATCGTCTTGCATCAACAAAACGTTTCGTTTCTTTAAAATAAGTATCTAGCCCATCGGATAACTGGAAAAATCCTAAGTCATACATTTTGACTTTGATAATGCTTTGTATTTGTTTTACTTTAACTCGTTCTTTACTTTGTACATCAATTTGATAAATAAGTTTCGCGGAGACTTCTTGGTCACTTGCATAAGCAGCCGGAGACGGAACATCCAAAGGCGTAATAATAACAAATGGCGTGCTAGTATCGCCAGTTTCCGGGTAGTCATAAAACTTAACATTGGCGGTATTGACTAAACTAGTAAACTTTTCATCGCTAATTAATTGATTGTAGATTGTTGTTAACATGTCTTTCATTTAGCCAGTTCCTCCAATCCATTTTTTGTATCAGCTATATACGATTTTTCCGCTTTTTCAATTGTTTTTCTGATAATCCCTAAACCTCTAGGGCTATATCTTTTACCAAAACGCGTATAACCAAATTCGTTTAAATGGACTAGTTTATATCTTTTTTTAGGTCCATTCCAACCGACTTTAACAACTTTCACACCATTCTTGTTTGATACATTACTCCTTACTACCTCGTCAACAGTAGCCCCGGTATCTTTATATTTCAATACAGCATCTTTCAGTTCGACTTCAAGTTTTTCCCCGTTTTCTCTTAGCGTTTTATTAACGACTCTTGCGACCCTTGATTGACCTAATTTGTTTTCTAAGTTTCTTAAAACCTCGTCCATCCCTTTTGTGTTCACACTCATGATATCAACCCCAAGATTATTTTTATAAACGTGTTGCTTTCTAAGTCCGGAGAAACGTCCACAATTTCCCAGACTTTACCTTGATAACGGTAGTCATCAACTGTAACTTTATGCTTGTTTGTCGGTACATAATCTTGGTGAGGATCGCGAATTTTAATTGTCAAGCCCTCTTTAGTATCTTTTGCTTGTAATATATCTAAGTCCTTCATTGATGGATTGTAAGCTAGACAAGTACACGTAAATAGATTTTCTTTAACTTCGTCTCCTGGTTCGGGTCCATCAGCTGGATTATACTCAAAAAAAGAAACTGGCGTCCTTAATTCGCCAGCTCCTATTTTAGGTTTCTTATAATTGGGGTTCATCATCATCATCACCACCTAATAAAACAATGGATAAATCTAAAATTCTTTGTTGGAAATTATCATAAAAATATTCAAGTGAATCGTTATAAACATAACGCGCTCGCTCGAATACCAATTCTTTTCCACTTGCAAACTCACTTGGATCAAATGCGCCTATTAAGCTCTGTATATCCTCAAAAGACGCGTTTAAAACCTCTTTAAGGTAAATATCCTCAGAGCTATAAAAGATACGCATACGCGCTTTAAAATCGTCTAAAAACTCGTCCATAGCATTTCCTACTTAGCGGCTTTGGTCGTTGGCTTAGTCCCCGGAATTTCGATATCATAAATATCCGCTGCGTCATTGTTAGCTGGTTGTCCGTTCCCTAACATGTCGATCGCATAAAGTACCGCTCTCTTCATAGCAAAAGTTTCTTTGTATTCATATACTTTTTCCGGTTGAGATTGCGTTGCGTCATATTCTCCGTCAACAAAAGCGATTAGTTTGTCGGATGGAACATCGATAGATTGGATAAGACGGTCTTTTGAAATAAATGGTAAATTAGTAACAAATGTCCCGGAATCAGTTTGTACAGTAGCACGAGGAACAATATCATAGTAGTTTGTAGGATTTACAATAAAATAAACTTTGCCGTCTACTGTTCTGTACTCTTCCGTACCAGCATCAGTAGGGCTAATTTTATGTGTATACTTAGAAAGATTTTTCATCACTCCTGCAAATTCATCGATCATTGTTTTAGAATCTGCAAAAGTTAATTTGCCTATACTAGCCTTATCTGGGTATACGCCACCAGTAACGGCTCCATCTAAATCTTTTAACAAGCCAATCGGCTCATTATTGCCAGTCCCAGTAATAATTTTTTGCGCCCATACATCTTTTACTGCCTCGCCTAAACACAGGCGTACATAACGATTGATCCATCGAGCGCCTAATTGTAACGTGTCTTTTGATACTAAGAAAAAAGCAGTTAAAGCAAGTTGTGTTGCTTCTGTAACGCCGAATTCTGCATCTAATTGCCCCTCGATATCTTTATGCAATGGACCGAATACTGCTACGCCTTTTCGGCGAGAACGAATGGTTTTAGTCAATCCGACAGTCGGCGTAAAGTTAACTAATTTTAAAATAGGATGATCTTTCTGAATATCTTCAAAAATTCTCTCGAATACTGTTTGTGGCCAAGTTAAATCTTCATCAAAGCCCCCACGCTTCGATACCTCATTATAAAATTTTGTTTCGTCTGCAGTTAGCACGTTGATTCCTCTTGCTTGTAGCACTTGATTATCTGTTACATTTTTTAATTCCTCATACTCTGCTCTGACTTGTGATCCGGCGTCCTCTGCAATTGCTGTTACATATTCCTCTAATGCAGCATTAACTTCTTCGGGTGCTACATCATCTTTAGCAGAAATTTGATTGAATTTATTTTTTGCATCCGCAGTTTTGTTTGTAATTTTTAATGTCATATTTTTTATTCCCCTTTTCTCAATTTATTTAATAATGATTTCGATTTCTGCATATTCGGTTGCGCTTGGTGATTAGTTACTGGTTTAAAATCAACTAACGCCTGAGCAACGGTTTCTTTTACTAGAGCTGCAATATCAACATTATAATTATTCGTAGTAGATTGATCTTTTTTTATTTCGTCAGCAAATCCATATTTGAGCGCCTCATCAGCCGTAAACCATTTAGCGTCGTTAATCCAAGTTGTAATTTGCTCAGCAGATTGACCCGTTTTATCGATATAGATATTTAAAATTGATTCGTCTATTGTTTCCAGTGCATCGAGTGTCTTTTTGATTTCTGTTTTATTCCCCCATGCTAATGTCGCTGCTTCATGAATCATCAATGACGTACCAACATTCATTATTACTTTATCAGCTCCAGCTATTAAAAAAGTTGCTGCGCTCGCAGCTTGACCAGTGACCTCCACTGTAATGTTGCTCGGGTGATCTTTGAGATAGTTATACATTTCTACTCCTTGGAAAACATCGCCACCAGGAGAGTTAAGCTTAATGACTATATCATCGGTCACGCCATCCAAAGAATCACGAATCATCTTGGCATCTATCGACTTGTCATCAGACCAATATCTTTTTTGGATAGTTCCGCTTAATGTGACAACATGCTTTCCATCTTTTGCTTCGTTCTTAAATTCAAACAGCACTTTATTATTATTTTTCATTCCCTTTTTCACCCCCTTTCACCTCTTCATAGTTTTTGGTAACCAATCGCTTCTTACCTTCACCGTTCGGCAATTCGTCATATTCGAAAATTTCACGAACCTCATCAGTTAAGAACGTTCCACCAGAAACCAACTTGTCTGCTTGCGTAGCTAATTCAACTGGATCGCTAGGTAATACCCCGATAACCTTAAGCCTTTCGCCATTTATATATTCTTGTCTAGTGATTATCTTTGCTGTAAGTTCATCTTTTAATTTTTTTACCAAAGAATTGATGCATAACTTTTTAAAAGCTTTTAGATTAGAATCTAATTCTGATTTCTCACCATAAATAAGCGCCGTAGGAACTCCTATGGCGTTGGCTATATCATCAATTAACGAGACTTTCATTTTGTTTAATTCTTCAAGAGATTGATTTGAAACCCCTTGTTTATTGGTATACTCTTCATAATCAATCCCTTTTACTTTTGCAACAATAGCAACAGCTTTCGTGCTAAATGTTCGATACATCTTATCTACATACTCTTGTAATCTTTGACCTCTTGTTTTTCCGTTTTCATCTTTTTTGTCATTCAGCGTTCCTGTCGTCTCAATGCTGACCGAGCCTCTTATTTGATTGTTTCTCATTGATATTTCCAAGATTCTTCCAAAAAGTTCCGAGTAGTCCTTGAATAAACCGTTGGTAAATTTTTCTAATTCTTCGTTATTGTATTCTAGATAAATGACTTCCGACATTTTAAAGGTCTTTTTAAATGCATAATCTTTAACGACCACATTCTCAAAAGTGTCCTCATACACTGCATATTTATTTCTATTAAAATCCTCCGCAATTAAAAGCTGATTGTCATCTGTAAAAATCACAAGAACTTCATTGTCATCCATCAGCCTGTAAAATAAACTCTGCCAAAAAGTAGCGGCGGACATATCTTTATTGGGCCTCACATTCAAAATATAATTCCAATCAGATATATTTTTCTTGTTTTTGAATTTAATTTCTACCGTTGACATAGTCCTCGCTACAAAGTTAAGTACCGAATCTTTTGCCATTGTTTTCAAATAGCTTCTTTTAGCTGATTCGTCGTAAAAATCAATGTCCGGAATCCAGTCAACGGGTTGAGTATTTTTTATTGAATTGACAAAATAAGAAAATAGCCCCACACATTACACACCCTTTCCATTTAAAAATCTAGTTCGTCCAAAATATCGAACGAGCCATCTATATCAAAATCAGTTATATCCTCTCTCTTGTAAAGAGCTGCTAAAAAAGCGTGAAACCCATCAGTTTTCCTTCTGACAGGCTCCTTTTTCAAAAATGTTCGATTTCCGAGTGAATCCTCTTTAACAAACGTATTATTGGTATACCATCTCATCATTGGGTCATCTCCAAATATAAAACGTTCATTCGCGAATCCGTCCTCAATGATTGGCGCCACTTTAGCTTGAATACCTCTAGGGTTTCTAAGAAATTCAAAATTGTACCCTTCTTCTTCTAACAGCGGTTTTAATAAATCCATTCTAAAACCATCCGCAACTACGATTTCGATATGATGTATCTCTCGTTGTTTGTTTATCCATCTGACGATATGCCTTGGGTCAATAGATGGCTCGTCAACTATAGTTAACAAACCTTGCTGCTCCCACTCTTTTATAGGAGCTTTCAATTTAAACGCATCTAAGAATTGCTTCCTCACGAAAGAGTGTTGTTGCCAAACATATTCATCTCCCTCTTTCAGCAATTTACCAACACTAGCAAAGTCTCTAATACTTGCATAGTCAAAACCTATGACACAAGACTTACCCTCTGAGTCGCCAAATTCTCTTTTTGTTGCTAAAAGTTTTTCGTGAGTGGTTACATCTTTCTCACCATCACCTTCTGTAAAATTCATACGCTTAACTACAAATTCTGTTCGGCCACTCGGCTCAGATTCGAGTTTAAGAAATTCTTTTTCGACTGCTGTAAGCAACCGTTTAGCATACGGGGTACTTTCTTCAAACATCGGATTAGCTTTGGACCACATGTTTTTGTTGTTCATTTCATCTATCGTATCTAGCTTGCAAATGAAGGGGAACAATCTGTCATTAGGGCTTTTCCGCTCAAGGATATTATTTGATCGTTCAATGATTTTGTCATAAAAACCTTCACGATAATGTCCATTCGTTCCGTTGTAAAATGTTCTCGGGTTCTGTATTTTACCTAGTCCGCTTCTTTGGATATCGACAGGGTCGGAAGATTCGAATTGATGGATTTCATCAAACTCTAGAGTTCCGTCCCGTGCACTATCCATCGTTTTAGGATTGTTCGTCCGATAACTGAATACACTATTTGTCACATTATTAGTTATGGCCATTTTGGTGAGATAAAACTGTTTTTCTAACCCTTTTAGTTGTACTGTTTCGTAAACTTCCTTGAATGATACCTTACCTTGTTTTTCTGAGTTGGCAGTGATAGTTACATCGTAGTTATGGATGCCGTGTAAAGGGCTAATAAAAAAAGAGTCTCTAGCAGACATAAACCCATTCTTACCACCGCCACGAGCTATGGTTATTAAAAATTCATCAAAAAACACCTCGTTATCTTCCTTACGATAAAGAAAAATAAAAGGCGTTATAAATTTTTGATATTTCGCTAGCGGAAATAAGTTTTTTTCGCTAAATCTTACAAACTTATCTATTAATTCTATATTAAAATAAACATCATCACGCGGTAATATATCCTTTTTTAGGTAATCTACCAGTAAAATTCTTTCCTTGTTGAACGGAATAACGCCACGCTCATATAGATCGACATATTCTTCAAAAAATGGTGGCATCATAATAAATCACTACCATCTTTAGCCGCCCCAGCCGGGTCTCTTTTTTCTTCAGGCAACAAATCCGTCAACTGTTTAATCACCCTTTGATAGCTAACATCACGCGAATTATAAAGCTTTGCTACTGGGCGCTCTCGTTCATACGGGTCTTGTTTTTCTGACTGGGAAAAATGTTCATAATCTCCGTTTTCAGTAATATCTATCCACATTTCATTGAGTAAAACTCTTAGTCTCGCAGCTTGTATAATCAAACCTTCAACGGACTTCTTTTTATTTACTGGTATATCTTTAAATAAACGGTTTAACCTGTTCTTTTCTTTCTGGACTATTGCGTCTCGCTCTTCTAACTTGCTCATATAATTCACCTTCTTTCTATCTAGGGGAGGGGTTATGCGCGAAAACGTAAAATATCTATGGAGTTGACCCCATCCACCGGTTTCCCGTAAAAGAAAAAAACACCAAAAATATTCGGCGGGGGGCTATTTTTGTGAAACATTTTTGTGAAACGAAATTATTTATCTGTATCTAAATGTCTGTACCAAAGACTACGGTTTCTATTCCTGCATTCCCTAATTTGTAATACATATTAGCAATAGATGTCTTCGAACCGATCAAACCTTCATCTACAATTGCTTTTCTCACTCTCAATCTGTCGATTGTTCTAATATCGAATTGGTCAAACGTAAAGAGTCTGTGCTTCAGCTCGCTTGGATACAGTTCTTTCGCTCTGCTCGAATGAACTAAACAAACTAGATCAACATCCTCTTTCATTCGTTCAATCACTTCGGTAGTCTTGCCGCTTCCTCTTGGTTGATTGTGTATTTCAATCATATCTTTCACCACCATTCATCATCCCACTTCTTTTTCTTCTTGCTCGATCGATAGTTGAATCGCTTGTGCCTTTTGTTATGGCAGTCCTTGCACAATGTTCTAAGGTTGATCAACTCCAAAGCTAATTCTGGAAAGTCTTCTAACTCTTTGATGTGATCCACTTCTAGAATAACTGGATTACCGTGTTGATCAATGCTGTTTTGAGTAGTAACTTTGCCTTCTTCTTTACACCATTGACATTCGTAATGATCACGTTCTAAACATAGTTTCCTTAATCGTTTCCACGAAGAGGATGAATAGAACTTGGCGCGTGAAGCTTTTGTAGATGTATCAATTGTCACTGCATATAAGTCTCATTAGTTAAACTATTGTGATATACAGTCTTTTGTTCAAATGTGCGACCAATTAAGACTGATGCCACAAACATATTTGCACCACCGTCAATAGGGTTTGATGTCATATATTGATACGAACAAGAAACAACAGGAACCTCTTCACCATTAATAATTATTTCTGGAACTGCATTTTTGATTAGTGTAAATTTTATTTGATCTGATTGTTTCATAACTCAACGCCACCTTTCAGCTTTTCGTGATACATCCCTAGATAAATACGTTGGATGTCTAACACTTTATCAACTGGCGTAACCACACCTCCACTTGTCTCAGTCGGTGTATTAATATCTATGTGCAATTGATCTAGCATTAATTTATTGTGCGGTTGCTGAAGAACTGTTTGCATGACATAGAATAACAGCGCTGAAGTTTCTTCTACAGTAACTCCATATAAACCCAACACTTCTAAAAATGTAGTAGCAATGTTATCTACATTCTTCCCATCACGAAACTCTTTCATAATTCTTAAATGATCTTGTTCTGTATATTTTTTCTTTTTGTGATCTTGTGGTTGCTTCATAACCATTCTCCTCTCTTAAACTAAAACAACCGCCACGAATGACGGTTAATGTAATATAAAAAGCCACCGCGTGTGCGATGACTATGTAGGCGCAAAGCACCTGGATATTATTAATCAATTTTGAATAAACCATTTTTTGTAAGCAAATCTATAATCTCATCTCTAGATATCAATTCATTTCTGTATTTTTCTAATAACTTTAACAATTCGCTTGTTTCAATAATTAGTGAAGTATATTTGTTCTCCGCTAGTTCTATTTGTTTATGGTCAATCGGATCTCTTTCACTCAACGGTCTTTTTCTTTGATGATTTATTATTAGTAATTTATAGATACTTTCTTCAGGTATCTCAGGGTGTTCTTCGACAAAATTAGTATAGTGATTATCTAATTGAGATAAATTAGGGGTTTTAACATTACTAGTAACTCCTTTAATTTCTCCGATAAATGTCATATCGCCAATAGCAAATGAAATGTCTTCTATCTTTTTATCTTCAAATTTCGAAAGATCTATATCTAAAATTTCTTCAAATATCTCGAAAACTACTTCTACCAACGAATCTGATTGGGTATACAAAATTGATTTTAAGCGTTCATTTTTGCTCAATATTTCTTCAGCTATGGTTATTTTGCTCTTAAGTTCTTCTATTTGCTGCTCTTTAATTTGGATAGCATCCATTTGTAGTCTATCATCAAACATTTTGACCTCCTCCATCCATTCTGGTATTTCTTTATTATTTGTAGATACGAGATTAGCCTCAATCATAAAATTTTTCAACTCCATGAAATTGGTTATATTTAACGTTGTAACGTAAACATTTTGATATTTTATTGTAGTTGGCTTATTCCCAATAGTTGATTTCGTAACTATAGTCCAGCTTCCACCTACACTTTTATCGAATACAAAATCCGATGTAATTACTGTATCGCAAACTTTTGTGTTGGTCGTTCCAAAAACTAAATCAAAATCTCTATTAACTAAATTTGAAAAAGCAATTCTAAAATGTCTCATATAATCTTTTATATTAAACTCTGTTTTGAAGTTCTGAGGGATAGAAATTAGAACGTTTGAATTTGAACTGTATATCAACTTAGACAACGTCTTAAAATCCTTAACAAAATTAGAAAGAGGATCGCTTGAGAAATTAACCTTAGCTCTCCAAATTGATATATTATTTAAATCAATGAAATTGAAATTAAAATCATCAAAATCTTTAGGATTATCTAAGGAAGAACTTTCTATTTCAGTAGATTCAAAGCTTTGTCCATTTAATCCGATATATTGTATATTCATAATTCTCCACCTTTTTCTTTTTATATACAGAATACTATAAAAAGAAAACAAAAAGAAGCTCAGAAAAGCCACATCTGGAACTTCATAGATTGCATTTGATTTTTTATGTAAAACACCCACAGGCAAGAATGAAATAAACTCTATGAGGGAGAGTGTCACCATCCTTATAGTTTTTTAGTTGTTAGCCTGTGAGTGAGTGTTAAACCACCTACAACAATATCGACATTTTTTTAAATTAGTTGGTTTTAGTTGTGTAATTGTTTGCTGTAGGTGATTTAGGTACTTATTTCACCTTATCATTATATAATGGAAAGTGTGGCGTCGTGGTGAATGAATAGTGAATCAACTCATTTTTACTACATCAATTCCATATAATAAAATGGACAATTCTCCGATGGATTTTTTTATACTTTTGTTTATTGTAGTTCTGTCTAAGTCGTAGAAATCTGCAATAAACTGATCCGTTTTCTGTGGTTTCATAAGATACTTTTTATTCAAAATTTCATATCCTCTTGATTTTTCGCTATCACAGATAGATTTATAAGCGATTAACGCTCTATCTACATGGTTCATCAGCTTAGCCGTTTTTGCTTTATGCTCTAGCAATGTATTTAAATCAAAGCGCCAATCACTCCACAATGAGCCTAGTTCTTCATTGAGCTGTTCATTTACTATTTCACAGTGTTTTTTTAACATGTGATAATGGATCAATAACTCTCTTGTGTTGTGATAACTGTTATCTACTCTTTTTTTTCTTTCTTCTTCCCGATCTCGCCTAGCAAGAATATTAATTTCTTTCGCTAGTATTTTTAACTGTTCTTCTGATAATTCTGTAATTTGATTCAATCCGCTACCCCTCCTGTATTATTTAAATAGTCAATAAACGTTTATATATTGTATTTATTATCCTCAAATATAATTCCTTATTTCAGGAAATTCTTTTGATAGCCCGAAAAATAATTTAGGATAAGAGTACCGATATTTAATCATCATCTCTTTTGTTTGCGACACCCCAGAATACATTATCGTAAACTCATTCCTGATTAATTCTCTTGGTTGATATAACTGTTTGTCATAAACGCTTAAATATTCTAAATCCCTTGAGACAATGTACGCCCAAATATCCTCATTTTTCCAATTAGCTAAAGGATTACTAACAAGGTTCCCGTTTTTCAATCGATAATTATACCCACGTAGCGCTATGTTTATTTCTCTTCCTTTGCTCTCTGACTTTGTAACTCCCATAAAACGGTGTGGTAAATTTTCATTTTTACCAAAGGATAACGCCACTTTTTTAAAATCTTCGTTTGCCTTGCTGGCTAGAAAACGTTCTTCTTTTGTAAACGGGTCAACAAAGAAATAACCTGCTTCTTTCCATGCGTCATACTCTCCGAAACACTGATGTATCTGTATATCTACCCCGTATTTACCTGACGCTTTTATTGACAAATCTATATTCTCCTGAGGATCTTCGTATTTTGAGGCGACTGCATGGAACGCTGTTTTTGACCAGCTGTGATGTGACAACAAATCGATAAGCACTGTACTATCTTTCCCGCTAGAATAAGATAAATAAAAATATTGAGAAACGTTTAATGCTTCTTCTATGATGTTATGCGTTTTAGAAACTAAATTATTAAATCTTTTACTTTTGGAGATTAGTAAATATTTTTCGATTTCATCTTCATTCATTTATGATCACCTTTGGTACGTAGCACGTTCTTTGATTTTTAACTTTCCAACTAGGAGGACGGATAGCTATATCTTCAATCCTATAGCCTTCTGTATCAAAGTCGTATTCTTTATCTATCGGTAATGGTCTCATGATTCCATATTTTGAACTATAGGTTGTCCAGTCTGCATCAAAAGATTCAACGACCCACTCTTTCACTTTTCCCCATCCAGCGGTCGGCTTTTTCCCGATGGCTGGCATATATGATAATAAATCTTTTATTTTGTCTATTGTACCTATACAAAAAAACTCTGGATTGCTAATCGTTCTTATGACTTGAGGTGTGCGATACGCTCTTTCGAGACCTACACTCGTTTTTATCTTGCCTTTATCGGCACTTAGATACGATGCGTGTTTATCCCATCTAGGGCGCTTGTTCCAGTATTCTATTTTTTGGTTGTATTGTTCGTAAAAACCTAAACTGGCTGCATATCTGTTAGATTCTAAATCCAAAGGAGACTTCAACAGAGGTAGTCCGAAATGCTTAGGTTTTCCTGTTTTTTCTCCAGTTAAAACTTTAGGATCGTACTTTAAAAACCAAGCGTGATATAATATCGCGTCAAAATATAATAATCCGTCAGTAGAGTTTATTCGCCCATCTAATAATTTAGCAGTGATCTTTAATGGTTCTGTAGCCATATTACACCTCCAATAATTTTATGAATTCCTCTTTGTTCTCAACAAGATAATTATCATAAATAGATTGCAAATGCTCATCATATGATTCTTTAGCTTGTATTGCAGTTTCTTGCAAGTGTAACAATTGGCTCTCAATGCTTATAAACGGCTCTCCGTCAATAGTCATTATTAGATCTACCAATCCAAATCCTTTGGCAGCCATCCCTCCTAAATGAGGGCTTTTTGCCCACTCATGAATAGATGACACCAAAGCTCCTAATTCTAATTCTGTTCCTGTCATTTCCAATTGGTGCCATAGTTGTGTACCAGGAATCAAATATTCCGCTGTATATCTCATTTGTGTTGCTGGTTCATCTTTCTTCTTGGATTTTGATTCTAATAAATTTACGTCATTTATAATATAATCGTCACCCAAACGATCTTTGCCGTCATCTTTACGGCTAAAATTAGCTTCTCCAGTTAGTTGTCTCCAAGATAACTCTTGCGCACTATAGTCAATAGATTCAATATTAGAAGGAATTATATTAACCGTTTCTTTGCATACTGGATAAGCAAAGGTTTGGTTGAATTTACCGCTTAATATCTGATTTCCTACACCTCCGCCAAAAATTGAAATGAAAGGAAATGTATTGCGTAATCGCTTTGCTTGCTCGATATCAACCACTTGATTACCGCTAATGCTTCCGCCAGTAAACAATAAATGGAATGTTTTTTTCGGGACTTTAACACCTAATTTTTCTAATAGATATTTAGCACCCGAATCTCGCCATGCACCTCTAAGAGCATTGCCGCTATAAGCGAAAACATCATCGACTTTATTGCCATTTCTAACACTAATAGTATTTAAAAATGTTTCCGTGCTTTCGCTTTCTCCTATGTGTGATAACGGAGCCTTCAATGTATAAATTGACTCGATTTTATAAGTTTTTTCCATGTTTGCTCACCTCCTGGTTATTATTAATAAATTCAATTATTGGTTGTTCTCTTTCTAACCTGTCTCTAACAAGTAATATAATCCTCTGCGTTTGGGTGTATATAAAGCTCACTACTTCTTCTTGATAATCGCTATCAGACTCAATTATTTCTATCATAAAATCTCTTTCTTTTTCATTTGTTTGGGATAAAATAGATCCATCTTCTAAAATTGTTGCAGTTTTTTTTAAGATTCCTGTAGATGTCCATTTAGGGTTAATCGTACTACAAGACATTTTTCTTTTAAATTTATCTAAAAAAGTTCCAAAGTCATTTGCTCGTTTTGCGGATGTTCTGGCGAATCGCTCGATTTGTCCCCACATTTCATATCCGCTAGGTCCTCTTTTGACATCTCTACTTTTGTATACTGCATAGACGATGAGTGCTCCTGTTGCTGCTTTGTCGTTATTGGTTTCAAATCCAAATAGCATTCTGATTCCTCCAGTTTCATTTTTTTAGCTACAAATACGCTCAATTTTAATAATCTCAAATCTGACAATTGTTTATAAAGGTCTTCTATTTTCGTCATAGCGCTTATTCCATAAATTTTTATCTTATCAAAGCGTATTTTCTTCTGTTCGATCTCTACTTTAGTAAACCCAATCCCTCTTAACGCCTCTATAATTTCTAAATATTTTTTCAATGTGGCGCTATTAACTGGTATAGCATCCTCCTCTAAGTTGATTAAACATTGGACGGGCGAATAAGATATTTTACTCTTTATAGCAAGGTGCTTTTTTTGACTAACAGCTATCGCCATCACAAATGGTTGCCTAGGCAAATTCAGTAGCTTATCTCTACAATCCCCTCTGTTCAAAATTTCTAAAGTATCGCTAGCACAAAAACTGTATCTAGATAACGTCATCCGTCCGACATCCGGATTTAACATCATTGTAAAAGCACATGACTCACATACGATTTCCCCTGTCGGTTCTTTGTGGATGCTCCAATCTGTATAGTTCGCTGAAAAAAACTTTTTACTAGGTATGCCTGCCGTTGTAGCTGACCCGCATATGGGACATACGCCATTCTTTTTTGTAAAAAATTTGTGAGATTGAGGATCTAAAAATTCACACTCAACTATCTTTTTATTCCCTTTTTCATCTGATGTCTCATACAGTATAGGTTTTTTTGTGTTTATCCACGCTTTATAAATTAGTTCAGTCTGCCTCATTTTGTTTCCTTTCTATTATTTTTAAAATAATATCAGCTACTAAAATACCATTCTTTGTCATTTCGCTGCTTTTCGTTATCAATTTATACTTATTAAGAATAGATAATTGTCTCCTGCTAACTAAAATCAAATTATCTATTTCAAAATTTTGCTTATTCATATCGGCAAAAACGATAACATAATTTTCAGGTATTTTACCATGAACTTCTTCCCAAATTATTCGTTGTTTTGACCTCCATTTGCCATATCTATCTTTAACTCTAGTATAACCGTCTGTGCTGACATGTTCTTCACAATGGTTCTCTGAGCATAACTGGTTTGTCTTCATTTTGGTTCATACCTTCACTAAAATATTTTCTAGCTTTCAGCACTGTATTAGCGTTGTCAATTATATTCTTAGCAACACCAGTGACCGCTTCCGCTCTTTTTATTTCTGTTTCCAGATGCTCTCCCTTTAACTCTTCATCGCTAAGTCTTTCTAATTGAGCAAATAAGTGGTTATTGAGATCGGATAGTGTATTCTTAGTCATTCTTTTCCCTCCTGTATTATTTACTTATTTTAGCCAATAAATCCTTAATATTAGTGGCCGTATCTTTACATCCTTTCGTATACCAATAACGAGGACTTCCTTCGTTCTGTTTAGATTGAAGATCTTCATAAAAATTTTCTATATCTTCCATAGTTTTATCTGTGCTTTCTATTATCATATCTGTTGTTTTATCGACTAACTTTCTTGATAAAAGAACATTAGCTAGCACGCTCACAACGAATGATACGAATACTACTGCCATTTTTCCCCTCTCTTTCCGACTAGTCCGCCAAACGCCTGCAGCCCGCTCATGGTGCCGTTGCGTTTAGTCATTGGCAACAAATCCTGTTAAAAACACATTGCCTTTTCTACGTTGTATTTTGTCGTACGATCCAATAAGCTTGCCGTCAATAATTAGACTCTTTGACTTATCTGTGTATGCGCACTTGTAGTAGAGGACGGATAACGTCGCACCTTGGCACTCATGCCCTTTACGCATTGCTTTACTAACTGCTTGCTTAGTCACTCCTAAAAATTCTGCTACTTGCTGTTGGTTATCAAATACCTTTACATCGGCATTTTTAACTACTTTTATTTGATTGGACATCAGCTATCACCTCGTTCAAGGTGATATTCAATAGCTTGCTTAATAAACACCCAATCGCTTTTTTTAATGGAAAAATCATGTTGAACATCGTTGTTGGTGGTGGCGGTTGATATTCTTATACGTTGCCTTTTATCCTCCATATCCATAAAGATACGCATTTCGCATTGTCCGCCACTTCCGCTATCAAAATCCTCTACATACCGAAATTCGTCGATATAGATTCCTGTTTTATCCATCAGCTATCACCTGCTTTCATAATTCTCTCAACCGACTTATCAAAGTATTCTTTTTCCTTTTCCATGCAGAGGAATTGGCGATTGGTATTAATCGCAGCTACTGCAGTAGTTCCTGAACCACTACATCCATCAAATACCACGTCCCCCTCATTTGTGTATGTCTTAATAAGGTACTCAAATAGAGCTACTGGCTTTTGCGTCGGGTGCAATGAGCTCTTTTGTTTATCCGTTGCAAATGTCAATACACTACGTGGGTAACGATCAGTACTGTCATAATCAGATAAGCCATAATCATTATAATTTGTGGATTTATTACAGTTACGTTTGTGGTACGCTGTGGCAACTTTACGTTTATTTCCTGTTGTTTTTTGTGGGTTATATGTTGGTAATCTTTTATAAAAGACTAATATATTTTCGTGAGCTCTCATCGGCATCTTTTTAGCGTTAAGGTGTCCAGTTGCTGCTGTCTTTTGCCAGATAAGCTCATACCTAAATAACTTAGAGTTGCTCATAATTAGCTGACTGGTAAAAGGTTGGCAACCTGTTAACACAATAGCTCCATTATCTTTGATGATCCGCTCATACTGTTGCCAAAGTTGATCTAGTGGAATTATGCTATCCCAATGATTGCGGGTCATTTGATACGGCAAATCGCATAAAATCATATCAATGCTTTTATCTGGTATCTGCTGCATACCTACAAGGCAGTCCATATTGTATATTTTATTTAGTTCACACATCAGCTATCACCATCCAATCTAACAGCAATATCCGCAATCACAGGAACCGTAACAGAGTTACCTGCCTGTTTGTATAGTTGACTATCACTGTTTACTTCTTTTGCCTTATTAAACGCCCAATCAGGAAATCCTTGTAATCTCCAACACTCACGAGGTGTTAGTTTGCGGATTCTCATTTTTTCGCTTAACAAATTATTTTCATGCCAAGAATTAGCTGAGAGTGTCGGCGCTATTTCATGCGTTCCGCCTTCGTTATACCCTCTAGGCTTTTGAATTATCGCTACCCCGTGCCTATCTTGAGCAGTCAGAGTAAACATTTCTTCCCCATCATCTTTAAGTCGTCTTCCATTTTGTCTCTTTTCTACTCGATCAGGAGTTAGAATGGGTATTGCTATTTTTGCTCCTTCACCTTTGTTTGTTGTTATTGTAGGTGCTAAACCATTACTAGAATAGACTTCTCCATTCATTCCTTTTCCGCTCGGATTGACATTCCCTATGACTGCGATTTTAGGCTCTCTGTTTCCGCCTTGCATAGTATCCAAACAAGGTGCGATACCAGACGTATCATAGAAACGATTTACGCTGTCATACTTCATCAAGTCTCGTGTTTTCTTAGAATCATTAACTGCTATTATATAGTTTTGAGCAGTTGTTCCACCTTCTCTTTCGAAAGGAAATACTTTTCTGGTACCTGATCCTCTAAGATGTCCGATAATGAAAACTCGCTCCCTGTTCTGTGGGACGTAGTCTTTTGAGTTAAACAAATTCCATTCCACATCATACCCGAGTTCATCCAAGGCTCTGAGGATTGTCTCGAACGTAGCCCCTCCTTCGTGGTTGAGGAGTCCTTTGACATTCTCAAGGAATAAATAGCTTGGTCTGAGAATAGATGCGAACCTTGCAATTTCAAAGAAGAGAGTTCCTCGAGTATCGTTGAAACCTTGTCTTTTTCCTGCAATGCTGAAAGCTTGGCACGGAAATCCTCCACAGATAACGTCGACACGTCCGATTCCTCGAACAAACTCGTCTGAAACTGTTGTGATGTCATGCATTTCCACCTCTCCTGTTGTATCGTGTATTGCTTTGTAACTAGTACGAGCGAATTTATCAATCTCACAGAATCCGACACATTCATGTCCTGCTGATTCCATGCCTAATCGAAATCCGCCGATGCCAGCGAATAAATCTAAAAATTTCATATAATCACAAAGGAGTAAAAAGCTTTTTGCGTCCGGACAAATCTCCTACTCCTTTCTTGGGTTAAATTGCTAATGTTGAAAATTTATAATAAATCCGTGCCTTGACCTCAAACTCTTTGCTACACCTTGGACAAGACATATTAAAAATTGCCTCATCCTCTAAGTGGCCATCGTTGTATAACCCAGCGTCGTATCCCTCGTCACTATCGAAATAATGACCACAATTAGGACATTTAATATCATTCCTAAATTCAAAGTGTTCGCTCATCCCTACTCATTCCTTTCTATCGAAACTACTTTTATAGCTCTAAAACCTATATGCTGTTTATGCTTTGCCACACTTATTGCAATCCTTTCGGCATCAATTTTACCTCTTGCTTTTACTTTAAAAGTTGCGGTGTAGTTATAGGGTTGCCCAAAAGCTAAGGTTACTAAATATTTCTTTTTTCTTTGCCTTATCACTAGTAATAAGCTTTCGGATAACATCCAAAACAGAAACGCCAACATGCACCCATAAGTAAATTGATTTATAGTCATTCCCCTACCTCCTGTAGTTCTTCGGCAGTTTGAATTAGTTTACCTTCTTTCGTTTTTGACAATTCAATGTCATAACTGCTTTCGATGATAAATTTATAAGAATCATAGATATCCACTTTATCCCCCACACGAAACTCATCCAACTTACGCCCTTTACTGGCAAAGTGTTCCGCACGTTTAAACGTTGCTATCTGTTCGGCGGTGGCTGGTTTAGGTTTTCGTAACCCTTTGTAAGTCCAAACTATGTTCCTGTGGAAAAGACCTGTAGATAATTCAAATGAATTGACTAAGCGATTCGTTTCCCCTCTATCCGCTAAAATATGATAGATAAAATCTTCATCTGCTACATACTCCCCGACCGCAAACGTTTGTTGGTGGTCTGTCATAATTTGCGACCAAGGCGTAGGGTTGTTGTTATTATTTTTAATATTTAAATCTGGTTGGTGATCTTTTTTTGATGCCATCTGAAATAGTTCCTCTAGCTTTTTAATCTCATCATCAATATTGACAAAGTTTGATCCTGATTCTTTTAACGAAATTAGATAGCTGCCATGCTTATATAGCTCATGTTTGAGTGTCTTCTCTGTCATTGTGATTCCTCCAAATCTGTACCGTCATGCTCTTCTAACTCAAAAAGTCCATCAGGCTTTTCATAGTATCCGAATGCCTTTTCCAGTTTTGCTAAAATGACTTGATCTCCTTTGTCTGATTCGTCAATCCAAGGCAAATTCAATTTGCTGTACTCTTCCTTTTTTTCTTCATATATTTTTTGGCATTGTTCTTCATCTCCAACCGCTTCTATGCCAAGATCATTAGTCCAAACCATCCACATTTATTCTTCCTCCTCCACTGGTACAGCCTCACCACCTACGATTCTTGCGATATTATCTGCTCCATCTTTTGTAGGTATTTTGTGAGCGTAATTGGTCCACTCCAGACTATCTGTTGTCGCAAGTTTAGCTACAAAACTATCCTCCCAGTCGACAAATACTAAATTTCCAACTTTGACATAATACAACGGCTCTTTTTCCACGGTGTAGCCGTCTTTCATGCTGATAAGTAATTCTTGATTATCTTCATTATCTAGCCATTCATCAACATCGCTCGTATAACAAACATATTCCATTTCTAATTCGTGTAGTGATTTCCGAACTATTTTAACGTGTGACCACCCTTTTTTTATTAGCGCCTCATACCACTTAGCTACAAACTCAGGCACCACAACCTTCTCCTGTTGGATTAGAAGTAATTGTTTGAGTTGTTCGAGGTCTCCAATAATTTTAATGCACGTTCTGATAACCCCTCTCGAATAGCCTTTTGAGTATAGGTGGCTCTCATCTTCCTTTTCAGCTCGTTCTTTCCTCGCCGTATATTTCTCTATCAATTCCTCAATTCCCATGTGTTGTGTCCTCCTTGATCTCTCCTTGAACTTTTGCTATGAGTAACAATAAGATATAATCACTAGGTAACGTTCGTAAATTTTGAATATACATTCCTACTTTGAATTCTGCAAAAGATTCTTTTATGCAATTATTCTCTACGAATTCACAATAATCTTGATAAGTTTTTTCTAGCATTGATTCAGTATCCATCTACTCCACCTCGTTAATTAATTGCCTTGCTAACGAAACATTCCTAATTTCATTTATTCTCACCAAGTAATCCCCTAGCTCCTCACCAGCCTTTTGTCTTGCTTCTGTCATCGTTTCAGCATAAACAACTAATGTGCAACCTTTTTTAAATTTATTTGTATATCTAATACTGTATTCATCCATCTACTCCACCTCGTTTAGTAATTCTGGGTTTGAATATTCATCACCAATAACATAAATTTTCAGATTATCATTTCCTAATGCTTCCGAAAGTACATTTGAATCAAAATGCCAGTCTTTATAATACTTACAGTCAATGTCAAAAGCTGGATAGCCTTGATCTCCAAAGTATTCCACAACTCCAATAAAATAATCGCTGTCGCTATTGACAATTTTGACAACGGACTTTTGCCAAATTTCGATAGGTTCTTCAGAATTATCTTTCAGTCCTGTATATTGCATGAGGATGATGTCATTTAAAAATGTCCATCCATAACTAACTAGCTTAATAACATTTTTTTTTAAATCGATTATTTCAACTTCATAAACCTTTTTAGAATCTTTATCCCACGCTCTAAACTTCGGTTTATTCATTTGGTTCAGTCCTTTCAACATTCTCAAATCGCATTCCAGTTTTCGGATGCGCTGTTTTTTTGTTAATATATGTGGCTAACGTATTTTTACGAATGTCATATTTTTCGGCTGCTTCTTTTCGTGTTTTAAAGGTCTCAATTCTTCCATCTGAATGAATAACGTTAACAGGTTTAGACCTTTTATTATTCCTTGTCCTACCATCTTCATCATTCATTGTTTTAGCAATCTTATCCACCATGATCTCTGCTTTTGGATCACCTAAATCCATCTTGATTAGGTACTTCCTCAAAAGTTGCTGCCTCACTTTCCGTTCGTTCATTTTTGTTCACCTCTCAAAACGGCAGATCGTCATCAGAAATGTCGATTGTTTGCCCTGTGCCACCGAATGGGTCGCCAGTATTAAATCCATGCTCTGACATTCCATCAATTGGTGATTGGCTATTATTTTGCGATTTAAGCGTGTTGTTTTGATTCTGCGAATAATTGTCCTCGAAGTTAGTTGGAACTCCTGTATCATTCTGCTGTTGCGAATTATCATCACTTTTACGACTTTCTAACAGTTGGAAATTTTCGCATACAACTTCGGTTACATAAATACGTTGTCCTTGTTGGTTTTCATAATTTCTAGTTTGAATACGTCCAGTTACACCTAGCAATGTGCCTTTTTTAGCATAGTTAGCCATTGTTTCGGCTGGTTTACGCCAAATTACACAGTTGATAAAGTCTGCTTCTCGATTTCCATTCGCATTCGTAAAGTTACGGTTAACAGCTAGGGTAAAGGTTGCGACAGCTGAACCACTGCTTGTATATCTGAGGTCAGGGTCTTTTGTTAGTCTTCCAACTAGTACAATATTGTTAATCATTTAAGTTCCTCCTGTGATCACTTTAAAATTAGATAATCTTTCTTCTTTCAACGCTTGTTCAATTTCTGACTTACTCCACGGTTTTATTAGCTCTGCGTTATATTCAACAATCAGTTCCACATGTTCGTAATACATTTTCTTTATTCCAATGATACGCATTACTAAATCTTCTTTTTTGCCTTGGTTACCAATAAACTCCCCAGCTTCGCAAATTTCCGGAAACATTTCTTTAGCTACGTTGTGGCGTCCCTCGAAAGTAAAGTATCTTTCGTAAAGTTCAAATTCGTCTGAACTTCCTACTTTTTGACAAACTGCTGTCATTTCTACTTTTGGGTCTTTATATGCTCTTGCTTTAAGTGATCCAATCTCAATGATTACGAATTTATCATTTTCATACATAAAGGATTCGCCAACAGATATTGATTGATTAAATCCGTGTCTCCTGAGAGTAAAGACCTTAAGCATCTATATTTCCTCCAAATATTTTCTTAATCCGTGAAGCCCTTTGCCACGCTTCTTGGTTTTACGCTCAATCCAAGTGCCTGTAGTTCCCCAGTAGTCAATAATTCCTTTATTTGTCTCGATTGCAAATTGATGGTTGCTCTCATAATACGTGTATGAATAACCTAATTTCTCAATATTTCTATTTGCTGCAGTTCCCATTCTTTCAACATGTTTTTCTCTATGTTCTTTTAGTATCGGCTTTACATCACGCCAGTATTCGCCCATCATTCTTGTATAAGACACCTTCTAGGGCATCTGTCACCGCTTTAAAATAATTATCAATATCAGGTTTCTTATCCACGTACAACGTTTCATTTGCCAACTCCTGAGCCATTTTCTTTTTGGTTAACAAATACTTAGGCGGATAAACGTAAAACGTTATGGACACACCAATCGCTCCTGATTCGATTAATTTTGGCTTAGCGGCCATCACATGATACTTAACCGATCGCTTGTATGCCGTCATAGCACTATCTTCGTAGGCTCGTTTGCTAAAACTGTTAAACCTCGGCCTAGCCTGTGGCTTAGGTGCTACGGGTATTGTGATCATCATATTTTTACGCAAACCTTAATTTGATATACGCAATCAAAACTTTGTACTCTTTACCATATTGACTACCACCATGAGTTTGCTCTACAGCGTTCTCAAACTCTGATAGATCACCGCTAAAACAACCTCTAGTTAAAAACAGTCCGCCATCTTTGCTACGTGTTACCGTCAAAGTTCCGTTTTCCGATCCAATATTACTAATCCAAATAATCTCAGTGCGTTTAGCAACCCTTGCATCGCCGTAGACCCTTGCATCGCCGTAGACCCTTGCATCGCCGTAGACCCTTGCATTGCCGTAGACCCTTGCATCGCCGGAGACCCTTGCATCGCCGTAGACCCTTGCATCGCCGGAGACCCTTGCATCGCCGGAGACCCATGCATTGCCGGAGACCCTTGCATTGCCGTAGACCCTTGCATCGCCGGAGACCTTTGCATCGCCGTAGACCCATGCATCGCCGTCTTGATTTAGGTTTTCTTCTTTTTCTACAAATCCTCCTTTTTCGCCTTCAGCAACATCGCTAAAACTTACTAACGCCTTAATTCTGTATAACGTTCTTCCCAATCCAGTTATTGTTTCATCTGTCAATTCATATTTTTTAGTCATTTTAAATTCCTCCATTCATTTTTTACTCGCTTCCCACGCTGCAATTTGAGCGTCTAGTGCTGCTTGTTCCTCTGGTGATAACTTAGCTTCTGGCGTTGGATTGTCTACCCAATTTGGCATAGTCTCTTGTCTGACTGGTTGGCGTTGGTAAGTACCTTGCTGTCTCGGTTTGCTATTTAGTTGGTTAAGATAACTCTCAAACTTAGTGCCAAACAAAGTTTCGGGTCTAAGAAATTTCTGCATGTCTGCATCGTCGAGCCATTCTTGAGTCTTTTTATCCACTACGGTATAAAAGTCTTGCTCAGAGAACCCCTCCGCTAGGCGTGCTTTAATCTTTTGCTGTGTTGCTTTTGTTTGGTATCGATAGCTTGTTTTGGCTTTTAGGTTTAGGTAGTCAATAACTTTTTTATAAATTGATGGTTCATTCGGTACATCGTCGGAGCCATCCGACAATATATCTTTATTAACCTTACCTAACCTATCCTTACCTAACCTAACCTGTGTATCCATTTGGTATACCGCTTGGTTGTCATCTGGTATACCAAGCGGTTCAAGTGCTTCTATGCCTTCGTTTTTGAACGTATATGATTTGTTATCTTTGTCTGTTAACTCTGCTTTTTCATCCTGGTACAGAGTTGGCTTGTAACGATCGTTTCTGATATAGTTATGGATTTTCCAATGTTTAATCACTATGACTCCGCTGTCGAAAACTAAGATGAATCGTTTAGCCATTAATAGCTTTAAATCATCATCACCGCATCCGACCATTCGTTGTATTTTTTTAGGATTGTTTATAAATCCGTCATCATCTGCTCGCATAGATAGATGAAAATAAAGCGACTGTGAAGATAATGGCATATCTAAAAACGCATCACTATCTATAATAGTTTTGGCAAACATCCTTCTTTCTGCCACTTGTCACCCTCCTATCCTTAATTTCTTAATTGTTTCGTTATTTAATTTGATACCTTTAACATGATATTTAGCTTTAAACGCTGTTAACCCAATTGTGTGTTTCTCCATATGGTGACCATGACACAAACCAGCAAAAGTGTATTCAGTATGATCCACTTTTTTTCTGCTTCTACGCCCTAGCGCTTTGCCAAAGTGGTCAATCTCGGCTCCTGTTTTACCGCAGATACAGCACACTCTTTTTGTGATACATTTGTAAAAATAATACTCTTGGTTAGCTGGTAGAATCTCATAGCCTTTTTTAAACGGAATGTTATTTTCAAATATGAAATCTAGGATGATATCAGCTAGCAAATTAGCATCGTTTACTGTAGATTTCGAATCATCAGCAAGGCTTATATTCCGTCCGCTAATGCCTTCGAACAAAAAGTAGAAGTATTCCTTCAAGTCTTCTGTTGATTGCCCGTAGTAGAGAAAAATATCACCTATAAGCGCATAAATGAAATTACGCTGTTGAACTGTGAACCGCCGAGGGTCGATAAAACGAATTTCAACGATCCTGTCGCCTTCATAACCCTCGTACATGGTTCTTAGTCGATCGATGTTCACTACTTCGTTAATCTCTGCTTTTATCTGATTATCTTTGAAGAAATGTAGGACTGCGGAGTAGGTATCAAGAAAATGTCTTAACATTTAAATCACTTCTCTTTAGCTTTTTCTGTTTTATCAATCGGCGGCTTTTTGTCATCGAATAATTTCGTTTGCTCTTCATCCTCCTGGTCAGATAATGCTTCTACATTTTCGGGTTCATGAATAACAACAGATTCCAATACTTTTGCCATTCTCTCAAGAACATTTGCTTTAAATTTTTTAAGCGGTAAATTATTTAATTGAGCGTGAATCTCATTAAATTTCTTTTCATGCTCTTCTGACTTACCAGCAAGTTCTGTAACCTGTGTGATTAGTTCATCACGCTGCTTTTCTAAATCAATACCTTTATCCGACCAATCGAAAATCTTGTGACCAATTTCTTTATTGATTTTAAAAGGCTGACAGAACATATTCGAATTGTCTTTGGTCGCTTCTGCTGTGTGATCTTGGTCGATCCTCATAGATATAGCGAATTCATATTCTAAACTGTCTTTTTGATCGGGCTTAAGCCCCATTTTTACAATTTGATTTTTTCCAGCATCATTTTTTTCCATATCATAGGCTTGCTTACTTCTTGCTGTTCCTATTACATAAACAGAGTTACTTGTGACTAATTTTAGGAATTGTTTTTCTATCGGCTTAACCTTATTCCATGCCAACATTTGATTTTTTGAATTTCCTCGCTGTAAATTTTCTACTTGTTCTAGTATGCCGCCTTCACCACTCCAGGCATGCGTTAGCGAATCTACGATGACGACCTCTACACCAGAATCTTTCATCATGTTAAAAGCCTTAATGTAATTTTCTACTGTATAAGGTGGCTCAAAATCCAAATGAAGGAACTCTCCAATGTAAACGTCTGCGACAGTAGCCTCAGCATAAAGCAGTGACCGTTTATGCTCTGTATCAATAACTCCTATTTTTTCCCATTGTTCATCATCTGAAAGATCCGGAAACATTTTTTCGATAATTCCTTTTGCTATGAGTAATGCCGAAATTGTTTTGCCACTTCCGCTAGCCCCAGTTAGCATAATTGGAACTTTTAGTTTTTCACGCTTTGCTTTTTTTACTTCCATTATTTTCCACTCCCTAACTAATCAGTTCTTCTGATGACACAAACCCTGATAATTGTTTATGCCCACGACAATAATCACATTTACCGCACATTCGTGGTTTCTCTTCACCGTTTTTAACTGCAGAAACACGTTCTATGTTTTCTTTCACATTGTTTAAAGCTACTATTAGTAGTTCGGCTCTAATTTCAATAGCTTCTATATCACAAGGAGTTTGTTTACTAACTGCGATAATATATGGAGTAAATTCTTTATTATATTTCTGTTCTAATAAGTCTTTGTAAATCGCCATTTGCTCGTAATAACCGTAAGCTTCTACAAACGGAGTCCATACTCTACGAGATTCAGACCAGATTTTTTTGTGGATATCTGCTGTTGTTTTGATATCAACGAAATAGCCTTGCTCTATATTTAAACAATCGATTTTGCCTTTCCAATCTTCTCCGTGCAATGTTCCTGTTATTATGACTTCTTTTTCCCCTTGATAGAGTCCATCGAAAAAGACGTCTTTTCTTAATCTTTGGACCATTTCTTCTGCACCAATAAAAGCAGCTCTTAATTTACCTTGTTTAGTTAGCATTTCTTTCTCGTGATCTTTCTTAAATTTCTCGTGTGCCTCGTCACTCTCAAATGCAGAATGGACATAGTTACCAACTAAAAATGCTTCAGTATTCTCTTTAGGAATTTCTCCAGTTAGTTCAGCAAATGCTTTGGCTTCGCAAGAAATAAAACTTTTATACTGCGACGCTGATAGAAACTCCCATTGTTTATCGTAATAATTTTCTTCAGTCAATGTAGTCATCTGATTCCTCCTGATATTCTTCGCTATAAAATTCTTCGGGCGGAGTAGTCAACCAATAATCCAATGCTTCTTGTTGTTCTGGCGTCATTGTCAAAATCCACCTTTCCGTGGTATACTTTTGATAAGTTTAATTTCGTTAGTGACTGACAGGACTGCCATCCTATCGGTCTTTTTTTATTCTTCATCAAGTTTCATCTGCCTAATAATTGTTAGTGTTGCCGTTGATGGTTGCCAATTATTAATAAAATCAACTACTTTTTCAAAGTCCTTCTCTTTGATTCTGTTTCTCGCTACCGCTCCTGTTATCTTCTTTATGCTTCCGTTTAAATCCGTGAATAACTCTTTCTTGTGTTTATTGTTTAAGCGTTGTTCTTCGCTGATAACAGCGATTTTTCGTCGTACCATTTTTGAGATAGTTGAATAATCTGGCTCGTTTAAAAGTTGGTTCTCTTTGATGTCGTTCAAATCATTCTCAATCGCATCTACTCGCTCCGCTGTTTCCTCCTGAAAATCAAACATAAGCTTTAATTGCGCTCTTGGTGATTGTGGCAACTGCTCTTGTTGTTTGATGTGGTTTTCCATTGTTGTAAATACCTCGATATACCTAGCGGTAAACAGAACACCTTTTTCACCAGATAATTTGTTTGCGATCATATCACACCCTTTTTTTGACACTTGGAAACAACGTCTAAGTTGACTGTTATCGTCAAAATACTCTGACTGGATGAAATATTCGCCCACCTTATTTTTAAGGGCGGCATCTTTTCTTAAATATTTGATATAGCTATTAATTTTTTGAAGCAAATTATCATGTCTCATACCTACCATTTTTGCAACTTCACGACTGTCTAATGTTTGCTCTAAAACTTCCATACTTATTCCCCTTTCTTAAAAGTAAAAATTTGTTCAATCGGAACTCCGAAAACGTCAGCTATGTCGTGAGCAAGTAACAATGATGGATTGTATCTATTTCTTTCTAGCTGAATGATCGTTTGTCTAGATTTCCCCACCTTGTCAGCTAACTGCTGTTGCGTCATGCGATGAATTGCTCTGTAAACATGGACAGAACTCTCAAATCTTGATTCTTTCTTTGTTTCTTTGATTTCTTCTAGCATTTTAAATTCCTCCTAATTAATATTTTTACGCCGTCTCTTAGTTGCCCATGAGATGTGCTGCGGAAACTCAAAGACTTTATTGACCACATACACTACGATCACAAGCAGTCCTGCCCAAATGGATAACCATGAGACAAAAGCTAGTAAGATCGCAAACGGCGTGTCTAGTAGTGCGTTAATTAGTTTTGATTTCATTTCTCATCTTCCTTTCTCATTCTGACTAAAACACTCCCCACCCACATAACCACTAAAAATATACTGCCTTGCACCGTCTTGCCTGTGGCTAAACAGATGATTGATACTGTTAGTAATATTAGGTTTGCTGTTGGTATCAAAGCGTCACGCTCCTTCATCTTTCCCCGCTTTTTCAACGTCGTGTTGCTCCTCATCTTCAAACGTAAGAGTAAGTTCTACTCCGTGCCGTCTTCCGTATGCTTTAGCCAAAATGTTCCAAGCTTTCCTTTGAGCTTCCACGCTTGGCTCCCCTCTTATTTCGATTGTTGTTTTTGACATACCTTTTCCTCCTATTTTGATTCTGCATATTTCTATCTATTATTTATTTCTGTCTTTCTATATAATGAAATACAGAAGGAGATGAGTTAATGTATAAATTAGTAAAGTGGTCAATACCGTTTATTGAAAAATATTCATTTTGGTTATCGATCATTCTTTTCATCGTTTGGCTGTACAAAATGAATAGCCACAAGTATATTAAGCATTTAGAAGATAAGGCGAAAACAAAATATTATGAACATAAATCAATGATTTTTTATCATAATATATACAATCCAAATGACATGTTGAAAATAAGTAGTAGTTGGTTGGATTTATACAAGGTCTATATGAGTCGTAGAGCTAATACATTATTACTTTCTTTCATTTTCACTTACTTATCTTTCAATACTTCAGCTTATTACGAAAGTTCAAACGAAAATTTCTTCAAACTACTCACTATCTCAACAAGTCTGTTCCTAGCTGGAATAGCATACATCCGACAACTATACCGAGAATAAAAATCAATATAGTACCAATCCAATCTTTTTGCTCCTTGTCGTTAATAATGACCTGGAGCATTTTTTTTTGCTGATTTAGTTCTGCCAAAATCTCAATTAGTTTATCCTTTTTCATAACTACCTCCCTCCTATGCTGATTTTTTATGTTTCGCCTTCTCCTTTTCTGTAGCAACTTTCGCTGCTTGTTCAGCAACACCAATCATGTAACCTGTAATAAATGATTTTTTAGGATCATCTGAAATTACAAATTCTTTCATTACACGATCTCTAGTTTTATCTTTTGTTGCTTTAGTCATGCTTGTCACCCCCCTTCTTGTGTCTTACATACACATTATAAAGTCTTCAAGACTCTTTTGTCAACAAAAAGTTGCCTTAAGACATTTTTTACTTTATAATGTAGATATGAAAAGGAGGATTCCAATTTGAATAATAGGATAAAAGAGCTTAGAAAAGCATTGAAGTTAAGTCAAGAAGAATTCGGAAAGATTCTTGGGGTAGGTAAGTCTGCAGTTAGCAAGTGGGAACGCGGTGCAGTCATTTTGCCAGAGTACACTATAAAATTAATATGCAAGCAATTCAATGCAGATTACATATGGTTGACTACCGGTCAAGGGGAAATGTTTCACCAATCGGATGATGATGTAGAAGCAGCAATCGAAGATATTATGCAAGGGGAAAACGAATTTCATAAGAACCTTTTTAAAACTTTTGCCAAGTTAGGCGAAGAAGAACTGTTGGCTTTAGAAAAGATTATGGATACTTATGACGAAATCGTCAAAAGCGAAAAGAAAAAGAGCTGACAATTTAATTGCCGGCTCTTTTTATATTTCTATAGATATAATCGTATATCCTTTTTATCATTTTAATATTTTCGATACTATCAACAAGTTCTGTTATTGCTTTTTTATATGTCTCTACCTCAACATTACTCGATTTATTTTCCATGAAATACACCCTCTTCTATTTTTATGTAAAAAAGCCAGTACACTTAGTATGCACTGGCTCTTTATCTGCAACAACTGACAACACACGTACAACAAATAGGTTAAAAATCACCACTAATTGATAAAAAGGGTGATATTAAGATAATAGTTTGTTATACTATATATGTTGTAGCAATAGCTACAAGATGAGAGTGGCACACTAAAGCTATCACTTTAGTGTCTGATCCTAACAATTGACATGGGTTGGTAGCCCATGGATGTTAGGATCAGCTCTTTTTTTATGTTACGCACTTTTTATTTAATACTAAATTACGACTGATTTTTTATTTTTACGCTCCAGAAGTAATAACGTAAACATTTATTAATCCGCTTACTGCCGCTATCAAAGTAATCATTTTACACTCTCCTCCATCTTTTATTTAGAAACAAAAGTTTGCAAACAGGTTATCTCCATGGGTAAATAATAACAAACAATGACAGTTATATAAAGCACTATTTGATGAATTGTGAATTTGACATCGAAAACAACTTTTTTTTATTAATTTTGTCTTATTTTTCATTTTCCAACCTTTTCTCATGTTAAAATCACATTTAGAAAGGATGAAACATATGAATATAGGCGATACTTTACGTTTTTTTAGAACTAAACTTAAACTCTCTCAAAAACAAATGACCCCGGATTACATGGACTCTTCTGCTTATTCCCGCATAGAAAATAATAGTAGGAGTATTAAAATAGACGAACTTCAGAACGTTTTCTTGAAAATCGGAATTTCTTCCAGCGAGTTTTTTCATTTTTTTGATATGAATAATGAATTAACAAAGTTCAAGGAACTTTATTATTACTGCGGTTCTCACCTTAATAATAAAAGCAAAAAGGCTAAATTGGTTGATTATTATCAAAAACTTAAAAAAATAGAAAATAAGAACTCGATCCAGCTTTCGAATTATATAGCGATCAAAAATTTTTTTGGATCTCGCTGGGAAGAAATCGACGAAATCACTCAAAATGAAGCTGACGATATTTTTGAATATCTTTTCAAAAAAGATTTCTACTTACAACATGATTACATACTCATTTCAAATATAGTGCGACTTTTTTCTCCTAAACAAGTTGATTTAATCGTTCCAAGGATTATACCAATCCCATTCGAAAACAATCGTAATCCAGAAACAAAAAAATATGCCCACAATACCCTCATCAATATAATTTCTCTGAAATTGTATTTGGTGGACCACGAGGGTGCTGATAAATACATTAAACTTGCAAAAAAACAAAACAAACTTGAGACTGATTACAATTTCAAATTGAATTTGCAATATTTAAGCAATTTATTGCAGTATCTAGTTACTGGTGAAATGATTTATATTGAGAGGGTACATGATTTTATACATATATTAGAAGATATAGGAGAAGAACTACACGCTGAACAAGTTAAAAAAGAAGTAAAAATATTAACACTGGATAAAGATAGTGATAAAATGATGTCTAGCTATGATGTTGGATTGTTTAAAAAAGATTAGCAATTCCATTTATTCTTATATTTGTTATAGATAAGTTATAGATAAGTTATAGATAAATTACATATTAAGTGATACAATCGAAATAATCAAAAATAAAGGAGTTTTAAAATGAAAAAGTATGTAATTAGCTTGATTCTAGTTGGTTTATTTTTATTTGGTTGTGGTAAAGGGAACGCAACATTCGATGATTTAAAAAGCTTAGAAGTTGGAGTAAGCACTGATAAAGTAATTGAGTACATTGGAGAACCTAAGAGTAAAACAATAGATAAAGATGAAATATATAATTGGGCACCTGATTCGTTAATAAAACAAGATTCTTTCTCCGAACTAGAAATGTATGTTTATAAAATGGATGATGGGAAAGAAGCTCATCTGTTTTTTAGTAAAGGACAACTCATTTATAAAAAACCTCTAGGACTTAATAATCTTTCTTAATGATGAACAAAAAACGTACTCCCTCCGACCAAGAAGCAAGTACGTAAAAACAAACCGCAATAAGCTTATTTAATTATGTTTAGTATATCAAACTTTAAGGAGTGCCACAACATGAAACGGGCAGCATTATATATCAGGGTGTCAAGCGACCAACAAGCAAAATTTGGCGACAGCTTACGCGAACAACAAGATACATTGAATGAATACGTAAACAATCAAAAGGATATCATTGTACATTCAGTTTATGTTGATGATGGAATAAGCGGTCAGAAGTTAGATCGAGACGAATTTACGAGACTTTTAAATGATGTGAAGCACGATCAAATTGATTTGATCTTATTTACTAAGCTTGATAGATGGTTTAGATCACTTAAGCACTACCTAAATACACAAGACGTTCTGGAAAAATATCAGGTCAATTGGTTAGCTGTATCTCAGCCTTACTACGACACCACTACAGCATACGGTAAAACATTTATAAACCAAGTTATGTCTTTTGCCGAATTGGAAGCTCAAATGACTTCTGAGCGTATGATTTCAGTTTTTAATAATAAGGTGAAAATGGGCGAGGTTATTTCTGGTACTACGCCTTTCGGTTTTTCTATCGAGCATAAAAAACTAGTACCGAATGACCAGGCGCCAATTGCAAAAAAAGTATTTGAATTTTATGATGAACATGCGAACTTAAATAAAACATCAAGATTCTTACTTGAAGAATTTGGTATACAACGTAACACTCAGTCAATTCGCGAAATGCTAAAGAACAAAAAATATATCGGCATTTTCAGAGACAACGAAAATTATAACGAACCAATCGTAAGCAAGTCTCTTTTCGATTCCGTTAATAGACAATTGGGAATAAACAAAAAATCAAATACTAAACATGAATACATTTTTAGTGGACTATTAGTTTGCGAAGAATGTGGTAGAAAAATGAACTCAGGTAGGAAAGCCTATTATTCCGCCAAACGAAAAGATGGAAGTCGAACTCGATATCCTCATCAATCAATTTATAATTGCCGTTACGCTTACGAGGTCCCGAAATGTTCTAATGCAAAAGTTTTGAAAGAACATATTTTAGAGGCGCACTTGCTTAGTGAGATTCCTATCCTGCTCAAGCAGAAGGTTAATAATATAAATCAAAAGAAGAATAATGACAACGAAAAGCAGAAGAAACAACAAAACATAGAAAATAAAATAGAACGACTTAAAGCTGCTTATCTAAATGAAATTATCGGACTTGAAGAATACAAAGAGGATCGTGCTACTTTAGTATCACAACTTGAGAAAATTGAAAAAATCGAAATACCAACCATAGATACAAGCATCTATTCTAAGTTTGCTGATATCGATTTAAATGAACATTACGAAACATTATCTGCAGCAGAAAGAAAACAGTTTTGGCGATCACTTGTCAAAGAAATAACTTTCAACAAAGACCGCCAAATAAAAATTGATTTGATTTAAATAGTATGCGGACGACGGGATTTGAACCCGTACGAGCTAAAGCTCACAAGACCCTCAATCTTGCATGTCTGCCGTTCCATCACGTCCGCTTTCTGCTAGTCTACTAATTAACGGTTGCCTGTCTGCCATTCCGCCATGACCGCATTTTTACAGCAAAAAAAATGCTAGCTGAATTTATAATAAAATACGATAAAGTTTTTGTCAATCTTTCAATAAAGTCTCAGTATTTTAAATTTGATTACAAATTGGGGATTATCTTTTTTCACTATAGTCATATACTTGACATAGCTTCTCATAAGACTCGCTCACATGTGGCGGAATTTCAATCTCCCCAATATAATTCCTTCCTTTTGGCCCGTAACCATTCTCGTCATTTCTAAGTCGCGAAATTTCACCCAAAACTAAAGAAAAAAAATAGTCCTTGTTCCACAAACTATTCAGTCGCTCATCTTCAAAGGAAATTATTCCGTCAATAGCATTGATAGACGGAACGATAGGAACATAATTTGTAAAAATAGTGTCCATCTCTTGCCATTCTTTTTCAAATGTTGCCTTAATTCTTCTTTGTATAATAGGATCTTCTAATAGTAAGATTTTCTTTGGAATTATTCCTATTGTTTTTAGTTTATTTAGTGAATAACGTGCATTTTCACCAGAATTCGTTGACCTCGTTTCGGTTAGAAATAGTGTCTTGTCGATGGCGTATTTTTGTTTAAAATACTCTAAGTACATGTCCGTTTCACTAATATCACCGACCTTAATTCCTATGTCTCTTAAATTTTTTTGTAAAAATGGCGTAGCATGTCCAATTCCTCCAACCAGCATAAGATTTGATGCTATACCTTTTTTGTACAATTGAATCAGCTCATCAGCTAAATATGGCAAACTATTGCCTGCTAATATAGCAAGATCATATTCTCCATTGATTGGTTCTTTTTCAGCTAAATAGTCAATGACTGTGTTCCAATGCCGAATCATAGTTATCCTCTTTTCTTTTAATTGATTTTATTATAATACCGTCTTCTCTAATAAAAGAAAAGACGGTACAGTTTTGCTTCATCACTACAATTCTACTAGTTTGCCACGACATTTCCCACAAACAAAGCGGTGGGTATTGATTCTCCTTTTTCGTAAAATCAATGTTTGACATTTTTCACATTGGTATTGGTGATATGACTGCGGTGTTTGTTCTACTAAGGAACGAACATAGCGACTTCCACCTGTTTGTTTTAGTAGTAATTTAAATTCAGCATCTTTGTGTTGATATCCTTTCCCTTCTAAATGAAGATGATAATGACACAGTTCATGCTTGATCACTTTGATTAATTCTGATTCTCCGTAGCGTTCAACTACTTTCGGATTAAAATCAATATTGTGTGAATTTAAATGATATCGACCGCCAGTTGTTCTTAAACGACGATTGAAAAAAGCTTTATGCATAAACCTTTTTCCAAATGATAATCTAGAAATTTCTTCTACCATTACTTGCAATTGAGTATCTGTTAATACTTTGGTAATTGGTTTTCCTTCTTTAGAAAAACGATTCAAAGCTATTCTTTCCTTTCAGCTTGCGGCAACATCGTTAAGCTGATGCGACCTTTCTTCGTATCGATCTCTTCCACCCAAACTGTCACAACATCACCTACTGCAACAATATCGGTCGGGTGTTTAACGAATTTTGTGCTCAGTTTTGAAATATGCACTAAACCATCTTGTTTTACACCAATATCAACAAAAGCGCCAAAATCAATAACATTTCGAACCGTTCCTTGTAGCTCCATTCCTGATTTAAGATCTTCCATCGACAAAACATCTTTTCTTAAAAGTGGCGCAGGCATTTCATCACGCATGTCTCTTCCAGGTTGAACTAACGCTAAAATAATATCTTTTAAAGTCTCATTTCCAACTGCTAATTCTGTTTCTAATTGCGTTAAAGATATAGCTTTTATACGCTGGGCTGCATCGGATGTGCCCAAATCTGTTAATTTGACATTCGCTTTTTCTAGAATTGCTTTGGCAACATCATAACTTTCCGGATGAATTCCTGTATTGTCTAAAATATTTTTTCCATTTGGAATACGTAAAAAGCCGATTGCTTGCTCATACGCCTTTGGTCCTAAACGAGGAACTTTTTTTACTTGATTACGAGCGGTAAATGCGCCATGTTCATCTCGATAGTTCATCAAATTTTGAGCAGTTGTCTTATTTAAACCTGATATATGTTGTAATAACTGCGGACTGGCCGTATTTACATTTACACCGACCTGATTCACAGCTGTTTCTACTACAAAGTCTAATTGTTCAGCTAAACGTTTTTGAGAAACGTCATGTTGGTATTGACCCACACCAACTGCTTTAGGATCAATTTTTACCAATTCAGCTAGAGGATCTTGCAAGCGTCGAGCGATACTAACCGCACTTCTTTCTTCTACTTGTAAATCAGGAAATTCGGTTCTTGCCACGTCACTTGCTGAGTATACCGAAGCCCCTGCTTCATTGACGATTACATAAAAAACGTCTCGTTTGATTTGCTTTAACTGTTCAGCAACAAACAGCTCAGATTCACGACTAGCCGTTCCATTACCGATCGCCACCATCTCAACTTGATACGTTTCGATTAATTGATTAAATGCATGACCCGCAGCTGCTCGTTTTTCTCCTGAGGCCGGTTTATGCGGATAAATCACTTGAATCGCTAATACTTTCCCTGTTGCATCAACAATCGCCAGTTTACAACCTGTTCGATAAGCAGGATCAAATCCTAAAACAACTTTACCTTTCAAAGGTGGTTGCAGTAATAAATTACGTAAGTTCTCACCAAAAATATTGATCGCTTGTTCATCTGCTTTTTCTGTCAACTCATTGCGGATTTCCCGTTCGATTGCCGGACCAATAAATCGTTTGTAGCTATCCAAATAAGCAGTTTCAACATACACAGCAGTTGGGGATTGCTTATTATTGCCAATCAATTGACGGTCTAGATAAGAACTGATTTTTTCTTCCTCTACTAATAGAGCAACTTTCAAAATATCTTCTTTTTCGCCACGGTTTGTCGCTAATACTCTATGAGAAACCATTTTACTTACAGGTTCAGAAAAATCATAATACATTTCATAAACGGATTTCTCATCTTTTTCTTCATCTTTGACCGTGCTGACATATTGACCATGCTTAAAGGTAAAGTCACGAATCCAAGTACGAAATTTAGGTTCATCAGACACACGTTCAGCAATGATTTCATGCGCACCCTGTAACGCTGTTTCGGCTGAATCTACTTCTTTTTCTGCATCAACATATGTTTCAGCTTCTTTTGTTACATCTGCTTGCGCGGGAAAATTCAATAACCAGTCTGCCAAAGGTTCTAAGCCTTTTTCTTTAGCGATAGTTGCCTTGGTACGGCGTTTTTGTTTGTAAGGACGATATAAATCTTCTACTTGCTGCATTTTGATCGCTTTTTGGATAGACATAGCTAACTCATCCGTAAGCTTGCCTTGCTCTTCAATCAGACGTAAGACTTCTTCTTTACGTTTTTCTAAATTGCTTAAATAAGTATAACGTTCTTCGATTTCACGAATTTGAACTTCATCTAAACTTTCTGTCATTTCTTTACGATAACGAGCAATAAAAGGAACTGTATTGCCTTCGCTCAATAAAGTTAGTACAGTTGTTAATTGTTTTGGACGATATTCCGTTAATTCTTTTTGAAGTAAATTAACTACGTCTTGGTTATAAGTGTCTGCCATATTTATATACCTCTTTTCATTCAACATACTCTTTCATTTTAGCATATTTTCAGATTGAAATATAGGACGAGGAAAAAGCTTAAAAATCTGGCTGCCAAGGGTCGTTTAAATTTTGATATTCAATATCCTGTACAATCCCCTTTCTGTTAAAAATCACACCGTGAATGGAACCTCCAAAAACAGCACCACCATCAATCCCTATTTTATTGTCTGAATACCATAAATCAGTTGTTTCCATGTCTCCATGAAGCATCGGCGTAATCGTATGCCCAAAAACGATTGTTTTCCCAGTGTTATTCTTTCCCTGATGAAACGGTTCTCTAATCCAAATAAAATCATGGGAACTCGTTTCATGCCAATCTTTTTTATTCAAGTCTACACCAGCATGCACAAATAAATAGTTCTCCCATTCAAAATAGAGTGGGCGTTCAACCAAAAACTCAATCAATTCTTTATAACGGCTGCGAATCATCATACTAATTTCTGTAGGTGAATATTCTTCTATTGCTCCTTTATGAAGTAAACTTTCGATGGTTTCTTTGCCACCATTTCGAATATAACTAGTAAACCAATCTTCTGGATTTTTTAAAAACTGCAGAAAATATTCTTCATGATTTCCTCTAAGATAGATAGCACCGTGCTCTTCAACCAAAGTTTTTCCAAGTAAAAAACTTTCTTTTGTTTTAAAACCACGGTCATTTAGATCCCCTATCAACACCAACTGATGCATCGTTGGATCATAATATTGAATTAATTTTCTAAACAACTCATATTCTCCGTGAATATCACTGACTGCATAGACAAATTCCTTCATGGCTTCATCTCCTTTTCAATAATTTTCTTTTATTATAACGCAAGTACAGGATATGATTTCATTTTATTCGTCAAAAAAAGAGGAATTTCTGTTTAAGTAACAATATTTTTAAATTAGAAACGAATCTTAGACTTTTCGCACAAAAACTAGTAAGATTAAACGAATGACACTACGTCATAAAAATGAGTAGGAAAGAGCTGAAATTTATGAAAAAGAAAACTATTTTCGGTATTCTAGCAGTCTTAGTTATTGCGCTTATTATTTTCTTCATGGTTCAAGGTAACTCGGTAAAGTCCAACGCTGTTACTGTCCGAACTGGAGAAGTACAAAAGAAAACAATCATCGAAAAACTCTCCACAACAGGTACTTTAATACCAAACAAAGTACAAACACTTGTTGGTACTGGAAATGTCGCGGATGTGTTTGTGAAAACAGGCGACAAAGTAGAAAAAGACAAAGTCTTAGCAACCTATGATAACGGCTTACAATTGATTGCTGATTTCGATGGCACAATTACTCAAGTCAATATCAATCCTAAACAAGCTGACACAAATGCTCAACAAGGACAAGCGTCAATTCAATTAAATGATCTTTCTACGTTAAACGTTCAATTGGAGCTAACAAATTCAGAAGCTTCTGCTGTAGCTGTGGATCAAAAAGCTGAGATTACAAGTGATAATCAAACATTCCCAGGAAAGGTCACTGAAAAAGATCCCACTGCTCAAACTAATCAAACGGCAACAGGAACAAGTGCAAGTCTAGGTGCTAAGGTAGCATTTGATAAAACGCCAGAAAATCTTTTTGCTGGCTTTGATGTAGATGTCGATATCACAACAAAAACCGTTGAAAATGTCCTTGCCTTGCCGATCGAAGCTTTAACGTATAATGATAAAAATGAACCAATCACCTATGTTGTTAAAGATGGCGTTGCCAAAGAAACAAAAATTGAAATTGGGATTCAATCAGATAAATTGATTGAAGTAAAAAGCGGACTAAAAGAAGGAGAAACAGTCATTCTTTCTCCTAGTTCTGATATCAAAAACAATGCTGAAGTAACCAAAGAATAGAAGGTGAAATGATTGATCGATTTAAAAGATGTAGTAAAAATCTATCGTACCGGCGGAGAAGAATTAGAAGCTTTAAAACACGTTTCTCTACATATCGCAGAAGGAGAATTCACTTCTATTATGGGCCCTAGCGGTTCTGGTAAATCAACTATGATGAATATTCTTGGTTTATTGGATCGTTTTGACGAAGGAACCTATTACTTGAACGGACAAGATGTTACCAACTTGACTAGTAATGAAAGTGCCCATGTTAGAAATAAAGAAATTGGGTTTGTTTTTCAATCCTTTAATTTGATGCCTAGGATGTCACTCTTAGATAACGTTGCTCTACCTATGGTTTATTCTGGTATTTCAGCAAAAGAGCGCAAAGAACGCTCGTTAGAAGCTTTGAGAAAAGTTGGTTTAGCTGATCGTGTCGCACACAGACCAAATGCTATTTCCGGTGGACAAAAACAACGTGTGGCTATAGCTCGTGCTATCGTAAATGATCCAGCTGTTTTAATGGCTGATGAACCAACAGGAAATTTAGACTCAAAAACGACGCTGGAAATCATGAAAATTTTCCAAGATTTGAACGATGCTGGTACAACCGTGGTCATGGTCACACATGAACCTGATGTAGCACAATACACAAAGCGAATCGTATCATTTAGAGATGGCGAAATCATTGATGATCAATCAGTATTAGATCAAAAAACGCTATAGAAGGGGGTCGTTTTCATGGGAATTATTGAAAGTTTCAAAATGGCGATCGATAGTATTTTAGCGAATAAAATGCGTTCGTTTTTGACTATGCTTGGAATCATTATCGGAATTGCCGCTGTTATCGCGATATTAGCTGTGGGGAATGGCGCTACAAGTCAAATCACTGGCACATTCAGTGATTTAGGCGCTTCTACAATATCCGTATCCACGAGTCGAGATGCAACGGACAGTCAAAAAATCACTAGTAAAGATATTAAAGCTTTAAAAGATGGCATTCCTCAAATTGATCACGTCTCTCCTGTTGTTTCAATTCAAGCAGTGGGAGTCGCAAATGACAAATCAAAAGCAACATTGATTATGGCTGGAACGCCTGATTTGCAGTATACAAATCAAACGATGGATAAAGACATTGTCTATGGTCGGTATTTTAGTACAACTGAGTATTCAGAAGGAAGTAAAGTAGCTGTGATTAGTGCTGATACAGCTCGATATTTTTTCAGTGGACGTGAAAATGTTGTTGGTGAGAAAATCAACTTGCGAGGACAAAAAGGGCAAATCAGTGTGCGTATCATCGGCGTAACTAAAAGTACTGTAGAAAAAATCGTCGGTTCTTTTGATGAGCAAGAATTGATGGGCTATATATCGATTCCTCTAACAACAGCAAATACTCTAAACCCTGAAGCAACGAAAATTACTAGTTTAACTGTAATCGCAAAATCCAAAGATGATATTGATGCTGTTTCTAAGCAAATCGTAAATATCCTTTCTGTACGTCATAATACTGTAGGAGAAAAAGTTTACACCGCGACGAACTTCTTGCAAGCATTAGATCAAGTGAATAATGTATTAGGCTTATTTATCAACTTTATTGCAGCTGTTGCAGCTATTGCTTTGCTTGTCGGCGGTATCGGTGTGATGAATATCATGCTCGTTTCAGTAACCGAGCGAACTAGGGAAATCGGAACGAGAAAAGCGTTGGGAGCAACAGACAGTAATATCTTGTTCCAGTTTCTAACAGAATCAGTTATTCTGTGCTTGATTGGTGGATTGATTGGTTTAACCTTAGGCGCAATCTTAGCTGTTAGTGTTGCCAGTGCCTTAGATATCACTGCTCAGTTCACTTTAAGCTCAATTATAGCAGTACTCTTATTTTCAAGCGCTATTGGTATTTTCTTTGGAGTTTATCCAGCAAGAAAAGCAGCAAAACTTGATCCAATTGAAGCATTACGTTATGAATAAATAGTTATTATTGAAAAAAATCAGGATGAGAATAATTTCTCTGTCCTGATTTTTTAGTTATCCTTCTTTTTTCATTTTAGAGGCGATGAAGTGAAACAACTCATCAGGAATTTGAAAATGACCAAATCTCAAGCGTGATCGATACTCCTGCCACAATGGAAAATCTGCAACAGCTTGTAGTGGAACTGATTGAATATTTTTCAAAAAGGTAATATCTTTTCTATCTGGAATAAAGCCAGGCGTCATTTCAAATGGATATGCCTCTCCTTGTAAAATTTGTCCCAGCGCAATGAATTCCTGGCAAGGTTCTTTAGTATTTAAACTTTGCTTAGGTGCATAATAAATCAGCCAATCACCTGCCTTCATTCGATTCAGGGGAGCTGATTTTCCGTGACATAATTGACAAAAACCGCCTGCCACACCAAGCTCTACATGATCTTTAGATGCAACACCGATCCAATACTTCATAGTATTTCCTCCTTTTCATTCTTATAAATTAATCGTCTCACTGCTGTCCATCCCTAAAGTCACGATGGCTTGAGTGAACTGAATTTCGTATAATGTTAACATAGATCCAGCTTGTTCGATATTGTCTTCATAACTAGGAATCTTTCGACTCCATTGTTCTGCTACGTCATAAACAGTTAAATCACTTTTTTTCACTTGAGCGTAATGTACTCGAACATGATTGGTATTGGCAGTTGGAATCGTTGTAAACGCAACATCAGGATTTTTTTGAAACTCTATCATTTTTTCGTTTCCTTTGAATGTTGAGAAGAAAAGACATTTTTTCTCTTCATCGTAAAAAAAGCTGACGATTCTAACATTAGGTATTTCCACAACACTCGTTGCTAATGCGATCTCTGTTTGCTCACCCATTATTTTTTTAAACGCCTCTGCTATTTTCATAAATTGTTTACTCCCTTATTTTTCATTTGTCTGACTGACAAGTTCATTCTAACAAACAAACCCTGACAACTGATTGTCAGGGTTTGTTAAATCTTTTTTTAGACGCTTCTTTATTTTATAATTTATTCAAGGTCCAAGTAACCGTATCACCATCTTTTAGAAAATATTCAACAGCTCCTACATCAGGTTGTTTACCATTCACATCATACATCCAATATTTACTCTCTTTTGTATCTTGCAGATGACCATCAATACCACGAATAAAATCTTTCGCCATTTCTATTTTATAGTTTGTTTCCATGACCGTTTGCAATGATTCGTCTTTTTTGACTTTCACTTCCTTTTTGTCAAACTCTTTGTCGTCTTCCTTCAAGATGATCGTGACGTTTCGCTGGTTTTCGCTTGATTTGGTTGTGTCTTTTTTATCGGTTGTTTTATCACACGCACCTAATAAAAAGATCACCATAATGATCATCATTGTTTTTATCATTTTTTTCATTTTTAGTGCCTCCCTTAATTAAATTATTTTATATCATATTTGATTAAAATCCGTTGAAGTTTTGTTTGAATTGATCTAAATAGTAAACATGAGAAAAAAGCATTTGCAAAACAATAAGAAATTGTATAGGGGACAGCGGTCAACAATAATGCTAGATATCGCTGCCAAGAAAAATAGCGATCGATTGAAAAAACTGTCCATACATCCATAAAGAAAGAAAAGAAAAGACCAGCTAAGATGCCATAAAGTGCTAAAAAAAAATAACTTTTTCTAAGTACCCTCTGTATCAAGGGTAGGCCAGCAAGACAACCGATCAGCCCCCAAGACAACATTTGAAAAGGCGTCCACGGTCCTTGACCAAATAACATATTTGATGTGATTGCTGACAACGAACCCACTAAAAATCCTACCTCAGATCCTAAACAAATACCTGAAATAATGATGATTGCTGTCATCGGTGTAATTGCTGGAATCATATAAAATAAAAATCTGCCTAAAACGGCAATAGCTGTTAATATCGCAATTAACACTAATTCTTTACTATTGATCTGTTTTTTTTCATAGCGATAATAAATTGGAAAACAAGCACCAATCGCTAACAGCATAGAAATCACTTGGTATTGACTAGCTTGAAACAGAGACGCACCTATACCAAACAATAGTAGCACAAGCGATGATCTGAACAAAATCCGCTTCGTCTTATTTTTAATCATCTCCAACTCCTTTTACTACTTTGCAAGCCTCAATTACTTGCTGGGTTGTGACGAAAGAACGAAAGGTATCACGAGAAATTCGACTAGCTGCAGTAGTATAAAATGTATGATGACTGAAAAACTCGTTTGGCGAAGCTATTGTCAGTAAATTATTTTGAAAAAACAGTCCGCAGCGATCAGATAATTCTGCAGCAAAATCCAAATCATGGGTTACGACTAAAATTGTTTTTCCTTGTTTTGCTAGCTTTTTTAATAATGTGATCAGTTGTTTTTTCCCATAGTTATCAATTCCTTTTGTTGGTTCATCCAGCAATAAAATTTTTGAGTCGGTTAAAAGTAATTTTCCTAGCGCCGCTCGTTGACATTCTCCACCACTCAAATCTAAGGGATGCTTTATAAGGTGTTCGTTTAGTCCAAGTAAATCTGCAACGTTTTTTATCTGCTTTAATTGTTCTTGTTCATCCATTTTTTTGCTATCTAAATAATTCCTATAATCCTCCAACACAGAGTCTTTGATAAAGAGTGTTTGAGGCTCTTGTGGTAAATAACCTACAGTGTGCCGATTCTTTTTAATGGGCTGATTCAAAATTGAGATTGCCCCTCGATAACATTTATTGATTCCAGCAATAACTTTCAATAAGGTTGTTTTTCCAGTCCCATTTCCTCCGACTAAAGAAAAAATTTCTCCTTCACGAATCTCAAAATCCACCCCCGCTAAAATATCCCGACCATTTTTTTCATAGCGGAACCAACAATTTTTCAATTGAATACTTTTACTTGCTAGATTCTGAGAAACAGGGTCAGGTTTTTCTTCCTGCAACATAATAGTAGCTGAGAAATGCCGCGCTAAAAACCGCTTCCCTTCTAAAACCGTAACAGGACAATTATCCTGCAGACCACTCTCCAGATAAATTTGCGTAGCACTCGGTAAACTTACGATAAAACGGCTAAGATCGGTTCCACCTTTCTTAATTTCATTGGAAATATTTCTTGGCTCATCTGCAAAAATCATCTGACCTTCATGTAAAAGAACAACTTTATCAGCCTGAGCAAAGATTGATTCCAATCCATGCTCAGCTAATAAAATCGTTAAACCCAGTTCTCGATTTAACCTTACAAGTATATCAACAAATTTTTGTGAAGCAATCGGATCAAGTTGGGTTGTCGGTTCATCTAAAATCAAAATATCTGGTTTCATCACTAAAACAGAAGCTAGATTAATCAGTTGCTTTTGACCACCCGATAATTCGCTTGTTTTAGATTCAAGTAATTCATGAATGCCGAGAAAATTAGCCATTTCAGCAATTCGACTCTTCATTTCAGAAGCTAAAATACTCATATTTTCCAAGCCAAATGCCAGTTCATGCCAAACACTCTCTGTCACAATCTGATTTTCAGGATTCTGCATAACATAGCCAATTTTACTGGTTGTAAAAAGCGCTGGAAGATTCGTGATTTTTTCATTGTTCAGATAAATAGTCCCCGTCTGCTTTCCAGCAGGTGTTAGTTGAGGTTTTAACAGTTTTAGTAGCGTTGATTTTCCACTGCCGGAAGCTCCACAAATTAAAATGAAATCACCTTGATCAATAGATAATGTTAACTCATCTAAGACTATTTTATCGCTTCCAGCATATTGAAATGTTAGATTTTTGATTTCAAGATAGCCCAAATGATCACCTCCCCTACCCGATTAACAAACGGAAAAAATGCCAAAATGAAAAGAAATAAGTAATTTACCCAGTCTTGTTGTACTAGTAGATACGCATTTTGCTGATAAGGATAATAATTAAATTGATAACATCCATTTATCCTTCCTAAAATAAAAAAAGCAACCGATAGAATAACCAAGATCAAAAATAATGTATCCATTTTTTTCCAACGATAACTCAGTCGACTGCTTCTGGTCATAATGCCCAAACCTCGTGCCTTCATGGAATCTGCCGTTTCCATCGCATTTTCTAACGACCAAGAAAATAAATTCCCAAATAAATCTAAACTATAAGACGTGCGTTCTTTAAAGCTTCTTTTATGTGTTCGTTGAATTGTTTTTTGTACTCGATTTAGGTCTTGATAATAGTGCTGAAGTAACGGTATAAAACGAAAAACCAGCGTTAAAATCAATGTTGCTTTAGGGAAACGTTTTCCGAAAAGATAAAAAAATTGCTCTGAATCAATTGCCGCTTGAAGATTTCTAAACAAATAGATCACCGTCGCAATCATCATACCCATAAAAAAACCGTAGACAAACGCTTCTTTAGTAATTGGTTTATTCAATAAAAAAAATAATATGGTTGCTCCTCGATGGACAAATAAAGGATTCGTCACTGTTATAAGCCCTAGAAAAACCAACGGATAAATCACTATCTTTTTTGGTTTTCCTTTCAAATAAAGTAACTGAAAGAACAAGCTTCCAAAGAAAAAAAGGCTGATGATCACTGGATTTGTCGTACTCATTACGATCAATAGCACCACTATGTAATAGCTCGAAATGACTAGTGGATGTCGTTGTTCAAAAAGCGCTTTATTCATATCAGACTTCCTTTCTCTACTCAGTATTTTCTATTGGATAATAAAAAAACAGCCTACACTGTTCTTTTAGAAACATTCAATTCCTCATTACTTCATTAATATAATAGCGTTTGTAACCTAAAGCAACATTCATATTATATAAATCTAGATAGCGAAAGTCAATTTTTCTTGATCATCCACACCTGCACGAAAATTTTTCTCCTGTTATTCACCCAAACGAAGAATTCTTCGTTATAATAAGATGAACGATTCCTCCTAAATAAACAAAGGAAGTGCTCCTATGAAAACAGAACGTCTATTAGCAATCACTATGATCTTATTAGAAAAAAGACAGATTAGCGCTCCTCAGCTAGCTAAAATGTTGGAAGTTTCAGTCCGCACCATTTACAGAGATATTCAATCTCTTAGTGAATCTGGAATATCGGTAGCTACTTCCCCTGGCTTAAATGGTGGTATCCAAATTATGGATAATTACAAAATAGATAAAAATTTTTTTACCTCTTCTGATATCACTTCTATACTGATCGCACTAGAGAGCTTATCACAAAATATTTCTCCGATTCAAATAAATCAAACCTTTGAAAAAATAAAAACACTTGTTCCAGCGAATTTTTCAGAAGAAATTGAATTCAAAACCAACCAAATTGCAATCGATTTAACGCCTTGGACCAGGAACAATACGCTACAACCTTTTTTAGAAATCGTTAAATCCAGTATGGATCAACACCGATTACTTTGTTTTGACTATGAAGATAATCACGGGAGAAAAACCGAACGAACTGTTGAGCCTTATCGACTTGTTTTGAAGGAAATCAGTTGGTATTTACAAGCCTATTGCTTAGAAAGAAATGATTTTAGAACTTTCAAGCTTTCTAGAATGATTAATTTAAACTTGTCTTCTTCAACATTTATTCTACGAAACTTTAAAGCGGAACCATTAGGGAAGGAACCTTTCTACAGTAGAAATTTTACGATCACGACGCTCAAAGTGACGCATAAAATCAAAGAGCAGTTAGTTGATAAATTTGGACAATTACGGTTTTATCCTTCTAATGAATCTGAGAAATTGATTGTCGAATTTCCTTTTACGGAAGATGAATTTAGCTACAATTTACTTTTGGGGTTTGGCAGTCAATGCGAATGTCTAAAGCCGGCTCATGTTAGAACCGAATTGAAACGGCGTATCGAAAATTTGCTTACGCTTTATCAAAACCATAGATAAAAAAAAGCTTCTCAGCTTGTACTAAATTACGGTACACTCTGAAAAACTTATTCATTTTATTTCTTTTTCTTACCGCCAAAAGCATCTTTCATTTTATCAAAGAAACCTTCTTCTTGCTGTTCACTTACGGTTTGACCGCCAGCTTTAGCAAATGTGCGTAATGCTTCTTTTTGTTCGTCGTTTAAGTTTTTTGGCGTGATGATTTTAACTTTCACGTGCTGATCGCCATTAACACCGCCACGTAAGCGTGGCGCGCCTTTGCCACGTAAACGGAAATTTGTTTCTGTTTGAGTGCCTGCTGGGATTTTCAATTTTACATCGCCATGAACCGTCGGTACTTTGACTTCATCACCAAGCGCTGCTTGTACGAAGCTCAATGGTAAGTCATAGTAGATTTCTGAACCTTCACGGTCGAAAATATTACTGTCTTCTACGCTGAATACAACGTATAGATCACCATACGGTCCACCGTTCATTCCAGCTTCTCCTTGATTTGCCAGACGCATTTGTTGTCCGTCTTCTACTCCAGCTGGAACATTGACTTTCACTTTATGCGCTTTTTTGTCATGTCCAGTTCCGTGACATGTTGGACAAGGCTCTTTGATTTCTTTACCAGTACCACGACAAACATCACAAGTTTGACGGCTCATCACACGGCCAAGTGGCGTTTGACGTTCAACATTGATCGAACCAGAGCCATGACACTTATGACAAGTTTCAGGATGAGTACCAGGTTTAGCCCCATTCCCTCCACAGGTTTCGCAATTATCTTCGCGATTATACTTGATTTCTTTTTCCACACCAAAAATCGCTTCTTCAAACTTTAGATTGACTGTATATTGCAAATCAGATCCTTGTCTTGGCGCAGTCGGATCGACACTACGAGAGCCACCGCCAAAGAATGAATCGAAAATATCTTCAAATCCACCAAAGCCACTGCCTCCACTAAATCCACCACCGCCGAAGCCACCAAAACCACCAGCACCGCCGTAGTTTGGATCAGTCCCTGCATGACCATATTGATCGTAAGCTGCTTTCTTTTGAGGATCGCTCAATACTTCATATGCTTCAGATACTTCTTTGAATTTCTCTTCAGCATCTGCTTCTTTATTGATATCTGGGTGGTATTGCTTGGAAAGCTTACGGTAAGCTTTTTTTATTTCATCATCTGAAGCACCTTTCGCTAAACCCAAGACTTCATAATAATCTTTTTTCGTAGCCATTAGTTCCCCTCCAACTATTATTACATTTATTTTAAAAAGGATCGACGCCAACTTATTGGTATAAAAACATCGTTGTAATCATACCACAAATTAAGTAAAAGCAAAATAGCTTCCCTCAATTTGCTAATATTTATCTACAAATAAAGATAGGCAAAGACCAAAGCGATGACTTTGGTCTTTGCCAGCTTGTTAACGATTATTTATCGTCGCCTTCTACTTCTTCAAAGTCAGCATCTACAACATCATCAGCTCCACCTTGTGCAGCTTCAGGATTTTCTTGCGCTTGTTGTTGCGCTGCTTGTTCATAAAGTTTTACTGTTAAGTTTTGAACGATTTCGTTTAATGAATCACGTTTTTCTTTCATTTGTTCGATATCGTTCGCTTCGACAGCTGCTTTTAACTCATCACGAGCATCTTCCGCTTTTTTCACTTCATCAGCATCTACTTTGCCTTCTAATTCTTTCAATGTTTTATCAACAGTGAATAATAATGCGTCAACGTCGTTACGTAAGTCAACTTCTTCTTTACGTGCTTTATCTGCTTCGGCGTTAGATTCAGCATCTTTCACCATACGTTCGATTTCGTCATCTGATAAACCAGAAGAAGATTTAATTGTAATGGTTTGCTCTTTTTGCGTTCCTAAATCTTTCGCACGTACATTTACGATACCGTTTTTATCGATATCAAAACTTACTTCGATTTGAGGCACACCACGAGGAGCGGCAGGAATATCTGTTAATTGGAAACGACCTAGTGTTTTATTATCTGCTGACATTGGACGTTCACCTTGTAATACATGAATATCTACAGCTGGTTGGTTATCAGCAGCAGTTGAGAACACTTGAGATTTACTTGTTGGGATCGTTGTATTACGGTCGATCAATTTCGTAAATACGCCACCCATTGTTTCGATACCTAATGATAATGGTGTTACGTCTAATAATACAACGTCTTTCACATCACCTGTGATAACTCCGCCTTGAATTGCAGCTCCCATTGCTACTACTTCATCCGGGTTCACTGATTTATTTGGTTCTTTGTTTGTTTCTTTACGCACAGCTTCTACAACAGCTGGAATACGTGTAGATCCACCAACTAAAATAACTTCATCGATTTCAGACGGATTCAAACCAGCATCTTTCAACGCTTGGCGTACAGGAGTTTTCGTACGTTCTACTAAATCACTTGTTAATTCGTCAAATTTAGCACGAGTCAAGTTCATTTCTAAGTGCAATGGACCAGCATCTCCTGCTGTGATAAACGGTAAGCTGATTTGTGTTGAAGTAACGCCTGATAAATCTTTTTTCGCTTTTTCAGCAGCATCTTTCAAACGTTGAACAGCCATTTTATCTTTAGATAAATCAACACCGTTTTCTTTTTTAAATTCTGCTACCATGTAGTCGATGATTTTATTATCAAAGTCATCTCCACCTAATTCGTTATCACCAGCAGTTGATAATACGTCGAATACGCCATCGCCCAATTCAAGGATCGATACGTCAAATGTACCACCACCAAGGTCAAATACTAAAACTTTTTCGTCTTTATCGGTTTTATCTAAACCATAAGCTAATGCTGCCGCTGTTGGTTCGTTAACGATACGTTCTACTTCTAAACCAGCGATTTTACCAGCGTCTTTTGTTGCTTGACGTTGTGCATCGTTGAAGTATGCTGGAACAGTGATAACAGCTTTATCAACTTTCTCACCTAAATACTCTTCAGCAAAACCTTTTAAATATTGTAAAATCATTGCAGAAATTTCTTGTGGTGTATAAGATTTACCATCTGCTTCTACTTTATAACCAGCTTCACCCATGTGACGTTTGATTGAGGAAATTGTATGTGGATTCGTCACAGCTTGACGCTTTGCAACTTCACCAACTTGGATTTCGCCATTTTTGAATGAGACTACTGAAGGTGTTGTACGGTTTCCTTCTGGATTTGCAATAATTTTTGCTTCTCCGCCTTCTAAAACTGCAACTGCAGAGTTTGTTGTTCCTAAGTCAATACCAATAATTTTACTCATAATTAATAATCTCCAATCTATGTTTTTAGTTAATTTTTTATTTATATCAATGCAAACATTGTTTTCTGTTGCTACTGGGCAACGATAACCATGCTTGCTCGTAAAACGCGGTCATGTAATTTGTAGCCTTTTTGTAATACTTCGACGATTGTGTCTGCTGGTGTTTCATCGCTTGCAGGAATCGTTTGAACGGCTTGATGTAAATTAGGATCAAAAACTTCGCCCATTGTTGGGATTTCTTCGATACCTTCATCTTTCAATGCAGCTTGTAATCCTTCAAGAACCATCGCGACACCTTTTTTCAAACTTGCACTTTGTTCATCATCGACTTCTATTGCCATCGCGCGCTCTAAATTATCGATCGAAGGTAGTAATTTTTTACCTAAATCCTGTGAACGATAACGAACAAGCAATTCACGCTCATTTTTGAAACGATTGCTCATATTGGCAATTTCAGCGCGTGCTCTTAAAAACTTATCTTCCATTTCTGATAATTCAGCATTGACATTTTCTAATTCTGTCATCTCAGCTTCTGTTTCAGAAACACCTGAATCATCGATAGCTTCCAAATGTTCATCTTTTAATTCTTCATTTGTTTCTTTTTTATTACTCACTCTGGCAACTTCCCTTCTCGTTTCCGTAGAATTATTAGAATTCTATATTTTCAACTTTTTACTTATTCATCTAGAGAACGATAATAAGCACCAAGTTTTGAAGCTAGTTCATGGCGAAAAACATCCACCAAACCAAACATTTTTGAATAAGGCATACTTGTAGGACCTAACAAAGCAATCGTCCCTTTACCGTGGCCAGTCACTTCATAAGTTGCTGTAATCATGCTCATATGGTCAAGTAAATCGTTTCCTATTTCTGAGCCAATTCGAATCGCTATTTGCGTTTCTGTCTCTTCATCAGCTGTCAACAAATGTGTAATCTCATTCGTATTTTTCATAAAAGTATAAACAGATTTTAGTTGGTCAATGTCTTTCTCTACACCGAAGTCTAAAAGGTTCATACGTCCGCTGACAAAAACTTTTTCTTCAAAAGCGTGTCCAAGCATTGCATCAAATAGATTCATCATGCCTTCTGGGGTTTGAAAATGACGATGTAAAATCATGGGAATTTCTGTACGCAAACGATGATAAACCGTCAATAATGGTTGTCCCACTAATTTATCATTGATTATTTGAGTCATCTTTTCCAAATCTTGACTTGAAACGGATGATGGAATCGCAAATACTTGGCTTTCTACATTGCCTTTATCCGTTACGATAATCGCTATGATCTGACGTTCATTTAATGGAACAATTCGAAAACCAGTCAATCTTCGTTCCTTTACCTCAGGACCTAATGAAAAAGCCGTGTAACTAGTCAAATTAGAAAGTATTTCAGCTGATTGTTCAATGATATCGTTTATTTCATGAAATTCTTTCCCAAACGAATGGCGAATTGTTTCTAACTCATCATGTTCGACTTCAGTTGGCCTCAACAAATGATCCACATAGTAGCGATAACCATCCATCGAAGGAATTCTACCAGAAGACGAATGAGTTTTAAGCAATAAACCATAAGCTTCTAAAGCTTTCATATCATTACGAATGGTCGCAGAACTCGTCTTGATTCCTTCTTCCATTAATTTCTTTGAACCTACAGGATTACCTGTATTTGTGTACCCTTGGATGATAAGTCGCAAAATATTCTTTTGTCTTTCCGTTATCATAAGTTACCACCCTCCATTAGCACTCATACTGATCAAGTGCTAATACATTTATTAATATAGCAAGTTCTCAGATAAATGTCAAGAGAAAAACATGCGCAATTAGCACTCTTCAACACCGAGTGCTAACAGAGAAAAAAAGTGACTGGGACATAACTCTGTGAGTTATGTCTCAGTCACCTAGAATCCGAATAAACGGTGGGAACAGAAGCACCCCTTCGGAAATAAGCTCTTCTGTCCCAACCTCTAAAAAACTAGACTTTATTATTCTACATCTAAAAGAAATGCCTCAAATACATCATTCCCTACAAAAAGTCCTTTTTCAGTAAGTTGAATATGGCTCTCGTTTTCTATTAGCAATCCCTTTTGAACCAGCTCTGGAATTATCTCTTTATAAACTTGGTTTAAAGATAAACCAAATTTCTCTTTAAAACGAAATTTTGAAACACCACTCATTTTTCGTAAACCTAAGAAAAGTTCTTCTTCCATTTGATTGTTTAGTGTCAATATCTCTGTTTCAACTGTAGGCAGTTGATTTTTTCTTAATGGTTTTAAATAGTGTTGGATTGGACCATGATTACGGTAACGAGTGTGCCCTAAATAACCACTTGCTCCCGCCCCAAATCCATAATAGTGTTCATTATTCCAGTACAATAAATTATGTTGACTTTCTTGCCCTTTTAAAGAAAAGTTACTGACTTCATATTGATGACGTCCAGCTTTTTCCATTGCAATAATTGTTTCTTCAAACATCAGAGCTTCGACTTCTTGATCTGGCAAGTGCAAACGACCTTGACGAACCCAATTCATAAACATTGTTTTATTTTCTAAAATCAATGAATAGAGCGAATAATGAGGTAAATCAAGTTCAATCGCACGTTTCAACGTATCTCTAAAATCTTCTAAGGTTTGACCAGGTAAGGCGTAGATCAAATCGATACTCACATTTAAAAAATCTTCTTTCTCCAAAAATTTCATCGTATCGTAGACATCTTCTGCTGTATGTTTGCGTCCGATTTTCTTTAGCAACTGATTATCAAAGGTTTGTACGCCCATTGATAATCGATTCACGCCATATTCTTTCATCACTTGTAATTTTTCCCGAGTCAAATCTCCTGGATTTGCTTCAACAGTAAATTCATTTTTATCGTTAAACGGCAGTAATTCCCGCACGCCTTTCAGCAAAACAGCCAATTGTTCTGCTGAAAGTGAAGTTGGCGTCCCACCCCCAATGTATATTGTTTCAGTATCGAGGCTTGGATATTGTTCTTTCGTCAAGCGAATTTCTGTCAAAAGACCTTGAATATATTCATCTACAGGCTGCCCTTCTAAAAAAACTTTGTTGAAGTCACAGTAGTAACATATGTGTTCACAAAATGGGATATGTAAGTAGGCTCCGACCTTGTTATTACTATTTTTTTTATCATTTATCATCTATTTTTATTCCTTTCAAAATACAAAACCATACTACTTTTCAGATAGCTATATTCAATTCACGAATTTACAAATCAAGCATCTTTTAAGCTTTCATCCAATACTTTTTGTTTCGTTTTCCAGAAATAGGATCATGATCAGACTGATCTGTTCTTATATACCTTTCAGTATAATATCCTCTAAAATCATCAAATCTTACTTTCATAACTTTACTCACCCTTATACATTCAAACTACGTGAATTGAAGATAAATATAGTTTACGAAAAGTGAAACTAAAAACAGAAAAAACAGAATTAGTTCGTGCCAAACCAATCTTTTATTACTTTTTAGTTTAACATATTTTTTTGTCATTTTCTAACTCAGTAACCTCTCTCGTGTACCTTCCATTTCAAGAATTGCATTAATCCAAACTGACTTATGAGTAGGATTAATGACATACTCATGAAATTAATTGCTACTTCTTATCTTTATTAACCAGACATTTAATGTATTCTTGTTTAAACCTTCAAACCCTTGGATTAGTGCATCTTTAGTAGTCACATTCATTTTCTTCTTTCTTAATCTACTCATTATTTGAGACACCAAACCGTATTTGATTTTCACCTCTCCCAGTTTACGGAAAGCTTTACTGAAATATCATTATACACTTTACACATCTTGGAATGAACGTGTTTTATTCCTGCACTTATTGCCAAAAATGATGAGAATATAACAGACACAAAATTTCAAAAAATAGGAACTTCAAAGAAAATGCTTCCTTCAGAGTTCCCATCAAATACTACTTTTTAATATTTTCAATACACCGCTTCTCTAATTACTAAATCAACAAATGTCTCTTCAATACCAGTGATACCTTTTTAGTAAAAAAATGCGTAATAAAAATAGAAACACTTATTGTAACTATAGCCATAAATCTGTCCATAGTTTTAATAGATCGTCTTCGCATAAGTAAATCTTCATTGGCAATCGCCAACTCTTTTATTAGCTAAATCCCCTTCCTTTTCATCCTGTATTTTTTCGTTTAGGATACAAAAATAGACACATTATAAATAGAATATATCATCAAACCAATCATCATATTTTTTACTATGCGTAGTCAAAATTATGGTATGTCCTCTCTTTTTTAATTCTTTAAATTGCAGCATTATCATTTTTTCGTTTTCACTATCTAATGCAGCTGTAGGTTCATCGGCTATAATTAAATTGCCATTTTTTAAAATGCAACGAGCAAGTCCGATCCTTTGTTGTTCACCGCCGCTTAAAGAGCTAACTTTTACATTTAAATCTAAAGCTGACAAATTCACTTGTAGCAGAGTATCTGTCATTAAGTCAAGTTTCTTTTTCTTTCCTAACTTTTTCGATTTTAAAGCAATTTCTAGATTTTGTTTAATCGTAGAATCCTCCAATAATCCATAATTTTGAAATACAAACCCTAAATCTTTTTTCAAATATCGTCTTCTTTTTTTTATACCAATGTTTGTAACATTTTCTGAATCAAATAAAATATCTCCTGAACTTGCCTTATCTAATAAAGATATTATATTTAGCAACGTGGTCTTTCCAGCACCACTGTTTCCTTTAATCGCGACCAAAGAATTGTTTCTAATTTGCCAATTAATGTTTGAAAATATAGTTTTTCCATTGATTTCTTTAGAAATTTTTTCAATTGATATATCCATTTACTCACCTTCTACTCTAAATCAGTTATATTTATATATATCTTTTTAAAATTTACAAAAGAAAGAATAATGCTTCCTATTGAAATACAACATATTAAAAATAAGATTTCTTTTGTGTAGTTGAAGCATATAATAGACAGCCACGGTAGTATAGAAATAACTACATATGAAATCATAATTAGCTTCAATTTTAGACCGAATAGAATATATAACTTAAATTTTTTTGAATTCATCGAAATAAATACACCACTCAAAAAATAAGAAATTATATAATATAGTAATATTAGCGTACCTATTATCACAAAGAAAATCCCCATAATTTGTACATCTTCATTCATAGTACTCATTAGATATTTATACGCACTTATTTGAACTGGAAATTCAGAATACACATCATTTTTTTTGATAATCTCTTTTAAGTCGCCTTTATTTTTCACAAAAAAATAGTCAGTTTGTCCTAAAATAATATCTGCATACACCGAACTTTTTTTCTGAATGTTATTAGGTGTAAGCACTCTTAAAATAGGATTACTTAATTTAGTTCTAGTGGATCCAAAAAACATTAATGTAGGATTATTTTTAATGAAAATGAATTCTATGTCTTTTATTTCTTTTTTTATAACTTTTTTTGAAAATTCCTGTGCTACTTCAAAGTCATAAAAATTATGTGACTTCCTATAATAAGCCTTCACTTCGTCTATATTTTCTTTAAACTTTTCTGGAACTAGAATAATCAACTTTTTTTCATTATTATCAATGTTTATTTTTTTCCCTTTTAGATCTTTTACTTCAACAAAAGAATGCTCAAGATACGATGGGCTTACCCACATTTCGTTTGAATCATAATCCTCTTCATATTCATCTCCATTTAATCTAGCTCTAGTTGAGTCTTCTAATCTAAATAGCAACAATCCTTCTTTGTAAAATTCCTCTAATAACGCCGTATGATGTTGAAATGAAGGAATCAATCGTTCTTCATCCTCAGGAGATACTCCCGCAGATAATAATGGTAAATAAAAATAATCCTCTAACATTTTTTGATTTTTCTTTCTATTAACTGTTAAGTCTGCATTTTCTACAGCCAATGGTATAGCTTCGGATAGTCCAAAAGCAATTAACGGAACTATGCAATAGATAAAAAGCGCGCCTATTATTACTGACAGCTTTAGCGGTTTTTTTCCTTTAAAAGAAAGCCAATCTTTTTTTGAAATTTTAACAAAAAATGCAATAAGAAGGTAAGAAATGAAAATTAGTAAACTATTGCTTTTCCAAAATTTTAAAATTAACTTTAAAACAAGGAGGATACTAACCTCTTTAATTATTAAATAAATAGCAAATAAAAAACTAACACCTACTAGTAGAAACACAGCAGGGAGAATATTGTAATAAATGTCATTAACTAATTGTAAATCACTATAGCCAAAATAACTTTTAATTGTATTATTTTTATAATTTAGATAATAGAAAAACAATATGATAAGTGCTAAGGTGATCGTGATAATAATATTTATTATTTGAAATAAATTGTATGTAGAATAATTATTATTTTCTTCTTTTGACTCAATTTGGATATCTAATTTCATTTGCAAATCCTTACAAAAACGAGAAACAAGTTTTTTTTGTTGATACTGAATTATATATCTACCTGAAAGAATATCAGAATGAATCAGTTGATTAAAATCTCTAAATATATATTCATTACTTGAAGACAAAAAACCCGAATTTTTTAAAGTGAATTTTTCTTTATTTTGAGGTGGTATCATTTGTAAGTTTTGAAATATTTTTTTCGAATTAAAATTAATTTGTGAAAAAAAAACAGAAGAAGTTGTTTCATCATTTGTATCATTCTTATAAACGTTTACTTGATATTTTTCACTTAACTCTTTAATTGTTTTTACAATCTCTTTTTTCCTTTGATTATCCCCATCTATAATATTTTTTTCTGAGAAAACGACAACTTGCGAATTATTAACAATAGCTTGTCTAAACTGTTCTGTTTCTTCAGAGATTCCTTGAAAATAGGAAGAACTAAAAGAAAAAAGAGAAAGTAAGAAAAAAACAAGTACAAGCATTTTTTTCATATACTCTCTCCATTTTGTTTATTTTGTATCCCAGTATGAATTATTAGTAGAATAACTCCAGTATTTTGGAGTCTCAGCACTTGCAGTCTTTTTCTTTCCAACCCAACCTGACTTAGTATACTTGTTATTCATCATCGCAGTTGTCTTATGCGTTTTTGAGTTATGTGTATATTTACTATACTGAGAATATCTAGCTATTCCTTTCACTCCAAATTCATGAGTCCCACCGCCAACTTTAACAGATAATTTCAAAAGAGGGTTGTCTCTTACAACAAAAGATTCAGCTTGATTAGTGGTTGCGATATCTGAAGGATAACCTTGTCCTGAATCTGCCGAAACGGAAGTTGAAAAACCTAAAACTGAAACACTTGTGACAAATAAGCTAACTATTATTTTTTTCATTAAAATCCCACCTTTAATATTTTTTTGCTAAATTAGTTAAAACAACAGTATACAGGACAGTAACCTTATAAAAATTTAATTTATGGTAATGTCCCTACTACAGGAATCTACTTTTCCTTCCACCATAGTATGCTTATCCTATATCAACTTCTGAATTTCATCTAAAGCTGTTACAATACTCGAAGAAATGATCCTCTCTAAATTTAAAAGAATATTACTAATAGAATTTGTGCACTAAATCTATTAACATCATTTTAGCGTTTCTAGAAAAAGAATTCATGAGTAAAAGCGGAAAAACTATAGACAACTATTCTTTTTTAGTTGTAATATATATATGAGATATGGTTGTCCTAAAATAGTTTTGGAGCTTTATCTACGAACTATGTCTAATCCTTAGAAGCTATTGAAGTGTCTATCCACCTTTCTCCTTATTCTAAATTAATGATTTTATATAGAGGATGGAAATAGATGATTCAAAAAAATACTTAGAAATCTAAATGAGGTGAGTTTTTGAAAGACAAATTCTCAAAAACATTGATTATGATTGCTTGGGTTGTAATTATTATCTATTCATTTTCTACAGTTTCAATTAATGCGTGCATAATCTTCAATTTTTTTAATCTAATTATTGGTGTTTATTTACTTTTTCTAGGTACTTTAGTTTATTTTAAAGCTGGAAATTATCACTCATCAATTAGTTTTTTATTTCTTTCAATTTCAATGTGTTTTACTTTTGTCTTTATGTATTCTGACAATGTAATCCTAAACAAAGTGGGATTAGCATTTTTAGTACTATGTCCCGCTTTATTATACTTTTTTCTCTATTCTTTTATTCATGGAAAAAAAACTATTTTTTTTCAACTGAATCTATTATTACTCGTCATAATTTCTGCAATGAGCGAATTAGCATTCTTCACAAAAACCTTTGCACATCATAGTTTGATTATTTTATTGGTTTCAACAATCATCTCATGCTTTTTAGTTATTTTTAAAGAAAAAAAATTTTTCTTTCAGTCAAAAGATTATTATCTATTAAGTCTCTCCATTTTACTATCCTATGTTCCATTTACACTTTTTTATTTTCTATTTATCTTTTTCGAAAGTTTTCAACTTTCTATCCTAGCATACCTTTCAATATTAACATTAATCACACTTCCAACTACAATAGCCTATTTACTCATTAGAAGTAATGTGATAGTACTTAAACAAGATCACAATCTATTACTAAGCAGTATACTATGTATAGTTCTGTTCGCCATAAGTTTATTCTTTGTTGATTTGGATGGAAAAAACAGAATTTTAATTACGCTTCTATTTTCTATCGTAATGGCAATTAATCTTATCATCAACACAAAATTAAAAAATAAGAAATTGAAAAAGTTAAACGAACACACCAGAAATCTTTCAAATGAAAAAATTGAGTTACTAAATCAAATTACTTACTCACATCTTTCACATTCAATTTCTGAGCTCATATTGAGAAATTTAACACAATCAACCAATGTTGATAACATATTAGTCATTGCTCAATCAGAAAACAGTTGTGTTGTTATTTGTGAAAAAGGTACAAAGATTTCAAAATCAGTAAAAAAAAGGATTAAACGGATAGAAATAGAAATACAGCAGCTAGAAATTGAAAATCAAGCTTACCTTTGTATTCCAATCCGACAATCAACTGAAATAGTCTGGGTTTTCTTAAGTCAAAGAAAACATTACACGCGCTTGTCAAAGTATGATATTGAAATTGTGATTGAAACAATTGAACAATATAACGTGATTTTAACTATGATTAAATTAATCCACGAGTCTCAACAAAAATATATTACCTCATCTTTCGTTACAAATAATCTTATCCAAACAAAGTTATTCAACAATATAGAATCTGAAAAAATGAACTACGCTAATTATCTACACGATAATATACTCCAATCCGTTATTGGCTTAAGCACTCTCGTTAGTAATTTAACTGGTGATTCAGAAATTACAGATCTAATTGACATAGAGTTCAAAAAATTAATTCAGTCTATCAGGAACCAAATTTTTGATACGTTTCCTTCTACACTATACAATGTATCGTTTGAAGAAAATATCAAAATACTGATGGCGGATTTTAACAGAAAAAAAGCAGATACGATTGAACGTTTACTCTTAAACATTTCGGTTAAAAAAGAATTACCTAAACATATCATTGCTCCAGCGTATAGAATAATAAAAGAATTAAATGAAAACATTCTTAAACATTCACTAGCAACAGTAGCAACGACGACCATTTATACTCAGAATCAACGTTTACACATAATCGTTGAAGATAATGGCATCGGTATCAATGACTATAAAAAATTTGAAGAAAGTTCTTTGCATCCAAAACAACACATTGGCTTACTTTCAATCAAAAACGATCTAAATTGGTTAAACGGCTCTTTTGAACTTATTCAAAAAACTAACTCAGAAATTGGAACAAAGATCAGAATAAAAATCCCTTTAAAAGAGGAGGCGGCACATGAACATATTGTTAATTGACGATCATCTGTTAATAGGTAAAAGTCTTGAGCTAACACTTAAAAACAACCCTAATATTAATGAGTTTCATTATATTACAGATCCAAAATCAGCTGAATACTCAGTTAATCTGTATCAACCTTCTATTGTTTTAATGGATATTCATATGGGAGAATATAACGGTCTGGAGCTAGGGAAATATTTACTTAGTAAGTTCGATATAAAATTAGTTTTTCTATCGGGTTTTGATTTAATCGAATATCAAGAAAAAGCAAGTGAACTTGGCGCAAGTGCCTTCCTGAATAAACATATTTCAATTGATCTTTTAATTGATAACTTAAAAAAAATATATTATGAAAATGAAATCATATTCCCAACTAGCAATGATAGTATCTATCACTCATTAACTAGTCGCGAGAAAGAAATACTGCGGTGTCTTTCTTATGGTGATAAGCAATCAACGATTGCAACTACATTGAACATTTCTGATCGAACTATTCGAAACCATATAACATCTATCAATGAAAAAATGAATACAACTTCTGCCCTCGCATCTGTATTGAAAGCGATAGAGTTAGGTATTGTAAGTACTAAATTACAGTGATTTATATTTCATAATGAGTCATTGGTCGTTCTTATTTCTAATTGTTAAACATAATTGGCTGTGTTAACTACTTCATGTTTAATATCATTGGAAAAACAGTATACTTTTACTTACTTTTTTAACAAAAATAGAAAACGCCAGAAAAATTGTCAAATCAAAGTTTAATGTATAGAAACGATTAGAGAGGCTAATGCCAAACCAATAATAAACACAAGTACATCAATTTTTTACTTCGCAAGTTATTACACTTATTTATTATGTATCGAAATCAAATCATCTCTCTTTTTTTCATCAAGAATAGTACAGAATCTCCTTAAAATATTATTATATAAATAGTCACTTATGTACTTTTTTAAGACCTTACTTAACTTTTTAATAATTAAAACCATACCATTTTTCCATACCGCATTCATATAAACAATTATTTTGCAAAAATATGACACTAACATAGAGAACATATACGCTAAGAAAACAAAAAAGAATGTCCCTTAATTTAAAAAGATTCTTCTTTTATCTGTCAGCTTTTTATACGGAATTGCTCTTCAATTTTACTTTTGAAAGAACATAAAATCACAGTAGTAACATATGTGTTCACAAAATGGAATATGTATGTAAGCTGTAATACTATTTGTATCGTTTTTTAATTTTTTTATTCTTCCAATTTAGAAGTCTTCTACTATTTATACAATTATCTAGAAGACGCATCTTATCTTACCATCTTCACTCTTAAAATGTTCAAATTTGATTCAATAAATTCTACAATTTGACGCTTAAAAAATGGCACCTTGATTCTTCTATAGAATCCAAAGTGCCATAACTGGTTTAATTTAGAGTAACTCTTGATATTTTCTCATGTATATCTTTTTGATTACCGTTACTAAAAGTAAGTACGCAACGATTGTTGGAATCAAATAGAAGAAGTAATTTCCCGGCAACGGTGCAAAACCAATACTTGCGCCCAGATTGGTAAATGGCAAGGTGGTACCAACTAAAATTCCAATCGAAGTCACTAGCGTGAGTATTCCTGACGCCCTACTTTGAAGGAATGGAATTTTCGGTGTTCTCAAGACATGAAGCACTAACATTTGTGACCATAGTGATTCAATAAACCAACCTGCATGGAAAATTGCAATAAACACTAACTGTTTATCAGCTGTTAATGAGAAGAAACTTCCACCTAAGATAGTCGGACAGATAATAAAATACATAAATAGATAGGTCACGATATCAAAAATTGAACTTGTTGGTCCAAACCATTTCATAAATGAACCTATCGATTTTGCTTCCCATTTCTTAGGTTTCTCTAGATAGTCTGCATCAACATTGTCCCAAGGAACTGACATACACGATGTATCATAAATCAAGTTCAAGAAAAGTGACTGAATGGGTGCAACTGGCAAGAATGGTAAAAAGATACTTGCTGGAATAACAGAAAACACATTACCAAAATTAGAACTTGCCGTCATTTTGATATATTTCATTGTATTACTGAACACTCTGCGGCCAGATATGATTCCTTGTTCCAAAACCATTAAATCCTTCTGCAGTAAAATGACATCTGCTGATTCTTTGGCAATATCAACTGCTGTATCGACAGAAATGCCCACATCAGATACTTTCATCGCACCAGCATCATTGATTCCGTCTCCCATAAATCCAACTGTTTGCTCGTTTTTTTTCAACGCTTTAACGATTTTTGTTTTTTGATCAGGAGTTACTTTTGTGAAAATATTGTATTCATTGACCGTTCGTTCTAATTGAACATCGGATAATTTAGCAATCGCTGAACCATCAATCATTTTTTCCGTCCCTAGACCAACTTCTTTACAAACCGATTGCGTAACTAATTCGTTATCACCTGTTAAAATTTTTACCGAAACACCATTACTTTTTAACGCATTGATGGCAGCTGCTGCTGTTTCTTTAGGAGGATCTAAAAATGCTAGATAACCTTGTAACACCAGTTCTTTTTCATCATCTACAGAATAATCATCTAATTGATTGTTGACTTTTTTATCTGCAATTGCTAATACTCGTAAGCCATCTTGATTTAGTTCTTTCACTGTTTTTAAAACTTGTTTTTTTCTATCTAAAGTGAGTGCGATAATGTTTCCATGTTGATTGATATAAGAGCAAGCTTGTAACATTTCTTCAACTGCTCCTTTAGTAATCAAAGAACTTTGATTGGATCTTCTATTTTTGACTACTACACTCATTCTTCTACGATTAAAATCAAAAGGAATTTCGTCAATTTTAAAGTAATCTTCTTCATCGATGGATAATTCTTTTGATGTCGCTTCAATAATTGCTTTATCGATCAAATTACGTAAACCTGTTTGAAAATAGCTATTTAAAAAAGCCGACTGTAGCACTTCACGATCTTCTTGGCATGAAGTATTGTAATGATATTCTAAAATAACTTTGTCTTGTGTTAGCGTTCCAGTCTTATCCGTACATAAAATATCCATCGCCCCAAAGTTCTGAATGGCATTGACATTTTTCATGATTGTTCCTTCTTTTGCCATGTCTCTAGAACCTTTGACTAAATTGGTTGTAACGATCATCGGAAGCATTTCTGGTGTAAGTCCTACAGCTGTCGCAATCGCAAACATCAACGCTTCACTCCAGTTGCCTTTCGTAATTCCGTTGATCAGAAATACGGCTGGCGTAATGACCATCATAAAACGAATCAACAACCACGTGGTTTTATTCACGCCTAATTCAAAACTTGTTTTTTTCTCGTCATCTGCTACATCTTGGGCAATTTTTCCAAATAATGTATTATCACCAACACGAACAGCTACTCCAACCCCGCTACCACTGACTATGTTACTGCCTAAAAATAATAGATTTTCGAAATCCGTTTGGTTGTTATTTGCAGAAACAAAGTTCTTAACTTTCTTTTCAACTGGAAAACTTTCTCCAGTCAAAGCTGACTGTGAAACAAACAAGTCTTTAGCATGAATCAACCGCAAGTCTGCTGGAATCATATCGCCAGCTGAAAGCTTGACTAAATCGCCACAAACAACTTCATCCATCGGAATATCCATTTCTTTGTTTTCTCTTGTGACTGTTGCTGTGATTTGGATCATATTTTGTAGTTTGCTGACAGCATTGCTTGATTTCACGGATTGGACTAGTGTCATTGTACCGCTCAGTAAAACCATGACCAACATGATCAAAACCCCAGCAAGATCTTTTTCACTTGGATCAGCGTAAACATATTCAGTAAAAAATGAGATAGTTGCAAGAATCATCAATACAACAGTGAATGGTGTAACATAAGATTTTATCACGGTATAAATAAATGATTTCTTTTTATCATCTGTGATTTTATTGACACCAAATTGCTCCTTTGAGCGTTGAACTTCCCTGGCTTTTAATCCATCCCATGAGGAGGAAAAACTTTCTAATACTTTATCAATAGATAAATTAGCTAATTTTTGATAAGCTTTTTCATGGATCATGTTCTTCATTTCTTTTTGCATTTGGATTATCCTCTTTTCTTTTAGTTGATTCCTGTTCTATCGAACTATCTTCTGGCACTTTAACCACACCCTTTCCACACAAAAAGAGCGCACTGAAAACTCAGCCCGCTTTGCCGTGAGTCTTCGTAATCGTTGAGTTTTGGCACTATACAACGTAAAAAGCATCTGCTTTTAGCTACCTTAAGAAAAGCCTTCGTTCGACAATTCCTGTTCTACCCATTGGCGTCTCTCGACATTTTTGGGCAGTAGCCTGTGTTTGTATAGGAGCCTCACCTAACAAGAAGAATTACACTATCATTCTAATGAGTTATGTCATTATTTTATAGACATAAAAACTTATACCACTATAACTTTTTTTGAATATAGTTTAGTAAGTCTTCTTAGGATCAGAATATTTTTGATATTCTTCAACAAATTATTTGTAAAAAAAAATACATATATGACTAAAAAGAGAGGGTCTATTTAATCATTTTTATTTATGATCGTTGCATAGACGAATATCCCAACTTCGTTTATGTAACCATCCATATCCCTTTTTACAAAGTAAACGTCAGGTCAGAAGCATTTAACCCTGAAAAACACGAGGGGTTCCTTCTGATCCTGCCAGTTATTTGCCTCATCCTCTATAAACAATTTTTTTCTATCAACCTAAAAAGTAATAGCGTTAAAATTAAAATGAAATGGTTTAAATTCGTTATCAACAATATAATGGATAGAGCGTGGGACAAAACGAAAGATCAGTTTTGTTTCACGCTCTAAATCCGAATAAACGGCGAGAAAAAAGCAGCGACTACGCTTCGCTCCGATCACATTGTTGTAAATCACGAAGAACAAAGTGATTCGATGATGCACAATACAAGGTGTCTGAAAGACACGTTGCTTCCGTTACTCTCTAAGTGCTAAAGCATTTAGAAGTTGATGGCTTCGGAAATAAGCTGAAATTGCTGTGAAACACAGCGAGGTACGAGCTGATGTAGAATAGTACCTACTTGGTCACAAAAATTGGACAAGTAATTTTCGTGAATGCCCTCTTACTTCTCGGAGCTAAACGCTTTTGTCTCGGCCTCATGCAAAATCTAACATTCATCATTTCTTATTAGAAGACAATATACTAATAAAAGCCTTCTCAATTGATATGCTATCGTCAATTGAAGAGGCTCTTTTCTTATTTATTTTCAACAACTCTTTACCTTACTAGACAGATTGTATTCATTTTAAATTAACAATAAATATTATTAATTTTTTATATATTTTTTCAAAAAAATAACTATTTTATCGAAATTTATTTTATCTTGTATGTGATTAGTATTTTATCTTTACTTGAACGAAGGAGATGGGGAAATGAAATTGAAACACTTAGAATTTTTTTTAGCCTTATGTAAAAACAAAAGCTTTACAAAAACTTCAGAAGAATTAGGTATTTCTCAACCCTATCTAAGCACACATATTCGTGAGTTAGAACTGGAGCTAAATACTCAATTGATAACAAGAAATTATGGTAATAATAAACTGACATCAGAGGGGCTTGTTTTAAAAAAAAGAGGAGAAAAGATTTTTCAGGAATTTGACCTAGCGGTTAAAGAAATTAACTTATTGGTTCATACAGGAGAAACTGCAGCGATTAAAATCGGTACTAATTTGGCAGACACAGATTATTTGATTGCTAAATTAGTAATAGAATTTCACAAACACTATCCCTCTGTTTCACTTGATTATGGGTATTATGAAAACTTAGAAGAAGTGCTAGAAAGCAAAGAAATAGACATAGCTATCGGTATCTTGTCGGAAACAAATACTAAAATAACGAGTGATTTGATTTTCTCAGAATCCTATGTTGTTTTCACTAGCATTAAAAATCAGTTATCCTATTTAAAAGAATTATCAGTGGATCAGTTACTAAACATACCTTTAATAAACTATTCAACGCAAATTTACGAAAAGAAACTAATCAATTCTTGGATAGAGACAGAGCATCCTGAACTTAAAGATAATCGATGCTATGAACTGCCTTCCACAATTTCAATATTAAATTTAGTCGATCAAGACTTTGGGATAGCTTTTCTTCCATACTCATTGACAGATTCGCTTCCCCTTTACTTGAATGTTACCTCTGTTGAAATAATTGATGGTCCGTTTAGAAATATTTCCATTGGTTACTCTTCAAACGCTCCACTCTCAAAAACTCATGAATACCTAATTGAACAGCTTCAATATATTTTTTAATTTGTATTTTGAAAGGAGTAAATTATCATGGAACTAACGCATTTAAATTATTTTTTAGCACTATGCGAACAAAAACAATTTACTAGAGCTAGTAATAAACTTGAGATTTCACAAGCTGCGCTAAGTAAACAGATAAAAAACCTGGAAGATGAAATCGGAACAGCTTTATTTTTTAGAAGCGGTGGAGAATGTCAACTTACTCCTGCTGGAGAAATATTAGAAACTCATTGTTGGCGTATCAAACAAGAAATGTTTTATATCGGTGAAGAAATTAAGGACCTCTCAACCTCAAAAAAATCTGATTTAACAACAATCAATGTTTCTCTTTTTTTAAATGATCTAGAATTCAAATTAAATGATACCCTTTCCACTTTATTGAACGAATATCAATATTTAAGAATAAATACCATTGTTTCGGATAACATTTTCAAGTCACTTGAAACGTTGGAATCTGATATTGGGATTGGTCTCTCTATAAAAAATGTACCTTCTACAATAAACAAAATAGATATTTATTCAAATGAATATAAAATTATCATGCGAAAAGGACATCCAATTTTAGACAGTTCAGCAATTACTTTGGATTTATTTGATGACTATCCTTTTATTTTTTTCAAAAAAAACTTTCTTGAAACAAAAACAATTTATAATTGGATGGCTACTAATCTTCCCAAAAGAACGAAGGAATACGATATTCAAGTTGATACGACGGAATTAATCCTCTATATAGTAAGCAACACTGATACTTTTTCTATCGTCCCGGAGTTTTTAGAATGTCATTTTGATGATTTAAACATCACTTCAACCAACCATGAAAGTCTTCCTATTAGAGTGATGTCCATCTATTATCTTAAAAATAAGTATATAAGTTCTCAAATAAAGCAAGTATTGTCATCTTTTACGAATGCTTCATTTTATTGAATCCTATAAACTGATAGGATTCACAAAATGAGGTACCTTCCCAAAAATTGTATTTTTCACGTACAATTTTCGGGAATCGCCTCAAAATATTTTATTGTCTATATTAGAGATAACGCCAAGAAAAAAATTTCGGAATTATGAGTGAAATATTTTTATCTCGATCATCTGCTATAATTTGTCACTTTCTTTTTTCCAGTAGATTCCGAAGTTTTTTATCAGTCATAATCTGTGGTCAAATTATTTATTCCTAATGCTTCCATTTTCTTAAATTCGCTTTGAGGAACCCCCCACAAATTAACTGACAATCCTTTACTTTGAGCCATGGCAACCAAGTCCGCTCTATCAACCACACTTTCATACTTGATATCTAAACCTGCATTTCCACCTAAGCTACTTATTTGAGTAATCATTTGCTCATCTAAAGTTGTTGCTAAAAATTGGACTTGAGTATCGGGAAGTCGTTTCTTCATTTCCACTAAATTCAAATAATCAAATGAGATAATGACTGCCGTATTAGTCATATCGTAAACACGAATTAGATTCGCTAAACTATCATAATCATTAGGTTCAAGATTTTTGGCTTTAATTTCTATAAAGGGAATGCTTTTTTTATTATGCATGATCATCAGGAAATCCTCTAAAGTTGGAATAACTAACTGATCTTGAGAATAGCTTCCTTTGTTTGAGCCTTGATCGATACGTAATTCTCTTATTTGCGCTAATGTTAGGTCACTGATTTTTCCTTTCCCGTTAGTCATTCGGTCAACAGTTTTATCGTGCATGATTACCCATTGCTTATCTTTCGTCAGCCAGATATCCGTTTCAGTCCCCCAGCTATCGGACTGCTGAAAAGAAGGAATAGAGTTTTCAGGTGCAACTTTATGATTACCGCGATGCGCTACATAACGAATATCATCCATCATTTCACTGATTTCAATATTTTCTGCAGAAATATATCCTTCAGTCGTTCGATAGATTTTTTTATCCGAATTAAAGACAATTCCTTTTACATAAGCCATACTATTAGCAGATAATTGTCGGATTGATTGGGACATATCTCTTTTTTGGAATAGGGTTGTTTCTTGCATAATACGAATACGAACTGGACGCCTAAGAGAAATTTCAGCTGTACCAGTAGCCTCACTCTTAGCTCTTAAGCCATTCATTGTAGTAAATTCCGCTGCAGCAGAATACCTTCCATTAGTAAACTCAAAATCCTCATAATCAACGTGAATTTTATAAACATTATCTGCTTGTCGAATTGCCTCGTAGACTTTTTTATCACTTTGATCCACTTTTGTCCAAACTGGAACTTGTAATTTTTCAATATCAGCCATACTTTTCGTTCTGACATTCACATCAAACTGGCCTTTGCCGACTTGCGCGCCATCAATTTCAGCTTCTAGAGTGGGTTGTTCAACAACAAACTCCCCAAACTCAACTAGCTCAGTGTTTCCATTTTCTTTTGTAATCAATAGTTTAATTTGATAATGACCAGGTTCTTGATGTTTTTTTACGAAAATATCTGATTCCCACGTACTACTTTCAGGGTGATAAACACCTTGGTACATTTGCAGATCATTTGGACCATTTGATTCACCGAACGTTGGAAATTCAACTTTTTCTATATGTTTCACAGTAGATAAATCAGCACTCACTCGATAAACTGTCTGTTTATTATCCCTATTCAACAAACGAAAGACAGGACGCGTTCTAGGATATTTGACAGATATATTTTGCCTTCCGATATCGTTAAGCGGTTCTGAAAATTTAGAATTCACACGACTTCCTTCTAGTATGGTCTCATCATCTTTATAAAAATTTATAGTAGATATATTTAAATTTGACGGTGAAACTCGATAACCGTCATAGGAAAGATTCGTATTATCTTGGTAATCTAAGTTAATATAAAACCAAATGAAATAAGTGATTCCACCTAAAATAGCTACTATAAATAAAATCAGAAAAATAACCCGTTTATTTTTTCTTATGTCATTTCGTTTTTTCTTCATACTTTTCCCCTCGAATACATTGCTTTTTCCTTAAATGTCATACTTACAGTATAACAATTTCTTTCTATCTAGTGTAGAAAGATTTTTTCTTTTTTTGGGGAAAAACTTTATTCTCTGGTCGAAACAAATATCCTTAAGACTTCTCTATTGATTTTTTTTGCTAATCCGTTAATAAGAAAACTGTATCAATAGCCAATAAAAATCATGCTAGTTATCAGTTTATTAGATAGTTTTGAATATATTTCAAGATTAATTTTTCAAAAAATAATCGGCAGTATCTTGTTCATCTTGTTTTAACTGCACGATTAAATTTTCTGCTCCGTCAAACTTAACCTGATCTCGTAAATAATGATTCCAGCGTAAAGATACTTGTTCACCATAAATATCTTGATTAAAATCTAAAATATAGACTTCTACTGTCAATTCACGACCATCACCAAAGGTATCATTGTGTCCGATTGAGCCCATACCAATATGCCATTTGCTTCCAACTTGGATTTGTACAGCGTAAACACCAATCCTAGGTAAACGAACCGTACTTTTTACTTTGATATTGGCAGTAGGAAATCCTAACAAACGACCTCTAGCATCACCATGTACAACAGTTCCATCCGTTTCATAGACGTAGCCTAATAATTCAGTAACTTCTTCCATTCGGCCTTGTTCCATCATTTCACGAATCCTTGTTGAGCTAATTTTTGTTCCGTCTAACTGTTCCTTACTTACAGTTATAACCTCAAATCTATCTTTAGCATAGCCAGGTAAATGGGCTACATCCGCTATATCCTTAGGCCCATATGTATAGTCAAAACCAGAAACTGCTACTTTAGCATGCAGTCCAACGATATATTGATCCACGAACTCTTGTGGTGCTAGCTGAGCAAAGGCCGAAGTAAATTCAACCACATATAAAATATCTACACCAAGATTCTTCATCAATCGTTCTTTTTGTTCTAAGCTATTCAAATATTTCATATTCTCAGGCAGAACTTTTTGAAAAACAATGGAAGGATGCTGATTAAACGTCATTACTGCTAGTTTCAAGCCTTTTTTTTCCGAGATATTCTTACCCGTTTCAATTACTTTTTGATGTCCACGATGAACACCGTCAAAAAATCCTAAGACCATCACAACGTCATTAGCTGGGATTTGCTCTGGATTATAAGGATGTCTAATTGGAATAATTTTCATGTTAAAACTTCTTTCTATTAATTATTTCGTAGCACTTTACTAGGTTTCAATACATTTGCTTTAGTTGGATGGGGCATATATAAACTCACCACTTGATCTTGATAAAATAAGGCGACTAACTCTTGAGGCATCTTGTTCAAACCCAATTCAGCTGGTGTTAATCGAACACCATTTTTGACTTTTGAGTAAAGTTCATTTGATAAATTGATACGCTGAAATCGTTCAATAGCTGTTTCAATAGGTAATAGTGTCTCATTAATTTCATTTTGCGCCATTTTTTCTGCAACTTGCTCTAACGTCAAACTTTGCTTAGCCGTTAAACCACCACTTGCCGTACGCGTTAAATCAGACATATGGGCAGGTACACCTAAAGCACGGCCTGTGTCAACTGATAACGTCCTAACATATGTTCCTTTTCCGCAAACGACTCTAAAGCGCCAGCTTTGTGTTCCATTTACTTCATCAAATTCAGATTCACTTGTCCGTTCAAAAGAATAAATCATCGCTTTTCTCATTGGACGTTCAACTTCTTCACCATTTCTAGCATATTCATATAAGCGTTTACCGTTGACTTTGACTGCAGAAAACATCGGTGGGGTTTGTGTGATAACGCCTGTCATGGTCTGCATAGCAGCATCAATTTCTTCGTTTGAAAAAAGTTTAGGCAGCGTTACTTTCTCCACTATTTCTCCACTAACATCTTCTGTTGTCGTAGAAAAACCAAGTGTGATTTCTCCTTCGTATGTCTTACCAGAATCAACCATATATTCAATGACTTTCGTCCCTTTTCCGATACAAATAGGTAAAACCCCAGATACATCAGGATCTAAAGTACCGCCGTGACCAATTTTTTTCGTATGTAAAATTTTCCTTAGCTTGAAAACACAGTCATGACTTGTCATGCCCGCTTCTTTCCATAAAGGTAAAATACCGTCCATCTAATCGTTCCTCCAAAATTTAAATATCAACTGATTTATTATAGCATAGAAGATTATAGAAATTCATTTTTTAAAACAGGTTTCGATAATAGTAAGTTGAATATATAAAAATCAGCTACCGAGATAAATGATTTTGACTAAAGATAAAAAAGCGTAAAACAAAACACCTAAATAGGTTTTGATTCACGCTTCTATATTAATGCGAATTGAATTTCATTAAATATTGTTATTACGCAGAATGACCAACAATTACTCCACCAGCATACCCGAATCCAACACGTGTCATGCCAGGGTTTAGCTCCCAATCTCGGTGACCTGTTCCTGATGGTGATGACATATTCGTCTCATTATACCAAGCCATGATGACAGAGTTACCTGGTGCAAACATAAAGGCAATTACTTCATCTCCTCTATTCCAGTGATCTGATGGCACTTGGTAATCTTGCATAATTGAAGCACGACCGGAAGCTGCTGCTGCAAGTCCTGCATCCCAACTCACTGGACTCAATCCATGAGCAGCTCGTAAAGCGTTTAGCGCTTGAAACGTTGCATCACCAGAAGTAACTGGCGGCTCTGGAATATCAGGTCTGTCTGATGGTTTAGTGCTTTCTTGGTTGTTTCCGTTATTCCCTGTATTAGAGTTCCCTGTAGATTGATTTGCCTCATCAGTATTAGACGGTGTCGTAGTATTTTCCGTAGTACTATCACTTTGGGCAATTGCTTTTTCAGACGTATTTGAAGTATCAGGCTTTGTCGTATCCGTTTTAGCAGTATCAGTCTTTTTAGCTTCTTTCTTTTTTGCTTCATTTGCAAGCTGAGCCTTTAGTGCTTCTTGCTGTTCTTTTAATAGTTTATTTTTTGAACTTTCTGCACCAGATGTTTCAGAATCGACTTCTGCTTTTAGAACATTCAAATCTGCTTGTTTGGCAACAAGGTTTTCTTTTTCTTTTTCAAGCTGAATCTCTGCCTTTTCTACATTAGCCAAATTGGTTTGAATATCTGATTTTTTACGTTCAACAAGTGCTTTGTCTTCTTTTTGTTGTTTAACTAAATCATTATTTGCTGTCATAATGGAAGAAATTGCTTGTACTCGTCCGACGGCATCTGTAATTGATTCTGAATTTAAGACAATATCAAGAATTTGAGTTCCTTGTCCATTTACTTGAACATTTCTTCCTTGTTTTTGAATCGCTTCTGTTCTTTTATTGATTCGTACATCTAATGTAGCAATATCTTTTTTTAATTGTTCAGATTCTTTCGTTAATTCTGTTTTTTGTTTATTGAGCGAAACTCCTTCATCAAAAATCGAAGAAATTTCTTCTTCTAATACGTTAATTTGCGCTGATACACCTTTTTGTTTTTCTTTTAATGCTGAAATTTCTTTATCTTGTTGTTCTATTTTTTTATCAGTTGTCTCAGCTAACGAACGAATCGGTAGCATTATTCCTGCAACTGTAACCATACTAACTATTAATAATGACAAGTTCTTTTTCCTCACTATTAACCCTCCATTTTCTTCAACAGTAACTTTGATAAGACTGGTTTCATATATAATAGCATAAATTCTATTTATTTGATTGGTAAAATTATTACAGTTTCTTTCAATATAGTTACAAAAAATAAGTGTATTACAAAAAAATAAGTAAAAAGCCGAAAAGGAAGGATCCTCTTCAGCTTTTGGCTTTTTAGATAATTTATTTTTTCTATTCACCTTGATTCAATTTACGAATCAACTCATCAATATGATTACCATATTGAACAGATTCATCCTTTTCAAAAATCAGTTCCGGCGTTTTATATAAGGTCAAATGTTGGCCTAATTCTTTACGAATCAATCCTTTGGCTTTATCTAATCCTTGTTGCGCTTTTTGTTGATCAGAAGCTAGATCAGATAACAAACTGTAATAAATCGTCGCTTGTTGCAAATCGCCAGTTACTCGAACATCGGTAATTGTAATCTCTTGCACACGTGGGTCTCTTACACGTTTTCTCAATATATCATTGATTTCACGCATAATTTCTTGACCTACTCGGCGGTCACGATAATTTGCCATACTGTTTCTCCTTCTTTCTTACTCTATTTGGTATTATTGTTTGATTTCTTCCATAACAAAGCCTTCAATTACATCGTCAACTTTTAGATCATTGAAGTTTTCAACCATTGCACCACATTCAAAGCCGAGTTTGACTTCTTTAGCATCATCTTTGAACCGTTTCAAGCTAGATAGTTTGCCTTCAAAGATAACGATTCCGTCACGAATCACACGAACACCACTATCACGACGGATAGAGCCTTCTGTTACGTAACAACCAGCAATCGTTCCAACTTTTGATACTTTATACAGTTCACGAACCGTCATTTGACCGGTAATTTTTTCCTCAAATTCAGGGTCAAGCATCCCTTTCATTGCTGTTTCAATTTCTTCGATTGCTTTGTAGATGATACGGTGTAAACGAATATCAACTTCTTCTTGATCTGATTGTTGTTTCGCTTGTGGTGTAGGACGAACGTTAAATCCAATGATGATTGCATTACTTGCTGCGGCAAGTGTCACATCACTTTCATTGATTGCGCCAACAGCCGAGTGAACGATTTTCACACGAACGCCAGCAACTTCGATTTTTTGCAAGCTCGCTGCAAGAGCTTCAGCTGTCCCTTGTACATCCGCTTTGATAATCACATTAACATCTTTCAATTCGCCTTCTTTTAGGCTTTCGAATAAGTTATCTAAGGTTACACGATTATTAGATGAACGTTGTTCAAGCTGTGCACGTTTGCCACGTTCTTCACCCGCTTGACGAGCTGTTTTTTCATCTTCAAAGACTACAAAACGGTCACCTGCTTGCGGTACATCATTCAATCCAGTGATTTCAACTGGTGTCGCTGGACCTACGGCTTTATCACGACGGCCAATATCATTTGTCATAACACGGACACGTCCAAATGTATTTCCGACAACAATTGGATCTCCAACGCGTAGTGAACCTTGTTGAACAAGTAATGTCGCAACAGGTCCTTTTCCTTTATCTAAACGAGCTTCGATCACTGTACCGATCGCACGTTGTGTTGGATCTGCTTTTAAGTCTTCTACTTCGGCGATTAAAAGAATGTTTTCTAGTAATTCGTCAATGTTTTGGTTGAATTTCGCTGAAATGTTTACGAAGATTGTATCTCCGCCCCATTCTTCTGGAATCAAGCCATGTTCGCTTAATTCTTGTTTCACATGATCTGGATTGGCACCTGGTTTATCGACTTTATTGACAGCTACGATAATTGGAACTTCAGCGGCTTTTGCATGGTTAATTGCTTCAACAGTTTGTGGCATTACACCGTCATCTGCTGCAACAACTAGGATCGTAATATCTGTGATACCAGCTCCACGAGCACGCATACTTGTAAAGGCAGCATGTCCTGGTGTATCTAAGAACGTAATTGGTTTACCATCGATATCGATTTGATAGGCACCAATATGTTGCGTGATACCACCTGCTTCACCAGAAGTTACACGTGAATTACGTAATGTATCAAGCAATGTTGTTTTACCATGGTCAACGTGACCCATAATGGTTACAACTGGTGGACGTGTCACAAGATTTTCTTCAACTAATGCTTCTGATTCGAAGAATTTATCAATATCAGCTACATCGATTTGAATTTTTTCTTGTGGTTCCATACCATAATCTACTGCTAACAATTCAATGGTTTCTTTATCTAATGATTGGTTTTGATTAACCATAACACCCATCATAAATAGTTTTTTGATGATTTCAGCTGGCTCGCGGTGGATTTTTTTTGCGATATCGGCTACATTCATTCCTTCTGTATATTCTAATACATCTGGCAATTCACGGAATTTACGTGCTGGTACTGCTGGTTTTGTTGATTCTTGGTATTTACCTTTTTTGCCTTTTTTGTTGAATCTGTTGCGGTTTTGGTTATTATAGCCATTACGGTTGCGATTTTGACCGCCACCACCGCCACCGAAACTATTGTTGCGATTTCCAGTATTGGTATTGTTACGGTTTTGATTTCCTTGCGTGTTGTTGCTAGTTTGTCCTTGTTGCGGACGGTTTTGATTTCCTGCTTGTGTCGCTGGACGAGTTTGATTTGTGTTTTGAGTATTGTTACGGTTTTGATTATTTTGCTGTCCTGTTTGAGCTGGACGAGTTTGATTATTTTGCTGAGGACGATTTTGTTGTCCTTGATTTGAACTGTTTTGAGTCATATTTTGGCTGCTTCCTTGCATGTTACGATTTTGGTTGTTGCGGTTTTGGTTATTTTGTTGTCCTTGTTGCGCTGGACGGTTTTGATTTTGGTTATTTTGTTGCGGACGATTTTGTTGTCCGTTTTGTTGTTGCGGTCTTTGTTGATTTTGGTTTGGTCTATTTCCGTTTTGGTTAGCTGGTTTTGGATTTGCTGGTTTTGTTTGCCCTTGTCCACTTTGTTGTGGCTTGGCTGCTGGTTTTTGTTGTGCAGTTGCAGGTTTATTTCCTCCAAATGAGTTGCGAAGTTTTGATTCGTCCTCAGAAGAAATTGCGCCCATGTGATTTTTCACATCCATACCTAAAGCATGTGCTTTTTCGACAACATCTTTACTTGATTGATTGATCTCTTTTGCTAATTCATAAATTCTTTTTTTCCCCATGCAATCACCTTCCTAACCTTTGATTAGTTCCTTGAACTTCGTCGCAAAGCCCTGATCATTGATACCGATCACCATACGCGTTCTACCGATTGCGTGACTTAATTCTGAATGAAAAAACGACTCACAGCAAGGAACATTATAATAAGAACATTTGTCCTTGATTTTTTTTCTTGTATTATCGCTAGCATCAGCGGCAACAAAAACGAACTTTGCTTTATTGCTGCGGATATCACCGATGGTCAATTCTTCACCGGTCACTAGCTTTCCAGCTCTCATAGCCAAACCTAATAAATTCAATATTTTTTCTTTATCCATTGCCGAACAGCTCATTCCGTGCTTTTTGGTGTTCAACATAGTCTAATAATTCTTGATAAAAAGCATCTGTCAATGTCGTTTCCAGCACGCGGTCTAAAATATGTTTGTCCCAAGCTTCTTGGACTTCTTTAGGCTCAAGTGAAACATAAGCACCTCGTCCTGGCATTTTACCCGTTGGATCGATCGCAACTTCGCCTTCTTTTGAGCGTGTGATTCGGACTAATTCTTTTTTCGGTTTCATTTCACCTGAAACAACAGATTTACGCATCGGGATTTTTCTTTTTTTCATTTTATTCCCTCCAGATCGTTAGACTTGTTCTTCGTCTTCTGCAGTTTTTTCTTCAAACTCGACATTTTCATAATCATCAGCGGTCATATCAGATGCCACAATAGCCTCATCATGTTCTTCTTCAGTAGCTTCTTTATTTTCTGCATAATAAGCTTCCATTTCAGATTCAGGTTTGATATCGATTTTAAAGCCAGTCAATTTAGCTGCTAAACGAGCATTTTGACCTCTTTTACCGATTGCAAGCGATAATTGATAATCTGGAACAACTACTGTACAGGCTTTGTTATTGTTTGGATCGAAAATAACGTCGACTACTTGCGCTGGATTCAATGCATTACTGATGAAGACTGCAGGGTCTTCGCTCCATTCAACGATATCCATATTTTCGCCTTTAAGTTCATTCACGATTGCTTGCACACGTTGGCCTTTTGGTCCTACACATGTTCCGACAGGATCAATGTTTGGATCCGTTGAGCGAACTGAAACTTTCGAACGATCTCCTGCTTCACGAGCGATGCTGACAATCTCTACTATTCCATCATACACTTCTGGGATTTCTTGTTCAAATAATCGCTTCAATAAATCGGGATGGCTACGACTAACGAAAACTTGAGGTCCTTTTGAGGTATTTTCAACTTTTGAAACGTATACTTTGATCCGATCATGAGGTTGATAAAACTCGTTTGGCATTTGATCTTGCTTTGATAAGACAGCTTCGATCTTACCTAAGTTCACATAAATATAGCGACGGTCTTGTCTTTCAACAATCCCTTGCATAATATCATTTTCATAAGCGCTAAATTCGTTATAAATAATGTTTCTTTCTGCTTCACGAACACGTTGTAAAATAACTTGTTTTGCCGTTTGAGCGGCAATTCGACCAAAATCTTTTGGCGTTACTTCAAAACGAATTTTATCGCCCATTTCATAAGCTTTGTTAACTTCCATCGCTTCTTTCAATGATACTTCTAATTGAGAATCAAAGACTTCTTCTGTTACTTCTTTAACAGCATAAACATGGATATTGCCTTTTTTACCATCGAATTCTACTTCAACGTTTTGGGCTTGCCCATAATGTCTTTTATATGCGGAAACTAATGCTGCTTCAAGTGCATCAATCACAATCTCTTTAGAAATTCCTTTTTCAGCTTCTAATGCATCTAGTGCATTTAACATTTCTTTGCTCATTTTTTTATCATTTCCTCCTACTGTTTAAATGAAATGTGAACGGAGCTGATCGACTTTTTGCAGGTCGACTCTTGCATCTCGTGATAAGCTTTTGCTTAATCGTTTTACATATTTTAAAACTGAATTGCTAAACGAGCTTTTGCAATGTTTTTTCGTTCAAATATATAATCTTTGACTCTTGTTTTGACTTTGACTGTCAAGGTCAACTGATCTTTATCTACTGTTTTTAAGATACCTTCAAATTGTTTTTCACCTTCAATTGTTTGATAAAGTGAAATATGGACGTATTCTCCAACGGCTTTTTCATAGTCGCTTTCTTTCTTCAACGGACGTTCAGCTCCCGGAGAGGACACTTCCAGAAAGTACGCTTGCGGAATCGGATCGGGATCCATAGCTTCAAGCTTATCATCTAGCTGTTCACTGATAAGTGCACAGTCTAAGATATCAATACCGCCTTCTTTGTCAATAAAAACACGGAGAAACCAGTCTCTTCCTTCCTTGACAAACTCGACTTCTACAAGTTCAAAATTTTGTTTTTCTAAGATTGGTGTGACTAACTCGGTAACAGTTTCCACAACACTACTCAAAATTTTCGCCTCCTTCGAGATTTATGTAACGCACTAGTCTTATTAAAAAAACAGAGTGAACCGTTCAGCACTATCAAAATATAGGAATTATTATTTTAATAACTGTCTTTTTTCAGTCGCGTTGGTTCATACAGCTAGATCATAGAAGCAGATAAGACCAACATTTCATTCTATGTTACTCCATTAAAAAGAGTGAGCAGAAATCCGCTCACTCAAACTAGTATCATTACTTATAAAGTATTTTACCATAGATTTTATAAAAACTCAAATTTAGGCTAATAGTACCAGAATCTCGTGTCCTATTCATTATAATAATCTTATAAAGATACTTTTCCCATGAAGAATCGATCAATTTCTATCGCTAAATCAAACTATTCTGATAGACCGTTTTTTTAAACAAAGACCAATTATTAGAACAACAGAAATGAAAATTGAACAAATCGTCAAAATCTGATCTGCAGTTAATCCTAATAAATGCTGATTGTACGTTACTTTTAAAAGTCCATCATCCGTTTCAATCCCAAGCAACATAACAGTAATGTTAGTTGTCGCGTGAAATGCACTTACAAAAACTAAACTTTTCGTATGGTTAAAAAAAAGCATAAAAAGAATACCAGCAACAAATAAATCAACCATTCCAACTAAATCAAAATTATTCCATAATTCCATGTGCATAGCGACAAAAAGACCAGCAGGCACTATAAGTGCAACTCTATTTCCGAAAGCAGAAAATGCTTCTGGAAGTAACCCTCTAAAAATAGTTTCTTCGACTACAGCCATGCCAATGAAAGTTAAAACACCTGATAAAGTAGATAACCAATTAATATTCAACCCTTTGTAGTCTATATTAGCGCCCAATAAAAATAATATTAAAAACAATAATAATCTCATTGAAATCCCAAATAGAAAACCAAATCCTATTTTTCTTATGCTTCCTTTTTTAAAGAAGTCAACAGTTTCAATTGAGTTTGGATAATGTTTTTGATAGTAACGTAAGGTTAACAGTATCATCAGCGGCGTACCTATAATTCCTGTCAAGGCATTTGTTACTTCAACCACAGTTTCATTGATTCCGCTACGTCCAAAAACTATAACCGCTATCCCTAATGGAACACCTAATGAAATAACCGCAGATAGCAAAGCATACATCATCGTTAAAACAATTCTCCAAGCACTTTTTAATTCCCTTTTTTTCATTTTATCTCTCCTTTTAGCAATATATATAAGAATAACAACCAACAATTGTTCTTATACCATAAATTACCGACAACACTACACTCATATGTCAATTTTTCTTTTAGCAAAAATAGTAGTGAACCGACGAAAAACAACGAATATTCAATGTAAATTCGAGTATATCATCCTCAATAATCAATAGCCAGATTTTTTGAAGATCATATGTAATAAAATAGACTAATGAGAATCTATTACTGATCTTTCTCCTCTTTATATCAACGGTGTTTTCTGCATGTTATTTACACTATACCTTTCCTAATTTGCTCTTCTCAAATGAACCTCACTTCACTTTTCTTTTGTTTTGTTTTACTATAGATTAAGGAGAATTGAAAGGAGCCTCACTATGTCCCAAACTCAAGTAATCAAAGTCACCAAAGACACTATAAAAAAAATGCGTTTATACTATGAAAAAAAACGTTTAAATAAAAATATCCCTTATACTGAATTTGTAGCAAAGACGGACGATACAACCATTACAGCTTATACTTCTGGAAAAGTTGTATTTCAAGGTCCTGATGCTGAGAACATTGCATCTAAATGGGGAAATTCGCTACAAAATAAAGCTTCAAAAGGCTACTCTACACAAAAAAAGACTACATTACCTGAAAATTTTAATCAACTTTCCGTTTTAGGTAGTGATGAAGTCGGAAATGGTAGTTACTTTGGTCCTGTCACAGTATGTGCGGCATACGTTGACAAAGCAATGATCTCAAAATTGAAAGCTCTTGGTGTAAGAGATTCTAAGGAATTAACTGATCCACAAATTGTACAACTTTCGGCGATCATCAAAGAACTGATTCCTTATAAGTTGTTGATCGTTGAGCCGGAAAAATATAATCAAATTCAGCCAAAATATAATGCAGTTCATATGAAAGTTGCATTACATAATCAGGCTATTCATTTACTTTTAAATGAAATTGCACCAACTAAGCCTGAAGCAATTTTGATTGACCAATTTACTCCTGAGACAAATTATAAAAAATATGTACGAAGCGAACAAAATCAAGTCAATGAAAAATTGTACTTTATTACTAAAGGTGAACAATATCACGTAGCTGTTGCGGCGGCTTCGATCATTAGCCGAGCAACTTTTTTAGAAGAATTGGACAAAGAATCAAAAGAATTAGGGATGAAGGTACCATCTGGTGCGGGCGCCGTTTCTGATAAAGTTGCAGCCAAAGTTTTGGCTAAAGGTGGAATGGAATTACTAAGTAAATATGTAAAACTTCATTTTGCAAATACAGAAAAAGCGAAAAAAATTGCTTCAAAATAGGAAAATAGAGGCCGAGACAAAAGCGTTTAGCTCCGAGAAATAAGAGGGAATGCAAGAAAATTGCTTTTCAAATTTTTGTGACCAAGTAGGTAATTCTACATCAGCTCGTACCTCGCTGTGTTTCACAGCAATTTCAGCTTATTTCCGAAGCCTTCAAAACTTAGTGCTTTAGCACTTAGAATTTGATGTGATCGGAGCGAAGCGTAGTCGCTGCTTTTTTCTCGCCGTTTATTCGGATTTAGAGCGTGGGACAAAACTGATCTTTCGTTTTGTCCCACGCTCTTCTACTCTTAGTAAGTTTTGCTATTCTGCTTCTTGAATTTCTTTATCCAAATCCGCATAATCAATTGCTGTGTGGATAAACGTCTCATCATTTTTAGGAAAATGCTGTAATAAAGAATCCATCGGCTCAATCTCTATCGTTCCAGATTCCAATTTAAAATCCATTAAATGTCCGCCAAATAATTGATCGTCGTCAATAAAATGCAAATGAAAATCTGCTGCAGCAACTCCTTGAAATAACTCTGGGGTAAAGAAACCAAGTACAGTACCAGTAACGTTTCCTTTAATAAACTCTGGCTGTTCTTTAGACACTTCAACTAACCTTTTGTATGGTTTTTGTTGTTTCGGCATCACTCGAATATGGACTTCTTTGAATGCGCCATGAATTTTGATCGCATGAAAAAGATTTTCACTTTTTAAATGTTCGCGAATCAATCTAATTATTTTTAAGCTATCCGCAAATCCATCCACTGAAAAAGTAATTGTCGGCTTAAACGTCGTTACTGCTGCATAAGGAGTCTCTTGTTCCTCATTGACTGCAATCAAAGCGCCATCTTCTCTTCCTTGAAAAGCTTTTCCATCTAAAATAATTAATTCACCATCTAATTCAGATAAAGTACCTATCCCAAAATCACCTTTTTTTAAAATATTAGCAATCGTCTCAGTTCCATCCATCAATCCTGCCATTAAAGCGCCTAAAGTCCCATGCTGATACAAAACTGTTTCTTTTGTCATCTTTATCACCTTTCTAATAAAACTGATCTGGTAAAATTGTTTCGCCTAATTTTTCGTTGTCTTGATAATCGATCGGAATATCGATCACCACCGGTCCGTCTGTGTCAATCCCCCTCAAAATTGCCGCTCGTAATTCTTGAACATTTTTAGCTCGTAATCCTTTTGCTCCAAAGGCTTCAGCATACTTAACGAAATCTACTGGACCAAAATCAACTCCTGAAATCCGATGATATTTTAACTGCTCTTGAAATTCGACCATGTTATAGCGTCCATCATTCCAAATCAAATGAATAATTTTCAGTTTCTTGCGAACTGCTGTTTCAAGATCCTGGGCTGAAAACAAGAATCCACCATCACCTGAAACTGATATTATTTGTGTGTTAGGTCGAATTAATGCTGCAGAAATTGCCCAAGGAAGTGCTACGCCTAATGTTTGCATGCCATTACTAAAAAGCAAATGTCTTGGTTCATAACTTCTAAAATGACGAGCCATCCAAATATAGTGGCTACCAACGTCAACAGTTACCGTCATCTCATCTGTTACAATACTTTGCAAGGTATCGATGACTTCTAAAGGATGAATCAATCCATTTTCTGTTCGCTCTTTTACATCATCCCGTTTCACTAGGTTTTCATGCAATGTTTCCAAATATTTTGTGTTTTTTCTGGATAACATTTTCGCCTGAATACTTGGTAATAGAACAGTTAACGTTTCTGCAATATCACCGATCAATTCCCGTTCTGGTTGAAAATATTGATCGATTTCAGCAGGTGTGTCATCAATAACTATAATTTGTGCTTCCCCTTCAGCGTTCCAATTTCTAGCCTCATATTCAATTGGATCATAGCCTACTGCGATAACTAAGTCGCTACGTTTTAACAACATATCGCCCGGTTGATTGCGAAACAAACCAATTCGTCCAAAAAAATGGTCTTCCAATTTTTTAGAAATCACCCCAGCTGCTTGGAAAGTTTCAACAACTGGAATTTTCGTTTTAAGTACAATTTCTCGAATTGCTTTTGCTTCCTTTTCAGTCGAAGCTCTCATACCCACTAATAGAACGGGTAACTCTGCTGCTTGAATTAGTTCAGAAAGATATTGTATATCTTCTGACGAAGCAGAACCAATTTTCGGATCAATTAACGGTCTGATACTATCAGATTCAACGGAACCATCGACAACATCTTGAGGGATACTAATAAAACTAGCACCTTTTTTAGACGATTTCGCCAACCGAAAAGCATTTGCTAGGACTTCTGAAATGGTCTCAGGATCTTGAATTTCCGCACTGTACTTGGTAATCGGTTCAAATAACGCTGCATTGTTCATGCTTTGATGCGTTAATTTTAGTAAATCGCTTCGCTTCACTTGACCTCCGATCGCTAGTACAGGATCTCCTTCTGCTGTAGCTGTCACTAACCCTGTCGCCAGATTACTCGCTCCAGGTCCACTTGTCGCAACCACTACACCTGGATTTCCAGTCAAACGTCCAACTGCTGCTGCCATAAACGCTGCATTTTGTTCGTGACGAGTTACGATCAATTCTGGACCATCATCCACGAGTGCGTTGAACAAACTATCGATCTTTGCTCCTGGAATTCCAAAGACATAATTAACTTGGTGGTTTTTCAAGCTTTCTACAATCACTTCAGCGCCATTTTTGCTTTTATCCATCTTCTGTTACACTCCTTTTATAATCGTGTTCCTTTCCATTAAAGTACTTATTTAAAAAGAAATAGAACGAACAATCAGTAAAAAACGTCTTCTTTATAGTACAGTTAAATAACCTTTTTTTTATTATAGCATGCAAACTATTTTTTGTTTAATCATTTGTTTGACAAAAAATCAGCAGAATCTTTATTTCAAATCAGTATCAAATTTCAATTTTTTACTTATGTTTAAGAAAAAGTAAAGAAAATAATTTGATGTTTTTTTTGATACATCCAATTCCGCTGCACGAATCCCTTGAAGACAGAATTCTGCACTTAAAATAACAAAATATTTTTATTTTAAGTAAATATATTATAAAAAAATTAATATTTACTTTGTTGACTTCAACAAATATATTCATTATATTTAAGACGATCTAAATAACTTGTTAGGTGAGGCTCCTATGGAAACACAGGCTACTGCTCAAAAATGTCGAAAGACAGGAATGGGTAGGACAGGAATTGTCGAATTAAGGCTTTTCACAAAGTAGCTAAAAGCTCAGCTTTTTACGTTTCATAGTGCTAAAACTCAACGATGAGAATGATGAAAAGCTCTTTTTGTGCTAAAATCAATCCCCCTTCGCTGAGTTATTTTAAGCGAAGGTTTTTTTGATAAATAATGCTGTTGTACTTCTGATTTTTCTGGAGGTGGAAATAAATATAACTAAAGGCGTTCGGCGATACCAATGCTAACTTTCTTAGTCTATATGAAGTCAACACTCTCATTATTTTTAGCATAAAAAACTTTTAAAACGACATCTAAGTCAATTCCTAATGCAAACTTTATTTGATGATCGATTAAAATGATTAGCGAGGAATAAAAAATGAAAACAGTAAAAAAAGTCATTATTTCTATCATTCTTTGTACACTTCTTCTCCTTACAGCGCTCGGAAGTTATGCTGTAATCAACTTTCATAAAGGAAAAAAAAACGCTCAATCACAAATAAATTCATCTAAGAATAATAATTTTTCTGGTGATAAACAAACGAATACGAAAGAAATCACTATCATGTTGATTGGGGATGACGGTCGTGAAGATGACGAAGATGGCGGGCGAGCAGATACTCTTATGGTTGCTCATTATAATAGTGAAACAAAACAACCAAAACTTGTTTCAATCATGAGAGATTCCTATGTCGAAATCCCAGGGTACGGTTTAGAGAAAATTAACGCTGCTTACGCCTTTGGCGGAGCAGAATTGACTAAAAAAGTTCTTAATGATTCATTAGGATTACCAATCAATTATTATGTTTCAGCTGATTTCAATAATTTTATCCGATTGATTAATGACCTTTATCCAAAAGGAATTGAAATTGATGCTGAAAAAGACATTAATCTAGACAATGTAGATATCAAAAAAGGAAAACAAGTCATGGATGGCAATACGCTGTTGCAATATGCTCGATTTAGAATGGACGAAGAAGGCGACTTCGGTCGTGTTAGAAGACAGCAGCAGGTTATGGATGCCTTAGCTAAACAATCAAAAAATGCCATTCCAATTCTTCAACTACCAAAAATTGCTGGTGAAGCTGTTGGCTACTTAGATACAAATATACCTACAAATCTTCTTGTAGATTTAGCAAAAGACTTTCTTACGGGGAATGTAAAAAATATGGAAACATTATCTGTACCGGTTAAAGGAAGCTGGTCATTTAATGATCACACTGAAGCAGGCAGTGTTTTGGAATTCGACGAACAGCAAAATGAGCAAGCTATTCGCGATTTCTTGGATGATGGGGCAAAAAGATGAAAAAGTACAAGCGTTTATCTAAACTACATTATTTAGATTTTTATATTTTAATCCCTTATTTCATCTTATGTATCGTAGGTATCTTAATGGTTTATAGTTCTAGCTCTTATCAATTATTAGACAGTGAATTAGGAACAGCTAGTAAGGCCATCAAGCAAACAATCTCCTTCGTTATAAGCTTGATTTGTTTGAGTTTTGTTTACCGGATCAATTTGAATGTCTTACGTAAACCTAGAATGTTGCATTTTTTACTCATGTTAACGTTTCTTTCGCTAATCGCTTTACCAATTATTGGAACAAGTGTAGGCGGTGCAAAGCGTTGGATCAATTTAGGCTTTCTTTTGTTTCAACCATCTGAATTAGTTCCTTTGGTACTTATTCTTTACCTTTCTACTAATTTATCAAAAAATGACAGGTTAGTTCCATTTTCTTTTAAAAATCATAAGCAGTCACTTTTAGTTTCATTCTTTTTTATGATATTTGTTGCTCTTCAACCAAATATTGCTGGAGCGTCCATGATTTTTATCCTTGTATTAGTGTTATTTTTATCTAGTGGGCTTTCTCCTTTATTTATTTCGCTTGCTTTGATTGGATTTGTTGCATTGAAACGGCTGGGAACAGTTTTATTATTGTCGATTCCAATGAATTGGATGCCCACAAAATTCAGTTATTTGGTCACACGTTTTGAAGTGATGCAAAATCCTTTCATCGACCCTACTGGCAAAGGCTTCCAAACCTCAAATGCCTATTATGCGATGCACAATGGTGGATTTTGGGGTCTTGGTTTAGGTAATAGTATTCAGAAAAAAGGGTTTTTACCCGCTGCAGACACTGATTTCATTTTTGCTATTTGTATTGAGGAGTTAGGGTTGATTTTTTCTTTGGGTATTTTATTCTTAGTTTTCTTTATGGTAGGTCGTTTGTTTTTATTAGCAATAAAATCAAAAACACTTTATTACTCTTATCTTTATATCGGTTGTGGAATGTTACTTTTACTTCAAGTTGCTGTAAACGTTGGAAGTCTCTTAGGGTACATTCCAATGACAGGATTAACATTTCCATTTATTAGTTATGGTGGCTCTAGTTTACTGATATTAAGTGTTACACTAGGAATTGCTTTAAATGCTCGAGGTACAGAAATTCGCAAAACCTTTAATCGACAAGGAGGACAGCTATGAGAAAATCGTTTGTTTTAAAAAATGAACCCGTAAATTACGCTCTACTCTTGCCTGTTTTTCTTTTGATATTGGTTGGATTTATCGCTCAGTATGGAGCCTTCTCTGCCGATCCTTCTGTTAAGTCCGCTACACCTTTGCTAATGAAACAATTATCATGGACTGTTTTAGGGCTGGGTACGATGTTTATCACGATGTTCATTCCTATTAAATATTTATGGAAAGCTACACCTATACTTTATGGTTTGTCGTTGTTCTTGATGGGACTGCTTATAAAATTTCATGATCCCGTTATGGCAGCTGCTACAGGAACAAAACGTTGGATTCGATTAGGACCATTTTCATTTCAACCATCAGAGTTCATGAAACTTGGCTATATTTTGATGCTGGCCTATATTGTCACAAGAAGAAGACAAAAATCGAAAAGTCCGTCAACATTAAATGAAGATTTTCATTTGTTAGGTGAATTATCACTCGTCAGCTTGCCTGTCTTTGGATTAATGTTTTATCAAAAAGATTTTGGAACAAGTTTAGTTTTTATTTCAATTTTTCTTGGTGTCGTACTTGTATCTGGTTGTTCTTGGAAAATTCTGGCGGTCGGTTTTGGAATTTTAGGAACGCTTGGCATCAGCGGGATTTTATTAGTTTTAACAGAACGAGGGCAAAAAATACTTACCTACCTTCATTTTCAGCCTTATCAATTTAATCGGATCCATGCTTGGCTCAATCCTTTTGAATACGCTGATTCTATTTCATTTCAACAAGCAAGAGGGTTAACTGCAATCGGTTCTGGTGAACTATTAGGAAAAGGTCTATCGAATCTACAAGTTTATGTTCCTGTCAGAGAGTCTGATATGATTTTCACCGTAATTGGCGAAGCATATGGTTTTGTGGGAACTTGTGCATTGATTCTGCTATTCTTTTATCTAATTTATCAAATGCTGATTTGTACGCTAAATGCAAAACGTGAATTTTATGCTTATATTACGACGGGTGTGATTATGTATTTCTTATTCCATATTCTAGAAAATATCGGATCTAATATCGGTTTGCTACCATTGACGGGGATTCCTTTGCCTTTTATTAGTCAGGGAGGAACGGCATATTTGACTAATTTTATTGGGATCGGGTTGATTCTTTCGATGTATTATCAAAAGGAGAAAACTAGCTCCGTTACCTCAGAGAAATAATAGAGAATTGCTTTACAGCTAAACTTTTATCCTTGTTTAGGGTGTGTGACAAAATGTGTAAAAACATTTTGCTACACACCCTTCGTTGTATATTCTTTACAATCATATTACTTATAGGTAGCCGTTTTCTTACTTCAAGCCTCATTCAATATCTTCCAACTATCCTATGTGTCTTAGAAAATCGCAAGTGTTAAAATTAAAAGTTCGCACTTAACTATCCTTTTTATAAATTTGAATTTTCTTCTTACGAACTTCCTTAGCCAACTTCTCAATGATGAATATTGCGGGAATTTGGGTAGTGACGTCAGATTCATCTATTTTTTCAATAGAGATATAATAAGGGATATTTATATCAGCTAATCGAGCAATTGTAGATTTACTATTGTTTGTAACAGAAATTATTGAACTATCTGATAAGTTTAAATGATTTAAATAAGTAATGATTTCATTTGTTTCACCAGAGACAGATAAAGCAATAATACACATTTTTTTTGCAAGTGTACTACTCAAATAATTAATAGGATAATTGTTGGGATCCTCAATTCTAATAGCCATATTAAACAAAGAAGAAAAATATAACGCACCATACTCAGCTACTATATTAGAAGTACCAATACCAATAAAAATTACTAATTCTTTTTCCAGTAATAGTTCTACGGATTCGTCTATTTTATTTTTAAAAAAATTATCTTTAGATCTTGTGATAAACGTTATTAATTCTTCGTCTAGTTCTGAATTATTTGATCTTAGCGATCCTTCTTTTTGCGAATTAAAGTATGCTTGTAAACGTATTTTGAATTCTGAATAGCCAGAAGTTTCAAATTTTTTGCAGAATCTTAAAATACTGGCTGTACTTGTATGAGTACTATCTGCCAATTCCCGTATGGACATTTTATTCATATCACTAAGATGAGAAATTATATATTTGTAAATAACTATGTCTGTATCATTCAATGTAGGTGTTTCATCTAAAAATAACATAGGATCTCCTTTGAATTCACACAAAATTTTATCATGTATAAGCTTATATAAACACATGTCACATTTCGTGTCAAGTTTGTTACAAATAACAAATCCATGACAATGTAACCGTTCTCTTTTCTTTCGTTTATTTGTGTTCAAAAGATACTATAATAAATAAAAAATAAGAAAAGAGGCATTATCGTGAAAAATGGAATAAAAATAGTTACTATTGGCGGAGGATCAAGCTATACACCAGAATTAATTGAAGGATTTATTAAACGTTACCATGAATTACCTATTACGGAACTTTGGTTAGTTGATATTGAAGCTGGTCGAGAAAAGTTGGAGATCGTTGGAAATTTGGCAAAACGTATGATAAAAAAAGCTGGGCTACCCATCAAAATTGAATTGACTTTAAATCGAGAACGAGCATTAAAAAATGCTGATTTTGTAACAACACAATTTCGTGTCGGACTACTTGATGCTCGTGAGAATGATGAAAAGATTCCATTAAAATACGACGTTATCGGACAAGAAACAAATGGTCCCGGTGGGCTCTTTAAAGGGTTGCGTACAATCCCTGTAATTTTATCTATCGTAAAAGATATGGAAAAGCTTTGCCCAAAAGCATGGTTAATCAATTTTACGAATCCTGCTGGGATGGTTACCGAAGCTGTATTACGTCATAGTAATATGAGAAAAGTCGTTGGACTATGTAATGGCCCCATTGGAATTGAACGAGGAATTGCTGAAATATTAAACGTACCAAGTTCAGAAATTTTTGTAGAATTTACTGGATTGAATCATATGGTTTTCGCTAAACGTATTTTTCATAAGGGAGTTGACATAACTAAAACAATCATTCATCTTATGACTGAAAAAGAAGAAAATTCTGTTTCTTTAAAAAATATAGCTGATTTTAATTATGAACCTGAATTTTTCAAAAAACTTAATATGATTCCTATTGGTTATCTGCGTTATTACTACAAAACCTCACAAATGTTGGAGGATCAAAAACGAGCGTTCAAAGAAGAAGGAACTAGAGCTCAAGTAGTGAAGAAAGTTGAACATAAACTATTTGAATTATACAAAGATAATGATTTAGCTGTTAAACCACCTCAATTAGAGGAACGCGGTGGTGCATACTATAGTGAAGCAGCATGTAATCTAATCAATTCTATTTATAATGATAAACGAGATATTCAAACCGTAAATACACGAAATAATGGCGCAATTCTAGATATCGATCCTGATTCAGCGGTAGAAGTAAATTGTGTGATTACTAAACAAGGACCTATTCCCTTAACAACTGGTGAACTACCTGTAGCAATCAAAGGTTTAGTTCAGCAAATCAAATCATTTGAACGTGTGGCAGCTGAAGCCGCCGTAACAGGAGATTATGATACAGCTTTATTAGCAATGACAATCAATCCACTAGTATCAACAGATATCGATGCAAAAAGTATGTTAGATGAACTATTAGAAGCACATCAAGAATACTTACCAAATTTCTTTAAAGGAGATAGAAAATGAAACTAAACTATTATATGACAAATGATTACGATCAATTAAGTAAGAAGACTGCAGATATAATTATTGAACATATCAGAAAAAATCCCGAAGGTTTGTACTGCTTTGCAGGGGGCGACACTCCTGTTAAAACGTTACGATTGATTGCTGAGGAAGCGACACTAGGGAACTTGGATTTAAGTAGGGCTCATTTTATTGAACTAGATGAATGGGTTGGTCTTAATCCTTCCGATTCAGGTAGTTGCGCATCCTATCTCTCTAAAAATCTATTTATACCTGCAAACATAAAAAAAGAACAAATCCATACATTCGATCCTCTTGCAGAAAATATGGCATTAGAATGCGAAAAAGCAAATCAATATATTTCTAATTTTGGCGGTCTATCATTTGTTCTTTTAGGTGTAGGCGTCAACGGACATCTTGGCTTCAACGAACCAGGTGTTTCTTTTGATAAAACGGCACATATTATCGATTTAGATCAAACAACACAAGAGGTTGGGAAAAAATATTTTACTGATGCACAAACTATCGATCGTTCGAAAGGAATCACTTTAGGGATCAAACAGTTGCTTGATGCTGAATGTTTGATCGTTCAAGCAAGCGGTACGCGGAAAAAAAATGCAATAACTACACTTTTAGAAGGAAAAATTACGAACCAATGCCCTGTCACAGCGATATGGAATCATAAGAATCCGATTGTTATTATTGATAAAGATGTCCTAACTTAGAAAGGAGACTTTTCATGAATTTTATTGAAAACAAGCTACTTCCCGTTCTTTTAAAGGTTGGTAATAACAAGCATCTAATCGCCATTCGTAATGGAATTTCCATGACTATCCCCTTTACTATTATTGGTAGTTTCTTTCTAATTATAGGCAATTTTCCCCTTAAGGTCTGGACAGATCTAATTGAACCATGGAGTAATCTATTAAATGCTCCTGTAAATGTTACCTTTGGTGTATTAGGTCTTATTTCAGCAATAGGTATCGGCTATCATTTAGGAAGAGAATTAGGAACCGACCCTATTTCAAATTCATTATTAACAACAATAGGTTTTTTACTGGCAACGACGAATGATGACCTAAGCATTAATATTGAAGCTTTAGGAGCCTCAGGAATGTTTACCGCCATCATTATTGGAATTTTCGCTACTCATGCGTTCCGGTATTTTATGAAAAAAAATATTGTTATTAAAATGCCGGACGGAGTGCCACCAACGGTTGCTATGTCTTTTACAACATTGATTCCAGGAGCGTTTGTATTAATTGTTATTTGGATACTACGATGTTTGTTAGGAATTGATTTAAACGAATTAATTTCATATATCTTTCAGCCACTTGTTTCCGGGATGGGAACATTGCCAGGTATGATCACATATACAATTCTCGTCTGTTTGTTATGGGTATGCGGAATTCATGGAGACAATATTTTATCAGGTATTGCAACGCCTGTTTTCTTAGGATATTTGGCAGAAAATACCCATGCGTTTCAAACAGGTATCGAACCTCAAAATATAATTACTGAAGGTTATTGGATTGTTTTTATGTGTATAGGCGGAACAGGTGCAACATTAGGTCTAGTACTGAATATGATTCGCTCTAAAAGCAAAATGTATAAATCTATAGGTGAATTATCGTTACCTTCAGCAATTTTTTGCATTAACGAACCTGTGATTTTTGGATTACCAATCGTAATGAATCCTATAATGATTATCCCTTTTGTAGGAACGCCCGTTATTTTATGTATTGGAACGTATATTTTGATGAGTATGGGAATTATTGGAAAAATAGTAATTCAAGTTCCGTGGACTATACCACCCGTAATAGGAGCATATTTAGCGACTAATGGAAGTATAGGTGCTGCAGTTTGGTCAGCTGTCTCTATTGTTATTTCGTACTTCATTTATATGCCTTTTTTCAAAATTATGGAGACCCAACAAATCAAAAGTGAAAGAGAAATTGAACAACCTAATTAATCGTTACGGCTTTGAACGATATTACTTTTAGAAAGAAGCTCTATTGCAGTCTTTCAATCTTATTGTATTACTTCGTAAACTAATAAGAAGGTTATGAAAGAAAGTCGAAATAAAACTGACTTTTAGTTTTGTTTTGACCTTCTTTCACTTTTTCCAGTTCTCTAATAACGGATGGCATTCAGTTTGACGTTCAAATAAATAGGCGTTGCGATGATTGTTTTTACTATTCAATAAAATTCTCATTAGCGTGGGGAACTATAAATAAAGTACAGAAAAACCACCATTCCTCTATCTTTGGATCATTAAAAATTCACTTTTTTTAAGTAATGACTTTCGGCTTGGTACTCTATACGTGGTGGAATGCCGTAGACAACCTCGATTATATCATTTCTCGTTACATTACATAGTGCTCAACACTCCTAAAAATCCTGCACTTTCAGCATTCAACTAATCTACATAAGAGGAATTCTCTATTTTATATAACGGAATGAATATTGTCACTCGCTGAAACAATACTGGTATAATCTCTGTTGGCAGTTATTGAGCGGTTGTACAGCTGGGGCATTTCCTGAAACATTTGCGCTAGAAGCTGATACAGAGATACTTATACTATTTAATGCACTGGCAGACTAACTAATATTTTAGATAAGAATAAGTAATTGTATCTTCGAGATCTATCACTAAAAATAAAAAAGCTAAGCCCGACTATCCATGGCTTAGCTCATTTTTAAATGTTATTCTTCTTCTTCCGCCATGAATGTATTGAAAACTTCTTCAATCATATCCCATTCAGCGTCTGTTTCAATTTGTTGTAATTCGCCTTCTGTTCCTTCGTTGTTTTCGATATAAGCGTAAGCTTGCAATTCAACATCTTCTTCTTCAGGAACGCCCGCTGGGTAAAGTAGTACGTAATTTTTACCGAATTCTTCTTGTCCGTCAACCGTTAAAAGAATTTCGTATAATGTTTCGTTCCCTTGTTCATCAACTAATGTGATGTGCTCATGTCCTTCATGATCGTGATCATGGTTATGCTCTTCTGCCATTATTTTGCTCTCCTTTTATCTTGCACTTGTTTTTACAAGTCGATTAAATTTTATTGCTAGCGCCATCTAAATAATTTTGCAAAATCATGACGGCAGCTACTTTATCGATTACTTTTTTTCTTTTCGCTCTGGATGTGTTTGCTTGTTCGACTAGCATCCGTTCGGCTTGAACTGTGGTTAAACGTTCATCTTGATAGGTCACAGGAATTTGGAACAGCTCTTCGATTTTCTTACCATACGCCATTGACGCTTCAGCTCTAGGTCCAATCGAATTGTTCATATTTTTCGGTAAGCCCACAACAAATCTAGTTACTTCATATTCTTTCACTAATTCTGCTAAACGTTCAAACCCAAATTCTTCCTGCTCTTCATTGATCCGAATGATTTCAACACCTTGAGCGGTCCAGCCAAATGGATCACTGACAGCGATTCCTACTGTCTTGGAGCCAACATCAAGTCCCATTGTTCTCATCGAATAGTGATTCCATGATCAGATAAGTAATATTTAACCAGCTCTTCCATGATCTCATCCCGTTCATGACGACGAATCAAATTTCGAGCGTCTTGGTAACGAGGAATGTAGGCCGGGTCTCCAGAAAGCAAATAGCCCACAATCTGATTAATCGGATTATACCCTTTTTCCTCTAGTGCCTTGTATACAGTAGCCAGAGTCTCACTTACTTCCTTCTTACGACTGTCATCAAAATCAAAACGTACAGTTTCATCTGTAAAACCCATTTATCTACACCTCACTTATATTCTATTCATACAATTTCATTCTACTAAAAACAAGGCAAAACTACAAACAAAACTTAACAATTTCTGCTATATATTAAATTTTTTCTTTAAATTTAAGGAAATTGACTGATTATCGGATAAATAAAAGAGCTTTAGCATGAAATGTTCAATTTTTTTTCTGCTCGTTGTTTTTTTATTGTATACTATTTTAAAGAGTTAAACACAGAATAAAGGAGTTTTTTATGTTAATCGGGATTGGTATTATATTTGCTGTGTTATTGATCTATCTATTCCAAATTTTGCTAAAACAATCAAAAAAGCCTACTGGAATTATCGGTACGTGGATGATGCACCTTTGGAATAGCGTTTATCTACCTTTGGTCAAGTGGGCAATGAGCAATATCACGGTAACTGATGGCATCAGCATTTTAGATATTGGTGTGGGCAATGGTGCTTCAAGCTTTTATCTCTTGCAACAAGCAAATTCATCCTCTGTGACTGGTATCGATAGTTCTAATCATGCGATAGCGCAAGCTAAAAAGAAACATCCAAACCAACAGATTGATTTTGAACAAATGGATGTTTATGCTCTTACCTTTGATTTAGAAACTTTTGATCTCGTGACAGCTTTTCAAACACATTTTCATTGGGATGATCTAAGCCAAGCCTCATACGAAATCTATCGTGTTCTCAAACCAAATGGTGTCGTAGTTTTTGCTTGTGAGACAGCAAAAATCAATTATTTTTTACCTAAATTAAAAAAATCTGCTGATTTTCAAGTCTATATGGCTGAAATTGGTTTTACATTTGTCAATCAGCATCAAACGAATCAATGGACAATGTATACTTTTCAAAAAACAAAAATGACACAAAACGAAAAAATCGTTTAGTATCATTTCATTTTTTATAGGTTTGCCATAAGTTTAACCATCAACGCTTTTTGGGCATGGAGACGATTGGCTGCTTCTTGATATATAGCCGAGTGTGTTCCGTCAATAATATCAGCTGATACTTCTTCTCCTCTGTGCGCAGGTAAGCAATGCAAAAATAGATAATCTTTTTTCGCTTGAACAGCCAGTCGGTTATTGACTTGAAATGTCTTGAAGACAGCTTCCCGTTCTTTTTGTTCAGATTCATCCCCCATGCTTGCCCAGACATCTGTCACTAAAACATCAGCATTTTTCGCTGCTTGATCGGGATCATTTATACTCTTGATTTGACTACCACTTGTTTTTGCATTCTTTTTAGCAAGCTCAACAATCTCTGCCTTTGGTTCATAACCTTTAGGCGTTGCAATAGTAATATCCATTCCAACCAAACTTCCCCCAATCAAAAATGAATGTGCCATATTGTTCCCATCACCGATATACGTTAATTTGATTCCTTCCAGCTTCCCTTTCTGCTCATAAATCGTTTGAAAATCGGCTAGGATCTGACAGGGATGGTGATCATCTGTAAGTCCGTTGATAATAGGAATGGATGCTTCCGCTGCTAGTTCAGCAACCATTTGATCTGAATAGGTGCGAATCATGATAGCATCCACATAACTGGACATTACTTTAGCCGTATCTTTGACTGGTTCTCCCCGCCCCATTTGCGTACTTTTTGAGTCTAAAACAATCGCTTGACCGCCAAGTTGAATAATTCCTGCTTCAAATGAAACCCGCGTTCTCGTACTGTTTTTTTCAAAAATCATCGCTAGGATTTTTCCAGCTAATACGCCTCGATATGCTTGCGGATTTGCTTTTATTGCTACAGCAAGCTCAATAATTGATAAAAATTCTTCTTTTGTTATCTCAGTTAGATTTAAAATACTTTTGCCGTACATGGAATTCATTGTTTATCAATCTCCTTTTCTCCAAAATGCTTACTCTAGATTATTTAAGACTTTTTCAATGATTATTAGCCCTTGGTCAATTTCTTTTTCTGTAATTGTTAATGGGGGTAAAAGACGTACAACTGTTTGACCTGCTTTTAATGCAAGTAAGCCTTCTTCCTCTAATTGATCCAATACAACATTCAACATCTGTTGATCCGCTAACTCGATACCAACCATTAGTCCCTTTCCACGAACTATTTTGATCATCGGATTTTTTTCTGTTATTTGGTTTAAACCAGTCATTAGTTGTAAACTTTTTTGCTGAACATCTTGTAAAAATTTCGGTTGATTGATTCGTTGGACAACGTTATATGCAATACTCATCGCTAAGTTGTTTCCCCCAAATGTCGAACCATGACTGCCTGGCCCAAAAAAGTCTGCTAAAGCAACTTTACCAACCATTGCCCCAACGGGAATACCATTGCCTAACCCTTTTGCCAATGTGAAAATATCTGGTTCGATCTGATACTGTTCATAAGCATAAAAAGTGCCTGTTCGCCCGATTCCAGTTTGAATTTCATCGATAATCAGCAAAGCACCATACTCTTTACAAAGAGACTGTACAGCTTGAATCCACGATTCGTCAGCTGGTAATACACCGCCTTCTCCTTGAATCAACTCTAACATGACGGCTGCGGTTTCTTGATCGATTTCCGCTTTTAATGGTTCTACTTCATTAAAAGGTAGGTAAACAAAATCAGGAACCAATGGCGCAAAACCAGCATGAATACTCTCTTGACCTGTCGCACTCATTGCACCATATGTTCTACCATGAAAGGAGTTTGTAAAGGTAATGATTTTACTTTTACCAGTTGCTTTGTGTGCTAGTTTGATTGCTGCTTCATTTGCTTCGGCTCCACTATTACAAAAATAGCTAACGTACGTTTTACCATTTGCTAATTGCTCTGCCACTTGTTCTTGCAAATGATTTTCATACAAATTCGGTGTGTGCCATAAAAGATTAGATTGATCGTGTAATACTTGATTTAGTTTTGGATCATTATAGCCTAAATTCATTACGCCGATACCGCTAGTAAAATCAAGATAGCTTTTCCCAGTTTGATCGGTCAACGTATTTTCAGCTCCTTTGATCAACTCTAATTCTTTTCTCAGGTAGTTTGGAAATAAGTAGCTCATACAAAAACCTCCTTTGATTTGATAATCGTTCCAGTATGCTGGATTTGATTCGTGATGTGAACTTCTTTTACACCGCCTTTGATGGCTGTTACAGCACTTTCCACTTTTGGCAGCATTCCGCCTTTAATGATTTTGGCTGTTTTAAGCTTGGGAATTTCATTGATGGATAGTTCTTTTAGCCATTGATTTTCTTTTTTTACCCCTGGGACGTCTGTTAGCAAATACAATTTTTCAGCTCGCAATTCCTCTGCTACTTTACAGGCTACATGATCAGCATTAATGTTCAGCCATTCACCTTCTTTGGTTAAACCCAAAGGTGCAATGATTGGGATATGCTTGGTCTCAAGTAGATGTCCCAACAATTCCGTATCTACTTTTTTGACTTGTCCAACTGAGCCTAATCTATGTTTATCAAGAAACGTTCCCGTAATAATTTGACTACAAGAAGCATTTAAACCGACTACCGAAAAACCCTCTTGTTGGAAATGAGTTGTGATCATTGGTTGTACTTGACCAATCAATACCATTTGCGTGATTTTTAACGTCTCTTCTGTCGTTACCCGCAGTCCATCTTTGATCACTACAGGTACATTCAAGCGCTGCATCATTTCAGAAATATAATGCCCACCGCCATGAACAATCACAACTTTTTTCCCATCTTTTTGCCATTGATTAATCTGTTCAAAAAATGCTGTTGTTAGGTTATCGCTGGCTACACCGCCCATCTTTATAACAATAATTTTTTTCATAATTGATACTCCTTCTTAAGTTTTAAACCTTCATTAATCATTTTTAAGGATAAATTGGTAACTGATCTAGACCACACTGTTCATCAAATCCTGCAAAAATATTCAAGTTTTGAATCGCTTGTCCAGCTGCACCTTTGCCAAGATTATCGATGACAGTGACAATTGTGACCATGTTCATTTTTGGATTATAGGCAAGTCCGATATCGCAGTAATTCGACCCAATCACTTGTTTCAGTACAGGATATTGTCCTACCTCTTGAACTCGAATAAAAGGACTCTTTTCAAAATGTGTCTGATATAACTGAACTAATTTCTCGTCAGAAATCAGTTCAGTTAATTTCGCGTAAGCGGTTAAGAAAATCCCTCTAGTTACCGGAATCAACGAGGTTGAAAATTGAATGGCTGAAAGTTGCGGTTCCCATTTTTTTAATTGTTGGATGATTTCTGGAATATGTTGATGACTATTCATTTTGTAGAGTGTCATATTATCATGGGTTTCAGAAAAATGAGTCATTTTTGATAAGCTTTTTCCTGCACCTGAAATACCCGATTTAGCATCAATTACGATGGAATCCAAAATCAACTTACCACTATTCAATAATGGCGCTAAAGATAATTCAGCTGCCGTAGCATAACACCCAGGATTAGCAATCCATTTTGATTGAGGCTTTTCCCGATATTCGGCTAAACCATAATCAAATTTTTGAACCCTATAAATTGGCGCCCCACTTGATCCATACCACTTTTCATATTCTCCAGCTTCTTTTAAGCGAAAGTCTCCTGATAGATCGATAACAGGAAAATCTGCTTCAATAAAAGGCAGTGCCAACTCTTTTGAAATGCCAGAAGGCGTTGCTAAAAAGACTAGATCACTCTTTTTCATAATTTCATCTGGTTCGATTGTTTCTAAGGGCAAAGAAATGAGTTGCTTCAAATGTGGAGTAATATCCTTGACTGATTTTTTATTCATCGAACGACTATGGATCGAAACGACTTCGACAATTGGATGCTGCTTAAGATATCGCAAAAGTTCCATTCCACCATAACCTGTCACACCAACAATTGAGACCTTCATATGCTTCACTTCTTTTCTTTTTATTTTTTATCAAACGAATGTTGTTTTTCATATTATAAGTTCTATCGTTATACAAGTCAACGGTTTTTTATTAGCTAAAAACTTAAAAATTAAATAAATATACAAAAAACACTAATATTCATTATGATTTGAATAAAAAATAAGTCTGAAGAAAAACTTGATCAGTTTTTCTTCAGACTTCAGATATCTATTATACAGAAAGATAAATCACAATTGTTCCATCTGCTTTATAATGTTCTACATCTGTTAAATAGGTACGTCTTTTTTCCAACGCTTCGTCTTCCCAGATCTTCTGCCAAGCTTCCCCTACCCCTTTTGGACTCGCCTCTGCCACTGGAATCTCTACATACTCACCAGCAAAAATAACTGAACTTTCAGTAAAATCAGCATGTTCATTCCCTATCAACAAGTCATAATCTCCTTTAAAATTGCTTTCATAGCTTGAATAGACAGCGAAAAAATCCCCGTCTAGATTCATTGCCGGCACCTTGTTCCATAAAGCAATAATTTCATCCAAACGATGATTATTCGTACGAATCTTCTTGCCTTTGATTGTTTTTTCTGTTAATTGAATGGTCATTTCCTTCACTCCTTAAAATTTATAAGTTGAGCTTAACATAGAAATGATGACAACTGTCTCTCAGTATTTCATTCAAATGCCATTTTTTTGTTGATCACAGATAGAATTGTACCGTAACAATTCCAATCAAAATAAGAATTCCCGGCAAATAATTTGAGACTCTGATTTTAGTGATTCCCATAATGTTCAATCCAATTGCAAAAATCATCAACCCACCGATCGCACTGATTTCCTCCATCAATAAATCCAGTAGTTCTTTGGGAATATAACGCATCAAAACACTAGCAAAAACAGCGATTAATCCTTGATAAAGAAAAACAGGCACTGCAGAAAAAAGAACCCCTACACCTAATGTAGCTGTCAACATGATCGACATAAAACCGTCCATTACTGCTTTCGTAAACAACGTTTGATGATTATTCCCCACACCGCTTTCGATTGCACCAATTACTCCCATTGAGCCAATCAGAAAAATCAGTGATGCCGTCACAAAGCCATCCGCAAAATTGCTACCTGGTTTTGCATAACGTTTTTCTAGGTTCAAACCAAACTCATTCATCTTATCTTCAATCCCTATTGCTTCACCTAGCATTGCCCCTAAACATAAGCTGATTAGGATCACAATAAAAGAAGACGTTTTAAAAGCCATTTGAATCCCTAATACTATAACCCCTAGAGCAATCCCTTTCGTGACTGTATCTTTCATTTGTTCTGAAATATTTCGTAAAACAGCGCCAAGTAAACTGCCGAATATAATCGCTAGCCCATTGACCAGAGATCCTAATAAAATCATCTTTTTCATCCCAATCCTTCCGTATTTCAATACTTTTTGTTATTATACTACATCTACTATTATGATATAAGGTGAAATGAAAATGGAAAAAAATACTAACTCACCAGAAAACTACCATTGGTTCAAAATGTAAACAATGGATATGGAGATAATGACGGTGATGGTTCTGCTGTCCAGGAGGGGATTTATGACTTTAAAAAGTACACTAAAAGCAAGTAGCATTATTATTGTCATTTCGCTTTTCTCACTTATCTTTTACTTAGTTCCAAAATATGATGGGCACAAGTACTTACCTAATCAACAAAAAGAAACTAAAATAAAGATGGCAGACCATAACATAGAAGCACGAATTTATATTTATTTAGATGAGAAGCACAAAGAAGATTTTGAAATAACTTTATACGATAATCAACTCAAAAAGAACTTGACTCCATATATTGCAGGTAAAGATAAATTCACTCATAAAGGAAAACTTCATTATGTATATATTGTAGAAAAAGGTGAGACTTATACTGCTAAAATTAAAAATAAAACTGACTCAACAATAACCTCAAATATTATAGTTGGAGATAATGACTAAAAACAAATAGAGCTTGCAGTCATCGCTAGCTGTATTTGTTTTTGACCTTAAAATTTGTAAAAGCTCATCTTCCACTGAGTCTAAATTTTATTATTTAAAAGTTGTCTTATGGAGTTTGTCTATTATACGATAAGAAGTGTTAAAGGAACATTCTAATATCAAACTATTCTTGTCATGATGATAAAATTTCCCTATTTGTGCAGACTGCTTTATATAGAATGATCTTTTTATCGTTCTATGCTATTTTTTCTAACCATAATCAACTATACTAAACATAGATAAGATGATAGAACTTAAAAGTGAGGAAACTAAATGGCATCAATAGATATAGAAAAAGTCTTGGAAACTTGTTTACTAGCTGGGAAAATCATGCTGGAAAGTGATGCAGAAATGTATCGGGTAGAAGATACGATGAGTCGGATCGCTTTAGCATCTGGAGATTATCGCCTAGTCAGCTATGTCACGCAAACAGGGCTTTTCGTAGGGTTAGATGGCACATCAACCATTCGAATGGTTCAAATTTTAAACCGTTCGATTAATTTAGAAAAAGTGTCCAGAATCAACCAGCTTTCCAGAGAATATGTAACTGGAATTTATACATTAGATGAGCTTTTAGAACAGCTAAAAACCTTAGAGCAAGAACGAAAGTTTTTCCCTTTGTGGATGAGGTTTGTTAGTGCTGCGGTTGTCAGTGGAACGATCATGATTTTATTTGGTGGTGTTTGGACTGATTTGCTGTTGACTTGTTTGATTGGCGGTTTGGGTTATATTCTTTATTATGCTAGTTTGAAAGTGCTACGTATTAAGTTTCTTTCCGAATTTTTGGCTGCCTTCTTTATTGGCTGCGCCGCTCTTTTAAGCAGTAAAATCGGGGTAGGCGTTAATCAGGATATGATCATTATCGGCTGTGTGATGCCCCTTGTGCCAGGCGTTCAGATCACGAATGCCTTACGCGATTTATTGGCGGGACATTATCTTTCAGGTGTTTCTAGAGGGACAGAAGCAATGATGACAGCTTCCATGATTGGTTTTGCCATTGCCTTTGTTTTTCAATTATTTTACTAGGGAAAAATTTCGCAGATTTAAACAGTTCATTTATCAAAATTTGGAGGTTTTCGAATGATCAATTTGCTGGTTCAGTTTTCATTTAGTTTTTTAGCTTCAGCGGCCTATGCTGTTATTACAAATGTACCTAGACGTTCCCTAGTTGCTTGTGGTTTATCTGGTTCTTCTGGCTGGATGTTTTATTGGTTTTCAACTCAATTAGGTGCTAATGCTGCTTTAGGTTCTTTATTAGGTGCCCTAAGTGTTGCTTCCGTTAGTTTTATCTGTTCACGAAAACTAAAATTACCTGTGACCATTTTCAATATTCCAGGGATGGTTCCTTTAGTTCCCGGTGGACTTGCGTATCAAGCAGTACGAAATTTAGTGATAGGAAATTACGAAACAGCTGTCTATTCTAGCGTACAGGCAATCATGATCGCAGGTGCCATCGCTTTAGGGTTAGTTTTGTCTGAGGTGTTGAATCATAATATTCGAAACTTTAGAGAAAAACGAGAAATAGTCAACTTGATTAGAAAAAAAGAAGGCAATAAATACTAGTTTTAACACCCGTTGGGAGAAATACAAAAATGATCAAAAAAATCAATAGAGTAACACCTATCGAATTAGAAGAAATAATGAAGATCTGGCTAACAGCTAATTGTGAAGCGCATCCTTTTATTCCAGAATCGTACTGGCAAGAAAATTTCGCTTTTGTAAGAGAACAACTACCTCAAGCTGACCTTTATGTTTATAGGGAAAACAACGAAATCCTTGCGTTTCTAGGCATGAATGAGCAGTATATTGCTGGAATTTTCGTGAAAAATGACTACCGCGGTAAAGGAATCGGTCAAAAGCTGCTAAATGAGGCAAAACATACTCATGATTCATTAAGTCTTTCAGTCTATGCGAAAAATCATAATGCTGTGAAATTTTATAAAAAACAAGGGTTTAAACAAATAAATCAACAAGTAGACAATACTGGTGAGTTGGACTATCAGCTTTTCTGGGGAAAATAAACAAAAAAGTGGCTGGGACATAACTCTATGAGTTACAACCCAGTCACCTAAAATCCGAATAAACGGTGGGAACAGAAGCAACCCCTTCGGAAATAAGCTGAAATTCACAAAAATTTAAAAAGCAATTTTCGTAAATTCCCTCTTATTTCTCGAGGTTAAACTCTTCTGTCCCAGCCTCTTTTCTAGAATGAACGATAAACATACTGATTTTTCGGTTCTTCAACCTGTTTTACCTTCGTAACATCCACCATGGGAATCTCCCGCTTAAACGGTGCATAATAACCAGAATGAATCGTTCCTGTCACTTCTACCCAGTCATTATTTTTGAACGTTTGTCCCTCAGGCATATGTGTCAATAAGCCAAATACCCCGGAATCTGCCACACAATGAATGATTCCAAAACGAAAAACAAACATATTAGCTTCCTCACTTTGTGAAGAATTAAATGCAAACCCTTTATACGTAATTGTCTTTCCAATAAATTCACTAGGATAATTATAAATCAGTTCCATCACTTCTAAATAGTTTTCTTCTGTAACACTCACTTTATCATCTTTGATATAACGTGTTAGCGCTTGTTTCATCTGTTTGTCATAATCTGTTTTATCGAAATAAATACTAGTATCTGGTTTTAGATATTGCGTCTGTACTTCAGGGTCCCCGACAGATTCTTTACTCAATGGAAAATTGAACCCTTTTGCTTCAACAATCGACGTATCCAAACTAACCGTTGGAAACATAAAACCGACAACTAAAGGCAATGCCAATAAAACATAAGCAACTCCTCTTTGGTATCGCTTATTCAAACCATGATCATGCTCATCTTCATGATGGTGGTGATGTGTTAGTGTCTGTTTATCTTCTTTATTCCAAAGAATTAGCTGAACCATCGCCAAGACAAAAGAAAGTACCATCGATAAAATAGCTAAATAACGGTAATGAACATTTATATATTGGTTTAATCTACCCGATACTTGCAAAAACATCATCAACATTGTATAACCAATTAAAATCAAAAATCGAATCATCTTTTCTTCCCTCCTTAGATTGCTAATGCATAAAGACTAACAACAACTGTTACAATACCGACAAATTTTAACATAAAAGATGTTTTAAAATAACGTTTCATCATCAATAAATTTTTGATATCCACCATTGGTCCAAAAACGAGAAACCCTACGACAGGTCCACTACCGAATAAACCCAATAAAGACGAGCCGATAAAAGCATCTGCCTCAGAGCATAACGACAAAGTAGCAGCTAATACAAGCATTACTAAAATCGCTAAAAGCTTTGTATGCCCTAATTGTAACATCGCACCTGTTGGCAAATAAGTCTGCATAGCTGCCGCCAATAATGACCCGAAAATCAAATAGCGCCCTGTATCGAAGAACTCATCGATTCCATGTGTGAGAACAGTCCAGCATTTATGCCAAAACGATTCTTTTTCATGTTGATGCTCTTCTACTATCGCACAGCTACTATCAAAAGCAGACTCCTGTAATATAGGTTCTTTATTGAGGTACGCCAACCAGACACCTATAACTAGCGCAACCAACATACTGCCAAGCACACGCCAAATAACAAATTTCATAGAATTTCCAAACGCAATATAGGTCGAAAAAAGAACGATTGGATTAATGATCGGTGCCGTTATCATAAAGGCAAAAGCTGTATAAGTCGGCACATCCTTTTTGACAAATTGATGTACAATTGGGACTATTCCACATTCACAAGAAGGGAAAAAGAACCCTAAGAAACTTCCTACAAGGATTGATAAAAATTTATTTTTAGGGAGTAATCTCTTCACTCGTTCTGGTGTTAAAAAAACATGTAACGCACCTGATATTACACATCCAAGCATGACGAACGGCAACGCTTCGATTACGATTGATAAAAAAATAGTACCCATTTGCAAAACTGAATGAGGCAAAAACTGAAACATCTAATTCCTCCTACTGTTAAAAATAATGTAACCATTCTATTTTGTACATCTTTTTTAGATTCAAAAATATAGTTAACTATACTGCAGCTATCGCAAAAATTCAAGACAAGGTAGATTTAATTTAAACTTATATAATATATTCATTGCATAACAAAAAAAGGTAGGATCTTTGGACTCCCATAAATCACAACAATTCTCTTTTGTGATTTATAGGAACTCCTCGACCCTAACCGAGTTTTTCTTACACTTTATGTCTATCCATCAAATTGCAAATAACTCAGATGCAGATTCAGGATCTGTATCATAAATATTAAAATCAAAATTCACCCCTAGACCCTTTTCAGCTAAAATCGACTCCATCGCCATTCTAGCATGCTCTTTAGTATTATTCTCTTTACTCAAATGTCCTAAATAAATTCGTTTTGTGTGGTTCCCGATCACATCAGCCATCGTTAATGCGCCATCATCATTAGATAAGTGTCCTTTATCACCTAAAATTCGTTGTTTTAAGCTCCAAGGATATGGACCCATTCGTAAAATCTCTAATTCATGATTGCTTTCGATCAGATAAGCATCCGCATCTTTGATTGTTCCACGTATATGGTCGCTACAATAACCTGTATCTGTCAGCATCACAAATGATCGATTATCTTTAAAAAAACGGTAAAACTGGGGAGCAGCTGCATCATGAGAAACACCAAAACTCTCAATATCCATATCTCCAAAGGTCAAAACTTTCCCCATGTCAAAGATATGTTTTTGTTCCACGGCAACGTTTCCGATCAATGGATCCATGGCTGCCCATGTCTTTTCATTAGCATAAACATCTAATTTATATTTTCTAGCCAAAACACCGACACCGTGAATATGATCACGATGCTCGTGAGTTACTAAGATAGCATCCAAGTCTTCTGGTTTCCGATCAACTTCTGCTAACAGTGAAGTAATTTTTTTTCCACTTAGTCCTGCATCTATAAGCAGCTTTTTGCTCTCAGTTTCAATAAAAAGGGAATTACCTGTACTTCCACTCGCAAGAATGCTGATGTTAAAAGCTTTTTCTTGACTCATTTTTCTTTTCGCTTCCCTTCTTTGGTTTACAGCTACTTATTATACATCCATCACTACTGATTTTCCACCTTTGGTACAGTATTATTTGTAATAATCGTATTACTCATGGCATTCACCTGTTCAATCTGTATATTACTACCGTTAGATTTGATGCCGACAAACCATACAGGAACATATACATTTTTCTCACGAATTTTATAAATTCTCGTGTATGCTAGCTTCCTAAATGAAATTTTAGCATTACTTGGAATTTTATTATTAATATATAAGGTCTCAATTGCATCACGCTCAGAAGATAAATCCATCTTATCACGTAGTTCTTCGATCCCTTGAATATGCGTTTGCGTATACTTGTAGATTTTATGCAGCCCATCGGACTCATCAGATTTTTCTATTTTTAATGAGATTTGAGCCGTATCATCTTTAAAAGGAATACTCTTGTAATTTTGAGAAACGATAATTTCTGGAAATTCTCCATCCAAATTGGAAAAATCAGATAAGTAATGGTATTGACTACCAAACAAAACACTATCTCTATCATTTAAAAAAGATTCTAACGATTTTTCAATATTTTTTTCATCGATAAAGTAACTAGTTTGAGTATAATTCATTTGAGGATAAACGGTTAGTGAGTTATCGATTAATTCGATCCCATTTCTAAAAAAATTGCGGTCTCTAGTTTCCTGTTCCGTTTGAATTGCCTCATAAAAATTCGTCTGCTCACCACTTAAATAATATCCTTCATTTTTTTCACTTGAAAGAGTTCCCTTATACGAAATTCCGTCTTTACCTAATCGTTTTTCAATACTGTCTGTTTGATCAGAAAAAGAAACATTGCTTTCTTCTTTTAAACCTTCTTGATGAATACCAAAAAGAAACATATTCAAGCCCAAAAAAGCTAGGAAAAAAATCCACTCAATTCGTTTGAAGTCCATTATTCTACCTCCAAATTGGTCAATTTTTCTAGTAAATCGCGTTCTGGATACCATTTGTTATCATAGCGAATGTACCATTCTGGAGTGAGGTCGACAACTTGTGTGATTTCCTCGATTTTATGCCAAGTATAACCAATCATTACTGAATTGATTTTTTCTGAATCAGCACCATTAGCGATCAACTCATCAAATAAATTTCCAGTGCTTTTCAAGATAACTTCTTCCTCTGAAGGAATCGGTACTTGAATCGTATCTACACTAGTTTCGATTAAAACACTTGATTTCTCTGCCTTATCATTACCGATCGTAATTCGAACTTGTCCTTTATCATTCTCACTAAAAACTGGAAATCCTTCTACAAATGTACGATAATTAATCTCAGTATCCGTCCGATCAAAATAGCGAATATTCCCCATATTTGTTCCTAATTTTTTTATATAGTTAAAACTGTCCGAATAAATATTATCATCAGCTGTTCTCGACTCCAAATCACCGTTAAAGTGGATTGTTCCAAGCGTTTCATCAGCAGTTAATCGTTCACTCCCACTTGTATAAGATAAATCCTTGCTATCTTCATTCGTTTGAATATCTTCAGCGTTAGAGAAAAACGCATTGCGAAACTTCGTTACAGGCTGAGATGCTAAAATATAACTATATTTTTTCATTTTTTGATCCTCAGACAAATAATAATGTTTTCCCAAAACGGCTTGCTGTTCAGATATTTGGTTATATTGCACACCAACTTTATTCATTAAATTTAGCACTTTTTCATTGTCCATAGTCATCGATGCTTCATAAATATCTTTGCGATTAAAATCCAAGAAACGAATCTTATTTTGAGCCAAATCAACCTGAATACACGTAAATAAAATTTGATCTGCCTTGACATCAGTTAACTTAAGATCTAAATCGTAAACAGAAACATATTCACTTAATAAAAAAGGGCCTTCGTAAAGCAATTCAAACCCTTGACTCATTGTTAAGTACTTTTCAAATTGCTCTAAATCACTAACAACAGTTTGAGTCAATTTTCCAAATGTACTATGTTTGATTTCGTTTTGAATATTCGTAATCAGATTCTCGCTTGTATTCATTTCTGCTTTTCCATCTTGCATCCGAATCAAATGTAAGGGTAAAAAGACATCCGTATCTATTCTTTCATTCACAACAGTTGTTGCAAGTTGAGGATCATTTTTGATTGGTTGTTCTTTTTTTGAAGAACTAATCCAGATACTAAATGAAAAATACAAACTAAGTAATACTAAAAAAAACAACCCGATCCGCACGATTCTTTCAGTTGTTTTCATTCCCACCAATCCTCCTCATAAGGTTCATAAGGCAAGGATATATAAAAGGTAGAACCTTGACCTTCTTGACTCTCCACCCAAATTGCCCCATTATGGGCTTTCACTACTTCTCTTGAAATAGCTAGACCAAGACCTGTACCGCCTTGTTCTCTCGCACGTGCTTTATCTACCCGATAAAAACGTTCGAAAACCTTGTTAATATCTTTTTTAGGAATACCTAATCCTTGATCAGTTACACTAAAAACAACGTTATTGTGCGTTTCGAGTAAGCGACATGTGATTTCTCCGCCATTTGGAGAGTATTTGATTGCATTATTTAAAATATTATCTAAAACTTGAATCACTTTATCTGTATCCAATTCTACCCATAAATCACGTTTAGTGAATTCACGTTGAATCGTGTAATTTTTATCATTTGCTTCAACCATCATATCAAAGCGATCTAAAACAAAATTGATTAATTCATTGAAATTGACATACTCCATTTGTAATTCGCCATTGCCAGAATCCATTCTTGAAAGATTTAATAGATCATTGATCATGCGAATCATCCGATCGGTTTCTTCTAACGTAACTTTTAAGAAATTAGGAGCGATCTCAGGATTTTCCCAAGCCCCTTCACTCAACGCTTCAATATAACTCCGCATACTTGTTAAAGGTGTCCGCAACTCATGAGAAACATTAGAAACAAATTCTCGACGTTCACGCTCATTTTTCTCTTGTTCTGTTACATCATGGAGCACACAAACAAGACCTGTAATAAATCCAGATTCTCGACGAATCATTGCAAAATCAACGCGAATAATCATTTGATCTTCCTCCATTGAAGACAAGGAACGATCGATCAAAATTTCCTCCGGCTCTTCCAACAATTTTCGCAATGTGTAATCTGTTTCTATATCTAATAGCTCGAGCAAAGAAGAACCGATCACAGCTTCGTCTTTCACATTCAGTAAAGAGAGAGCCATCTCATTGATTGTGATGACTTTGCCTCGTCTATCCGTCGCAATAACACCATCTGTCATATGAGCTAAGACACTATCTAAGCGATTACGTTCAGCTTCCATGGTTTCTTGTGCTTCTTCGATTCGTTCAGAAAGTTGATTGAACGTCTCAGCCAACTGCCCTAATTCATCTTTCCCATAGACTTTGACTTTTCCAGTATAATCTCCTTTAGCAATTCGCAAGGCTTGTTCCCGCATTTCTCCGATCGGCTGAGTAATTGATCTTGCAATTAAAATAGTAACAATAATCGAAATCGCACCAGCTATAAGAGACGCTGTAAAGAAGATCCGAGCCGTATCAGTAATCTCTTGATACTTTCCTTCCGTATTACTTTTAACATAAAGAACCCCGATGACTGTGTCGCCAGTCGGGGATTGGATAGGCTGAACATTGATATATACACGTTTGTCATTATCCATCGCTGGATACTTTTTTGCACTAAAGTCATTCAGGTCACGATAATCATTTTTTTTACCGACGATTCCTTGTCGATTTAAATCACTTGTTGCTCTAACGATTCCTTTATCATCAACCACACGAGCTTCGATGGTTTCAGCACCAGAAAAATCACTCAATGTCTTTTTCAAATTGGCATCGATCTCAGTACGCTCACGATCTTTTTCACCTAATTTTTGACTTAGCGTGCTAGCTAATTGAGTTACTTGTCGATCAACATTTTGTTTATAATCATTGATTGTTGTCGATTCTAGTTCACGGATAAAATATCCGCCGATAATTTGAATCGCAATCAATAGTAACAAAATAAATGATAAAGCGATCTTAAAATTTACCGATTGAAAAAAGTGAACTTTTTTCTTCATAAATCACTACTCCTGTTCAGGATTTCGAAGGTAATAACCAACACCACGACGAGTGACTAGATATGTCGGGTGACTCGGACTGTCTTCGATCTTCTCTCTTAAGCGACGCACAGTCACATCAACTGTACGAACATCTCCAAAATAATCATATCCCCAAACCGTTTGCAATAAATGTTCACGAGTCATTACTTGGCCGATATGTTTTGCTAAATAATACAACAGCTCAAACTCACGATGAGTCAGTTCAATTTTGCCACCTCGTTTTGAAACCATATAAGCATCTGGGTGAATCGTTAAATCCCCAATAGTTAATTCTGACTGCGTAGTTGATTCTGCTTCTTTGGCATTTGTTGCACCACGACGCAAATTGGCTTTGACACGCGCTACAAGTTCTCGATTAGAGAATGGTTTTGTTACATAATCATCCGCACCTAATTCTAACCCTAAAACTTTATCGATTTCAGAATCCTTAGCTGTCACCATGATGATCGGCATGTCATACGTTTTACGTACTTCTCTGGCCACTTCCAATCCGTCCATTTTCGGTAACATCAGATCAAGGATAATTAAATCCGGTTCAACTTCTTTTACTTTTTCAACAGCTTCTTCACCATCATAAGCCGTAAAAACTTCATATCCTTCTTTGGTAAGATTATATTTCACAATTTCCGAAATCGGCTTTTCATCATCTACAACTAATATTTTCTTCATAATAAGAGGCACCTCTTTTTCTTTTGTATTTTCATACTTTAACCATATTCTCCCTTATTATACCTTATTTTGTCCACTGTTTCATCTTTGAAAAAAATCCTTACCCTTTCTTATCTATATCTTGCAAAAGCAAAGGCTTTCTGATTATAATTAGAGATAAGTCTTTTTAAAGGATGCGATAAAATGAAAGCACCACGATTAAAAACAGGTGATGAAATTCGAATCATTGCGCCATCTAGTAGCTTTTCGCGGTTGACAGAATTAGGTATTGAATCCGCTGAGAAAAGATTGACTAATTTAGGGTTCAACATCACGTTTGCTGAACATATAGATGAATGCGATGTTCTTGGTTCTTCTTCAATCTTGAGCCGGGTCAAAGATTTGCACGCTGCTTTTTCAGATGAGAATGTTAAAGGTATTTTAACAGCGATCGGCGGTTTCAATAGTAATGAGTTACTGCCTTATCTTGATTTCGAACTGATTAAACGTCATCCAAAAGTTTTGTGCGGCTATAGTGACATCACCGCTTTGAGTAATGCGATTACAGCTAAGACAAAGCTACTGACATATGTCGGCCCACATTTTTCTAGTTTTCAGATGGATGAACTGCAAGAGTATCAAACAGAAAACTTTTTACATGCAACAACTGATGAAAATGCTTTTGATGTGACTGCTTCTGAATCATGGAGCCAAGATGAATGGTATTTATCTGATCCAAAACGAACATTATTCGCCAATAATTGGAAAGTCTATAGCCACTCAAAACCTGTGACTGGAACTTGTTACGGCGGTAATTTAGGTACATTTCAATTGCTTTTTGGTACTCGTTTTTTGCCAGATCTTGAACAAGCTATCTTATTTGTCGAAAATGCTGAAGAAGATGACTACCATGATTTCGCTCGAGGATTAGCCGCCTTACTCCAAGTTGTGAAGCATCCTCAAGCCTTATTGATTGGACGGTTCCCTAAAGAATCGGAGATGACAGAGCAACGGCTTTTAACGATTCTTTCAAAGTATCCTTTATTACGAGAAATTCCTGTGATTTATGATATGAACTTTGGTCACACGCAACCAATATTTACAATCCCGATTGGAGACCAGGCGACGGTTGATACAACGCAAGTGAAAATCACTTTTTTCTAAATAACCCCCTCTACTGTTTGCTTTATTCAGGAATAAAGCAAACAGTAGAAGGGTCATTTTTTATATTCTTTTTCCATCTGTTCATATAATGTAATTTTATTATCCAATAAATCAAGATGGTTTTTGGCTCTTTCGTATTCAGTTAGGATTTTTATTCGATGACTTAATAATAAATTTTTGCGTTCAGTGATTGTTGAATCACCGATATTTCTTAGCTGCGTGTATTTTTTGATATCCTTTAGCGAAATGCCTGTGTTTTTTAGCTTAATCACAAAACTCGCCCACTCCACCTCATCTTCACCAAAAACACGATAATTGTGTTCATCTCTAGCAGGTTCAATCAGCCCTTCTTTCTCATAATAGCGCAACGTATATTCACTGATGCCAATTTTTTTTGCAAATTCACTAATTGTATACATTGTTTCTCCTTTTTTTATTTTCTTCTTGCTTTAGAGTTGTCTCTAACCCTTATACTTCGATTGTACCACTCAGTTTACATTTTAGCATTATCTATTTTTATGCCTAAATAAGCTTGTTGTACGTTATACTATCTTGCATTATGGGCTAGTCTTCCGAAAAAAGAAATAATCTATTTGTGATCAATAAAGCATAAATAGATTCTCCTATTTTCAGTTAGTACTAAACGAAGCTCATTTTGCTTTTAAATGATACGAGGAGGAAATACTATGAAGTACACGGTTATTACAGGTGCCAGTTCAGGAATTGGTTTAGAAACAGCGAAAGCATTTAGCAAAATGGAGAAAAATCTAATTTTAATCGCGCGAAGAAAGGAAAGACTCGATCAGCTAAAAAAGGAAATTTTAGCTGAACACCCTATGCTTAAGATTATTATCAAAATAACCGATTTATCTCAACATGATGATGTTTTAAATTTGTACAATGATTTAAAAATTTATGATATCGAAACATGGATCAACAATGCTGGTTTTGGATACTATCATTCAGTGGCTAATCAAGATTTAGAAAAAGTTAGTCAAATGTTACGTTTAAATATCGAAGCACTAACTTTACTATCCTCGCTTTATGTCACTGATTATGAAAACAAAGAGAATACACAGTTAATCAATGTTTCTTCTGCTGGTGGATACAAAAATGTTCCGAACGCAGCTACGTATTGTGCAACCAAATTTTATGTGAGTGCATTTACAGAAGCGATAGCTTTGGAACTACAAGCCAAAGGTGGTCTCCTTAAAGCAAAAGTGTTAGCCCCTGCTGCTACAGAAACAGAATTTGCTCAAGTTGCTAATGGCTCAAAATCTTACGATTATAGTAAAGGCTTTACAACGTTTCACACAGCAAAGAAAATGGCTCAATTTCTCATAGAACTTTATCAAAGTCAAGATGTCGTCGGTCTTGTTGATCGCAATACATTTAAGTTCAATCTGACTGGTCCAATTTTTGATCATTATCAAGCTGGCATTAAAAATATGTAATAGTCTTATAGAAAAAAAGGTGTTTGATAAAATAAATTTATCAAACACCTTGTCCATTTTAGTCTTCAGTATCAAGTAAGTATTTGCTAACTAAAGCCGCAAGTACACCACCGATAAGTGGCGCTACGATAAATACCCACGCTTGAGATAATGCTTCTCCTCCTGCAAAGATTGCTGGACCTAAGCTTCTAGCTGGATTGACAGATGTACCCGTTAGTGGAATTCCCACTAAATGAATCATTGTTAATGTCAAACCAATCACGATTCCTGCAAGTTTCGCATTGCCTTTTTTAGCACTTGTAACAGTCATGATAACCAAAACAAAAATAAATGTTAAAATAATTTCTACAGTTAAAGCTCCAAATGCATTGAAGTCACCAAAACCATTTTGACCTAAGTTTGTTGTTTCTCTTCCTGATGCATTTAAAATTGATAGCAAAGCTAAAGAAGCAATCAAACCACCAATAACTTGACCCACGATATAATAAATCAAATCCATTGTTGAAATTCGTTTATTGACCCACATTCCCAATGAAACAGCTGGATTTAAATGAGCGCCAGAGATCGTACCAATGCTATATGCTGCAGCAATAATCGTCAAACCAAAAGCCAAAGCGATACCAGTTGTCCCAATTCCTTCCATCCCGCCACCTAAAACAGCGGTCGCTGTACCAAAGAAAACTAAGATAAATGTTCCAAGACATTCTGCAATTGCTTTTTTCATAATTTCCCCTCCCTCCACTTCATTCTTAAAAGATTAACACAATCATGATTTCAGATAGTTTCAACTAAAATTGAGAGAAAAGTCAAAGAGTAATATCTCAATATGATTGATAAATATAATCATAAGAGGAAAATAAAAAAAATACCAACAAAAAGCACCTAATAAATGCTCCTTTATTGGTATTTCAAATTAATCTAAAAGTTGGATTCCAATCCCTAAAAGCCCTGGTCCTGTATGAACAACTAATGCTGGACTGATTGTCCCAAAATAAATTTTTTCTGCTTGAGGAAACTGCTCCTTCAGCTTTTCATAAAAACTTTCTGCTTCTTCTATCGCTTGTCCTTGTGCAACCGCTAAAACAAATTTCTTATGCTCACCGACAAACGCTTTTACCAATTCAAAGGTTTTATCTAAACTTTTCTTTCTACCACGAGCTTTTGCTACAGTGTGATAGACGCCTTGACTGTTACAAGAAATGATTGGATTAAGTTTTAAAGCATTTCCTAAAATTGAAGCAACCAAGCCAATCCGTCCACCCTTTTGTAAATATTCTAGCGTCGCAACGTTGAAAAAAACTTTGGCTTTTGCCACATTCTTAGTTAATGTTGTTTTGATTTCATCCCATGAAAGGTTTGCTTCAATCAATTTCGCTGCTTCAATCGCTTGAAGACCACTGCCGATTCCAATGTTTTTTGTGTCTAAAACATATGTTTCCAGCCCTTCAAACTCTTCTGCAATCAAACGAACGACATTAAACGTTCCACTCAATCCGCTGGAAATTGTAACAGCGAGTACTTTTTCAAAGCCATCCGTTTTAATTTTCTCAAAAATTTTTGTGATTGTTTCACCATCTGGCAGTGATGTACTTGGAATTTCTACAGTCAAACGCTCATAAACTTCTTCTGGCGTGATATCTACTTTATCAGTATAAATACGATCTTTATAAATAATTTGTAATGGAATCATATACATCCCATACTGTTCAACTAATTCCTGCGGCACATCTGTCCCTGAATCTACTAACAGAGCAATTTTTTCTTTATTCATTCGCTTGTTCTCCATCTTCTTCTAAGTTTTTTTGTGCTAACTCAATAACCTTTTCAGTAAATAATTTGGTTGCAAATGATAGTGTCGCACCTTTTACTATTAAAAATTCTACTGGTATGGGGTGATCAAAGGCAGCAATGGGTTCATTTCCTAATGCTTGAGCAACAACTACTGCTATAGCAACTTCTTGCTCGTCACAAAATAGATTATACGCCTCACGAATACCAACAGTCGCACCTTGATAAAGAATGCCTTGTTTGATCTCCGGTATAGTCAGGACTTGTTTTAACAGCGTAATTGCAATCAAAAAAGCCAAATGTTTTTGATTGTACCGTTTTTTATTAGGTGCTGGAATTAATCCTAATTTCACATAATTATTGACCATTGATGAAGTCAGTAGTGTGTGCTTTTCTTTTATAATAACAGGTGATAAGTATCGTTCAACAAGTGTAATTACTTGATCCATATATAACTCTAATTCAGGCAATTCATGCCATCGAGGCAAGTGGACATCTACTAGTTCTTTTCCCCAAACTTCTAAAGAGGATTTTATTTCATTCACAGAACCCCTCCTTCTATTTACTGTAATAGTTTAACATTATTTCCAAAAACATTCAATCTAGTTTTGGAAACTAGAAAAGAAAATAGAAACAATAATGAGAACGTGAGACTATTAAGTATCAACTCTGTCTTTCTCTCTATACTGAATTACATCAACGTATAAGGGTTGAATTTTTTGGGAAATAAATGATTATAGCATACAATGAATATAATAAACTGATATTACGCAATGTCTACCTACTGATTGGTACATGTCATTTCGTTTGATTCTCCAAGTGGGTTTATAGAAGAACTAAATAAGCGATCGACCTACAAGCCTCTTCTGTCATCTTTGCCGTGACAGAAAATCGCTTGTAGATCAACCACTTTTGCTTGATGGGAGCTATTGCTCTCAAATTATTTATGCCTTACCTTTTCAATCTTAATATATTTTTACTCCACTTCTAATTCAACTGAAATATTTCCTTTTGTTGCTTTTGAATATGGACACACTTCATGGGCAGCTTTAACCAGTTCTTCTGCTGTTTCACGATCAACATCATCGATTTTAACAGATAAAACAACCCCTACTTGGAAACCAGATTGTTCATCGCTAAATAATGATACCGTTGCTTTTACAGTGCTCTTTGATGTGATTTTTTGTTTCGCCATCACAAGTTCTAACGCACTGTTGAAGCAAGAGCTGTAAGCTGCCGCAAAGAGTTGCTCAGGATTGGTTTTATTTTCTTGATGAGGACCAGGAGAGGTAACTTGATAACTAAATGATTTATCTGGTGAAAAAACTTCTCCTTCTCTTCCACCTGTATTAATGATTGTTGTTGAATAGATTTTTTTCATGATTCATTCCTCCGCTTCTTCGTATTATAGCTATATCGTACAATTAAATTGTACACAACATTTATTCGGATGTACAATACTATGCTTCATAAATTTTATAAAAAAGAGACTTCAAAAATTGGCATTTTTTTCAAAGTCTAGTTGCTATATATTTAATTGGCGATTCTACTAATTTGTTTGCTTAAAGAATTGATTTGTTCCATCAATGAAACGTACTCTTGTTCATTAAACTCCAGTTGTGCCAAACAACCTTCTACTTGATCATAAATTTCAGTTTCCAGCTGAATTGCTTTTTCTGAAAGTGAAATAATCACGATTCGTTCATCTTCTGGTAATCTATTTCGATTAACATAGCCATTTTTTTCCATCCTCTTTAACATAGGTGTTAATGTTCCAGTATCCAGCGCAAGTTTTTCTCCAATGTCTGAGATCCGCTGATCTGAATACTCCCATAAAACAAGTAATACTAAATATTGAGAATAGGTTAAATGAAATGGTTTTAGTGCCTTCGCATACATTCTATTAAATTGCTTTGAAGCTGTTTGTAATGAAAAACACAATTGTTCTTCTAATCGTCTGTTTTTTTTATCCACTGGATCCCTCTTTTATATTGTTACTATAATAGTTAAATTCTACACAATATCATTTTTAAAATCAATTTTTTTTGCTTATAAAAGAGGCCGAGACAAAAGCGTTTAGCTCCGAGAAATAAGAGGGCATTCACGAAAATTGCTTTTCAAATTTTTGTGACCAAGTAGGTACTATTCTACATCAGCTCGTACCTCGCTGTGTTTCACAGCAATTTTAGCTTATTTCCGAAGCGTAGTCGCTGCTTTTTTCTCGCCGTTTATTCGGATTTAGAGCGTGGGACAAAACTAAAGATCAGTTTTGTCCCACGCTCATTTCTACGATTAGTCAAGTAGAAAGTAAAGAAAGAATGAAAGGTCTTTTAATCGTTTGTAAACAAAGAGAGTATTTTAGAATAAAGTCCACAATAAATACCCCTGATGATTATGTCTTTTTTTCAATCAGGGTGTTATAATCAACTCATAAGGCATTGCCTTATTGGCCCTTAGAGGCCGTGTACGCATAGTCGTACTTTGTCTCGTTCTCAACCATAGAATAGAGGCACTTTAGTAGTTTGTTCATACAAGCTACGGTCGCAACCTTATCCTTCTTGGGTAGAGGTTGCGTTTTTAATTTGTAATAGTAATCGACAATATGATTTGAAGCGGCAGCTTGTTGGCGAATCATATTTTTCACGGTGAAATAAAGGATTTTCCGAGCTTTGGGGTTTCCACGTTTATTGATATGGTCTTGGGCAAGGTATTTCCCTGATTGATACCTACGGGTATCAATTCCCACAAAAGCATTCACTTTCTTATGATTTTCAAATCGGCGAATATCTCCAATTTCACCAATGAGTAAAGCGGCAGACACTTCCCCAATGCCTGGAACACTTTGGTAAAGATCAAACTCCGATAATGGTTTGGTTTGTTCAATAAGCTGCTTAGACAAGGTTTCCTTTGTTTGAATAAGCTCTTTTAACTGGCGGGCATAATCCTGAACCTTCTGTACCTGAATGCTCGTTTTTGTGGTCGTTGGACAGGAATCAGAAGCCAATAAAAGGAGCTGTTGGGCTTTTTCTAACGCTTTTTTATCAGAGAGTCGTTTGTCTGCGCTTTTTTTTAAGATATTTATCATCTGTGTTTGACTCAATCCAGCTAAGCATTCTGGATGAGGAAACAGTTCAATAAGGTTTAGCGATAGTTTTGATAAGCGGCTCGAAAAAAGGCTTTCTAGTTCTGGAAAACTAAGCTGAAGAGCCGTGTGTAAGTACATTCTTAGTCGCTTGATTTCGGCTTCTACCTCTTGATAAAAACGAGCTAAATCATGGGCTTCTTCATAAATAACTGGTTGGTGTTGTTTGATCTTCCGTTCATATTGAACGTGAGTTTGTGCCAGACGATGAGCGTCTTGCTTATCTGTTTTAAGAACACGCAACCCACTATCAAGCTGTTTTTTTGCTTCTAAGGGATTCAATAGACAATAGGGTAAATGATTGTTTTGGCAAAAAGTTTCAATTACTCTTGAGTAAACGCCTGTGGATTCAAAGACGATACTGGGTGTTTCGGGTAACTGTTGGATTTCTTGAAGCAAGTAGTCAAAACCAGATCTGGTATGAGCAATCTCTCCCTCGTATAGGCAAAGCTCATCCTCATAGAGCACTTTATAACTTTTCCCCATAGAAACATCCAATGCAAGTACATAAGCCATATTTTCATCTTCTTTCTTTTTTTGAAAGGTTCTTCACTGTTTCATTTCGTTCCTAATTTCCTTTACACGAGCTCGAAGCCCCAACATACTTAAACCAGATTTTAAAATGACAGTGAAGGAGACCGTTTTTTTGTAGGGACTCGAAGTCCATGAGCGTGTGGTCGATCTTCCTTTCACCCCTTACTATAACCCTAAAAATAGGAAAATAGAGGGTAAACTTATCCGTCGATGAGCTTACTCTCTAATCTTAGTATGTTTTAAACTATTCTTCTATCGGCTCATTTTCAAAAACCAGCTGTTCATTTAATAAACTGATGGTTACTTTTGTTTTAGGCAATACGCGTCCTGAAACAATTTCTTTTGCTAATGGTGTTTCAACTTCTTTTGTAATAAATCGTTTCAATGGTCGTGCACCATAAGCAGGATCATAACCACTTTCTGCAATCCACGTTTTCGCTTCATCAGAAATCACCAATTCAATTGCTTGATGTTCTAAGCGTTTCGCTAATTGAGCTGTCATTTTTCCAATGATGCCTTTTACGTTATCCAAGCTTAGCGGAGTGAATAAAATCGTATCATCAATTCTATTTAAGAATTCTGGTTTGAAATTGCCTCGTAATATCGTCATCACTTGTTCTTCTACTGCTTCAGGAATCGTGCCTTCTGGCGTTACCCCTTCAAGCAATAGTTGAGAACCGATATTACTTGTCATGATCAACACAGTATTTTTGAAATCAACAACTCGTCCTTTAGAATCTGTTAAACGACCATCGTCTAATACTTGGAGCAAAATGTTGAATACGTCTGGATGTGCTTTTTCAATTTCATCTAATAAAACGATCGTATATGGATTACGGCGGACAGCTTCTGTTAATTGACCGCCTTCTTCATAACCAATATAGCCTGGAGGTGCTCCAACTAGACGAGATACACTATGTTTTTCCATATACTCACTCATATCGATCCGCACCATGTGATCTTCTGAATCAAATAGGTCTTCTGCTAATGCTTTAGCGAGTTCTGTCTTACCAACACCCGTTGGACCTAAGAATAAGAACGACCCTAATGGACGGTTTGGATCTTGCAAACCAGCACGTGAACGAATCACTGCATCACTTACAGCATCTACAGCTTCATCTTGACCAATCACACGTTTGTGAAGGGTTTCGTTTAATTTCATTAGTTTTTCTCGTTCGCCTTCAACTAATTTGGTTACTGGAATCCCTGTTAAGCGTCCGACAACTTGCGCAATTTCGTTTTCTGTTACAGCTTCTTGGACCATGCGTAGATTATCTTTAGCATTTTTAGCTTCAAGTTGTTTTAATTCTTCTTCTAATTGCGGAATCGTCCCATGGCGTAGAATGGCTGCTCTTTCTAAATCATAATTATTTTCAGCGTCTTCTAGTTCATGTTTCGCCTTATCGATTTCTCCACGTTTATTGCTGACCGCATTGACTTCTTCTTTTTCTGTTTCCCATTGCATCTTCATTGCATTGGCTTCTTCACGAAGATCTGCCAATTCTTCTTGTAATGAGTTTAAACGTTTTTTGCTGGCATCATCGGATTCTTTTTTTAATGCTGCTTCTTCGATCTCTAATTGCATCAAACGGCGTGTTACTTGATCAAGTTCTGTCGGCATTGAATTCATTTCAACACGAATCGTTGCGCTCGCTTCATCGACTAAATCGATGGCTTTATCTGGTAAGAAACGATCTGTGATGTATCGATCAGATAAAGTTGCTGCAGCGACTAATGCGTTATCATGGATATTAACACTATGATGAATTTCAAACCGTTCTTTTAATCCACGTAAAATACTAATCGTATCTTCTACAGTTGGTTCTTTCACTAAAACTTTTTGGAAACGACGTTCTAAAGCCTTGTCTTTTTCCATATATTGGCGGTATTCATCTAGTGTTGTTGCACCAATCAAGTGTAGTTCTCCACGCGCTAACATTGGTTTTAACAAGTTTCCAGCATCCATGCTGCCTTCTGTTTTGCCAGCCCCAACGATATTGTGAATTTCATCGATGAATAAAATGATACGGCCTTCGCTTTTCTTCACTTCTTTTAAAACAGCTTTTAGACGTTCTTCAAATTCACCACGGAATTTAGCTCCTGCAATCAATGCCCCCATATCTAATGAAAAGATTGTTTTATCTTTTAAGTTTTCAGGTACATCTTTACGAACGATTCGTTGGGCTAATCCCTCGACGATTGCTGTTTTACCGACACCTGGTTCACCAATCAAAACGGGATTATTTTTTGTTTTTCGAGAAAGAATCCGAATCACATCACGGATCTCTTCATCACGACCGATAATAGGATCTTGGTTGCCACTTTTCACTTGTTGTACTAAATCTACCCCATATTTTTCTAATGCTTTGTATTGTTCTTCTTGATTTTGAGAAGTCACACGATCTCCCCCTCTCATATCTTCGATATTTTTACGTAGTTCTTTTTCTGTGATTCCTTGACTTGTTAAGTATTTTGTTAAACGATAATTTTTTAATTTCATCAATGCTAAAATCACAATTTCAGTTGCTAGAAATTCATCTTGAAATGCTTCTCTAAGTTTGTCTGCTTCACCTAATAAGTTAAACAGATTTTGGCTCATACTTTGACCATATTGAATATTGCTACCTTGAATACTTGGATATTCGTCGATTGCTTTATCGATTTCTCGTTCAAAAGCTTCTATATCAACCCCAGCGTCTGTATAAAAATTACGCCCAAAATGATTCGGCTGCAAAAAAATCTTCCATAGGTGTGCAATATCAATTTCTTGATGATGACGAGTCACTGCTACCTGTTGCGCCTCTGCAATTGCCTCTTGTAATGTCGTTGTCATTTTTTCGATATTCATAGAATTACCTCCTAAATTTAAAAGCTGAGCTAACCCGCGTAGCTAGATAATGTTAAAGTGTAACGAGCCTGTTCGGCCTTGACAGAAAAATGGGGAAAATCGACTGTGACTTTTTTGATCACATTCCATTTTCATCTTTTTTCCATAATATAGCTCATAATCTCAACTATATAAATAGTATCGTTAATTTATCAAAAAGACATTAGGTCTTTTGTACTATTTTTTTAAAGGTCTAAGGTCTAATTATTCTTGAGCTTATAAAGTAATTATACTCAATTGGTCAGTAAAGGTCAAACGAAAACTATGATTATTTAACTATTTTTTTCACCTATTTTTATGATAAATCAATGGACAATTTCTATTCTACCTGTTTAGAATCTCTCGATGTTTTGGACACGTGCCTGTTTTTGTATAGGAGCCTTACCTAACAAATCTATTTAGTTATCTTACAGGTGAAACTATATTATCATCGTAAACCAGCTGTCAATCTATTTTATTCATTTTTTAATGAAAAATAGCATTTAATTTATAAAAATAAAATAACCAACGTTACAAAATTCGTGACTACTCACTTTGCGACATTGATTATTTTGTTATTTATTTATTTATTTTTTTCAACAATAACGACTGAATTCCCAGCGACTTGAGGTGGAATTGACATCGTCATTGCAGGTACCCCAGCTATCGTAAATTGAATATTATCGCCGGCTTTCAAATCACTTTCAGTGATTCCATCAGCTAATTGTTCCTTTGATACATTCAAAATAACACCATCATTTTTCATCATGTTAATTATTTTTTCTGGATCTTCAACTGCTTCGACATCTTTCAAAACTAATCGAATCGATTGATCCACCGTATCATTTTTCTCGGCATCTTCAACTAAAACTGCCGTAAATATCGATTGAGATTCTTCTTTATTTTTAGTATTCGTCGTTTCATCGGTAGTTTGATCCTTTTGGTTACTCACTGATGTTTCTTCACTTTTTTCTGACGAATTTTTTTTATTTTGCGAGCATGCTCCTAAAGAAACCAATGCGAACATTGTTAAGACTACTATTGTAATTTTTTTCACGATAAGACCTCCAATATTGATACCTCATTATAAGCTATAGAATCTATCGTCGTCCATTATCACCATTAAATATTAACAAAAATAAAGAAAATGAAAAAAACTAAAGATTCGTTTTATTTCAATTTCTAAATCTAAATAAACGGTAAAATCCTTTTGGATATAAACACTTTCTATTTCGGCTTCACTTGGAATTCAGAAAAATATAGCGTTAAAGTACGCCCTAACCATTTCTTCGATCATTACCTGACATTGTAATTTCTTGCGCTAAATAACGGATACGTTCCATAATTCGTCTGGCCTTCAAAGGTTCTTGTTCTCCACGTTGGGTCACAGATAAATGTTTCTCTAACTCTTTCAAATCAAGATTTGATGAAAAGAACGTTACTAATTGTTCTTGCATACGATATTGTAAAATAACGCTTAACACATCATCCCGAATCCAAGAAGTCATTGATTCTGCCCCAAGATCATCGATCATCAAAACGGGGGATTTCTTGACAGCATCAAGTTTTGGACCAACCATATCTTTACCGATTGCTTGTTTCATTTCGACGGTAAACGTTGGAAAATGGACAATTGTTGTAACAAAACCACGTTCAGCTAAACTATTGGCGATCGCACCTAATAGAAAAGATTTCCCCACACCAAATGTACCTTGAAGATAAAGTCCTTTATGAAATTCTTTTGGATTTGATGTGTACTCATTTAAAAACTTCATTGTTTCCGCCATCGCTTGAGCGCGACCTTGTGACGCTGTATCGAATCTACTTAAACTAGCTCCTCGCACATCTTTAGGCATATCCATTGCTCGAACCCTTTTACGAATTTCGTCTTCTTTTTGTTTAGCAATCAAGGCTTCCGTTGGTACATAAGTGACATCAATGTAATGGAAATTCAACGTTAATTGAGGCTCATATCCAGGAGCAATCATTGTGGGGTCATTCAATTGATATTTGCGTTTTTCTTGAACAAATTCATAAAGCTTCGAATAGCTTTTCCGAATATCATCATCTGTCAACCGTTCACGGTTTTCCTCGATGAACTGTTGTACATCTTGATCTTCCAAGACAACTTCAACCAACTCATTATAACGTTCACTCATGTCTCTACTTCGAATGATTTTGGACATTTCTTTTCCTACATCTTCCATTAATTTCCGCCTCCCTTACTCAAGAAATCTTGAATTTCTTTGTCTAATCGCGCTTGCTCTTCTTTAGATAATTTCTGTTCTTCCACTGGATTATCCACCCAATCTGGTAACGTCTCTTGACGAATCGGCCGACTATTTTGTCCATATCTCTGTCTTGTTTGTTTTTGTTCTTTGCCTTTTTTTGCTAATTCACGAACATGATCGATGGCTTTTTCTGGTGAAAAAATACCGTTTTGCGCCCATTCATTGGCGATCCGATTCACATAGTCAGCCTTTAATGTAGGTTGCTTTTGTATATTATAAACGTAATTAATCAAAATATTGATTACACTGTTTGGCAGACCAGATTTACTTACCAGATACTTGACCAAAGAACGCTCTTGCGGGGTTGTATACCCACCACGTTCATTTTTTAATGCTTCCAAGTAATTTAACGGGAAATTTTTTTCACTATCCATAATCATCTGAATATCTTGCGTTGAAAAACCGTTCATTTTCAATGAATTATATCGATACGTTTGCTGATCTTCAGCAGATAAATCCACTTTATCATTCTTTTGAAAATCACTTTGTTTTTGTCGTTTATCAGGATCATAAGTTCTATAAACAGCTCGTTCAAAATCCTTTACATCAATCTTGCTTGTATAATAATCAAATGATTTTGAACAAAAATCAATCATATCCAATTCAGTGATACCAAATAAATTATGGAAGATAAATACCTCTTCTTTAAATCCGTCACTATTATCTGGCAACTTGATTCCAAGCTTGTCTATCCCTTGAACAAAGTATGACCAATCAAAACTATCATTAATGGCACTTGGTTTGCGCGAAGGTCGGGGATCATTGAAAGATTGCTCCATTTGATGTAGCTGTTTGCTTTGAGAAATAATTTGTTCTTCTTTAAAAAGATACACATCTTTGAATCCGGCTGAAACCTCTTTAAAACCTGTCAAATTAACAAATTTTGGTTTAAATCGTTCAAATAATTTATCTAACTTTCTTTGCCCGACATTGTTCAACAAGGTTAGTGACAAGACTTCATCTTTAAAAAAACGTTTGGCTGTTTCGGGATGATTCAACCGATATAAGAATTGTATGCCCAGTTCAGAATCTTCTCTGATAAAGGTTCCTACTAAACCAATCCCTTCCAATTTCTTTCGAGCAACTTGGATTTGCTTAATGCTCATATCCATCATCGTAATCAAATCAGCATGAAAAAGCGATTCACTAATACCTGTCTCTTCAACTTCTGACAAAAGTGTCAAGTACAAGCTAAAAGCTTCAGCACCAATAATTGGCTGATATAAAAGCGTCAGTATTTCTTGTTCTTGATTGGATAATGGATAAGCTAGCGCAACTTGAAAAATACTTTTAGGGTGGATTTCTTTCCAATTGTCTTTCAAGGAAAGACCTCCTTATTCGTTTGTTGTATCTGAATTTGACGATTTTGCTTTATCTACGATTCCTTGTAGTTCTTTTAAGAACACACTCATATCTTTGAACTGGCGATAAACACTGGCAAATCGAATATAGGCGATTTCATCTAAATTGACTAAATCTTCCATTACATACTCTCCTACTAAAGTAGTCGAAATTTCATTTTCGCCTAGGCTACGTACACGGTTTTCGACATTATCAACGATCTGTTCCATTTGTTCCATAGCAACTGGGCGTTTTTCAGCTGAACGAATCAATCCGCGTAAAATTTTCTCTCTATTAAATTCTTCCCGATCACCATTTTTCTTAACGACTAATAGCGGTGCTGCTTCAATCCGTTCGAATGTTGTAAAACGATAACTACAATTTTCACATTCTCTACGACGACGAATCGCACGACCATCATCCGCTTGACGGCTATCAATGACACGGGAATTATTATGATGACATCTTGGACAACGCATAGTATTCACCTCAATTTATCTTATGTTATCTATTTTCAAATTTTCATTTTAGTTTGCTATCTATTATTATAACATGAAATGCTTGAGAAACCAGACATTAACGATTACTTCTTAAGATTTTTACTTATTGTAATTGTCTCATTTTATAATATTTTTCTATTTAATTTACATCCTTTTCCCGCATGATTTCTTTCTTTTTTATTCCACTTATCATTCTTTTGTTTATATTGTATTTATTCAAAAAAATAACAACATTCCGATGATTTTCTCCATAATTCCCAGTGTTATATTTAGTTCAAACAAATAGGTTGTGGAACAAAAGTAACATCCACTTCTGTTTCACAACCTAAATACCTATTTCCTTTAACCCAGATTATCATAAAAAACAAGCATAACGATTAAACTGTATTGTTAAACAATATTTTCCCATACCCATTTTTCTATTATTTTTTCTGTCTCATGAATACTTTTTTGATTATTGAATAAGATATCTGCTTTTTGTTTTTTCTTTTCAATTGACATTTGACTATTCACTCGTTTTTGCGCTTGACTTTCCGTTAAATTATCTCGTTTCATCAACCGTGTGAGTTGCAATGTTTCCGGAACATAGACAACCGCTACTTTGTCAACATATTTATCATAGCCTCCTTCATACAGTAAAGGGATATCGACAATGACTAATGGCGATTGTTTTTTTTTGTTTGCAATCTGAATTAAAATCGCTTCTTTTAGAAAAGGAGATAATAATTCATTTAAATTTTTTCTTTTTTCCTCATCCGAAAAAATAATTTCACCTAATTTTTTACGATTTAATGAGCCATTGGGATTTAGTATTTCTGATCCAAAATCAGCAACTATTTTTGCTAAGGCAGGCGTGCCTACTTCAACGATTTCACGAGCGATAACATCCGCATCAACTATAGGAAACCCCCTATTCTTAAATACAGATACAACAGTACTTTTTCCCGTTGCAATACCTCCTGTTAAGCCTAGTACCATACCCATCGATTAATTCCTCACTTTCAAGGTTTGACATTTCGGACAAAAGTGAGTGCCACGTTGAGCAACTTTTATTTTTTTGATTGGTGTGCTACATCTTGGACAAAGCGCACCTGTTTGACCATAAACATTTAGTGAAACTTGAAATGTTCCCGCTTCTCCTAAAGCATTTAGGTAACTTCGAATTGTCGTTCCCCCTGCTTCAACTGCACGACCAAGAACATCGATAATTGCATAATACAACCTCTCAACTTCCTTTGATTTTAATGTATCTGCGGGTTGTTCCGGATGGATTTTTGCTTCCCATAACGCTTCATCTACATAAATATTCCCTAATCCCGTTACTAAACGCTGATTCAACAATAACGGTTTAATTGCTTTGTGATGTTTTTTCAAGCCTGTACGAAATTCTGGCAACTTAAATTCAGAAGGAATCGGTTCAGGACCCAATGTTAAAATTCCTTTATAATTTTCTCCTTGGTTCTTAGGGACCAAAACCATACGCCCGAACTTTCGCACGTCAAGATAACGTAATTGCGTCCCGTCGGTGAAAGTGAAAATCACATGTGTATGCTTCGTTCGCTCATCCTCAGACTCGTTTGTTTCATACTTCCCTTCCATTCGTAAATGAGAGAGCATATCGTAATTGGTTAATTTGAAAATTAAGAACTTGCCTCGACGCTCCATTTTTTCAATCTTTTGACCAATCAACTGTTGAGAAAAGATATCAGATTCAGGTGCTTCGATGATTTTCGGCCACAAAATAATTACTTCTTGGATCGTCTTTCCAACAACTAATTTTTCTAATCCTTTCCTGACTGTTTCGACTTCTGGTAACTCAGGCAAAATTCATCTCTCCTTAGAAGAAAAAGACCGAAGCGAATACAGTGACTGGGACATAACTCTATGAGTTACAACCCGGTCACCTAAAATCCGAATAAACGGTAGAAGCAGAAGCAACCCCTTCGGAAAGAAGCTGAAATTCACAAAAATTTGAAGAGCAATTTTCGTGAATTCCCTCTTATTTCTCGGGGTTAAACTCTTCTGTCCCAACCTCCTCTAGTCAGTCTTTTTCGAATTATTTTAGTTTACTATTTTGCTTCGTACCATGTCTTACCCCAACTGCTGTCAGTCAACAATGGTACATGTAAAGAAACGGCATTTTCCATGACATCTTTCACTAAAGCATTTAGTTTTTCTAACTCAGATTCAGGTGCTTCAAAAACAAGTTCATCATGTACTTGTAAAAGCATCGTCGCCTGCATATTTTCTTCTTTTAAGCGTTCTTGCATGTTGATCATCGCAATTTTCAAAACATCCGCTGCACTTCCCTGTATCGGAGTATTGATTGCAGTCCGTTCAGCAAAAGAGCGCAAATTGAAATTACGCGAATTGATCTCTGGCAAATAACGTCTGCGGTTATATAGCGTCTCTACATAGCCCTTATCTTTAGCTTCACGAACGATGTCTTCCATATACTTTTTAACACCTGGATATTTTTCAAAATAGGTATCGATATATTCTTGCGCTTGTTTTCTCGTAATACCTAGATTTTGTGACAAACCATAATCACTAATTCCATAAACGATTCCAAAATTTACTGCTTTCGCTTGCCGGCGCATATTTGACGTTACATCTTCTGGTTTTTCAATGCCAAACACACGCATCGCAGTACTTGAATGAATATCTTGTCCTTCAATAAATGCTTCTTTTAAGTGTTGATCATCAGAAATATGCGCTAAAACACGTAATTCGATTTGAGAATAATCGGATGAAAAAATCAACCAATTTTTTTCTCGTGGCACAAAAGCCTCACGAATTTTCCGTCCTTCTTCTAAACGGATCGGAATATTCTGCAAGTTAGGATCAACTGAGCTTAAACGACCAGTTTGAGTCAAGGTTTGAACGTAGCGTGTGTGAATTTTATCATCCGGCTGAATCACTTTTAATAAGCCTTCGACATACGTTGATTGAATTTTGGCGATCTGACGGTATACTAAAATGTCTTCTACGATCGGTGCTTGTTCTTTCAATTGTTCTAATACATCCACTGCGGTTGAATAGCCCGTCTTCGTTTTTTTAATAACAGGCAAACCCATTTTTTCAAACAAAATTACGCCTAATTGTTTAGGCGAATTCAAATTGAACTCTTCGCCTGCTTCCGCATAGATTTTTTGTTCGATTTCACGCAAGCGATCTGAAAATTCAATACGCATTTCTTTCAATCGATTGGCATCTACTCGAATTCCTGCGATTTCCATATCTCCTAAAATTTTTGATAGCGGTAATTCCATTTTATAGAATAAATCTGCTTGATCTTTCTCAACTAACTCTGCATCTAATTTTTTAGAAAGAAAATGAATAGCATTAACTTTTCGCGCAAGATGACTAAAAAATGCTTCCTCATCTTCGGGCAAACCTTTTTTAGCACCTTTACCATAAACGGATTCATCTGAATGGATATCCGCATAACCATAATGCTGAGCTACGCCTTCAATATCAGCATTATTATCATTTGTATCTAATAAATACGCCGCTAGTAATACATCAAACGTAATGCCTTGTGGTTTGCCAACATAACGGTTAAGTGAAACATAGGTACGTTTTGCATCGTATACATTTTTTTTGTGTTTATCTGATAATATCCAATCAACAAATGGTTTACTTTCAAATAATTCTAAGCTGTTTGTTGTATAGACTTTATTATTATTCCCCCAAGCAACACCTACAATTGGTGAAGTATGATAATTGTCTTCCAACATTTCAACATACAATGCCATATCGTCAGTAAACATTTCTTTAGTAAACGTATCTACTACGTCAAAATGAACATCTTCTAATTCAACCACGTCTTCTTCAATATTTAATTTGCTTAGCATCTGTTTGAATTCCATTTCTTTATAAAAGGGAATCAATTTTTCTAAGTCTTTTCCTTCATATTTTAGTTCATCGATTTCGATCTCGACAGGAGAATCCACATTAATTGTAGCTAAACGCTTAGACATAAACGCTTGTTCTTTATCGTTGATTAGGTTTTCTTTCATTTTGCTTTGCTTTAAGCTATCAATGTTTTCGTAAACACCTTCGACTGAACCAAATTCTTTTAATAATTTAATAGCAGTCTTCTCACCAATTTTTGTAACACCTGGAATATTATCAGACGTGTCCCCAGCTAAACCTTTCATATCAATGATCTGATCTGGTGTTAAACCATCATATTTTTCAGCTACATACTCTGGTGTATAGGATTCTATATCACTGACACCTTTCACCGTAATATCGACTTTTACTGAGTCTGTCGCTAGTTGCGTTAAATCTCGGTCTCCAGATAATACAACTACATCGAATTCGTCTTTTGGTGCTCTCGTTGCAAGTGTTCCTATGATATCATCTGCTTCATAATTATCTAACTCATAATATTTCACACCTAAACCAGTCAACAATTCACGAATGTAAGGCATTTGTTCTTTAAATTCTCCAGGCGTCTTTGAACGACCTGCTTTGTATTCAGGATAAAATTCGGTTCTAAACGTTGTTTTTCCTGCATCAAATGCAACGAGAACATGAGTTGGCTGTTCTTTTGTCATGACGTTTTCAAACATATTATTAAACGCATAGACAGCATTTGTATGTAACCCATTTTTATTTTTAAAACGTTCTAAGGAATTATGCAAAGCAAAAAACGCTCGAAATGCTACACTATTTCCATCAACTAATAATAACTTATTTTTTGTCATCTTTTTTCTCCTCATCTTCCGCAAGCTGGTTTCCTTCTTATTCTAACAAAAATTTGTCAACTTTGCAGTAGGAAGGAACTAAAGTTCGTAAAGCTTCATTGAAAACAAAAGAAGACCCGCTCTGCACACTCAGAGCGGGTCAATTAGGAGTTCACACAAATGAAATTGATTACTTTCTTCTATATTCTTAACAATATAAGTTATTTGTGAATATTATATGAACGAATAATCCCTAAAATGTAATTTTTTTATAGAGAATCTTACTGTTCCATTCACTCTAAAAAAGTATTCCTTCTCTCTTTTTTCTGTCAAAACAATAAAAGCTGATTTTAGAGTGCAGTTATTTATTGGTTTTTCCAAATAATAGTGGACTGACCTCAAAAATTGTATTTTTCACACATAACTTTTGACAGTCATCGAAAACTTATATCAAATTTGAAAATTAAGGTAGTACATTCCCGGCTGCACGATAAATTTCATACCATTCTTCTCTACTTAATAAAATATCAGCAGCTTTAGCAATCTCTTTGATCCGATTTTTATTCATACTTCCTGCTATGACTTGCATTTTTGCAGGATGTCTTAAAATCCAAGCAGTAGCCAGACCAGTTGATGTGCAATTATGACGCTCAGCAATTTGATCCAAGGTTGCATTTAATTCAGAAAATTTTTCATTACCAATAAAAGCACCCTCAAAGAAACCATATTGATACGGTGACCATGACTGAATGGTCATCTGATTCAAACGAGAATAGTCTAAAATACTCCCATCTCTATCAATACTTGCCTCATCCGTCATATTTACATGAATACCTTGATCAATCATGCCAGTATGTTTAATCCCAAACTGTAATTGATTTGCTAAAAGAGGTTGTTTGACGGTTTGTTTCAATAGATCAATTTGCATTGGTTTTTGGTTACTAACACCAAAATATTTCACTTTTCCTTGCGATTCTAGTTGGTCAAAAGCCTCGGCTACTTCTTCTGGTTCAACAAGCGTGTCTGGTCTATGAAGCAATAAGGCATCCACATAATCCACACCCAAGCGTTTTAAGCTAGCTTCCACAGAAGACACAATATGTTCTTTTGAAAAGTCAAACATCCCTTTACGAATACCACATTTCGTCTGGATAATGATATCCTCTCTTTTAAAAGACGTCTCTTTTAGCGCTTTACCAAAAATTGTTTCACATTCGCCACCACCATAAATGTCCGCATGGTCAAAAAAATCAATTCCATACTCATAAGCTGTTTCAATAATTTCTACGGGATTTTCTGCCCCGTTCATTCTCATGCAACCAAGAATAACTGGTGCTACTTGTAAATCACTTGTTCCAAATTGAATCTTTTTCACAGAAAAACCTCCTATAATTGTATTATAAACATATTTTAACACACTTGAGTGGAAGGGCTTCATTTTCTAACTTGTCTTAATAATTTTTCAATCTTAAAAAATACTTCTTCTGGAAAATTTGGTTCAATAAGTAATACAAGCTGGGTATATTTTTGATTTAATGATTGGTATACAACGGTAGTCAAAATAATGTCAGCATAGGCAATAGAGTTTGAGGTTCTAGCGTAAATCACAACTAAATTAAACCTTTTACTGAAAAAACTTGTGATCCTTTGAGCTAATTCAGTTTCTTTTTCCAGCGATAAATCTGTTATCAAACAAATAAATATTCTTTTTTCATTATATACTGGAGAAATAAGTGAACTCAAAATCATAAAATAGCGATAATATAATGCATCTTTTGGTATGCGCTGATAAATTGAACTTTCTTTAGACAACTCATGTATACCTTCATTAATTTTCCTCATAAAATTCGGATAAAACTCTTGCAAAATTATTGCAGATTGATTTTTTTCAAATAGAAAACCTGAAATTAATTCATAATATAAATGGAAGCCTAAAAACGCCACAATACTTGCCTTTGAATGACTAAATTTTTTATCCCAAAATACTTGTCTAAATTTATTCGTTGCAACTAAGGTGTTGGAATAACAGGTAGTTTTCTTTAAATAATGCTCTTCGATAATATATGCCTGCATGCTTGATCCAAAATATGGTAAGTAGCGAGCCTGAATAACTAAATAAAGATAAGCTAACTCTTCAAAATCCCAATTTATAGTAGTGCCATCTATCTGCATAGATTCTATAAAGTCAGAAAAAATAGAACTATTCTCGATATATTGCTTCCACTCCTCTTTTATCCAGACTTTTTTCCCCTTTCGGTACCGCCATGCAGCAATTTGAACCATTCGAAAAAGTGTTTCCTTTTGCAGATCATTAATTTGCATTTGGAAAAATTGAACCAGTTGATTGGTTAATTGCTGACTCTTTTCTTTTTTCAACAGTAAAAACTTATTTTCTGTTGCTTGATAAACAAACCAATAAAAATGTAAAATCAATGCTCGTATTTGCTCCTCCTCTCCGATAAGTTCATATGTCCCACGTCTTAAATGGATATCAAACTTTTTTAGCCACTCGTTGATTTTTTTCACCCTTCTTCTCATGCTAGATTCACTGATCAACAGGTGTTCCGCTAACTGTTTTACTTGAATAGTTTTCTCTTCGATGATAGCTTTTAAAAAAATAACTTCGGGTAAATCACTCAAATACTGAACTAAAAAAAACTCCAAATAAATATCATTATCTCTTTCCAAATAGAAATAACTTTTTGATCGACTACAAATTTCCAAATGATCTTCCAATTGATAACGTTTAAATAATTTATTTAATTTTTTCATAGACCTTATGATCGTTTTGGCATTGATTCCTAATTCACTCGAAAGTTTATTTAAAGAATTATCTTCTTCTGTTGACTTCAATGAATTGAAAAGCCCAAGTAATTTGCTTGATTCATAATCAAGAATCTCTTTATAGTCCATCTCAAACCTCCACACCCAAAATTAGCATTGATTATATCAATCAAATTCCAAAAAAAGTAATAAATATACATAAAAAATATACGCAATATTTATCACTTTTCATTTTCTAAATTTGAATGTGTAAAATCATAGCATTTACTACCTCATTTACGGTGCTTTATGACGTTTATTTTGCTCCTACAAGTGAATTGTACTTGTTAATGATAAATGGAGAAAAAATTAACCTGGCTTTTCAGAATCGTTATTAACTGGTGCTTTCCAAGAAAACAGAAAGCTATATTTTCTATTTTATGAGTAAGTAGTATTATCTTTTTCTGTGTAAATCTTATTTACAAAATAATTTTATTTTTGAACAATTCTTTAGGATATATTGCTCAATATCTCTTTTAGTGAAAAATAAAGACTCTTCATTCGTAGAAACAAAATTTGTTTGCGTATCTTATCTATAAGACACCTATTTCAATGCCATGTATAACTCTTTAAAAGCCAAAGTACATATGCTCTTTTTTCTTTGATCCTATTACGCTTTCTATCGTATGAATCCTTGATATATCTATAAACACTTTTCTTTGACTCCTGCTTTATTTCAACATACATTTGTTTGATTGCATTTCGGTTCGCTTTGTATTTTTTACGATTTCCTCCGGTAAATCCATAAAATATATCAATACCTTTTGACTCTTTAGTCACTGGTGAATACAAGAATAATTCATTTTGAGCTTTCTTTAATTTTTTTAGCAATGCCTCTGTTATTTCTTTATCAAAATTTTGTTTTATGATCACTTTACATAATCGAGTATATTCAATCTTGGCAACATGATTATAAACATGGCTTGCGTAATCTAACCCTTTATATAATATATTTGCACTAAAAGACATGTTTACTAAAAGCTTATACTGATGCACACATTTTTCCTCCATTTTTTGTTTGTTATCTTGATATGGAATCTCTTTGTTCAGCTTTTCTAAAAATTGATATAACAGATGATTTTTTTGCTCTTCAATTTTAGCTATTTTTTTCATCCTCACTTATCCTCCTTTTGAAAATGAATATATTTCGGTATTTCTATTTTAATATAAGTTCAAAAAAACGAATTGTACTGAGTATATTTTTCAGTAAATTATGAGTACAAAAAATTTTTTAAACAATATTAAAACAACAAATTGAATACATTTCGGTATAAAAACTATATCATTTTATAAAAGACATTACAAGAGGAAAATGAAAAAAAAACGGTACACCTCTTCTTGAAATAATGATATAGTAAAAGAAAGAGTTTTTAACCTGATAAATGAGCTTTATTCAGTTTTCACACTAAGGAGGCATTATTTTGGACATCGATTTAAAAGAAGCTGGAAATAGAATCAAAGATATTAGAAATCAGCATAAATATTCCATGGCCCTTTTTTCAAATTTGGTTGGAAACTCCAGTGCTAGTACAGTAAATAATTGGGAAAAAGGGAATAATCTGCCTAAGCAAGATAGACTAGAAAAAATAGCTATACTTGGTAATACAACCGCTGATTGGATTCGTTATGGAGATTTTCCTGACTATGTAAAAAAATTATTAACTGGGACAAGTTTAAGAAAAGATCTTGATCAAGAGCAGTTTGAACATTTGATGCATAAATTGAAAAAACAAAAAATTTCTTATTCAGAAGATTTAAAGATTCTAACTACAGCAAATGAATTGTTTCCAGATTTATTTGACACGCACTATCAGTTAGAGCTTTCAGAACAACATACTCCCTTAATTGCTGAAGACGCTCCAACTTATAAGATTGAACAAAATGATCGTTATAGGACAGATTTTCTACCCATTATTGAGAAATTATTGCACGATTCTGGCCAAAAAGAACTCAACGCGTCTCTGTTATTTCTGATATTTGATCTATTAAATCGCGCTAACCTAGAGAAAAGTTTTTTATCACTTTCTCAAATTTTTACTATGTTATCAGATATTGTTACTAACGATATTGCTTACGGAAATAGTCGAACCTCAAAAATAGTTGACTATGCTAATCTCACTAAAGGATGGAATAAAGGAAAACCACTACCTGAGAAAACAGTAAAGAAAAAATACGAACAAACGAAAAAGGATTTAATTCATTTACTTGATGAATTTTATTCAGAGTACAATAAAAAATAGTGTCCGTTACTTTAAAAATACCTATTTGCTGATCCATTACAACTATTTTTCTATTAACAGTCAGTGTCATATATTACAAATAGATGATACCTTCATTGCTAGATTTTAAATTTCACTATTTTCCATCGATCTTGCTCTTTAGACGGGATTATTCTTCGTTGGTTATGGTATACTTTAATCCGTGATATTGGATAATAACGATGACTTTTTTTAGAAAATGCATACGTTTAAAATTAGGAATATAAAGCGAGGAACATCAATTGAAGAAAAAATTACTTGTTACACTTTCATTTATATTATTAGTAAACATAGTACCAATGAACGTATTAGCTGATGATATCGATCAAAAAATCGAAAATCAAACAAAAAAAATAGAAACTATCGCTGAGAATGAAAAAGATGCTAAAGATTACTTAGCGACTTTAGAAACCGAGATCACAAAGATCGAAACTGAATATAAAACAGTCCTTTCTGAGAAACAAAAACATGAAAAAGAAATGAACAAACTGAATACAGATATTGCTAATTTAGAAACAAAAATCAAAAAAAGAAATGAACAGTTACGAGCTCAAGCTAGAACGACTCAAACAAATCATGAGCAAGAATCCATGTTGACCGTATTACTAAGTGCTGAATCAATTTCTGATGCCATTTCAAAAGCATTAGCCGTTAATACATTAGTTACTGCAAATAATGATATTTTGACTGCGCAAAAAGATGATAAAAAAGAACTTGATACACTGAAAGCCTCATTAACTAAAACATTAAAAACACTTGAGAAAAAAACTGAAGAACTTGAAGAAAAAGAAACAGCCTTAGCAGAAGCAAAACTTGAACAGAATGTAAAAATCAATGAGATTGCTGCTAGCTTAGCGAGTGAAACAGCTGAAAAAGATAAATTTGTTAAACAAAAAGAAGAAGCTGTAAAAATAAAAGAAGCTCAGTTAAAAGCAATTGCTGAAGAAAAGAAAAAAGAAGCAGAAGCTAAAGCAATCGCCGAAAAACAAGCCAGAGAAAACGCTAAAGTAAAACAAGATGCTACTAAGCATACTCAATCTACTGAAAAGGAAGAACGCATTAGTGTCCCGGATACACCTATAGACTCTAACAATAATGATCTTGCTGACAATAATCAACAAGTGTCTACTCCACCAACCTCGTCTGGTGGTTGGTCTGCTCCAGTAGCAAATTTAACCATTACTAGTGGATTTGGTGGTCGTGAAGATCCAACGGGTATCTCTGGAAGCTTCCATGATGGAATTGATTTTGGCGGAGCAAGCGGTACTCCAATTATGGCTGCTCGATCTGGTGAAATCGTCAGTGCTAATTATAGTGGTATGGCTGGAAATCATGTTGTAATCAAGCATGATAACGGCTACTACTCTTACTATTTACACATGAATAGTTTAAATGTCACCGCTGGGCAAAGTGTTAGCGCTGGGCAAAACCTAGGTGGTATGGGAACTACTGGAAATTCTACCGGTGTCCATTTACATTTTAGTATTTCAACAGGACTGTGGAGTGGGTTTGTTGATCCAGCACCCTTTCTTGGCTTATAAGTAATCATTCGACGATAAGAAATCAAATCAGACTATTTTTGATTTGATTTCTTATCTTTTTTGGTCGCGCTCTTAATTATTGTTTTCTTTACTTCTCATCGATTCATTTAACCTCTGCTTATTAACGTGATATAATGAAAGCAGATAAAAGAAAGGTGCTGATTAAAATGATCAATAACTACTCAAATATCTTAGTTGCTGTTGATGGATCTAAAAATGCTGAGCTAGCTCTACAATATGGCGTTGCTATTGCAAAAGAAAAAGATGCTACCTTATACTTATTATCTGTTGTTGATGAAAATGCAATCAGCCATAGTTCTTATGCTTATTCAAAAGTGCTTGCTGAAGAAAAAGAAGCAATTGAAAAAGAACTATTGAAAAATATTTATTATGCTACCGAGCAAGGTCTAAATGATGTAATACCACTTGTTGAAATTGGTAATCCAAAAGAAATGATCTCTTCGGTTATTCCAACAAACCAAGCAATTGATTTAATTGTCATCGGTGCTACTGGTAAAGGTATGATTCAATCGAATCAGCTTGGCACTACAACAAGTTACGTTGTGCAATATGCGCCTTGCAATGTGCTTGTTGTAAAATAATTATGTTGTTTTAAAAACACGAGAAGCGTAAAATCAACTTTTGAATAGTTGACTTTACGCTTTTTAATTTAATCCATTAATTTTCCTATTAGAATAAATCGATGTTGTACGTTATGGATGAACTCTTTTTTGATTAGTTCTTTTTGAATCTCAAATAACTGATCAAAATGGGTTTCTACTGTAAATGCAGGATATTCCCATGGAATCCGTTTTACGTAATAGATCAGTCCTTCCATATCATAAAAGTGTTGGTAAGGAAAATATTCTTTAGCAAACAAACAATCGAAATTTTCGTTTAGTAATGCTTTTTGAGCTGTTTCTAATGACCAATTTTTTTTTGATCGAGGAGTCGTATACAATTTTTCTGAAAGAATACAACCATTTTTATCACCAACTTGTTGTGTGATAAACACCCCACCTGGTTTCAACACCCTACGTACTTCTTTGGGATCATATGATTCATGACTATTTAGCACAAGATCAAACGAGTTCTTTGGAAAATCTAAGCGATCCGTTTCATCAACAAAAGCTATAGTTACACCTTTAGATTGAAGTTTTTTTTGGAGCAACCGATAATTTGGCAACCAGCCTTCTGTTACAGAAGTTTTATGATAAGGATGATTAAATGTCAGTAATAATTCTCCCCCGCCAGTTCCCATATCTAATAAATCTGTCTCACTAGATAAATAATTATGAACAAGATAAGAATAACTCCAAGGTAACTTTTCTTGCTTCCATCGATTTTTCATATATGAAAAGTCCCAGCCTTTAAACTCAATTTGCTCAATCGTCTGCCAATATTTTTTTAATTCAATTTTATTCATAACTAATCCGTCCTTACACTTAATTTTTGTTTTATTGTAAGTTAGATACAGTTACGCTTTATTCTGATAGAAATAATTCTCCTCAATACAGCCTCTATCAGCGCTCTAACTGTATCAAGTAGTTACTTCGTAGCATCACTTTTCTTTTCATTTCAATCATCTCCTATACTTTTTGATAACTTTTGCTCCAATATAACTCCATAAATAACCCATGGTTACGCAAAATAGTAAAGAATAAAATAAAAATTTAGCACTACTATAAAATTCTGATGATACTATATGCTCAAATAAAGGAATCACAAAAACAAATAACAGGCTGGCAAATAAAACAGCAGTAACATAAAGAATCCCAGTTGAAAAATAATAACTAGACGCTCTTGATTCATCTCGATCGGCGGATTGCACCTTTCTACCTTGGTCATTAGAATAGCAAGTTTGAGTCGTATTCATTGCTTCAAATGTGCTACTATTAATGTTAGATCGTTCAGAAAATTTTTTTTTGCTGCTCTCGATCGTTCATCCTAATCACCTCATTCTCGGCTATAATGTTCTATTTATTATAACATGAAATAAAATAGGATGTTCAATTTCTTTCTTGATTATTTTGTTGCTTACAAAATTGTTATTCACTCATCAATTGATCGATTATATCTATCGCTTTTCGGCGACTTTCAAACAAAGAATCTGCATAGGTATCTAAAGTTAGCTTTGCTGATGTATGTCCTAGTAGTTTACTAAGGCTTGATATGTCTACTCTATTTTCTAAACATCTAGTTGCAAAAGTATGTCGCAAAGAATGGAAATGAATATTTCTTATCCCTGCCTCGTTTACAACTTTTTTAAAACGATATCGAATCACTCTGGGTTCGGTCATTTTATTTTTACATGAGACAACATGATTAGAATGTGAGTTCATTTTTTTAGTAAGTAAGTATCGTTTCAAATTTTCTGCTAAAGGAACAACTCTGTAGGATTGATCCGTTTTAGGATCGCCAATCAAAACTTCTGTTTTATTTCCTTCGTTCCTTTGACTATTTACTCTAAAAATTGTCCGCTTTACACAAATAGTTCCATTTTCAAAATCAATATCAGACCATTTTAATCCACTTATTTCTCCAATTCGAAGACCTGAGTACAAAGCTAAAATAATTGCAGAACAGCCTTTTTCCTTAAAAGCAACATGTTCTAATTTTTTTTGCTCACTCATCGTTAGTGCAGCTGGTTGTCTTTTCTTATATTTTTTTTTGGTTAGTTTAATAAAGCTACAAGGATTAGACGATATTATTCCCTGATTTTCAGCTTCTTCTAACATTTTTTTTAATAAAATAAAAATATTACTGGTTGTTCCTTGCGACAATTCAAGCTTTTCTAACGCTTCCGTATAAATTCTAATATCTTGATTTGTAAGTCCAGACAAATTTTTTTCTCCAATATAAGGAAGGATATACTTTTTTATTAACCATTCATAATTAAAAAAAGTAGATTGTTTTACTGAGTTTTTTTTGTAATGATAAAGCCAATAGACTGTCCAGGTTTCAAGATCGCCACAAAAAGTTTTAAGAAATTTTGATTCTACATGCTGTGCTTTTAAAACGATCAGTTTTGATTTTACATCTAAATAGCGTTTTCCATAAGTATAACCATAAACTATCCTACCTTGGCTATCTCTATTTTTGATATATCGACCTTCCCACCTTCCATCTTTTCTCTTATAAATATTTTCTCCTTTTCTCGTCATCCTATACTCCTCTTCCACCAACAAAAGTATTTAAAATAAATTAAAATAAAATTACATATACTCTACTAAATATACCTTAAATAGTTTCTTATGAGTACTATTTATTAATATTTTTCTTAGAATTTTTATCAATTACTCTCATCATTATATAGTCAAAAAAAATCAATTGCCGATTATACTCATTCTTTTTGGAAAATAAAAAATCAAGTGATTAGAGTCAAAAACTCTTTCACTTGATAGTATATATAATTATAGTTTTTAAAGAAGTCACTCATTTTGTTTAATTACTTTTTATCTTACTTTACAACCACAGAATCTATATACATGTAAATAATTTCCAGTTGCTACACCTTTAGAATCATATTCGGGCTTAGAAGAGATTAATTTCGAGCAACAATCATAATATTTTTTGCCGTTTTGTACCACATAAATTCTTGCATACTTTGTAGTATTTTCTTTGTTTGTTATAACTGTTACTTCACCTTTTAATACACTCTTCGTTTCTTTTTTTACTGAAGTTACACTTGTATCATTTTCAAAATACGTTGTTTTAGCTGTCGCCTCTGCACTTTGACCTCCAAACCCTAGTATAATGAATAAACCCATAGCTAATGAAAACATAACTAACATTTTTTTTCTCATTTATAACATCTCCTTATAATATATTATGAGTGACTAACTAAAAAAACAAAATTATCCAATTGTTTGAAAGAATTTCAGTTTTTCTTTTTTAAACGTACGAATTTCCATTCTTTCTTTATAAATATGCGGTTATTTTTACTGTAAAATAGTCCGACATATGTAACAAATGCTGATTTATTTTCTAACTCCTATGTCTTTTACAGAGTAAAAAAATCGGTTGTAGTAACTCAATTATCGATTTAATTTTTCCATCAAATGTACTGGTAAAATTCTCATTTCAGCAACCCCAATAATATTTTCTTTAGGTACAAAGCCATAGTAACGACTATCTGTCGAATAGGGTCTATTATCTCCGAGTACTAGATAAGAATTTTTTGGAATAATTTGCAGACCATTTTTTATATTTTCTATGCTAAAGTTTCCAGTGAAAAAAGCGTCCATTTGGTGTATTTTTTCTACTTCTTCACTTTCGATGAATGATTCCTCAACTTCTTCATTGTTTATATGCAACTTATCTGATTTATATTCTATCGATTCGCCTGGTAATCCAATTACTCGACGGATCGCTTTTTCTTGTTTATCAGGTGTTTCAAAGTAAACTAAACTAAAGCGCACAATTCTTGCTTGCTTGTTGATATATACAACATCATTTTCTGTCAGGGTTGGCAACATACCATATCCCTCTATTTTAGTGAATGCGAACAAAAATATGGAAAGAAACCAAATCAAAACACATGTAATTAGTAACGAACTGCCTATTTCTATGCAGAGTCTATTCAATTGTTTATTTTTTCTCTTTTTTGAGTAAACTTTTTTTCGGTTATTTTTTTTTCTATTTACTTTCTTTTCAATTATTGCCTTTTTACCTTTTTTTGTATTTTTTTTCATTGGAGTCTTATTATTGTTCTTTAAGCTTTTTTCGACATCTTTTTTATTTGAATATTTGTGTTTTCTTTTTTGATTATTTGAATGATGTGTTAGATTAGCCATAAACAAGTAACTCCGCTTTTTGTTGTCATTTTTTTTCTGCTAATGATTTTTCATTTATTTTGAACTGCTTGATAACAGCTTGTTCATTTTTCTTAACTCTTTCAATATCTATTCTGAAAGATTCTAATAAGGAAGGATCTTTATAAAAGCCTTTTGATTGTGATGACAAGTTAATACCTAGTTCCTTCATTGAAGAATAGTAACGGTTGATACGAATTTGACCCTCACCATTGATACGATAATCAGCACGATTTAAAGCAAACGCTGCTAATCGTAAAGACAAATTGTCCAAATTTTGTTGTGCCCGATCTCCTTCACCTGATTCAGCTAATTGCAATTGGTCTTCGACATCGCGAAGATTGTAGTAGCCAGAAACGATCACCTTTTTATCTTCTTGACTTAAATTTGTTGATTGATAGTATACTGCATACATTGAGGTTGCAACACCTAGAAGCGTTACAAGTAAACATAAGAAACTACCAGTGATCCTTTTATTTGTTTTCTTTTGCAATTGCTTCTTTTTCCTAGCAATTATTTTGCGCTTACGCTTATTTTTGGTTCGAAGCAAACGCAATTTGCTTTGTTCTTTTTTGGTCTTTACAATCCCTACTAGAAGAAAGATAATAAAAAGGAGAAAGATAATTGCTATCGCTAAACTTATGACTGCAATCCAATCTAATAATGTCATTTTATTCCTTCCAACTTCCCGTTCTATCTTTTTTTAGATGTGCGTCTTTTCTTTTTGCTTTCTTTATTTTTTATAAAACGAATAACTAAGAAAATAATCAAGAAAAAGCCTATAATTCCTCCGACAATCATACCAACTAATTTGAAATCGATTCCTCGTTCCTGATCAATGCCGATATCTTCTCGATTAAATTTATCCGCTTCTTCTTTTGTGATGGTAAACATCTCTGTCCATTCCCACTTTTTATCAGCGGAACTTGCTATGATATGTGCTCTATATTGACCTGGAACCATTGATTGTCCTTCCATGGTGACTGGATAATTTAAAACACTATTCGGTGCCATTCGCATCTTTGTTTTTTTAGATTCATAAAGAACTTCATCCTTTTTTTCAGGCATGATTTGAACTTCTACTGTAAGATCTTCTAATAAATCTGTAGCTTGATTCGATAAATCTACTGTAATCGTATTTCGCCCGTTAGGCTGTGTTCCATATGTTTTGAGATACCCCATTTTAGGTTCAACTTTTGTATCATTTTCTCTTAGTAACATTGCAATAGTATATGCATATTCGTTGATAATCGTCGTTCCAGTTTTTTCTTTCTTTTGCTCTTCATCAGATACTTTTTGTAGTTGGATTCCACCTAAAATAATGCCTTCATAACTAGTTTCAGGCATGTTAATTTCAAGTTCTAAGTCTTTATCCGATTCAGGTGGGATCGTAATTTTTTTTGGTCCCTTAACAATATCAATGAAATCAAACTTCATTGATGCATCTTTTTCTAATTCTGTTTTTCCATATTCTAAAACACCATTCGAATTCGTTCTAGCACCATTTAAACTCACCTCAACCGTCACTTCTTTTTTACCAAGATTGGTTAATGTGATCGACACTTTTTGTTTTTGACCAGGTGTCATTTTTAAATTAAAGTACCCAGATTCATCAATCTGATTTTCTGGATGATTGGTTTTGTATAAAAAACCAACGGCTCCTGATGGATCAGATGTGGCATCGTGCACTTGGGCATGACCATAGAAAATGCATATTAGTAAAAGAAACGTAATGAATGACTGTTGAAAAATTTTTTTCATAAATGTAAGACCAAATCCTCTCATTCAAAGACAAGCTCGCCAATCATTTAAAATTAGTGAGCTTGTCTTATGAAACATTCTCGTTTTATTTAATTATTGATTTTAAAGGACTTCTGCCAATTCCCATAAAACGATGGCAGTGTGCGCTTCTTTCGTTTTCACTGTTTTACCTGGAACAAATAATGAAACTGAACCATTTTCAATTTTGTTGGCATCTGACGCACTTGGTACACCTGTTGAATCTGCCGCTGTTCCTTTTCCAGTAGCAGTGTTATATGCTACTGTATTACCAAAGGCAACAGTGTACGTACCAAAACCATCTGCAGCGTTTTTCGTTTCAAGGACATCTACTACATTTTGCGTTTGATCTAATGTGAATGCTGAGCCTGTCGCAGCTAATGTTGCATGAGCACTCACAGTTGAATCCGTTGCTGTTTCAACAATTGGGTTTTTAAAGCTGATTGTAGCATTATCTAAGGTGTTTCCAGAAGTCGCTTTAAATTGTTGTGTCATTTTGGCTCTTAATGCCCATTTTGAACGTTTGTCGATACGTTTATCTGTTAATTGTAAATAAACACCTCTTTTTTCTTTAGATCCATCTGCTTGAGTGACTTGAACTTGTTCAGCAAAATAATTTTCATCAGTTAAGACTGCTTTTTGTTGTTTGAAGTTCATCGCAGAAACACCATCGATCTTCATTGGACCGTTATCTGGGTTTGGTACATAAGGCGGATCAACTGGTTTTTTTGGATCTTCTGGATCGACATCTGGATTTTTGCCAGAATCTTCTACGTAATCAATTGAACCTGATCCGTTTGCTTGTGTCGCTTTTCCATTATCTGCACTTGCTGCAGCTGGTAATAATACGTTTGCTCCTAATACTGTTAGTAATGCGATAGAACATAATGTTCTTTTTTTCATTTGTGTTTCCTCCTAGATATTCTTTTAATATTTATGGTAACTCAGATAAAATCCAAGTTAGCACCGTTTGGTATTTTCCAGGTTCTCTGTCAGATGATCCTGGAACAAAAAATGTAACTGCATTATTTTCATATGCCTGTTTATTTTCAAAGTTTGGATCAAGGACTGGTTGACCTGTGTCATCAACCAGCGGCGTTAGTGTAGAATCTAGATCATTCTCATTTTCATTAGAGGCACCAAATTCTACACTCCAAATTCCTTGTCCTTTGCCTTTATCTGCTCTTGCTAAATCATACGTTGTTTGGATTTTGTCAATTTTAATGACATCATTTACCAAAGTTGGCGCACACTTTTTATCCATTGAAGAATTTGTCCACGATTTGTCTAATGAAATATAGGAACCCTTTAATTGAGAACTTTCATTTTTGGGAATCATAAAATTCGTTTCTTGTCGTACTTGCAACGTCCAGCCTGCTCCATTAGAACGGCTATCTGTTACTTGAACGAAATTTCCTCTTGGACCAGTATCATCATGAAACAATTGCGCCCGCGCTTCGTATGTTTTATCATTCTTTGATAATCGATTTCGTCCAAAGTCTAGCCTAGGTACAAAATCAATTCTAAGAAAACCTTCTGTTGATGGACTTGGGCCTGGATCAACTGGCTTTACAGGTTTTTCTGGATCTACTATCTGTGGCGGGATAAGTGACGCATCGAAACCAATCGATCCTTCTTGGGAAAATGAATTTGCTATAACTTTTGTTGATGGTGTAATCAAAAGAAGCAAAGAGAAACAAAAGGTAACTATTAAGGTCTTTTTCACGGTTTGTCCTCTCCTTTACGTTCTTTTCTTTGTTTTTTCATGTAAACATATATTGCTGATACAGCAAGAATCACACCGCTGAGCGTCAATGATTTTTTTACGATTTCTCCTGTTTGTGGATAGCGTCCAACAGGTTTACTCTCTGATGCCTTTTTGCTCACCTTAGGTTCATCTATTGATTTCGAGGGGCTACTTGGCTTTTTCTCATCGGGATCATCACGATAAAACTCGATTAAAGCTTCATGTCCAACTTGACCGCCCTCCGTTGCAAAATACGTTGTTGGGGTAAATAAACTTGCAAAACCTAAGACAGAGATAGTCAGAATACAAATTAATGGTTTATTTTTTTTCATGTAGATCTCCTTCCTAAGGTCCTTCAAGTAATTCCCATTCAATAATGCCTATATAAGCGCCCGATTCTTTAACCGCACCAACTTCGGTTTTTAATTTGAAACCATCTCCTTTGGCTGACCAACTATCACTAATTTTGTTAGGAGAGCCATCTGGATTCTTTCCCGCAGCAACATCTTGCATCCCTGCGTTTAACCTAACTTCATGTCCACTATAAATGTAGCGGATTGCTCCAGTTACAACTTCACTATTACTATTCGTTAATTCTTGTTTCATGCGTGCTTTCAGTTTCCAAGGCTTTTTAGTTGCTCTACTATCTTGAATTTCCAAAGCCCCATCAATTGAAACGGGTTCTTCAATCACAGTCTCTTGCGCTTTAACAATTTGTGTGCCGAAATCGATATTTTTTGGTGCTGACAGTACAATTCGACCTTTAAATTTGTAGGTTACTGTGCGACCATTTTGAACAATTTCAATAGCATTTTCTGGTGTTGGTTTATCTGTGATTTCATATTTTTTACTAAGCTGCTCCTTTATAGCTTTGACAACAGCATCCTCTTTAGTCAAATCAACGAAGCTACCAACTTTTCCTGGTATAATAACATCTGGATGAATTGTATTATTCTCTTCATCGATAAATTTGACTGTCAAATCTGCATCAGCCGCTTTAATCGTTAGATTCAGGATTTTTTCTTCAGAAGTGTGTCCTTCGCTATCAACAGCGTATACTTTGATCACTCTTTTACCTATCGTTAAAACAGAACTAGGTAAAGTAAATTTCCAGTCAAATTTTTTGCCAGGATTAGCCATATCATTTGCGAGTTTTTCACCAAAATGAATAGGTGGTCCGTCATCTACTGCATAGTATAGATCTACAAAAGGACTTTCAGAATCTCTCCATTGTCCTGAGACTTCAAATGCATTTCCTTGAAGGATCTCTTGATCATTTTGATCAATGAAAACTTCTGGGGGATTCCCTTTAAGCCCAATCGTTACATCATAAGTCATTTTTGTTTCTTGATTAACCTCAAGAGACGTCGGCTGATTTTTCATGTAGATTGCTGTATCCATCTTTTTAATATCAGAAGTCACATATACTAATTGATCTGCAGGATAATTTTGAGCCTCATATCCTGCTGAATTTAAAGCTGAAAAACCTGAATCATTGTAATTAAAGAACTCTTTTATGAAATGATCTCTGGGAAATGTATTTGTTCCTTGAATCCAATGTTTACCAGTCCAGTTTTGGACATGCTCAGGACCTGTAAATAGATATTGAAGTTTATATTTATTTCCACTCTCTTTAGTATTTTCAATATACACACCTTTATTATCGCCAATAGCATAAATCGGTACTTGATCATCTTCATTTAATTCAGTATCGATCATCGAACCAATAACAAAATCTGTTTCTTTACTTGTTCCTGTATTAGTTACAGTATATTCAACATTTACAGTACCAGTTGTCTTTCCTGTCATCACAATCTCGACATGAAATTTTTTTGCATCAAATGCTGTATTATAGGTCAATTTGTACACAGTCATTCCGTTTGGCAATAGCCGCTTGTAATATTTATAGCCATCACTGGTAATATGACTTCCTGTATTGAACACAGTTGGATTTGTATTATTCCCATAAGCATAGATTAATCCATAACTTGTCCATAAAGATTGTCCCGCTTCAGCAGGCAAACTATGAATACTTTGCTTGTAATAAATATGTTGAACTCTTTTCCCTTCATCCAGAAAAGTCACATTGGGAATAGCAAATTGTTTTTGTCTATTTCCAGAAATTTTTGCTGTTCCTAATGCGTCTGTAGGACCAAAGCCATAACGTAATTCTTTTCCAGTACCAGCTGCTATTGACGCTTCTTCTGCTGTCGTTATTTCTGTCCAAACATCAGAATATGGTGTAGAACTATCGGTTCGTGCTTGTATTTTTTCTTCTGATTCTGACTGAATAGTTGGTATTTCAGTAGATGTAGAAACTTTCTTTTTAATCAACAACTTGTTTGAGCGATTCTGACCTGAAGATGCTAGAATTGAATCGTTTTCTTTAGCGTCCGTCGACCCTTTGAAAGAAAGTGTGGTCTCTTGCGCCTCTTTTGCAAGTGTTAGTCTCAATTGTGTTTTATCTTTATCAACTTGAATAAAGGACATTTTTTCTTTGTTCATCTCAAGTACTTTGTCTTCATCAAAAGAAATGCCCTCAGAATAATCTAATACAATTTGTTGATCTTTTTCAGCGCCTTTTACATTTAATGAAAAATAGAAATCTTTTTCTGAAGATGTTTGAATTTGATTTGTTGTTTGTTCTAATATCAGCGTATTAGCTTCAGTTTCAGAAGCTTTTATTGAAGAACTGCTCATATAAAAGAAGAAGCTTCCAAGTAATAACAATAGTCCTACTATTTTCAAAGTATAAGATTTTTTCCTGATTTTCATTATTTCAACTCCTTTCTAAATCTAATTTTCTTGCTCCCGGTCCTCAACGTGAGCAAGAAAATTAGATTTCTAGTACTTTACCAACAATTAACAGCTTAGACGGTAACCAATAGAACGGACTGTTTTTATGATTTTGTCATTGTACGAGCTAGCTTTTATTTTTTTTCTTATATGAAATATAATGTTTGCCACACGATATTGCTGATTTCCAATATCAGATTTCCAGACAAAATCATAGATTTCTTCATATGAAACAACACTATTTCTTTTTTTATAGAGGATTTCAAACGTTCGATACTCAAGACGTGTCAAATTCACTTCTTTTTTTCCATCAATAACAATGCTTAGACTACGCGGGTATAGTTCAACTTTATGAAAATCAGCTACTTTATCTCTCATTTCTATATAAGAATCTGACTTTTTTTGACTGTAAACCGTTCTATTTAAATCATTTTGCTGACGACATAAAGCATTTTTCATTACTAATGCAAATTCTTCTGGAAAATTTTTTATAGGTATGACACCATCCACACCTAGTTTTAAAAAGATTATATTTTTCACACTGTTCTCATCATATGTTAGAACCCAAACTAATTTATTTGTAATTGCTTTGATTTCCATAATCGCTTTTAGTGTAAGAGTCATTGTATTATCATCATTACTATTCTCTGGAATAATAATGCAATCGACTTCTTGAATTGTTAGCTGAATGTTTTCTTGATTGATTAGTTGTATTTGACCAATTTCATTAACTTTTTTCAAATACTCTTTGGAAAGTGTTCCTGAAAATGAAGCAACTCCTATGTTATACATTGACTGTCCTTCCTTTTTACATCTATTTTATTGTATAGATATTTAATTTTTTAACGATTATAATATTTTTTTAAATCTTTTTACTATGTTATACTCAGTGAAAAGATAGGAATCAGTAAGATGAAAAAGTTTCCTCATTGTTGTACAAAGAAGAAAAATTGCGAAGAAGATTGTTCTTATTAGTATCAAAAATAGTGGTTGACGGTTCAATGACGGCTTAAAATAGTTTTAAGGAAATTTTGTATACAAAAAAAAGAACTTGAGACAAGTACTCATGTGAGCTATTGCTCTTATAAGTGTTTGTCTTGAGTTCTCTAAAAAGTGAAGTATTAACGAATAAAAACCAGTTTTTTCTCGTTAATACTTCTTAATTAAAGTGATAATAGAATCCGCTTATTGGCGAATTTCATTATCATTGATCATTAGTTGATCCAATTTTTGAACAATATTTTTACGACTTTCTAGCATAGAATCCGTGTAAATATCTAGCGTCATTTTAACAGAAGTATGTCCTAGCAGCTTACTTAAACTAGTGATGTCTGTGCCCATTTCAATACATCTTGTTGCAAAAGTATGTCGAAGAATATGAAAATGCGTATCTGAAATTCCAGCTTTTTTAACTGAACTTTTAAACCGATAGCGAATAACTCTAGGTTCTGCTAAGTTATTTTTGCATGTGACAACATAGTCACTTTGGCTTTGTTTTTTTTTATCTAATAAGTAATATAATATATTTTTAGACAAAGGTACCACTCTATAAGACTGTTCTGTCTTTGGTGAACTTATAATTATATTTGTCTTGTTTTCTGTTTTAAATGATGTTTTTACTCGAGAAACGGTTCGTTGAATGTAAACAACTTCTTTTTTAAAATCAATATCTGACCATTTTAACCCACTGATTTCGCCAATTCGCAACCCTAAGTAAAGGGATAAAATGATTGGTGAGCACTCTTTTTCATTTAAAGCTACTGCCTCTAACTTTCGCTGATCCGCCCTAGATAACGCAGAGATTCTGTTCTTTTGTTTATGTGGTAATCGAATTTTTTTATATGGACTTCCAAGTAATAGTTGATTGTTTTTAGCCGCAATCAACATTTTTTTTAGTAGTGTAAAAATATTTCTTATAGTCCCGGAAGCCAACTCTTGTTTCTCTAATCTCATAATAAATGTTTGAATAGTATCACTTGTTAGATTATGTAGATAGCAATTTTTAAAAAAAGGAACTATGTAAGTACTGCATAACCAACGATATTGAGCGTAGGTAGAACATTTAACTACAGGTTTCACTTCATTTTCCAACCAAAAAATACACCATTCTTTTAGTAATTCTTCCTTAGCTTCTTTGTCTCCTTTTTCAATTAGTCCAGCTTTTACAACAATTAACTTCGTTTTCACGTCCTTATATTTTTTAGCATATACATAACCGTATTTTATTGCACCAGTTTTGCTTCTTCCTTTGATGTAACGTCCTTCCCATCTACCATCTTTTCTTTTATAAATGTTTTCACCTTTTTTTGCCATTGCAATTCATTCCTTTGTACGTTTTTATTTGACCATTTTATTGACGGCTAATAAAAGACCTCAGTAAAAATAGATTTCGATGTGAAAATAGAGGGTTTTAGATAAGAAATATTCATTTCTCAAATAAATTCTCATTTTTTTTGTTGTTTTTCAAAAAAAATGAGAGAATTTAAAATAAAATCCTATTGACTTCTTATATTTTTCCAATTAAACTAATACTTAGTTAAGCAAAAGTACTAATCTTCTTCTTTGTACAACAATGAGGAAAAAATTAGTTGATTTTCAAATTGAAATTAATACTAAAAGGGTGTGGGACAAAAGTAGAATCTACTTTTGTCCCACACCTTAAATGCAAATAAATACTTTTTTTAGCATCTTTTTACTTTTATATCAATACTTCATATTCAGCTATGTTACTCAAAAGAATACCAGAATGTCTGCTTTTAATATTTTTGTCCTCTTCTGAATTTAATTCTTTTCTTTGATGTATTTTTTTGAATTCTTGGCTTTTCGCCCAATTTTTTGGTGTTCTTTTGACATTCAACGACTTAAAACAACTAGTTCAGTAACTTCTGGATTATCTGGTAATCTGCGATGCATTAATTGGAAATCCAAGAACCTTTCCATAGCTTCCATACTTTCTTTGGTGTGAATTGCTGAATAATTTTTTGAGAGTAGGTAATTTCTGTTTGAATTGTATTCGTTACAATATACATCTTTTCCCTCCATTATTCTGTTATCTTCGGTTCAATAAAGTAATCTTCAATAATCGTTCCTTGATCGAAATGAAGTATGCGTTGACAAGTTCGACTGAGAAACTCTTTATCGTGCGTGATCACTAAAATTAAAATATTTTCTTGATGCAGCCAACGTATCGTGTTGCTGACTTCTTCCATATGCAACAAGTCCAATCCACTTGTTGGCTCGTCAAAAATGATAATTTTTTTCCCTGATAATAAAGCACTCGCAATTGCAACACGCTGTTTTTCGCCGCCGGATAATGTTTGCGGATGACGTAACAGTAACGGTTCTAAATTTAGCATAGCGACAATTTCAGTAAATTCATTGGTATTTTTAGCATGAGAGCTTATTTCTTTTTCGACTGTTTCGAAAAATAATTGTAAGTTAACATCTTGCATTACCAGAAAACTCTCTTGAATCAACTCTTTCGGACGCATGACTTTTTCATTTAGCTTGATAACTCCTTTTTTTGGTTTGATCAGCCCTGATAAAAGTTTTGAAAATGTCGATTTTCCTGCACCGTTATGCCCAACAATTCCAGTGATGTAAGAGCTAGTCAATATTAATGATGGAATTTTCAACGCAAGAGTTGTTTGGCGGTAATGAAAATCTAACCCAACACATGTTACGTTCAATTTTTCTGAGTTTTTAACAAGTTCAGTAGTCTTTTTAAATGAGGTCTGCTTAAGAGACCTCAACGCCATTGCCTGAATATCTGAAGAAGATTTTGCGCTCATTTCTTGACTTGTGTAACTTTCAGCGATCTTCCCTTTATCCATAACTAAATATCGATCAGCAAGTTCCGTCAAATAATATAAACGATGCTCAGATACAATGATCGTCATCCCTTGATTTTTTAATATCTGTAAATAGTCTTTTAATTGTTCTATCGTTGCTTCATCCAAATTGCTTGAAGGTTCATCTAATAAAAATAGTCGGTGTTTCAGCATACTAGCTGAAGCGAATGCAATCAATTGTTTTTGTCCACCAGATAAATGAAACATACTTCGTTCTAAAAATTCTTCCAAGGAGAACAAACTAGTTATTTCGTTGATTCGATCAATCATTTCGTCTCGGGGGACGCCATAGTTTTCCATTGCAAATGCCAACTCAGAATAAACATCACTGGTAAAAAATTGCGTCTTAGGGTTTTGAAAGACAACCCCAATATCACGCACATAGGCATTAAATTCTTTCGTTAACAACTCTTGGTCTAAAACAGAACCTGTTCCCGTTAGTTCTCCAGTGTATAATTCAGGGATTAAACCGTTTAAGATTCTTAGCAACGTAGATTTTCCACAGCCGCTTTTACCACACAAAACGATAAATTCACCTGATTTAACTTGTAAATCAACTTGTTGAATGATCCTTTCCTGATCTTCATAAGCAAACGCTACATCATTTAATTTAATCATTAAATCAACCTCCCAATGATGCCACTAAAAATCAAAATACCAATCAATAAATAGTCTTGTACCTTTAAACGGATCTCATAGATACTGGTATGCAAGTCGGGATTTCCCAAACCACGAACTAATGCCGATGAAGATAAATCTAACGACGTATTTTCTGCTGACATCAAAATCGGTACAATAATATACTCCATTGTTTGAAATGGATGACGGAACAAATCGATTGTAGAAATAGCAATTCCTCGATATTTCATTGCATTGCGGATGCTTCTAAAATCTTGAAAAAGTGTGGGGAAAAATCTAAATAACACGGTTAAGGGAATAATCAAGCCCAAAGGCACATAACACTTCTTTAGAGCTGCGATCCATTCACTAATTTTTGTCCGATTCATGGCAAAAGTCGCTGCCATAATCGTTGGCAACATCCGACGATTTCCTACAAATAGAAAATCGAAAAAAGCAACAAATCCATTATCAATATAAGGAAACAATAAATAATCTCCTACGACTAGAAACCAAAAAATACCATAAAAAATCGTACCTTTTTTCAAACTGCCATTTAAAATAAATAATCCATACAATAGCGTCACAAAAAAAAATTCTGCCCTAAACGGCAATGGAAACATCAACAAAAAACTAGCAAATAAAATCGTACAGAGTTTACTTCTGGGATCAAACGTTACGTATATTTTTTCCATATTTTTTTCCTTTAGTTTTATCAAAATGTTTCTCATAAATCTTTTGACCGATCACTATTCCTAATATACTGCAGATAATGACCGTTGCAACACAAGCATAAAAAGTGATTGTTGTGATTGGTGCGAATACTTTATCAATATAAACTTCGTCTTTGCCACGAGCAATCAATGAATCAACATAGGCATTCTTCATAAACCATAATGGTAATACTGGTCCCATCAATCCAAAGCTAAATACAGTATAACTAATCATTGTTCGTAGTTTTCCAGATAATTTTGTGTGATATTGAAGCCAATCTGCCGCTATCGCACAAAGAATGTTAGGTAAAAAAGATAACGGAAAATGACCCGAGATTAAAAAAAATAGTCCCATTACACTTCCCATAATTGTGATTGCACCAAAACGGGGAATGCGGTGAATCACTAATAAATAAACAATTCCTGCAAATAGAGATGTAGCACTGGGAATAAGAACTGAATTAAAGGCTGGAATCGTAAAACGTAAAATAACCATCGCAATTGTTACAACTAAAAAATAGATGGCTGTATAAATGCCGATTGAAATAAAATCTTGAATTTTTAACTTTTTCATTCTTGAAATTACCCTTCTTGTTTTATTATAAATAGAAATAATAGCTGACCATAGGTATCACTAGTAATTTTTAACTGATAACGCCCAAGCCACTGGGTATCAATAATTGATCCTCCAACAGTTCATATCACCTAGTGTGTACTCCGATTTCGATAGTTTCGGTGGGAAATTCATAGGTTGTTTTAAGTGTGTTTCAAACCGAACCTCTTCAAAACCATCGGCCAAGATCTCAATTGTTATTGGTTCATTCGCTTCCCATTGATCAAATTTTACATACCTTGGTTGTACAGTATTTGCTAAAAGCTCGAACTCCAAATGCTTTTCTGGCTTATGATACACGTAATCTGGCCATAGAAGTGGAATTGTTTGGCCGTTTTTAGTAATCGTAAAATTATAGATAAACTTTCCATCTGCTTCATGAAACTGATCATAGGTCGCAATGTCATATTTAGGTAAAAATCGAATCATCACTATGATGTGCTAAATAATACATCTCATTCACATATTCTAATTTTTCTTGAATGGCATGAACATTTTTTTCCTGACCGCTTTCTAATAATTCTCTGAAACCGTATGTACCATTTAAAAACAGACGTTTTCTTTAAACTTTAGATAATCCTCTGTCTTGTTCAGAACTGTAAGATAGTCTTTTGTAGTAATGTAAACAGGTACTTGTTTAATACTATAGCTGTCGCTTTCATTTAATGCAATTTTTTCTGATTACCGATAATCAGTTACTTGTAAATCTGGATTATCAGCATGGTAGAAATCAAAAACTGTCGTTGTTGTTTCCCCAGGTAGCTTCTTATCTTCGATATATAGTTGTTCTTCAAGCATTATAGGACACTGCTCCGTGTATATATTATCGTAGTTCATTGAAAAACCATTGATTTGTACTTTATTTATTGAGTCACTCCTTCCTTTATTTGATTAGTATATCACACTCATTTGATAACGAGAATCATTATCAATAAAATATGTTTTTCTATCTTTCACTCTATTTCACACAAAAAGACTTCGAATAGCACTTATAGAACACACTTTTTACTTAACGTAATCAAAAAGAATAGAGCACAAATTAGTTGTTGAAACAACGGTCTGTGCTCTATTTTTTCGGCTCTATACTTATAGGAGAGCTCACTTGTTTGATATAACTCTATCGCATTTAGCTTGAATTGAACAGAATATTTCTGATATTGTCGCTTTCTCAAAAGTCCATCTACCCCAAACTCTTTGTAGTTATTGATCCAAGAGGGTATCTGACTCTTTGACTTGATTCCATATTTATTGGAAAGATAATCCATCCCACCTTCTCCGTCAAGGTATTCTTGAACAATCTGTAATTTTAATTCAAAACTGTATTTTTCCATAAAAAAACCTCCAAAAGTTAGATTTTTAGGTCTAACTTTTTGGGGGCGGTACACTCATCGACGGATGAGTTTATCCTCTATTTTCTTATTTTTAAGTTTATAGTAAGGAGTGAAAGGAAGATCGACCACACGCTCATGGACTTCGAGTCCCTACAAAAAAACGGTCTCCTTCACTGTCATTTTAAAATCTGGTTTAAGTATGTTGGGGCTTCGAGCTCGTGTCTAGGAAATTAGAAACGAAATGAAACAGTGAAGAACCTTTCAACAAAAAGAAAGAAGATGAAAATATGGCTTATGTACTTGCGTTAGATGTTTCTATGGGGAAAAGTTATAAAGTGCTCTATGAGGATGAGCTTTGCCTATCCGAGGGAGAGATTGCTCATACCAGATCTGGTTTTGACTACTTGCTTCAAGAAATCCAACAGTTACCCGAAACACCCAGTATCGTCTTTGAATCCACAGGCGTTTACTCAAGAGTAATTGAAACTTTTTGCCAAAACAATCATTTACCCTATTGTCTATTGAATCCCTTAGAAGCAAAAAAACAGCTTGATAGTGGGTTGCGTGTTCTTAAAACAGATAAGCAAGACGCTCATCGTCTGGCACAAACTCACGTTCAATATGAACGGAAGATCAAACAACACCAACCAGTTATTTATGAAGAAGCCCATGATTTAGCTCGTTTTTATCAAGAGGTAGAAGCCGAAATCAAGCGACTAAGAATGTACTTACACACGGCTCTTCAGCTTAGTTTTCCAGAACTAGAAAGCCTTTTTTCGAGCCGCTTATCAAAACTATCGCTAAACCTTATTGAACTGTTTCCTCATCCAGAATGCTTAGCTGGATTGAGTCAAACACAGATGATAAATATCTTAAAAAAAAGCACAAACAAACGACTCTCTGATAAAAAAGCGTTAGAAAAGGCGCAACAGCTCCTTTTATTGGCTTCTGATTCCTGTCCAACGACCACAAAAACGAGCATTCAGGTACAGAAGGTTCAGGATTATGCCCGCCAGTTAAAAGAGCTTATTCAAACAAAGGAAACCTTGTCTAAGCAGCTTATTGAACAAACCAAACCATTATCGGAGTTTGATCTTTACCAAAGTGTTCCAGGCATTGGGGAAGTGTCTGCCACTTTAATGATTGGTGAAATTGGCGATATTCGCCGCTTCGAATCACATTGTCGATTACTATTACAAATTAAAAACGCAACCTCTACCCAAGAAGGATAAGGTTGCGACCGTAGCCTGTATGAACAAACTACTAAAGTGTCTCTATTCTATGGTTGAGAACGAGACAAAGTACGACTATGCGTACACGGCCTCTAAGGGCCAATAAGGCAATGCCTTATGAGTTGATTATAACACCCTGATTGAAAAAAAGACATAATCATCAGGGGTATTTATTGTGGACTTTATTCTAAAATACTCTCTTTGTTTACAAACGATTAAAAGACCTTTCATTCTTTCTTTATTTTCTACTTAACTAATCGTAGGAATGAGCGTGGGACAAAACGAAAGATCAGTTTTGTTTCGCGCTCTAAATCCGAATAAACGGCGAGAAAAAAGCAACTACTACGCTTCGCTCCGATCCCATCCAATTCTAAGTGCTAAAGCACTAAGTTTTGAAGGCTTCGGAAATAAGCTGAAATTGCTGTGAAACACAGCGAGGTACGAGCTGATGTAGAATAGTACCTACTTGGTCACAAAAATTTGACAAGCAATTTTCGTGAATGCCCTCTTATTTCTCGGAGCTAAACGCTTTTGTCTCGGCCTCGATTAATTTTAGTTGTTTTTAGTTAAAGTAATCATTTGAGTAGCAACTTTTCTCAAGAACGCTTCATCATGTTCTACAATCAGCATCGTTGGTTTTACCGATAAAATCAGCGTTTCTAATTGTTCTTGGTTAAAAACATCCAGATAATTTAAAGGCTCATCCCAAATATACAATTCTGCTGGCTGTGCTAATGATTTTGCCAGCTCAACCTTTTTGCGCTGCCCCATACTCATTTGTTCAATACGGTTTTGAAAAACTTCTCTCTCCATCCCTAATTTGTGCAGGTTATTGAGAAACACTTGATGATCCAGTCTTTGTTCTTCTGAAAACGCCTCTAACGTCCCTTGATTATCTTCATAATTTTGACGAACATAACTAATTTTTAATTTGTCTGGGCGAATGATTTCGCCTTTACTTTTACCGTCAAAATGACCAAGTAAAAAGCGGATGATCGATGATTTCCCAGAACCATTTTGCCCAGCCAAAGCTAGCCGTTGTCCTTGATTCAGCTCAAAAGATTGTGGGTTGAATAAGTCTTGCTCCTGATAGCTCAACACTAGATTTTCGACTGTTAGTAATCGTCTATGATGTTCCGGCTGATAATTCATGGTCAAAGGATCAATATACTCGATATTTTTTAAAAGACTTGCTTTTTCTGACAACTGTGCGTCCATTCGATGTTCAATCGTCTTTGCGCGTTTCATTGTACGGGCCGCTCTTGCACCAATAAAACCAGTATCATAAATTGCACCGCTCCCTTTTTCAGAAGCTTTACCATATTTATCTTGCTCCTTGGAACGGGACCATTCTGCTTTTTCTGCAGCTGTCCTTTTCAAACGACTGACTTCTTTTCTTAATTTTTCATTTTGAGCAAATTCAAACTCATCCCTGATTTTCTTTTGTTCTTCGTAAACAGAAAAATTTCCTTGATAAAGTTCTAACTGGCTTTTTTCAATAGATAATACATGATCGACCACTTCGTCCACAAACGAACGGCCATGACTAACCACAATAAATCCTTGACGTTTCTTCTTCAAATACTCCGCTACTTGCTTACGGCCCACAATATCCAAATGATTGGTTGGCTCATCGATCAATGGAAAATGATGCTCATCAATAAACAACAGCGCTAATAAAACTTTGGTCTGTTCACCACCTGAAAGTGTCTCAAAATCCCGCCATAGAATTTCTGGATCAACATTCAGAAGATTTAACTCTCGCTCAATTTCCCATTGTTCAAAATCACTGATTTCTTCTAACACGTAATAGGTCAGTTGCTGCTTATTTTTAATTGGTTGCGGGAAGTAGAGAAAGTCTAATTGATGAATGATTTGACCGCTATAAGCTAGCTGATTCTGTAAAATTTTAAGGAGTGTCGTCTTGCCACGACCATTTCTGCCGATAAGCCCTAATTTCCATTGAGTATCAAAATTTAGATTTGCCTGATCGAATAGTAAAGTTCCTTGGGTATCATACCCGAATGTTATATTTTTAATTTCAATTTTTGACATCGTCTCACCTCATTAAGAAAAGCGGAAGGAATCTGTTTCTTTCCTTCTGTTCTTTTCAGAACCGGCAACAGGTTTACGAATACATAAAAAGACCCGTACGCTGAAAAATCAATGCCAATCCTGAAAATCTGCACACTGCCCCCTTGATATTACTCAAGTTACAGTCTGAATGCAGCTTCAACAAATTGACTTAATTTTTCAACGCATGGATCCCTCACTTCGTTTTTTTATTGCGCTTAATATAGCATGCTCATTTTAGTTTTGTCAACCACTATTTCTCGCTATATTTAAGAAGACTAGAAAATTAGGCACAGTAAAAAAGCATTTTTGGAACGTTAATGGTTGTTGAACAAAACTTTTCAGATTTATACGTTGCTTATTGTTATTTTTGAAAAAAAACTTTCAATCTCTCTGATTCCCCATTTTCCAGCGTCCTTTTCATTTATACTATAGAGGATCAACTAATTAATTCTATTTAGTAAAGGAGATTATACAATGAATATTGAACATATTGGTTTATGGGTCAAAGATTTAGAAAATATGCGTAACTTTTATGAAACGTATTTCAATGCACAAGCTTCTGAGCTTTACCACAATACAAAAACCAGTTTCCACTCTTACTTTTTAACCTTTTCTGACGGTGCTAGACTTGAGATCATGCAGCGAAATGATATTATTAACCATAACTCTGGAAATGAAATGCTAGGGTTTGCTCATTTAGCGATCTCTTTGGGAAGTAGAGAAAATGTGGACAACCTCACGAATATCTTAGTTATGGAAGGTTATGAACTATTAAGCCCAACTCGTACAACAGGTGACGGCTATTATGAATCTGTGATTGCAGATCCAGAGGGAAATCGTTTAGAATTGACTATTTAAAGTTTTAGATCGATGGAGGAAAGAAAATGGACGTAAAAGCAATTGTTTTAGATATTGACGGAACACTTTTAAATGATGAAAAGAAACTGACTACTCAAACAAAAGAAGCGTTGATTGCGGCTCAAAAAGAAGGCATCAAAGTCATTTTAGCTTCTGGCAGACCTACTTCTGGGATGTTGAAATATGTTGAGGAACTTCAAATGGATCAGCACAATGGAATGATTGTTTCTTATAACGGCGCACACGTTCTTGATGTCCACACCCAAAAAGAACTATTCAGTCAACCACTTTCAATTGAGCAAAGCAAACCTATTTTAGAGCATCTGAAACAATTTGATGTAAAACCAATGATTGCAAAAGAGGATTACATGTACGTCAATAATGTGTTTGATGGTATGCTGGATCTGGAGTTTTCCGACGAACTATTCAATATTATCGAATACGAATCACGTGGTGGAAATTTCCAATTATGCGAAAAAGAAGATTTAGCTGCTTTCGTTGATTTTCCGCTCCATAAAATTCTTGTTGCAGCTCAACCTGAATATTTACAAGCGAACTGGCAAAAAATTTATGCTCCTTTTGAACAATCTGTTAGCGGTGTGTTCTCTGCACCGATGTATTTTGAATTTACAGATCAAGGAATCGATAAAGCCAATGCTTTGGAGCAAACGCTAAAACCTTTAGGTATAAATCAAGAACACATTATTTCATTTGGTGATGGTCACAATGATGTATCTTTGATCCGGTATGCTGGAATGGGCGTTGCAATGGGCAATGCTGTTGATGAGTTAAAAAATGCGGCAGATAAAATCACTTCGTCCAATAATGAAGATGGAATTGCCAAAGCGCTATCTGAGTTACTATAATAAAAATAGAGTGAGGAGGTAACAATCCTACTCTATTTTTTTATTCCTCACATATTACGTGATAATCAGTTATAATTCATTTATACGAAACTGACTGAAAGGTGTTTTTATGATGAATTTAATGATCAAATTAAAAAACTTAGATAAGCTTACAACAAGTGAAAAAGCACTCGTTACTTATATTCTTAATTTTCCAGAAAAAGTTATTCGTTTTTCACCAAAAGAACTTGCGGACCATTCTTATGTATCGATTTCAACGATTTATCGATTAATTAATAAATTAGATCTTGATGGTTTAAATGACCTTAAATTTGCTTTGGTCAATTATTTAAACGAGCACACAGTTGAACAAATTATCGACATCGATTACCCTATTTCAGCGGAGGATAGTCATTACGCCATGACTAAAAAGTTAAAAACGGTCTATGATCAAACCGTTCAATCAACCATCGATACAAATAATTTCGATACAATGGCTTTCAATGGTGAATTGCTTAAAAATGCTGAATCTATCGATGTTTACGCCACATCTGCCAATATTTATTTTGCTCAAAACTTTCAGTTTCAAATGCAGGAAATCGGTAAACAAGTCAATGTACCGATCGATGATTATATGCAAAATCTATCTGCTGCAAATAGTACGCCACAGCATTTAGCGATTGTGGTTTCTTATGGCGGCCGCAGTTCTAGTGTCAAAAAAATTCTAGAAGTTTTAAAGAAAAATAAGAGTAAAATCTTGTTGATTACGTCACAAAATAGTCCTTTGCGCAATGAAAAAGTTGATGGTGTTTTTCTTTTCTCTTCACTGGAAAATCATTATAACAAAATCTCATCCTTCTCAACACGGATGTCATTGATGTATATATTTGATAGTTTATATTTGAGCTTTTTCAATCAAGATTATGAGAGAAATTTGGCTTATAAATTGGCTAACTATCAAAAAATGAATCCAAAATTGATTTGACTCTTTCTATTTTAAAAAGACTGTTCAGCCTCGAATAACACTGAACAGTCTTTTTGTTGCCTTATCATTTTAATACTCCTAAATCATTTTAATACTCCTAAATCATTTTTCATTTTTAACACTCGATAAACAGATTGATTTAAGTCTGCTTCTGAATACGTTCCTTGCTCAATTCCTTGCAAAACATAAGGAATCTGATCTTGAAATGAGGAGGACAAAATCAAGTCATTCCCCGCTTGTAATGCTGCAAGGCCTGCCTCTTCTTGAGAGATAAAATCAGCTAAACCTGCCATATCCATATCATCCGTCATGATCACGCCTTGAAACCCTAACTCGTTTCGCAATATATCATGAACAGGTTGAGAAATAGAGGCTGGCATCGTCTCATCGATACTGGTCACAATAGTATGAGAAACCATGATACTATCTGCGCCAGCCGCAATTCCAGCTTTAAATGGTAAAAAATCATGGTTACGCAATGTCTCAAGACTTCTTGTATCATATACGATTTCTACATGTGAATCACGATTATCTCCATAACCTGGAAAATGTTTCAAAGTCGATGCAATCTTTTGTTTCTTTAATTCCTCTACGCTTACTTTGACATATTCACTGGTTTTTTCAGCGTCTACTCCTAATGTTCGATCATAGATAAACGCTTCTGGATCAGTCGCAACATCGGCATCTGGAAATAAGCCGCTCTGAATGCCGTATGAACGAAGCACTTCTGATTTTTTTTGAATATCAGAACGTATACCCGTCAATCCAGCTTCTTGGTAAATTTCCATTGGTGATTTAAACGGTTCTGATACGAAACCCTTTCCACCACTTAAACGTGAAACAGTTCCGCCTTCTTCATCAGATGCCATAAAAAGTGGGATCTTACTTACCTCTTGATAAGAGGCAATTTTTTCTTTTAACGAGTTTGGTGTCTCACTTTCAATATCACGTCCAAATAAAAGATATCCTCCTAAATGATACTCATGAATGCTTTCTTGTTGTGCTTCGATAGGTACTCTAGCTAAAAAGAGCTGCCCGACTTTTTCTTCTAAGCTCATTGAAGTCATCAAATCCTTGATTTTTTGTTCTTGCTCCTTTAATGAGGTTTCCTGACTGCTTTGTGAGGTCGAACTTTCCTTTACTGCTTCTGAACTTGATTGTTTTGTTTCTGCTGTTCGTTTTGTTTGTGCCGTATCATTATTTTTGTTTACAAGCCACATAATGCTAAAACTAATGCCAAAAATCAACAACAAAATAGCAACTGCACTCGTTATCATCGTCCTATTATTGATGGTACTTCCTCCTTCATCAGTTCGCTGATCGTTATCAGTGTGTTTATATTATAATTAGGTTCTATTGCAACAGTCAATTTTTTCACCTGATTGCGCCTTATATTTTTGACAAAAAAGAAAGCCCATGAGATGCTCTAAGCGTAATAAACAAAAAAAAGAGAGAAGGTTGGATTTTTATGGCAACAATGGTATTTGTAAATTTTCCAGTCACAGATGTGAAACGTTCTACAGCGTTTTATGAAGCGTTAGGCTTTAAGAAAAACGAAGATTTTTCTACTGAAGAAACAAGTTCAATGGTTTGGGATGATACTTTTTGGATTATGCTGTTAAATCATGATTTTTATAGTAAATTTATTAAAGATAAAAAAATTGCAGATGCAAAAACGACGAGCGGTGTTTTGGTTGCCTTTAGTATGGAAAGTGCTGATGCTGTGAAGAAATTTGGCGAAACAGCGAAAGCAAATGGCGGTGATTTTTATAAAGTGGATATGGGAATTCCTGAGGACATGATGTTTGGGCTTGAAGTGCAAGATCCAGATGGGAATACTTTGGAACCTAATTGGATGAAGATGTAGAGAATCAAGAAACTTGAGATTTAGTTGTTAGGATTGAGTAAAAATATCCACTTCTTTCTCTTTTACATTCTAGCTTCACAAAATGGTTTATAGTACTGCAAACACACATGATTTTTTGAGAATCATGTGTGTTTGCTTATTTTGTATAATAAAATCGGCAAGAGTCAACTTCAATGTATTTTTCTGTGTATCTATAAATCAATCTATGTTCATTATTTATACGTCTAGACCAGTAACCACTCCAGTGAAATTTTAATGGCTCAGGTTTTCCTAGACCTTTGTTGGGTGTCTCCATAATATTTTCTACTAATGCCTTTATTCTTTTAACTTTAGTTGCGTCATTTTTCTTCCAATAATTTAAATCCTCTATTGCTTTATCAGACCATCTTATTTCCATATTCAAATATCCTCTAAAGAAAGAGTTGTATAATGACCTTCATCAAGCTGTTTCATGGATTCATCAAGGTGTTGTCTGTTTGCTTCACTAGACATTAAGTACAGATTTTCCATAAGATTATCGTAATCTGACTTAGCCATAACGACCACATTTTTTTCGTCTTTTGAAGTAACGATTAAAGAATCAGAGTTATCATTGACTTGTTCCATGTAGTCTTTTAAGTGTTTTCTAAAGTTGCTATATGTAGTTGCTTCCATATTTATCATCCCCTTTCATCAATTGTACAACAATAAGTACAACATAACAAGAGACTTGATTCTTATTACTGATAGTTATACGAATTTTCGTTCGCTTTTTTCTTTGTTCGTATTGATTATTGATGTGAAGTTCTTCATACTTATTGGTATAGGATAGAAATAAAACAGCTTCATAAACTAGGAAAAGTTCACGAAGCTACATCACATATAAATAATAATTGGCACCTCAAGTAGATGGCGGGAACCAGATACTTGAAGCCTTGTAACGATAGCGATCACTGCCCAAACAAGCCGCCAATAGTCGCTAGCATTACTACTAGCTTCTTTCATTGTACAAAAAGATGGTGTGTATTACCAGTCTATTTTGTAACACTTTATTTGATGAGAAGTTCAATACTAAGGTTAGTTTATACTATTGATGAACAGGTATTGGGGATTTCCCCGATATCTTTTTTTGTTTCTATCCTGTTAAATTACTTCAGAAAACAAAAAGATTAAGGACGTGATAAAACTTACGACTAGCTTAGAGTAACAAAGTAAGGATAAAAAATAAAAAAGCTAAAACATTGTATGTTCTAGCTCAAATCACTCAACTATCTCTAGTTTAAATTCTATTACTTAACACTTTTATCCTATTGGCTCATTCGTGACAAAGTTGTAGGAAGAAACAAATTAGGATTAATTTTAAGTAGTAATAATAATACAATTGCCGTTACAATTGCTGTAGCTAAGCCACTTGCCCCATTCATCACAAATGAAAACAGCCACGGATTCATGCCCCAAAGCGCAAAGCTTCCCCAAAACACAACGCCCGCAACAAAATGCCAGAAATAACGCATAAGTGTGCCCAAAAACGAGGCATATACAATAATCCGACTACTCTTCATATAGTCTTTATTTCTAATAGCTTGTTGCAATTGACCACTATAAACACCAGCAAATCCAGCAAATCCAAAAGCTAAAATATACTCAATAATCACTTGTGCAGGCATTAAATAATAAACTTGAGCTAGTGGAAAATGCAGTAAGCCCCAGATAAATGCTGAAAAGAATCCTGCCTTCGTCCCTCTTCGAAGCGCATAAAGAGTGATTGGAATCATCCCCAGTGAGATAGAAAAACTACTCCCGATATTTGTTGGAATTAAGGATAAAACCATTGCAATGGCAGCGACAATCGTACCTTCGATCCAAATACGTAATTCTGATGTTCTTTGCATAAAAAATCCTCCCTTTAGAACGACCAATTCACAAAGGAGGAGTAAACGTATTTATTTACTCCATCACAATTCCTACGCTCGTACTAACGAACAGGTTCAAGGGTTTAGAGTTGTTACTCATTCTCAGCCATGGCTCCCCTTTGTGATGGGTTCTATTTAATTTTTAGTCGTTATCATCTATAGAGATAACAATAAAAGAGTAACATGTCAATTTTAAAAAGTAAAGCATCTTATAGATACACTTTCTAATTTCCCCACTTACTGATAGCCATTTTTTTATGAATAAAACATCAAAAAAAAGAGCCCTAATTACCATTTTTCTTAAATAAATGGTACATTAGTACTAACAAGTTTCTTACTACTAGACAGGTCAGGAGGATTACATTGTGGAAGATGATATTTTTAACTTATTAGAAGAACAAAATAAGGTGATGTTGAATTTATTGGAAATCATCTCTGAAAGCCATCGTTGGTATAGCGTGAGTGAATTGAGTTTACGTTTAAGTGTAGTAGAACGAACAATTCAAAGATATATTCACCAATTAGAAGATGCTGTTTCCAAATACAATGAAGTGAATAAGAGTTATATTCAACTAAATTATGAAAAATATAATGGGATCCAGCTTGAAACTGAATCTGGAAGCAATTATATGGAATTCAAGACATATATTTTAAGTAATGATGAAACAATGCAAGTTTTAAAAAAAATCATGTTTGAAGAGTTTTATTCTGTAAAAAAATATGCGATGACTTATTTTGTTAGTGAAAATGGTGTTCGAAAAAGTTTAAAGAAAATCAAACATTTTCTAAATTTATATGATTTATCCCTCTCTCGCAGTACTTTCAAATTAGAAGGTGACGAAAAGAAAATCCGAATTATTACTTATATTATTGGTTGGGTAACATATAAAGGCGTAAGCTGGCCATTTGATTCTATTGATCAACAAAAAGCTTATCAAACTGTGGATCGTTTTTCGGAAGTGTACAAGATAAATTTCTCTAATGTTCAAAGAAAACAAATGGCTTATATGCTTGCGGTAAATTTAATACGTTTTAGAAAAAACCACATGATTGAATTAGAACCAGAATGGAAAAATTACGTCAATCTTCAAGGGTTATTACAGTCACTACCTTTGCTAGCGGATGTAGCAGACGAGTATCATATTCATGTAGAATCTGAGATTTATTTTTACGTATTACTTTTACAAATGAAAATCAAAGTTTTTGAATCTGATGACTTAAAACAACGAATATTTGCTTATCATGAGAAATGTCACTCAGATATTTACCATGCTACAAAACTATTTGTCGAGCGATTTCACGAACGACTCCTACCAATTCCTGAAGAGTTAAAGGATCGTTTTTTCCTAACAAGTTTTTGCGCTCATCTTTTCTGTAAGGTCTTCCATCAACTCCATGTTGATATTGATGGACATCAAATTTCACAAGAAGCGGATTATGATTATCCTACTTTAAAAGAAAATTTAATTTACTTTATTCAACAGTTACATAAAGAAAGTGGGTATGATTTATTTTTACAGAAAGAATTTCTTGTACAAAAATATTTATTATTGTTCTCGTCTATTTCGCCACTTAATTATTATGAACCACCTATTAGAATTTTTTTAGATAGCGATTTGCCTTTTTTCGTGAAGCAAAATATTATGACAAAAATCAGCGACCGATTTAAATATGACTTCAATATTAAATTTTTAAAAGACCAAGTACTTCATCAATCAGATATTATCCTTACTAATATTCCTAACACAATTATGGAAGAACAACGTTTTACCTATAAAGTGCATCTTTTTGATTTTCCAATTAAATTAAGAGATTTTATCGAAATTGAACGTAAACTCAGATTAGTTGCACTATCAAAAAGTCAAGTTTCTTCTTAAATCACTACAACTAGAAACAAGTGGCTTCAATGCGATACTTGGAGTTATTTGTTTCTTCCTATTTTATTACCTAATTGACTTAGTTCGTTGTCTACTAATTTCTATCTTTATTTTCATTTAAATTTTCTTTTGATTTTTACAATAACTACGTTCAAAAATTTATTAAACACAACCTATTCCCTGCTCATAAAAAAAGAGTGCGTTAAAAACGATTCATTTTACTAAATGAATCTATGTTTTTAACTCACTCTTTTTAACTTTTATGGCTCGTTTAATGCTAGAATTTGTGCTAAGTATCCCTTTATGATTTGATTGGATTCTTCTTCATTATATTTTTCATAATAATCAATTTCGTTTGAAATTGGCTTTAATACTCTTTTCAAGAATATTTCTATTAATGAGTAAATCCATGAACATGCGCAGCTGGTTTTTCATGGCACAAAATACGGGCATTATTCAACTCTTCGATACATTGTTGGAAGTCTCTAATCAATGCTGTGGCCATGTTTTGACCTAAGTCTGCGCGACATACAAAGCGTTGGATCACTTGATTGTCTAGATCATCTGGTAATGGGTATGCCGGAACTTGCCATCCTCTCATAAGTAAGCGGTCAGCGAGATCGTAAAGCGTCCATTCCACATCTGCCTCTTCTTTTAATGCATAACAGACGATAGGTAGGTTCGCACCATCATTGTAAATATCAAACAGACCTGTTTCTTCTACTGCTTTAGCAATACACACCGCACCTGATTTTGTGCGTTCTTGAATTTCTTTGTATCCATTAAAACCATAACGGTAGAAGTTGTAATATTGACCGATGATTTGGCTTGCACTTCTAGAGAAGTTAATCGCCATTGTTGGCATGTGGCCTCCTAAGTAGCTTACATCAAAGACTAATTCTTCTGGTAAATAATCTTTATCTCTCCAGATAATCCAACCTACTCCTGGGTACACTAAGCCATATTTATGACCAGATGTATTGATGGATACGACGTTTTTCAAACGGAAGTCCCACGCCAACTCGGGATTGACAAATGGTACAAACATTGCGCCACTTGCGCCATCCACGTGAATCACTAATTCGTGTTCATGTGTTTGATTGTAGGTTTCTGCTAGTTCATCTAAGGCTTTGATATCATCAAATTTCCCTGTATAGGTAATTCCTAAAATTCCTACAATCCCGATTGTATACTCGTCCACATAATCCATTACTTTATCGATATTCATGCTTAACTTGCCATTATCCATTGGCACTTCACGCATTTCTATGTCCCAATACACACAGAATTTTTCCCAACATACTTGATAGCCTGAGGCAATGATTAGGTTTGGTTTTTGTGCGTTTAGGTCTAAGCCGCGTTTTACGGCGTTATTGCGCCATCTGAATTTCATCGCCATGCCGCCTAACATACACGCTTCACTAGAACCAACAGTCGATGTTCCCATGATTCGTTCGCTGTCTGGCGCATTCCATAAGTCAGCTAAAATGTTCACGCAGCCTGTTTCTAATTCGGCTGTTTGCGGGTATTCTGATTTATCAATGGCATTTTTTTCCATTGTTTCTGACATCAATTTTGTTACTTCTGGGTCCATGTACGTTTGACAGAAGGTCGCTAGGTTTTGACGCGCATTTCCTTCATCAATTAATTGATCTTTGATTAAACGGTAAGCTACTTCTGGCTCTACGGATTCTTTTCTTAGTTGTTTCATCACTACTTCTTCATTTGATGCTTCTGTTCCAAATATAGGGGTCGTAAATTCTGGTTGTTTCGTCATTTCTTGTTTCGTCATTTCTTGTTTCCTCCATTGTTCTCTTTTTTATGTTTTCTTCTACTTGTTCGATTAGTTTAATGCTTTGATGGTTTCTTTCTTATCTGCTAAAAAGGTCACGGGTTTATCTACTTGTAGTAAATCGTCTGTGATCGTTACTTTACTGACTTGACAGTTATCGTAACAGTTGAAATAGTATGAACGTGTTTCGTTACACATCGTACCAACATATTGGGAGTAATCTTCGGTACCTTCTGCGGTCACGACAATCCCTTTTGGAATTCGAACTGTGGCTAAGATGTGGTAAGCGTTAGTAACACCACTTGTTTCATCTTTTGCTTGTGCTATATGTTCTTTGAAAAAGGCTGCTCGAACAAATCGTTCTGGCGGTGTGTAGCCTCCTGGTAAGCCTAATGTTCCTGTTCCTTGGGAGAAAGGAAGGGCTGTATAGTCTCCAAAGGTGGCTGGCGCAAATTGTTTTGGCTGCACATGTAAATAGTTACGTAGGTTTTCAACATGCCACTCAAAACAAGGGGTATTCGTCATCACGCCAACTGGATTTTCTTTGATTGTTAGCTCTTCTTCGGTTGGTTCAATGATCACACAACGCCCTGTTTCGTCTGTAATAATCCAATGAAGAGGAGTAACAATATTTAACATTGGGGCTTTAAGTGCCACTAAATTTATTTCTTTTATTTGTTGTTCTACTTCTTTGATTGATGCACAATTTCCCAGCACCCATAAAATAAATTCATGTGGAGCTAAATTCTTTTTCTTTTCTTTTGCCTCTGTTGCGTAATGAACTTCTCCTGGTAGATACAATTCTGCGATGGATAAGCCTTTTTCATTGACTCCATCTGCGACGAAGTAAGCTTCTCCTAATAGACGTCCGGCTCCCACAAAGCCATAATCATTTCTATGGGTTACGTTTTCTGCCTCTGTTGTCCATGTATACTTTCTTGGCATATATAACGGGCTTGGGTCTAATGGAAAGGAGAAATCCATTGTTCTTGATAATAGATGTTGACCATCTTGTGTTTGTGTAAAAATGCTTGTGCACATAATGTCACGTCCTTTTCTTAGGGTTATTTTTTTTTTAATTGTTTTTCTTTACACTTCTTATTCTACTGCGTTTTTAGCTGTTTTCTTTTTTCATTCTGTCCGTTCTATCGACAAGATTGTTCATTTCTTTTTTGTCGATAGACGGCCAGTTTTGTCTTAATTATTGGTTTTCTACGGCTTGTAATTCTTGATTATTGTCTAATTGAGAGAGTCCTGCCAAGTGTTTCTTTTGTAGTTTGCTCATCGCGACTCCTAGTAATAAAACAAAGACGACGAAGAGGATACTTAAAATCAAAATGCTCTTATTAAACATTGGTGCGCCTATTCCGCCTGAAATGGCTTCACGGAATCCGTAAATTGAATATGACATTGGTAGATATGGATGGATCGCATTAAAGAATCCGTTGGTTAATGGCATTGGGAACGTTCCTCCTGCCCCACCTAGTTGTAGTACGAGTAAGACCATTGCGACAAATCGGCCTGGATTATCAAAGGCCATTGCGAAGAACATTACAAGGAACATGTAGGACCACGCACTGATAAAGGCTAAGAGATAGAATTGACCAATGTTATCTACGTGTAAGCCAATCGCTAACATTATTGTCGCTTCGATGAAGGCCATTCCAGAAGAGACAGTAAATCCAATCGCTACTTTACTTAACCACCAATCACGAGCCGATTGACCAGCCATAGATACTTTTCTAATTGGGAACACAAAATTAAAGACTAGGCAGCCGACAAATAATGCAAGGGACATAATATACGGTGTTAATGCTTCACCATAGTTTGAGACATGGCTGTATTCTTTTAATTTTAAATCGGTTGGCGCTGCGAACATTTCAATGTTCTTTTCACCTAATTTGGCTTTACTTGCCATCGCAGCGGCTTCTCCAAGAGCACTGGCTAATTGGTCTGATCCGTCTTCTAATTGATCTGCTCCACTTAGTAATTGAGGCGAATTGGCATCTAATTCCACTAATCCTGTGTTTAATTGAGAAGCACCACTATTTAATTGAGACACACCTGATGCCAGTGTTGGCATTTGACCGTACATTTGGTTTAAACCATCTGATAATTGATTGCTTCCTGTTGCTAATTGATTGACACCAGACAACGCGACTGGAAGATCTGCATTTAGCAACGTTAACTCGTAAGAGGCTTGATCTAAATCTCTTACTAAGGTAGAGGCATGTCCAGAAAGTGGCGGTAAATCAGCTAATCCTAGTAAGCCGTTTGTGCCGGATTCAATTTCATTTAAGCCTTGTTTCAGATTGTTCGTATTGGCTGAAATGCCTGCCGCTAGCTCGCTTAATGCTTTGGCTTGAACAGCTAAATTCTCGGCTGAGGCTGTGGCATGCGTAATGTTTTGGGACAGAGCTGCTGTTTCAGAGTGGATCTTCGCATTTTGTGCTGTTTCAAAGGCGGCGATTTGTCCACTAATATCGGCGATTAATTGAAGTTTTGCGGCTTCTTCAATCCCTTCTTGGCGACGGATATTTTCTGCAATTTGATTTTGCAGCTCTGCTGAATCGATTGTGATTTTGTTGTTTAATTCGTTTAATTGCGCCCCAATTTGTTGTAAATCGGCAGCGACTTGAGCGGATTCGACTGAGGTATTTGCCATTAATTGGGCATCTGATAACACTCTGTCTAAATCTGCTTTCGCTTGATTTAAGTTGTGTTGAATGGTTTCTTTAGCGGTTGGATCCAAACTGTTTTCAACACTTTGTAATGCTTGTTCTAATTCTCGGCTTCCTCTAGATAATTCAGTTAACCCCGTATTTAAAGCGGCGATTTTTCCAGCGAGCGGTTGAACTTTTCCATTAACCGTGCCGAGCGCTGAACTTAATTCTGATGCGCCTTCATCTAACTCTGAAACGCCTGAGGTTAGTGGCGCAATATTGCCCGCCAATTCATTCGTTCCATCTGCTAATTGAGTAGAGCCGTCTAATACTTGGGATACACCACCAGTATATTGTGTTAAGCCATCTTGTAGCTGCGTAGTCCCACCTGCTAATTGCTTGGCACCATCTGATGCTTGATCCATGCCTTTTGCGGCTTCTTTCCCTACCTCATTTAAGGCGGTCACGTAGGATTCTGTCACACTGTCTCTTACTTGAGACTCAAGGGTGGTCGCACCGATTTGGGAAATTTCTTCACCAATATAGTTAAGGGATCCATTAGTTGTATAGACCATTTCCATTTTCTTTGGATGCTTATCTAAAAGGGTTGTGGCATCTTTTGAAAAGTCTTTAGGAATGGTTACGATCATATAATAGTGTAAATCTTCCATGCCTTTTTTCGCTTCTTCCGCCGAAACAAACTCCCATTTTAAATCATGGTTGCCTTTTAGCTGGTCGACTACTTGCTCTCCGACGTTAACTTTTTGTCCCATCATTTCGACAGGTTTATCTTCATTGACAACCGCAACAGGTAAATCTTTTGCTCGCCCGTACGGATCCCATACCGATTTCGAGAAAAATCCGGCATAGAGAATGGGAATGAACGTAATAGCAATCACGGATATCAGTAACATTTTGTTTTTGAAAATATTAATGAACTCTTGTTTGATCATTTTCATAGTTTAGGTACTCCTTTTTTGATGTATGTTTTTCTTCTCTGTTTGACGACGACTATAAAAGTGATAGAACACAAATGGTATCGCCAATGTTACGATGTAGCTGATGCCTAGCGTGATCAAGTACGTATGGATTTCTGCTCCTTTTAATTCCCCTGGGGCAATCATCGATGAACCGATCGCAAGAAGTGATAACAGTAAGCCTGAACCACCGATCAACGCTTTGCCGATTTTACCGCCGGGTACTTGATACGTCCGTTCTAGTTCTTGGTTTGAGCGTTTGAAAATTAAGACAAAGTATGCCACAAAGAACAAGACATAGGCACTTAGGTAAATAATTACGGTGAGTGAAATGGCTGTTAGAAATGAAACATTACTTCCGCCACCACCTAGTGTAAGGACCGCTGCCCAAACCGTCACGATAATTCCTTGAAGGATCAATAATGGAACAGGTACTTTATTGTCGTTGACTTTTTTGAAGCGTGAAGGAATCAATCCTTTTTTCGCGACCATGCGTAAGCCTTCTGTGGGCCCTACGATCCATGAACATACTTGAGCTAATACCCCGAATGCGACTAAGACTGCGACTAATTTTACCACCCATGTTAATTGACCATTTTCAGCTAAAATGAGGGTTTGGAACGTTTGAACGACGCCTGAATTCAGCGATAATTTGTCTGCGGGGATAACCATAGACACCGCACTTCCACCGATGGTACTTAAAATGATTCCGACGATGACCAAGATAAACATCACAAGGGGATAGTTTTTCTTAGGATTTTCTAGTTCCGTGATATGAGGGGCAGAAGCTTCAACACCCATATAAGCCAACATAAAAGAGGCTAATGCGGCGAAATCTTTTCCTTTAGGGAAAAAGCCTTTATCTGTAAAGGAATGCGCCACTGGGTGACCGCCGATAAGGATATATTTGAAGGTTAAAATCAACATCAAGCCAACTGGGATGATAATCCCAAAGACAAATCCTGCTTTAGCAACTTTTGCCGTTGTCTCTGTTCCTCTAAATTGGAGAAGTGTCGCGATCCAAAAGATTAAAACAACACTGATAAACTTCAAGAGCGGATTCGTGTTTAAGGCAGGGATGCCTACCGCATAGGATAAGGAGCCAATGATAAAGTAAATCATCGTCACAAATCCAACGGTGATTTGGAACCACTGGAAGAAAATTGCAGCGAAACCGAATTTCTCACCGAGCGTTTTGCCTACCCAACCGAAAATCCCTCCTTCTTGGTAGCCTTTAATGGTAGCCATTTCAGCGGAGCATAATGCGACGGGTAAAAACCAGAACAAGCCACAGACAAGTAAGAAAAAGACTAAGGTCAACCCAGACATTGCGAATGTCGGGTATTCATAAACAGTGATAAATAATGAAGCGGTCATAGCGAAGAAGCTAAACCGTGATAATTTTTTTTTCGTTTCAGACATTTTTTTGTTCCTTTCTTTTTTTGATGTATAAGAAAAAAGATGATAACATTCACATAGTTTTATAAGTTCTTGTTTCAAAAACTATCATCTTTATGTCTTTTTTGTTGCAAGTTTCAAATTCATTATTCCTAGTAGCAAAAAGTGGAGACTAATGCAAAAGACAAGTGTCAACGCTGATATTGTGGGATGGAATAAAAAAAAGAAGCCGATGATTATTCCTAAACTATTTATAACTAATAAAAAGCTTCGATGAACAACATTTAATTCTTTAGCCACTAAAATTTTTAACCATCGGAAGCCAGCGTTAAAAACAAACCAAAGAGCAAAAATAAATGGTAATAAAATGATTCCCAGTGTCAAATGAAAGAAAAAGAAAACCCCGATCAACAGATCAATGATACCGATCCATACAATTAAATTAGAGTAATATCCTACCCATTCTTTCATGCTTTTGTTTGAATAAAGTTCAAACATTCCTTTTAGAATTATTACGATTGAAAAGAGTAAGACGAGTAAAGTTAAATCTATTATTGGGTTTTTAAAAGTGAATATAGCTAATCCAATAAATAGTATTCCCAGAATGAAATAACCAATCTTACAGTATTTGAGCCATGACATGACATGTCTATCCCTCCATTTTTTATAAGTTAATATATATATCAACTTTATATATGTAGTATAGAGGATTGAGAGCCCAATATTTTTCCACATCTTGTCGCATGATGCGAAATAAATAAAAAAATAAAGAAGAAGAGTAAGCCCAAAAATTATTAATTTCTGGTTCACTTTTCTTCTTTATCACAATGATAGTATGTAATTTTCGATTAAAACAATTTTATATAAATCAACTATTTTATAATTTAAACATTTACGATCTTAAATAAAAAATAAGCACTATCAGCATTAGCGTTTCAAAATTTATTATACTAGTGAAACAGCCTTTAAAAAATAGAAAATCCTGGATATTCTATCTAGTAGTACTCGCTCTTTTGTAGCCTTTTCCCCCTCATACACTTCCAACATTTAGCTAAACTAAGCAATTAACAGAGCACTAGAAGAATTGGAACTGATTAAAAAAAGAATGCTTCAAAAACAAACATTCTTTTTTACTCAATTCAGTTTTATAATAGTTCTTTTCTTAGTTCGTCGTCTGTCCGATTAGATAAATACTTAGGCGCAATATCCAAAACAGTATAAGCTCCAAATTGGTTTTCCTTCGCTAAGCGAACACATGCTCTAGCATAAGCTACTAAAACGCTTGCGGTAAATTCTGGATTGCTCTCAAGTTGTAAATTATATTCAATCACTTGTTTAGTATTTTCATTTGTGACTCCAGTATGCAAAACAGTTCCACCATGAGGCATAGCTTTGTGATCACTAGCCAGTTCCACGTTTGAAATAAAATGAACTTCTGTATCGTAATCAGAAAAATAATTTGGCATTGAAACAATTTCCTTGTATATTTCTTCTTCTATCGCACCTTCTTCAAGTACGACAAAACATTCTCTATAATGTTTATCTCGAGTAGTCAAATTCTGCTGTCCACCAGATTTTAATTTTTCGATAATCCCACTGTTTGGAATCGTGTACTGAACCGCATCAACCACACCTTCAATTCGTCTTAATGCATCAGAATGACCTTGACTAACCCCTTTCCCCCAAAAGGTATTTGTCTGTCCCACTGGTAAAATACTTTGGGCATATAAGCGATTTAAGCTAAACAAACCTGGATCCCAACCTACTGAAATGATTGATGTCGTTTGATTTTCTTTAGCCACTTGATCCACTTTCGCAAAATGTTCTGGTATCTTAGCGTGTGTATCAAAACTATCGATAGTATTAAATAAATGCGTCCATTCTGGCGTTTGCAACGGTAAGTCTGTTGCAGAGCCTCCACATAAGATGCAAACATCAATCTCATTTTTTTTGGCTTTAAGTTGATCCATTGTGAAAGCTTGCCCACCTTCTGTTTGAAGCGTCTTAGGTGCCCTCCTTGTAAAAATACCTACTAATTCCATATCTTGATTTTGTTTTATAGATCGCTCAACGCCACGCCCAAGGTTCCCGTATCCTATAATTGCTACTTTTATCATCCCTACATTCCTCCACTTCTATAAGTCGAATTATATCAAAAGTAAAAGTCATTTGACAAATTAAACTTAAAGAAAACTTTTCCTCCATCATGTTTTAATATAGTAGACATTTATTAAAAGTAGAAGGATTGATCCACACAAAAGAGCTACAAAGTTGTCATTTTCATTTGTACGTGGAAAACGTTGAGCAAAAGGATGCTTTTTCTGAATAGATACTGCTTTTTCTTCAGTCAGTTCTTCCAAAACAAGTTGATAATTATTTGAAAAAGACTGATTCTGTGTTTCATTCCCTATTTTATAGCCATTTAGATGGAACGTCGGTATTAGATTAATTGTCTCACCTTTTTCAATTTCTAGATGAATACCTTTTTTAATTTCTTCAAAAGAGTAAGTGAATTGCTCTTTTTTTTGACTCAACCTAACCAACCCTTTTACCTGTTCCTTCGAAAAAAAATTATCCTCTACTTTTATAAATAGATGAAATTTGTTTTTTGTCCCTTGATTACGAATAATCATACTTGTACCTTGCCATTTATAACCTGGATAAGCATTGGTAATCATTATTTTCTCATTTAATAGCGTTTTTTTTTGATTATTATAATAAATAATAATTTCTTTTTCGTCAGCTAAAGCGATTGTCCCTTGACTGCTACTAAAAAAAATTAGAATGATCATTAGTAGTAAGCGATTCTTTTTCATTTATTTAGCTCTTTGCAAAAGTTCTTGCAAACGGGATTGTAGCTTAGAATTATTTTTAGTCGCTGGTAAAGTTATTAGATCAGATGACTCAATACCAAACTCACTTACTATTGCCTCTTCTATGACTTGAGTTGCTTTAAGTTGGGCTTTGGCTTCTATTGATGCATCCATATATTTATTTGTTGCATTCTTTCCGTCAAAATTAACTTTGATACAAACATTGGCATTCGTACTTGGCTCCATTAAAAGGTATTTACTTCCATTTTCATGAGTAAACCACCAGACATCTTTATTTTCCAAATAATCTCCAGTTTCAGGTTCACAATCAATCGTTATAGCATTTGGATCGACTTCTTTAGCTTGCCGATCATTTAGCGCAATAGGCGTTAATTCATCATCTGCATAGGCAAAAGTAATTTTTGAACCATTATCAATCTTGATCAATGCTGGTATACTACCTGTATTTTTTATCAGTCCATTAATTTGTGCATAGGTTCCCGGCTCATAGTTGGTATGGGATTCTTGTTTGAAGTCTGCCTCTATGTTCAAGTTTCCCATTGTTATTTTTTGCTCAACCGTTTTAGATGCTGTCCACCACGCATACGTAGAACCTATCGTTACTAAAAGTAATGTTATCGTCAACAACAATAATTTAAATTTCTTACTATCCCTAATTTTATGATACTTTTTTCTCATCTTCTCATTCTTCTTCATAATTAACTTTCCCCCCACTTCTTCATACTTCTCTGCTTGTCATACGCTAGCTCGTTTATTACTCCAATGATTTCTATTGTCAAAAATAATTGGCTAATAGTTAATAGAAATGCAATTGTTCCTCTTGGCGTTTTTATTATTTGCCCTATTCCACCTAAAAATGGTACTGACCAAATAACTTTTCCTTTAATATTTTCAACTAAAACAGGAGAATAATCCTCTATTTTATTGTGATCACCTTTTGTCACAAAGCTTTTCTTATTTTCTATTTTAGTAATACGATGTGTTAATAGTTCTGTTCTTGATGAAAAAGTAATAATATCACCGATCAATAAATCTTTGGCTTCTACCTTTTTTACTATTACTAAACTCCCCGCCTTAATAGTAGGTGACATACTATTTGTCAGTACATTAACAAATGTTACTGGTAACTCTTTTTCAGATATTTTCCCCCACAGTAGTATGCAGATAATACCAACAAATAAAAAGATGCAGACATTCGAAAAAAACTCTTTAATTAGACGCATCGCAAACATCCATCTCTTTAATTGATGTCTGATCAGCAGTTACTATTACAAAGGAATCTGTTAGTAAATGTCCTTGGCTCTCATCCGATTCTATAGTAAATGTACCTAAATTAATAGAGAGAGAGGTCGTATAATATTTTGCTGCCTGCGCAAACTCTGGTATAAATGATAAAACGAATAGGCTAGTTATTATTAATCTTACTCTAATCAATTTGTTTTCCATCTCTCTCTCCTTTGTTCAATTAGTTAGTGACCCGTAAAACAAAACTAGCAGTCTTTCCATTACTTGTTTTAGCCGTTACTCTAGTTGTTCCTACTTCTTTAGCTAATAAATTCCCCTTAGCATCTATACCAGCTATCTCATCTTTTTCAATCATCCAGGTAATTGTCGTGACTGCTTCACTTGGGCTCAATGTTGGTTCAAGTTGCAACTCTTTTGTCTTTTTCAATGTTTTAATTCCACTTACATTTAATTGAATTGACTCTGGCTCAACCTCACTACTTGGTATTAAATTATTTTTTGCTTGCGTTACTTCTTCTATTATTTGATCAATCTCACTTTGTCCAGTTTCTTGATTCTCGATAAGTGACTGCGCAATAGTTACTTTCTCCATTAAATGGTTCCACGATTCTACGGTATAGTCAGTGCTTTTAAGCGCTGTTACTTCCGATAAAAGTGCCACTAATTTTGTTTTATCAGCTCCGCTTCTAAGGAACGCTAAACGGGCATGTCGATAATTAAATCCAGCATCTTTAAAGAAAATACGTAATATCTGTTTCCCGCTATCAAGTGTTACTTCTACTGTCTGGCTGTCGGCAAATTTCCCCCAATCTTTTGTATTTTCAACTTCAACACTGCCTAAATCGGTCACTTTTCCTTCTTTAATTGTTTGCAATACTGCTTTTCCGTTAGTCACATCTCCTCCAGCATTGACCATAAACTGATACGTTCCTGCTGTTGCAACATTCACTTGATAATCAACGTATGCTCCAGCTGTTGTGCTCCCAATATTTTTTAGGTTCTCTTTTTCTTCAATAATCCACATTTTATCCTTTGAGCCGTCGATAATTTGATTAGCGTCTAAAATGGTATTTTCATTAATCTCAATGGAGTCTTTTATTTTTTCTATGCTGATTTCTTGAATCTCATAGCCTTGTGCATTCATTTCAAATCTTAGTGTTTGATCTCCTGATTGAAGATGAAGCATATTTCGATATTCAAGTGTATTTCCCCACAAGTTGGGAAATGAAATGCTAGCTAAATTATCAGTTGCCAGTCCCATTCCTCCACTTAATTTTAATCCGTTCCCAATCGCTTGATTATTTTTTACCTGGTAACGAATAAGATAATCCCCTTCTTCTTCAACGCCTAAAAAATAATCTAGATAGTTCCCTTGCACTGCATTCTCTTTTAGACTTCCTTTATTTCTATATGCCAATGTTTCTAATAAAACAAGAGAATCATCCTTGAGAGAGATAGGTTCAGGTAATGCGTCAGTCCCTTTAAACGTAATTTCCCCGAATAGTGCTGCTGTGCCATCAGAATATCCTTTACTTGATACTTTTATAGTACCTATCATATCACCATACATCGTATTCCATTTTAGCGTTAGACTAATTTTTTTATTAGAAAGACGATCAATTGTTTCAATTTCCACATATTTTGCTAGATTGTCTGATAAACTAACATGCTCCGCGACATTTTTATTAAATGTGCCACCTTCAATCTCGATATCAACCTTTTTCTGCCCAAATGCTATCTCTTTTGGAACAAGTAACGATTCATCATCATCAATAGCTGTAATAACAATGGTTTCTTTCAATACAGTTCCAGCAATCCCATTTACTTGAGATGCGTCTATCAGTAATGATATCAGCAGATTTTGATCAAAATCGTTTTCAGCTTCCCCAGATAGAGTTACTTTTATTTGAGTATCATTCACACGTTCAAGATTAAAATCTAGACCTTCTGGTAAATCCAATGTCCATTTTGCTTTCTCCAACACCTCAAACTTTCCACTTAATAGATCTACTGTAAACGTTGTTTTATCAAGAGCTCCTTCTATCAACTCAGGTTGAGTCACCTTTATACCGTTACCTATAATAATTTGTCTTAATTTGGTCTGATCTGATTTAAACTTAATACGTAATGTCTGTTTTCCTTCGTTCAAATCGATTGAGAACGCTTGTCTATCATAGTTGTTTAAGCCATTCGTAAGTTTGAAATTAATATCAGCAATATTTTTCTGATTTTTGTCATTATCTATAGAATCAATCCAAACACCACTGGTATCATTGATCGTCGAGACGTCAAACAGTAAATCATATTTTGCTGTTTTTTGAACATCGATTTTGTAATCTACGTAATCGTCTCGCTCAATAAAGCCGAAATTGTTTTGCTCTCCTGATTCAAAAACCAGACCTTTTTGATCAAAATAATTCTCTGGTGTCAATGCTCCTGGAATTGTTTGATTCATCTCTGATTTGGTGAAATGAACATTCTTAAAATTCATCCCTCCTTCTGGAAAATCTATACTAAACGTTTGTAATCCTTCTTTTTCAAATCTTACATAGGTTTGAACTTTTGTGTAGTCTGTCCATGCGTTTTCTTCATTATCTAAATGATGACGCATGATATGTGCAGTACCTAAGACTTGACTATCTTGAGAAACTTGAATTGGGAAATTATTGGCTTGATCACCACCAGCAGCTGCTTCAAACTCCACTTTATAGGTCCCTGCTTTTTTTACATTGACATAATAATCTAACCTTGTTGTACGATCAATCTTTTCTAAGATTTTTCCGTCTATTATTTCACCCTTACCAGTAAGAGTCGCATCGTCTAGTGTTAATTCATCTGTCAATTCTTTTACGCCAGTTGTATCTACTGGATCCCATGTATACGTCGCTGTATTGCCAACTGGTAAAATAGCATTAAACTGTGTTTTACCTACAATAACTTTAAATGGCTGGTCTTCCTTACTACGATTCGTGACAATTAAAATGATTCTCCCTGTTTTGGGATCTTTAAAGGCTACATTTGTAACCGTTGATTGTCCACCATTATTACTGTTGATTCGAATAAATCCTGGACGGATGTACTTACTAAATTGCCCTACAATATACACTTCTGGTGTACTCCAATAATTTTCACGATTATTGGCATCCTGCACAAACATTGTAGGATCCGGTGTACCAACCCATTGATGAGGCGCAATGTTACTATCAAGCATTGTCACCCAGCCATTGTAACTCTGTGAACCATTACGGAACCAATCAATAATGTCGTTGGCGCCATTTGTTCCCCATACAGAACGTTCAGTTAAATGCATACTATATTCATCTTTGTATTGATTATATAAATTCCCCATAGTTGATGGAACCCCACCATATGGGTGAAATGCTATCCCATCAACATTTTCACGACCATCTTCAGTATCAAACAACTCTTTTACGAAACTATCTGCACCATCAAAATTATGGTCAAAGGCCCAGACTTTTACGTCTTTTTGCTGTGTAGTTAAATGAGCGCTTTTCCCTAACTCTTCTTTGATTGCTTTAGACATTTTTGCTTCCTGTGCTCCGGTGATATAGCAACTTGGATAATCAATTTCTAAAAGTGGTTCATTCTGTAAAGTCATGGCATAAATTGGAATACCTTCTTTGGCGTACTCTTCAACATACCGTACATAGTATTTTGCTAAATCCTGAATATGGTCATCATTTAAAGTACCGCCCTTTAATAACAATTCATTGTTGGAAAAAGAGTTGCTTGCATTTGTTGGTAACTTCATCCAACCAGGTGGCGTCCAGGATGAAGCAAAGAAGCGTAATTCATTTTCTACTCCAAGCTCTTTGGCAATTTCTTGTACCTCTTTTACAATCTGTATAATGCCAACATCCTTATCTTTTTGAATGCTGAATCCCTTTCCAGTATCATTGTTCCAGTCAGGTTTACCCGCTAACTCTTTACCTGTACCATCATAATACGTATAAAAATCCTGCCCAGTAAAATCAGAAGTACCGATTGTCAATCGGATTAATGTATTGCCCATCCCATCAATTGGATCAATTAACTGTTGAATAAATTTTTTTCGTTTATCGGGTGACATTTTGAGCATGTTACTAACCGTTGACTCTTCCAAAGAAATTCCTACCCCAAGAGCCTTTTGATATTCTTCCTTATCGTTAACAACAATGCTTGTAACGTCAGAATCATCTATGTTGCGAATAGTTAGATCTTCTTTCGCTGTATTCTTATTTTCTATTTCTTGAGGTGCTGTATACCATGACATATTTTGAGAATTCTCCGAAGATGACATATTTACTTTGACAGCACCTTCTTTAATAACTGCACCAGATCCATCACTTTCCGGTGGATTGTTTTCTTCAGTTGGTTCTTCAAACTGCTCGTCAAACTTTATAAATTTGAAATAATCAATATTATAGTTACGTGCACGTGATACAAATTTAAGTTCATGCTTCCCTTTTGGTAAACTAACTTTCTCAGTAAATTCTAGTTCTTTAAAATTCGACCAGCCTCCTGTATTAGAGAGCACTTGATTGGCTTGATAATATAATTTACCATCAACATAAATGTCAAAAGCTACTTTTGTGTCACTTTCTGCTGTTGCAGTATTAATTGAGAACGTATAACGAGCACTTTCAGGAATTGAGACATTATACGTTACGTACCGATCTTCCCAAAAATGACCAATAGACGTTTGATCGTTTTCCATAACAACTTCTTTGTGCTTGTCAACAAATTTTTCTGCTTGGATGACACCTGTTGACTCTTTTAAATCTATAATTGTTGGATCTTCTGGTACCTGTGTCTTAATGGCTGTTGTTTGATTTTTGGTTAATCCTCGTCCCGTTTCAAATAAAACTTTTGATTCATCCGTAAACTTTTTCTCAATATCTTGTGCATACCAAGGCCATCTCATTGTTAATTTACCCGTAAAATCTTTGTCTCCTAACAATATATCGGCTACCCCAGCACCTTCACTTCCTGGAAATCCGGCCATTACAATGGCGTCTAAGTCTTCAAGTTGATGAACTATTGTAATTGGACGTCCAGTCGTCAACACTGCTACAATTGGTAAATCTGGCTGACTTTGTTTTATTTTCTTAATAATGGCAGTATCCTTGTTGCTTAGTTTTAGCTCCGCTGGCACTACATCTCCAGCGTATTCCGCATATGGTTCTTCGCCCATAACAAGAATGGCTGCTTCATAATCATTTTTATTTAAAGTTCCATCTTTACTATAATCAATTGTCGTTCCTTCTTTAGCTACTTCTTTTAGTCCGTCAAGAATTGTTGTGCCCTTTGTGGTATTCCCAATCGAACCTTGCCATGAAATTGTCCATCCACCAGATTGCATCCCAATATCATTAGCTGAACTACCTGCAACGACAATATTGTTCATGTTTTTTAGATCGTTTATTAACGTACTATTGTCTGTTTTACTATTTTTTAGTAATGCTAGTGAAGATTGGACAGCTTCACGTGCAAGTTTACGATGTTCATTTCCACCTACTGTCGTTAATAACTCTCTATTGGCATACGCTGATTTCGCATTGTTATCCATTAATCCCATATCTTTTTTTACAGATAAAATCCGCTCAACGGCATCATCAATCCGTGCTTCTGAAATTTTATCTTCTTTCACTCCATCTAAAATAGCTTGGCGAACCAATTGCCATTTTGGTGTGGTTCCTTCGTAACCATCAACCATCATCATATCGATTCCCGCATTAACACCTTTAATCACTTTCTCTTTATAGGAAAGGTCTCCTTCTATTTGATCAACTCCATTATAATCAGAAAGAACAATTCCTTTAAAACCCAGCTCTTCTTTTAGCAGTTCTGTTAGCAACGTTTTGTTGCCATGACTTTTAACACCATTAATACTGTTATATGTGACCATTACTGATTTCACATCTGCTTCAATGGCTTCTTTATAAGGCACCAATAATTCTTCTTTTAATACTTTCTGAAATGCTTCACTTTCGTACTCTAAAGGGACATCTCCTTGGTTTATACCATCTTTAGTTATGCCTTCTCCAATAAAATGTTTTGCAGTAGCAATCGCATTTCTTTCATTTAATTCCCCTTGAGAACCTTGAATATAAGCTTTTCCAAGTTTAGCTGATAATTCAGCATCTTCGCCAAAACATTCGTATGTTCGTCCCCAACGTTCATTTTTTGGTAATCCCAAAGTAGGTGTGAATGTCCAATGAGCACCGGTTGCTCGCATCTCTTCAGCAGTAGCAAGTGCTATTTTTTTCATTAGTTCTTCATCATTTGCCTGCCCCAAGCCAATATTGTGAGGAAATATTGTCGCATCTTTCACATTATTATGACCATGAACCGCATCTACTCCATATAGTAAAGGAATTCCGAAACCTTCAACAGCAGCTTTTTGATACTTATCTAGGCGATCAGCCCAATCTTTAGCCGTATTTCCTTCTTCAGGTGATGCACCACCTCCACTTAAAATGGAACCGATGTAGTTATCTTTAATATCCTCGGGTTGAATACTTCGTGTATCCGGTTGCAACATTTGACCTACTTTTTGCTCTATAGTCATGCTTTCCATTTGGCTTTTCACTTGATTACCTAAATCTTTTGCCTCAACGCTCGAACTCCCTATGCCTAAAAATAGCGTGGTTGTAACAAGTGTACCTATCCCCATAATTAACGTCTTTTTCATCTAGATTCCCCCTAAATTGTAGTTTTGAACATTCTATTTGCTACATAAACAAACTAACATCATCAGCCCCTATCATAATCATGCAGTTATTTTATAATCATTCGAATGATTAGATTATAGCAATTCACCATAAATATGTAAAGGCTTTCAGTTGTTTTTGATAAATTTCATTCAAAAAAATCTGAAACATAACGTTAATCGTTACATCTCAGATCTTCAAAAATTGATGATTTAGTATATTTTTACTCATAATTCCTTAGCATTTGTTTGAATCAACTGTTTATACCAATCAAAGGACATTTTTTTCTTACGGTCTAGTGTACCTTTTCCATGGTTATCCCGATCCACATAAATCATTCCATAACGTTTTTCCATCTCGCCTGTTCCAAAACTAACTAAGTCAATGATTCCCCAGGGAGTATAACCTAGAACATTTACTCCATCTTCCACTATTGCCGTCTTCATTTCTTTGATATGTTTTGATAGGTACTCAATTCGATATGGATCTTTTATTTGTCCTTCTTCTGTCACTTTATCATATGCACCAAAACCATTTTCTACAATAAATAGCGGCAAACCATATCGTTCATAGACAGCATTGAGAGTATAGCGTAACCCCACTGGATCGATTTGCCAGCCCCAATCACTAGCTTCAACATATGGGTTATCAACTATTTTAGCCCCATCAACTCCAACAATAGGTTTTCCTTCTGGCTTTTCTAAGGTAGTAACAGCTTTTGACATGTAATAACTAAAACCAATATAATCAACCGTTCCAGATTTTAATATTTCTAAATCATCTGCCGTATACTTGATGTCGAATCCTCTTTTTTCCCAATGTTGTTTCACATAATTAGGAATCACTCCTCGAACATGAATATCGCTATAGAAAAAACGCTTATCCATTACTTTTAAAGCTGCCATCATATCATCCGGATGGCAAGAGTATGGGTAGATTGGAACATACGCCATCATACAGCCAATTTGAAATTCAGGATTAATTTTGCGTCCTAAACTAACTACTTTTGCACTAGCAATCAGCTCATACAAAGAAGCCTGATAAACGATTTCTTCTCGATTTTCACCTTCTTTAAATTTAATAGCAGAATTTGTCCATGTGTGAATATCATCTTGATCATCTGCTTGATTATTAATTTCATTAAAGGTCATCCAATATTTAACTTTGTCACGATAACGAGTCATAACAACTTCAGCATAATGAGCAAAAAAATCGATTAGTTTACGGTTACGAAATCCTCCATATACTTCATACAGATGATAAGGTATTTCAAAATGAGATAAGGTTACAACAGGTTCAATCCCATTTTCCAGTAACGTATCAAATAAGTCGTCGTAAAACTTCAAGCCTTTTTCATTCGGTTCTTGTTCGTCTCCATTAGGAAAAATACGCGTCCAATTGATGGATGTCCGAAAGGCTTTTAATCCTAACTCTTTAAATAATTGAATGTCCGCTTTATAGCGATGGTAAAAATCAATCGCTTCATGATTTGGGTAATAACTTCCAGCCTGAATTCCCTCCGTTATTTCACGAGCTACGCCATTGGCTCCAGCCGTCATAACATCCGCAATACTGACTCCTTTTCCATCTATATTCCAAGCACCTTCAATCTGATGAGCAGCGACTGCGCCTCCCCACAAAAAATCTGATGATAACTCTTGTTGTTTCATTGTCTCACTCCTAATTTAGTTAATGGTTCTTTCATTTAAAAACTACAAGGGCTAGAAAAGATTTCTAAACCACTTGTAGTTCATTTGTTTTCTAATTCATTAGAAAAATTAATTTTTAGGTCATTTTGGCTAACATAAAAAATTGAATGTCAGGATGATAAAATAATTTGGAAAAATTAAATACTTCCCCACTATTTAAGTATGCTTCATCCTTTAAAACCAAGACAGGTGAGCCTAATGACAAATTTAAGACATCTGCTTGTTTTTCATCACAGGCTTCACAATAAATAAATTTATCCGCAAAACCCAAATTTATATTCAATGCTTGTTTGATATAGTCATAAATAGAATTCTCAACAATTTCTTGATTAAGATAAGGAATGAATTTTTTTCGATAATAGGAATATTCCAATACAAAAGGCTCTTCGCCCAAATAACGTAATCGTTCTACGTAATAAAGTTCCTCGTCTTCAGAAATATCTGTCTCGTCTGGAATATAGAGCGCTTCACTTGCTTTAATTGTCATCAATTTGGCATAGACTGTTTTCAATTCCTTGCCTAGTCGTTTCGCTTCTTCAGTCAAACCAGCTGTTTGATCTAAGGTAATGGCATTCTTATGACTTCGTTTTCGTACAAAAGTGCCTTTTCCTTGAACTTGGTAAATAAATCCTTGATCCACTAGACTATTAAAGGCCGCTCTTAAAGCATAACGTGTTACTTGGTAATGCGCCATTAGTTCGGGTTCACTTGGTAGCCTACCTTCCGTATTTTGGATGATACCTTGCTCGATATCATGAAGTAGTTTACGTTTCAACTCTTTTGCATCCATTTCTTATCCACTCCTTTTATTCTATTTAAATATTATATCACTTCCTTATAAGTTTTTCTTTTGTTTATTGCTCAGTTGCAGCCTGTTCTTGAGCCAAGCTTACTTTATCTTGGCGCATTACAAACGGATAGTACATCACAACTGAAATAATGATGATTACAACTTGAACAACTGCTCCTTGCCACCCTCCGACTAAAATACCTGAGATAATTGGTGGGGTTGTCCAAGGAACTTGAACAGCGGAGAAGGGAGCTAAAAAACCACTAATAATAGAAACGTAGGTTACTATTAATGCAATAATTGGTGTCAAAATAAACGGAACTAGCATAATAGGATTATATACAATCGGTAACCCAAAAATCATTGGTTCATTAATATTAAAAATACCAGGAACTAAGGATAATTTTGACATTTCACGCATCTGTTTAGATCGTGCAGCCATTAAAGATGCAATAATTAGCCCAAGCGTCAAACCGGTTCCTCCAAATTTAATAAAGATATCAATGAATTGAGGGGTCATCACTTTTGCCCCATTATCGATAGTAAGTGCTTGACCTGCATCCATAATTGATTGATTGTCAAGGGAGTTAGCAGTTAATAATGGAGACATTACTCCCATGACAATATTTGGTCCGTGAAGTCCTGCCCAAAAAAGAATGCCCATTAATGCAACAATGATTAAACCTGCGCCAAATGAATCTGTCAAACCTTGAAGCGGTACTTGAATAACTGAAAAAATCACCTCAGTCAAAGATTTGTCTGCAAACACGATACAAATTTGGTACAAGATTGCCGAAGCAATAACAATAACAAAACCAGGAATTAAAGATGAAAAAGCATTTGATACACCATCAGGTACTCCAGCAGGCATTTTAATACGAATATCTCGTTTCATAAAGAATGTATAAACGTAGCCTGTGAATATTCCCATGATAATAGCTGTAATAATACCATTTCCTCCTGTCCAGCCACGTACAAGAACACCGCTTACAACTTCTCCAGATTCTGAAATAATAGCGGATGGCGAAACTACAAAGAAAGCAATTAAAGAAATTACTGCACAAGAAATTCCATTTTGCTTTTCATTAACAGCAAATGAATAAGCGATACCAATTGCAACAATAATAGCTAAAATATCCATAGTGTTTGAAGACACTTGGTTAATCCATACGTTCCAATTATCACCAAAGATTCCCGCCATAAATTCAGCATAACCTGGGATTGGAAAGTTCCCAATTAATAATACAATTGAACCAATCAATGTTGCAGGCATCGTCAGAACAAACCCATCTTTAAGTGCTCTCATGACTTTTGTATTAGCAAAACGTGCCAATCCATCTAAAGCCTTTTCAAAAAAATGACTCATTTTCTCTCCTACTTTCCTTCTAATTTTTAACATTCATTCGAATGATTATAATTCATTATAACATCTTCGATTAACTTTTGTAAACACTTACTTAATTATCAAACGAACAATTAAACTTTCGAGTCACGAAAAAAATATTTTGAAGGTAAACTTAGTTCATTACTTTCAGAAATGCCCAAATCGAGACAGTGTACAATTTCTAGTGACTGATATGAATGCGGCTTATTTTCAATTGATTCTACGTGTATTTCCTGAAGCGAAGCTTGTCAGTGACCGATTTCATGTTGTTCATCGGGCGTTTCATACCTTTCGCATCAAAGAGGTTGCCCGATTACGGCAGGAAAATGAGCACCATTTAGCGAATAAATTAAAAAGTAATTGGCGATTTTTATTGAAAGATCGAGCCAACATTAATCATTCGATCTACAAAACATGGCGTAGCTTTAGAGCACCTATGTTTCCTTATCTGACAGAAGCCATGATGATTGATCGACTTCTTGACTTTTCTTCTACGCTGCGTTTTACTTATCAAGTATTTCATGAATTAAATGACAGAACAAAGAAGTTGGTTATCGAAAGTTTTGCTCTTTCAATAACCAACCTCCTTATTTATACTATTCAGTCCGATTTGACAATGAGCCTATATATCAAGGGTTCTAGCTCATATAATAGGTTTACCCTACACTGCCTTCCATATTGGAATCGAGTTTTCAACCAGTGTCATTCATAGTCAAAACAAGTAATTTAGGTCACTCATAGTAGTTTAATTAATCAATAGATATCATTGATTGTCAAATTAAGATGGTCAAAATCTGGTCAATTTAAATATGTTATTGGGAGCAAAAAAAAGAACTAGATAATCTAGTTCTTTTTTAATTCTATGTTTGTTTCACAGGTAAATCAGTTAATTTTTTGGAAGTTAGAAATTTATTAATATCATCAGGAGTCAACTTATTATCAGATAATATCTTTTCCGTTTCAAGTCTCCAAAGTAAGTCTCCTTGATCAGTATATTTCCTAATAATTTCTGAAATGACAGGTAATTTTTTTTCTGCAAATCTCACTAAATCTTCTCTATTAACATAGTTAATATTGGTTATAATTTCTTTGACACCTATATTAATCTGACTAGCATTAGAAATTAAAATATTAATAATATCAGCATTTGAATCTAATAAAAGACTCTCTCTATTATTTTTTACCCAAGTTGGGTGTGTACTTGATTGCCTTGCATGCTCTACAGAAATCCCTTTGTTAGTATCTTCATAAATTTTACATTCTGTCACTATACAATATTTACTATTTAAAACCCACCAGGGGTCTGGGTTAGCATTGCCATTTGGATTATCAGCACTGTATCCTAATAACTTCCCAAGCTTTTCCACGCCTCTCTCAAACTTAACACCATCGTCATCCTGTAACAAATTAATCACATCAGTAGAGTCTTTTTGAAAATTACTGTTCCTTTTACCTTCAGAAACCGATGATATATTATTCTCCAATCTATCAATTATATCAGATATTGTAGATTCAAAAGCATTATCTTCTTCAACTGAATCATCAATTTTAAGATTCCTAAACCAAGTTATTGCATTTGAATGCTTTGAAGCTTTATCATAATACTCATTTGCTTTTATTTTATTTAACTCACCTTTTCCTTCTCTAAAAAGTTTATTATAAGCCGAAGCAACTTCATAATTCCAATATTGTTTATATCCACCAAGCTCTGGCGACCTCAATGTATCAATTATAGCTATAGCTTTTTCTATGGCTTCTTCATAATTTTGTTTCCATAAACAATATTGAAAATCAACCTCTAGCTTCGAAGATTTTATCAATTCCTCATTATATCTATACGTATCTTGGTTACTCTTGAATTTATTTCTTTGTTTAATGATTTGCGTATCTATGCTATTCCATTCACCATCTCTAGTAAATCCTAAAGTCGCCGTTTGAGACAAATCTTCCACAGATTCCACTTGTTTACTAACTGCATAACCTGTTTCCATCTCAGCTCTCAATTCTGGTGAGAATAGATTAGATTTTCCAGTAGGAGACATCAGAGTTTGCAATTCTCTTCCTATAATCATAACTACCGCATAATCATTTGTTGACCGAGTGCATCTTCCTACTGCTTGAGTTACTCGTGTTTTCATTCTCTCATTAAATAAAATAGCCGTTGATAGCTTACTTGTAAAAAATCTTTCTTGTAGTCCTGTCGTGCTAGGAAGCCCATATAAAATCAGAAAATGGCATAGTTCATCTTGCATATTCAATCCATCATATCTATTAGCAAGAACTGCTATCGCATTATCTTCAATATTAAAACTATCAAACGAACTTTTTAAATCCTCAATTTCATATATTTTAGCTCCTGATTCACTCTTTAATTTTTCAATTAATTTTTTAGAGTCTTTTTTGCTTTCAGTGAGTATTAGTGCTCTAGGAGTGTGTTCTTTTATTTTAGAGAAAATTTCAAAGTTATTTTCTATTTCAAATTTAACATTAGGAAAAATAAAAAATCGTCGACCTATACTTGGAATTCGATTTTCAGATAAAGATAATCGTTTAATTTTGCTTACTCCGATCGTTCTCTCCAACTCACCACTTATTCCCAAAGTAGCTGACATATATAACCTTTGTTTAGGATTAATAAAAGATTCTAATTCTTTAGTTGGTGGAATAAAGGGTCTAATTATTATAGTATTTTTACTCAAATATAGATTACATGCTTCTAAGTTATACTTTATATTTGCCCATGCATATTTCTTTAAACTATCATCTACCACTCTAGGACTGATTATTTCGAATAAATCATTAGAAATTTCATCAAGTTTGATTCTGGGAACCATATCACACCAGTTTTCTTCAGCACCTTCATTTTGGTCTTCAGTAAGCCTTAAGTAGGAATTATTTGCAATAACATCTTTGAGACGTTCAGAAATACTAATAAATAAGTCCGAATCATCTTTTCTATTGATTGTTAACGTCCAATTATTTGCTATATATCCTTCTGCACTATGCGCATCATCAAAAATGATTACATCGGCTTCACAAAAAAAACTATTTATATTAAAAATAGAACTATAATTTGTTACAGCTATCTTACTACAGTCAAAATATGAACTTATGATATCCTGAGAATAATTTGCTCTTTTCCCTGTAAATGCTACCGCAGGAATATCATAATCTTCATTTGCCTGCTTAACTACTTGATTTACCAATTGATTATTTGGACAGACATAAACTACTTTTTCTTTTAACTTTCGTCTCCTGTATTCAGCTATCAATAACCCTACTAATGTTTTCCCACTTCCTGTTGGTAACTCTAATGCCACATCAGGATAATTAAAAAATTCATCTTTTATGTATTCAGATAACATCTCTGCTTGATAATCTAATACTCCCTTAATTTTTTTCTTTTTATAATCTTCATACATTTCTTGAGGACTATTAAATGTCAAATCTTCACTTTCATCAAATACAAATCTAGCCATAGTATCCCTCCTTAACTTATTCCTATAACATCATTATATAGTAAGCGCTCTTAATTTCAATAATAAATAAAGAACACCTTTTAATTAGGTGTCCTTTTTAAGGATACAAGTTTAGAAGTGTTTTGTTGATACTGCATAAAAAATCCACTATCTAAACCTAGTAATTCCTCAATTTCTTGATAGGTAATAAATTTTCCAGATAAATCAGAATAGTCTTTAATAAAAGATTCTAAATTGTAAATTTCCTCTTCAAATAATAGATGTAATGCTTCTTCAAAAGCTTCAGGAGTTGCAATAGGTGTTATATCGTCCAGAGGCTCTAGTTTTCTCCATCCACGTTTACTCAAATTTTTATAGAGTCTCACAAATTCATCTTGAGATATAATTTCTAATTGTCTTGCCCTGTAGACCATAGAAGCAATAGATACTTTCCACTTCAATTTCAACTCTCTATAATAATCTAAATTAAGTGGTGATTTAGACACATCATCTCCGAATGATTTGCTTGGAAGAAGAAAATAACCAGCTAACGAATCAGAATCTTTTTCCATCTTTTTATAAGTATCATTGCTTTCATCTTCAATATTATCTATACTTTCATGTAAAATAAAATGAGCTAACTCATGTATTACATCAAACTGCCGTCTATAAAAAGATTTTTTATTACTGCCTAAGACTATAACATAGTAATTTTGTATATTGTTTTTAAAGTCAACTGTAACTCTTTGACTAAAAGCATCTATCTTCTCGTTTGAAAAAGAAAGATCAGACAATACAAATCCCTTACTTTCCAAAAGTTCCACCGCATTGTTAATAGGATCATCGCCTAGCCCCCAAGCTTTTCTTAATAAACTTGCTTTTTCTTCTAAACAATCAGTTTCATCTAAGTCTGGTAATGATAAAATTGGAAATTCAATACTTTCTTCTAAAAAGTTTCTTAGACTAACTATATTTTCAATTCTCGATAACTGATACAACTTATCTTTTTTAGGAGTACTTAAAAGTGAACGGAAATAAGAATTTCCGTAAGTATAGCTTTGGCTGTTCGATGAATAAAAATGTTCTTTGGGAAATCTTAAAGCTTGTATCAAAGAAAACAAAACCTCTGGTGTAGGTGCAGATAAGTTTTGTTCGTACTTTGAAATCATCTGCTTAGAAACTCCTATATGTTCACGTAATTCATCTAATGTCATACCTCTATATAATCTTGCTTCTTTTAACCTTTGTCCATTAAATTGATTTTGCATGAACACAATCACTACCTCTATTCAAGTTTTCTTTTTCGTTTCTTAAGTTTAGCATGTTTAGGTTTGCTCTTTTCAGGAAATTCTTTTGGTTTGCCCGGCATAGTTTCAGTATCTCTATTACTGGAAAAATTAACTGGGTTATATTTACTCCAATCCTCTTTATATAGTAATTCACATCCATCAGATAATTCATACATACTAATTCTAGGTGTATCTCCAGAGGAACTATCTCTCGTAATTATACGGACGCTTTTTATATAGTCACCATAGTCATCTAGAATTTTTTTTGATTTTTCAACAGCCTCATCATAAGTTTCAGTATCATATTTTTCTACCTCGTATATTGAAGCATCAAATAATTGTCCAAGTTTATCATGTTCTTCTTCAATTGATGTATTCCTTAATATAATGATAGCTGTTAAATAAGTTAACTCCTTTTCTTTCTGGAACTTCCTTATTAATTGTTTTTTATTATCTTCAGACATATATGCATTTAGAATTTTATCATGCTTATCAATAAAAAGAAATGAACGTTTATCTAAGTATATAAATCGTTCTGAGGATTGATTATCTATCCAAGCTTTTAAATTACTTTCCCTTTTTATTTTTGCCAAATTTAAATTTTTACTCTTATGAGTTATTCCATATTTATTGGAAACTTCCTTTACTTCTGATTCGTAACCTTGATATATTTGTTCAACAAACCCAATCTTTAAATGCTCTTCCAAACCTCAACACCCTTTCATAATTGACATAAATTAACATTAACACAAAAGTAGATTTTTTTCAAATAAGGTTTATTAACAGAGATATTCCGTTTTTTTGTCTACCGAAAGTACGTTCTTTTTTCAAATTACATATGAAATATTTGCAGGTCTGTTTCATATGCAATAACTTCCACAACTTTGTAGCACTTTTTAACGTTTTTTGAGTAAAAACTACATTTTATATCTCCATACCTGAAACGCATAAAAACACTGTTATATCAACATTTATCAAAGCTTGTTTCAGATCGTTTCATGTATCAAAATTTATTTTCCTTTTGCAAAAATCAAAAAAAGAGTACCCCATGTTAGCCTAGTAGCTCACATTTCAGGTACCCTTATTACGGTCATAAAACAACGGGGTGGGGTCATCTTACTTCTTAATATTTACCAAAACTAAATACTATAGACAACAGCCCCATTCTGAGTTGTTATAATGACTTCTCCATCTCCACCTTTACTCCAAATACTCACAGGCTTACCGCCAGTCTTTAAACTTATATCTTTAGCAGCATCTAGAAATTTATTATAATAATCAGTATTACCTTGTCCATATATATATAGTTGTATATTTTGAATAGTAGCAGACATTGCAGGAATTAAATTTATCGTTGTCCCATCATCCTCTATTGAACACCCCATCCATTGAGCTTTCCCTTGAATATAGTCATTTGTATTCAAGTCTTTATATGCAATCGTACCTAAATTAAATTCATTTTGATTATTTGCATCTGTTGTATGATTCTTATTACCCGAGACAATTTCTAAAAAGCCATCTTTAAGTTCTTTGTTCTCTGTTTCTTTAAAATATAAATAATTATTTTCATTTCCTTGGTTCTGTTTTGTCATTAATACTTTAGGTATACCTGACACAAAAGTAAAGAAATAAACGTGCTTTTCAAGGTAGGGTTGAGTATCTGCATCTGAATAAACAGCAACTAAGGAGTAACCAGTTGCTCCCTCTCCATTCTCAGACCATTGTATTTTAATCGGAACATCATCTACAACTGCTTGCCATCCATTCTTATTATCTAAAACTTTATCAGGTAGCATTAACCCATATAAATCCACGTTGTTATTGGGGCTATATTGTTTATAAGTTTGATTCATTGTTTTACCCCAGCTATCCATAAATGTATTAAGTTCTTGATCCTTTTCTTGGTTCCATGGAACATCCGACTTAATTTTTTGTTGTGAGTTTTCTGTTTTAGATTCGTTTGTTTCATTTACAACTTCCTCAACACTTGAAGCTTCCCCATGCCTGTTTGTTGAAGAGTCTATAATATGCCTCTCCTTTTCTTGATTACATCCTGTTAATAGAACACTAATCATTAATAGAAAGAGTAAAGTTATTTTTTTCATTATCTCATCCTCCATAAATCTTATTACCTCAATAGTATCATCTTAATCACTATTTCGTCTTCTTTTTCCTATAGAGGTATGCAAACAACCCAATCACTAATGTTAGAAGGAGCCATGAGCCAGATGATCCTTCAGCTTTACTCAATGGACTATCAATTTTTTCTATAGGATACAAATTGGCATCCGATAATCTGCCATTCATATTTGACAGCATATAGACATATGGATTTTCTTTATCATCATCATTCAAAAACAACATAACAGATGAGTTCATTGATGTATCCATTCCTTTAATGTGTTTAGATAATTCTTTATTTGTGATGACTAGAGTATTTCTAACACCTGTTCTTTCCTTTTTATATCTATATTTAATAGCTCCACTATCTTCAAGTATGATTACATGATCTTTAGTGATATGAATATCATATGTAACAAGATCACGATTATCTATTCCTGACCAGTAACCGTAGCTAGCTTTATATTTATTATTACAGCCAACCATCGCTATTACTATTATTAAAAGACAAGTTGCTAATGTAACTCTCTTTTTATTTTTCATAAATGTTCCTCTTTCTGATTAGATTTACATATTGGTACAGCTAGTAACCAACTGATGCAATTCCAAGAAGAAAGCCTAAGATTGCACCTGCTACACCTGCGATCATTATAATAGTGCCGTGTTTCTCCTCGTAACTACGATACAAATAGCCCATAATAACCGACACAGCTCCAAATAGAACAGGAATAAAAAGGAGCGATACAATTGTAGCTATCCATCCAATTATCATGTAAAGCTTTCCTGATTCCTGTCCACTTCTAATTCGTTTTTTAACTTCATTAATTATTTTATTAACACCTTCTGTCGTCTGAGATACTTTAAATGATTTTTCTTTACTTTGAGAAGCCCCGCAATCTGAACAGAAATTTACAGCTTCTTCTAACTTAGTTCCACATTTATTACAATACATTATTTTTCCCCTCCATACTTACGTTAAAAAAATCATAGAAAAGTTCATCCATTTCAACCTCTAATATCTCTGCTAATTGTTTCATTTGATAAGGTTTTGGGATAGTCCTACCTGTTTCCCAACTACTTATTGATTGTTGAGTTACTGACATCATGCTAGATATCTCAAGTTGAGAATAACCTTTCTTATCCCTATATTTGCTTAGTATTTTTTTCTGCTTCATCTTTTTCCTCCTTAACAACATTATATACATCATTTTGTTGTTATTCAACTATTTTAATGATGTTTAACCCGTTTTTGAATGTTTAAATACAACGTTTTGTTGTAACCTATTATTAAGCGGAGGGATAAAATGGAATCTGAAACAAAACAATACGCAAAAGCCATAAAAGAATACAGAAAGAAACTAGGTTGGACTCAAAAGCAACTAGCTAATAAAATTCATACCTCTCAACAAGCAATTGCTCGATGGGAAAAAGGAATAACAGAACCACGAACAGATAATCTACAACTACTCTCAAAAGCCCTAGGAGCTCCTCTGAGCCATTTTATAGATAAAGATACATCTTCATATGATAAGGAATACAACGCCTTATACGCTTCCTTAAGCATTGAAGATAAGAAAAAAACATTAGACTACATGAAATTACTAAAAAGACAAGAAGCTGAAAGAAAAAACTTTAAATAAAAAACACCTGTCTTAATTAGACGGGTGTTCTTTATTGTCAATTTTAAAAGTATATATAATTTTATCACTCTTATTTTCAAACTCTTTTAACTCTCTATCCGAGTATAATTTTTTTGTAACATCCTCTAGTTCAAGTTGATCAGATGAATCATAGGTTACCCAACTAGTTTCTTTTCTATCTGTTGAGTCAATCAACATTTTGTAAATATTTGGAGCGCATTTGCCATCAGGCGTAAATTTTTTAAAACGGATGATTTCTAAAAACCCCATTTTTTCTAGTTTTCTAATATTCTCCATGCTACGTCCAGCGTGAGAATCATTCCCCATTTCCGCCAATGTTTTATGAGTACAGTAAAAAATACCGTCTTCACGAGCATATTTTTTTGAGTGATGTAGCAAACTAAACATCAGACGTCTAAGATTCCTCTTTTTAATAGTAGAAATGATATCTATTTCCTCTTTATAAAAAGTTACTTCTTTAGCTTTAGAACTAATTGAATAATCATATTTATACGTATTTTCTACGATCCTTCTAGTCTCACTTTCTAAGCTCTGAATTGTCCAACTACTATCTAAATAATGACGTGTACTTGGTTTTTCGAGTGTATTATTAAGAACTTGGCTGATTAAACAAACCGTCTCATCTATACTATTGCCTTCACTCTTAAAAACCATAGATGCATAGTAAGTAAAGTCATTTCTAGTATGTGGAAATAGTAAATGTCCAACTTTCAAAATGTTTTTAACATTCTTACGAACTTCAATCCCATCAAGCTTACTTTCATAGCCACCACTTTTATCTTCCTTATTAAGTAATTCTATCTTTTTCTTTTTAGCTGGTTTCAAGCAATCAACTAGTACATTTTCTTTAAATTCATTTAATGATTGAGGTTCTATAGATAAAAAGTGCTTCATCGACAAAGGTTTCAATGTTTGATTATCTACATAGGGACAACGTTTACCTGTCACTTTATGAATGCCCAATGGTAATTTTACTCCCATCCCTGTAGTAGGTCTCCTCTCAATTCGTTTTGGCACCTCATCTAACTTACTAAGAACTTCTTCATAGAAGGGAACTAATTGACATTCCCAAATAGGCTCATCAAAGTACAAATCAACATGATATCCTTTTAATCCAGAATACCAAACATGAATATCTTCTATAGGAATCCCATAGTAGGTATTTAACTTATCGACGAGTGCCAGAGTCGTTCTTTTTCTATCATATTCATCCATAATATCGACATCAAAAGTTAAAAATTTTGTAAGTCCTCCCTCACCGAGTAATAGACCTATAGTTTGAACTCCCTTAATGTGATTTTCGACTTTAGAATCTGTTAATTTAGCAGTCTGAGTAGTTATGAAACGACTATTTCCTCCACTCCCTACTTGACATAAATACTTTCCCCTAAAAGTAATAAACAACTTATTTATTTGCTCTATTATCTCATTTACTTTTTCTTTCTTATTCATTTGTTATCCTCCTATAATATTAATTAACTTTTATTAACTCTCTTTACAAGTAAAGAAAATAGATACTTGTGTGACATAGTCAACACGTGTAATTAAGCATAAACTTATCTATTTCAGATTTAGCTATACGCTTAACACCGTCAATTTTTATTATAGGTAATCCATGATTATTGATAAAATTAGCTAAAGTATTTTTTGATACAGATGCATATTCACACGCTACTTTTAATTTCATGTACTCAGGATATTGCTTACCAGTATTCGTTGTCGTTAACATGGTAGCTTTCAGTTCTGTCATTTTTCCATCTATAATTGTACAAACAGCATCAGTCAAGATACTATCCAATGAATTAGATTGTTTAGTCATGGTATCCTACCTCCTTTCTATAATTTAATCATAGTTATCATCTCCCTTTTCATTTACTAGATATAGTATACCATGAAGTACATGTTTTGTCAACAAAAAAAACATCCCTTTTAGTCGCCTTTTTATAAACTTGACAAACATCCCTTTTCCGTATATAATATGCTTATAATCAATTTATAGAGATTGGAGGTACCTTATGGGCAATACACATCCCTTAACTTTAGAAAAGAGAAAACTTGCTGCAGGAGAACGAATTAAAAAGATTAGAACTGAGAATAGATATACTCAGCCTATGTTTGGGAAATTAGTTAGTCCAGATACACCAGCGGATAAAAGGGTTGTCTATAGCTGGGAACAAGGAAAATTTTTACCTTCTGAGGAAAGACTATCTAAAATTGCTGACCTTGCAAATATATCAATAGACGAAATAAAGTACGGTACTCTAGACGAATACATAGAAGGTATTTTTCTCTATGAAGATTCTTTATTATTTGATAATACTTATACTCCTTTACCTATTAAGACCTATTTATCAAATATTAATGAAGATATTACCCTTCAAGAATTTGTAAACATGGTACCCATTCCTGAAAATGCTAATCGCTTTTATAGCTCCTTCAAACGACTGGATGGAGATAGTCAACGTTCTTGTGTATCAAAAATAATAAAGATTTCTGTGGACAATAACATTTCTTATTTTGATATTGATAAAATTCTATTATATTTGCAAGAAAGTATATCTGATATGTTAGAAGGAAAAATTGAAGTATTGATTGATCCCATTTTAAATACAGTTGATACCATTGAAGAGTTCATAACTGACGAATTTCATGATAATCAAAGATTCCAAGAAAAAAGTTACTCGCTAGATGCTGTTACTGAATTACAAGTGGCTACAGAAGAATACAAACAAAAATTAATCATGATTAATCAAAACTATAATGGAGGTGTTTGAGATGGAGCGATATTAAGCGTAACATCTTAGATTAAGAATATTAACAATATTACTTCTAATATTGCTCCCGATAGACAATATCTATTGACCAATATTTAGGAGGAAGTAACAAATGCCAAAAATAACAAAATACAAAAAGAAAAATGGTCAAGTAGCTTGGATGTTTAAAGGACACATTGCAACTGATCCTAGAACTGGGAAAAAAGAAAGTACGACTCGCAGAGGATTTCGAACTAAGCAAGAGGCAAAAAAATCACTTGATGAACTAGCATACGAGATAAAATATGGAGTTAAAAAGAAAGCTTCTGATATGACTTTCGAGGACTTGTATGAAGAATGGATAACCCATCAACGATCAAGTGTTAAACCTTCGACAGTAGCAATATCTGTTAGGTTTGCTAAAAATCAAATACTACCTGAGTTTGGTAAGTTGAAGTTAACTGATATCTCTGTCCCATATTGCCAGAAAGTCTTAAGCAAATGGCACGCAAAGTATAAGATGTGGGACTCTATTCGAAAACAGACTGGACAGATTTTAGCCTATGGCGTTTCTATGGAATACATCGATAGCAACCCTATGAGAAAAACAATCCGTCCTAAACATAAAGAGTTGAGGAAAAACGAAAGTTCTATACTAAAGATGAACTGAATACCCTATTAGATGCATTCAAGAACTTTGGAAACACTAAGCAGTATGCTTTTTTCAGATTACTAGCATATACTGGGATGAGAAAAAGCGAAGTTCTTGCATTACAGTGGAAAGATATTGATATGTTTAATAAGGAACTACATGTTAACAAAACTGTAGCGATGGATGAACATAAGAATATCATAATCCAAACACCTAAGACTAAAGCTTCAAGAAGAACAATCTCTCTTGATACTGAGACTCTCGCAATCTTAAATGATTGGAAGATGCAACAGAGAACGGACTATCTTAAACTAGGCTATAATACAAGTTCAGAAGAGCAACATGTTTTTACAACTCTTAAGAACACTCTGTACATTCCAAATACTGTGAATGATTGGTTAAGGTATATTTTGAAAAAGTATACCTTAACTCGCATCACGCCTCATGGGTTCAGACATACACATGCTAGTTTGCTATTAGAAGCTGGAGAATCTGTCAAGGTGGTTCAACAACGATTAGGGCATGAAAATAGTAAAGTGACATTAGACATCTATGCACATATTACGAACAATGCACCTAAGAAAACTGGTCAAGAATTTGCTGATATGATGGATAATAAGTAAAAAAGCTGGTCAAAAGCTGGTCGTTTCTAATTTCAAGATAAAAGAAAAAAGCTAGAATCCTTATATATCAAGGGTTCTAGCTCCTATAACAGGTTTATCCTACACTGCCTTCCATCTCATAAGAAATCAGTCTATTAAGCTCCACCGCATACTCCATCGGCAATTCTTTCGTAAATGGCTCCACAAATCCCATAACGATCATCTCAGTCGCTTCAACCTCAGTCAACCCACGACTCATCAAGTAATAAAGCTGTTCTTCCGAAATTTTCGAAACCTTCGCTTCATGCTCCAATGCCACTTGACTGTTATGAATCTCATTAAACGGAATCGTATCCGATTTCGATTTATCATCCATAATAATCGTATCACACTCAATATGTGAAATCGAACCAGCACTATCTTTTCCAAACGTTACTTGACCACGGTAATTCACTTCACCGCCATCTTTGGCAATTGATTTAGAAACGATCGAACTTGATGTATTTGGCGCATTATGAATCATTTTCGCCCCTGTATCTTGAATTTGACCTTCCCCAGCAAATGCAATCGAAAGCATTGTACCGCGAGCACCTTTTCCATCTAGATAAACACTTGGGTATTTCATCGTTGTTTTGGCACCTAAGTTCCCATCGATCCACTCAACTGTGGCACCTTCATAAGCTTTGGCACGTTTTGTTACCAAGTTATAAACGTTATCAGACCAGTTTTGGATGGTTGTATAACGTGTATACGCGTCTTTATGAGTAAAGATCTCAACGATCGCAGCGTGTAAGCTATTGCTTGTATACGTAGGTGCTGTACAGCCTTCTACATAGTGAACACTTGCGCCTTCATCCACGATAATCAGTGTACGTTCAAATTGTCCTGTGTTTTCCGCATTGATTCGGAAGTATGTTTGTAACGGTACATCCACACGAACGCCTTTTGGTACATAGATAAACGTTCCACCAGACCACACCGCTGAGTTTAGTGCGGCTAATTTGTTATCAGTTGGCGGGACTAATTTTGCAAAGTATTTTTTGAATATATCTGGGTATTCTTTCAACGCTGAATCTGTATCAGTAAAGATGATTCCTAATTTTTGGAATTCTTCTTTCATATTGTGGTAAACCACTTCTGATTCATATTGCGCCGAAGCTCCAGCTAGATACGCACGTTCTGCTTCTGGAATTCCGATTCTTTCAAAAGTTTCTTTGATTTTATCTGGTACATCATCCCAGTCACGAGCGGGTTTATCGCTGGCTCTTTGGAAATATTTGATTTTTTCAAAATCAATATCAGATAAATCTGGTCCCCATTCTTGCATAGCCATTTTGTTGAATTGTTCCAATGATTTTAACCGGAACTCTAACATCCATTCTGGTTCTTCTTTTTTACGTGAAATTTCTCTAACAACTTCCTCTGTTAGTCCATTTCCCGTACTGAAAATTGGTTTCACATCATCATGAAAACCAAATTGATATTCTTCTAACTCAGGTACAGTACTCAAATTATCTCACGCTCACTTTCTTAGGTTGAGAATCAAACGATTAGTTTCGAGTTATTTGATTTCTCACTAATTTTCTATTCTTCACAATGTAATTGTCCTGCGGTTCCTTGTCCGTCATTTTCAACTGCTTGTTCTAACGCTTTCCAAGCCAATGTTGCACATTTGATCCGTGCGGGGAATTTAGCCACACCGCTAAGCATTGCTGCGTCACCTAGTTTTTCTTCTTCCGGTACATCATTTCCTTGTACCAATTGAGAAAAATCTTCAGCCAACTGTTCTGCTTCGGCTAAGGTTTTCCCAATCACCGCATCTGTCATCATACTAGCACTCGCCGTACTAATCGAACAGCCACTTCCACTAAAGGCAATATCTTTAATGACATTGTCTTGGATAGCTACTTGCAATTCGATCACATCGCCACAAGTTGGGTTATTCATTTCGATTTTCTTGCTTGATTCTGCCAATGTTCCATGATGATGAGGATGACTTGAATGATCCAAAATCACTTGACGGTATAAATTATCTAATCTAGATAGAGCCATGTTGGAAAAACTCCTTTGTCGCTAAAATTGCTTCGATCAATCGATCAGCATCTGCTTTGGTATTATAAAGATAGAAACTTGCACGAGCTGTCGTTGGAACGTCTAAATATTTCAGTAATGGCTGCGCACAATGATGTCCTGCACGAACCGCTACCCCTTCCATATCTAAGGCTGTCGCTGTGTCATGTGGGTGTAAGCCATCTAAATTAAACGCTAAAACGCCTGTATGATGAGCTGGATCTTGTGGTCCGTAAACCGTCAGACCTTCGATCGCTAATAGTTTTGGCAACACGTAAGCTACTAATTCTGCTTCATGTTGATGAATTTCTTCTAAACCAATCTCCGTTAGAAAATCGATTGCCGCACCTAGAGCGATTGCTCCAGCAATATTTGGGGTTCCTGCCTCAAATTTCCAAGGCAGTTCTTTCCACGTACTGTCATGCAAATTCACGAAATCGATCATTTCCCCACCAAATTCCACGGGTTCCATTTGATCTAGTAATTCACGTTTTCCATATAATACACCAATTCCAGTTGGACCACACATTTTATGCCCACTGAATGCGTAAAAATCAGCATCGATTGCTTGAACATCTACTGGCATATGAGGGACAGCTTGCGCACCGTCGACAACTAAGACAGCACCGTGACTATGAGCTAGCTTAGCCAACTCTGACACTGGATTGATCACGCCTAAAACATTCGATACATGCGCGATAGAAACAATCTTGGTTTTATCCGTGATTTGTTGTTTTGCACTTTCCATATCTAAAAAGCCATCTGCTGTGATCTCGATATATTTCAAGGTAGCGCCTTTACGTTCCGCTAGTTGTTGCCAAGGGATAATATTAGAGTGATGTTCCATGTAAGAAATCACGATTTCATCCCCTGCTTCAACCGCTAAATCACCATAACTTTTTGCGACCCAATTTAAACTCGTCGTTGTGCCTCGAGTAAAGAGCGTTTCTGCTGTTTCTTTCGCATTGATAAAGGCTCTAACTTTTTCACGAGCTTCTTCATACTCTTTCGTCGCACGTTCTGCCAAGGTATGCACACCACGGTGGACATTAGCATTATCATGTTCATAATAATAGGTCAGTTTATCTAAAACTGCTTTGGGCTTTTGAGTTGTTGCTGCATTATCCAGATAAACAAGCGGCTCGTCATTTACTTCTTGAAACAAGATGGGAAACTGCTGCCGAATCTTATCTGCGTTTATCATGCATTCAACTTCCCTTCAATTACGTCTACAAATTCTTTTTGCACATCTTTCACAGGAATCGCTGTGATCACTGAACCTAAGAAGCCACGGATAACCAAACGTTCTGCATCATCTTTACGTAACCCACGGCTCATTAAGTAGTACATTTCTTCTGGATCAACACGACCGACACTGGCTGCATGTCCTGCGGTTACTTCATTTTCATCGATCAATAAAATTGGGTTTGCATCGCCACGAGCTTTATCAGAAAGCATTAAGACACGACTTTCTTGTTGCGCATCTGCTCCTTTAGCGCCTTTTAAGATGTGTCCGATTCCGTTGAATGTTAGCGTACCACGTTCGCGGATAACCCCGTGTTGTAAAATATGTCCTACAGAGTAAGAGGCTTTATTGGTTACACGCGTATCGATTCCTTGTGTTTGTTTACCGGCACTGATTGCCACAACTTTGACTTCTGAATGAGAACCTTCACCCACTAAATCTGAATCAAAATCAGCAACCACATCACCGTCATTCATTACACCTAAGGCCCAATCAACTGATGCATCACGCATAATGTGTCCACGACGATTCATGTAAGTTGAAACATTTTCGCCTAATTGATCGACAGCTGAATATTTCACTTTTGCACCAGCTTTTGCAATCACTTCAACCACGATATTCGCTGACACTTTAACTTTTTGCTCGCCAATTGTTTGGAATCGTTCTAAATAGCTAAACTCACTATGTTCGTCCGCTACGATCAATACATGTTTGAAGAATGATTCTTCACTCGCTGAATCTTGGATAAAGATTGCTTCGATCGGTTCTTCAATAACAACATTTTTCGGTACGTATAAGAACACACCACTATTCATAAAGGCTGTATGGAATGCTGTTAATTTATCTTCATCCATTTCAACCGCTTTGTTCATATAATATTCTTTGACTAAATCGCCATGTTCTTGCAACGCTGTAAACATGTCAGTGAAAATCACCCCTTGTTCGGCTAATTTCGCTGAAAGTTGTTCAAAAGCTGTGATCGATCCTTGTTGCACAATTACAGGATTGTCTTTCATTGAGTCAAAGCTTGGGATGTTCATCGTTTCAGGTGCATACTCTTCAGTATTCACGTTAAACAAAGGCCAACGGTGAAATTTCACGCGTTCGATCTTTGGTAATTCTAAGTTTTCAGCTTTTTCTAAAGCCGCTACACGTAAGTCGGTCATCCAAGTAGGTTCTTCGTTACGGGCTGAAAAAGCGTTGATGTCGTCAAGATAATTCGCTGTTGTAATTTCCTTCATTTATCTTGTCCTCCTTATGCTTCTTCTTTGTATTCGATACCTAATTCTTGGCTGATTCCTGCATAGCCTTCTGCTTCCAAACGTTTCGCAAGTTCAGCACCGCCAGTTTTCACCACACGGCCTTCCATCATGATATGCACCACATCTGGCGTGATGTAGTTCAATAGACGTTGGTAGTGAGTAATGATCAATGCACCAAAGTTTTCACCGCGCATTTCGTTTACGCCTTTTGAGACAACTTTTAAGGCATCGATATCTAAACCAGAATCGATTTCATCTAAAATGGCAAATGTTGGTTCTAACATCAATAATTGTAGAATTTCATTACGCTTCTTTTCTCCACCAGAGAAGCCTTCATTTAAGTAACGTTCAGCCATTTCTTCTGGCATATTTAGTAGATCCATTTTTTTGTCTAATTTTTTGATGAATTCCATCACTGAAATTTTGTTATCTTCATCACGTTTGGCATTGATTGCCGCACGCATGAATTCAGCATTGGTGATTCCTGGAATTTCACTTGGGTATTGCATAGCAAGGAATAAACCTAAACGGGCACGTTCGTCCACTTCAAGGTCTAAGACATTTTCACCATCAAACAAGATTTCGCCTTCTGTGACTTCGTAATTAGGATTTCCCATGATGGCCGCAGATAAGGTTGATTTACCTGTTCCGTTTGGCCCCATGATTGCATGGATTTCACCTGTTTTCATCGTCAGGTTAACCCCTTTTAAAATCTTTTTATCTTCGATTGATACGTGTAAATTTTTAATTTCTAAAACGGACATGTACAATTCCCTCCAACTTAAAATAATTATTTTATCGTTCTCATTCATTTTATCCCAATTGAGAATGATAAGCAATCTCTTTACTAGAATAATTCTTATTTAATCTAGGTTATCTTTGTGAAAAAAAAGAATTAATTAGAATCTTTCTAAAATGGTTATTGTTCTTTTTTCTATTTTTTAAAACTTTTATTAGCTTCGTTTCTGATTGTTTAAAATAAAAAGAAGAATTTAGAGGGGAAATGATTCTCCAACTATGAACCCATTCTACGTTTAAATAATCTAAGCTACAAAAAACTGGAGCAAGCTTTTAAACGCTCACTCCAGTTCCAAACATTTACTTCTCTACCGGTTTAACTGATCCATCCCATTTTTCAAGAATCCAATCTTGGATTTCTTTACTGTGTAATGCATCAATCAATTTTTTAATTTTGTCACTATCTTTGTCTTCTGAACGAACAGCCACGATATTTACGTATGGTGAATTATCTTTCTCAAGTAAAATTGAATCTTTCAAAGGATTTAAACCTGCACTATATGCAAAGTTTGCATTGATTGCGACAAGATCTGCTTCGTCGTTATTATATGTGGTTGTTAGAATTTCGGGATTGATGTTATGGATAAACTTCAAGTTTTTAGGATTTTTATCGATATCTTCAAACGTTGCTGTTTCTAAATCAACCCCATCTTTAACGGTTACTAAATCAGCATCTTGTAAAATTGTAATAATGCGACCCCAGTCAGATTCTGAATTTGATGTAATAACTGTTGCACCATCTTTCAAGTCTTTGATATCTTTAATACGTTTTGAATATAAACCCATTGGCTCGATATGAATACCGCCAGCATTAGTAAAATCGTAGTTATTTTCTTTAACTTGCAAATTAAAGTAAGGAATATGTTGGAAGTAATTTGCATCAATATCGCCTTCAGCCAAATTTTTATTTGGTAAAATGTAATCATCAAATTGAATGATTTCCAAATCAATACCTTCTTTTTTAAGAACCGGCTTCACTTGTTCTAAGATTTCTGCATGAGGAGAAGCTGACGCACCAACCTTTAAAACAGAGGAATTTTTATCTAAACCGGCAGATTTGCTATCGGCAGTTTTATCTTTTGGTCCACCACAAGCGACTAAGCCAAACGCCACAACTGCTAATGTTGCTAAACCGAATAATTTCTTTTTCATATTTATTTCCTCCAATTGTTTTTCTATTTTGATTGTTTATCGTTTGTCTGAACGTTTCACTAATTGATCACCGACAAATTGAATAATAAACACAATTACCAAGATTAAAACTGTTGCAACCAGTGTAACGGTATTATTATTACGGCTAAACCCTTCTTGATAAGCTAGACCACCAAGACCGCCACCACCAATAATCCCAGCCATTGCAGTGAAACCGATCATCGTGATAGTTGTCAAAGTCACTCCAGATAGTAGCGCCGGGGTACTTTCAGGGATCAATACTTTAAAGATTTTTTGAATTTTAGAAGCACCCATTGCATCTGCCGCTTCTAAAACTCCACTATCTACTTCACGAAATGCAATTTCGACTAAGCGAGCATAAAATGGTGCCGCTGATACGATTAATGAAGGAATTGCTGCTTTTGCGCCGATTCCTGTCCCAACTAACTTTCTTGAAAAATCCATCAACAAAATAATCAAAACAATATACGGGATCGATCGAAAAATATTACTAACAACAGATAAAATGCTGTAACAAACCTTTGCATAAGGCGATTTGTTACGACTTAAGCTATAAAGTAACAGCCCTAATAAAAATCCAATAATAATAACAAAAACCATTGCAACAATCGTCATGAATAATGTATCTATTGCGGCCTGCTTCATTGATTCTGGATTCACCCGACTAAAATTTAAATACTTCTCTACAAATGTTTCATTCGCCATGGTGAATCACCTCCAAACCAACTTCTTTTTCTTTAAAGAACGCCAATGTTTTTTCTACTTCACTTGATGATCCAGTGATCATTACAGTAAGTGTGCCAAATGCGCCCTCTTTAGCTTGTTGAACTTGCCCTTGAACCACATTGATATCTACAGCAAACTTTCGGATTGCTTGTGAAATGACCGGCTCATTCGCATTATCACCGCTAAATTGAAGTGTAACAACGAGGCCAGCAGGGTTTTCTTTGATCAAGTCTTGTAATAATTCTTCTGTATCTTCTTTTGGTTCCAGTTCTTGTTGAACAAAACGTTTTGTCACAGCTTGTTTCGGATGTCTAAAGACTTCTAAAACATCTCCTTCTTCAACGATCTGTCCAAGCTCCATTACAGCAACTTTATTACATATTTTACGGATTACATGCATTTCGTGTGTAATCAATACAATCGTTAAGTTCAGTTTTTTATTGATTGCCAAAAGTAAGTCCAGTACTTCGTCAGTCGTTTGAGGATCTAGCGCACTTGTCGCTTCATCACACAGAAGAATCTCAGGATTATTAGCTAAAGCTCTAGCAATACCTACCCGCTGCTTTTGACCACCAGACAATTGACTTGGGTAAGCATCTCCTCGCCCTTCTAAACCAACTAAACTTAAAAGCTCCTGTGCCCGTTCTTTTCTCATATTCTTTGGAACATTGGCTAATTCTAAAGGGAGCATGATGTTTTCTAAAATCGTTCTTGACCATAATAAATTGAAATGTTGGAAGATCATTCCAATTTTTTTACGAAATTGACGTAGTTCTCGATTCGCCATTTGGGCAATATTTTGCCCTTGAATAATAACTTCTCCTTCTGTTGGTAGCTCTAAGCCATTTAATAAACGAACTAAAGTACTTTTACCAGCACCAGAATATCCGACAATCCCATAAATATCCCCTTGATTGATAGTTAGTGAAACATCGTTCACAGCTTTTACTTTTCCACTTTTTCCGGAAAATTGTTTTTGTACGTGTTGCAATTCGATTAGAGGCATTTTTTCCCCTCCGCTTTCTTTGGTTTTGCTTCTTTTTTATTATACTACATGCTTTGCGCTGTGTTGTGAAATAATCGGCAGGTTCATTCTTTTATTTTTATCATCAGGCCCGCTTATTTCTTGTCCTACTCTTTTGCTGACGTGGCAACTTGATAGTGACTCACTGGTAAGGAAACTTCTCTCACTTCGTTTGCTAATTATTGTTCATCCTCTACTCTGGCGAAGCTAGTCGTAGTGATTCACAGCAAAAAGCCTCCGCCCCAGTCATTCATCTGACATAAGGACGAAAGCTTATCTTTCGTGTTACCACCTTGATTTACCATTATTTCACAATAATAGTCTTATACAGTACTTGAACTCGCATACTGCCGTGCTGTAACGGGCACTCCCGTAATAAGTTCACATCCGCTCACTTATTCCGCTCAAAGACCATCTTCCATCTCAAACATGTTACCCATTTTCAGCAAACAGGGCTCTCTTCAAACACTCTTGACATGTACTCTTCTTTTCAAAGCTTTTACTTTTATTGATGAAATTATAGCAATATCCAAATGGCTTGTCAATTATTTTTATGCTTGATTCAATTCTGCTTCATCAATGTTTGCGAGAATAGCAATCCAAGCATTTTCTTGATCAGCATCATCTAACGCACTAGGATCTTGCTCAGCTGCTTCATTGATTACTGCAATTGTTCCACTGATTGGTGTACTAAATTCACTTACAGCTTTTTCAGCTTCCAATTCAATCAGCGAATCGCCTTTCTTCAACGTTTGACCAACCTTTGGCATTGTTGCAAATGTAATATTGCCTAAATCTTCTTGTACTTCATTTGTTAAACCAATTTTATACCCATCAGTCGTTTTTAAAATCCATAACCCATCAACTATTTTCAATTCTTCAGCCATTAGCTAATAGCTCCTTCATAATCAGACTCTTTAAATCCGTTTGCTAAAAATTGATCTCCTTTAACAAAAATTGGCCGTTTGATCAACATACCGTCAGTCGCTAGTAATTCACTTGCTTCCTTGATTGAAAAGTCATTAACTTTATCTTTCAAGCTTTGTTCTCTATAACGAATACCACTTGTATTAAAGAAACGTCGAACTGGCAAGCCACTTTGTTCCATCCAACTTGCTAATTGTTTAGCAGTTGGAGGATTTTCGATCATATCGATAGTTTCGTATTTCACCTGACGTTCATCTAACCAAGCTTTTGCTTTCTTACAAGTTGAGCATTTTGGATACCAGAAAAATGTGTACATTCTAACGCCTTCTTTCGTTTAATATTCTTCGATCGTTGCTTCTTTTTGATATTTCATGGACATGATTAATCCTACACCTAACATATTTCCCAAAATCGAGGATCCACCTTGACTAATAAATGGTAACGGAATTCCTGTTAAAGGTAAAAGTCCAATATTAGCACCGATATTTTCAAATACATGAAATAGAATCATCATAATGATCCCAGTTGCAATGTAAGCATAAAATTCATTATTTGTCTCAAAACAAACCCGAATCATTCGATAAATCAAGATAAAGTATAACAAAATAATAAAACAGCCACCAATAAAACCAAAGTTCTCACCGACAACAGTGAAAATCATATCTGACTCTCTTACTGGCACATAAACATCACTAACATCAAAACCTTTTCCAAGCAACCCTCCAGAACCGATGGCAGTTATAGCTAAGGCTGGTTGGAAAGAACGGTCAGGATCGTGATGGAAAGGATTCATCCATAAATCAATTCGATCAAACTGATACGGTTTAAAGCCAACTGAATAAAGGAATTCACGTCCATTGGTCGTTGTTACCAAGTAAATTGTTCCTGCCCCTAATGCAATAGCGGCCAAAAATGTTGGTAGAATAATTTTCCAAGAGATTCCTGACATCAGGTAAACTCCACCAAAAATTGCTAAAAAGACTAACATTGTTCCGAAATCATCTTGTAGTAGAATCAAGATAATAACAGGCATTGCGACTAACAGCATTTTTCCAATCAGCCAAAAATCAGATTTTATTGTTCGGTGAACATTCTTCACATTGTGCATCGTTACAACATAAGCGAGCATTAAGATAAAAGCGACCTTCATTAATTCTGAAGGCTGAAAAGTTGTCCCACCAATACTAATCCAGTTTTTAGATCCTGTTTGCGACTCCAGATATGGATCATAAAATTTTAAAAGTAAACCCATCATGATCAAGCCAATCACATAAAAAACAGGGGTCAGCCTCCAAAGAAGCTTAGAACTGAAATGCATGACGATCACAATACTGACACCGCCAACCAAATACCACAAACTTTGTTTCATCAGCATATTGCCAATTTCAGGTCGGTTTGGATCATTATTTAGAGCAACATAAAGTGAAAGTATCCCGATGATCGAAAGAAGGAACACAGGTAAAATCACACCATAATCAATTCTATTATCTAAATTGCGCATTAATTTATTTTTATTCATTCGTCATCCCTTTTCCTTAATTATACCTTTTTTATTATAACTTTCTACAGAGAGAAAAGAAAGTATAGTCTTAATGATTTTTGAAAAACTTTAGGGATTAGATTCTTGCTTCAACGAAATATAAACTAAAAAAAATGCAAACGGTTCTATTTTTGACTAGTTGCATTCTAATCATTCAAATCAATTTTCAATTCATTTATAACACAATGTTTGTTTAAGAATAACTTATAATATTTTTTCAAAAAGAACTATCTTGTATATGTAACTGTCGAACTCAAAATTTATTTTCACTATTTTTACTGTTCGTCTGCTAAATACTGCGCTTCCTTCTTTGCTTCATTGACTAATTTAGTGATTTGATCAACTATCTATGAAAGGATACATTTCTACAATCTCTTTTTTACAAATACATATAGATTATAGGTTTGAGTTCTTAAAGGATGTTAACTTGCGGCATACCTTTTTACAAATAGTTTGAGCTTCTATGTTGATAACGCTAAAGATGATTTTATAATTCACATCGAAAATTACACATCTTGGGAAGAATTAACTACTGCTAAAATGTTTTTAGTAGATAATGCTGTAGACCAACCTATAACAAGTGAAAACAGTTCTATCTTTTCTCTAATGTACGCATATCCAAGAATTGCCAGTGAATCAAGCAAATCACAAGATGAACAGGAATTCGACAAATACAAAGAAGTTTTTGAGAAGATAAAGTGATCAATTTAAGATGTGGTACTGGAGTAATAATGATGGCGACTTTATTGAGTAACTTCTTACCTTAGTTTGGACATTGAAGATATGATCGATGAATTATACGGAAAAATATATAAAAAAAAGCCTACCTCATTGTTGTGAGCCCCTAAAAGTTAGACTTTTTTAGGAGTGGAGAAATCCGCTCTTTTTTATTGTTCAATTTTTTTCTATTACCAACTCCGTTGTCAAACGTTGCCGTTGTTCTCATAAAATGAAAAAAAGGGTTAACTTACTGAGCACTTTGGAAACGATTGTTCTCTCTGTATTTAACTGGACTACATCTAAGTTTTGATTTAATTCTCCGGAAATTATAGTATTCTATATATTTTTCAATAGATTGTTTTAGAGAATCAAAACTAGAAAAAATCTCTCCATGACACATTTCTTGTTTTAAAATACTGAAGAAATTCTCCATAGGAGAATTATCCAAGCAGTTCCCCTTTCGAGACATGCTCTGAAAAATATGATGCTCTTTCAATAAAAGGATCTAAGTAAAGTTTTTTAATGGATAAGGTTCCATTGGTTTGCTGTTCATAATATTTAAACTCTGTGGTATCTGTTGTTAATTTTTGATGGGGAATAGATGTGTAAAAACGGCGATGAATCAAATTTTTAGAGACGGTTCCTACTTTGCCTTTGTATGAACTGTATTTTCTGGACTTTTTAGTATATTTGATACACTTTAATCCTATCTTTTTCATCAAACGTTTAATTTTTTTATGATTAACAATAATTCCTTCTTCTCTATGAATCATATCAATTCGACGGTAACCAATACGTTCCTCATTCGCTTTAAATATTTTCCTGATTTTATCGATCGAACCGTTTTTGCCAGTACATGTATGTTGCTTTAGGAAAGCCAGTAGCTTCCAAAAGAATCGTTAATCTAAATTCTTTTCGGAGGGCGTGGATGATTCTGGATTCTCGTTCTTGATTCGTTCCGGAATAGGCATCCCTAAAGCTCGGAGCTTTTTTATGAAGGCTAATTCTGCACGAAGAAGTTCATTTTCATGCTCCAATTCTTGTTTTCTAGTTTTTTGTTTCGGTACTTGTTTCTTTGGTGTAGGATTTTTAGACATTGATGGACGACCTCTCTCTTTAGGTTTCAGCCCATCAATTCCATGATTATTAAATTTAATTGCCACGTCAAGGGATGCCTAAACCACTCTGATAATAGTAGTTTAGTACATCTAACTTGAAATGTGTAGAGTATTCTTGTTTGTTTTTTCTTCTTTCTAATCCGTTATAACCAAACTCTTTATACTGTTTTACCCATTTTCTTATTTTTGTCTCAGATGTAACGCCAAATTTCTTGGCTAGAAAAGAAGTACCTCCTTCATTAGAAAGGTATGCTTGAACTACTTGGTATTTAAATCCAATATCATATTTTGCCATAGTAAAAACCCCTTAAGTTAGATTTTTGGTCTAACTTAAGGGGTTCACAACACATTTTATGTTTGAGGTAAGCTTTTTTTGAAATGCTTATTTTACTACTCCAGGCATTACCTCTACATCATCAACTAAACTTGCACCTGCAGGCAAAGAATTGATTAAATCATCGTATTCTTCTTGTGACAAAGGCTCGACTTTCTGAGCCACCCTAGCTCCAGATGTTTCTTTAACATTAGTTTCAAACGTAAAATCTTCAACAGCTCCTTGATTATTAACTTCAGCTTTTACATGTGATCTATTCAATTTTATTGTAGCTGCTCCTAAAATTACCAATAAGAAAACGGCAAGACCAATCAATTTTTTCATGACCATTCCTCCAGTTTATAATGTCTGTCTGTACAATTTAAATTCAAGAGCCTCTAATCGTTTTGCTAGACCAGTTGTTCCAGCATAATCACCAAACATACTTGCTTGACCTGAACTTGTCCAGCCTAGCCAACCGTAACTTTGTACATGGGCTCTATATGAGACCCCATAAAGACCTGATGTAGTGATTTGGATTGCTTCCGTTCTCAACCTCTTGCCCATCGTCCCCGCTACAGCTCCATTAGATTTCCAAGATTGCCACCCTTGATTTTGCACGTGCATCCGATAGGTAATGCTTGTATCCATATTTACAACATTCAGTTGAAGAGCTTCCAGTCTTTTGGACTTGCCATGGATACCTGCATAATGATTCGTTCCGTAAACAGGCATCCAACCATAATCTTGCACATGTGCTCTATGCCTAAGTCCTGATTCTGCTCTTTGATTATTCAATGCATCATACTCTTCATTCGAAACAAGTTCATGTCCTTCTGGAATACTTTCCAATAGATCCGCATATTCTTCATCTGACATTTCGGAACCTTGCACCAAAACACTTGCATTTGCGTTTATTCCAAATGTAAATAGCACTCCCATAAATACTAACGTAATACCATAAAACAACATTTTTTTAATCTTCATTACAATCTCCTTCCTTTTAGTAATCCAATTTTAGCACAAAATATGATTAAATTAAAAATTTGTAAAGCTGAGATAAGAATAACAAGCCTCGATTTTATTTTAAAGAGAGGCTTTTCGCTTTAATACTTCACTTCAATTTTCTTCTTGAATAAATTTCTGAGTGTTCTATTATCTTCGCTAAATTTAGTTAAAGTGCTATTAATCCCGTTAGCGTCTAACAGATACTGAACATCCTTGATATCTTGACCATCCGGTAACTAAGACCGACATTCTCCATCAATGAACCATACTTCGTTGTTTCCCTTTTTCTTTACAACTTCTAATAAATACATAATTAAGTTTATTCGCTGATTTATTTACAATTTTATCAATGTGTAACACCTCGCCTAAATTAATTACAAACTTTAAGTACACGTTATACAAATCTCTATAAGGATCTAGACTCATTTTATTCATTTAGCCACTCCTTTATGCAATATAAAAAGCCCCCGCATAAGACAGTGACTTCCTTTACTTCGTTCCTATACTGCGATACACTCATTAGATTCTTTGGTGTATGTATCAACGTAAATTTCAGACTTATCACCATTGTGCGTGATTTCGTAAAGTGGTGCGCCTGAAACAGAAGCACTAAGAATCGCTTTATTGTTCTGTAACATCTTGCATGACCAAACCACAAAAACTTCAAATTCTGGCACTGATCCATCATCGCCTGCGTTCTTGTCTTCAATTCTCTTACGAATAATTTCTTTACATTTTTCAATGAATTTTTGACCGTCCATATGCTCACCTCTATAATTATTTTTTATGTAACCCACTCACAGGCTGTAAACTAGGTATTTACCTATGAGTGACTGTTAAACCACCTACAACACGAATTAGCTTTTTGAATAAGTTGGTTTTAGTTGTGTAATTGTTTGCTGTAGGTGATTTATCTTTGTATTTCACACTATCAATATATCATTATTACAGGTATAAATATTCCGCATTTTTTCTGCTGAACTAATCCCACTAAAGTATATTGTGGATATTTTTTCATGTACAACTCTTCAATAATAATTTTTGTATCTTCGTCTGCTTCATCCAATGTTTGAGAAATCACACGCTTATTTCGCTCTAGGTTAGTCAATCTCTTATCCTGTTTGATCGTAATAATCAAGTTAACTTGATTATCATAACTCGCTTTAGTACCTTTAATATCTCCGTTTAGATCAGACTCACGGTTAGGATAACGTAACTCGTCCTCACGCTGTTTGATATATTCATCTGTTTTGTAATAATCCGCTAGGATATCTTTGATATAGTTAAATGTTGATGTTCTCAATCCGCTACCCTTCCTGTATGTTATAATTACTCCCTAAAGGAGTTGTTTTTGTGAAAAAATATTTTGATCCTAAAACAATAATCATCTTTTTACTTTTGATTAGTACGACTGTTTTGTTTGATATCCATTTGCATCGCATTGGTTATAAAGGTATTTTGTATTTTAAAGGAATTTCAGGAGATTTTGAGCAACCACATACTGGTGTTTTTACATTAATTGGCATTATTTTAGTTTATTTACCAAGTGTATTCATTATCACCGATGTTTGGCACACGAAATTCCAGAAAATGTTAAATACACTAATTCTAATTTTCGGAATAACTATTTGTATAATTGCTTTTTTGGATCTAATCCCAGCTTTGTCATATGTTCTAAGATTTTCTTGATTATTTAAACAGTTTCCCAAACGCCTGTTGCCTGCTCATGGTGCCGTTGGGTTTTGGTTTTGAGTCTATATCAGGCTGTTTTAACAGCTCTTGCCAAGCTGATAGGTCAACTGTTCCACTGCTTAACATACTGGTTACAATCGCAGCGCCGCATAAAAATAATATATTCATTACTTGATAAGCCCATTGTACACGTTTAGCATACGATGACTTGACTAAAAACTAAAGCTACTATAATTTAACTATGAAACTGGATAACCAATTCGACTTAGCCAAAGTTCTTAATATTTCAATAGATAATTTGTTCCCTGCGACAAACAATAAGAAAAAGAAAGAGTCAAAAATAGAATCCATATATGCTAAATTAAACCCTGAACTACAAAAACTTCTTTTAAAAGAAGCTGAATATCATTTACAGCAACAGCTGGAAAAACAACAATCTTCAAAAGTGATTCCCATAGAGAATAAACAGGAACAACTCGATCACATGACCTTGGCTACTCATGGTACTAACCCCAATAAAAAACTTACCGATAAGATGTTAATAATATCCATGAGTATTTAGATGAGTTAGATGCTGAATATGATAAAAAAAATAATATTGATTAATAGTAGTTGTTTTTGATGGATGATTATGAATTATTGTTAAATAAAGTTCAAAACGAATTACCTGTAATAGAGGAAAATCTTTTAGAAAAAACTGGTAGACATGGTTTATATAGAAGCGGCAGAATATATCTTGGAAAGACTCTTCCTACAACTAAGAAAAAGGAAGTATTAATGGAAGAATTTTTGAATTTCAAGATTTATCAGTAATGATTTTACACACCGGAATACTACAAACTTAAAAAGCGAGGACATTGTTATGAAGAAAGAAGAAATAACATTTTGGTATTATATTATAGGATGTATAACAAGTATAATTTTAATGATAGCTATTATAGATAATATTCAATTAAAAGTTTCTAGATCAACAACATCATTTATATTTTATTCTTTCACAGCATTAACGATTATTTTATTATTTTTAGCTCTTTTAACTTATTATAAAAATCCAGATATGTTTAAAGAGAGAAACAAAAATAAAGTAAATTTAGATACTCACGAAGAAAGGTTAGCAAAAATAAAGAGTTTTCAAGAGAATAATCTAGAAAAAACTCAAATCAAATGCCCATACTGTAAAAGTACAAATATTGAATTCTTGGGAAATAATAAAAAATCTTTTTCAGTTGGAAAGGCTGCGGCAGGAGCAGTACTTACTGGCGGAATTGGAACTTTAGCAGGTTTTGCTGGAAAAAAAGGTAATAACCAATGGTTCTGCAAAAAGTGCAATCAAATATTCGAAACCAAGAAATAGAGATTAGCCTTAGGACTTTTCTTTTTATAAAAATATAAGGGGCGACATGACATATCAAAAATGAAAGGCTCCGTTGAACAACTCCCCATTGGTAAATACCGCTTGCGTGTAACTGTTGGCAGAAATGAAAACGGCAACCCGAAACGGCTAAGTAAGACCGTAGAAGCCACAAACATAAGAAAAGCATATGTAGAGCTTGATAAATGGATAGACTACCTAGAAGAAAATGGCCACGAAGATTTGAGCAGTATCACGTTTAAAAATTTTTATGATAATATGTGGAAGAATCAAGCAAAACATAAGTTAGAGCTTAGAACTTACCATGAATACATATCAATCATCGATACCCGTTTTTTGAAAAAGTTAAGCGATAAGAAAATGATCGAAATAAAACCTTATCAAATCAAAGATATTGTGATAAACACAAAAAGACTTGATAGTAAAGATGGTGACTTGTACAAGAAAACCAAAAAAGGTTTTTAGCTGCTTTGAGCAATTTATTTACTGTCGCACAAAATGACTATAGATTAAATAGAGAGAAATCCTGTTAATAATGTTAAGTTACCCAAAGTTAAGAATGCAAAAAAGAACATCGAATATCCTTATTCTATCGCCGAAATTTCTCAGATGTTAAAAGCTTTAGATCATGAGACCATATCAGATAAAACCAAAGCTATCGTTTTGACCGCTTTTATAACCGGAGCAAGAGAAGGCGAAATCGCAGAATTAGAAGAAAAACACTTTGACTTTAAAAACAATAAAAAATGTTTTGAACAGCGAATTGTTTTGAATGATAAAAGTTATATGAGAGTCGACGTTTTAAAAGCTGGTGATCAACGAATTTTAGATGTTCCTAGCGATTATTTAAAGTTTATGTATGATTAATTCAAATTAACTTAAACGCTCGTAAACAGCTTAATATTGACCCAAAACATAAATATATTTTTGATTCGGTAGATGGAAATTTGGAAAGATCAACATCCCTCTACCGTAATTTCAGAAAATTTTCATAAAAGAATGAATTACGACTAATTAGGTTTCACGATTTAAGACATACGACCGCATACTTTCTTTTAAGCGATCCTAATATTACTATCAAAACTGTGCAAGAACATTTAGGACATCAAGACTACAAAACAACAGCAAACATTTACTCTCACGCTTTAGAAGAATCGAAAAAAGCAGCCAGTGATAAGTTGGGCTTCTTGCTCATCAAAATTGATTGAATGTTATTTTATATTTTTTTACGCATTTCGTGCCCATGGACGTGCCCACGATCAATTTAATCATAGTGATACAAAAATAAAAAGCCCTTATAAAATAAGGGTTATGGTTATGCCAGCTGTAGGAATCGAACCTACGACCTACGCGTTACGAGTGCGTTGCTCTACCAACTGAGCTAAGCTGGCAATACAACCAAAATTATAAACCTAAACCTATTTTTTGTATAGTCAAAACAAAGCTCTTTTTTATAAAAATTAGTTTTCTGAAATTTTTCTTAATTTATGGTATAATGGAACAAGTTAAGAAAGGAAGTTTTTTTGAATGTCTAATTTCGGTAACTTTAATCGCCCTGTTGAGCCTTCTGCGGAAGGGGATTTATTCACTGTTGATACTCAGGTCACTTTCTTGATGCATGGTCAGCCGCAAACTGGAATTATTACGAAACAATTAAATAATTCTGCTGTTGTGGAAATTGATGAAAATTCTGATAACACCGATTTGATGGTTAAAAGTAATGGTGTGATCGTCATCAATTACAAAAAACTAAAAAAAGTATAGATTTTTCCATCCATTATTATTGGATGGATTTTTATGTATAAAAATAGCTGAGTACGGGGACATACTGGTCTCTGCACTCAGCTATTTTTAATTTCACTTATTTAGTTCCAAATAAACGGTCACCAGCATCACCTAATCCTGGAACGATATAACCATCTTTATCCAAATATTCATCTAGTGCTGCAGTATAAATATCAATATCAGGATGTGCTTCTTGTAAAGCTTTCACACCTTCTGGAGCTGCAACTAAACATACAAATTTAATATTGCTACCGCCACGTGCTTTTAATGCGTCAATCGCCATAATTGCTGATCCACCCGTTGCTAGCATTGGATCAACGACGAATAATTGACGAGCATCAATATCTTCAGGCATTTTCACAAAATATTCCACAGGCTCTAACGTATCATGATCACGGTATAAGCCGATATGTCCAACTTTTGCTGCTGGAATCAATTCCAATATACCATCTACCATTCCAATACCTGCACGTAAAATCGGTACAATTGCTACCTTTTTACCAGATAATGTTTTTTGTGTTGTTTCACAGATCGGTGTCTCGATCACAACATCTTCTAAAGGCATGTCTCTTGAAACTTCATATGCCATAAGCATTGCAATCTCATTCACGACTTCACGAAAAACCTTTGTTCCACAATCCTTCTCTCTAATGATTGTTAATTTGTGTTGGATCAGTGGATGATCAATAACTTGGAATTTTCCCATGCTCATTCTCCTTCAATAATTTATTCCTTCCCATTGTAAAACAAAATCGAGCGATTGACTAGTCAATCACTCGAAACTTTTAGTTATAAAGTGGATATTTTTTTGTTAGCTCACTAACAGAAGTGCGAACCTCAGAAAGAGTCACTTCATTTTCATGATCATTTAAGACTTTTACAATTAGTTTTGCGACTTCTATACAATCATCTTCTTTAAAGCCTCGTGTTGTGATCGCAGGTGTTCCAATCCGAATACCACTCGTTTTAAACGGACTAAGTTGTTCAAATGGAATTGAATTTTTATTGGCAGTGATATTCACGCTGTCTAAAATTGCTTCTGCTTCTTTTCCATTCAAACCAAAACCACTTACATCGATCAATAACAAATGATTATCTGTTGAACCACTCACAAGACGAGCTTCAGGTGTTTGGTTGAATACCTTTGTCATTGCTTTAGCATTTTCAATCACTTGTTCGCTGTATTCTTTAAAGGTAATATCCAGCGCTTCCTTGAAAGCAACTGCTTTAGCAGCAATTACATGTTCTAAGGGCCCACCCTGAATACCAGGAAAAATATTACTATTCATTTTTTTAGCTAGTTCTTCATCGTTAGTCAAAATAAGTCCGCCACGTGGTCCACGTAATGTTTTATGTGTTGTAGATGTTGTGATATCTGCATAGGGCACGGGATTTGGATGTAATCCTGCCGCTACTAGACCTGCAATATGAGCCATATCTACCATTAACTTAGCACCAACTTCATCAGCGATTTCACGGAATTTTTCAAAATCGATTGTACGAGAATAGGCGCTAGCACCTGCTACAATCAATTTTGGCTGATGTTCACGCGCTAAAATACGTACAACATTATAATCGATCACCTCAGTTGTTGGATCTACGCCATAGCTAATAAAATTATATGTTTTACCACTAAAATTTACTGGTGAACCATGCGTTAAATGTCCTCCCGCAGACAAATCCATTCCTAAAACGGTGTCACCTGGTTCGATCAATGAAAGATAAGCTGCTGTATTCGCTTGAGAACCTGAATGGGGTTGGACATTAGCAAATTTAGCACCAAAAAGTTGTTTTGCTCGATCGATCGCCAAGTCCTCAACGATATCGATAAACTCACAACCGCCATAATAACGTTTGCCAGGATAACCTTCTGCATACTTATTTGTAAGAATACTTCCTTGAGCCGCCATAACACCCTTAGAAACAACGTTCTCCGATGCAATCAGCTCCAAGTTATTTTCTTGACGATCATTTTCTTTCGCAACAGCATTCCATAAATCAGGATCAAATGTTTTAAAATCCATTAAACAAGCCTCCATTTCATTTGTTTGTACCGATTGTATCATACTTAAAAGCTCTCTACTCAAAAATCGAATCAAATTTAAACTTTTTTTGATTTGCCGCTTTTTCCAACCTATTCATATAAGCGATCCCTAATCCAGATTTCGGAAAAGCCTGAGCAAAAATCACATCGATCTTTTGTTCATCTAAGCTTCTCATCCCCGCATATAGTAATTTTGTCCCTTGTTCTATTGAAGATTTACCAAAAGAAAAAACGGCTTCTACGCTAGTTGAACATGTTGCTATGATGTGATCATCTGCAAATAAACCAATCCGCTGATTTTTACTTTTAGCCTGTTCAATTGCCTTTTTAAATACTTTTTCATCGCCTTCAATGATCCATACAGGAACATCTGGTGAATAATGCTTATACTTCATTCCCGGTGCTTTAGGCGCTTCTTTTTCGCTGATTAAATGCTGATCGACGAACACCGAGCCTAAAATCTGTTCTAAACTTTCTTTTGTGATCGCTCCTGGTCTTAAGATTACTGGAACTCCATTTTTCGCAGTTAAATCTAAGACAGTTGACTCTACACCGATTTTAGTCGGTCCATCATCTAAAATGCCAGCAATTTTCCCATGAAGATCATGATAGACATGCTGAGCGGTTGTAGGACTTGGTTTGCCTGAGGTATTAGCGCTTGGTCCTACCAAGGGCACGTTAGCTGTTTCAATTAATGCTATGGTTTTCTCATTATTAGGCATCCGAAAAGCAACCGTATTTAATCCGCCAGTCACAGTAGTAGAAAAAGTATTTGGCTCCACATCAAAAATCAAAGTCAATGGTCCCGGCCAAAAAGCATCTACTAACGTCTGAGTATGTTTTGGAAAATCCTTCACGTATTGTTTGACCATCTCAAAGTTGCTTACATGAACAATCAATGGATTATCGCTAGGACGTCCTTTAACAGTATAAACTTGCGCCACAGCAAGCTCATCTAGAGCATTTGCGCCAAGTCCATAAACTGTTTCAGTTGGAAAAGCGATCAGTTCTCCCTTACGGATCAGATCTGCTGCTTGATCGATTTCATCTACCTCAAATCGTTTTGTTTCCAATTTTTACTCCTCCCTTTTTTTTGATGAAATAATCACCATTCGATCATTTCCTGCTAAGTCTTGAGCAACTTTTACTCGTTTTTGAGGAAAGGTTTGCTGAAAAAGTTTTTTGATAGCATCTCCTTGCTGAAATCCGATTTCCAAATAAATTTTACCATCGGGCTTCAGTAAATCTTTTACTTCTTCAGCCAATCGCTGATAAATAGCTAACCCGCCATTTTCAGCAAATAATGCGGTTTTTGGCTCAAATGTTCGCACACTTTCATCCATCAAGTCCCATTCAGAATTACTAATGTAAGGAGGGTTAGAAATCAAGATATCGATTTTTTTCTTTTCCATTGGTTTAAGAGCATCTCCTTGAATAAAATCAATATCCGTATTTAATTGTTCTGCATTTTTTTTGGCAACTTGTAATGCTTCTTCTGAAATATCGATCGCAATTACTTGCCAGTTTGGTCGGTCTAATTTTAGACTAATCGCAATTGCACCAGTTCCTGTTCCAACGTCAACAACAGTCAGTGGCTCATTAGGATTTTCTTTCAAGCAGCGATCAACTAATTCTTCTGTCTCAGGTCTGGGAATCAACGTGTGCTCATTAACTAGAAATCGATGGTCATAAAACTCACTGTAGCCTAATAAATACTGTGGCGGATAATTTTGAGCCAGTTGCTTTAGGTCCTCATTTATTTGCTGTTCGTCTTTAGGTGATATTTCTTCTTTCAGATGAAGTAGCCAATCGGTTTTGCTCCAACCTTTTCTTTCCAGGAAAACAAAAAAAATACTATAGCCTTCTTTGCCTTGTTTTTCTAAAAAAGAAGAAGCCCGTTCAAGGACTTCAAAATAACGGTTACCCATTTTGCATCTCTTCTAATTTCGATGTTTGATCGTATAGCACCAAAGCATCCACGATTTCATCTAATTTCCCAGCTAAAATTTGATCTAGTTTTTGAATTGTTAACCCAATACGATGATCCGTCACGCGGTTTTGCGGAAAGTTATATGTACGGATTCGTTCAGAACGGTCTCCTGTACCCACCGCGGATTTACGGTTTGCATCATATTCGCTTTGCGCTTCTTGCTGCATTTGGTCATAGACTCTTGCACGTAAAATTTTTATCGCTTTTTCGCGGTTTTTGATTTGAGAACGTTCATCTTGCATAGCGACTGCAATCCCAGTTGGAATATGCGTCAAACGAACAGCCGATGCCGTCTTATTGACGTGCTGACCACCAGCGCCACTAGCATGGTAAATATCTGTACGAATATCTTTGTCAGCAAGATCTAATTCTACTTCTTCCGCTTCCGGTAAAACGACAACAGTTGCAGTGGATGTATGAATTCGTCCTTGCGATTCAGTCGATGGTACACGCTGTACACGATGTGCGCCACTTTCATATTTTAGTTTTGAGAAGACATTGTCTCCTGAAATCATCATGATGACTTCTTTGTAGCCACCGATTCCAGTAATACTTGCTTCCATCACTTCTGTTTTCCACCCTTGAGATTCTGCATACTTTTGGTACATTCCAAATAGATCTCCAGCGAATAAAGCTGCCTCATCTCCACCTGCTGCACCGCGTATTTCCATGATAATATTTTTATCATCGTTTGGATCTGTAGGCAAAAGTAAAATTTTAATGCGTTCTTCCAGAGCTTCTTTTTCCTTTTTTAATTCTGACAATTCTTCTTTGGCCATTTCAGCCATTTCGGCATCTAATTTTTCGCCTAATAGTTCTTCAGTGTCACTGATCCCTTCGACTACTTGTCTATAGCGACGATAAACGTCCACTGTCTCGCGGGTATTTGCTTCTTCTTTAGATAGTTGCATAAAGCGTTTCGTATCACTGATGACTGCTGGATCACTTAATAGTTCACCCAACTCTTCATAGCGATCTTCAATTGATTGTAACTGATCGTACATAGTTAGTTGCTCCTCTTTTTATTAATAAGTATTGTTTATTTTCCACTTTTTATTGAGTTAATTATTTTTCACTTGCTCACCATCGATCGGTGGATGGAAATAGTGGTTACGGCAAACAGGATAATACGCTTCGTTACCACCAATTTGAACTTGGGTTCCTTCATAAACTGGCTGACCATCAATATAGTGTAAGTTCATCGTAGCTTTCTTATGGCAAAACCAGCAGATTGTTTTTAGTTCTTCTAATTTATCTGCGTATAGCATCAGGTATTTGGAGCCTTCAAATAGTTCATTACGAAAATCATTCTTCAAACCAAATGCCATGACAGGGATGGTCAACTCATCTACAACCCGAGCAAAATCAATTACGTGTTGTTTCCCTAGAAATTGTGATTCATCTACTAAAATACAGTAAGGCTTATAGTCTAATGTTTCAATTAATTCATAGACATTGGTTTCTTTAAAAATGGGGATAGCTTCTCTTCGAAGACCAATACGGCTTGAAACGACACCAACACCATCCCTAGTGTCGAGTCCACTTGTCATAATGACAACAGGTTTCTCTTGTTCTTCATAATTGTGCGCTACTTTTAATATTTCAATTGTTTTTCCACTGTTCATTGCGCCGTATTTAAAAAATAATTGTGCCATTACTCCGTCGTCACCTCTCGTTTCGTTCCTCTCGTATTTTACTATATTTTCTACAAAAAAGCAGTATTTTTGAAAAAATGGTTTCTTAGTTTTTGATGAAAGACTATTAAAAATAAAGAACCAATAGACGAATTCGAACGTTTCGTCTATTGATTCTTTTATAAACCTTTATTTTTGTGTTGCAGCAAACGCTGCTGCTTCAGTTCCAGCTTGGCGACCAAAGACAATGATATCTGCCACAGCATTCCCGCCGATACGGTTAGCGCCGTGTAATCCTCCAGTTACTTCCCCAGCAGCATACAATCCTTCAATCGGTGCTCCATCTTCTTTTAACACTTCTGTTTTCGTATTAATTTTCACTCCGCCCATTGTATGATGTATTCCCGGAGCGATTTTGATTGCATAATACGGAGCCGTTGCTAAATCGTGATCCATACCAGTAGTACGTCCGAATTGAGTATCGGATTTATCTTTAACATCTTGATTCCATTGGTCTAATGTTTCTTTCAGTTTTGCTTCTGGCATATCAATTTTTTTAGCAAGATCTTCAATTGTTTCTCCTTCGATAACAAAACCTTGTTCATCATAAAAGTCAATTGCTTTAGCACGATCACGAACCCCTTGATCAAAGACCAGGTAAGCCGATTTTTCTGGTAATGCTGTGATAGCATCAGAAACTTTGTCACGAGTATCCATTTCGTTAATGAAACGTGTTCCTTCTTGTGATACTAAAATTGCTCCTTCACCACGAACCACTTCACCAATCAAATATGATTTCTCTTGTTGAACAGTTGGATGAATTTGGATTTCTTTCATATCAACTGTAGCACCACCAAGTTTTTCAATCATCTTGATTCCATCACCTGTCGTACCTTCTTGGTTTGTAGTTACATAATCTTTTAATTTTGGATCGTATTTTTCTAGCATTTCTTCATTTGCACCGAAACCGCCTGTTGTAACGATTACTGCTTTTGATTTAATTTCTTTCGTCTCTTCGTCATCAAGTTTTACTTTGACACCATCTACTTGACCATCATTTTCAAGAATTTCAGTAACATCTGCATTCACAAAAAGTGGAATTTTTTCTTCTTTAACGTTGCGAACAAGCCCATCTACAAGATATCCTCCAATGGCAGAACCATCTGCTGGACGATGTGTCCGTTTTTCGCTCATTCCTCCAGTGATTGTTAAATTGCTAAGTTCAATGCCTTTCGTATCTAACCAATCGATTGCATCTGCTGAATGATCCACGAAAAAGCGTAATAATTCTTTATCGTTCGTACCTTTTCCACCTTTTAATGTTTCTTCATAGAACTTATCATTACTATCTGTGATTCCATCTTCTTTTTGATATTTTGTTTCAGATGCATTCATACCAGAAGAAGATTTGATAGTATTCCCACCAGCAACTGGCATTTTTTCTAAAATAACTGGATTCATGCCTGCATCTTTTGCTTGAAGAGCCGCTGTCATCCCAGCACCACCAGCTCCGACGATTATAATATCGTATTGATCTTTTAATTCACTCAAATCTGTATAGCCATTGGCTGAAGCACCAGAAGTAACCTCTGTACTTTCTTTAGATTCTTTACTGCTCTTCGCAGTTTTTTCTTGATCACTGGTACAGCCTACAGCGATTCCTGCAAATAGGCTCAATGATACTAAGCTCATAATGATTTTTTTCAATTTATCTTCACCTCTATAATTTTTAACCACACAACCTTTAATTATTCAGCGTAACTTTGAAAAGTTCCACTTCTAATGTGAATATAATCACATTAAACAAAACAATAATTCTCTTTTTAAATACACCTATTTGTCTATTTTTCAAAAAATCAAACAAAAGAATGTTGCTCCTCTCACAATAAAATAACATGTTCTGTCTGATTTGTACTATATTCTCAATTTTTTTAATCAATTTCTTATTTCTTCTAAGTACTTATTCTTTGTTTGCCCATCATTTATTTTCTGCTATACTTGATTTAATGATATTCAGGAGGTCCATTATGAATCGATTTCGGCTTTTATGGCTGGCTCAACGCAAAGGTAGCCGTTTTATTTCTAATAATTTTTCATCTATTCAAATCATTGTTTCTTATTATATCGTTATGACCGTTGTCTCTTACCTATTATTTTGTTTGCCTTTTTTTAGAGAACCTGACTCTCATGTTGGTTTCATTGATATGCTTTTTATGGCGATCAGTACGGTGAGCGTTACTGGTTTGTCTACGTTTGATATTAATTCTATCTTTAATGATCGCGGAATAATTTTGCTGGAAGTGCTTTTTCAAATTGGTGGTTTAGGAATTATGATGATTTCTACAGCTTTTATTATTCTCTCTAAACGTAGAATTTCTTTAAAGCAACGGCAATTGATCATGACGGATATGAATCAGCCAAAATTAAGTGGTATCGTCCGTTTGATTCGAATTACGTTTACGATCATTTTATGGTTTCAGGTGATTTTTGGTACGTTTTTCTCAATTTATTTTTATTTTTCTGGCTATTATAAAACATGGTCAAGAGCAATTTTTTTTGGTTTTTATCAATCAATTTCTGCCGTGACCAACTCTGGATTTGATGTGACGGGGGATTCAATTATTCCTTTTGCTAATGATTATATTTTTTTAATCGTAATTATGTTCTTAATTTTTGTCGGCGGAATTGGTTTTCCTGTATTAATGGAAGTTCGAGAATGGTTGTTTTTTAAAAAGAAAAAACGTGGCTTGCCTTTCCGATTTTCTTTGTTTAGTAAGATTGCAGTATTAGCATTTGTGATTTTGTTTGTTGGCGGTACAATTTTGATTTACTTATTGGAGAAAGATCATCTATTTGTTGAGATGGGTGAGCTTCAACGCTGGATCACATCTATGTTTTATTCTATGACAACTCGAAATGCTGGACTGCAAATTAATGACTTAGGTGACTTTCAGATCACTACATTAATTGTTTTTTCTTTATTGATGTTTATTGGATGTAGTCCCAGTTCTGTTGGTGGAGGTATTCGAACGACGACTGTTGCGATCATTGGTTTGTACTTGTATGCTTTTTTGAAGAGCGAGAACAAGATCAATGTTTTCGGACGTCGAATTGATGATGATGATGTAAAAAAATCGATTGTTGTCTTTATGCTTTCGTTAATTATGTGCTTCTTTTCAGTCTTATTTTTAACGGCCACAGAAGAGCATCCACTGATTGCTATTATTGTTGAAGTAGCTTCCGCTTTTGGTACAACTGGTTTATCTTTAGGGATTACATCTGATCTAACAACAGTTGGAAAGCTGATGATTGCGTTGTTGATGTTTATTGGACGTATTGGCATGCTATATACCTTAATGTTATTCGTGCCAAAAGAAACGCGGGATATTGGCTATGAATATCCTTCTGAAAAAATTATTATTGGTTAAAAAACCCTGCTCATCACAGCTGAAATTGTGATTGAGTAAGGTTTTTTTGTATTAAATCAGTACATTAATAATTAAATAAATCAAAAATAATCCTGAAATCAACCACATCGAGATTGGCAGTTCAGATTTTTTCCCAGCAACCCATTTTGTCAACGGATAAGCCACAAAACCAAATGCCATTCCATCAGAAATATTCATTGTAAAAGGTATCAAAACAATCATCAGCATTGCAGGAAAATACTCACTAAAATCGTCAAACTTCAAGTTTTTGATTTGTTGGATCATTAAAAATCCTGTTATGATGATTGCTGGTGCTAATGCTGAATCGGGAATATACGAAAGAAATGGCAAAGCTAATAATGCTAAAAAGAAGCAGATGCCACTCGTAATAGACGTTATCCCTGTTTTTCCCCCTTCTTCAATTCCTGTTGCACTTTCAGCAGCTGCTACAGTCGGGCTTGTTCCAAATATACTAGAGAATAATGTAATAAATCCTGTTACACGATATGCTCGCAAATATTTTTTTTCGTCTGCTTCTGGCATTAAGCCTTTAAGTAAGCCCATCGATTCGAAGATCAAAATCATTGATAAGGCAAAGACTCCGAGTAAAAAGCTTTTAGAAAAAAAAGTACTGAAATCTAGTTGCAAAAAAATTTGAGAATAATTGCCTAATCCACTCAAAGAAAAATGTTCTGTCGGTGCGACCATCCCGAGTATATTTGCGATAAAGGTTACCACAACAATTCCGATAAAAAAGCTACCTTGAATTCCTTTTATGAATAAAATAACTGTCAAAATTAATGAAAACAGAGTTAGCAAAGTTAAACTATCATCTAAAGGTGCCAATTGCAAAAAGGTATGTTCTCCACGTAAAATCAAATGCCCTTTTTCTAAACCAATTAACACTAGGAAAAAGCCAATACCTACAGTAATCCCAGTTTTTAACGTTTCCGGCACAACTTCGGCAAATAATTTACTTAATCTTGTAAAAGCAACCAGTAAATAAACAACTCCTGCACAAAAACTAACAGCTAAAGCTTGCTGCCAGGTTAATCCTAAGGAAAGTACTAAAGTATACGTGAAAAATGAATTTACACCCATTCCCGTAGTCAATACTATTGGGGCATCTGCAACTAGTCCGATCAGGATTGATCCGATAATTGAAATGAAGATTGTTCCGAAAATCGTTAATTCTTTTGGCATACCCGCCTCAGCTAAGATCACTGTATTCACCATAATAATATATGAGATGGCGAAAAACGAGGTTGTTCCCGCTAAAATTTCTCGTTTTATCTCTTCCTTTTTAAGTTTTTTCCAATGAAACATGAGAGTCCTCCTTGGCAAGAAAAATACGTCCGCTTTCCATCGGGCTTCTTCCGTACCTAATTATAGTTTATCTTCGTTCGAGCTAAAAAGCTATTAGTAACATGTTAATGTTATGTTATCAGAAAACGCTAACATTAACAACTTTCAAAAAAGCGCCCTGCATATTCTAAGCTAAAATGGACTTCGTAAAAAAAAACTTAAGCAACAATTACTGTTGAGCAATCGCTTTTTAAGTTTTTAATACTATTTTTTTAGAGAATATCTTTTCGATCGATTCTAAAAAAAGAAGAAGACAGAACAAAACTAAAACCTGTTTTGCATGTTTTCTTCTTTTAATCGCACACTTTATCATTCAATTACTTGTTGCTAGACTATTTTTCTATTTGACTAACTAGTTTCACATAATTCTCTGAACGATTTTCTGCATCATCTTTCGTTTTCGTTAAAAGATGTTCGACAACTTCGTGATTATCTTTGATTGTATGCAGTGCTGAGAAGCGCGTTTGTTTTTCAAGGAAATCACGCATCTTAGAGAAATCTGCTTTTTTGTAGTCGATCACCATTGGATCTTTGCCTTTTTCTATCAACTGTGGATTATAACGATACAACTGCCAATAACCTGATTCAACAGCTTCTTTCGCTAATGATAAGGTTTCGATCATACCGCCTTTGACACCGTGATTGATACACGGTGTATATCCAATAATTAATGACGGACCTGGATAACGCTCTGCTTCATCAATTGCTTTGATCGTTTGCATTGAATTAGCACCTAAAGCGATTTGAGCGACATAAACATTGCCATAAGTCATTGCCATCATGCCTAAATCTTTTTTAGATGTTTGTTTTCCGCCAGCAGAAAATTTTGCGATAGCTGCTGCTGGGGTCGCTTTCGATGTTTGCCCTCCAGTATTCGCATAGACCTCATTATCCATAACAAAAATGTTCACATCAGCGCCACTTGCCAATACATGATCGATTCCACTAAAACCAATATCGTATGCCCAGCCATCACCACCGACAATCCATTGGCTCGTTTTCACAAACAAATCATTTTGTTTGTATATTTGTTCTAAACGTGAATCCGTTTGATATTCTTCATTTAAAATAGCGGTAAGTTTGGTAGCTCGCTGTTGGGTGCCATCACCTTCTAAATAATGTGCTAACCAATCTTGTAACAATGCTTGAAGTTCTGCCGATCCTAAATCATTATCGATTGCTTCTTGTACCTGATCTGCTAAATATTGGCGTTTTGTTTTATTCGCTACATACATGCCATAACCATATTCAGCGTTGTCTTCAAACAATGAATTACTCCAAGCGGGACCTTGGCCGCATTCATTGGTTGTATAAGGGGTTACAGGAGACGAGCCACCCCAAATTGATGAGCAACCAGTCGCATTAGCCATCATCATTCGATCACCAAATAATTGTGTTAACAATTTGATATAAGGTGTTTCACCACATCCTTCACATGCACCTGAAAATTCCATTAAAGGTTGATTGAATTGAGAGCCTTTAACAGATAATTTTCTAACGGGATTTTCTTTTTGCTGTAACGTCATTGCAAAAGCCCAATTAATTGCTTGCTCTTTTTGCTCTTCATAAGGTTTCATTAAAATCGCTTTTTCTTTAACTGGACATGCTTGAACACAAAGTCCACAACCAGTACAATCTTCTAAAGATACTTGAATACGATACATTAAACCATCGGCACCACGCATTTCTCTAGCTACAAAGCCTGCTGGAGCTTCTTCTATTTCTTCTTGATCTGCTAAAAATGGTCGAATTGCCGCATGAGGACAGACAAAGGCACATTCATTACACATTGTACATTTATCCATTTGCCATTCTGGGACTTCTAGTGCGATTCCACGTTTTTCATAGGCTGAAGTGCCCACTGGGATTTCTCCAGTTTTCATGCCGTTGTCGATTAAATCGCCAACCGTCAGATCATTTCCTTCTTGTCGATTGATTGGTTGTAAAATATTCGTAATATATTTTGGTAGTGAATCATTTTTTTCAATTGGTTCAATAATGATTGTTGCCCATTCAGAAGGAACATCGATTTTTTGAAGAGAATCAAATGTTCTGTCAATTGCTTGGAAGTTTTTTTCCACGATTTCTACTGATTTTTTGCCATAAGTTTTTTGAACTTCCGCTTTCAGTAACGGCATGTACTCATCTCGTGTCATAATATCTGTTACTTCAAAGAATGCAGTAGACATTACTGTATTAATTCGGCGACCTAATCCGACTTCTCGAGCTAGCTCAACAGCATTAATAATATAAAATTGAATTTCATGATCAGCAATATATTTTTTCAACTTTGCTGGAAGTAAACGGTAAACTTTCTCTTTATCCCAAAACGTATTCAATAGGAAGGTTCCGCCATCTTTCAATCCTTTTAATAAATCATAATTATGAATGTAAGAAGCATTGTGACACGCAATAAAATCAGCTTGTTCGACTAAATACGTTGATCTGATTGGTTCTTCACCAAAACGTAAATGAGAAAGAGTCAAGCCCCCTGATTTTTTAGAATCATAACTAAAATATGCCTGCGCATATAAATCAGTATTGTCACCAATGATTTTAATTGCTTGTTTGTTTGCTCCAACTGTTCCATCCGAGCCAAATCCCCAAAATTTTGCTTGGAATGTTGAACTAGGTGTTAAATCTAACATTTCTTCTTGCGGTAATGAACGGTACGTTACATCATCCACAATACCAATTGTAAATCGTTGTTTTAATTCATCTAAAGGTAGTAATAGATGATCATAAACTGCTTTGATCTGACTAGGTGTTACATCTTTTGAGCCTAGTCCATAACGTCCTCCTATGATAATTGGACGATTGTGGTGTTGATACAATGCACTTTGAACATCTAAAAGTAAGGGTTCTCCTTCTGCTCCTGCTTCTTTGGTTCGATCTAAGACCGCTACTTTTTCTACTGTTTTTGGTAATTTTTCTAATAGATTTTCAGTTGGAAAAGGACGATACAAATGAATATTTATAAGACCTACTTTCCGCCCTTTTTCATTCAAATAATCCACTGTTTGTTGAATTACTGGTGAAGCGGATCCCATAGAAATAATCACTTCTTTTGCATCATCAACTCCGTAGTAATCCGTTAAATCATAATTGGTCCCACGTATTTCATTAATTTTTTCCATGTATTTTTGAACAATTCTAGGCATTGCTTCATAGTTTGCATTGACAGTTTCTCTTTGTTGAAAGTGAATATCTGGATTTTGAGCAGTTCCTGAGACGGTTGGATGATTGGGATTCATCCCTCTATTTCTAAATTGATCCACTGCTTCTTGATCCAACATTCCTTTTAAATCGGCATAATCAATCACTTCAATTTTTTGGAGTTCATGACTTGTTCTGAATCCATCAAAAAAATTGACGAACGGTAAGCTCCCTTCGATGCTAGCTAAATGTGCCACCGCTGAAAGATCCATTACTTCTTGAACACTGGATTCTGCTAACATACAAAAACCTGTTTGACGAGTCGCCATGACATCACCGTGATCTCCAAAAATACTTAATGCACTGGTTGTAATTGCTCTGGCTGCCACGTGAAAAACAGCTGGTAATAGTTCTCCTGCTATTTTATACATATTTGGGATCATCAACAACAGTCCTTGCGATGCTGTATAGGTAGTTGTTAATGCACCTGTTTTTAATGAACCATGAACAACTCCTGCGGCTCCAGCTTCTGACTGCATTTCAATAACTTGAACTTTTTGTCCATAGATATTTTTTAATCCTGTTTCCGCCCATTCATCAACTAACTCCGCCATTGTAGAGCTTGGCGTAATTGGATAGATCGCCGCTACTTCTGTAAACGCATAAGAAATATACGCTGCTGCAGTATTTCCATCCATTGTTTTTGTTGTTTTCATTTTCCTCACCTTTTATCTTTCCTCAGACTTTTGTTGTTACGGGTATTTTCTTTTTTTCACGTACATAATTATCGATTTCTACAGCAGCAACTTTTCCAGCACCCATAGCTAAAATTACTGTTGCTGCGCCTGTAACGATATCTCCACCAGCAAAAACGCCTGGAATCGATGTTTCTCCCGTTTTTGGATCCGCCTCAATGTACCCCCATTTTGTTAATTTAAGTTCTGGGAAAGTGGATAACAACACTTTATTGGACCCTTGACCGATTGCTTCGATCACTGTGTCAGCTTTGATAATAAATTCACTATTTTTGATTGGAACAGGGCGCCTACGTCCTGATTCATCTGGTTCACCAAGTGCCATTTTGGTGCATTTGACGCCACTTAAATCACCTGTTCCGTTATTCATATATTCAATTGGATTTGTCAGCCAATAATAATCGATATCTTCTTCAATAGAATGATGATACTCTTCGATTCTTGCTGGTAATTCCTCAAGTGATCTACGGTAAACAATACTTACATGCTCCGCACCTAAGCGTTTGGCTGAACGTGCTGCATCCATTGCAACATTGCCACCACCGATTACAACAACATTCTTTGATTGTTTGATTGGTGTGTCATATTTTGGAAACTCATAACTATGCATTAAATTAATCCGTGTTAAATATTCACTAGAAGAATATACACCATTTAGTGCGGTTCCAGAGATGCCCATAAAATTTGGCGCACCTGCTCCAACTGAAATGTAACAAGCATCAAAATCGGTCATGATCTCGTCCATTGTAATCGTCTTCCCTATTACAACATTAGTTTCGATCTTTACACCTAATGCCTCAATACTTTCGATTTCTTTTTTTACGATTCGCTTTGGCAGTCTAAATTCTGGAATACCATACGTTAACACACCGCCAGAATCATGCAACGCTTCGTACACAATGACGTCATAATTTAGCTTAGCTAAATCTCCAGCTACAGTTAAGCCAGATGGACCGGAACCAATAACGGCGATTCTACCTAGTTTTGGGTGGTCATTTTGAATAAGCTTAGTAAAGTCTTGGTTTTCTAAAGCCCAATCTGCTACTAAACGCTCTAGTTTTCCAATCGCTACTGCCTCAAAATTTTTAGCCATCCCGAGTTTGCAAACTTGCTCACATTGTTTTTCCTGTGGACACACTCTGCCGCAAATTGCTGGAAGATTAGTGTATTTTCCTAAAACATCGGCAGCTTTTTGCATATCTCCTTCTTTAATAGCAAGTATAAACCCAGGAATATCAATCATTACAGGACAGCTAGCAATACAAGGAGCATTTTTACATTGTAGACAGCGAAGCGCTTCTTCTTGACCTTCTTCTATCGTATAACCTAAACATACTTCATCAAAATTTGATTTTCGAACAGCTGGTTCTTGCTCTGCAATTGGTGTTTTGCTTCTGCTTTTTCTAGCCATGATTGGTCACCTGCGCTTTTTGATAATCCGCTAAACAAGTTTCTTCTTCTGTAGTGTATTGCTTCATTCGGCTAATAAACTCATCCCAATTGACCTCGGTTCCCTTAAATTCTGGACCATCCACACAGGCAAATTTAATACTACCGTCGATCGTTACTCGACAACCACCACACATACCTGTTCCATCAATCATAATCGGATTAAGCGATACGTATATTGGTAAATCATATCTTTTAGCCGTCATGGTACAAAATTTCATCATTAAACTCGGTCCAATCGCCCAACTGCAGTTGACCGTTTCTTTGGCAATCACTTGTTCCATCGCCTCAGTAACAAGACCTTTCATACCAAGAGTTCCATCATCTGTAGTGATTATTAATTCATCAGAATATTTACTACATTCATCTTTGAGAATCACTAATTCAGCTGTTTTGGCCCCAAGAATCGTAATCACTCGATTCCCCGCTATTTTCAATCCTCTAACGATTGGTAATATTGCCGCAATACCGACACCACCGCCGACAATCATCACAGTGCCATAATTTTTTATTTCTGTTGGCATTCCAAGTGGTCCTGTTAAGTCTAAAACTGAATCACCCGTACTAAGTTTACCAAGTTCCGCTGTTGTTTTACCGATGACTTGAAAAACTAATCGAATAGTTCCTTTTTCAGGATTAACTTCTGCAATCGTTAATGGAATTCGTTCGCCAATCTCACTGATGCGCAAAATAATAAATTGTCCTGGCTGAGCTTTATTTGCAATTAGAGGTGCATCAATCCAAAAATCATATTCATTTTTAGAAAGTTGTTCACTTTTTGTTATCTTATACATATGTGTTACCGCTAATGAATGACTTCATTCATTTTTCCTTCTTTCATATGATATCAGTATTTAATTACAATCCTACTGTCAGTTCTTGAACAAATTTTTTCAGAGATTCAACATCTTCATCTTCTGCATTGTTTTCAATTTCAACCGTTTTTGCAACTTTTTTTGCTCCAGCTTTTTCTAATGCCGCAACAAAATCATGGGCCGATTTACAAAATAGGTCACCGTATTCTCGATCACCAGAACCGACAACACCAAAAATTTTTCCAGCTAAATCTTTTTCCTCTAACTCATCGTAGAAATCTTCAAATTCAAATGGTAATTCACCATCTCCATATGTGTACGTAGCAATCACACACGCATCAGCATCATCAAAAAAGTCAACATCGACTTCTGAGCATTCTTCTCTTTCCACCTCAAAACCTGCTTCTTGAACAGTGCTTTCTAAAATTTCTGAAATCTCTTCTGTATTACCTGTCATACTTGCATAAACGATTTTTACTAATGCCATATTTACTCATCCTTTCATCTTTTTTTGCAAATTATTATAAAGTACAAAAAGCAACCTTGTAACCCTTCTCATTCTTCTCGTACTTAATATCTTTAAATCTATGTAGCTATAGAATCTGTTATAGATACTTTCATTAAGTTACTTTTTTCACATAGTTCAAAAAAAGAATTAAGCGCTTTCTATTTTTCGAAACTGAATCGTGTTAAAACTTCACTTATACTATACCACAAACTTATCAATCGCAACAATATTTTTTAGTCAAAAAAAATATTTTTAAGTCCAGGTGTTTCTACTTTTCTAAAATATATTTTTTTCACACCCCAACCAAAATACTGCCTCTAAAACAGCTCCTCCTATTGCTCGAGCTTTATCAGATATCGTGAAACAATCCACTTGTTCTGCTGGACGAGGATCGACATCGCAACATTTTAAACCTTTTTGACATTCTACTTTGTCTGAGATCAGCCCTCTTACCACACCGTCCAATGGAGAGCAGACAGCAACACTATCTATATAGAAAAGAATTTCTCCTTTTTCTACAGAATCTCCAATTTTTTTTACGTGCTTAACCTGTCCTGCTACTGGAGAGTGCACAACACGTTCAGCACTTTTCCCACCTATTTCTCCAGGTATTCCAGTATTAGGTATTGCTGTTCCTTTAAAATATATTCGCCCTAAATGATGACCTCTCATCGTTTCTATCACCACATCGACATCTTCAGCAGCAGAAAATCCTGGACCTAAAGCAATCGTAATTGGCGCCATTGTTTTCTTTGTGCCTAAATTCTTTTTAGCTAAAATGGCATCAACTAAAATGGTTGGTTTTAGTTTCACTAAGGAGCTTGCTTCAGCATCGATCAACAGGGGAATTTTATTTTTCCGCCAAAGTTTTTGACATTCCGATAGCGAAGAAACAAACACCGCTTCTACGTCTTCTACTTGTTGAGATCCTAGAAAAATAGCTGTACACAAAGACACTGTGCGACGAATGGCTAAAGGTTTAGCCGTTTCTAAAATAACTACTTTGAATCCTGCATGAACTAATTTTTGAATAACACCCGTAGCTAAATCACCGCCACCACGAACCACAACAACCGTTTCTTCAATTCGTTGCTTTACTTTTCCCATAGGATGACCCCTTTCTCTGTATGAATATTGCAGGCGATTACTTTACTTAATCGTTTCAACAACATATGAGGCAACAAGTACAACACTTTTTTTGCCTGAATCAATTGCTCAGGCGTTTCTACTTGATTAATACATAAAATTCGATTTCCTCGGCTTTTTGACCATAAGCCCGTGGGACAGGAAATGATTTCAGCTAATGTATTTTCTTTTATTGCTTCTCCTTCGACTGTACCCGTTGCACGCAAAAAAAGAGGTAAACGGTGAACAGTCATTTGATCGATAGTTTTTCCCAAAACAGAAATTGGGATGACGCCAACTGTTATTGTGGTTTCTGGTAATATAACGGGTTCGAATGTTTCCCAACCTTTCAAAGGGAGTTGTTTAGACCCGTCGGCTTCTATAAATGCTTTGTCAAAAAATGGAAGTATTCTTTCTAAAACTGTCTGAGGAAGTGAGCTTAACTTATAGCCATTAGCAGTAGGAGTTCCAGCTAGCGTGATTCCCAGCCCCTCTCTGTTCAAATTTGACAACCTTCCATCATAAAAATAGTCATACGGACGATTTAGAGGATACCCTATTTTGGTCGTTGTACTAACTAAAACATTTTGCTGACAATAATATTTAGCTAGATACCACATCAGACTTGTTTTTCCTCCACTGCCGATTAGTGAAACTACTTGCTTTCCTTGAAAAGCAAAGCAGTCGCTCAGAGAGTCCATGGTAGATACCTCTTTTCGCTGTTATTTTCTTCAAATATTTGAAAAATTTTCTCAATTACTACTTTTTCATCGTCTAAATATCTTTGTCCCTTAGCAACATTCTGTCCAGCAATTCTTAAACAAATACCGCAAAAGTCTCCTAAATTAGTTGGTAACGCCATTACTGATACAGGAATCTCATTCTTAATTAATATTTTTTCGCCATGAATGGCGTAATGGGTATTTTGAAACGTTAAAAGATAGTCCATTTTTCCCACCTCATCAAGTTAGAAGTTTATAACTTTTTTTGCTTGTGCCATTACTTCAGATATTCGATACATATTTGTTACTTCTCCGATTGCTAAGGTATCTTTGATCTGATAAAAATCTAAACATGCACCGCAAGTACTGATTTGTGTCCCTTTGTCTAGTAAAACAGATAAATCTTTTAAAGCATTGGAATCTTGAGTGGTTAGGTATGCGCCACTATTGAAAAATAAAAGATGTTCAGGTGGCACCTCTAATTCAGTTAGAGAATACATATAGCTTTTCAATAATATTTCGCCTAAATCAGGATCGCCGTCTCCCATCGTTTTTTTGCTAAAAGTAATGACTAATTCATGATCCGATCCCTCTATTTTCGTTTGTTCTTCGTTACTAGGTACAACAATTTCAACCGTAAAAATATCCTTTTCTGGATTACGACTGGTCATTTCTACTCCTAAACTAACAGCCATTTTTTTGATATTTTCCACAGCTATTTCATTGTCAACTGTAACTGTAACTATCCCTCCTTCTTTTTTTGTTTCTCGAATGGCTTTTTTTGTTTCAATTACTGGAATGGGACACGGTTTTCCTATAGCATTGACGTTTCTCATCGCTATTCCTTCTTTCTCATACAATAATGATTGACTGATCTAGCTCTTTTTCGTAAACTTCGCCAATAATTGCTGCAACTGGATCTCCTTTTTGGATTTCTTCAAGACATTCTTTGGCATTTTTTGACGCAACACTGATTAGTAAGCCGCCAGAAGTTTGAGGATCAAACAAAAGCTCCTGAAACGCTGATGAAACTGATGTTACATCAATTTTATTCGCTACAAATTGCCGATTTCTCTGACCTGCTGCTGTTGCTAAAAATTCTTCAGCATAGTCATATGCTTCTGGTAACAGTGGTAATTGTTCTGTGTCAATAACCATGGTGACTGTTTCTCCAGCCATTTCTAACGCATGAATCAATAACCCAAATCCTGTTACGTCCGTACACGCATGAACAGGAAAATCTTTCAACTTTTGAGCAGCATATTTATTTAATCGCTCCATCGAAGCAATTGCCGTTTTTTCTGCTATTGCAGAGGCTAAACCTCCTCTAGATGCCGATTGAATGAGTCCAACACCTAAAGCTTTAGTAAGAATTAAAACATCTCCTATTCTCGGTGTATTGTTGCGAATAATTCTACGCGGATCGATTTTCCCGGTCACCGCTAAACCATACTTAGGCTCATGATCATAGATCGAATGTCCCCCAGCCAATGAAGCTTGTGCTTCTTTAAGTTTTTCTGCACCACCGATGAGTATTTCTGAAAGCTTCTGTTTATCCATTTTTTCTGGAAAACAAACTAAATTTAAAGCAAAAAGTACCTCTCCTCCCATTGCATAAACGTCACTCATCGCATTAGCAGCAGCAATCCTCCCAAAAGTACGAGGATCTTCTACCATGGGCGAGAAAAAGTCAACAGTAGAAATCAATGCCAACTCTTCTGATACTTGGTAAACAGCAGCGTCATCTGATGTTTCAAATCCTACTAATAGATTTTCGTCAGAAAATTTAGGTAACGTATTCAAAAAAACAGGTAACTCTTTTGGGTCAATCTTAGCGCCACACCCTCCAGATGTACATTGTGATAAAAAATCCATTGACTTACTCCTTTACGTTTATTCCGATAAAAGTTCCTTTAATGCTTTCAATGTATAATCGATTTCATCGTTTGTTGTCGTCCAACCAAAACTAAAACGAACCGCTCCGCTTTTTAATGTTCCTGCAGTTTGATGCGCAAGAGGTGCACAATGTAATCCAGATCGGGTAATGATTTGATAACGATCAAATAATAGCTGGGAAAGTTCTCCTGCGTCAAACTTTGAAGATGTGATAGAGACGACAGGTACTATTTTTGTTGGGTCTTTGTTTCCTATAATCGCAACAGGTAATGCTCTTAAACCTAGTAGAAAACGTGTTGTCACAGCTCGTTCATGGCTTGCGATATTTTCTAAACCGAGCTTTTTGATCTGTTCAAGTGAGCTTTTAAGACTTAAAATCCCCATGATATTTAAAGTTCCCGCTTCAAATTTATCTGGCAAAAAATTTGGTTGTTCAAAATCAGCTGAAGCACTTCCAGTTCCTCCACTCAACCAAGGATCAAGCTTTTCAACCATATTTTGAGCTAAAACAAATCCTCCAATTCCAGAAAGTCCTAGCAAGCTTTTGTGTCCTGTAAATGCCAAAATATCGATCTGCATTTCTGTTATATTAATTGGCAAAAATCCAGCTGTTTGAGCACTATCTAAAACTGTGATAATTCCGTAAGCTTTTGCAATCTTAAAACAGTCTTTTACAGGTAAAATCGTTCCTAGAACATTTGAAGCATGTGTCATCACCATCACTTTTGTTTCAGGTCGAATAATTGATTCGATTTGACTTGGATCAAGCTGACCATCTGATGAGCAATGTAGATGCGTCACGGAAATATTCTGGTGTTTTTCCAGCAAATAAAGGGGTCTGGCGACAGCATTATGCTCTACCCCAGTTGTTATAACATGGTCACCTGATTTTAATAAACCATTTAGAATCATATTTAACGAAGTCGTTGCATTCGCTGTAAAAATGATATGCGCTGGATCGGGCGCGTGAAAAAACGCGGCTAAAGACTGGCGAGTATCAAAAATCAATTCAAGTTCCTCAATATTTTGAGAACTACGATTCGTATTTGAATTATTATTTGCTTCCAAAAATTGACACAATTCTTGAACAGTATCTTCAAATTTTCGGTTTGAAGTCGCTGCATGGTTCAAATAAACTGGCAAGTTCATTTTTACTTCCTTTCTCACTTTCTTTCATACTGTAATTGCTTAATCTTTCATAGTCTTCTGGTGTATCAATATCCATCAAACATTCTGGATCGTTGACATGGATTTTACGCCAAGCCTCTGGATGACTATTGCGAACTGCTCTCCCTCCATTCTTACCTGTAACTTTTAGCAATTCTGATCTAAATTTTTCACCAAAGAAAATGGGGCTACACGGTTCCCACTTTTGATCAATCGGAAAAACAATTGACTCTTTCGAATACGCAGAAAATAGCGATTCGAACAATTTTAGATTTAATAAAGGCTGATCAATTGGCAGGTAGAGATATCCTTCTCCTGAAGCAGCTTTTGTCCCCAAACGGACACTTGCACTTTGTCCTTTTTTGGCTTCTGTATTCTGAATAACTTTCAAATCTTTCGAAAGTGTTAATCCTTGCACATTTTCGGGGGAAATAACTACTATTCGTTCAAAAAAATCAACTTCATTTGAAAGCTTTAATATATGTTCTAAAAATGTTTCCCCTCGATAATTAAGAAAAAGTTTATTCGTTCCCATTCTTGTAGAAAATCCCGAAGCCATAATAATTGCGCTGATTTTAAGCATTAATGTTGCTCCTTTTTCCCTGTTCGACGAAAGGGATAAGAGTTTAACTCCTTCTTAAATAAGAAAGAGCTGCTTCTGCTCCCGACGTTTATTCGGATTCTAGATGATTGGGTTGTACTCCGTAGAGTAATGTCCCCATCACCTCTTCTGCACCTTTTACTAATCACTTTTTTAGCACATCACAGAATTATTTGATTATTTTTTCTTCTTTTGATAGAAAGTATCTTCCATCGGCAATGTCGGTCTTAATTTTCCGTCTAGCGCATAATAAGCGCCAGCTATTGCTGGTGCTGTAGGAATCGTTGCTAGTTCCCCTACCCCTTTAATGCCATAAGCTAGTCCGTCATGTATATTTTTTGCTTGAACCAAAATTGTTTCAATTGGAGGTACTTGAGCAGCATTTAATAAACCTAGCGTAGCGTATTTTGCTTTAACATATCCATCTTCTAGAATAAATTTTTCTGTCAGTGCATACCCCATCCCCATTACAATACCACCTTCAATTTGTCCTTCAGCGGCTTTCGGATTAACTACTTGTCCCATATCATAAGCTGCCACGAATTTTTCGACTTTTCCTTTGTCATCCAAAATTGCTACCTCGGATGCATAACCATATCCTGCATGACTTACAGGACTTTTTTTGTCATTGATCAACGGATCTGTTTTAGCTGAATATTCTCCGTAAAATTCTTGTCCTTCTAAATCTGATAACGTTCGTCCCATATCAAGCTCATAACGTAATTGCATGGCAGCTCTTCTCGTTGCTTCACCGGTAAATAAAGACTGTCTGGAAGCTGTTGTGGTACCGGAATCTGGTGTTCTTCGGGTATCAGGTGCTTCGGCGATAATCATTTCCGGAGGCAAATCTAACGTTTCACAAGCTACTTGGGTCGTCACTGTCGCCATTCCTTGACCAATACAAGCTGCACTAGTTCTTACATGAACTTTGCCACTTTCAACTGAAACAATACACCGACCAACATCAGATAAACCAACACCGATTCCACTATTTTTAAAGAAACAAGAAATCCCAGCAATTTCAGCATTCTCATAGGCTTCTTTAACAGCTAATAATGTTTCTTCTAAAGCAGCATTTTTTGAAACTAATTGTCCATTTGGTAATGAATCTCCCTGTCTAACAGCATTTTTATACCGAATATCCCATTGTGATATCCCGACTTTCTCCGCTAATAAGTTAAGGTTACTTTCAATAGCAAATGCTGTTTGGCACACACCAAAACCTCTAAAAGCACCAGCAGGAGGGTTGTTTGTATAAACGGCAAATCCTTCTACATCAATATGTTGATATTTATAAGGACCTGCCGCATGTGTACAAGCTCGTTGAAGAACAGGACCACCTAACGATGCATACGCACCAGTATCCGCGTAAATCACTGCTTTCATAGCAGTTAAGTTCCCTTCAGCATCACAGCCAGTAGTAAAATCCATTTCCATCCCGTGACGTTTTGGATGGATCATTAAGCTCTCTTGGCGACTAAGTAAAACTTTTACTGGTTTTTTTAAGCACCAAGCTGCAAGGGCAGCATGATGTTGCACACTCATATCTTCTTTTCCACCAAATCCTCCACCGACTAATTTAGCTTGGACGTGGATGTGTTCTTTTTCAACACCCAACATTCGAGCAACTTCACGCTGCTCATCATAAATACTTTGGCCAGCACTATAAAGTAAAATTCCCGAATCACCTTCTGGCATTGCAATCGCGCACTCTGGCTCCATAAAGGCATGTTCATTGATAGGAACTGAATAATGTTGAGTAACAACATGTTTTGATACAGCTAATTGTTCATCAGCATTTCCGCGAATAAGATGTTCATGAGATAAAATATTGCCTGCTTCGTGAATCCTTGGTGCGTCATTTTTTAAAGCTTCTTCACAAGAAGTCATAGGTGTAAGCTCTTCATAAGTCACTTCCACCAACGATTTGATTTCTTCCAACGCTTCTTTATCTTGCGATACAGCTAAAGCAATTGCATCGCCAACATAACGAGTAATTTCACCTTCTGGTATCATAACATCCCAATCTGAGATAAACTCTAAGTGACCGATTTTATTGTTTCCAGGAATATCTTTTGCTGTTAGCACAGTAACGCATTTAGGGTGATCAATCGCTTTAGTTATATCGATTTTCAGCACTTTTGCTCTTGGATATGCACTGCGAACAGCTGACGCATGAAACATCCCTTCAATAATGATATCGTCAACGTAAAGTCCTGTTCCCAATGTTTTCTCCACTGCATCCACGCGTTGGAACTCTTCTCCTAATTTTCCGTTTGAATGTTCTTTTGGAATGCTCAGATTTTCACGAAGCATCTTAGCTGCCAACTGAATAGCTTCAACAATTTTTACGTAACCGGTACAGCGACAAATATTTCCACGAATCGCTTTTCGTATTTCTTCATCACTGGGATCTTCTTTTTTATTCAGTAACCCATGAGCCGAAATAACAATCCCTGGTATACAATATCCACATTGAACAGCACCTGTTTTGGCAAATGCATAAGCATAAACATCTTTTTGACGCTGATTCAAACCTTCAATAGTGACAACTTCTTTTCCTTCTAGCTTCTCTAAACTAAATAAACAAGCTTTGGAAGCCCTTCCATTTATTAATACCGAACAAGCACCACAGGAACCCTGGTTACAGCCATCTTTCGTTCCAGTCAGTTTTACATCTTCCCGAAGAAAATCCATTAACTTCTTATTAGTGTCACAGGTCTCCGTCTTTCCATTTACTATTAATGAATACATTTTTTTTACACCTCAATTTCTGTTATAATTATAGCTTTTAATCACTATGATTATATCATAAATTTACGGTCTTAAAATTATTTTTTAGCAAAAAATATTTTTTTGTTTACAACCTCCACTTTTCAGCAATATGCCTCTATTACATAAACATATGTTTACTCAGCATTTTCAAGAATTATCTTCACTTGTTCTGGGGTTAACACCACATGATAAAACAAGTCGTAAAATTCTTTGACTGAGTCTTGAATATTTAGTTTGTAATGTTCTGGATAAACTAATTGCCCTAACCACTCTATTCCTAAAATCCGATTTACTGATGGAGGATCTCCCATAAAATTATATGGTACTGTCGGTACTTGATAGACTTTACCTTCTTTTACCGCAGTTAATTCCTGCCAAGATTCATCTGTTTTGATTAGGTCAAAAATATTTTTTGACTCAGCTAAAATGTACTCAGGCTGCCACTGGATAAGTTGCTCCATTGAAACAACTGAGCCTCCACCTTTTGAACCAACATCAATGCCTGTTGCGGCATTTTTGGCACCTATTTCATCAATTACTTGAGCATGAAATGATCCTTTTGCATTTGTATTTAATCCGGCATTTCCAGATGCGTAATAGATACTTTTTTGCTCAGATTCCTTTAGTACAGAGCGGACTCTACCTGCCTGTTTTAAACTATTTTGACAATATTCACTAAGTTTATCAGTCTCTTTTTCATTTCCAAGTAATTCTCCAAGTTTTTTATAAGTTTCGGGCATATTTCTTAAGTTTGCCTCGATGAAAACAGTGGGAATATTGATTTGGTCTTGCAATTTATTCATGTCTTCTTTTACTGTTTTTTTTGCTTCACCAATATCGATAATCACATCTGGTTCAGCCACGCTCAATGCCTCCATATTTAAGTTAGCATTTTTCCCATAGAATTGACCAAACATCGGTAACTTTTGATATTTTTTATCAATAAATTCTTTTGCTTCTGTTGAAAACGGGGTGGCTAGACCGATTAGTAAATCTGGTGAGCTAGTATACAGCACGATTTGGGCTAACGAACCTGAGGGCGCAATTTTCTTGATTTGAGTCGGTACGGTTACTTCTCGTCCTGCCGAATCCTTAAAGGTACGTGTTTCTGCTGCCTGTTTTTGTTCAGTTTCATTGACTTTTTTGTCGTTAGTTGAACAACCAATCGTCACCGCGATGGTCAACCCCAATACTAAACACAACCATGTCTTCTTTTTCATTACTATTCATCCTCTCTTTTCGCTACGCTTTTTCTCGTTGCCAAACAAAAGCTTTGTTCATATGACGCTAATTCATGAACAGTAATTGGTACGTGATACGTTGCTTCTAATTGTTGGCTTGTTAATATATCTTTTGGATTTCCTTGCAATAACTGACCTTCTTGTAAAACTAAAACATAATCTGCATATTGAAGGGCATGATTTGGATCATGAGAGGATTGAATAATCAAGTAACCTTGCGCCGTCAGTTTTTGAATCATTTCTAAGACTATGATTTGATTACCATAATCAAGATTAGCACACGGCTCATCCATAAGAATGATCCTACTTTGCTGAGCGACTGAACGGGCAATGATTGTCAGTTGTTGCTCTCCTCCGCTGATTTGTGAATAAATCTGATTTTTTAAATGTACAATATTTAGTGCCTCCAAAGCGGATTCAGCTAATTGCTTTTCAGCTAGTCCAGGCTGTTGATAGCTTTTTAATCTAGCAGTTGTTCCCATCAAAACCATTTCAAAGACGGTAAAATGAAAGACTCCTCGTTGTTTTTGAGGAATATAAGAAATAGATTTAGAAAGCTCACTTCTTGAATAGGTTTGAATTAAGTGATTCTTGATCGTGATACTTCCAGAACTAGGTTTCAATATTCTTAGCAAACACTTAAACAGTGTACTTTTCCCCACACCATTTTTTCCTAATAGGCAAACAGATTGCCCATAATCAAGCTTGAAAGAAATATTCTTCAATATTTTTTTTTGCCTATACGCAAATGCTAAATCGATTACTTCTAACATAAGAACTCCTCTAACTCATTCTTTAACAGAACGATTATTTTTAATAATTAATAGTAGGAAAATTGGTGCACCAATAAATGAAGTTAAAATCCCAATTGGTATCTCGCTTGTGGAAATTAATCGAGAAAAATCATCCACAAATAATAAAAAAGTACCACCTAAGATCGCTGTTAAAGGAATACTGTAGCGATAATCACTACCAACGAGCATCCTTGAAAAATGTGGTACAACCAATCCCACCCAGCCAATCATCCCACTGACAGATACCGCGCTTGCAGTAATTAAAGTTGCTGATAAAATCAAGATCACTCTTAAAATACCACTATTTACACCTAAACTTAATGCCTCTTCTTCTCCTAAAGAAATAACATTCAAACGCCATCGCAATAAAAAGATCGGAATCATCCCCACTAAAATTACCGGCGCCGCAAAAGTAATATTTTGCCTATTGATCGACGATAAACTGCCCATCAACCAATACGTAATCGCTGGTAATGTATTGGTCGGATCTCCCACTAGTTTTAAAAAAGAAACTGCTGAGGAAAACAAAGAACCAACCATCATTCCAATCAAAACCATAGTCAAAGCCGAATTCGTTCGTAAAAGTTTGGTTATTAAAAGAACAGCAAACACAGCCAATAATCCGGAAATAAAAGATAGCGAAATTATTTGTTCATAGGTTAATGAAAAAAACAAGCCAATAGCTGCTCCAAATGCAGCACCTTGTGAAGCCCCTAAAACATCTTGTGAGATCATTGGATTTTGAAATAATGCTTGATACGTTGCACCTGCCACAGAGATCCCGCTACCGATGACTACCGCCATAATGATCCTTGGAAAACGAATCTTAAATAAAATCGTTTCAACTTGATGACTCCACGTTTGTTCAGATGAGACTAATTTATTTAGAACTGCTCGAAAAAAATCTTCCATTTCAATCGGAAACTTACCTAAGAAAAAAGAAATTATAAACACAAGCAGAAAAAGGAAAAGCGATCCTAAAGTAATGATTTTTTTCTGTTTTATTGTCGACTGTTTGCCTGCCATTAAACTCACTCCTATTTACCCAAATTCTATCTCGTTACATCGAACCGCTTTTGTATTAATTCTCCTGCAACACTAATTGCAAGCTCAGCGGGTGTTTGAGCTTTTATTTTTAATCCGATGGGCATATTAATTCGTTCGATTTCTTCTAATGAACAGCCACTTTCTTTCAATTTGCTAATTTGTACAGCAATTTTTTGCTTACTGCCCATCACACCAATGTAATTTGCTGGCGTTTCCAATAATTGCTTCGTCAAAAGAAAATCAAATTGATGACCACGCGTCATGACAATAGCATAATCTGATTTGGTAATTTTGATTGAGTCTGTAATATTGTATAAATCGATGACTAGCCGCTGATCCGCATCAGGAAAAACCGCTTCTGTTAAAAAGTGTTCACGATCATCTAAAACAATACAATAAAAATCTAATGTTTTTAAAACTGGAACCAACGCTTGTGCCACATGACCACTACCAAATACAAAAACTTTTCCTACTTGAATCAATGACTCAATTGAATAACGTCTGCCATCGACCATAACTTGCAACATTCCAGATTCAAACGTTGCCTCTTCTAACTCAACTGGCAGCTCTCCAATTAGTCCCGTTTTTACACTATACAAACCAAAACCATTTGCTCCACTAGCATTTATTTCAGTAATCAACCAACATTGCTGATTGTTATCAAAATGCCTCATAATTTCTCTACAAACAGCATAAATTACAGGATTTTTCCAGGAAATATATTGAAAAAAGAGTTCAACGTTACCGCCGCAAATCATTCCTAAATCTGCAATGTCATTCGGTGCCAAAATAAATTTTTCGGCTTTAGATATTTGCGCGTCCAAAACTTCTTTCGCAATTTTTTCTGCACGAAATTCAACTGCACCACCGCCGATTGTTCCAACTATTCGTCCAGCTACTCCAACTAACATACGAGCACCAGCTCTTCTTGGAGTTGATCCCGAACTTGCTGTGATTGTAATTAAAACTGTGTCTTCTTTTTGTTTCATCGCTTCGCTTAATTGTAGAAAAAGTTCTCTCATTCTCTTTCCTCCAACTCTAGTACTTCTGAATGCGATTCATCACTAAAAATTTCTAAAAAATATTGATTCGTAATTTGATACGTCTTTTTTTGAAAAAGTAGAAACTTTTTTGTTAAACATTTTCCTTGATTTGTAACAGTCGAACCTCCACCGTTACTGCCGCCCACACTCTTATTGATTAGCGAGTAACCTAACTCTTGCTCGGCTTTTTTTATCATCCGCCATGCTTTGTTATAAGACATGCGCATTTGTTTGGCAGCTGTATTTAATGACCCTGTTTGAGAAATCCGTTGTAGTAATTCAACCACACCAGGACCAAAAAAAATTCGATTTGTTCGTAATTTCAAGTTCAGTGTATAATTAAATGCTTCTTCTTCCTTCATTTCAAGCCCTTCTTTCGTTGTACTTCAAATAGATAACGGCTGCTAAAAAGATTATTTTTCCAAAAATTCAAGTAGCAGTTTTTTGATTTTAGAATGATTATGTTCAGTTAATGTTAAAATTTGTCCGTCATTTTTGAGAATTTCTTGTTTTAGTAGTATTCTTTGTTTATCTATAGATAACTTTTCTGTCATCTGTTGCTTTTGTTGTTGATAATTTGCTTCTGATTTAAATACGCCAACGATTTTTCTTGGTTGTTGAATTAATGTTAAAAGCTCCGAAGTAAATGTCTTAGCTAAAAGCTCTATTCCACCTATTTCATCAAATAGAATGACATCCGTTGTGCGGATTTTAGCTTCTTCTAGTATACTTTTACCAAATAGTTCGAATACATTTAAATTTCTTATTCGTCGACCATTTTTATTTTCAATAAAACAATGGTCAGAAATTATTGCTTGCTCAGTATTTTTTTGAAACCATTCTCTTGCGGCTCTTAATTCAAAACCAACAATCTGACCTTCACTATTCATTCTACGTTTTACATAAAAACCACTGACTGATCTATTTGTCATACGTATGGTTTCTTGTAGTAAAGTAGATTTCCCAATAAATTTATCACCTTCTAGAAAAAAATTCTTCATTTTTTATTTTCCTTTACTAAGCTGATTTCTTTATAAAAATAATGCAAAAGACAAATCAGTTTATTCCTTTATCTTTTGCATCGTTTTTAAAGAAAAAATCTTGACTATTATTCGATCGCTACTTGTTTTCCTTCTTTTAGCAACATATTCAAAATAACTGCAACAATCGTTGTTAAAATCACTTCTGAGTTGCCAAATATCGTGGTTACCCAAGACGGAAAACCATTTAAACACCCAACAGACAATGTCACTCCAATTCCGAAAGCTAAGGAAAGTCCTACCACACCAGTATTTCTAGGGGTCAATTCCTGAGAAGAAATCATTCGAATCCCTGTCATTGAAATTGATGCAAAAACAGAAACCGTTGCCCCGCCAATTACCGCATAAGGAATGGTTGTCAAAATGGATGCAATTTTAGGGACAAATCCTGCAACCAATAAAACCAATGAAGCAAAAACCATGACATATTTATTGATTACCCTAGTTACCGTAACTAACCCGACATTTTGACCAAATGTCGCTACTGGTACGGAACCAAAAAAACTACCAAAAAAATTAGAGAAACCGCTTCCTATAATGCCGCCAGATAGTTCCTTATCTGTTGGTTCCCGATCCATCGCCCCAACCGTCGTTGCAGTAAACTGACCAATTGCTTGAACCGCATCGACAACAAACATAACAACTAAAGTCAAGATCGGGACAATTTGAAAATCCAAACCAAAGTAAAGTGGTGTGATCACTTGAAAGACTGAAGCTTCTTTAACTGGGGTAAAATTGACCATACCTAAAACTAATGAAACAATATAGCCAATAATCATCCCATTTAAAATAGATGATAATTTAAGAAAGCCTTTTGAAAAATAATTAAAATAAAAGACTACAGCAAAAGTCAGTAAAGCAACCAGCCAATTTTGCACAGATCCAAAATCTCGACTAGCAGCTCCGCCAGCCATATATTTGATTGCAACCGGAAAAAGAGATAAACCAATACTTAAAATAACTGTACCAGTTACGAGTGGCGGAAATAATATTCGAATTTTTTTTATAGATAAGCCAACTAAAATAACTAAAATACTACCGACTAACTGAGCACCAAAAATTGCTGCAATCCCGAAATCTCCTCCAATAGCTATTAAGATCGGCACATAAGCAAAACTAGCACCCATCATTACTGGCAACCTTGAACCAACTTTCCCAAAAATTGGAAAAAGCTGAATCAACGTTGCTACAGCAGAAAAGATCAAGGAGGTTTGAATCATAATTGTCGTGTCTCCTGAACTTAACTTGCAAATTTTTGCAATCATGATTCCGGGTGTGACGATTCCAACCACTGCTGCTACTACATGTTGTAATCCCATAGGAATAGCTTCTTTAATCGATAACCTCGCATCGTAATCAAACAATGCATTTTCTTCTTTTTCACTCATAGGCAAGTTTCCTTCTTCACTTATTATTTTAAAAAGGACTGCACTTATTCGAGTTTTTAAATCCGCAACCCTTTTTTAATCGGAAAGCTCTCAAAAATTTAACTTTTGACTGCGATTGCTTCTACTTCAAAAAGTCCGTTTTTTGGTAATTCAGCAACTTCCACACATGAGCGCGCGGGAAGTGTTTTAGAAAAGTATTTTCCATAAATATCGTTGATTTTAGCGAAATCTGACATATTTTTTAAGAATACTGTTGTTTTTACAACGTTATCATACGTCATATCTGTTTCTTTTAAAATTTCTCCTAAATTCATTAAAGCTTGCTCTGCTTGTTGTTCCACCGTTTCTTTCATTTCTCCACTTACAGGATCTAACCCTAATTGACCGGAAATGTATTGTGTTTGCCCAGCTAAAACTGAATGGGAATAAGGTCCTACAGCAGCTGGTGCTTTTGTTGCGTTAACCATTTTGTTTGTCATCGACTCACTCCTTCTCTTGATTCTTTTGGTTTATTGTTCAATAATCGTTCCTGTCTTCCCAAGGATTCCGTCTTTTGCTTTTTCTAATAAAGTAATCAATGTTTTACGTCCTGGCTTTGATTCTGCAAACTGAATCGCTGCTTCAACTTTTGGCAACATGGAGCCTGGCGCAAATTGTCCGTCCGCAGCATGCTTTTTCATTTCTTTTATTGAAACTTGACTTAATTCTTTTTGTGTTGGTTTGCCAAAATCCACACAAACTTTTTCCACTGCGGTCAAAATTATCAGTAAATCTGCATTCACTTGTTCAGCTAACAACTCGCTACAGAAATCTTTATCAATCACAGCTGCAATTCCACTTAAATGATTCTCTTTTTTCACAACTGGAATGCCACCACCGCCACAAGCTATCACTGTTTGTCCTGAATCAACAAGCAAATTGATTGTCTGAATTTCAACTATTTCTTTAGGTTTAGGTGAAGCTACGACTTGGCGATAACCACGACCAGAATCCTCAACAACTATTACTTGTTTTTCTTTCACAAGTTTATCTGCTTCGTTTTTAGACATAAACCGTCCAATTGGTTTGGCAGGATGGTCAAAGGCTGGATCTTTTGGATCAACGGCTACTTGTGTAATCACAGTGCCAACTGATTGTTCTATTTTACGACTTAACAGTTCTTCTCTTAATGCGTTTTGTAAGTCATAACCAATGTAACTTTGACTCATCGCTACACAAACAGACAAAGGAATTGTTGGATATTTCGTTGGATCACTTAATGAAAGTTCTTCCATCGCCAATTGGATCATGCCCACTTGAGGACCATTTCCATGTGACAAGATAACTTCGTATCCTGCTTCGATCAAATCTACAATGGCTTTCGATGTTTCTTTAACTGCGGTCATTTGTTCTGTTAAATTATCGCCTAGCGCATTTCCGCCAAGAGCGACTACGACTCGTTTTACCATTCAACGGCTCACCTCATTTTCAATTTATGGTTATTCTTATTACTTAATTATTTTAAAAGCAAGATGCTTTCTCTAAACAAATCACGTTGAAATCATTAAGTAAAAACTGCTCTTTGCATGAAGTAGTTAGAATCTTAGAATAGCAGATCCTTTTTAAGCCAGTTTTATGCTTAACTAGTAGTATTATAAATGGACTTGGAAAGGTCTTATTATTATTTTCGTTTTTGAAAAGAGAATAAATGATTCTATTTTATAGAGAAAGCATCTCACTCCATGCCAGTGACCGATTACTGCTTATTTTATTTCTCTAGGTGAGGATTTCTTTTCAAATTCTTTTAACATTGCTTGCGGGCTTTTTACTTTACTCAAGAAAATCATCGCAGCAATGATATATGGTTTGTAGCTTGCTTCCTTATAAAGTTCTACACGATAGCGATCAAAAACAGAAGCTTCAACTTCCCCTTCATCACAACTTACGCCAGTAATATCGGCTGGTAAGCAATGCATGTATAATGCTTTCCCTTCTTTTGTTGTTTTCATTAACTCTTCCGTACATTCCCAATCTTTATGATTTTTATTTTGAGTCAGTAATTCTTTCTCTAATTTATCAATTCCCACTTGATCGCCGTCACCATATAATTGCGTCCGTTTTTCCATTGCCGCAAATGGTGCCCAGCTCTTAGGATAGACAACATCTGCATCTTTAAAAGCTTCCGCCATGCTATTTGTTTTTGTAAATGAACCGCCAGCTTCAGCAGCGTTTTTCTTGGCAACTTCTTCAACTTCTGGCATAATTTCATAGCCTTCTGGGTGTGCTAACACAACGTCCATACCAAGACGTGTCATTAAGCCAACTATTCCTTGTGGTACTGACAATGGTTTTCCGTAAGATGGTGAATACGCCCAAGTCATTGCAACTTTTTTCCCTTTTAAATTTTCAATACCGCCAAATTCATGAATTAAATGAAGTGCATCAGCCATTGCTTGGGTTGGATGATCAATATCACATTGTAAATTGACCAAAGTTGGACGTTGCTCTAATACACCATCTTTATGACCTTCTTGAACTGCTTCTGATACTTCACGCATATATGTGTTTCCTTTACCAATATACATATCATCACGAATCCCTATGATATCCGCCATAAATGAGATCATATTGGCTGTTTCACGAACTGTTTCACCGTGAGAAATTTGACTTTTACCTTCGTCTAGATCTTGAACTTCTAAGCCTAATAGATTACAGGCAGAAGCAAAGCTAAAGCGAGTTCTTGTAGAATTGTCACGGAATAAAGAGATTCCTAAACCACTATCAAAAATCTTCGTCGAAATATTATTTTCCCGTAAGTAACGTAGCGTATCTGCTACGGTGAAAACAGCTTCTAATTCATCACGTGTTTTTTCCCAAGTTAAAAAAAAGTCATTTTCATACATTTTATCAAATTCTAATTTGTCCAATTTTGCAATATAATCGTTAAACGTTTCCATGTCATTTCTCCTCTATATGAATAATACGATAGCCGATATTCTAACGTCCTTTACTCATCAGAATATCGATTCGTTTTTAGCTTATATTTTTAATAATAATGATTAGTTATTTTCGCAATAAACGCTTGGTAATGCTGCATATACTGCGGCGCAACGTACCAAATCATCTTTCCATGTTTTTTCATTTGGCGCATGTGCTTGTGCTTCTGCACCAGGTCCAAACCCAATACAAGGAATCCCATTACGTCCCATAATCGACACACCATTTGTTGAGAAAGTCCATTTATCTAATAGCGGACGAGCCTTGCGCATCTCGATCGTTTCTTTTGACCCTTTACGTTCTTCACCATATAGATTTGCATGCGTTTTCATCAACGCTTTTGTTACACCATGATCTTCTGGTATCACCCAGGTTGGGAAATAACATTCGATTGGATAGGTTAAACCTGTATAGGAAGGACGATCGTAATCATACATCGAAACGACTACATCCTCTCCATATTTTTTAACGGCAGGCAAATTACGGATTTCTTCCAAACAGCTTTCCCATGTTTCGCCTGCAGTCATCCGACGATCTAATGAAACCGTACAACCATCCGCCACTGCACAACGACTTGGAGATGAATGGAAGATTTGAGAAGCAGTGACAGTTCCCTTCCCTAAGAAACGAGCTTCTTTCCATTCAGGGTTATATTTTTCGTCAAGCATCCGGACTAACCCTCTAATAACCGTACTTTCAGTATCACCATTATTATTTAAAGCGCGCACATCTTGTAAAATATCAGCCATTTTATAGATCGCATTATCGCCTCTTTCTGGAGCAGATCCGTGACAAGAGACTCCTTTAACTTCAACTTTGATCTCCATTCGACCACGTTGACCACGATAGATCCCGCCATCTGTTGGCTCTGTTGAGACAACAAATTCTGGACGGATACCGTCTTCTTTGATAATATATTGCCAGCATAACCCATCACAATCTTCTTCTTGTACTGTCACAGTAACCAAAGCTGTGTATTTTTCATTTAATAAGCCTAAATCTTTCATGATTTTTGCACCGTAAACAGCAGAAACGATTCCACCTTCTTGGTCAGAAGTACCTCGTCCGCCAATTTCTGTATCTGTTTCATACCCGTCATAAGGATCAAACTCCCAATTACTCATTTCACCGATTCCTACTGTATCCATATGACCATCAAATGCGATCAATTTTTTACCTGTTCCCATATATCCTAACAAGTTTCCTTGAGGATCTATTTCAATTTTGTCAAAACCTAATTTTGTCATCTCAGTTTTAGCACGTTCTATTTTATTTCCTTCCTCAGAACTTTCCCCTGGAATTTTGATTAAATCACGTAAAAACGTAATCATGTCTTCTCTGTAGCCTTCTGCAGCATTATTGATTGCTTTAAAATCCATTTACATTACCTCCATAAGATTTTTTTGTAGTTATCTGGATCTGTATCGCCTTCTGTTGAAAACATTAAAACAGTTGAATTTTTATCAAGCTCTAGTGTGTCACGTAATTCTTTATATTCTGGATCATGCATAGCTGTTGCTACTAACCCCATGGCTACGGCTCCTGATTCTCCTGAAATTACTTGCGGATCCTCTTTTAATGGGGCACCAAGCATTCTCATGCCTTTTTCTGAAACCCAATCAGGTGCAGAAACAAAGACTGAGGTATGATTTTCTAAAATGTCGAATGAAATAGTATTTGGCTCACCACAAGCAAGACCTGCCATGATCGTTTGTAAATCACCTTCGACAAAACGAATCTTGCCATCTTTTTCGACAGCTGACTGATACAGACAATCTGCTGCTTGTGCTTCAACAACAATCATTTTTGGGGGATTATCAGGATAAAGATTAGCAAAATAACCAATAACAGCACCCGCTAAGCTACCAACACCAGCTTGAACAAAAACATGTGTAGGGCATTTATTTCCTGCTTCTTCTAACTGTTTGGAAGCTTCTAAAGCCATTGTTCCATAGCCTTGCATGATCCATGTTGGAATTTTCTCATACCCATCCCAAGCAGTATCTTGAACCATGATACCGTTTTTAGTTTCTTCAGCCATTTTATTTGCCATTCGCACACATTCGTCGTAATTGACTTCTTCAATGGTAACTTTTGCACCTTCTTTTTCAATGTTTTCTTTACGCGTTTGTGTTGAACCTTTAGGCATCAAAACAACTGCTTTCTGCCCTAATTTATTTGCTGCCCAAGCAACACCACGACCATGATTTCCATCTGTCGCTGTGAAGAATGTTGCTTGACCAAACTCATTCCGAAGCTTCTCAGAAGTTAAAATATCATAAGTCAAATCAGTAACATCTTTGCCTAGTTTTTCTGCAATGTAATTCGCCATAGCAAATGAACCACCAAGTACTTTAAATGCATTTAAATCAAAACGATACGATTCATCTTTGACAAAAAAATCCTTTAAGCCTAAATACTCAGCCATGTTTTTTAATTCAGCTAATGGTGTCTGATTGTATTGGGGAAAACTACGATGAAAAGCTAACGCTTTCTCGATTGCTTCCTTTGACATCAGAGGTAAATAGTAATCTTCCGTTTTTGGCATGTCATTTGCCGTCCATTTTATTTTTTCCAAAAAATTTTCTCCTCCATCTTTTTTATTTAAATCAACACTGGTCGATTGATTCCGTTAATGATTACTTGTGAGCTTACGGAAAATAAACTTTCCTTGTTTTTCTACGATAACCTTGTCATTTTCAGCTACTTTTTGCCCTCTTAAATATACTGCTTTTGCGCTACCTTTCGTTTGCATACCGTCATATGGCGTATAATCAACATTCTGCAATTGAGTCGAAGCAGAAATGACGCCAGCTGTTTTAGGATTCCAAACAACGATATCCGCATCACTGCCTACTTGGATAATGCCTTTTTGCGGATATAATGCAAATTGTTTGGCAATATCTTCTGAAAGTAAACCAACCATTCGCTCCAAACTAATTTTTTCAGTTGTTACGCCATAGGTATAAATCAGCTCTGGACGAGTCTCAACACCTGGCATACCATTTGGAATCTTACTAAAATCGTTTTTCCCAATTGTCTTTTGCCCTTCAAAATTAAAGCTACAGTGATCTGTTGAAATTGTATCAACTTGACCACTGATTACACCGTCCCACAATGCATTTTGATCACTGATACTCCGTAATGGTGGGGAACATACATATTTCGCCCCTTCAAAATCTGGTCCATCGTATAAATGATCATCTAAAACTAAATATTGAGGGCATGTTTCCACATAAACTTTTTGCTTGCGATCTCTTGCCCGTTTAACAGCTTCTAAAGATTGTTTGGTACTTAAATGAACGATATTTACTGGTAAACTAGCTAAATCAGCGATCATCAAGTAGCGTTCCACAGCCTCTGCTTCAACTGAATTCGGTCTCGTTAAGGGATGGTAATGCGTTGAAAGTTTTCCTTCTGCTACAAATGTTGCAATCATTTTATTAACCATATCGCCATTTTCGCAATGAATCCCTAACATTCCTCGATACTTACGGATTTCTTGCATTGCTTCAAAAATTTCTGCATCTGTCGTTCTTAAATTATCGTAAGCCATGTACATTTTAAATGAGGTGATTCCAGCATCAATCATGTTTTTGATTTCTGCTTTAATACTCGGACTCCACTCTATAATCGACATATGATAGGTATAGTCACAAGAACTAGTTCCTTTTGCAAGATGATTCCAATCCGTTAAACAATCTTTCAAGGAACTACCTTTACTTGGTGTCGCCATATCGATCACTGTTGTTGTTCCTTTGGCAACTGCCGCTTTGCTTCCAGTATAAAAATTATCTGCAGTGCTCATCGATCCTGCACCATTATTTAGTTCCAAATGAGTATGAGCATCAATAAATCCTGGCAATAACAAATAACCTGAAACATCTTCTAGTATGGAATTTCCTGGATTCAAATTGGTACCCATCTCAATAATTTTTTCACCGTCAATTCGTACATCTACTTGACGACGATTCTTTGCGGATACAACTGTTCCGCCTTTTAAAAGAATAGACATTTTTTAACCTCCATCATTCAGAAGTTGGTTTTGCGCAACTCATTGTCTGTTTACATTTGCATACAATACTCATATTCTTCGATCATTGTATCCATTAACTCAATAATATCTTTCGGAATCTGTTGCATTTGATTCTCTAAACAAATGGTTGAAATATTTCCCCATAATCGAACCAAGCAAACTTTCTCTCTAGGATCAATGACATAAAATCCTGAGTTCTTACTATTTTCAAAATCAACCTCTGTATTAAATAACGTGAATTTATCTTTGTAAGGCGCACTTGCATAAGGACAAAAAGTTTCACAATTGCCACATTCATTACACATCCGATCCACATGAACGATTTGAGGCTGACCTTTAACATTTACCACGATATTTGCTCGGTTTGGACAAACATCCATACACGACTCGCAAATCGTTGAGCATTCTAAGCAATTACTTGCTTGTCCGCAGAATGCTTCATTTTCTTCTAGAACGCCTCGTTTGTTACGAACAAGGGCTATATCTTCATTAAAGTTAGTTTGTTCATAATGCTCATTATGGATTTGACAGATATTTTTTGTGGCTTTTGTTGCATCTGCAATCGCTTCAACAATGGTTGCAGGTCCTAGATTTGCATCACCAATCACATAAACATTTTTTAAATTTGTTTCTAAAGTATTTTGATTTGAGACCACTTTTCCGTATTGATCGGTCGTAATTCCAATGGATTGATAGAAATCTGTATCAACTTTCTCACCTACTGCAGCAATCACAGTATTCGCCACAATGTCTATAAATTCCCCCATAGCTACTGGGCTGCGACGTCCAGAGCTATCGCGATCACCTAAGCTCATTTTTTCACAAGTAAGTTGACCATCAACTAGTTTAGTTGGTGATAGTAATTCCAAGAATTCTACACCATCTTCTAACGCAAAATATAATTCTTCTTCATCAGCAGGCATATTACGTTTATCACGACGGTAAACGACGGAAACTTTTTTCACGCCTGGTAAAGTGGTTGCCGCTCTAGCACAATCCATTGCTGTATTTCCGCCACCAACAACCACGATCTCTTCCCCATAAGGATTGATTTGCGGATTTTCTCGGTTTGCTTTTAAAAATTCTAACGAGTTTAGGGTTTCCCCAGCTTCTAATTTTAGTTTGCCATGTTTCCAAGCACCAATTGCATAAATAATATTTGTGTAACCTTGTTCACGCAAAGTTTCAATATTCGGTGCAGCTTTTCCAGTCTTAAATTCAGCACCCATAAATTTGGCCATTTTCACATCATTTTGAACAGATTTCATTGATATTCTAAATTCTGGTACGATTTGGCTACAAACACCACCAATCGTATCTGCTTTTTCAAATACGGTAACTGGCATCCCTTCACGAGCAAGCAAGAACCCAGCAGATATTCCGGCTGGTCCCCCTCCTACAATAGCTGTTTTAGGCATATTTTCTTTTGGAATTGGTTTTTCCATTGTTTCCATTAGTTCATCATACGCATGCTCAGCAGCTTCTAATTTTGCTTTCCTAATTTTGATCGATCCTTCATAAAATTGACGCGTACATTTCGTCATACAAGGATGTGCGCAAATCGTTCCAGTAATAAATGGCAAAGGATTTTTATCGACAATTACTTTTAGTGCCTCCAAGTAGTTGCCCTCGCTCACATAGCGAAGGTAAGCTGGAATATCCTGATTAATTGGACAACCACCGTCACTACGACAAGGAGCCGTGTAGCAATTTGTCAAAGGAACTGTTGTACGTAATTTAGGACTTTCGGGTAATTTGATTGATTTTTTATAACGAGCTTGCTTTTTGGCTCTTTCAACGATCATTGTCAGCTTAGCTAAATCCACTTCAACTTTTGTTGGATAAAGTGAATCTGCAAGTAAATTAGCTACTTGGTTCATCCGTTGATAGCTACCAGGTTTTAATAACGTGGTCGCCATAGTAATCGGCCAAATTCCAGCATCAAAAATATCTTTGATGTTAAAAATATCCGCACCTCCAGAATAAGATATCTGCAATTTCCCGTTGAAAGCATCTGATAATTTTTTGGCTAAAGAAATACTTAACGGAAATAATGAGCGACCGGACATGTACATTTCATCTCCAGGTAATTCCTCTTCGGCAATTCCTACAGGAAATGTATTCGTAATTTTTACGCCAAAATTTAATCCTTTATTATTTGCTAAAGTTTGAAGACGTTTTAACATTGGAACTGCGTCTTCAAATTGTAAATCTTCTACAAAATGATGATCATCAAAGACCATGTAATTAAACCCTAGCTCGTCCATCGTTTGACGTGTATATTCATACCCCAACATCGTCGGATTGCACTTAATAAATGAATTCAAGCCTTTTTCTTCTAATAAATATGTCGTGATTCGCTCAATTTCATCTGAAGGACAACCATGGAGCGTGGAAAGTGTTATTGAACGGCAAACTTTTGAGCTGATTGCTTCAATATAATCTTTATCGATTTTTTTAAATTGAGGTAGATATTTATAAGCTGCTTCCTTACATTTTTGCCAGATCGGTGTAGTTTGAGCATCTTGCATATCTGTAATATACTTATCCACTTTCGGTGACTGAATCCCAGCTAAATCATACCCCACACTCATATTGAAAATGAAACCGTCTGGATCTCCTAAATCAAGCTCTTTACTAAGTAATTTTAATACAAACCAGCCTTTGACATATTCATCATATGCTTGTGGAACTCTTAATTCCGTTGACCACTCTACGTTATAGCATTCATCTGCTGCTGTGATACAAGGTTTACTTACTGGCAAGTCTTCTCCATCAATGATTTGAACAGTCTTAACTTCAAAAAAACGTGAACCCGTTAAATAAGAAGCGATAATGTTTTGAGATAATTGCGTATGTGGACCTGCAGCAGGGCCGCATGGCGTTTCCATTTTTTCACCAAATAAAGACATTGTTTTATTTGAATTAGCTTTGTAAAATTTTTTTACACCAAAAATAGTTGATTCGTTTTTATACTCGTTTAAAATCCAATTCAATAACCCATCAATAGAAATCGGGTGCATGATGTCACTCATGTTTGTCACTCCTTTTTTATTTTTCTACACTAGCAATGACTAGCGATTGATTCTTGTCCAAAGAGATTGCGCTTGTATTTGGGCATCGCGCCATATCTTTTCTTCGTCAACACCTTGTACTTCACGATTTCTCATACGAATTCCACCATTAATGATCGTATCTGTGACCGCTCCGCCATTCACACCAAATAAGATATGAGAATTATAATTATCTTTCGTCATTGGTGTTGGTCCTTTGTAATCTACTACGATCACATCTGCCGCTGCGTCGGGTTCTAAAACACCTAGCTTTGTTTCAAAATAGCGATTTGCCATTTGAGGATTATTAGTGAACAGCATTTGAGGGATTTCTGTCCATGCAGCATTTGGATCGGCTAGTTGATGTTTATGAATAATATTCCCTACCTTATAGGATTCTGTGAGATCATTCGTATAGCCATCAGTTCCAAGACCCATTAATATTCCATACTCATTGAGCATACGTATTGCAGGCGGGCATCCCACTGCATTCCCCATATTTGATTGGGGATTTGTTACGACCATCGTATTAGTATCTCTTAATAACTCCATTTCATGAGGACCGATATGGATGCAGTGTCCTGCCATCGTTTGTTTCCCTAAAATTCCTAAGTCGTACAATCGATTCACAATGGGTTTACCATATTTTGCTAGTGAATCATGCACATCCGCAATATCTTCAGCAATATGAATATGATACCCTACATCTTCAGGAGTATTTAAAACACAATATTCCAATGATTTATCTGACAACGTAAAGGCAGCATGCATACCCATCATAGCTTTTTGCATATCATCATTTCGAGCTTTACTTGCTTTAATAAAATCAACATTTTCTCTAACTGCAACTTTCATTTTTTCTTCGCCATCTCGATCTGAGACTTCATAACATAGACAAGTACGCACACCTAATTCATCCGCCGCATTAGAGAGACGAGTTAAACTACCTTCAATTTCCCCATAACTCGCATGATGATCAAAAACAGTAGTCACACCATTTTTAATACTATCTAAGTAAGCGATTTTCGCACTATGATAAGAATCTTGTAAAGTCAACGTTCGATCGATACGCCACCATTGACCTTCTAAAATATCCATAAAATTTTTAGGATGATAACCATTAATCGTTAATCCTCTAGCAAAAGTGCTATAAATATGATTATGCATATTAATTAAACCAGGCATGATCACGCCACCTTTGGCATCAATAAATTCAGCTTTTGGAAACTTTTTACGTAAATCACCAGTTGATCCTACGGCTTTGATTTTCTGTCCATCGATTACAACACATCCATCCTCATAAAATGTACCTTCCATATCTCTACAGATCGTCCGTCCATTTCCTATTAATAACATTTTTGCCCTCCTAAGATTTCATTTTATTTCACGCCGAAAAAGAAATCGCTTACAATCATATGATTCAATCATGGATTAAGATAAAGATTTTTTCTATCTTTTTATTCCTGTTATCGTCGTAAAAGAGCGCTTGCAAAATCACTTACATTGACTATTTCCTCTAACTCGAGTAAATTATACCACTTAACCTAAAAAAAAACAATGCTACCTAAAAATTATTTTTTAGTCCAATGTGCCCATTGTCTTGTATTATAATTTGGTGCATGATATTATTACATTCGAAGATAATTTCAGCTATTTTTTTCCTATTCATATACTGTTATATATCTGTTTTTTTCTAAATTTACGAATAATAAAAGGACCTAGAATAACATCTACTCAAAATGTTACTTACCTTCTTTTAGGAAAGGAGTGAAAAAATGCTCTCAGATGAAAAATTAAATTTTCTGACACAAGTCGCAAAAGCTTTGGCTGGTCAGTTCGGTGATAATTGTGAAATCGTCATTCATAAAATTAATGAAAATAATATCAATAATACGATCGTTTCAATTGAAAACGGTCACGTTTCTTCCCGTCAACTTGGAGATGGACCTTCTCAAGTTGTTTTAGAAGCGTTGAAAAAAGATCCTGCCGATTTGATCGACCACATCAATTATTTAACTCGAACACATGATGGACGAATTTTGAAATCAAGTACCGTTTATTTCAAAGATAACTTTGGTAATTTAGATGGTATTTTTGCAATTAATTACGATATTACTGCACTCATTGCCGCTGAATCAACATTGAAATCTCTCGTTTCTATTAATGAACAAGAGAATAATAAAGAACCTGACTATATTCCTCAAAATATTAATGAGCTTTTAGATGACTTGATTGAAGAGTCCGTTAAACTAGTTGGAAAACCAGTTCCTTTGATGACAAAAGATGATAAAATTAAATGTATTCAGTTTTTAAATAGCAAAGGTGCTTTTCTTGTGACGAAGTCGGGCGATAAAGTAGCAGCATTTTTTAATATTTCTAAGTATACTTTATATAGTTATATTGATGCGAAGTAACAGTGTAAGCTTTAAAAATTTTGGAATAAAGCGTTTAGTTCCGAGAAAGTAAGACTGAATTTCCGACTTATTCCCGAAGCCTTTAATTCTAAGTGCAACGTAGTAACTGTTTTTTACCACCGTTTATTCGTATATTGAGGGTGAGGCAAAAGTGCTTTTTACTTTTATCTCACCTTCGTTTTTTTTAGGCTATATTTTTCAGTCATAATAATAGTAAGAAAGAGTAAAAGGAATTAATTTTTTTTTTCAATTGTGGTATTATAGATTGAGTTTATTATTGAATTTAATAATGATCGTTATATAAATTGGAGGGCACTTTATGGGAATCAGAAGTCATATTGCGATTGCTGCAGGAAAAATTTCTCAATGGATTTTACAAACTTTTTTTAAAGGTGGCAGCAGCTATCCTGGAAAATTAGCGTTAAAAATCGATCCAAAAATTTTAGATACCTTAGCAAAAGATTACGAAATTGTCGTTGTCACTGGTACAAACGGAAAAACCTTGACTACTGCCTTAACAGTAAATATTTTAAGACAAGAATTTGATCATGTATTGACTAATCCAACAGGAGCAAATATGGAACAAGGAATCGTTTCAACCTTCTTATCTGCTAAAAATAAACGTGGGAAAAAGAAATTTGCAGTCTTAGAAATCGATGAAGCGAGTTTAAGTCGTGTCACAAAATATATTGAACCAAAGCTATTTTTATTTACAAATATTTTCCGAGATCAAATGGATCGCTACGGTGAAATTTATACCACATACAAACTAATCGTTGACGGTGCGGCGGCGGCTCCCAATGCCCCTATTCTTTGCAATGGCGACTCACCAATCTTCAATTCAGTTGAAACCGTCAATCCAAGAAAATATTACGGTTTTAATCACAAAGAAGATGAAGAGCAGATGGCTCATTACAATACAGATGGCTTGCTTTGCCCAAAATGTCACCATATTTTACATTATAAAATGATTACTTATGCGAATCTGGGAAAATATTACTGCCCTAATTGTGGCTTCCATCGTCCTGAACTGGATGTTCAACTAACTGAGATGGTCAAAATGGATAATACTTCCGCTAATTTTATAATTGATGGTAATGAATACAGTATTGCTGTCGGAGGTATGTATAATGTGTATAATGCTTTAGCTGCGACTGCTGTTGCTAAACACTATGGCGTTTCTCCAGAGAAAATCAGAGCTGGTCTAAGTTATGATGAGAAAGTGTTTGGTCGTCAAGAAACAATTAATATTGACGGTAAATTATGTACATTAGTTTTAGTTAAAAATCCTGTTGGGTTAAATCAAGTGATCGATATGATGGCTCTTGCTCCTTACTCGTTCTCATTAGTATCATTACTAAATGCAAATTATGCTGACGGTATTGATGTCAGTTGGATCTGGGACGGTAATCATGAGTCATTTGCACAAATGACTATTCCAGCAGTCATTGCGGGTGGTGATCGCCATTCAGATATGGCTTTACGCTTGAAAGTTGCTGGTATTTCTGAAGATAAACTAAAAGAAATACCTAGCTTAGATGATGTGATCGCAGCAATCAAAGAATTACCGACAGAACATGTTTATATTTTAGCTACGTATACAGCTGTTTTACAATTACGTAAATCACTCGCTGCACAAGGCTATATTAATAGCTAGCCTTTCGAAAAAAAGATAAATTAGGAATGAGGTAAAGAACAGTGCCTAAAGAATTAGTTGTGTGTCATTTATATGGGAATTTACTGAATACTTACGGCGACAATGGAAATTTACTGATGTTAAAATACCTTGCTGAAAAAATGAATGTGACTTTTCGCTCTGAGATCGTTAGTATCTATGAGCCATTTGACCCCAATAAATATGATTTGGTTTTTGTTGGTGGCGGGCAAGACTTTGAACAGTTAATCATTTCAGAAGATATTCAAACAAAAAAAGAAGCTTTGACTGAATACATTGAAAACGACGGTGTCATGTTAGCAATTTGCGGAGGGTTTCAATTATTAGGTCACTATTACATGGGGGCAAAAGGTGAAAAAATTAATGGAATTGGTGCTTTGGATCATTACACATTAAATCAAGATAATAACCGTTATATTGGCGATATCGTAATCCATAATGAAGAATTTAATGAAACCTATTATGGTTTTGAAAATCATAATGGGCGAACATTTTTAGGTAAAGAAGAACGTCCTTTAGGAAAAGTCGTTCAAGGGAAAGGGAATAATAATGAAGACGGCTCTGAAGGAGTCATCTACAAAAATGTCTTCGGTTCTTATTTCCACGGACCAATTCTTGCTCGAAATGAAAATTTGGGTCGTCGATTGATCAAAACAGCCTTAGAAAAAAAATACAATGAACCCTTCAATGTACCTAAAAAAATGAAGACAGTTGAATAAAGGAAAAAACAGCGAGACAAAAGCATTTATTTCCGTTAGAACCGCTTTTGTCTCGCCGTTTATTCATATTCCTTGGAGCTGAGGGTGACTCGTAGAGTTATGACCACAGCCTCCGTTTCTTTATTTTATACATCGATCCCAGGTTCAGAAGCAATAATAGTTAAGTCACCTTCAACACGCCATTTTGCAATGTCATTCGGCAAAATAAAGCTTGTTCCTTTAGTCAGTTCATAGCTTTCAGTCTTAATTGTATCAACATCTTCAATAATCAGATGACCAACTCCTTCAATAACTGTTGCTAATGTATAAGGTGCATTTTTCTTTAAAGTTAGCACTCCGTTGACTTGCCATTCATATACGTTGAAAAACGGTGTTTTCAAATACGTAATGATGCTAGATTGTCCTTGGTTTTGTTGTTGAATCGATAATTGTGCGTCTTTTGCAGGAACTGTTGTTACATCCACAGATTGCTGAATATGCAGTTCTCTTGCATTTCCTTCATCGTCTTTTCTGTCGTAGTCATACACACGATATGTGGTGTCACTGCTTTGCTGGGTTTCTAAAATCATGATTCCTTTACCGATTGCATGAATCGTCCCGCTTGGCACATAGAAAAAATCACCTTTTTTAACAGGTACTTTCTTGAGCAGATCGTCCCAACGTTCTTCTTTGATCATCGCTTCAAGTTCTTCTCGACTTTTAGCATTGTGTCCATAAATAATCGTTGCGCCCGGTTCAGCGTCGATAATATACCAACACTCGGTTTTTCCTAGTTCACCTTCGTGAGCTAGCCCATAAGTGTCATCTGGGTGTACTTGTACAGATAAATCATCTTCTGCATCCAAAATCTTCGTTAATAAAGGAAAAACATCTCCCTTGGCATTACCGAACAATTCACGATGATTCGCCCAAAGTTGATCTAGCTGTTGCCCAGAGAATTCACCATTTTCTACCGTACTTACCCCATGAGGATGTGCACTGATTGCCCAGTCTTCCCCAATCTTATTGCTTGGTAGATCAAAACCGAATACACTGTGTAAACGATCTCCACCCCAAATTTTTTCTTGGAACACCGGTTTTAAAAATAAAGGTTGCTGCATAGTTTAGAGACTCCCTTCCATTTATACTCATTAATTATACCACTAAAAAGAAAGCGATTCATCTTTGTTTGTTATTTTTTCTTTCAAATATGTTTCAATAAGCTCATCTCTTTTTTTCATGTATTCTGCTCTTTTATCCACAGGGTGAACGCGATTAGAAAGAAAGACAAAACCTTCCTTTTCCTCAGGATCAATCAATAAAAACGTACCTGTATACCCTGTATGGAATAAGAGCGATCGTCCAGTCAAATCTTCTTTCAGATCCCAACCTAAAGAGCGATGCCCTTTCTTATTAGGCGTTTGATCGACTAGTAAAGAGCGAATCGTCTCTTTTTCTAATACTCTATTTGTCTGATACCATCCTTCATTCAAATACATTGCTGTAAATTTTTTAAGATCGGTCAAATTGGTAAACAATCCTGCATTACCCGCATGTTCTGCTAAAACAAAAGCTTTTGGATCATGCGTTTGTCCGCGAATCAATCCTCTGACAGGATGATCTTCGGTTGGCACGATTTTAGAAAAATCCTTAGGTAAAAAAATACTTTCAGTCATATCCAGTGGCTGCAAAACACGCTCTTTAAAAATCTCGATGACCTCTTTATTAAATTGCTCTTCCAGCATAAACCCAAGTAAAATCGTACCAGTATCTGTATAAGCAACATTTTTACCTCTATTTTCACCTGAACGTACCTGATTGTATGCACCTTGCAATTCCTCTTTTGACAAAGTCGCTCGATTTTCAATATAACTTTGAATATCCGAGGTATGTGTCAAAAGATGGCGAATTGTTATTTTTTCATCTTCAAATGCTGAATAATAATTTTTAAACGGGGCATCAATGTTGATTGTTCCTGTTTCCATCAGCTGTAAGACGACTGTTGTAGTGCAAATGACTTTTGTCAAAGAGGCTACATCAAAAAGCAGTGAGCGTTCTAGCGGTTCTACAGTAGGTAATATTTGAGCATTTCCCCATGTATAATCTTCGGTTTCTCTCTCTAATATAAAAGAAAAACTAGCTCCAGGAAAAATGCCTTCATCCATTAATTTTTTGATTTTTTGCTTTGTTTTTTTATACATAAATTATTTTCCTCATTATTTTTCAACCTATTTTATTGCTCTACTCTCTAACGAACCACCATTCGATTTTACTAGGATCGTACATCGTTAAAATCGTTAATTTTTTATCAACAAAAAATTCTTGTCTTTGTTCTTCTAGATGTTGTTTTAGCTTCTTCATCTCTTCTTTATAGTTTAATGACAACACAAAAAAATCCACCCCTAAGGATTCTTCAGAATCGTCTACTCGTTTATTCTGTCTTACTGAATCTTCTAAATAAATCCAAAAATTCCTATTATTTATTGATAACATATCAGCAGTTTTACTTTCAGAAGCCATTCCTAAAATATCTTGGTAAAAGGAATAATGTTTACTCTTATCTTCCACATACAATTTGAGTCTGTCAAATCGAACACCAGCTGAAAGGCTCGAATATAAGAGATTACTTTCATTTATCAAAGGTTTGATATTCAGAGTTTTAACATTTTCTCCAAATTGATCTGCTCCTCCTAGATAACTAATCTCCAGGTTGTTCCCTTCTGGATCCTCCAAAAATACACTTTTACGCTGTCCTTTTTGGATTGATTTACTTATAGGGTAGTTGTGAACTGTGATTCTTCTTAAAAGGCTACCAAATTCTTCCTCTGTTGGAATCAATAAAGAAAAACAAATTGATTTCTCAAAAGGATGGATTTGATCTTTCTCAGAATCAGTTTCCTCTAGTATAAGTAATCGACTATCTTTTTCTTGTGAACCGAAAATCGATAGATTATTTTCTTCTAGTTTTAAAATAAATCCCAACACATTTTTATAAAAGTTTACCATGCCATCTACATTTTTCACACGAATTGCAATCGTTTTCACATATACATCTTTTGGTAATTGAAACTTTTCCATTCGTCTTCCCCCTCCGAATGTCTTCCTCTATTTATTCTAAACATCTCTACTGATTTCAGCAAGCAAATGCTCTTTTCAAAAAATTTCTTTTTCATGTGATTTGAAAATCCAAGTATATTTTTTTTCTTTTTTAATAATAAAAAAGAGGGGTATAAAACAACAGTGAAATTCACTTTTGTTTCACACCCTAAATACGAATAGACGATGGTTTCAAAAGCAACCCTCTTTTAAATAAGCTGAAATTCACAAAAATTTAAAGAGCAATTTTCGTGAATTCCTGCTTATTTCTCCAGGTTAAATCCTACAGTCCCAACCTTGTCTTTTAGCCATTATTTGATCTTTTTCTTAATTGTAAATAGCTTTGATTGGATCCATTCTAGATGCACTAATCGCAGGAATGATCCCAAATATAACACCTGTCATAATAGATACTACAGTTGATATAGCAAAAATCGATGGTGTCATCACTGGAACGATATCTACGAAGCCACCGACTAATGTTGAAAGAAGATAGCCTAATCCAACACCGATCAATCCTCCTAATAACGTAATAAATGCCGCTTCTAGTAAGAATTGCATCAAAATCATTCGAGGCTTCGCTCCAATTGCTCTACGAATACCGATTTCTCGTTTTCTTTCTGTGACCGAGACATACATAATATTCATCACACCAATCCCACCAACCAAAAGAGAAATTGCAGTGACTGCCATCAAGAACATTGTCATGCCTCCGATGGCCTCTTCCATTTGCTGCTGGTTCTTCTGCTCCTGATCATTTTCCTTAAAGATCCCTTTAACATCTGGATGGCTTTCGTTCAAAATAGTAACGGCTTGCGCAATAACGTTTTGCTTGTCAACGCCTTCTTTCAATTTGAAATTAATGCCACTAATTGATTTTGACGTTGCTAGTTTATTATATGAACTTCTTGATACAAAACTACTGGAAACAATATTCCAATCTAGTGACATTGCTTCAGAATTATCCAGAGCACCATAATCAAATGGCTCTAAAATGCCAATAACTTTATACATATATCCATTGATTGAAACAGCTTTTCCAATCAATTCACCTGGATCATCCATCTTTAAACTCGTATCAAACGTATCGTGATTCAAAATAATTACGTCTTTATTGATATCTCGATCGTCAAAATCTCGTCCATATTTAACCTTCTTTTGCCCTCGGTTTGATGTAACCATTAACGTTGCTTTGGCACCAAAATAATCCAATTCAGTATTTAGATTATCTCCCATCATACCATCCCCATATTGAGGATAAATTGATTCAACACCATCGATATCCCTGACCTTTTTCATATCGACCCTAGAAAAACTATAATCTGGTTTTTCGTAAGACATTGTCCCAGAAGCACTTTCATCTTCCATGGTATAGTGCAGCTTAACTACGCTCGTATTCATAGCACTTGTTGCAGACGTTACTTGTTTTTTCATGCCCTCGCCTAATGTTGAAATTGTCACTACTGAAGCAATTCCGATGATGATTCCAATCATCGTTAGAAAAACTCGCAATTTGTGAGCTCGCAAACTCAATAATGTACTGATCAATAGATTTGAGATCATCGAATCACCTCTTCTTCAAGAAAACGGCCATCCTTCATGTGTATCACTCGAGTCGCATATTTTTTCATATCATTATCATGGGTAACCATTACGATTGTCTTTCCTTGGCGGTTCAATTCTGTCAATAACTCCATGATTTCCGTTCCAGTTTCACTATCCAAAGCGCCTGTCGGTTCATCAGCCATGATCAAAAGCGGATCATTTACTAACGAACGAGCAATCGCTACACGCTGTTGTTGACCACCAGATAGTTCATTAACTTTTGCTTTTGTTTTTTCGCCTAAACCAACTAACTCTAAATATTTTTCAGCAATCTTTCGTTTTTCTTCATTACTTTTCTTTCCCTCGTAAACACAAGGCAATTGTACGTTTTGACTAACATTTAATGAATTGATCAAAAAGAATTGTTGAAAAATAAAACCAAGATACTCATTTCGGAATTCAGATTTTTTGTTCTCAGAAAGCTTGGAAACATCTTCCCCTTTAAAAAGATAATTTCCATCAGAAATTCGATCTAAAAAACCGATGATGTTCATTAAGGTTGTTTTTCCACTTCCTGATTTTCCCATGATCATAATAAATTCACCTTCATTGATCGTCAAATCCAATGATTTTAAGACGTGCAATTTTTCTTTACCCACAGGAAAATATTTATTGATTGCCTGCATCTGAATGAGAGGTCGCGGACTTTTTTCTTCTTGCATCATGTGTGCTCCTCCTATTCTTTAGCGGCTTTTGGTGCTGCTTCTCCTGATTCTTCACTACCATCGCCAATCAAATCGCCTTCTTTAACTTCCTTCTTAGAAGAAACAACAATTCGATCCGCTGATTCTAATCCTGAATGAACAACGATATTTTCACCTTTTTCTTCGCCTACCTGAATATCACGACGAATCACTGATCCAAAATCATTCACTAATACATATTTTTTGCCATCTTGATCATGCATTGCTTTTTTAGGAACTTCGATTGGCTTGTTATCTCCTAAGTTAATAGTAGCTTGCATATGATACCCATTTTTGATTCCTTCTAAACTATCAAGGGATAATTTTACATTGTACGTAGACATCGATTCGTTAGCATTATTGCTTTCACTTTGATTGGCTTTAGCTTCCGGTGGGTTACCGTCAATATAAGAAATTTTACCTGTGACAGTTGTTCCACTTGAAACGACTGAAAGATTCGCCTTTTGGTCTACGGCAATTTTCATTAAATCTTTTTCATTTACTTTACCAGCGACATACAATCCATCAGAAGTTAAGCGAAGGATAGGCGCATTTTCATCCTTGACCTCTGGAATCGAAACTCGTCCTTTGAATTTTGCTTTTGTTGAGATAAATTGTTTTGTAGATAAATCAGAAATTGTTTCATTAGAAAACAAAATTTCCTCATCTACGCCATCGATTTCCGTCTGATGTTGTTCATCAATAGCCGCTCCTGTTGTATTTCGATCTTCTTCTTTTGTTTTATTAAAATTATCGATTGCTCGGTTCCATTTATTATAGATATTCTGTTTTTTAGTAGCCAATTTACTTAACGTATTATTTTGTGCTTCAATTTCTTTAGTTACTTCTTTATCTTCATACGTAAATAATTCTGTTTCAGGTTCCACAACATCTCCATTTTTCACTTTGATATCAGGAGTACTTGTTAGTTTTGTGTCCTTTGAAAAAGCTTCCGCCTGTTCCGGTTGTACGACACCATTTATATAGACCTGTTCAATATCTGGTACTTCAAAATACTCGATTCCAAAATCTTCGCCAGCCATTTTTACTTCTGACTCTTCTACTTTTGTTCCTTTAAACAAGTTTGGAAGAATAATAATACAGATTACTATTACTGCAATTATCCCTACAATGATCACTTTTCTTTTTTTCATCACTCTTCTCCTCTTCTCCCTTTTCATTTCATAAAGTTATATTTCCCAATAACTTTAGTTATCCTACTCTTTTATTTAACCATTATTTGGTTTGTCATACAAGTTACATTTTTGTAATTAACGGAAAATTCAGATTTCTATATTTTACAAATAACCCCCAGAATAAAATGAACTGATCAATTTTACTCTGAAGGATTTCGTTTTTATTTGGATTTACTATTTATAATAAATGTTTAAACTACCACTTAGTATCTCAGCGAATTTTACACTATTAGCAATCGAGATTTTTTGAGCAATGTTCTGGAAAATTTAATTAGCGCTCTCCGCAGATAAATGAAAAAGTATTTGAATTTTTTATACTATTTGATTTGTCAAATTAAGCTAGACAAATGTCTTTCATTTATGTAACTCAAAAATACTTCTAATGGTGTTCGATAATTTAAAGATTTCCTTGGTATGTGATTTCTTTTAGAGGTGACAGCCGCAACAAAAGCTTGGTCAACTTGATTAAAATCCATTGTTTTAGGCAGCCCATCTTTACGTAATAACCCATTCGAATGCTCATTTAATCCGCGTTGTGAGGGGGTTCCAGGGTCTGCAAAATAGATAGAAATATCATTGACATTACTCATGTTTTTCCAATTTGAAAATTCTTTTCCACAATCAAAGGTAATGGATTTGAACAAGTTTCTGGGAATCTTTTGTAGCCAATCAGTTGTCGCTTTTTCAATATCCAATGCTTTCCGACCATTTGGTTTTAATGTAATAATCACTTTTGAAAGGCGTTCAACTAGAGTGATGATGGCACTTTTATGATGAACGCCAACAATTGTGTCACCTTCTAAATGCCCAAATTCCTGTTGGAAATTAGGGTAGTCAGTGGATCGTTCTGAAATATTGCGTTTAAATGCTTGCTTTCCACGACGTTCTTTATGCCCGTTGGGCTTTCGTTTCCCTTTCATTGGTAGTTTTGAGCAATCAAATTGATTCGCTTTAAACTGACGATAAAGTGTTCTAACAGAGCATGAAATAGGAAACTCAGCTCGACCAATAATCACATCAGGTGTCCACCCTTGAGCCACCATAGATTGAATGTAATCATGCTGTTTTGTAGGCAAACTAATGGGTTGTCGACCACAACGTGTTTTATTTTCTTTATATTGTTGGTAATAGTCACAGATAGATTTTCCTTGTTTCAGGAAGTTGTAAACATTGTAGATTGTCTGTCTAGAACGAGTTAAAGTCTTAGAAACCATCGTAACAGGTTGGCTCATATTGAAATAAGCTTCTATCATCACGAGTTCATTTGATGTAAGATGAGTATAGGTCATTTGTCTTCACTCCTTATAATTCTTTGGTCGGAACTATTTTGAGTGTAGCACAAATGACTTATTTAGTTGTCTAGCTTAATTTTACTATCGGCGCTATAAATTTATTAAACATAGGAAAAAGCTACGTAAAATAAATCGTTCTCACACTCGCTTACTTTTGAGATACTCATTTACTGCCTGTTCTAGCTCTTCAACAACTTTTTGAAATGGTTGATTTGCATCGATTATACAATAGTTTGGGTAAGTCATTACTTTGTTTTTATGCAAAGATTCTTGATCATATAATGCACTACGTTGTGTTATGATCTTTTCATCATCTTCTCTCGTTTGTAATCTTATTAATGTATTTTTTTTGGATGCTTTAAAAAAAATGGGAATAACCATATTGCCAAATCGCTTTTCGATTTCTAGAAAACCTTTAATCGTTAAAACATCATAAGCATAATGATCTGCCGTTTTTTGAATTAACTCAGCAATTCCTACACCATATTGATTTCCATCATATGTATCATGTTCTGCCAAAGCTTTTGTATTTAGTAAATATTCAAATCGTTCTTTCGTTTCAAAGTAGTAGTCTACACCGTTTTTTTCATCTTTTCTGATTGGACGTGTTGTATGAGAAATTACCTTATACTTTGCTTTAAAAACAGCTTCTGCCACTTTCGTTTTTCCTGAACCACTAGGACCGATAATGACAAAAAAAGGATGTTTTAGCTTTCTTCTTTCCAATGGTCTCCCCCCTCACAAACCCACTATACAACACCCAAATGATGGTATCAACGAAAAAGAAATAATGATGAATGATTAAACTACACGATGTTAATGATAATTGATTGGTTATCTTGACCAAAAAATCTTTTTAACTTAGCCAAATATTTCTTTATAATTCCAAAAATTTAGAGCTGTAGATCAAATTTTCTCCTTGACCTACAGCTCTGGTTTATTTTCTATTTCAAGTCTTGTCCATTTGTTTCAATTACTTGTTTATACCAATTAAATGATTTTTTTTCATATCGATTCATCGTGCCTTCACCGTTATCATCTAAATCAACATAGATAAAGCCATACCGTTTACTCATTTCACCGGTTGAAGCACTCACTAAATCGATACAGCCCCACGGTGTGTAACCCATTAAATCAACACCATCTTTTATTGCCTCTGACATGGCTTCAATGTGACGACGTAAATAATCAATACGATAATCGTCTTGCACATAAAAATTTTCATCCACTTTATCGATTGCACCTAAGCCATTTTCTACAATAAATAATGGTTTTTGGTAACGATCGTATAATTCGTTCAATGCAATTCTCAACCCTTCAGGATCAATCTGCCATCCCCATTCACTCGCTTCTAAGAATGGATTGCGCACGCCACCTAATAAGTTTCCAATTACTGTGTCCTCTTCTTCAGCTGTTTCATTGACTGCCGATGACATGTAATAACTAAAACCGATATAATCTACTGAATATTTTTTCATTAATTCTAAATCATTGTCTCCAATTTCTAAATCTGAGACACCATATTTATCAAACATTCGTTGTTGGTAAGCTGGATACTCCCCTCGAACTTGAGCATCTGTACAATAGAAATTGAATTCTTGATTTTGAGCTAATGTCGCCATTTGATTAACTGGATTTGCATCTATACTGTATGTTGTTGCATAGATAATCATACAGCCAATTTGCATATCTGGATTGATTTCATGACCAATTTTCACCGCTTTAGCACTAGCTACGAATTGATTATGCCATGCTTGGAAAACATTTTGATAATCCCCTGCTCCTGTCGCTTTAAGCATCCCTTGGCTTAATGCTGGAAAATGGAATGCTGAATTGATTTCATTAAACGTCATCCAATATGTTACCTTTTTGCCGTAGCGCGTTAATACAACAGTTGCATAGTTTTCAAAGAAATCGATCATTTTACGATTTTTCCAACCGCCATACTCTTTGGCCAAGTGTAAAGGCATTTCATAGTGAGAAATCGTTACTACAGGTTCAATACCATGTTTCAAACACTCATCAATCACTTGGTCATAAAACTTTAATCCTGCTTCATTGGGTATCGCTTCATCACCTTTTGGAAAAATTCTAGCCCAAGCAATTGAGAATCGGTAACATTTGAAACCCATTTTTGCAAATAGTGCAATGTCTTCTTTAAAACGATTGTAATGATCAATACCACGATGATTTGGGTAAATGAATTTATCTTCGTCAATTTCCCAATTGAACGTATCGCTACCTAAAATTTGAAAACGTTTTTTGCCACCAGGCATTGCATCAGCAACAGACAAGCCTTTCCCCTCTGAGCGATAAGCACCTTCTAATTGGTTGGCCGCAGTTGCGCCTCCCCATAAAAATCCATCTGGAAATGCTGTTTTATTGTTTGACATACGATTTTCCTCCTTATTTAAAAAGCTGATTGCGCTCGGTCAGTTTTTATCTTTTTCCCGAAAAACTAGCTCGTGAGCTAGATAATGTAAAAACATAACCAGTTGTCTAATTAACGTATAATCGCTAAGAAATCCTCACCATGTAAAACATCTGTTTGATCCATATCTAATACATCTAAATAATCCCCACTATTTGTAACAACAACTGGTGTCATAACTGGATGCCCTGCTGCTTTGATTTTTTCAATATCAAATTTAATTAACAAATCACCTTGTTTCACTTTCTCACCTTGTTTCACTAACCTCTCGAATCCATCACCATCCATCTCGACCGTATCCATACCGATGTGCATCAATACTTCAACACCATCTTCTGTTGTGATTCCAACCGCATGCCCTGTTGGAAATAGTGTTGTGATTTCGCCGTTAGCTGGAGCGTATAGCTCTCCTAAAGTTGGTTCGATCGCAATCCCTTTACCTAGAGCTCCAGATGAAAATACTTGGTCTTCAACTTTGTCTAAAGGAACGAGTGTCCCTGTTATTGGACTGGTTAAAACAATTTTATCATTTTTATTACTATTTTGTGTAATTGAGTTATTTTCTTTTGGTGCTTCACTGCCAGCTTCTAGTTTGTCATCAAATTTTAAAATAAACGTTAAAACAAATGCAACCACAAAAGCTATCACCGTTCCAATCACAGCTGCAACCAGACCAGACGTATCTTTTGTATCTTGAGGAATGAATCCTGGTAAACTCAATAAACTAACCAATCCAAAGACATAGTTTTGAACGTGACTGAAACCGATAAATGCGCCACCAACTGCCCCACCGATACAAGCAGCAATAAATGGTTTTTTAAGTGGTAATGTTACACCATAAACTGTCGGTTCTGTAATCCCAAAGATCGAAGTAATTGTTGAAGATAAAGCTAAGCCTTTTAGTTTTACATTTTTTGTCATAAAGAACACGGCTAACGCTGCTCCGCCTTGTGCTAAAACAGCTGGCAAAAGCATTGGTGCCATTGTATCTACACCACCACCTGCTGCTGAAAGGTTTAATAACATAATTGGAACAAAGCCCCAATGCATACCAAACATAACAAATACTTGCCATAAACCACCCATAACTGCACCGGCAATAATTGGGCTAAACCCATAAATTCCATCATACCCTTTACCAAGTAAATCACCTAAAATTGTTCCGATTGGGCCAATTGCAATAAAAGTAACTGGTGCCATCACAAGAAAGACAGCTAAAGGAACACAAATGATTTGTAAAAAAGAAGGAATAATTTTCTTAAAGAAACGTTCAACATGACTTTGAACATAAACAGCCAGAATAATCGGAATAACCGATGATGTATACGCACTTGCTCCGATAATTACTGGAATTCCAGCGAAACTTAATGTTTGTCCCGCCAGTGCTGTAATACTTGGATGAACGAGTGCCATTGCGAGGCAGACAGCTAAAAACTCATTCGTTTTGAATTTCTTCGCTGCAGTAAAGCCTAGAAGAATCGGTAAGTAGGTAAAAATTCCGTCAGCTATTGCAAAAAGGACAACATAAACACCTGATTCTGCAGTCAACCAATTTAATGTAACGGCTAGTGTTAAAAATCCTTTTAAGACCCCAGCACCTGCCATCGCACCTAAGAATGGCGTGAATATAGAAGAAATAATATCGATCAATTGATTGAAAATATTCCCTTTCGGTCCATTATCTTTTTCTGACTCATCATTTCCTAGACCACTATGCGCCATCAATTCTTTATAAACATCACTTACGTGGCTACCGATTACGACTTGATATTGCCCGCCGCTTCGAACTACTTGAATCACATCAGTATCTTGATTTAATTTTTCAGTATCTGCTTTTTCCTCATCTTTTAATTTGAAACGTAAACGAGTCGCACAATGGACGACACTATTTACATTTTCTTCTCCGCCAACAAGCGTTAAGACGCGCTCAGCGATTTCTTGATTTTTACTCATTTTACATACCCCTTTTTCTTAATTTTTTATATAAAAAAACCTAAACTGAAAAAACAATGATTTACTATACTTATAAAAACTAAATATAGATGAATCGCTTGTTTTTTCAATCTAGGTTTTGCCTGCTAAACAGTAACAATCCGCTTCGATTGAAAATTAAATTTTTTGGTAAACATAAACGCTATTGCTTTTTCTCTCCAGCTACACGTTGAATATGAATCGTTAAATAAATTTGTTCCGCTTTATCTATCGATTTTTGGTATTTTTTGACTAGATAATCATCGATTCTTTGTACTGATTGAAATGCTTTAGGATACTTACTTTGAATTAACTCATAAAGAAAATCATCTTCTTCATCATGAGCTTCATTTTGTAGGTAGCGTTGAGCAAAATACTGTAGATGTGTCACGATTCTTTGATAATTTAATGAATCTTCGTCAAATGGTTTACCAAAATAACGGCTAATGATCGTTAGAATATCTCGTACCATTTCAGTAGCGGACATCGTTACTTCCATATTTCCATTTGCCTGTTCACCGTTTACAATGTGAAACGCAATAAAGCCTGTTTCACTTTCAGAAAAATCAACGTTAAGTTTTTCCTTAATCAGCGCAACACCTTTTCGAGCAATCGCAAATTCTTTCGGGTAAAACTTTTTTGTTTCAAACATTAATGGGTTCGGCATTTCAAGACCTTCATTAGCCCTCATAATCGCATAATGTACGTGATCAGTCAACGTTAGATAGATATTAGACGAAAGTTCAATTTCTAACTCTTCTTCAGCCATATCCACGATTTTTTTTACGATCTCTACTTCTTCTAAAGGAATATCCGCAAACAATTGCTGAAATTGTCCAGAAATGATGGAGTCTTTAAGAACAAATTCCTTTTCGACAAAAGTTGGATCAATTACATCACCGATTTTTTTCTGAAACGCTAGTCCTCGGCCCATACAGACGATTTCTTCACCTGATTCATTTTTTGTCATGACGACATTGTTGTTTAAAATTTTTTCAATATACATGATGAACCTCACTTTTACAAATACAAATGAAAAAAACCTAGAATCCACCCAAAATAAATTGCTATGGAAGATTCAGGTTTTGCCTGCCGAACAGTAACAATCCTTATTACATGCTTATCATAACACCTTTCAAAATCATTTGCAATCCTTTTCAAATAGTAACTAGAAAATGTTATTTTTACCCAAGTGTAAAAAATATATATTTATAAAGAATAGGCTCAACGATTGAATTCATTTCTATTTCCGATTTTGAAGTTCTTTACACCCAATCCCTAAAAAAGTCATTACTTTTTTTACACTGATACTTAGTGTACTTCCATATCACTACCTATAAGTATTTTCTTTGCTAAAATAGCTGAAAACTTATTTTTTGTAGAATTTATGCAAAAATATTGATTTTCTTACTTTTTATTAGTAGAATAGTTTTGTTTATAAATAATGATACTTAGGTATTTGAAGGAGATTTTACATGTCAAAATTACTTGTTGTTAAAGCACACCCACTTACTAAGGAAGAGTCCCGTTCTGTCCGTGCCTTAGAAACTTTTTTAGAAAGCTATCAAGCTCAAAATCCAGCTGATGAGATCGATGTGCTAGATGTCTACTCTGATTTCATTCCAGAAATCGATGAAGAGTTGCTTTCTGGATGGGGGGCATTACGTACTGGTACTGAATTTACTGCTTTAAATGAAAGCCAACAAACAAAAGTTGCGCGTTTCAATGAATTAACAGATCAATTTTTAGGTGCTGATAAAGTGGTTATTGCCAATGCCTTATGGAATTTAAACGTTCCGACTCGCTTAAAAGCATGGGTCGATACAATCAATGTAGCAGGAAAAACGTTTAAATACACTGAAGAAGGTCCTAAACCGTTAACTAATGGTAAAAAAGCCTTACACATTCAATCAAATGGTGGTTTTTATGAAGGACAAGATTTTGCGTCTCAGTACGTAAAAGGTATTTTAAACTTTATTGGTATTACGGAAGTCAATCAATTATTTATTGAAGGAATCGATCACCATCCAGAAAAAGCTGAAGAATTATTAGCTACAGCAATGAACCAAGCAACAACTTTAGGAAAAACATTCTAAGATTTTAAAAGCCGAAACAGACAGATTTGTCCATTTCGGCTTTTTTTTATTCAAGTTTTTCTACTTCTTCTTCTTCATGATACAAACTTGAAACCTCTTTATACCATTCAAATATATGCGTAATGATGACCTTGGCAGCTGCGTAAACAGGAATTCCCAGAATTACTCCTACAACACCGAATAACTTTCCAGACGTCAATAACACGACTAAAATCGTCACAGGATGAATATCTAACTGACTACCTAACACAAGTGGTGAAATCACACGGCCTTCGATCGTCTGCTCGATAACAAAAATGACTAACACCTTAGCTAATAAAACTGGGCCGCCTACAATTCCTAAAAATATTGCAGGCACCATTGCTAAAAATGAGCCGAGATAAGGAATCAAATTAAGAAAGCCCGCTGTAATTCCCAATGTAATCGCATAATCCAGCCCAATGAATGAAAAGCCGAGAATAAACATTACAGCCACCGCAAAAGCCACTGTCAATTGTCCTCGTATATAAGAAGAAACCTGAGAATTGACTTCTCCTAAAACTTTCAATGTAGGTTGGCGCATTTTATTAGGTAAAAATTTCATCAAATAAGGCGCTAATTGCTTTCCGTCTTTTAACAGATAAAACAAAATAAACGGCATTGTAATGATTGCAACGACAACTGTTGCGACAGCTCCCACAAAACTTCCTAATCCTTGTACTGTAAACGTAGAAATATTACGAATAATATCCCCTAATGAACTGATCAACTTATCGCCCATATCCTCTAGTTGACTACGAAATTGCGCAAAGAAAGGGTCACTTAAAAACTCTTGCATTTTTTGATCAATCGTATCAATATATTGTGGAAAATGATTTCCAAAGCTGACTGTCTGTTCTTGTATTTTCGGAACAATCACTACAAGCCCCCAAATAATCAAAGCAACGACAAGTATAAATAGTCCAATAATGCTCCAAATACGAGGCACTTGTTTTTTTTCAAAATAATCAACAACTGGGTTCATTAAATAATATAAAATCCCTGCCATGATCAATGGTAAACCAACAACCGCGACAAACTGCCAAACAGGTTCAAATAAATACGAGACTTTTGTAAAAACTAATAAGATCAACAAAATTAATAATACAATCAATAAAGTGGTCACTACTTGATTATTTAAAAACCAACGCCAAAACCAGGAAAATCGTTTCTCTTTATTTTTCTCTTGTTCCATTTATTCACTCTCCATGAGACATATATTCTATTATTGATCCAACCTTAATTGTCGGAAAGTCATCAGGCGTAAGGTATAAACCGTTAACAATTGGATCCTCTTTAGGTATATCAGCAAAAACTAATGTCACGTGGGCAATGCTGTTTAAGTTATCGTTAGCAAAAGACCCCACATAATTAATCGTATATTCTTGTTCATCGATCTTTAGTAAATCCCCTTTTTTCATTTCTAACGTTTGATTTTCTTGAAAATTTTGAATCACAGAATATTCTTTTAACCCCTCTGTGGCGCTTTCACCAAAAAGTATGATCATCGGTTCTTTCTCATCTAATGCTCGAACACCAATTTCAGTAACTACTGCTTTCATATCCTTATCGCTCCTTCTGCAATTAATCAATCTTCATTATAACATATAACGTTTTTTCTTAGTTGATATTTTAGACTTTTCAACCTATAAAACAGCTGAAATGATGTTTAATGACTTCATCATTTTATTTTAACAGCTTGTATACTAAAACAGTTACATGTTTGTATTATATTGAGTTACTAGAATTTGTATCTATGGGTTTGGCTACTATTTTAAAGGAACTAAATATTATTTGATTTTCAACTTTGGATAGTTTCAGTTAATTGACTGTTCTCAAGTTAAAAGGGCTACACTCTTATACTATAAAAAAAAACCAACTCAAACCGTAAAAACAGGCTGAATTGGCTCTTTTATGCGATATCTATTTAAAAAAGTCTAGAATATGAGTCCAAATTTCTTCTTTGAACACATCTTTTGGATTCCCTCCGCCGACGACTCCATAACCGATCATCGTGCCGGTAACAAATAAAATAATCACTAAGGCAATCACTACTAAAACTTTCAACAAAGTCACTATAATATAGCGTGTCGAACTCATATCTATTTCCCCTTTTAACTAACTGTTGACAGTGTCTTTTCTGTCGCTTTTTCATCGTATACTCGCTCCACTTTTGCTCCTAATTTTTGAAGTTTTTCATGGAATTTGTAGTATCCGCGATCTAAATATTCTAAATGCGTTACTCGTGTAATACCTTGAGCACGTAATCCTACTAAAATCAACGCAGCAGCAGCACGTAAATCCGTTGCTTCAACAGCAGCCCCTTGTAATGCTTGACTACCATTAATAATAGCGATATTGCCTTCTATTTTTACATCAGCATTCATTCGTTGCATTTCTTCTAAATGTTGGAAACGATTTTCAAAGACCGTCTCAGTTACAACACTTGATCCCTCAGCTACCATTTGCATTGCAGTCATCTGTGCTTGCATGTCTGTTGGAAAACCAGGATGTGGCAATGTTTTGATATCCGTTGGTTTGATCACTTTAGGACCAACAACACGTAAACCGCCTCTTTCCTCACGAATTACAGCACCCATTTCAGTTAATTTAGAAATTAGCGGACGATTATGTTCCGGAATTGCTTCTTCGATCAAAACATCTCCCTCAGTCATTGCAGCTGCAACCATAAACGTTCCTGCCTCAATACGATCTTGAACAATTGAATGTTCAACCGCATGAAGTTTTTCCACGCCTTCGATACGCATCATTTCAGTACCAGCGCCGAATATTTTAGCCCCCATTTTGTTAAGGACATTCGCTAAATCAACGATTTCAGGTTCTCTAGCAACGTTTTCGATTACTGTCATCCCTTTAGCTTTAACAGCAGCCATCATGATATTTTGAGTCGCGCCTACACTTGGAAAATCCAAGTAAATTGTATTTCCGATCAACTCATCTGCAATTGCCTCAATATAGCCATTCTTTTGGATGATCTTTGCACCTAGCGCTTGGAAGCCTTTTAAGTGTAAGTCAATCGGACGTTTACCAATCGCACAGCCACCAGGCATAGCAACCTTCGCATGACCATTACGAGCCAATAAAGGACCCATAACAACGATCGACGCTCTCATTTGGCTAACGTACTCATAATTTGCTTCGATGCCTAGAGGCTGTGTTGCATCTATTATTACTTGATTCTCTTCTTCTTTAAATTCAATATTTACGTTTAAGTGTTTAATTACTTGGTTCATTGTAAAAACATCAGAAAGAATCGGTACATTATTTAATGTTGTTGTTCCTTCTTCAGCTAAAAGGGTCGCTGCTAAAATTGGCAATACTGCATTTTTAGCCCCCTCGATTTTCACAGTTCCTTTTAATTGGTTACCACCATGAACAATAATCTGTTCCATTTTGTTCCCCCCAAAAAAGTTAGAATTGGATGCTTCGATCCAAAATCTTTTCTATTATACCACTATTTACCAACAATTAGTATCTTTTCTTTTTATTCATCAATCCTTATGGAAAAAATCCAATAAATAAGTTACGGCATAAGGCAAGAAATTCTAAGAAAAATGAACTTGCAGTAAAACCAATAACAATTGAAAAAAGAACGATCAGCATACGCACTTGAGAGGTCTGATGTGTTTTAAAAAAATGTTCTATTCGAATAGATTGCATCGCCCAAAAACTAACGTAAATAAACATTATATGACTAATGATTCGAACCAGCGCATCAATACCAAAAAATTGCATCATTCATCTCCTTAATTTAAAAGCATATTAGGCTAGTACAGCTTCGACAGAAAAATTAAGTAAAATTTAAGGTGATACTTTCTATCACTTTTAGTTTTTACAGAAGATTCTTTATGCTTCACTAAGCGACATAAAGACAGTTTATCATAAATCAACTGAAACAAAAAATAAAAATTCTTAATTTTTCTAAAAGATTTTATGTATAGTTTCTCATTTTATCTAAAAAAGTAAACTGAGACAATCATGTTGTCTCAGTCACTTTAATTTTTTACGTATGTTTTGACACATTGATTCGATTAATTGCTCGGTGAAGTGCAACTGTAGCACGACTTAATTCATCCGTATTTGCATTTTCCTTTGCTTTTTCAATCATACGCTCAGCTCTTTTTTTAGCACGTTCTGCTCGGCTTACATCAATATCTCTTTCACGTTCTGCACTATCGGCAATGATTGACACAACGTTATCCCGAACTTCCATAATACCGCCATTCACAGCTATCCAATCCATGTGCGCATCAGAATCGATTCTATTCACACGCACTTCATCAATCGCCAAAGGAACGATAATAGGTGCATGTTTAGGTAAGATACCAATTTCACCATCCGTTGATTGTACCACAATAATTGATGCGTGATGGTCATAAACCAGCCCATTAGGAGTCACAATATTAATTGTTAAATAATCCATTTGGTGTCTCCCCTTTCTAGTAGTTCAACGTTTTAGCTTTTTCAATAACGTCTTCGATTCTACCCACACTACGGAAAGCTTCTTCTGGTAAATCATCGTATTTCCCATCAAGAATTTCTCTAAAGCCTTTGACAGTATCCGCTACTGGAACATAAGAACCGGGTTGTCCTGTAAATTGTTCCGCTACATTGAAGTTTTGCGATAAGAAAAATTGGATTCGACGGGCACGACCAACCAAAATCTTTTCTTGATCTGATAATTCATCCATTCCTAAAATCGCAATAATATCTTGTAATTCGCGATAACGTTGTAATACGTGCTGTACCTCAGTTGCTACAGCATAATGCTCTTCCCCTACAACTTCTGGTGTTAAGGCACTAGAAGATGACGCTAATGGATCAACTGCAGGATAAATACCCATTTCAGTTAAGCGACGTTCCAAGTTAGTTGTTGCATCTAAATGGGCAAAAGCTGTTGCAGGTGCCGGATCAGTATAGTCATCAGCTGGTACATAGATTGCTTGAATCGATGTGATCGAGCCTTTTTTAGTAGAGGTGATACGTTCTTGTAATTGACCCATTTCAGTCGCAAGTGTTGGTTGATAACCAACCGCTGAAGGCATCCGACCTAATAAAGCAGAAACTTCTGATCCAGCTTGCGTGAAACGGAAAATATTATCGATAAATAATAACACATCTTGACCTTCAACATCACGAAAATATTCGGCAATCGTTAAACCAGTCAAGGCTACACGCATACGTGCACCAGGAGGTTCGTTCATTTGCCCGAAAACCATGGCTGTTTTTTCTATAACGCCAGAGTCCTTCATTTCAAAATAAAGATCGTTCCCTTCACGTGTCCGCTCACCAACACCAGTAAATACGGAAATACCACCATGTTCTTGAGCAATATTATGAATTAACTCTTGGATCAAAACAGTCTTACCAACACCGGCACCACCGAATAGTCCAACTTTACCACCTTTTAGATAAGGCGCTAACAAATCGATAACTTTGATTCCTGTTTCTAGAATTTCATTACTCGTACTTAAATCGGCAAAATCAGGGGCTTTTTTATGAATACCGCTACGTATTGCGTCTTCTGGGAACGGTTCTTCCAAGTCGATCGTATCACCTAAAACGTTGAATACTCTCCCTAAGGTTTCTTTTCCAACAGGAACAGAAATTGGTTTGCCTGTGTCGATAACTTCCATTCCGCGTTGCAATCCATCAGTAGACTCCATTGCAATCGAACGAATAACACCGTCTCCTAATTCTAACGCTACTTCTAAAATAACTTTTTGTTTTTCTTCACCGTTTTTGTAAACGACTAATGCATTATTTATATCTGGTAAGGATTGATCTAGTGAAAATTCCACGTCAACAACGGGACCGATTACTTCAACAATCTTTCCTGAACTCATGTGTCTTTCCTCCGTTTCGTTTAAAAAAGGTCATAAAAATATTGTTCAAGAGTAAGCAATTGGAACACAATCTGGCTATCCGCTTTTTGGATGTTCAAACGTTTGTGAACCTGCTGAGCTCTTGATATTTTTATACCGTTAAGGAGGTCATAAAATTATCAACTGTTCGACAATTTTACACCCTAACGAGGTCGTGATAAAAACCTATCTTCTCTATATACTTAGTAAGAAATCCAAGCCAAACAAACTCGAATCTCGATTATTACTCTAAAGCAGCAGCACCAGCTACGATTTCAGTGATTTCTTGCGTAATCGCTCCCTGACGAGCGCGATTGTAAGAAATTGTCAAATCGCTAATAATATTTTGCGCATTATCAGTAGCCGTTTTCATCGCTGTCATTCCAGCAGCATGTTCCGCTGTTTTTGCATCAATAATCGCACCATAGATCAAACTTTCGGCATATTGCGGCAACAAATTATCTAAGATTGCTTCTTCAGAAGGTTCTAAAATATATTCTTGCTCATATGTTGTCGCCTCTTCCGGATCTAAATCTGAAATTGGCAGCATTTGTTCTACTCGAAATTGACTTGTCAATGAATTGATGTGATGATTATAACAAACATATAACTCATCAAAGACTTCATTTTCATACATTGTAGTTGCTGTTGAAACGATTTTTCTAACTTCATCAAAGCTAGGTTGATCACTCAACCCACGAAGTTCATATGCTACATTTATCCCACGAGCTTTAAAAAAATCTGCTCCTGTTCCGCCAATAGCGATCAAAACATATTCGTCCTGGGATTCATGATCATCTGTCATCATTTTCATCGTTTGTTTTAAAATTGAACTGTTGTAACCACCAACTAAGCCTTTATCAGAGGTAATAACGATATAGCCCGTTTTTTTTATTGGACGTGATGTCAGCATCATGTGGTAGTTTCCACTTTCTGACGCTTCTTTATTGTCATATGAATCCAATTCTTCCAAATCACTTAATTGAGCTGCCACAAGATGTGTAACGATAGAACGAATTTTTGACGCATATTCTTGAAAGCTTCTGGAAGCAGCTTCTGATTTTGTCAGCTTAGCGCCGGAAACCATCTGCATAGCGTTAGTGATTTGACTCGTTTTTTTAGTTGAAGCAATGCGTTGTTTGATCTCATTTAATGAAGCACCCAATTCTTGTCACCTCTCTTACGCATTTTGAATTGATTCAAGTGTATCTTTAGCTGTTAAACCTTCTGAATTCGCTGCACTAAAAATTTCTTTGAATTCTTTGATCGCAGCATCTAAATCTTCTGATTTAGGCAAGTCTTTTGTTGTACGGATCGTTTCAAATAATTCAGGATGTTTCCCATCTAAAAAGTCAAATAGTTCTGATTCAAAATCTAGAATTTTGGCAACACTGATACTATCTAAAAATCCGTGCGTCAACGCATATAAAATAACAACTTGTTTTTCTACTGCGAGTGGCGCATGTAATTTTTGTTTTAAAATTTCAACGGTACGACGCCCTCTGTTTAATTTTGCTTGCGTTGCCGCATCTAAATCAGAACCAAACTGAGTGAAGGCTTCTAATTCACGGTAACTTGCTAAATCTAAACGAAGCGTACCTGCTACTTTTTTCATTGCTTTGATTTGTGCTGATCCACCTACACGTGATACTGAAAGACCGGCATCAACGGCTGGACGAGTTCCGGCGTAGAACAAATCGCTTTCTAAGAAAATTTGTCCGTCTGTAATTGAAATAACGTTTGTTGGGATATAAGCAGAAATATCTCCGGCTTGTGTTTCAACAAATGGTAAGGCCGTCATTGAACCGCCGCCTAATTCGTCACTTAGTTTTGCCGCACGTTCTAATAAACGTGAATGTAGATAGAACACATCACCTGGATAAGCTTCACGACCTGGAGGTCGGCGTAATAGCAATGACAGTTCCCGATAGGCTACCGCTTGTTTTGATAAGTCGTCAAAGATGATCAAAACGTGTTTGCCGTTATACATAAATTCTTCACCCATCGCAGCTCCCGCGTAAGGCGCAATATAAAGTAATGGAGCTGGTTGAGATGCTCCAGCATTTACGATTATTGTATAGTCAAGTGCACCATAGGCTCTTAAGGTTTCAACTTGGTTACGTACCGTTGATTCTTTTTGACCGATAGCGACATAGATACAAATAACATCTTGCCCTTTTTGGTTGATGATCGTATCGATGGCAATAGAAGTTTTACCTGTTTTACGGTCACCAATAACTAATTCACGTTGACCTCGACCGATTGGTACAAGTGCATCAATTGCTTTTAAACCAGTTTGCATCGGTTGATCAACAGACTTTCTTTGCATAACACCTGGTGCTGCTGCTTCTACAGGTCGTGTTTTATTGGTTTTGATTTCGCCTAACCCATCGATTGGTTGACCTAGTGGATTAACGACACGACCGATCATTGCTTCGCCAACGGGGACTTCCATGATTTTACCTGTACGTTTTACCTTGTCTCCTTCTCGAATGGTTTCAAAATCACCTAAGATGATGATACCAACATCGTTTATTTCTAAGTTTTGCGCCATTCCATATGAACCGTTAGAAAACTCAAGTAATTCACCACTCATCGCATTTTCTAATCCATGGGCACGGGCGATTCCATCCCCAACATAGGTAACAGTTCCTACTTCTTCGACTGCTAATTCTTGTTGATAATTTTTTATTTGTTCCTTAATCAAGGCACTGATTTCTTCTGCTTTGATAGCCATTCAATTCACCTCTTTATTGTGCTGAACGTTATTTTAATAACAATTCTTGGATTTGTTCTAACTGTTTGTGAATACTACCATCGATCACTTTATAATTTGCTTCTATAATTACGCCACCGACAATATCTGGATCAATTAAATTAATTAAATTAGCATGTTCATAACCTAATAGTTTAGCTGCTTTTTCTTCCATTAGTTGATGTTGCTTTTTAGTCAAAGGAACAGCTGTTGAAACCGTACCTAAAAGCAAATTATTATACTCATCGTAACGTCTTTCATATTCATCAATCATTAATAATATATCGCTCATACGTGAGTAATTATAAACAACATATAAAAAATTTTCTATTGTCCCCTCATATTCACCAACTAAGTGCTTCATAATCTCATCTTTTTCATAAGGTTCCAGACGAGCATCACTCAATATCTCACCTAAATCAGGAACATCGTGAAAAATTTCTCTAAGTGCCATCAGATCTTGGTAAATACTATCGGCTTCTTGCTTTTCAATCGCCAACTCAAACAAAGCTTTACCATAGCGTTTACCTACTGTGTATTTATCTAACTTCATTTGACTTACCTAAACCTTCGATATATGAATTGATCAATGAATCATGTGCTTCAGGTGTCAATTCTTTGTTCAAAATTTTCTCTGCAATTTGTAACGATAGGCTCGCTACCTCATCTTTAACAGATGCCAATGCTTCTTCATGTTCTTGAGAGATATCTTGACGTGCTTTTTCTCGTAAACGTGAAACTTCTTCATTGGTTTCTGATAAGATTTTTTGACGGTTTTGATCTCCGTTCTCTTTCGCATGTTTAATGATTTCTGCGGCTTCAGATTTAGAAGAAAGTAATTTTTGTTGACGTTCTTCTTGCATCTTAGCGGCTGCGATTCGAGATTGTTCTGCAGAATCTAAATCATTGGCAATTTTATCTTCACGTTTTTTTAACATATCAGTGATTGCTTCCCAAGCGAATTTCTTGATTAGAAGCATCAAAATTAGAAAAGCGCCACTTACAACGATCATTGTACCTATCGTTGTACTTGGTCCTGCTTCACCGATTACTAAATAATCTAGCATGAAGTTTCAACTTCCTTTCTCTGCAATTCTCTGTGATGATGTTGTTTACCATTTTTGGTATTGTATAGTCTGGTTCACCTTATCCTTGGTGAAACTTGATATTTTTTTATAAGTTACTTCTCTCTCTTCGTTCGCCAAGTACTGCTCAACATCTGCTCTGCCATTTTGAAATAGCTACTGTCTAAAACTTGATGTTTTTAGTGGTCTACTTTTTTTGGAGAAGCTTGATACTTTTTAATAGGTTACTTCTCTCTCTTCGTTCGCCAAGTACTGCTCAACATCTGCTCTGCCGAAGGCAGTCGCAGTGTTTCGCAGCAAAGAAAGCAGCAACGCGTGGCGTTTAAAAAACTCAGCGTCCTGCCTTCTAAAGAGATTATTTAAGCACTAATAACAATGCAATAACTACACCTAGAATAGGAACCGCTTCGATCAAGGCAACTCCGATAAACATTGTTGTTCTTAGCTGTCCAGCCATTTCTGGTTGGCGTGTCATTGATTCGATTGTTTTTGAGATAACTTTTCCGTTACCATAAGCTGCTCCGATTGCTGCTCCGAAAACTGCGATTGCTGCTGCGATATCATTCATTATTGTTTTCCTCCTAAGAAATAGTTGTTTTTGATTTATTGTTTATTCTTCGACTTCAACTTTATGAGCCATGTAAACCATCGATAATGTTACAAATATAAATGCTTGAATTGCACCGATAAATAATGAGAAGGCTAACCAGATCATTTCTAACGGTATCGCCAGAGGAATCGTCCAAAGTCCTACACTGGATACGAGCCCTGCAATCAATCCTAATAATACTTCGCCGGCAAAAATATTTCCGTATAAACGTAGCGCCAAAGTAAGCAAATTCGTAAATTCCTCCATCAACTTGATCGGCATTAGAAACGATACTGGACTTAAAAAACTATTTTTAAAATATCCTTTTAAGCCAAAACGACTAACGCTAAAGAAATGTGTTAAAGCAATCATGATCAATGCTAATGTCAAAGTAACCATTGGATCGGCTGTTGGGCTTTTCCAATACGTATAGTCCCCGATGGCTACTTTGGTTACTAGACCAATAATATTAGCAACTAAGACAAACATAAACATCGTGAAAGCTAGTAGGTGAAAATTTGTTACTTCTTTACTTGGCATATTGTCGGTAATAATGCCCCGAACAAAATCAATGAGATACTCAATGACATTTTGTTTGCCTTTAGGTTTCATTTGAATATTCCTTGTGCAGAAATATACTATTCCAAAGACAATGACACATGTTAACAAAACCATCAAACAAATAGTCCCGTCAAACCAAATTGGCCCAATCTTGAAGAGTAGTGTCTTCTCTTCCAAATTAATTCACCTCTTTTCAAACAAACTTGCGAGAAGCTTAAAAGGCTTCTATTTCTTAACCAACCGTATCATACCACCAACAATGAATAATTTCAAAAGAATTTCATGAAAATAAGACACTTCTTTTAATTTGACAAAATATTCGAGAAAACGACTCCTAATGGTATTTGGTAGCATAAAGGTTAGTTACTGAAAAAACGATGAAAACTCATCGATTTCCTTCACTCTACCAAATTTTTCACATAAGATAAAGCAAAGAAATCAAATATGCGAAAAAGTATAAAAATAACCATCAAAATGAACTAACGTAAATTATTTTTAAGCGTACGGCTAATCTCTCGATTGATTTCTTTGCGCTTTAAATCTTCTCGTTTATCGTATTGTTTTTTCCCTTTGGCAAGACCAATCAATACTTTGGCATAACCATTACGGATATAAACTTTCAACGGGATGATTGTGATTCCCGTATTCTTAGTCTCGGCAATCAGTTTAGCGATTTGCTTTTTGTGTAATAATAATTTTCTTGTCCGTAAAGGATCATGATTAAAAATATTGCCCTGCTCATAGGGACTGATGTGCACATTAAGCAGGTAGGCCTCGTCATTTCTGATTCTAGCAAATCCATCTTTTAAATTGATTCGTCCATTTCGGATCGATTTGATTTCTGTTCCTTGCAAAACAATTCCAGCTTCCATTGTATCAACAACAGTATAGTCATGCCTCGCTTTACGATTTTGGGCAATCAATTTTCCTTCCCCTTTTGGCATTCCCATTCCTCCATTTTCTATTTTTTCTTTTGTTTCTTTGCTTTTTTCTTTTTGGCTACTTCTTTATAAAACGGCTTTTTGCCCTTTTTCTTATTTTTCTTTTGTACAAAAGGTTTCTTGTCTGCGTCTTTACGATCAAAAATACGTTTCCGACGACCTTCTTGACGTTTTTTTTGTTTCGGTGCTTCAATTCTCTCTACTTCTTCTGCTTCAACAAATTCGAAATCGATTTCTCTCGTTTCTGGATCTGCTTTATCTACTTTAATTTTGATTTTTTGACCGATTTTTAGTGTCATTCCTGTTCGTTCGCCAACGAGAGCCATATGATTTTCAATAAAATGGAAGTAATCTTGTTTTAAGTTGTTAACATGGATCAAGCCTTCGATTGTATTTGGCAACTCTACAAAAAGCCCAAAGCGAGTGACTGAACTGATGATACCTTCGTATTCTTCGCCAATTTTATCTGCCATGAATTCAGCTTTCTTCATTGAATCGACTTCACGTTCTGTCTCAACAGCTCGACGTTCCATTCTTGAACTATGATCGGCAATATCCGGTAAATCTTGTGTCCATTTTTCTTTTAATTTTTCTGAAACAGTTCCTTCATAGCTACGGATCAATCGATGAACGATCAAATCTGGGTAGCGACGAATTGGTGACGTAAAGTGCGTGTAATACTCTGCAGCTAAGCCATAATGTCCATAATTATCTTCTGAATAACGAGCTTGTTGCATGCTTCGCAACAACATTGTATTGATTACAGCTTCTTCGGGTTTATCTGCTACTTGTTCCAAAACTCTTTGCAAATCTTTTGGAGTAATATCTGCTTTTGTTCCTTTGACTAAAATTCCTAATACTGCTGCAAAATCAAAGAAACGCTGCATTTTTTCTTCTTTTGGTTGTTCATGAATTCTGTAAATAAAAGGTAGTTTTAAGTCATTGAAATGCTTCGCCACAGTTTCATTTGCAGACAACATGAAGGATTCAATCAAACGTTCTCCCACACCTCGTGTACGAAGCAAAATATCATGAGGGTGACCTTCTGAATCAACTAACACTTTTGCTTCACGGTCCTCAAACGAAATCGCACCACGGTTTTCACGCATTTGTTCAAGAATCTGGTGAAGTTCCCCCATTTCTTTAAACATCGTTAGTAACTTTTTGTAACGCTTCATTGTTTCTGGTTTTTGTTCTTCTAAAATTTCATTAACCGCTGTATAAGTCATACGTTCTGTTGTTTGAATCACACTTTGGAAGATATCGTGTTTCACTACGTTACCTTCAGGAGTTATCTCCATCTCACAACTCATTGTAAGTCTAGGTACGTTAGGATTCAACGAACAAATACCATTAGATAAACGTTGTGGAATCATTGGTACAACTCGATCTGTCAAATAAACACTAGTGCCACGTTCGCAAGCTTCTTGATCTAATTCACTACCTTCAGTGACGTAATAAGAAACATCTGCAATATGAACTCCTAAGAAATAATGACCATTTTCTAGTTTTCGTACCGCCACTGCATCATCTAAATCTTTTGCGTCTTCTCCATCAATCGTTACGATCATTTGATCTCGTAAATCTCTCCGACCTTCTATATCTACTTCTGAGATTGCATCAGGCACTTTATCAGCTTCTTCGATTACTTCTTCAGGAAAACTCGTCGGAATGCCATGAGCCACTACAATGGATAAAATATCCATCCCAGGATCATTTTTGTGACCAACCACTTTTTTGACTAAACCTTCTAAACTCTTTGGGTACTCTTTTTCAGGATAGTGCGTCACTTCTATGATCACAATACTGCCATCAACAGGTTTAATTCCTTGAGCAGCAATATTAAAGGTTAAACCTGTTAATTTTTTATCTTTTGGAACAGCATAACCGTAAAGATCGGTTTCGCTCACTTCTTTTTCACCATAGGCAATAAATTCACCGACGACTTGAGTGATCGCACGAGTTTTGATTTCTATTACTTTCCCTTCAGCTCCGCGATCTGAAAAAGCATCTGCTGGTTGAACGATATCTATGATAACGACATCACCATCCATCGCAAAATTGACAGCCTCTTTTGGAATATAGACATCTGCTTCTTCAGGATCAATTGTTACAAAACCAAATCCGCGTTCATTCGCCCGAAATATTCCTTCAATATCTCCTTTTTTTTGTGGCAAACGGATTTTTCCTTTTTTATTGAATTCTACTAATTTTTCGCGTTCCATCGTTGCAACTGTTTGAACCAACAGCTTAAAATCTGAACTCTTTTGTAGCTGCAAGCCTTCCGCAATTTCTTCCATGGAAAAACTTTTTTTCGTATGAGTTTCCATAAAAGATAGGATTTTCTCCTTGATTGTTTGTTTTGTCATTCTTTCTCCTCATTCCAAGACAATGTATTTAAAAATGCAAATACATCTTGTTCTAATTGTTTATGATCTGGTCCAACTGTCAACACGTGTCCACTATTTGGATACCAGTTTAATGTAAATTGTGTTTGAATCAATGCTTGGGCTGTCCGATAAACTCCCATTGGATCGATCATATCATCTTTTCCTGCTTGCGCCATAAAAACAGGAACGTTGATTTGATTGAGTTTGTTAGCTGTTTTTTCTGAAAAAAATTCTATATCTATTAATTGTTCATGCGATTTCTTTTTGATTTTTACCATTCGCTCCGCTTGCTCTTGAGCTGAGACACCAGCCATTTTTAAAACTTTTTCAGCATAAAGAACGAAATTTTCTGGAACACTATTTTTTACTGGAAAAATAGGTGAACAGAAAAAACCACCTCCGATGATTCCTTCTAATTTTCTTGTTAAAGCGTCCATTGCAAAAATACCGCCCATTGAAAGACCGAAAACCACAATTTCTTGATATCCTTTATCTTTTAAAAATTGAACTGCATCGATTGTATCTTGCCACCAATCATTGGTTGTTTTGTTCAAAATATCTTCTGGGGCAACCGTCGCATGACCAGAAAAATTAGGGGAATATACAGTATAATTTGCTTTCTCTAAATAACGGCTCAACATTCGAACATCGTTACTACTTCCTGAATAAGCGTGCAATAGTAATACAGCACGGGAACCATTTCGTGTAAATAATGGTTTAGGTAGACTTATCTTTTTCACTATCTAATTCACCTCAACTTCATTTTAGCACATTATCTATCGAAAACCTTATGAAAAGAAAGAAGTTACAAGATCTTATCATTGATGATTATTTCATATTTTTTTAAAGAAAAAAAGCCCCTCAGTAAATGAGAGACTTAAAAGATCTTACTTTGATGATAATAAAACTAAAATAAATAATAGTAACATCCACACAGCACCGATAACCGCTGTAGCACGTTGCATAACAGCTTCAAATCCGCGTGCTTTTTGTTTACCAAAAAGTTTATCAGCACCACCAGTAAATGCACTTGCTGCACTGTTTTGTTTACTTGGCTGCATCATAACGGCAATAACCATCACAACTGAAAGGATGATTACAAGTGTTAAAATAAAACTATACATAGTCTAATTCTCCTTTATTCACAAAATACATCTATTATACTTTAGCATATTTTCTATTCAATTACTAGTTCTATTTAAATAACTTTGGCCTTTTCATTGTATATTAGAAAAAAAGTGATTTGTACTTATTTGAATAATCAAAAATCATTTTTTTATTTTCTTAAAACATCACTATATTCAGGTTTTGCATCAAATTCTTTTTTAGCAAACGGACATAGCGGAATAATTTTTTTGCCTTCACGCCGTGCTTTCTCTACTCCGTTAAATACTAATTTCTCAGCTAACTTTTTTCCCCTGTATGTCGGATCAACAAATGTATGGTCAATGATCATCATTTTGTCCCCAGCATTTGACCAAGTCATTTCACCAATTTCTTGATGCGCATCATTAAATAAGACAAAGCGATCTTGTTCCTCTTTGATTTCCATAGTTATTATTCTTCCTTTCGAATATATTTTAAAGCACCACTCGGACAAGTATCAATTATGCGAATATCCTCTTCGATGCTAGCATTATCAGCAATAATCCATGGTCGACGTCCTACTTCAAAAACATCTGGATTGCCGAAAACACAGTTACCAATATGAGCACAAATATCTTTGCTATAATAAATATCTAAACCCTTGCCTGAATATTTACGATACCCTTGTGCTAGGAGCATTTCTTCCGTTACGTTTTTATGATTTATTTTGCTTCCATTCATTTGATTTCCTCCTGATTTTCAACGTGTATTCGTTTCAACCTATTGATTCTAACAATTTGAATACATAGTTGCAACTATCTGTTCTCCAGGTATTATTGCTAAAAATTGAGATTATTCTCAATCATTTTTTGCCCGTAAAGAAGATAAGATAGAAACAGTATCCACCACTTCTTGTAAAACTGCACCAAATAAAGCCGGGATGACGCCTGTGCTTGCTATTAACATCAAGACCGTACAAATCGTAATACCAATCAAAACAGATTGTTTAGCAATTTTCATAGTATCTTTCGAAATTTCTACTGCTGTGCTAACTTTTTTTAAATCATCTTTCAATATCACTGCATCAGCTGTTTCACTCGCCGCAGTGGCTCCATGAGCCCCCATGGCAATTCCAACATCTGCAATAGTTAAGGAAGGAGCATCATTTACACCATCTCCAACCATGATTATTGGTCGTTTAGACTCAGAAATCTTCTTCAGGACATCAATTTTGTCTTGAGGTAAACATTCCGCATGTACTTCTGTAATTCCAACTTCTTTTGCGATATCATCTGCAACTTTTTGACGATCACCAGTCAACATCAATAAGTGATCAACATTTAGCTTTCTTAATTGCTCCATTGTTTCGTTAGCTTCTGGACGAATACTATCAGTAAAGGTAATATAGCCTAAATATTGTCCATCTTGAGAAATATAAACAATCGTTTGATCTGCTACTTCTCTAATTTTTTGTTGTGAAACAAAAGCTGGTTTTCCAACACGAATCACTTTCCCGTCAATTGTTGCTGTGACACCAGCACCTGTTATCTCTTCTAAATTTGAAACCTTTTTTAAACTTTCTGGCGAAGAAACGTAAGCTACAAGAGAACGAGCTAATATGTGACTGGATTCTTGTTCCGCACTCGCAGCTAGCACTAACAATTCTGTTGCTGGACATCCACTCTCAGAAACAATCTTATCCACGGATAAAGATCCTTTCGTAATGGTTCCTGTTTTATCAAAGGCTACTGATTTAGCTCCCGCCATTTTTTCCAACGTAGTTCCTGTTTTTACTATAATCCCATTTCTGCTAGAACGACTCATTCCAGCAACCAAGGCGATCGGCGCAGCTAATATTAGCGGGCAGGGCGATGCCACAACCAATACTTCTGCAAATCTAGTTGGCTCTTTTGAAATAAACCAAGCCAATCCTGCGATCACATACGCTGTGATTGTAAAGGGCACTGCATAACGATCAGCCATCCGTACAAAATGAGCAGGTTGTTCTTTTGACTCTTTCACTAGTTTCACGATTGTTTGATATTGGCTATCAGATGCACTTTTTTCCGCTATCATCGTAAATGAACTGTCACCATTAATTGAACCAGACATCACTGAGTCATCTGTTTTTTTATCTACAGGGCGTGATTCTCCAGTTAAGGAAGATTCATCAAGCGTTGATGCCCCAGTTGTAACACATCCATCAACTGGAACAATTTCTCCTGGTTTTACAACAAGTTGATCACCTATACTAACCTTTTCTACTGTAATATCTGTTAGCTTGCCAAATTTAAGTAAATGTGCTTTTTGAGGTGAATTATCCAGCAACGATTTCAATTCTTTGTTAGCTTTTTTAGCTGCATAATCTTCAAGAGAATCACCACCTGTCAACATGATTAAAATCATCAAACTTGCCCAGTATTGACCAACTGCTAATGTTGCAACGATTGCCGTAATTGCTAAAATATCTACACCATATTTGCCAGACTTTAATGTTTTTATCATCTCAATCAACATCGAAAATGCCATTATGGAACCTGTAATGACAATGATTCCGTATGCCAATGTCGCTTGATGAAAAGTAAATTCAAATAATAACGCTAAAATCCCCGTTACAATCGTAATAATCAATTTTGTCAAATGTTTCATTTATACTACTCCTTTTGAAAATTTTCTTTCTCTATTAAGATTACTCTTAGTTAAAGAAATAACAAAGGTAAAACACTTAAATGAAAATGATTGTCATTCTTTGATAAACTTTTTTCTACTAAAAAAAGTTAGGATACGCTATCACCCTAACTTTTTGTAGACCTAAATCACTCGTTTTTTCTTCTTGATCCTTCTATTTTCTTTCCATTTTTCAAACTCATATAACGCTCTCGTCATAAATAATGATATATAGTTGAAAATAGATCTGCTACCAAGAATCAATGGTAAATAGAATAGAACATTTCTTGTAAATAGTGACGTCAACATAAAGAAATCGCCCAAGAATAGAAAACAAGCAAGAAACGCAATCAATAAAAGACCAATCATGATTTGTTTTTTCAAATCCAATGGTCGAGCAGCTCTCAGTAACACTTGAAATCCTACACAACCGGTAAGCAGCACACACATTGTAGAAATATCTTGTTGAGATAAATTAAACCAAATGCCCGCCAATTGCAATACTAAAATATTAAAAACAGCCGTTAACGCTCCAGGTACTGAAATTCGTAATATATTCGTTAAAAAGTGCCCTTTAATTCGTTGATAATTTGGTTCTAACGCTAAAATAAACGAAGGGATTCCGACCGTTAACGTATTGATTGGTGTTAGTTGTAACGGTGCAAACGGATATGGCAAGAATAGAAAGATAAACGTTACTGCAAGAACCGCAGAATAAATCGTTTTTACCATATACATTGATGCAACCCGTTCGATATTATTGATGACCCTACGCCCTTCATTCAATACTTGGATCATTGAACTAAAATCAGAATTCAATAAAACAACATCCGACACTGCTCGGGCAGCATCACTTCCACTAGCCATTGCCACACTAACATCAGCTTCTCTTAACGAAAGAATGTCATTGACACCATCACCTGTCATACACGTCGTATGTCCGTTTTGTTTCAAAGCTTGGATTAGCTCTCTTTTTTGATAGGGTGTTACTCGACCAAATACAGTCGTATTTTCAACCATTTCATTAAAGTTTGCCGAATCAGAAATGGTACTCATATCTATAAAATTTTCTGCCCCAGCGATTCCCGCTTGCTTAGCTATTTGTGACACCGTGATCGGATTATCACCTGAAATAACTTTTAGCGTGACATCTTGCTTTGTAAAATAAGAAAATGTATCGACAGCATTTTCACGAATCGTATCCGCAATAATGAAAATCGCTACTGTTTCTTTCTTTTTGGGTAGCTTGTGGCCTATTAACGCGTCGGAAAAATGAACTAAAATCAAAACACGATCGCCTTGTTCATTGTAAGGCGCCAATCGTTCACGCAGTTCTTCTGGAACTTCAGAATAAATAAATTCCGGCGCTCCCATTATAAACGATCCTTTTTCTTCAAAAGTCACACCACTCCATTTTCGATCAGAAGAAAATGGAATCACTTCTTTAACCTTCCAAGAAGTTTGAGTCAATGGAAATCTCGTTCTTAAAACCTTTGCTGTTGCATTTTGATCAGATAATCCTGCCATCATCTCACCCATAGCAAGCTCGATCTCACTTGCTGGAAAACCAGCTTGTGGGATCAATTCTTTGAATGTCAAACTACCATCTGTAATAGTCCCTGTCTTATCTAAACAAATAGTATCCACTCTAGCAAGAGTTTCAATGCAGGATAGTCGTTGTATCAAGGTTTGTCGTCTAGCTAAATTAGCTGCACCTACTGCAAATGCCACACTCGTCAACAGCATCAACCCTTCTGGAATCATACTGATCAACGCACCAGAAACACCTAAAACCGTTTTTGGAAAGGATTGCGTGGACTGATATTGAGACCAAAACAGTAATAAACCAATTGGAACGATAGCAATTGTTAAGCCTTTGATCAAAAGATTAAGAGAATTCATCAGCTCAGAAGTTGATTTTTTTTCTGTTTTAGCTTCTTTCGATAATTTAGAAACAAAATTATCTTCTCCAACTGCCGTAATTTTAACAAAGCCTAACCCTGAAGTAATAAAACTACCACTCATAATTTTGTCACCATTTTGCTTTGTTATTTTATCTGATTCTCCTGTTAGTAAGGATTCATCAACTTCCATCCCTTCTGCTTGAAGCACAATGCCGTCGGAAGGGACTTGATTTCCCAACGTTAAAACTAATACATCTCCTAAAACAATTTCATCTTGAAAAATTTTAGTCAACTGATTCTCTCTTAGCGCAGTTACCTCTGTTTTATTCACAATGGATAATTTATCAATCGTCTTCTTTGCGTGAATTTCTTGGATAACACCAATGGCAGTGTTGACAATGATAATCCAGAAAAATAATGCATTTTTAGGATAGCCAACAGCGAAAACTGCAATGGCTAAAAACAAGTTAATGAAATTGAATAATGTCAACGAGTTATCTAAAATGATTTGCTTTGTTGTTCTAGCTAGATCCTCAACTTCTTTATTGATCTTCCCTTGCGCATAAAGTTGTTGTACTTCTTGATCAGATAGACCTTTAATGTCGACTGGAATGCGAATATCATTCGGCTTGATTGTTTGTGTCTTTTCATCAGATGAAAGAAAATCCTCCTTATCTATATCTCTTTTTTTTCTAAACAATTTTTTCATATTTTCATTCACCTTCTTATTTACTTATAGTTAAGCCAATTGTAGAGGAAATTATTGATTATTTCAGATAACTAGTTCAATTTTACACTTTTTTTAACCATTTGAACAAAATGAAGGTATTTTGATTTGAAATTAGAGGTAAAAAAAGAAAGGCTATTTTTTAGTCTTTCCCTTTCCACTCACTCCATATTAGAGTGAGACTGCAATTTGAAGAAGGTATGGATGATTCCATGCTTATTTCAATCCACTCACTCCATATTAGAGTGAGACAAAATACAGAAATCGGTTGGTCAGATCTTGTTAAATTTCAATCCACTCACTCCATATTAGAGTGAGACAGATCCGTGCTTTTTTCCAAATGCCAAGCTACTTGATTTCAATCCACTCACTCCATATTAGAGTGAGACGTAGCAACATTTTGGTCGGAGCGTTAGCATGTGCATTTCAATCCACTCACTCCATATTAGAGTGAGACTTTATTAGAAGTTGTGAAGAAAAAAGGAAGTAACATTTCAATCCACTCACTCCATATTAGAGTGAGACACCAAAGATGAAGCATAATCCTGCGCCTTTTCTGATTTCAATCCACTCACTCCATATTAGAGTGAGACAGCAAGTTTGGTAATCGCTGAATTTATTACTGTAAATTTCAATCCACTCACTCCATATTAGAGTGAGACAACGTTGGTAGATGAATTGACTTCGGTTGAATTTATTTCAATCCACTCACTCCATATTAGAGTGAGACTGTGAAAAAGAAGTATCATCAGTCAAAAATCACTCATGATTACTAATTTCCCACATAAAACTAAATAAACATTAATTAGAAATGAGAAAAATAATAAAATACAGTCCTTCTCTCTCTATTTTTGGGTGCGAGTCTCCTAATAATTTTATGGGCACTTAGGGTTCGCACCAAAAATTAATGACTTACTTTTCCAACTCTTATTTCCAAAAATCATCAAAAATTGAAATCGGCATGTGACGCTTATGCTGAGTCTTTTTATACCAACTTTCAATCGTTTCTTTCGCTTTATCTGATACAATGTTTCCTTCAACGTAGTCATCGATATCATCATAAGTTACGCCAAGTGCTACTTCATCTGCTACTAATGGCTTATTGTCTTCTAAATCAGCGGTCGGAATTTTCGTATATAGTGCTGCAGGTGAACCTAACTCTTTCAACAATACTTTACCTTGGCGTTTATTTAAACGGAACAACGGTAAAATATCAGCTCCACCATCTCCATATTTTGTATAAAATCCAGTAATGTTTTCAGCTGCATGATCTGTTCCAATTACAGCCCCAGCTCTTTCTCCTGCAATCGCATACTGCACAATCATTCGTTGACGAGCTTTCATATTTCCTTTAGTGAAATCACTAATAGCCACACCAGATTTTTCAAGAGAGAGAACACATTCATCAATTGCAGGTTTGATATTAACACGCAATGAAACGTCAGGTTGAATAAAATCTAAAGCTTTTTTAGCGTCCGCTTCATCCGCCTGCTCGCCATAAGGCAAACGAACAGCAACAAATTTATATTGCTCATCTCTCGTTTCCTTGCGCATCTCTTCCATCGTTAATTGAGCAAGACGTCCTGCTAATGATGAATCCTGACCTCCACTAATTCCAAGGACAAGTGTCTTTAAAAAAGGATATTTATATAAATAACTTTTCATAAAATCAATACTTTTTCGGATTTCTTCTTGTGGATCGATTTTTGGTTTTACACCTAATTCTTCAATAATTGCTTTTTGTAGCTGCTCCATAGAAAAACCTCCTATTTATTTGTCCTTACTTAAGGCTTTCACATCCACACGAACCTTTTCAAGTAAACGCATTTTATGATTCCAGCACTCAGTCGATAAGTCTACCGGGTATTTTTGTGGATTTAAATCACGCTTATATTCTTCCCAAAGTGAATCCAGATTTTCTTTTGCATAACTTTTGATTTCTTCTAAAGTAGGCATTTCATAAACTCTTTTTCCTTCAACAAATATATCCTGTAAAACGGCTCTGGCTTCAAAATCTCTGACTGTTTTATTAATAAATGTATGCACTGGATGAAACATATAAATTTCCTCTTGCTTACGAGGATCTTCATCCCATAGCGTCACATAGTCACCTTCAGATTTTTTATCTGATTTGCGCGTGATTCGCCAAACTTGTTTTTTTCCTGGAGTTGTAACTTTTTCGGCATTACTAGATAATTTGATCGTATCTTTCATTTGACCCTGTTTATCTTCAATCGAAACTAATTTAAATACAGCACCTAAAGCAGGTTGATCATAGGCCGTAATTAATTTCGTTCCAACACCCCAAACATCAATTTTTGCTTTTTGCATTTTTAAACTTAAGATCGTATTTTCATCTAGATCATTTGAAGCGTAAATCTTGGCTTCCGTATAGCCGGCTTCATCTAATTGTTCACGCACTCGTTTTGAAATATAAGCCATATCTCCACTATCAAGACGAACTCCTAGAAAATTAATTTTATTGCCCATTTCTTTTGCTACACGTATTGCACTTGGAACACCCGATTTCAAAGTGTCGTAAGTATCAACCAAAAAGACGCATTCTTCATGTGTTTTTGCATAAGCTTTAAAAGCATCATAATCGTTTCCATAAGACTGTACTAGCGAATGAGCATGGGTTCCACTAACAGGAATACCAAAAATTTTACCTGCACGCACATTACTTGTTGCATCGGCTCCGCCAATGTAGGCTGCTCGAGTTCCCCAAACAGCAGCGTCTAATTCTTGAGCACGACGGGTACCAAATTCCATCAAAGGATCTTCACCAATCACAGATTTTATTCGTGCCGCTTTTGTTGCAATCAGTGTTTGAAAATTGACCATATTCAAAAGAGCAGTTTCAATCAATTGACATTGCGCCAAAGGTCCTTCGACTTGAATCAATGGTTCATTATTAAAAACTAAATCTCCTTCTAATGCAGAACGAACGGTACATTTAAATTTGAACTCTTTTAAGTATGTCAAAAAGTCTTCGGGATATTCCGCTACCTCTCTAAGATACGCAATATCTGTATCTGTAAAAGTTAAATTTTCTAAATAATTAACTAAACGTTCCAATCCAGCAAAAATAGCATACCCATGATTAAAAGGCATTTCTCTAAAATAACATTCAAAAACAGAATGTAAGTCCGCTCTACCTAATTTCCAATATGTTTGCATCATATTGATTTGATATAAATCCGTATGTAGCGTTAAGCTATCATCATCGTATACTTTTGTCATTTCACTATACCACCCTTTTTCTGAGATTTTAGTTCCTATTATAACAAGAAAAGTGATTTTCTAAGTAGAAACTGCTTTTAAGATACTTTTTTCTTAAAAATGAAAAACTTACTGAAAAAGTAATTTAGTATAACCACAGCAACTTGGGTAATCATTTTTGCCCAAAAATCTGAAATATTCATCATTTCTATCATTAGAACCATTAAAGCCATATCAACAACAAACGATAAAACCCGGTACCAATAAAATAATAACATCTCTCTAAAAAAAGAACCAATATCCTCATGATTACTTGCAAAAACAAAATACTTATTTGTGAAAAAAGCGAATAGTACTGATAAAAACCAGCCAATTGCATTACTTATTCTATAGTCAATCCCTAATACATCTTTACAGATAAAGAAAATCACTATGTTGACCACAGTTGTTGCGACTCCAAAAATTAAATATGAAATTACTTCTTTATATCTATAAACTAATTCTTTCAACATGCACGCTTCCTTTCATTTCTCTTCTTATTTTATCAAATTTAGAATAGAAATCCTATTGATTTTGTAGCTTCTCATAATTGATTATTCGTTGATAAAAATAAAAATTTCTGGCTCTATTTCATATGAATGTTTTTATAGTAGAAAACCGCTAACTGTGTTCGATCTCTCAGTTCTAGTCTCTCTAATAAATTACTGATATAATTTCTGATCGTTCCTTCACTTAAATAAAGATGATTCGCAATTTCTTTATTATTCAATCCTTCTGCTATCAAAGATAGAATAGACAAATCTTTTTCATTGATCTTAGATTCTTTTAAACAAATTGTATTTTTATTTTGCAACAAATACGGGAGCCGCTCTATGAGAGTATGATCAAAGACTGATTGACCATTTTTGATAGCTTTAATTGATGGTACAATAGCTTCTAAATCTTGCTTTAGCAAGTAACCTTTTACACCAATTTTGAGTGTTTGAATGAGATACTCATCATCTGAAAATGTTGTTAGCAGCAAAATAGAAGCTCGCTCATCTATCGCTAAAATTTTTTTCGCTACTTCAATCCCCGTCGAATCTTTCATCTGAATATCCATCAATAAAATATCAGGTTGCAATGCTTCGTATAATTCTACAGCCTGGATTGCGCTAGCCCCTATTCCCACTACACTAATTTCGCCACTTGTTTCAACAATTGCTTTAAGTGCAGTAGTTACTAATAAATCATTATCTACAACCAATAATCGAATCACTTTTTATACCCCTTTGATTTGGCAAAATAGCAAATACCGAAAGAACAACTTCTTTTCGTCTATAGCTCAATTTGCCCCCTAATTTTTCCATTCTCTCTTGCGTACCAACCAACCTGATTCCAGTTTCAGTTAAGTATACGTCTTTCCTTAAAGTTCTATTATCTTCGATCGTCCTTTTATAAAAAACTGGGTGATTCTAAAAAAATCATCACTTTGTCAGCATTACTGTGTCTCTAAACATTTGATAGCAATTCTTTAATTACCATGATGCAAACAAGTTTCTATTCTTTACTGACTCATTCTAAAAAAGCTTCATTTATTTATACCTAATGATGTTCATTCTTTGCGTAATACTTTCTCAAAGCTGATTTAAAGAGATTACCAATTTTTCATCTTCTCCAATTTCTCCACTTATATGACAAATGTCACATCGATATAGGAAAATATTCACTTATATCTTATGACGATTTGGTCTATAGTTCTATTATAAAGAAAAAAAGGAGAATTTCATATGATAATCGAAATAAATGATTTAGTAAAACATTATGGTAATTTAACAGCATTGAATCACTTTAATTTACAAGTAAAACAAGGAGATATTTTAGGACTACTTGGACCTAATGGTTGTGGAAAATCAACAGCGATTAATTGCATGCTCTCACTCTTATCACATGACAAAGGTGAAATCAAACTCTTTGGTGAAAAAATGTCTCCCACTCGCTACGACATAAAAAAACGGATTGGTGTTGTACCACAGGAAGTCGCTGTTTTTGATGAACTGACAGTAATTGAGAATATAGATTATTACTGTGGCCTATATATCCAGGATAAAGCAACTAAAAAAAAGTACGTTGCTGAAGTAGTCACCTTAGTTGGTTTGGAAGATTTCATCACTTTCCTACCAAAAAAATTAAGTGGCGGACTAAAGCGCAGACTTAATATTGCATGTGGCATTGTTCATAAACCAGAACTTATCTTTTTAGATGAACCTACCGTTGCAGTAGATCCCCAAAGTCGTAACAAAATTTTAGACAGCATTAAAGAACTGAATCGCATGGGAGCAACCATTGTCTATACAACTCACTATATGGAGGAAGTAGAGCAATTATGCAATCATATTGTGATTGTCGAAAAAGGTCAAGTCATAGCAGAAGGTACCAAGGAACAACTAAAGGGGATGATCAAAATCAATGAGAAAATCGTGATCGAAATTCCTAATTTCCCTTCAGCTGTTAAAGAAGAATTACTACAACTTTCTGGCATTATCGATATCACATATGACAATGTTTTCGCAACCCTAAATACTGAAAAAAACAAAACAGTCTTTACTCAAGTATTAAATATCTTGGAAGAAAATAGAATTTCATTTGGTAATTTTTATACCCAACAACCCACACTTAATGATGTCTTTTTAGAGATAACCGGCAGAAAATTAAGGGATTAGAAAGGAGACATCGTATGTTTTTACATTTATATTATTATCGATTAAAGATTCAATTAAAAAATAAAGTTTTATTATTTTGGTCCTTGGTTTTCCCGCTGCTCTTAGGTTTATTTTTTACGGCTGCCTTTAGTAATCTAGATACCATTAACTTAATTAAAAAAATTCCAGTTGGGATCGTGACTCAAGGACAAATTTCAGACCAAAACACTGACTTATTTTTGAACACTTTAAACGAAACCAAAAACAATGATCAAAAAATGTTTGTTCCGGTGGTTATTTCAAAAGAAAAGGCGACTAAACAGTTGCTCAATGATAAAATTGCTGGTTACTATACTTTAACCAACGATGATATAACTCTAACAGTCAGCAAGCAAACCGTTCAGCAAAATGTCTTAGATTCTTTTATGAATCAATTTTTGCAAAGCAAAGCGACCTTGAATACATTACAAAAAGAAAATCCAGCTCTGTTAGCCTCAGCAATTACAGAAAAAATCGGGAAAATAACAAATTATATTTCTATTGATCGAGCTACTGCTTCAAAAGGTAGCCAGAAAAGCTTTTATTTCTTTACTTTGATCGGAATGAGCTGCATGTTCGGTATGTTCTGGGGAATCAATAATGCCAATGATGAACAAGCGAATCAGTCAGCTAATGGCATCCGTTTAAGTATGACACCTAAAAACAAATTATTTATTGTTCTAACAAATTTGACTTCTTCATTTACGCTATTTATTGTTGAAATCTTCTTTATCTTAGGTTTTTTCCATTTTATTTATGGTGTAGATTTTGGCTCTCGCTGGTTATTGATTTTATTAACTTGTGCATTAACTGTTCTTACTGCACTTTCGTTGGGTGTTTTATTCGGGAATATCCTAAAAGTGCCTTTGAATCAAAAAATTTCCCTTGCTGTAACGTTTCAAATGATTTGCAGTTTTCTAGCTGGAATGATGTCTCCTGATATCAAACTTTTAATCAATCAGTATATTCCTTGGCTCAATGCAGTCAATCCAGTTAATCTTGTTAGTGAGGCTTTATATAAGCTTTATTACTATAAGAATATTGACAGCTTTTACAATAATCTACTTAGCTTGAGTACATTGACAATAATCTTTATCGTAGCTAGTGTTATTTACGAAAGGAGAGTGCAATATGTCAGTCTTTAATGCTACTTTTGGTATTCTAAAGAAAAATTTAGGAACATTGATTCTTGCATTAGGAATCAGTTTAGGGATTTCTTTCGCTTATTCCGGTTCTTATTCACCTAACTCTACTGCATCTGAACTTGAGAAGATGAATATCGTTATTTTTAATAAAGATCACGGCGATATGGCAAAACAGCTGGAAACTTACTTAAAACAAACAATGAATGTCCGTTCATTAAAAGACACACAAGAAGCAATCGATGACGCTTTATTTTTTGGAAAAGTTGATTATGTGTTAACTATTCCTACGTCATTCTCTCAAAGTATTAAACAAAAACAGCAGCCAAACTTGACAATCCAAGTAAAGCCTGACAGTTTTAACCAAATATATATTGATTCAGTCATTAATAACTATTTGACTACGTATCAATTCTATCAAGAAGCCTTTCCAGATAAAACGGAGGCTGAAATCATCAAGTTAACGACAACAAATCTTGCAACAGTGGGAAATGTTAATTTTTCTTCTTCTTATGATCAATCAAACAAAAATACAGCAACAGGAAAAGTTTTTGGTGTATTGGCATATACCATGTTTATGACTATTTTCAGCGCAATCACTTTAGTTAGCTTAGCATTTAATCGTAAAGAAATTAAACATAGAAATAACTGTTCACCCATTTCCAAGCGTGCATTTTCTCGTCAACAGTTGATTGTGCAGCTCGGATTTTGTATAGTAATTTGGGCAGTCTTTGTCAGTCTCATTCTTTTGGTCACGAAAAGTAGTTTTGATCAGCATAGTGCGTATTTTATTTTGAACACATTACTTCTATTCATTGTTGCTGTGTCTTTTAGTAATCTAATTGGCGGAATTATCAGTAATCCAGATATGATTTCTGGAATCAATAATGTGTTTATTCTAGGTAGTTCTTTTGTTAGTGGTGTATTTGTACCTGCAGAAATTTTACCTGATATTGTCACAAAAGTGGCTTCTTTTACACCAACCTATTGGTATATGAGGAATTGCACACTGATTGGAAATACAAGACAATTCAACAATGATTTTTATACTAATATTCAATTCAATACACTTATTTTATTGATTTTTACTTTCAGCTTTTTCTTATTAGCAATGGTAATAAAAAAAGAACATCATGGTTTAAAATTTAGCATCAAAAAATCAGCTAGCAACAGTTAAAGAATCCCCTCTAGAAAAAGCTGCTGTTCAGCTTTTTCTAGAGGGGTATTGTTATGAAGGATCGACACTTTTTTGAATTACAATGATATCTTTTCTAGGCGCACTAAAAGAATACCCTTTTTGTTGCATTTCATTTTTAACACCAACATGAACCATTACTTTTTCTCTAGTTGTATTTAAAAGTTTTTTGATTACATAATCAATTTCTTTTTTGCTAATCTTCTTTTTAGTATTGATCATAATAATATCTATCTTATCAAATGCCTCAGCGTAGACAATTTGAGTACGGTCTAGTGCATATAATTTAAAAAATTTAATTGCTTTTGTGCCAAATACAAACTTAGTGATATTTGGATAAAAATATTCTAAATCTAAATTTCTGTTGATTGGTGTCTCAATTAATTTCATTCGCTTAACCCCTTTTTTATACCCTAAATCTTGATCACATCATATAAAAATTTTACTCTTTCATTGACTTTTTGTAAATCAAAATATGAGTTTTCATAAAAAAGAAAAAATATGTTATGCTATAAAAAACGCTTGACCTTCACGTTAAGTAAAGGTTTATACTATTTTCATACAGGAGGAAAACAGATGGACTACACAATCAAAAAAGTTGCTGAACTATCCGGAATCAGCACTCGAACATTACGTTATTATGATGAAATTGATCTTTTAAAACCAGCGCGAATCAACTCCTCTGGTTACCGAATTTACGGAACAAAAGAAATCGATAAGCTGCAGCAAATTCTTTTTTACCGTTCAATGGATTTGAAATTAGAACAGATCCAAAAATTATTAAACACGCAAAACTATGATTCTAAACGCGCGTTACAGAATCATCATCGACAATTATTGGAAAAGCGCCGGCAGATCGATCATCTGATCCTCACTGTAGAAAGAACATTACGCTATCAAAAAGGAGAAATAATAATGACTGACAAAGAAAAGTTTATAGGATTCAAACAAGAAAAACTACAAGAAAATGAACAAATATACGGTAAAGAAATCCGAGAAAAATATGGGAAAAAAACAGTGAATTTATCCAATAAAAAATGGTTGAATCTAAGTGAAGAAGACTTTAGTAAAATGGAAATTGCTGAAAAAGAAATGTTTGAAGCGTTAAAAATTGTGATGGACACCAAAGAATATCATTCAAAAATAGCTGAAACTGTATTTTTAAAGCATAAAGAATGGCTACATTTCACTTCACCTGTCTATTCAACTGAAATGCACATAGGATTAGGACAAATGTATGTTGGTGATGAGCGATTTACTGCTTACTACGATAAACAAGCAGGTGCTTCCGCTGCTCAAACACTAAATTTAATTATTCAAAATTTCGCAAAATAGAGAAATAAAAAGAAGCTGGGATGCAATATTTCCCAGCCTCCTATTTAAAAGCAGTAACAATTTTAACATTCAAGCTATCGACATTATTTATTCTAATTACTAAAATACCCGAAGAATGCAAGCCCTAATAAAACCAGAAATAATGTCGTTACAATTGCTGATTTAAGTCTTTGTTTTCTGCGTTTCATAATAAAATTAGCATTCTTTAACAGCTCTTGTTTATAACTAGCAGCATACTTAATTTGCGTGATATCATAATAAAAAAATTGTAGTGGCTGCTCCAATATTTTCTTGTCTAACTCTTCAGTGAAGCCTACTAATAGTGTATATTGTCTGATTTTTGATGGAAAGTTTCTGGAGTTTTTCTTTTTCAATTTTATAAATAGCTCCTGATCATCTAAAAAGTAATACGCTTGATCATCTTCTTGAACTTCAATCGATTCCATTCTCTGAAACTCAGTCGGCAATTTCTCTTGAATTTGCTGATAATACGCTTCAAAAGCCTCCACACGTAAATAACGAAGAAGGTAGACAACCAATCCTATCTCAATTAAAAATAACAGTACCAGCAACATTCTAACAATTGTTTCGGATAAACCCATTCCAAAAATCGTTATCAACATGAACGCAAGCAGACTGAATACATACCTTTGATAATGTCTCATATATAATTGCCTAACACCCGATTGATAATACTCTAAATCATGGTCGATATTCTCTTTTATTTCTTTCATTGTTACTCCTCCAAATTTAAAAGTCTATTGCCTAAGTATGCCATTTTATCAAAAATATTTATTTTTATTTTATCCTATACAATTATCAATGACAAACTACATTTTCAATTTTTGATAATTTCTTCAAAAATGAATTTGCCGACCCCACCATCTAGACAATCATCGATAATTACCTGACACTTCTCTTTCACAATTTTTTTAGCATTCCCTACTGCAACTGGAATATCTACAACTTCCAACATGGCTAAATCATTTTCACCATCGCCGATACCATAACTACGCGCATCAGGGTAATTTTTCATAAACTCTTTAATTGCATTCCCTTTACTACTATTGGGATTAACGATTTCTAAGCATTGTATAAATGAAGAAAAAACATCAGCTGACTCACTACTCAATAATTCACGCAATTTTTCGTGCTCCTCATCACTTGCTTCCATCAATTCTATTTTCATCACTTTTAATTCAGGATGCTCAGTTAAATAAGTAAGTGGCTCTCCTACATGCTGACATTGCTCTTTAAAGAAAGATTCTTTAAAATCCATAATCTGTTTACCTGTCTGACCCATTGTTTCAAGCTTTTTTCTTAATGCTAAAATATTTGTTTTATAATTTTCAACTGGTTTCAAAATGATTCCTTCATTTGTATGGATATGATAAAAAATATTTCGTGCTTCTAAAATAGCGATGACCCTTTCGCATTCAGCTAGTGATAAACAATGATTAAACTGAATGGGTTTACCAACTAATTTACATCCGCCACCATTACTAAAAATAACATCGCATTCTCTTTCTAGTTCAGCCATTAATTCTGTCAACTGTGCATAACCACGCCCACTAATAAAAACAAAATGATCGCCCTGATTTTGTAAAGCATAAATCGCTTCATAATTGATCTGTGGGACTTCTCCGCCTATATCCTGAAATGTTCCATCTATATCACAAAAAACAATATTCATTGTCTAAACTCCTTTTCCTTATTGATTCATTATTTTTTTGCTCTTTACTTTATAAAAAGAGAGAGACATTTTTATTTCAACTATTTGAGTATAGCATAAAATTCTACTTTAATTTGTATCTTTTATCAGAGTTTTATTTCCTCACTGTTAAAATCAAATTTGTTAATACAAGGTTTTTAAAATATGATAAAATGAACTATCTGAGTAATATATTGTAAGGAGGAAAATGATTGGAAAACAAGCGCTTTTTCTCAGGTAGTCAACTAAAATGGCTGGCTATTATTGCTATGCTGCTAGATCATACTGCAAAAATTATTTCTTTTCAATCTTTTTTAACGTTATCTGTTCCCTATTCAGTTGAACCTAACCTTACTCATCTGATTGAATCGAGTCAAACTGTTTTTCCTATATTCATCATGATTGGAAGACTCGCTTTCCCTATATTCTGTTTTTTACTCGTAGAAGGGTTTATTCATACTTCGAATACAAAAAAATATATGATCCGTTTATTTTTATTTGCTTTAGTTTCTGAGATACCTTATGATTTAGCCTTTTCACTTCAACTAATTGATTTGGAAAATCAAAATGTCTTTTTCACCTTATTGATTGGGTTATTCGTCATTATTGGATTGGAAAAGTTAAAGAATCATTCTGTTAAAAATAACATTTTTTCTATTATAGTAGTAGGAACTGGGATTTTCTCTGCTGAGTGGTTACAAACTGATTATGGTGGATGGATTGGCGTTTTGTTGATCGTCATTTTGTATTTATTTAGAGATTTCCTCCTTTTAAAATGTATTTTCGGTGCTTTAGTTCTTTTACAAAATAGTTTGTTTGGACTAATTGCTTTTGTGCTTATCTATTTTTATAATGGCAAACGCGGAAAACAGTGGAAATATTTTTTTTATTGGTTTTATCCTGTTCATTTAGTGGTTTTGTTTAGTATTCAGCAATTTTTTATTGTACCTTATTTCACCTAAGTAATGAATAATTTAGAATAAATGTCCCGAAATTTTACAATGCCCTATAAAGGCTTTGTAAGATTTTCGGGACATTCACATATATATCCTAACTTTTTCACGCTGTTGCTTTAGAGTGTCTATTTTTTCTCAAAAACATTCCCTATTTACTTTTCTTTGTCAGCATCTTTTAAAGATTATTTTGCTAATATTCTAATCCATTCTCTGTTACTTGATACGTAATTGTCTCACTTGTTGGCAAGAGTTTTTTTACATCAGTATTTTCTATCATCAATCGATCTTTATACTCACGATGATATAACGTAACATAATCGCCTATATTCAATGTGATTTTGTCTTGCTTTGCCACATAAAATTTGTTTCCAATATACTCATTGTCATATTTTTCAAAACCCATGCGATTTCTAATAATTATCCCAGCATACTTATCAGAAAAATAAGTATGGGGCTGTCCTGATGTTGTATCGATAACTGCCGTGCGCTCATTTAGCGATAGACTTATTTTCGAGAATACTTTGTCTCCTAATCCTTTTAATGTGTATTGAAAATGAGAGCCATTATTGGGATTAGGTTGAGGTATTGACGCACTATCTGCTTCTTCTATTCCATTTTCTTTTACTTGATACGTAATCGTCTCATTTGTTGATAAGTGAGCTTTTGTATCTATATTCTCTATCATCAATCGATCTTTGTATTCACGATGATATAACGTAATATAATCACCTATATTCATTGCTACTTTATCTTGTTTTGCCGAATAATTTTTATTTCCAATATATTCATGGTTGTATTTTTCTATACCATTTCGATCGTTAATCGTTATCCCAGCATACTTATCAGAAAAATAAGTATGAGGTTTTCCTGATGTTGTATCGATAACTGCCGTGCGCTCATTTAGCGATAGACTTATTTTTGAGAACACTTTGTCTCCTAATCCTTTTAATGTGTATTGAAAATGAGAGCCATTATTGGGATTAGGTTGAGGTATTGACGCACTATCTGCTTCTTCTATTCCATTTTCTTTTACTTGATACGTAATCGTCTCATTTGTTGATAAGTGAGCTTTTGTATCTATATTCTCTATCATCAATCGATCTTTGTATTCACGATGATATAACGTAATATAATCACCTATATTCATTGCTACTTTATCTTGTTTTGCCGAATAATTTTTATTTCCAATATATTCATGGTTGTATTTTTCTATACCATTTCGATCGTTAATCGTTATCCCAGCATACTTATCAGAAAAATAAGTATGAGGTTTTCCTGATGTTGTATCGATAACTGCCGTGTGCTCATTTAGCGATAGACTTATTTTTGAGAATACTTTGTCTCCTAATCCTTTTAATGTGTATTGAAAATGAGAACCTTTATTGGGATTAGGTTGAGGTGTTGACGCACTATCTGCTTCTTCTATTCCATTTTCTTTTACTTGATACGTAATCGTCTCATTTGTTGATAAGTGAAGTTTCGTATCTGTATCCTCTATCATCAATCGATTTTTGTACTCACGATGATATAACGTAATATAATCACCTATATTCATTGTTACTTTATCTTGTTTTGCCGAATAATTTTTATTTCCAATATATTCATGGTTGTATTTTTCTACACCATTTCGATCGTTAATCGTTATCCCAGCATATTTGTCAGAAAAGTAAGTATGAGGCTTTCCTAATGCTGTATCGATAACTGCAGTATTACTATTTAACGATAAATTTATTTTCGAGAATACTTTGTCTCCTAATCCTTTTAGAACTATCTCATATGAATTTTTTTCAGGGACTTTCTCAGAATAATAAAAATCTTTCTTTTGATCAAAAATATCAGTAATTGTTAATTGAATTTGATCTCCTGCATTTATTGAAAATTTATCAGTAACACTATTTTTATACGATTGTATGGAATCAATTATTTTTAGCGTTTTGCCATTTCTATTCACTTTAATAGTTGCTTTAAATTGAGGTGTACTAGTTGATTTTAATTTCCAATCAACTGAAAATTCATTTTTAGTGTGCTTCACATTAAAACTATCTATTAAAATATCATTTATTTTAGGTTCACTTGGTTGGTTAATTTTATACGTTTTTCCTTTACCTATTGTTGAATTTTCAAAGCCACCTGCTTGTGCCCAGAAATAATCATTTGTTGCTCCACCATTCCAATTTTGATCATTGCGATGCTGATTTTCAACTTTTTGTGTATCCCAAGATACCCATCTCTTCTCTTTTAAAGATCTTCCGTAGCCATTTTTTAATTTGAAACTACGTTTATGTTGTCCTGTACCAGCCCAATCTTCTTGAAACATTGTTTGACCATATTTAAAATTTATATTGGCTACTGGAAAATCTAGTATAGCAATTTGCTTCCAGTTATTATCTGAATCTTTTACCCACTGACCTACTTTAGTGTGAGAATGTTCATTCCACGAACGTAACAACATTGTATACCATTGATTAGGTTGCCATGGATACGTAGTAGATACTTTTCTTCCTGTACCTTCTCCACCAAACCTTTCTGAAATTGACTCAGAATCTAAATATTCAGCTTTTATAGCCTCATTTGTTGAAATAGGATCCCATATAGAGAAATGAACCGTTCTTTTTCCAGATTGTTGTTGAAAACCTGCATATCCACCTGCTTCTCCTCCTTGATTCCAATTATGGACAGCCCAATAAGTATATGGTGTTGTATCCATACCACTCCAGTCAGTCATAATTATATCTGATGATTGAGAATTAGTGGGAGTTACATAAACACCAGGTGCATTTCTCGCGGCAAAAGCCACTCCTCCACCAATAGTTAAATAACAACTTACCAACAATGTTAAACCTATTATCTTAATAATAGATGTCAAGCTTTTTTTCATTAAAATTCCCCCTTTATGAATAAATTATAACAATAAGTTGTATCTAAATCAATATTCAAAAAAACATTTGTTATTTTTTAAAAATATATTCATGTTAAAGTATATATATTGTTTTTTCTTTTATTTCTTTATTACGCATTAATGTCACTCTCAGATAACAATTGATTCCTTCACCGTTAGGTAAATCTAATTGCTTGTCCTCTATTGAGCGTCCACACATTCTCACTAATTAACTAGTATCAAAATAAATGAAAAAGTGTGAAGCAAAACTAAAAATCAGTTTTGCTTCACACTTTATATTTGAATAGACAACAAGATAAACGTAACGACTCCGCCTCGCTTTGATTACATCAAAATTGAAATTCTATATTTTTGTGTCACTTTCGTGAATTTCTTCTTATTTCTCAGTTCTCGGAGCTAGACGCCTTTTATCTCAACCCAAATTAAATGTCTACATCATGCCACCCATTCCCATTGAAGGATCCATTGGCGGCATTGCAGCACTTGCTGGTTCTGGCTTATCTGCCACTACTGCTTCTGTTGTTAATAATAAGGCAGCAACAGATGCAGCATTTTGTAATGCAGAACGAGTTACTTTTGTTGGATCAACGATTCCTGCTTCAACCATATTTACCCAATCACCATTTGCAGCATTAAAACCAATGCCCAAATCGATATTTTTTAATTTATCCACGATTACTGAGCCTTCATATCCAGCATTTTCAGCAATTTGACGGATTGGTTCTTCTAATGCACGAATCACAATTTTCACACCTGTTGCTACATCACCATCAGCATCCAATTTTGCAACTTTACCAATAACATTTACTAGCGCTGTACCACCACCAGAAACCATACCTTCTTCAACAGCCGCGCGAGTAGCGTTCAAGGCATCTTCAATACGTAATTTTAATTCTTTTAATTCAGTTTCTGTTGCGGCTCCAACTTTAACAACTGCTACACCGCCAGCTAATTTCGCTAAACGTTCTTGTAATTTTTCACGATCAAAATCAGAAGTTGTTTCCGCAATTTGATTTTTAATTAATTGAACACGTGCATCAATACTTGCTTTTTCACCAGCGCCTTCAACGATTGTAGTATTGTCTTTATCAACAACCACTTTGCTTGCGTTACCAAGGTTTTCGATTGTTGTATCTTTTAATTCTAGACCTAGATCTTCTGTAATCACGGTTGCACCTGTTAAAATAGCAATATCTTCAAGCATCGCTTTACGACGATCACCAAAGCCTGGAGCTTTAACGGCAACAACATTGAATGTACCTCGGATTTTATTTAATACTAATGTTGGCAATGCTTCACCATCAACATCATCTGCAATAATCAATAATGGGCGACTTTGTTGTAAAATTTGTTCCAACAACGGTAAAATATCTTGAATGTTGGAGATTTTTTTGTCAGTAATCAAGATATACGGATTTTCTAAAGCAGCTTCCATTTTGTCATTGTCTGTCACCATATATTGAGATAAGTAACCACGATCAAACTGCATTCCTTCAACGACGTCTAATTCCGTCTCGATACCTTTTGATTCTTCAATCGTAATAACACCATCATTACCGACTTTTTCCATTGCGTCAGCAATCAACTGTCCAACACGATCAGATCCAGAAGATACAGCTGCCACTTGCGCGATGGCTTCCTTTGAATCAACAACAGTTGAAATGTTGTGTAACTCTTCAACCGCAGTTTTAGTTGCTAATTCAATCCCACGGCGGATGCCTAAGGGATTAGCACCTGCAGTAACGTTTTTCAAACCTTCGCGAACGATTGCTTGTGTTAAGACTGTTGCAGTAGTTGTTCCATCTCCTGCAATATCATTTGTTTTAGAAGCAACTTCTGAAACTAATTTCGCACCCATATTTTCAAAATGATCTTCCAATTCGATCTCTTTAGCAATCGTTACCCCATCATTTGTGATCAATGGCGAACCAAAAGATTTTTCCAAAACAACGTTACGACCTTTAGGACCTAATGTTACTTTTACTGTGTCTGCTAAAATATCTACTCCACGAAGCATTGATGCACGAGCATCTTCTGCAAATTTGATTTCTTTTGCCATAATTCCTTCACCTCAAAAATTTTATTTTTTCTATTTTAAATGTTTTTTACGTTTAAAAATGAATTACTCGACAATCGCGATGATGTCTTTACCAGAAACGATCAAATAATCATTTCCTTCATATTTAACTTCTGTACCTGAATATTTTTCAAACATGACTGTATCGCCTACTTTTACTTCGGCAGGAACTTTTGTACCGTTCTCTAAAACACGGCCTTCACCGACTGCGATAACGTTTCCTGTTTGAGGCTTTTCTTGAGCGGCAGATGCTAAGACGATGCCTCCAACTGTTTTTTCTTCTTCTTTCGCGACTTCAATAACGACGCGATCGCTTAATGGTTTTAACACAATAAATCCCTCCAAAAAAATATTTTTCTTTTTTAGCACTCTTAGTTAACGAGTGCTAACTACACTATTTATAATACTCATTTCCCTTTCGTTTTGCAAGTCTTTTGACTAAATTTATTAAATAATTGTTCAAAGAAAATAAGTTTCTTTACATGGTTCGACATATTCCTTCTCTATCTTCCATTTCATGGTAAAATAAGAACTGAAAGAGAGGCGATTGAAATGAAACAACGAATCATAGGGGCTCTTACGTCCACAGGACTTTATTTAATTATTGCCAATGTCGGGAACTTCTTTTTTGGAGTAAGTAGACGTTTTGACTGGACTACTACAATATGGGAAGCAGCATTTTTCTTCGTATTTATCTTTCTACTATTGGGATATCGCAATAATCGAAAAAAATGATAATCTGCTAAAAAAAACACTAGCTATGGTATACTTTTTATATTCTGCAATTATTGAAAGGAGTTTTCTGTTTTTATGTCTACAAATATGTCTATTAGAAAAGTAAGCTTTTTAATGCTTATTATATATGGACTCGTCTTCTTTTCTCCTTTTATCTTCAGATCCTTTTCATCTGAAGTTATAATCGGTGGTACGACGTTTACTTATATTCTAGGTGCTGGTTTGATGATTTGGCTGTATATCAAAAATAAAAAAACTGCCGTTACAATGGTAGAAAAACAAGCTACACTGACTTCCCCAGTTTTTATCTTCTTACTCGGTGTCAGTGGTATTTTTTTAGCAATGATCATCCAAGCTATTGTTTTTAGCATTGAAACAACTATTACAGGTGTTGATCCTAGTTCGCAAAATACACAAAATATTATCAAGGTTATTTTAGCGAATCCGCTATTTATTCTAGCAACAACAATTGGCGGGCCTATCATGGAAGAGTTTATTTTTCGTCGTTCTTTGATTAGTCTAACTGAAACATATACTGGATTTTGGTTCTCGGCTATTATTAGCTCCTCTTTGTTCTCTGTTATCCATCAAGATGGTCATTTTTTTGTTTACTTTTGCATGGGACTCTTTTTTGCTCTCCTTTATAAAATGACTGGTAAAATTTGGACCTCTATCATTGCCCATTGTGGAATGAATACCATCGTTGTGATCGCTCAACTTGTATTGCATTATGGAAATATTGAATTACCTAAATAAACTTAAACATAAAACCCCAGGAAGTGCATTTTCTGTAAAAATGCACTTCCTGGGGTTTTCAAATCATTCTTTTTCATCGTCAATTTCAGTATCGACTAATTCATTATCGTGATGTAAGAAGTAAATCAAGGTTTGTAGTTCATTCGTCAAATCGACATTTTGAATCAAAACATCTGTAGGTGAGACTAATCGAGCTGCCGTAAAATTCAAAATACCTTTCACTCCAGCATCTGCTAACTGACTGACAACTTCTTGGGCTTTTCTGGCTGGTAAAGTCAAAATTGCCACTTCGATTTGCTGAATACGAATCTGTTCCATCATATCTGTCATTGGATAAACCGGAATACCATCAACAATTCTACCGACAATATCGTCGTTGACATCAAAAGCGCAACTAACGCGAATACTATTGCTTTGATGAAATTTATACTTTAGTAAGGCACTTCCTAAGTTACCTACACCAATCAATGCTACATTTGTTAGTTCATCATCATTCAACGTTTTTGCAAAGAAATTCATCAGGTTCTCTACATCGTATCCATAACCACGCTTACCTAATTCACCAAAATAAGAAAAATCTCGTCGAATCGTCGCGCTATCTACCTGTACCGCTTCACTTAGTTCAGTAGATGAAACTTTATTTTTGCCTGCATCATGCAGAATTCTCAAATAACGATAATATAGGGGAAGGCGTCTTGCCGTTGCTTTTGGAATAATTTGGTCTTTCACAATCGTACCTCCAATACTCTAAATATACACAAATATCCACTTCTCATAATAGCAGTTATTCCAAATAAAAAGCAATCTTATCGCTCAAAAAAATGAACTATTTTTTGAACTTTTTAGAATTATCAAGCAAAAATTTTGGTCCGATTGTAGGACAGGTGCTTTTTTCAATCAATTTGTGCTACACTAAAGTTATTGAAATAGAAATGAGGATACCAAATGATTTTACTCCAAGCAAACCAGATTGCCCGATATTTCGGCGCAGACACTTTGTTTGAAAACATACAAATGGAGATCAGTACAAATAGTAGAATCGCTTTAGTCGGTCGCAATGGTGCTGGTAAATCTACTCTTTTAAAAATAATTGCTGGTATCGATGCACCTGATGCCGGTACGATCGCTAAAAATAAAACAGCCAGTCTAGGTTACTTAGCTCAAGATACTGGACTTGTTTCTAATAAAACTGTTTGGGACGAGATGCTTGAAGCCTTTGTCGATGTGATCACAATGGAACAACGGATGCGTGAATTAGAGTTGATTATCAGTGAACTTTTGCCTGACGCTTCAAATTATGAATCTATTATGAAAGAATACGATCGGCTGCAACACGATTTTTCAGAAAAAAATGGTTACAGCTATGAAAACGAAATTCGTTCTGTCCTACATGGTTTTGGATTTAAAGAAGACGTTTATTCAAAACAGATCAGTACCTTATCTGGTGGTCAAAAAACACGATTAGCTTTAGCACGAATGCTCCTACAAAAACCAGATATTTTGATTCTCGATGAACCAACTAACCATTTAGACATCGAAACTCTTTCTTGGTTAGAAAACTACTTACCTAGTTACTCTGGTGCTCTTTTGATCGTCTCGCATGATCGGTATTTCTTGGATAAAGTTGTTACCGAAGTCTATGAGATCAGTCGTCATAAAATGAGGTATTACAAAGGAAACTACTCCAAATATTTAGAATTGAAAGCTGAACAATTGACCAGTGAATGGAAAGCTTACGAAAAACAACAAACTGAAATTAATAAACTAGAAGACTTTGTAGCCCGAAACTTAGTCAGAGCTTCCACGACTAAAAGAGCGCAAAGTCGTAGAAAAACGTTAGAAAAAATAGAACGTTTAGATCGACCTCAAGGGGATGAAAAATCTGCGAATTTTCTTTTTTCAATTGAAAAAGTCTCTGGAAATGTCGTACTTCAATTAGAAGATGCTGCGATTGGTTATGAAACTCATATCTTATCACAACCTGTTTCATTGGATATCCGTCGTCAAGAAGCAATTGCCTTGGTCGGACCTAACGGAATCGGAAAATCTACTTTGCTAAAATCGATTATTGGAAGTATTCCCTTCATTAAAGGTGCAGCCACTCTTGGAACTAACGTTCAAATCGGTTATTATGACCAAGAACAAGCAAACCTTCACGGAACCAAAACCGTTTTAGCTGAACTTTGGGATGAACATCCAACCACTTCAGAAAAAGATATTCGGACTATTTTAGGTAGTTTTTTATTCAGCGGAAATGATGTAGAAAAAACAATTCCACTTTTAAGTGGCGGTGAAAAAGCCCGGGTTGCTTTGGCAAAATTATCCATGGATAAAGAAAATTTCTTGATTCTAGATGAACCGACCAACCATTTAGATATTGATAACAAAGAAGTTTTGGAAAATGCTTTGATCGATTATGAAGGAACACTTCTTTTTGTTTCACATGACCGTTACTTCATTAATCGCATTGCAACTAAAGTTATTGAACTTTCTGAAACTGGTAGTAGACTCTATTTAGGTGACTACGACTATTACCTAGAAAAGAAAAAAGAAGAAGAAGAATTAGCTTCATTATTAGCTGAACAATCTGCCACAAAACAAGTAGATACAGTAAAACCTAAAAATGACTTTTATCAAAACAAGGAACAACAAAAAGTGCTTCGTAATTTGAACCGAAAAATTACACAAATTGAAGAAAATCTGACAGTATTAGATACAACGATTGGCCAGCTTGAACAAGCAATGAGCGACCCTACGCTTGTTGATGACCATATGAAGCTAATGTCATTAAATGAAGACTTAGAAACGAAACGTGTTGAACAAGAACAATTGCTGACTGAATGGGAAAATTTTAGCTTAGAACTAGAAGAATTAGAAGAAAATAACGAATGAAAGGCGGTCAAACATGACTTCAAAACGCATAAATGTGACGAAACCAAAGTATCAGCAAATTGCTGTTGATGTAGCCGCTAAAATCGCTGATCAGACTTTTCCTGTGGGCGATAAACTTCATGCACGATCCACTCTTGCAAATAAATACAGTGTTTCTCCTGAAACAGCCCGCAAAGCAATCAGCGTGTTAGTTGATTTAGAAATCGTCAAAGCAAAACACGGCAGTGGCTTCTATGTTCACTCAATGAAAAAAGCTGAACTCTTCGTTGAGCAATACCATGATGTTCAATCGATTCATGATTTGAAGGATGATCTAATTGACAGTGTAAAAAAACAAAAAGAAGAATTAAGTCACTTCTCAGAAATTTTGGATAAACTTGTGGATCAGACCAAACGCTTTGACTCATTCAATCCGTTAAATCCGGTAACATTTACACTAACCGACGATGCATCACACCTTGAAATGACGATCAGCGAACTAAATTTATGGCAAAGTACTTCTGCCACTTTGATTGCGATCAAACATGGTGATGAATTACTGGTATCTCCTGGGCCTTATACCAAACTGACTGCTGGTGATACGATTTATTTTGTTGGTCATGAATCCACACTGCAACGAGTTCAAAATTTTTTCTATCCAAATTCATGAACTATAAAATAACCAAATCTAAATCAACCCCAAAGAGTTAAATTTTCAGATCTAACTTTTTGAGGTTGATCTATTAATATACAACTTTTTTATCCATCTTATTTACTATACTGTTTAGGGCATTTTCAAAATGTTTATCTAAAAGGAATTCCACTTTCTTTTCATTTTCATGTAATAATAAGTTTTTGTATGATCCTCAATTTTTTTCATCTCCTTTTTAATCTAAAAAAACACTGTACCTGTCAAAATTTTCCTTGCCGTTCTATAAGAAAAAAATAGAGCAGATCGTTATATTATCTTCCTTTTGTATTTCAAAATTGATTGTTGTTTTAATCAAGTCGTCACTATACCCAAAAACCAATTTTATTTGATTGTTGGATAGATTACTTTGTTTAAGCAGTAGATTGGGAATCGTATCAGGTATCACACAAGCTGCTGTACAAAGTGCGCCCGTCAACGCAATTGTTTTAGCAACATCTCATCTTGATTATTGCCAAACCTATCTAAATCGTCTTTAAATAGAAATACACCTTTACTCGCCCATCCTCGATAAATACTACACTCGATTTTTCTCTACTCTATCACTCCTATCTAGCTTAATTATATGTTTGAAAGAAACCGAAGTACCAGCAATATTTTTGATAATAACCATCAGTGATAACTATTATCAATTAACAGTGTCGTCTAGTTTAATAGATGTTTTTGCCAAATACATTGTTCATTAGCGAAACATTCAGATAATTACTAAGATGGCATTTATAATTAAAAGATCTACCAAAAAATTTCCCAAGAACTTTTTTCAGAGTAATCAACGATCATCTACTGAAAAAAACTTAAATTGATTTTTCTAGCTAGCAATTCAATGGTCTAAATATCGATTATCGATCTTGAGGTATAGATGCTCAGTTTGAAGTCTGGATTCCCATTTCAAAAGATAGCTACGACAATTACTTTGTCTATTACAAGCATTTCCCACTGATTTGGTATTATGAACTGACATATTCATCTTCTCTGATAAAATTTAATATCACTTTCTTTTCTCTTTTTAGATCGCTAATTTGACAAAGTGACTACACGATGTTAACCTAGAATGGTCACTTTTTGCAGAAAAGAAAATAATTTTCTTTGCATGCATATTAAGTTTTAGTGTTATAACTAAAAATACTGGCGTTTGTAGTTACCTAGCTTCACGAGCTAGTCTCTCGGGAAAAAGATAAAATCCGATTGTGGCTTAAAACGCCACCCTCTGTTTTTCCTTTTTTCCTGTCGAGACTGAATGAGCTCGTTCAGCTTTTAAAATAAGGAGGAATTTTGTTTTGCCCAAAGTAAAAGTTTCGCATTTAACAAAAATATTCGGTAAAAAGTCAAAACAAGCACTGGATATGATCAAAGAAAACAAAGATAAAACCGAGATCTTGAAAAAAACTGGCGCTACTGTAGGAGTTTATGATGTGAATTTCGAAGTGGAAGAAGGAGAAATCTTCGTGATCATGGGGCTTTCTGGTAGTGGTAAGTCAACATTGATTCGTCTATTAAATCGTTTGATCGAACCCACTTCCGGAAATATTTTTATTGATAATCAAGATATATCAAAATTGGATAAAGAAGGTCTTAGAGAAGTTCGGCGTAATAAGATGAGTATGGTATTTCAAAATTTTGGTCTCTTTCCTCACCGTACAATTTTGGAAAATACTGAGTACGGTTTAGAAGTTCGTGGTGTTCCAAAAGAAGAACGAAAAGCTAAAGCTGAACAAGCCTTAGAAAACTCAAGCTTACTTGCTTTTAAAGACCAGTTTCCTAATCAACTATCTGGCGGAATGCAACAACGTGTCGGTTTAGCTAGAGCCTTGGCTAACGATCCAGAAATTTTATTGATGGATGAAGCCTTTTCTGCTCTTGATCCATTAATTCGTCGAGAAATGCAAGATGAATTAGTCGATTTACAAGAAAATGTGAAGAAGACGATCATCTTTATCACACATGATTTAAATGAAGCTTTACGTATTGGCGATCGAATTGCTCTAATGAAAGACGGTCAGATCATGCAAATTGGTACTGGTGAAGAAATCTTAACAAACCCAGCCAATGATTACGTTCGTACCTTCGTTGAAGATGTGGATCGTTCGAAAGTTCTAACTGCTCAAAATATCATGGTTCCAGCATTAACAACCAATATTGAAATCGATGGTCCGACGGTTGCTTTAACTCGAATGCGCCAAGAAGAAGTTAGTATGCTTTTAGCCGTTGATAAAAAACGTCAACTAAAAGGTGTGGTCCGAGCTGAACGCGCATTAGAAGCTCGTAAAGCGGGTAAACCATTAACTGATTATGTAGATACTGATATCACTACAATTGATAAAGATATGCTCGTCAACGATATTTTCCCAATCATTTATGATTCACCTACACCAGTTGCCGTAACTGACAATAATAAATTGCTTGGTGTTGTCATTCGAGGCAGCGTTCTTGAAGCATTAGCAGAAACAGAGGTGACTATCAATGAATAATTATCAATTACCAGTGGCAAGTTGGGTCGAAACAATTACAGAATGGATGACGAATACTTTCTCAGGAGTTTTCAGTTTCTTCCAAACAACGGGTCAAAGTTTAATGGACGGCATCACTTCCCTATTAGTTGCGATTCCTCCCGTACTATTTATTATTATTTTAACTGCCATTGCATTCTTTATTTCAAATAAGAAAATTGGTTTAAGTCTGTTTACACTGATCGGTTTACTTTTCATTTATAATCAAAATTTATGGACAGATTTAATGAGTACCGTTACTTTAGTTTTACTTTCTAGTGTGGTTTCTATCGTTATCGGTGTACCACTTGGAATTTTAATGGCTAAAAGTAATAAAGCGCAAAGTATTATTACGCCTATTTTAGATTTCATGCAGACAATGCCTGGATTTGTTTATCTAATTCCTGCTGTTGCCTTTTTCGGAATTGGTATGGTTCCTGGGGTGTTTGCCTCAGTGATCTTTGCTTTACCACCGACAGTTCGTTTTACGAATCTTGGAATTCGTCAAGTTCCCAAAGAACTCGTTGAAGCTTCTGATTCATTTGGTAGCACTGGTTGGCAAAAATTATTCAAATTGGAATTACCATTAGCTAAAAATACCATTATGGCGGGTGTTAACCAAACAACGATGCTCGCACTTTCTATGGTAGTTATCGCATCCATGATCGGAGCTCCTGGTCTTGGTCGTGGCGTTCTTTCTGCTTTACAACGTGCCCAAGTTGGAAATGGCTTTGTTAATGGGGTTGCGTTAGTTATCCTAGCCATTATCATTGATCGTTTTACTCAAAATTTAAATAAGAAAAAAACAACTCCAGCTAAATCAAAACTATCTAAAAAACAAAAAATTGGTGGAACTGTTGTAGCTGTTATAGCGATCGTCGCTTTGATTGCAAGCTCTACCCTTTTCTCTTCTGCTAAAAATGATGAAAAAAATATTTCTCTTTCTTATGTAGAGTGGGATACAGAGGTTGCCTCAACTCATGTCATCGGTGAGGTTTTAAAAGATGTTGGTTACAATGTCTCACTAACACCGTTGGATAATGCCATTATGTGGGAATCAATCTCAAAAGGAGAAACAGATGCAATGGTTGCAGCTTGGCTTCCTGGAACACATGGTGAACAATACAAACAATATAAAGATAAAGTGGATGATTTAGGTGAAAATCTAAAAGGTGCTAAACTTGGTATCGTCGTTCCACAATATATGGATGTCAATTCAATCGAAGACCTAAAAGATCAAGCTGGTAAAAAAATTACTGGTATTGAACCTGGTGCTGGTGTTGTTGCGGCGGCTGAAAAAACGCAAAAAGCTTACAACAACTTATCTGATTGGTCAGTAGAAACCTCTTCTTCTGGTGCAATGACTGTTGCTCTCGGTCAAGCAATCAAAAATAAAGAAGACATAGTTATCACTGGTTGGTCTCCTCACTGGATGTTTGCCAAATATGATCTTAAATATTTAGAAGATCCAAAAGGCACAATGGGCAAAGAAGAAGCAATCCATACAATGGCTAGAAAAGGATTGGAAGAAGAAAATCCTGAAGCCTATAATATTTTAAAAAATTTCCATTGGACGAAAGAAGATATGGAATCTGTTATGTTAGAAATCAACAATGGAACTGATCCAACACAAGCTGCTAGAGACTGGATTAACAGTCACTCAAAAGAAGTCGCAGAGTGGAAAAAATAATAAAAAGTGCTGACCGTGATTTTTATGGTCAGCACTTTTTTGAGAGTGTAAAATAAACTGTGTAAGTAGCTAATTCTAGATAAGCTACTTATACAGTTTTTCTTTTCGTGTAAAGAAAATTCAGATAAAATAAAAATGAAAGGATGCGAGAATATGGCAAGACAGAAAAGAGATCCTAAAACCGTCGAACTAGCGAAAACTATTCTAGAAAACTACAATCCTGAAAATGTCGATGACATGCAAGAAGCGCTAAAAGATATTTTTGGTCCCTTATTTGAACAAATGCTTCAAGGCGAAATGACCCATCATTTAGGCTACGATATTCACTCAAAACAGGAGAAAGAAACGAACAATCGAAGAAATGGATTTGGCTCTAAGAAAGTAAAAACAAGCTTTGGAGAAGTCCCTATTGATGTACCTAGAGACAGAGAAGCCACGTTTGAACCAGAACTTATTAAGAAACGTGAACGGGATGTTTCAGCTATCGAATCAAAGGGTTTGTCCATGTATGCCAGAGGTATGTCCCAAAGAGATATCGCTCATACCATTGATGATATTTATGGGTTTTCCATTTCTCACGAAATGATTTCTACAATCACTGATTCTGTTCTTCCAGAACTGGAGGAATGGCAAAATCGTCCTTTAGCGAAGTGCTATGCCTTTGTTTTTGTGGATTGTATGTATGTGACGTTAAGAGAAAATTATGAAGTGAAAGAATATGCTGTCTATACAATTCTTGGGTATGATTTAAAAGGGAAAAAAGACATTTTAGGGTTGTGGCTGAATGAAACTGAGAGTAAAAACCGCTGGATGCAGATTTTTGATGAATTGAAATCTCGTGGTGTATAGGATATTTTCTTTATGTCTATGGATGGTGTTTCTGGTCTTGAAAATGGCGCAAAATCTATTTTTCCAAAGGTGATCGTTCAGCGTTGTATCGTCCATTTAGTGCGCAATGCGCTTCGGTATGTTCCTTATAAAGACTACAAGGAATTTTCTAGGGAAATGAAAAAATTTTATGGTGCTCCTTCGTTAAAAGCTTGTCAGAGTGCTTTTGATACCTTTCAAAAACGTTGGTCTCACTACTCTGGTGCTGTAGAGGTTTGGAAACGTAATTTTTCTCATGTGGAACAACTTTATGATTATGGTAGCGCAGTGCGTAAAATTATGTACACAACAAATGCCGTTGAAAGTATTCATTCCAGCTTTAGAAAAGTAACTAAAAAAGGCGCATTTCCAATTGAAACCGCTCTTTTGAAACTTCTTTATCTACGAGTAACAGAATTGGAAAAGAAATGGACAGCTGGGTTTATACCCAATTGGCCGATGGTCTTAAATCAATTAATGGCGAATGAACAGTTTTCTGAGCGCATCAATACTTATAGCTTATATATTTCCTAGTCACTGTTGCATCAAAAAAGAACATCAAATTTTCCTTTTCGGTAAGGTTTCTTTCTTAAGCTCTTTTAACCAAAGGTTATTTAGGAATTATTTAATGTTCTTTTTCGTTCTTAGATTTATCAGTTACACACTTTAGTTGACAACCCCATATTCTCCGCATTTATTTAATACCTTACGAAAAAACAGAAAAATCAAACTTGTAATAACACCTGTAACAACACCTTCTGGCACTACTTTAATACAACCCCAAAACCAAAGAAAAATATCTTGTAAAACTTGCGTTTCTTACGTTCCTCCTCTTAAAACCTTCCCTAAAACATAATTTTCATAGAGATAACTAAAATCAAAACAACTTTTGATTTGTCAAATTAAGCTAGACAAATGTCTTTCATTTATGTAACTCAAAAATACTTCTAATGGTGTTCGATAATTTAAAGATTTCCTTGGTATGTGATTTCTTTTAGAGGTGACAGCCGCAACAAAAGCTTGGTCAACTTGATTAAAATCCATTGTTTTAGGCAGCCCATCTTTACGTAATAACCCATTCGAATGCTCATTTAATCCGCGTTGTGAGGGGGTTCCAGGGTCTGCAAAATAGATAGAAATATCATTGACATTACTCATGTTTTTCCAATTTGAAAATTCTTTTCCACAATCAAAGGTAATGGATTTGAACAAGTTTCTGGGAATCTTTTGTAGCCAATCAGTTGTCGCTTTTTCAATATCCAATGCTTTCCGACCATTTGGTTTTAATGTAATAATCACTTTTGAAAGGCGTTCAACTAGAGTGATGATGGCACTTTTATGATGAACGCCAACAATTGTGTCACCTTCTAAATGCCCAAATTCCTGTTGGAAATTAGGGTAGTCAGTGGATCGTTCTGAAATATTGCGTTTAAATGCTTGCTTTCCACGACGTTCTTTATGCCCGTTGGGCTTTCGTTTCCCTTTCATTGGTAGTTTTGAGCAATCAAATTGATTCGCTTTAAACTGACGATAAAGTGTTCTAACAGAGCATGAAATAGGAAACTCAGCTCGACCAATAATCACATCAGGTGTCCACCCTTGAGCCACCATAGATTGAATGTAATCATGCTGTTTTGTAGGCAAACTAATGGGTTGTCGACCACAACGTGTTTTATTTTCTTTATATTGTTGGTAATAGTCACAGATAGATTTTCCTTGTTTCAGGAAGTTGTAAACATTGTAGATTGTCTGTCTAGAACGAGTTAAAGTCTTAGAAACCATCGTAACAGGTTGGCTCATATTGAAATAAGCTTCTATCATCACGAGTTCATTTGATGTAAGATGAGTATAGGTCATTTGTCTTCACTCCTTATAATTCTTTGGTCGGAACTATTTTGAGTGTAGCACAAATGACTTATTTAGTTGTCTAGCTTAATTTTACTATCGGCGACTTTTAAAAAACATAACTCGACAGATAGTTGATGATATATACAGAAAACCAATGAATATTATTATGTTAAGCATCATTGGTTTTCACCTCTATGAATATTCAATAACCTTTTATTCCATTTTAATATGCTCTATGAAAAATAATTTTTTATCAATTATTAAGAAAATTTCTCAACGTAAATTGTATAGATATACTGATTTTTGACTTTTGAAATTTTTGTTATTATTTTATATTGTGAATGATTAAGAACATCTTCCGAAACTAATGTACTTGAAGCTATTTCATTATTTTTCAAAAAATTACTTTTAAGTTCTTTTTTTGAAGGATTTTCCATAATTAAATTTGACAAGCTACTGGATTTATTGGCTCTGTATATATAATTAACTATTTTATCCTCTGATAATTCAGAAAAATTGAATCTTCTCTGATAGTACATATCTTTATTTTTGATATGCTTATCTATCGAAGCATCCCATTTTATCAATGGCACCTGACCTAGATAAGGAACTTTAATGTAATTAAATTTCAAATAAAAAAATCCAACTACTACTAAAATAACTGTTAGTAAAAATATCCATTTCTTCTTTTTCATAGATAACCTACTTCAGTGAATTATTTGAATTGATTACATTTAACAAAAATTCTGCAAACACTTTTTGTTCTTCTACACTCATATCTTTATATGCACCACCGTTAATAAAATCAGTATATTGCTGTTGTAATATTGCTATTCCTTCATTATATGACCCATTTCCTATATTAGTTACAAATTCTTCTGCTCTATTCGTTTTTCCATTTGTTAATTGATTAAAATATTGATTCATAGCTTCTAAAGAATTAGTAGACTTTGAAATTCTATTAAATATGTTGACACTATCTAAATCTGCACGATAATCATCATTTCCTAAACTTGGCTTAGCTCCAGGTACTCCAGCTATATCTCCAATATAGCCAGAATTATTATTTAATCCACCTACTCCATTAAATAAACCAATTGATTCACCTAAAGAATCTTCTAAAATAGCGTTATTCATATACGAAGCTATGATAGCAGCCATGTGTGAAAAATCAACTTTATTGTTAAATTGGTTGAATAAATCTATATATTTTTGTTGTTCATTTACACTAAGTTTATTCCAATCAACGTTTTGATTTGCTACAAAACTATTATAATACTCTTTTGGATTTTTATAAATTCCTGAACATAAATTGTATTGATTCCAAATCATATTTTCTAAAGCATTTAATTCTTCCTTTGTTAATCCTAACTTGCCTAAAGAAGTCCTCCAGTCAGAGTTTAGTCCCCCAGTATAACTCCACATTCCCCAATCTTTAAGGTTTCCTGTATATACCGGTGATGCAAGCAACTGCCAAAATAATTTATTTGCGTTATCCGTTCCATACTCTTTTTTTAATTTTTGATAAATATCCATTAATAATTGGCTTTCTTCATTACTAAATCCAAATTGAGTCTCTAAATTTCTTAGTAATTTTTGCTCACTAGTCATATTTTTTTCTTGATAACTTTTCCATCGCTCATTAATAGTATTTTTCCACGATAAATCTTTTGGAATTGAAAACGTTCCTGTTGCCTCATTCCATGCAGTTTTTGTTTGAGCTAATCCAGTATTCATAGCACTTTGCAAGCTAGAGATTTCAGAAAATATTGAAGGTGAACTTGCATTAAATGCTAATAATTTACGTAATTGCTCTTCTAATTTTTGTTTGGAAGCACTATACATCCCAATTAACATCGAGTTAGCTATTAATTGAAATGTTTTTGTAATATCAGAAGTTTTTGATGAATTAATATCTTTACGGATATCTTCCGCTTGATTCAGTAATCTATCTGCTCTTCTAATCTTTTCTTCTAATTCAGATTGTTTTAAATCCCCACTATCTACTTGAGAAATATATTCTTCTGGAAATTTCTTCACTGCTTTTTCTACTGCTTCAGATAACAGTATCCCACCTTGTGCTAAAGGATACAACACCGATTGAAAATAGTCTTTTGCCGAATCATACGCTTTACCTGTTAAAAATGGGGCATTTAAAGTAAAATCATTGATTGCTTTTTGCAATTCTTGATATCCTTCTGCTTGCGATTTACACATGGTAGATACACTTGATGCTTGACTTTGAGAAGTAGAAACATACATATCAACACTCATTATTTGCTATCCTCCTCTGCTAATGCTTTTCTTTTTTCATAACTGATATCATCTAATTGGTTCAAAACTTTCTTTTTTTGTATACGTAATTCTTCCTCATCATTTTCCAAATACTCCATTACTTGTCTTGATTTTTGAGAAAATTCATCAAAGATTGATTTAAAAAAATTCCCTTGTTCATTCTTATCAAATTGATAACAAATATCATCAAAAAAATGCCTTGCTTCATAAAAATGATTGTCGTAATTTTCCTTAACCCGTTTAACTTGATTAACTTCACTACTTAAGGTTTCTTCTTTTAAATATAATTGCTTTTCTTCTTTTTGAATATCTTCTAATTTTCTCATTTTCCTAAACCACCTAAAGGTTTAAAAATAGTGTTTGCAACAGTTTGGTCTAAAGCTTCAAAATCCTTTGCTACACTTTGTAGATTACTAGATGCCAAAAATACCGCCTGAGCTACCTTAGTAGCTGTTTCTTGAGCTGTAGTAATGGCTTCTTGAGCATTTGTATTTCCTGCCACTGTTGTTTGAGTATCATTATTTATGCTTGATTGCTGTATTAATCTATCTGTTGCATTTTTTAGTGCAGTAGCCTTTTGGCTTGCTCCAGCCAAATCACTTTGTATTGCCATTAGTTACTCCTCCTTAAAAAAACTAATTGTAATAAAATCTTATCACACATATCATTTTGATAATAGTTAAAATTTACTTTTAAACATATATTTTGTTCTAAAATCATAATGTTCAAATCTATAATATTCCAGATTTTTTATTTTTTATTACTTTTACTCAATAAAATACAAAAAAAGTGATTGCAAAAATTCCTTCACAATCACTAATCTCGTATTAAATTTTTGGAAAATATCTATTGGTAAAACTAACCATTTTTCTTTTTGAAATTTTAAACTCTTCTTTTACCTTATCAAAATTCCCATCATACTTTTGAGAATTGATATGTTTGTATGCCTGATAATACTTTTTCAAAGATAATTGATTAAAATATTCCTTCTTAAGTTTAAAAAAATACGTTTTGGTAATTCCTCCTTCAATTAGATACTGTTTAATTCTATATTGTTTGTTTTCAAGTAATTTATCATAATACCTATCAATTAGATAAAATTCTTCTGAATAATCTTTTTTCTTACTAATTTTTGTGGTTCCATAAAGTCTTCTTCTTGATTTTTCACTTTTTGCTTTACTCTGCTTTGATACTAATAATTTTAATTGATAAATTCCCTCTCTATCTTTTGTTTCACGAACATATATATTTAATTGCTCTTCAATTAATTCTATTTCTTGATATTGTTTCGTTGATTTTTTATTATTTGGTAATTCTTCCCATTTCGCATATTCTGCATACGCATCCATAAATGCATAATATTGTATCGTATCCCATCCAACACTAGGATAATAGTAATTTTTCCCATCGATTATTTCACATTCAAAATTAATTTCTGATAATTTTTTTACAGGTTCCATATCATCGTAAATCTCTGCAATAATATCAAAATTATCATCTTCAAGAAGTTTTTCTATCGGTATTCTTGCTATCAAAAAATAATACAGCAATAAATAATAACGTCTATAGTAATAGCTTTCACAAAATTCTTTTGTTACCTCTAATTTCCCATTTTTTTCCACATATTCATTTGTTAGAATCAATAAATCGTGGAATGTTCTAATATACTTTTTTTTAAGTGATATATATGGGTTCAAGTTAGTAATTGCTTTGATTAATTCTTCTTCCTTACCAAACATAAATTGATAACAAATTTCCAAAAAACACTTATCTATTTTTTCGGCAATATCTATGAACTTTTCTCCATTTGATAGTTCTTCTTTCATGATTGCTTCCCTCTATATTCTTATATGTTATCATGTAGACTCATCATTAATTATCCCTTTAATAATATAGTTTGATTTGCATTTATTCTTTTTTTATCGCTAACTTGATTCTTATCCTAATATAAGTATAGCTCAGATTTAGTTTATTGTCTCAAAAGTTTTATCAGCTTTTACAATTTGCAATTATCCCTTACTTTTCTTGATACTTTCTGTTTCTTTGACCTCTTTTTTATTCTTACTTATTTTCTCTTTTTCTAATTTTTCTGATAAATCACTTAGCCCTAACGATGCTTTATAAAATTCTTTCGTTACTTGTTCGTATTTTTTCACAACTTTCTTATCTTCTGCAGTATAATCTTTTAGTTTTCCAAAGCCAATTTTTTCCACATCATTAATAAATTTTTGCGTTGTTTTGTTAATAAAATCCAAATTATTAGCTGAAGCAATATAGACTAATTGATTATTGCTATTTTTAACTACTTTCAAATTATCCACTTTACCATTTTTAATTCGAGTGGTTAATCCAACAACTACTCCACTTCTTCTTTTTCCATCGTTGCCAATTAATTCTTTTCCTAATTCTTTATCTTTCAACAATTCTACCCACAATTCTTCTGTCTTTAATCCGCTTTCATTTTTTGATAGCAATCCTTGCATTTTATTTAATACTTTAGCTGTTGTAGACATAACTCTCATTTCCTTTCGATTAAAACTGTATTTTTTACATCTACATAAAGCTGTTTTCACAATAACTTGACTTATTTTACCCAATATAATAACATATTCCAATTTATTTTTACAACTATTTTCCGTGCAAAAATCATGCAAATAAAAATGCAAATTTTGAACAAAGTTCATACAAAAATTGCTTTAATAAAATAAGAATGTTATCGTTATTAAATTTTAAAAAAGCTATATTATCAACGCTTTTCATAAAAATAACCACCGCTGGGTAGGCGGTGGCAAGGAGTTCTTTTTACTTGAGGAGTAAAAATGAAAAAGTGTTTTGTTTGGGTTTGTTATTGGGTATGACTAAATAATAACGTGAAAATTTGAAGAAACTATGCCTAAATCGTTTAGGTTTTCTATAGAGTGATTAAGAAAAAGTAAATAGGACTATTTTAACAAAATAAAATAGCTAATAATAAGATCAACTTATTTTAATGCCTATAAATTTTTTACCATTTGAGTGAAAACGACTAAAATCTAACTACAAAAAATAGAAAGAATTAAGATTAAAACTTCGGAAATAAGAGAGAATTCACTATAACTTGAAAAGTACCAATGAGCGATCCATCAAAATTTAATTTGAGATTCCCTGCTTGTTGTTATTTTCGTAAATTCTCACTTAATTTCTCGGAGCTTAAAACTTCAGTCCAGATCTCTGATTTCTAGAACTACTTTTCTTATTTTTCTACTTCTGTGATGACCGAATTCGTTTTTTCTTGCACATGTTGTTCGTTTGAATTGTTTTTTTGAGAAGTTTTTTCGTCTTCATTGGATCCATTGCGTTCATTTTTTTTATTGCCACAGCTACATAGGATGAGCAGCAAAATTACTAAAACGATTAACTTTCTTTTCATTTTGATCCCTTTCTTTTTGTTCTATATCCTAAAACAATCAAAATGATACCAATTCCTACGACAGGTAACATATAATTCATTGTTTCTCCAGCATTTAGAAGTTTCCCTTTAGAAGGACTATTTGTATTTCCCGGTGTCTCAGGCTGACTAGGAATAGTCGTAACAGTTATTTCTGGTTTCTCGGGATCTAATGGTTCATCTGGATCTCCAGGATTTACCGGAGGTACTGTTCCATTTACAATCGCAATATTTTTAATTGTTCCTGTCACTTGTTCTGTTACTTTTACTTTGAAGGACACAACAACTTCTTCTCCGCCTTTTAGACTGCCTAAGTTTTGTGTATCCAATTGTTGACCATTTACTTGATTGTCGGGTAAGGTTTTTGTTGTTCCATCCGGATAGGTTGCTTTTAATGTTCTGGCTTCATAACTTAATCCAGTTGGAATTGTGTCGCTTACTTGTACATTATTTACAATCGTCTCTGCTGCAGATTTATTTTTAGCAGACACGCGATACTCAATGATATCCCCGACTTTGATCATTTGATTGTCGGTCGACTTGCCAGCTTCATCATATGCCTTTTTACTTGTTTCCAATGTTCCGGCTTTTGGCATTACTTCCGTCGGAACTCCTGGAATTTCAGGTTCTTTTGGTTTGTTTGGATCTACTGGATCCGTCTTAGGCGTTATCGCCTGTGCTTTATTTACAACAGTCGATCCTGTCGCTTCTTCTCCAACTATTGCTTTAAATTCAACAGTTGCTGTTTCATTTTTATCATTAACTATCACATTCGGTACAGTTAAGACATTATCTTTCCATACATCACTGTCGTCTTGTGCTTGACTGTTGAATGTTGTTGTTCCTGGCACATAATTTAGATTTGCCGGTAACTTATCGATAATACTTCCATTCCATTGACCCGTTCCGTCTTTATGTGTCAATTTAATTGTATACGTAACCGTATCTCCTGGATAGACTTTCGTTTCTAATGTTCCGTTGACTAATTTTTCTCCCGTCACTTCTCCTGGTATACCTACGGATACTTGTGGTTTGTCTGGATCCAATGGTTTGTCTGGATCTCCAGGATTTTCTGATGGTACTGTTCCTTTTACTGATGCAACATTTTTCATCGTTCCTGTCGCTTGTTCTGTTACTTTTACTTTAAAGGACACAATGGCTTCTTCTCCACCGTCTAGACTGCCCAAGTTTTCTGTATCTAATTGTTGACCATTCACTTGACTGTCCGGTAAGTTTTTAACTGTTCCATCTGGATAAGTTGCTTTCAATGATCCAGCTTCGTAACTTAATCCTGCTGGTATTGTATCACTCACTTGCACATTATTTATAATCGCATCTGTTGCAGATTTATTTTTAGCAGACACACGATATTCAATAATATCTCCAACTTTAACGGTTTGATTGTCGATGGATTGACCTGCTTCATCATAGACTTTCTTACTCGTTTCAAATACGCCCACTCTTTTAATTACTTTTGTTGGTACTTCCGGTATTTCGGGTATCTTTGGATTGTTTGGATCTGATGGATCAATTGGCGGTGTCGGTTGCGCTTCTGCTTTGTTCACAACAGTTGTTCCCAACGCTTCTTTTCCAACAGTTGCTTGAAATTCTACTGTCGCTGTTTTATCTAAGTCATTAACAGTCACATTTGGTACGGTTAAAACACCGTCTTTCCATACAACACTATCGTCTTGTTCTTGACCGTTGAATATTGTTGTTCCTGATACAAAACTTAAGTTTTGCGGTAACGTATCTGTAATGCTTCCACTCCATTGACCGGTTCCAGCTTTATGTGTCAGTTTAATCGTATAGGTCAGCGTATCTCCTGGGTAGGCTGTCGTTCCGGTTGTTCCGTTGACTAATTTTTCTCCTGTCACTTCCCCTGCTATACCTACAGATGCTTGTGGTTCTTCCGGATCCAATGGTTTTTCTGGATCTCCAATTTTTTCTGGTGGTACTGTTCCTTTTACGATTGCAACGTTTTTAATCGTTCCTGTCGCTTGTTCTGTTACTTTTACTTTGAAGGATACAACGACTTCTTCTCCGCCTTTTAGACTACCCAAGTTTTCTGTATCTAATTGTTGCCCATTCACTTGACTGTCTGATAAGGTTTTTGTTGTTCCATCTGGATAGGTTGCTTTTAATGTTCCAGCTTCGTAACTTAATCCTGTTGGAATGGTGTCGCTCACTTGCACATTATTTACGATCGTCTCTGCTGCAGATTTATTTTTAGCCGACACACGGTACTCGATAATATCCCCAACTTTGACAGTTTGATTATCAATAGATTGTCCTGCTTGATTGTATCCACTTTTACTTGTTTCTAATGCTCCCGCACTTGGCACTACTTCTGTCGGTACTTCCGGTATTTCGGGTACCTTTGGATTATTTGGATCTGATGGATCAATCGGTGGTGTTGGTTGCGCCTCCGCTTTGTTTACAACGGTTGTTCCTAGCGCTTCTTTTCCAACAGTTGCTTGAAATTCTACTGTCGCTGTTTTATCTAAGTCATTAACAGTCACATTTGGTACGGTTAAAACACCGTCTTTCCATACGACATTGTCGTCTTGTGCTTGACCGTTAAAAGTTGTTGTTCCTGGCACAAAAGTTAAGTTTTGCGGTAACGTGTCTGTAATGCTTCCACTCCATTGACCGGTTCCATCTTTATGTGTCAGTTTAATCGTATAGGTCAGCGTATCTCCTGGGTAGGCTGTCGTTCCGGTTGTTCCGTTGACTAATTTTTCTCCTGTCACTTCTCCTTGTATGCCTACAGATACTTGTGGTTCTTCTGGATCTAGTGGTTTATCTGGATCGTTAGGGTTTTCAGGTGGTACTGTTGCTTTTACAGTCGCGACATTTTTAATTGTTCCTGTCGCTTGTTCTGTTACTTTTACTTTAAAGGACACAACGACTTCTTCTGCGCCTTTTAAGTTGCCCAGGTTTTCTGTGTCCAATTGTTGGCCATTCACTTGACTATCTGGTAAGGCTTTTGTTGTTCCATCTGGATAGGTTGCTTTCAATGATCCAACTTCGTAACTTAATCCTGCTGGAATTGTATCGCTTACTTGTACATTATTTACAATCGTCTCTGCTGCAGATTTATTTTTAGCAGACACGCGATACTCAATAACATCTCCGACTTTAACCATCTGATTATTGATGGATTGTCCTGCTTCGTCGAACGCTTTTTTACTTGTTTCTAATGCTCCCGCACTCGGTACTATTTCTGTTGGTACTGCTGGTATTTCTGGTGTTTTGGGATTGTTTGGATCTGATGGATCAACTGGCGGTGTTGGTTGCGCCTCTACTTTGTTCACGACAGATGTTCCTACTGCTTCTTTTCCAACAGTTGCTTGAAATTCTACTTTTGCTGTTTTATCTGAGTCATTAAGGGTCACGTTGGGTATGGTTAAAACACCGTCTTTCCATACGACATTGTCATCTTGTGCTTGACCGTTAAAAGTTGTTGTTCCTGGCACAAAAGTTAAGTTTTGCGGTAACGTGTCAGTAATGCTTCCACTCCACTCACCGGTTCCATCTTTATGTGTCAAGTTAATTGTATAGGTCAGTGTATCTCCTGGATAGGCTTTCGTTCCGTTTGTTCCATTGACTAATTTTTCTCCCGTCACTTCTGCTGGTGTTATTATTCCAGAAAATTGAGCAGAAACTTTATTAGTACTCGATTTATCAGTATCGAATGTACGGTCTGCCGTATTAGGTACATCTAATAAATTTCCTACTTGATATTTTTTTATTTGTTCAGGAGTGAGATTATCTTTTAACGTTGTTGAAATTTTCATTCTATAGTACTGACCATAGTTGTTTACATCCGTCAAAAAAGTTGGTTTTGCAGAAGCCGTCACTCTTTGACCGATTGTTTGTATAGTAAAGTTATTAGATACATTTGTTCCTAATCCATTGTAAATTTGAACATTATTTATTGTTAAAACATCTTCAATAGTATCTTCTAAAATAAACGATGAATATTGATTATCTTCTGTTCTATTAGGCATTAGTTGCGTGATATTAAATGTCGCATTTTTTTCTTCTAACGTCTTATTTTCTACTTCTTTTATAGGATCTGGATTATCGAAATTTCCAGGAAATAATCTACTAAATCCAATTGTACTGTTTATACTACCAGAACGCTCTGCCCCAGGTTTTAATTTAACTTTAGTCGTCGGTCCAAAAGTAATAGAAAATGTATTTCTAGGATCATTCAAACTGACCGAATTACCATCCGTGCTTTGTCTGGCAACCCCTGATACAGTCCCAGCTGGAAGTTCAATCTGGTTTAATACATTGTTTCTAACCACCAGACTTTGAACGATATTTGTTTCTGGATAAAATGCCAACCACTCCTGTAGATCCAATTGTCCCATATTAAAATGTCCTGTAATTTCTGCAGCTTCATTTGTGTCTTCATAAAAAAATCGATATTCTAGTACTGGCGGTAATGAAGACGGTGTATTCCTTATAGATCCTGGCTGGAAGTCCCCTAGTGTAGAAGCGCCTGCAGGGATATTTTTAATAACTATTTGAAATTCGTCTCCCGTAAACTCAACTGGGACTACATTCATACCTAATTTTCTTCCATTGTAATATCCGATATTATCGAATTTAACATACGTATTCTGGCTAGCAGTAACAACAGCTTTCCTTATATAGACAGTATTTTGAGAACCTAAGGATACTTCTGCACCATTTTCAATATACGTTGTTTTCGTTTCTGCGGTGAAAATAGGGGTAAATGAATATTTTGAATCTATAAACGTATTTGGATCCAATATAGTAACATAAGGCGCATCTACTATTTTTCCGATAACTTTAGGACCTGTCGTTATATCAGGACCTACTGGACCATTTTCACTAGTAGCTCTTTCCATACCAGAGCTAGGGGGAGCATTTGATGCTTCTTCGCTACTGGCTACTGTACTATTTTCCAAATAATCTTCTGTTGGTTGTGTTGGTTGTGCTACTTGTTCTTCTTGACTTTTTTCAGTCTGAGAATTTTGTATTTGCTCTGATGATTCTTTCATTTTTTCGTTTTCTTCTTTTGATGTTTGCTCTGTAGAAGAAACTGCCCCTTCTTCTTGCGCTATGCTCGCCATAGGGCTCACATATTGTCCGACCAACATTGCCATTATCAATATTTTTACTAGTTTCTTCATCCTAATCCTCCTAAAATTTTTTTATTTTCAACTTACAAGACATACTATCGATACCCTCCACTCCTTAAAAATAGCGATTCACTTTTTTTAAAATCCAAAAATATATTAAAATTGAAAAAATCAAACGATAGCAAACGATTGATTTACACCAGAAAGCGCTTTAAAAAAAAGCTACTTAAACTGGCTAAGGTAGCAACCAAAATAATTATCGAAAATAAACAAATGACTATCTGATTTTATTTATAGAAACATATAAAAATCTGGATGCTTATTCTTGTATCATTTTAAACCGCAGGATTATTTATTTTGGAGAGCAATTATTATCATTATTTTTTAAATTTAATCTAACATATTAAATTTATTTTGTAAAATATTAAAAAATTAATATGCTAAAAAGTATATTTTTTCATTTCCTATTCCGAAGATATAACATCGGATTTCAGAAGATTTAGAACTGTTAAACCATAATTTTTCAAATGAATATTCTATTTTTTTATAAAAATAATCTACAAATTATATTTTAATGCTGGTGATAAATCACTTATATTTTTAAAAATGAAAACAGTTAGTTATCTTATTTTAATCATCTTATTAACGTGCTTAGAATTTTAGCCTTAGAAGGTTCTGGCTCTAAAATAAATGGGACTGATGAAAGTAGAAATACTTTTCTCAGTCCCATGTTCATTTTTAGATAAAAAAATATCGTTCTCTGATAGAATTAAGCTGCGACACCAAATCTAACGGAGAGGAACGATAGGCTATGCTTCATGATATCAAAAAAATATTGAGAATCATAGATGAAAACCTAACAATTTTAGCTGTTTCGTTTCACGAATTGTTCTTAGTCATGGAACTAGCGAAACAACGTTATTCTTGTCGAAATTGTTCTCGTCATTGGACGGCAAACGCTTATTTTGTTGCCCCACATTGCTTTATCGCCAAGCATGTTTCCGGGAAGTTTCTCTCTTTATTAAAAGAAAAAATGTCTCTTCGCTTGATCGCTTCTCTGTGCCTTGTGTCGATTACAACCGTTATTCGTATACTGAGCGTATCTCCCTAAACAAAAGCAAACCTATTTACCCTCTGTGTTGATGGTGGATGAGTTTCGTTCCCATACTTCTCTTGAGGATAAAATGAGCTTCATCTGCGCCAATAAATTGAAAAGCAATTGGCGCTTTTTACTAAAAGATCGAACGACAATCAACCATTCAACCTACAAAACATGGCGTAGTTTTCGGGCACCAAAGTTTCCTTATCTAACCGAAGCAATGATGATTGAGCGACTTCTTGATTTTTCGCCTAGACTTCGTTTTACTTATCAAGTCTTTCACGAATTGGCAGAAGCGTTCCGAACGAAAAATCACCAAGAATTCTTTGAGCAATTGCGAACTCTTCCAGAAGAGTTCGATGAACCATTTCGTACGAGCATCACAAATTTATTAACTTATGAAGAAGGCATTCGTAATGCCATGATTTATCCCTATTCTAACGGGAAACTAGAAGCAATGAATACACATATAAAAACACTCAAGCGTGTCTCTTATGGCTTTAAATCCTTTCAAAATATGAAAACACGAATTTTTCTTATGAACGATTTGATAAAAATGACTTAACAAAAAAGTTGGTTATCAAAAGGCTCTTCCTTTCAATAACCAACTCTACTATTTTTTCTCATCAGTCCGATTTGACAATGAGCCATTTCCTTTAGACTTTATAATAGTCGATTTCGTTTCTTTTAATTTTCTTTAATAAGATTAGTTACAAAGAACCATTTTAGTTCAAAATTACAATAGGTTTATTTAGGTGTTACATACGCTAGAGTGTTCGCCGTATCTTTATCAATCACTCTAAATGAAACCATTCCTAAACCTGCAACGTTCATTTCTGAGATGAGAATAGAACCATCATCATAGACATGTTCGACAAACGCTACATGCCCATATGTTCCATCAGCTCCCGCAACTGTTGGTTGGAAACTAACCGCTGTTCCAGCTTTAGGCTTATTAGACACCTCATAGCCATTCGCTTTACCAGTTGCACCCCAGTCCATTCCGTTCCCCATCGTTGACTCAACATAACCTTCTAATTGAACGATACGATTATAAACGTATTGCGTGCAGTTTCCTGCAGCATAAGCCTCTGATCCAGAATATGTTTCACCAGAATATTCTTTAAAATCACTATCTGGATGACTATCAGAAACAATAATTCCACTTGTTGATGTAGATGGTTTCTCTTTGTCATATTCAGTCAAGTCATATTCTTCGATAAAAGCATTAAGTTTTTGATCATAATTAGTATCAGTAGCATAAACACCTGTCAAAGATTTTGTTGCTTCGCGATAACTCACGGCATTTGACTTCCAAGTACCTGAATAGATTGTTTTGTTTGAATCTATGCCTTCTTTCATTAACTTAGCATAATCTTCAAACGATTCTTTGTATCCAGGGTATTTTTTGAAAGAAGCATCGATTGTATACCAATTACCAGATCCATCATCTTCTTGTGTAGAAAAGACAACGTTCTCCCCTTTATACTCACCTTTGATTCCAAAGAGATTATGATAAGGTTGTTGGCTTAAATCGCTATTGCCAGAACCAGTTTCCAAGATTGCCTGGGCAATCATAACAGAAGCATATAAATCATTTTTTTGACCTACAGCACGTGCTTTTTCACCAATGCGACGAATAAATGTTTCTGTTGGTTCATTTTTTACAATTTTGATTGCTTGATCCAATTGTTCCTCACTAGGTACATGATCAGCTGTTTCCTGTACGACTTGTTCAGTTGGCGTTTCAATTGGAGTATTTGGTTGTACTTCTGGTACTTCCTCTGAACTACTTGCAGGAGGTAGCGCTTCTTCTGAAGATTCTGGGCTAGAATTGGTTGTTTCAGTTGTACCAGTCTCCGCTTCAGAGGTAGATGAATCAGTCGGTGTTGTAGTATCTTCTGTTGAAGAACTTTCGGTTGCTTCAGTTGTACCTTCTTCGACTGGGCCTGACTGCGTTAATTCATCAGCGTAACCAACTACTGGTATTAAATTAACACTGAGCAATACACAAATCATCTGGAGTGATAATAATTTTTTTTTCATTCATTCTTAATTCCTCTCAAATATATTGATTCTGATGTTTTCTTTGGTGCTTAGAATCTAGCACTTATCTTTTTAGGTTGTTTCCTAATTACTTTTAAGCCGTCAGTCAAACTCTTCAGTAATATTTAATGCGCTAAACACTGAATCACACATTCAGTCATTCCAATTAATAAACTTTTTAATTATGAAAACATCAAAAGTCCTCAACTATTGTTGATTTTCTTTCCGTATCTCTTCATATATCCACCTACCCTTTATCTTTAAAACAGTATTTGACCTTCTGTAAGTTGAATTTATTTTACCATAAGTACGTCCAAAAATCTTGTGATTCACTCAACTTTTCACGAAGTTTCGAAAAAAATTCACGTTTAAGACAAATAATAATCACTTTTGAAGCAATAGCTCGTAATTTCAGAAAAAATCCATCTATACAGCGCATCAATAATCTGTTTATCAGGCTTCATAAATCTAAGTTTTCTTGTATTATAAGGGATTTTTTGCAACTATGTTTTCTGATTAATTATCTATTATAGTAAACAATGAGAAAAGGACAAAACACTCAGAATAAGCCAAAATTCACAAAAATTTGAATAGTAATTTTCGTGAATTTCGGCTAGTCTCTTATATGTAGTGTGTGCTACTGTTTTAATGACTGAACACATGCATCAACTGCAAACAATGCATATGTTCTATCTTCTGCTGCTATGGTTGGTCTGCACCCGTTTGCGCTTCAATGATTGAACGGTCTATAACCCAAGTAGCCAGTGTCTCAGCAATTCTAAATGTTTACTTAGCGCCTTTGAAATAACTGCGGTATCTCCTAAAATTAGTTCAGGATTTTTTTTGTAAAATATATATTCCAAAGACATCTTTATCTGAATAAATATCTAATAAAGATATCGTAGAAGCATCAATTTTTTTACTACCACATAATCCAATGACAAGATTAAATTGATTAACTTTGCTAATCTTGTTCACACGATTAATTTCTGCCGTAGAAGCTTCCTCATTGAAAGGGACACGTGAATAACTATCATCGCGAAGTAACAGAACTTCATTATCTAAATTTTTAATATATGAAATTCCCTTTACTAAAATAGTTTTTCCTTGAACATATTTAGATGGACTTGCAAATACTTTTTTCATATTTAAACCTCCAAAGATTATTTAAGCGAAGCAATGGTGGTTTCTTCTCCAAATATAGCTTCCCAGTCAGCGGTGAAATCAACAATTGCTTTTTCAACCGACGGCATATCAAATGCTTGTTTGATAATATCAACACCCATAGTTGCAGCTTGTGCGCCATTTTGAAATGCTGCATTGATTTGTCCAACATTTTTAAAACTCGCCGCTAAAATTTTGGTTTTGCTATTCGTTCGAGTAATTTCCTTTGCCATTTCACTAATCGCTTCCTTTGGATCAATGTTTAAATTTTCCATTCGGTTAAAATACGGAGCAATGTAATCAGCACCTACTGCAATTGCTAAATACGCTTGAAATTTACTATAGATAGCTGTCGCCGTCACGTTCAACCCTCTATTTTTCAATTCTTTAATTACTCTTAAGCCAGTCTCACTGACTGGTACTTTGATAAAAACCTTTGAATCTAATTCTGATACAATCGTTTCAGCATCTTTAAGCATTCCTTCATAGCTTGTCGCAACAACTTGAACATGTAAGGATTTTCCTTCACCAATAATAGCCCGAATCAATTTCATATGTGTAAAAAAATCTATTTTCCCCTCATTTTTGATGATTGAAGGATTGGATGTGACGCCTGCTAAAGGAAGTATTTTTTCAAATTTTTTAATATCTTCTATATTGGCGGTGTCTATCATAAATTCCATCATCTACACACTACTTTCTATTTTTTGTAATTTTCTTTTTAAAAGAGAACAAATTTACTGACTGCTAAAGATAACGCTATTTATAGTACATGCTCTGTCCGTTCAATAATATCATCTTGCGTTGCTTTCGATAGTGCACTAAAAAATGCAGAGTAACCTGCCACTCGAACAATCAAATCACGATGTTTTTCAGGCTTTTTTTGCGCATCAATCAATGTATCACGTGAGACAACGTTATATTGAATGTGATAACCATGTAGTTTGTTGAAAAATGTACGAAGCAACATAATCAATTTCTGCTTATCTTCTTCTTTAGCCAAAGTCTGCGGATTGACTTTTTGATTCAATAGAACACCGCCAATAATTTCATCAGTTCTTAATTTAGAAACAGATTTTAAAACAGATGTTGGTCCGTTTTTATCCATATTATGTGATGGAGAACAGCCTTCTGCTAGTGGAACCCATGCATTTCGTCCATCTGGAGTTGCCATTGTTCCTTTTCCTTGTCCAACATTTGCTGAAATAGATGAGGTTCCAGAATAACGTAGCCCACCAATTGGCCCACGCCCAAAACGCGTACTAGGATACTTTTTGACTTCTTCAATATAGCTGTCGTACGCTTTGGTTACCAGCCGATCTACGTAGTCATCATCATTCCCATATTTTGGTACATCTTGAAGAATCATTTGTTGGATTTCTTTGCCACGCTCACTTTCATAATCTGTCATCAACGCTTCCCAAAGTTCATTTTGCGTAACTTTTTTTTCTTCAAAAACTAATTGCTTGATAGCTGCCAATGAGTCAGCTAAGTTGGCAATACCAACTTGAAGACCTGAAATAAAGTCGTACACTGCACCACCTTCTTTAAGAGTCTTCCCTCGTCCAATACAGTCCTCAGTTAGAGCAGAACATAGAATATCTGGCACGTCACGTTCGAGTCCTAGGTCAATCGCATTTTCTACGATGACACTCATGCGAGTTAATTCACGTACTGTTTTATCCCAAACATCTTGTAATTCTTCAAAAGACTTCATCTCTTTAAAATGACCGTGCCCTTTTACAAAAGATTTACCTGAAACAGGATCAATTCCATTATTCATAGCAATCATTAAGATTTTAGGAAAATTCATGTAGCTCATCCCTGTACAGCGATAACCCCATTTTCCAGGAACAGCCGTCTCTACACAGCCAATTGCACTATAATTATAAGCATCCTCTTCAGCAACACCAATCGTAAGAAAAGAAGGGATGATGATCTCATCATTATTAAAAGCCGGCATACCAAACCCTAACTTCATCACTTCAATACATTCATTCATAAATTTACTATCTAAGTCTGAGTGATATCGAACACTTAGGTTTGGTTGTGGTAATTTTGTTTGAGCAACACTACGTAAAACAAGGTAAGATAGTTCATTTACAGCATCTTTTTTATCTTTTGTTTGACCACCAATCGTTACATTTTGATAAAGAGGGCTTCCTGCACTACTAAATGTGTGCGATTGACTACGTACTTTATTAATGGTTAGTGTTTTAATCCAAAGATTCGTTAGTAGCTCGACAGCTTGATCTTCTGTACTAATTTTATTGTCTAGATCATTCTTCAAATATGGGTACATATATTGATCAAAGCGACCGTAGGACAATGAATGTCCATTAGATTCAATTTGTAATATCAGTTGAATAAACCAAACGGATTGAACAGCTTCAAGAAACGTTTCCGCTGGTTTATTTGGCACTTTAGCGCAAACACGACTGATTTCAAGCAATTCAGCTTTTCTTTTTGGACTAGCTGTTTCAGCCATTTCTTTTGCTAATTTTGAAAAGCGCTCTGCATATGTTTTAACGGCATCAAGAATAATCAAAATGGCGTTGTAAAATTGATATTTATCAATGCTTTCTGGTTCAGTTAGGTCTAGGTTTGCTTTTTCTCTTAGGGTACGCTCCTTATACCCTTCAAGACCAATTTCTAATACTTGTTGATAGTCTACCGCTAAGTGAGCATCCCCAGAATTCATTTTGCCTTCCATACCAAAAAATCCTGTTTCCATAAATACAGAAACTTCTTCTGGGAGCAATGCAGCTGCTTTTGCTCTCAAATTATTATTATCCCAAAAAGAAGCAATTGAACGTAAATCATTTTTCGTTTTTTCCGTAATATAAAAAACATCTCCATCACGTTTTTCAAATAAGTCTAGTTCATTTAAGACAAACTCTAATGTGTATTCTGGAAAGATTGGTGCGTCCTTATTTGATGCTGCCTGATTTCCGACAATCATTGTTTCATCTTCAATGTAAATAGACATTTTTTCTAGAACATTTTTCAACATATAGGCACGTTTCATCACACTAGATTGATTTTGATATGTTTTGTAAGTTTCTGTCACTAATAACGCGCGCTCCGCACAAATATAAGGATTTTTGTTCAATATAGACTCTCGATATTCATTCATACGATTGGTCAATTCTCCAAAATATGGCTGATTTTTTGTTTTCCCTTTGACTTGAACATTCATAATATTGCACCATCCATTTCATTCGAAACTTTTTTTGTTTCTTATGAAATTAATTTATCATATTTAAATAGAAACAGTCAATATCAAAGTTAAATCAATTAAAAACAAAAAAATATTGCACAAATGTGCAATATTTAAACAGTGATAATCTCAACATTTTTTTCATCCAAAAACCGTAATTCTTCTTCTTTTATACCCGAATCAGTAAATACTTTGCTGATCTCGTCAAAGCCAAACTCAGAAACTAAACCGTTTTGTATAAACTTACTTGAATCAGTTAATACAATTGTTTGATTTGCTGCTGTTGCTAACGTTCTAGTTGTATCACAACGCGTGAGATCACTCCCCGTAAAGCCTCTATTCTGGTCAAAACCATCGATACCGACAAATAATTTATCAACAAAAAATTCACTAATTACTTGTTTGACAAGAGGTCCTACATTTACTTGAGATTCTTTCTGATACTCTCCACCTAATAAAATAATTTTCACTGATTCAGCTTTTCTAATGTAGGAAGCAATAAAACAAGAATTAGTAATAATCGTAATGTCGTTTCGATTGAACGCTAATTCCTCTGCTAATAATGCGCAGGTTGAACCAGATTCTATCATGACAACTTCGCCATCCTTAACTATTTTGCTAGCTTCTAAGGCTATCCTTCTTTTTAAATCATAGTTTTGAGCTAATCGATAATTAATATCATCGATGTTATTCAACAATGCATAACCATGCTGACGATGTAAAAGTCCCCTTGCTTCTAGCTTATCTAAATCCTTCCTAATCGTTACTTTCGAAACGTTTAAGAGTTCTGAAAGTTCATTAACTTCTATTTTTTTCTTTTGGCTTACGATTGAGATAATTTCTTCTTCCCTTGACATTAAATCCCTCCTATATTTCTATTAGATTAACATATATCTATCTTCACAACAATATCCTATACCTGTTTTTCCTACGTAACTATTTATGTTTACGTACGATGTTTTATTTGCTAAACTATAGATAAATAAAAGAAAGGATTATGATTATGATAGATCAAGCGTGCATCTTCAATATTCAAAAATTTAGTATCCACGACGGTCCAGGAATCCGAACAGTCGTTTTTTTCAAAGGCTGTCCTTTAAACTGTTTTTGGTGTTCAAATCCTGAATCACAATGTGGAAAACCTGAAAAAATGTGGAATACACAAAAGAAAGATTATGCAGCCGTTGGTGAATATAAGTCTATAGATGAAATTATCGAAGAAGTGATGAAAGACGAACCCTTTTATGAAGAATCTGGTGGTGGTGTAACACTTTCTGGTGGAGAGGTTCTTTATCAAGCTACATTTGCGACAAAGTTACTACAGCAATTAAAAGAAAAGAACATTCATACTGCAAGTGAAACAACTGGATTTGCAAAGGAGAAAACCTTTCAAAAATATATTAAACACGTCGATCTTCTATATTTTGATATCAAACACCCTAATGACATTCAACACAAAAGAGGCACAGGAGTTTCCTTAAAACCGATTTTAACTAATCTATCCTTTGCTTTGAAAGAACATAATGATTTAGTAGTCAGAGTACCTATCATTCCTCAATTTAATGATGGCCAAGAGAATGCGGAAGCTTTTGCAGTTCTTTTTAATAAAATGGGCATTGAGAAAGTGGAGCTCTTACCTTTCCATCAGTTTGGTGAACAAAAATATACATTTTTAGATCGTGACTATACGCTAAAGAATATTCCTCAACTTCATACCGAAGATCTCGACTATTTTAAAGTTATTTTAAATGAACACCAGATCATTTGTCATGTACATTAATGCGATAAGCATGTGACTTTTTAAACTACTCTCAAAAGTTAACGAAAAAAGTTGACTGTTGAGTAGTCCTTTACTTGTCACATGTTTTTTAGTTGCTTTGATGTTTATGTTAAGAATAACAACAGATTAACTGACATTCTGTTAAACAAGCGATAAACTCTCTGCTCAATGTCGTGATTATTAGTTTAATCATTCATAACTAATTACATGTGGAAAGAGTAATCATCATCTAGATGTAAAATATTTACAATGGTTTCTCGATCACTTACTATACAATTAACGTATTTTCTTCGTATCATAGCTAAAAGGGCTTGAGACTTTTGGTTTCCTCTAGCAATAGCTATAGCTTTAGAAACTTGAGCTATTTTTTCTAATGGAATTCCAATTGTGCGTTCTTGTAATTTATAATGAATAGGAGCTCCATCTTTATCAAAAAAACGACAAGAACACTCTCCAACAGCTCCTTCTTTTGCTAAAGTTTGATAATCTTCCTTAGCTAATAAATCCCGCCATTGACTATTATTTTCATCCAAGTTACCCCCTACACCAACAATGGCGACATCTAAGTGTTCCCAATAATTAAGAATGTCTTCAAAATAACTTGACTGAATGATATCTTGGGCTAACTGCTCACTTTCCTGAATCACTGTTGCATTTACAAATGTAGTTTTTCCATGAAATTTCTTTGCCATTTCATAAACTAACGTGTTCACATGATATTTAGAATTAATGTGACTTGGACCACCAGCTAATGGACAAAAAAGAGACTTTTCTAAATAACGATTCTCTAGTTTTTCAATCATCTTACTCAATGTAGATCCCCAAGAAATACCTATTACCTGATTATCTAAAATAGTGTTCTTAACAAAATTTGCCGCAGATTGCGCGAATGCCTCATTTTTTTCTTCTTCAGAGTTAGTAGAATTATCCGAAGCAATCGTTACTTGATTGAGATTGTATTTCTTTTTGAAATATTCTTCCAAGGCAAACAAGTCGGAATCAAATCCTACAATATCAATTTTGACAATTCCCTTTTCCTTAGCCTGCGTCAACATTCGACTGATTGTTGTTCGATAAATACCTAAAATCTCAGCTATTTCAGCTTGAGTTTTCTTTTCAACATAGTAGAAATAAGCAACTTTCGCCAATAGTTTTTTTTTATTTGTATCCATATGCTCTCCATTCAAATACAGAGTTTTATTGATGCTTTCATCACTTAGTGTATCACTTCAAATGTTATTTTGAAACCATTTCCAGTTGCGTACGTAACTATAGTGTATTTATAGATATCGATAGAGTTTATATGTTTGAAATTTGAACTGCGTATTTTTTATAAAAACTATTTCTCTAAATAATAAAAAAAAACAAAAAAATTGTTTTTTTTTTAGCTCTATACTTTCTGATGTTGGTGAGAAATCACTGGCATCTTTTTTTATGTTTTAAAAGAATTTTTATGCTTAACCTTACATACATCAAGCTTTTCAGCTAAAATTCTCTGGTAGAAAACACCAAAAAAGCGACTATTTCGTCGCTTTTGGTAGAATTTTGGAAAACTGGCAGTAAAACGGTGGCTTATTCTCCTGAATTTTTGTTGATTTAACGTGTTTTTACTGAGTTTTCCAATCATCGGCGGTACATCTTAAACTCCAGAAACAAATCATTGTAAACGCCCAAATATTTTGCACCTAAATCTTCATAAACTTCCAAATGTTTAATCACTTCATCATTTGGGTAAAACTGTTCATCACCTGAAATTTTCTTGGGAAGTAATTTTTCTGCCACTTGATTCGGCGTAGAATAACCTATATACTCCGCATTTTGAGCAGCATTTTCAGGTCGTAGCATAAAATTAATAAACTCGTAAGAACCGTTAATGTTTTTTGCCGTCTTAGGTATCACAATATTATCAAACCAAAGATTAGAACCTTCTGATGGAATCACATAGTGCAAATGCTCATTGCCATCAAGCATTTCAGCTGCTTCACCAGAAAATGTAACAGCAACCGCACTCTCTTCATTGATCATATACATTTTTATTTCATCTGCCACAATTGCTTTAACATTTGTAGTTAACTTATTTAATTTATTTGTCGCTTCACGTAATTCACGATTATTTTTACTATTCAAAGAATAATTTAAGCTATTTAAAGATAAACCTAGTACTTCTCGAGCTCCATCAATCAACATCACGTTGTCTTTTAACTCTGGTTTCCACAGGTCATTCCAATGCTCAATTTCACCTTTATCAATAAATTTATCATTATAGATGATACCTAAAGTTCCCCAAAAATAAGGAATTGAGTAGTTATTTTGCGGATCGAAATCTAAATTTAAAAAGCGTTCATCGATATTTTGCAAGCCGATTAACTTTTTATGATCGATTGGTAAAAGCATATCTTCTTTCATCATTTTTTGGATCATGTACTCAGAAGGAATCGTGATATCATAGGCGGTTCCTCCTTGTTGGATTTTGGTAAACATTGCTTCATTTGAATCGAATGTTTCATAGTTGACTTTATAACCTGACTCTTTTTCAAACTTACGCAACAACTCTGGGTCGATATAATCGCCCCAGTTATAAATTGTCAACGTATCAGCACCTGACATTCCACTAGCTTTTTCTAACTGACGAACGCCTAAAAACAAAATCAGAATAATCGCTAAGATCCCAATGAGCAAAGATTGTAGTTTTTTCATTTAAGGTTAGCCACCTCACTTTGTTCTTGGCGTATTTTTTTTACACGTTTAGAAGTATTGTCTTGACTAATAAAATAATAACCAATCACTAAAATCATAGAAAAAATGAATACTAATGCACTCAATGCATTGATTTCTAAACTAATTCCCTGTCTGGCTCTGGAATAAATCTCAACAGACAGAGTAGAGAAACCATTTCCTGTGACAAAAAAGGTCACCGCAAAATCATCCAACGAATACGTAAACGCCATAAAATAACCAGCGATGATACCTGGTGATAAAAACGGTAAAATAATATTTTTAATTACCTGTACGTTGCTGGCACCAAGATCACGAGCGGCATCTACCATCGAGTCATTCATTTCCTGTAATTTCGGCAACACCATTAATACAACGATTGGAATACTAAATGCAATATGCGACAATAATACACTGGCAAAGCCCAAACTAATAAAGCCAACAGCTGTAAAAAAGATTAAAAAACTGGCACCAATGATTACGTCAGGTGAAACGAGTAAAATATTATTTAAACTCATCAAGGTCGTTCTCGTTTTTCTACGTCTTGTATAATAAATCCCCATTGCACCAAACGTTCCGATAATCGTTGCTAACAACGCAGATAAAAAAGCTAACAAAAAAGTATTTAACACAATGATCAACAATCGCGTATCTTCAAAAACCGCGCTATAATTTGCAAGTGTGAAACCTGTAAATTTATTCATCGTGTCTGTGTCATTAAATGAGTAGAAAATCAGATAAAAAATTGGTGCATATAACAAAGCAAAGACAACAATCAGATACAGATAAGACCATTTAAATTTTTTCTTTGTCATTTCACCCGCTCCTTTTTCTTCTTCTCACCAGTTAAAAGCATCACGATAAACATTGCAACAATCAAAATCACTCCGATGGTTGAACCCATCCCCCAATTTTGCGTCACCATAAAATGCTCTTCTATAGCTGTTCCAAGTGTAATCACACGATTTCCGCCAATCAAACGTGTCAGCATAAATAATGAAAGCGAAGGAATAAAAACTGCTTGAACGCCACTTTTTACGCCATTTAATGAAAGCGGAAAAATCACTCGTTGAAAAGTCTCAACACTATTTGCCCCAAGATCACGACTAGCACTAATCAACGAAGGATTTAGCTCTTCTAACGCATTAAAAATTGGCAAAATCATAAACGGGATTTCAATGTAAGTTGCTACAAACAAAAAACTGACGTCAGTAAATAAAATTTGCTGGGGACCTATCCCGATAAAACCTAAAAATTGATTCACATTACCATGAATACTAAAAATTCCAATAAAGGCATAAGCTTTCAACAAAAGATTTACCCAAGTTGGTAATATTACCAACATCAACCATAATTGTTTATGCTTTAATTTTGTCAAAAAGTACGCCGTTGGATAACTGATCAAAAACGTAAATAATGTAATCAAAGAAGCATACCAGACTGAATTAAGCGTCATACTTAAATAAGTGCCCGATGTAAAATATGTTTGATAATTAGATAAAGTAAATCGCCCATTCATATCAAAGAAAGACTGATAAATGATCATCAAAACTGGCGCAATCACAAATAATAATAGCCACATCGTATAAGGAATCGAATAAATTCGGCGCATTGTTTTCATCACTATTCCTCCTATTCTTCGTAGCTTTCTAAACGAGCATCAAAATCTTCTTCTGACTCATTGAAACGCATCACATGAATATCTTCTGGTTCAAAAAAAAGACCAACTTTAGCGCCTTCTTTCGCTTTTTTAGTTGAATGAACCATCCATTCATTTTGATCTTCATCATAACAAATGATTTCATAGTGAACGCCACGGAATAGTTGTGTATCAACTGTTACGACTAATTTTCCTTTCTCAACAGTGGTAATTGCTAAGTCTTCTGGACGAAGCATTATTTCAACAAACTCAGCTTTACGCATTCCGCCATCCACACATTCAAAACGTTTTCCAACAAATTCAACTAGATTGTCTTCGATCATCGTACCATTGACGATATTACTTTCTCCCACAAAATCAGCTACAAAGTGATTAATCGGTTCATCATATATATCGACAGGTGTTCCGCTTTGCACGATATGCCCTTTGTTCATAACAAAAATTTCATCACTCATCGCCAAAGCTTCTTCTTGATCATGGGTAACAAATATAAAAGTGATTCCTAAACGTTGCTGTAGCTCACGTAATTCATATTGCATATCTGTTCGTAATTTCAAATCCAAAGCAGACAGTGGTTCGTCTAAGAGCAAAACTTTTGGTTCATTCACAATAGCACGAGCAATTGCTACACGCTGACGTTGACCACCAGACATTTCACTGATTTCTCGCGTTTCATAACCTGGTAACTGCACCATACGCAACGCATCTTTAACTTTCTTTTCAATTTCTTTTTTGGGTATTTTGTTGATTTTCAAACCAAATGCTACATTATCAAAGACATTCATATGAGGAAACAAAGCATAATCTTGAAATACAGTATTGACCTGACGTTTATTCGCTGGAATATCGTTGATCCGCTGCCCATCAAAATAGATATCTCCTTCTGTAGCATCTACAAAACCAGCCAAAATACGTAAAATCGTTGTTTTTCCACATCCAGATGGACCAAGTAGCGTATAAAATTTCCCCTGTTCTATTTCAAAACTAACATTTTTTAGCACTTTTTCATCATCATATTGTTTAACGACATTTTCAAACGTAATAATATTTTTTTTCACTTAATAATGCCTCCTCAGTTAAAAGTGTAACGGGCTCGCCTTATCTCGAATGAAAGAGTAGAAAAATCAGAAGGTGGTAGAGTTTACCATGTTCTGATTTTATCTTATTTCCGAGAGGATAACCTGTAAAACTAGCTATTACAAATACGATTCTGTAGCTACAATCAATACTCTGCTTTTTCCTGTTGAATGATTGATTAGTTGATGAGGTTCTGTAGCTTGATAATACATTGCCTCTCCTTTTTTAGCTGAGTAAGTTGCTTCACCCAATATTAATGAAATAGAACCGTCAATCACGTAGATAAATGTTTCAGATAAGGAAGGTTCAAACGTTTTGTATTCACCATTTTTATCAAATGTTAAAATAATGGGTTCCATCTCTTTTTCATTCGATTCTGGGATCAGCCATTTTAGTTCATAACCGCTCTCTTCATCATAATATAATGTACTGTCTTCATTTTTGTATACGATTTTTTGTTCCAACGTCTGTTCACTGAAAAATTGTTCGGGGGTAATACCTAAAACCTCAAGAATATTAAAAAATGTTTCCATCGATGGTGAGCTTAAATCACGCTCCAATTGGGAAATGTACCCTTTTGTCAAATCCGTTCGCTCGCCCAATTCTTCTTGGGTCAAATTTTTTTGTACACGTAAATTTCGCAGTTTTTCTCCAATTTCCATCAGTACACCTCATTTCATTTAAAAAATATATAAAAGTTTGTTAATACTAAACCAGAAGTTTAATTTCACCTTTTCTAGTATACGAATTTTTTTTAAAATAGCAACAAATTTCAACAATAATTTTTTAGTTTCATCTTATACTTACATACTAGCACCGGTTGAGTGATTTTAACAAAATAAAAATAGGATCTTTTTCTGAAGGTATTTCTTCTAACTCCACTCCGTTTATTCACATTTAGGGTGTGAAACAAAAATGAATTTCACTTTTGTTCCACACCCTTCCTCATTTTATATAAATTAGACAGTTCTTTTCTTATCGTACTTTAATGGAATAAAATAATTTACCAACAGCGCAATGCCCATACCAATAAAACTATCCACAACTCTAGCAAGCGCATAACCATAGGATTGATTTGCTGGGATCATAAACACGATTGTTAACAACGTTGCGCACGCTCCAACCGTCCCTTCTTGATAGCCTAAACTGGCCAGTAAAGCAATCATCAGCGTAATAATCACAGGAATAAACACTAGTTGTACAAGTTCTGTCCTGCCTAAAAAATTGAATACAGCAATCACAACAATTGACATTATCGCCCCCATCACATTACCAATAATACGATGCTTGCCATATTTTAATGTGTTTTCCATATCTTCTCTCAACGTAAAAACTGTTGTAATTGCTGCGACAACGTAAGTTTCTCGTTTCAATAAAATACTAACTAAAATACAAAAAAAGACACTTAACCCTGTTTTGAATGTTCGCATACCTACTTTAAATTTCAACAAAATTAATTCCTTTCAAACTTAAAACAATCGTTTAAATTTTTTAACTTACTACACTTAAGTTCATCCATCTTATTCTAACTCATTTTTCTTCTATTATGAAGGAGTCTTCAAGAAGAATTTGCTAAAGATAAAAAGAGAATATGTTATGATAGTAACCAGCAGGATAAATTTGATTGTTCTGACTTCTCAAAAAATAGGAACTGAAAAAATGATAGGTTGTTACCTAAAATATGGAGGCTATTTATGAAAAATTTTAATGGATTTCTTGTTAAGAAAATAGATGATACTGTTGCGACAACCATAGAAAAAATAGATCTCTCTGATTTATCTAAAGGAGATGTACTCATCAAAATTGTTTATTCTTCAGTTAACTATAAAGATTTGCTGGCTACCAAACAAAATGGTGGTGTCATTCGTGATTATCCGATGATTCCTGGCATCGATTTAAGTGGAACTGTTTTAACCTCTACAGACGATCGTTTTGTGGAAGGTCAAAATGTTTTAGTTACAGGTTACGGCTTAGGTGTCACGCATACAGGTGGATTTGCTGAAATTGCTCGGGTTCCTGGTGATTGGGTGGTTCCTTTACCCAAAGGATTAAACTTAAAAGAAGCTATGATTTTTGGTACAGCTGGTTTTACCGCTGCTTTATCCGTTCAAGCTCTTGAAAATCACGGTTTAGCCCAAAATAAAAATGCAACGGTTCTAATTACCGGTGCCTCTGGTGGTGTCGGAAGCTTAGCCCTTGCTATGCTAAAAAAACGAGGGTATAAAAATATCTCTGCTTTGAGTCGAAAAACGACTGCTGTTGATGCTCTGAAAAAAATTGGCGCAACGAATATCCTTTTGGTTGATGAATTTATGCCTGAAAAAATTAACCCTTTAGCAAAGCAAACTATTGATTTTGCAATTGATACCGTGGGCGGGGATATATTATCTGTGTTGTTATCTAAAACTGGCTACAGCGGCAGTGTTGCTATGTGTGGAAATGTTGCTGGAATCAAATTAAATACAACTGTATTACCTTTTATTTTAAGAGGGGTGAATCTGCTAGGTATTGATTCTGTCAATGTTCAAATGAACGAACGTCTAGCTATTTGGCAACGTTTAGCCACTGATCTAAATGTCAGCAATCATGAAATAGTAAATGAAATAACTTTACAAGAATTACCTCAAACTTTGAATCAGTTACAGGCGGGTACACATATTGGGCGTACGATTATAAAAATGAGCTAAAGGAGCAAATCATAAATGAAAATCTTGATCACAGCAGGTGGAACTTCTGAAAAAATCGATACTGTCCGTTCCATCACAAACCACTCAACAGGACGTTTAGGAAAGGCAATTAGTGGAATTTTTTTATCCCAAGGGCATCAAGTAACCTATATAACCACTCCTCAAGCTGTTCGTCCAGCAACAAAACCTAATTTGACGATTATCGAAATAGAAACAACAAAAGAGTTAGAATCTACTTTACTTGATCAATTTAAGTTTCAAAGTTTCGATGGCATTATCCATAGCATGGCTGTCAGTGATTTTACAATAGAGACAACTTTATCAGAAGATCGCTTTATCGAAAAACTTGCAACCAAATTAACAGCCGAAGGAAACTTATCTGATCTAGCAAACTTGACCGAAGAACTTTATCTCAGTTTAGATGAAATTGGCAAAACAATCCAACAAGAAAAGAAAATTCCTTCTGGAACAGACCGACTCTTGCTTTTTTTAAAGAAAAACCCTAAAATAATTGCAATGCTGAAAGAGCAACAACCCCAAGCAATTCTTGTTGGATTTAAGTTGTTAGTTGGTGTCTCTACAGAAGAATTGATTCAAGTGGGACGATCTATTTTATCAAAGAATAAGTGTGACTTTGTTTTAGCCAATGATCTTGAAGATATTCAAGGGGACCAACATAAAGGAATCCTGATCGACGCACAAGGTCAAACTGAAGTTGCCAAGACTAAAAATGATATCGCTCAAATGATCGTTAAAAAGGTCGAAGAAAGATGGAGGAATCAATGATGAAAACTATATTGTTAGCTATTTCCGGCAGTATATCTGCTTATAAGGCAGCCGATATAACTAGCCAATTCATTAAATTAGGTTATAATGTCGAAGTCATCATGACTACCAATAGTACGAAATTCATCACACCATTGACGTTGCAGTCTTTGTCAAAAAATCCAGTTCATACAGATGTCATGGAAGAAATATATCCTGATCAAATCAATCATATCGAATTAGCGAAAAAAGCTGATCTTTTTTTAGTCGCTCCAGCTTCCGCTAATATTTTAGCAAAATTAGCTCATGGAATTGCAGACGATATGCTTTCAACTGTTGCTTTAGCTTTAAAAGAAGACGTACCTAAGTTTGTTGCGCCTGCAATGAATACTTATATGTATCAAAATCCGATTACACAACGTAATTTAGCAACATTAAAAGAAGTCGGGTATCATGAAATTGATCCTCGTGAAGCGTTATTGGCATGTGGCGATTTTGGTCGAGGGGCTCTTGCAACTGTTGATGAGATTGTCGCTAAAATCAATGACGTTTTAGCGAAATAATTTTTTAGGAGTTATTTATGAAAAATACAAAGACATTTACATTAACTGCTATGTTTTTAGCTATCCTTATTTTGCTATCGGCTGTTCCTTTTTTAGGTTTTATTCCTATTGGGCCGATTAATGCAACAACAATGCATATTCCCGTGATTATTGCATCCATCGTCTTAGGTCCAAAAATTGGCGCTTTTTTAGGTGGGGTTTTCGGAATTATAAGTATGATCCGCAGCACCATTGTTTTGTCACCTTTATCATTTGTCTTCTCCCCTTTTATCCCTGTTATAGGGACTAATCAAGGGAGCTTTAAAGCAGTCATTGTTGCAATGATTCCAAGAATTCTGATTGGTATTGTTCCTTATTTTGTTTTTATGGGATTGAAGAAACTAACGAAAAATAAACTTACATCTCAAGCACTTAGTTTATTTATTGCCGGTTTTCTAGGGTCAGCTACGAATACAATTCTTGTGATGAACTTGATTTATTTTCTATTTAAAGATTCATACGCCCAAAGTATTGGCGCCAATGGTACAGCGATTTATACTGGAATTTTGACGGTGATTTTTACTAGCGGTATCGTTGAAGCAATCGTTGCAGCTGTTGCCACAGTCGCAGTAACTTCTGTCTTACTACGCTTAGTAAAAAATAATGCAACACAAAAATTGTAGAAATCGTGAAGAAGCGTATAGAGTAGACTGGGTTTGCCAGTTTTTCTGGCTCTAAAATAAATGGGACTGATGAAAGTAGAAATACTTTTCTCAGTCCCATGTTCATTTTTAGATAAAAAAATATCGTTCTCTGATAGAATTAAGCTGCGACACCAAATCTAACGGAGAGGAACGATAGGCTATGCTTCATGATATCAAAAAAATATTGAGAATCATAGATGAAAACCTAACAATTTTAGCTGTTTCGTTTCACGAATTGTCCTTAGTCATGGAACTAGCAAAGCAACGTTATTCTTGTTGAAATTGTTCTCGTCATTGGACGGCAAACGCTTATTTTGTTGCCCCACATTTCTTTATCGCCAAGCATGTTTCCGGGAAGTTTCTCTCTTTATTAAAAGAAAAAATGTCTCTTCGCTTGATCGCTTCTCTGTGCCTTGTATCGATTACAACCGTTATTCGTATACTGAAGTACAGCAGCGTATCTCCCTAAACAAAAGCAAACCTATTTACCCTCTGTGTTGATGGTGGAAAAATTAATTTAAGACTCCTTGCTTTTTTGTTATCATTAGCAGACACAGTCTTGTATTCAATTCTCTCTTGATAAAATCCTCTAAAATGGCATGTCATATATTTATATTCAATACTATGAATAAATTCTTCGAAAACTTCTTCTATAACCTTTCCTTCTTTATTTTTTAAATGTATATTTATCACATATGTTCTTCTTATCCAATGCCATATCAAAATCTATGATACTTTTTATATCTCTCAACCAAATTTGAATTTCCATACTAATTCCATCTTCAACAATATATTCCCATTGACTACTTAAATAATTAAAAATATTATCTGACAATTTTATTTCTTCCTATTTTGTTGCGAATAATCTCGTTATATACCGTAATGCATCAATACTTTATTTTCTTCCAAAGCTTTATTACACAGTTCCACAATGCTGTTTAACTTGTCTAATAGCAACTTCTTTTGGATTGATTCATCAGGATAAAGATCACTTTTCAATGATAGTTTATCTAGCGCATTTTCAAATAATGAAATCCAACTTGACAAAATAGATTTAAATAGCCAGATCTCATCATCATAAAAAAAGTTACCCCATAATAATTAAGTCCATTCTTTTTCTCTTTTAAACTATTCCAACCACCCTTTAGCCAACTCAAAGAATCATATATATATAATTAGACTGTCGTCAATAGACACAACATCCACTAATTCAACGTCCTTATAGGATAAATTTTGCGAATACTGAACTACTTTAAAATCATGTTTTGGCATGCATATTCCCCCTTCTTTCCGCTATATTTCAAAGGACAAGATAGATCCATCCGGAGCAAGATCAATGCAGCTTCCATTTTACCAAACTATTTTTATATTAGGTGTATATCCTAGATCGTCCACTCCAACTTATAAGTAATCTTAGTTATAATTATTCCTTATATTTTTTTAACCACTCATTAGATTTATATTCTTCAGGTAGCTGTTCAAACTCATCTATTGGATCTTCATATCCAATTTTTTCTAACTCATCAAACCATTGCATTCTTTTTGAAGTTGGTAGTTTATCCCCTGACCATGGACAGTAATTAATGCCTACATAAGATCTACCTCCATCATGAATGATGATTCCGAATTCATCAAATTTCTTTTCGTGGTAAATTAATTTATTCGTATCTTTAAATCCTTCATCAGTTTCTGTTGTAAAATACTCAAGTTCTTCACAGCAAAATTTAGTATCCATTATAATCTCCTATCTACTAATTAACTTTAATCGTTCTACCTTTCACAGCTGGTTTGTACATTTTTCCAGTAACTGGGTCCATTGCCCCTAAATGAAACCCAGCCTTATCATATACCTCTATATCGTTATGAGTGTAATCCCATTCATATAATTTCTTTTTATTTCCTTTTCCAGAGGATTTTCTGTCTTTTCCTTTAACATTATCAAGTCCCTTCCAAATTGGACTCTCATTTTTCCCAGGATTAGTTTTTTGACCACCGTTTGCAGGATAACCATTTCCCAAACTATTCCAAGCACTAGTAAATACACCTGCTCCATGACCAGATACGGCTAATCCACTGGCATCAATTGCTGGAATTGCAAGCGTACTCGACCCTCCAGTAACTGGAGCACCAGCTAGTCCTCCAAATGTACCACCTGCCATCCACAAGCTTCCGCCAACGAACTCTGCACCACCTTGAACTAATGAGCTTAGATCCGCCACAAACTGACCTATTGCATAGCTTGGAGTTCCTCTCAAATTCCCACCAAGCGATCGTTCACCAAATAGCTCATTTAAAATGGATTTTCCATTATTATTTGCTAACTGATCAAGAAATCCTGCTCCAAATCCTTTTAACATATCCCAGTTTTGAGTTCTCAATGCTTCTTGTAGTTGACTCGTTAAATCTGCATCATACTTTCCATCGATATACACACCTGTAACATTTCCATATTCGTCATACGTAAACGTGACTTCTTGGTGTTCCAAATTATAGGCTTTAACTTTCGCATCCATCTTCTTCTGCCGTTTATCCCATGACCTACCAATCGGTTTCGTCCAAGATAAATTCATCCTAGATAAATCAAACGTACCTTTTTTTTATTCAAAAAACCTTAATTATGAAATAACTACGCATATCATAATTAAGGTTTTTAAGTTGTTACATTTTTAATGGAATATAAGCATTTCGGCTTTTTTTATCCTAAATTTACAGTAATAAAATTTTTAATTGGCGATTTTTCTAATTTAAGAACCCTTTAAACACCAAAATGAACGAGTAACATTTCGCTCTCTAAAGCTTCCCTACATAAATTTTCTAAATTACTAAGTTTTGACAATAAAATCTGCTTTTCAACTTTTTCTTTGTAAAATACTCCATCCTCAGCAATAAATTCTGTTGACAGCTCAAACTCTTCTGGAGAATTGTTAAAAACTTGTCTCCAAGAAACTATAAGTTGTAATAGTTTTTTTGTTCCTTCCTCCTTAAATAAAGTCGTACCATAATAATTGATACCCATTTTTTTCTGCTCTAAACTTTCCCAATAACTAGGTATCCACATTAATGTATCCATACTGTAAAGTATAAAATAATCATCAATTCTAACCATACTTTTTCTACTCTCTTTATTAAAAATAATATCCTTTTCTGATTTAAACATTGCAAATTCATGCACTAATGCCATACTTTATCACCTTCATCTTAATTATTTTTCCCAAAAGAAATAATTGATCCATCTGGAGCTAAATCAATATATCGACCATTTTTTCTAAATCGCTTTACATCAGGAGTGTATCCCGAAACATTTGATGGCTTAACTCTTTTTTTTACAGATTTAGCAAATTCTTCTGCTTTTCTCATATACTCCTCAATGGAACTAGCCCCAACTTCATCACCATGTTTATCAAAGTGCTTACGAATGTTTGCTTCTGAAGAATTAGTATTACCAGCCCCCCATTCACCATTTTTATTACTATATGATCTATCCTCAAAATGATAACCATCAAGCAAACTGTCAAAAGCATTCACAATAGTTCCTGCTCCATGCGTCATCGCTGCCGATCCACTCGCTGTAACTGCAGGACTCAATGTCGCACTTGCTCCACCTGTAACTGGTATTCCCGCAAACGAAAGTCCATTTCCACCAACCAGCCAGGAGAAACCACCTAAAAATTCCGCTCCGCCGCCAACTATTGAAGCAAGATCACCAATAAATTGACCTCCTGCATACGGCTTCGTTCCAACTGCGTTTGGGTCTAATGTCCTCTCACCCATTATTCCAGCTAAACCAAAATTTTCATAAATTTTATCGGCTAGCCCAACGCCCAATGCCTTAAGTCCATTCCAGTTGTTTGTCGCAATTGCTTCTTGTACCATGCGAGTCGTTTTTGCATCAAATACACCGTCAATATATACGCCAGTAACATTACCAGCCTCATCAAATGTATAGGTGATTTCTTGATTAGCTAAGCGGTAGGCTTCTACTTTCGCATCCATCTTCTTCTGCCGTTTATCCCATGCCCTACCAATCGGTTTCGTCCAAGATAAATTCATCCTAGACAAATCAAACGTCCCAGAAGTTGGATTCCAAGCCGCACCTTTTTCTACTTCCGCTAATCCTGCATCCAAATTAGCTAATTGCGCTTCAAATTCTGAAAATAACGCGGGTGAACTGGCATTGAATTCATACAACTTTTGGCGTTTTTCTTCATTCTTTTGAATTGAGCTTTGTACACCCATGTAGCGTTGTTCCATGCGTTGGTTTGGTTCTTTTTCTTTATCCATTGTGCGTGCCATGTTTTGTAATAAGGCTTGTCCTTGAGCGATTTCGGCTTTCAATTGTTCTTCGATCACATCACAGGTGTCCACCGATGATTGAAATTCTTCGGGAAATTTACTGTGCGCTTCAACTAAGGCCTCACATGCTAGTATAAACCCACTGGCTAATGTTGGGTAGACGGCTGAGAAATAAACTTTCGCTGAATCGTATGTTTTACTAGATAGTGGCGCATTCATAAAGCCGTTGACACTATCTTTGAGCGTGCCGCAAAACTGGATATACTCATTCGCCATTTGTTTAGCAGCGGCGCTTTGGGCTTTTACTTCCCCTACGTAAAAATCAATAGCCATAGCGCGTGTCCTCCGCTTCTTCCACAAATAATTGCCTGCGCGCCACGTATAGTTCTTCTTCTTTATTTTTTAATGTCACTTCTTCATTGACTAAACGTTCCGCTATGTCTTCTAATCGTTGGCGTTCATATTGGTGTAATCGATTGGCTTCTTCATCTAATTCCATAAAATGACCGATATATTGCGACCCTTGATTGTTCCCAATCAAGTCTTGGTAATAGCGTTGTTCTTGTTGGTGGATCGAAAAATAATCTGCTTCCAACTCTTCTAATTCACGAATTTCACGGCGTTTGTCGTCTTGATCATGGTTTACTTGTTGCAGCTGTTGATTGATTTTTAATTCTTTTTCCTCTACACTCATCGGCGGCTCCCTCCAAGAGATGGAGAAAATAGTGGTAAATCAAAGCTTTTTTTGATTTTCTGGTCGATGAGGCTAAATTCTTTTGCCACTGAATGGATATTATTTCCATCTCGAGTGATCGCATTAGAGACACGTTGGCCTCGACTGTGAAGGCTGGTTAAGCTATTTTTTGCATTGTTATTGCCACTCACCGTAGTACGTTCTGCTTTGTTTACGGCTTGATTCACAGAGGGAAATCCACTAGCTGCCCGACTGAACTGCGCTGAAACGCCTCCTGCCACGGTTAAACTGCTTTTGATTCCTGACATTTTTTTACCCCTTTGCTTTATTTTTACATTTCCATTACTCCCTATTCCTATTTTGACACATTTATGTGGCTTATAGTTATCAAGTTTTTCTTTGGAATGTAAAAAAATTGCGAATTTTGGGGGTATTATGAACTATTTTTTGTAACAAAAATCATAGTTCATAATAAAAAACCAGATCCATTTTGATGATAAACATCAAAACTGTATCTGGTTTATTTTTATTTCTTTTGTTTTTTCAATTTATAAGCATATTCACTTGCTTTGAACAGCACGCGATTCACTGGTAAATCGAACTCACCTATAAATTCATTAATGGTTGGATTAAAGTTAGATTTAAATTTGATCAACCCATCATTCAAATTCCCTTCCAATCCGCCCATATTACAAGAAATGCAGCCGCGTTCAAAACATTCATTGATCGCATCAAACCAAGTCAGATAAGCTGGCATATAGCGTTTATAGCGCTCGTCCATTCCAGCATAAAGAATTTCACTCGTTGAGCCAAAAGTAATAGCTAAAGCCCCCGCCACGACAGCTACATCACCAGAATGTGCGATATTTTCTTCAAGTTCCGTTATTTCCCGTGTCAGAGAAAAATCAAGTTCCTCTAAATTATGACGTTTTTTTACTTGATTTTCTTTTAAATTAGCTAAATCTTCTTTATTTTTATCGAAACGCTTTTTCGTCTCTTCAAAGCGTTCTTTCAAGTTCACTTGCGCCAACATAATAAATGAATTTTCAGGATAAATTGTTAACAGTTTTTCAAAATAATCACCATTTCTCAGTGAGATATTTTGACGTTCCGTTGTTAATTCAATGACTTTTGCAAAATCATCCACTAACTCGGTATGACCCATTTTAACTGTGACACCTTTTTTCTGCGCTTGCTTCATCATTTTCTTCGTACTTTTCGATAACTGCTCTTCACTGAAGTCTTCTTTATAAATATTAGCTTGAAAACGTGGTTGTATCGTGGCATCCATTTCCATCGTCAAACCTTGATGTTTCGCTCCGCTAGCAATCATAGTATCAATGATCACTTGTGCCATTGGATCGATCGCTTGTTCTTCACCTAGATGGAAATCTTTATAGTGGACAGTTGGGTCCATTTTTACAAATAATGCGCGTTTTTTCTTACCGAATTGCTTCAACTCTTTGAAAAAAAACGCTACAAGCTCAGAATTTGTATAATCCATAATCGGACCGCGTGGCGTATAAAGCATCGTAAATTTCATTGGTAATGGTCTGATCAATACCAAACTAGAGGCAACTAAGGTACCATTTTCGTAAACACCGATAATCTCAGAACCCCAGTTATCCTTCACTTTAGCCCATGCAGATGATTGTAATAAGTTGCATAAGGGGTGACTTTCCACAAATTTATCGTGTTCTTTGGCATCGATGCCAATTTTAAATTCAAGCATTATATAAAACTCCTCTACATTTTAGCTTCTCTATTACCATATCATAATTTATTTTACAGGAACAGTAAAGTTTTTCCTGAAATTGGTTAAAGAACTTTAAGAGACTGAATCCAAACTATATCAGTCTTGAATCAGCCTCTTAAAAATGAATTCTTAGTGTATTTTTTTATTCATCAAAGTCGTTTTTCAAAATGGACAGATTTATTAATCCAATACATCACTGGTACAGCTACTGTCATTATTGCAAATTCACTAAGTGCCAATGTTGCATAGTTCCCCCAGAAAGCTGGTCCACCCGTTGGTGCCAACATATACGCAATAATACACATGGTTGCTGTGAAAAATAACGTATTTAATGCCAACCGAGCGACGACATTCGGTACTTTCTTTTGTAGCAACGCTGTTAAGCTTAATGAAATAAACGATTGCAGTCCACCATAAAATGCATCCATAGCACCAAAGCCATAGAAAAAATTATAGACAACAACGCCACCTAAAACGCCCCACATCAATTTCCGATTGAAAACAACTAAGTGATTCAAACTTTCAGAAATTCTAAATTGGATCGGACCTGACGAAACAGGTGCTACCAAAATCGTTAAGCAAAGATATAATGCCATCACAATACCGTTCATGGTAATTGCTCTTAGTTTACTGTTTGTTGAAACAGTTTTTTGCATAATTTCCCCTTCTTTCTCCGAGTTTTTTTACAAGGGATGGTTGATGAACCTTGTCGAGGATAGGTCTCCTCAAAAAATGGTACGTAGGCATTATATCTCATAATCAGCTGTTTCACAATGATAAGCTTTAATTGTTCTATTTATTGTTTTGATTTTTCAAGCATTCACCATTCTTAATTTTTAGATGTCTGCTATAATAAGTATTTGTACAAGGAGGGAACAAATGAAGAAACATTTTTATCTCATCATCAATGAAAATGCTGGTGGTGGAACTGGGAATCGCGCCGCTGAAAAGATGATTAAACAACTACAAACAGCTAACATTTATTATAGAACTTTTTACACAGAATATGCTGGACATGAAAAAGACATCGTGCAAGATTTGGCACAAAATATATTGATTCCTTGGAGCTCTGATTTGGAAACAGAAGTCTTTCCACTTTTAGTTATCCTTGGCGGAGACGGAACTTTACATAATGTAATCAATGTTTTAGAACTCTTTGATTCTAAAATTCCGATTGGATATATTCCTTGTGGTTCAGGGAATGATTTTGCTCGTGGTGTGGGAATTGCTAGACAGACTGAAAAAGCCTTTTTCCAACTACTTAAAACCGAATCTCCACAAGAAATTCAGCTCATTTCGTACACTGAATCGATTCAAGAAGAAGTGGGACTTGCTGTCAATAATATCGGTATTGGTTTAGATGCTTCTATCGTCAATGCAGCTAATACTTCTGCATCAAAAAATACATTAAATAAGTTCAACATAGGGGCTTTGTCTTATATTTTTTCTATTTTAAAGGTATTATTCACTCAACAAGGATTTCCAATCCTTGTTGAAATTAATGGAAAAATGATTGAATTTGATCGTGCTTTTTTATGTACAATAACAAAACATCCATACTTTGGCGGTGGTGTATCGATTGCTCCAATGGCCGATCCTCGCAAACCAGTTCTGGATTTTGTCTTGGTTGAACGCGTCAATATGTTTAAAATTTTCTGGCTAATACTGCTATTGGTTCAAAAGAAACAAATGAAGTCAAAGTACTTTCATCATTTTCAATCCAGCAAATTTAAAATCGTTTCAACTGTACCACAGTACGTTCATGCAGATGGCGAAATTTTAGGGAAAAAAAGTACTGATATTTCTTTTGGAATAAAAAGTAGATTATTTTGGTTTTAAGCATATTAAAATAGTGACTGGGACATAACTCTATGAGTTACAACCCAGTCACCTAAAATCCGAATAAACGGTAGGAGCAGAAACAACCCCTTCGGAAATAAGCTGAAATTCACAGAAATTTGAAGAGCAATTTTCGTGAATTCCCTCTTATTTCTCGGGGTTAAACTCTTCTGTCCCAACCTCTACACGTAAATAGACAGTGAAAGAATGCTTTAAAACATTACAAGATACGAGTTGATGTTGCAAAGTAGCTACTTGATTCTCTGGATTGAGTACTTCTTTCCCATCTTGCTTTAGTTTAACGATTCAAATGCCTGTTTCAAATCCTCAATCAAATCCTCACTAGCTTCGATTCCTGTCGAAATTCTCAATAAATCTGGCGTTAGTCCATAAGACTCTCTTAACTCTTGGGGAATATCCGCATGTGTTTGTGTCGTTGGATAAGTGATCAAACTTTCAACTCCACCCAAACTTTCTGCAAAAGTAAAAATCGATAAATTTCGTAAAAAATCTTTGATTATTTTTTGGTCCTTGACTTTAAAACTCAACATTCCCCCACGACCTGGGTACATAACTTCTTCGGTGTATGTACTACTTTTCAAATACGCCACAACTGCCTGAGCATTTTCTTCATGTCTTTCCATTCGTAAGGCTAGCGTTTTCATTCCTCTGATCAATAACCAGCAGTCAAAGGGGGATAAAACAGCGCCTGTAGTGTTTAAGCTATAGGCCAATTGTTCACCGACTTCTTGTGAACGTGCCACCACAACACCTGCCAGCAAATCGTTATGTCCGCCTAAATACTTCGTCGCACTATGCAAAACAATATCCGCTCCCAAATCCAAAGGACGCTGGATCAGTGGCGTATAAAAGGTATTATCAACAATTAACTGAGCTTGATGCCGCTTTGTAAAAACAGCTACTTCTTCGATAGAAACTTCTCTCATCAAAGGATTGGTCGGTGTTTCAATAAAAACTGCTACCGTTTTATCTGTGATTGCTTTTTCAAAACCAGCTTCGTCATCCACATAAATAAATTGATATAGTCCTTGATTTTCTAACTCTTTAAAATAACGATAGCTACCACCATATAAATCTCTAGACGCAACAATCTGACTACCCACAGGAAATTGACTGAACACTAATTGAATCGCACTCATTCCTGAACTTGTCGCTAAACCGATCGTCCCATTTTCTAAAACTGCCAATGCAGATTCTACAACTTCTCGTGTTGGATTTTTGGTTCTCGTATAATCATAGCCCGTCGACTCACCAAGCGTTGGATGTTCATACGTCGTTGAAAAATAAATAGGCGTGTTGATTGATCCTGTTACTGGGTTTTGATGATTACCAATTTGTGCCAAAAAAGTATCTGTTTGAACTTTTCCCGATTGCGATTTGTTTTCCATACACTGCCCTCATTTCTCCCAAAATAATCTAGCTTCATTTTTAGATAAACACATCGCTGTGTTGCTTTTCATTATATACACCAACAGATGCTTAAAGCAAGAAAAAACCGGAACAACGTCTAACCGTTCATCCCAGTTTCTTTATTATTTCATAAAATCATAAGGTGTTGTTTGATCCATCCCTATCATCGGATCAATGGTTTGTGCACTAACTAATTGAGGCGTCAATAGCCTATCCATTTCAGTGTCAACTTGTTCCGTTATTTCTTGAACAGGCTCACTAAATAATGAAATTTCTTCAGATTTAGGTTTCGTCCTCACTGATACAGGCTCTATCTCTTCTTCAATCACAGCTGCTTTATTCTCATTTGAAGCTTCATATACAATTGGTTTATTTTCTGCTGTATCTGAAAATGGTGCCTCTTTATTCAGACCTTCTTCATAAGCTTCCAGTTGCATCCGTGTTGTCAAAGACATATCATCTGCACTAGTGATTCGTTCTTTTAACATCGTTAAACGACTAGCAGATTCATGTGCCACACAAGTATTAAATGCTTGTACTTCACCCAATAAAATTAAGATATCCTTACTTCTGGTGACCGCTGTATAAAGCAAATTACGTTGCAGCATGCGATGATATTGATGAACCATCGGCAAAATAACCATCTTAAACTCGCTACCTTGCGCTTTATGGATCGAACAGCAATAAGAAAGCGTGATTTTGTTCCATTCATTTCGTTTGTAACTCACTTCATTATTATCAAATTGAATCACTAATTCATCGACTTTATCTTCCGAATCTTTGGCTAAAATGATTCCGACGATTTCGCCCATATCACCATTGAAAACGTTAAGTTCCGGCGTATTGACTAAATGCAGCACCTTATCTCCAATACGATAAACCGATTCATTCCATTTTACTTCTTTTTTCGTTCCATCATTAGGATTGAAAATTTCTTGCATCATCTTATTCAACGCGTCAATACCGGCAGCTCCTCGATACATTGGAGCCAGAAGTTGGATATCTTGAGGTGAGAAGCCTTTTGCTTTAGCTTTTGTCACAATTTGACGGACGTAGGTTTCGATATGATGGACATCACTTGGGAAAAATGAACGATCCTGTTGATTCACAGTAAAATCTTGCGGCAATCTTCCTTGTTTGATTTCATGAGCTAAAGGAATAATACTTGAACCATCCCCTTGGCGATAAATTTCGGTCAATTCTCTTTGAGGTATTTCATTGATTTGCAGTAGGTCATGCAACACTTGACCAGGTCCAACGGAGGGCAGTTGATCTTTATCTCCAACAAAAATCACTTGCATGTTGGTTGGAATTGCCTTAAACAAAGTATTTGCCAGCCATGTATCGACCATCGACATTTCGTCGATAATCAATAAACCGCCCTCCAGTTCTTTGGCTGTCATGCTAGGATTTTTTTCCCGACCTGTCAAGCCTAATAAACGATGAATAGTACTTGCAGGCAATCCTGTTGTTTCATTCATCCGCTTAGCTGCACGCCCTGTAGGAGCCGCTAATAGAATGGGGAACATATCCTGCGTATAATCTTTTATATCTAAAGAAAGGCCATTTAGTTCTGCAAATAATGAAACAATCCCATTAATAACCGTTGTTTTACCTGTACCTGGACCACCAGTCAAAATAAAAAGTGGCGCTTTAATTGCTTCTTCAATCGCCTCTTGTTGAGAATCTCCATAAACAATACCTAACCGTTTTTCGATTGCGCGAATGTTTTTTTCAACATCATTTTTATCATATTTGATTTCTTTTTTTCGCGAAAGCAAGCGTTGAATCGACGTTCCGATTCCCCACTCTGAAAAATACAAACTATTTTCAAACAACTTGGTGCCTTCTTGCTGAATTTTTCCTTCTTCCACCAAATGAATGATTTGTTCTGCTACTTGATCTAAAGAAATTTCAACAGGCCGACTAGCTTCAAGGGTATTAATCGTTTCTCTAAGCAACATTTCAGCTTCTACGTATGTATTTCCTGAACGAACGGAATGTTGAAAAATTTCGTGAGTGATTGCTGCTCGTACTCGTTTATCCGAATCTGCTCCAATTCCCAATTGTTCTGCAATATTATCTGCTCGTTTAAACCCAATGCCTTCAATATCTTCTACTAATTGATACGGATTTTCGTGAATAATATCTAACGTTTCTTCTTTATACGTTTGATAAATCGTAAAAGAGAGTTGGCTACCGAAGCCATAACGATTCAAGCCAACAATTACTTGTTCCATGCCATGATTTAAACGAATCGTTTCTATAATTGTTTGTCGCTTTTTTTCATTTAATTGAGAAACTTCTTCGAGAATGTCCGGTGTTTCAATGATACGATCGATCGCATCTTCCCCTAAGATTTCTACAATTTTTTCCGCCGTCCGTTTCCCTATCCCTGGAAATTTTTCACTGGAAAGATAGTTTACAACACCATTAGCAGAAGTTGGACGCTCTTGCTGATAACTATCGACTTGAAATTGTTTGCCATAACGAGGATGATCAACGAAATGTCCAAAAAAACGATAGATTTCTTCTTCCTGAATTTGACCGAAACTGCCAGTTGTTACGATTTCTTTTTCTAAATAATCTGTATTCGTATCTGTGAGTTTCACTAACAACACCTTATAAAAATTGCTGGGATTTTGAAAAAAGATTGCCTGAACTTGCCCAACTATATACTGTTTTTCCTCTCCATCAAACAATGTATCCATCGATTTCACCCCGCATCACAAAAAAATAGTTTATTGTAAAAAAGAATCATCATTCCATAATTTCAAAGTGTAGTTTTCTTTACCTTCTGTTGTTTCCAATATCGACAAGCTATTATTATTCAGCCCCCCCATACTTCGCAGCTCGCTTAACTCTTTGCCTGAAAGTGATTGAATCGCTGCTGTCAACGATGCTCCGTGTCCTACAAAAAGATAGGGACCGTTCCCCTCATCAACTGCTGATTTTACAACAGAAGAAATGCGCGAAATCGCTTGTTCGATTGGCTCTCCTTGAAATACTTCTGGATTGTATCGATCTAACTGATAGCGCATATGGTCTAGCTCTCGTCCATACAGTTCTCTCATTTCCGCGATAGATTGACCTTCTAATTTTCCAAGCCCTAATTCTTTTAGCTCATCTGTATAAAGGATTTCTACTGGTCGTTTTAGTTCTTGATTGATGCCTTCAGCCGTTTTTCTGGCACGTGGCGACGTACTTGAAAAAATCTTCTTAAAAGGCACATCTTTCAGCGTTTGACCTAATAACTTTATTTCTTTATAACTCGTAGGAAGAAGTGGAGAATCTCCAGTCATTCCCTGAAACCTCAGCTCTTGATTCCATTCTGTTTTTCCATGGCGAGTAAAATATAATTTCATGTTTATGCTCCCTTGACTCTTCTTTATGCTTAATTTAGACTTCTATATCTCATCCAGTGTATCATTTTCGCAGACAAAATTCCATTTAACTAAGAGATTATAAAAAATGAACTAGCGTAAATGGATTTCAAAAAAGTAAGTAAAATGAGTTATAATGAATTGGTTAAAATTTTTACTTTGATAGCTAGTCTATCAATTTTCAAATTATACGAGGAGGAATCAGATTTGTTTTTTAAACACATTCATCACATCGCTATCAATTGCTCCGATTATCATAAAACAAAAGAATTCTATATAGAAAAACTGGGTTTTGAGGTGATTCGAGAAAATCGTAGAGAAGATAAAAATGATGTTAAACTTGATTTAAAATTAGGAAATTATGAATTAGAGATTTTCATTTCGCCAAACTCTCCTAAACGTCCATCTTATCCTGAAGCATTAGGTTTACGTCATTTAGCATTTAAAGTTGAGAAGATCGAGGAAGTTATCGCTTTTTTAAATAGCAAAGAAATCGAATGTGAAACCGTTCGAATAGATTCGTTTACTGGAGAAAAAATGACTTTTTTCTTTGATCCGGATGGTTTACCTTTAGAGTTGCACGAATAATTTTGTTAATAAATATAATTCAAAGACCTGCTTTAAAAAGCAATATGTAATAAGTAGATATTTGGTGTCTGTTTGCAACTTTTTATAGAAATACCGACTATTTTTGAGGTAACCAGGATTTTTTATCTAATGATTAGTCTATTACATCTCTTCATCAAAAAATAAATACCAAGACTAAAGGGACGCTCTTCCTTCAATGAGCCTCTCTCTAATCTTGGTACGTTTTTTATATAATAACCACTTGAATAGATTCCACATAAACATTTATTAAGTAAAGATTTTATTCTTTAATCCAATTTATCATTCTCATAGTGATGCTTCAATTCTAATGCTGGAAAATTTTGTTGGCGCAACGCTTCGTAAACCACTAATGCTACCGTATTTGACAAATTTAGCGAACGAACATGGTCATCATTCATTGGAATCCTTAGACATTTTTCTTCATTATCCCGCAAAAATTCTTCTGGTAATCCTGTTGTTTCTTTACCGAACATAAAGTAGTGATCTTTATTGTCAGCATAGTTCACTTCACTATACGTTTGATTGGCGAATTTCGTGATCAAATGTAGTGGACGATCACCTAAATAGGTTAAAAAGTCAATTAAGTCCTTATGATACATAATATTAACGTCATTCCAGTAATCTAATCCAGCTCTTTTCAAATATTTATCATCTGTCGAGAAACCTAACGGCTCGATGAGATGTAAGGGAGAATTTGTTGCCGCACAAGTTCTGGCAATATTGCCAGTATTTGCTGGAATTTGAGGTTCAAATAATACAATATGATTTGTCATAATTACAGTTTCCTTTCATTTAAATGACGCATTATTTATTTTTTATTCGCAAAATCTACATAAAAAAAACGTATCGCCTCGGTGTCAATCACTGCGAGTCGCTACGTTAGTGAAGCTCTTTTCACTAACTTTTATCAGAACAGGAACCTGATAAAAACCAATGAAAAAACAACTTGTATGTAATATAACACCATTACCGGAGCTTTGCAATACCTTTTAGCAAATTTACCAATTGTAAGCGCTATTTCACTTTCCCTTTTAACATACGAACGTCAATTGTGATTTCCGTTAACGGATTGCTTTGGAGCTCTTCCTTTACTTCTTCAGCCACGCCCCACTCAAGCGGAGACATTTCCAATAAATCTAATTGATTCTCTTCTGGTATAGAAAACGTAAATGTCACTCGCTCGTCGACCAACATATCCATTTCTTTAGAAAACTTTGCCAAAACTTTTTCATTTGAATAGGTTTGTTTACTTTCATCGCCTGGATAAAACGCAGCTCTTAGCTCTTTTAAATAATCAGTTTCAGGTATTACCTTGATAACTGTTCCATCTTTTTTTAACACTCGTTGAAATTCATTGTAATGAGAAGGTGAAAAAATATTCAAAACTGTATCCATTGATTGGTCTGCAAATGGCAAGTTAGTCAGATCAGCCACGCACCAAAAAGCGTCGATTGGTTGATTACTAGCCAAATAAATCCCATCTTTCGAAATATCGAATCCTAATTTTGGACCTGCCAAGCCTAATTTAGTAAGCTCAGATAAAAAGCTTCCCTCACCACATCCAACATCTAATGTATCTCCAGCCAAGTTCACCATATCAATGATCCTTTCTAGCAAAGGCTGATACATGCCACTTTGAATCATCTTACCTCTATGAATCAACATTTTTTTATTATATTCTGTTTGAATACTATGAGAGAGGAAATAAATAGTTCCTTTTTTCGATAAATCAAATTGATGGTTTTGTATACATATCAAACTATAGCCTTTTAACTGAATTGCCTTTTTACAGACTGGGCAAAGAAATTGTTCTTGATGTGTTTCTAAAAAATTACGGCCAAAATCAATTTTTTTCAACATATGGTTACTTCCTATTCACTATAAATTCTGACATCAGGAGAAACTGTCGCTATTTATCTTACAACGGGAAGAAGACTTTGGCAACAGCCAGAATTGTGGTACAATGCCAGTGAAGAAAAAGCAAGGAGTGAAGTAAATGATTAAAGAATTTTGTGCTGAAAATTTCACAAATATTCCCACCGCCATCCGTAACGGTGCAGGACGAATCGAATTATGTGACAATCTAGCTGTAGGTGGTACGACCCCTAGCACAGGTGTCATTGAAGAAGTTGTTGCATATGCTGGAGAAAAATCGATTCCTGTTATGACCATCATCAGACCCCGGGGCGGAGATTTTGTTTATAATGATATCGAACTTAAAATTATGCATACCGATCTGATCGAAGCCAAAAAAATTGGAACAGATGGAGTTGTTTTAGGTTGCTTGACAAAAGATGACTGGTTGGATGAAGAAACATTAGAGTTATTGATTGATACTGCTGAAGGATTGCAAATTACCTTTCATATGGCTTTTGATACCTTAACCAAAGAAAATCAATTTAAAGCAATCGATTGGTTAGCAGAACATAACGTACATCGTATTTTAACCCATGGTGGATCTTCTGAAACAGCCATTGAAGACAATTTTGATCATCTAAAAAAGTTGATTGCCTACTCGAATAATCGAATTACTATTTTACCTGGCGGCGGTATTTCTGATAAGAATGTTGAATCTGTAGTAAATGCCTTACAGATCAATGAAGTACATGGAACAAAAATTGTAGGATAAACTTAAAATAATGGAGATTGGATAGACGGTATATAGTTGTCTTTACCTGCCTATCCTCTCTCCTTTGATTCCTACTATTTACTCTAAGTTATTTTGGGATCTATCTTCTATTTTTTTTGCCTCGATACTCATCACTATACTACTTAAAAGACCCAAGCTACCTATGAAAAACAGCTCATTTCTTTTAAACAATACACCTACACTAGCTAAGCTTCCTCCAACAATCAAATTGAGCACAGCGCTTTGATTCATCTTTTGACTGCTCATTGTTGGTAATTCTACATTTACACCTAATTTTTTGTTAAACCTATTCATTTTTTTATTCATTTCATTGATCATTTTTCCCCTCCTATTTTTATTTTTGGTACTACTTTGTTTTATGCTGCATTTCACATCCGTCTGTTTTTTTGTATACAACGGAAACAATTACATTCAAGATTTCTCCTTGTTTCCCGTAAAAATACAACTAGCTACAACACTTTTTACTTTGATCATTTGCCTCTTTCACACATACTGATGGTATGTATCAGATGGAAATAAAAATGCAGTGAAGCATTTTTACTCTTTGATTGCTTTTAACATAGCAACTGCATCGTTAATATAAGCCTCATCAATTAATGGAAAATTTACACCCTCATATAATATCTTAAAAAAATTAAGTTTAGCCAAAAGTTCTTTTTCATCTATTTTATAAAGAGAAGGTGCTAACCAGATATTTGTCGAAAGGACAATCAACTCAGCTAGTTCTTGAGGATAATCCGTTTTTATTGAACCATCTCCAATCCCTTCTTCAACTAATAATTTGATATAAGGAATACTATTTGTAAACGCTTCTGCATATAACTCTCCGATAACTTTAGGATTCGTGATCAGTGATTTTGCAGAAAATGCTAATTTTTGATGTTCTAAAGACTGCACACTCATTGAATTGATCTTCCTAATTTTTTCAAAACCGCTTACGTTTGTCATTGATTCAATTTGATCTGTCACGCCAATTGTATATCTCTTTTCTAAAATAATATTAAAAATTTCTGCTTTTGATTTAAAATGGTGATAAATAACTCCTTTCGTCAAGCCACCTAAATTATCGACAATATCCTGAATCGTCGTATGATCATAGCCCTTTTCTAAAAAAAGCTGCTCTGATACATCTAAAATTTTTTTCACTGTTTCTTCTGGATACTTATTACGTGCCACAAACTTCCCTCCATACATACCGTTAGTATGTATATTATCTAAAAGAACTATTTTTGTCAATTGTATATTTTCAATTAATTAAAAAAAGTGAGTCAAAAACAAAACCGAAAATCCGTTTTGTTTCTGACTCTAAATAAACAATAAATTGATGTTGCTAGATACCTAAAATTAAAATAAATACTGCAGTCTTTCCTTTTGCTCTCAAACAAAATACTGCATAAAAAGGCTAGCAATGCTAAAATAAATCAAAACGCTAGTTAAATCGCTCAAAGTAGTAATAAAAGGTCCGCTAGCAACCGCCGGATCAAATCCTAATTTGTCCATCAGCATCGGGATTAAACTACCTGCCAAATTCGCTACTGTAATAGCACATAACATAGCCATCCCAATTACAAACCCTAACGGGAAATTATGTTGCCAGATCCCAACGACGATAAAAATCGCCACACCAGTCACGACACCTGTCACCAGACCTGTCAACACTTCACTAATGATCAAACGACCAAAATTATTATCTTTTTCATCTGATATCGCCAACCTTCTAACTGCTACTGCTAATGATTGTGTTCCCGCATTTCCAGCCGTTCCTGTAATCAATGAAATGAATACAGCCAAAATACTTGCTTCACTAACTAGTACTTCATAGTGGCTGATTAGAGATGCTGTAGACATTCCTAAAAATAGCAGCGTAATCAACCAAGGCAAACGCTTTGAAGCAGCCTTTATTGGATTTTCACTGACTTCTTCGATATTGACCCCTGCCAAACCAGAATAATCGCTAGCCGCTTCATCATCAATAACATCTATGATATCATCAACTGTTACAATCCCTAAAAGATGGTCATCATAATCAGTCACTGGTAATGCTAGAAAATCATAATCCCGAATCGTTTGTGCAACGTCTTCTTGATCATCACCTACATGAACCGAAATTACCCGCTCACTCAAAACGTCTGCAATCATTGTATCATCATCATTAACAATCAAATCACGTAATGAAATAACCCCGACTAAATGATCTTCCTGATCTACCACGTAAACATAATAAATCGTTTCGGCCACATCTGCCTGATTTTTCAATACATACATCGCGGAACGAACCGTTTGATTCGCAACAATAGAGACAAATTCAGTCGTCATGATCGATCCCGCTGTATCATCTTCATAATGCAGTAATTCTTTGATTTCGCCAGCATCTTCTGTACTCATTAAGCTTAGGTATTTCGCCTTTTGGCTTTTATCAAGCATATTTAATAAATCCACTGCATTATCTGTATACATTTCAGACAACATTTCAGCAGCATAACTGGGACGCATTTCAGCGATATAATCTTTCATATTTTCGTTATCTTCTTCGATAACATCAAACATATCTGCTAACTCTTTGGGAGACAGATAACTATAAATTTGTTTTCTATCTACTTCATCGATTGATTGATAAAATTGTCCTTGCTCATAAATATGGAGGGCTAAAAACAATTCTCGAAACTCAGTCATCTGCTGCTTTTTTAATTTTTCTAACAGCAATGCAAAATGCTCTTCCATTTCTTGCCCCTCGTTCACCCAAACCACTCCTTTCAATCTAAAGTTGATCTACAATTTTCTTCATATCTTCTGCTAAAGGAGAAGTTAACTCTAAGCGTTGCTTCGTAAAAGGATGGTTAAAACTCAATTGACAGCAGTGTAGAGCCTGACGTTCCATACCGCTATCCATTTTACCACCATACATGTCATCTCCCAATAAGGGGCATCCAATTGCCTCAAAATGCACTCTAATCTGATGGGTTCTTCCTGTATGAAGTTGAATGTTTACTAAAGCTTGATTATTCTTACGTTTCAACAACCAATATTCAGTTTCAGCTTGTTGACCAGTTTCGATAATAGTTCTTTTTAGTATAGAGGATAAATCTCGTCCGATTGGAAGCTCTATTGTTTCATGTTCCTTTAAACGCAATACATCACCACCAACCAAGGCTTTATAAATCTTGATAACTTTTTTCTTGCGTAGCTCCTGGTCCAACATAGCATGAGCAAAACCATGTTTAGCAAATAACATCAAGCCTGTAGTATCTCGATCTAATCGAGTCACCACATGAATCACCTGATCTTGGTAATCTTGTGCTTTAAAATACGCCTTCACTCGATTAGCCATCGTTCCATTCGGATGATATTGAGCTGGAATCGATGCAACCCCAGCTGGTTTGTTGACAACTAAATAATGCTCATCTTCAAAAATAATATCGATTGGTACATCATCAACAAGTAACGTTTCATGTTCCTTCTCATCAGGGATCGTAATTTTGACTTGATCTCCAAAAGATAATTTAAATAAAACATTTTCAACAGACTGATTGACTTCAATTTTTCCACCTTGAAACTTTATTTTTGCTAAAAGCCCTTTGGAAATTCCTTGCTCTTTCAAAAAATATTTTACTTGTTGTTCTTCTTTTTTTTCAACTGTCCAATTAAATTCCATTACTTTATTAATCCTCACTAATAAAGGCATCTTTTACTCGATGCCAAAAATGCATATGCCGATAAGAAGCAAAATGAATACGTTCATTCGCAATACGATAATAAATAGACTTGATATCATCTTGGTAAATATCTAATTGATCGACTGTGATCAAATAATCATTACTTTCCTGTAACTTAATTTCTACCCATTCTGTATGTGCAATCACAATCGGCGAACCTAACGTTCTAAAAACTCGATTATTCAGCGAAGCAATCTCGGCGAGTTGAAATGCATTGATACTAGGATGAAGCACGGCGCCGCCAATACTCTTATTGTAAGCCGTCGATCCAGTAGGCGTAGATACAGATAAACCGTCACCACGAAAACGTTCAAACAACTCATCTTTGATAAACACATCAGCGACCATAGTACGATTTGCTCGTTTAATCGTAGATTCATTCAATGCTAAAAAATGCTTATCAGGTTTCTTACCATGAAACTTGATTTTTACATCCAACAAAGGATAACTAACACTTTTTTCTTGATGAACTAAAAGACTTTGAACTAATTCTTCTAACTCATAATCCCGCCAATCAGTATAAAAACCTAGATGACCCGTATGGACACCTAAAAAACTGACGTCGTCCAGTCGATGACTGAAACGATGAAACGCTGATAATAATGTACCATCTCCACCTACAGAAATCACGAGATCTGGTTTCTGGTTGTCAATGTCAATTTTATTATTCTTCAAAAGTAGGAGTAATTGACGGGTAACTTCGTTTGACTTTTGTTCATGATTATGAACGATCGCAACTTTCATACTACTCCTCCTATTCTTTATCCATCCTTTTTTTATTGTTCAATTTTTTATAGTAATTATCCTTTGACTTTCCTCGTCCATGTGAGAAAAGATGCTGTGCTTCTTGGATTTCTTCCCGTATTGAGGACATTTCCTCATCTAATTGATAAGCGGCCTCAGCAGCTCGTTGCAATCGATCTTTCATTTCTTCTGGAAAAACACCTTGATATTTATAGTTTAATGAATGCTCAATTGTCGCCCAAAAATTCATTGCTAATGTGCGTATTTGGATTTCAGCTAAAATCTTTTTTTCACCTGTGATTAACTGGACAGGATATTCGATCACCAAATGATAGGAACGATAGCCGCTCTCTTTTTTGTTTGTAATATAGTCTCGTTCTTGAATAATTTTCAAATCTTTACGATTGCGAATGATATCCACAACTTGCCGAATATCCTCAACAAATTGGCACATGATCCTAAGTCCTGCGATATCCTGCATTTCTTCTTCTAAACGATCAACAGAAATATTACGCAATGCAGCCTTCGTCAAAATACTATCTACAGGTTTCACTCGCCCCGTTACAAACTCAATAGGTGTATGTTTATTTTGTTCTCGAAACTGCTTGCGAATACCGCGCAGCTTGACCTTCATTTCTCCAACAGCCTGTTCATACGGTGCTAGAAAAAGCTCCCACTCTTTCTCCATCCTAATCCCTCTATTTCTTTGAATTTGATTCTCAGCTTATTTTACCATAGAGCCATGAAAAATAGGGCAATTTGAGAAATTGTCTAAAATTTTTAGACAATAGCGAATTTTTTAACTTCTAGTTCACTTTTCTTGACGCAAACGGGTAAAGTATGCAAAAATTGAATTAAATTAAAGAAAGTGGGTCAAATAACAGTGAGTGAACATTTAGAAATAGAATTTAAAACATTATTATCTATTGAAGAGTTTTCACGTACGGTTAGCTACTTTCAACTAAAAGAAGAACAATTTTTTTCACAGACCAATTATTATTTTGATTCAGCCGATTGCCAATTAAAAAAAAGACACATCGGTTTAAGAGTTCGTATACTATCAAATAATGCAGAAATCACTTTAAAAATTCCTGAAAAAGTCGGCCTGTTGGAAATCAACGATGCACTCTCTATTGAAAAAGCACAGCAAATCGTTGAATCGGCTTCACTTCCAGATTATGGAAATGTTTACAACAGATTGACTATATTGGGAATTGATAAAAATGATTTACGTTTAATCGGCAGCTTAACAACTAAACGAGCAGAAATAAAACTTCCCCAAGGTTTACTCGCGCTAGATGAAAGTTGGTACAATGAGCAACATGATTTTGAATTGGAATTAGAAGTAGATGATGAAATCAACGGAAAAAAAGATTTTGTTTCACTATTGAATACTTTGAATATCAAAGAATGCCCAGCACCAAATAAAATCCAGCGAATGATACTAAGCTCAAAAGAAAAAGATTAAGAAGTTATTACAGCAAAAACAAATCATTTCATTTTTCACAGATTTTCTGATAAATTGGGAACACTCAGTTGAGAAATGATGTCTGGTTGCAAAAGAGTCAAATTGGAGGAAGTATGAATGATTGAAATCTATCTGTTCGTTAATCCTTTGGGGGACATTTGTCTCAACGTTGAAAAGGATATTTTAAAATTAGTTGAAACTGAAAACAAAAAAATCCAGTTTCGTTTTATACCATTAGTTAATATGAAAACTATAAACCATCTTATAAAGTTGTTTAACATCCCAGTACATGATATTGAACAACGTAATCAATTGTTTGAAGATATTTATTCCGCTGCACTAGATTATAAAGCAGCCCAACTGCAAGGAAAGAAAAAAGGACGCCATTTACTTCTTGGCTTACAACAAGCTGTGGCGGTAGATAACGTTCCGTACTCTTTAGAATTAGCTGAAAAGCTAGTAGTAGAAGCTGGTGGGGATCTAGATATGTTTAAAACCGATCGTCAATCTGATTTTGTTAAGGAATCTTTTCAAACAGATCAGCAAATTGCCCGAGAAATGGGGATTGTAAAACATCCTTCTGCAGTGGTTTACAATTATACATGTGATCGTGATTTTGGTGTACTTGTAGAAGATTGCGAATCCATGGATGAAATCAAAAAACTGTGTGAAACATCAGAAGATAATTTACAGTATTTTCATGAGAAATTTGAATTAAAGCATTATAATGAAACTAGAGTTCCACATGGACATTTACATTTGCTTTAATTAAAGAGAATAGAGAAAACAGCTCCTTCAGAATTAAAACGAAAGAGCTGTTTTTTTATATTCAAGAGTACGGATAGACGGTAGAAGTAGAAATACTCTTTTTGGAAAATAGCTTCTATCTCAGGCTCCTGCACCTTATTTTTTATTTTTCTAAAGTTCCCAGTAATTTTTCTAACTCGTTTAGTCTTATCTCAAAAACGTTCATAGCATCTTCTATATACTGCGGTTTTGTCATATCCACTCCAGCTTTTTTCATCACTTCTATTGGATAATCACTGCTACCCGATTTCAAATAAGTCAAATAGTTATCCAATGCGCATGGTTCATTGGATAATATCTTATTTGCTAAAGCTGAAGCAGCTGAAAAACCTGTAGAATATTGATAAACATAATAATTGTAATAAAAATGAGGAATCCGTGACCACTCTAAAGAAATTTCAGGATCTTTCATCACTTCAGGACCATAATATTTTTGATTCAATTTACCATAATAATCACCCAAATACTCACTAGTTAAAGGTACACCTTTTGCATCTTCGGTATGAATAAAATGTTCAAATTCAGCAAATTGCGTTTGGCGGAAAATTGTTCCTTTGAAACCATCTAGATAATGATTCAACACGTATGCGCGAATTCTAGGATCAGTTTCTGTTTCCAATAAATATTCTGTTAAAAGATTTTCATTCGTCGTTGAAGCTATTTCAGCTAAGAAAATGGAATAGTCGCCATAAACATACGGCTGATTATTACGCGTAAAATAGCTATGGACACTATGACCCATTTCATGAACTAATGTGTACAATTGATCTAAACTATCATGCCAGTTCATTAAGATGTACGGCGCTGTATCGTAAGCGCCAGACGAGTAAGCTCCACTGCGTTTTCCTTGATTTTCGATGACATCAATCCACCGATCATTGAATGCAGCTTTTACTACACCTAAATACTCTTCGCCCATCGGTTTCAAGGCAATAATTGTTTTTTCTTTTGCTTCTTCATAAGAATACTTGATGGATGCTTCACCTAAGATAGGTGTGTACATATCATACATATGGAGTTCTTCTACTTTCAATAAACGTTTCCGTAAAGAAACATAGCGATGCAACAACGGAAGATTCTTATTTACCACGTCTATTAATGTATCATAAACACTTTCTGGAATATGATTGTTACTCAACGCAGCTTCTCTTGCAGAAGAATAATTACGAACTTTAGCTTTATAATTGTGAGTCTTAACATGCGAACTTAACGTTTGGGCAAATGTATTTTTAAATTGATTATAAACAGTATACAAGCTTTTAAACGCTTTTTCACGGACACTTCTATGTGTATTTTCCATTAACTGCCCATAAACGCCATGAGTCAGTTGAATCTTTTCACCATGTTCATTTTCGATCACTGGAAATTTTAAATCAGCATTATTCAAGATAGAAAAAGTATTACTAGATGCTTCAAAAATTTCACCAGCACCAGCTAATAACGCTTCTTGATCGGCAGATAAAATATGTGGACGATCACTCAAGATATTTTCAATAAAATGACGATAGATCTCCAACTTTGGTTCCTCATCAAAATAGCCCCAAATCTGGTCATCTTCTAATGATAAGACCTCTGGCTCAAACCACGAAACTGCTTCGCTTGCTTGAGCTAACAAAGAACTTGCTCTAGCATATAAAGCTTGGTACGTTGTACTGGTCGTATCTTGATCATTTTTTAAATGAGCATACACATAAATTACTTCGATTTTACGATAAATACTTAACAGCTTTTCAATACTGCCTAAAAAAGCTTTGCTGTCTTTCTCTAGCGTTCCTTTAAATTGTTCAATGTCTTTTAATTCATCTACCAGCGCATGAAAAGCTTCATCAAAAGCTTCGTTATTTTTAAAAATCTTGGTCAAATCCCATGTCTTTTCAGTGGGTAAACTCGAACGTTTTGGCAATTGCTTTGTTTCACTCATTAGATCGGCTCCTTTTCATTTTTTTATCCATAGTTTTATCTTATCACATTTTTAAAGGAGTAGCAGTTATTAGATAACTATTTTCGATTTTTTTCAACCATTTGCTTACGTCTAATATCCTTTGTTTAGAAATTCTTCCGCAAATTTTCCATCCGTTTTCAACTCTAACTAAATGATTACACGCAATCAAATAAGTAAGCATTTGATTTATGCAATAGTCTAAAACTGTCTCAAAAGGAATATTAGGTAACTCGTAAAATAACTCAACGGATTTTTCCAACTCTGTTTTTAACAGCTGAATCAATTCTAAATACCCAAAAACATTCTGATCAAAAAACTGTACCAAATTCCAAATTCGTACTTTTAATAACATATCCGAGCCTCTACAACAGAAGATATGGAGGCCAGGATAATAAAACCAATTTGGTAATTGAAGCAGATGCATGTGATTGTTATATAATTCAGATTGAACCATTCTTATCTTCTCATTTTTCATATATAATTTTCTATTCAACTCGGAATAATACCCTTGTATCAGTTCCCCCATCTTAAATTTTCGTCGAATATAAACTTTTGATATCTCAGGGAAATTTAAGATTTCTAGTAAAAAGTCACTGTAAAAAGACCAGCTTTTTTTTGAAGAATACATTCTCATTTTCCAATCTTCTTCAATATGAAAATATAAGGTCAATTCTTCCTTTTCCCAATCGACTGTCCACAGGTAAAAACCTAATCTATCAGAATAATAACACAAATTTTTGGCTAATTCGCTTAAAGTTTTATGAGTTGAAAATAACTTTTTGCCACAGATCCAAATAGGGACATAACCATGTTTCAAATAACTTTGGGTTCGTTCGATCAGTCGTTGCGTACTCAATGGACTACATTGTATCTCTAATGCAATATTACCTATTAAAAGATCTGGGCGCTGATTCAAAGCTGGTAGATACTTTTCTAACTCATAGTCAATAGCTTCGTTCTCACACCACTTAGCAAAATTTTTTTTCAGTGATACATGCTCTATCGTCTCACCTTCTGAATATGTACTGCAAGAGCTGTTACTATAATGAGAAAAATGCGGTAATTTAACTTTACCATTCTTTATTCGAACTGGATGATCGCAAGCTGGACAAAAATACGGTTTGCCCTTCAGTTGTTCGATTTCTTCTCTCGATAAATTCAACAAGGTTATAGCTTGTTTATCTTTTGAATTTGCACTTAACACATAACTCACCTCATAATTAAGATACGCAAAAATAATACTGATTCATCAAAAAAAACTGAAACAAAGCATACTCGCTTTGTCTCAGTTTTTTTGGAAGTTTATTCGAAGTAATATCTTGTTAACTCCAGTGCGTTACGTTCCATGATACACGTCCCATATTCATTCAATGTCTCAGATGTAACTGTCGATAAATTAGCAAATTCCAATAACTGAGCTAATTCATTTTCTACATCATTTTTCCCTAATTCATCCAATAAGAAAATAACTTGGAGATAATATGTTTTTTTAAATGTATACAAATTCGCTATTACAGATTGTAAAAACACTTCATTTGACAGTTGTACCATTGTGTCAAAATCATTAAGCTCAAATACTAAATTTTTTACTGTATCATCAGCAAATTCTTGTGTTTCATCAGCAAAATCATCTTCGATTTGTTTACGAATTATATTACTAACTTCTTCTGAATTAAGATCGTTAAAACCTTCAAAATTAGAAACTTCATCAATTGATGCATTCTTACTAATAAATAGTTCCAATCCATCGCTTTTTGGCAGAACTTGAAAGGTAACAGCTTCACTGCCTTGAAATTCATCTTCCACATCAACTTCTTCTAAAATACTATAGAAAAAATTCTCTACTTCTTTGTGGTTGCCGAGTAAATCTAAAAAAGTGATTCCTCTGTCAGCTAGATCTTCATTACCTATCAACACACGGATGGTATTTTCGTTAATATGTTCCATTTCCATGTCTCTACACCTCACTTTTGCTAATCAGGAAACTTATTCTTACGTACATTGTAGCGGAATCACGACAAATGTAAAGGGAAAAGTAATAATATTCCTAAATAAACTGTTGTCTTAGTATATTCCTAAAAAACTGTTCTATAAACTTATATGTACTTTTTTTTATTATTAAAAAAAAAAGTAATAAATCGTGTGCTATGTAGAATTTAATCGAAAAAGAAAACCCCTGTCACAAGGACAAAGGTTCTCCTCTTACCTTTTATAAACCTGCCATCAATTGTGCTTGACGTAATTCCAACTGTCTAACTCCTCTTGGTAAGAAGCGTCGAATTTCGTCCTCGTTAAAACCAACCTGTAATCTCTTTTCATCAATCATTATTGGTCGACGCAACAATCCAGGATTCTCTTTTACTAATTCTAGCAAATCTTGCAATGGAAGTTCATCCAAATCCATATTAAGTTTTTGGAAAACCTTAGAACGAGTAGAGATAATCTCTTCTGTTCCATCTTCTGTCATTCGCAAAATTGCTTTCAATTCTGAAATATTCAATGGTTCTGAAAAAATATTTCTTTCCTTGAATGGAATCTCGTGTTCTTGTAACCACGCACGAGCCTTACGGCAAGACGTACAACTTGGGGAAGTATAAAGTGTCAACATGTGCATCACTCCTTATCGTGATTCTCATCACTATTTTGAAATAGGAAATCGAATTGTTTTCCCATTTAACATAAGTATACCCAATTTCTAATAAAAATACTAGCTCTTTTTCAAAGAAAAAACATAATTTTTCGTTATTTTACATGTTTTTTTTAAATATTGAAATAAAGTTCGTTTTTTTTTTACATAAAATTATAACGTTTTCAAAACCGGTAAAATGAGTGAATCCTCATAATCCACTATAACTGTACTAGTCTAAAAGTTTTAACATTTTATTTTTTCTCTATAATCCTGTTTTTTTTTATTTTTAGCTGTATAATGATATCAATGACTTTTTATTAATTGATTAAGGTGGTTACTTTATGGAAACAATTTTTTCTGGCATTCAGCCCAGTGGAATACCAACTATTGGAAATTATATTGGCGCAATGAAACAATTTATTGACTTGCAAAATAATTATGACTGTTACTTTTGTATTGTTGATGAACATGCAATCACAGTTCAACAAGATCCTTTGAAGCTTCGTCAACAAACACGTGGTTTAGCTGCTCTATATCTAGCTGTAGGGCTTGATCCTGAGAAAGCCACAATCTTCATTCAATCTGAGGTTTCTGCTCATGCAGAAGCGGCTTGGATCATTCAATGCAATACAACTATCGGAGAATTAGAGCGTATGACTCAATTTAAAGATAAATCACAAAAAAATGGACGTACTGGCGTAAGCGCTGGACTTTTGACTTATCCTCCTTTAATGGTAGGAGATATTATATTATATAATGCAAACCTGGTTCCTGTCGGAGATGATCAAAAACAACATTTAGAATTAACACGAGATTTTGTGGAACGCTTCAATAAACGTTATGGGCAAGCAAATCAAGCCATTCTGGTTCTTCCAGAAGTTAAAATTGCTGAACAAGGCGGACGTGTGATGAGCTTACAGGATCCAACTAGTAAAATGAGTAAATCAGATTCAAATATCAAAAGTTTTATCTCAATGCTAGATGAGCCAAATATCATCCGCAAAAAAATCAAATCAGCGGTGACTGATTCAACAGGTATCATTGAATATGATCCAGAAAATAAGCCTGGCATCTCCAATTTATTGAGTATTTTCTCTGCAGCTACCGATCGTCCTGTCGAGGAAATAGCTTCTGCTTATAAAGGAAAAGGTTATGGAGAATTTAAAACAGATTTAGGTGAAGCAGTCGTAGAACTATTAGCACCGATCCAAGAGCGTTATTATACCTTACTCGCTTCTGACGAGTTAGACGACATCCTTGACCGAGGAGCTGAAGAAGCTCGTCTTGTCGCCAACAAAACATTACAACGAATGAAAAACGCCATTGGTTTGGGAAGAAAACCACGCAAAAAAGATTAATAAAAAGCCAAGTTGAACGGAATCAGCTTGGCTTTTTATTAATCTCTAAATTGTGCATCATGCAAACGGCGATAATGTCCACCTTTCGCTAATAAATCTTTATGTGTTCCCTCTTCTAATATTCCTTTATCACTAACAACAATAATCCGTGTCGCATGTTTAATTGTTGCCAAGCGATGAGCAATAATAAGTGTTGTTCTACCTTCAGCTAAAGCGTTTAATGATTCTTGAATTACTTGTTCTGTCTCAGTATCTAATGCAGACGTTGCTTCATCCAAGATTAAAATCGGTGGATTTTTTAAGAACATACGAGCAATTGCCACCCGTTGTTTTTGTCCACCAGAAAGTTTAACGCCACGCTCTCCAATTATCGTATCTAAGCCATCCGACATTTGATCGACTACTTTTTCTAAATGAGCTAATTGAATAGCTTTTTGAATTTCTTCTTCGGTCGCATCTAGCTTACCATATGCTATATTTTCCCGAATCGTTCCAGGAAATAAGAACACATCTTGTTGGACAATCCCTATTTGACTTCTCAAAGAAGCTAGTGTCATGTCTTGAATATTAATCCCGTCAATAGTAATTTGTCCTTCTGTTACGTCATAAAATCTCGGCAATAAATTACAAAGAGTTGTTTTACCTGACCCACTTTGACCTACAAAAGCGACTGTTTCACCAGGGACAATCTGCAAATCGATATGATTCAACACTTTCGTAGAATCAGCATAAGAAAACGAAACATCCTCATAGAGGATATCACCATGTAAATGCTCCACCGTTACTGCATCAGGCTTGTCTTGAATTGTAGGTTTCTTATCGATTTCTTCAGTAAATCGTTTAAATCCAGCAATTCCTTTTGGATAACTTTCGATCATATTATTAACTTTTTCGATTGGACGAACAAAAACATTCGACAATAGAATAAATCCAACAAATTGCCCATCTGTAATTTCGCCTTTAATCGTATAATATGCACCAAAAATCAGTGTAAACAAATTGATCAAACGAATGAAAAAGTAATTGTACGCTGAACTGATTCCCATCACTTTATAAAACGTGATTTTTGACTGGCGGTATGCTTGATTCAACCCTTCAAAACGGTGACGCTCAAACGGTTCATTAGCGAAAGATTGTGTCACACGAATACCACTGACAGATGCTTCAACACCTGCATTAAAATCACCAAGGTTGTCATAGATTTTGGTATTAACCTTTGTCATCTTCTTATTAAAGAACACCAAGGCAATAGTAATAAAAGGCAGAGCAATAAATGTAGCTAAAGCAAGCTGTACATGTATTCTAAGCATCAAATAAAATGCACCCGCTAAGGTCATGATTGTAATGAAAACATCTTCAGGACCATGATGAGCAACTTCAGATATTTCAAATAAATCTGTTGTTAATCGACTCATCAATTTCCCTGTTTTTTGATTATCATAGTATTCAAATGGCTGCGTCTGCAAATGTCCATAGAGTTCACGGCGCATATCTGTTTCAATATTTACTCCTAATTTATGGCCAAAAAATACTACAATATACTGTAAAAAAGTATTGAGTATATAAAATAAAAGTAAACCCACACAAGCTAATACGATCAAGCGAAAGTTTCCTTTCGGCATGATTTTATCGATAACTTGATTCACAACTACTGGAAATGATAATTCTAGTAAGCCAGCTAGAACAGCACAACCAAAATCTAAAATAAATAAGTGCTTATATGGTCGATAATAACTAAAAAATCGGTTTAACATAAACTCCCCTTTCTTTTGACACTAAGACTATTATACGCAAAGAGATAATAGGATGCAATCCTATTAAATATTGATAAAAACAAGTTAAAATAAACACTGATATGATTTTAGCTACCTATTTAATTAATAGGAAAAGGTATCAAACATTTGCTTTCTCAATTATTATTTACACAATTTTAGCTATTAGAAATTCTAAAAAATGATTAGCAACCACGAATTCTAGTACTGCCAAAGTAAACACCAAACTAAGGAAAAAGACTTTCGATCTAGTTTTCTATACATTTTGAACCCCTCTAAATACTGTTATGTCAATCACTTGAAAATATAACTATTATTTGCTAGATTATACTTATACATGTACATCATAAAAAAACACCGATAAGTTGCTTATGTCTTGGGGAAGATGAGCTTTATCGGTGTTTATACTTTTTATTATACTAAATGTTGAAATTTTTTCCACTTCAAAATTTCTCTAAGGATATTACTTTTTTGAATAATAAAGTTTAGAAATTTGTTTTTTTATTCCCCTTTTCATCATACAATTAGTGTTTTTCTATAATTTGTCGAAAGTTTCCTTATAACTATTATACTTTGTTCATTAATAATCTGCTCATCTATATTTTTTCCTGTCAGCATTCTAATTTAAATTAAAATTTTCTTTCTGTTCTTTTGTGAAAAAGTTCGCTACAATAGGTAAGGATTTTGAAAATTTTTATGAAAAGTATTAAGGGGTGCAATTTTTTTATGAAAACTATTGTTTTTGATGTTGATGATACAATTTATGACCAGCAACAACCGTTTAGAAATGCAATAAAATCAGTCTTTCCTTGTGTGAAAGATGAAGATATGCATGCTCTATATATTCGTTTTCGTTTTCATAGTGATGAGACATTCCCAAAGGTTATGGCGAATGAATGGACACTGGAGTACATGCGATTTTTCCGAATCAACGAATCTTTAAAAGACTTAAATTATCCGATTGTTTCACAAGAAGATGGTCTAATTTTCCAAAAAAAGTATGAAGATGAACTGGATAATATCGTCATGCATCCTGAAGTAAAAAAAGTCTTTGATTTCTTAAAAGAGAAAAAAATTCCTATGGGGATCATTACAAATGGCCCCACAGATCATCAATTCAAAAAAGTAAAACAGCTTCAATTAGAAAATTGGGTGCCAACTGATAATATTATTATTTCTCAAAGTACGGGCTTTCAAAAACCAGAAAGAGAAATCTTTGATCATGCTGCAAAAGTATTCGGTATGGATAGTGAACGTACATTGTATGTTGGAGATAGCTTTGAAAATGATATTGCTGGTGCCAAAAATGGTGGTTGGAACTCTTTATGGTTCAATCATCGGTTACGCGAAATACCTGCTGATGAAGAAGCATATCATATTAAGGAAGTTACCTCATTTGATGACTTATTCCCTACGATTCAATTGTTATTTCCATAAAAAAATACAGCGTATGCTTAGATTTTTTTTCTAAGTCTACGCTGTATCTTTCTTTTATTCACCAATACTCAAGATCATTCGAATATCATCTTCAGTCATTTTCGCTAATTGTTCTTCGTTTCCTTGAATTACTTTTTGAAATAGCTCTCGTTTTTCCTGTTGTAACGAGTCCATTTTTTCTTCAACAGTGCCTTCTGCGATCATTCGCCAGACCTCTACCACATTCTTTTGACCGATTCGATGCGCTCGTCCAGCGGCTTGTTCTTCCACTGCCGGATTCCACCATAAATCGTAAAGAATTACAGTATCTGCACCAGTTAAGTTTAGACCGGTTCCTCCAGCTTTCAACGAAATCAAAAAGACATCTTTTTCACCAGCATTAAATGCGTCTGCCATATTCATTCGTTCTTTAGGTTTTGTGCTCCCTCTTAAATAGAAAGTTGACAAATCTAAGTCATTCAATTCTTTTTCGATAATCGACAACATACTTGTAAATTGAGAGAAAAGCAACACACGTCGATTGTTTTCTTTAGCAGCTACTAATAAGTCTTTAACTTGCTCTAATTTTCCTGAACCGCCTGTATAATCATCAATAAATAAACTAGGGTCACAGCAAATTTGACGTAAACGAGTCAATCCAGCCAAAATACTTAACCGATTCTTCTTGAAAGAATCTTGATCCATTTGGCTGACATCTTCTTGCATTTGTTTTAGATAAGCTAAGTAAACTGTTTTTTGCTCCTCAGTAAGGACACTGTATAGATTACTTTCGATCTTATCAGGCAAGTCCGCCAATACCGTTTTCTTATCTCGTCTTAAAATAAACGGTTGAATCATTTTGGCAATTTCTTCTGGCTTCATTGATCTAAATAAGGTTTTCGAAGGAAATAGTCCTGGTATAATCATTTGAAAAATAGACCATAGCTCATCCAAATTATTCTCAATTGGTGTTCCACTTAGAGCAAAGCGTTGCGGAACCATTAAACTTTTTAAAGCTTGAGCTGTTTTCGTTCCACTATTTTTTACCATTTGAGCTTCATCTAGAATTAAGTAACCTAAATTCAATCCTTGATACATATCGATATCTTGTCTAAGACTGGCATAGGACGTAATCAATACATCTAAATCCGGCCGATTTGCAAGTTTTTCTCGTTCAGATTTATTTCCAGCTACGACTTCAGTTAGTAAATCTGGCGCAAATTTCTTCAATTCCGCTGCCCAGTTATAAATTAAGCTAGCAGGTGCCACGATCAACGCTGCGCCAGTTTGTTTCTGTTCTTCTTTTTCAGATAATAAATAAGTGATCGTTTGAAGGGTTTTCCCAAGTCCCATTTCATCCGCTAAAATACCGCCAAATTGATAATAGCTAAGCATTTTTAACCATTTAAATCCATCGATTTGATAATTTCTAAGGGTCGCTTGAATTTTTTTGGGCAAATCAACATCAAACTTTTCCGGATGGGTTAAATTTGACACCATTTCTTTAAAAGAATCAGAAAAATGCGCTCGAGTATTATTTTCTAACATATTTTCGATCATTAACCCTTGATTTCTCGGCACTTGAATCGTTCCTTGAACGTTTTTCATATTTTTTCTCAACATCGTCAAAATTTCACTTGTCTGCTGAAACTCTTCCGAATCTAAAGACAAAACTTCTCCAGTTTCCAATGTATAAAAACGATCATTTCGTAGCAAACTTGCTAAAACAGCGTCAATTTCCTGTTCAGCGATTCCTGTGATATCAAAACGCACATCCAACCAAGATTCAGAGTCAGAAACTTCAATCATCGGTTGATAATGGGCCGCATCTAAATATAATTCCCGCAATTTTTTACCCATACGAACTTCACCTAAACGACGAAAAGTCGGAACTTCTGCTTTAAAAAAATAATACAAACGCTCACCAGAAGGTAAAGCTTTTTCATAACCATCCGCAACTTTTTGATAGCCAAATGAGCTTAGTTGCTCTAAAATTTCTTTTTCTTTTTTACTGTCACGAACAACTTCTTGATTCACCCCTGAAGCCACTGAATGGTCATTATCTGTTGAAAAAACAACTTCTCCATAAGTAAAATCAACCCGAACTTTGATCATTCCTTTGATTTTTCGAAAAGTAAAAATTGTTGCTAACGAGTGATAAACAACTTCTTGAGTGACCTCCTCGCTAATCTTCACCCTTCCAATTTTTTCTAGTAAAGGAATAACTCCACCGAAAAAATCTGATAACTCAGACTTTTCATAAATGATTTCAGGTTTTTCAATTCTTTTTAATAATTGTAATAACGTCGTATAGATTGCTTCTTGTTCTTGAGTAAAAATATAGACCTGATCTTTACTAAAGCCCCACTGATAATGTGATAAAAACGTAGTGATCTGGTCATCTATCACTAATTTGTATTTATCATCTGGCTGCTTACTTATATCAAAAAAGATCGGTAATACTCCTTTTACAAAAGAAAGATGTCGATATTTTTTCCCTTCATCGTTTAATTGAAAATATGGGATCAAACTCATTTTTTCAAGTATTTTTTGCCCTTGATCTATTGGCAACACAAGGTAACGTTTATCGATTTTCCCTTTGACTTGGATCCCGTTAGCACCAAGTAATTGACTCGTTTGATAGATTGCTGATAGTTGTTCTAACAACTCTTGGTTTTCAATCGAAAACGCTTCTTTTGTTAGATCAAAATGATGTTGTTTATTGATTAAAAAACTTCCTTCTTTTTGGAAAGTCTGGAAAAATTCACCAATATTTTTAACGATATAGGTTTTAGGTTTAACGCCTTGATTTCCAAGGCGCAATGAAACACCCAAAACAGCTAACTCAGGATAATAACTGTTTGTCTCAATAACATCTACAATATATTCAACCGTTAATGGCGAGATCTTACTTTTTTCTTCCGATAGATTTAGCTTAGAGAAACCCTTTGTAAACATCTCTGAAATAGACAAAGATCGTTTTTCAAATTGGACTGGTTGATCCGCTTTTATAATTCGAGAAGTTCCTTTGTGACGTAAATATAGCTCAACCGCAACTGTATGCTTGCAATAACCATGATCTTTCCAATAAGGACATTCACAAATATCATTTTCTTTGGCAGTTCCATCTAATTGCACACGATACAGTTCATTTCCTAAAACTTCTGCATACCAAATTTTTCTCTCAGAATCTTGCACGACCGACAAGACTCTGCCTTCTTTCATATATTCCCTGCCCCGCTCAACAATTCGTTCTGGAATACTCCACTTCATATTTTCACCTCCTAGGCTGTTTAAGCCGTTTGATAGGTCACTTGACTTTGACCATTTCCATTTGTTTTGATTTGCAATTGCTGTGGAATTCTTGCTTTTAATTCCCTTACATGGCTGATAATCCCGATCATTCTGCCTTCGTTTTCGATTGTTTCTAACGCTTCCATTGCCATTTCTAGGGCTTCTTCATCTAAAGAACCAAATCCTTCATCAATGAATAACGCTTCAATCAAAACGCCTCCTGCTTGCTCTTGGATCACTTCCGCTAAAGATAAGGCTAAAGCCAGCGCCGCAATAAAGCTTTCACCACCAGATAACGTATGAGCACTACGCGTGCTTCCTGCATTATCATCATACACATTGATTTCAAGTCCTGTTTGATTTTTATAACTCCCTGAATCTTGATTCAATTCAAATTGATAGCGATTATTTGTAAGTAAAGCTAAACGTTGATTAGCTACTTTTAGAACCTCCTCTAAATAAGTTTGTAGAACGTATCGTTCTAACCCAGTTTTTCTTGGATTATCGCCATTGACAGTCATCGCCAACTGGTGCAGAGCCGTTACTTCTTCCCATTGCTGTTCAACCGAAGCAATCAATGCTTTCACTTGTGTTTGAATCTTTTCATTGGCTTGAATTTTTTCTTGCTGTTGATAATAATTAGCTTCTCTAGTTTGTATTGAAACCATCAATGTTTCGATTTCTTCTAATAAGCTGGTTATTTCTGGCTGTTCTTTATTTTCAAGCTTTTGTTCTAATTCAGTTAATTGAAACATTAATTGATCTTTTTTCTTATCAAAAGCGGTCAATTCTTCTTTGATTGCTTCTAATTTAGGTACTTCTCTTAGTAAAACGCGTACTATTTTTTCGTCTAGTTCAAACTTAGATTCTTTTATGATTGCAGAAAATTGTTTGTCTAATGACACTTTTTCAGTTAAATTAGCAGCCTGTTCTTTTCTAAGATGCTCTTCACTATTTTTCAGCAACATTTGACTTTCTTTTAGTTTTCCTAATTGTTCATCGATTTCTTGTTTTTGTGTTTCCCATTGGATAATTTGTTCTTCTAGTTGTCGTTTGTCATTTTCTATTTCAATTAAAGTAAGTTGTTCATCGATCAATTGTTCTGAGATTGTTTTTAGTTTTATTTGATTTGCAGCTTGTTCTTGCAGTTTTTCAGTAACAATTTTTTCTTGTTCAGAAACTTTATTCTGTTGCTCTTTAACTGTTTTTTCTAGTTCAACGATTTTATTTTTAGCGGTTTCGATTCGTTCTAACTCAATTTCAAGTTTAACCGATGACGCTTGAAAATTGCTTGTAGTTTGTTCGATTCCCTCTAAAGTCAATGGAGCAGCTAGACTGGTGATTTGTTTTTCTTGTAATCGTTCTAAAAGTGAACGAACTTTGCTATTTTGCAGTTCTAACTCTTTTAGTACTTCTTGTTCGGTAATCTTCGTTTGGCTTACTTGAGCTTGTCGCTTTGCAGCTATTACTTCTTGTTTTTGAGCCATTTGCTCGATATCATTGAGCTTATTTTCTATTGCCTGGATTTCCTCTAATGAAAACTCTTGATGTTCATTTTGGTTTGGGTGCTCCACTGAACCGCAAACTGGACATGGCTCCCCTTCCACTAGAAACAAACTTAAACGACTGATCTGCATTTTTGCCCATTGGCTTTTTTGTTTTGTTACTTGGTCATAAATCGACTCTTTCTCTATCACTGCTTTCTTTAATTCTTCATCCTGGGTACTTAACTGTTCTTTGATCGCTATTTTTTTCATTTCAAGTTGTTGTTGCTTTTTCCAATTTTCTAAAAAAGTTTGCCATTGTGCTTGATAACGTTCTAATTCTAGCTGCTTTTTTTCAATTTGAACCTGTCGTTCTACGACACCTAGTTCCTTTTGATAGTCTTGTTCAGCTTTGAGTTGCGTTGCTTTTATTTCGTTGAGCTTTGCTGTTACTGTTTCTAGCTCTGTAGAACTTTTTTTGATCGTACTTGAGACTTTTTCCTTTTCTTCATATAAAGGAATTTGGAATTGTAGATTTGTGACTTTTTCTTTTTTATTGTTTATTTCTGTGGCTTGAGCTACATTTTCTTTTTGAGCATATTCCCATTGTTGAATCAGTTGTTGCTGCGTTTCTTGTTCTATTTTATTTTCTTTCAGTTCTTGTCCATAAGTTGAAATTAGTTTGGATTTCTCATCGATTTTCTCAATCAATCCTTGATGATTTTTCACCCATTGAAGCTGTTGTTCTTCTATTCTTAATGTTCCAATCCTCTCACTTGCTTCATCAAGTTCTTCTTTTTGTTTTTTTAGCTGACTTTTTTTTAGAAAATCATTGGCTAGTTCTTCTAAAACAAACTTTTCTTGTTCTTTGCTCAACTTTTTCTTTTGTAAAATAGCTACTTCGGATTTTTCTTTAGTTTGTTGCTTGACCATCAATTCCTGTTGCTTAGTTAACGCATCTAATTGTTGTTCTACTGATAAGTCCTCTAATAACGAATCTTGCCAATAAAGTTGATCTAATTTTGCTTGAATAGTTTGCTGAGTTGCTTCAATTCCTTTATTGACCTTCTTCAATTGTGCTTTTAACTGTTCGTTTAGCATCTGATACAATTGTGTACCAAACAAGTTGCGTAAAACTTTTTCTTTATCGTTACTATTTGCGATCAAAAAGGTTCTAAATTCTCCTTGTGGCAAAAGAACGATTTGAGCAAATTGAGTTGCATCTAAGTGCAGCAATTCCTGAATAAAACTATCGACCTCTCGACGTTTCGTGTATTCTCTAAGCTCTTTTCCAGATTGATCTTTAACAATCAGCGAGATCTTCGCACTTTGGGTTCGAGTGCCTTCACCTCGTTTTTTGTAAAGTTCTTGCTCAGGTTTTCTCGTAATCTCATAAAAATAGTCTCCATGAGAAAAAGCCAAGTGAACTTCTGTAGGCTCTGAAGGATCAGCAAATGTTGAACGCATTTCTTTGCCTTGGCGTAACTTTCCTGAGCTTTCACCAAATAAAGCATAACTCATCCCATCAAAAATCGTGGTCTTCCCTGAACCCGTCTTGCCACTGATCAAGAATAGTGACGAGTCCTCAAACATATTAAAGTCAATCGTTTCAGCAATATAAGGTCCAAAGTTTTTTAATGTTAGTGTTAATGGTTTCAACTTATTTCCCTCTTTCTGCTTGATGAAGCATTGCTAGATTCTCTTTAATCCAAACTTTTTGCTGTAAGGTCAATTCTTCTCCCGTTACTTCAGAAAAGAATTGAGTTACTAAATCAGTAGGTGCTAAGGCTTTGATTTCTTTTTTTTGTACACTATTTTTTTGTTGTACTTCTCTTCCAAATAAACGTTCAACCCCAATCACTCGCGGATATATTTGCCGTAACTGATTCATCATATTGGGAATTACAGCGCGATCCGTTAATTGAATATGTAAATAGCTTTCGCGGTCGATCGACTCATAAAATTCCTGTGAGGTCAATTCTTTAAAACTTCCCTCAATCTGTGTCACGTCTCTTAACGGTATGATTTCCTTAAAATCAAATATCGTTTCACCAACCTCAGTATCTACGATCCAAACACCTTTTTTTTGATTCATTTCTGACAAAGAAAATTTTAATGGCGATCCGCTATAACGTGCATTTTCAGCCTGTAATGCATTTTTTCCATGCAAATGTCCTAACGCTACATAGTCGAATGATTCTAGCAATGCTAACGGAACAGTATCCAATCCCCCAACCATCAATTTTGTTTCTGAATCAGATTTTTCGCTACCCGCTATAAAAAAATGACTAACCAAGATATGCGCCATATCTGGTTTGAAATTTTTTTTCATCTCTTTGATAACTTCTTTCATCGCTTGTTCAATCGTCCGAATTTCTTCATTATCAAAATATAATCGAGCTGAGATTGGTTCAAAATACGGCAATAAGAAAATTTGAGTGTTTTTCATTTCTACTGGCTCAAAGGCTTGATCCAAACGAGTATTTAAATGAAAATCTGATTGAACAAACCATGGTCCTCCTGTCTCTAAACGAGTACTGCTGTCGTGATTACCAGAAATAGCCAACACGGGAAATTTTTCTTTTAAATTCATTTCTACGATCATTCGATTGAATGCTTCGATGGCCTCAACGGAAGGAACTGAGCGATCATATAGATCACCTGCAATGACGATTGCATCTACTTTTTCCTCTTTAGCGATCTTTAGAATCTGTTGGAATGCATCTGCTTGTTCTTCTAATAAATCGTAGCCATGTAATTTCTTGCCAATATGCCAATCAGCTGTATGTAAAAAACGCATTTTCCCACCACCTAAAAAAGTCCTTCTTACTATTATACCAAATTTACAGAGAAATATATGGTTCAAACGTATAGAATTTTTTAGATATCAAAAAAAGCTTGAAATATAACTCTTAAAGTCATATTTAAGCTCTAAAAATTGAATTAAAAGTTTCTAAGTTATTCTTTCACTTCGTACTTAAAATTAGGATCAATCTCTTGATCTAAGCTGTCAAAAGCCTCCTGCATTCTACGTTCGACTTCGGCAACGCCTTCTTTATCCATTTTTGGAATATCGCTAACATCAATTGGTTCACCGAAACAAACTGTTACTCGACGACGTTTAAATAGATCTTTTAATGTTAATGGACCTTGATATACCGCAGGAACAATTTTAACTTTTGCCATTTTAGCAATCAATGCCACTCCCCCTTTTAATTCAGAAGAATGACGAGTACCACTGGGAAACATCACCAAACTTAAATCAGTATTTTTTAATGTTTTTACTGGAGTTTTGATTGCACTTGGACCTGGTTTTTCTCGATCGACGGGAAAAGCATTCGCATGTTTTAAAATAAAACTTAGAAATGGATTCTTAAATAGTTCTTTTTTCGCCATAAAACTAAATTTTTTCGGTGATCCTCCTACAGCTAGATATAGCGGTTCCCACCACGTTCTATGAGGTGCAACTAAAATATAATTGTCATTTTGAGGAATGCGGTCTTTCTTTTCATAATGTGCATTGCCGTTGATAATAAATAAAACAACCCGGACAACACCTCGCATAAATGTAAAAAACATGTTTTTCTTCCTTTCTTTTCACTAGCTATAAGTATGCCGAAAGCTGCGGATTTTGACAAGTCTTTTTCGCAGTTTTCCTCTAATCTTAATTGTAGTATAATCTAAGCATATCATCTTTACTATCAAAGAGCTTTACTATATAATTTAAAAAAACTGGAGGTTACGCTAATGATCGAATTTGAATTCTTAAATAAAGAAAAGAATGAAGCCAATTTGATTGCCTTACTTTCTGAACACCAAGAGGATGAAAAAAATGTTCCCTCTGAAAAAAATGTTTCTTTCTCTTTAGCTTTATATGATGATGGTTTTTATATTGGCGGTGTCACAGCAAATAAATGGATGAATACTACCCATATTTCGTTGCTAGCTGTTAATAAAAATTATCGTGGTAAAGGTTATGGTTTTCAGCTATTCAAAAAAGCTGAGGATTTCGCTATTGAATCAGGATCAGAACTTATAACTGTTCATACTCAGGATTACCAAGCAAAAACTTTTTATGAAAAATATGATTATCAAGTTTTCGGACAATTACAAAATACTCCTTTTAGTGGCACTACAAAATATTATTTAGTCAAACGAATTTAATTTGAAGGAATGAATAAAACATGTTATTACCTGGTGAACGAATTGATCAGTTATTTGCTGATGCGATTCAAATTATTCAAAGCAAAGAAGTTTTTTCTTTTTCAATAGACGCTGTTTTACTTGCAAATTTCCCTACATTTCCTAAAAATGGTACGATCGTTGACTTATGTGCCGGTAATGGAGCAGTCGGTCTATTTGCCAGTCGGAAAACAAGGGCCAAAATCATTCAAATAGAACTACAAGAACGTTTAGCTGATATGGGCAAAAGAAGTATCGTGTTAAATCAGTTAGAAGAACAAATGAAAATGATGGAATTAGATCTAAAACAAGCAACTACAGTGATCAAACCCGACTCAGTTGATTTAGTTTTATGTAACCCTCCCTATTTTAAAGAACTACCAACGAGTCAAAAAAATCCGAATCCTCATTTAGCAATTGCGCGACATGAACTTCATACAACATTGAATGAAGTAATTGGAGTGTCAGCAAAACTTTTAAAAACAAATGGCCGTCTAGCCATGGTTCATCGTCCGGATAGATTTTTAGATGTATTGCATGCTATGGAATCAGCAAATATTGCACCAAAAAAAGTTCGTTTTGTTTATCCTAAAGTTGGAAAAGAAGCAAATACACTTCTAATTGAAGGGATCAAACAAGGAAAAAAAGACGGCTTTCGTGTTTTACCGCCATTATTCACTTATGACGAACAAAACAACTACTTACCTGAAATGAAGGTGATGCTCTATGGAAACTAATCATTATTTTTATGTTCTTTATTGCAAAGATGATACATTTTACGGCGGCTACACCACAGATCCTAAACGACGTTTAAAAGAACACAACAACGGTACCGGTGCAAAATACACACGTCTCCCCTCGCGTTTACCTGCAAAAATGATCCACGTTGAGACATTCGACAGCCGCAGTGAAGCAACAAAAGCGGAGTATGCGTTTAAAAAATTAACAAGAAAACATAAAATCGCTTATTTAAAGACGAAAGGAGCTGAGGGGGTGAAGCTGATACATCCCTGACAAAATTTCTAAACAAGCAACTCATACTCATACATAGATAGCCGAATCTGTTAATAACTTAGTCAGCACAGAAATCATTGTTTTTTTCTATGATATTGGTTTGGTATTTTTTAATCTGACTTTTTATAAACTAAAAAGGCTATTTTAATATCAAAAAACTTTTTAAGTAAGATAAAAGTGTCTCCGTAAAATCTTGAATAAACAAACTAATTTTGATCTTTTTTTCACTGAAAAAAAGAGAATTGACCGGGACATAACTCTACGAGTTACAGCCCAGTCACTTAAAATCTGAAAACACGATAAACGCCGAAACTCTCTCTACTCGTTATGAATTATTCAATCACTTCTGCTCCCAAAGTTTGTTTAAAATGGTTTAATGCCCATTCGTGTCCAATAGGATCAAAACTCGCGACTGCATCTTTATGAACCACGATTTTATATCCTAGATTATATGCATCCACAGCTGTATGCAGCACGCAAATATCCGTACAAACACCAACCAAATGAACTTCCGTAATTTCTCTTTCACGTAGACGAATATCTAAGTCTGTGCCACTAAAAGCAGAATAATGTCGCTTATCAATCCAATAACTAGTGGCTTTCTCCCGATTTTCCTCATAAACTTCATAAAGTTTACCATACAGTTTTCGACCGTTCGTACCTGTAAGGTTATGAGGTGGAAATAAGGCATTTTCCGGATGATAAGAATCATTCAAATCGTGCCGATCAATCGCATAAATCACAAAATCATTATTTTCAATAAACTTTTTAGTTATATCTACCACAGAGTTCTCAATCGCTTGCCCTGCGCTGCCCGTTGTCAGAGCTCCATCTATCGAAACAAAATCATTCGTGTAGTCAATTGCAATCAATGCTTTCATTCTAGACCCTCCATTTTAAAAGTAGAACAGATTAAACAAGATGCTCCACAAAGTGGATTACCATTTGTGCAGATTTTTCGCCAGCTTCTTCAATAAATTCATCAAATGTTTGAGTCGCTTCATGGTCTGCTGTATCACTGATTGCTCTCACAACTAAAAACGGAATATTGAATTGCGCTGCTGCTTGAGCAACTGCTGCACCTTCCATTTCACAAGCCAATGCTTCTGGAAATTCTACAATGATTTCCTTCACTTTTGTTTGATCATTAACAAAAGAATCTCCCGTTACGATCAAGCCATGATGAATCAACATTCCTGTTTGTTCAGCCGCTTTTTTCATTTCAAGTTTTAAATAGTCGCTTGATTCATAATACAAAGGCATTCCTGGTAATTGTCCCGATTTATAGCCAAATCCCGTAACATCTACGTCAAAATAAGCTAGCTTATCAGCTATTACTAAATCTCCAACAGATAACCCTTGACCAATACCACCTGCTGACCCTGTGTTGATTACCATATTTACACCATACTGATGAATCAACAAAGTCGTTGTAACGGCAGATAATACTTTACCGATCCCAGAACGGACTACGATCACTTCATGACGTCCTAAAGAACCCGAAACAAATACAGCTCCTGCTCTTTCCCAAGATCGGGTATCAGATAAAGCTTCCTTTAAAATTTTTACTTCTTGATCCATTGCACCGATAATTCCAATTTTCATCGTGGTTTCCTCTTCTCTATAAATTCAATACTATAAATATTAAAATAGCTAACAAAATTGCCACAACAATGATCGCTTTGGTGAGTGTACTGCTGCGTTCGCGAATTTTTGTTTGCTCATTTGAACGAGATTTAGTAATTTCTTTTTGCTTCTTGTGTTCTTTTCGGTAAAAACTAGCTATTTCTTTTTCTTTTTTACGGTACTCTTTATCAGCTTCTTTTTGCTCTTGCTCAAATAATTTCTGAGCCTCTTTATCAGCTTCTTCTTTTCGTCTCCGTAATTCCGTCCGAGTGACTAGCGGACCCTTCCCCATCAGTTATCCTCCTTCAGCAGCTTTTTTAGTTGCTGCAGTTCCCAGTATTGCACAGCAAAAATCGTTTTTGCATCACAAATGAGTCCACTATCAATTTCCACTTTTGCTTCCTCTAATGTTAATGTATATAATTCTAAAACTTCGTCATCATCTTGCGGACGGGGATTAGGAACTTTTTCTAAGTCTTCAGCATAATAAATATGAAGCAGTTCATCAGCAAATCCAGGAGAAACATACATGGACGTCACAAAATTAAGCTCATTCGCTCGAAAACCAGTCTCTTCTTCTAATTCTCTTTTGGCTGTTTCTTTCGGATAATCCTGTTCACCAGGATCAATTTTCCCAGCAGGGATTTCTAAAAGAACTTTTTCCATAGGCTTTCTAAATTGCTTGACCATGATCATTTTATTATCCGCTGTAATAGGAATAATTGCAACTGCTCCTGGATGGAAAACTAATTCACGTGTGCTCGTTTCACCATTTGGTAGGCGTACTTCATCTACAACAACATCAATAATCTGTCCTTTAAATATCTCTTTCCTGGAAATCGTCTTTTCCTCGAACTCTTCAAAGTTCATCATAAAGTTCACCAATCTTTCTATGGATATAATACCTTAATTTTGAAATTTTATCACTTCTCGTTCTTTTTGTGAATCCTTTCTTAGTTATAAATGTCTTTTTTAAGATATCATCTTTGCTTATTAACAATTAATTAAACATTTTAATATACTTTTTATATCATCCAATTATATCAGTAAATAACAATCAGAGCAGGCTCAACCAGCAATAACATAAAAAAAAGAGAAGCTAAACTAGATTACTAGTTTTAGCTCCCATCTATGCAGAATTAAACAATGTGACTGACTGATATCTGATTATTTTTGTAGCTCGGCTAGAGAGTTCATGATTTTGACCAAATCAGCTTTATTACTCTCTTTTTTATCAGCTAATGTCCAACTTATGCATTGCAAATAATGGTCTTTACTTTCCATCAAATCGTAGATATAGTAAACATCCACACCATCTTTACTTGCAGTAAACGTACGGCGCTCACCTTTGAGCCCATTGTATTTGATTGACTCTTTCTTTTCATCCGTTCTTTCGCCTAAGTCAGACAAATCAACAGAGTTCTTAAATGCATCAAAATTATCAAAATCTTTTTTAGCTTCACTTAGAACCATATAGTATTCTTCATTTGAAACATTTTTTAGACTAACATCGGCATTATCACTTAATTCTTTTGTCTCAACCGACTGCCACCCCTCCGTAAGTTCTAATTTAAAGTGTCCATTTTTGGTTTTGATCACTTCTACCTTACCTTTAACTTGATCTTTGGTTTCTTCAGTAGCAGCTTTATTTTCATCCACAGACTCACTTGTCGCAGAAGTATCTCGAGGTTCATAAAATACTTCATCGTCACCATAAGAACTTGATTCCGTTACACTAGAACTCGTTTCTTCTATATAAACGTCATCGTCTTCTTCCACAACTTTACGTCCAGAACAGCCTGAGATCACTAATCCCACTAATAATATAGTAATGATTTTAAATTTTTTCACAATGTTTCTCCTTTTATTCTGATCGTTCTCTTTCATTATACCTCACGTTTCTACTTTTTTCTCATATTTATTTTTGAATTTTTTGTGAATAATTCCGCCCGCACTACATCTAAAGTAGTAAAAAACCCCATTTTCTCTTGCCATTTCTTACATTTTCTCTAAATATCAAAATCAACCTTTGGACTGATATTCTTTATTGAGCAGAATGTGCTAAAATAGCTTATATGGCGGAGGATAGTAACTTTCGATGAAATAAATGATTGGAGGGAATTTAAATGAAAAAAGGAAAACTTGTCCAAATAATTGCTTATTTAATTTTAGCAGGTATAGTTTTGCGTTTTATTACTGGTATACATATACCAACAGTTGCGGTAGTTCTTTTGATCCTCGTGGTATTGATTTTGACTGGATCAAAGAAAAAGTCTGGGAAAAGAGAAGAGCCGTTACCTAATCTTACAAAGTCTAAAGAGGAACACTATGAAACACTCGGCATGACAGATCAAGAAATTGACTTTTTCCGTGATACGATGAATACGACTAAAAAACAAATCATTCAGCTACAAAAAAATATGAGTGCTTCTACTAAATTAAGAGCAATCGACTTGCGTAACGATACATTACGGGTATCAAAAGCTTTATTTAAAGAATTAGTCAAAGATCCAAAGAAATTGCACTTCGCAAACCATTTTCTTTATACCCACTTGCCTAATCTAGTTGACCTAACGGATAAATATTTAGAGATCGATGATCATGAGATCAAAAATAAACAAACATACGAAAAATTGGAAGAAAGTGCTCAAATCATCGATCAAGTCTCTAATTTAATCAAAAAAGACTATGAACAGTTTGTAGCGGATGATTTAGAAAATTTAGATGTTGAGATATCCGTTGCTAAAAGTAGCTTAAAAAGAGATAATGAACGTAGGAACAATTAAGAATAGTAGATTTTACTTTGAAACAAAATGAAATAAATAACCAAATGTTGAAAAGCACTAGATAGCAGTATCTAGCCTTTCAGCTTTCAATTGTTATCTAGCTATGCAGACTAGCTCTTCAGAAAAAAGATTGGATATGTAATGAGGGAAATTTTATCTTAGTTATATTTTCCTATTTTTCAGGCAGAGCAAAGAAGTCTGATAAGCTTTTAACCTTATCTAGATACACAAATCAATCCTTAGGAAAATTGATAGCTTGTCACTAAAGTAAAGCATACATCAATATCTATTTTTTACTTTTAAGCAGGATTAACTGATTTGTTGCGCTTTTAAACTTAGGAGGAATCACAATGGAAAATGACCTAAAAGATATAACACCAGTAAATGATACGCTGGATGATTTATTAAATAATCCCTTTTCAACACCCATCGATTCGTTAACAACGACACAACAGAGTGAAATTTCTGCTCTACAGGATAAGCAAGTTGCAGCTCGTTTAGTTGATAAACTTCCAGCTGACAGACAAGCGCAAGCAAAAGAGCTTGCTGCAAAAATCGATGTGCAAGATTCGCAAGCTGTTATCACCTATGGTTCTGCTGCACAAACGAAATTAAGTGAATTTTCGCAATCGATGTTAAATCATGTGCAAGCTCAAGATATTGGTCCTGTCGGTGACTCTTTAACTGATTTGATGTTCCGATTAAGCGAAGCGAATCCCGATCAACTTAGAGCAGGTGAAGGTAATTTCTTCTCAAAAATGTTGGGAAAAGTAAAACAATCGGTCTTCGAAATCACTGCGAAATATCAAAAGATCGGTGCCCAAATCGATAAAATCTCTATCAAATTAGATCATGAAAAAAATGGTCTGCTGAAAGATAATTTAATGTTGGATCAGTTATATAACAAAAACAAAGACTATTTTGATGCCTTGAATATTTATATCGCAGCTGGTGAATTGAAGATGGAAGAATTACAAACAGTAATTATTCCTGAAGCTATGAAAAAAGCTGAAGAGTCCGGTGATCAAATGGATGTTCAAATCGCAAATGACTATACACAATTTTTAGACCGTTTAGACAAACGAACACATGATTTGCGTTTAGCACGTCAAATCACCATCCAACAAGCCCCACAAATTCGTTTGATTCAAAATACAAATCAGGCGTTAGCAGAAAAAATCCAAGCATCGATTAACACTGCTATCCCACTCTGGAAAAACCAAGTAGTGATTGCATTGACTTTATTACGACAAAAAGATGCAGTAACAGCTCAACGTCAAGTTTCTGAAACAACGAATGATCTCCTTAAGAAAAACTCTGAAATGCTTAAAATCTCTGCAATTGAAACAGCTAAAGAAAATGAACGCGGAATTGTTGATATCGACACACTACAAAAAACTCAAAATGATTTAGTAGAAACAATTCAAGAAACCTTACGAATTCAGCAAGAAGGTAAAGAAAAACGTCGTGCTGCTGAAATCGAGTTAGGTCATATGGAAGAAGATTTAAAGAGCAAATTATTAGAGCTAACTCAATAAAATAGAAAAAACGGGTGTGAGATAAAAGTGATAATTACTTTTATCTCACACCCTAAATACGCTTATCCCCTTACTTCTTAAGAGCTAAATATTTCTATCCTGTCCTCTTTTTTTATACCAATTCGTGATAAGAAGTTTTTATTTTCTCAAATAATTTCGTGTATGGTTTTAACCCTGTGTATTGTTCAATTGTCTGATCCAGCCCATGTTCTTTAATCGCATTCTGCAGTGCACACGCTTCTTCATCCGTTGGTTCTTTAAATTTCATTGCTGCGGCAATTGCAATCGCTAAAGCTTTTGGCGTCTCATTAAAGGCCTCCACAAACTGTCTAGCGGGCTGAATAAATCGATCATTCTCTCCTATTTTTCTAATTGGAGAGCGACCAACGCGCGTCACATAATCTGACACATATGGATTTTTAAAGCGCTCAATAATTTTATCGATATAGGCTTGATGTTCTTGATGTGAAAATTGAAATTTTTTCTCAAGTAACGCACCTGTTTCCTCTAATGCACTTCGTACAATAAATAAAACTTTTTCATTATGAATCGCATCTTCAATTGACTCTATATTTCTCATATGACCAAAATAAGCTGTCACCGCATGACCTGTGTTGACGGTAAATAATTTACGCTCAATATAAGGCGTTAAATCAGGTACATAGTTTAATCCAGTGATTTCTGGTGCATTTTTTTTATCCAACGGCTTCTCTACTACCCATTCATAAAATGGTTCAACCGTGACAGTTAGTGGATTTTCATGATATTGATTCGGAACAATTCGATCTACAGCAGAATTGGGAAAAGCGACAAATTCACTGACGTAGCCCTTTGCCACCGTCGATAATAAAGGGAAAACTGCTGATTTAAGCATTTCAGATCCACCAATCATGTTTTCACAAGCGATCACAGTTAAATACCGATCGGAATTGGCTCTTAATTCAATACCTTTTGCAAGGACTTTAGCTAATTTGGGTAAGATTGTTGGTCCCACTGCTGTCGTAATAATTTCTGCTTCACTGATGTATACTGCTAATTTTTCATTTTCAGTAATACTATTAACTGCTTTGATCCCTTTGACTGTAAAAGATTCTTGTTCTGCATTTGCCAAAATAACTTTATATTGACCTTGATCGTTTATATGGGTAACAATTTTTTCGTTCACGTCAGCAAAAATCACTTCATAACCTGCTTGAACTAATAACCAGCCAATAAAACCTCGACCTATATTTCCAGCGCCAAAATGAACGGCAATTTTTTTCATACTGTCACCTCCTCTTTAAACAGTTCGATGATCTTAGCTTCCGATTTAGCAGCTATTAATTGTTCCACATTATCCATCTCGGAACATACTAGAGCGATTTGAGATAGCAGATCTAAATGTTCATCCCCTAATCCAGCAATACCAATAATCAATTTCACTTCATTTCCATCAAAATCCACACCTTCTGGAATTTGTAAAATAACAATTCCAGTTTGATTGATTAAATGTTTTGAATCATCTGTTCCATGAGGGATCGCTACCATATTGCCGATATAGGTTGTTGTCAATAGATCTCGTTCAAGCATTTTTCCGATATATGCTAACTCTACATACCCTTGATCAGTTAACAATTTACCTGTAGCTTCAATTGCAGCTTTCTTGTTCGTAAACGTTTGTTTTAAAGCAATATTTTCTTTTTTTAATGTAATCATTTTATTTTCCCCTCAATTCTAAATAAGTTAATAATTTTTGTACAAAATAAGTGGTAACATCTTCATTTTCCAGTTGCTGGATCATTTGTTGATCCTCTACAAAAAGCGCGCTGATATAGCTGACAACTTCCAAACCTTCCTGTGAAAGCTTTTCTGGAACCACTATCAAAGCTATTCGGTTGATCGTCATTTTTGTGTGATGCATAGTTTCAATAAAAATAGGCTGTTCTAACGAAAACAATTGAAAAAACGGTTCTTTGATCGATGCGTTGCGAGCATGAAACATTCCAATTTTTGTCTCTGGAATTCCAAATATTTTCCCATTTACATCATACAAAAAAGTACTGACCAGCGACTCAACATCTACATCGGGTGCTTTTTCTAAAAGTTGTGTACAAATAACTCGAATTGTATCTTCCATAGTTCCTATATTTTCGTTTAACTTGGAGTATCTAAAGTTTTTTAAGATTGTTAAAACAATGGCAGTAAAAGTTTGTTGTTGTTCTAAAAAATGAGTGGCTTCTAGTAAAGTTAGTTGCACGGCTTGTTCTTCTTGAGCAATTTTTTTGTGATACCCACTATTTAAACTTTTCAAAAAAATACTGATTTGAGAGAGTTCTCTTTCAGTCAAAATAGGAGAAACTAAAAAATAATCAAAATCTGCTTGACCTAGATCAATTGTAGAAATAATAATATTGTAATTTCCTTCTGCTTTTTTTCTTCCTAGTTCAAACAAAGAGACTGTTTCTAACTTTTTAAGTTGAGGTATTCGTTGTCGTAATCGTGTAACCAACATTCTTGAAGTACCAATACCACTTGCGCATACAACTAATCCGGAAAAACAATTCTCGCTTTCCAATTGCAAAAGTACTGCACCAAAATGCAGAACTAAATAGCCAATTTCTTCATCCGGCACTGATTTTTCCTGATAGACTTGATCGAAAGCTCGTCGTACAACTTTAAATAAATCTGGATAATCTTGCTTGATTGAGTTGATCAATGGATTATAAATACGCATTCCTTGTTGTAAACGTCTTAATGTTGGTCGTAAATGAGCAATCAACCCCTTGATTAAACGCTTTTTTGGTAGTTCTTGATTTAACTCATATTCAACGCTCTTAATTAGTTTTTTTACTAGTATGAGAACTTCTAATTCTTCGTTCTCCATGAAGTGGATCGTATTTTCAGTTGTTTTTACACTCCGAAGATGAGCTGTAACATATGTTGCCTCACCATTTGGAACAAATTCCGGCTCCATTTCCAAAATATCAGCTAATATTTGTTGAGCTGCAGAAAATTCTGGATAGCCCGTCATTTCATTTTTCTTTTCATCTACTTGAATAAAGTTTCCTGCAATCATTCGTTCTACTGAAATCGAAATGTGCACAATTAAATTTGCATATGCTTCATCACTTATCGCCTCTAAGTTATTGTTACGCCAGTTCTTAACACTATATTCAACTTTTTTCAATAACGTTTCACTCACTAAATCTAATAAACGACCTTCCACCCAATCACTTGTTACTAAATCACGTGATTTTTCCTGAAAAAATTTTAGTAGTTGGTAATCAGGAAATTGCTGTGCAAACAGTTCACTCATTAGACTTCTTTTCTGAATCTCACTAGCTTGCAATGACACGCCAAATCCTCTTCGTCTTTCGATTTTAACTGTTTTTGGTAACCGTTCTTCTATTTTGTTGAGATCATTACTGATCGTTGAAATCGTAACATTTAGATCATTCGCTAATCCAACCAGTTTTATTCCTTCATCTTTTAATAGCGCGTTTAGAATTTTTTGCTGACGCTCTTCTGGACTGTATTCATTATAGGATAAGTCCATTAATTGCCAACGAAAACGTTGTTTATCCGAATCTAATCCTGTTAATGTCAAAATTCCATGCTCTTTCACCAATTTAAGCTGATAAGAAGCCAATGTTTCTTCAACTTCTTTTAAATCACGCCGAATGGTTCTAGTACTAACACTTAAATCTTCTGCTAATTCGTTAATAAAAACAGACCGATTATTGATTAGCAGTTGTTCCATGATTAATCTAGCTCTTGCTGAAAGATACATAGAATTCCCCTTTTCAAAAATTGATTAATTAAACTGCTGATAACTTTTCAACTAATTCATCATATTTGTCACTATTTAAAAAATTATCAACTGATACATGATAAGCCTTAGGTAACTTTTCTTTTGCTCGTATAGTTAAATCCTTATGAGTCACAACAATATCAGCATCATCCGGGAGTTGCGATATAGCAGAGTTGACCACTTCAATCGGCAATCCGGCTTTTTTTACCTTGTTTCGTAAAACAGAAGCGCCCATCGCACTTGATCCCATTCCAGCATCACAAGCAAAAATAATTTTTTTCGTATTCGCTAGTTTTTCTGCTGTATCACTTATTTTTTCGACTGTAGAAACACTTGTTTTAGCATTTGTTGTCACGGTTCGTCCTTTTAATGCGCTAACTTTTTCAGAAGCTGCTTCAATCGTTGCATCTGTTGCTTTTGATGTCTTTAAAACCACGGCTGAAATAGCAAATGAAACGGCGGTTGCTACGATGATTCCTGCAAATACACCTAAGTAGCTATCTCGAGGCGTCATTGCTAAAATGGCAAAGATACTTCCAGGAGACGCTGGAGCTACCAATCCAGCGTTAAACAGTGAAAATGTCATTACACCGGCCATTCCCCCACCTATTGCAGAAAGAATTAAGATAGGTTTCATTAAAATATAAGGGAAATAAATTTCATGAATTCCGCCTAGAAAATGAATAATAATCGCACCCGGAGCAGTTTGTTTTGCGCTACCTTGCCCCAAAATAGTGTATGCCAACAAGATACCTAGTCCAGGTCCTGGATTTGACTCTAGTAAAAATAAAACAGAACGACCCGTTTCAGCAGCCTGTTCAATTGCAATTGGACTAATAACTCCATGATTAATCGCATTATTCAAAAATAAAACTTTAGCCGGCTCAACAAAAATACTTGCTAAAGGAAGCAACGAGTTTTCCACCAAAAAACCAACACCTGTTGCTAAAATAGTATTCAATCCTTCTACAGCAGGACCCACGATTAAGAAAGCAATAATAGCTAAAATCGATGCTAAAATACCTGACGAGAAATTATTAACTAACATCTCAAAACCTGGCTTGATCTTACCATCAACTGCTTCATCAAATTTTTTAATACAATATGCTCCAGCCGGTCCAACCATCATTGCACCAAGAAACATTGGAATGTCGGCTCCAGTAATCACGCCCATTGTGACCATTGCTCCAACAACCCCACCACGTACATCATAAACTAATCGTCCACCTGTAAAACCAATCAGAATCGGCAATAAATAAGTAATAGTTGGTCCCGTTATTTCATTTAATTGTTCATTAGGAAACCAGCCTGTTGGGATAAATAAAGCAGTCAAAATCCCCCATGCAATAAATGCTCCAATATTTGGCATAATCATTCCACTAAGAAAGCTACCAAATTGCTGAACTTTCACTTTTATATTTCCTTGCGTTTGTTCCATTGTTTTCCTCCTTCTTCTTAAAACAAGAAAAATGTTGCCTCTTTTGATCCGCGCAGATCACTTCTTAACAAACCTTTGCTTGTCTTCTACATTGTAAACGCTCACCTATAAGGTTACAAGAAGATGAAAGTGTACTTTTGTCCAAATGATTTGGACAAAAATTGAAGAATAAATAGTTCAAAAAAAAACTGAACAGAGCATTTTTCGCTCTGTTCAGTTCCTATATATTATGCTTATCTAATTAAAATAAATGAAAGAATGTTTTGAACAATTTAGGTTAAACAAATGTCCACAGTTTAAACATTCCGTCTGTTTTTTATACTCTTTAGCAGTCATTTCAACCTGACAAACACCACAATGAACAACTTTTATATTTGACATATTTGAGTTTGGCCAAGGAACAAAACTGTGATCTTCCAGTTCATCATGACAGTGAAAACAAGCATAATATTTTTTACAAAAATAGCATTTATTAGCCACAACATCCGCTATAGTATTATAATGAATACATCTCGATTCACTATCAATCGTTAAACCGTATATTTTCACTAAATCATCCTCTCCTTTTAGAAAGAGATTTTGAGAGTCTCTTTGCTATAAAAACAGTCAGAAATGCTTTTACAGCATCTCCTGGAATAAATGCTAGACTTCCCAACAAACTTTTTGGCAATGATACATCTGACAAAAGACTCACACCAATCGCTCCGCACAAATCAATAAATATAGCTCCAAACAGAAAAGTAATACCAAATGCATAAGTAATTTTTTGATTATTTAGATTAAAGGTCTCACTCATCCAACCGATAAAAAATGTAGCAAAGGGATAAGCTAAAAGATAGCCTGCTGAGATACTAAAGAAGACTGTCACCCCTCCTCTACCCCCAGCCAAAATTGGAAAACCAATCGCAACAAGAAGTAGAAAAAGTACTGTTGCGATCGTTCCATTTTTCTTGCCAAGAAGTAAACCACTAAGCATAAAACCAGCATTTTGAATCACAACAGGAATTGGCAAAAGACTAATTGGAATGGGTGGGAAAAACCCTAAGACAATAATAATACTGATCATAATAGCTATTTTAGTGATATCGTTTGATTTCATTTTTTCTCCCCAAATGATAAATTATACTTTATATAGTTAAAAATACTATTTCTACGTTTTTTTGTCAACCATAATCCTAGGAAGGTTAACGTATTCTAGAAACTTTTTTATAAAGACATTTGACTTTATTAGAAAAAAAACATGTCTTTAGTTGTTTTTCTTGATGAGAATGCTACAATAAAGTAAAAAGTACTCTTATCTAATTTAGAGAGGATGAACAATTTGACACATTTTAATTCAAAGGAAGAAGAAAAGCAATATTTTGAACAACAAGCTGATGAAGTTGATTTTCTAAAATGGTATCATCAACAAGAACTTCCTGAATACGAAAAACCTTCCCTGACTGTAGATATTGTTTTAATGTGTTACAACAAAGAAGAAGATCAATTAAAAATACTTTTAATTAAAAGAAAAGGTCACCCTTACAGAAATTCTTGGGCCTTGCCAGGTGGATTTGTAAATAGGAATGAATCAACTGGTGAAAGTGTTCTACGAGAAACAACAGAGGAAACTGGTGTTGTTATTTCTAAAGATAATATTGAACAACTCCATAGCTTTAGTAGACCTGATCGAGATCCTCGAGGCTGGGTCGTAACTGTCAGTTATTTGGCATTTATTGGTGAAGAACCTTTGATTGCCGGAGATGATGCAAAAGAAGTTCGTTGGTTTACCATGGAACGCAATGAAAGTACCCTTTCACTTACAAACGCTGATGTAGAAATTATTTTAGATTTAAATATCGGCGCTTCGACTGGGAAAGATACATTAGCCTTTGACCACAGTGAAATTATATTAAAAGCTTTCAATCGAGTAGCAAACAAAATGGAACATGATCCTCAAGTCCTTCAAGTCTTAGGGAACGATTTTACAATTACAGAAGCTCGCAAAGTTTTTGCTAAGTTTTCTGGTATTGATTATAGAACCATCGATCACTCAAATTTTAAAAAAGCAATGCTTCATCATTTTGAAGAAATTGGAGAACGTCCAGTTGGTATTGGTCGTCCCTCAAAAATTTATCAATTAAAATCTGAAAATTTTTATAAAAAATAATAGTGAATAACAGACTTATTGAAAAGAAGGATAGATCACGTGGTCATATATTTAAGAAAAGCTATACCAAGCGATTTAGAAAGACTTATGAAAATTATTGCATCCGCAAAAAAACTCCTAGTTGAGAACAATATTCCTCAATGGCAACATGATCAAGGACCTAACGAACAGCAATTGGAACAAGATATTCTCCTCCAACGATGCTATGTATTGATTGTTGATCAAAAAATTGCTGGTTTAGGAATTATTTCAACAGGCATTGAACAAGCCTATGAACAGATCAGAAATGGTCATTGGCAACAAACTAATCATAGGTATGCAACACTCCATCGAATAGCTCTTGATCCTGCTTATCGTGGCAACGGATTAGCACTGCTATTGATTAATTTTCTCATTACAACTGCCCGACTGATCAATTATTTAGACATTCGCATTGATACACATCCAAAAAATGAAGCGATGTTGAGAACGATAGACAAAGCAGGCTTTACCTACCGAGGTGAAATTTTATTATCTATCTCTAATGGTGAGCGAGTTGCTTATCAACTGATATTAACTTAAGCGTTAATTTAACTGTTCCATTCTATAAAACCGATGAACAATGAAAAAGTAGTTCAAAGAAATAAATGAGACTTCACAAAATTTCGGCTCTATACTTTCTGATGTTGGTGAGAAATCACCGGCATCTTTTTTAATGCAAAATAATAGAAAAGACACCCTGATATCCTTTAGAATTAAATCAACTAAACCATTCAAAAAGGAACATATTAAGGGGAGAATTTGTCAAGTATTTTCTGGGATATTGATTATTCAGCTCACTCATGTCCTCATCGTAATATCAAAGAAGACAGATCGATTATTCGTTGGCGCTTTAAGACATTCAACGAATGAATTCTTTTCTTCATTAAGGAAATGAGAGAGCAAAAAAATATCGTATACTTGAAACTGTTTCAAAAGAATCAATCGAAACTAGGTTTTGAAAAACGTCAATGGTGTCCTTCCTTCCGTGCCTGTTTAACAGAAAGAGAACTCGTGGATTGGTTACTTGCCTATGATGAAGAATTAAACACTGGCTATCCCCGTTATCAGGAGTTTCTCTAAGCCATTCAAACAAGAGATATTTTAACTTAAGAATCATTTTATGTTTTAGTCATGTTCTTTTTTTACCAAATAAAAAACCTAGAGGAATTTGCCTCTAGACTTCATCATTGATTTAATTCTTTGGATTTTCTTTACCAACATTAGTTAACAAAGAGCCGATCAAACCAAAAAGGAACATGCTTTTAAGTTTGAAAATTATACCAGCAACAACAACTGGACATCCAGCTTACCACTCACTCATGGCGCTATTGTAAAGCAAAGTATAAGAAGAAGCTTTTAGATGAAAAACAAGGGCGATTTACCGAAAACCGAGGTCGAACCAGTGTTTGCACATCTAAAGGCTTAAGAGAGAGAAAAGTGCGTATATTAGAAAAAAATTGACCTATAACATTTTATGAAAAGTATTTTGATCTTTGGAAACATTGAAAGACGCTGATAGTACGTATCATCATTTTACAATCTGTTTTGCAATAAAACTCGAATATTTCACTTGACCGTCTACATTCGGATGAACACGATCCTCATAAAACCACTCTTCATGTTCATTACTATAATTATACCAGTCAATAACGACTAAATTTTTGTATTTCTTTTTCATTGATTCAAGCATCGTGTTAACTTCATTTTGCCATCTTCTTGTCGGAACGCGGACATTAATCCAATAGACTTTGCGTTTAGGACCAATTGCCGTCATAAACTCATCAAATTGATCTTCAGTAAACGAGCCATTTGTGCCAAGTCCAACTAAAACATTATCTTTTAATAATTTTTCTTTATCTAATTTTTCAATGATTGGTGTACTACTATACAGTTGTCTACCGACTTCACCATCAACAATCATCTTAGGGAAAATCTCTTGGAGTCCTGCCGCAGCATCCAGAATAACTGAGTCACCAAATGCTGTGATTTCCATTTCTTGCGCTTTCTTAACTTCATCTGCTGTCAAATCAAAGTTTGCTTCTGGTGCTATAGCAGATTGTTTTGTTGAATCTGCTGTTTTCCCTTCATTTTTAGCTTTTTCTTCTGCTTTTCTCTGATCTGCTTTCTTTTTATTTACTTCAATATTTTTTTGCAATTGTTGCTGTTCTGCAGTCATTTCATTAGCAGGTGCAACAGCAAAAGCGAACAAGGCAAGACAGGATAAAACAATACTGATCAAAGCGGTCAGCTTAGGGACTGTTCTCCATGGTTTTCGGAAAAAATCTTTGATGGCAAACCAAGTATACCGATAATAAAATTTGCCTAAAGGTTTTTCAATAAAGCGATACGAAAGTTCACTGATTCCTAGAATTAATACAATTTCGATCAATGAATGTAAATATACATGATCACTTAACGTTGCAATTTTAGCTTCATAGAAAATCATCACTGGGAATTGATACAAATAAATACCATAACTTCTTTTCCCGAGCCATGAAAATATCGGATTTGTCAACCAGCGATTCATATCAGCTCCTGGATGTGCTGTCACTGCAACTAAAAGTGTTGCAAAGATACTAACAATAAACATTCCTCCGTAGTATACAAAAGCTAAATGGTCTGCTAAAAATAAAAAGGAAAGTAACAAGACAACCAAAGATGTAATTCCTACACCATTTAATAATTTTTTTGCTTTTATCGGGATTTCTTCTTTCAATCGGAAACTTGGCCAAACAAAAGCTAGTGCACTACCCATCAAGATAGAAAATAGTCGTGTATCCGTACCATAATAAACTCTCGTTGGATCAGCTCCTGGAGTATACAAAATCGCCATCAAAAAACCTGAAACAACAGCCAGCGTCATAATAAATGCAAAAATCTTGCCACTATGTTTAACGTATTTTTTAAGAACAATAAATAACAACGGCCAAATTAAATAATTCTGTGCTTCAACAGCTAATGACCAAATATGAGTAAATGGCGACTGCGTTGTAAAGCGGTCAAAATAAGAAAATCCTCTAAAAATCTGCCACCAATTATTATAGTATAGTATGCTACTGGCAACTACACTTCGTAAATTATTTAATAAATCTCTTTGAAAAAGTACTATGTAAGCTGATGAAGCGACCAGCATAGCAACCAATCCAGGGTAAAGCCGTTTCATCCGACGAATGTAAAAGTCTTTTACATCAATTGATTCATTCTGAAGCCATTCTTGTCTCAGTAAATCGGTGATCAAATATCCAGAAACCGCAAAAAAAATGGAGACACCTAAAAAGCCCCCACGCATTGTATTAGGGAACAAGTGATACAGGATCACACCGACAACTGCAATTGTTCGAATCCCATCGAACCCAGTAATATACCGGCGATTTTCTAACCTTTTATTATTATTCATTTATATTCCAACTTTACTAGTATTCTTTTTTATATTTCGTGTAATTTTTAACAAAGGTAACATGATTTTTAAATAACGGATGGATGATAGAAAAAATAAGTTGTGTTTGACCAAAAAAGTGGTCGATAGAAGTGTAATGAATTTCTATCCAGTTCATGTTCTTTGACAGTCGTAGATTTGTTTTTTGACTGATTTAATGTAGCAAATTAAATATACGTTCTTTCTTAATAAATGGCAAGGACTGTTACTCTGTTTCTTTAATTTTTTAAGCAAATTTTAGATATTTTTAAAGTATCTTTTGATGGCTTTTTCTTGATTTCTGTGAAACTCTTTTTTGATTACTAAACGTTTGAAATTTAGGAATAAGTGACTTAAATTTTTTCTATTATTTCTAAGTCTAGATTTGATACTTCCCACCTATTTAAAATAGTGATCATCCATTGCTTTTAACTATTTGTCCTTTCAACGAAATAAAAATTTATTTACTGTCTTAAATATGCTGATACAAAAAAGAAGATAAACAAAACGAATAAACAGTTTTGTATTATCTTCCAAAAACAAACACACGATTATAGGTAATTTTAACCAAAGTTTATCAAAGCACTGCGTTACTACGCAAAAAGCGATTATACAAGTAACGCATATAATGATGGATTATCACTAAGATCAATATAATTTGGATCAAAAGCAGTCATTTTTTCTAATAAATTTGGTAACTCTTCTTTATCTTTCAATAGAATTCCTAAAACAACAGGTCCTGTTCCACGATTGACTTTTTTTGTATATTCAAAACGAGTGATATCATCATTGGGTCCTAAAATATCTGTTACAAATTCTCTCAATGCTCCAGGACGCTGAGGAAAGTTTATTACAAAATAATGCTTTAGCCCTTCAAAAATCAATGAACGCTCTTCGATTTCTTCCATACGGTTGATATCATTGTTGCCGCCACTAATAATACAAACAACATTTTTCCCTTTTATATCATCTTCAACTAATTCTAAAGCAGAAACACTTAGTGCTCCCGCAGGCTCTACAACAATTGCTTGTTTCGTATATAACTCTAAAATCGTTGAACAAACTTGTCCTTCATCGACTGCCAAAAGCTCATCTACATATTTAAACGCATGTTCGTAAGTCAAATTCCCAACTTGCTTGACTGCAGCGCCATCGACAAATTTTTCAACACTATCCAACATCACTGGTTTTCCTTCATTAAAAGCAGCCCGCATTGACTGAGCACCTGATGGTTCAACACCTATTACAGCAGTAGTCGGGCTAACGCTTTTGGTATAAGCGGAAACCCCACTGACTAAACCACCACCGCCAATCGCTGCTAGTAAGTAATCTACTTGAAATTCAGACTCTTTCGCTTCTTGAAATATTTCTACTGCTACAGTTCCTTGACCAGCCATAATATTTAAATCGTTAAAAGGATCTATAAATGCTTTGTTATTTGCTTTAGCATATTCTTTAGCCGCTTTTGCTGAGGCATCAAAAGTATCCCCAATTAATTGAATGGTTACTTCCTCTCCGCCAAAAAATTTCACTTGAGAAATTTTTTGTTGAGGAGTTGTCGTTGGCATAAAAATAGTTGCCGCAACATCCATTTCGTGACAAGTAAAAGCGACTCCTTGGGCATGGTTTCCGGCACTAGCACAAACGACTCCATTTTTCAGCATATCATCTGGCGTTTGTTTAATCGCATAATACGCCCCTCTTAATTTGAATGAACGTACTTTTTGTAGATCTTCTCTTTTCAAATAAACATTGCATTGATATTTTTGTGATAGATACATATCGTACTGCAATGGTGTTTCCGTTACAACATCTTTTAGTGTATCATATGCATCTTCGATATTTTCTTTTGTTAATTTTACCAAATTTTCCTCACCCTTTATTATGTAAAAGGTTGAGAAAAATAATTCTTTCTCAACCTCTATTTACTATTTTAGTCTTCTCTTGATACGAAAGGCATCATTTTACGCAACTCCGCCCCAACTTTTTCAATTGGATGACCAGCGTTATCTTTACGCATTTGATTGAACTCTTTAAATCCATTTTTGTTATCGTCAATGAACCCTTTCGCAAATTTACCATTTTGGATATCGGTAAGAACTTCTTTCATATTAGCTTTTGCTTCAGCAGTCACAATACGAGGACCTGAAACGTAATCACCGTATTCCGCAGTATTTGAGATAGAATTACGCATTTTCTCAAATCCTCCTTCATAAATAAGGTCAACGATCAATTTCAATTCGTGGCATACTTCAAAATACGCTAATTCAGGTTGATATCCTGCTTCTGTCAATGTTTCAAATCCTGCTTCGATCAAGCTAGTTAAACCACCACACAATACTGCTTGTTCACCAAATAGATCTGTTTCAGTTTCTTCTTTAAATGTTGTTTCTAATACTCCAACACGCGTTGCGCCAATTCCTTTCGCGTAAGATAAAGCAACATCGCTAGCTTTTCCTGTTGCATCTTGATAGACCGCAAATAATGCAGGTACCGCAAATCCTTCTGTAAAGGTACGACGAACAAGGTGTCCTGGGCCTTTAGGAGCAACTAAGAAAACATCCACATCTTTTGGTGGGTTGATTACATCAAAATGAATATTGAAACCATGACCGAATGCCAACGCATTACCGGCTTCTAAATTTGGTGCAATTTCATGGTCATAAAGATCTCCTTGAATTTCATCAGGAGCTAAAATCATGACTACATCTGCTTTTTTAGATGCTTCTTCAACGGATAGTACATCGAATCCATCGTTTTTGGCAGCGTCTGCTGATTTACCTTCACGAATCCCGATAATTACTTGATTGCCGTTATCTCTCAGGTTTTGCGCATGGGCATGTCCTTGCGAGCCGTAACCGATAATTGCGATTGTTTTACCTTCTAATTGATTGTTTTCTACTGAGTTATCATAATATACTTTTGCCATTTTTGAACCCTCCAAATTTTTTATGCTTATAAGCGTATGCTTTAAGACCTATTCTTAGTTGTTGCCTCTGGTAAATCCGGTAACACCTGTTCGTGCTAATTGTTTAATGCCATAAGGTGCAACAACATCAACAAAAGCACTGATTTTTTCACTCGTTCCTGTCACTTGAATAACCACAGAGCGTGTACCAACATCAATCACATTCGCTCGAAACGGATCAATCACGGAGAATAATTCTGCTCGAACCGCTGCAGGAGCATTGACTTTGACTAATGCTAATTCTCTTTCCAAATGTGGTTCATCTGTTATATCAGAAACTTTGATTACATCAATTTGCTTATTTAATTGTTTGGTAACTTGTTCACTTTCATTTAAATCTGTCACTTGAATAATGATCGTGATTCGTGAGACCTTGTCTAATTCAGTCGGTCCCACAGAAATACTGTCGATATTGACTTGTCTACGTGTCAACACGCCACTAAATCGATTTAAAACACCAGAATTATTATTGACTGTTGCCGTAATGATTCGTCTCATTTAGTCCACCCCCAGCATCTGATAGTTTGCTTTGCCCGCTGGAACCATTGGTAATACATGTTCTGTTGACGATACCATGACTTCGATCAGCAAAGGACCTGTCTCCGTAAACGCTTCTGTTAATTGAGATTCCACAGTTTCAGGATTATCTATTCGAATTCCTTTAATATGATAAGCTTCTGCCATTTTTACAAAATCTGGTTGAGTTTTAAACACTGATTCCGAACGACGCTCATTGAAAAAACTTTCTTGCCATTGGCGCACCATTCCTAACGATTGATTATTCAAAATCACAATTTTGATCGGAATATTGTATATATTTAAAATAGCTAATTCTTGGTTCGTCATCTGGAAGCCGCCATCTCCCACAAAAAGTACGACCTCTTTATCTGGGCAACCTAGCTTTGCACCAATCGCTGCAGGTACACCGTATCCCATCGTTCCAAGACCACCACTTGTCACAAGCTGTTTTTCATGTTTGAATGGATAAAACTGAGCTGCCCACATTTGATGCTGACCTACATCTGTTGCAACAATCGCTTCACCATTAGTTAGTTCACCAATAAATTCGATAACTTTTTGCGGTTTAATTTCTATGTGTTGCTCTTTGTCATATTTGAATGGGTGTAGTTCTTTTCTGGAAAAGTTCAAATTTTTCCACTCTGTACTATCTGCACATTCGATATCGAATTTTAGCATTTCTTTTAATGTTTCTTTAGCGTCAGCCACAATTGGAATTTGTGTATCGATTGTTTTTCCAATTTCAGCTGGATCAATATCGACATGAGCAATGACTGCATTAGGCGCAAATTCCTTCGGAGCACTGGCTAAACGATCATCAAAACGAGACCCTATATTTATTAAAAAGTCGCAATCTGTTAATGCCATATTTGCAGCAAAAGAGCCATGCATCCCCCCCATTCCTAGAAATAGTTCATTATCTGTAGGAACAGCACCTAGCCCTAACAACGAACTCAATGCTGGTATTTGATATTTGTTGATGAACGTTACTAGTTCTTTCCCTCCATCAGCATGCAAAACGCCAGCACCAATCAATACCAATGGTTTTTTTGCAATCGATAAAGCTTTCATCAGCTTTTTTACTTGAAGTTTATTCGGCTTAACCGTTGGCTGATAACTTGGTAAGTTTAATTTCACCTCTATATCCGCATCGGTTTCCATAATCGTCATGTCTTTAGGTAAATCGATCACAACCGGTCCTTTTCTACCAGTTGTTGCAATGTGAAAAGCTTCTTCAATGATCCTTGGTAATTCTTTGGTTTCTCGAACTTGATAATTATTTTTAGTGATTGGCATTGTCAGCCCAATTACATCAGCCTCTTGAAAAGCATCTTTGCCAATACCAGCAGTAACGACTTGACCAGTAAATACCACCATTGGGATCGAGTCGCTCATCGCATCAGCAATTCCAGTGATTGCATTTGTCGCACCTGGACCGCTCGTCACAATCACTACACCTGGTTTTCCTGTGGCTTTAGCATATCCTTCTGCCGCATGAACAGCTCCTTGTTCATGTCTGGTTAGAATATGAGGAATATCGCCATCATATAATGCATCATATAGAGGGAGGACTGCTCCACCTGGATAACCAAAAATCATTTCCACCTTTTGTTTCAATAATGCATCAATCAAAATTTTTGAGCCAGTTTTCATCTTTCTCTCTTGTTCAGACATAAGCTTCCCTCCTCTTCTAGTCAAGTAAGTCTTCTGGAATCTGCATGATTCCTCCTGTATGAGCTGATGTTACTAGAGCCGTGTAACGAGCCAAATATCCTGTTTTTACCTTAGCTTTAAATTTCGGCAATTGATCATTTCTTTTCGCTAGCTCTTCATCCGACACGTGCAATTCTAATGTACGATTGGTTAAATCAATTTCAATTTCATCTCCATCTTCGACTAACGCAATAGGCCCTCCTGCAGCAGCTTCTGGAGAAATATGCCCCACTGCTATTCCACGAGTTGCTCCAGAAAAACGACCATCGGTAATCAAAGCAACATCTTTTCCTAAGCCTCGTCCAACGATACTTGATGTTGGTGCCAGCATTTCCGGCATACCCGGTCCGCCCTTCGGTCCTTCGTAACGAATCACAACAACATGACCTTTTTTCACAGTATGATCATCGATTGCAGCAACGGCTTCGTCATGAGAACTGAAACAAATTGCTTTTCCCACAAACTTTTTAATTGATGGGTCCACTCCACCAACTTTGATTACACTGCCTTTGGGTGCAATGTTTCCGTACAAGATCGATAAACCACCAACTGGGCTATACGGATTTTCTTTTGGATGGATAACTTCTTTATTTTTGATTACGGCATCTTGAACATTTTCACGAATTGTTTTTCCGGTAACAGTGATACGATCTGGATGAATCGCATTCCCTAAGTCTACTAGCTCCTTCATGATCGCAGGAACACCTCCTGCTTCATGAACATCATGCATCGAATAAGCAGATGATGGGGCAATTTTAGATAAATAAGGCACACGTTCAGCAATCGCATTAACTTCTTCTAAGTTGTAATCGATCTCTGCTTCATTGGCAATCGCTAGTGTATGCAGGACGGTATTTGTTGAACCGCCCATTGCCATATCTAATGCAAACGCATCATCGATTGCTTCCTTTGTGATGATATCTCTTGGTTTGATTTGTTTTTTGACTAGATCCATCAAATGGAAAGCTGATTGTCTAACAAGTTCTCTGCGTTCATCTGATACAGCTAAAATCGTCCCATTTCCTGGTAATGCCATCCCTAAAACTTCCATCAAGCAATTCATGGAATTTGCTGTAAACATCCCTGCACATGATCCGCAAGTTGGACAGGCATTTTGCTCCATAAAATTGAATTCTTCTTCCGTCATTTTGCCTTCTTTAAAGGTGCCAACGGCTTCAAACATATTCGAAAGTGTCAACGTATGTCCTGTTGGATCAATGCCAGCTTTCATTGGGCCACCTGAACAAAAGATAGCTGGTACATTCGTTCGAACACTTGCCATCAGCATTCCTGGAGTGATTTTGTCACAGTTAGGAATATAGAAAACACCATCAAACCAATGTGCATTAATCACAGTCTCTGCTGCATCTGCAATGATTTCTCTACTTGGCAATGAATAACGCATACCAATATGTCCCATAGCAATACCGTCATCTACACCAATCGTGTTAAATTCGAAAGGAATTCCTCCAGCTTCACGGATCGCCTCTTTAGCAACATCCGCTAATTCTCTTAAATGCACATGTCCTGGAACTATATCAATATAAGAATTACAAATAGCTATAAACGGTTTGTTCATATCTTTGGCATTTTTTACTTGCCCAGTTGCATAAAGCAAACTTCTGGCGGGAGCCGCCTCGATTCCTTTTTTGATTTTATCACTACGCATTGTTCATCCACTCCAATTCAGTTATCTCCAGAAGATCTCTTTTTTTGCTTCTTCTGATTCATTTTCTTATTTACTCTGCCACCTCTTCTTTATAAAGATTTCTACAAAAAAAACACCCCATCGATTGAATGGGATGCTTTAGTAAGACCCCCATTTACCAAAGACAAACAGGACTCTAACATCTGCGAAATTTCTCAGTGTTCTAAGTCCTACACGATAAAATAATGACTAATACGTGATTATTGTCTATCTTCTTCATGGCAACGGTCTCCTCTTTTAAAAAATCTATAAAGATTAAAATGGCATGTGATAAATAAAAGCTTTTACTAACTATAAACCTATTAAATGAGAATGTCAATATAATTTGGTAAAAAAATTCAGAAAATTCTAAAAACAGCAGTTGCTATTTTTTTACTCAATATCTTAAGTTAGCTTTGAGATAAAAATTAAGTGACCTAAATAATCTATTCCCTCAATACCTACGTAAAATTATTTAACTAACCTCCAAATAAAAACGAGAATCCGAGTAGAAACTGTAAAAAGCAGTTTCTCGTTAATCGAACTAAAAACCGCACAATGCTTGAACATTGTGCGGTTTTTAGTTCAATTAACAAGAAATATCTCGAGGCAATAAGTCGAAGCTTATCATTACCTACTGAGTACTCGATCTTAAACAACTCTTACCAAAACCTCGTTTTCCCCTACAATGTTATCCTCTTTGAAAATAATACAAAGGTTTGTGAGTTAAACGTTTCATCTGTCTCTTCTTATCTTCAATAATAGACAATAACTCCTCGGAAAAGCTTTCTAAAATAACTCGGCCGCCTTTATACGTACTTCCCCCCATTGAAATTACTTCATCAGGTGTTAATATGATTTTTCTATGGGAGATTTTTTTGAAGAATTCTTCAATCAGGTATGTAGGCAAATAAAAATTATTTTGTGCCGAAAATGATTCTAAATAGATAAAGTCATCAATACTGATATAACAATCGTCCATTGATAGAAAATTCACGGACTTATCTACATAGATATCTCTTTTTTGTAGAATCTCATTAATTTTTTTGTTCAAAAGATTTAAGGTCTCTATTTCTTTGACAAAATTTTCTAATTCTCGATAACGTACAGCTTTGCGTTCATCATAATTCACACGTAAAGCAATACCCACCGATACGACAACTGCACCAATTAAGACACCAGTTATCCCTGTAATAAAAACAACCATTTGGATTCCCTCACTCTTTTCGTTCTTGTTTTTTAGTATAACATATTCCTTCATGAGGACAAAAATATACGAAAAAAAATAATTTTTCGCTTATTTTTTTCACTTTTTTTTTGGTATTTTGATTATTTCTTTTATTGAATAATCTAGATTACTCATTTAGTTGATGATATAATATGACAGTAGTAATATTATATATGAGAGTTGGGGAAGATAGAATGGGGAAAAAAGTGATTAAGTTAGATTTTGATGATGTGGTTATTGCTAACGAAGATGGAAGTACGACACATGCATTGTATGAATGGTTCAATTTTAAGCCGGAAATCGGTGATCTTGTTGATGTTTTTGAAGATGGTGATGAACTAATCATTCACAAAGCAGAACAAGCTACAAATGCAACAGAAAATCTGCAAGATAAGATCAATATCAACATCGTTAATGAAAATAACAATACACAGACACAGTCAGTTGGTGGCTATGTACAGCATGGTAGAGTCGTTAATAAATGGGTTTATTTTATATTAGCCTTATTTTTAGGTGGAATTGGTGCTCATAAATTCTATTCTGGTTTTACAGGGAAAGGAATCATGTACTTAGTATTCTGCTGGACATGGATTCCTGTAATAATTGCATTTTTCACAGCAATTATTACATTACTTAAACCTGCTGATCAAAATGGGAATATTGTTGTTACCTCATAATAATTGAAAAAAAGAGATTACTCCTGTTTTCTCTATTTGTCAGTACTTAGGGTGAAAAACAAAAGTAAATCACTTTTGTTTTTCACCCTTTTTTTACTTAATTCAGTGCATTAAAGTTGACCTTTATTGACCAATAAAGTATACTTTTTTTAAGCATTAAGGTATGCTTTGTGATAAAATGATTTGAAGAGTTTTTTATATAGGAGGAATATACTATGAATTTAATACCAACGGTCATTGAACAATCATCTCGTGGAGAAAGAGCATATGATATTTATTCACGATTATTAAAAGATAGAATCATCATGTTAAGTGGTCCGATCGATGATAATGTAGCAAACTCAGTCATTGCCCAATTACTATTTTTGGATGCACAAGACTCTGAAAAAGACATCTATATTTATATCAACTCGCCAGGAGGAAGTGTTTCTGCTGGATTAGCAATTTTCGACACAATGAATTTTGTCAAAGCTGATGTACAAACAATTGTTCTAGGTATGGCAGCTTCTATGGGAAGTTTCTTATTAACTGCCGGCACAAAAGGCAAACGTTTCGCATTACCAAATGCTGAAATCATGATCCATCAACCTCTTGGTGGAGCTCAAGGTCAAGCAACTGAGATCGAAATTGCAGCGAAACACATTCTTGATACACGTGATCGCCTAAATAAAATTTTAGCTGAACGCACTGGTCAACCACTTGAAGTCATTGAACGTGATACTGATCGTGATAATTTCATGACTGCTCAACAAGCAAAAGAATACGGTTTAATCGATGAAGTAATGGAAAATAGCACCTCTTTAAACAAATAATACTATTGATGTCCAAAAATTCTTTTGAAATTTTGGGCATTTTTATTTAAACTAGTGACAAAAAGCGCTACACTAAAGATAGAAGAAATGAAAGGATGTTATTAACATGGATATTTCAGTGATTGATGCAACAAAAGTTACTACAAAAAATGGTTTGGCAATTGGGAAAGACTCAGCCCCAATAAAAATGGTAGAATTTATGAACGTTCGTTGCCCTTATTGTAAAAAATGGTTTGAGGATTCGTTTGATCTATTGAATGAATATATTAAAGATGGCAAAGTTCAGCGAATTATCAAACTATTAGATAAAGAAAAAGAAAGCTTGCAACGCGGTAATGTGATGCATCACCATGTCGATTATGATTTACCAGAAAAAGGATTGACCGATCTAAAACAAATGTATGATATGCAAGATCAATGGGGAAATCTTTCTTTAGAAGATGTGGCAGTGTTCGCAAAAGATAATTTGCAACTATCTGAAAAGAAAGAAGCAACAATTGTTCAATCAGTAGTTGCAGAAGCGGAAGCAGCAAATATTAAATTTGTACCAACGATCGTGATTGGGGAGCATATCTTTGATGAATCCATTACTAAAGAAGAATTAATTGGTTATTTAAAAGGTAAATAAAAAAATAAGGTTTTGAGAAGTAATGACACTTCCAGTCACTACATCCCAAAACCTTAAAAATATAAATAAACGGTGGTGGTGTAAAGAAACAACTACTACGCTGCCAATCTAAACACTTTTATTTTGATCGCCATCTTTTTGGACTTTATTATCATCATTAGAGCTCAATTTCTTTTCTGAAGTAGAATCTTCAACCTCTTTTTCAGCATCTTCACCAAAACTCAAGATTTTATCCACATCTTCTTTTCCAAGAAAATTACCTAGACCTTCTCCAAGTTGTTTGATCTGCCTCATAATAAAATCTTTATCTTCTACACCCATTTAGTTCACCTAGCTTTCTTCTGCTTTGGCATAACAATCCGTATCTAATAAGAATTCATGCACTTTTTTCTCTTAACTTATCCGCAAATTCATTAATTTTACGAATTCGGTGATTAATTCCAGACTTTGAAATTGCTCCTGAAGGGATCATTTCACCTAATTCTTTTAAGCTCACTTCTGGATATTCTAAACGTAATTCTGCAATTTCCTGTAATTTGTCTGGCAACGCAGTTAAGCCTACCACACTTTCGATATACTGAATATTTTCGATTTGTTTTGACGCAGCATCGATTGTTTTATTAAGATTGGCTGTTTCACAATTGACTAAGCGGTTCACTGAATTACGCATATCACGAACAATTCGGACATCTTCAAATTTCAACATTGAATTTGTCGCACCAATCAACGTCAGAAAATCAGCGATTCGCTCAGCTCCTTTTAAGTAGGAAATATACCCATTACGCCGCTCTAAGGTTCGTGCATTTAAATCATAATAGTTCAGCATCTGGCAAATATCATCGTTATGTTCTTCATAAATTGAAAATATTTCCAAATGATAGCGACTTGTTTCAGGATTATTGACTGATCCAGATGCCATAAATGCACCTCTTAAATAAGATCTCATTTTTTGGGCATTCCCCATAATTTCATCGGATACATGAGTATTAAACATCATCCCATCCAAAATATCTAAATCAGCAAGCACATTTTTCGTATCTTGTTTCAAACGTACGATATAAACGTTATTCTTTTTTAATTTCATTTTTTTTCGAACTAATAATTCTGAGCGAGCATTGTAATGGTCTTTCAACAGAGAATAGATTCGTCTGGCAATCGCTGCATTTTCAGTTTGGACATTTAGTACAAATTGCTGATTCACAATGCTTAATGAACCGTTCATACGAATTAAAGCCGCTAGTTCTGCTCTGGCATGTTCCCGATGAACTTCTAAAGTCGTCAGCTCTTTTTTTACATCTGCTGCAAAAGACAACCTCCGTCCCTCCTCTCTTACTCTTTAATATTTTGCACCGAATACAATCCGAAATAGTTCATCTACAACTTTATCACCATCATGAAAAACGCCACCATCACGTAATTTCAAAAAATCTGTAGAAATTACACGACAGCCTTCATCTCTCAACTTCTGGAAATCATGTTCCACTTGAACTAAATATTCATCATAAATTTCTGGATCCATGTAACCATCTGGAACTTTTTCAGTATTGACTAAAACGGTATCAATAAATTTATTTTTAAGATGCTCATGTAGAACACACACATGATCTGCATCAGTAAAATGTTCAGTTTCACCTTTTTGGGTCATGATATTACAAATGTAAACTACTTCTCCTTTGGCATTGATGATCGCTTCTCCAATTTCATTGATCACTAAGTTAGGCAAAATACTTGTAAACATGCTTCCTGGACCCAAAACAATCATATCGGCTTCTTCTATTGCTTTCACTACTTTTCTAGCGGCTTTAGGCTGCTCATCGTCATTTGTATTGGTCACAAAGACATGATCAATCGTTTTTCGATCAACTGCAATACTTGATTCCCCAACTGCAATAGAGCCATCTTTAAAAACAGCGTGTAAGGTTAGAGGTCTTTCTGATGAAGGATAAACATGTCCGTCCACATGCATCATTTTTGAGAGTAACTGAATCGCCTCATACGTACTCCCACGCATTTCTGAAACAGCTGCAATGATCAAATTTCCGATTGCATGATTAGCAAAATAGTTATCTGATTTGTCAAAACGATACTGAAAAATATCTTCATATAGTTGCGGCATATCTGATAAGGCCACTAGTACGTTACGTAAATCTCCTGGCGGTGTCATATTCATCGACTCACGAATCTCACCACTACTTCCTCCATCATCTGCAACAGTTACAACAGCGGTAATATCCGCACTTTGATTACGTAAACTTTTTAGAATAACAGGCAAACCAGTTCCACCGCCAACAACAACAATTTTTGGTTTTCTAATACGATAGGTTTTCATTTTCATGAGCGGTTTACCGTTTCTTTCCGCTTGTCTTTATCCCTATGCGTAATATTAACATGATAACCTTGTTCAAGCTCATTGCCCAAACGTTCTGTCAAAGCAACCGAACGATGCTGTCCACCTGTACAACCGATAGCAATTGTAATACTTGATTTGCCTTCTTTTTCATAACCAGGCATTACATTTTGCAACAAATCAATAAATCGGGTGTAAAATTTTTCTGTTTCTTGGAAGCTCATCACGTAATCATAGACAGAAGGATCTTGTCCTGTCAGTGGTCTCAACGCTGGAATGTAATGCGGATTTGGTAAAAAACGAACATCCATAACTATATCAGCATCGATGGGTAAGCCATACTTAAAACCAAATGACACGAGTTCTACACGAAATTCATGTGTATCTCTAGATTTAAACTCTTCATTGATACGTTCGCGTAATTGTCTAGGAGATAAATCAGTCGTATCAATTACAACTTGAGCATCGCCTCTGATTTCTTCAAGAATCGCTCGTTCTTTTCTGATGCCTTCTGTGATCAGGCCATCCATCGCTAAAGGATGCGCACGACGTGTTTCTTTATAACGAGAAACAAGTTCTTCATCCGTTGCATCTAAAAACATAATTGTTGTATCGATCAAGTTCGTATTTTCAAGTTCCACTAACATATCTTGAATTTCTCTAAAGAAATTACGTGAGCGTAAATCAATCACTAAAGCGATTTTCGTCACTTTTCCAGATTCTTTGATCAATTCCCAAAATTTAGGAATCAAACTTGGAGGCATGTTGTCAATACAAAAATACCCCATATCTTCAAAACTTTGAATGGCTACAGTCTTTCCTGCTCCGCTCATTCCAGTGATTATAACTAATTGCAAATTATCAGCCATTTTTTAGCGCTCCTTTTAAGCCATTTTACTAATTATAGCATCCCGGGTGTATCAAAGAAAGCTTTTCAAATGATTCTAGTGTTTCTTTCAAACTTTTTATAAATTGAAACTAAAAAAATTGTGTAACACAAGCGTGAATTACGTTTTTATAAATAGTACAAAAAGCAATACAGATGATACTCCCTCTATTTTGATTTCTAAAAGCTAAAGTTCTCTTATTTACTGTATTGAAATTTAGTATACTTATTATTTCATAATATAAATGCCCAATTTTCATTAATGTAAATCCATTTCCACATTATTTAAATTAAATATGATTAATATTAAAAAAATATAATAGTGAAAAAAGACAAAAAAAGAACTTTAGAAGTCCATTTTTGTCTTTTATTTTACTTTATCAATTTTTCTGACAATCTATATTATTATTCCCTGTTAAAGTATGAGTATCTAATACGAGATACATTATTCAAAAGACTACGCATCTTCAATCACGTCAAAATATTCTAAATTCAAAATAGGATCATCACAATTTATAACTGGACGGTCTGCAGGATGGCATTTAACGACCCTAACTTGTATATCTTCTTCTTTTTTGGAGATGGCCTCTCCTACAAAAAACCAAGAAAAATTTGATCCATGACAAACATAATGTGCGCCAATCTTTATTTCTTTTTTTTCCAAGAAAAAATCATCCTTTCATACTTTTTTGATAACTATAGAATATCATGATTTCAAATAAAATACCGCTCAATTTACGTATAAATACTTTCTTTTTTTGACTATTTTTAAATTAAGGTGATTTACAAATGATTTTTTTAGTTTTTTATTATCCCCCCTCATTTTTCCAGACAGTCGCTCACTCTAACTTTTCAGAGAAAAGATAATATTTTTAATAAAAAAAAGACAGCCTTCCAATAATGAAGGCTGCGTTTTTCTTTTCTGAACGGATTATTTATAGAAGGAAAGATATATACCAATAAGGTTGAACAATACATCTAACCACAATCATTCTACTTCAAACATTCAGTTAAATCAAACACAATTGTTGATTCCCATTCAAACTTTATACTTTCTTAAAAAATAATATTTCTCCAAAAAGGAGTATACCAATTTATAAAACACGTTTTAAGTACTTCCCAGTATAACTTGCTTTGACTTTAGCAATCTCTTCTGGTGTCCCTGTCGCGACAATCATTCCACCGCCATCTCCACCTTCTGGACCTAAATCAATTACATGATCTGCTGATTTAATTACATCTAGATTATGTTCAATAACAAGTACAGTATTCCCAGATTCAACAAGTCTCTCTAATACGACAAGTAAGCGAGCAATATCATCTGTATGCAATCCAGTTGTCGGTTCATCCAAGATATAGAAATTTTTGCCATCGGATTTTTTATGCAATTCACTTGCTAATTTCATCCGCTGTGCTTCTCCACCAGATAATGTCGTTGCTGGTTGACCCAAAGTAACATAACCCAATCCTACATCAACGATTGTTTTCAATTTACGATGGATTTTTGGAATGTGTTTAAAGAAATCTACTGCATCTTCCACTGTTAAATCTAAGATATCAGAAATATTCTTTCCTTTGTAATGAACTTCCAGTGTTTCAGAATTGTAGCGTTTGCCATGACATACTTCACATGGAACATATACATCTGGTAAAAAATGCATTTCGATCTTAATGATTCCATCTCCACGACATGCTTCACACCGACCACCTTTAACATTAAAACTAAATCGTCCCTTTTTGTAACCACGCACTTTTGCTTCGTTGGTTTTCGCAAATAAATCACGAATATCATCAAAAACACTTGTATAGGTTGCCGGATTACTTCGCGGTGTACGGCCAATAGGACTTTGATCGATATCGATGATTTTTTCTATATTTTTATACCCAGTGATACTTTTGTGTTTGCCTGGTTTATTTGAATTACGGTTTATTTTTTGTGCTAGAGCTTTTTTCAAAATTTGATTGACCAAGGTACTTTTCCCTGATCCAGAAACGCCTGTAACAGCAACAAACTCTCCTAGAGGAAATTCAACTGTGACATTTTTCAGGTTATTTTCAGTTGCACCTGTCACTTTGATTTTTTTGCCATTGCCTTTACGACGTTCTTTAGGAACCGGAATTACTTTTTTACCAGAAAGATATTGTCCGGTTAATGAATCAGGATTTTTGGCTACTTCATCTGGTGTTCCTGAAGCAACGATTTCTCCACCTAAATGTCCAGCACCTGGTCCTACATCGATTAAATAATCAGATGCTCGCATCGTGTCTTCATCATGTTCTACCACGATCAATGTATTTCCTAAATCACGCATTTTCTTAAGAGATTCGATCAAACGATCGTTATCTCGTTGGTGCAGTCCGATCGACGGTTCATCTAATATATATAGTACACCCGATAAGTTCGAGCCAATCTGTGTTGCTAAACGAATCCGTTGTGCTTCCCCACCTGATAAGGTACCAGCTGCTCGGCTAAGTGTTAAATAATCAAGTCCAACATTTTTTAAGAAGTTCAAACGATCTTCTACTTCTTTCAAGATTGGTTTAGCAATTATTTGCTCTTGTTCGGATAACTTAACAGTCTCAAAAAATTGAACCGCATTTTTAATAGCCAACTCACTAACTTGACCGATATTTGTATTATCTATTTTGACGGACAAAGCTTGAGGGTTCAAACGATAACCCTTACATGTCTGACAGGTTAATTCTGTCATATATAAACGCATTTGATCACGTGTAAAGTCACTATTTGTTTCATGGTAGCGACGTTTTATATTCGTTAAAACACCTTCAAACGGTACTTCCACATCACGGACTCCGCCAAAATCATTTTCATAATGAAAATGGAAAGGTTCACCATTAGATCCATTTAAAATAATCTCTTGATGTTCTTCTGGCAGCTCTTCGAACGGTGTATCCATATCGATATTAAAACTATCCGCCGCTTGCTCCAGCATTTGGGGATAGTATTGCGAGCTAATTGGATTCCAAGGGGCGATTGCTCCTTCACGCAATGTTTTGGTTGGGTCAGGTATAACTAAATCGCGATCAACTTCTAATTTTATTCCTAAGCCATCACAATCAGGACACGCTCCAAATGGTGCATTGAAAGAAAACAACCTTGGTTCCAATTCGCCCACTGTAAACCCGCAATATGGACAGGCGTAATGTTCACTAAAGAGCATTTCTTCTCCGTCGACTACATCAACTAATGCATAACCATCAGCAAGTCGTAATGCCGCTTCAAATGAATCAAATAAGCGAGAACGGATTCCTTCTTTTACTACGATTCGGTCAATGACAATTGCAATATCATGTTTTTTATTTTTCTCAAGTTCAGGTGCTTCTGTTACATCATACGTTTCTCCATCAACTCGCATTCGAACATAGCCTTCACGTTGAATCATTTCAAAAACTTTTTTGTGCTGGCCTTTCTTCTTGACGATTACAGGTGCTAATACTTGAAGCTTCGTTTTTTCCGGCAGTTCCAGCACTTTGTCTACCATTTGTTCAACAGATTGACTGCTAATTTCAGTTCCATCGTTAGGGCAAATTGGATGACCAACACGAGCAAACAACAGTCTTAAATAATCGTTGATTTCCGTTACTGTTCCAACTGTTGATCGAGGATTTTTACTTGTTGTTTTTTGATCGATAGAAATCGCTGGACTAAGACCGTCAATACTATCGACATCTGGTTTATCCATCTGTCCTAAAAATTGTCTCGCATACGCTGAAAGACTTTCCACATACCGGCGCTGACCTTCAGCGTATAATGTATCAAAGGCCAGTGAACTTTTCCCAGAACCAGATAACCCCGTGACGACAACCATCTTGTCACGAGGAATCGTAACATCTATATTTTTCAAATTATGTGCGCGTGCGCCATGTATGACGATTTTATCATTTGCCATTACTTCTCTCCTTTGCTGTGAAACACAGCGAGTATTTTTTGAGCTGATGTTGAACAGCACAAGGTGACCGCTGGGAACGTTGATCCTTTTTCTCGAAACACAGCGAGTATTTTTTTTGAGCTGATGTTGAACAGCACAAGGTGACCGCTGGAAACGTCGATCCCCAACCTTCGATTCTTAGTGTTTTAGCACTTAGAAATTGAAAGTTGAAACGAAGTCTAGCGTCTCTTACTCCTAATTGATAAGAGTATCTATTTTACTCTGCAGCTTTCAACTCCAAAATCGTATCTCTTAAAGTCGCAGCCGTTTCAAAGTCTAACGCTTTAGCTGCATCTCGCATTTCTTTTTCTAATTTCATCAATAAATCAGCTTTTTCTTGGCGACTCAATTCATGATAAGACTTATCAATCTTGATTGTTTCACCTTTTTCATTTGTTTTAGAAATTGAGATCAACTCACGAATTTCCTTAATAATTGTTTTTGGTACAATGCCGTATTCTTCATTATATTTTTCTTGGATCGAACGACGACGTGCCGTTTCATCCATTGCTTTTTGCATCGAATCAGTAATTTTATCCGCATACATAATGACACGACCATCTGAATTACGAGCGGCACGACCAATTGTTTGGATCAATGATCGTTCACTTCTCAAGAAACCTTCTTTATCGGCATCCAAAATTGCAATCAATGATACTTCCGGTACATCCAGCCCTTCACGAAGCAAGTTGATTCCGATCAGTACATCAAACTCACCTAAACGTAAATCGCGAATGATTTCCGTTCGTTCTAGCGTTTTGATATCACTATGAAGATACTTAACCTTGATTCCTAGTTCTTTCAGATAATCTGTTAAATCTTCAGACATTTTCTTTGTTAACGTTGTAATAAATACACGCTGATCCTTCTCCACACGATCATGGATTTCACCGACTAAATCATCAATTTGTCCCATAATCGGTCGAACTTCAATTAATGGATCTAACAATCCAGTTGGTCGAATGATTTGCGGAATCACGGTATCTGTTTGTTCATGCTCATAAGGTCCGGGTGTTGCAGAAACATAGACGACTTGATGCACATGTTTTTCGAATTCTTCTAAACGTAACGGACGATTATCCAAAGCACTAGGCAAACGGAAGCCGTAATCTACTAGCATTTGTTTTCTAGCACGGTCACCATTATACATCCCGCGAATTTGGGGCATTGATACATGGGATTCATCGATCACGAGTAAAAAATCATCTGGGAAGAAGTCGATCAACGTATACGGTGGTTCTCCTTCTGATCGTCCATCCATATGACGAGAATAATTTTCGATACCAGACGTGTAGCCCATTTCTCTCATCATCTCGATATCGTAATTGGTTCGTTGCTCTAAACGTTGTGCTTCTAACAATTTATTTTCACTGCGCAAGACTGTTAAACGAGCCTCTAATTCTTCTTGGATTTGTGCAATCGCATGTTCCATATGGTCTTCATTGGTCACAAAGTGGGTTGCTGGAAAAATCGCCACATGTTCAGTCTCACCAATTACTTCACCGGTTAAAGCATCGACTTCTCTTATCCGTTCAATTTCATCACCAAAAAATTCAACTCTTAAGGCATGATCATCTCTTGAGGCAGGGAAAATTTCCACTACATCACCACGTACGCGAAAACGACCACGCTGAAAATCAATATCGTTTCGTTCAAATTGAATGTTTACAAGATCTGTTAATAACTGACTGCGATCCATTTCCATCCCCACGCGAATAGAGACAACTTGTTCACTATATTCCTTAGGATCACCTAAACCAAAAATACATGAAACGGAGGCTACCACGATTACATCGTTTCTTTCTAATAAAGAACTTGTCGCTGAATGTCGTAGTTTATCGATTTCATCATTGATACTAGCGTCTTTTTCTATATAAGTATCGCTTGAAGGAACATACGCTTCTGGTTGGTAATAGTCATAATAACTAACAAAATACTCGACCGCGTTATTAGGGAAGAATTCTTTAAACTCTCCATAAAGCTGTCCAGCTAAGGTCTTATTATGGGCAATCACCAATGTGGGTTTGTTTACTTCTGTTATAACATTGGACATCGTAAATGTTTTACCAGTTCCTGTGGCACCCAATAAAATTTGGGCTTTTTCTCCACCTTCGATGCCTTCAACTAACCGCTTGATTGCTTCTGGCTGATCTCCATCCGGCTTGTATTTTGACACTAAGTCAAATGTATTGGAGGTCTCTCTTTCTATCATCCAACATCCTCCTCTTACTTCATTTATTAAGTTAATTCAATAAAAATAAATAAAACAATCCACCAAATTTTGTGAGATATACGCTGTTATAACTATAAAATATCTATTTTTTCAATTTGGAGATTCACTCTATTTATAAGAATTTCCAAATTGAAAAAATGAAGGAAACTCCTTTAATTATTTTAACATACCGAACATATTTTCGCTAGTTATAAAACGAGTTGCGTATACGCAATTTTTACGAATTTATATTTTATTTATCTTTGACAATTAGATATACTGTTCTAAAATTAATATTTTCTATTTATCTGATGTTACATTTTATTACATAAGATGTTAGGAAATGAGTTTTTTTTGAATTTCTCATTGTGAATGACTTGTGCTTTTGCCTTTTTTTACTATATAATTATCTAATATGCAAATATAGGAGGTATTTTATGAAAAGGAAACACTTTTTACTCTCATTCATTGTGATGATAGCAAGTCTACTGACATTTACCCTTGGGCAAGATGCTCAGGCTGAGGAAAAAACATATAATATAGGAACAGATTTGACATTTGCCCCTTTTGAATTCCAAGATTCTAAAGGAGAATATGTCGGAATTGATGTTGATTTGCTTCAAGCAATCGCAAAAGATCAAGATTTTAAAGTGAATCTGAAACCACTTGGCTTTGACAGCGCGATCCAAGCGGTACAATCAAAGCAAGTTGACGGTATGATTGCCGGCATGAGTATTACGGATGAGCGTAAAAAATCATTTGACTTTTCAGAACCTTATTTCGACAGTGGGCTTCAAATGGCAGTCAAAAAAGGCAATGACAAAATCAAAAATTACGAAGACTTAAAAGGAAAAACAGTCGCAGCGAAAGTCGGGACTGAAAGTGCAACTTTTTTAGAGAAAAATCAAGAAAAATATAGCTATACAATTAAAAATTTCGATGATGCAACTGGACTTTATCAATCGCTTGAAAATGGCGAAGTCGATGCAATATTTGATGACTATCCTGTTTTAGGTTATGCCATAAAAAATGGTCAGAAGCTTCAATTGGTTGGTAAAAAAGAAACAGGTAGTTCTTACGGTTTTGCTGTAAAAAAAGGACAAAATAAAGAATTAATCGAAAAATTCAATGCTGGTTTGAAAGAATTAAAACGTTCAGGGAAATATGAGGATATTATAGACAAATATATTTCAACTGGAACTGAAACAATCACGGATACCGATTCTAAAATGAAAAAGATTCAATCTAAAAAAGATACTTATGTGATCGCTAGTGACTCTACATTTGCACCATTTGAATTTCAAAATGCTGATGGTAAGTACGAAGGAATCGATGTTGATTTAGTTGAGCGAATAGCAGAACTACAAGATTTCAACATCAAATTTAAATTCATCGGTTTTAGCTCCGCTGTTCAAGCTGTTGAATCTGGTCAAGCGGATGCAATGATCGCTGGAATGACGATCACAGATGAGCGTGAAAAATCATTTGACTTCTCCACTCCATATTTTAACAGTGGCATACAAATTGCTGTCAAAAAAGGCAATGACAAGATTCACTCTTATAAAGATTTAAAAGGCAAAAAAGTCGGCGCTAAAATTGGAACTGAAAGTGCTGACTTCCTTGAAGCTAACAAGAATAAATACGGGTATTCGATTAAATATCTAGATACAACAGACGCTTTATACAGCGCCCTTGAAATTGGTGAAATTAATGCAATGATGGACGACTATCCAGTTATTGGTTACGGCGTTGCGCAAAAACAACCATTAGCTACTCCGATTACTCGTGAAGAAGGAGGAAAATATGGTTTTGCCGTTAAAAAAGGGAAAAATCCAGAGCTAATCCAAATGTTCAATGAAGGATTAGCTGAATTAAAACGAACTGGTGAGTATGATGAAATTATCGGAAAATATGTAAAAGATGGTACTACTGAAAATAAAATAGATGAATCAACGTTGGTAGGCATGATACAAAACAATTGGAAACGTTTATTGAGTGGGTTGTGGATGACGATTCAGTTAACATTAATCTCATTTGTTTTAGCCTTAATCGTTGGAGTGATTTTGGGATTATTCAGCGCTTCTCCTTCTAAAGTATTACGTGTAATTTCTACTATTTATGTTGATATCATTCGTGGTATTCCTTTAATGGTGCTAGCCTTCTTTATCTACTTTGGCTTACCAGGAATTTTAGGTTTCAATATTCCCGTTTTTCTTGCTGGAATCATTACATTGACCCTGAATGCAAGTGCTTATATTTCTGAAATCGTTCGTGGCGGTATCAATGCTGTGCCAGTCGGTCAAATGGAAGCTTCACGTAGTTTAGGTCTTTCATACAATCGTACAATGCAAAAAATCATTTTACCACAAGCAATCAAAATCATGATCCCCTCTTTCGTCAATCAGTTTGTCATCTCTTTAAAAGATACAACAATTCTATCTGCAATCGGCTTGATCGAGTTGTTACAAACGGGGAAAATCATTGTTGCTAGAAACTTACAAAGTACTATGGTTTACTTCGTCATTGCGATGATGTATTTAATCTTGATTACAGCTTTGACGAAATTAGCTAAAGTTTTGGAAAAGAAGGTGAAATAATATGGCTGAAAAAATTCTAGTAGAACATTTGGTAAAAAAATATGGTGATAATACCGTTCTTAACGATATCAATGTATCCATCCAAGAAGGTGATGTTGTTTGCGTCATTGGTCCTTCTGGTTCTGGTAAAAGTACCTTCCTTCGTTGTTTGAATCAACTTGAAGAAGCAACGAGCGGTGATATTATTATCGACGGAGCAAATCTAACAGATAAAAACACGAACATTAATAAAATTCGTCAACATATCGGGATGGTTTTTCAACACTTCAACCTATTCCCACACCTGTCGATCATGGAAAACATTACGTTAGCACCCACAGATTTGGGGCGTCTTTCAAAAAAAGAAGCAGAAGAAAAAGCAATCAAGCTTTTAGATACAGTTGGGTTAGCGGATAAAAAAGACAGCTATCCAGAATCATTATCTGGCGGTCAAAAGCAACGTGTAGCAATCGCTCGTGCCTTAGCAATGAATCCGGATATCATGTTATTCGATGAACCGACATCTGCACTTGATCCTGAGATGGTTGGCGATGTATTGAATGTTATGAAAAAATTAGCAAAACAGGGAATGACGATGGTCATTGTTACCCATGAAATGGGCTTTGCAAAAGAAGTCGCAAATCGTGTTATGTTTATCGATGGTGGAAATTTCTTAGAAGATGGTTCACCTCAACAAATCTTTGAAAATCCGCAAAATGAACGGACGAAAGATTTCTTGGATAAAGTATTGAATATTTAAAAAGGAATAAAAAATGGATTGCTCTTAATGTAGAGTGATCCATTTTCTTATTATTCGAACACACTTTATTCTTGATAATTTACACTTTTTAACGTAAATTTGAACAGACTATCAACGAAAAGGGATGATGTTATGAAGCGATTAAATGCTTTTTTTAGTGATGATTTATTATTTACAGTTTCTTTTGTTATTGCTATTATCAGTTTCTATTTCGGTACGTTCTCATTAAAGTCCATTGATTTCAAAGTTATTTTTTGTTTGTTCGGTTTAATGCTTTTTGTCAGGAACATCGAAAAACTAGGTATTTTAAACTATTTTGCTGAAAAAATGATTGATTTTTCTGCAACAACACGTAGTTTAATCAGAAATATCGTTTTATTATCATTTATTAGTTCAATGATCTTAACAAACGATATAGCGATACTGACGTTAATGCCTATTTACTTAACGATCATAAAAAAATTCCCAGCAATGGAAAACAAGATTGCTGGCGCAGTATTACTAATTGTAGCTGCTAATTTAGGTAGTAGTTTTTTCCCATTTGGAAATCCGCAAAACCTTTTTCTATTCTCCTTCTATTCGCTTTCAACTGCAACGTTTTTTGAATGGTCTTTTGTTCTACTATTTTCTTCAATTCTATTATTGCTGATTTCGTTTCTATTTATAAAAAAAAGCGCGATTCCTAAACAAAATAGTCCACTTCCACAAATCAATCAGAGAAAAATGCTATTTTTAAGTCTGACTGGTCTTTTCATCCTGTTGGGTGTATTTAATGTACTTCCTTATTTTCTTGTAATTCCCGTCACTGCAGTTATTTTTATTATTTATGATAAAGAAACGCTTAGGCAAGTCGATTATAAATTATTGTGGACATTTGTATTTTTTTTTATTGCTGTTGGGAATTTTTCTCAAGTAGAAATGATTTCAACTTTTATAAAAGAACAATTTACGACGAACACTCACACATTTTTTGGAAGTATTCTACTTAGTCAGGTGATTAGTAATGTTCCTGCAGCTATTCTGATTGCGCCATTTACAGATCAAGCTCAAGCACTTTTTTGGGGAGTTAATTTTGGTGGTTTGGGTACGATCATTGCTTCGTTAGCTAATTTGATTGGATTTAAATTATATAAAGAGTATTATCCTGCACAATCAAAAAAGTTTATTTTGCAATTCACTTTTATAAACTTGGTATTTTTGATTTGCTTTGTTCTATTTTTTAGCTTTTTGTTGTAAAAAAGTCGAAGCAAGAATGAATCATCCTTTTGCTTCGACTTCTTATTTTTATTAGTTAGCAATTGCTTCAAGTCTAGCCTGAACCTCTTGTTCTGAAAGTTCATTTCTCATCACATAGCGGTTTGCAGGATGATGGCGACATTCGTCTGAACAGCTGCCAAGATACTTCGCTTCATTTTCTTCTGATGCTAAAATTTGCTTATTACAGAAAGGATTTGCACAGTTGATATACCTTTCGCAAGGTGCGCCGTCAAACCAGTCTTTCCCGATGATTTTTTTATCTACGTGATTGATTTCGACACTGATTCGCTCATCAAAGACGTACATTTTTCCATCCCACAACTCGCCTCTTGTCTCTGGATCTTTTCCATAAACTGCGATACCACCATGAAGTTGAGAAACATCTTCAAAGCCTTCTTTCATCAACCAGCCAGAAAATTTCTCACAGCGAATGCCGCCAGTACAATAAGTGACAATTTTTTTATCCATAAATTGTTCTTTATTGTCTCTGATCCATTGCGGCAATTCTCTAAAGTTGCGAATATCAGGACGAACCGCCCCTCTAAAGTGACCTAAATCAAATTCATAATCGTTTCTTGCATCGATAAAAACAGTATTTTCATCCAGTAACGCTTCTTTAAATTCAGCTGGTTCTAAATATTTCCCAGTTATTTCTAACGGATCAACATCTTCTTCCAAGCTTAAAGAAACTAGTTCTTTTCTAGGACGGACAAACATTTTATGAAAGGCGTTCTCTGGTACTTCATCTATTTTGAAATAAGTATCTTTAAAACGTTCATCAGCTTGCATCGCTTCCATGTAAGCCTCTGTATCAGCAATCGTTCCTGAAAGTGTGCCGTTAATTCCTTCTGTTGCAACTAGAATTCTTCCTTTTAGGTTCAATGATTTACAAAAAGCTAAATGCTCCTTTGCAAATTCTTCGGGGTTTTCAATCGTCGTGTATTTATAATAAAGTAATACGCGGTAATCCATTTTATCTTTCTCCTTTTTCTTAGAAACTGTTTTGCTATCTCCATAATAACTGTACAGTCCTCATTTTCTATTCATACGAACATAGTATATAAAATAAGAAATAAGAAAAGCGAGCTATTTGCTTGTGTACAAATGCACACATAAAGAAGTAAGGTAAAATTAAAACTACCCAAGTTTTCCAAAAAGAAAAGCTTGAGCAGTTAGTATAAACTGACTTATTATTGACCAGATACTGCAAAATAATTCTCATCGTTATCTGCAAAGTTAAAGACTAATCCAGTTGGTAATTGAACTAATTCTCCTACTCGTACACCAGCATCTTTCATTTTTTTGTATAATTCCATCACATCATCTGCAAAAAACATTAATGATGGCGTGTTACCAGCAACTTCTGGTGAATGTTGTTGAATGAATTCTAAATCGTACAACACAATCATTGTTTCTGCAGTTTCGCTTGGCGCAATCTCCACAACAAGTGTGCCGTCAACAGCATCTCTTTCTTTTTCTACAAAACCGATTTTTTGCCAGAACTTGCTTGATTCCTCTACGTTTGTCACATATAACATTATTTTGATTTGGTTAGTAAACATTTTTTTGCTCCTCATCTTTATTTTTTCATTTTAAAATAAATGCTTATTCATTATATACTTTTTATGATAGTCTATGGTAAGATTTATGAAAATAAATTTGCTTCAAAAAGGAGAAAAAATGAAATTAACTGTTTTGGTAGATAATAATGTCTATATTGATCATTACTACTTTGGCGAACCAGCTTTATCTTTTTATATTGAAGATGAAAAAGAAAAAATTCTTTTTGATACGGGATATAGCGGAGTCTTTAAAAAAAATGCTGATTTACTCAACATTGATTTAAGCCAAGTGACAAAGTTAGCCTTATCTCATGGTCACAATGATCATACTGGCGGTTTAAATATGATTTCAAGTATCTTTACTAGACAAAAGCTGCAAATTATTGCACATCCACTAACTTTCTTACCAAAAAAAGAAGACGAGTTGATCATTGGATCTGCAGTAACAAAGGAAGATTTACAAGTAAATTACGATCTACTTCTTACAAAAGAACCTGTTAAGATTTCCCAAAATATCACATTTCTAGGAGAAATACCCGAACTCGTAGATTTTGAACCTCGTAAACAGGTAGGTGAGACAAAATTATCAGAAGTCTTCACACCTGACTATGTTTTAGACGATTCTGCTTTAGTCTTTGAAGGTCACGATGGTATTTATATTATCACAGGTTGTTCTCACAGCGGTATCAGTAATATTTGCGAGTATGCCAAACAAGTGACTGGTATTCAAACAATCAAAAGTGTCATTGGCGGTTTTCATTTGTTTGAAGAAGATTTACAGTTAGACAAAACAATAGAATACTTTAAAAATAATCAAATAGCCACTCTCTATCCTTGTCACTGTATTTCTTTTCAAGCAAAAGCCAAGATTCATTCTCAAATTCCAATCGAAGAAGTTGGTGTGGGATTACAATTAGAATGGAAATAAAAATACCGCCTCCCAAAAGTTACATTTTTTGGGGGCGGTTCATCTGTTGAGGATCTTACCTTCTTTTGTTTTTAACTCTCTTAGTAAAGAGAAATGAATGACTTTTTATGCGTTTTCTTCAATAACTAAGCTGCTATCATTCAATACATCACGGTCTAACTCTTTGATCCGCGAACTAGTTACGATTCCCGCAACCATACTGTCGCTAACGTTAACAGCTGTTCTAGCCATATCGATCAATGGTTCTACAGAAATGACCAGACCAACAATCGCAACTGGTAAATTCATCGCACCTAACACGATCAATGAAGCAAACGTTGCTCCACCACCGACACCAGCTACACCAAACGAACTGATTGTTAAAATCGCAACGAGCATCAAGATAAATTCTAAACTGAAGACATTGATTCCTACCGTTGGTGCAACTATCGTAGCCAACATCGCAGGATAAACCCCTGCACAGCCATTTTGCCCAATTGACATACCAAAACTTGCAGCAAAGTTTGCTGTAGCATCATCAACACCTAAAGCCTTTGTTTGTGTTTCAATATTTAAAGGTAATGCTCCAGCACTTGATCTTGACGTAAAAGCAAAACTCAATACCGGAAATGATTTTTTCAAATAGTTAACAGGATTTACTTTGACTGCTATTAAGATTACTAAGTGAACCAGCATGACAATGATCAATGCGGTGTAAGAAGCTAATACAAATTTCCCTAAATTAAGGATCGCATTATAATCACTTGTCGCAACAACATTAGTCATCAATGCTAAAACGCCATAAGGTGTCAAACGTAAAACCAATGTCACGATACGCATCGTGATTTTATAAAGACTGTCGATCAAGTTTGCAAAAAATTCTGCTTCTTTCGGTGCTTTTCTTTTAATACCTAAATACGCAATCCCAACGAATGCTGCAAAAATAACCACGCCAATCGTACTTGTCGGACGAGTGCCCGCGAAATCGGCAAAAACATTTTTAGGAATAAAAGATAAAATTTGTTGAGGAATCGATAGGTTTTCAACGGTTTCCTGTCGAGTCGCAAGTTCTGCGATTCGTGCCGTTTCTGCCGTTCCTTGTGTAAATTGTGCCCCTTGTAGTCCAAATAACATAGTTGTTCCAATTCCAACCAAAGCTGCTATAGCTGTTGTCCCTAATAAGGTTGCTAAAACAGTAAAGCTAATTTTTCCAACTTGTTTGGATTCTTTCATCTTAGTAAATGCTCCTACGATAGAAACAAAAACCAAGGGGATTACGAGCATTTGTAAAAACGCTACGTATCCATTACCTACGATACCGATCCATTCCATTGCTTGCGTTGTGACTTCGTCTTGGGTACCGAATGTGAATTGAATAATTGCACCTAGTACAATACCGACACCTAATGCGGCAAAAACACGAGTAGAAAACTTATAGTGTTTTGTCTGCATACGATAAAAGACGTATAACACTGCGAGAAATGCAAGGACCACTAAAACAGTGATGAGTGTTGTCATTTTTTTCCTCCTATATTTTAATTTTAATGACAAGTCCATCAAAGGAAGTAAAGGTTCCCGGGGAACATTCTTCAACGATCCGCCCTAAAAATAAATCAATTCATTTTTAGTGATAGGTCTATTGTACCTGATTTAAAAGGTTGAGGGATACCATTTTGTTTCTATAACGATAGAAAAAAAGGGTTTGTGATAGTTTAAAACTATCGCAAACCCTTTACTTCAAACTCTTATTCAGCTGCTGATTGGAAGTTTAACTGGATACCTGGTTTGTCTAAGGCGATTTCAGTGATCTCATAAGCCATACGTTGCACGATATCGAATAATGGACTAACCAACTCATCTACTTCTTCTTGTGAGATATCTTCTTGCGTTTCAATCTTATGATTGATGATATGATTGATTTGGCTGACTGAACCTGATAAAACATACTCCTCAAAAATTAGACGAAACTCTAGACGAGCTGCAATGATTGAATTTTCTTTTGGATAGTTTTCATCCGTTGATTCGATTGGTGAGAAACCAACTCTAAGATCCGTTTCTACTTCTTCCATATCCTGTGTGCGCATGTCGTAATGAAAAGCTTCTACAACTTCTTGTTGACGTTTTATTTCCATGAATTAAAATCTCCCTTTTTTAAGTTAATAACTATTATTGAGATCCAGATAGTACTGGGCAAAACATAGTCTATTTATGATTTTTATTATACCATACATCTTTTTATCACAAATACTCATAGACTTTTTTTAATCTAATTTTTAAATGAATGAATCGGTGCGGGAATTCGACCACCCCGAAGAATAAAATCAGTTGAAGCGAAGTCGTTAACTTTCATAACGGGGGCTCGACCTAATAAACCACCAAACTCGACCATATCACCCACTTTTGTTCCTTTAGCTGGTATGATTCTGACCGCAGTTGTTTTATGATTGATCACACCGATCGCCGCTTCATCCGCAATCATAGCAGCAATTGTTTCAGCTGATGTTTCTCCTGGAATTGCAATCATATCTAAACCAACAGAACAAATCGCAGTCATTGCTTCTAACTTTTCTAAGTTTAGTGCGCCATTATTAACTGCATCAATCATACCTGCATCTTCTGAAACTGGAATAAATGCGCCTGATAATCCGCCAACATGATTACAAGCCATTACGCCGCCTTTTTTCACTGCATCATTCAACAAAGCTAAAGCAGCAGTTGTACCATGAGTTCCAACACTTTCTAAGCCCATTTCTTCTAAAATATAGGCTACGCTATCACCCACTGCTGGTGTCGGTGCTAAGGATAAGTCTACAATGCCAAAAGGAACATTCAAACGCTCTGAAGCAATTTTACCTACTAATTGCCCCATTCTGGTAATTTTAAATGCGGTTTGTTTTACTACTTCGGCTACAATATCAAAAGGCTCTCCTTTGACTTTTTCCAAGGCTCGTTTGACTACACCTGGCCCACTAACGCCTACATTAATCACACAATCAGCCTCACCAACGCCGTGAAATGCACCGGCCATAAATGGATTGTCTTCCACCGCATTCGCAAATACTACTAATTTAGCACAGCCCATATCAGATTTTTCCGCGGTTTCTTTGATTACATAACCCATATGACGAACAGCATCCATATTGATCCCTGCTTTAGTTGAACCGATATTTACTGAAGAACAGACGAACTCTGTCTCTGCCAAAACTTGAGGAATCGAGTTAATCAAAATAGCATCACCATGTTGGTAGCCTTTTTCTACTAAGGCACTGAAACCACCAATAAAATTAATACCAACTGCTTGAGCAGCTTTGTCTAAAGCCTTAGCGTATTTCACATAATCAACATCTGAACTAGCTGCTGCAATAATGCTAATCGGTGTTACAGAAATTCTTTTGTTAATGATCGGAATTCCATACTCAGATTCGATCTCTTCGCCAACTTTAACTAGATTTTTAGCTAATCGAGTAATTTTGTCGTAGATTTTTTGACAAGCTCGATCACTATCGCTATCAATACAATCTAATAAGGAAATCCCCATCGTAATAGTTCTAATATCTAAATTTTCTTCTTCGATCATACGAATAGTTTCTAAAATTTGATTTGTTTCCAAGCTGACTCCTCCTTGAAGGGATTATTATAGTTTATGCATCGTATTAAAAATTTCTTCATTTTGAACACTGATAGTCACACCGAGTTTTTCACCTAAGGTATTTAATTCTGAACGAATTAATTCAAAATCACTTTTTTCTTTTGAAATTTCTAATATCATTATCATTGTAAAATAGCTATCCATAATCGTTTGAGAAACGTCAAGGATATTCATATTCAACTCTGCTAATTTCTGACTAACTCCAGCTATAATTCCCACTTTATCTTTACCGATAACTGTTAATACTGCACGCATATACTTTCCTCCTTGTATAATTTTAAAACTGAACAATCTGGCCCAGCCTAAATAGTTTTTTTTATTATAACATAATTCATTCGACTACTAACTAAACAGGAACAGATTGGTAAAAAAAGCACGATTATTCGTCAAAAAACATATTTAGTTTAAAGAATTTGATTTGTCAAATTAAGCTAGACAAATGTCTTTCATTTATGTAACTCAAAAATACTTCTAATGGTGTTCGATAATTTAAAGATTTCCTTGGTATGTGATTTCTTTTAGAGGTGACAGCCGCAACAAAAGCTTGGTCAACTTGATTAAAATCCATTGTTTTAGGCAGCCCATCTTTACGTAATAACCCATTCGAATGCTCATTTAATCCGCGTTGTGAGGGGGTTCCAGGGTCTGCAAAATAGATAGAAATATCATTGACATTACTCATGTTTTTCCAATTTGAAAATTCTTTTCCACAATCAAAGGTAATGGATTTGAACAAGTTTCTGGGAATCTTTTGTAGCCAATCAGTTGTCGCTTTTTCAATATCCAATGCTTTCCGACCATTTGGTTTTAATGTAATAATCACTTTTGAAAGGCGTTCAACTAGAGTGATGATGGCACTTTTATGATGAACGCCAACAATTGTGTCACCTTCTAAATGCCCAAATTCCTGTTGGAAATTAGGGTAGTCAGTGGATCGTTCTGAAATATTGCGTTTAAATGCTTGCTTTCCACGACGTTCTTTATGCCCGTTGGGCTTTCGTTTCCCTTTCATTGGTAGTTTTGAGCAATCAAATTGATTCGCTTTAAACTGACGATAAAGTGTTCTAACAGAGCATGAAATAGGAAACTCAGCTCGACCAATAATCACATCAGGTGTCCACCCTTGAGCCACCATAGATTGAATGTAATCATGCTGTTTTGTAGGCAAACTAATGGGTTGTCGACCACAACGTGTTTTATTTTCTTTATATTGTTGGTAATAGTCACAGATAGATTTTCCTTGTTTCAGGAAGTTGTAAACATTGTAGATTGTCTGTCTAGAACGAGTTAAAGTCTTAGAAACCATCGTAACAGGTTGGCTCATATTGAAATAAGCTTCTATCATCACGAGTTCATTTGATGTAAGATGAGTATAGGTCATTTGTCTTCACTCCTTATAATTCTTTGGTCGGAACTATTTTGAGTGTAGCACAAATGACTTATTTAGTTGTCTAGCTTAATTTTACTATCGGCGGAAAATAAAAAATAAGACGGAGATATAACTCTTTGAGCTATACTTCAGTCTTACTGAAATACGAGTACACACTTCATTTTTAGATAGGATATTTTGAACTTCAAAGGATACTTCCGTTGATCTATATATATCTGACTAAAAATTTTTCTCCGTTTCAAGAAAATAGTTATAGGTATTATTTTTTTGACCTAATTTTGTCAGCATTTCTGTTGGCTTTAATTTAGTGTTATCTTATTTATAGACATCTAAAGTGACAACCTTCTGATTGTTATTTGTCAAATTCACTTCATTATTTGTATAAACTAGAATAGAATTGTACGTTGTATCAGTTATAGTGGTGAGCTGATTAGAGCTAAGAAAATTAATAGTAATAGTACTTTTTGCTTTTTTCGTTAGCCTATCTTCTTTCTTTGTATATACTAACTAGGCAACAATTTCCAATGTAATTCATCATTTTATTAATACGTATTATCTACACTCCAAGTAACGGTACCATTAAAAGCTTTTCCTGCTGTAACATTACTAGAAGTGACAACTAATTTGTTATTTGCCACACCACCTTTATAGGTATCTGCTGCTTTTTTAAAAAGAATTTGTGTACAGTTTCTTTTCCAACCTCTAGATACATTGCACAACTTGCATTATCATTATCAATAATATTTGTTTCTGCTGGTAGTTCTAATAGATTTCCTTCAACTGGATTTGGAGCATAATCATTTTTGTTGGATTAATTTTACCAATATCATATGCTTTTGGCTTTCCTAAGTGTAAGGAACTGTCATTCCTTACACTGATTGATTGAATTGTTCTTTACAAGTTGAACATGTCACTTTTATTTTACCTTTCCCTTTGGGTGCACGCAATTGTTGTTTACAATTTGGGCACTTAAAAAAAGTATAAATTTTACGCTCTTTGAGCTTTTCCCTTGAAAAATTGACCTTCTTTTTTAGTTGCTGTACTTTTAAAACATAACGAGTATTTTCATTGGAGCGCGGATAAATTCTTTTAGAAAAAAAACGATAGTTCATCCACAACAATAAACCTGCAGCTACCCAAAAAGCAATCGATGTTGGTAAAAATAAATTAAGCAATAATAGAATCAAACTAATCCTCATCAAGGTGTTATTCAATTGATCTATGCGGGCATATCTTCCTACCAATAATTTTTGAATCTTTGCATTCCAGCGAAGTAATCGTTCAAGCCAAATTTGTCCCATATGATCCCTCTTTTCTTTGCTATTATCTCAATCAATAGTCATTGTTTCAAGAGGTATGGCGAAAAAATCTAGAACACATCAAAAATAAATCTGATTGATTTTAATAACTTCTTCTTTAATTTTTTCTTCTAATTCAATTGGGTTCACTACTTCTATTGAAGCACCAAATGATAATAAGTACGAAGTTAGCCAAGAACCTTTCGGCTGCCAGGTTTTTACTTTAGTATATTTTTTGTCTTGCTCTCCTTCGATATCGGGTAAGTCTTCTTGCACCTGGTAAAACAGGTCATTTTTTACCTTAACTTTGAAAACTTCGGCTGATAATCTTTGATCAAATAAGCTTCATTGATATCGTCAATAGAAATATCCAATTCAGTCATTCGTCTTAATTTGAACAGTCGAGTGGTTTTTCTAACACAACAATAACCAGCTAAGTACCAGGCATTTTGTTTAAAAATCAATTTATTTGGCATTACTTCTCGTGTCGTCTTTTGGCTTTTTCCATTGGTGTAGAAAAAAATAATACATTTTTTTGGCTTTTTGGCTTTGGTAATCAATCCGATGACATTTGCTTCATCTTCTCTTTCCCAAGTTGAAAAATCAATATCGATCCATTGTTCTTCTTCTTTTTTTAATAAGGAGGACAGTTTGTTGACTAAAGGGGTGACGTTTTTCAAATTAGTCGCTGCTAAATTTTGCAGTGCTAAAATAATCTGATCTTGCTCTGCATCATTCACAAAAGTAGCGGACAAATGATGTGTATCCAATAAACGAATCCCACCATCCCGTCCGCTTTGAGCGTACACTGGAAAGCCTAATGCAGACAATATGTCAATGTCTCGATAAACCGTACGTGTCGATATTTTCAGTTGTTCTGCTAGGATTGTCGCTTTAGCTTTAGTGTGCATCGTTAAATAATGCATAATATAAAACAATCTAGAAAGTTTATTCTTTGTCCTTGAAATCCAAAATCAACTTATTATTTTCACCAACAAAATCATATTGATAAGAACCCGTCAATCCTTGTATTTCTCCTGTACTTTTAATGATCATACCCGGGGAATCAAGTGAGCCTTTATCAAAAATTCCTTTTTCAGCCGCTGTAAAGGTTCCTGTTTTTCCTTTATATTGGCCTATAAAATGAAGGAATCCCGTGATTCTAGCTGTTGCAAGATGTCCATCTTCTTTATTGCTTTCTAAGTAATAAAGCAAATACTCAACCCATGCTTTACCTTGCAAAACGCCTTCAAGCTCATATTCTGCTCGAACTCGATTTACTGGGAAATCAATTTTTTGTTCATCTACGGGTTGCTCATCCCATTTTGTTACGGTGAATGTCACACTCATACTTATCCCTCCTTATAATTTACAGGATAGCAAACATACGTTCTTTTTACAAGCGAACAGCGAAATAAAAATTTATTTTAATTCAACGTTCCTTATTTCAATAGAGCTTCTTTAATTTTTCTACTGAAAACAGTAACATTCTCTGATTTAGAAGCTACTGTCGTAACATCTAAATGACCAGGATCTTTTGACCTTGCGCCTGAATCTGCGGTTAAGTAAATGCTTAATTTTTCTTCATCTTTATGTTTATTTAGGTAATCTAGAACCGTTTTGGATGGACCACTTGATTGAACGGTCAATAAGACGATTGCTTTGTTCTAGTCCTCAATGTTATTTCATTAATTTATAAAATAAATAACACTTTTAGATAAACATTTTATTTTCCTAGACTTTTTTTAAGTTCATTGATTCCCTCATTTTTAATCCCACGCTCTTAAGGATAAATAGCGACTTTATAGGAATTTGACTTGTCCTTTAGCTCTTCATTGATTTCACAACTTGAAATGACTCCTTGTATCCAACCAATTGCCGCAACAACTGTTTTTGAAAAATTCGGCAGCTATAATTTAGCGATAATCCCTCTTAGTAAAATCAAATAACTGATTATACTAGCGAGATAAACAGCTAACTCTAGCAATAGTAGAAGAAATTATCCAAATCCTAAGGAAATCGTTGTAAAATTAAATACTAAATTGATTGCACTAATCACGATGATTTGAACATAAGGAAGTAAATACTTGGGAACAATCCTCTCAAAAGCCGACTGATTGACCATGCTAGCCGACGTTCGATGATTTGCTTGATTATCTAGTTGATTGATTCGCTAAGTTATAATGGCTGCTGGCACAACAGATAGTAGAATCGATAAACGATCCCTTTGAGATTCCAGCATCGTTAATTGAAACACATATTTAGCCAAATAACTGATTAAAATCAAGAGTAAACTATTTAGAAAAACGTCTTACTTTTTTCATGATAAAAATTGAATAAACGTATCCTTAGATTTCTTTTAGAGACAAATGTTTTTCTCTCGTAGGTCTTCCAAATTGATTACCTTACAATACCGATTTGGATTCATAAATAATACATCTGTAAATAAGGTATCCATCTCTTCAATACTATTAGTTTGTTTTCGCTACTAGCGTTCCTCAACATTTTTTTAGCTTGTCTGCGCGAGGAATAATCTAAGTAGACAAACGGTTTATTCAATAAAAAACTACTCGTTACTTTGGCATATTCACAAGCAATCTTCACTTTGGTTTTGGTACCTTCTAAAAGTTTTCGCCATTTTTGTTTAGGAGAAATCTGCCAAATTTCCAGTTGCTCTACCGCCTGTTCTAACTGAAAACTTGGAAATAACAGAGTATACTCAATCAGTATGTGCTTGATCGTTTCGGAAACTTCAAAATAATTTTGGGCTGATTTGTTTTTATCCAGAAATACAGTCTAGTAGTGTTGTTTTCCCAGTGTCGTTTCCCCCGAGAATTTGCCCTTCTATCCAAATTAAAAGATAGCTCTTGAAAAATATTTTCCACTTTTAATCTATTCATTTTCACTCCTCATAATCCGTTCAATGATATGCTCTCTTTCGTTCTGTGTTAAATCAAGCTTCTGCAATTGAAGGATGAAAGCTTCCATGTGTGCCTCAATCAATCGCAAGCGTAAATCCGTAATTTTATCGATTTTATTTGTCATGAACTTTCCAATCCCTCCCTGAAAGATCAAAAATTTCTTCTTGTCCTAAAATACTATAGGCTCGTTGAATCGTTGTTTGGTTTATATCTAAGTCTTCTGCTATTTGTCTGATAAACGTACTTTTTCATTTGGTTACTAGCGATCCAATATTCGACTTGCTTGATAATTTGTTGATAGATAGATCTGTTTCCTTATAGTTCACCTTCATTCCCTTTTCCTAGTTTTATGTTGTACCATTCAAGTCACGCAATCAGCTGGTAAAACCTATTTTAGAGGAAATTAAAAAAAATTTATATCCATGATATAAATTGCCTAATATTGACTTTTTATACTTGCAAGGGGAGAAAGCAATCGAATTATATAAAGATAATCTAATCTTAATTGAACATAAAAAAAAAGAACTTCACAATAGATAGAAAAATATTATGAAAAAAGATACGTCGATCATTGATGAATATGAAAAAACCGAAACTATCTATTATGTTCCAGAAGGTGTCCTCTGTGTTGAAATTCTTAATGAGGATAAGCGCGATATCTCCTCTTTTATTTCTCAAAATTATTTTTTTAGATAGTTTTTCTACCTTTAAACAAAAAAACTTCTACATGCATTAAATGAAGAATCCGAATACTATGAATTATTGTTGACTAATTTTGCTGATACTTTTCAGCGGCATTACGGCTACTTCAATTTTCTTTATTTGCCCACTACAGAGCTAATAAGAAATGCATTGCATTATTTAAGTGACTATATTGGTATCTTAACTGAGACAGAACATTTGGAATTACCGAAATTTATTACACAAAAAACACTATTAAAATTCTGCCGTACATCACTATCAAAGGTTTCTATTTCTTTTAATACATTAGAAAAACATTTTATATTTTTAGAAAGAAAGTACCTATCACGATAAAAAAGAAGAGGCCGAGACAAAAGCGTGTAGCTCCGAGAAATAAGAGGGAATGCACGAAAAGTGCTTGTCAAATTTTTGTGACCAAGTAGGTACTATTCTACATCAGCTCGTACCTCGCTGTGTTTCACAGCAATTTCAGCTTATTTCCGAAGCCTTCAAAACTTAGTGCTTTAGCACTTAGAATTTGATGTGATCGGAGCGAAGCGTAGTCGCTGCTTTTTTCTCGCCGTTTATTCGGATTTAGAGCGTGGGACAAAACGAAAGATCAGTTTTGTCCCACGCTCTTTCATTTTATCTTGTTTTCACAATCATTTCCAACGCTTTTGCCATGTCTTCACTAGCTAGATCGATACTTTCGTCTTCCATACATTGTTTCAGATTCTCTGTTACAACAAGTCCGATCACTTTATCGATGCTAGAACGAACAGCCATCAATTGCGTCACCACTTCTCGGCAATCTTTTCCTTCATCCATCATTTTTAAAATCCCGCGAATTTGTCCTTCTGAACGTTTTAACCGATTCGCTAATTTAGGATCACAAGCCATCCATAATTTCCCCTCTCCATGCGGACATGCCGCCCATTACATTTGTTACATCATATCCTAATGAAGCAAAATATTCACTAGCCATTTGTGAGCGACCACCAGCGTGACAGATTACATAGTAAGATTGTGCCTTATCTAGAGATTCAGCCGTTTCTTGCAATGTACTTAACGGCATATTTTTTGCCCCTTTGATATGTCCTGAAACATATTCATCGTCTTCACGCACATCTATAATTGCTAAATCGTTTCTTTTTTCTAATTGTTCAAATTCATCGATCATGATTGATTTATACATTATTTAATAACCTCCTGCGGGTAAATTGTACTATATACCTGAAAAGCACCATCTAAATTTTTAACATTGAAACCATTATTTTTCAAGATACGTTCTGCTAAATAACTACGCTGTCCGCTTTGGCAACTTACAATGATTTCTTTATCAGTAGGAAGTTCCGTTAGACGATTTCTTAATTCATCCAATGGAATATTATCAGCTTGAGGTAACGAACCGTTATTCTTCAGTTCTCCTGGGTTTCTCACATCTAGTAAAATGGCGCCATTTTTTATTGCTTCTTTCAATTCGTAGTATTGAATATTGTCAGAGAAGCCTTCAACAATATTGGTAGCAGCATAACCGATCATGTTTACAGGGTCTTTGGCTGAACCAAATGGCGGCGCATACGTAAATTCTAACTCTGGCAGATCCATAACGGTCATACCTGCTTTGATTGCAGTCGCTATGATATCAATTCGTTTATCCACACCATCTTGTCCAATCGCTTGGCCTCCGTAAATTTTACCTGATACAGGATGAAAGAGCAACTTCATCACGATTGGATAACTTCCTGGAAAATACCCCGCATGACTTTTTGTGGTTGTATGAACAGCTTTATATTCTAGATTACTGTTGCGTAATTGGCGTTCATTTAAACCAGTACTAGCTGCAGCAAGATCAAACACTCGCACAATTGCAGTCCCAATACTTCCTTGATTTTTACGTGTAACACCTGCGATCACATCTGCGACTTGACGTCCTTGGCGATTCGCTGGTGAAGCAAGTGAGATCAACGCATCTTCTTCAGTGATTTGTTGTTTAACAACAATTGCATCGCCAACAGCGTAAATATCGGGATCATTCGTTTGATAAGACTGATCCACGAGAATGCCACCACGTAAGCCTGTTTTTAAATCAGCTGCAACAGCTAAATCACTGGATGGTTTAACACCAATCGACAAGATCGTAAAATCACTTGAGATTGATTTCCCTGAATTTAATTCGATGACGTTTCCTGACTCTTTAAAGGCTGTTGCTCCAGCACCTGTATAGACAGTGATTCCTTTTTCTTTCAATTCTTTTTCGATAAAAGCAGCCATTTCCTTATCTAAAGGCGGTAAAATTTGCGGTGCTGCTTCCACAATTGTAACGTCGATCCCTAATTGCTGTAAATTTTCCGCCATTTCTAAACCAATGAAGCCAGCTCCGATCACAACAGCACGTTTAGGTTGTTCGTTTTTGACTGTTGCGACGATCTTGTCGACATCTGGAACGTTTCTTAACGTATATACATTTGTTGCTTCATCTAAACCTTCGATTGCTGGTATCATTGGTTGTGCCCCTGGAGAAAGAATCAATTTATCATAACTGATTACTTCTTCTTTACCTTTTGAATTCGTCAAAACTGTTTTACTTTTTCGATCGATATTGATTGCTTCTGTTTCTGGATAGACATTGATGTTAAAACGTTTCTTCAACTGTTCAGGCGTTTGTAAGATTAATTCTGAACGTTCACTGATTTCTCCGGATACGTAATATGGTAAGCCACAGTTAGCAAATGAAACATACGGTCCTTTTTCCAAAACGATGATTTCGATCTCTTCTGATAATCTTCTTAGTCTAGTCGCAGCTGACATTCCGCCTGCGACTCCGCCTACAATCACTACACGCATTATAACTTTCCTCCTCTGATTTCTCCACACCAAGAGCTCATTCCGCCTTTGACGTTAATAGCATCGATTCCTTTAACTTTCAATTTTTTGACTGCTTGCCGACTTCTCATACCAGATTGACAAATCACATACACAGGCTCTTCACTTTTTTTTGTATAAGAAGAAACTTTACTTAAGGGTATATTTATAGCATCAGGTATATGTCCAGAAGCAAATTCGTTCTTTTCCCGAACATCGATCACTTCAGGTTTTGTTTCTAACTTCGTTTGCAGTTCAATTGCAGTAATTGAATTTCTTTTTAAAAATGAAAACATATGCTCCTCCTTTATACCCTATAGGGTATTTACAAAAACTATCATAAATGATAGTTTTTAAGTTGTAAAGAACTTTGTTTACTTTTTACTTTTTACTTTAGGATGTAATTAGGTCAATTCTTAAGCAAACTGAAGCATTTCTTAAGAAAGCCAAACAAATATTAACTTCTTTGGCACATTTTTGTAACATTTAACCTTTATACTGAATGTACCACTAAAAGAAAAGAGGGTATCAATATGAATCAAAAAATACTAAAAAAACAAAATATCTTACCTTTACTATTGATTCTACTTCTTTCATTTGCTAGTATTTTTCTTATTTTCAACAAAGAAGAACAACCAATCCAAGATGAAGCTACTGCTTATCAGCAGATTTTTATTGATGAAATAGCATCTGAAGCAAAACTATTACAAAAACAAACGCATTTATTCGCCAGTATCACTATTGCGCAGGCGATTCTTGAATCTGACTGGGGTCGCAGTGATCTAGCAGTAGAAGCTAAAAATTTATTTGGGATCAAAGGAACTTTTAATGAACAATCTAGTATTATGCCCACAGATGAATTTATTGATGGTGAACGGATCACAATCGATGATTCATTTAAAAAATATGAAACAATCCAAGAATCTATGGCTGATCATATGGAATTTTTAAAAGGTGGTTCTTATGAAGGGATTAAAAAAAGTAAAAATTATCGAGAAGCTGCTGTTGCTTTACAAAATGGTGGCTATGCTACTGATCCAGATTACGCTGAAAAATTGATTCAATTGATCGAAGAATTTAAACTATATAAGTACGATAAATGATCAAGATGAATCATGCGACTTTCTTTTTATGTCCTGTTATTCTTAATTAGAGAAGATTCATACTTATGCATCAGCTACCTTAGATCTTTAAAAATAACGAAGTTAATCTCTTTAGAAATAAAGGACTTCTTTTTTTAAGGGAATTTTTAAAAGGAGGTTTTACACGTGAATATTTTAGTTGCCGATGATAGCCCAGAAATGGTGCAGATCCTCACAGCCTATTTAAAAAAATCTGGATTTACAGTCTATACTGCCTTAGATGGTAAAACTGCCTTAGACATTTTTTATCAAGAAAAGTTAGATTTAGCGATTATTGATTGGATGATGCCTAAAATTGATGGGCTCGAGACTATCAAAACCATCAAAGCAGAAAGTTCATTAAAAATATTGATGCTGACGGCAAAGGCTACTGGGGAAGATGAATTTCTTTCTTTATCCGCTGGTGCTGATGACTATATTACCAAGCCTTTCCATCCACAAGTCCTATTATTACGGGTCAAAAAATTACTGGGTTTGACTCATTCATTTTATGTAAAAAATTTAATGATTGATCCTGCTAATTTAAATGTTTGGAAAAATGAACAAGCGCTTGATTTAACAAAAAAAGAATTTGATTTGCTGATGATGTTACTCAAGAATCGCGGAAGTATTTTGACAAGAGAGCAACTATTGGTTGGTGTTTGGGGAATGGATTATGATGGTGTAGCACGAACTGTGGATACACACATTAGAAGACTTCGAGAAAAAATTGGCGATGAAATTATCACCACCAAAAGAGGAGTTGGCTATCTCATTGAAAAAGAACATTAGAAAAATCAGTACAACACTTACGTTGACCTTCTCTTTGATCATCATTGGCTGCTTTATTGTCATGTTCATTTTGAATAGTTTGATCGTACCCCACTACTATTCTTCAAAAATGGAACGCAAAGTCACCTCAGCTATGACCAATATCCAACATAGTGCTACTTCAGAAAAACAACTTGCTGAGTTAGAAGCTAACAACCAAGTCACTATTATCACGAAAAGTACAAACGATAGCTCACTTGATGATTTTAATGAAGCATTAAATGTAGAGTTAAATCGAAAAAAAGTTGCATTAAACCGTTTCTGGATTACACAAGATACATTGGATCAACTACAAAATACGCCTCAATCTATACAACGAAATTTTGACCAAGGGAAGCAAAAATCCAGTTTCCTAGTTGAGATGCGTGTGATTGATAATACCTTTTACTTAGTAGGCATTTCTACGGTGAATTTTTCCGAAACTGCCTCTCTGATCAATACATTTAACTTTATTTCTTTGAGTCTGACCTTGATTCTAATTATTGTATTGATTTATATCTCTGTTCGGAAAATAACGGATCCTTTAGTCAACTTAAAAAAAGTAGCAGAAGAAATCACTGGGCTAACATTTGTGACGACCGATGATATTCCAGCGAATGAAATTGGGGAGTTAGCTCTGAGCATCAATAAAATGAGTTATGCTCTGGAAACGTATCAAAAGAACTTACTTGCCAAAAATGACCAGTTGAAACAATTTACAGCTGATTTGACGCATGAGTTAAAAACGCCGATTGCTTTGATCAAAGCATATGGTTCAGGCATTGAAGACGATTTAGATGACGGAACTTATCTAGATGTGATTTTACAACAAACTCAGCGATTAAATGATATCGTTGATCAGATGTTGGATTATGCAAAATTAGAACAACAACAACCCATTCATAAAGTGCCCCTACAATTGTCGGATACTTGGCGACAAACCGTAACTGAACTTCGCCCCACGATGGAAAAAGAAGCAATCTTGTTACTGGAAGCCGACACAGATATGCCGCTTTCATTGATCGAAGCAGATCCAATTTTGCTCAAAAGAGTGTTTGATAATTTATTGACCAATGGCATTAAGTACACTACGGACAAAGAAATACAAGTCAGTTGGCGTGAAACAGAAGAGTTCATCGAATTTACGATTAGTAATCAAACCTCCTTAACTTCAGATTTTGATGTGAGTAAGCTTTGGGAAGCCTTTTATGTTCATGAAAAATCACGGAATAAAACTCTTTCTGGAACGGGTCTTGGTCTGTCAATTGTTCAGTCGATCATGAACGAGCATGGTTTTGCGATTGAAGCTAGATTAGTTCATCAGACATTGATCTTTGTTTTACATTTTTATAAAGTTGGCAAACAAGCGTAGTATTTTGCGCTTGTTTTTTTGATGCCTGATTTTGGCATTTTTCTGTAACATTGAGTTAGTAAACTTTGGATATGTTGTTACCATTTAGGAGGAAGAACTCATGAAAAAAATGTCTATCTATCTCAGCTTAGCCGCAATCACCTTATCCTTATTTGGTTGTAATCTCAACCAAAACAATGCAACAAACAAATCAGAAAAGCTGATCGTCAACAATGAAATCGAAAAAAACAAAACCTATGCCAAAACTGATTTTTCCTTTGATGTCGATCCTGCAACCTTCACTGTTTCAATTACCGAAAATGGTGAAAAAGCAGAAGTATCAAAACCTCAAGAAACAAAAGAAGTTTCTGACTTAAAGAAAAGCAAAGAAGAAATCAGTTGGACTTACCCAAATGAACAAATCAAGGTCAAATTAAAAAAAGAGAGAAATCATCTTGCTGTTGCTCTGACCAGCTTATCCGATGAAGATACCACTTTTACCTGGCCTAAACTAGACGCTAAAAATTATGTATTGCCCATTGCTGAAGGAAAAACCATTCCGAACGACCAAAAAGAGTGGCTTGCCTATTTTAAACAAAATGAAGAATTATCGATGAGCGAAGCTTTTTCAATGAGCTTTTTTACTACCAATCAAGAAACATTTGCTACATCGTTCGTGACAGACAATACGTTCAATAGCGATCTTTTAACGAATACTGAACCTCACTTGACCCTGGAAGCTAGCCATAATTTTATCGGCTTCGACAAAAATAAAACACTGAATTATCGCCTGTATATTACTGATAATGATCCTGTCGCAATCGCTAAAACATACCAAATGGATCGAATTAATTTAGGTGAATTTAAAACACTTGATGAAAAAGAGAAAGACAATCCAGAAATCAAAAAAATGCGGGGTGCGATTCAAGTTTATTATTGGAATAGCCGCATCTTAACGACTGAAGATATCAAATGGGCGAAACTACCACAAATGGCGGACAAACCAATTTTCCAATGGATCGGTGAATTACTGACTCAATATGGCGAAGATGGTTCCGAAGAATACCTAAAAGCTTTAGAAGCATTTAAAAACAATGAAGGCTATAAATATGAAAAAAATACCTTCTTAACATCAATCAATTATGTACTGCTTTATGCACAGTTTTACAACAAAGATATTTTCAAAAATCCAGATGCCAAAGCACAAAAACTGATCGATAAAGGCATCAATAAATTAAGTGAACAGGAACGATACACATTGAATAAACATCTATTGGCTAGCGTCTTAGGTGAGTTAACACCACCGCTTGAAGAATGGGGACAAGCAACGTCATCTGATGTTTTCAAAGACATGAAATCATCAGGCATCGAAAATGCCTGGATTGGTCTACCAAACTGGGCACATGGCTTGATGAATCCTGAGATGGTCAAAACAGCGGTTGATGAAGGTTATTTGATCGGACCTTATGATTCTTATCAGTCGATTCAAGAAAATGCTAGTATTGACTGGAACACTGCCTCGTTCCCTAACAAAAATCTATATGAAGATGCCACTGTTACTAAGAAAAATGGTGAAAAAGTTGCTGGTTTCTTAGGCAAAGGTCGTAAACTTAATCCAACTCAAATTTTCCCTGATGTAGAAGAACGTTTTACAGGGATCATGCAGAACAACATTCCTTTCAATTCTTGGTTCTTAGATACTGATGCTGCTGGCGAAATTTATAATGACTATAGCCCTGATCATTTGACTACACAAAGTGAAGACGTTGCTGGACGCTTAAAACGCATGAATTACTTTAACCAAAATAGTCAAGTTGTCGGTTCCGAAGGGGGAAATGACTTTGCGTCAAAAGAAATGGTCTTTGCTCATGGAATCGAAACCCCTGTCATTATGTGGTCTGATCCTGATATGCGTGAAAACAAAGAAAGTGAATACTATGTCGGAAGTTATGCTGCATTAGATGGCGGTATTCCAACAAAATACAAAAAAGTCGTACCGATCAAGGAAGAATACAAAGCAATTTATACTGATCCTGTTTATTCTCTGCCACTTTACAAGCTTGTTTACAACCGTTCAGTGATCACTTCTCATCAATGGGAATGGGATAGCTACAAAATCAAAAATCAAGTCGGCGAACGTCGTATGAAAGAATATTTGTACAATACTCCACCAATGGTGCACATCGACAAAGCTACTTGGGATGAACATAAACAAGATATCTCAGAAAATGCTAAAATCTGGATTCCTTTCCAAAAAGCAGCTTTACAACATGAAATGACTGATTTTAAAGCATTGACAGATGATCATTTAGTTCAAAAGACGGAATTTGGTGATACATTATCTGTGATCGCTAACTTCTCTGATATTGATTACGATGCAGATGGTATTAAAGTTGCTAGTCATACTGCTTTGATTGTTAATGATGGAAAAGAAACTGTTGTAAAAACGGAAGAGGAAGAATAAAAAGAAGAGAGTGAGGTTATAATCAGTTTTTTTCTGACTATTATCCCACTCTCATTCTTCTAAAATTTAATGTATTTCGTTGAGCGTACGTTTCTTCTTATCAATCATCTCAATCGTCTTAGGCAATCCATCGTCACTCTTGAGACTTATTGTTGCCAGTTTTTCCTGAAATTCTTCGATTCTCGCTCTGATAATTATATATATATTTCTGTCATTGGAATTTTCTGATTCGATATGTCTAATGCCACGGCATAAGCGTCACTACCAACCATCAATTCTAAAGGCGGTTCGTTCATTTCAAGGATTTCCATGTACAATTCAGCGACTTTTTTGGGATCACCTGCTTGATTATCATTCATATAAATACAAATGACACGTTGTCCCACAGCTTTGTCCTGTTAAATGGATTTTTCACCGATTTCTTTTGTAGATAACTTGGAATCTTTTCTTAATAACGCTATCATCTTTTGATCTAACCAAGCCATTTTCTATCTCGTTTCATATTGAAAATGCTTTACTAATTATTCTTTCATCATCTTCGGTTTCAATGTTCTTATGGCTATTATAATTTATTTTGTAAACAAAATCGAAAAGATGAGAAAATGAAACAATCATTATTGATAACCCATACTACAACTACTCGAGATCTTATCTTTAACGGAAAAACAGTGAAAGTAAAATCTGTTCAAACAGCCTGTCTATCTTCATTGACCAGATTTCTAATCGCAATGACCACCTCAGATTATTTAAATTTGACGCAAAAATGAAAATCCTTTTTGACAATTGTAAAGCAAATTCTTTCTTCCTTTTTACGTTCATATTATAATAAGAGAAATGAAAAGACTTTTACTCAATTACTAAAAGAAAAGAGGATAAAAAATGAAGGATATAAATGATTTTTTTTCAAGCATCAGTGAACCTGAATATCTAAAACGTGTAAAAGAGTTATTCGATTGGACCATGAAAACCTACCCGAAATTCAGTGTTGTAATCAAATGGAATCAACCTATGTTTACGGATCATGGTACTTTTATTATCGCGTACAGCACTTCTAAAAAACATCTTGCCATTGCACCAGAAACAGTTGCAATAGCAGCCTATAAAGAAGATATTGAAAAATCTGGCTACCAACATACTGATAACATTATAAAAATCACTTGGGATCAGCCGATCGATTATCCCTTACTGAAAAAAATAATCGATTATAATGTTCAAGAAAAAATAGATTACACGAAATTTTGGCGGGAATAAATTCTATAAAGTTCCATTCATTCAAAAAAGTTTTATCGATGAGACTTTATTGAAGTAGCAAAATCTGTTCAAATCAATTATTATTTACACATAGAGAGTTACTTAATTATCTTCCCCAAAGATAAGATATGATAATAAGACGAGCTTAAGACAAAAGCACCTAGCTCCGAGAAATAAGAGAACATTCATGAAATGACAAGAAGAACGCAATTTTCAATTTCGATTTAGTACATTGTATGCCTTGTGTTTTTCAGTATTTCAGCTTATTTCCGAATCCTTCCAATCTAATTACTTTTGCACTTAGATTGGATATGATCGAAGCATTGCTACAGTAGTTGCTTTTTTTCTCACCGTTTATTCGGATTTAGAGTGTAGATCAAAACTAATTTTCAGTTTTGATCTGCACTTCTATTTTTCTATATTGAATAATCAAGTAGGTTTTTATTTAATTAGTTAGTTAGTTTTACCTTTTTATTCTTTTTCAAACCTTACTAAAATCTGACTTGTCTTGTATTGATCGTGTGATCTTTTTCATTTGATACTAGCTTATATTATAGAGTAGCTTTCGATAATTGTGCTTAGCAGAGCTATGGTATCAGAAAACATTTGATTCCTAACGATTCTAAATTGTTTTTAGAAAAACCGAGCAAAAGCTTAAAAATTTCTTTAGATAAAAAAGGACTTGAGGTTAGGACAGAAGAGTTTAACCCCGAGAAATAAGATGGGATTAACGAAAATTGCTCTTCAAATTTTTTGTGAATTTCAAGGGGTTGCTTCTGCTCCCACCGTTTATTCGGATTTTAGGCGACTGGGTTGTAACTCATAGAGTTATGTCCCAATCACATTTTTTTACTCAACGTTTTTTATTTTTACTATTTTCAAAAACTTATTGACGAGCCTCCTACCTTTAAGTTAAGATAATATTACAAAACCAAATAAAAAAAGGCGCTCTGTAGGAAGACCGCAAATCATCCCCCAGAGCCCTGTATTATCAGCCAGAACTAATAATACAAGTTGCCTCCGTCAATAGCTATTGACTACTATCATTGTACTAAAAGTAAGAAAAAATCGCTAGTCCTTTTTACTTATTCAGTGAATTAGTTGATATTTATTTATAGATCGCTTCATGATATTAGTAACTGACTAATATCATTTTTTCGTGTTTTGTAAAATGTATTAGATAATTAGAGCGAAAAACAAAATAAACAGGCACTCTGTAAGAAGACTGCAAATCCTCTCACAGAGCCCTGTATCGTCAGCCAGAACTGACAATACAAGTTGCCTGAGTCAATGTACATTGACCTCTTTATTCTACCTAATTTTTGTAAGAAATACTAGTATTTTTTTCGAATTTCTAGGAATTTTGATGGTTAATGATTATTTATTGAACTCTTGCGCGGTATTGGTTGGTGACCAATGCCGCATTTTTTCGCTCTTTTTATAAATAGTAAACACTAAGTTCTCCTTTTTTCTTGACGTAACCCCTTAGTGTTTGCGAGCTAGTGTTGCAAGAAACAATCGCTCACCATACTTTTCTGTTTAGTCTAAAAAAAGGTTGCCGAGTCAATGCGTACAAAATAAATGATTTAAAATAAATAAACATGCAAACAAATAATTTTCCTAGATCTACCTGACTGAATAACGAAAAGTAGCGAATGATTTCTTGTACACCAGTATATAGTTGTAATCTTTCTAGCGGAAGATAGATTATAACTTTTCATAAAAAATAGTAGGTTTGCAGAGCCTACTATTTCAAGCAGCTGTTTCTCTATAACGCTATTCCTTTTTTCTGTAAACAACTAACCCAACCATTTATCAACTTAATGGGAAACAGCTGTTTGTTTTATAAAAATATATTTATTCAACCTTTTCTATTTAAGTTGATTTTAATAATATAAAGTTTGAACGTATGACTATTTAAAAAAAAGAGAACCCTATAATGTATCGTGGTGTCGAACATCAAAAAAGTTGCTTCCTCAGTTAACATGCCGGCTGAAAAAGAAGTTCCTCTTCTTGAGAAAATATAGAGCAGAGGTTACAAATTCGTTTTGTTTCCCTTATTCTAACGGTATTCACTGAAGGGGTACGCAATAAAATCATAGGAATCAAAGAAGTAGCCTATAGCTATCAAACCCTTTTCTCATTTTCGCTCTCGTATTTATAGTATACAAGGTCTTATTTTTCTATAGTAATTCTAAAATTCTACTAAGAACTTTCCTGCTTGCCGGATCTAGATTTTGATTCGCTTTTTTTCTCACCAACACAATTTTAGATAGAAGAAAATAAGCTTGAATTCACAGCAATTGTCGTGAATTCAAGCTTATTTCTGAAAGGGTAGATATTCTTATTCTGCTATTTTCATTCGATTTCTACTAATGATACTCAGCCTACTTATTATAGATTTTTGGCCCTTTTCGCATGTTTTTGCGATCATTTTTAGGCTTCTCCATTTTTTCAGATCTGCCTCCACCTTGTTTTTTCTTAATTAGTTCAAGCATTTTCTTCTTTGTATCCATTTACTGCACCGCCCTTGTTAAGAGAGTCACTGTCTCGATATGAGTTGTTTGCGGGAAGTTATCCACTGGTTGAACTTCTTTGACCTCAAAGCCACCTTCAACGAGTAAAGCAAGATCACGTGCCAACGTTGCTGGATTACAGCTAACATAAACAATTCGTTTAGGTTTTGTTTCAATCAGAGTCTCCACTAAACTTGCTTCCAAGCCTTTACGTGGTGGATCAACAATCACAACATCCGGTTTGATCTCATTTTCAATCATTCTTGGTAACGCTTCTTCTGCCAAACCAGCTGTAAAAGTTGCATTCGTGATATTATTAAGTTTAGCATTGCTCTCAGCATTTTTCGCCGCTTCTTCGATGACTTCCACACCATAAACGTGCTTCGCATCTTTCGCTAATGTTAGACCGATCGTACCGATCCCGCAATAAGCATCTACAACGATTTCTTCACCAGTCAATGCTGCGTATTCTTTCACTTTCTTATACATTACTTCTGTTTGCTGAGGATTTACTTGATAGAATGAACGAGAAGAAATTTCAAATTTCAAGTCAAAAATCGTATCGATTATTTTATCTTCTCCGTGCAACAGAATGGTCTCATCTCCAAAAATCACGTTTGTCTTTTTAGCATTGACATTTTGCACAATGCTCACAACTTCTGGCAACGCTTCTAGAATATCAGGAATGATTTTACTTGTTGGGAATAATTTGGGTGTTCTAGTAATGAGAACGATCATCATTTCTCCCGTGTGATAGCCACGACGAACAACGATATGGCGTAAGTTTCCAGTGTTATCGGATTCGTTGTAGGGCTTGATGCTGTAACGTCTCATGATATCACGGATTTTGATGACTGCTTCATCAATTTTAGGATCTTGGATATAGAAATGTTCTAACGGAATAAGATCATGACTATTTTTTCTGAAAAATCCTGTTTGCAATTTGTTCTCAATTTTTCTAACTGGAATTTGTGCTTTATTACGGTAGCCCCAAGGATCGTTCATACCTAGAGTATCTAAGACTGGAACATCTGGTAATTTCGCCACGCGCTGCATCACATTTTTCACTTGGTCTGTTTTGAAAGTTAATTGAGCACCATAGGCTAAATGCTGTAATGGGCTAATTCCAACTTTAGTAAAGTTGGCATCTTTTACTGGCACTCGGTCTTCACTTGATTTTAAGATAGTTAAAACTTTTCCGTAGCCAAAGCTTTTACCGACTTTCAAGATTTTGATTTCGATTCTTTCACCTGGCAAAGCATTTTCTATAAAAAGTGGGTAGCCCTCAACTTTAGCAACCCCCATTCCTTCGTGTGTCAAATCAATAATATCAACTTCAATTGTTTCATTTTTGTTCACTGGAAAATTATTCATATGTCGCTCCTTCTTTTATGCGCTCCACTCATTCTAATGAAAAAGTACTAGAAAAGCAATAGAGAGATTGTTTCTATAGCTTAAAAGAGTCAAAAATTAATCTTTCTATTCAATTGATCTCGGCTAGTTTGTTTTCGATAAGTTGAATCACTTGTTTTTTTGCTTGTTCACTTTCAATGAAATCGTACTTGTCTCCATCAATTTGAATTTTAGGACTCTCGCTGTATTCTTCAAACCATTTTTCATAGCGATTATTCAATTCTTTATAATAGTCATATAACGAGGGATCTTGTTCTATTTGTTCGTAAGATCTTCCTCTTCTTTGAATACGTTCTAACATTTTAGGGAAGGATATTTTAATATGCACTAATAAATCTGGACGTTTTTTGTGTGCCGCATACGGTAGCTCTTGTAACATATTTTCTAATAACGAATCGTATACGCTCACTTCTGTTGCATTTGCTCTTCCCAGATCAGCATTTAAATGAAATAATAACGAATCTTCATATATCGAGCGATCTAATACATTATTTTCATGAGAAAGTGCTTGTTTAATACTATCGAATCGTTTGTTTAAGAAATATATTTGTAATAAAAATGCGTATTTTTTGGGATTTGCATAAAATAAGGGCAATACTTCATTATCCTCAACAGATTCATAAAAAGCTTCTGATCCTAAATGTTCTGAAATAATTTCTGTTAAGCTAGATTTTCCTGCACCAATTGTACCTGCTAAAACGATCACTACCATCGAACTCCCTACCTATTTAATAATTTTTTTGTATATAAAACAAAATATGAGTTTTATTAGCTTATTTGCGAGTCTCAGATATGACATTATCGATAACGATTACTAATCAAAACATGTGACTACATCAAGCGTTTATTGCTACGAATCGTTGATAAATAAAAAGGAACAACGTTTTTTGCAAAATAGGTCGTACTTTCTATTTCGTATTAAAGTTACTCTTTATTCTCTCACAAGTCAAAGAAGCTTTTTTAATCATTAACTAAAAACTAATTTTTTATAAAGTTCGTCATGAAAAAAGTATCTAAGACAAACAAATACTTGCTTTATCTTAGATACTCATTCTATTTTATTGTTTGAAGGATCTAACCAATTTTTCCATTGTTATCAATATCTTCATCTGTCAGACGCTCGACTTCTTTTACAAATTCTTTACTCTTTTTATGATACTCTGCTTCATCTTCATCATATTCATTGAGTACAGAACCCATAATTGCATTTGAAGGAATTGCATCAGCATTTGCAAACATTTCAATATGTTGATGTAAATTGATAAATTCCATTGGAGCATCTCCGCCGTATTCACCATCTAAATTAATCATCATCCGGCTATTTGATTCTAATGTTTCCGCATGTAAGCGACTTGTTTTAGTATAAATCAAGCGATGGTCTTCCACATGTTTACCGCCGTTAAGCATCAATGCTACCAAATGTAATATTTCAAAAACATTGGCCGTTTTTACAATAATCAAAGAGAACTTTCCATCATCAAGTTTGGCATCTGGCGCGATTTTTTCAAATCCTCCGACAGAATTAGTCAAACCTAAGAAAAACATAGATGCATTTCCTTCATAGATCCCTTCATCATATTCCATTCGCATCTTAACCGGCTTCACTCGAGGTAACATCTCTGCACCTTTTGCTAAATAAGCTAGATAACCAAAAATACTTTTAAGTTCTGAAGGAACTTCATATGTCAATTCAGTTAAATGTCCTCCGGCTGCAATGTTAATAAAATAACTTTCTTTTGCTTTACCAATGTCCATTTTGACGGTTTGATTCTTTTTGATAACTTCTGCTGCTTTGACAATATTATCTCTAGGAATTTTTAACGCTCTTGCGTAATCATTTGTAGTTCCAGCAGGAATAATCGCCATAGTTGGTCGTTTTTCTAAAGGAGCAATGCCATTTACAACTTCATTGATTGTTCCGTCGCCTCCGGCTGCTACAATCAGGTCAAATCCTAATTCAGCAACTCGGCGCGCTTCATTCTTAGCGGAATTTTCATCTGGAGTTGTAGCAAAAGCACTGGTTTCATATCCGCATTCTTCCACTATAGAAAGAATATCAGCTAGATTTTTTTTGACTAGCTCTTTACCTGACGTTGGATTATAAATCACTCTTGCTTTTTTCATAATCATCTGCTACTTTCTAGCGTTTTGCCAATTCTTCTTGTAACAATTTATTCACAACACCTGGGTTGGCTTGACCTTTCGTAGCTTTCATAATTTGACCTACTAAAAAGCCAACTGCGCGATCTTTTCCGTTTTTGAAGTCATCTACAGATTGCTGGTTATTGTCTAATACCTCATTGATGATTGGTAACAATTGTGACGGATCAGATAATTGTACTAATCCTTTCGCTTCCACAACCTCTTTGGCATCTCCACCATTTTCAATCAACTCTTTAAAGACTTTTTTGGCAATTTTAGAACTAATTGTGCCATCTTCAATCAAAGTGATCATACCTGCTAAATTAGCAGGTGTTAATTTTGTATCTGGTAATTCGATTTTTTCACTATTCAAGTAAGCTGAAACTTCACCCATCAACCAGTTAGATACCTGTTTGGCATCTGCTCCTTCATCTAATGCCGCTTCAAAGAAATCAGACATTTCTTTTGTTAATGTCAGAACCATTGCATCGTATTCTGGCAAGCCTAGTTCTTTGATATAACGAGCACGTCGAGATGCTGGCATTTCTGGTAAACTGTGACGAACACGCTCGATCCACTCGTCATCAATTGCAAAACGAGGAACATCTGGCTCAGGGAAGTAACGATAGTCACTTGAGCCTTCTTTAACGCGCATTAATAATGTCTTGTTGGTTGTTTCATCAAAACGGCGTGTTTCTTGCTGGATTTCTCCGCCAGATAGTAATACTTTGGCTTGACGTTTTTCTTCAAACGCAAGACCTTTTTTAACAAAGCTCATTGAGTTAAGATTCTTAAGCTCTGCTTTTGTTCCAAATTCTTCTTGACCATACGGACGTAAAGAAATATTGGCGTCACAACGCATTGAACCTTCTTCCATTTTCACGTCTGAAACTCCTGTGAAAAGAATGATTGAACGAATTGCTTCTAAGTAAGCATAAGCTTCCTCTGGTGAACGCATATCCGCTTCTGAGACGATCTCAATTAATGGTGTACCTTGACGGTTTAAGTCAACATATGAATAGCCGCCATCACCATGCATGTTTTTCCCAGCATCTTCTTCTAAGTGCACACGTTCAATACGAATACGTTTTGTTTTGCCTTCAACTTCAATGTCAATCCAGCCATCGTGACCAATTGGTTGGTCGAATTGAGAAATTTGATACGCTTTGGGATTATCCGGATAGAAATAGTTCTTACGGTCAAAATGAGTATCTTTAGAAATTTCACAATTTAATGCAAGTGCAGCTTTCATTCCAAATTCAAGCGCTTGTTTATTCATTACAGGTAATACGCCTGGGTAACTCCAGTCGATCACATTTGTATTGCTATTTGGTTCTGCCCCAAAGTGAGCTGGTGCAGATGAAAAGATTTTAGAGTTTGTTTTTAATTCTACATGGACCTCAAGTCCGATGACAGTTTCAAAATTCATTAGTCATTTCCCCCTAAGATCACTGGTTTTTTCGTATGGAAATCCGTTGCTTGTTCAAATGCATAAGCCGCTTTGTACATTGTACTTTCATCGAAATGTTTTCCGATGATTTGTAAGCCGACTGGTAACCCTTCTGAAAATCCTGCTGGCACTGACATACCAGGCAATCCAGCTAAGTTCACTGGAATCGTTAGTAGATCGTTCATATACATTGTGATCGGATCATTGATATTTTCACCTAAACCAAACGCAACAGTTGGTGATGCTGGACCAATGATGATATCGTAATTTTCAAACACATTATCAAAGTCTTGTTTAATTAACGTTCTAACTTGTCCCGCTTTTTTGAAGTACGCATCGTAATAACCCGCACTCAATGAGAACGTCCCCAGCATAATACGGCGTTTTACTTCTATACCAAATCCTTCTGAACGTGAATTTACATACACATCGTCAAGATTTTTTACGTTTTCAGAACGGTAACCATAACGAATACCGTCAAACCGTTGCAGGTTTGAGCTTGCTTCAGACGAAGCGATAATATAGTACACAGCTACACCATATTTAGAATGAGGTAAACTAACTTCTTCAACTGTTGCTCCTAAGCTTTTGAATGTTTCTGCAGCTTTAAAAATCGCTTCACGAACACCCGCATTGACACCTTCACCTAAATATTCTTTTGGTAAAGCGACTTTCATGCCTTTGATATCCCCAGTTAACCCCGCAGTAAAGTCAGGAACAGAACCACCTGCTGATGTGCCGTCTTTTTCATCATAACCACTGATTGCATTTAATGCCAAAGCATTATCTTTTACATTTCTTGTCAAAGGACCAATTTGATCCAAACTAGAAGAAAAAGCAATCAAACCAAAACGAGACACTCGTCCGTAGGTAGGTTTCAATCCAACGATCCCATTAAATGATGCTGGTTGACGAATACTTCCGCCAGTATCGCTTCCTAAAGAAACAGGGATTTGACCTGCAGCAACAGCAGAAGCAGAGCCACCAGAAGAGCCACCAGGAACTTTAGAATGATCCCAGGCATTTTTAGTTTTCTTAAAATACGATGTTTCTGTACTTGCCCCCATCGCAAATTCGTCCATGTTTAATTTACCAACAGGGATCATATCTGCTTGGTAAACTTTATCCATAACCGTTGCGTCATAAATCGGATTGAAGTTGTGTAACATTTTCGATGCTGCAGTTGTTAAAATATCTTTGGTTACAATATTATCTTTGATCCCAATTGGAATCCCCGCTAATGGGCTTGATTCAGTGATGCCTTTAAGATCAATTGCTTTTGCCAACTTTAAGGCCTTTTCTTCACTGATTGTAATAAAAGAATCCACGTCTTTTTCTGTTTCATTGATGCGATCCAATGTTGCTTGTGTTAAGTCAGTTGCCGTGATTTCTTTTGAAACAAGTAAATCATGCAGTTCTGTTAGTGACTTATCATATAATTTTTCCATTATGCACCAGCCTCCCCATTGTCGATAATCGCTGGCACTTTAATATAGCCATTTTCTGATTCAGGTACATTTTTCATTAATTCATTGCGATCCATCCCCGGTGTCGCGACATCTTCTCTCATTACATTGATTGATTGTGCAACATTAGAGGTAAATGGAACACCTTCTGTATCTACTTCTCCTAATAATTCTACCATATCGATAATCTTACCCAATTGGTCGGTAAAGTCTTTTAACTCTTCATTAGAGAAAGACAATTTAGACAACTTGGCTACATGCTTTGCTTGTTCTTCACTGATTGCCATGGATACCCTTCTTTCCTTTAGATAAACTCAATCTAGAGTCCACTAATTCTTTTTTATACTGTTAAACGATATTTCGCACTAAAACAGCTTTTTACTTATTCTATCATAAAATTCTAAGATTTTTTGAATGAGATGAAAGAAAATAGTTTGAAACGCTGTAAATAATACTGATCATTCGATTTATTTCTTTTTCGAGCTATTCAGATTCCTCATTCGTGTAACTATTATCTAATGCTGTAACCATTTGCTGTTCATCCCACACTTCGATGCCAAGATCTTGTGCTTTGGTCAACTTGCTGCCAGCCTCTTCACCTGCAACGACAATATCGGTTTTCTTCGAAACACTGCCCGTTACTTTTCCGCCTAGATTTTCAATTTTTTCTTTTGCTTCTTCTCTATTATAATGTGTAAGCTTTCCCGTTAAAACAACTGTTTTATCTTTAAATGGAGATTCTACATCTTCTAATTGAGACGTGCGTATCCCCTTATAATCAAAATTCACACCAGCCTTAGTTAGCTCATCCATTAGTTCATGCACTTCTTCATTGTCAAAATAAGTAACTAAACTATCAGCAATAATCTCACCGATTGAATCCAGTGCAACAACTTCTTCCTTTGTTACTTTGCTGATTGTTCGTAAGTCACCAAAATGTTCTGCTAAAACTTTAGCCGCCTTAGAACCAACGTGACGAATCCCTAAGCCGAATATCAAGCGTTCAACAGAATTATCGCGACTTGCGGCGATAGCTTGGTAAATATTATTTGCCGATTTTTCTTTGATTTTTTCTAATGTCATCAGCTGCTCTTGAGTTAAAAAATAAAGATCAGCAACGTCGGCGACTAATTCTTTATCATACATCTGTTCTAATACTCGAGGACCTAAGCCATCAATATTCATCGCATTTCTAGACACAAAATGATTTAGTCCTTCTTTAATCTGAGCTGGACATTTTGGGTTGATACAGCGTAAAGCTACTTCTTCATCCAGATGAACTAATTCACTATTACAAACTGGACAATCGGTTGGAATTTCGTATGGTTTGCTATTTTCATCCCTTTTTTCAGTCAAAACTTGCGCAACTTCAGGTATAATATCTCCGGCTTTGTAAATAATCACTGTATCATTCAACCGAATATCTTTCATTGCAATGAAATCAGCGTTATGCAAGCTCGCTCGACTAACAGTCGTACCAGCTACACGAACAGGCTGCATCACAGCGGTTGGCGTTATTACACCTGTTCGTCCAATCGTCCATTCGATTTCTTCTACGACTGTTTGTGCTTCTTCTGGCGGGAATTTATAAGCAATTGCCCAGCGAGGCGCTTTGACAGTGAAACCTAATTCGTCTTGGATCGTGAATTCATTGGTTTTGATCACGATTCCATCGATTTCATAAGGTAACTCTGAACGTTTTTCATGGTATTCTTCTATATAAGCCCAAACTTCATCGATATTTTGACATAATTTTTTTTCGGGATTAGTTCTAAATCCAATTTCAGATAATTCGTTCAAAGCTTCGAACTGCGTTTTTGCCATCATTGGTCCAAAATCAGCCACAGTGTATAAGAACGTACTAAGATTTCTTTTCGCAACCATACGAGTATCCAACTGACGTAAACTACCCGCTGCAGCATTTCTTGGATTTGCAAAAACATCTTGTCCTGCTTCTTCCCGTTCTTTATTCAAATTGACAAATGATTGTTTTGGCATATAACATTCGCCACGGACTTCAACTGAAATTGGTTTTTTTAGCTTTAAAGGAATCGATTTGACTGTTTTCAAATTTTCCGTGATATTTTCACCGATTGTTCCATCACCACGAGTTGCGCCTTGAACGAATTTACCATTCTCATATTTTAACGAAATAGCCAATCCATCAATTTTCAATTCGCAACAATAGCTCACAGATTTTCCAGCTAATTTTTGAACACGTTCGTCAAAATCATAAATATCTTCTCTACTGAAACCATCATTCAAACTGTACATCTGAACTTCATGTGTAACTTTTTCAAAGCCTTGCAAAATCTTTCCACCAACACGCTGTGTTGGTGAATCAGAAGTGATCAAATCTGGATATTCGGTTTCTATGTCTGATAATTCTTTATACAAGCGATCATACACATAATCTTCTACGGTCGGTTTATCTGCTACATAATATTCATGAGAATACTGATTTAACTGCGTCCGTAGTTCTTTTGCCTTATCTGTCGCTTCGGCTAATGTTAAGCGTATTTCCGCCATAATTGCCCCCTCCTAATATTAAAAGTAAAACAAATCGGTTAACCCTGTAGAAAATCAATAAATTATGAATGAGGTGCTTTTTCTCTCATTCATAATCTATCTTTTTTCTAAAGAGCTAGCCCATACACTATATTTTTTCAATCGGAGCAAATGCTGCTAATAAGCGTTTAATGCCTTTTTCTGGGAACGCAACATCTAGTTCTAAGTCTTTAGCTGTTCCGCCAACTCGAACGACTGTACCTGTTCCCCACGCTTTATGTCTGACTTTATCTCCTGCTTGCCAGGCCATTGATTCTCCACCACTAGCAATTTTATCCGTTACTGGCTGTTTGGTTGGCTGGGCATAAGCCGGTTTAAAGACTTTAGGTTCGAAGGTTCTAGCAGGTGCTTTAGGTGTTGCAATCGAACCCTGTAAGTCTAATAACTCTTCATCGATTTCGTCTAAGAAACGGCTCGGACGATTGTATTGCGTTTTTCCGTATAATGTTCGAGAGAACGCATTGGTTATAAATAAGGTCTCTTCCGCTCGAGTAATTCCTACATACGCTAAACGTCGTTCCTCCTCTAATTCACTTTCCTCTAACATCGCACGAGATAATGGAAAGACACCTTCTTCCATCCCAATCAAAAAGACAACTGGAAATTCAAGTCCTTTTGCAGCATGTAATGTCATCAGCGTTACTTGAGACGTGCTTTCTTCTAGATTATCTAAGTCTGAGACCAGCGCTAAGTCGTTTAAGAATACAGCTAATTTTTCATCTGGCGCATCAGCCTCTTCCTCATCTTGACGTTCGTAGCGTTTATCAAATTCTTGGGTAACTGTTAAAAATTCATCCAAGTTTTCTAAACGTGCTTGGGATTCTAAATTATTTTGTCTGACTAACTCTTCACGATAACCGCTGCGTTCAAGAACTTCTTTTACCAATTCAGTAATGGTTAAATATGGAATCATCTGAGTTAAATCTTGAATCATCACACCAAAACTACCTAATTCTTTACCAGCTTTCCCTGAAATGTTTGCTAAATCTACGTTTTGAGCTGCCTCTAACAATGACCAGCCATGCATTTGAGAAAAACTTCTTAGTTTCTCGACAGAGCTTTTACCAATGCCACGTTTTGGCTCATTAACTACTCGTTCAAAACTAAGTGAGTCCATCGAATTAGAGATAATATTTAAATAGCCTAAAATATCTTTGATTTCTTTACGATCATAGAATTTGTGTCCACCGACCATAGTATAAGGAATATTCGATTTTAAAAGCATCTCTTCCATTACCCGGGATTGCGCATTGGTACGATATAATACGGCAAAATCACCATAGATGCGCTCTTTTTCACGTATTTCTTTTTGGATTTGTCCAACAATAAATTGCGTTTCGTCTCGTTCGTTATCGCCACGATAATAAATAATTTTTTCGCCATCAGTATTTTCTGTCCATAATTGTTTGTCTCGACGATTGCGATTGTTTTTAATTACGTTATTTGCTGCATCTAAAATTTTTTTCGTTGAGCGATAATTTTGTTCTAACGTAATCACAGCAGCATCGGGGTAATCTTTTTCAAAATCTAAAATATTCTGCATATCTGCTCCACGCCAACCATAAATACTTTGGTCAGCATCTCCTACTACACATAGGTTTTTAAAACGAGCGGCTAACATATTAACTAAGGTATATTGAGCATGGTTGGTATCTTGGTACTCATCTACATGAATATAATGAAATTTATTTTGATAATACGTCAACGAGTCTGGATGTTCATTAAACAAACGTATCGTATTCATGATTAGATCATCGAAATCCATACATTGATTATTTCTTAATTCTTTTTGATACATTTTATAGCATTTAGCAACTACCTCTTCGTAGGGAGTGCTTTGTAATTCCTCGACTCTTTTTGGTGTTTGTAATTCATTTTTTGCATTACTAATTGTTCCAAGAATTGAGCGCGGGTCGTATTTCTTTATGTCAATGTTCAGCTCATTCAAAATTCGTTTCATCAATGTCCGCTGTTCGGACGTATCGATAATTGTAAAATTACGATTATAGCCGATATTGTCAACATCTCGACGTAAAATCCGCACACACATTGAATGAAATGTCGAAACCCAGACATCGTTTCCACCAACTTCTAATAATTTCCCAACCCGCTCTCTCATCTCTTTTGCAGCTTTATTTGTAAACGTGATCGCTAAAATATTCCATGGATTAACATCTTTTTCTTCTATTAAATAAGCAATGCGGTGAGTTAAAACTCTCGTCTTTCCGCTACCTGCGCCCGCCATAACTAATAAAGGCCCTTCAGTATGTAGAACGGCTTCTTTTTGTCTCGGGTTCATACCTTGGATCAAGGCGTTTTCTTGTGCCATCATCAACGTCCTCTCTCTTTTTTCAATCTTATACATTATACCAAAAAAAACTCAAAAGCTGAACAGATTGAACAAACCTTGATAGATGAATTTTTTTCATAGTTATAGAAAATTAATTATGACAGCATTGCTTTAATTATCGCATTATTTATTATTTTTAATGAATTAAAAAACTCACTCAATAAAGAGTGAGACCCGGCATTCTTGGCAAATCCAGTCAGACCGCTCAATTTCAATCCACTCACTCCATAAAGAGTGAGACTGAATTTTTTAGCAAAGAAATTGAAGCAAAAGAATTTCAATCCACTCACTCAATAAAGAGTGAGACCAAAGAACAAGTCTTTTTATAAGACCAATGAATGATTTCAATCCACTCACTCAATAAAGAGTGAGACTGAGAAAGAACATAATGCTACATTGGTGATTGATATTTCAATCCACTCACTCAATAAAGAGTGAGACGTTAAATGATATTGATAATGAGAACCCTTTTTTATTTCAATCCACTCACTCAATAAAGAGTGAGACTGCAAATTGATGGTTGCTCTCATAATACGTGTATATTTCAATCCACTCACTCAATAAAGAGTGAGACTGCGAAAAAGTAATACAAAAAATACAAAAACACCACTTTTTTTCTTTGAATCCTTAAAAGAATGTGAAAAAAATGAGAAAGAGCTGGTTTACACTCAGTTTCTTTCTACATTCTGGTGCGAATCTCTTAGCAATTCCATGTGCACTTATGTTTCGCACCGAAAATACTCATTAGTCAAACAACTATCCAATAAACTCAGTATAATTAATAGGCTAACAGAAGTCACGCTATTTTTTTATGCATCTTGCAGTATAAAAAGAAATCAGTTCTTTTTACTATTAATTCTAAATATCGAAACTGTCGATTCCTCTACTCAATCTTTCTATGATCTCCTCATTCACGTAAACAGAAACCTCTCCGTCGTTCACTGGAAATATGCCTTTACCCGTTTCATCCAAAATTACTTGTGCATCGTTATTTCCTAAAATATCAACAAATTTTTTCCCAGCATGTACAGCACTGATTGTCATGTTTTTTTCGCCTCCTTGAGCATTTGTCATTACAACAGCATATCCTGATTTTTCTTGATCAAAAGTTCCAGTTCTGATCCAACCAAGCACATTAGCATCGTCAAAATAATCCATTTCACTGCCATAAGCTAAGCAATCACGAATTTTTAGTAACAAATCTAAATCTTTCCCAACAGCATCTACACCTTGAGAAGGTATACCAAATAAATCTCCCCAAAAGACAACAGGTGTCCCAGCTTTTCGCAACAAAATCAACGCATAAGCATGGACCTTAAACCACCCATCGACCCATGACTCTAAGCTTTGTCCTTTTTGTGTATCATGATTATCAACAAATGTTACCGCCCATTCTGAGCGCTCTTTCGTCAAAGTCTCTTCAAAAATATTGCGCATGTCATAGCGACCATCAGAGTTTGCAGCTTCATAAAAATGATAATGCAAAGGAACATCAAATAAAGAAATCAACGTCCCAGAACTGTCGATATATTTCATCAATTTCTCAAGCTCGCCACTCCAATACTCGCCAACTACAAATAAATCTTTCCCTTTTTCTTTTCTTCTATTCAATAACCAATTGACAAAATAATTGAAATGAATATGTTTTACTGCATCCAAACGATAACCGTCAATGTTCGTCAATTCCTGATACCACTTCCCCCATTTATTTAATTGCTCAACCGTTTTAGCATATTCCATATCCAAATTACAACCCATCAAATAATCATAATTACCATTTTCGTTATCAACCTCTTCATCCCAACCTTTGCCATCAAAATTGAAAACCCCATGATCTTGCCGTCGATCATCAAAATCAACACCAGAAAAATTTTTCCACGTCCAGATATAATCGTTATATTTCTGATTTCTTCCTGGAAAAGTAAATTTTGTCCATGCTGAAATTTCTTCTTCCCCACTAAGTGCCTCATTTCGATTATCTAGTCGGTATTTTATAGCTGAAACATTCTCTTCCTCATCAGCTCCCATGAAATGATCAAAAACAATATCACCATAAACTTCTATTCCAGCCTCTTTTAAAGCTTGGATGCATTCTAAATACTCTTTTTTCGTACCATATTTAGTCGAAATCGTTCCTTTTTGTTCAAACTCTCCTAAATCGTACAAATCATATGGGGCGTACCCAACATCTTCTAAACCATTAGCACCTTTATATGCTGGCGGAAGCCAGACACCGCTGATCCCTTTATTATGTAGTTCTTCTGCTAAGTCAGCCAAACGTCGCCAGTGCTGACCATCAGCAGGCAGGTACCATTCAAATCCTTGCAATATTGTACGATTATCCATACGTATCCCTCCGATTTTTCTTAATCTCATTAAGCCAAAGAACAAACAACTTTGTCAAATAATAGAATCTGTAGCCTCCAATTTCATTTTTGACCGTTTTTGATCGTTTTTGATTGCATAAGTAATTTTAATATGCTATTATAATCAGTGAAAAGAGGAATGAAAATGCTTACAGAAGAAAGACATCAAGCGATTTTACGTTTATTAGATCAACAATCAGTCGTCAAATCACAAGAATTAGCTGCTCTTCTTAACGCCTCTGAATCAACGATAAGAAGAGATTTACAAGAATTAGAAGATGCTAAATTATTAGAACGAGTTCATGGTGGAGCAAAAAGAATTTTAAATTTGGGCTTTGAACAAGATATGTCCGAAAAATCAATCAAAAACATTCAAGAAAAGCAACTCATCGGTTCATTAGCTGCTAAATTTGTTCACGATAGCGATGTTATTTATCTAGATGCAGGCTCAACCACTTTAGAAATGCTACCTTTTTTAGCAGACAAAAATATCACAGTTGTTACAAATTCAGTTCATCATGCAGCGAAACTTGGTGACCTAAATATCAAGACTATTATTCTAGGTGGATCGCTTAAGCTATCTACAAAAGCTATCATTGGCTCAACCGGAATGGAACAGCTCAATCATTTTCGTTTCAACAAAGTTTTTATGGGCATGAATGGCGCTCATCTTAAGTTTGGTTTAACAACACCGGATCCTGAAGAAGCAGCTTTAAAACGTTTGGCCATTGCGCATGCGGAAGAAGCATATGTCTTGATTGATCAAACGAAACTAAATAAAGTAACATTCACAAAAGTAACTGAACTTGATGATGTCATTATTGTCACCAATCAATGTTCTCCTGAGTTACTTGAAGAATTCCAGAAAAAAACAACGATTAAGGAGGCAATACAATGATTTACACAGTGACATTAAATCCTTCAATTGACTATATTGTTCATGTAGAAGGACTTAAGTTAGGCGACTTGAACCGAATGACCAACGACTTTAAGTTACCTGGCGGCAAAGGTATCAACGTTTCCAGAATCTTAAAAAGAATTCAAGCTGAATCAACCGCTCTCGGTTTTTTAGGCGGTTTCACAGGGAATTTCATTTCTGAATGGCTAAAAAAAGAACAAATTCAAACGAAATTTACAACGGTTCGAGAAGATACTCGAATCAACATCAAACTAAAATCTGAAACTGAAACTGAAATCAATGGATTAGGTCCTGCCATCTGTAACGAAGAAATACAAGACTTGAAACAAACATTAAGTATGATTTCAGCTGGTGATATTGTGGTTTTATCAGGTAGTACACCTGCAACACTTCGAAAAGGCTTTTATGAAGAGCTGATTCAAATTATCAAAGATAAAAAAGCTGAATTTGTCATAGACACAACTGGCAAAGATTTATTAAATGCCCTACCGCAAAAACCTTTACTTATTAAACCAAACAATCATGAACTAGCAGAATTATTTGATGCAGAATTTCAAACGATGGAAGATATATTGCCATTTGGAGAACGTTTATTAGAAGATGGTGCGCAACATGTGATCATTTCAATGGCTGGTGATGGCGCTCTATTATTCACCAAAGACGGCATCTATCGTTCAAACGTATTAAAACGAACATTGAAAAACTCTGTTGGTGCTGGAGATTCAATGATTGCTGGATTCGTAGGAACATTAACGAAATATAACAATCCTATTGATGCGTTTAAATGGGGTGTTGCATGTGGTAGTGCGACTGCTTTTTCAGATGATTTAGCATCTGTTGATTTAATCAATGAATTGATTTCAGAAGTGAAAATCGAAAAAATCAAGTAACTTGAGGAAAGAGGGAATAAAAATGAACATCAAAGACTTACTAGTCAAAGACGTTATGATCATGGATCTACAAGCGACCGACAAAAAGAGTGCAATCGATGAAATGGTTCAAAAAATGTACGATGGCGGTAGAATTTCTGATATCGAAACATATAAAGAAGGAATTCTAGCCCGTGAAGCGCAAACATCAACTGGCCTTGGCGATGGAATCGCGATGCCTCATGCCAAGAACAGTGCGGTTAAAGAAGCTACTGTTTTATTCGCTAAAAGTAATAGTGGGGTTGACTACGAAGCATTAGATGGACAACCAACTTACTTATTCTTTATGATTGCGGCTCCAGAAGGCGCAAACGATACTCATTTACAAGCATTAGCTGCGCTATCTCGCCTATTAATCGATCCAGATTTTGTAGCAAAATTAAAAGAAACTAAAGCACCTGAAGAGGTTCAAACTTTATTTCAAACTGCTGAAGAAGCCAAAGAAGCGCAAGAGAAACAAGAACAATTGGAAGAAGCAGTCAAAAATAATCAGGATACAACTCGTAAATTCGTCGTTGCCGTTACAGCTTGTCCAACCGGAATCGCTCATACCTACATGGCAGAAGATGCTTTAAAGAAAAAAGCTAAAGAAATGGGCATTGACATCAAAGTAGAAACAAACGGTTCTGAAGGGGTTAAAAATCACCTAACCACAGAAGATATTGCTCGTGCTGATGGCGTGATCGTTGCTGCTGATAAAAAAGTTGAAATGAATCGTTTTGACGGCAAAGAATTAGTAAACCGTCCAGTGAGTGATGGGATTCGTAAAACAGAAGAATTAATCACTTTAGCTACGAGTGGTACAGCTCCGACTTTTCACAGTTCTGAATCAGATACAAATGACGAAGATGGATCAGCTGATGGTTCAGTTGGTTCAAGAATCTATAAAGACTTGATGAATGGCGTCTCACATATGCTGCCATTTGTTATCGGTGGCGGAATTGCCATTGCACTTTCATTTATGATCGATCAATTTATTGGTGTTCCTCAAGATCAATTAAGCATGCTTGGTAATTATAATCAAGCTGCAAGTTGGTTCAATCAAATCGGAGGAGCGGCATTCGGATTCATGTTACCCGTTTTAGCAGGCTTTATTGCTTCAAGTATTGCTGATCGACCAGGGTTAATTGTAGGTTTTGCTGCTGGTGCGTTAGCCAATACAGGTGGTGCTGGTTTCCTAGGTGCTTTGGTCGGTGGTTTCTTAGCTGGATATGTCATTCTTTTCTTGAAAAAACTTTTCAAAGGATTACCTAAATCACTTGATGGAATCAAAACAATATTATTTTATCCGGTATTTGGTTTACTGATTGTTGGTGGTTTGATGCTTTTGATCAATGTTCCAATGAAAATCATCAATGATGGATTAAATAATTTTTTATTAAGTTTAGATGGAACAAACGCTGCACTTTTAGGTGTCTTACTCGGCGGAATGATGGCAATCGACTTAGGTGGTCCAATTAATAAAGCGGCTTACGTATTCGGCACAGCTTCAATCGCTGCAACAGTCACAGAAGGCGGCAGCATTATTATGGCTTCTGTAATGGCAGGCGGCATGGTTCCTCCTTTAGCAATCTTTATTGCAACATTGATTTTTAAAAATAAATTTACACAAGATCAAAAAGATGCTGGTTTGACTAACTTAGTAATGGGACTATCCTTTGTAACAGAAGGCGCGATCCCTTTTGCTGCGGCAGATCCAATACGTGTTATCCCAAGTTTTGTCGTTGGTTCAGCACTAGCTGGTGGACTAGTTGGTGGTTTTGGTATTCGCCTGTTAGCTCCTCATGGCGGTATCTTCGTGGCGCTACTCTTGAGTCATCCGATCTTATATCTAATATTTATTGCACTTGGTGCAGTCGTTTCTGCTGTCATTTTAGGTATTGTAAAAAAACCAGTCTCTCAATAAATTTCTATTCTTAACTAATCATTATCATCAAGCCTCAAATGACGTTGATTTCGGTCACATTTATTTGAGGCTTTTTACTTAATGAAAATCGTGATTTTTTGGATTCTATTCTTCACTTTACTAAAATTTCTACATTAAAATTATAGATAGATATACATATTCTTTACAGTTTTAAAATTTCTTCACTAGTAGACTCTGTATTTTTAGGTATAGCGTTTTTTTATGAATAGATTATTAGGTAAAGTAATATCACTCGCGGAAGCGCAAAGCAGTAATGGTATTTCAACTCTAATAGCTGTCAAAGAAGTAACAACTTGGGGTTGGTTTAAATACACTCTCTTGTATTATTTCAGAGATAACTCAAGCTGAATGGGAAGCAACGCATAGTTTTTGCCACTATAAGTAACCATGGGAAAATTGATAGTTTAGTCAATAATATTGGAATCTATTTATCAAAAATGATCGTAAATTTACAAATAGCCTGACATACGGTTTAACTGAAATGATTCCACTAATGATTAAAAACAGCGGTGGCTCGATCGTCAATACTTCATCCATTGAAGGTTTAGTAGCTTTTTCTGACAACTATCCTTACACTGCTTCTATAGATGTTATTGGTTCACTTTCCCTTAATGCCATAATTTCTATGTAAAAAAACTATGTACTTAGGGCGTGAAACAAAAGTAAAAATCGCTTCTATCTCACACCCCAAAATGAATAGTCGGTAGATCTGGCTTTTTTCTCTAAATTAAACACTTATCTCAATCTCTATTTTCTAAAAAAAGCTACTCACTAACATCCATTGTCTGATTCTTTGTCTCTAAATAACTCAAATCTAAAAATACAACGCGCAAATGATTCTTCGCTTTTTTCAAATCAAAACGTGTAGACGCTTCTTTTTGTTTCAAATTGCTAATATTTACATCGAATAATTTATCCCATAATGCTTCTAAAGGAATTCTTTTTATGGCTTCTTTTGGTAAATAAAAACGTAAAACAGAGACAAAATCATCATATTTTTTATCCAAAACATCTATTTCTAAGAATTGCCGTATATAAAATTCATACGCTGAAAGTCCATCATCAATTGCCATTTCTGGATTTAACACACGATAATTCATCATCTTGCGGCTTTTCTCATCGATCCACGGAAAATAAGCCTGAGCATTTAATATTCCTTTCTTTCGGCTTACCACATATTTTTGATGTAGCATATCATAACTTCTAGTGACAAAATATGTTGCTTTTTTCTTTTCAACTGGTTGATAATAACTATTTTGGTATTGAACAGTTTGTGTAACTTCTTCAGCAAAAGCATATTCAATATACGGCTCACGTAAAACGCCTGTCCCATTATTCCAAGTCAATTGATCATACCCCATCTGATCTCTAAACAAACGCTGATACTTTTGATTAACAGACAAATCCCAATTAAACGGATCCTTGAATAATGTCACCTGGATCACTTGATTATTCATTTCTTCTATAGATTGAACTTGCTGTACTTCCAAGAAAACTGGTTTAGGAATGATTTGATAGTATAGACTTGAATAATACATTTTCCAACATGACGTCAAACACAACCCTTTAAAATAAATATCATAGCCAGAAAATTGATTACAATCAACGATTATTACTTTTTCATTATTATAACGTTTGGGCAATTTTTCGATTTCGCTATTCGTTTCAAATGTTCTTTTTTCAATATTCTCAACGTTATTATATAAATATTCATCTAATGAACGAATATACCCATAGATGCCATTTCTAACCATTCGAGTTTCGCAATAATTTTCAACCATCGCTTGATTCGCTAGAAAAACAGCTCCATCTAAAATCGTCCGTTCATGAAGATTTAACTTAGAAATATGGAGTTGAAATTCGCCACCTTGGCTACTCACCTTGATCCATAAATTCTCTTCTTCAGTCAGCTGTTGAATCTGATGAATAATTGTTTGTAAGTCAAATATCTGCGTTTCTTCATCACCAAAACGATAGCTTTCAGGTGTTGTCAAAATTCGTAAAAAGCTTAACCAGTTAAAAATATCCAGCTTCAACTCTTCTAAAGAAATATCAGTCCGAGCGATTACCATATATATTTTCTCAGTCTTTTTCATTTGCCCACCTCATTCCTTTAGATAAGTATAACGAAAATCAAGACAGACTTCATCTAATATACTTCTGGCGTTGTAAAGTTGCTTTTGAACTGCAAAAAACATCTCTTTCTTTCAATGATGAAAAGAAATAAGACGTTTTTTGTACGCGTCTATCAATATGTGCGTTTATCCTTATCTCCAATAAAGCGATTGATGAAATAAAACAGAAAAGTTCCGATCCCTATAATTAGAATCGCTAAATAAAATGCATAAAGCTTAGAACCAGTGAGATCAGAAATTTTCCCAGTTAACGACGGTACAATAACTGAAGACGACATACCAAAAAAATTAAATACACCATACATTGTTGCCACGCTTCCTCTGGGAGCAGATTCTCCTAACCAAGAAATAATGATCGGTTCAACAGCTAATTTCCCTAAAAATCCATAAGCCATAATCCCAATCACTAAGATCGTTTGATTCGTAGTTGTCACAGTGATAAACAACACACTAGCGGCTAGTATTTCAAGTGAAATAATCAATTGAACTTTTTTCTCAGGAAAATCATCTGCAATCCGACTAAAAATAAGTGCACCTGGTATTGCAGTAAAAAACACTAATGAAGAAGCTAGCCCTACTGAAGTGCCAGAAAATCCCTTTTCAGTTTCTAAAAAATTAGGTAACCACGTATCAATCAAATAATACGTGTACAATGTTGAAAAATATAAGATATAGGCCGAAATCATTCGAGGCTTAAAAAGTGATTTAATCGAAGTTTGTTTTTCAATTTCAGATTGCATATTAATCCGCTTTTTTGGCTTTTCCAATCGAATGAAGTGTAAAAACATAACCACTGATAACAAGATTAGTACAGTCGTAGCAAAAATTAATGCTTGCCAAGGTAGCACTCTTGTTCCAACTAAATAACTAGAAGAAATCAGACCTAAACCACTGCCTATTGCTGTTCCGCTATTGATAATTGCTGTTGATAAGCTTCTTTTAGACACCGGTACATATTCGGCAGTCAATGAATAAGCAACTCCATAATAGGTTCCGCAACCTAGACCTGCTAAAACACTACCAATAAAAACAATACCGATATCTTGCGCTAATCCGACAATCAACGTGCCTAGACCGAATAATAAAAAGCCGGGAATCAGAATTTGTTTTTTTCCTAATTTATCTACTAACAGTCCTGAAGGTATTTGCATACAGACATAGCCTAAAAAATAAGAACTGGAAATATTACCAAGTTGAGCATCCGTTACTCCGCCAAAATAATCACTAATGATTGGATAAACAGGTGTTAAAACGGTTCGATAGATCCAAATAACGATCCACCCAATCGTTAATACATAAATAATCTGTTTCCAATATGGCGTTCGTCCAGTCAGACTTTTTTGTTCATCCATCGTTCACGTTCTCCTTTATTATGTTAAATCACTAAACGAGTCGTTTTTCTATTCTTTATCATAAAAATAAGAAAGATCAGACAATAAAAATAACTATTTCCATGTCTGATCTCCCTATTATTCTATTAGCTTAGTTATTTCTTGATAAAGGCACCAACAAAATCAGTTGAAACTCCATCTTCTTTCGTATAAATCACGTGACCTCTTAAAATAGTTTGGACAACTTGAGCACCGATTTCACGACCAATATATGGACTGATCTTATTGCGATATTCCAAATCTTCAGCTTTTAATGTATAAGGAGCATTTGGTTTAATCAAAACAAAGTCAGCATCTTTCCCAATACTGATTCGGCCTTTTTGATCTAAATCGTAACGATCAGCAGGATTAGCAGCAATAATAGCCGCGAATTGTTTCAATGACATCCCACGTTTTTGAACGCCTTCATCAAAGAGAACATCAACATTATTTTGAACCCCAGAGATTCCGCCCCATGCTTCAAACGCATTGTCTTTATCTTTTAAATCAGGTGTACATGGTGAATGGTCAGAAGTCACAAAGTCAATTTCTCCTGATAATACTTTTTCCCACATCCCCTTTTGATTTTCTTTATCACGAATCGGCGGAGAACATTTTACCACTGGACCAATTTGATCTAATTCATCTGTATCAAAATAAAGATAATGAGTACAGGTTTCACACGTTACATCAACACCAGCTCTTCTTGCCTTTGTTACTTCATCTACACCTTCTGGACAAGCAATATGACAAATATGGATGCGACAGCCTGTTTCTTTGGCAAACAAAATCGCTCTGCGAATAGGTTCAACTTCAGTGAACACTGGACGACTTGCAACATAAGCTTTCAATGTTGTTTCTCCATTTTTATAGGCAATTTCTCCTAATTTATCTGTAATTGCAGCATTTTCTGCATGAATTGCTAGAACTTTACCAGTTTTAGCAACTTGATTCATTCCTTCGTAAAGTGAATAATCATCGACATTCATAAAATCCCCATCGATGCTACGATCTCCACAAGTCGCCATAAAACATTTATACGCTGCAACTCCGCCATCATTTAACTCTTGAATACCGCCTGTAAGATTAAATGGCACTAAACCTCCAAATGAACCAACATCTGATTTTAGTTTACCTTTTCCAGCACTATATTTTATTTCCAACGATTCACCGTCGACCGTTGCTGGCACTTGATTTAAAGGCATTTCCATAAATGATGTAACTCCGCCTTTAGCACATGAAGCGGTGCCTGTGATATACCCTTCCCATTGATCGCGATAACCTCCGCCAGGATCAGTAATATGGACATGAGCATCTACCATACCAGGACTAACAACCAAACCTTCTGCATCAATAACTTTAGCTGCTTCACCAAGGTCACTGCCAACTGCCACGATCACTCCACCCTTTACAGCGACATCCGTCTTAACCTCTCCCGACTCTAGAATAACTAAACCGTTTTTGATCAATAAATCATAACTCATTTGCTTTCCTCCTCGTATAGATTAGCAACACTTCACTTTGGACAAATTTTTTTCTTATCAAAGAATTTTCTTAATGTTAAATATAAAACAAAAGCAGATACAAAACCAGAAATCCAAGAAATATCAGAAAATACTTTTAAAGCAGGAATAAAATTACCACTTAAACAAATAACCAATGCCACAACTGTAGCAACGTATGCTGGTTTATTTAAACCTTTATAAATATTATGACTGTTATCTATTTGTTGATCCATATACAACTGATTCAAGTCGATTTTTTGTCTCTGAACGAAATAGTAATTGGCGATCATCGTTCCTGCAACAGGTCCTAAGACCGCACCAATCGTATTCAAGAAAATAAAGATACTAGCTGCATTTTCCATTAATTTCCATGGCATAATTAGAAAACTGATGACGCTGGCAAGTAGAACACCTTTTTTATAATCGATCTTTTTAGGAAATAATGCGCATAACTGATAAGCAGCTGGAATAATATTTCCCGTTGCATTTGTAGAAACTGTTGTTAATAAGAATACTAGCATCGCAATAATAATTGCAAACGAATTATCCCAACGATCAACGATGTTTAAAATATTCCATTCTTGTATTCCATAGCGAATAGAACCACCAATTAAAATTACAACACTTGAAAAGGCAAATATTCCATAACCAATTAAAAAGCTGGCTGTCTGACCAACCGTCTGAGCTTTCGTTGACTTTGCATTTTGAGTAAAATCCGAAACGCTTGCACCAGGCGCTGCCCAAACTGCCAAAACTGAATTAATAATCATAAAATAGACAAACACTGGCGAAAGGTTATGTGCTGCCCCGGAAACATCATAAGATAAAATCGGTCCTAAACCACCTGCAGCTCCAATCGCCCAAATAGCCATTCCACCAAAAACAATATAAATCAACGGACTCAAAATAGCGGTGAATTTATTAAGAATCTTTCCTCCACCAAAGCCAATCAAGACATTCACTGTCCAAAAAATCGTAAATGCGATCAATCCTGGAATAGAAATTCCCAAGATCTTTGTATCTCCGCCAAGTGTCAAAAATCCCGGCCAAATTTTACCAAGCAAAATTAACAACGCTAATGATCCAGTATAATTTTGCAACCCAAACCAAGCAATCGCTGCTACACATCCTCTAAGAAACCCTGGCAGTTTCGCACCAATATCACCATAAGTTGAACGCAAGTGAATCGCAAAAGGAATGCCGTATTTTGATCCTGCTCGACCATTGAATGTCATGAACAAAGCAACTGCTAATGCACTCATCACTAAAGCCAACATAATGTTGATCGGAGAAAGTCCTAGAAATAAAAAACCTCCTACTGCTGCATAATTGGGAATATTATGCACCGAGCCCATCCACAGCGTAAAATAGTTCAGTTTTCCCATCATTCTTTTAGACAACGGTTTTGGAAGTAAATCTTCATTATAGCCACGTTCTCGATAACATTGAAGTTCCTCTTCAGTGATTTGATAATCTTGGTTTTCCACTATTTCGCCCCCTTTTTTTAAGCGATTACATTCACTAAAATTCCAAATATATATTATTTTATGTACTACTTCTATATAAAAATATGATGTGTTTATTTTCTATCAACTATATTTCGTCTCAGAAGATAAACACATCATTATCTCTTTCATATAATTACAAATACTTATTCAGCAGTTGCTTTCTTTTTGTTTAAGTTCGCTAGTAAGAATAGCGCCGTTCCAACTACTAATAAAATAACTGAAATATAAAAACCCATTTCTTTAGAACCAGTGGCATCAGAGATTGAACCCGTCAATGTCGGTGCGATAACTGACGACATCATTCCGAAGAAGTTAAATACGCCTAATGTTGTACCAATACCGACTTTTGGTGCATTTTCCCCAAGCCAAGAAATAATTATCGGCTCTACAGCTAGTTTTCCTAAAAATCCATATAAAATCAAGCCAATTAATAATAATGTTGAGCTTGTTGCTTGTACAGTCAATAATAACATCGCAGCTGCCAAAAATTCCAAGATAACGATAAACTGGACTTTTTTGTGCATAAATTTATCAGCTAAACGGCTGAAGAACAAAGCGCCTGGGATCGATGCAAACGCAACAAGAGATGCAGAAAAACCAATCGCTGCCCCTTCAAATCCACGTTCAGTTCCCAAAAAGTTCGGCAACCAAGTAACCGTCATATAATATGCATAACAAGTAGCAAAATATAAAATATAAGCAAATAACATTTTTGGTGAAAATAATTTTTTGATTGACACATGTTCTTTTTCAACAACTGGAGCTTCTGGTGCAGCAGCCGCTGCTTCAGCTGCCTCTGCCGCCTCAGATTGCGCTAAAAATTCAGCATCTTCTTTATTATTACGAATAATTGCAACAAATGCCACTAACATCACAGCAATCAATGCTACAGAAATGTACATCATTGTTTGCCATGGAAATTGTAATTGAACAACTAAGAAACTAGATAAAATCAAGCCTAAACCAGAACCCACAGCGGATCCACTATTTACAATGGCCGTCGAGAAACTTCTTTTTTCTCGTGGAATATTTTGAGAAGTTAGCGAATATGCTGAACCATAAAAAGAGCCACATCCTAAACCTGCTAAAACACTACCAACGTAAATCATTTGAATGTTCGTTGCTTGAGAAATCAATAAAGCAGCTAGTCCAAAAACGATAAATCCTGGAATCAATACTTTTTTCTTTCCAATTTTATCTACTAAGAAACCTGCTGGAATCTGCATTGCTACATATCCAAAAAAGTAACAAGTAGAAATAAAACCCAGTGCTGTATCAGTGATATTTCCGCCAAGTGACTCATTGATCTGCGGATATGCCGGTGACAAGGCTGAACGATATACCCATATCGTTACCCAACCAGCACATAACAAAATAACAATTTTTTTCCAATAATCCATTCCTGAACCCTTACTTTTTGCATCCATGTCTTTTCCTCCATATGTTATTTTTTAAACGTATGATAACAAAAATGTTTGTGCAATTTTCATTTCAAACATCTAAACAAATAACTTCTTATTCGTTTCAATTGTAAGCGGTAGCAAACTTTCATGCATCATAATTTTTCACAAACTTGTTAAAATGTTTGTGCAATACGAACAATCACTTGTTCTTTCACACAAACATCTTCTAATTTTTCTATTTTTTATAGATTGATAATGCTGCTTTTACAGCCTCACCTTTATTAATAGACGCTCCATAGTAATTAAGGGCACCCTCTAAAGCAGATAACACGTGAAGAACATTAGATTTTCTACTGCTGTATCCCATATTTCCAATACGCCATACTTTGCCTTGAAGCGCACCAAAAGATGAAGCAATTTCTACACCAAACTCATCCAGCATCAGCGCACGAACTGCTTCGCCATCAATACCTTTAGGAATCATGATCGGTGTAACTGTTGGCATTTTAGTCGTCAATTCACCATAAAAACCTAAGCCCATCGCTTTTATACCAGCAACAATTGCTTGATCATTTTGAGCATGTCGGGCATAAACATTGTCCATGCCTTCGTTGATCATCATTCTAAGACCTTCATGTAGCCCGTAAATCATGCTTGTCGCTTCGGTGTGATGATTAATTCGCTCCTCACTCCAATAACGCTGTAACTGGCTTAAATCAAGATAATTACTACTAATATGATTGTCATTGCGGATATCTTTACTTAATCCTAATTCTTTTTGATAACGACTCGTAAGAACTTTTTCCACTCGATCATTGTACGTGATTAATGACAAACCTGAAGGAACGCTCACACATTTTTGTGTTCCTGCAATTGCAATATCAACTCCCCAAGCATCTACTTCAAGAGGTACACCGCCATAGGTTGCAACCATATCGACAACAAAGAAAATATTATTTTCTTTACAGTGTTGACCAATTTTTTCCATTGACTGCATTTGTCCATTCGCTGTTTCACCATGTACCATAGCAACAATTTTCGGTTGAACTTTTTTGATTTCCTCAATGATTGTTTCTTGTTCAAAAGGGGCATCCCATTCTTTTTCAAGATAATGAATCTCTGCTTTAGCACGCTCACAAATCTCTCCTAAAAGATATGCAAAACGACCATATACTGGAATCAATACTTTATCTCCTGGTTCAATCAATGCAATCAAAGCCGCTTCCAGTCCTGAACGAGATGTTCCATCAATTGCAAACGCTTGCTCATTTTTTGTACCAAAAGGAATCTTAATCATTTCTTTTACTTCATCCATAATTTGTAAAAAAGCTGGATCAAATTGACCTAAAATAGAAGCAGACATCGCTCTTAACGCTACTGGATGAGCCTCAACTGGACCAGGTGTCATGATTGTTCTACTTGGTACCGAGATTTCTGAAAACATAACTAATTCCTCTTTTCTGTTTTAATTTTATCCTACCTTTATATCAAAAAAAGTCATTGTCACTTTTGAATAAAAAAATTGAATATTCGGTTATTATGTACAAAACATTCTTGAATCTGCACGCGCTATCATTTAGAATGTAGATATGTTAAGAAATACAGCAATATTATGAGTTGCTGATTTCCCATTAAAGCGTTATCGTGAAGCAGAAAAAGTTAAGATATGCTTGTGGTAAAATATGCCACCCTCAATTTTCACTATTTTTCTGTCGAGTCTGAACAAGTCTGCTTCGCTTTTAAATTAGGAGGACATCTATTGACCACTTTAGAAGATTTATTAAAAATACCAAGATTTTCCGATTTAAAATTATTAACACATCCTACAAAAGCTAATACCATTGTTGAAAGTATCGAGATTTCTGAAACACCTGATGTGGCAAATTTTATTCCTCAAAAAATTTTTCTTTTAACTACAGCTATGGTTTATAAGGATAATCAAAAAGAGCTTATCACTTTGATCGATTCTTTAAAAGAACAAGAAGCTGCTGGCATCGGTATAAAAGTTGGACGGTTTATTGAAGCGATTGATCCTGAAGTTGTCGCTTATGCAAATAAAATTAATTTTCCAATTGTTCAAGTGCCTAGTACTCAACCGCTGGGCGCTTTGTTGCACCAACTTTTAAATTACTTATGGGATACTAAAACAGAGCAACTAAGTTACGCCTTAGACATCCAAAAGCGATTTTCTGATTTATTGATTCATGATGTGAGCATCGCTCGCTTTGTCGCTGATTTTGGTAAAATGATTAACACTCCTGTGATTTTATTAAGCCCTTATCGCAAAGTAATCGCTCATTCAAAACACTTCACTCAGACGTCAAAACCCGCTGAGTATTATGTTGAACAACTCTTTAATAAATACACTAATTGGAATGAAGATAGTCATGCATCATTTATGATCGAAGATTTAAATCAAGAGCTATTGCAGATTGCAGGTTTTTCAGTAACTGTGAATAGCTACTTCCCTCATTACTTGTTGATTTTAAATCCGCAGCAAGTTCCTTATCCAATGTCAGAATTTGCAGTAGAACAAGCCTGTTTAGTCTTGTCATTTATGTTGTATAAAAATCAAAAGATTCAAGAATCTTTAGATTTTCTCAAAAGCGATTTTTTAGGTCAGTTAATCGAATATCAGCAAACACCTCATCAATCAAGACGCGATTGGCTTGACCTAGGTGCAAACTATGGATTAAAAAAAAGCACACAGTATCAAGTTGTCTATGCAGTTTGCAACCAAACTACAACCACTTCAACAAAAATCAAATATCAACAAGAAGAAAGTGATGTTGCTTATCAATGGTTATCGGAAACTTTACCAACAAGAATCAAACATATTAGTATTTTCAAAGTGAAAAATACGAATCATTTAGCTATTTTAATTCAAAGCAGAGTAGATGATTTAGAAAGAATTTTAAGTGATCTATCTTTGGAATTATCTGAAAAACTTCCGATCACTTTAACATTTGCCTTGGGAAATTTGTATGAAACGATCGAACAAATCGCAAGCTCCTTCATCGAAGCAAAAACTGCCTATGAAGAAATGCTGACAATGACTACTAACACACTTACTCATCGCTATCATCCTAAAGGAATGAAAAGCTTATTCGAAAAAATGAGCCTGGAAGACATTCATTATTTCTGTGAATCGACGCTAAAAGAGCTTGCCTATCCCGTTGAAGACTCATTTATCGAACTTCGTAAAACACTAAAATGTTATTTAAGTTTTCAATGTGAAATTTCAAAAACTGCTAAAGAACTTTACTTACATCGTAATACGATTAAATACAGAATTGATCATTGTGCTAAGTTACTCGGAAAAAATATTCAAGATCCCTCAAATAGCTTGAATTTACGTCTAGCTTTAGAGTTATCAGAACGCTCAAACCAGCATCAATAATAAAAATAGAAGTTGAAAGTAAATCGTTTCTTTCAGCTTCTATTTTTATTTTTTTATCCTACAATTCTTGTCCCTGCTCTGCCCAGTAAAGCTTGGTCAGCTTCTTCTAAAGAACAAATAATCGCTGTTTTCCCTTGTGCTGCAAACCCAATAGCAGCTTCCATTTTAGGTCCCATGCTGCCATCAGCAAAATGACCTTCATCCATATATTGTTGTGCTTGTTTTACAGAAATTGTTTCTAATTTTTCTTGGTTTTCTTTACCGTAATTAATATATACGTTGCTTACATCCGTCAACATCATGAAGACATTGGCATCCACTTGTTCTGCTAATTTTTTACCTGTACGATCTTTATCAATTACTGCTTCAATTCCTTTTAGTAGTCCATTTTGATCACGAACGATAGGAATTCCGCCACCACCGCCTGCAATAACGATCGTATTGCGGCTTAATAAATTAACGATCGAGTCTACGCCATGGATCGCTTTTGGTTGCGGAGAAGGTACAACGCGACGGTAACCACGTCCAGCATCTTCCATCATCACCCAATTTTTTTCTTGCTCCATTTTTTTTGCTTCTTCTTCTGTATAAAAAATCCCGATTGGTTTGTTTGGTTTAGTGAACGCTTCGTCTTCAGCAGAAACTTCCGTTTGAGTTAATAACGTAATAACATTACTCGTCAACCCTTTTGTCTCCAATGAATTTTTTAAACTTTGTTCTAACATGTACCCAATAAAGCCTTGAGATTCAGCATTACACACATCCAAAGGAAATGGTGGAACTACATCTTTTGCTTCTTCATTTTGTCTTAGAATATTTCCGACTTGAGGGCCATTCCCATGAGTTAAAACGATTTCATAATCAATTTCTTCTATTTTTGCAACTAGATCTGCGCTAACTTTAACATTATCTAGCTGTACCTCAAGTGTTGCTTCTTGGTTTGGTTTTAAAATTGCATTGCCTCCCAATGCGATCACGACACGATTTGCCATAAAAATCCTCCTTCATTTAGTGCTCAGTAATTTGATTGTAGTCATTAAGCCTGCCAATAAATCAACACCAGATGTGTGTCCAACTGAAATGACTCTCTTAACTATTTTTTCAATGTTTTCTTCGCTACTGTTTGTCATTAATGCTTCAATTAATTTAAGAACCGGTTCACTAAAACGATCCGATATTGCGCATAACAAATAGTGCTTGCTGATATCCGTTGTCACAGATTGTTCTGCTGACAGTTCAGTAAGTAGTAAATTGGTTAGTATAGAACTTTCTTGATTCAATAGCCGTCTTGCTGCAAGATGCCCGACAATCATATCGTCACCAGAAGGAGTTAACCCCAATCCTCTGCCTAAAAGAAAATCAAGTCCTGCTTTTTGTTGTGACTGATTCTCAAAACATAAGTTGTCAATGGCGTCTTTAAAGGGATGCATTTCCTCTAAAAATCGATACAACGTATGTTTACTCCCAGTTTCTTTTACAACTGAATTTGCATATACAAATAGTCTTTTTCGACTGGTTTCCACTATATCTCCTGTTTCCTCAAAGACAGATGAATACTGTTTTCCATGCGTCAGTAACAGATGATTTTTAGAAAAATGCAAACACTTTTGTTCCCAATTAATCCATTCACCAATTTCAATTGTTGATAATAATTGAGTAAAATCATTGGCCTCCAAGTATATACCATTTGGCATAAAAGGATAGTTAGTGGTCGTCACGACCACTAACTGTTGCTCCTTTTCGCCTTGAATATTGAAACTATTCTTATATTTACTGTGAACACGCCATTTTTGTTCTTCGAACTCATCAAACAAAAGAAACTGATCCATAAAACAAGCATTAACAAACACTATTATCACCTTTTATTCTGTAAAACCTAATTTTTTTGCATAAGCTAAAACGGCTTTTTCAAAGCAATCGATCGGCGGCGTTACTGTACCTGCTCCGATTTGACCTAAGCCTGCCTTTTTATTTGCGATCCCTGTATTGATCACAGGAAGGATTCCTGTTTCTACCACTTTTCTCGCATCAATTCCTAGACAAATCCCTTTAAAGTCCCAAGTTGGAACTGGGAAATTAGGGTTAGTGTCAATACAAATTTCTGTCATTTCATTACTTGTATTCAACGCATCATAGAAACCGCCTGAACCAACAAAACGAGTTACTGCTGGTGCTGCGATCATTGCCATACCACCGACGCCAAAAGTCTCAGTGATGGCACTATCTCCCATATCAGGCGCTGCATCTGCTTCACTAAACCCTGAGAAATATAATCCTTGAGGTGTGTTAACAGGACCTGTGAACCATTCATCACCCATTCCAGCAATACGGATACCAAATTCATGACCATTTCTACACATTGCAGTTACGATTGTTCCTTCTTGAATTTGTCTTGCCCCATCCATAACAGCTTTCGCTGAAGCCATCATAATGTTTAAGAAAAATTGATCTGTATCTGCTAAGAATTGAACCACTTCTTCACGTTTTGTTTGATCGATTTCAGTTAATCCAACAATGATTGGCGCCATTTCTTTTAAGAATGCTAATGAAGCAGCAATATTACGTTGGTGGAATTCATCTCCCATAGCAATTGCTTTAGCAACTAATACATTGATATTTAAGCCGTCTTCTTTCGTTTTCAAGGCTGCACTTAAAACAGGAGCTAAAGTGTCTCTCATCCATCTTAAACGATTGATTACTTCATCAGAATACGCACCAAAACGTAATACTGCACCAATACCTTCGTTCATCGTACAGAAAGCGAGATTGCCGTCTGTTTTGTTTTCAACAACTAAGACCGCCATGTTCCCTGAAGTAATTCCACCCATTGGTCCAACGGCATTTACATGATGACAGGGGATTAATTTTACTTCGCCAGATTCTAACATTTTTCTTGCTTCTTCTTCGGTTTCACACCATTCTTCAAATAGTGCCGCACCGACACATGCTCCTTGGATTGGATCAACCATTTTATCATAAGTAATCGGAGGTCCTGCATGTAATAGGACTTTCCCTTCGTTTAATTCTGGGATTACTGTTTTTGCTGGGACTACATCTAATAAGAAAGGAGAACCAGCAACGATTTTTGCTGCTACCGCTTGGTTTGCTTCATCGATTGTTTTATATGACATTTTGATTTTCCTCCGTTAAAAGCTGAATGAGCTTGATCAGCTCCGACTGAAAAATAGGAAAAATAGAATGTGATGCTTTTTACCACAATCTATTTTTATCTTTTTTCTGAGGAGCTAGCTCAGTAAGCTGGATAATTTATTTAGCTAATGCTACTTTATTTAAGAACTGTAATGCTTTTTGCAACGTGATATTTCCGCCTGCAACAGGTTGCCAATCATACTGAACCACTTTACCACCATGATTGATGATCGCTTCAGAGAAACTACGTAAACCGACATTGATAAATCCTTGATTTGTCAATAAGGCCAACATTGCTTCCGTTGGTTCGATTGCAACTGGAGTCACTGCTGGTGTCGATTCGATTTCTTTATCAGTTTGAGTCAATGGATGATCTAAAATAGCTAATGCTAAGCGAACTGCTTGCGCGTTACTATCGCAAATGATCACACCCGCATCTTTCATGATTGTTTCTTGCTCATGGATATTTTGAGGATCTTCATCTGTTCCTACAATCGTGCTGATTACAAACAATTCTCTGCCATCAGAGGCCGCTTGTGCTTTGATTTCTTTGATTGTTGGCGCTAATTCCTGCGCCATATTGGCATGAGAACCATAACCTAATACAACATCCAAAAGGACAATTGCTGTTTCAGAATCTCTGCCCGCTTCTTCTAGCATTTCTTTACGCTTTGTTGGATCAATCATAGGATGCGGTTTTCCTTGAGTGTAAACATCATCCCCTAAATCGATGATTTCATGCCCTTTATTTTTTAAGATAAAGCCTTCTGGTGCGTGTTCGTCACCGGTTAAAGCTAAACCTTCTTTAATTAACATCGCTGCTTCATACGCAAGAGTTCCGCCAGAGTACAAACCTTTAACAAATTTTTGTTCAGGTTTGAAAGAATGAGCTGGAACAGTCAATGTTTCTTTCACTGCTTGAACATTTTCTTTATTCAATAATTGAACAGCCGTTTGTGCAGCTTCTTCTAAAGTATACGCACGATAAAGATTTTCTTCATGAGAGGTTGGTTTTTCACCTAGGAAAATCGTTACAGCAGGTTTTGAAATACTTCTCAAAAGATTTAATACTTCATCACGAACTTCTGGTGCAGGTGGTTTTGAAATAACAACAACCACTTCTGTATTAGGATCTTTCTCTAATGTCATAATACTGTCTTTTAGTGTAATCCCGCCAATTTCAGCTTTTAAGTCACGTCCACCAGTACCGATTGCATTTGTCACGCCACCACCTAATTTGTGGATAATTGTAGTGACTTCTTGAATACCTGTCCCAGACGCGCCAACAACACCGATTTTCCCTTTACGAACAGCATTTGTGAAGGCTACAGGAATACCATTGATGATGCCAGTACCACAGTCAGGACCCATTAATAAAAGACCTGCCTCATGTGCTTTTTCTTTTAATCGTTTTTCATCTTCAATCGAAACATTATCACTAAAACAAAAAACATGTTTCCCTTCATCTAGAGCTTTTTCCATTTCAAGTGCTGCATGCGTTCCTGGAATAGAGAAAACAACTACGCCAGCATCTTTGCCAAGTTCAAACGCTTTATCCCAAGTTTTTACGACCTCTTCCCCAGTTGCATCGCCGCCACCTTTTGTTTGCTCTTCCAAAAATACATCGATTTCTGTCAATACTTGATCAATCAATGAGTCATCTTCAATATCTAATACAATCACCATATCGTTAGAAGAAGCTTTTTCTAACTCATCTGTGTATAAACCACCTGTTTTGAAAATATCTTTATTTGCAGGGGTTCCCATCATTACAGAAACATTATGAACGCCATCGATTGTATTTAATTTGTTTGTTAATAGCATCAATACGATTGAATCTTGATAGCTATTTGTTTTAATTATTGTGTGCAGCATTGAAATTCCTCCTTAAAATATATGAAACAACGTTACGCTTAACTAGATAATTTAGTTTGCAAAAAAATTATTCCGCAAACTTATTTTTATGATCATAACGATCATAATGAATGTCATCACTGATCAGATACTCATAAATATCATCCACAATTTCAATTCCATTTTCTTCATAATTTTTTTCACGTGCACGTCCCCGTTCTCCAGGGTAATTGACTTCTGTGAAACCAGGGCTAGGACTAATTTCTTTTAGCTCATCCAACATTGTCGAGATATTCTTTTTGAACACATCTAAACCAATAAAAAAGTCTGGATTAATCACAATATGAAGTTGTCCTAGTTCACGTCCTTTCGATAAATCATGATACATGGAAGACACATGTTCGCCAAAGGGTACGCCTAGTAAAATACCAGATAGAATGTCTACCATCATCATCAAACCATAACCCTTAGGACCTGCAATCGGCAGCAAAGCATTAACAGCTGTCGAATCTGTTGTAGGATTTCCTTTTGCATCAACTGCCCATGAATCTGGTATCGCTTCTTTTTTAGAACGAGCATGCAGTATTTTCCCCCACGCCTGAACGGTTGTTGCCATATCAAACGTGATAACACGATCATCGTTACTTGGTGCAGCAAAGGCAATCGGATTTGTCCCAAAGTAGGGTTCACTTCCACCAAATGGTACGACCATTGGATCAGATTGACAAACAGACAGGGCGACCATATCTTTTTCAGCCGCTCTTTCTACATAATAGGCAAGCGCTCCACTATGAGAGATATTACGTACACCAACAACTGCTACACCATTTTTCTTAGCCATTTCAATGGCTAGATCCATCGCTTTTTCTGCCGCAACAAAACCTGAACCATTATCGCCTTCAAACATACCGCAACTTGGCGCTGTTTGCTTAAAAGAAAAAGTAGGATTGTTTGTAATGCCACCTTTCGCGATTCTTTCTGAATAATATTCCACACGCATTGCACCGTGGGAATGTATTCCTCTTGCATCAGCAAATGTTAAAACATCACTTACGATTCCTGCATGTTCCTCTGACAAACCAGCTTTTTGTATTTTATTTTTAATCAACTGATGTAACTCTGATTTTTTCACTCTCATTGTAGAGCACCTCCTTATTATATTAGTAACATCATTCCGCTTTGCTATTCTTTTAGTTAGTTTCAAAACAACTTTATTTTTTCTCTCCAAACGCATTTGTATTTTCGTATCGATCAAAATGAAGTGTATCACTCTTTAAATAATCATAAATATCTTTGACAATGTCGATTCCATCAGTCAATGATTTTTCATAATTGATTTGATTGATTTCTCCTGGATAATAGACTTGCTCAAATCCGTCTGCCGCTGGAATTTCATGCAGTTCTTTTACCATGCCATCTACTGATTCTTTGAACATATCTAAATCAGTGAAACGTTTTGGATCGATCAAAATATACATTTGTCCAACGTTACGTCCTTTGCTTATATCGTCATACATAGAAGAAACGTGCTTGCCAAATGGTAACCCTAAAAGCATACCCGATAAGATGTCCACCATCATCATCAAACCATAACCTTTGGGACCTGCAATTGGTAATAATCCATTTACTCTATGAGGATCAGTTGTAGGTTTCCCCTCTTTATCAACTGCCCAAGTATCAGGAATTTCTTTGTTTTTAGAACGGGCATCTAATACTTTCCCCCAAGCTTGAACTGTTGTAGCCATATCAAACACAACTGGTTCGTGACCTTTTCTAGGAGCAGCAAATGCAATTGGGTTTGTTCCAAAATAGTTTTCTTTTCCACCAAATGGTACAACCATCGGATCTGATTGGCACATTGCAATGGCGATCAAATCTTGTTGAGCTGCTTTTTTTACGTAATAAGATAACGCACCACTATGACTTATTTTTGATATGCCAACTGCAGCAACACCTGATTTTTTTGCCATATCAATGGCGTAACTAAGGCCTACATCAGCAACGAATTGCCCAGCACCATTTTTACCGTGAACAATTCCTGAACTTGGTCCCGTTTCCTCAAATTCAATTGTTGGATCAAGCGTCACGCCGCCTTTATCGATTTGTTCTGCATAATATTCTACTCTCACTGCACCATGCGAGTGGATGCCACATGCATCCGCAAATACCAAATGTGTCGCCACTTCATCTGCATGTTCTGGTTTTAATCCAGCTGTTGTTAATTTTTTTTCGATCAAATCATGCAATTCTTCTGGTTTCACTACAACAGTTTCATTCATTCTTAAACTTCCTCTTCATTAAATTTCTGGATCACGGTTGCAATCTTTTGAATAAACATACATTAAAGGTTCATCACGTCCTACAGCGTATGCTGCTTGTTGTACGTATGAACTCATGAAAATGTAATCCCCTTTTTCGACGGGCATCCATTCGTTATCTAAATTATACATGCCTTGTCCAGAAAGTAAGTATGCACCGTGTTCTTGATAGTGTGTTTCGATATAGCCATGACTTGCTCCTGGTTCAAATGAAAGGATATGAAAGTTCATATCAAAACCTAAATCTTTCGGTAAGAAGTCCCATAACAAAACATCTTTCATGCCTTCATATTCGATGGGTTCCATGTCATTTACGTTGCCGACTACTTTATGCGCTTCATAGCCTTCTAAAGGTTGATAGCGTTTTTTGTATAAGAAAATTTCTGTATCAGTATCTTGACCATTTTCTAGATACATCAACGTGCTGGCCGGTAAATAAGCATAGCCACCTTTTATTAATTTATGTGTTTCTGTACCATCATTAACGTTTAAAACACCATCGATTACATAAACGATCGTCTCAATACCTTCTCCACCAAAACCACGTTGATTTTTACCACCTTTGTGCATTGTAATAATGTAATCTACAAAATTTGCTCCTAATTGTTTTGAACCTAAAATTGAACAATCACAGTTTTCAAAACCAGGAATTACATTATTTACTAACCCGTCATGTGGGATCAACGCATAATTATTTTTTTTGATCACAGCTCTAGATGATAATAATCCATCTAGATAACCTGTTTGATTATTTTTATAACCCATTTCTATTTCTCCTACTTTCTTTTATTTATAAGCTAATTCATATAACGTGCTAGCTAATACTTTGACACCATTGACTAAGTCTTCGATATCAGTGGCTTCTGCCGGATTATGGCTAATACCATTAATACTTGGTACAAAGATCATCGCTGTTGGAAAATTAGGTGCAATGATTTGAGAATCATGACCTGCTCCGCTATGCATTACTTTGTATTTCATATTTTCATTAATAGCTGCCGTTTCAATTGCTGTTACGATTTCTTCATTCATAGGTACAGGCGCTTCATCCATCCACAAGTCAATATTGATTTCTAAGCCATGTTCAGCTGCGATATCTTTCATCATCTGCTCAATTTCTTGCGTAAAGGTATGAAGTTCTCCACTATCCGTATGACGGCAATCCATTGTAAACAAGACTTCTCCTGGAACAACGTTTACTGTATTTGGTTTAGGTTCAACTTTACCAAACGTCAAAACTAATGGATCGCCTACTTCTAACGCACGATCGATGGCTTGTGAACAAATTTTAGCAAATCCGTAAACCGCATCCTTACGATAGCCCATCGGCGTTGTCCCGGCATGGTTTGCTTCGCCTTTCAATACAATTGTATAACGTCTTTGACCTGCGATGTTGTTAACCACGCCAATTTGTAATTGCTCTTTTTCAAGAACTGTTCCTTGTTCGATATGAATTTCTACAAACGCTTTGATGTCATCTCTAGCCGCTTTACTTTCATCTCTAAAGTCAAAACCATGACGCTGCATTTCTTCAACAAATTTCAAACCTTCAAAGTCAGCGATTTCAATAACATCTGCTTTTTTCGATTCACCAACAAAATTTTTGCTCCCCCAAAATACTGTTGGGAAACGGCTACCTTCTTCTTCAGCCATCGAGATAACTTCTAATGAACGTTTGGGTTTGCCGTGTGTTTCTAGTAAATACTGGATTGCAACATATGCTGCAATAACGCCAAATTGGCCATCTAAGTTCCCACCGTTAACAACTGTGTCGATATGAGAACCTGATAGAATTGTTTCTTCTGGATGTTCAGTTCCTTCTACTCTACCAAAGAGGTTACCGATCTCATCAAATGAAGCCGTCATGCCGATTGCTTCTAATTTTTCTTTTACAGATTTTTGCGCTTCCAACCAAGAATCAGAATATAATAAACGCGTCATTCCGCCGGTCGGATCATTGCCAATGCTTGATAAGTGATCGATATTTTCTTGTAAAACTTTTTTTAAGTCCATTTGATACATCTCCCTCTTTTATTATCATAACCATTGTAAGCGGTTGCCAGTTTTCATACACTATCCATATTTCACAAATTAACTCCTATCTTTGTGCGCATTAAACATAAATACTGGGATCATTTAGGTTAAAATGGAAATAAGTTAGTGAAATTTTCTGGATTTGCATGCCAAACTACATAGAAAAATGATAAAATACTCCTATGACCAAAATCTATAGCTTATATTTTTCTATTTTACTGTCAGGGCTAAACAAAGACTTTGTACTTTTACTTTAAAACGTACTTCCATCCATTAACTAGATGCTGAACAATACAAAGCTAACTATTGTTACTTAAAATTCAAGGAGGACTGTTGATGATTAAAAAAAAATTTCTCTATAGTAAGTTGGCCAATTTAGATTTAACTATGACTTTTTACTTCAATGAAGAAAACTTTTCTACTAAAGCTACACTCCTTTATTTTCATGGTGGTGGACTTCTTTATGGAGATCGAGATGATCTACCTGAGACCTATTGTCAGCTTTTAGTAGAGAGTGGGTATAATTTATTGACTATTGATTATCCTCTAGCACCTGAAGTCAAACTTCCAACTATTTTTAATTGTTTAAAAGAAGCAATTGACTGGTTTTTGAAAAATTATAAAAAAAAATTAGGATTAGAAAAACCTGATTATTTTTTGTTTGGACGTTCAGCAGGTGGTTTTCTTACTTATTTATTATCTGCTCGTTATCTAATGACTGAGCAAAAAGGTCTGATAGTTTTTTATGGGTATTATGACTTGAGGAATCCAGCTTTCAGTCAGCCTAGTAGTTATTACAACCAATTCCCTAAAATAGCACCGCTCACTGCTCAAGCATTGATTAAACCTAACCCAATTGCGGAAATTTCTATTAATGAACGGTTCTCACTTTATTTATCCGGACGACAATTTGGTAATTGGTTGAGTTATCTCGTTACTAACCCTGACGAAAAAGAAATATTTAGCCTTTCAGATGAAGAGCTGACAAAATTACCTCCAGTTTTTTTAGCTCACAGCTCTGCAGATCAAGATGTGCCTGTCGAAATATCACACGAGACTTATAATAAACTTTCAAATGTTACATATAAAGAAGTTGAAAATCTTCCTCATGATTTCGATGGTGATGTTACCAAATATGAGGGGCTTCACGTTTATCAGTCATTAATTGAATGGCTAGATAAAACATTAGTAATTTGATTTTAACTGGTTGAACCTAAAAAAGACATTCCCGATCACTCAGGAATGTCTTTTGGCTCTATAATTCAAAAGACTGATGAATCAAAAATGATTCATTCATAATTAAACTTTCATTTAGCTCACCAGTCCTTATTGACAAAGAGCTTGTCTTTTAAAAGTATTTTTATTTTTCAGTTGCCGTTTCAGTGACTACTTCTACTGCACGTTTCATACGGATATCATGTTTTAACATGTCTTCTGTTAAGACTTTTTTCACTTGATCGATCGGCATATTATATTGTTCAGACAATTCTTTGATTTCATTATCCATATCTTCTTGAGATACTTCAATGTCTTCCGCTTTAGCAATCGCTTCGATTACAAGGTTTGTCTTCGTGCGAACTTCTGCTTCTGCTTCAAATTGTTTGTGCAAGTCAGCTTCAGTTGTTCCAGTTAATTGATAGTACATATCTGGAGCAATCCCTTGACGTTGCATGTTGTTTAAGAATTCATCCATTGAACGGTGAACTTCATCATGTACCATTACATGTGGAAGGTCAACGATTTCTGCATTCTCAACAGCTTGATGGATAGCTGCTTCGTCTTTTGCTTCTGCTGCAGCGGCTTCTTTAGATTCTATTAATTCTTTACGGTATTTTTCTTTCAATTCATCTAATGATTCTACTGAATCGTCAACGTCTTTTGCGAATTCATCATCTAACGTTGGTAATTCTTTAGCTTTTACTTCATGAATTTTCACTTGGAAGACAGCTTCTTTACCAGCTAAATCTTCTGCTTGGTAATCTTCTGGGAATGTTACTTTTACTTCAACATCTTCGCCAGCTTTTTTGCCAACTAATTGTTCTTCAAAGCCTGGGATGAAAGAGTTAGAACCTAATTCAAGCGAATAGTTTTCGCCTTTTCCACCTTCAAAAGCTTCGCCATCTTTAAATCCTTCAAAATCGATTACGACAGTGTCACCTTCAACAGCTGCTTCGTCTTCTTTGATTACTAATTCAGCTTGTGCATCTAATTCACGTTGGATGCGTGCATCTACGTCTTCGTCTGTCACTTCACGGTCTTGTTTTTCAACTGTTAAGTTTTTATATTCGCCTAATTTAACTTCAGGTTTTACAGTCACTTCAGCAGTTACAACCCAATCTTCACCTTTGTTCATGCTTTCAACATCAATTTTAGGTTGAGCTACAGGATCGATTCCAGCTTCTTTAACGGCTGTTTCATATACTTCTGGTAAAACTGCGTTCAATGCATCTTCATATAATGCTTCTTCGCCGTACATACGGTTGAATACCTGACGTGACACTTTTCCTTTACGGAATCCTGGTACGTTAAGATTTTTTTTGACTTTATCGAATGCTTGTTTCAAGCCTTTTTCAATTAGAGTTTGATCAACTGAAAAAGTTAACACACCATCATTGGTGCCTTTTTTTTCCCATTTCGCAGACATTTGTTTCCCTCCGAATAACTTAATTTTATACATGAATTTATGTTATGCATACCTTTAAATAGTACACTATCACTGGTTAAATGTAAACATTTTAGGTGAGAAGAAGGGAAAATAAACTGATTTTTTGAATTGTAAAATGAATTACTTGATAAACGAACTAGACTAACTTGCCTATTTTTATATTTTTCGGCTAATTTTAAATACTCATTATGGATCTCTAAATCATTTGAACATTTCTTTTTGGTTTAAAATAAGCTCTTTTGACGAGTTTGCTTTTTATGCAAAGTATATTCCACTAATCAATAGTAACAGCATAATAATTGAAAAAAAAAAAAACTAGGTTCTTTATTTTGACCATACGTCATCAAAAGGATCAAAAACTACTATAAGTTAGCCCTTAAATTGTAGTTATTTATGTTCTAGCAAATAATATCAAGTAGATTATAACGCTTAATTAATACATAATTTATTGTAATTACTCCTTCTACTATCAAATACTTTCTTATTTCTCAACCAATTTTCTAAATGTTTGATCATGCTTATTCATAAAAAAGTCTATATCATCAGAAAATCGATTAAAAACATTTTCTGATTTGATTGTTAAAGTCTTTTCCAATGAGACTTGTCCATCACGAACAATAACATCTAGTGTATTATCTTCCTTTAGAGACAATAATGCTTAGTTTACTGCCTTAAGTACTTCCAAACCTTCTTATTTGTTTAGATTTTCTTATTATTTCAGCCATTTTTAGTTTCTCCCTAACCCCCTTTTTACATAGTATAAAAAAATCTGCGTGAAATCTAGTCAAAATCAACTATGACATAACGAATTGAGTAATTATCTATTAGAGTAAAAATGACAAAACTTCCAAAAAACGGAAGATAAACTTCTTATCACTATAATTTAGATATCACCGAAAAAACTATTGATATTAGGATAATTACTTTCCCTAGCACAATAGCTTTTACTATAATTATTATTAATCAGCACGAGTGAGACCGCAAATGAAAAAGCAAAAATTCTTAGTCTCAAGTTTATGAATCCTTTGTATTTATTGCGTACATTTATCAGTGAATATCAGAAACATCAGACTAAACTAGTTTTTAAGAGCAATGATTTGTATGTCGCAACCTCATAATTAAACTATTCCTTATTACGCCTCTTTCACTCGTTCTTCCAACTCTCTTTTAATCTCCGGATAAATCTTATCCAACTGATAAAATAGCATCGTCGCAACAGAACAAACAATCAACCCCATCGGAATATACAGATACATCGCCTTGATCGCCACAATCGCTTGACTGCTTTGAGCAGCTACACCAGGTCGATAATTTCCCCAAGCTAAAAGTGCACCCGCAATCCCACCAGCTAAGGCTTGAGCAACTTTTCCTAAAAAGCCATTGATTGCCGATAAAGATCCAGAAACATTCAACCCTGTTTTCCATTCTCCATAATCCACTGGATCGGCCTGCATCGAAAAGTAGATACTCTCTTTCATCCCATACCCAATCGCTGAAATAAACGCTCCCACTAAAATCAAAACATGAGCAACACCAGCAATCATCATAACCAGCAAGCCAAACAATTGCACAAGAGAAGCGGCGATATACAGATTTCGTTTGCCCAACCGCTTTGCAATCATCGGTACTAAAAAATTAGCAAACATCGGTACCACTGACAGGATCGTCGCAACCGTAATTGATAAACGTTGGCTGTTCACAACCACCGCAAAATAATACACCAACGCACTGGTTTGAATAAAAAAGCCTGTCCACATAAACAAAATATTCAATGCAAAAATCAACCACGGTTTGTTTTTTCTCAATGAGGAAAGCACATTTTTTAAAGAGACCTTTTCCGTTGAAACTACAGGAATTTCTCGCACATTGAAAAAAGTAAAAAAGAACAAACCACAACCAATGATCCCGAAAATCGCCATGACAAATTTAAAGCCAACAATTTGATTTCCATGTCCTAAACTATTTACAAGCGTGAGTGCTGTTGAACTGACGATCGTTGCCCCTAGAAAACCAAAGAATTTGCGCGAAGTCGATAACGCTGTCCGCTCATTTGCATCATTAGTTAAGCTAGGTAAAATCGAAGCCATCGGCACATTGACCAGGGTATATGCACATGAAAGTCCAAAGTAGGTAATATAAGCATAGACAAGTTTACCTGTCTCCGAAATATTTGGAACATTAAAACACAGGAAAGCAAACAGTGCAAAAGGAATTGCGCCATAAAGAAAATATGGTCGTGACTTACCCCAACGTGTATTGGTATGATCGATCAAATAACCAACGAGCAAATCCGTGATACCATCCGCAAATCTCGTCAATACAAACATCAAACTAACTGCTGCTGCACTTAACTGCATGATATCCGTGTAAAAAAACAATAAATACAACGAAATCATCTGCCAAATCAAATTGCAAGCTAAATCAGAAACACCATAGCCGATTCGTTGCCGCCATTTAGAAATCGGTTTGGTTTGTCTATTTAACCCATCCATTTTTACCACTCCCTTATCAACTAGTTAAAGAGATAGTCTTTGATCAAGTATGCTGGCGTACAGCTCCAGGCATGACAATAGCTATTGATGATTGGACTGCCATATGGTGAAAAATCTGGGTCTTCTAATTTGAATGCCTCCCAAAACGTATCAGCACCCATTTCAATCATTTTGCCCCAATAGTTTTTCATCAGTTCTTCGCCATCGTTTGTAAGTTCGGCGACAAACAAAGCTTCAACGATATGATGGTACATATAAGGCGTAGCAATCCCTGTAATTGGAAATTGCGTGCGGATGGTTTCTTCCATGATCTCCTTGTTTGTTTGTTCATCCATCACCTCAGCTAAAACCATCCAAACTTGACTAGCTACATTGATTTCACCTGTTCCTTCAATGACAAATTGTTTTTTTTCGGAATCAAATAACTGTTCTTTAGCAAAAGTTTCCATCTTATCCAAAGTAGTCTGATAAAATTTTAAGTCTTGATCACTTGCTTGACTTGCTAATTCTATAAAACGTTTCAACGTATAAATCAACACAGCTTGTCCTGCCGTCGCTTTATCAAATTCATTTGACCAGTCAATAAACACGGGCCATGCTTCATCTAAGTGCAATCGGCCAGCTTCATCCACCTGTTTCAAAGCCAAGTCGATTTGCTTTTTAGCCACTGGATAAAGGTCTTCCAACACTTCTTTATCATCAGTATGTTTCATATAATCGAATAAAATTACTGAAAAAAATAAACTATAATCAAACAAAAACGTATCATCTGGAATCAAACTAGGTGTAGTAAAAACATTTGCAGGAATCTTCCCTTCTTCTGTGGTCATTCCGCCAAACAAATATAAACAACGTTTCACTAACACTAACTCGTCAAAGGTTGCATAATTTGCTAAGGCTTGTAATCGTAAATCACCGATCCAAAGACGACGATCTCTTTTTGGTCCATCTTCAAAAACCGTTTGCATACAATCTTGTAATGTTTTGACAGATACGTCATGGATTGCTTGTAGCTGTTCATCTGCTAATTCAATTTTTTCAACATCATCCAACTGAACTGAACTTTCTGCAATAAATTTTGGGTTGCTAAAACTAGCCTGCCATTTAGGTGAAGTATCGATTACTTCAAGTTCAATATAGCGGCAACTATAACGACGAGGCAGTTCTAACGTCGTCGGTAATACATCAATATGCACAAATTCCTCTTGAATCCATGACTTAGATAACCAACCATCATATTCTTTCGAATCAGCCATCATTTCTGCTGGCACTTCAGCAAATTTCAACTGTAAATATAAAGGTGCATCCATCGGTGAACCCACAGAAGCAATATCAATCGAAAATTTACCGACATAATGATCACCTAAATCCAGTACCAATTTTTCATCACGCTTCAATCCATAATCTGACAGTTTAGCGATTTCTTTATCGCTAGAAACCGCTTTAAATCCGTTGATAAAATGATCATCCACAATAATTTCAACGATTGCAGTTGGATTGATTTCTGTTTGAATCAGTTCAGGTTTATTTTTTTCCGCTTTCTCAAGTAATCGTTCATTACGATTCCATACAACATCATCATTGATTTGAAAAGTAAAAGCCATTTTTTCATTCCTCCATTTTAAAAGAGTCCTCCCAGCCTAATAGCCAGGAGACTCTTTCGATTATTTTTGAGTATCTTGTGCGACTTTATATTTCTTTTGTAGTCGCATCATCACAATTCCTGCAATGGTAGCCAGTAACACAATCCCAGCAAAACCATACATTGACGTTTGAATTCTGGCCGGTGCCACTAAAAATGGGGTTACAAAAGCAAACAGTCCACAGCACATTCTAGAAAACCCATTGATAAATCCTTGTAATGAAGCTCGCGTTTCAGCTGGAAAAGATTCTTGTGTCCAAACTTTATAAATCGCTTCACCTGCTAACGGATTCCCAAAATTGTAAAATGCAATCGTAATAGCCAAGGCAATAAAACCTGCTCCGCCGCCAATCATAGCCATGCCAAGCATTGCTGTAAATTGAACGAATGCGCCAATAAAAAACGCTTTATTTCGATATTTTCCACCTGCGATCGATGCAAAAATAATCGTTGTCACAAGAGAAACGACATTCAAAATAATCCCTAAACCAGTCGCTTGCATTTGACTAGCCCCTGCGTTCGTTAATGCATATGTCTGAAATTGGCCCCAAGTATTCGCTAACAAATTCCAGCACACATAGAAAATCAAAATAGCGAAAAAGAAACCTAAATATTTATTTTTATTTTTTCCAAATAACACAGTTTTAAATGATACCTCTTGTGAATCGGAAGCAACAGATTTTTGTAGTGCTTGACGGGCTGCCCCTTCATCATGAAACCGTTTGAATTTACTCGAAAAACTTCGCCATAACCACGTAATAATTGCAAAACCAAAAAGAATTCCAAACACGATCCTAGCACCGAGCACACCCTGAATTCCTGACAACAGAAAAGAACAAATATAAGAAATGAAAACCCCGATTTGCCAGAAAATTTGTGTAGATGAAACTAAACTTGCAGAGGTCGTTTCATCAGGCGCATCGTGAGATACGACAGTTAAACTAATTGGCAAATCTGCACCCGAAGAAAAACCCATCACGATCACACCTGCTAATAACATCGTAAAACTATTTGACAAGATACAAATTGCGGCTCCAATCGCATAAAAAAGATTTAGCCAGTTAAAAGATCGAATCAACCCAAAACCCTTAGTAATTTGTCCAGCGAATAATGAACCGAATGCAATAGCAAACGTTAATCCACCTGAAATAATCCCGACTTGTCCTGTTGTTAAGTTTAATCCTTGTTGCCAAACAGGAATGGTTGCTGATAATCCGACAATACATCCTGAACCTAACATCGAACCGATTCCAGCTGCTGTTGCCAATGGTGAGTATTCTTTCACCAAAGCCGAATTTGATCCACTTTGTTTACTCATAAATGTCACGCTCCCTTACTCTTTTAGCTAGACTTTGAATGATTCAACTAATCATTCGTTTCGCTAACAACTATAATTGTAAGCGTATTATTCTTTTTTCACTATAGCGAAACCACACACATTTCTTTGCCAAATCACAGGTATAAAGATAAAAAAGTAGCCTCCAACAATTGTTAGAAGCTACTTTTCAACAAGTTGAATTTTCAATTCTGGTCCTTATTTAATAGGCTTTTTACTGTTTTTGGCGTCTGATCTGTATATTTACTAAATAATTTGTACAGTGAAGGAACTGCTTCAAACCCTACATCATGAGAAATATCTTCTAAACTCTTATCCGTTTCCCTCAGTAAATCTAACGCTGTTTGGTAACGCATATTATTGACTAATTTTTGAAAAGAATAACCTGTTTCTTTTTTCAGTTTATTGCTCATGTAGTTAGAATTATAACCAAAATATTTGGCTAGATCTGATAACGTTAACTCTGTAAAATGACCTTCAATATAACGAAGAATCGTTACAATTTCTTCATCTTGCTCTTGAGAATTTTCTAAGCTATCGGTTTCAATTACTCGAGTCAGTTCGATCATAAGTAAAGACAATAATAAATTAATTGAACGCATATAGTAGTTTTCTTTTTGATAATACTCCAGAATCATTTTATGCACGATTTCTTGAACCTCTTTTTTCTGACCAGACCGAAAATAAATAAAGGCATTATGATCGCTATAATCATTAGAAGCACTTAATAAAAATTCGTTAACTAAGCCATTTGATTTCACCATATTGACGATAATACCTGTCGTAATCGAATCACCTTTTAATAAGATGTTGATCAAGATATCATCCTTACCCAAAGGTTCAATTCGCTGTACGATATCTTTATCCATCAACAAAATTTCACCTGCTTGTAGGTCGATTCGCTGCTCATTCACATACTGCACGCAATGACCTGAAAGCATATAATTGAATTCAACAAATTCATGAGTATGAGCGGGCATTTCAGAGTAACGATGATGTTTATTGATAAAGATATTGCCGTCTGCAAAAAAATTAGCTTCTGGCATTTTAGGTATCGCTATTTCTTCAAAAGGCAGATGCTGATCGTTAACATTATGTCCTTCCAAGCGCTGTTCTTGCTCGATCTTATTTTCTTGCCACAATTTGATTTTTACTTCTTCAAAGTCCATCGTTTCTCTTCTCTCTATTATCCTGATCAAGTTTTTTTACCATCATTATTTCATAAGGCTCATTTATCGGGAAAAATCCCCCCACTGTTTTAAACCCCAATTGAAGATATAAATGCTGCGAATACTCTTCACTGGAAGTTGACAGCATAAGTTCTTTAAACCCTTGAACGATCATTTCACGTTCAAAAAAATGCATTAAATCTGTCCCATATTGTTTACGTCTAAAAGGTTCCAAGATAAACAACATATCCACAAATGGAATCGACTCCCAAAAGAAACTGAACCTAAGCCAACCGATCAATTCGTTTTCTTCAATAATCATAATTCTCTTTTCCTCAATAGCTAAGCGAAGTCTTTCTTGAGGTATGTGAGTATCATGTATCGCTAATAAATCTAGATCCATTAATGTTGCATTCCGTATCATCCTTGATAACCTTCTTTCATACAGCTTTATAGATTGATTATACAATAAAAAGTCTGTTTCATTTCTTAATTATTCACACTTAAAAAAAATGAGCCAAAACTAATCAATAGTTTTTAACGGCTCTATACTTTCTGATGTTGGTGAGAAATCACCGGCATCTTTTTTAATGCAAAATAATAGAAAAGACACCCTGATATCCTTTAGAATTAAGTCGTCTAATACCATTCAAAAGGAGGAAATCAAGATGTTCTATACAAATCTTATCAAAGAAATCTTAGATATTCTAGACTTAAACATTACTTTTAATGAAAATTCTTTAAACAAAGAACGCATCAAAGGACGAATCTGCCACGTATTTTCTGGTACATTGGATTATTTCGCTCACTCCTGTCCTCATTATGGTGCCAAAGAAAACGGAGCGATTATTCTTTGTAGCTTTACAACGTGTCTGATTTTACTGAATGATGTTAGAGAATGAACACGTTTCTTCATCAGGGGAATACCGGAGCGAAAAAGTATCGACACTTGAAGAAATACTGGAAACTTCTTCAAAAAAATCAATCGAAGCTTGATTTTGAAAAACGGCTTTGGCGTTCTTCCTTCCGCACCTATTTAACTGAAACAGAAATCGTTGATCGTTTACTTGCGTATGATAACGAGTTGAAAATTGGCTACACCTGTTATCAGGACTTTTTTATGCCATACAGACAAGAGATTTTGCACGGTTTTACGCCCTATTAAACGAAGTTTTCCGCTGTCTTTCTACTTATTATCAAACGACTATTGGTACTTTCAAGAAGGTCCAAAATGAAATTAGACATGCGCTAGAATTGCCTTATTCTAATGGACCACTGGAATGTCTAAATAGCCATATTAACGTGTTGAAGAGAAATGCTTATGGGGTTCGTAATTTTTACAATTTCAAGTTGAGAATTTCTTTATGTTTTGGTACCATTCTTTTCAAGTAAATAAAAAAAACTAGAGGAAAGTTCCTCTAGGAATCATACCACTTGATTTAATTCTTGGATTTTCTTTACCAACATTCGTTGACAAAGAGCCACTTTAAATTGAAATAAATAGCATAAGAAAGTTTTTTAACTTTTATTAACATTTAATTCTTTTTATCACGTTTTATTGGTATACATTATTAACTTCAATAGTAATAAACACTACTTTATTTTTCTTCTTCAACAGTTACTTTCAAATCTATCACTTTAAATTTATTGTCTTTTGTTTTAACAGTAAGCTCTTCAAAAGTAAAATTTTTCAATTGATTTTTTTCGGTATAATCCATTTTTTCTACCATATTTATTGAATAACTATAAAGCGAATAGCCAAGAGTCGCTTCTAATTGCTTGTACAACTCAGCACGCGTCCATTTTGATCCACTTTTTATCTTTAGTGTAAATTCTTGTGGATCAATACCGTTTACGATCTTAACAGATAAATTGATTTTTTTCTTTTGTCCTTCACTGTTTAATACTTCAAAATCATTAATAGTAAACTTACGTGTTTGATTAGTTAAATAATTTCTCATTTTTTTAAATTGCTCATCCGGTAGTAATGGTGATATAAAAAGGCCGTGATCTTTATTCAAGCCAATATTAATGTGTTTGAATGTCCATTTATCGCGTCCAGGAACATGGGCAACAACCTCTTTAGTTTCAACTGCTTCTAATCGTTTTTCAACAACATTAGCTGACCCTTCATTTTCTTGAGCGTATGCATTTTGTGACGTAGCTGCTCCTAATAAGAATAAGCTAAATAATGCAATACCAAAACTTAATTTTTTCATTTTTCATTCCTCCAAATAGTTTTATAACACATGTTATTGTATTGTATATCGTACTTAAAAGCAATATATATTTTTTTTATCTTGTATAATTTTGATTTTATTTTAAATTATATATTGCATTGAGCTTTGAAGTGAACGTCTTCTTCATTGTGAAGTTACAACATTTTTATTTTATTTTTGAAGCATTCATTTATTGTACGTAAATATTTCATTTATTTCTAATTAAATAATGTATCATGTAATTTTTTGGCATATCCATCTGTCATATTACATACAAAATCAACTGCCATCTTCAAACGATAATAATCTTTATTAGATTCTGAACAGCCTACTGTTTCTCGCTTAAATAATTCTTTAGCACTTACAGGTAGGTTATTAAACAGGCGTTCCTCATATTTGTTCATCTGTCCTTTACCATATTTTAAAACAACAGGAATAAATTCATCTAATAAACGATTAATGATGTTAAATCCAAGCACTTCTTGATCTAGTATAGTTTTTGTTTGAAAAATATACTCACAAGAAAAATCTTTTAATGCATGAAAGCATCTTACTTCATCGCATGTTTCATTAATGATTTCTCCACGAAACGTTCCGGACATAATTTCATCGTAATGATCTACAAAGGTCTTGCTAGCACTTTGATATACTTTTTTTTGAGTAACCCTTAAAAATTCTTGGATTGCCGCTGCTTCTGAAACATTATTGATTAAAAATTTGTCGGTTCCTGTTTTCTCATCAATGAATGTTTTTAATTTTCTATAACTATATAAATCATAGTTATACGCATCTTCAATATCAGAAAATGTATACGCAATATCATCTGCTGCTTCAAGTAAAAACACCAGTGGGTGTCGTTTCCCAGCAGATCCAGTCACAAATTTAATATTTTTAAACACCTTTTCTTCAGAATAAAAGTAACCAACTTTTTTAGTTAGTAAATCGTTATTATCTACCTTGTCTGCAGGAGCTATATACTTGATCACTGCATCTAACGTTGACGCAGTGAGGTTCATCCCTGTTTCTGAAGAACCATTATCACTATGAAGTTTCGTTAGTAACCGAATCGTTTGAGCATTCCCTTCAAACCTCAAAAAATCTTCTTTTTGTTGCTCAGTAAATGAAAACCAACAAGGAAGTGATCTTCCTTTTTTGCTAAACCAAATTCGAATAGCTTCTTCACCAAAATGTCCAAATGGTGGATTTCCAATATCATGAATCAAAGCTGCTGTTTCCAATAAACGAAAACTTTCATTTAATTTATCAACATTAATTCCTTTTTTATTAAGTTTACTAATTACACCTGTCAACAAATCTCTCGTATGCATCGCAACTTCTAGACTGTGGGTTAAACGAGTACGAACAAAATCATTTCTTTCTAAAGGAAAAACTTGAGTTTTATCCTGTAATCGCCTAAAAGAATCACTCTTGACAACACGGCGATAATCACTATTAAATGCAGCACCTAATGCTAAAAGATAATTTTTGTGTACTAATTTGTCATTTGGCCAAACTTTATCACTCTTTAAAGAAATTCTGAACGTTCCAACTAAGCGACTCCACTGCATCATTTATTAATCCTCCATTTTTATACATTCCACTAGATTTTTTCAAGATAAGAAACATAAATATTTTTGCATTTACCAATATCTTTAAAAAATTTTTCTTCAAATGGAAATTGTTCTTTCAATTGAAACCTAACTTTGTCGCCTTTCTCAAACTCTCCCTTTTCTCTATAAAAAAATAACCAATGACTATCTTTATTAGGCAATTTATCAATTCCCAATGCGTTCGGTTCAATTAAGCTAGAAAGCTTAAAGCAATACGATTTATCCTTCCAAGTATCTGGTAACTCTCTTTCCTCATCTAAAATAGCTTCAAAAAATCCTTCTTCATCAGGAAATAAATAATGCTCTTGCTCTATTAATTTTTTGACTCTCTCCTGAAAAGGTTCAATATTTCCTTTGATATCAATTACTACATCATCGTCCGCCGTTATTCCTGTATCCTTAGAAAGACATTTCAATAAAGAATGAATTTCCTTTACACTAGTCTTTTCATTTAACAAAATTGTCAGTCTCTCTTTTGTTATAGCTCCTTCAATATTATCAGGCGAAAAACCCGGTAAGGCAATTGGATAGTGCTTATCAGTCATCATCCATGAAGCACCCATTTCATTTAAGCAAACAATACTGTTATAATAATTTTTTGATAAAAAATATATAACAATCGGCTTATCTTCCAATTCTGATTTTAAGGTATCAAAAATTAACTCTCCTGGTTCTACACCATTAGAAATATTGGAGCTATAGAAAATATCTTTATCACGAAAACCAAATCTTTTCAATAGTTCGACAAACTGATCTACATACTTTCGATCTAATGAACTATGACTAATAAATACTTTTTTTGCCATTTCAATCCCTCCGATAACAATTTTATCTACATTATAACAAATTATTAAGCTGATGATAATATATTTATTTCCTAAAACATAAAAAATATTTGTAAAAATAGAAAAACCATATTTTTGTTTGATTGTACAGTTTTTCATTAAAATTTCCTTCTGTTTTGAAAAGCAATATAAATACCGAAAAATAGCTTCTTACCCAAGAGATATAGCAGTCACAAAATATTATCTAATTTTTTTATCAACGTGCATATTCATAATCTTCGTTTAAATCAATTGTAATGTTAACTTACAGCCAAAATTTGGTAATCAGATTCAATCTCTAATACTAGATTACATTCTTCAATTTTATAATTTACTTACCTTCCCACAAAAAAGACACTTCTTTCATTAGTAGCTCTTTAATATAAAAGTCTTTACAATTTATTTCCATTGTTATAGTCGAGAAATTTAGTAAAAATTTTTATTTTCTTCATAATCATATTTTTCAAAGAAAAATCATGTCTTTTCTAGTTCTTTTTCTATAATTTCAATATTTATTTTCTTCCCAGAAAAAGTGTAAGTGATCTTTGTATACTTTCTCTATCAACAACTCTTTACAGATAATCATACAAAATATCATAGGTAAAGATAGCTCAAATTTATAATTTTTTCCACTTCTTCTAAAGTAGTATCTTGAGGAAAATATCCTAATTGTCCTTTGTTCATGTCTTTTACTTTCATTTTAGATTCTAGTGTACACATATTTTTATGTATAACTTTTGAGCAATAGGGAAATCCAAATCCGTCATCACCTTCAAACACAACCTTAACCTCATCTCAAAAATACTTAATTTCAAAAGCTAATATTCTCAGTACTTTTCAATACATTCACACGCATTGATGTAGCACCATTCTAAATCTGGGCATGCTGTTTTGGCTAAGCTCATTTCTTGTTCGACAATTTGTTTCACTTGTTCAAATTGTTCAATTTCGGCTAACACTTGGTCTTCGAGGGTGTCAATTCCACAAACCATGCCTTGATAGTCACTGAGCAATCTCTTGTCGGCACTTTCTAGCGCTTCTCCTGTCAAGGTACAACGGTGTATAAACCACCATAAAATAGCTTTTAACTGAATCGTACGCCTTACCTGATAAACAGGCTTAGATGCTACTCTGTAGTGAAACAATCGCTTGGTTCGCTTGACTAGTCATCTGTGACGCTTGATTAATTTGTGCTTGAACTTCACTGACGTAAAATTTAAATCTCACTTGCTTTTTCCTCCCTTTGTTTCCAAAAAGAGGCTTGTTCTGCGTTTACGGAGTCTTCTTGATCGACCAACAACCAATACTCTTTTTGTCATTCAACTTGTTGTTCTTCAAATTCTTGTTCTGCTTTTTTCGCTAACTTTTTTCGCTAAATGGAAACTTTCATCGCCCCGCTCTTGATAAAATATCAGAAAAAAAGGGTTGTTATTTTTTCTGATATATAAGAGAAGGGGATTTGGGTGTTATTTAATTGAGGAATGTATACTTTTATATTGTGAATCCTTACTTGTTATAGAACAATAAAAAGTTACATTTCATTGTCCAATTATTTAAACTAAAAAAAGATGAGCCAAAATTAATAAATAATTTTGCTCATCCAAACTTGTCAATTCTATTTTATTTACCCGTAATTGAATCCCAAAGTCCACTAAAGAATCCTTTAATATTTCCCCAAAGTCCCTTAGACTTTTCCTGAATCTGCTCTTTCGTTTTAGATAAATCTAATTGTCCAACAAAATCTTCAAAAATATTTTTATCTTTCATATCGCTCATCAATGTTGTCAGTTCATTGACCTGATCCGAAGACATAACATCTTTGATCCCTTGATTTTGCAACGCGTTTTCAACAGCTTGCTGAATGTCAGCTTGGGTTAAATTTTTACCATCAGCAGTTTTTGCTGCTAGTTCTTTTTTCGCTTGTTCTTGAGCCGCATTTAAAGCTTTATCGGAATACCCATCTTTATCTTTATTTTCTTCTGTAATTTTAGAAAGTACATCCATTTCATCTTGAGCGACCCCTACACGATCTCGATTAATGATCCCACCAGATTCCTCAACGATTTTATACACACCAGCTAAAGCACCGGAACCATCGATTGGCACAGCAGATGCAACGGTCAATTTAGCATCTGAGATTCCAGCTGTTAATGCCGCATTTTGATACTGATCTTCTGTGATTTTCGTGATATTTTTAGGTGTAGCAATATCTACAGAGATTCCAGCCCCTTTTTTTTGAGTTTCCATCCGAACAGAACTATACACCGCCCACTCTGGTGTGAAGCCGCCATCAGGGATAAAACTCATCAAATCCTTGCCAGTTGTTGTATATTGAGGTGTTTCACCTTTAATTCCTAATTCTTTTAACGTAAAGTCCTTTTGCTCTTGCGTTAATGCGTTACCTAATGCAACTGCGTTGATTTGTAGAGTCTTCTCAGAACTTTGAGTGGTTTCTGTATTACTAGAACTTACTGAAGTACTTTCTGCTGCGCTACCTTGTGTCGCCAATGCTGTTTTTCCAGTGTATAAACCTGTAGAGATCAACAATACTGTCATCGCTACAGTGAGTTTTTTTTGTTTGTTTTTCATAGAAGCCTCCCAAATATTTACTAGTTTCTTACTATACAACAATAGTTTAGGTTATTCCTTAAAAAGGGGTTATTTTAAGAAAATTTTATTGATTTTCATTTAACATTATTATTCTACCATCTTCTTGAGATTTACAGCTTATAAAAGCATTCTAAATGACAATTTCTAATCAACGAGTGAAAAATACGTAAAATAAATGGAACTGCCTTGTAAATCTAACAACCATGGATTCTGAAGTACACCAATAATCGCAGTGATTAAAGTTGTTACTTGTATTCTAGTAGACCACATTACTGAAATGAAAGCACACATTGCAATTTAATTTGTACAAAAAAAGACACATCTAAACAGAAGTTGGCTTTTTTTAATAAGTTTTTTTCTATTCTATAAAACTGAAGAAATCAAAATGACCTCATTACTGCGCTAATGCTCTTTTATAAAATCAATTTTACTACAATCGATAAAGAATATACTAATACTAAAACTATGAAAATTATTCTATCTTTTGCTGTCAACTTTTTCTTGAGATCCAAATAAACAAAAAAACCTGACAAAAATAGCATAACTATTCTCCAACTTTCTAACTTTACCAAGACTTAACCTTATACACTAAAACCTAAGACATTTTTAAAATAACTACTTGACCTCTATTTTTATCGCAAACAAATTTAATTTATTTCACCATTAGAATTAAATATATTCAACGTACCCTATCTATTATTTCTTTGGACAAAAAAGCTTTCGCAATTCAGAATAAATTCTGAACAGCGAAAGCTTCTAATTACTATTTATTTCGTATACTCTTTAACCAAGTCAATAACTTCTTCCATTGTATCGCAGTCATTCAACGCACGATCCGCAAGTTCAGCCATTTTCTTAGTGTCTAGACGTTTCATCAAGCTACGTGTTTGAAGAATAGATGTCGCGCTCATTGAGAACTCATCTAAGCCCATTCCTACCAATAATGGTACCGCCATTTGATCGCCACCCATTTCTCCACACATACCCGTCCATTTACCTTCAGCATGTGAAGCATCAATAACGTTTTTGATCAAACGTAAAATTGATGGGTTATACGGTTGGTATAAGTAAGAAACGCGTTCGTTCATACGGTCAGCTGCCATTGTGTATTGAATCAAATCATTTGTTCCAATACTGAAGAAATCAACTTCTTTGGCAAATTTGTCAGCAATTACAGCTGCTGCAGGAATTTCGATCATGATTCCGACTTGAATCGTATCAGAAACTTTTGTTCCTTCAGAAACTAATTTTGCTTTTTCTTCTTCAAAGATTTTCTTCGCTGCTCTGAATTCTTTTAACGTTGCAACCATTGGGAACATGATACGTAAGTTACCATGAACAGAAGCACGTAATAATGCGCGCATTTGTGTACGGAACATTTCGTCACCACGTTCAGATAAGCTGATACGTAATGCACGGTACCCTAAGAACGGGTTCATTTCATGCGGTAATTGAAGATAAGGCAATTCTTTATCTCCACCGATATCCATTGTACGAACCACGACAGGTTTGCCGTTCATGCCTTCGAGAACTGCTGTGTAAGCTGTGTATTGTTCATCTTCAGTTGGGAAATCTGGAGAATCCATGTAAAGGAATTCTGTACGATATAAACCAACAGCTTCAGCACCATTGTTGTGTACGCCTTCTAAATCTTTAGGTGTACCAATATTTGCAGCTAACTCTATGTGTTTACCATCAGCAGTCACTGTTTCAGCATTTTTTAGTTTTTCCCATTCAACTTTAAGGTCAGCATATGCTTTTCCTTTTGCTTCAAAATCAGATTTTTCAGCATCAGTTGGGTGGATGATAACATCGCCATCGATTCCGTTAACAGCTAAGATGTCGCCTTCTTTCACTTTAGCAGTGATTTCCTTTGTTCCTACAATTGCAGGAATTTCAAGTGAGCGAGCCATAATAGCTGAATGTGATGTACGTCCGCCAATATCTGTTACGAATGCTTTCACATACGTACGGTCTAATTGAGCAGTATCACTTGGTGTTAAGTCATGGGCAACCACAACGACTTCTTCATCGATCATTGAAGGATTTGGAAGAGTAACACCTAATAAATGAGCTAAAATACGTTTAGCAACGTCACGAATATCAGCAGCACGCTCTTGCATGTAAGCATTATCATCCATTGCCTCAAACATACCAATATACATATCAGTCACTTCTTTTAACGCAGATTCAGCATTTACTTTGTTATCTTGAATGTTTTGTTTGATTTGACCGATCATTTCAGGATCAGATAAAACCATTAAATGAGCATCAAATACTTGCGCTTCTTCTTCACCAAGGCTTTGCGCTGCTTTTTCTCTGATTGCTTTTAACTCAGTAGTAGATTTTGCTAAAGCGTCATCTAAACGGCTTTCTTCAGCAGATGTATCCTCTACAGACTTTTTGTCGAAAGATAAATCAGGTTGAACTAACAGGTAAGCTTTAGCGATAGCGACACCATCACTTGCGGCAATTCCTTTTAGCATTTCAGACATTATTCTGACAATCCTTCTTTTTGCATTGTGTCTACGATTGCTGCTAATGCATCAGCTTCGTCAACACCGTCAACTGAGATTGTTACGTCTGAGCCTTGGCCAACGCCTAAAGACATAACGCCCATGATTGATTTAAGGTTAACAGATTTACCTTTGTATTCTAAGTTAATATCTGAGTTAAATTTACTTGCAGTTTGTACTAATAATGTAGCTGGACGAGCGTGAATCCCTGTTTCTGCTACGATGTGAAATTCTTTCTTTTCCATATGAATCGGTCTCCTTCGTAAGTAAAATAATTTTTTATGTTAGGGTTTTCCTTTCTTAATAAGTTTCGAGTGAAACTATGATCTGGATAATACCCTTTCAATTTTTAAGATTACCATTTTTTTTGAGTAGTTACAACACTTTTCACCTATTTTTTAATAATTGAAACGATCAATTATCATTCTTCTTTCATATAACGATATATAATTCGTCCATTTAATCCAGCTTCGCCAACAATGGACATCCTATCTGGCAAGTTTTTCCAAACTTCCCTAAAGGCTGTAAAATCTTTTGGTTCTATGATAAGTTCAGAAATAGAGCCTTCTTTTAATGCATTGATTTGTTCTTCAAATGGATTTTCGATCATTATTCACACCACTCTCTTTTTTTAGCTTGTTGCTATTTTAAGATAGAACGACCGAATTGTCTAACAAGATAAATAATTGAATAGAATTATTCTTCGCTTAGTTCCTCAAGCAAGATAAACGTTCTTCTCAATTCTGTAAATAAAAGCTGAGCAATCAAAAAATACCTAGTTTTCTCGTGCTTAACTATTTTCTTTTATTCCTCCATTGGTTTGGCAGTTGCTCTTCGGTAATTAGCAAGTTTAGACGTTTCTATAATATGTGCCATATTTGATTCAAAATTCTTAGCAAATATAGCGGAATATAGAATATCAAGAATATGAAGTATAGAAGTATTCGTTGAATATTGACCTATTTTTGAATACAATTTTTCTCTAGTCGTCATATGAAGAACGATATCTGAATTTAGAGTCAATAAATTCTCAGTTAAACTAGTAATTGCAATAATTGACAAATGCTTAGATTTAAGGGTTTGCATAATTTCGTCCATTTTTTTGCTACTTCCACTATAAGAAATCACTAAGGCAACAGAATCTTCTTTCATATTTAACACATCATAGATATGTTCACCTTCCAATGAACTCAATGTTACATTTTTTAAGATTCTTTTCATTTTAAATTGGAATTCACTTGCAAGCAGCAGATTGATATTACTTGCAAATATTTTTATCTCACCTGCACTATCTAAAACATCAACTGCAGAGCTGAGTGTTTTATACGATAGTAATTCAACGGTATCTTCTAACGATTCTTTCTTTATTTCCGTAACTTTATTGGCAATACTAATGATCGTATCTTTGTTATCAAAAGGAATATTTAAATCAATGTCATTAACCTGTCTATCAAAATAAGCTATTTCTCTTAAGAAGCTCTCTTTAAATTCGTTCCAGCCCTTGAATCCTATTCTTTGTGCCACTCGAACAAATGTTGCTGGCGAGGTAAAGCTTTGCTTGGAAAGTTCTTTTAAAGTCAAGTTATTTATATTGTACCCTTGTCTAAGTATGTACTTAACGGCTTCTTGTTCAGCACTCGAAAATGTTGCGGCCTCGATTAAATCAATAATAGACATTTATTCTCTCCTTCCTTCATTGAAACGTCATTTCAATAATAACATATGAAAACTCAAATAAATGGAAACGTTTTTTCTATTTCTCTTTAAGTTATTCTAAGTAATTATTATAGGAAGTATAATTTGACTTGTAAACAGGCAAATATAGAAAAGGGTTTTCAAAATGGATTATGTAAAGTTGGCTGAAAACATACTGGAGAATGTTGGAGGAAGTCAAAATATTCTAGCCGTTTGGCATTGTGCGACTAGACTACGTTTCAACTTAAAAGATGAAACAAAAGCCAACACAAAAATAATTGAACATTTGGATGGCGTAGTTACAGTTGTTCAAAGTGCTGGTCAATATCAAGTTGTGATCGGCAATTCGGTTACAAAAGTCTATGACGCCATTACATCACTAAACTCAAATTTAGGAAATGATGAAAGGAATAACAAAAATGTAGAAGAAAAGCAAAGCCTTATCAACAGACTACTTGCTTTTGTTTCAAGTGTATTTACACCATTTTTAGGCGCCTTAGCAGCCTCAGGAATTTTAAAAGGCTTATTGGTTTTAACAACAACTTTTAACATTTTTTCAGAAACAGATGGCACTTATCAAGTTTGGAATGCTGCCTCTGACGCAATTTTCTATTTTTTACCACTCTTTATTGGTTTTACTGCTGCAAAGCAATTAAAAGTGAATCAATTTGTGGCTGTTACCATTGCTGGCGCTTTAGTTTATCCTAATCTCGTTTCTTTATTATCTGAAACAGGCGGTATTGATTTCTTTAGTTTGCCCATTCAAGCAGCTACATATTCTGCTTCAGTTATTCCAATTTTACTGACAGTCTGGGTATTATCATACATTGAACCGTTATTTGATAAGATATTCCCTGAATCTGTTAGAAATATTTTTACACCTTTGTTATCAATCATGATTATGGTAGCACTGACTTTATTAGTTGTTGGACCTATCGGAAATGTGGTCAGTAAAGTATTGGGCACTATCTTAGCTTCTTTATATAATTTCTCGCCAATGATTGCTGGGTTTATTTTAGGTGGTATTCATCAAGTTATCGTAATCTTCGGCGTTCATTGGGCCTTGATTACGTTAATGATTACTAATATTTCAGAATACGGGCAAGATCCATGGTTACCAATTGTTTGTATTGCAGTTTTTGCTCAAGCTGGTGCTGCATTAGGCGTATTTTTGAAAACGAGAGATAAAAAAATGAAGTCACTTTCAGGTTCAGCTTTTGTAACTGCCATTTTTAGTATCACAGAACCTGCGATTTATGGCGTTAACTTAAAATTGAAAAAACCAATGTATTTTGCTTTAGCTTCAAGTGCGATTGGTGGTGCTATTGCTGGTTTTGGAGAAGTAAAAGCTACAACATTTACTTTTCCAGGAATTTTAGCTATTCCAACTTATTTAGGTGATGGATTTATCTTTGAGGTCATAGGTTTACTCGTTGCCATTGGACTAGCAACAATCTTGACGTATTTTTTTGGTGATGTGAATAGCACTATTGACGATAATGTGGTTGACCTCAATAACAGTAATTCTGATGATTTTAGTGTTTTACCTGTAAAAGGAGACCTTATTCATTTATCTGATGTAAATGACGAGGTATTCGCTTCAGGAGCAATGGGCAAAGGGCTAGCTGTTATTCCAACTGATAATACAGTTCGTTCTCCGATCCAAGGAACTGTAACTGCTATTTTTGAAACTAAGCATGCCATTGGTTTAACAAGTAAAAATAACGTTGAAGTCTTACTTCATATAGGTCTTGATACCGTTAATTTAAAAGGACAATATTTTGATGTGTTAGTTAAAGCAGGCCAAGAAATTACGCTTGGTCAAGAATTAGTTCAGTTTGATCGTACGAAAATTAAAGAAGCTGGATACGATCCTACAGTCATTATGGTCATTACTAACAGTCTAGATATTCCAACTCTAGAAGTAAACATTGCAAATGAACGTCCAGTAACAATTAATTAAACACTAAGGAGATGGTTCCAATGAATTTAAGAAAAAACTTTCTTTGGGGTGGCGCTACTGCTGCCAATCAATATGAAGGTGGCTATTTAGAAGGCGGAAAAGGTCTAACGATCAATGATGTCGAAATGGGCGCAGAACACGGTAAAAAACGAGAAATCCATGATTCCATTCAAAATGGTGCTTATTACCCAAGTCATGAAGGTACTGATTTTTATCATCGATACAAAGAAGATATTTCTATGTTTGCGGAGATGGGCTTTAAAAGTTTTCGTTTATCCATTTCATGGGCACGCATTTTCCCTAATGGTGATGATTTAATTCCAAATGAAGCAGGTTTGCAATTTTATGATGATGTATTTGATGAACTCTTGAAATATGGAATTGAACCTATCGTAACCTTGCATCATTTTGAGCTGCCTTTAAATCTCGTGACAAAATACGGAGCTTGGAGAAATAGACAACTTGTTGAACTATCAGTTCGTTATGCCCAAACTGTAATGGAACGGTATAAAAACAAAGTAAAGTATTGGATTACTTTTAATGAAATCAATGCACTATTTATTTCATCAGCTCCTTGGCATATGGCTGGAATTTTATATAAGGAAGACGAAAATAGACATAATACAATGTTACAAGCCGCTCACCATCAATTAATTGCTAGTGCTTTAACCGTGATAGAAGGGAAAAAAATTAATCCTGATTTTCAGTTTGGATGTATGCTGCTATACCCTTGTACCTATGCCGCAACATGTAATCCAGAAGATCAAATTACAGTTCGTAATAAGCTCCTGTCAACTTATTATTTTGGTGATGTCCAAGTCAGAGGAAAGTATACAAATACTTGCTCATCCTATATTGACTCTTTAGACGGATCTATCAATTTTGAACTCGGTGATGAGGCAATTCTGGCTAAAGGGACTGTTGATTACATCTCATTTAGTTATTACTTTTCAGGGATCGAAGGGGTCGGAGAAGATATTGAGATGGCTGAAGGAAATCTGTCTAGTGGAGGTAAAAACCCTTACCTTGATATGACAGAATGGGGTTGGCAAATCGATCCAATCGGTTTACGCAATTCTTTAAATAGTTTGTATGATCGTTACCAAGTCCCCTTATTTATTGTCGAAAATGGCATTGGTGCACTTGATGAAGTGAAAAATGATGGTTCAATCGAAGACGATTATCGAATCGATTATCTAAGACAACATATTTCTGCGATGGTTGACGCAGTAGAAAAAGATTTCGTCGATTTAATTGGTTATACAGTGTGGGGCCCAATCGATATTGTTTCAGCAGGAACTGGCGAAATGAGAAAGCGCTACGGCTTTATCTATGTTGATAAAGATGACCACGGACACGGAACGCTAAATCGCTCTAAGAAAAAATCATTTGCTTGGTATAAAAAGGTCATTGAAACCAACGGGAATTATGTAAAATAATTGAAAGGAGCCCTTCCTTATGGAAGATTTTGATTTAATTTTAGAATCCGGGGAAAAAAAGTTTACTTATTTTTTTGAAAATAGCTTTAAGTTCTTTTTAAAATCATTTATGGCCGGTTGCTATTTAAGCATTGCAATGGTTTTATCGCTTTTTTTAGGAAGTATATTAAATACTTTTGATGCAAATATAGCGAAAATAGGTTACTCTATGTTTTTCGGTTTAACCTTCGTTTTAATTGTTTTTTTAAATGGAGAACTTTTTACTGGTAATTGTTTAACAACTATTTTTCCGATTTTCAATAGAACCAGAAGCATTACAGAGATGGGGAAAATGTGGTTTATCTGTTTAATTGGTAACATTGCAGGTGTTTCATGGTTTTTGTGGTTGTTTGTTAAAAGCCAATCTTTCACCCATATAGTGAATCCATATATAAATACACTGCTAGAAACAAAATTGAATTTTAGTTTTGATACACTGTTTATTCGTTCAATTCTCTGTAACTTTATAGTGTGCATTGCCACCTACATTGCTTTAAAAATAGACAACGAAATGGCAAAAACTAGTATCATGCTCTTGGTAATTTCAACATTTGTAATTGCAGGTTTCGATCACTGTATTGCAAATATTGGTTTATATGTGATGGAAATAACATTAGGACAAGTAGATATTTCTCTATTAATGTTAAATAATATTTTTATATCGATCGTAGGAAATATTATTGGCGGTTCCCTAATGTTAGGCATTCCACTCTACTTGATTCTAAAAAAGAAATGATGTCTGAGGATAATTTAGCCTCTAAGACGATGTCACATTTCAATTATCAAAAAATAACCGAACTAGCTATAGCTGACGGTTATTTTTTTGTCTTTTGAACCCAGCATTTTTTTAAGTCACTTTATTTATAAAACTAAAAGATAACATTTCAAAACGAGTTCAATTGCTTGATTCTTGTCAAAAAAATGCTATAATAATTTCAAAGGTCAAAAATGGTCAGCTAATTATTTGACTTTATTACAAGGACTTTGAAACAATATTAGCTCTATATATGAAAGGACGTGTTTTATCCTATGGTTTGTCAAAATTGTCAACAAAATCCAGCTACAATTCACTTATATGCAAATGTTAATGGTCAAAGAAAACAATTAGACTATTGTCAGAGCTGCTATCAAAAATTAAAAGCACAAGCAAACGATAATCAACCAACAATGTCACAACAAGATCCTTTTGGTTTTGGAAGTTTAGATGATCTATACCGTTCTTTATCTCGTCAAATGCAGGAACAACAAGGGAATCCTAATGGTCAAGTACCACCTACTCAATTTGGCGACGGAAATGGCTTTAACGGTGGACAACCACCTCGAGGAGGAGCTACTCAAACAAATGGCTTATTAGGTGAATACGGTATCAATATTACTCAAGCTGCAAAAAATGGTGCGATCGATCCTGTGGTTGGGCGTGATGAAGAAATTAAACGTGTGATTGAAATCTTAAATCGCCGTACAAAAAATAACCCCGTCTTAATCGGTGAACCTGGTGTCGGTAAAACAGCTGTTGTCGAAGGTTTGGCGCAAAAAATCGTTGATGGAGATGTTCCTCAAAAATTATTAGACAAAGAAGTCATTCGTTTGGATGTTGTTTCATTAGTTCAAGGCACCGGCATTCGAGGTCAATTTGAGGAACGTATGCAAAAATTAATTGACGAAATCAAACAAGCAGAAAATGTCATCTTATTCATTGATGAAGTTCATGAAATTGTTGGTGCAGGCTCTACTGGCGATGGGAATATGGATGCAGGAAACATTTTGAAACCGGCACTTGCTCGTGGAGAGCTGCAAATGGTTGGTGCAACAACCTTAAATGAATACCGCATTATAGAAAAAGATGCTGCCTTAGAACGTCGAATGCAACCTGTTCGTGTAGAAGAACCGACAGTAGATGAAACAATTGCCATACTTAAAGGTCTGCAAAAACGCTATGAAGATTATCATCATGTAAAATACACGGATGAAGCGATCAAAGCGGCTGCTAACTTATCAAATCGCTATATCCAAGATCGTTTCCTACCAGATAAAGCCATCGATTTATTAGATGAATCTGGTTCTAAAATGAACTTGACAATCCAAATCATTGATCCTAAAACAATTGAGAAGAAACTTGCTGATGCTGAACAACAAAAACAACAAGCTTCTGCAGAAGAAGATTTTGAAAAAGCGGCTTACTATCGCGATCAGATCAATAAATTACAAACAATGAAGGATAAACAAATCAGCGATGAAGAAACACCTGTGATTGATGAGAGCACTATCGAAGCAATCGTAGAGCAAAAAACAGGTATTCCTGTTGGTGATCTGAAAGAAAAAGAACAAACACAATTGAAGAACCTAGCTGTTGATTTGAAAGCAAATGTCATTGGGCAAGATGCTGCTGTCGATAAAGTATCCAAAGCCATTCGCCGTAATCGTGTTGGTTTAGGCAAACAAAATCGTCCAATCGGTTCATTCCTATTTGTCGGACCAACTGGTGTTGGTAAGACTGAATTAGCTAAACAATTAGCATACGAATTATTCGGCTTTGAAGACTCCATGATTCGTTTTGACATGAGTGAATACATGGAAAAACACAGTGTATCTAAATTGATCGGTTCGCCTCCTGGTTATGTTGGTTACGATGAAGCAGGACAATTAACTGAAAAAGTCCGCCGTAATCCATACAGCTTGATTTTATTAGATGAAATTGAAAAAGCACATCCAGACGTTTTGCATATGTTCTTACAAATTCTCGACGATGGTCGCTTAACAGATGCCCAAGGCAGAACGGTTAGTTTCAAAGATACGATCATTATCATGACAAGTAACGCAGGAACTGGCAATGTAGAGGCAAATGTCGGCTTCGGTGCTGCTCGTGATGGTCTTACAAAATCTGTTTTAGGTCAATTAAATAATTTCTTTACACCTGAATTCTTAAACCGCTTTGATGGAATTATTGAATTTAAAGCGTTAAGCAAAGAAAATCTAATGAAGATTGTCACTCTGATGTTGAATGAAGTCAATGACTTATTAGCTCTTCAAAGAATCCACATTGAGGTCTCAAAAGAAGTCAAAGAAAAATTAGTTGATTTAGGCTACGATCCTACAATGGGTGCTCGTCCTTTGCGTCGGACGATTCAAGAACAAATCGAAGATGGTATTGCTGAATATTTTCTAGATCACCCAGAAGAACATCAATTAATTGCTAGATTAGATGATGATGAAAAAATCATTGTTACAGGATCAACTGCTGTAAAATCTAATGATACGAGTGTAGAAGCTTCAGAAGAAAAATAAAAAGTGAGGTCAATCAGTCAAACTGATTGACTTTTTTGTGTTTTTTGAGACAAATTTCTTTTTATTTAGGTTAAAAGATTCTATAATTGATTTAACTAGATTTTACATCAAATTTCAAAAGGACTATTTATTCCACTTTTTATTATTACTGTAAAAAAATAAATCGAGGTGAAAAAAATGAAATTAGTGAATGTAACCAACAGCTACAAACAATTAGTCAATAAACAATTAGAAAGCACTGATGCATACTTTGTCAAAGTCTATTCAGTGGGAAACACAACTGTCGTTTATACAGAAGCTACTCAACATGCTGAAATATTAATCGTTAATAAAAAACGCGCTATCCGAAAAACTGAAATCAACGAAGTCTTAAATTACTTTTTAAAACGTATTCCTAAAGAGAAGTATACCCGCGATCAAATTTCGATCATCGAACTAAAAGATGTCGTAGAAATTTCAATTCCAATAACTTCTAATTTGATCGCTGGTTAAAAAAGAAGTCGGAATAGAAGTAGATAATTCCGAAAACCAAGCAGATACTGAACAATATCAACTCCTACCTCATTCATGTTTTACAAACGTAAAAAAAGGGGGCCTTCTTCCCCCACCATTTATTCATAATTAGGGTGTAAAATTTTGTTTTGCACTCTAATTACAATTAAACAGCCTCTCGCACATTCATCTTATCAGATTGATTCCAATCCTTAGCCCATAGATTCCTTCTTGCAACAATCCATAATCTATTGTTTTAATTTCCTTTATCAACTAACAATCCAGTTAGAAAAGTAAGAAGATTCTATTTTTTATTCTCAAGTAATTTCATAATGATAGATGATAGCTTTAGTTCTGATAGAAGACAAACTATTGTTAAAATATTCGCTCCCTATAACTAAAAACTTGTTAACGTTTGTTAAGGTGACGTACTATACTCCATCGCAAAAATAAGTGACGGAAAATGTTTATTGTTTCAGCTAATTGCCCTATAGTCGAGTTGTTCATTTTTGTCAATGCTTGAATTCTTTTTTCCTGCGTCCATCTGGTTCATTTATGTTCGATTAACTTATCACTATTTTTTATACAAAAAATACACTTATAGCTTCATTTGCTTACCTAACTATGGTACGATTATCTAGTTGCTTCTGAAAAGAAAATAAATTAAAAAGGAGCCTTAGTAAATAAATGTTATTTAGTATCAATAAAAATGAATGGTTAGGAAATGAAAAAAACGATTTATTCGCTGGTCTTGTTTCTTCCATAGCGATTCTTCCAGAGGTTATAGGTTTTGCTATTATCGCCGGTGTAAATCCTATTTCTGCACTTTTTGCTTCTGCAATCACTCTTTTAGTGATTACATTTACTGGCGGTCGTCCTGCTATGGTATCAGCAGCTGCTGGCTCAATGGCTCTTGTTATTGCTTCTCTTATTGAATCCCATGGCCTTAGTTACATGATTGCTGCGACTATTTTAACTGGATTTATCCAATTATTTCTTGGATATGCGGGCATCCATAAGCTAATGAGATTTATTCCTAAAACGGTTATGTTTGGTTTTGTAAATGCTTTAGCTATTCTAATATTTTTAGCGCAAATCCAACAACTTCCCAACCAAACAATTTGGTCTTATATGATGATATTGACGACAATTATACTAATGTATGTCATTCCTAAAGCAATCAAAGTCGTTCCACCCGCTTTAATCATTATTTTAATAACAACAATTATTTCGTTTTTATTCAAAGACAATCTACAAACAGTAGGTAACTTAGGTGACATGAGTGCTATTTCGCCACGTATTACTTTACCAGCAGTCCCACTTACAATACAAACTCTTTTAATCATTTTACCTACTTCACTGGCCTTAGCAATGATTGGCTTAATTGAATCCTTGTTAACTGTTCCTATCGTTGATAAGATGACTGACAGTCAAGGTGATAGTCAACGAGAAGTCAAAGCACAAGGTCTTGGAAATATCATCGTGGGCTTCTTTGGTGGACAAGCTGGTTGCGCAATGATTGGACAAGCCGTAGTTAATGTAAAATCTGGTGGAAGAAAACGACTTTCGACACTTATTGCTTCTTTATCATTGTTGCTATTCATTTTCGTCTTCAAAGATATTATGGTCCAAATTCCAACTGCAGCTTTGATCGGCATTATGATAACTGTTGCAGTAGACACCTTTGAATGGGAAAGTCTCCAGTTAATACGTACATTTAAAATAACTGAAAGTTTTATAATGATTGCAACGGTTGTAGTTATTGTATACACACATAATTTAGCTATTGGAATCATGCTAGGCGTTCTACTTAGCGGAATAGTCTATTATTTCTCCAAAAGAAAAGGTTGGGACAGAAGAGTTTAATCCCGAGAAATAAGCTGAAAGGGTTGCTTCTGCTCTCACCGTTTATTCGGATTTTAGGTGACTGGGACATAACTCTAAGAGTTATGTCCCAGTCACAGTATCAAAAAAAGACATCGCTCTTTTTCGATCTAGTATTCACTTGATTTTTAAGGGTCTGAGAGATATAACCATTCAAGTTATATCTCTCAGACCCTATTATTTCTTTGCTAATGCCGTTAACAGTGACTGTCTTACATCAAACTTTTTAACTCTACATCCGGATATTTATCCGCAAACCAGCGCATAGCAAATTGATTTTCAAATAAGAACAACGGTTGATCGAACCTGTCTCTCGCCAGAATATTACGACTAGAACTCATTCGTTCATCTAAATCAGCTGGATCGATCCAGCGAGCAATTTTTGAACCCATGGGTGTCATAACCACTTCTGCATTATATTCATTCAGCATACGATGTTGAAACACTTCAAATTGTAATTGCCCAACAGCTCCTATAATATATTCTTCTGTTAAATACGTTTTATATAACTGGATCGCACCTTCTTGAACCAATTGATAAATGCCTTTATGGAATGATTTTTGTTTCATCACATTTTTAGCGCTAACTTTCATAAATAGCTCTGGTGTAAATGAAGGTAACTCTTCGTATTGAACGTTTAATTTCCCTTCAAATAGGGTATCACCAATTTGGTAATTACCAGTGTCATAGATCCCAATAATATCTCCAGCTACAGCTTCTTCCACATTTTCTCTAGCATCAGCCATAAATTGCGTTACATTGCTTAACTTGATTTTCTTACCAGTTCTCCCAAGAGTAACGTCCATTCCACGTTCAAAAGTACCTGAACAAATTCGGACAAAAGCAATACGATCTCGATGAGCAGGATTCATATTCGCTTGAATTTTAAAGACAAATCCTGAAAACTCTTCTTCATAAGGACTAACTTCTTGTCCCTCTTCTGTCTTATGACTATAGGGTGACGGAGCAAATTGTAAAAAGGTTTCTAACATTGTTTGTACACCAAAGTTTGTTAATGCTGAGCCAAAGAAGACAGGGGTTTGATCACCACGAGCAATTTTCTCCGTATCAAACTCATCTCCTGCTTCAACCAACAATTCAACTTCTTCTAATACCTGTTGGTACACACTGTCTTTGTGCAATGGCAAATCACTTGAAATATCGCCATCCACCAATGGAATGAATCGTTCCCCATTATTATTTTCAGGCCGATAGACTTCCACACGTTTATTGTAGATATCATATAACCCTTCCAATCCTTTTCCCATACCAATCGGCCAATTCATCGGGTAAGACTCGATATCTAGTAATTCTTCTAGTTCTTCAAGTAACTCCAATGGCTCGCGACCATCTCTATCTAATTTATTGATAAAGGTAAAAATTGGAATCCCACGTTTTTTAACAACTTGGAACAATTTCTTTGTTTGGGCTTCGATTCCTTTTGCGCTATCGATTACCATAACTGCACTATCTACAGCCATCAATGTCCGGTACGTATCTTCAGAAAAGTCTTCGTGTCCAGGTGTATCTAGAATATTTACACGTTTTCCATCATAGTCAAACTGCATCACAGAACTGGTTACAGAGATCCCTCTTTGTTTTTCAATTTCCATCCAGTCAGATTTTGCAAAGTTTCCTGTTTTCTTTCCTTTAACAGTTCCAGCTTGGCGGATTGCTCCCCCAAATAACAAAAGCTGTTCTGTAATCGTCGTTTTACCAGCATCCGGATGGGAAATAATGGCAAACGTGCGACGGCTATCTACTTGTTCTTTTAACTGTGGATTATTCATTCGTTACTCCAATCTATCATTTTTTCTTGAAAAAAACTTCATTTATTTTTTATGATTGATTTATAGGATATTTACATTGGAAAAGTCTCCCTATTCTTTATTCTTCAACTAGTGTAGTATATCATGGAATTACCTTAGTTTTCAAAATCTTTAGCTAAGTTTCTTAAAAAAATGAAGAGCGCAAAATGAAACTCAATACTTTTTCCTTTATTGACGCTTTTGCATCATTTCAATTATTAACAAACTTCTTTAAAAGATAGTCAAGAACGAGGATCAGACAAACTGATTTACAGTCGTCTAATCCTCGCTCAACATTCTATCTTCTAGGCTCATCATCTTCCATTTCTTTACGAAAAAAACGGCGATATTCTTCTGGTTCTTCGTCAACGATTTCTTCATCATGGAAAATAACTTTTAAAGCTAAAACTCGTGTTCCTTCCATTTCTTCAGAAGTCAGTGTAATATTGCCCACATCAAATGACAATTTCTCCCCTTCATCAGGAATCGTACCTAAGGCAGTGATTAAGTAGCCTGCCATTGTATCAACATCGCTCATATGCAGATCTGTTTCAAATGCTTCGTTAAATTCATCGATCAGCATTCTACCTTGAATTAAATATTCATGATCATTGATTTTAGTATATAAATTTTCTACTTCATCTGTCTCATCATCGATCTCTCCAACGATTTCTTCAAGTAAATCTTCTAATGTAGCCAAACCAACAACACCACCATATTCATCTAATAAAATGGCCATTTGGTTTTGCGTTCTTTTTAGTTCGTATAATAAATCATCAATAAAAATCGTTTCTGGAACAAATAACGGTTCTTGAATAAGATTTTTTAAGTCAATCTTATCGAAACCTAATTTATGTGCCGCTTTTAGTAGATTCTTTGTGTGTAACACACCGATTATTTTATCCTTATCATCATTATAGACTGGGATTCTTGAATAATTTTCTGATAAAATCAAATCAATGTTCTCTTTGATGTTCTCTTCAATGTTGATCATAAAAGCATCTGTCCGTGGAACCATTACTTCACGAGCAACTTTTGTATCTAGTGAAAAAACACCTTGAAGCATTTCTAATTCATCATTATCTAAAACACCTTCTGATTCCAACATATAACGCATCTCATCACGCGTCATTTTCGAATCAGCATCATCAAATTTCATCGGTGTCATTTTTGAAAGCAGGTCTGTTGAAGCAGATAACAACCAAACAAACGGTCGAGCAATTACGCCTAAAACACGCACAAATCCAGAAGTTGCTTGAGCTACCTCTTCTGATTTATTCATTGCAATTCGTTTTGGATACAATTCACCAAAAACAATAGACACATAAGTCAACAAAGCTAAGATAATAATATTAGCAAGACTTTTTGCAGCAGCTCCTCCACCAAGAACAGGGGCTAATCTTACAGATAACGCATCAGCTAGGGAAGCTCCTGACAAGATATTAACTAGCGTGATACCAACTTGAATCGTTGATAAGAAACTTGTAGGATCTTGTAAAATCTTTAATAACTTTTTAGCTTTCGCATCTCCTTCTTCTGCTTTTTGTTCCACTCGATTCTTGTTTACTGAAACAACGGCTATCTCCGCTGCAGCAAGAAATGCATTGATCAATGTCAATACAATCAATAATACAATTTGCGCGATAAGCGACTGACTCTCGGGGTCAGCATTCATAATGTGCACTCTCTCCTCTTAATTTTATTCGAAAAACACTATAATTCGTTCTTCAATTTCATTTAGTAACAAACTGTTTACTCATAAGTTTGATAAAAAACGTGACCACTATAGGCAGCCACGTTAAAATCGTATCACAAACAGCAATTAATTTCAATAATCGATGTCATTTTTCTTCCATCTGCATCTCATTTCCTTCACCAGTCAATACAATTTTTTCACTTCTGCTTTCTCGAATCATTCCCATTACATGAATAACTATCGTTTTAACAATTGCATAAAACGGAACACCTAAGAAAATTCCTAGTAAGCCTGCTAGGTTTCCAGCAACCAATAAAACAATGATAATGGTCAACGGATGAATCTGTAATGATTTCCCGATGACATTTGGGTAAATGATGTTGCCATCGATTTGTTGAACCACTAATACCACAATACAACAAAGTACGGCTTTGATTGGTTCATCAAAAACAGTTACAAAAACAGCAGGAGCAAGCCCTAGATAGGGTCCAAGATAAGGAATTAGATTAGCAAAACCGGCAATCACACCAAATAAAAAAGCATAGCGAACACCAATTAACGAGTAACCGATTGCCGTAAAGGTTCCAACAAATAAACACTCAATTGCTTGACCGCTTATATAGTTAGCCAACGTTTTATTGATTTTACTCAATAATTCAGAAATACTTTCTCTACGTTTTTCAGGCAAAAAGCGTTCGATTCCTGGAACTAAACGATCTCCATCTTTTAACATATAAAATAAAATAAATGGTGCTGTAAAAATAACAATTGTCGTCGAAGCAACAGTTGATACAACCGAGCCTAAGCTATTGGATAAGCCACTCAGAAACTGCTGAATAATCGTTCCATAAGAAATATCCAGTTTCTCTATATAACTTGTCAAATCAACGTCTTTAAACAAAGGCAATTCAGCCATTTTATAAACCCAATCTTCCACGCTACTAAAAACTGTCGGCATATTCGAAGCCAAACTAGCTAACTGAGAAGCTAACTTAGGAATAACACTGACTAGAATCAAAACAAGCGCTATTACTAGTATCAATAGAACAAGCAGAACTGCTAATGTTCGTTTCATTTTGGTTTTCATTAACAAATTTACGATTGGATTTAAAATATAGTACAAAAATCCTGCCACCAAAACTGGTGCAAACAAGGTCGAGAAGAATGTTCCGATTGGTGCAAATAGAAAATTGATCTTACTAGAGACAAAAATCAGTGTTGCAATAACCAGTAATTCCGCTGACCAAAAAAATAACTTTGACTGTCTTAATTTTTCAAACAAAGATGATCCCCCTTATCATTAAAAATTTCAATTTTTATTCTCTTCTTGAAAAAATAATTGCTTGTTAATAGATTTTAGCATATCCTCTCTTAAATAAGATAGCAATATTTCTTTGTGCTTATTTTAACTAAATTATTTTTTTTAAATTGAACGAAAAAACACTCTAGAAATTGAATCAAAGTTCAAATGATTTATTTTTTGATGTATAATAACAAAAAAAGGATTATAGAGGTGCTAAATGAAAATCGTCCACACAAAAGATACTATGAGTGATATTTACTTAGATGCGGTTAAAATTCGCCATCAAGTTTTCATGCTAGAACAAGGTGTTCCTAATGAGATTGAAATTGATAAATACGAGGCTGATTGTATTCATTTTGTTTTATATGGTGATAAGAACGATGCAATTGCGACTTGCCGTTTATTGCCACTTAAAGAAGGTTTAATAAAGTTACAGCGTATGGCCGTAAAAAAAGACTACAGAGGGAAAGATTATGGTCGATTGATCGTAGAGAGAGCTGAAAGAGTTGCAAAAGAACTAGGCTACGAAATAATCACTTTAGGTGCCCAAATTACGGCTCTTGGTTTTTATGAAAAAATGGGGTATATAAAAGAAGGCGAAATGTTCCTAGATGCAAATATTGAGCATTATCAAATGAATAAAAAATTCTAAGACTTCACCCAATCGAAAAAATTAAGTGAGACCGAGACAAAAGCTTATTTCCGATCATTTCAACTCTTAGAAATTGAAATGATCGGAACGGAAACAACTCCGTCCCAATCTCTTAATTATACAATTTGATAAAATGTTATTTCTCACTCGCTAAAATAAACTGTTTTAGTCTACTTCAACAACAGTTACTTTTACATCCAAATTCTTTAGTTTATTCTCTCTAGTTCTTACAGAAAGATTTTTAAAAGTAAATGATTTTAACTGTTTATCTTCAGCTTCACGTACTTTAATAAAGTCCTCTAAATAATAACCTTCAATATCATATGGTAAACTTGCAGCTAATTGATTATATAATCCTTCTACTTTCCATTTTTCACCTTTTTTAATCTTTAGCTCAAATTTTTCTTGGATAAATTCAGCATCTATTTTGACAGCTAAATTGATCGTTTGCTTTTTGCTACTATCCCTATCACTGAAAACGACAATATTTTCTAAAACAAATTCAGTTGTTTGTTCACTTAAAAGTTTTCTTCTTACAGCATAATCTTCCATAGTGATTACAGGATCAGAAAGTAAATTGTGGTCTTTAGTCATTTGATTGAAAACATCCTTGAAGTTCCATTGAGTGCGAGCTCCTGTTACTTTCACAACGACACTTTTAGTTGGGATTGCATTCTCCTGGTTTACTGCCGTTGTACTTAATACTCCGTACTCTTGTGCTGATCCATCTTGCGGAAATGCCAATACTAGTAAGCCTAAACTTAGTAACGCAACTCCAATGCTCTTTTTTTTCATCATTTCTCCTCCAATTTTTATATTTAGTTAAAAATAAGTATCTATATAAAATAAATACATTTTATATTATAAACTATGTAAAAATAGGAATCAACAACATTCATTACATTATGACCGTTCCTTATTATACCCACTCAACTTTTTAACATTTATATGCTTACCTATTGGTCTACAAATCAAGTCATTGATAATACAACAATTGAAGCAGATACCAACAAATTCTGTTTCATTGGGCGAAAAACTACGAAGATTACTTGAAGAAAAAACACGTCCGATTTTGACTTTTCATATCAAAATCGGACGTGTCTTCTTTTTTCACTTAACATCTTACATTGGCTATTTCTTTGACAGCTCTTGATAGCGCTTATACCAGATATCCACATAAGCTTCAGAGAAAGGACCTTTTTCATTATTAATCCAGTCTACTAGCGTTTTAACATTTTCTTTTAGAATGAAATCAATATCTTCCGGATAGTCCATAATCTTACTGTGAAATTCATATTCATCCACATCCAATAAACGTTTTTCACCATCAGGAAAAACTTTGATATCCAGATCGTAATCAATATACTTTAATGCTTCATCATCTAAAAGATACGGTGACGCCAAATTGCAGTAATATGAAACTCCCTTTTCTCTAATCATCGCTATTATGTTGAACCAGTATTTTTTATGAAAATAAACAATAGCTGGTTCTCGAGTAACCCAGCGACGACCGTCAGACTCTGTCACCAAAGTGTGATCGTTTACGCCGATTAAAGAATACTCGCTTGTTTTTAATACCATAGTATCACGCCATGTTCGATGCAAATGTCCATCGTGTTTGTAACTTTGAATTGTTACAAATTCACCTTCTTTTGGAATTGCCATAGTACCCCAACTTTCCCTAGTACGAAAAATCGTTGCTATTTAAACAGATTGTTTTTCGTTTGGGTGTTCATTACACCGATATCGTTATAATTATATCATAATTTTCAACTTTGCATACTAGAGAGTTTGGTTTTTAAAGAATCATTTCAGAAAAAACATGTAAAAAGTAACTGGTACAGCTATTGCAACTAGCAAGAGAATTCCTATTATTATAAGAAATACTTTATTTTCCAATAATTCAACCTTTCTAATTGGATCCAACTTATTTATTTCTTTATTAAAATATAATATACTAATAAAATTACTAAAAATAATTAACATTATCAAAAGATACGTAATCTCTGAATAAGTCTCATTTAAAAGTCTTGGCACAAACAACAATAATATCAATAGCCAATTTGTTAGCTGAGGACCCCAAAAAGACCATTTTTTTAAATATTCTAACTCAGATTTTTTTTTGATATCCTTAACAATTTCAGAGTCCTCCAACAATAAATCATCTAAAGATAAATCATATAACAGAGCCAATCGAACTAAACTTTCAATATCAGGAAAATTTTTCCCTGTTTCCCAATTAGAGATTGATTTAACTGAAACAAAAATTTTTTCTGCTACCTGTTCTTGAGTATATTTTTTTTCTAAACGCTTTTGCTTGATAATTACCTTAATTTCCATAAACATCCCTCCAAATAATTATTCTACTTATTTGAGCGTTTTAAACAAGTCAAACTTTTTCTTGTTAACTCTTTTTGGAGGTAGAAATATGTTTCTAGTTTAGATAAAAACCACTAACAACGCTCTTTTTCAAATAGCTCTACCATTTTTTGCTGTGGTTTTGGAAACACAAATTTAGAGAAATCTATTTGGTTAACCCAACGTTGATTATCATCCATTTCCATTACCCCTGCTTGGCGCCCATAAAAAACTAAAATATGCCATTTTAAATGACTAAAAACGTGAGTTACCTCTCCTAAAGAACGTTTTTGCCAAACAACTTGAGCATAATCTTCAAAAATTACTAGGTTTTCTTCTGCAACTATTAATGATTCTTCAAAATTAAGTGATACTTGTCGATCTTCGTTCGCCCAATTTTTTTGTAAATAGTCAAACCGTTCTTTTGTGACTTCAATTATTGGAAATAACCACATATTTGCTAATAACCCTTTTTCGCCACGCTGTTCTATTAGAAATTCTTGTTGTGTATTTTCAATAATTCCGCCAATGTAGTACACATCTTTTGGTTTTATTTTTTTTGACTTCACTGGATAATTAGTCATTGTATTATTTTTATAACTTAAGCAGTAGCTTTGGATTGGGCACTCTTCACACTTTGGCGATGTTGGAGTACAAATTGCCGAGCCCAGATCCATCATTGCTTGATTGAAATCTCCCGGGCGCTCTTGATCAATAATTTTATACATTGCTTCTTCAAAAACTTTGCGACTACTGGATTTTGCGATATCATCACTAATTTCAAAAAGACGACTTACAACACGCATAACATTGCCATCAATTGCAGGTTCTGGGATTTGAAACGCAATACTTCCGATCGCCCCTGCCGTATAAGGTCCGATTCCCTTTAACTGACGAATTTCTTCGATTGTTTCAGGCATCTGACCATTAAATTCTGTCATGATCTGTTGAGCAGCTACTTTTAAATTTCTTGCTCTGGAATAATAACCCAAGCCTTCCCAAGCTTTTAATAATCGATCATCTGGCGCTTCAGCTAAATCCTTGATCGTCGGAAACCATTCCATAAAACGATAATAATAATCGATCACTGTATCAACTCTGGTTTGCTGCAGCATAATTTCTGAGATCCAAATACGGTATGGATCTAGATTGACTCGCCAAGGTAAGTTTCGTTTTTCTTTTTCATACCAAGCAATAAATTCTTCTTGAAATGAGTAAACTTTTTCCGCACTCCAAGTCTCCCAATATTTTTCATTCTTCATTCTCTAATTCCTTTTCATCAAAATATTGCTGAATTAAATCTGAGTCAAAACGCTTCTGAAATAACCCTTGTTTGACTTTCATTAGGCGTTTGTAAGGATCTAATTTACGGTGTTTCTCCCATAATTTGTCGCCTTCCTTTCTGATCACATCTAATTCTTGCTCTTCATCTTTTTCAAACGATAACTCTTCTAAGGCCAAATCGATCACTTCACGATTAAACCCTTTTTGCATCAAATGCATTTGAACTTTTTGCAGTGCATCTTTAAAACTCTTTGTCCGGTAACGTCTCATGGCCTTTTCAGCCGTTGCTTTTGCTACTTCTACTTGTTCATCCATAGTATAAAAAGTTAACCCATGTTGAATGTCTTCCTCATTCAAGCCTTTTCGTTTTAGTTGTTGTCCGATCATTTTGGGTCCTTTATCACTTGTTCGCATCAAAGTACGGACATAACTTTCACTAAATAGTTTATCGTTCAAAAGGGTCATTTCTTCTAAGCGTATCACAATGCTTTTTCGATCTTCGGGTAAAATTTCCTTTTCTTTCAAGTAATCTAAAATTTCTTTTTTTGAACGTAACTGGTAGCTTAAATAATTTAAAGACATTTGCAATCCCACATCATAAGAACCAGCTTTTTTAATTTTTTCTATCATTTCATCTGATAATTCTTGTCCTTTTAACAAACGTTGTCGGACTAAAGTATCTTCAGATACCCGTAATTTTTCTCCTGAAGACAGCCAGATAAGATAAAACTGACCTTTGTCTTTTGTAATTTTCGTGATTGTTTCCATCTTTCTCCGCCTTTCTAGTGAGAACATATATTCTACTATAACATATATTTGGCAGAAGCTAAACTAAGCAAATTATGCTAAAATAGGAACTATCGATATATTTGATTAATCGATCTACGGATCAAAAGGATGGAATTATGACCACACAACTATTAAAAGAAGGACAAACGATTCCTTTAAAAATAAAACGTTTGGGTATCAACGGTGAAGGTATCGGCTATTATAAAAAGACAATCGTTTTCGTACCTGGTGCTTTGCCAAAAGAAGATGTCTCTGTAGAAATTACAAAAATAGCCCCTCGTTTTGTTGAAGGGCAATTGAAGAAAATCGTAAAATCAGCCCCTGAACGTGTTGTACCGCCTTGTCCCGTTTACGAAGCCTGCGGCGGCTGTCAGTTACAACATTTGGCTTATCCAGCGCAACTACTCTTTAAAAAAGATTTATTAAAACAGTCGCTTAATAAGTTCAGACCAAGAAATTATGAAAATTATCAGCTACCTAAAACAATCGGAATGAAAAATCCCTGGAATTATCGTAATAAAGCACAATTTCAATTACGGAAAATCGAGGGTGAAGTTGAAGCTGGACTTTATCAAGCGGATTCGCATCGTTTAGTTCCTATTGATGATTGCCTCGTTCAACAACCAGCTACAACGAAAGTAATGAATGCTTTGGTTGAGTTATTGAACAAATATCAATTACCCATTTATAATGAACGAAAAAACAGTGGCATCTTCCGAACATTAATGGTTCGTGTGGGAGTCAAAACTAATGAAGTTCAAGTTGTTTTTATTACGCAATCCGTAAAATTTCCACAGAAAAAAGCCTTGATCGAAGAAATCACCCAACAGCTTCCAGAAGTTGTTTCCATTATGCAAAATGTTCAAAGTAAAAGAACTTCGATTGTTATGGGTGAAGAGACGATTCACGTCTGGGGCAAAGAAAGTATCGAAGAGCAGATCAACGAAGTAACCTTTGATTTATCTCCTAGAGCCTTTTTCCAGCTAAACCCAGAACAAACAGAAGTTCTATACAATGAAGCATTGAAAGCTTTAGACCTACAGCAAAATGAAACAGTCGTTGATGCCTATTGTGGTGTTGGAACAATTGGTTTAAGTATCGCTAAACAAGCCAAAGAAGTTCGTGGAATGGATATTATTCCAGCAGCAATCGAAGATGCTAAGATGAATGCTAAGCGCTTAGGTGTGACGAATACCCATTATGAAATAGGAACAGCTGAAGAATTGCTTCCTAAATGGCTTCAGAGCGGTTTTAAACCCGACGCGATTATTGTTGACCCACCTAGAACCGGATTGGATCAAAAACTGCTGAAAGCTATTTTAAAGCAGCCACCGAAAAAAATGGTTTATATTTCTTGTAATGTATCGACACTTGCAAAAGATTTAGTTGATTTGGCAAAAGTCTTTGATGTGAACTATATGCAGTCGGTCGATATGTTTCCACAAACAGCACGTTGCGAGATTGTCGTCAAATTAACCAAAAGATAAATTGATAATTCTCGCTATAGAAAAAAAACGATACGGGTATTAAACTGACCCCCAAAAGCTAGACAAAAAGGCTCTTTGTCAACGAATGTTGGTGAAGAAAATCCAAAGAATTAACTCATTTATTATGAGTCTTAGAGGTCTTTTCCTCTAGGACTTTTTATTTGGTTGAAAAAGAACAGTGCCAAAGCATAAAGTAATTCTCAATTTTAAATTATAGAAGTTACGGAAGCCGTAGGCATTTCTCTTTAATACTTTGATATGGTTATTCAAGCATTCTAACGGTCCGTTGGAATAAGGCAAATCCAACGCATTTTTAATGCCCGTTTGAACTTTTTTAAAGGTAGTAATTGTTGTTTGATAATAAGCTGGAAGCTTAGAATAATCTTGTTCTAAAAGCACGTGAAATCTTGTGTAGTCTCTGGTCTGTATGGCGTAGAGAAAATCCTGATAACAGGTATAGCCAGCTTTCAATTCTTTATCATAGGCAAGTAACCGATCTACGAGTTCTGTTTCTGTTAAATAAGCACGAAAAGAAGGACGCCATTGGCATTTTTCAAAATTGAGTGTTGATTGATTCTTTTGGAGAAGTTTCCAATAGTTCTTCAAGTGACGATATTTTTTTGCCTCTTCCGTTCCCTGGTGAAGAAATGTATTCATTCGTTGAATGCGGTGTTTTAAGAATGTTCGCCCAATGTGTTGAACAATATGAAAGCGGTCAAGAACAATCTGAGCCAAAGGAAATAGTTTCTTAACTAAAGAAAAATAAGGCGCATACATATCGCAAACAATGTATTTTACACCTTTACGAACAGCCAAAGGAAATCGTGAGAAATAGCGTTCTAAAAAAGGGAGTTGCCGATTTTCAACGACATCAATTAACTGTTTTGTTTGCCCGTCCATTAGGATAAAGCTCATAGAAGCAGCGACTTGTTTCACAGAGTTGAATTCATCAAAACAAAGGACTTCCGGCAAGGTGAGCCGATTGATTTTTTTGGGTTCATAAAACTGTTTCAATACGCGATAAACAGAAGAAACAGAGACTTTCTTTTGACGGGCAATTTCACTCATAGACGTGGTTTTTCTTAAACGATCGGCAATAGAAAGCTTCACTTTCCTTGAGATCGAACAACACTTTTCAATCAGACTTGTTTCAGCGACAAAGGTTTTAGTACAAGAATGGCAGAAAAAACGGCGTTTCTTCAAGCGTAAATATGTTTGATACTCAGAGACATCATTCAGTAAAATCAGACAGGTTGTAAAGCTCCAGCGAATAATCGATCCGTCTTCATTGCCACCACAATGAGGACAAGAGTGGGCTAAATAATCCAATGTACCAGAAAATACTTGGCAGATCTGTCCTTTGATGCGTTCTTTGTTTAAAGAGTTTTCATTAAAAGTAATGTTTACGTCTAGAATATCTAAGGTATTTTTGATAAGATTTGTATAGGACATCTTGATTTCCTCCTTTTTGAATGGTTTTAGACGACTTAATTCTAAAGGATATCAGGGTGTCTTTTCTATTATTTTGCATTAAAAAAGATGCCGGTGATTTCTCACCAACATCAGAAAGTATAGAGCCGACAAAAAAGTCTAACTTTTGGGGGTCACTACATTTTCCTTATTAATTATTTTACTTTTTCCCTACAAAAAATGAAACAACTGCAACTAAAATCACAGCACCAATAATTGAAGGAAATAATGCCATACCTGCAACTTGCGGTCCCCAACTTCCTAGAAGTGATTGACCGATCGATGAACCTACAAGACCTGCAATAATGTTAAAGATCCAGCCCATTGATTTCCCTTTACTTGTGATTGCCCCAGCAATTGCTCCGATAACACCACCTACAATTAAAACCCATAACCAATGCATGATATAACCTCCTCCTAAAATATAATAGGTAAAAACGTTTTGCTTTGCAATATCTTTTACTTTTCAACATCAATTTGCCTTCTTTATTATGTTTTAATATCGCAACATAGAAAGCTAGCCTACAAAGCAAGATAAAATAAAAGTAATAATGATTACTCAATTATGCTAACAGATTATTTATTTTCTTGCGAAAGAAATGCATTCAAAAAATTCGATTAATATACTTTGTTGCCAATTTGAAAAACAAAAAAGCTAGAATCCAAATGGATTCTAGCTTAAAATTCAATCTTAAAAAATTATTTTACTGTTACTGAAGCGCCAACTTCTTCTAAAGCAGCTTTTAATGCTTCTGCTTCATCTTTAGAAACGCCTTCTTTAACTGGTGCAGGTGCGCCATCTACTACTGCTTTAGCTTCTTTCAAGCCAAGACCAGTTGCTTCACGTACTGCTTTGATAACTTTAACTTTTTGGTCTCCAGCTGCAGTTAATTCTACAGTGAATTCAGTTTGTTCTTCGCCAGCTGCTGCTGGTCCTGCTGCTGCTGCTACTGGAGCTGCTGCAGATACGTCAAATTTTTCTTCAATAGCTTTTACTAAATCGTTTAATTCTAAAATAGTTGCGCCTTCTAATTCTGCAACAATGTTTTCAATGTTCAATGCCATTATGGTTTCCTCCGTTTTAATAATTCATTATTTTTTTAGTTTATTACTAAGCTGCAATTATGCAACTTCTTCTTCTTTTTCTGCCACTGCTTTGACAGCGTAAGCCACTTGTCTGACTGGCGCTTGTAATACAGATAATAGCATAGAAAGTAGTCCATCGCGACTTGGAAGTTTTGCTAAAGATGTCATTTCTTCTACTGAAGATACTTTACCTTCAATAACGCCACCTTTAATTTCCAATGCTTTGGCAGTACTTGCAAATTCGTCGATGATTTTAGCAGGTGCTACTACATCGTCGTTACTGAAAGCAACTGCTGTAGGTCCTGTAAATACCTCGTCCAAACCTTCTAATCCAGCTTTTTTAGCTGCACGTGAAAGGATAGAATTTTTGATAACTTTCATTTCAATGTTTGCATCACGCAATTGTTTACGTAAGCTAGTCACTTCTTCTACAGTCAAACCACGGTAGTCAACAATGACTACAGAAGCTGCTGCTTCGAATTTTGCTGTTGCTTCTTCAACTAGGGTTTCTTTTTTAGCGATTGCTGCTTCACTCATTTATTTTCACCTCCTGATTATTGATGGAGAAGTTTGTATTGTTGTGATTAAAGTACAGGCTCGCTCCGCTCGTAATGATTCTACAGTCGCTTTGCTCCTCTAGTACTGTTCAACATCAATTTTTTTATAAAAAATTGTGTTTCACAGCAAAAAACTCCATGCCACCGTTGACATAGAGGGACGTAATTGTATGTATCAACAATTGTCCTCGGTAGGAAATTAAGACTTACGTCACCTACTGTCTTCGGTACAGTTAACTATTAACCTCAACTACCTTACCATGAGAAAGGTAGTTGAGTCAAGTATAAATTCTAATTAAAATGAAGCTTGGTCAACATGAATTCCAGGTCCAAATGTAGTTGTTACTGAAATGTTTTTAATATAATGACCTTTTGCAGCTGAAGGTTTAGCTTTCAACAATACATCGTTAATTGTATTAAAGTTTTCTAGTAATTTTTCATTATCAAATGAAACTTTACCGATTGGCACGTGGATGTTTCCAGCTTTGTCAACACGGTAAGTTACTTTACCAGCTTTTACTTCGTTAACAGCTTTTGTTACGTCCATTGTTACAGTACCAGTTTTAGGGTTAGGCATAAGACCTTTAGGACCTAAGACACGACCTAATTTACCAACTTCAGCCATCATATCTGGTGTTGCAACTACTACATCGAACCCAAACCAGCCTTGTTGAATTTTATTAACCATATCTGCATCGCCTACAAAGTCTGCTCCAGCAGCTTCAGCTTCTTTCGCTTTTTCGCCTTTAGCGAAAACTAAAACAGTTTGTGTTTTACCAGTTCCGTTTGGTAATACTACTGCACCACGGATTTGTTGGTCTGCTTTTTTAGGGTCTACATTTAAGCGGTAAGCAACTTCAACAGTTGCGTCGAATTTTGCAATATTTGTGTCTTTAGCCAAAGCGATTGCTTCTGCTACAGGGTAAACTTTTGTTGCTTCAACTTTTTTTAATGCATCTTGCATTTTTTTGCTTTTTTTAGCCATTTTGTTTCCTCCTTGATTGTGGTTATAACGGTCGAACCTCCCACGTAATTCATATCTTTGAATATGAAATAAACTGAGAAGCTACTTCTTTGGGGTTCTCTAGAATAATAACTTATCCTACAGTGATTCCCATGCTTCTTGCAGTTCCTTCAACCATGCGCATAGCCGCTTCAACGTCTGCTGCGTTTAGGTCTGCCATTTTAAGTTCAGCGATTTCTTTCACTTGATCTTTAGAAACATTCGCTACTTTATTTTTGTTAGGCTCACCAGAACCTTTTTCGATTTTTGCAGCTTTTTTAAGTAATACTGCAGCTGGTGGTGTTTTAGTAATAAATGTAAATGAACGATCTTCATATACAGAAATTACTACTGGAATGATTAAACCAGCTTGATCAGCTGTACGAGCGTTGAATTCTTTTGTGAATCCCATAATGTTGATACCCGCTTGACCTAGTGCTGGACCTACTGGCGGAGCTGGTGTTGCTTTACCTGCAGGAATTTGCAATTTAACTAATTTTTCTACTTTTTTTGCCACGAGACATACCTCCTTGGGTCCGTGATGTGGTTAATTGGAGATGAAGATTTCTCCTCCCACGTCATTCTTTGACGAATCAAAGAAATTTATGTGCAAAAAATGCACACTAAAATAGTATACTCTGTTTCTTATTAATTTTCAATAGTTTTCTATTTTTTCTTTATAGCTCTTAATGTAGAAATGAGAAAAAGATAAGTTTTTCTCGCATTTTTATTACAGTTCTAGTTTCTCCCCTTTAATTGTGATAAACTTTCGTTAGAAAAATCCTAATTATAAATACGAGAATAGGTGAATAGAGCATGGAAAATCTACGTTATAAAAGTGTTTTTGATATTATTGGCCCAGTTATGATCGGTCCAAGTAGTTCTCATACAGCTGGTGCAGCCCGTATTGGAAAAATCGTTCGGAGTATTTTTGGCGAACAACCAGATACAGTTGATATTTACTTATATGAGTCTTTCGCAAAAACATATCGTGGTCATGGAACTGATATTGCCTTAGTTGGCGGTTTATTAGATATGGAACCTGATGACGAACGTCTTGCTGATTCTTTAAAGATTGCACATGAACGAGAAATGGAAGTTTTGTTTGTTCCATTAAAAGAAAAAGCTGAACATCCAAATTCAGTCAAATTACTGGTTTCTAAAGGAGATCGAAAACTTTCTGTCACGGGAATATCGATCGGTGGCGGTAATATTCAAATTTCAGAATTAAACGGATTTAAGATCTCTCTAACAATGGGTACGCCAACATTTATCATCGTGCATCAAGACGTGCCAGGAATGATCGCTAAAGTTACTAATCTATTATCTGACTCAAATATCAATATTGGTACAATGACCGTCACTCGTGAATCAAAGGGTGAAAAAGCAATCATGATTATTGAAATTGACCATACTGATATTGGTGGCATCACAAAGAATTTGGTACAAATCCCTCATATTTACAGTGTAAATTATTTTGATTAATCTAAATTAAAGGAGCAAACTAGTATGTTTCTATCTATAGAAGAGTTAGTGAAAGAAGCGGTTGATTTCCCTTCAGTTGCTGAATTAATGATCGCAACTGAAGTAGAAAGTCACGGTCACAGCCGCGAACGAATCATCGAAACAATGGAACGTAATCTTGCCTTCATGAAGCGATCGATCGAAGAAGGAGTCGATGGTGTAACCTCTGTGACAGGAATTACTGGTGGTGATGCTACTCGGCTCGATGAATATATCCAAAATGGAAACTTTTTAAGTGGAGAAACGATTTTAACAGCAGTTAGAAATGCTGTCGCAGTCAATGAAGTCAATGCAAATATGGGCTTGATCTGTGCAACGCCGACTGCTGGAAGTGCAGGTGTTGTACCAGGTGTTTTAATGGCAGCTATTGAAAAATTACAGCTCACACATGAACAGCAATTAGATTTTCTTTTTACTGCCGGTGCTTTTGGACTAGTGATTGCCAACAACTCATCAATCAGTGGTGCTGAAGGTGGTTGTCAGGCAGAAGTCGGTTCCGCTAGCGCGATGGCTAGTGCGGCTTTAGTGTGTGCTGCTGGAGGCTCAGCTGATCAAGCCGCACAAGCGATTGCGATTACTTTAAAAAATATGATGGGCTTGATTTGTGATCCTGTAGCTGGTCTAGTGGAGGTTCCTTGCGTGAAACGTAATGCTTTAGGTTCTTCACAAGCGTTTATTTCAGCTGATATGGCTTTAGCCGGCATTCGTAGCGTAATTCCACCAGATGAGGTCGTAGCTGCGATGTATCAAGTAGGTCGTCAAATGCCTCAAATTTTTAAAGAAACGGCGGAGGGTGGTTTGGCAGTTACACCGACAGCTCAACGACTAACTCAAGAATTAGCCGACAACCAAAATTGAAAATTAGATCGAGACAAAAGCTTATTTCTGAAGCTTTCAAATCTCAGTGCTTTACCATTTAGAATTTGATGTGATCGAAACGAAGCATAATAGCTGCTTTTTTCTCGCCGTTTATTCAGGTTTAGAGCGTGAAATGAAACTGATTTTTAGTTTTTGATGTGCGCTCATTTTTTAATAAGTTGTTCCTCCAAGACCAACGATCCCAACAATCCCATTCATTATGTCTTTCATCGATTCTCCCAAAAATTCAATGGTTCTACCATCGACCCGTTTCATAGCTGGAAGCATTTCGATTCTATCAGCTTGAGCTGTAGTAACACATTGCATGCGAACAATAGCAGGTGTAACAATTGTATATTTTTTTATTTGATCAAAATCACTATTCAGCAAATTTTGCGTTTGCTGAATGATTTCTGTTCTAACTTTTTTTACAGGACAATTTTTGATTGCATAGCGTCCTAGAGACTGTTTGGTAGTGACAAAAGAAACCCATGGCATCATTCCTTCATCATGAAGTTGTTCTTTTAAGCCAGACTCTCCAATGACTAATCCCACAGGAACGCCGCATTCACTTGCATAAGCGGCATTGATCGTCGTTTCATTCATATAGTTGCCGTTTATTTTCAAATCATAAGCTACACGAGCACTATATCCATGATCCATATTCCCACGTAATTTTCCGATTCCAGCATGATAACCTAAAAGTAAAACCAAATCGTAACTCTCATCTAAACCACTCATCATATAGTCTTCTCTAGGAAAACCACTAACTAATGAAATTCGTTCATCCATTTCAGCGAGACGACTGAAGGATAAGTTTAATCCTCGGCTATGTGAGTCAGAAATGGTGATTTCTTCGATTTCTGACTCACAATCGCTTTTTTGAATACCTTCAATCAGCCAAGCAACATGTTGATGATATAATTCTCTAAAAAGCTGAGTATCTTCTTTTTCCATATCAAAAGTGGCGATTCCAGCCAAGCCTTCAATATCACAAGAAATATAAATTTTCATCTTACTCCTCCTTTTTATAACGGATACATCAATTTCTTTATTTTTTGATAGTCCAATGATTTTACAATTTTTACTACTAAATCTTTAGCATTTTGGTAATCTTGATAATCAACATAACCATGATGCGTGTGCGCATATCGGACTGGGATTCCTACGACAATAGTAGGTGCTCCTTTAACTTGATTAATAGCTTTCCCATTTGTTCCACCGCCGCTTCTGACAGAAACTTGAACTGGAATATTGTAATTTTTAGCAATTTCTAACGCATATTGTTGAAATTCAGGATTGGTGATCATCGATATGTCGAAATACCTGAGCATTGGTCCTTTTCCTAAAGCAGATTGAATCAAGTAATCTTGTACTGAAGTATCGTCTGCTGGGCAACCTTCAAACACAATAGCTAAGTCTGGATCCACTTGTTTAGCTGCAACAATTGCCCCTCTCATCCCAATCTCTTCTTGTACAGTCAATGTAGCAACGAGATCACAGTCAAGTTCTTCTTTATTCAGCTCATTCATCACATCGATCATGCAAGCACATCCGATGCGACAATCGAATGCTTTTCCCAAAAACTTGTTTGTCGTTTCATCATATTCACATTCTACTGCTGGAACAACCGGTGCCCCTATGTCAATTTGATAAATATCATCAATTTCATCTTCAGAAACCGCTCCTACATCAATCGATAAATCATCTATTGTTAACGCCGTATTACGTTCAGTATCTGTCATAAAATGAGGCGGTTTGCTTGTAACAGTCCCTGTGATATATTTGCCTTGACGATTTTTTACCCTAACTTTTTGTGCGGCAATATTACTTGGTATCCAGCCACCTACTGGCAAAAATTTCAGCAAACCATTTTTTTTTATTGCTTGAATAATAAATCCTACTTCATCGCTATGTGCATCAAATTGAATCAGAGGTCGTTTACCTGTATTTTCCTTCCTTTCCATATAAAGATTTTTCATACCATCTGCTCTTTGGTTTCCAAATTCTTTGGTGTATGTTTGAACAATCTTGACAACTTCATTTTCAAATCCCGATACGCCATTTGCATTGGAAAGTTGGCATATCAAATTTACGGCTTGATCTTTTTCCATTTTGCTTCTCACCTATTCTTTAATATAAACATTTTTATAATAGACAGAACCTAAAGGTCCCATCGTTAATTCCTTGACCTGATTATTGATCAGGTCAGCTTCTGACAATTGATAAAGAGAGACTAGTGGTACTTCTTCTGCAATCAATCGATCTGCTTGCTTCATTGCATCCCATCGTTTTTCGTAATCATTCGCATATTTTTTATTGGCATCTTTGAGCAATTGATCATATTCCTTATTTGACCATTTCCCAAAATTATTAGAAGTGTCTGTTTGTAGTAAATTCAAAAAGTCAATCGGATCAGCATAAACAGGTGTCCAGCCACCAAGAACAATATCAAAATCACCGCTGCGGCTTTTTTCTAAACGATTATTAAAAGGAACCGCTGAAACATTAACAGTTAGACCTTCAAGTGTCTTAGCAATCGTTCCTTGGATATACTCGCTGATTTTTTTTGCATTTTCTGAGTCTGAGCATAAAATCGTCACTTCAGCTTTGTTAATTCCTAAATCTTTTTTTGCTGCTCCCCAAAGTTCTTTGGCTTTTGCTTCGTCTGTTGGATTGATATCTCCCACTTCTTCCGCAAAATCTTTCTCAGTTTTTTGATTGACAAAACCTGTTGGAACAAAACCAAGAGCTTTTTTTGATCCATCATTTAATACATTTTTGGCTAGTTTTTCTGAGTCTAACGCTAAAGCAATAGCCTTTCTAGCGTCTAAATTAGCAAAAAGAGCTTTTTTTGTGTTTAGCTGAATATAATACGTGCCCGGTACTTCTCGAATTTTAAGAGCTTCGTTATCTTTTTCTTGAGCCACTATCTCACCTGTGATTTTTACTTCATCTAGTTGACTGTCATCAAAAAGATTTTTAGCAGTCGTAATTTCTTTGATTACTTGCACTTCAACCTTATCTAATTTAACTGCGTCTTTGTCCCAATACTCTTTATTTTTAACGTAGGACCAAGTATTGTTAGTGCCATCCCAACCTACCATTGTGAAAGGACCGTTATATAAGGTATTCGTTGCATTCGTCCCATAAGCTTTACCTGTTTTTTCTACAAATTTTTCATTTAGTGGAAAAAAAGCTGGCACTGCAAGTAATTGTTGGAAATAACTCATCGGATACTCTAGATTTACTTCTAAAGTCTGATCATCGGTAGCTTTGATTCCTAATTCATTTTTATCTTTTGTACCGTCTGCAATAGCTTTATAATTTTTGATTCCTTCAAAGTAATACGCTTGTGGAGAAGCTGTTGCTGGATCTACCGTTCGCTTCCATGAGTACTCGAAATCTTTGGCAATGATTGGTTCACCATTACTCCATTTTGCATCGTTTCGAAGAGCAAAGGTATATGTTAACCCGTCTGCTGATGGTTCTACTTTCTCCGTTGCTAGTGCTGGAACAGCCTCACCTTTTTCATCAAAAGAAAATAGACCTTCACCAATTTGACTCATTACACTACAAGCTGTATTATCCATTGCCAAAGAAACATCGGCTGTCGATAATTCTGAATCGATCCCCACACGAAACACTTGCTCTTTCTCTTTTGTTGCTGCGTTTTTTCCTCCTGAACATCCCGATAAAGTCAGAAATGCAGCTACTGTTAGCAATAACGTCTTATTTTTTCTGATTTTCATTTAAAAACACCTCATTTTTTTGATTTAACTCCACAAAAATTGTTTTTCTGCTAAAATTATTTATATTCATATCAAGGGAGGTTACACAATGAATCTAGATCACTTAAAAGAGATGTACCATTTAACCAAAACAGAGTTACAGATTCTTACTTATTTGGATGAACAATGCGGGAAAACTTGTGACTTAAATATTAGAAAAGCTGCTAAAGATTGTTTTACGTCTCCTACGTCAGTCGTCCGTTTAGCTAAAAAATTAAATTTATCTGGATACAGTGAATTAGTTTATAAGATCAAAGAATCACATTTACCAGCTCCTATTTTGAATGAAATTCTACCTTCCATCGCTGAAATCAATCAATTTTGTCAATTAATCGAAAAAAACAAAAAAAACTTAGTCATTGTTCTTGGAGAAGGATTTTCTTCACATATTTCTAATTACATTAGTGAAGTCTTGAATTTTCATTATATTCCAAACGTGACTACTGCGCATACGCAATTAATAAGAAATCGGAATAATCAGAATATTCTTTTTTTAATTGTTTCTCATTCCGGTGAAGAAGATTCATTGAAAAAAACAGTGGAACTTGCTAGAAAAGGAAATAATACAATTATTGCTTTTTTAGGTAATAAAAATACCTCGCTTGCTACCGCTGCTCACTTGGTATTTTCGACTGATTCATATAGTCCATTTTCAACAAATATTGCTCAACCACAGTTATTTTTTGGACGAACCCTTGTAACGTTTGAATCATTGATATCCGCATATATCAACGTCAAAAGAATTTAAATAATTTAAGTTATTATATCTGATAATCAAAGATTGTCTAGTCTAATAAAGCCAAATGGTACCTGTTCCAATTTTTTAGGAACAGGTACCATTTGATTTTTTCATTTAAAAAAACTCAAAGACAGATATTTTTAACCACCTATCTTAGGTTTCAAGGTGAGAAAACACCACTTCGGATTCTTTAGTCGTTTTTGCACTGTTTTTCATTTTAATGTTCTTAGTATTCTTCACTATCAATTGATTTGTTTTAATTGTTTATTTCCATAAAAAATCTGCAACAAGTTGGTCTACCTCTTCATTTTCGTGAAGCTGGCTATGTTGCGCAGTTTTTCCATAAAAGATTTTTTCTTGTACGTCATTGCCGTGTGTTTTAAACAATGAAACAACGCTTAGTGCATCTGCAACAGGAACGGCTTCATCACTTAAACTGCCATCTTCTACATCTCCTGCAATGATCATAACTTTCATATCTTTCGATACTTTTTCGATTCCGTTGACATAGTCAGCATACCGTTCACTTTGAACTGTAGGACCGTTATTGATAACATCATCAATCGTCTCTCCGTTAGATAACTCTACAAAATTATTAAATGGTGCTGCGATACCGACAAATTTATTGATCTTTGGAAGGTCTATATCATCACTAAATGTAGTTAAATAACGTAACGAGCTCGCTCCGCCCATTGAATGACCTACTAAATTGACTTGCATTATGCCATAATTATCTCGAATGTATGTCAAACAATTCTTGATCCACTCCGCTTGATTCCATTCATTGTTTTTATTATCTTCAAAAAGAACTTGAATGCTTGGATTAGTTTCTTTACCCATCAGTTTTCCTTTTGCTTGGATCGCGCCTTCAACGCTAACGGTCAAAACTAGTTCTTTTTTAGTATGATCTTCACCTTCCATTCGATTGATCATGCGGCCAAAAGAGTTATTACCACCACCATATCCATGAATAAACATCGTAGGGATAGATGATCTTTGGTTCATTTCATTGGTCGCAGAATTCCTATTGACTGGCTGATTTTCATTATCAAAGGTTTCCTTACTAGTACAACCCGCCAAAAATAATAAGACACAAATAGTTGCTAGCAAATACCACTTCTTTGTTTTCATTTTCTCACCTTTTCACGCATCATTATAGTAAGAAAAGAGCAGGACAAAACTATGGTTAGTTTTGCTCCACTCTCTCATATTCTATCTTCTATTGAATTGAATCTACTTGTTCAAAATCTAATTCTGTACTTGTTTCACGACCAAACATGTCGATATTTACTTTTAATTTTTGACGTTCTTCATCGACTTCTGTTACTTCACCTTCAAGACCAGAAAAAGCACCTTCAATAATACGAACTGTATCACCTAATGCAACATCCAAATCAGATTGACGTGCACTCATACCGATTGAACGCAAGATGTGATTAATTTCTTCTTGTAATAATGGCGCTGGTTTGCTTCCGGCACCATGTGAGCCGACAAACCCTGTAACACCTGGTGTATTACGAACTACATACCAAGAATCATCTGTCATCGTCATTTCCACTAACACATAGCCTGGGAATGTTTTATGAACGATTTCTTTTGATTTACCATTTTTTACTTCTGTCTCTGTTTCTTCTGGAACAACTACACGGAAAATGAAATCTCCCATACCCATACTTTGCGCACGTGATTCAATATTTGCTTTTACTTTATTTTCGTAACCTGAGTATGTATGCAATACATACCAATTCTTTTCAAATGATTCCATTTCTGTTTCGGCTCCTTTAGATTTATTAGTGGGTAGAACGATAAATTAAGAGTAGCAAGCAGATCCTTGATACTCATCTTCTTTTTTCATGTGAAAATAAAAAAACCTCAGTTCCCCGAAGTCTTTCCTCATCTGCTATTATAGCACTATTTTTAACGAAATACTAGTTTGAATTACTTAAGGATCCAACCAAAAACAGTTTGAATCGCTGTATCCATTACAAAGAATAACGCTGCAAAAATAATTGATGTTTCAATAACAACCAACGTGTCTTTGCGTAATTGTTTTTTTGATGGCCAGGTAACTTGCTTCATCTCATCTTTAACACTACGTAAAAATTTCATTTGAACTCCTCCTCTTATTCTATTTCGTCTCTTTATGTAACGTGTATTTTTGACAGTATTTACAGAATTTTTTAATTTCTAACCGTTCTCCACGTTTTCCTTCACTGACAGCTTTAGAATAGTTTCTGGAGCCACAATCTGAACAAGCAAGTGCTGATTTTTTTGTTGCCATTGTTCAACCTCCTCTATTCACAAATTTACTCAATAACATTATCATTTTTTTGGTAAAATGTCAATAACAACTCGATAAACGTATGTGTCGAGTTGTTGACGGTAAACACTACTTCATTAAATTTAGATTGAAAACAGAATAAAATAAAAGGCATTTCAAGCCGTTATTTTTTCAAAAATCACCTAGAAAACTTACGGTGTACTACTTATAGTATACTACAATTTTTCCATCAACCAAGGTACGGCTGTTTTGAATAGTATCAGTGATTATTCCAGTGATTTTTTCTTTATCCATGGGTTTCTCAGAATGGTAAGTTTATATTCTATGAAACCTTAAATCAAAAGGGAGTTGCTCAACTTTCTCATAGTTCAAATTGAAAATACAGATTATTCTTTCCCAACCCAATTTTGCAATCGCGTAGCCCAACGCCCATAGAACGTTTGAATTAGGAGACTCATTTCCTATGATGGAAACATCAGCAACAAAATACATGGAATTATCATTTTTTTTAAATTGTATTTGGGATATCAGAGCTTCCAAACTCATTGAGGGGATCTTTATCTAGTGAATAGTCAATAGATATACTATTTGTAGGATTATTTTGATTGCCCTTTTTAAGCATGATTCGATAAAGTTTCTATTATCTTTATTCGGCAAGTTGGATTGTCACGAGCAGAGTTTTTTACCCATAAAATTAAATATATACTCCTTTTAGATTTAATTATATCACTAACATTTCCGTAGTTAGCCCTCCCCATTTGCCAATAGATTCTATAGCATTATCCACCGTTTTTTAGATTACCAATCAGACGATTTTTTAGCTCCAGAAGTATATCAAGTAAAGCCGCATTTTTTTAATTAAATTTCTTTATTGCTTCTGCAAAAATATGTTTCTATATTTTGATCGATCATTCAAACAAAATAATCAGCAAAAAACATAGGATATATCTCTTATGGCTTCGTTTTAATTCATGTTATTTAATCATTACTTTTAATTTCTTAATATACAAATAAATTAAAACCTTCCACTATATCAAGAAACTATGGTTTTCTTTCAAATTATGTTATCATTAGTTTGCTATAAGAATTTAACCTACGGGGGGTCAAGACATGTTATTAAAATCCGTTGTTATTAAAAAGAAAAATCTTACAACAGTCAGTGAATCTTGCACTTTAGAAGAAGCTTTGAAAATTCTTGAAGATTCAGGTTATCGTTGTGTACCGATCTTAGATGAATCGGAAAAGATTTTTAGAGGAAACATCTATAAAATGCACATCTATCGTCACAAAGCAAACGGTGGTGACATGAGTTTACCAGTCACATATTTATTGAAGAACGCTACAAAATTTATTTTTGTGAACACTTCATTTTTCAAGGTTTTTTTTACAATCAAAGAATTACCTTATATCGCCGTATTAGATGAAAATAATTATTTTTACGGCATCTTAACACATAGTACGTTATTGAATATACTAGCACAATCTTGGAACATTCAACGTGGTAGTTATGTTTTGACAATTGCTACGACAGGTAAACAAGGGGATTTGGCTGCTATGACAAAAATCATTGCAAAACACAGTAGTATCGCCAGCTGTATTACATTGGATATTGGTGAGGATGAATTTATCCGCCGTACATTGATTACTTTACCTGCAGAAACAACAGAAGAAATTTGTGCTGTGATTGTTGAGAATTTAGAGCGCAAGAACCTTAAAGTTGTTGAGATTGAAGATTTACAAGCGAATACTGAATAAAAGTTAAAGATGAGCGTGGGACAAAACGAAAGATCAGTTTTGTTTCGCGCTCTAAATCCGAATAAACGGCGAGAAAAAAGCAGCGACTACGCTTCGCTCCGATCACATCAAATTCTAAGTGCTAAAGCACTAAGTTTTGAAGGCTTTGGAAATAAGCTGAAATTGCTGTGAAACACAGCGAGGTACGAGCTGATGTAGAATAGTACCTACTTGGTCACAAAAATTTGACAAGCACTTTTCGTGCATTCCCTCTTATTTCTCGGAGCTAAACGCTTTTGCCTTTTGCTTTATAGTAAATTTATCCAATATCGGTTCTTTCGCAATATTCAGGGAACAAAACAAACCCATATTCTATGACATTATATCTCCAGACAAGATCATAGACTGTTTTGATACTAAAACTCTAGACAACAAATCCCCAATCCAAATTGGCCCTACGAACTTAAAAGATATTTTAATTCTATAAAAAGTGAAACACACTTATATGCTCTGTAGCCTAATTTTGAAAAAACAAAAATCAGCAAGTACATATAACTAAAAAAATACCGAATAAACGGCTAGGACAGACGCAACTCATCCTATTTCTCAAGGTTGTTTCCGTCCCAATATCTTAATTTCTTTTTTAACGCTCTTCACCAATAATACGTACTTCTGTTTCCAAGACAACATCAAACTTTTCTTTAATCACTTGCTGAATATATGTAATCAATTCTACATAATCTGTCGCTGTCGCCTGATTAATATTTACGATAAAACCAGCATGTTTTTCAGAAATTTGAGCGCCTCCCCATTTCATTCCTTGTAATCCAGCATCTTGGATTAACTTTCCAGTAAAATATCCTTCTGGTCGTTTAAAGACACTGCCACAAGATGGATATTCTAACGGTTGCTTGGATTCCCTAAGTTCTGTTAATTCATCCATTTGACTTTTGATTATAGCATGTTCCCCTTTTTCTAGAGAAAATGTTGCTTCCAAAACAATACAATGCATGTCTTGAATCACACTATGACGATAAGAAAATGCCATCTCTTCATTTGTGAAGGTTCGGATTGTACCATCTTCCAGCAACACATCGACACTTGCAAAAACATCTTTGATTTCTCCACCGTAAGCTCCTGCATTCATGTAAACCGCTCCGCCGATACTTCCAGGAATACCACAAGCAAATTCAAACCCTGTCAGATCATGCTTTAAAGCAACATATGTTGTATCAATCAATTTCGCTCCTGCTTCAACGATAATCTGATCTTCTAAAACAGACATTTTTTTCATATGTTCCAACATAATCACCATTCCACGAATCCCGCCGTCTCGTACAATCAAGTTACTAGCATTGCCCAAAACAAGCCAAGGAATTTCATGACTTTTGCAGTATTTGACCAGAGCGGTTACTTCATCTTTTGATTTTGGAAAAGCTAAAACATCTACAGGACCACCTGTTTTAGTGAAGGTGAAATTCATCAATGGTTCATCAAAAAGTAACGTTATATCTTTTAGTTCATCTATCATTTCAATTTTATTCATCGAAAGTCGTTCCTCTCTTTCAAACATCCTACTTATTCTAGCATGCCAACGAGAAACTTTCTAGTCTGAGTCTATAAAATATGTTCTTGATGTTTTCGTAACATTTTTGCACACAGTTCATGACTCGTGAAGACTTTTTCTTGTTTTAAATGAGAAGCGTCATTTGTTTGAACGGCTTTGATAAATTCCTCTACCATTTGCTGAAAACCTCTCTTTTCTAGCGTCGTTACCCAATCATCGAAGTTTTTTTGTTGCGTTCCTAGCTGATTTTTGATTGTTAAGTCTGTTAGATTTTCTAAAATTAACGTTCCGTCTGAGCTTGTAAGTTGATAGGTTTCAGTGTTTGCACCAGCATAAAGATTCATTGAGGCGATTGCTGTTACAGTTTCTGTTTCTACATGAAGTATAGCTCTTTTTAATTGATTGTTCTCTTCGATAATTTTGGTTTGGACATGTCGAATCTCATCATCTAGTAGATAAACAAGCGTGTCAGCTACATGTAAAAATAAATCGTAAATCACAAAATTAGCTGTAGATTCTGAGGCGATTCGATTTTTTTGGATCAATAGCATATTTTTATTGTCAACTGTTTTTAGTTTTTCTACAAATGGTGCAAAACGGCGATTAAATCCGACCATCAAAAGGAGATTTCTTTCTGTTGCTAAAGTTTGGATTTCTTTGACTTCTGATAAGTTCTCGCTTAAAGGTTTATCCACGAAAACGTGAATGCCAGCTTTTAATAGTTGTTTTACTAATTGACCATGAACTTTAGTTGCTGCATGGACGAAACAAGCCGATATTCCAGCGTCAATCAACGCTTCTGTAGAAGCAACCATTTCGTTGAAGCCATATTTTTCACTGATTTCTTTTCGAGTTTGTTCATTTCTAGTAGATAAAATAAACGTTGCTTGGTCTCTTAGTTGAGAGTACACAGGTAGATATGCTTTTTGCGCGATATTTCCTAAGCCGATGATTCCAATTTTCATATGATTCCCTCACGATCAATAGTTGATATGAGTATTATACTATTGATTGTGAGGATTTGTCTGAAATTAAAGGACTTTCTAACAAAACCAAATTGAGATAGTGATTCTATTTCTGCACTCCCTTAGTTCCGATTAATAATTAAGTTTTTTATTCTCAATTCAGAAAATCCAGTTGCTTTTTGTTTTTGAATATTTTTAATTTTGGTGTAATACATCTCATCAAATACATTTTTGACTTACAAATACTCCAAACCCTGGTACCCGGTCCAAATGGTTATCAAGAGTATAAAACCACGATTATTTTTTCTTCGTCTATTTAATAACTGATCTTTTTCAATAGTAACTTCACCTATGTCTTTTACAGAAAAGCGGCTAGGATAGGTATTCGTCCAATCTTTGATTACTCTATCATATAAAATATCATAAGCTTTTTTCTTTAGTACACTCTTAGATATATTATATTCACTTAAATATTTCTTTATTTCACTATAATTTGTTATCGTATGATTTTCTTTTGTATTATCTAAAAAAGAAACTTTTTCTTTGATTACCTTATCATTAAAAAAATAAGTATACGTAAAATAAATAGAAACTTCGGGAGAAATTTTTTCGGTATATTCAATGTAGTATTTCTTTTTAGAAAACATAAAACTAATTGATAACGACTCGCCATTTCCCAGAAATTCTTCTTTATAACTCTCAATTATTGGACCTGCAACATTATTAGTATCTGCTGTTTTTCTGTCCCACCGTTCAATCTGTTTCATCTTTGGAAACCCTTTGGGATTTAAAACATAACCAAGATCATCATATTCTCCACTATAAATTTCATCAAATACATTTTTAATTTTCAAATACTCCAAACTCTTGTACCCGACCCAAATAGTTATCAGGAGTATGAAAACAATGATTAATCTTTTCTTCATCTACTTCAAAAACTCATCTTTTTCAATGTCAACTTCGCCTATATCTTTTACAGAAAAATGATTAGGATAAGTATTTATCCAATCTTTGATTACAGTGTGATATAAAACTTCATTAGATTTATCCTTTAAAAAATCTTTTGATATCTGGTATTTATCAAGGTATTTTTCTATTTCCCGAGGATTAGTTATTGTGTATGTATCTTTTGTCTCATCAAATATAACAACATTTTGTTTTAATAGTTTCTCTGAAATAGAGTAAGAGAAATCGATTCTGTATAAAAGCTCCGATGTTATGGTCTTCGCAAAACTAATTAATAATTTTTTTCAGAGAAATCAAACCCAAATATAAGCGACTCATTTTTTCCTAAAAAATTACTTTTATACCTTTCAATAACAGGTCCTACACTATTTTTTAAATCAGCATTTTTTCTATCCCGATGTTCGATTTGCTCCACATTGGGTAACCCCTTGCTCTCTGAAAAATTTAGTTCTTTCCATTCTGAATAATACATCTCATCAAAAACATTTTTAACTTGCATTGATTCTTTCAATTTTATTCCTCCTAAAATACAAACCATAATAATTACAGAACTTATAACAATTGTTGCTATCGTTTTCTTTTTCATTAAAATGCCCCTAATTCATTGGTCTTATTTTCAAGATTTTTAATAAATTGATATGCATCTGGTTGCTTTTGCTTTAATTCTTCCATTGTGTTTATATTCAAATCAGCTAGTATTTGTTGTTTTACATCTGCTAAATTTTCGTATTTCGAGAAGAATTCTGATTGAGAACTCTTTTTTCTTACTTCTGATTACTATTTATTACGCACCTGATCATAAGGTAATTTTCTTCTCATTACATAACCGATATCGCCATCACTATCTTTTTTTACATTCATAAGAAGCCACAGATTCATTAAAATTGAAGATATAGCTATCCTAACCATCATTATAAATCTGAAAAAAGTTCATCCTTAATAATTAATTCTCCTAAATTTTTTAAAAAAAACGCCTTTTATGAACTGAAAACCAATCTTTAAGAAGAATATCATCCATACCTTTCTTATAAAATTGTTCAAGTATGTCTTTATCGATATTATATTTATCTAAGTATTCTTTTACCTTATTTTTTTCACTAATCTTATTTTGTCCGTCTACAAAATATATACTTCTAACTAATTCACTTTCCCCACATAATATTGATTGTAGAATCTAATAGAAACAGACTCGGATAAGACATAACCAAAACTAATATTCAGTCTTTTTTCAGAAAAGAAAAAACTAAGAGACATATTTGTCATGTTAGTTGGCAATGACTTTTTATCATATTTTTCGCTAACAGGAAATTTCTCGTCAAAAACGACTGCTCTATTCCAACTCGCTATACCATCAACTTTACCTAACGAAACATTTCCTCTACCCAAAAAAGACGTATTAATTGCTCTACGTTCATCATAATAAATTTCATCATAAACATTTTTGATTGTTAAATATTGACTGATTCTAAAATACATAGGGACAATTATAAGAATACATAAAATTACAGTAAACACTAACCTGATTCTTCTTTGTTTCATCCTTCAATTTCCTTTACTTTACATAATTTTGATAATTATTTTGGCTTTCTTCAAGACTTCTAATGAAGTTATATGATGCTGGATAGTGTTCCTTTAAATAACTCATCGAAATAGAATTAAAAAAACAGCTAAAAAAATACGATAACTATAAAATTGTTTTTTGTACTCAATTCAAAGAATAGTCTCTCAACCGAACTAAGTTTCATTACTAATAAAGTACCCCACTGGTTCTTCATATGAATTGGGATCAGCTAGCCAAAATTCACCGTCTCTTTTTTGATGGAAGCGAACTGTTAAAATTTGATTATCATAGCTAAAAATGAATACGATACTTTTATCAGACAGGTTTTTAATCCTTTCTAATATGTTCTGCATCCATGATTTAGCGATATAAAACTGCTCAGCAGTAGTTAAATGTTGGTCAGGAAAAAAATCAATGATACGAATTTCAGTATTTGAAGCTTCATATCCAGTTTTATCTCCATAAATAGTTAATAAATTAGCAAAATTTTTCTCAGTCACATTTAAATCTTCTTCTTCGAGAATAAGACAGTCATATATATTCTGAATTCTAATATTGAAAAAATTCTGAATTCTAATATAATCTGTATGAATTGGTAACTTTTCTATTTTTTCTGATTCCTGTTGAATTTTTTTTAATTTACTATTTTGCATATCAGAAAACACTCCTTTATCTTTCAAACAAACTGCTAAAATAAATAAGCTCTCTCTGTTGCGATTCTAATTCACTTCTTTATTCTCAATTATATTAGGAGATAGTTCGTCACTCATTAAGACTCCTACAGGTTCTATAAACTGGTGAAGATCATCTCCAAAGAAAATCCCTTCATCTTTTCTTAATTGGTGAAAACGAACAGTTAAAATGTCATCGTTAAAATCAAATAAATAAACTAGTTCATTATTTGTCATTAGAGATAGTCTATTATTTAAACATTTTACATATAGTCGTCCAATTTTATACTGTTCACTTACAGTTAGCGGACTATCAAAAAAATCAATTATTCTCCGCTCATTGATACTTGCTTCATATCCTGTCTTATCTCCATATGAAAGTACTGCTTGGCTAAATTGTTCTTTAGATATAGCCGTTTCTCTATTTGAGAGTAACAAACAATCATACATTTTTTTAACTGTTATGTTAAAGAGTTCCTGCATTTCTTTAACAGATACACTAATTCTATCATCCTCACTAATACTATTCGTATGTTCAATTATTTTTTTCATTGCATCATTTTTTATCATTCTTATTCTCCTAAAATTTTTAATGCTTTCTCAATTGCTTTTTGTACTTTTGGATCTTTTAAAACTTTTTGTATCCTTTTGGGAGCAATTTCTTTAGTTTCAGGATCAATAAATTTTTTCAATTCCACATCATATCTCCATTTAGTGTTATTTGGTTCATGATAATGTACATTTCCGGGGCGTTTACCAGGAGCTTGATTTTCAACATCCACACGTTCAGTCGTTCCATTTTGCCACATCGTTTTACTAGTTACTTGAGTCCCATTGGCACCAAGTAGTGAGTCACCACCGCCAATAGCGCTAATTCCTATCCCTGTAATCGCCTGTGCTACACCCGCCGACACAGATTGAATCACCTCAGAAATGACCAATCCATCACTTCTGACAAGCACAGGAATCATTTGCCCTGTTGCCGCATCCATTCCATATGCCATGGCTAGACCATTCCCTAAATCTACAATCCCCTTAACAATAAATTTGGCTCCACCATAGAAGAATACCATTCCTACAACAGCTGTATAAACTTTTCCAATCGGACTGTTCAAGAAATTGTCTAACTCTCTTAACCGAAGCTCTGCCATCAATGCAATATACTCTAAGGTTGCCTCAGAATCAAGTTTACCATTTTTATACACTTCGTAAATAGGATTTCCAAATTCGTCCATCCGCATTTTCACTTCATACTTTGTATTCTTGAATTCTCGCTCTGTCCATCTTAGATTCACGTCTTTCATCCAAGATGTATCCTTCAAAGAAAATCCTTTGCCGTTCCAACTCCCAGGACCAATACTACCGTCACCGTTAACACCTAAAGCTTGCATCCCTTTTGAAAGCAAATTTCCTGTATCACTCAACCCATCAAAATAACTGGTAGACTCGTCACAAAATGCAAGGAATTTTTGAAGTTTTTCCTCTATTTTGGCTTTCTTCGCTTGATTACGTGTGATGCCTGCATCCATTATAGTGATTGCGGCTTGGAAAATCATGCCCATTAATTTATCTTTGTCGTCTGATAAATTTTGTTTGGCTTGAGTATAGCTGTCTTTTGACGATTGAAACCCTTGGATCAGTTTGTCAGCTTCATCGATTTGCTCTTGTAATTCTTCGGAATCTAAATCTTCACTACCACACTGAGAGATGTAGGCTTCCACATATTGTTCATTCGCTTGTACAACCGCCTCACTATGAAGAATCGCTGCTTTACATAGGGCTGGATAAACGCTTGAGAGATACGGATTTTATGGCATCCATTCCTTCTCCGCTCATTCCTACCGCTAACTGAATCCCTTGCGTTGCGGTTGAAACAGATTCCAATGCCTGACTATACATTTTAGCATATGATTTTATTTGTTCTGTTTGAGTTTGGACTTCACCAACCACCATTTTGACCACGGTCATCATCCTCCTCTCTGAGCACTTGTAATTCTGCTTCATACAAGGTTTCGGAATACTCTTCTAATTGTCGTTTTTCCTTGTTTACTCTTTCCTGACCTTCGTTCATTTCATCAAAAAATCGGCGTTCTTCTATACGAGCTTCTTCAACAATATCTTCAAAAAATGAAAATTCTTCTTGTCCATGAAAATAAGCTAATATCCGTTCATTTTGTATCCGTTCCCTCGTAGCTAGCTGTCCATATTCTTCCATTTTGCGTTCTAGTAATAGGCTAATCTGAACAGTTTCTTCTTGCTTTTCTTCGTTTTCAATTCGCTTCTTTCTAATGTCGTCCTCTTTCATATCATCCACTCCTTAAGTTAAACGCTTCAATCCCTCGCTATTTCATCAAACCTGTAAAGGGTCTATCAAATAACTGTTTCGTTTGGGAATCTGCTCGTTCAAACGCTGCCACAGCGCTGTGAATATTCGCTACATCACGATTTAACAGTTGTTGGATTGTTGTGGAAGAGGTTTTAAATTCTTCAAAAGTAGTAGTTGCTGTGGCATTTCCTGGCACCGTTGTCCCAGAAGAAAAGGTTACGGTTTGGGAGATCGTTAATTTATCGTTAGCTTGACCAATCTTGGTCGCCTGATTCTGTGCTTCTGCACCGTTAACATCAATCATTTTTTCATACTCCTTTGTATTTTTTAACCTAATATCCATTATATCTTAATAAAATATTGAAGTAAATGACATATTTATATCTATCTCTAACATTAATTTCTTTATCAAACAAAAAATTGCAAGTCTATAACTTCCAATTTGGAAAATAAAAATATTTTTCTGTTATTTTATATTATATATAAGGAAACGATTTTTCGTGTTATTTAATGGCGTTTAAGAGGAAAATTAGGTTGCGTGTTCGCATTCTTTTCGTATATACTTAGGAGGTAGAATAGAACAAAGAGAACAGCCCATCTGTAAACGAGCTGTTCAAATCAGAATATAAAATAAATTGGCACTTCATTAATTGGCGACAACCAAATAATCGAAGCCTTGTAAAGACAGAGCAAACTGCCCAAACAAGTTGCCAATAGTGCTAGCAACATGTACTAGCTTCTTTCTTGTACCTAAAGTTTACCTATTTTGCCATAGGTTTGTTAACTTTTGGGCTATTTTAGAAGAAGTGGTAGATGATTTTTAGAGACTATTGTTGACGATATTGGGAAATTTCCTGATATCGTTTTTTCTATTCTACAAATTCAAGTAAAGGAGGTTCACTTCAAATTAAAACAAATGATCAATTATAGATATAAGACAAGGAGACAACGTTCACTTCGTTCACCTTGTACTTTGCATCATCCACTCTGCCCTTTGGTCAGTCGTGGTGGTGCAAAGCAAAAAGGCACTTCATCACTTGGCGACAACCAACTGATGAAGGCTTGCATAGACAGAGCAAACTATCTATACAAGTTGCCAATTGCTAGCACAAAGTCCTAGCATTCTTTATTGTACCTAATTTTACTGGAATTTTCTAGTCTGTCTGGAAACTTTTTGTTAAAATCATGTACTTAATAAAGTCTGCATACTTTTTCTAGATCATTGATGGCGGTATTGGTAGTTTTAGGATGATAAAAAGTCGTTACGTTTTGAGCAACTGGACTAAAAAGGAATCAATGCACTTTTCGGATTGAGGCATTTTTAGGAAGTTGTTGCAAAAGTGCCTTTTTCTCACTGACTGCTCCAATAGCGTTTTTTGTTTTATCCCAAAAAGAAGGCGCTAGAAATTCTACCAGACTGACAATGAGCATCCACAAGTCATTTCTACCGCTAATTTAATAAGTTGCCTAAGTCAATGCGTACATTAAGAAGCGCTGAAGCACGAAATTCAGCGCTTTAAAAAAGGAGAGAACCCTTATGAAAAACGAGTTACATACCCTAAAAGCAATCCCCTATCAAGATATTACTGATTTACAAGAGTTACTAGATCATTTTGACTCTTGGCAAGAACCGCTTGCCGTATTAGATCATTTCTTTCAATTCCGAACGGGTCCGATCAACAAGAAAAAAGTCATCAAAGAATATTATGCTTGTGGTCATTTGTTCCACGCTTTTTTTACAGAATTTATCCGTTTGGTGGAAGCTGAACAAATCAAAACCGAAAAGTTAGCTCGTGAAAGAAAAGTAATGTCTCATCTTACCAAAAAGTAAATGAACAACTTTCCATACATTCAATACGCCTTATGTTAAACTAAGATAGAGTAAAACAATAAGTAGATTATGTTTAGATAGGAGTTATGAAAATGAAATGTATATCCTGGAATGTTAACGGCTTGCGTGCTGTTGTTAAAAAAAATTTTATGGACGTCTTCAACGAATTAGATGCAGATTTTTTCTGTCTGCAAGAAACCAAATTACAAGAAGGACAAATTGATTTAGACTTACCTGGTTATCACCAATACTGGAATTATGCTGAAAAAAAAGGTTATTCAGGTACAGCAATTTTTGCAAAAGAAGAAGCGACAAGCGTTCGATACGGCATGGGACTTGAAGAACACGATCAAGAAGGTCGCTTGATTACATTAGAGTACCCTAACTTCTTTATGATCACTTGTTATACACCAAATTCGCAAAATGAATTGAAACGTTTAGATTACCGGATGACTTGGGAAGATGCTTTTCGTAACTATTTAAATGAATTGAACAAAGAGAAACCAGTAATTCTTTGTGGTGATTTAAATGTTGCCCATCAAAATATTGATTTGAAAAACTGGAAAACAAATCAAAAGAATGCTGGATTTACACCGGAGGAACGTGAAAAGTTCACTGAATTATTGAACAGTGGTTTTATCGATACGTACCGCTACTTCTATCCTGACCAAGAAGGCGTTTATTCTTGGTGGAGCTATCGTTTTAATGCTCGGAAAAATAATGCTGGATGGAGAATTGATTATTTTGTTGTTTCTGCAGAATTAAAAAATGCGTTGAAAGATGCCAAAATCCATACAGATATTACCGGGAGCGATCATTGCCCAGTTGAGATTGATTTAACGATCGCTTAACGTAGAAAGCTTTCTTAATTTCTATATAATATTTTTAAATTAGACTTACTATTCATTTCGTATTTTGTTATACTACACGTATGAATTAATTTTGAACTGAAAGGAATAATCACTATGAATTTTTATTCCATAGACTTTGAAACGGCTAGCTATGCAAAACATAGCGCCTGTTCTGTTGCTTTAATAAAGGTAGAAAATAGTAAAATTGTTGATGAGTATTATTCCTTGATTAAACCAGATACTGATTTTTTCTGGAAAAACATCCAGATCCATGGTATCAAACCAGAAGATGTGGCAGATGCACCTACTTTTCCTGATGTTTGGCATCAAATCCAGTCTTGCTTTAAACCAAATAGTTTAGTCGTCGCTCATAATGCCCCATTTGACTGTGGTGTTTTAGCTGGTTGCTTGGATTATTATGGTATTGATCAGCCAAATTATCTTTCACTTTGTACAGTGAAAACAAGTCGCAAGCTATTTCCAGAGATGCCAAACCATAAATTAAATACAGTTTGTGAGAATCTGGATATCCAATTGAATAATCACCATGATGCTCTAGAAGATAGCCGAGCCTGTGCTGAAATTCTGTTGTATCAAGAAAAACATTTTGGCGTTGAGCCATTGAAAAAACTCGTTACGATTAAATAAGCAAAAAAATGAAAATAAAAGAGCCGAATCAAGAACAAAATCGTTCTGTTGATTCGGCTTTTTTTATTTTTCTAAAATCTCAATAATCTCGTCCATATTCTTCGAACCAAAAACAATCTCTTTATCATCAATGATCATCGCAGGGACACTCATAATTTTCTTTTCTGTTTTCAATTCTGGGAAAACACCGATGTCGATCATTTCGGCTTCAATATTGTGATTGATCGAAGCGATTCGTTGACACGCCGCTACAACATCTGGGCAATAATGACAAGTCAATGATACGAAAATTTGTACTTTTTTCTTCGGTAATTCTTTGATTTTATTAACAACTGGCTTCTCTATTGGCTGTCCAGTGCTTCCTACATTATAAACGGCTAACACGATTGAGTTGACTTCATGTCCACTTGGAATACCGCTAAATTTGATCCCTGTGTACTCCCCTTGGTCATTTAAGACAACAACACTTGGTAATTTATCAATCCCATATTTCGTTTCTACATCAGAATCAGTCCCTTTTTGAACGGTTTCCAACAAGATTTTATCACTTAATGAGGCAAATTCTGTTAAGAAAGAATTCAATTCAAGTGATTTTTCTTCACTGCTATCCATCACTTGTAATAAGGTTACATTTTTCGTTAATTTATCGAAAATACCACCTAATTGTTCTCTCATTGCATCTGGGAACCAGGCGTTATTTCCACTAGTTGTTTTAGTCGGTTTCTTCTCTGCTTTTGGTTGTGTTTCTTTATTTTCGGCATGTTGCTTCGCTAAGCGTTTTTCCATGCGTTCATTAACGATTGGCAAACCGGCTTTTGTTTTTTCTTCTGTGATATATTTTTGGGCATTGGTTGCAGCGATTGCGCCATCTGCAACAGCCGTCACGATTTGACGTAACTCTTTGATACGTAAGTCCCCCGCCGCATAAACCCCAGGTACGTTGGTTTCCATATTTTCATTTGTCGGTACATAGCCGCGATCTAATTCGACTTTTCCTTCAAAGATCTCAGTACTTGGTTTATTTCCAGCGAAGACAAACATGCCAAACGTACTGTCAGCTGGTGCCTCGTATGTTGTTTCTTCGCCTGTTTCATTATTAACAAAAACGGCTTTGCGAACAAAGTCATCTCCAGTGATTTCTTTGACTTCTGTATTGTAAACAATCTTGATGTCTGGATGTTGTTTAGCTGCTTCAGCAGTTAGTTTGGCACAGGTAAAATCAGGTTCACGAATAATCATTGTGACTGATTTTCCGTAACGAGTTAAATAAACTGCTTCTTCCGCCGCTGCATAACCGCCGCCAAGTACAAAAATATCTAATCCTTGGAAAAATTCACCATCGCAAGTCGAGCAATAGGCAATTCCACGTCCTGTAAATTCAACTTCACCTGGAAAACCTATTTTACGTGCTGAAGCACCAGTTGCAATGATTACCGCATAGGCTTGGTAGGTTTTAGTAGCTGATTTCACTGTTTTGATAGTTTGGCTTAAATCTACATCAATAATTTCATCTGTTGTAAATTCAACACCAAAATCCAACGCTTGTAAACGCATGTCTTCCATCAATTCTGGACCTGTTGTTGCTCGAATCGCTGGATAGTTCACGATTTCAGAAGTCGTCGTTACTTGTCCGCCAATCTTATCTTTTTCAATAATCAATGTGTCTAACATCGCACGACCTGCGTAAATTCCTGCTGATAATGCAGCAGAACCACCGCCGATTACGATCAAATCATAAATTTCTTGGCTCATCTGTGTTCTCCTTTTATAAAATTCATTATTTTAATCTTGAAATTTTAAGAAAGACTTCCTAAAAAAGGAAGTCTTACAGTTATCTATTTAATCGTTTAGATTTTACCAACTAAGTCTAAACTTGGCGCGATTGTTTCTTCACCTGGTTTCCAGTTTGCGGGACAAACTTTATCGCCATGTTCTGCTACAAATTGAGAAGCCTCTAATTTACGAACTAGCTCATCAGCATTACGGCCAATACCCATATCATTGATTTCGTATGATTTGATTTCGCCTTCTGGGCTAACGATAAATGTGCCACGGTATGCTTGACCTAAATCTTCATTTAAAACACCGAAGAAACGAGCAATTTTTCCATTTGGGTCAGCTAACATTGGGTATTTAATTTTACCAATTGTATCCGTCGCATCCGCCCATGCTTTATGCACAAAGTGGCTATCTTCAGATACAGAATAAACTTCACAATTCAGCTCTTTTAAGTGATCGTAGTGATCTTGCATGTCGCCAAGTTCTGTTGGACAAACAAATGAAAAATCAGCTGGGTAGAAGAAGAAAATACTCCATTTACCTAATATGTCTGCCGTTGATACTTTGATAAACTCTCCATCTTGGTAAGCGTCACATTCAAAGTCTAATAGTTTTGTGTTGATTAAATTCATTATTTATTCCTCCAATTTTTTAAATTCAAGATAATTTCCTACTTTACAATCGTATCAATTTAAAATTATTATGTCAATAGAATTATTATAGTTAAACCATTTTATTTTTGCCATTTTCGTCTTTTCTTTGAGAAAATAGCTCTTTCATTCTCAATACCATCAAATAGTTTCATTTAAACTACTTTTGACCATAACTACATAGTATAATAAATAAACTCTAAAGCACGCACCTTAATTATTTGGTATACTTAACAAAAAATGATCTTTGGGGGAAACAAAATGAAAACAATTGGGTTATTAGGCGGAATGAGTTGGGAAAGTTCTGCTGACTATTATAAACTGATCAACGAGACTATCAAATCTGAATTGGGTGGACTGCACTCTGCAAAATGTATTTTATTTAGTGTTGATTTTCAGGAAATTGAAACCTATCAATTTTCAAATCAATGGGTTAAAAGTGCAGAACTTTTAGCAGAAGCTTGTCTTTCTTTGGAAAAAGCAGGTGCAGATTATATCGTTATTTGTACAAATACCATGCATAAAGTTGCGGAAATAATCCAGCAAAAAATCACGATTCCGATTATTCATATTGCGAAAGTGACCGCAACTGAATTAAAACGAAACAATATAAAGCAGGTTGGTTTACTTGGTACAAAATTTACAATGGAAGAAGATTTTTATAAGAAAGTTATTGAAGATAATGGTATCGATGTGATTATTCCAGAACAAGTAGATCGCGAACGGATTAGTAAAATTATTTATGAAGAGCTATGTTTAGGAAAAACAACGACAATATCCAAACAGTTCTATTTAGATATTGTCGCTAAGTTAAGTCAACAAGGTGCTGAAGGAGTTATCTTAGGCTGTACAGAAATCGGTATGCTGATTAATCAAGAGGATACCCCCACTTTTTGATACTACTACAATCCACGCTACTCAATCGGCTTTACTGTCTTTAGAAAAATAAATTAGAAAATAAAACTTCACTCAGGAGATCAAAAATGATTCATCCTTGGTTTTGTCTTTATTGAAATTCTTTACATAAATCATGAGAGACTTTAAGCTGAGTGAATGGAACCCTTACACATTTCTTCATACGTCTTATATGGATCAAATCCTAAACGATTAGAAAGGCGAATGGCCTTTTGACCAGCAATAAAAACATTACGTTCAAAGATATAAAGCAGCATCTCATCTGCCAATGCCTTTAATTGTCCTTAACTGATCCGTTGAATACACAGAGAATTGATCAAAATCTCTGTTATGAGAATCAAACCAATGGATCAGTGCCTTGACATAGTCCCTTTTTTGTTTGAAAAATCCTGCGGGACAAATCAATTCTTGGCATTCTTCTACCTCAATGTCTCGGAGTTTTTCAATCGTTAAATAAGGTTTTAAATTTTTAAATGTTTCATTGGCATTTTTTTCAGTTGTTTGCTGAATCAAAATCATCGATACCCAATCAGATATACGATTTTCATCTTCCCACCAATACTAGAAACCAAAGTGCTCTACTATCTTGTTTAGTACTTGACGCTTTTCTCCATCTGACTTCATTTTTACTCACGCCTCTATCCTCACACAAAAAACTTAGATCAAAATAAGTACATCTTGACCCAAGTCGTATAGTTTTTATTCAGTTATTTCTTTGTCTTTTGTAATCATGATCACGCCATCACCAAGTGGCAATAACGTAGAAGTCAAATCTGGATGAGTCATGACTGTGTCTAAAAATTGGTTTAATTTTCTATGGATCGTACGTTGACTACGTGGAATTTCTTCGATAGGGTCTAAAATTGTACCTGCCTGAAAAACATCATCCACCATCAATACACCGCCAACACGTAATAAACGTAAACATTCAGGTAAAAATTCAATGTATTTTGATTTGGCGCTATCCATAAAAATAAAATCATACGGACCTGTTAATGTTGGCAAAACCTCTGCAGCTTGTCCTTCTAATAGCGTAACTTTATCAGTCAGACCTAAACGTTCATAGGTTGTTTTTGCTTTTCTAATCATCACATCAAAACGATCAATCGTAGTGACGTGACCATCTTCTCCAACGAATTGGGCCATCAGACTAGAAGAAAAACCAATTGCTGTCCCTATTTCTAAAATACTTTTGGGTTTGATTTGATCTAAGAAAAATTGTAGAAAGACAACTGTTTCATGAGGAATAATTGGCACTCCTGCCTCGTGCGCTTCTTCTTCAATCACACCTAATTCACCATGAATTTTTTTCTGTTTATTTCGCATAAAATCGACAAGTTCTTGTTTGATAACTGGTCGATGCATCATTTCGTTTCGCACGTTATTCATCCTTCCACATATCTATCATTTCTATTGTTCACTAAATAGTAATATAACAGAAATTCTTTTCAGATAATAGGCTTTCTTTACTGTTTTTCAATAAAAACAAGTATTTTCAACAGTTGTACACATGAGATAATCGCTAATTAGAACTGTCTTATTCACTTAAATTACTTCTCAATCGACTTTTCACCATTTGATAAAGTTCAAATTGTTGCGTTTTTTTCACAAAATTTCTTTTGTTGTAGCATTGATAATTATTTTGTCTGACCGCATCTAAAATTCCTTTGTAAAAATAAATGGATAACAGTAGCGCTTCTTGACAATCTTCATCTATACTAGGAAGCATCGTTAAGGATTTTGTATATAATTGTTCTGCTCTATTTGCCTCATATTCCCATAAATCGATAAAAGAATTATTAATTATCTCTTTTTCTAGCATCTCTAATGAAACGCTACATGTATCCATTACATTTTTAGGAAGATACACACGTTGATTTTTTAAGTCTTCTCCAATATCCCTTAATATGTTCGTGATCTGCATTGCTTTCCCTAATTGGATCGCTTGTTCCTTTATATTCTGCGCTTTATCTGACAGTATCGGAAGTAACATCAATCCAACAGAACCCGCAACATAATACGAATAATCTTCTAATTGAGCTTGTGTTTCAGGTTGCTGGAATCGCCAATCCATCTCTTGACCTAGCAACATATCGTAAAAAGACTGCTGATCCATTTGATAGGTCTCAAACACTGGAACTAACGCACGCCAAAAATAGCGATCTGGAATTTCACCAATCAAAAAATTATCTAACTCTTGCTTTAATCTGTTTAGACGATTGATATCATTGTGCACATCAATACTGTCATCCGCCTCACGACAAAAAGAGTAAATTGCAAAAATACTTAATGCTTTTTGCTTTGGAAGTTTAGAGAATGCTTTATAAAAACTTTTTGAATGCTTACGAATCGTTTGTTCACATAAAACAAAATCAGATGCGTACATCGAAAATAGTTCATTTAACTCATTTTTTCTTTGCATCATCTTTCAACAACTCCTCCGCTGCTAACTTGGCGCTTGTTAAAACAATAGGAACTCCCGCACCTGGATGTGTGCTACTACCACAAAAATATAGCTTATCCGCATAGTCAAATTTATTATGAGGACGATAGTAATTACTTTGTTTTAAAGTTGGTTTTAATCCAAAAGTTGCTCCATTATACGCATTAAAATTTTGTTTAAAATCTTCAGGTGTATAAATTGTTTCATAAACGATATGTTCTTCTATATCAGAAAAAATCGTTTCTTTTTTGACTAATTTGATAACGTTCTCGCGAAATTCTTTCGTTGTTGATGTGTCCCAAAGAACCCCTTGAGAAAGTTCTGGAACAGGAACTAAAATGTAGACTCCTTCATGCCCTTCAGGTGCAAGACTTTCATCGATTGACGACGGAACATACACATAAAAGGACGGATCTTCAGGTAAATTCCCTTCTTCAAAAATATCATTAATGTTTTTTTCAAAATCTTTCGCAAATCGAATTGTATGAAGTGATTCAACAGGATATTTTTTATCTAATCCTAAATAAAGGATAAAGCATGAACATGAATAGTCCATCTTATCAATTTTTTTATCTGTATATTTACCTCGCGTTTTCTCATCTGGCAGCAAAGATTTCATTGCATAAGGAAAATCAGCATTACAAACCACGTAATCGCTTGAAATAATTCCTTCTTCTAATCTGATTCCTTTTGCTTGTTTATTTTCTATGATAATTTCCTTCACATCAGTATTCAAATGGATAGTTCCACCAAGCTCTTCAAATGCTTTTGCCATTCCCGTAGCCAATGTGTACATGCCACCTTCAATAAACCAAATACCATAAATTAATTCAATCATAGGAATAATCGTATAAAGTGAAGGACCATTGTAAGGAGAAACCCCTATATACAGAGTTTGAAAAGCTAAAGCTTTACGTAGCCTTTCGTCTTTTACAAATTTTGAAATAGAGCTATATGCATCATTAAATGTATGTAATCTAAAACCATCAATTAACGATTTTGGATTATAAAAATCCCAAAAAGACCGAAAAGATTTCATAATAAACGCTTTTTTAGCAATTTGATAACGCTTATAAATACTGGCTAAATATTCTAGATATCCTTGCATATCATCTTCTGAAATCCCTTCTAAAAGAGTCGTCAAAGAAACTAGATCAGATGACATATTCAACGTTTCTTCATTCGGAAAGTTTAAAGATAACATCGGATCAACTTTTTTCATGGGTATATATTGTTCAGGATCTTTTCCACATTGTTCAAATACCTCACGATAGATATCAGGCATCATAACAATCGTTGGACCTACATCAAAAGTAAATCCTTTTTCTTTGATCTGATACATTTTACCGCCGACTTGCTTATTTTTCTCGTATAGATGAACGTCATAGCCTTCATGTTGCAAACGAATAGCAGCTGCTAAACCAGCCGTTCCAGCACCAATTACTATAATTTTTTTCACTATATTGCACCACCAACTTGTTTTTTTTAGTATATCCTTATCAAGCGATAAAGTAAATTATTTAGTTTTTTAAGAAAAAAACAAATGAGGCCGAGACAACAGCGTTTAGCTCCGAGAAATAAGAGAGAATGCACGAAAAGTGCTTTTCAAATTTTTGTGACCAAGTAGGTACTATTCTGCATCAGCTCGTACCTCGCTGTGTTTCACAGTAATTTCAGCTTATTTCCGAAGTCTTCAAAACTTTGTGCTTTAGCACTTAGAATTTGATGTGATCGAAGCGAAGCGTAGTCGCTGCTTTTTTCTCGTCGTTTATTCGGATTTAGAGTGTGGGACAAAACTGATCTTTCGTTTTGTCCCACACTCATAAAACCCGAATAATTAATGAGTAGAGTTGGCTCCTTTGTCCTTCAAACAAACTAAGTTCTGCTTGTTATGTTTATCTGCTAATAATTCTCATAGCAAGGACTTTTAACACTTTAATATAACAAGTTAACTAAGTCTTCTTTTTCAATATTGCCAAAGTATTTTTTTATGTCGATCATATCTACAGCTATTTCGATTGCAGTTTTTTCATATTTTGTACCTGTTAAAATTTCTTCAACATCTTTGATTTCACCTAATCCAAAAAAATCACCAAAGAGTTTGATTCCCTTGATTTCGCCCTCTTCCACATTCATTTGTGCATCAATAGAACCAATAGGGAAGCGCTGATGGCGTTCTAAGTTAAAGGCTGGTGATTTTCCATAGTTCCATTCCCAACTACGGTAATATTCGTCTGAGATTTTGTTGATTTTTTCCCAGTCTTTCTCTGTTAGTTCATACATCTTTACCTGATCTACTGCGTCTACACCGAAAATTTTCAATAAGATATCTTCACGAAATGCTTCTGTCGTCATCTCTTGTTTATCTGCGGGTAGAAATGGCTTGATATTCGTCACTCGAGAACGAACAGATTTGATACCTTTTGATTCAATTTTATCTTTGCGGACTTTCAATGTATTCACTACTTCATCAATATTACTATCAAACATCAACGTACCATGTGCGAACATTCTGCCTGCTGTCGCATACATCGCATTCCCAGAAAATTTCATTCCATCAATGACTAAATCATTTCGTCCTTTTAATTCCGCACCAGAAACACCTAATTCGTGTAGCGCTTGAATAATTGGTTGCGTTACTTTCGTAAAATCACGGAAAGAATTCCCATCATCTGGCATAATAAAACTAAAATTCAAATTTCCGTGATCATGGTACACAGCGCCGCCACCGCTCAATCGACGAACTACATGAATTCCCTGTTTATCTACATATTCTTTATTGATTTCTTCGATTGTATTTTGGTTGCGGCCAATTATAATTGAAGGATCGTTGATATAGAATAATAAAATTGGTTCATCTAATGGTTTTTCTTTTAATAAATATGTCTCAATCGCTAAATTGACTCTTGGGTCATTGTTTTCATTCGGTACAAAAATCATAATTCAACACTCCTTAAATTTCGATAACTAAATTTTTTTCTGCTAATTGGACTGACACCTGATTGCCCGAAGCTTTTTCAGCTTGCTGTTTCAATTCTTCTAAAGCACCATGTTGAGGTAAATGAGTCAGAATCAGTTGTTTGACACCGGCTGCTTTAGCAATCTCCCCTGATTCTTTTGAAGTAAAATGAGCATGATGCTTTTCATTACCTTCAAATAAATAGGTATCCGCCAAAAAGACATCGGCATCCTTTGCAAACTCAATAAAACTTTCTAAATAACCCGAATCTCCAGTATATACAAATAGTTTCCCTGTTTTTTCCTCAACAAAACGCATTGCATAACAAGGGACGGGATGTATTGTTTTCATAAATGTCACTAAGAAAGGTCCTAATTTTAATTCTTCTGCTTCAAAATAAGGAACTGCTTTTGAAACATGTGGCATATTCAATGATTCAAAATGACGAATGTCATCTGTATGTCCATAAATTGGTAAAATAGGTGTTGGATCCATCACTGGATACAGCTGACGATAGTACTGTAAAACACCGAGGTCTGCGATATGATCATAATGGTAATGAGATAAGATCACAGCATCCAACGCTAACGGATCAAGATGCTCTTGTAAATTGATTAATGTAGTGCTTCCAGCATCTAATAATAGCTTAAATCCATCTGATTCTAGTAGATAAGAGCTAGTCCCTTCTCCTTTATATGGGTAAGCACCTAAACAGCCTAAAACGGTTATTTTCAACTTCATTCCTCCTTGATTTTTCTTCACTTAATGGTAACATAAAACAGGAAAATAACGACAATTATTTGTACTTAAACGTTCTATTTTATCTCGCCAGTATTCATCGTCTGACCATCTAAATCAAAAAAACAGAACCTGTCTAATAAAAGACTGTTCTGCTTTTTCATTTAATTTATTCAATTATTTTGGGTGCTCCTTTTTCTTCGCGAGCCGTATCATAAAAGCTTGCCACTGCAACATTATGATACGGAATCACCCATAACAAACCGATTCCGAAAACTAAAGCACCGATAATAAACCAACCGATAAATGAGATTTGTAGAAGTAAGTATTGACCAAAACGACCTTTCATCAAGAACATTGCATATTTTAGAGCATCTCCTACTGATAATTCTGGATCATCCAGTTTTACCCAAATGGCAAACTGGAATACTCCACTAACAAAAACACCTACTAAAATCATTAAAAATCCAAAAATAAGTAATGATAACGCTAAAAAGATATCTCCGCCCATTTGAGTTTGAAATTTATCAACCGATACAGTATTAAACATCAATCCAAAGTACATCGTAACTCCGTATGATAAAAGTATTGGAAGTAGCACAATTAAATTCAGCACTAATTCAACAAAGTATTGAATGAGATTGATCAACAACATTGGAAGGTAAAACTTACCTTGAAAAATAGTTGTTAACATTCCTGATTGAACTTTTTTTCCTCTTAATACTTGTAGCGCACAATAATAAGTTCCATAGGTAATCGCAAAAAAGAGGAAGTTATTTAGTAAGAATGACATAAAATTGTTGCTAGCACTATCTTTCGGTAAATTAGCAATACCACCAATCACTGAGCCTATAATAAAGCGGATAAATACCGCTAAAAATGTAATCCAAGCCATTGTTCCCCATTGGTTTTTTAATGATATCCGTGCTTGTTCTCGATGCATTGCATTTGTAATTTGACTGTTCATTTGTCTAATCTCCTCTTTGTTTAATAGCTGCGAAGCTTCTCTACAGTTTCTTTGTCTAGTCGTTTAATAACTTCAGTAACTAATTTGACAGTATTTAAATAATCATCTTCATGGATCATTGATGTGTGCGAATGTAGATAACGAACTGGAACAGTGATCGCAAGTGAAGGTACCCCATTTCTCGTTAAATGCATTCTGCCAGCATCCGTTCCTCCACCCGTAATTACAGTATATTGGAAAGGAATATTATTTTCTTCTGCTACTTGGATTACAAAATCACGTAATTTTTTATGCGGAATCATTGAAGCGTCAAAAATTAGGATTTGCGGTCCTTTCCCTAATTCAGAATCAGCTTCTTTTGGGGTCATTCCTGGCGTATCACCAGCGGTTCCAGTATCTAATGCAAAGGCAATATCTGGATCAACTAAATGTGTACTTGTTTGAGCTCCGCGTAATCCAACTTCTTCTTGTACGTCACTACCGGCAAATAAAATATTGGGATGTCCTGCTGTCGCTAAATTTTCCAATACTTTTAAGGACACAGCCGTACCAATGCGATTGTCCCAAGCTTTAGCCAACATAAATTTAGTATTATTCATCCGCCGGTATTCAATATAGGGTGTGATCATATCTCCTGGTTTAATGCCCCATTCTGCGACTTCTTTATCATTAGATGCACCAATATCAACAAACATATCCGCTACATCATAAGGTTGTTTTCTAGCTTCTGCTGTTAAAACATGAGGAGGCTTTGAACCGATCACTCCATGAACCAAATCACCTTTCCCAGTTTTAATTTGCACTTGCTGAGCCAGCATGACTTGTCCCCACCAGCCGCCAAGTGTTTGGAATTTAATAAAACCTTTTTCTGTGATTTGCGTCACCATAAAACCGACTTCATCTAAGTGTCCAGAAAAGAAAACTTTTGGTCCTTCTTTATCTCCAACACGTTTGGCGATAATACTACCTAACCCATCATACATGATTTTATCTGCAAAAGGGGTTGCATATTTCTTAAATAGCTCTCTAACCTCCCCTTCATTTCCAGGTACTCCTCTAGCATTGGTTAACTCAATCAGCATTTCTTCTTCTCTTTTATCCAAAATATAAAACTCCCTTCTCTTTTTAGATGCTAGTTTATTATACTTTTTATATTCTTTTTTAACAAAAAAAAATATTATTTTCCGTGGCTACTATATTTTATTCTTTGAACGTAGTTTTTCTTCAAAAATGCAGGTAATTTTGAAATGAATTTTTATCTTGCCAGTGAAGTATAATTAGCTATTCTTTTATATCTTTCGGCTGTTTTTGCTGCCATTCTTTTAAATAAAAGGACGAATCCAACTTGTAGTTTGGTTCTGTAGTAGACTCTTTTTTTAGAAATGGTTGAATTCGCTGATCAGCGGCAAGCCAGCCTCGCCAACCAAGGTGAATGGTATCTGCCATAAAATATTGAGTATCACATTCTTTTGTAAAATCAGCAATATTATTGAATCCTTGGCTCGTTAATTGATAGTTGACTTTTCTCGAAAATTCTTGCAACATTTCTTGAGAAAGTCCCGTAAAATCCGACCAATACTTATTTACCGGTGGAATAATAAACAATACTTCAGCATTATCTTGAGCTAACTGACTCAGTACTAGCTGTAAATCAGAAAATTCGGGAGAGAAGCGATAATCCAATTTTGTCTGAGAATTTTCTAAACGATTTAATTTCTTTTTTAGACGTTTATCATAAAATGAATTTGAAATTTCAAAAGAATTATTATTAGTCGCCTTCTGACCGATTTCAGTGGCCAATTGATCTAGTTCATTAACGTTATAGTCATTAGGCAATCGTTGTTCAGCTTCTTTGATTGCTTTTTCTTTACTTACCATACCTATTTTGCCAAATAATTCATCTTCACGGGAAATCATATTGATTACCAAATCAATGTATTGTTTATCTGACGTACTCGGTAATTTTTCGGAAACGATACTTTTTAACACGCGAGTTAAACGCTTATCTTCTTTTACTTTTGAAAAATCCATTAAACGTTTAGCCAGATACCTATCTCCATCCGTTACTTTTTCTAAATCACTGATCCATTGATAAGTTTGCAACTCAGAATAATGGGCATTAAAATAATCCTTGGTTACACCCTCTTTCACAAACCACTGTGGCGAAATAATAAAGATAACTTTTTTATGAGATAGATTTTTCTCCATCGATTGCATCATCAAAGACTGAGTTAAAGACTGGGTACCTGGTGCTCCTAATAAAAAGGGACGGTAATCTCGATTATATTTATCTGCTAGAACAGAAGGATGAAACGAACTGATTCGGCTCAGCTCCGAAGAGCCAAAAAATGGAATGTATTTCTTTGAACCAATCGCTTTATTTTTGATTGCATTTCCCCTAAGCACATTGGTCGCCATAGATGTGGACGCCTTCTCTAATACATGTTTACTGTCCCAATCTACTTTAAAAGGTGCTAAGAAAAAAACAACTAGTAGAACCGCGGAAATCAAGATTGGTCCAAAGATTCCAAAGAGTTTTTTTTTCATACTCATTATTGTAAAACTTTCACTTGTTCGATAATTTTATTAGGAGTGTTCCATAAATTGCGGTCAAATTCTGAAACTGGTACTTGTACACCTAATTGTCCATCAATCTCAACTAACAACTGAACTGTTGCTAAAGAATCCATCAAGCCTTCTTCAAATAAATCAACATCTCTGTTTTCTTTTACTTCGCCTGTACCAGTAATTTCTTCTAACAAGTTTAAAACTGTTTCTTCTATATTCATGTGTAGTTCTCCTTTGTTCTACAGCTTTAAGCTGTAGGTCATTTTTTTATTTAAAGAATAATTTATCCAAAAATCCTGAGAAAATCAAGAAACTAACGCAAACAGCATTGAACGTTAAGAAAATCGCAAAAGCGTGTGTGAATTTATTCGAAGGAATATGCTCTTTATGTTTTTTCTTAAAACGCAGCCAAGCATCGGTCAAACATATCAACGTAGCATGATAAAATCCATATGCTAGATAATACCACGTCAGTCCGTGCCATGCCCCCATCAGTGAGAACAAAGCAAAATACCCAACATTTGAAGCTACGATTCTACTCTTAAATACTTTTTTCTTGATCAAGGTAAACATCAAACGCATATAAACATAATCACGGAACCAAAAGGATAGCGTCATATGCCAACGATTCCAAAATTCTTTGATATTCCAACTCAGAAAAGGCTTGTTAAAGTTACCTGGTGTATCATATCCCATCAAATAACTAGTTCCAACAGCAAACAAGCTATAGCCAGCAAAATCAAAAAATAGATACATACTATAAATATACATATAAGCGACTAACTCCCAAGATAAACCACCTGTTTTTAAAGCCATCTTAGTCGCAACTGGTAGCAGTACTTGTCCAAAATAATAGCCAATAATAAATTTATATAAAAAACCTAAGAAAAAATTATGAATTCCTTTCCCTAATAAATCAACATACTTTTCAGGTGATGGAGGGTTTTCCACATCTTTTTCAAAACGACGATAACGATCAATTGGTCCTGATGAAATCGTTGGAAAGAATAATAGAAATTCGATGTAACGGAAGATAGTATATTCTTTGATCATACCATCACGCGTTTCCATGATGATTTGCACAGCTTTGAAGGTCAAATAGGAAATACCTAAAAAGTATAGTAATGAAGTATGCCCTGAAACAAAAGGAGCTATTTTAACTAAAGTTAACGGTAAGATTGCTAAAAACACAGCTAGATAAAAGATTCTACTTGCATTTTTCTTTTGGCGATAATGAAAATAAAACCAAACCAAGATCGTCTGCCAGATGACATAGATGATTAGCGCTATACCTTGTTTCCAATATTCGCCGCTAAAACTTATCCATAAAAAAAACAGCGTAATTAGAACTTGATACCATGCCCAGCGTTTCCTTTTAATTAATAAGGTAAAAATCATTGGTAAAAGTGCGATCAGCAAGTAAACAAAATAAATCGGTTTCGCGTACGGAATCATGTTAGGAAAATCGATCACGTTGCATTCACCTCATTCATCAGTCCTTTACGGTCGATCTTTCCATTAGCTGTCAACGGCAGCTGTTCCAAATAAATGAATTTCTGAGGAATCATGTAATCCATTACCGACAAACTTAATTCTTCTTTGATGGCTTTTGTTAATTTAAATTCTTTTTCAAAATCATGAGAATTAGCAACCACAAAAGCAACTAATTGCTGAACCTTATGATTTTGGTATTTCGGTACGACTGCCGCTTGCTTCACATAAGAAACATCTGCTAAATGATGATCGATATCTTCGAGTTCAATGCGATAGCCATGAAGCTTAATCTGAAAATCGATCCGTCCATCATAGATCAACATGTCGTCTTTTAGCTTTCCCGCATCACCTGTATGATATGCCAGCTGACCTTTATATTCAAAAAAAGCAGTATTAGTTTTTTCTGGATTGTTTAGATAGCCTTTAGAAACACTGGGACCTGCGATCACGATTTCTCCAACTTCTTCTACCGGGACTTCTTGCCCATCATTCATGATGTAAACATTGGTATCATTTTTCACATGACCGATTGGTACGCGACTATGTTTGTTTAGTAGTTCTTGTGTAATCTCCACACCAGAAATAGCTACTGTTGTTTCTGTTGGTCCGTACGTATTAAATATGCGGGCTTTAGGAAAACGTTCCAATAACTTCTGCGCTGTTATTTTAGGTAACTCTTCCCCACAAAATAGAAAAATCTTCAAATGCTCAACATGTTCTCCGTCAAAGGTCGGTTCCATCAAACAAATATCCACAAATGACGGTGTCGATACCCAAACTTCTATTTCTAAGGACGGCAATACAGTAAACAATTGTTTAAAGTCATTGATGATTTCTTTTCGCATCGGCGTTAAAGAACCACCAGAAGTCAAGGCTGGATAGATATCCATCACTGATAAATCAAATGAATAGGGTGCTTGAGATAAAAAGCGCATGCCTTCAATGATCCCAAAATCTGCCAATGTCCAATTAACAAAGCTCAAAAGATTTGTATGACTGATTTGAACACCTTTAGGCACACCCGTTGTACCGGAGGTAAAAATAATATAATAGTTTTCTGATTCTACAACTGGTTCAAGTGGTCTGTCTAATATCCACGGTTTTGAACAAATATATTGCATTTTTTCTAGGGAAACGATCTCAGCAGTTGTTTCTAGCCCGGGCCATTCCTTGACAGAAAAAATCAATGCCGGATCCGCTACTTCTAAAATCATTTCAACTCTTTCTTTTGGTGTATGTGCATCGATCGGTATATAAGCATGCCCGGCTTTTGATGCACCTAAAAAACACACCAGCATTTCAAATTCTAATTCTCCATATATAACGATTGGACGAGTGCGCCCTATGTTTTTTTGCAAATATGCAGCCACTGCTTCTGAGTCTTTCTTCAACTCTCCATAGGTATATATTCGATTAGTTTCAATATAAACAGGTCGGTTTGGCTCCTTCATTGCCCAACGATCAATCGCTTCAATAATATTTAAAATCGCCATGAAGTCTCTCCTCCTTAAAACTCATTATAAATAAACGAGCCGCCATCAATATTTTTATAATGATATAAATAAATCAACATCAACAATATTCCAAAATAAAAAACGGTTTTACCAATGAATTTGCCCCAGTACTTTATACTAGGTGTATCAAAATATCGTTTCATCCTATTTTATGCCTCCAAATTTATACATACTCACTTTTTTCGTACTGCTATTGTAATCAAAAGAAATAAGAAAAGAAACTGAATTCACGAACAAAAACTTCTTTTTCGCTAACAGTTTTGTCACTTACACACAAAAAAAGGCGGAACAAAAAATAAACATCCTTGTTCCCCCTATTTATAGTAAAGAAAATACAATATAAAATTTTTTTCTGTTAAATATTATATATAATTCATTTTAAAAAAATTTAATTATTACCGATCTCTCCCATGGATAATTCGTGAATAAATCGCTGAAGTTAAGAAGTAATATGCTAAATAAATCAAAATCAACAGCCCGCAAGAAAGGTAGGCCAACCAATAACCAGAACTTGTGATATATTTGCTAAAAACATAAATCGCAAAGGTTGCGTGTAAAACACCGATAATCATCGGTGGGAAGAAAATAATGCTGTTTTGTTGATAGACAAGTTTAGTGATTTCTCTCTTAGGAATACCAATTTTCTTTAATAAATCATAGCTTTCTTTTTCTCGCTCAGCTTCAGAAAATTGCTGTAACATCAAAATACTGCCTGTGATGATCAAGGCTAAGATGCCCAAAAACATTGCTACATAAATAAATAATCCCATTACTCTTCTTTGGTATCTTAATTCCGTGAAACGACTAGTGTAGTTTAATTGGGAATATTCCTGTTCACCTTCTTCTGAAAACTCTTGTGAATTCTCTTTATCAGGTAATTGACTAGTTTTCGACGTATAGCCTTCCAGCTGATTATTAATCCATTGATACTTGTAATAAATAGATGAACCCCAATTTGGTTCTACAGATTCAGATAACTTATTAGCTAGAGATTCTTCCTGTGTTGTTTTAATATTAAACGCTCTAAGCGTATATGTGATGCCAGAATTGATTTCATTAAATTGTTCATCGGATACAACGATTGTAGGAAAACTGTATCTTAATAAAACTTGCCCTAAATAATCTGGTCGTACATCGGAAACATGAAGTTCTATTCCCTCTGGTAGATGAATAGTAGAATCATAATGAATAAAACCACCTAGAATATTTTGAACACTGTCTATAATGAAAATAGCCTGTTTATTTTTTAGATGGATATCTTTTAAATACGGGTTTATTTTTTGAAATTCTTGATAATTTGAAAGTGATAATATATTTATAGGATCTAGTGCATTTTCTTTTTCATCCTGTCCAATACTAAGACGAAATTGGCTACCCGTCAACTTATAATTCAATTTGACTAAAGAATCTATTGTTGTTTCAGGTGCTTTTTCAATTATTTGTTCTATTTCTTTAAAATTATCTTCAGCAACTATAAAATCAGTGGGGGCCATTGTATTCACTGAATTCATTCCTATCGTATAAATAGATGCAGCGCCACCGATCATCCCAAGTGCAATCGCAATAAAAATAGTCACGGAAGATAATGTATTTCCGCTTCTTTTTATATGTAGTTTTGCATTTCCTAAAGCTAACATATTCAAATTTCGATAATAATTAAATTTATTTTTCCCAAACAAAAATGCAATCAAGTACATTGTATATTTAAAAAATAGATACGTCCCCACCATACAAGTAACCATAATCACCACAGGGGCAATAAAAAAACCAGCCAAACCTAGTGAAGTGTGCTTCAAAACTAGCCCAAAGCGAATGACATTATAAGACAAAAAATAACCCGAAATAATAAGTACTACACCAAGAATACCTAAGCATCCCTTTAATAGAGGCAGTTTATTTGGAGTGTCTGTATTTTTTTGACTTGGTTTAAACAAGTTTGTTATCTGGTAACGATAAATCAGCCAACTACTTCGAAGAGAAACAACTAACAACATGAATCCAAATACTCCGCTTGTTTGAATCATCGATGGAATTGAAACAAAAAACAAACTCTCTACTTGCAAAAACATCGCTTTTGCAAGAATCATCGAAAATAACTTAGACAAAATAATACCTAGAAGAATCCCAGTAACTAAAGATACTAAACCTAAAAGAATAGTTTCCACAAAAAACAAATAGGATATCTGCCCTTTTCGCATTCCGATTAAATGATACAGACCAATTTCTTTACCTCGTTTTGATAGGAAGAAATGATTCGCCGAAAGCATAAATCCTAAAATCATGACTACAACAAGAAAACCGCCTAAATTCATAGTACCGTTGATATGAACCTCTTGTCCGACTCTATTAGCAAATGTCCTATTATAGGTAATCGCACTAAAACAATAGTAAACAACTACTGCAAAGGTCATACTGACAAAATAAACCAGATAATTGAGAAATTGACCTTTAAAATTTTTCCAAGACAAATTAAAAATCATTGGCACGACCACCTCCACCAATCGTTGCTTGCATATCGATCACTCGATTGAAAAATTCCTTTCGGGAACCTTGTCTGACGACTTCTGAAAAAATCACACCATCTTTAATAAATAAAATACGATTGCAGTAACTTGCAGTATAAGGATCATGAGTGACCATAATGATCGTCGCATCATCTTGTAAGTTCATATTTGTCATATATTGTAGTAACTCAGCTGCTGATTTAGAATCCAAAGATCCTGTCGGCTCATCTGCAAAAATTATTTTAGGTTTGGTAATCAATGCACGTGCTGCTGCTACTCGCTGTTTTTGTCCAACAGAAATAGCGTTTGGATAAGCGTTCAATAGTTGCTCTATCCCTAAAACGCTGACAACATGTGTCAAGCGCTCCTCCATTTCAACTAAAGATATTCGATCTACAGTCAAAGGTAGCAAAATATTATCTTTTACAGTCAACGTGTCCATTAAATTGAAATTTTGAAAGATGAAACCTAGCTTTTTGCGACGAAAATCACTGAGTTGATTATCCCGCATTTTTAAAATGTCTTGACCATCAATTCGAACGGTTCCTATAGTCGGTAAAGCAATTGTTGAGATAGTACTCAATAAAGTAGATTTTCCTGCACCACTTGGTCCCATAATTCCTACAAATTCACCTTGATCAACAGAAAAGGAAAGATTGTTCAATACTTGTACTTTATTATTTCGATAGCCATATGATTTACTTAAATGATTGACTTCTAAAATTTTTTTCATCGTTTTCGCTCCAGTTTATTCGTTATTCCTATTCTATCAATATTTAGCGCAACTGAACATCGTTTCCTCTTACAATTAAGTAAGAATGAAGTTTTTTTAGGAATCATTTATTTTTTTAACGAAAATGTTGTGACAATTTCCACAACCCTTTTAGGGAGTTGTTTTCACTATATTTTCATTCTCTATAAACACTATATGTAGTTACACAAACGTAAAAAAATTTAAATTTCACACTATATATAGTTGAAAGATTCATTGAATTGTTTTATGATAAGGAAGGAATAAATCTATGAGGAGATGGGTAGCAAATGATGGAGATTAAGCAAACTAATAATGAAGTAAGTTCTACTGATTCAGCCTTACGCACGATGAAAATCGTTAAAAGAGATGGACGATTGGTTGATTTTGATGATCGAAAAATTTATGATGCTTTGATCAAAGCTGAACAAAAAATTCGCGGTTCTTTGGATCCGCTTGCCCATGAACGTATTCAAGAAATTGTAGAAAGAATTGATCAGGAAATTTCAGATCGTTTTGCTGAAGATGTAAAAATTTATGAAATCCAAAATATCGTTGAACATATTTTACTAGCAAAAAACGAATACGAGCTAGCAGAAGAATATATTAATTATCGCACTCGCCGTGATTTTGAGCGTAGTAAAGCGACTGATATTAACTTTACAATCAGTAAGTTGATCAACAAAGATCAGTCTGTCGTGAATGAAAATGCCAATAAAGATAGCGACGTCTTCAATACACAACGAGATTTAACTGCTGGAATCGTTGGTAAATCGATTGGTCTTAAAATGCTGCCTCCTCATGTTGCAAATGCACATCAAAAAGGTGATATCCATTATCACGACTTAGATTATCACCCATATACACCAATGACAAACTGCTGTTTGATTGATTTTAAAGGTATGCTGAATAATGGATTTAAAATCGGAAATGCAGAAGTTGAAGCACCAAAATCGATTCAAACTGCGACTGCCCAAATTTCACAAATCATTGCAAACGTAGCTTCTAGTCAATACGGCGGATGTTCGGCAGACCGTGTAGATGAATTATTAGCGCCATTCGCTGAATTAAATTATCAAAAACATTTAGCTGATGCAACAGAATGGATCGAAGGCTCTGATCGTCAAGAAGCCTTCGCCAAAAGTAAAACAAAAAAAGACATTTACGATGCGATGCAAAGTTTAGAATATGAAATCAACACATTATTCACTTCAAATGGGCAGACGCCTTTCACTTCTTTGGGATTCGGTTTAGGTCTAAGCTGGTTTGAACGTGAAATTCAACGGGCAATTTTACAAATTCGGATCAATGGTTTAGGCAGCGAACACAGAACAGCTATTTTTCCTAAATTGATTTTCACTTTAAAACGTGGGGTAAATTTAAATGAAACAGATCCCAACTATGATGTAAAACAGCTGGCATTAGAATGTGCAACGAAACGGATGTATCCGGATGTTTTAAATTATGATAAGTTAGTTGATTTAACAGGTAGCTTTAAGGTACCTATGGGGTGCCGTTCTTTCCTACAAGGCTGGAAAGACGAACAGGGCGAAGAAATCAATGTAGGCCGTATGAATTTAGGCGTTGTTACCTTAAATCTTCCTAGAATCGCGATGGAAGCTCATGGTGATGTGGATAAATTCTGGACACTTTTAGGTGAACGTCTTGAAATAATGAAAGATGCATTGGTCTATCGTGTTGAACGCTGCAAAGAAGCAACACCCGCAAATGCTCCGATCCTCTACATGTATGGTGCGTTTGGAAAACGTTTATCTAGAAAAGAATCTGTGAATGAATTATTCAAAAATAAACGTGCGACTGTTTCACTAGGTTATATTGGCTTGTACGAAGTAGCTTCTGCTTTTTACGGTGGTGACTGGGAAATAAAACCTGAAGCGAAAGACTTTACGATTGAAATCTTAAAAGATTTAAAAGCGTATGCCGATGACTGGGGTAATGACTATGGTTATCACTTCAGTGTCTATTCAACACCTAGCGAAAGCTTGACCGATCGTTTTTGCCGTTTAGATACTGAAAAATTCGGTGTAGTCGAAAATATAACGGATAAAGACTATTATACAAATAGTTTCCACTATGATGTTCGTAAAAACCCCACTCCTTTTGAAAAATTAGATTTTGAAAAAGATTATCCACAATATTGCTCTGGCGGTTTTATCCACTATTGTGAATATCCTGTCTTACAACAAAATCCTAAAGCGTTAGAATCTGTTTGGGATTATGCTTATGATCGTGTAGGTTACCTAGGAACAAACACACCTATCGATCACTGTTATGAATGTGATTTTGAAGGTGATTTCACTCCAACAGAACGTGGCTTTGAATGCCCGCAGTGCGGCAATCACGATCCAAAATCCTGTGATGTTGTGAAACGAACTTGTGGTTACCTTGGTAATCCACAAGCTAGACCGATGGTTCATGGAAGACACAAAGAAATCTCTTCGCGAGTGAAACATATGAAATAAAAAGTGAAACGAAACGATTAACTCTCGAATGATAAGAGAAAAGAATTATAGTGACGCTTCTCGTCACGAATTGTTAGCTCTTATCATTGAGAGCTGGATTAGATAAAAATAGAACAAACCAATCACCATAAAACGATGTCCCCTGCATTCTTTTGCAGGCATCGTTTTTATTTGAAAGGATGACTAAAAATGAGAAATCCTAAGCCAAAAGAATGGTTAACAGAGGAACTTAGTCAAAATTATATCGCTGATTACAAAGCCTTTAACTTTGTAGATGGTGAAGGGGTCCGAAACAGTCTATACGTTAGTGGCTGTTTGTTTGCTTGTGAAGGGTGTTTTAATCAAGCAGTTCAAAATTTCCGCTATGGTAAACCATTTACAAAAGAATTGGAAGATCGAATCATTAAAGATTTATCTCATGATTATGTACAAGGATTAACCCTATTAGGCGGGGAACCTTTTTTAAATACAGATGTTTGTTTGACTGTTGTTGATCGAGTTCACAAAGAATTTGAACAAAAAAAAGATATCTGGTCTTGGTCTGGTTACACCTTTGAAGAATTGCTGCTGGAGTCTGACGACAAACTAGAATTATTAAATAAAGTAGATATTTTAGTTGATGGACGTTTTGAATTATCTAAAAAAAATTTGAGTCTTCAGTTCAGAGGTAGCAATAACCAAAGAATTATCGATGTAAAGAAATCTTTAGTTAGTGGACAAGCCGTTATTTGGGAAAAATGTCATGATGCCGAGCTAACTTATGAGCAAATAGACAAAGGAAAACTAATATAATTTATACACCAATGCAGCTGTGAGTTCTTTCCCATCGCTGTATTGTTTTTTTGAATGTTATTGCATATCGAATCGTTGGCTCATCTTTTCTAGGTATATTACAATAAAAAAGGAGGATTCGTTCTCAAATACACTAACTTAAGAAATAGGAGGAAAACTATTATGACAACTAATCAGTTATCATCTCAAAAAAAAGCAATCATCACGGGAGCTGCTTCAGGAATTGGTTATGCTACAGCCAAATTATTTATTGAAAAGGGCTTTATTGTTGGGTTGATTGATGCTGATAAAGATCGTTTAGAAACTATTTCTAAGGATTTTAAACAAAATGGCCATAAATGTTATTATAGAAGTGCGGATGTATCAGATGAAAGCAGACTAAAAAAAGCAATTGACGCACTCGTTGAAAATTTAGACGGTCTGGATGTCTTTTTCAATAATGCTGGCATTAATGGGACTTGGGCACCAATTGAATCCCTGTCAATTGATGAATGGGATCATACACTGAACACAAATCTACGCAGTACATTTTTATGTACGAAATTCGTGATTCCACACATGAAAAAAAATGGTGGTTCGATTGTCATAACAAGTTCCATCAACGGTACTAGAATATTTAATAATTTTGGTGCGTCTGCGTACAGCGCTTCAAAAGCAGGACAAGTAGCATTCACAAAAATGGCTGCGTTAGAATTAGCTCGTTACAATATTCGAGTAAATGCCATCTGTCCAGGAGCCATAGACACAGCCATTAATGAAAAAACAACCTACTCTGATGAGTTAAAAGAAGTTGAAATCAAAGTGAACTTTCCAGAAGGGGATCGTCCATTAAAACGTGAAACAGGAACCAGTGACCAAGTCGCTCAGTCTGTTTTATTTTTAGCGACGGATGTGTCTGCCAACATCTCTGGAACCGAACTTTATGTGGATGGAGCTGAGTCTTTGCTTTGATTTATATGTAACAGAGAGTCCGAGACAAAAGCGTTTATTTCCGAAGCCTTCAAAACTTAGTGCTTTAGCACTTAGAATTTGATGTGCTCGGAGCGAAGCGTAGTCGCTGTTTTTTTCTCGCCGTTTATTCGGATTTAGAGCGCGAAACAAAACTGATCTTTCGCTTTGTCCCACGCTCCTGTTTTGAACTAAAAATACTTGTTAAAAAAATCCGAAGATCTCTAACTTGAGTTTTCTATTTTTAGATTAGTAGTTATTTTACTTTCTTGTCAAAAATTAAGTTCAGTTTTTTGCACGTATATATTCTCCTGGGTAGCTTCCGTCATAATCATTTAAATCATAAAGTTCAGTTGGTTTTCCTTCATCACTTGGGCCATGCCAGTAACCTGTGTACGGTTCTTCTTGTTTTTTTGGAAGACCTAGATCCTGGGTATAACCAGAGTTAAACCTGAATACACTATCTGGTCCTAAGATTATTGTCTCTAACGCATTCATATTCCCAAACATATGATATGAGTAGTAAATATTTCTCATATTCCAACTTGATAAATCTAAGGTCTCTACTTTGGATAATCCGTTAAACATAAATTTGAAATTAGAAACTCTACTTGTATTCCAGTTCTTAAGATTGAATTTAGTCAACTGAGAACTATTGCTAAAAGTTCCTTCCATACTAGTTGTGTCGCTCACATCTACTTTCTCTAATCCTTCAATTTCTTCTAATTCTGATAAACCGGAGAATAAATAGTCTAAACTTCCAGAAGCTATGATAGGTTGAGTAAATTCAATTTTTTTGATTTTTTTCCCTTCCAATTTTGGTTCGATATTTGCCCTAATATTTAGCTTATTTGTAGAATTTAATTTTTTTCCATCTTTGAAAATCAGTGTTTGTGTGTCTTCTTTCCATTCCCACTGAATATTAGAAAACTTTGTGAATGTTTTTTCACGTTTATATTTTCCTGGAATAGTACCTTTATAATCATTTAAATCATAAAGTTCAGTTGGTTTTCCTTCATTACTTGGGCCATGCCAGTAACCTGTGTACGGTTCTTCTTGTTTTTTTGGAAGACCTAGATCCTGGGTATGACCAGAATTAAACCTGAATACACTATCTGGTCCTAAGATTACCTCTTCTAAAGCTTTCATATTCCCAAACATATGATATGAGTAGTAAATATTTCTCATATTCCAACTTGATAAATCTAAGGTCTCTACTTTGGATAATCCGTTAAACATAAATTTGAAATTAGAAACTCTACTTGTATTCCAGTTCTTAAGATTGAATTTAGTCAACTGAGAACTATTGCTAAAAGTTCCTTCCATACTAGTTGTGTCGCTCACATCTACTTTCTCTAATCCTTCAATTTCTTCTAGTTCAGATAAATCAGAAAATAAATAGTCTAAACTTCCAGAAGCTATGATAGGTTGAGTAAATTCAATTTTTTTGATTTTTTTCCCTTCCAATTTTGGTTCGATATTTGCCCTAATATTTAGCTTATTTGTAGAATTTAATTTTTTTCCATCTTTGAAAATCAGTGTTTGTGTGTCTTCTTTCCATTCCCACTGAATATTAGAAAACTTTGTGAATGTTTTTTCACGTTTATATTTTCCTGGAATAGTACCTTTATAATCATTTAAATCATAAAGTTCAGTTGGTTTTCCTTCATCACTTGGGCCATGCCAGTAACCTGTGTACGGTTCTTCTTGTTTTTTTGGAAGACCTAGATCCTGGGTATGACCAGAATTAAACCTGAATACACTATCTGGTCCTAAGATTACCTCTTCTAAAGCTTTCATATTCCCAAACATATGATATGAGTAGTAAATATTTCTCATATTCCAACTTGATAAATCTAAGGTCTCTACTTTGGATAATCCGTCAAAAATAAATTTGAAATTAGAAACTCTACTTGTATTCCAGTTCTTAAGATTGAATTTAGTCAACTGATGAGTATTGCTAAAAGTTCCTTCCATACTAGTTGTGTCGCTCACATCTACTTTCTCTAATCCTTCAATTTCTTCTAGTTCAGATAAATCAGAAAATAAATAGTCTAAACTTCCAGAAGCTATGATAGGTTGAGTAAATTCAATTTTTTTGATTTTTTTCCCTTCCAATTTTGGTTCGATATTTGCCCTAATATTTAGCTTATTTGTAGAATTTAATTTTTTTCCATCTTTGAAAATCAGTGTTTGTGTGTCTTCTTTCCATTCCCACTGAATATTAGAAAACTTTGTGAATGTTTTTTCACGTTTATATTTTCCTGGAATAGTACCTTTATAATCATTTAAATCATAAAGTTCAGTTGGTTTTCCTTCATCACTTGGGCCATGCCAGTAACCTGTGTACGGTTCTTCTTGTTTTTTTGGAAGACCTAGATCCTGGGTATGACCAGAATTAAACCTGAATACACTATCTGGTCCTAAGATTACCTCTTCTAAAGCTTTCATATTCCCAAACATATGATATGAGTAGTAAATATTTCTCATATTCCAACTTGATAAATCTAAGGTCTCTACTTTGGATAATCCATTAAACATAAATTTGAAATTAGAAACTCTACTTGTATTCCAGTTCTTGACATTAAATTTAGTCAGCTGAGAACTATTGCTAAAAGTTCCTTCCATACTAGTTGTGTCGCTCACATCTACTTTCTCTAATCCTTCAATTTCTTCTAATTCTGATAAACCGGAGAATAAATAGTCTAAACTTCCAGAAGCTATGATAGGTTGAGTAAATTCAATTTTTTTGATTTTTTTCCCTTCCAATTTTGGTTCGATATTTGCCCTAATGTTTAGCTTATTTGTAGAATTTAATTTTTTTCCATCTTTGAAAATCAGTGTTTGTGTGTCTTCTTTCCATTCCCACTGAATATTAGAAAACTTTGTGAATGTTTTTTCACGTTTATATTTTCCTGGAATAGTACCTTTATAATCATTTAAATCATAAAGTTCAGTTGGTTTTCCTTCATTACTTGGGCCATGCCAGTAACCTGTGTACGGTTCTTCTTGTTTTTTTGGAAGACCTAGATCCTGGGTATGACCAGAATTAAACCTGAATACACTATCTGGTCCTAAGATTACCTCTTCTAAAGCTTTCATATTCCCAAACATATGATATGAGTAGTAAATATTTCTCATATTCCAACTTGATAAATCTAAGGTCTCTACTTTGGATAATCCATTAAACATAAATTTGAAATTAGAAACTCTACTTGTATTCCAGTTCTTGACATTAAATTTAGTCAGCTGAGAACTATTGCTAAAAGTTCCTTCCATACTAGTTGTGTCGCTCACATCTACTTTCTCTAATCCTTCAATTTCTTCTAATTCTGATAAACCGGAGAATAAATAGTCTAAACTTCCAGAAGCTATGATAGGTTGAGTAAATTCAATTTTTTTGATTTTTTTCCCTTCCAATTTTGGTTCGATATTTGCCCTAATGTTTAGCTTATTTGTAGAATTTAATTTTTTTCCATCTTTGAAAATCAGTGTTTGTGTGTCTTCTTTCCATTCCCACTGAATATTAGAAAACTTTGTGAATGTTTTTTCACGTTTATATTTTCCTGGAATAGTACCTTTATAATCATTTAAATCATAAAGTTCAGTTGGTTTTCCTTCATTACTTGGGCCATGCCAGTAACCTGTGTACGGTTCTTCTTGTTTTTTTGGAAGACCTAGATCCTGGGTATGACCAGAATTAAACCTGAATACACTATCTGGTCCTAAGATTACCTCTTCTAAAGCTTTCATATTCCCAAACATATGATATGAGTAGTAAATATTTCTCATATTCCAACTTGATAAATCTAAGGTCTCTACTTTGGATAATCCATTAAACATAAATTTGAAATTAGAAACTCTACTTGTATTCCAGTTCTTGACATTAAATTTAGTCAGCTGAGAACTATTGCTAAAAGTTCCTTCCATACTAGTTGTGTCGCTCACATCTACTTTCTCTAATCCTTCAATTTCTTCTAGTTCAGATAAATCAGAAAATAAATAGTCTAAACTTCCAGAAGCTATGACAGGTTGAGTAAATACAATCTTTTTAATCTTCTTTCCCGATAAAGTACTCTCTATCTCTGTCTGTATTTTTTTGCTTGAACTAGTGGAAGGGAGAAAATTATTAGTTGAACTTGTTCCGCCTCGAAAAGTAATTGTTTGAGTTGCTCCATTCCATACCCAGAATACATTACCAAATTTTTTAGTCTCTTGTTCTCTTGTATAAGTTCCTGGTTTAGTTCCATCATAGTTATTGACAAACTCTGAACTTGATTCATAGACTACAGTTGGATTTTTTTCTCCATCTGGTCCTACCCAACGTCCTGTATAAGGATGTTCTTTTTTGTCTACAAGATCTATCCCTTTTCTATACTTCAATTTTGTTTTTGGCCCTAAAATTAGTTTATCTAACGATTTAGATTTAGAAAACATTCTCTCCATATTTGTATCTATTGGAGTCTCCCAGTTAGATAAATTCAACGTTTCAATCCCACTATATGAAAAAATACCCGTCAGATTTTTTACTTTTCTTATATTCCACTTGGATACATTTAAAGATTTAAGTTTGTCTGTTCCAGAAAACATGCTAACCATAACTTCTACAGAGGAAACATCTATTTTATTTAACCCTTCAATTTCTTTTAACTCAGATAAACTTGAAAACATTAGATTCATAGATTTTGAGGCTTTAATAGGTTGAGTAAACACAATTTTTTTGATTTTTTTCCCAGATAGATTTTTTTCTATTTTCCCTTCTATAGCGTCACTCCAAGAAGTTGTGTCAGGAAGTTTATTGTAAGTATCACTAGCTCCACCTTTAAAAATAACTGTTTGTGTTGCTTCTTCCCATTCCCAAGCAATATCACCAAATCTTTTAGTATTTTTTTCTCTCGTATATGTTCCTAGTTGTGTACCATCATAATCAGGTAAAAAATCCGAAGTAGATTTTATACTAGTAGGGTTGTTTTCACCATTTGGTCCTACCCAAAATCCTGTATATGGAAACTTTTTATTATCCGAAAGACCTGCTTCATCATTCTCACTTACTATTGTTTTCGCACCTAAAACAAGTGTGTCTAAAGATATCGAAGCTTCAAACGTTCCCTTCATCTGGATACCTTTTGTAGTATCCCAGTTAGATAAATCCAATGTCTGAACACCACTATGTGCAAAAGTTCCGTTTAGATTTGTTAGCTTTTTTATATTCCACTTGGCTACATCTATTTGAGTAACTTTTGGGGTATGTGCAAACATATTACTCATTGATGTAACATTTACTGTATTCCAGTTTGAAACGTCCATTTGATTAAGTTTAGGTGTTTTATAAAATACATACCCCATATCCGTAACCTCTGATACATCTAACTTGTCTAATCCTTCAATTTCCGTTAACTCTGATAGATTTGAAAAGAGATAACTCATATTGTTTGGTGCCTTAACGGATTGACTAAACTCAATTTTTTTGATTTCCATCCCAGAAAACTTACTTTCTATCTCTGTCTTTATTGTACTCTCTACATTCGTACTTGGAAAAGTTCCTTCAGTAAATGTCAATTTACGGGTTTTCTCATCAAAAGTCCACTGGCTCGTTCCAAATACTCCTTTTAGAACAGAAGGTTTACCAAATTTTACCTTTATCGTATCACCAGGTGCATCATTTACTTGTACAGCAAATTTAGGCTGTTCCCCTTTAACTATGATATTTGACGGACACGTGTCAAAATCAAAGAGTTCATTTAATCCCTTTTTGAAATAGCTATCTTTACCACTTCCTGGTTCTTTACTTAATGGTGGATAGCCTTTTATTCCTTCATTTGCCTCTTTTAACGTAACAATTTGTTTTCCATACTCTAAAATATTAAGGTTGTCTCTGTATTCTTCATTAACAGCATAAATAGAAATTCCTTCACTACTGTTCTCGTCTTTACGCCCTTCATCAAATCCGTATATTTTTCTATTTTCGATTAAATAATAGTGTTTTTCTGATGGTGTATTTTCTCCCTCTTTATATACAGGTAGTTTATATATCTTGGAATCTGCCTGATCGCCTGATTTCATAAGAATCTCTTTTTCTTCTGTAATCGTTTCTGTTGCCAATCCCAATTTCATTTTAGAATAAGCATCAAAATGGGCTGGTGTCGCACCAGGAAAATCTCTAGGATTCTTACTGCCATGCTCTCCTACTTTCCCCCAACAACCAGAAGACATCGTACTATGGTAACCAATTCCATGACCTTGAATAGAATTATTTGGCCCATACAAATCAGGCAAACCTAGTGAATGACCAAATTCGTGTGCAAATATACCAATTGTAGTAGGTGTCGCTTTTAGATACGTACTCCCAACAGTTCCACTTTCACCAGTTGTGTCAGCCTTTCGTTCTACATGTATGAGTTCTCCTGTAGCCATATACCCCTCTGAAAAAACTAACCCTTTTTTAGATGCTATAACTTCAGGACTTTTGTGCGCCCAAATAGATTTGTCCTTTGCTTTTGCATGCGTTATTTCAAATCCAGCAAAAACAAAGAGCACGTGAAGCTCATTACTTGTTATTTGACCATTATGATCTTTGTCATATACTGATAAATCAATATAGTCTTCCGCTTTTTGGAGTGCTTTCTCCATGTAAGAAGGATCAGGAAATTTAATTTGATAGTTTGTACTCGGATGTTCTTCCTCTAAAGATACTTTTACGATCCCTGTTTCCTCTTTAAACTGACTTGTTTGAGCAGGCAAAATATTGATTCTATCTTGTGTGGCCTCTTTATAATAGGTTTTTAGTGTTTTATCGTCTGGATTTTCTCCAAAAAATTTGTTCCGCCATTCAGGAATACTTACTGGTTCAGTATCCGATGCAAGTAACTTTCGATTGCTAAATTCAACCATAACAACTAAAATATTTTGATCTCTCTCAAGAGAACCTTGCTCTGATTTCATTCTGCTTTGGTGATCGTGTTCATTCGGTTGAATAGTTAAGGAATGGACATCCTTTTCTTTCAACGTTCCTTTCGGTTTTTGATCAATTTGATATTTTTTTCCAGTAGATTCTAAAGCTGTATCAGTTTCATTCTTTTTTGCGTAGTACCAATAGCTATCACTTTCTTGAATCAAAACTTCAGATGTTTGACTCGCAATAACATAGTGCAAAAACTCATTTCCTCTTAGCTCCCCTTTAAATGTTACACCATTTGGCTGTTCAAAGGATATCTCTCCAAGATTTGGATCAACCACACCAGCATGTACAGTCTTTGGAGTCCATCCTAATAATAATAAACAGACTGCGCCAATAAAATAGAAATACTGTAACTTCCAACTTCCTTTTCTTTTTTTCACCTTTTTTACCTCCCTTTATTAAGTAATAAAAATTATCAGAATTATATTACTTAGTATAATTATACCAAATTTTTTAATAGCTTTAAATAAACACCATAAGATTGATTAATATTTTTAAAAAGTAATTATTATTATATTTTATATATAATAATAATTACTTTTTAAATCCAAAAAATATTAATCAATAATATATATATTTTTTTTAAAACGGCTCTATACTTTCTGATGTTGGTGAGAAATCACCGGCATCTTTTTTAATGCAAAATAGTAGAAAAGACACCCTGATATCCTTTAGAATTAAGTCGTCTAAAACCATTCAAAAGGGGAAATCAAGATGTCCTATACAAATCTTATCAAAAATACATTAGATATTCTAGACGTAAACATTACTTTTAATGAAAACTCTTTAAACAAAGAACGCATCAAAAGACAGATCTGCCACGTATTTTCTGGTACATTGGATTATTTAGCCCACTCTTGTCCTCATTGTGGTGGCAATGAAGACGGATCGATTATTCGTTGGAGCTTTACAACCTGTCTGATTTTACTAAATGATGTCTCTGAGTATCAAACATATTTACGCTTGAAGAAACGCCGTTTTTTCTGCCATTCTTGTACTAAAACCTTTGTCGCTGAAACAAGTCTGATTGAAAAGTGTTGTTCGATCTCAAGGAAAGTGAAGCTTTCTATTGCCGATCGTTTAAGAAAAACCACGTCTATGAGTGAAATTGCCCGTCAAAAGAAAGTCTCTGTTTCTTCTGTCGGCTCACCTTGCCGGAAGTCCTTTGTTTTGATGAATTCAAATCAGTGAAACAAGTCGCTGCTTCTATGAGCTTTATCCTAATGGACGGGCAAACAAAACAGTTAATTGATGTCGTTGAAAATCGGCAACTCCCTTTTTTAGAACGCTATTTCTCACGATTTCCTTTGGCTGTTCGTAAAGGTGTAAAATACATTGTTTGCGATAGGTATGCGCCTTATTTTTCTTTAGTAAAGAAACTATTTCCCGAGGCTCAGATTGTTCTTGACCGCTTTCATATTGTTCAACACATTGGGCGAACATTCTTAAAACACCGTATTCAACGAATGAATACATTTCGTCACCAGGGAACGGAAGAGGCAAAAAAATATCGTCACTTGAAGAACTATTGGAAACTTCTCCAAAAGAATCAATCAACACTCAATTTTGAAAAATGCCAATGGCGTCCTTCTTTTCGTGCTTATTTAATAGAAACAGAACTCGTAGATCGGTTACTTGCCTATGATAAAGAATTAAAAGCTGGCTATACCTGTTATCAGGATTTTCTCTACGCCATACAAACCAGAGACTACACAAGATTTCACGTGCTTTTAGAACAAGATTATTCTAAGCTTCCAGCCTATTATCAAACGACAATTAATACCTTTAAAAAAGTTCAAACGAGCATTAAAAATGCGTTGGATTTACCTTATTCCAACGGACCGTTAGAGTGCTTGAATAATCATATAAAAGTATTGAAAAGAAATGCCTATGGCTTCCGTAACTTCTATAATTTTAAATTGAGAATTACTTTATGCTTTGGCACTGTTCTTTTTCAACCAAATAAAAAGTCCTAGAGGAAAAGACCTCTAAGACTTATAATAAATGAGTTAATTCTTTGGATTTTCTTCACCAACATTCGTTGACAAAGAGCCTAGAAAAAGAAGCCGAGATACTAACATTTAGTGTTAGATCTCGGCTTCTTTTTATTCTTATTCCACGGTAACACTTTTGGCTAAATTACGTGGTTTATCTACATCATATCCTCTTTGCAGTGTGGCAAAGTAAGCAATCAATTGAGTTGGGATAATGCTAACTAAAGGGGTTAGTAATGGATGCACATCCGGTATGATCAATTGATCCGTCTCTTTTGCTAATGACGCTAAGGCGATGACAAAATTATGAGCACCACGGCTTTCAACTTCTTTTAAATTCCCACGAGTATGTGCTGCTGTTTTTCGATCTGTAATTACACCAAAAACCGGTGTTCCTTCTTCGATCAATGCAATCGTGCCATGTTTTAACTCTCCAGCTGCAAAACCTTCCGCTTGAATATATGAAATTTCCTTTAACTTCAATGAAGCTTCCATCGATACATAGTAGTCCACACCACGTCCGATATAAAAAGCATTTCTCGTCGTTGATAAATAATCTTCCACTAACTGACTAATAACCATTTTTTCATCGATGATTGTTTCCATGACAGCTGCAATCACACTTAATTCATGAGCAATGTCGAAGTCTAAAGAGGACTGATTTTCTTTATTATCTCCCACAGCTTTGGCAAGAACCGCTAAGACAGCAATTTGCGCAGTATACGCTTTTGTTGAAGCCACAGCAATTTCTGGTCCAGCGTGAAGAAGTAATGTAAAGTCGGCTTCTCTAGATAAAGTAGATCCAGCTACATTTGTTAGTGTCAGTGATGGCAAACCAAGTTCATTAGTTTGTACCAATACCTGACGGCTATCAGCTGTTTCCCCACTTTGACTTAAGAAAATAAAAAACGGTTTTTCTGACAATAACGGCATATTATAGCCAAATTCGCTTGAAAGATGAACTTCAACTGGGATATTGGTCATTTTTTCGAGAAGCGCTTTGCCCACCCAGCCAGCATTATAACTAGTCCCACAAGCAATAATATAGATACGATCACTTGCAGTTATTTTTTCAATGATGTTTTTATCAATGACAGTGTCACCAATTGTGTTCGTATACTCCTGAATAATTCGGCGCATAACCGTTGGCTGGTCATCAATTTCTTTTAGCATATAATACGGATATGTCCCTTTTTCGATATCACTTAAATCTAATTGGGCTTCATAAGACTCTCGATAAACTTGATTGCCTTGTTCATCTTCGATTTCTATCTCATCCGCTTTAACAATCACCAATTCACCGTCAGCAATTTCAACGAAACGATTCGTTTCAGCAAGCATCGCCATCGCATCACTGCAAATCACATTAAAACGATCTCCCAATCCAATTAGTAATGGACTTTTATTTTTAGCAACATAAATGGTATCAGGATCGTTTTTGTCAATCAATGCAAATGCATACGAACCGTTGATTACCGTTAAAGCTTTTTTGAACGCTTCTTTTGTTGTCAATCCAGCTTCTGCAAAATACTCGATCAAATGAACTACGATTTCTGTATCAGTCTCACCTTCCAGTTGCTCATTTTGAAGAAATTCCTGTTTTATTTCTTCAAAATTTTCGATCACACCATTGTGTACCAAAATAAACTGGTGATTACTTGAGGTATGAGGATGAGCATTTCTTTCACTTGGTTTTCCATGTGTTGCCCAACGTGTATGCCCAATTCCCACTGTACCTTGAACTTCTGAGCTTAGTTTACGTTGTAGATCAGCGATTCTTCCTAACGATTTTACTAAATAATCTTCCTTGTTTTTCCCAGTTACAAAAATTCCCGCTGAATCATATCCTCTATATTCTAATTTTTCTAATCCTTGAATTAAAATATCCGTTGCATTCTCTTTGCCAATAATTCCTACGATTCCACACATACTAATCATTTCCTACTTTCTCGATTGTCTTAGGTCATCGTTCAAGAAAAAAGAAGTGGATCAATAAAAAATGAACCTTTAACCATTCTTAGTATCCGCACATTTCATTTTCTTGAATCTTCATCATAGGTTTCTATTCTGCATAGTTGGATTTTTGTTATAATTTCGCAATTATTTTTTCTTTCCAGCTTGTAGAGTACAGACCCTAGAGCTATCCGCCGAATCTTTCGATAAGCTCTTTCCTCGTCACCTGAATACTCAGGTCTGGCGCTATTCCTTTATTGGTCTAACTATCCTCCTTTTAAAAAAACTAAATAGAAACTGCATTAATAATACAATATACTAAATATAGATGTCAATATTTTTATGAAAAAATAAAATTGGTATAGTCAAAAAAGCGGTTAGGTCATCACTCTACGAGTCAGGTCCCAACCACTTCAAAAAGGATTAATTAAACGGATTATAAAATCTACCGCGATTGACTTTAAATAAGGCAAAACTTAAAACGGTCAATAAAATAGCAAAGCCAATAACAAGAAAATCAGAGGAATGAAAAGGTCGCTCAGCGTACCATGTTCTTTTCTTTTTTTCTCCAAAACGACGTAGCTCCATCGCTGTGCTGATCGTCTCAATTCGATCTAAGCTGGACAGAATCAAGGGAAAAACAATTTGAGCCGTTCCTTTCAACCGTTGTGTTAGTTTCCCTTTTTTAGACATTTCAAAACCACGTGCTTGCTGCGCTAAAGAAATATTGACAAAATCTTCTTGAATATCTGGAATATACCGAATAGCCAACGCTACAGCATAACTGATTTTATAGCTAATTCCGATTCGATTCAAACTAGATGCAAATTCACTTGGATTTGTCGTCAATAGAAAAATCAGCACCAACGGTATCGTACAAAAATATTTTAAAACTAAATTAAATTCATAAAATAATTGCTCTTGTGTTACTGTAAAACGGCCTACGCCTTCCCAAATAACAGTTCTAGATTGATATAAATCCACTCCATATTCTGGGGCAAATAAGTAAACTGCAATAATATTCAGTAACGAAAACACAAAAATAAATTTCACAACAAATGAAATCTGGTGCCATTTAATATTTGATAGCTTAAATAAAACCAATGAAAATACCGTCATACTAATCAAAAAACGGGTATCATACGTTGTCATACACGCAACAGATAACAGAATCAAAAAAATTAATTTAGCCGTTCCATTCAATTTATGAATCATTGTATTATCAGGAATATAGCCTAACATTTGATGTTCATTCATTTCAAACGCACCTCCTGATCATAAGTCATAAAGTTTTCTGTAAATAAAAATGGCTCTTCCATTCCTAAATGTTGTGCAAAAGTAAATAAGCTTGTTTCTTTCAATGAAGCACGTTCCACTAATTGAGAATCGGTTAATACTTTAACAGGTGATGTATCTGCGATAATTTTGCCATCATACAAAACAATTGCACGATCTGTATATTCCAACATAAGATGCATGTCATGAGTAATCATGGCAATCGTGACACCCAGTTCATTTAGCTTTTCTAAAAAGGTCATCATTTCAGTATAATGCTTGAAATCTTGACCTGCAGTTGGTTCATCTAATATGATCATTTCAGGTTCCAGTACTAAAATCGCTGCAATCGTGACTCTTTTCTTTTGTCCAAAACTAAGTGCTGAAATCGGCCAATGACGAAATGAGTGCAGACCACAGATTTTTAAAACAGCTTCAACACGCTCTTTGATTTCAGCTTCTGGCATCCCTTTTAAGGTCAAACCTAAAGCAACTTCTTCAAATATCATTTTCTTTGAAATCATTTGATTCGGATTTTGCATGACAAAACCAATCTTATCTGCTCGTTCTTTAATAGAAAACTGAGTAAAATCCTGTTCTAACCAACTCATTTTTCCTGATTGAGGCGTCACAAATCCACAGACAGCTTTACTTAAAGTGGATTTACCAGCGCCATTTTTTCCAACAATACTCAGCATTTCTCCACGATTAAATGTAACGGAAACATCGTTTAAAACAGGTCGTTCATTTCGATTATATTGGTACGTAATATTTTCCAGTTCCAATAATGGTTGTACTATTTTTTGTTCAACCGTTTGAGATTGTTTTTTCATCCATTTTTCCATTTGTTCTTTTAAGTTTGGCGCTTGGATCTTTTCAATATCAGCTAAATATTCAACAGTTTCCAAATCCACGCCAGCATACTTCATCGCTGTGATATACAGAGGTTCTCGAATGCCGTGTTCTGTTAATATATTTGTTTTTAGTAGTTCATCTGCAGGTAAATCAGCGACAATCCGCCCATCATTAAACACAATCACACGATCAACTGAACGATATAAAACATCTTCTAAGCGATGCTCAATAATCAAAATCGTTGTTTTCGTCTTTTGATGAATTTCTTCAATCAACCCGATTGTTTCCTTACCCGTTTTTGGGTCAAGATTAGCGAGTGGCTCATCAAATAACAAAATCGGTGCCTCATCGATCAAAACACCTGCCATCGATACTCGTTGTTTTTGCCCACCAGACAAGTCTTGTGGTCGATGCTGTAAGAAGTCATTTAACCCAACGATTTTAGTCCAATGAGCAACTTCCTCTTTCATCTTTTTTTGCGGTACTTCATCGTTTTCTAAAGCGAATGCCACATCTTCTCCCACTGTTAACCCAATAAACTGACCGTCTGTATCCTGTAACACTGTTCCAACGTCAAAAGATAAATCAAATAGACTTGTCTTTGTTAATTTTTTGTCGCCGATTGTGACATTTCCAGTTATTTCCCCTTCATAACTATACGGAATCAATCCATTGATACATTGGGCAAAAGTCGATTTACCGCTACCGCTTGGCCCTACGATCAAGACTTTTTCCCCTTCATAGATTGTTAAATCGATAGTATGTAATGTAGGTTCAGCCTGACTATGATATTGGAAAGTAAAATTGTCAAAAGTTATCCGTGGTTTTTTCATCAATGACGCTCCCTCATTCTATGTAAAAAAGGACAAGAAAAGGCTAATAAGCTTAAAAAATCAAGCTTGCTTTTTCTCGCCCTTAATTTTATTTCAGAAATTATATTTATGCTAATTTCATTTTACTACATAATCAGTCTTTTGTTAAACTACCTTTTTTAGTCCGCGTTGCAGCATAAGCTGCCATCAACAATGTGCCGATGATTCCTACTGCAATAATGTTTAATACAACAGCGATCACGCCTTGCGTATAAACTTTACTAGCTGGTTCGCTATAAATCAATACATCTAATGTTGGTGCAATCAACCCCCAAACTACGGCGTTTCCAATCACTTGATAACTATTAAAATAAATAATGTCTTTTTTATTGAATTCGCCGTGTATAAGATCGATCTTTCTCCCTGCTAAACCATAGACCATTCCTATAATACCAGAACAAATGATCCAACTCCACCAAGCACTGCCATATGTTGTAAAATCTTTTAGCGTATGACCAATCAGGCCGATCAAGCCACCTGCAACAGGTCCAAAAATAACAGAAATTAATGCTAAAAATGGATACGCTGTTTCTAAGTTTGTGTTAGGAAATCCTGTTGGAATCACCACAAAACGGCCTAAAATTACAAATACCGCTGATCCAATACCAATGGCTACAATTGTTTTTACTGAAAAATCTTTTTTCATATTCTCCACCCCTATTCAAAAATGATCTTTGGTGCTTTTCTTAGCTGGATCGTCCAATCTGTTCCTGTCCCAATATGGTACAGTTTAGAAAACGAGTCTTGATTGACTGCGACACCAATATTTACCAAAGAATTGACATATACTAATGGTTCACCAATATTCACATCTGCAAAAGATTTCGCAAATTTCATAATATTTTGGTACACTTTTTTCCCTTGATGATAGATTGTTACCTGTAACTGATCATCATGCGCAATATTCTCTTCTTTCATAAATGCTAATGGGATATTTGTCCACAACGAACCAAAACGAATATCTAAAACATCGATACTGCCTTCTAAAATATGTTCATCATGTTTGGCTTCAATCAACGGCAAAGCTTCAATAGAATCTATTGTAACGGCCTTCCCTAACTTCTCAAAAGAAATTTCTTCACTAGCTAAGCGTGCTCCATTATAGGCATAAATATCTCTGCCATGAAAGGTATGACTTTCTTCTGAGTGCGGTAATCGACTCGTTACTTCATCGATAGTACGAATCTCTTCAATTCCTTGATAATGAGAAATATGAGTTAACGATCCATTATCTGGCGTAATAATATAATGTCCGGAATTAGTTTTCGCTACGATACTGCGTCTTGTACTGCCTACACCTGGATCGACAACTGAAACAAAAACAGTTCCTTTGGGCCAGTATTTGACTGTTTGATACAGACGATACGACGCCGCCCAGATATCATAAGGAGGAATTTCATGGGTCAAATCGCCAATGACGATCTTATCACTTACCATATGAGCGACACCATACATCGCACTTACTGCCCCATCGCCAAGCCCAAAATCTGTTTGTAAAACTAAATAATTCCCCATCTGATTACTCCTCTCTGACTATTTCTATCCATTATTTTTTGCGAAAAAATAGGCAGAATACCGATTATATCCCTATCAATTCTCAAACATAGTACCTTTTTCTGTTTATTCTGTCAATAATAACCTCGAACAATTATCAAATCCTAGTAATGATTATTCGTTTTTTAAACTAGAAAAAATAACCTGTCACATGTTCCCATGCATACAGGTCATTCTAAATTTTTATGCTAGCCTATACCAATCTCAGCTTTCACGACATCTGCGATTTTATCTACATAGTAGTCCACTTTTTCTTGTGTCGGCGCTTCAGCCATCACACGTAACAAAGGCTCTGTCCCAGATGGACGAACTAAAATACGGCCATCGCCATTCATTTCTGCTTCCATTAATTCAACAACTTCTTTAATTGCAGGAATATCCATTGCACCATGTTTGTCCGTTACCCGAATATTCACTAATTTTTGTGGATAAACAGTCAATTCTGAAGCTAACTCAGATAATTTTTTCCCAGTTTGCTTCATGACATTTAACAATTGAATACCTGAAAGCATTCCATCACCAGTTGTATTATAATCCAAGAAAATCATATGTCCTGATTGTTCTCCACCGAAATTATAATCATTTTTACGCATTTCTTCAACAACATAACGGTCACCAACTTGCGTGATTACATCTTTCATGCCAGCCGCTTCCACTGCTTTTCTGAAACCTAAATTACTCATGACTGTTGTCACGATCGTATCTTTTTTCAAACGGTTCTTTTCAGCAAGGTATTTTGCGCAGATAAACATAATCTTATCTCCATCCACAATATTTCCCAGCTCATCGACCGCAATGATTCGATCTCCATCACCATCAAAAGCAAGACCCGCATCAGCGCCTTTTTCAACAACCATTTCAGCTAATTTCTCAGGATGAGTAGAGCCTACACCATCATTGATATTCAATCCATTAGGGCTTGTACCCATTGTATAGAAATCTGTTTCTAGATCTGCAAACAAACGGTTGACAGAAGTTGATGTTGCGCCATTTGCAGCATCGATACAAACAGTTAAACCAGATAAATCACCTGGAATTGTCTGCACTAAAAATTGAGAATATTTTAATAACCCTTCTGGAAATTCATCTAGCGTACCTAAGCCTTCCGCTGAAGGACGAGGTAAATTATCTTCTTCTGCATCTAATAAGGCTTCGATTTCAAGTTCTTGATCATCTACTAATTTAAACCCATCTGAACCAAAAAATTTAATGCCATTATCTTCAGCCGGATTGTGGGATGCTGAAATCATAACACCAGCTGATGCTTTTTGTAATCTTGTTAAGTAAGCAACTCCAGGCGTTGAAATAACCCCTAATTGAAATACTTCAATCCCAACAGATAACAGTCCTGAAATCAAGGCTTGTTCTAGTAATTGACCTGAAATACGCGTATCACGCCCGACTAATACTCTTGGACGGCGTGTGGAATCTTCATGCTGACTTAATACATATCCGCCAAAGCGACCTAATTTAAATGCTAATTCTGGCGTTAATTCCTTATTTGCAATTCCTCTAACACCGTCTGTTCCAAAATATTTACCCATCATAACTCTCCTTCTACTTACTAAGATAGCCTCAATTATTCTACTGAAGTACCACTCAAAAGAATAACCGATATTCTTAGGTCAATCTGCCTAATTTTCAGAAACTGAACTACTCCCATTTTTAATCTCATCTTCACCAGTACTTTCAGCACCCGACACCTTTGACGAGCTTGAAGTATTGGAAGAACTTGTTGTTTTTTCGCTAGATGGCAAAGGCAATGGTTGCGCTTGACTTGAATAGGATGTTGTTGAGCTTTGTCCACTAGTTTCAGAAAAACTTGTATTCATTCCTACAAAGACTGGATTAATCGTCACTTCCACTTCCTCAGGCGAAACAATATACTCTTCGTTTGTTGGAATCTTTATTTTTTGTTTGGTTGATGACTTTATATTACTCACATCAATAGGTAATTCTATTGTATCAATTGCATCTAAAACAGATTTTGTTCCTCTAATTTCTACTTTTTTCTCTGACAAATTAAATGTATAATAATCAACACCTGAAGGCGGTGAGCCAGTCGAATTAACTGTCAATCCAACTTCTTTTGAAGGCAATATTAGATCAACAACAACTTTTACCTGAGGTGCTGGATTTTCTATGCCTAATACTTGTCCTTTAGTATCAATTGCTTGAACATTAACCGTTTGTTTGATCGTATCAACGGATTGTTTAACATTCGATAAAGGGGCAATCACACGTGAGATTGCTTTAGCAGTCTCTTCACCAGTTGTGATTTCCACTGTTTTAGGGCTTAAAGTAATCTTCTCTACTTTGTAGCCTTCTGCCTCGATAGATTCAGGTAGTTGCGCTTCTACATCAAATGATTTGGTTACTTTTTTCTCCATTGTCACAGTGATCGTTTTAGGTTCAATTTCAGCTGTAACTGCTGTGCTCAATCCTTTGACTCTTAACTGAATTTCTGACGTTCCAAGTGGGGTCTCTGTCAAATCAGCCACTACTTGAAAGTTTCTAGTATCTTCATTCGATTCTAAATCCAATTGAATGCGATTGGCACTACTTAAATGAACGTTGACGGTATCTTCATAACCAGAAACAAAATATTTATCTTGGTCATACTCTAATTGAACAGGAATATTATACAACATTTCATCATAAACTTGGCTTACAACAGACATATTGCCCATATTTCCGGATGAGTTAGCATTAAAAAAGAGCAACAAGGCAAAAAGTAATGCCAATAATCCTGAGAACCAATTGCTTTGGTGGGGCTTTTTCATTTCTTTTTCGCCCCTTTCGATACACCTTCGATAAAGTGTTGCAAAAGATTTTTTTTATCTTTACTTTCTTCTTTTGGAACTAATTCTGCTCTTAGAATTTTCAGATACTCTTCCTGTGTTAATCTAGGAATCAAATCATTATTCAGTGTCAGACTGACATCACCTGTCTCTTCTGAGACAATGATCGTCACAGCATCACTAACTTCACTAATCCCTACCGCAGCTCTGTGGCGAGTCCCAAATTCTTTTGGAATCAAATTACTTTCCGATAAAGGCAGATAAGCACTTGCAGCAGCAATTTTTCCTTGTTTTACAATTACTGCGCCATCGTGTAATGGAGTATTGGGAATAAAAATATTGATCAGCAATTCGCCAGAAATATCAGCATCTAAATCAATACCCGTTTCAATGTACTCATCTAATCCTGTATTTCTTTCTATTGTAATCAACGCACCAATTTTCCGTTTAGACATATACTGAATGGCTTTGTCAAAAGCAAGGATCATTTTTTCATCTTCCTGTTGTTCAGATCTACCTGTACGGAAAAACGAACTTCTACCTAGATGCTCTAAACCTCGTCGGACTTCTGGTTGAAAGATTACAACCGCAGCAATAACGCCATACATAATGACTTGATTCATCAGCCAAGACAATGTATGTAATCCAATAATTTCACTCAATATACGAATCACAATAAAAACAGCGACTCCTTTTAATAACTGGACAGCTTTCGTCCCTCTGACTAGCATGATTAGTTTGTAAACAAGATACCACACCACCAAAATATCTATAACATTGATAATATAATCACGCGACAAGAAATCTGATGAGATCAATTGCCGCCAATATTCTAAATCAAATAATTGACTAAGTTGAAAAGACATCATAAACCTCACTTCTCTCTGAAGATTTCTTACATAAGTATACCATAATCTCATGCTTGATTACAGGATGAGTGTGAACGATAGAAAAATTTAAATAAAAAAGAATGAAAGAAGAAGTTTAGAATACCTGACTTCTTTCATTCTAAATCAAAATGTTTTTATTCTTCTATTTTCCCACGTTTTGCTGCACGTTCTGCTCGCCTAGCTGCTCTTCTAGCCTCGGCTTCTGGATCAACTACACGTTCTTTTTTTATCCGAGATGCCTTTTCTACGACTACTTCATCTGTTGTCTTTTCCAATTTTGCCCGAATTTTTTCTTCTTGACCTGTCATGCGGGCATAATTATAAAAGCGAGTTTTCGCATCTTCGACTGTTTTTTCAAAAAGTTTGCCAGCAAATTCAGGTTGTGTCGATTCTAATGAAGAAAAACGAACTTGTTTCCGCATAAATTCTTGCATCGCTTCAAAATTCGGTTTTTTGTAATCTAAAGTCATTGGATTTTTGCCTAACTCCCTTAATTCTGGATTGTAACGATACAATGACCAGTAACCAGAAGCAACTGCTTCTTTTGCTTCCTCTAAGGTTTTACTCATTCCTCCTGCCAAGCCGTGAGTAATGCAAGGTGTATAAGCGATGATAATCGATGGTCCAGGAAAACGTTCTGCTTCTTCGAACGCTTTGATCGTCTGCATTTGATTCGCTCCTGAAGCAATTTGTGCAACGTAGACATTGCCATAAGTCATCGCCATCATACCTAAATCTTTTTTAGAAACATATTTTCCACTCGCAGAAAATTTGGCAATCGCAGAAGCTGGTGTTGCTTTTGATGTTTGACCGCCGGTATTAGAGTATACTTCGTTGTCTAAAACCAACATATTCACATCAGCTCCACTAGCAAGAACATGATCGATCCCGCCATAACCTATATCATATGCCCAGCCGTCCCCACCAATCATCCATTGGCTATTTTTTACGAACAAATCATTGTCAGCATAAATCGCTTCTAATAATGGTTGATTATTTTTTTCATCAAGTAAAGCAGCTTTTAGTTTTGCGGCGCGTTGTTGCGTTCCTTCGCCTGTGTGCATGTACTTGATCCAGTCTTCCATCAGCAATTTTAATTCTGATGAAGCGATGTTCTTAGCTTCACTCATTTTCATCACTAAATGTTCGCGACGAGTTTGACTGGCTAAAAACATGCCATATCCAAATTCTGCATTATCTTCTAATAGTGAATTTGACCAAGCAGGTCCTTGTCCTTCGTCATTTATCGTATAAGGAGAGACAGGAGCTGCGCCCCCCCAAATAGAAGAACAGCCTGTAGCATTAGCAATCATCATTCGATCGCCAAACATTTGAGTTAACAGCTTCACATAAGGCGTTTCCCCACAGCCAGAACAAGCACCAGAGAATTCTAATAAAGGTTTGTTAAATTGAGTCCCTAAAACAGTATTAGGTTTTGCAGGATTCTCTTTTTGCTTCAACGTCATAGAGAATGCCCAGTTCATTGCTTGCTCTTTTTGTTCTTCATACGGTTTCATAGCTAAAGCTTTTCCTTTTGCAGGACAAACATCTACACAAAGACCGCAGCCAGTGCAATCTTCAACAGATACTTGAATACGATATTTCAAGCCATCGGCACCACGCATTTCTCGCACGATATAGCCTTCCGGTGCTTCTTCCATTTCTTCATTATCAGCTAAAAAAGGCCGAATCGCTGCATGAGGACAAACAAACGCACATTCGTTACACATCGTACAACGATCACTATTCCATTCTGGTACTTCTAAAGCGATACCGCGTTTTTCCACAGCGGTTGTACCAAGTGGCATCCGTCCATCTGTCATATCATTTTTGATAAACGCACTAACCGAAAGATCATTTCCTTCTTGACGGTTGATCGGTTCTACGATTTCATGAACATAATCAGTCACATTTGCTTTACGCTCTTTTGGTTCTATTTCAATTGCTTTCCAAGTAGCTGGGACTTCGACTTTGTGCAAAAGTTCAACCGTGCGTTCAATTGCCTGAATATTTTTCTCTACAACAGATAGTGATTTTCTGGAATAGCTTTTGATTGCTTCTTCTTTTAAGATTGGCAACACTTCATCAAATGGCATAATATCTGCTAACTTAAAAAAGGCTGTCTCCATCGCAGTATTGATCCGCCCACCTAGTCCTACTTCGCTAGCTAGCTTAACAGCATTGATTGTATAAAAATTAATGTCATTTTCAGCTAAATAGCGTTTTAATTTATTCGGTAAGAAGCGCTCTAATTGCTCATCACTCCATACTGTATTAAGTAAAAAGGTTCCGCCTTTTTTTAAGCCTTTAACTAAGTCATACGTATTCAAATAAGCCGCAGTGTGGCAGGCAACAAAATCTGCATGCTCAATTAAATACGTCGAACGAATCGGTGTCTCGCCAAACCGTAAATGAGAAACCGTCAGCCCACCAGATTTTTTTGAATCGTAATAAAAGAACCCCTGAGCGTATTTATCGGTATGATCCCCAATGATTTTAATGGCAGATTTATTTGCACCAACTGTACCATCTGAACCAAAACCCCAGAATTTTGCTTGATAGGTTTTAGAATTAGTTAGATCCAGCGCTTCCCCACAATCAAGAGAAGTGTATGTTACATCATCTACGATTCCAATCGTAAAACGAGATTTCGCCGCCTTTTTATCTTTTAATAACTCGTCATAAATAGCCACGATTTGGTTTGGCAACACGTCTTTTGATCCCAGACCATAGCGTCCGCCGATAATCATTGGGCGTAAATCAGATTCATACATCGCACTTTGAACATCTAAAAGTAAAGGTTCGCCACCTGCTCCTGGTTCTTTCGTACGATCCAGCACACCAACTGCTTTAACAGTCTTAGGCATCTTTTCTAAAAAGTTATTAATCGGGAACGGACGATACAAATGAATATTCAAAAAACCGACTTTTCTGCCTTGCTTTGTTAAATAATCGATTGTTTGCTCGATCGCTTGAGCTGCTGATCCCATAGAAACAATTACTTCTTCTGCATCTTCTGCTCCATAGTAAGTAACTAAATCATAATTCGTTCCTCTAAGCTCATTGATTTCATCCATATATTTTTTCACAACAGCTGGAATTTGTTCATAGTAGCCATTGATCGTTTCACGTTGCTGGAAATGGATATCAGGATTTTGATTCGTTCCACTAACAGAGGGATGATTTGGATTCATACTTCTGCTACGGAAGTTGTCTAATTTGTCTTGATCCAATAAGGGGGCTAATTCTTCATATTCCAATACTTCGATTTTTTGAATTTCATGACTTGTTCGAAACCCATCGAAAAAGTTGATAAATGGTATACTGGATTCAATTGAAGCTAAATGCGCAACCGCAGATAAATCCATGACTTCTTGTACACTGCTTTCGCATAACATAGCAAATCCTGTCTGACGAGCAGCCATAACATCCCCGTGATCGCCGAAAATATTCAACGCATTCGTTGTCACCGCGCGGCTAGCTACATGAAAGACCGATGGAAGCAATTCTCCAGCAATCTTGTACATGTTCGGTATCATCAATAATAACCCTTGTGAAGCAGTATATGTAGTTGTTAATGCTCCTGTCTTTAGCGATCCGTGGACCACACCTGCAGCTCCAGCTTCTGATTGCATTTCAACAATTTTAATAGGTTGTCCAAAAATATTTTTCTTTCCTTCAGCCGACCATTGATCGACAAGTTCCGCCATCGTTGAGCTTGGTGTAATTGGATAAATAGCGGCTAATTCAGTAAACGCATATGAGATGTATGCAGCGGCTGTATTTCCATCCATTGTCTTCATTTTTCGCATTATATAGTCATCATCCTTCTATCTAAAAGTAGAATAGTTGCACGCATATTCTTATCCATTATAACGGATGTACGCCAAATTTGAAACATTATGTGAAAACATTTCACAAACTTATTGTTTATTTAGGTTTCTTCTACTTGAATACATGAGAACTTTTGTGAAAAAAGTCTGTTGGCAAATAGAGCAAATTAACTTAACCAATCTTTTATTTTTTAGCGATCTTCTTTTTTATACCTAACTCCTTTTTCAGCTAGTCGTCTAACTAGCTGATAAAACCAATTATCTGTAGGAGAAATCCAATTTCGCTTGAGTTCATTTCGCTTATCTGTATCAAAATATTTAGGTGGATTTCCATCTAATTTATCGTGTGTATGATGTTGATCAACTCTCGGCCGCTCACCGTAATTGAAAGATTCACCATTCGCAATTGCGCGCTCTAAGTAGTTTCTTTCTTTGATTGGTTCTTTCCATTGACTTAAAAGTTGACCTTGTTCGTCTAAAATGAATTCGCTATGATAATCACCAGACAACATTTTCCGATAAAAGCCATGTTTTCTAATTTTCTTTACTAATCCTCTATTTGAAAGAGTTCTAGCTTTTTTATTACAATCATCGATCAGTATACCTGAACCGAAATGAGCACGATTATGATACTGTGGATCTGCATAAAACCACTCATCACCAAGAATCATTTTTATAGCGGTTTCATCATTTTTCAAATTATATTTCTTTTTATAGTTTTCCACATATTCAATGATACATTTATCTAGTTGATTTCTAAATTGATGAATTTTTGTTTCATTTGCGTATTTTTTCTTGAGAGCTACTTTTGTTAATTTTTTATCCACTTGCTTTATCATTAATCCATTAGGGTAGGCACGCTGTACAGCTTCTGAATAAAGTACAAAAAAATCTGCACCAGGTGGCATTTGATTACAAAATTTATATTCTGTTGGTGCAAACTGCAAATCACCTAACTCATCTAGATACCCTCCTAAATGATTGATAACAAGCATGACTTTTTCTTGGTCTGATAGCAAACTCTTTTCAAACATTTCTGTGTAGATTTGTGAACCAACTAAAAAGATTTCTTGATCTATTTTTTTCGTGAGTTCATGTATATTGTTTATGTAGACAATCAGAGCAGTTTTATCCCACCCTTGCTGTTGAAGTTTTTCTATTTTTCCAAGGGTAGTTGCAGAGACATTAAATTTTTGCATGTCTTTTCTCCTTAGTGTTTTTCGCACCTATTTAAACCAATAGAAAGAAATCCTAGTAATTAAGTTATATCAGGTTTCAGTACATTATTATTTATGAATAAACCTCATAGCTCTTTCTAATTTTTTCTAAGACAACAGAGAGTTTCGCTTCTTTATTTTTATATGCATCTCGATGTTCTTGTAAATGCTCTGGACGCTTCAGCCAATTTTGGAAGTCTTTTTTCTTCTGCCATTTAGATACCAACATAAATTCACAATTACCTTTTTCCTCAGAAAACCAACATTCACTTGATAAACAACCTGAATATTCTAACATTGAAGCAACATCTTTACTTGTTTTTATTTTAAAAGCTTCTATACCGTCTTTTTTTATAATAAACCTAACTGTTTGGACAATCATGATTTCTTCTCCTTTTCTAAGTTTAATTGATAACTATTCTCACTTATAATTATATCATACTTCAATTTTCTTGACTGAACAATACAAAAAAGGCGGATAAACCAGCTCCTGATTTACCCACCTGTTAATTAATATAACTCTAAATATTGTTCTCTTTCCCATTCAGAAACTGTTTGACGGAAAGCAGCCCACTCCATACGTTTCGCTTCAACAAAGTTTACATAGATATGCTCACCTAATGCATCAATCATTACATCATCTTTGCGTAATTCTTTGATTGCATTGTGTAGAGTTGAAGGCAGATCATGAATTTGTGCTTCTTTTCGTTCTTCTTCATTCATCACATAAATATTTCGGTCAACTGCTTGAGGTGGCGTAATTTCATTTCTGATTCCATCTAATCCCGCTTGTAAAAGAGCCGCCATTGTTAGATACGGATTAGCCGATGGATCAACTGAACGTAATTCCAAACGAGTTGATAAACCACGTGATTCAGGAACTCGTACCAAAGGCGAACGGTTGCGTCCACTCCAAGCAACATAAACTGGAGCCTCATATCCTGGTACTAAACGCTTATATGAATTAACCGTTGGATTACAAACAGCAGTATAAGCACGTGCATGTTTTAACAATCCACCGAGGAAGTGATACGCTGTTTGGCTTAGCTGCATTGGACCATTCTCATCGTAAAAAACATTTTCATTCTCTTTAAATAAAGACATATTGCAATGCATTCCTGAACCATTGATACCATATAATGGCTTTGGCATAAATGTTGCGTGCAATCCGTGTTTTCTAGCAATCGTCTTAACGACTAACTTAAACGTTTGGATATTATCACAAGCTTCGATCACATCTGCATATTTAAAGTCGATCTCATGTTGTCCAGGAGCCACTTCATGATGAGATGCTTCTACTTCAAAACCAAGGCTTTCTAGTTCAAGGACAATATCTCTACGACAGTTCTCACCAAGATCTGTTGGTGCAAAATCAAAATAACCGCCTCGATCATTTAAATCAGTTGTAATTTTACCATCTTCATCTAGTTTAAATAGGAAAAACTCAGGCTCAGGTCCAAGATTAAATGAAGTAAAGCCTAACGATTCCATATCAGCTAGCGCCCGTTTTAAGTTACCACGAGGGTCTCCTGCAAATGGCGTCCCATCTGGATTATAAATATCACAAATTAAACGAGCAACTTTCCCGTGTGCGCTCTCCCAAGGAAAAATCATCCATGTTGATACATCTGGATATAAATACATATCACTTTCTTCAATTCTCACAAAACCTTCAATAGAAGATCCATCAAACATCATTTTATTACTTAACACTTTATCTAATTGGCTCACTGGAACTTCCACATTTTTGATTGTTCCCATAATGTCTGTAAACATTAATCGCAAAAATCGAACATTTTCTTCATCTGCTATTCGTTTGATATCTTCTACTGTGTTTTGTTTCTCTGTCATTGTCTTTCTTCACGTCCTTCATTTTTTTGTACAGCTCCATTGTTACAATTTTGGCCCTCTAGATTGGAATGGATTTTGTTGAGTAAGCCCCCCTTGAGAAATAAGTTCATCATATAGAATCTTTCGAACATCTTCATCAGTTAGCGGTTTGTTTGATTCTTGCGCATGCATTTGTTCTTCCAACTTCATTTCATAAACGCGTTTGATCCCTGCCATATTTAGACCATCTGATAAATAATCTTTAATTTCTAGCAATACATCAATGTCATTCAGTGAATACATACGTCGGTTCCCGTCACTTCTTTCAGGATGAATCAAATCTTGTTCTTCATAATAACGGATTTGACGCGCTGATAAATCAGTCAGTTTCATAACCGTTCCGATTGGAAAAACTGACATAGATCTTCTCAGTTCCTTCTCTCTCATATCCACCCCCCTCTCTATTTTAAAAAGCACAGCAGGCTGTTCAACTCTAACAGAAAAGTAAGAAAATATGTTTATGACATTTTTTGTCACAGGCATATTTTATCTTTTTTAGAGGATCTAGCCTGCGTAGCTAGATATGTTAGGTATAGAATATCAATACTTTTTTCTGTTGTCAATGATTTATGTTAGGTTTTCTGACATAAAATAAATAACCAAGTAAAAAACAGTGTATATCTAATAACTCCCGCATGATTTATGAAAAAAATAAAAGGATATGAAACAAAAGGACAAATCACTTTTGTTTCATATCCTACAATTTAACTAAACGTTGAAATCAGAAGCAACCACTCCGTGTCGATCACATCAAATTCTAAGTGCTAAAGCACTTAGAATTTGATGGCTTCTGGAATACTATTCTACTTATGTTGATGTATAAAATTTCCCCAACTTTTCAGCTAATTCTTTTGGCGCATCTATATTCACTTCATAATTTGCATTATTCACGAAATTCAGCTTTGGCCTATCTGTATTTTTTTACTAAGCTTTCTGCTGTTTTTTTATTTGCGCTATCTTTTGCTCCACAAAAAACTAAAATATCACATAAGTTACTTTTTAGTTTTCCACTGAAATCTATATCAATCATAGACGTTGTTAACTGAATAAATTCTTGCTTTTGTATTGTGCCCCAATCAGCACCAATGTGTCAACTTATTTAAGATGATCTACCGCGTAGTTCAATGCAATAATTCCTTCCAAAGAAAGCCCACACAAGTTCACAAGCTCAGAACTAGCTTAGCAATACGCAGAAAATTCCTGATATAAATTCTGATACGTGAATTCTTTATTTTTAAGAAACAGAAATAACCCCAGACAGTTTGGCTTGATCGCCTCATTTATAAACGATATCGTCTAACCCCAACTTAATTGTGCGCTACATAGACCATGAATAAAAACATAAACTCATCAGAAAAATCCTCTTAACAATCTTAAATCACACCAAAAAGAGTACACAAACTAAATTTACCAGAGGTATAAAACAAGCAAAAAATAACAACTGTCTTTTTTCTATTTGACTTCTATTTAACAGAGCTTGTTGATAAAGCATAAATAAAATAATCAACAGAAAAATAGATGAACACATAAGTACCCTAGCACCAGAAGCATACATCGTCGGTGAAAACCACATTAATAGGGAAGAAAACAAGGCTGCGCTATAACTTAATCCTATGAATATCTTTTGTTTGGCGACTGATATGGACAAAGCGACAACTAAACCAAAAAACAATCCCCACAATACATAAGGTAACACGGCATTCAATAATGCCCCGTTTAAAATATTGCCGGATTTTAGCTGAGCGATCCCATCCCCTTCATTGATAAGTTGAAAATTGGTCACTCTATTTGGAAAGTTAGAAGTCAACAGAAACAGAAACACTGTATAGCTTGCGGTTACTTTAGCAAGTAATTTGGAAGAATCAATGACCATAGAAAGCACAAAAATAACAATAAATAAAAGCAATAATTTTGTCTGCCAGCCTTCAAATAACCACGAGCTTCCTCTTAACACTCTTGCCAATGGAGACAGCTTATTAAAATCTGGCATCCACATAGTAATTTCCTTTTGCATCCTAAGTTTATTCCCAGGAGCGAAAAACATAAAGAAGAATCCAGTGACAAAAAATGCCGTTGGAATATATAGAAAGTAGTTTTCTTTCCTTTTATTGAGTAACATCGTCCCATGATAAATAAAAACAACACCAATAATACAAGCAATTAACTGTTCATTTGAAAATGAAAAAATAAACGCAGGCAATAAATAGAGCCGAATTGATGTTTTCTTATTTCTAAAGAAATGATCTGCGTAGGGAATCAACGCGAACAAACCTAATGCTAACGGCCACAAATAGTTAACCGCTCCAGTAATCCAAAAAATAGAATCTTTCATAACCCAGATATTAATAAATCCAAATGATAAAAATGCTATTAGAAAATTCCTGCGACTAACAGTTCCTACAACTATCCTTACCAAAGAATAGCTATACAACAACCAGGCACAAGCACTAATTAAATGATGAACAAATAATGGAACTAAAAAGATCAGATATAGCATCGCTTCTGGAAATAGTCGCGCAGACCAATTATTGTAACGCCACTTTAGAAACCCAACAAAACTATACTCTTGAGAAATCTTCATAAACCAACCATCGTCTGAGCTCATATCCACATCGAAATTCGAAAAATATATAACTGCAAAAACCAACAAACCAATATAAAATAAATACTGTCCCTTTTTACTTTTCATAAAATTTTGCAAACTGAACTACCGCCTTCCCCTCTCATTTTTTATTTAGTATATCATTACATCAATCAAATAACTACACAAAATAAAGTGAAAAACTGAGTAAGAAAACCTATTCAAGGCTCTTCCACTCAGTCATATACGATATAATTATATTTTAAAATTATCTATTCATCTAACTCACGCATCCATTTAGCATGCTTTTTAGCGAACCCCTTAACATGATATACATTTTCAGCTTCTTCAAATACTTCTGATAAAAGTAAAGTATGGCGCTTCAATTCACTCAACTGCTGACCTTGATTTGAAGGAATATCTAACTCATATGGAACAAATAATTCCATCATCTTCTCTCTAACAATTTTTGTCAGCTCTTCTTTTCCTAACGTACTTTTAGCTGAAACCAATACGTTAGGAAATAACGTTGGTACAAAATCAACTTCATTAAGCTGATCACTTTTATTGTAAACTGTTATGATCGGAATCTGCTCTAAATCTAAATCGTTCAGCAATTCAACAACTGTTTGCTCATGCTGTAAACGATCTTCTGAACTCGCATCAACCACGTGTAATAATAGATCCATGCTTCGACTTTCTTCCAACGTTGATTGGAACGCCTCGATCAGCTGCGTAGGCAAATCTTGAATAAATCCTACAGTGTCTGTCAGCGTTACAATCATTCCATGTGGCAGTTGCCATTTTTTGGTTAAAGGATCCAACGTGGCAAATAATTGATCTTCTGAATAAGCGCCAGCCGTTGTCAATAAGTTTAAAATTGTCGATTTCCCAGCATTCGTATACCCAATCAAACCAATTTGAAATATATCTGATGATTGACGTTTCTGTCTGCTTCGTTCACGATGAGCCGAAACTTCTTTTAGTTCACGTTTAATTGCTATGATCTTATTTCGGATATGCCGACGATCTGATTCGAGTTTCGTTTCTCCTGGACCTCTTGTTCCAATTCCTCCACCTAAACGAGATAACTGTTTCCCCTGTCCGACTAATCGAGGCAGTAAATAATTCAACTGAGCCAACTCAACTTGTAGTTTCCCTTCTTTTGAACGGGCACGCATCGCAAAAATATCTAAAATTAATTGTACACGATCGATGACTTTGACATTAACAGCTTCAACAATTAGTTGATTTTGTCTAGGTGTTAATTCATGGTTAAAAATGACAATATCTGCTTCATACGCATCAACTAACTGAACTAATTCTTCTAGTTTCCCTTTACCAATCACAGTTTGCGAATCCACACGAGGACGTTTTTGAGTTAAAGAAAAAACGACTTCTCCTTGCGCTGTCACCGTTAAGTTTTTTAATTCTTTCATAGAACCTTCAAATCGAGTGTAATTTTTTTCTGTTTCAACACCCACTAAGATAACCTTTTCTGCCATGTTTTGTCCTTCCTAAGAATCCAGCCAATTCTCTATTTCAATTTCTAAATCAAAAATAGTATCAGGTGATTGTGCTAAATCCCACCAGCTGGCATTCATGCGATTTCTAAACCAGGTCAATTGCCTTTTCGCATATCTTCTAGAATTTTGTTTTACTTGTTCCGTTGCTTCTTCTAACGTTTCTTTACCTTGAAAATAAGGGAAAAACTCTTTATAACCGATCCCTTGAATTGATTGTTGCGTTTGATTTTTATACAGTAATTCCGCTTCTTTTAAAAGTCCTTGCGTCATCATTATATCAACACGACCATTGATTCGATCATAAAGTTCGGCTCGATCCGTTTCGAGTCCGACCAAGAAATAATCGTATATTTTTTTGGGACTTTCTTTAGGTGTTAAGATACTAAATCCTGTTTTATCAAATACTTCCAGTGCTCGAATTACTTTTTTACGGTTATTGAAATGGATGCTTTCTGCTGCTTGGCTATCTTTTTCTTGGAGTAGTACCCATAGGCGTTGATTTCCGTGTATTTCGGCAAATCGTTGGTACTTCTCACGTATTTCAGTTGATTCATCTTTCGCACCTAATTCAAAGTCATAAAGCAATGCTTGAACGTAAAGTCCTGTTCCCCCAACAACAATCGGTAACTTGCCTTTTGCTGTAATTAAATCGATTGCTTGGCGACCTTCCTTTTGAAAATCAGCAACAGAGTAAGTTTCAGATAATTCCCGACAATCGATTAAATGATGTAAAATACCTTCACGTTCTTCTTTAGTCACTTTTGCTGTTCCTATATCTAAATGTCTATAGACTTGCATTGAATCTCCACTAATGATTTCTCCATTGAGTTTTTTGGCTAGTTCAATACTTAAAGAGGTTTTTCCAACTGCTGTTGGGCCTACGATTACGAGTACTTTTTTCAATCTTTTCATCCTTCATCTTGTATCAATTTACGTATTTTTATTGCTAATTCTGGAAAATCCGTGTGAATTCCTGCCAAGTACTTGCTAAAGCATAATGTCATATTTTCTTTTTCGTTAACTGTCCATGGTCGAATCGCCTTTGGAAAATCGGCCAAATCGTCTATATGTTTGTGTACCCAATCAATATTAGGATGGATTCCTTCAATAAATTCTGCCTGAACTGCTCTTTGTTCATCTTTATCAGAAATTTTGAATATCGATGCTATGTTTTGTTTTGTTTCCATTTTCCAGATTTTTTCTAAACTCTTGAAATGAAAACTTGAATATATATAATCAAACGACCGTTCCTGAGACTTCATAAGTTGAACAATCCTCTGTTCGATCCCATCATAATGTATCTTGTCCGTTTTAATTTCAATATTTAACAGACCCTTAAAATTCTCTTTTTTTAATAGCATCAACACTTCTTCTAACGTAGGAATCTCTTGAACTATTGGATTTTTTTCAAACCAGCTACCGGCATCAAATTGTTTTAATTCTGCTAATGTTAGACTGTCAACTGTTCCGTGACCATTCGTGGTGCGATCAATCGTTTCATCGTGAATCACGATCAGATGATTATCTTTTGATAATTGAACGTCTAACTCGATTCCATCAGAACCAACACGAATAGCTTCTTTAAACGCAGACAAGGTATTCTCTGGATGAGTTCCTTTACTCCCGCGGTGGGCAATTATTTTCGTCACAATTCTCCCTCCAATCGAAATCATTGTATCATTCATGACAACGAGTATCAAACAATTATAAGGATTTTTATTCATTAAAAAACAGACGAGAATCGCTCATCTCGCCTGTTCCGAATAGTCTATTAGGTTAATAACGAACTAGTTTTCTAAGATCTCTTTGCCAATATTGTTGAGTTCATAAGAAACGTACTTTTCAAGCCCAGATTTGATAGTGTACTTTGGTTTATAGCCCACCGTTCTAACTTTCGTAATATCAGCAAGAGAATGCTTGATATCTCCTGATCGTTCGTCTTTGTAACGAACCGGTAAACTCACATTTAAAAGGCTATCTATAGTAGAAACTAATTCATTCAAGTCAATCGCTTCACCCGTCCCAATATTGTACACTTCTCCTAATGTATCTTTAGACGTTGCAATAAGATTTAGCGCTTGAATGACATCTTCAATAAAAACAAAATCTCTTGATTGTGTTCCATCACCAAATACGGTGAACGTAGATTTCTCTTTATTCAATAATTTCTTATAACGATCCATCATAATTGATATAACACCAGAATATGGTGATTCGGGATTTTGTTTTGGTCCATAAACATTAAAGAACCGTACTGCACTTGTCGGAATATTGTACAAATGGTAGTAATCAACTACATATTTTTCTGCAGCAAATTTATCAATTGCATATGGAGTTAACGGTCTTATAACAGATTCTTCTCGTTTGGGTAAGGTTGGTTCATCTCCGTAGACAGCTGCAGATGATGCAAACAATAATCGTTTTAAGCTTGCTTGGTTACATTTTACTAATTCTAATAATTGAAAAACACTATCAAAGTTTATCTGATGTGTCTCTAACGGACGTTCCACAGAATCAGCTACACTTGCAATCGCAGCCAAATGAAAAATATAGTCAAACTGCGTTTCTGTTAATACTTTTTCCATTAATTCACCGTCTGTCACGCTACCTTCAATAAAAGAAAGGTTCGCAGATGAATCTAGATTACTCTTACTTCCCATTGATAAATCATCAATGACTGTTACTTTATGGTCTTTACTGTAAAAATTCGCTAAAGTAGAACCGATAAATCCTGCCCCACCAGTGATTAATATATTATTCATTTATCAATAACTCCTAATTTTAGATAGAATAAAAAATAACTTTTAGATCTTATTTAGTTTATCATGTATACTCAAAGAGGTCTACTATAATTATAAAAACTAGTTGCCCCTTGAGAGCAACTAGTCAATCTTTGTTTAATCAATTATGTCGTTCATTTTCCTTTTCTTTTGCAACTTCTACAACTGATTTATTTTCTTTCTTAGCCTGTTTTACCAAGTCAACGATTTCGTTATTGTACATTTTATTGGGATCCATATTCGCCTCTCTTAATGCTTCACGAGCTTTTTCGATTTCAGCTTCGTCAATAATTTTGTCCGGTTGATCTTTAATATATTGAGAAATAGATTGGCCACTTTTCTTAATTTCCGCCTGCATTGCCTCGATTTCCTGATCCGTAAATAATGTGCTGTCAAACCCAGCCTGCTCGATATCTTCTCTGTATTTTTTCAATTCTTCCATACTGAGAGTCACGTCTTCGTAACTATAAGATACTTCCGTTTCGTTGGAATAATCTATCACTTTTGAGTTATCAAAATGAGCTGCCGTACTTTGAGAAGAACTTGTCCCTAAACCTTGATTTTTCTCACTTTCGTCATTATTCATTTTAACAAAAACAACAACACCTACTAATAAAATGATAAAACATAATAAAAACAAAAGTTTCTTATTTTTCATTACTTTTCCTCTATTCTATTTATCAATGGCAACAGCCATTTTATTCGGACTGTATGAAAGTGCAACGGTGCCTTCACTAACCCACATTTTCCCATAAATTGGATCTGTTACATGGAAGCTATTTCCATCAAATCCAGTTACTAACCAAACATGTAAATTGGCAACTTTCAATGAACCATAATAAGTGCCGTCAATAATAGGTGCGGCTAAATACGGATATGTTCCCCATACAACAATGGGATTTCCTTTCATCAATTCTTCCTTAAATCGATCTGTGCCAACGCCACTGATCTCTTTTGAGTTTGGCGCATACCTTTTAGCATAAGGTGTAAATGCTTTCGGATAGATCGTGTGGAAACCATATTTATCTGCTGGATCTCCATTGAATCCTTCATGCGGATTCCCCCAAGACGGCACTTTAGGAACGGCATTTGTCACCTGATGGACGTTTTGTCCACGAGTCGCACCTAAATATTCTAAGGCCATATATAAAGAAAATTCTTCACAGCCATTTTGATATCCCATGGTAATTTGATTATAGTACGGTACATTCATAAATGTTCTTTGCCCACTATTTGTTGCCGCCACAATGCTTTTACTTGCTGTAACATAGCCATAAGGCGTTTCTAATATCGGATAACCATTTTTATCTAAAACTCTTCGTTTTACATTAATCACTGTCCTAGCAGAGATATCATTACCTCGTTTTAATGCTCTATCTGTGTAATAATGTTTAGTTTTTAACTCAACTCTTTTCGGCGCATCCATATAATAATTCCCTATTCCAGTCGGAGCTTTTTTATAGTTATTCGAAATAGCAGGACCTTTAGACATCTTTTTAACTAAAATAATATCAAAAGCTTCCATCCTAAAACGATAACCAGAAGTACCACTGACACCAGCATTTTTATTCCAGCCTAGCCAACCAAAGTACTCTGCATGTGTTCGATAATAAACATCAAAATGTTTTGCTAATTCTCCAGTTAAACGAACCTCATACGCTTCAATTCGTTTTGACTTACCTGTTGTTCCACTTAACTGATTATTAGAGACATAGTTTTGCCAACCTTTATCCTGTACATGACTTCTATATTCGACTCCACCTGTAACAGGTGCATTTTCGACTTTTATCTTGAGCGCTTCAATCCTTTTACTTTGTCCCATTGTTCCATTCGTTTTTCCATTCTTACTAGGTGTTTGCCAACCTTTGTCTTGTACATGACTTTGATAAACAATGTCCGGTTGTTTGAACTGTACAAAATATCTTGTTTTAGCGCCTGGAACCACACTATCTTTTTTTACTAATTTAATTTCTACAGACTCCAGTTGATAACTAAATCCCGCTGTTCCAGCGTTTTGGCCATTACTTGCCCAATCTAACCAACCAAAATTTTTAGCATGTACACGATAATAGATATCAAAATGCTTAGCAAGCTCACCAGTTAAGCGAATACTTAATGCTTCCATTCGTTTTGATTGCTTTACAGTCCCGGTAATTGCATTATTAGCAACATAATTTTGCCAGCCAATATCTTGCACATGACTTCTATATTCGATGCCGCCAGTAACTGGTAAATTATTAACTGCTATTTTCATGGCTTCCATTCGTTTTGATTGTCCCGTTGTTCCGCTCGTTTGCCCATTTGTTTTCACGCCTTGCCAGCCGATATCCTGTACATGACTTTGATAATTTACATTTGGCTTTTTATATTGTACCGATGGTCGTTTTGTAGATCCTGGAGCTGCTTGTCCTTTTTCTTTTAATTGAATTTGAATCCCTTCAATTTGGTAAGAAAAAGCTGTAGTTCCAGCACTTTCTCCATTTACTGCCCAGTCTAGCCAACCAAAATTTTGAGCTTGAACTCGATAATAGATGTCATATTTAGCTTTTAAAGTATCTGTTAATTGGATTTGAATCGCTTCTAATCTTTTGCCAGCTACACCACTGATTTCATTAGCTGAGACATAGTTTTGCCACCCCACATCTGACACATGTGCGCGGTATTGAATACCACCTACATCAGACTCTATTCCTATTTTTAATGCTTCAATTCTATTATTCGGAAATGCGCTACTTTCACCATCTTCTTGACCTATTTGCCAACCTAGTTTTTCATTGTAGATTGAATAATTTAACTTGGGTTGTTTACTTTCAGGTTCTGTTGTTTCTGTTGTCATTTCAGCGCTTTCATTTTTGGTAATACTTTCAATTGCTTGGCTTGATTGTTCTTCAGATAATTCCGTACTTTGCTCACTTAGCTGACTTTCAACGGTATTCTCAGAGTTGCTTTGTTTTCCTTCTGACAATGCTGTAGATGGTACAAGTAAGAAGCTTGCCATCATGCCAACCAATAAATACCCTAATTTCATTTTCAATTCTCCCACCCCTTATAACTGAATGTTTTAATTGTATCAAAGTAATTTCTTTTTGTCCAAGAAACAATTCCTTACTATTTGAATTTTATTAAAAACAAAAAAATAGAACTTTAATCAAAAATCGGAATAATACCTTTTGATTAAAGTTCTAGTAAATTTTGCTTTTTTACTTTTTAATATCTAAGTTCCTTTTAGTAACCCTTGGAATTCTTTGAAACTTCTTGTTATTTTTTTATAATTAAACAAAAGATATAATAAATAACATACAGCGTAGACAGTTGTACTTATGAAGCTTCCTCCGAAAAATAAATTACTTAATATAAATAAAATTGTTAAAAGTGTTTCTAAAATCATAGACTTTTCAATATGGACATTCATTGATTTACATAAGAAAAATTCTGCAAAATTACAACGGAAAGCTAAACTTATCAAAATAAGTCCAACCGCCCAAGTCAAATTACCTAAACCAAAAATAATGATAATTGATAAAATCAATGATAAAGATAATGTTGTTACATTAACAAATAAAATTGTTTTTTCTTTTCGTAACGTTTTTAGATAGGTATTGATCAACAAGGACATTCTACCTTCATAAATGATGATCGGAAATAATATTCCCATAAATTTTAGACTTTCCGCATATTCAGGGAGCCACAACGAAAGCACATACTTAGCTGGAACATAAAATAATAGAATTGCGTACGTAATTGGTACAAACAAATCTCTTAATGTAACAAACAAAGCAGGCAACTTTTGTTGATTGGTTCTTCTTAACAAAGGAAACATGACAACACCAACAGCATTGACAAAGGTCAAAAACATATTAGAAATACTAAGAGTGAACGACAGCTTACCAAATGTTTCAATGGTCCATTTCTTTTCCACAAAGAAACGAATCGTTCCGATGATAAGCATGCTTGCTACACTACTGAGCATCAATTTGCTACCAATATTGATATTATCAACTATTTCAGGCACAAGTTTTTTTAAGCTCACTAATCTTAAACTTAGCATATCCCTAATTCGATACATTCCCCAAAGCGTCATAATCAATTTTGAAAGGATATCCATAACAATCAACCAGAAAAAATTACGTCCTCCTAAAAGGAAATAAACACCAATAAACATAATATACAGATAACGATCACTTCTTGATAATTGCGCATATTCTTTAATACGATTCGTAGATTGAAAAATATACAAAATGAAGGTTTTAGCTATCGTTACTAAAGAGACAACTGCCGTTAACAATAAAATCATCGTTTTATTCCCTGTAGGCAAGAAAAATAGTGCCCAAACAATAACAAGTGAAGAAATGAAACATTCAAAAATACCTAAATACCAAAACTGGGAGCCCAAATTTCTTTTATCAAGTTGTTCATATTCTTCTCCACCAATTTTTAAATAAATACCGTCAATCCAACCTAAATGAAAGAAACCAACGTAAGAAGAATAAAATACATACAGTTGCCAATAGCTGTACTCCGTAACGCCCAAAAGCTTTGGTACAAATAAGTTTAAAAGAATTGATATTCCCAAAGTAGCAAAATTAGCCGCAACGGTATAGTATAAATTTTTTATGACTGATTTAGCTTTTTCATTCATGGTAGGTTCCTCGTATTTCATTATTTATTTTAACATTTCTCAAGATCAAAACTAGCATTTAATAGGCAAATCTATAGACTATTTCTTAAAAAAATTGTTAAACCAACCTTCAAATTTATATTTCTCCATCACAGTTTCTGGAAGATTCACACTAGGTGTTTTCAAGAAATTTACAATGTCAATTTGATTACTCTCATTAAGTATAAATATATTTTCGGGCGTATAAAAATCCATATCTCGAACACTTGCATTATTTGTTATTAGTTTCTTTCCTAAAAACATAGCTTCAATTGGTCGTAGAGAAAGACCATATTGGTTATTTTGAACAATATCTAATATTGCGGTTGTATTGCCTTCATAATTAATCAATTCCTCATATGAAATAGCTTCTTTATACTCATAATCCAAACGAGAATTTTTAGATGAATTTACTACGTATATAAAAGGATTCAATTTCTCGCTAATAAAATACTGCTCTAGTTCTAATAACAAATTTAACCGATCTTTGTCAACACCAATAAAACAAATATCGGAGTGATACTTAGAATCACTTTTACGAACAATTAATTTGGAGTGATCAATGAATTGATTATTATGCTTTAATCCATATTTTTTACAATCATCTTTGTCGAATGACCACAATTCACAATTTAAATCAGAAAAAAAATGAACAGGCGTATCTTTAGACACTGGATTACTATACCAAACAACAATTCGAATTGATGGAAATTTTCGATTCATGTACTTAATTACAGGTCGCGAGAAAAAATGAGAGTTTAATAAAACAAAATCTATCTCTGACAACTTTCTCTTCCAATCTCCGTAAAAAAAAGAGGCAAGTTGCATATTCATTTTTTTATCTAAATAATTCATTACTTTAACACTCAAAGATCGCTTATCAAAATACTTTTCTACGTGTATGCCCAAGTCTTGTGCATCTTTAGAAAATAATACCGATTTTTCATCTAAAGTAATAATCATCATTCGACTATAATCCAATGGTCTTCGCCTCCTTGTTGAACTTATTTCCAATAAAATGTATAAGGATGATGGGTAACACGCTCTGATTCTGGTGGTAATTGCATATAATCATCATAACGTAACGTTAAAAACTTTTTGCGATCTTTGATGGCACGGACTGTTTTCCCGGCAAACTGCACATCTTCGTAGTGTTTAAACCATTCTATAGGAAAAATACCCCATTCTTCGTCAACGAATTCAATATAACCACATATAGATGCTTCAGCAATAGGATACTTGCTCATTTCTCCCATTAGTAATTTTTTCCAATGTTTATAATCACCTTGTTTCATCAACTTGCGATGCTTCGGATAATGTAAAATTCTCTTACCATATGCTTTCCATCTTGTCTTTGAAATTGCATATGAAGCATTTAACGTTCCTATCATATTATCAAAATACAAACGACATCTTTCACCAAACTCTTTTCTAACAGAGTCATCAGATGGAAAACCATCTATTGGAAAAATGTCTACAAAAACCCCTAATTCTGGATCTTCGCTATGATAAAATTGTGTTGTTTTCACGCAAGTTCTTTTATCGACTAGTTTTGCAAATGGATAGCGATATTTTTCTCTCGTCTCTAAACTCAATAATAAATAGGTTTCGTCATTTGCCAATAATTTTATTAAACGATCATAATTTGGACGCGTCAGCACAATATCTAAATCATCATCCCAAGGGATATAACCTTGATGTCTTTCCGCCCCTATCAAACTACCATAATAGATCGAATAATCAATATCATTTTTTCGACAAATTTCATCGATGTGTACGAGAATTTCTACACTAACTTCTTGAATTTCCTTAATACTTAACTCTTTCATATCTCTATTTCACTCGTTTCCTTCTCGTTTTTTGAATTCAACCTGCCAATATATAGAAAGAACATCATCGCGCCTAGTCTATTTACCAAAACGATGTCTGTGATTAGACATGCTGAGATTAAAATCGTCAATACGATCAAGCTTTGAAATAAATAATCTGTATAGTTACTTGTATTCATTTTAAATAGCGTAATTAATGTTTTGAACATATTATATAAAACGAAAATAATAAATGGAATTGTTCCTAAAAGACCCGTAGTTGCTAATAAGAAAAATACAAAATTATGCGGTGTTTGTTCTCTTTTAGAAATCCAAGTATTCGGTAAATGTTCCTGAGCATAAGGAAGTATGCCTTTTGGAGAAGTCCCAATTATCGGTTTACTCTCAAATATTTCAATAGCACTGTTCCAAAGTTTAAATCTACTATTTGAAATATCCGAATCTTCTCCCGTATCTGGACGATTTAAGGAAATATCATCTTCATTTTCATTTTTTATCACAATGACCTTACTTACAACTTCAGCAGAAACTATAGAGACTTTTTGCGTTACCTGCATCATCAAGAAAAGAGCAACTATTGCTATTGCTGAAAACCCAACTGAATAAGCTAACCTCTTTAAGATTGCAGTAGCTCTTTTAGTGTAATAAAAATAGAAAAATACCCAGATAATTGTAATCACCGTAATTTCTATAGTAGCTGTTCTTGAACCTGAAAGAACAACAAACAAAAATTGCAAGACCACACTGGTAATCAAAAAACCTTTATAAAGTTTGGCTTTTGCTTCTTTAAATAGATGTAAAGAAAAACAGATTGCAACTACTGAAATCGTTGCAGAGTAGTTTGGATCTACAAAAACACCGTACAAACGGTTTTCAACAAATCCCATACGAATACCATAATACAATTTATCTAATGGTGCGGTATATTTGAATTGAACAAAAAACATTCCTAAGGAAATAACAACTAAAACAAGCCATGTAACAACTAAGACTTTTTCAACTAACCTAAATAATTCTTTTTGATTTTTTTTTCCAATTTCATAAACAACAAAGAAAAAAAGGATTTCCCAAATTATCAACTTGAAATTTGATATTAATTCAGTTGGTGCATTAACAATCGATGACATAATCATCACCAACGTAAATAAAAGTAATAGTAAACTTGGTCTCTGACGTTTCTGAATCCAATCAATTCCGTTGCGAAGAAGTAATAATCCCCCCACCAATGAAATAATAGTAAAAACAAGACTATCAACTTTCGATGGAATAAGACTGTAAGTACTAATCATACGTAAAATTAACATAAACTCCCAAACAAGGATAAAAGGTATTTCCACCTTATCAAGTATTTCATTTGCTTTTTTCATCATTAACCCTGTCTCCTTAACTCAATAAAGTCTATTTGTTTATTTTTCTGACCATTCCATTTTCTAAACGTGATAGTAGTTTATAAAAATATGGATGTATTCTTAATGAAATCATTGATATTTTTCGTGGTTTAGTAAAATATTGATTTTTAAGTACAAATGTAAAATTTTTACGTAAAAATCGAATAATTTCTTTTTGCTTTTTCTTTTCTTCTATTCCTAGTTCACTACTGTTCATCATCTTATCCAAAACGGTAAAATAAGCCCAGCAAACTCGTGTATGTGCAACATTAACTAATTCTGGATATTTTTCTGAGACACGTGATTCATTCGCTTCCCACGCTTTAATCATGTCCAGATCTTTCATTGTAAAATGATTACTTGAAATGCTGTTTTCTCGGTGATAGTAATAGTATTTTTGACTTGTATCAATAACTACTTTCGATGTTTCTTCAAGTACATCTAAAATCACTGCAGCATCTTCTGTGATCATTCCAACTGGATAGCGAACATGCTCAAATATCTCTCTTTTATATAATTTATTTGTTGCACTTATGGTACTTAATTTTCCTTCAAATGTGATTTTAACTGCTCCAATCATATCCGTTACAAGATATTTTCGTTCTTTTACAACAGGTTCTTTTCCTGCATAAACATCTAAAAATCCAACAGTTGCTAAATCAGCATCTTCATTTTTCAGATTCGTATATAAAAGCTCATACATATCCTCTGCAATATAATCATCACTATCTACAAAACCAAGATAACGCCCTTTCGCAATTTCAATTCCTGCATTTCTTGCTGCACTTAATCCACCATTTTCTTGATGAATAACCATTACTCTCTTATCTCTATCTGCATAGGCATCACACATTTGCCCACTGTTATCTGGCGAACCATCATCAACTAGAATTAGTTCAAAATCTTGAAACGTCTGCCCTAAAATAGAATTCACACATCTATCTAAGTACTTTTCAACATTATATACTGGAACTATAATACTTATTTCAGGCACTACCTTTTCACTCCTCAGTTTTCATAATTCTGATGACTTGCTTCAAACCTTCATTTAAAGAATAAATAGGTTTCCAGCCTAAACTTTCTATCTTCTTGGTATCCAAAATTGCTTGAGTAGCTTTAGAATATCCAGCCGCTTCTTTTGAATCAGGGATTTCAAAAATGACTTTAGTGCCAGCGATTGTTGAAATCTTGGTAGCTAATTCTTTTAAGGTCAAGTCAAATTCACTATTTGCAATATTATATGCTTCTCCATTTTTACCATTAAACAATAGATACAATAAAGCATAGGCTGCATCCGCTACATAACAATAGGAATAATACTGTGTTCCTTCGCTTTTCAAAACAATATCTTCGTTATTTACTGCATTTTTAATAAACTGAGAAGAAGCTTTTGAATCCTCCGCTAGCATAGTCGGTCCAAAAATTCGACAAAGTCTTGGAATCACTACATCTATTCCGTATTGTTTTATATAAGCTTGGCACAGCGATTCACTTGCACGTTTGCCTTCAGGATAACCAGCTCTTAACGTATTACAATCAATATAGCCACAATAGCTCTCATCAAACTTTTCAGTATCTCCCCTATTTTCCCCATAGATTTCAACTGTAGAGAGGAATAAAACACGTTCAACTTGATTTTTGGCTGCATAATTAAGTACTTGTTCTGTCCCTTTAATGTTCGTCATTATAGTGTTGATTGGATCACTTACATAAGCTTTTGGGTGCGTATTACTTGCACCATGAATGATAAAATCATATTGAACATCACAAGGCAACGGATCTAAAATATCTCCTACCACCAAATGAAAATTACAATCATCCTTATATTTGATAAATCTTGATTCTAGTTTGTTTTGATTTCTTCCCATAGCATAAATAGAAATATTCAGGTTCTGTTTTTCATTTACTGCCATTAAACAATCTATCAAAAAAGTACCAATCATACCTGAAGCCCCAACGAATAATAATGACTTATTGTTCAATTTTCTCCAGTCTAACTGATTTTGTATAACTTTCTCTACATCTTTTTGATAATCAGGATTTTTTGCAAACATATTTTTCTCCTATTCTTCTTTCATTCGAAGATAGCCTTTAAATAATTGAAGATCATCTTGTGTTGTCAACTTGATATTTTTATCTGATCCCACAGCAAAATAAAGAGTCTCTCCAAGGTCAACCATCATCGTATTTGTGTATGATGACTCTGAAATACCAATTCCTTCTCTAAAAGCCTTCTCATAAGCCCAAACTAGCTTGTCAAATTGGTATGCTTGCGGTGTAGATACTCTTCGCAATGTTTCTCTATTAATATATTGTTTTGTTGTTTCTTCTGTTTCTTTCACAAAAATTTGTTCGTTATATGGCAAAGAAGTCACTGCGTTACCGAACTCTTTACATTTTACGATGACATCTGATAATACAATTTCATCCACTAACGGACGAATACCATCATGAATAACAACAGTATCCTCTTCTGTCGAATGTTGTTTAAGAAAATCAACCCCATTTCTAATAGATTCTTGTCCGCTATTGCCACCTTCAATAATCCACGCTAGTTTATCAATATGGTATTCTTTTGCGTAAGCATATAATGTATCTTCCCAACCTTTTTTGCAAACAACTAAAATTCTATCGATCATAGGATGTTTTTGAAAAGATTCCAGGGTATAAATAATAATCGGTTTATCTTCCACCATAATGAATTGTTTTGGGATATCTTGTCCCATTCTCTTGCCAACTCCGCCGGCAATAATCAGTGCTGTAATCATTTATTCTTCCTCCTTCAAACGTTCCACACAATAGTATGTTCCTTTGTATTGTTTATACGTATGTTCCGTGTCGATCAAGATAGCTTCATGATGTGACATGCGATCTTTTTCATCCGGTAACTCCATATAATTACCAAAGACTTGAGTCAAATAATTATCATACCCTACAGGTACAGGCATGTATGTATCTTCAAAAGGGAGGTAAACTGCCTTTTCAAAATCTTTTTTCTTATATATATTTCCCATGTATCTAGGACCTACACAAAGTTCAGTCACATATTCACAGGTATCAAAATCATATTTTGACATTTGCTTACTCGCAAACGACCAAATGATAAATCGACCTTTTTTTGTGGGAATCAGTTTCAACAATACTCTACTACCCAAAGCCATTAAGCCTCCATGCTTTTCCGGCACAACTTGTGAACAAAATAGTGCGTAAATAAGTGCCCAAGCTTTTTGAATTTTCTTTTGGATTGTTGAATTCGGAGCACCATCTAAAGGAAAAATATCAATGGGCAATCCATGTGGAATATCTAAATGTTCTTGATACGGTTTAATAAATGTTGTATCGTTTGCTCTAATCGTTGTAAAAGAATTATGATCAATAAATGTCTCCGACGGTCTTAGAATCGAATACTTTTCTAAATCAGCGTTTTTTGTCCATAAATCATAAAGCTTTTCATAATCTTTACGTGGCATAAAAAAATCCAAATCATCATCCCATGGTATAAATCCTTCATTTCTAACAGCTCCTATACAACCACCACCGCAAAAATAACAAAGCAACTGATATTTTTCACAAAAGCTAATGAAGTATTTAGCCATTTCCAAATTGATTTTTTGAATCTTTTTAATCTGCTCTGTACTTTCTATATCATTCATGGTTTAATACTAAGCTCCTCAAAACACTTAATTTTTTTCAAAAACACACCTTTTCTATTCTCTCATATCTGATAAAAACTTTCAATAACTTGCCTACTATCTTAATATAACTGTAAAGTAGTTCTGTTATTTTTTATCGACTTTTATATGTGCTTAGATACTTTGGATAAAAAAATAGAATAGAGGTTAAGACACCAGCACCTAGTCCAATTATTTCTCGGAGCTAGACACATTTCATCTCGACCTCTATTTCTCTTTATAATCTATCTCTTTTCGAAGGCTCGACTATCCATCCAGCCAATGGTTTTTCCATCTATACTAAATTGATAAGCTGTTATGCCTGTTGAGATTTTTCCCGTATTTATTACTTTGACTGCTTGATTAGCATATAATGAACCCATCCCTAAAAATTCACTTTCAGCACTTGTATTATTAGGATGTGTATACAGTCCATGCTTTTTCGCTTCCGCTTCTGGTCGTACATAAAGTGATAAGTTGGTCGATTCTACAATTACTGTATCTAAATCAGGCGTAAATGCTCGATGATCCATCCACATTGTTTGCCCATTTAATGTAAATTTTAGATACGTTGAGCGACTTGTTTTTGTTAATCCTGTGATTTTTACTTTTTGATCTGCAAACTGATTCCCCATTCCTAAGAATGTTATTCCCGGTCTCGTATTATTTACATCATCATATACTCCGTGCCCTTTTGAGATGTTTTCTGGGAGGATTTTTGCAGCATATCGATAATTTTTTTCTTCCAAAATCTTATCGTAACTTATGAATGCTCGACTATCCATCCAGCCGATGTTTTTTCCATCTATACTGAATTGGTAGGCCGTTACACCTGTTGAAATTTTGCCTATGTTGCTCACTTCAACTGCTTGATTAGCATATAATGAACCCCTTCCTAGAAATTCACTTTCAGTGCTTGTATTATTAGGATGTGTGTATAGTCCATGTTTTTTGGCTTCGGCTTCTGGGCGTACAAAGAATGATTGTTTCGTAGGTTCTACATTTACCGTATCTAATTCTGACTTAAATGCTCGATGATCCATCCACATTGTTTGTCCATTTAAGCTAAATTTCAAATAGGTTGAGCGACTCGTTTTTGTAGATCCTGTGATTTTCACCTTTTGATCCGCAAACTGATTCCCCATTCCTAAAAATGTTATTCCTGGTTTCGTGTTGTTTACATCAGTATACACTCCATGTCCTTTTGAAACATTCTCTGGAAGAACTACTGCAGTATACTGCGTATTTTTTTCTTCTAAAATTGGGTCATAACCGATAAATGCCCGACTATCCATCCAACCAATATTTTGTCCATTTATGCTGAATTGATAAGCTGTTATGCCTGTTGAAATTTTGCCTATGTTAGTCACCTCAACTGCTTTATCTGCATATAATGAGCCCATGCCCAACAACTCATTTTTGGTATTTGTATTGTTTGGATGTGTATATAGCCCATGTTTTTTAGCTTCAGCTTCTGGGCGTATATAAAGCGATAATTTTGTTGGTTCTACGCTGACAGTATCTAAATCAGGAGCAAACGCTCGACTATCCATCCACATCGTTTTTCCGTTCAATACAAATTTCAAATAGGTTGAACGACTTGTCTTTGTCGATCCTGTAATCCTTACTTTTTGATTAGCAAATTGATTCCCCATTCCTAAAAGTTTTATTCCAGGTTTCGTATTGTTTACACCATCATAAACCCCATGACTTTTAGATTTTTCTTCTGGAAGAATTGTTGCAGCATATTGATAGTTTTTTTCTTCCAAAATTTTATCATAACTAATAAATGCCCGACTATCCATCCAACCGATTATTTTTCCATTTATACTGAATTGATAAGCTGTTACTCCAGTTGATATTTTTCCAATGTTTATTACTTCAACAGCTTGATTAGCATACAAGGAACCTAGCCCCAACGCTTCATTTTCAGTACTTGTGTTATTTGGATGTGTATACAATCCGTGTTTTTTAGCTTCAGCTTCTGGACGTACATAGAGTGATAGATTTGTTGGTTCTACTCTGACAGCATCTAAATCAGGCTTAAATGCCCGTTTGTCCATCCACATTGTCTTTCCATTCAACGTAAATCTGAGATAAGTTGAACGATTCGTCCGAGCTAATCCTGTGATTCTTACTTTTTGATCAGCAAACTGATTACCCATCCCTAACAGATTAATTCCAGGTCCGGTATTATTTATACCATCATACACTCCATGCTTCTTAGACTCTGACGCTGGAAGAACTTTAGCAGCATATTGATAATTTTTTTCTTCTAGAATAGTGTCATAAACTTTCCCACTTGAAAAACGGCCAGTATAATCTTGACTTATATCAAATCTTCCAATACCAGAAGTTACACCTGGAAAGACCAATTCAGAAGACCATTGCCAAGCTGCCACCCCCCAGCTTCTATATAATTCATCATTTATCGTAGGATTATAAGGATAATTTGCAACCCAAATATTTCCTGGACCTAGCACAGAAGTATTTAAAATATTTGGAGTAAACCATGACCCCATTGAATAGTGAACGACATTGTAAAAACCTCTTGCATTCAATTGTCTGGCAAAAGCTAAAGAATTAGCTGTTATTCTCCCATTATTCATCTCTGGTTCTTCTGCGTCATTGACCATTATCGTATCTTTCGATAAACCCATCTCGATCGCTCGATCTGCAAAGTAGTTAGCTTCTGCAACAGCACCTTGCTCTGTAGTAAAGTGGCTATAGTGAAATACTGATACTTTAAGTCCCTGAGCTCGAGCATTTTGAGTCTGATTAAACCTTTCCGGATTTCTATAAGTAGTACCTTCAGTTAATTTTACGACTACGCCTGTAACACCATATCTTTTCAAAATAGAATAATCATTTTGACTTAGCGCGCCATTCCAAGATGAAACATCAACAAAACTTTTAGTAGGTCTACCAGGTTCATCAGCTGAAATCAGTGATCTTGCTGCTCGGCTATCTGTTCCAGATTTTGCATGAGCACCCATCGGTTTGTTCATTTCTTCCGTAATAATTTCTGATTCTTCATTATTCTCAGACTCAGATGAAGAAGCTTTTGTTGATTCTTCGCTTTGATTAGTTGAAGAAGAGGTATCTTGTTCAGAAGTTTCACTTGTCATTCGATTAGTCTCTGATTCTGAAGAAGTTGAATCTATTTGTTTTGTTTCAGTACTACTACCTGAATCCTCAACAGTAGAGGTAGTTACAGCATTTACTGTTTGTTCTGGAAACAGCAATATTGCGGAAAATAAAATACTTAAATATATTTTTTTCATTAATTTAACTCCTATTCTTTAATTTGTCATTTCAATTCTATGTTGATAACATGTTTATCCTAACTTAAGACTATGTAGTTTTTTATATTAAAATCTATAAGAAAATGCTATTTTCTAAGCATTTTCTTATAGATCATCCCACGCAATTTATTCGGCATGATACAAATAACCGTATGGACAATTGAAACAGATAAGAAATCATTTAAGCTTCCAAGACCTTCTTGATAGATCTTTTTTCTAGCATCAATTCCTGGGACAAGGTACTTTAATCCACCACGGCGATTGTACATGTCTAAACCTGTTCGAGCAAAAACTAAATATTCAGGTAAGTTTCTTCCCTGATACCCTTTTTTCAAAAGCCTCACCCACAAGTAGTAGTCCTCAAATCCCGGCAACGGCTTATAATTCCCAACCTCTATAACTTCCTCTTTTTTAAACATGATTGTCATATGATTAAAAGGATTTCTCCGTTTAGAATATACTCTAATGGCTTCATTACTTTCTGGCATACGCTTTTTTGCAAGTACATTATCAATAGTTCCTTCAAACTCAATAATATTTGAACCCAAGATAACCAGTTCTTTATCCTTTAAAAATTCTTGATATTGTACTTCTAAGCGATTTTCCGCCATAATATCATCTGTATCCATTCGAGCAATTAGCGAATTTCTACATTTTTCTACACCAATAGCCAAAGCGGTACCCAGTCCTCGATTCTCCTCTAGGGAAATTACTGTCAGTTGATCGCCTAGTTTTTCTTGATATTGCTGAACGAGTGTATATAACTCATCTGTTAATGGACCGTCTTCAACTAAAAGAATTTCTTCCGGTTGCGCCGTTTGATTGATCGTACTTTCCATAGCTTGAATAAAGTATTCTGGTTTCTCTTTAATATAGATGGACATTAACACACTAACAGCTATTTTTTGCATTATTTTCACTCGTTTCATTTAAATAAATCAATTTTATTTTCGTTTAAAAAAGAAAGATCCCTCTCACTTCGTTCGACCTCTTCTACGCCCTGTGACGACACCTTATCAAATAAAATTTTGATTGTTTGGAGTAAAATTTTCAAATCCAAAAGTAAAGAATAGTTTTTTATATATAATAAATCAAAATTCAACTTACTATTATAATCCGAAGCATATTTGCCATAAACTTGCGCATAGCCTGTGATTCCAGCTCTTACATTATGCCTTAAGTAATATTGAGGATTTTCACTGTTAAATTGATCAACGAAAAATGGTCGCTCAGGTCTAGGACCGACAATCGCCATATCTCCTCTTATAACGTTAATTAATTGTGGCAATTCATCTATTCTTAGTGCTCTCAAATATTTACCTACACCTGTGACCCGACTATCATTACTTGTAGATAATACCGGTCCAGATTTTGCTTCTGCTGTGGCAGACATTGTTCTAAATTTCAAAATAGGAAACTCTTTTTGATTTAACGTAATTCTCGTTTGCTTATAAATAATGGGCCCAGGAGAAGTTGCTTTAACAAGAATCGCTGCTATTATCATTAACGGTGATGTAATAACTAACAAAATAAACGAAAGAAGGATATCAAATAATCGTTTAATAAAATTGTCTTCACCTTTTATTCTAAAGTCAGAAACTTCGATGATACTTTCATCTTCAAAGTTCATCATATTCGGTTTCAACATGATTAAATTCTCAAAGCTGGTATTTAAGAAAAGTTTCTTTTCAGCTTTTGTAACAAGTTTATAAATTTTAAATTTTTCATTTTCATCGATGTGACTTGAGATATAAACAATGTCTATCTTATCCAATAGCTTCGTTAGATTTTCATAATAATGATCAACAATAACCGTTGTCACTTGATGTTTTTTATTCTTATGACTAATAAAGTTTTGAGCGGCTGAGACAACACTGTCTTCTGTACCCAGTATCACGACTTTTTTTATTGAGCTAACTTTCAAATATAAAAAATATACTAGGATTCTCCACAAACTCAATAATAAAATACTTACAATAAATGTATAAATCAGTACTGATCTTGGAAAAGTAAACCAGCGTCCAGCAAATGTTATCGTCATGATAAACAAAATTGTCAAAAATTCCCCAATGACGGTCACAAAAACAATGTCATTGATCGTTCGATTATAAAAAACATACGCACCCAACAATAAATTTAAAAAGATAAAAAACAGCGAGATGTAAACAGCAGAATTTTCATATGCGACAAAATTATATGAAGGAATGTTAAATCCAAATTTAATCCAAAATCCAACCAATACAGAAAAATTGAAGACCAAAACATCTACAATAATAATCGCAATTCGCTTTGCATTATTCCATTCATTTTTAGTTGACATGTTTAACTTCCTTCCTAAATGTATGAAGTTTTGATACATTCTTATTAAAACACTGATTTTAGTAAAAAACTTCAAGTTTCATGTTACCACATTGAGACTCAAAAAAAAAGCGACAATCTGGCAATCCAACCGTAAGCTCACCATTTATCAGATACGGAAATACCTCGTTATTTACGAGATATTTCCTCTGTTTTTTGTAATCCTATTCCTACAAAAGCATAAACAATAGGGATCCAATAATTTGCTAATAACGTATCTTCCATCGTAGATTGAACACAGATAGCTAAAAAGCCTAAAAATAAACTAATCTGGAAAAATGAAAGAGTCCTTTTTTTAATTATATTTGAGCTTAACAAGTATAAAAGCCCTCCAAAAAAGAAGATATAGCCAATAATTCCATAGTTTCCTAGAACATAAACATAGCTATTATGAGTACCTAAAGACTTCCAAGAAGCCGTAAAAGGTTCCATACCAATCAACATATTCTGAAGACTAGAAAACCATTTTTCAAAAAACTCAGCCCAAATTCTTTCTCTTCCTGTAAACAAATTAAGTGTCTCAGATTTAGAAAACGCATAGAATACGACAGGTCCTAAAATAAACATCAGACTGAAGCACGCTAGCAGTATATAATTATTCTGTAATATTTTTTTAGGTACTATATTATCAATGAAAATAAATAAAACAAGCGCTCCTAATGAAGCTTTTGACTGACAAACCCAAATAGCCATAAAACCTGCAATATAAATCGGAATAACAAGCAATTTAAAATAGCCTATATTGAAAGATTTTATTAAAATCGTCAGCATTATCACAGATAAAAGCAGAGTCATCCCAATTGTATTTGTATTGATCCAAATTGCTTCTAACTTGTTACTATTTTTCCAAATCGCATCTGCTGGGACTAGTTTAGGTAATTCAGTGTAAATCCTATACAAAGTCACACCTAAAGAAAGACCTGTTATTCCTCCTAATAAACCAAAATCCAGCTTCGTAAATTTAGTCTTTTTGAAACAAAGAAGGAACAACATAACTAAAGGAATCGATGCATTAATAAATCGATTACTATGTCTTGTAGAAGAAGTCATTGTGTAAAATATAAAAATACCAGCTGACAAAACGATCAGTACCCAGTCATTTTTAGTTAATTCTTTAATTTTTAGTAGCAAAACAAATGCGATTGCTGCTGCTAAAAGATATACGCTATTTTCATAGATAAAAGAAGTTGTTTTTGTCCCAATTCCGATTACCCACATCAAATATGAAGCTGCAATAGTAACCAGCAATACTAGACTACTTACTCTATTTAGGATTTTATCCATATTAACATCCTTTCAATAGACCTCTCAATTAGTAAATCACTTGATAAATATATGCACTATTCGTATCCGGCCCATATAGCTGTTTTAACTGGATTGTTTCTGTAGCAAGTTTATCAATATTTTCATAAGTAACCAAATACTTAATATTATATTTTTTCAGGTCTTCCAATCCTAATCTAACTTCAAAAGCATCTGCATTTAACAGTTCAAATTGTGGTTTATTATTACTAATTTCCACATAAATATGTGAGTATCGATTATATATATCTTCATGACTCCCAGTAGGATCAAGTGGTTTCCATGATTCTAAATTCGGCGTAAATGCGGTTCCGTTGAACGTATGGACACCTAACATTGGTAAGTAAGCATGCATCATACGTTCACCCGCCCACACCTGATTTGGATCTTTTTTCTCTATTTCCATTACTGTTTGCGCAATTTTCTTCTCATAAACTGCATTCACACCCCTCGCTACAGGATTAACGCCACTTCCTGTAAATAGAACGACGCCTAAAAGTAATAGTGAAAATAAGTATTTTCGTTTATTTAACAGAAGTAAAATAAGTATCCCTGCTAATAATAAAATCATGATAATGTTCACTTTGCTCAAATATAACCTTAAGTTTCCATTATATAAAGCAAAGAAATACAAACCTATATTAAAAATTATAATCGAAAGTTGAGAAAGCACAGACAATGTCTTATGTTCCCAAATATATTGAATAAACCAAATACTTAGTAAAATTGCTGAAAAGCTAAATGCCAGATATGCTCGTTCTTCAGGTACATAAGACCACAAACTCATTTTAGCAAAAAACATTGGAAAACGAACACTCATCCAAAGTAAGTTAAATAAGCTAAATATGAATAAAACAAACCCATAGATATTCTCTTTGATCTTCTTGTAAAACAACCACGGAGACACCAATAAAATGACAAAAAAGAAGTGATAAAAACTACTTAATTCTGAGTTATTCTCATAAACAACATCCCGAAACTGCATTTTCCAATTCGTTAAGAACAGAAAAATATCTTTTTTGGCAAACTCTCCACCAACAGATATTCTATTACCTGGGTAGATCGTGTGCATCACACCAATAAGCGAATCCCACGAAGTTATCAGAGAAACCGTAACGATCAATCCAGTAATAAAAACTGCTAAGCCAATAGAAACAGTATCAAACTTATCTAATTTCACTTTATGGCGAAGGTCAATGAAAAAAGCAATCAAAAACAACACGATCAAATAGCCGAACGGTACTTGAAGGGCTGGATATAACTCAAGTATAAAACCTGATGCACAAATACTCGCTAGTAACGAAAAAAATATCCGCCAACGTTTATTTTCATGATAATAAAAGTAATTATAGATGCCTACTAAAAAGCCAAAAGTAAAAAAGACTAAATCCCCAACTGGAGAAACAAACCACCATTGAATCGCTGCAGAAAAAGGAATCCAAACACTCGTTAGAAGCGCTAAATACTTATTCCTCTTTGTCAAAATCAATCCTATTTCAAAAGACAATAACATCAAACCAATTAATTTAAGACCCCAATACCAAGAGAGACCTCTTTCTTTTCCAAGAAGAACATAGCCCCAGGTAAACGGTTTAGCCAATGTCGCTAAATTTAGCGCTGGAGAATTATATCCTATAAACATGTCTTGACCATCGATTGTTATGACTTCATTATGATTTTTTAACCCTGTTTGAGTTTGAGAGAGACTGTAAGGCGTTTGAACCATCCATTCATCTGATCTGATCGGTCGGGGCTCACCAAAAATCACCCCTTGTTTATCTGCATCATCCGTATAATCAGAAACATAATCATCCCACATATTGATCGAACTACCATGTATTTTGAAGATCAAAAGTAAAATAAACACAAGTAAAGCAAGTAAAAACCGAGCTTTGATTAGTTTATCTATCACCTTGATAAGCTGATACTTTATCGTATTACTTTTCTTAATTTCTACTTGATTGATTTCCATTACTAACTCCATTTCATCGTCCTAAAAATTATTGATTTCATATCTAATCTCTATAAGAAAAATTAGGTATTTCTCTTGTAAGATTAGGGTTATAAAACGGATCATCGTCGATCAAGGTTGACCATTTTTGTTCCATCATTGCTTTTTCTTTTTCAAAACGTTTTTTCTTTTTCCCTTTATCATCATATCCTCTTGTTTGAGATTCAAAATGGTAAAGTTCTGCTTCATGAAGCCACACGTTATCTCGCCCTAGTTCTTTTACTTTTAAGCAAAGATCAACATCATTAAATGCCACTGTAAAATCTTCATCAAAACCAGAAACAGCTTCAAAATCTTGTTTTTTCATCAACAGACAAGCGGCCGTCACAGCTAAATAATCGACATTCAAGGCTAATTTCCCAAAATAACCTAAATCTCCATGCGGATAGCCATAATGTCCATGCCCTGCAATTCCACCTAATCCTAAAATTACACCTGCATGCTGGATCGTATTATTTGGATACAATAATTTTGCACCGACACAGCCGATTCGTTCTTGTTGAGCAAAAGATACCATTAATTTTAACCAATCAGCATTGATCACTTCAGTGTCATTATTTAAGAATAAGAGATACTCGCCTTTTGCATCTTTTGCCGCAATATTATTGATTTTAGAAAAATTAAATGGAATATCAATCACGACCACACGAAAACGAGCATCAAGTTGCTGCTTAAAGGAGTCATACAATTCTTTCATTTTTTCATCTGTACTGCCATTATCCGCGATAATGATTTCATAATTTTTATAGGTTGTTTTTTCAATGATCGAAGAAACACAGCGTTTAACATCTTTATAGCCATTTTTAGTTGGAATAATAATCGAAACTAACTCTTCTGATTCGATATCATAATACACATCATACAACCCATTTGCTCGACCATGAGTAGCATGCCCTTTGATTTTCCGACGGACTAAAGCATCTTGAACCGCTCTTAGGCCTGCTTCAAAGGCATATCCTTTTGACGATTGGTCAACAGCAGTTGATGTCGGCAACATACGCCAATGATATAGGACTTTAGGAATATGTTTAATACGTTCACTAGTTGTTTTTTCAGTAAATCGAAGGACTAAATCATAATCTTGAGACCCTTCGTAGCCTTTTCTAAAACCACCGATTTCTTCAAGAATTGTTCTGCGGTAAACACCTAGATGAGAAATATAGTTTGTTCCTAACAATAAATCAGGCGACCAATCGGGTTTAAATGATGGATCTGAACGATTAGCTTCCATATCGATTTTATCTTCATCACTATAAAGTAAATCCAATTCAGGATTTTCATTTAAGGCTTTGACAACTTCATAAAAGGCAATTCTCGACAGTTCATCGTCATTATCTAATAGTGCCACAAATTCTCCAGTTGCTAATGCTAATGCAGAATTTGTTGCCTCACTGATATGACCGTTTTCAGGTCTGAAAACAACTTTGATTCGTTCATCTGAATTGCTATAATCCGTTAAAAGTTCTTTTACTTTAGGATCTGTCGAGGCATCATCTGCCATACAAAGTTCCCAGTTTGAATAATCTTGGATCAAAATAGAATCAATACAACGACGCAGCCATTTTTCTTCTACATTATAAACAGGCATAGCAATCGAAATTTTAGGTTGATAGTTAAATGCGCTGATTTCAGCTTTGATTTGCTCAAAATCGAAGTGCTCATTTCTTTCCAACCAGTTTGGATAAGAAGACTGATTTCTGATTTTTTCAATTTTTACTCGCTGAATCGTACTTTTGAGCCCATTTCTTTTTAGGTAACTAATGCCTTTATGTACTTTTATCATCAATCTAGCCATCTTATCTTCGGTTCCAGGAATTAGAGGATATTTTTTCGCTAAATCGATCCATTCTGTTTTGCTTGACTCTCCGTTCTCTGAAACAAATTGGACTTCCAATTTAGTTTTCTTTTGGATGCCTTCTATTTTTATTTCAAATCCCGCTAAAACATCTGAATTTACCTCATAAATCTGGTTGACATCTTCTCTTAAAATACGCTTGATGTCAAAAGACATTACTTGCTCTTGATTGTTGATTGAAATAACGGGTGTGGACTTTGAATTAGTATTCAAAGCCCAGCCAGTTATCGTTAAGTTGTTGGTTTGTTTTTCTCGATAGATACTATCAATAATGATTTTTATCTCATCGTTCATACTTTGCGCTCCTTACAATTAAAGGTCTGATGTTACTGACGTTTTGGATTTTTATAGCGATCAACTAAATCTTGTTCAGACCATTTATCTGTTAACGCCTTGAAATTGCCTTTTTTATCAAGATTTTGAATTTTTTCTTCTGCTTTAAAGACCGCATAAGAACAATAGATAATTTTTTTATCTAGTTGTTTAGCAACTTTCAAGGATAAATCAACACCCATAACATCTTTACCTAGCTCTTCTGTAATCCCTGAAACCGCAAGATAATCTGCTTTTCTAAAAATCATAGATGTTTCAGAGGCAGCCTGAACATTTCTTGGTAAAGCGATACGGTAATAATACCCTAAGCTCTTTCCTGGCGTTCCCTGTTCTGGATAAATCAAGCGCTTTTTCTCTGTATCGATAGAAATACCGATATTCTCAATGCGGTAACGATGATCTACTACTCTGCCTGTTACGACACCAGCGGTTGGTTGTTGCGCCATGTTCATCATTTCAACAAGCCAATTACTTTTCGTTGGAACAAGACCAGCATCTAAAAGAACCGTGTATTCACCAGAGCTAGATTGAATCAATTCATCTCTTGTTTGACCGTCACTATAAACAATCTTATTACTAGATGATTTGATTTTTTCTTTCATTGCTTTTGGTAAAACGATATCGTAGTTTTCATAGATTGTTTTTTCAAGTAATTTTTTCAGATAATCATTAATATCTGCAGTATCATTAGTAAGTACAATCGATACTTTTGGTATTGTGTCATAAATATAATTGATTTTATATGAACCGTAAAACTCAGCAATTTCAACGTTCGCTTTGATGTTACGACGATCCATTGCGGCTTGTACCGCACGTTGCCCTGCTACATACGCATAGCCTTTACTTTCAGGATTCAACGCAGTAGATGATTCGATCGCACGCCAATGATACATCATGCCAGGAATATGAGCAATATTTTCTGCTTTCTCCGTCGCACGTAAAACGAAATCGTAATCTTGGGCACCGTTAAATTCTGTCTTTAAACCACCTGTTTTCTCCACTAAAGAACGTTTTACTACAACAAAATGCGTGATGTAATTATGGTTTAATATCAACTCAGAATTCCATTTAGATTTATAGAATGCATTGAACCGCTTGCCACTTTCAGTGACTTTATCTTCATCTGTATAGATAAAATCGATTGTTTGATCTTCATTTAAGGCTTTTACAACTTCATATAACGCTTGAGGTGCTAATTCATCATCATTATCCATAAATCCAATATAATCACCTGTTGCAATCGTTAACGCTGAGTTAGTTGCTTCTGAGATATGTCCATTTTTTTCGCGATAAATGACCTTGATTCGATCATCTGCATCCGCATACTTTTTAAGTAAAGGTTTAATATAGTCACTTGGCGAAGCATCATCCGCTAAACATAGCTCCCAATTTTCATAATATTGATTTTGAAGGGAAGACACACAAGCATCTAACCATTTTTCCTCCACATTATAAACAGGGACAGCCACAGAAATTTTAGGTTGGAATTCAAATGTTTTGATTTCTTCTAAGATAGCTGACGGGTCAACAGGAATTTCTTTTTGCTCTTGACGTTTAAAATACCATTTCATTGAACCCACAAGGCCACGTGTCTGCATAGAGCGTATAGCTCTTTGAACTTTATTACCAGGCTGAACCATATTAGGTTTTTCTAGGCGATATTGTAATTTACGTCCGTTATTCGTTGCAATATTCAATATATACGTTGGTTGATCTTCGGCATCGACTACTTCAATCACAAATCCATATTCTTGATCACCTTTTAGTTCAAACATATCAATAACATCTCTGCGGTATTCTTTTTCAACAGAATATTCAACAGTTGTTTCAGCGGATACTTTAAAATCAATGGGTAATTTGTCTTCTTTAGAATATGCCCAACCTCGGATCACAGTTTTTTTCTCCTCAACATGACGAACAATATCATCAATATTAAGCGAAATGAATGAATCAAATTTACTAATCGATACTTTTTTATACTTTGTCATTTGTTTTTCACTCACCATTATTCCTGTATTTTTTGACTGATTCGCCTGTAGCTCAATTGTATAGTCGATCAACCCGTGAATCATCTCAGAATAATTACCTTCGTATTTGTAGTCAACTGTGATTGTCATTGTTTTTCCAGCTATTTTTTTATCATTTACTTCCATAACTGGAACCTGATTGTCAGAGAAAAAATACTGTGTTTCTTTGCTATAAACAGCATTCGTCGCACTCGGTAGTATTGCCTTATCATCAACAATCAATTCTATATCTACTAACGCACCTGTCAAGCTCGGGAAAATTTTTAATAACTTAATAGTATCGGGTATGTCAATCGTAAATGTTTTATTTTCACCTGATACGTTATTAAGTTGAACATCAAATTCTTGTTGATCTTCCTCACCGCAATCATATAGAAAATGAATATTCTTTCTATAGCTTGAATTTTCTGGTATTGTGCGAATCGGATTTTCCACAGGTTGGGCAGAAAGCGCATAAAAATACTGATAGACTTCCCCGAATGGACGTGCTTTAAACGCCGCACGAATTTCCACTGGCAAGTCTTCATAGTTGGATTCAAGCTCATTATAACCAACTTCATTGATTGTAAAATCTTCTTTGGCAATAAATAAACCAACTTCTTTAAATAGTTTTTCAAACCCACTTTGAACGAAGAATGACTTGTGAGTCGCATCAAGCAATCCTGTTTCACGCCAATCTAATTTATTATTAAATAGATCGATCAAAACAGAATTATGTGCAATATTTGGGAAAGTGATCAAGATTTGACCTTCGTCACTTAAAAAAGGTTTCACTTTCATCAGCGCACTTTTAGGATTCATTAAATGCTCTAATACATCAGCAAAAATGATATAATCAAAGGTTTGATTTTCAAAATGTTTTGTCCAAGCTTCTTCATCGATATTTCCGTAAAATCCGTCATTAGAAAATTCGCTCACGTAATCATAAAGCTCTTTGTCCAGCTCAACGATCGCAACATAGCAATTCTTCTCTTCCATCAAATATTTTGTCATTCGACCATTACCTGGACCAAACTCTAATACTCGACTGTTTTCTTTAATTTGGGCAACGATTTTACCAACACTAGTACTCTCGTCAACTTCCATTTCAAAATCATATTTCATCTTTAATAGTATCCTTCCATTCATGATCTAAAATGACAATGCCTTCGCCTGCATAGCGACCGCTAATAAACATGTTCAGGTATTTCGTTTTATAAACCAAAGGTACTGTAGCGTGTTCTTCAAAGAACGCAATATCGAAATAATATTCTCCTGTTAAAAGAGACATCTTGCCATATTCCAGATAAAAGACATTTTCACCTTTTTTCCAGGGTATTTTGACCCCATCCAACAAGGTATTCAATCCGCACACATAGTTATTATCGACTGTCCGAATGGCTATACCACACACAGGTGACTTGATCGTATCATTTTTAACAGTATACTCCAATTTTACAATAACTTTTTCGTCTTGAGTAACAATTTCTAACGGCTCCAACGCGTGATTTAATAGCGTTGCTTTATCTATTTCTATGATATCTGGAACAGTTTCTTCATTTTGGATCGTTTTTTCACGGTCAACGGTTTTGATCGATTTTTTCTTCAAGAAGTTTTCGTAGTTTGTTGTTACGTCCATCGTGTCTCCATATTCAACAACTTCTCCATTTTTCAACCAAAATGTACGATCACAAAAACGGCGAATCGAGTTAACATCATGAGAGACAAAAAGAATTGTTTTCCCGGAATTTTTGATTTCAGTGAATTTTTCCATACATTTCAACTGAAATTCTAAATCGCCAACAGCCAAAGCTTCATCCACAATCAAAATATCAGGATCTACATTGATTGCTACAGCAAAAGCTAAACGAACAAACATCCCGCTAGAATATGTTTTTACAGGTTGATACAAATGATCGCCAATATCAGCAAACTTGATAACATCATCTACTCGTTCTTCCATCTCTTCCCTAGAAAAACCAAGCACCATTCCATTTAGAAAAATATTTTCATACCCTGAATATTCAGGGTTGAATCCAGAGCCTAACTCTAATAGTGCTGAAATTTTTCCATCAATCGTCATAGAACCAGAAGTTGGTGTCAAAACACCAGTAATTATTTTAAGGATTGTTGATTTACCAGATCCATTTTCTCCAACAAATCCGATCATTTCACCTTTTTTAATTTGCATCGTGACATCTTTTAATGCATAAAACAGATCATGATACGTTTTTTTCATTGGATTAAGTGCTTCTTTAAAACGATCAGATGGTTTTTTATACATGTTATATGTTTTTGTTATATTCTGTATATCGATTGCATATTCTGACATTGTTTAATCTCCTATACTTTATAATACATCTGAAAAATGTGGTTTCAAACGTCTAAAGACCGTAGATCCAATTAATAAAAGAACGATTGTACACCCCCAGAAGTACAGGCCATATTGCCAATGTTCCCAAAACCAAGCACCACCTGTAAACGAATCACGATACCCTTGAATAATGTAATATAGGGGATTCAATTTCAGAACTTTTTCGATCCATCCAGAAGGTTGCCATAAAATCGGAAGTGTCCACATAATTGTTTGCATTGCTACGTTGATAAATTGCATGATATCTGGTAAAAACGGTTGGGTAGAAGCTGTCAGCCACGTTACACCGGTCAAAAAAATAATCAGACAGAATAGGTAATAAATCAACTGTACCGCTTGTAATGTCGGATAAATACCACTCATAGAAGTAATACCAAAACCAATCACAATAAAAAATAGATGTGTATATAAGCTTGATAAAATTTTTGATGTAGGCAAAATCTGTACGTTAAAAACTACTTTTTTTACAAGATAGCTGTACTCTCTAAAAACGTTGGTTGCAGACAACAATGAGTCCGAGAAAAAGAACCATGGAATCAAGCCCGTAACGAGATAAACAATGAACGGAAATTCCTCGTTAGCTCCTTGAGGTCGTATTTGCGAAAAAACAAACCAATAGGTCAACACAGTAACTAAAGGCGTAATAAATGCCCAGACGATCCCCAGTGCAGAACCTGCATATTTTGATTTAAAATCGTTGAATGAAAACTGTACTAACAGTTTTCTATTTTCAAAAATATTTTTAAAAATGGATAGTGTTTCTCGTATCATTGACTTGTTTCCTTTCCTATTCCCATCGCTTTTATATTTTTACTAAAATAAGCTGTATAACATTACTAGTTTAAAGAATATGCGCACTTTTTTCAAGTTATGTAAGTATTTTCTTAAGATTTAAGCAATGATTATTGATTTTAAAGGCTTTTTATTTAGCAACTTGGATAATAACAATCCCTAAAATAATCACGCATGTTCCAATAACTGTACCCAGTGAAACCTGTTCTTGTAAAATAAGCTTAGAACCGATTAACACTGCAATATTTGTAAATGCAACACCCATAGGAACAATATAGGACACTTCAGATTTACTAATAATGACCATCCACAAAACAAAACTAAACATGTAGCACAAAAATCCTACAATTGTTGTAAAAGACATTGAAAAGGAAAAAACAGCATTTGTGATTTGAATTGAATTGGCTTGCGAACCTAACTTCACTAAAATCAAACCTGAAGTAGATAAAACGACATATAGTAAGAATAACAGCATTATTTTTTCTCCTTTTTATCTTTCATTATTGAAAGTTCTTGGATTAACAGTTTTATTTGATTTTGCTGTTTTGATAGCAAAGCGGAATTCTTAATTTCAATAAATAGCAAAACAAAGATTGCTGCGATCAATAAAAAATTAGAAGTTGTTTCGAATCCTAACAATTTACTTAACCATTCTGGTAGTTTAGGAAAAATAGCAAAAATAACCAAGCTCGCAGATATAAACAGCCATCTGACCGCATTTTTTAATAAGAAAATATTTTTATTAATTGAACGAATAATATAAACAAAAAAGAGCAAGGAAAAAATCAGCATTTCTATTCTTAAAATTGGACTCATCAATCTCTCTCCCTCATAAAACCTGAAACAATAATTGCAATGCTCACTTCAAACATGTACTTAACTGAGGTAAAGGCACGGATAGAGGACTTTCCGCCAGTTCGCTCCATCATATTAACAGAAACTTCCTTGATTCTGAATTTCTTTTTTAATAAATGTACCGTTGATTCTGGTTCAGGATAACTTGTCGGATATTTTTTTGAAAAATAGGCGATAATTTCTTTATTGCAAGCACGATAGCCCGAAGTTACATCATAAATTTTTTTACCTGACGATAGATAAATCAGAAAAGAAAGTATTTTGATTCCTACACGTCGCATAAAGGTTGTTTGAAAGGTAGCCTTTTGATTTGGTAAAAATCTTGAACCAATCACAAAATCAGCTTCTTTTTTTATTATCGGCCATATTACACTATCTAGACTATTAATGTCGTGTTGACCATCCCCATCAAACTGAATAGCAATATCGTAGTCATTTTCTTTTGCATATCTATATCCTGTTTGGACAGCTCCACCGATCCCCAAATTCATGATCAATTGAACCGCATTAATTTCATTTTTTTCTATAATCGATTGAGTGTTATCAGTTGAACCATCATTAATTACTATATAATCAATAATATAAGAGCAATTATGTTTCTTCTCTTTTTTAAAATTTTCAATAGACATTATTGTATTTAAAATATTTGCTTCTTCATTGTATGCAGGTATAATCAATAATATTTTCAATTCATTTTACTCCTTTTATAATTAGCCTCTATAATAATTTCCTAAAGTAAGTAATATCATTGTCAATAGAAAATACGTTGCTATAGATAAAACCCAAATATTCTGTGCTTATTCTGATTTTTCATTAACTCTTTTTTGCTCACTTAAGTTTGAAGATAACGGAGTTTCAAACTATTAACAAAATAAGTAATCCAATATAATACCTTCCTTATACACCTTCTACAGTTGCTAATCCAACAGGCGGTGCTCCATAAGAAAACCAGTTAAAAATAAACAATTCAGGGACTTTCTGATTGAATCTACTATCCCAGAAAACATCAACGTATTCACCGTTGAAACATTGTATACCATAAATTTCAATTGTTAGGTTGGATCTTTTTAAAGAAGTCTATTTGCTAGTGTAACTGTCGTATAATAATACTACCAAAGCAAGACAATCCATGCGGCTAAAATCACAACCTCAAAAGTGACTAGATCTGTTTGCCTATTTTTTTATACTGTTCAACATTTCTTCCAACGCTTCTTCCCAAGCAGGAATTTCAAATCCTAGCTCCTTAGTCTTAGTAAGATCCATTACAGAATACTTAGGGCGCGTCGCTTTTTGTGGGAATTTGCTTGAATCCACTGGTAGGACTTCCACATCTGTATTTTTCAAAATTTCTTTGGCAAACTGATACCAACTACAACTATTGTCATTCGACAAATGATAAATGCCATATGGAGCCTCTTTTTTTATAACAAAAACCATAAATTCAGCTAATGTCCTTGTCCAAGTCGGACGACCAAATTGATCATCAACGACCGTCAACTGATCGCGTGTCTCAGCCAATTTTTGCATCGTGAAAACAAAATTATGACCGTATTGGCCAAATACCCAAGAAGTACGAATAATGTAATATTTTCCCATGACCTCTTGAACGATTTGCTCACCTAATAATTTTGTGCGTCCATATTCGTTTTGAGGATTTGTTTGATCTTTAGTTTTATACATAGCTTCTTTTTTAGTCCCGTCAAATACATAATCTGTGCTGATATAAACCAAGGTGGCATCCACAGCTTTAGCAGCAATAGCTACATTACGAGTACCCTCTACATTGATTTTCTCATCTAATTCTTTGCCTTCATCTTCTGCTTTATCTACAGCGGTATAAGCTGCACAGTGATAAATCACTTCAGGCTTTAAATTCGTGATATAAGCCATTGTCTTCTTTGCATCTGTGATGTCTAATTCTTTTGAGTCAGTAGAAACATAGTCCAATTTTTGCTCGTCTAACAAATGACGTAGCTCTGTACCTAGTTGCCCATTACCGCCAGTTAAAAGTATCATTCTTATTTCCTCCTCGTAAATTTGAAAATGTAGCGGGCTCATTCAGTCTTAGTAGAAAAATTGGCCCGAATAGCAAGATAATAGAAAAAGAAGCTAAGACAGAGATTATTGTTAAAAAAAGAAGTGACTATTTTTTCTGCCTAGCCTTCGATTCGTATTTAGAGCGTGGAGCAAAACCATTTATTAGTTTTGTTCCACGCTCAACAACTCATTATTTTAATCATATTCGGTTAAAATTTGATGTAAGATATCTTCGAAATTAGGATATCGATTTATTGACCGTTTTTGGCATAATTGGCTTCTACTGCAGCTTTGTCTGCTTCCCACCATCCTGAATTTTCTGTATACCATTTAATAGTATCTGCTAAACCATCACGAAAATTAGTGAATTCTGGCGTCCATCCTAATTCTTCACGTAATTTTGAAGAATCGATCGCATAACGTAGATCGTGCCCAGGACGATCATTCACATGTTCATACGCATCTTTTGGTTGCCCCATTAATTCTAAAATCAATTCCATTACGGCTTTGTTATCTTCTTCCCCGTCTGCCCCGATTAAGTAAGTTTCACCAAGCTTACCTTTCATTAAAATCGTCCAAACAGCCGAAGAGTGGTCATTTGTATGAATCCAGTCGCGAACATTTTTACCAGCACCGTATAGTTTGGGCGTGATCCCACTTAATACATTAGTAATTTGGCGTGGAATAAATTTTTCAATATGTTGGTAAGGTCCATAATTATTGGAACAGTTAGAAATTGTTGCTTTTAGTCCAAACGAACGTCCCCAAGCTTTTACTAACAAGTCTGAACCTGCTTTTGTTGAAGAATACGGACTAGATGGATTATAAGGTGTTTCAGCAGTGAATTTTTCACCTTTGCCTTCACCATGTTCAGGTAGATCTTCACGCAATGGTAGATCCCCATAAACTTCATCTGTTGAAACATGATGATAACGTACGTCATGTTTACGGCATGCTTCAATTAAAGTATACGTACCGATAATATTTGTTTGCACAAACGGAAATGGATCGTTTAACGAATTATCGTTATGAGATTCTGCCGCGTAATGAACCACTGCATCCGTTTTTTGAACTAAACGATCAACTAATTCAGCATCAGCAATATCGCCGACGACTAATTCAACACGATCTGATGGTAGTCCTTCAAGATTTTTTTTATTTCCTGCATAGGTTAATTTATCTAATACCGTGACATGAACTTCTGGATGGTTGTTCACTACATAATGAACAAAATTTGATCCGATGAAGCCAGCTCCACCAGTAACAATGATGTTTTTCATCTTCAAGATCGCTCCTAAATTTTTTTAGATTTCACCATAAACAAAAGGATTTTCTGATTCGAATTCTTTTAATGTTGGGTGATTTTTATCTTTTTCAGACGTAATTGCTTTTTGAATATCAATCGGCCAATCAATTGCTAGATCTGGATCATCAAAAGCAATCCCGCCATCTGCAGGTGCATTATAGTAATTATCACACTTATACATAAAGTTAACATTTGGTGTCAGCGTTACAAAACCATGAGCATAGCCTTTAGGCACCAATAATTGACGATGGTTATGTTCTGATAAAATATACCCTTCCCACTGACCATAAGTTGGGCTGCCTTTACGGATATCGACGATTACATCTAAAACTGCACCTGTTACAACACGAATCAATTTTGTTTGAGCGGCTTCCCCTTTTTGAAAATGCAAGCCACGTAATACGCCCGCTTCGCTTGAAAGAGAATGATTGTCTTGTACAAAATCAAAATCCAATCCTTGTTCAGCAAATTTTTCTTTCGAATAGCTTTCAGTAAAAAAGCCGCGGTGATCGCCAAATACGTCCATCTCAATGATTTTCACATCTTGTAATTTTGTGTCAATAACTTTCATTGTCTATTCGCTCCTAGTCTGTTTCTGCCAATCTTAATAGATATTGCCCATAACCATTTTTCTTTAATGGCTGTGCTAGTTCAATGAGTTGTTCATTTGTGATATAGTCCATTCGATACGCAATTTCTTCCAAACAAGCTACTTTTAAATTTTGACGTTTCTCAATCGTTTCAATAAAAGTCGATGCTTCTAAAAGCGATTCATGGGTTCCAGTATCTAACCAGGCAAATCCGCGTCCCATCACTTCAACAGATAATTTATTTTTCTCTAAATAAACCCTATTTACATCTGTGATTTCTAGTTCTCCACGATCAGATGGCTTAATATTTTTAGCAATTTCGATGACTTCATTATCGTAGAAATACAGACCAGTAACAGCATAATTCGATTTTGGATTCTCAGGTTTTTCTTCGATTGAAAGAGCCTTCATCTGATTATCAAATTCAACCACACCAAACCGCTCAGGATCATTCACATGATAACCGAAAACAGTGGCTCCATTTTCTTTTGATGCTGCACGCTGGAGCATATTAGATAAACCACCGCCATAATAAATATTATCACCTAAAACTAAACATACGCTGTCATCGCCAATGAATTTTTCGCCAATAATAAATGCTTGCGCCAAACCATCAGGACTTTCTTGAACCGCGTACTCAATGTGAATACCTAAATCTTTTCCATCGCCGAATAAGCTTTCAAAACGAGGTGTATCATCAGGTGTCGAAATGATCAAAATTTCCTTGATACCCGCTAACATCAATGTTGACATTGGATAGTAGATCATTGGTTTGTCATAGACAGGCATTAATTGTTTTGATGTGGCTTTCGTTAATGGATAAAGTCTGGTTCCACTTCCTCCAGCTAAGATAATCCCTTTCATGAAAAAAACTCCTTATACTAATTTATTTTATTGTTATTTACTAACATTACTACCTGTTATTATTGCATTATTAGCTATGATTGTCATTCATTTTAAGAATATTTTACAAAACTGTAAAGTAGCTGTTTTCTACGAACCAAAAAATATTCTTTTGAACAGTACATAACTAATTGCACACCGCCATTTCAATTGTTGAAAAAGACTAGCTTTCGTATTGATTTCACTCGCATTATTGCTATGTCTACGATACAATGTCAGCTTTTGTCGAACCAGTGCACTTCTATTTCTATACGCCGCAATCAAACCAATCCACATATCATGCATAGGAACTTTAGCCGGAATTGGCAATATTCTCGACTTAAGTCTGCTACGAAAAGCCATGCCAGCACCGATATATTTATTTTTTACAATATTATGAAGAAAACCCAATTTCACGTTTCGATACTCAAAATACGAGGGCTCGATCACTTCCAAATGTTCATTCACGATCACTAAGTCGCTGATCACTAAATCTATTTTAGGATGCGCTTGAAAAAAATCTAACGTCGTTTGGACTTTTCCAGACAGCCAAACATCATCTTGATCTGCCAAAAAAATAAATTCACCCTGACTTTGATTGATCGCAAATTCAAAATTAGCAATCACGCCTTTGCCCGGTCCTTTAAAGAATTTTATCCGCTGATCTTGTGCTGTATATCGCTTGATGATAGTTAAGGTTGAATCTTTGGACCCATCATCTGATATAATCAGCTCATCACAAGGGTCCATCTGGGGTAAAATACTTTCAAGCTGTTCTTCTAAATACTTTTCTCCATTATATGTGGCAATACAAACTGAGATCATCTATTTTCCTTTCATTAATAACCGATACTCTAAAAACGTACGCCGCCAAATTTTACGGTTTTTGACCCTTAAAAATTGCTTGATCGTTCTTAAAAGTAAACGTCTTCTATGATTGTAAAATTTATCTTGATCATACTTCTTATAAAATAACGTTTCTCCGCTAATAATTGATTCATATCGTTTACTGTTGATCGTTCGATAGTCTAGCACAGATAAGTCATGTACCAAATGATGATCTAAAACATTGATTTTTTTATCTAGTTGATGAATCTTCCAAAAAAGCCAATGATCTAAAAAATCCAAAGGGAAATCCAAGTTAAATAGACCAATATCGTTTATTGTTTTCAAAGGAAGCACTGTTCCAGAATTAATACTCATCAACCTTTCTGAATAAATGCCAGCTTTTGGCAATTCAGATTGACCTCCAACATATTTATCAGAAAAAACTGGAGATATTTGTCGTCCATGAGAACTGACAATAGGTACGTATGCGCCAATTTCTTTATCTAGGTGCAACTCTAGAAGCGTTTCAAGGTACGCCTCATCAAGCAAAGTGTCTTGATCCAACAGCAACATTAAGTCGCCTTGAATATCTATAAAATATTGACCTCCAGCATTATACGCTTTAGCCAATCCTGGATTCGTCTCATCATGAACATAACAAACATTTTCCAGTTGAAACAATTCATCAGTCTGTTTCTTTCGACTGTTATCATAAATAAATAGATAAATTGTATTTTTTTCCATTATCATTCTTTTTACGTAAGCATAACTGGGTGTTGTTGAGAGTTCAGTCTGATATAAAACGAGTGTAATAACCAACCTATTCTCCACTAGAAAAACCTCCAGCCCCATTTATTGAAAAATTTAATCATTGACTGTAAAAATATTTTAAATAATTTCTGATTTTTGTGTGCGCCTTTTTCATATAAATGAATCACCGTTTCAAAAGGGGAGTACAAAATTTTATAGCCTGCTTTTCCTAAACTCAAACAAAGATCATTATCTTCAAAATACATGAAGTATCGCTCATCAAAACCACCGATTTGTTTAAACTTATCGATATCAATCACCATAAAACAGCCTGACCCCATTTTAATATAGGTTGTTCGGTCATCTGGTAAATCACGACATTCATAATAACTTAAGCGCTTATCAAATAAGTTTTTAATCGATTGAAACGGAACAAATCGCAGCATATAATCGAATACATCTAGCTTTTGACGCACTAAATATTGCGTTGTTCCATCTGAGTTTAATACCTTAGGGCAAACAGCGGCCAACTGTTCGTCTTCCTTTATCCGTCGAATCATTTTATCCAACGCCTCTTTTGTAATCAAAACATCTGGATTAAAGATGACAGCATAACGCGTATCAACAGTCTTCAGAACCTGATTATGCCCATGACCAAAACCTCTATTTTCTTCAGATTTGTGCAAGAAAATAAATGAACCATAACGTTCAAGTTGATCTATGTAATGTTGCTCGGAAGCATTGTCAAATATATGTATATCATAATTTGATTCTAGACCTAATTCAATTTTTAAATTATCCAGCACATCAAAAATATGACGGCTATTGTGAGTAACAATGGAAATCGTTATTCTATCATTCATATTTTTGCACCTCATTTAAAATAAGATCAATCTGGTAGAAGCTTTTGCTTATATAAGAAATGTCAACTGTCACCTATTCACTCATTATTTTACTGAATTCTAGGAGAGCGGAGCAAAACTTGTTGAGTTTTGTCCCGCTCTCTCATTTTACTCAATCAATAAATTATAACACAGCAGAAAAGTCCCGCAAAGATTCTCTTGAATTATTTACTTTTTTTTAGAATGTTTACCTAATTTTTTTTCTAATTGCTGGTGACGAAATTCACGGTTTCCAAACATGCGTAAAATATACATCAACGGTTGATGATTTTCACCGACTAATCCGATCATTTCAATAAACAACTCTAATCCAATCGCACTAAAAACAATCAGCAGAATCGATGCCACATTACTAGCGTAGCTAAACAGCAACGCAACAAATGAAAAGACCAAAGCTAATCCGTAAATCGTCATCACAGCACCTTTGTGAGTGAACCCAAGTGAAAGCAAACGATGATGTAAATGCATTTTGTCAGCAGAAGAAATCGGTCGCTTATTCATCAATCGACGAATAATCGCATACACAGTATCAGTAATCGGAACACCTAAGATAATCATCGGGGTGATTACCGTAATAAACGTGGCATTCTTCAATCCTTGTAATGACATAACAGCGATCATAAAACCCAAAAACAAGGCCCCAGTATCTCCTAAGAAAATCTTAGCTGGATAAAAGTTATATGGAAAAAATCCTGCGATACTAGCGACCAAAACAAAGATCACAATTGGAATAAAGACAGTTTTCGCATGAAGGAAAAAATACCCAATTACACCGATCGTCGTTAAACTAATAATTGAAACCCCGGAAGCTAATCCATCCAAACCATCGATCAAATTGACCGCATTTGTAATAGCCAATATCCAAAACAAAGTCAACGGTAAACTAAACCAACGTAAATCAATATGGCCGAAAAACGGTAACGTCACAACATCGATTCGAATTTCTGCTACAAAATAAATGACTAATGCAGCAAGTAAAATACCTAGCGTTTTTTTCTTTGGCGACAATTCATAAATATCATCGAGCAATCCTGTTGCAACAACAATTCCTGCCCCAAATATAATCGGCCATATGTAGTCCAATGGTATAATTGATTGGAACATAACCAGACACGAAAAAGCAAAGACAAAATAAATACTCAATCCGCCAGCCGTAGGCATGTTTTTTGTATTTACTCTTCTTTCACCTGGCGCATCATAAGCGCCTATTCTAAACGCCAATAATTTAACGATCGGCGTTGTAATCAATGATAAAATAAACGTCAGAAATAGACGGATAACAATTTCATAAATAAACATCGACATGATGAACCTACTTTCTTAATGTACATCGTATATTATACCGAATCATTCCACATTTACAAGTTGGAACAAGTGTTTTCACCATTTAAAAAGTCAAAATACTTACTTGTCTATTTGAATCCATAGCATTCGGTCTACTTCTTGAATTTTTCTTTTATTTTATCTACCAGGCGATTGATCAAACCATAACGGTGCTGAATCTTTTCATTCGACATATATTCTTTAACAACCGCATTGATAATCCCGCCTAAAATAATGATTGTTGCAGCTAAATTCAACCATAGCATCAATATAATGAAACTTCCTATGATTTGATAACTAGAGATTTTTGAACTGAAATACTTAATATACAATCCAAAAGCTTGTGATAATAGCATCCAACCCACTGTTGCAAACACTGCACCTGGCATGATTGAACGGAACGTCAATTTCGCATTAGGAACAACACGATAGATCAAACACATAATAATGAGTAAGACCAATGTCGTGATCGGCCATTTCAAGGTTTGAAAGGTATCAATAAAGTCAGTTGAAAAGTGGAAAATTGGCTGTAGCAAATCTAAAATCGATTTACCTAACCCTAAAACACCAACAACACCGACAATTGCAGTCATAAACAACAAAATCACAAGCAAAGACATAATACGAACAATAATGAAATTTTTGCGTGGCTCGACGCCAAACGCTTTGTTCATAGCTGTTTGTAGTGCATTGATACTTTGACTAGCACTCCATAAAGCAGCTAATGCAGAAATCGACAGCAAGCCACCAGATCGTTGAGTCAACAAGGATTGGATCGCTGGTTTCAAGTCGTCAAAAATTGCTTTAGGAATCGCTTCAGCTATGTATGGCAATACTTCGTCTGGATCGATATGTAAGTACGGCAAAAGATTTCCCACCGCAATTAATAAAGGAAAGAGGGACAATAGTAAATAGTAAGCCACCACGACTGACGTATTTCCAATATCTGAATCAATCATACGGCGTTGTGTTGTATCAATGAAACGCATTAATTTTTCATTGTTTTTTACTTTGTCCACCAATTTCATAAAATTCTCCTCTAATTGAGTTAGTATGTTCCTTCTTCTCCCTGAGAAGTTAAAATTTTCGGCCCGTCTTTTGTAATAGCCAATGTATGTTCAAATTGACAACTAATACCCCCATCTAAAGTATAAGCGGTCCAACCATTTGGATCCATTTTCATACGCCAAGTTCCTGTGTTAACCATAGGTTCGATCGTAATGACCATTCCTTCTTTTAAGCGTAACCCTTTGCCTGGTTCGCCATAATGAGGAATAACTGGGCTTTCATGGATCGTTGGACCAATGCCGTGTCCTACAAAATCTCTTACGACAGATAAGTTTTCACTTTCAACATATGTTTGAATAGCATGTCCGATGTCTCCAATACGATTCCCAACTTGCGCTTGCTCGATTCCTAGATACAATGCTTTTTTCGTCACTGTCATTAAATGGTCTAATTCTGGCGTTGATTTGCCTACCACATAAGCCCAGCAAGAATCTGATACAGCACCTTTTAAATCAATGCACATGTCTACTTTGATTAAATCACCATCTTTTAATGGTTTTTTCCGAGGAAACCCATGGCAAATTTCATCATTGATACTGCAACATGTTGCATATTTATAGTCTTCAAACCCAATTTGAGCGGCAATTCCGCCGTGGCTTTCGATAAAGTCTCTTACGAATACTTCAATATCCCAGCTCGTAACACCTGGCTTGATAAAAGAACGTAAATGACGATGAACATCTGCCAGTAATTCCCCAGATTCATCCATCATTTCAATTTCTCTTGGTGATTTTAGTGTAATCATTTAATATCGTCCTCCTAAAATTTAAAAGCTGAAAGAGCTTGGTCAACCTTGATAGGAAAATAGGAAAAAATAAATGTGGTGCTCTTTACCACAATTATTTTTTATCTTTTTCCCGAAACCTTCAATCCTTAGAGCTTTAGTTCTTAGGAATTGATGAGATCGAAGCAAAGCGTAATGACTAGCCCGTGGAGCTAGATAATCTTTATATAAGAGTATTTTATCATATTTTATGAAAATTTCACTGAAAAATAGTTGTTAAAAATAATTCTCATTCCTTTTTCACTCTCTTACCTCTTGAAAACACTGCTATAGAAGCAACTTCTCAATTTTGTAATTTACACAATCTTCATTTTTCTGATATAATCAAGGTTGTATTATTTGAAGGAGGAAATAGAATGACCCTAGCTAAAATCGTTTACGCAAGCATGACTGGAAATACAGAAGAAATTGCGGATATCGTTGCTGAAGCTTTTGAAAATTTAAATATTGAAGTTGAAATCAATGAGTGTACGCAAGTTGATCCCGAAGATTTTGAAGATGCGGATATATGCGTTTTAGCAACATATACGTATGGTGATGGTGAACTACCCGATGAAATAGTGGATTTTTATGAAGAATTACAAGAAATCAATCTTTCTGGAAAGATTTATGGTGTCTGTGGCTCCGGTGATACTTTTTACGATGAATTTTGTAAATCAGTAGATGACTTTGATGCTGTTTTCACAAAAATCGGTGCTACTAAGGGAGCGGATAGCGTAAAAGTTGATCTCGCTGCTGAAGAAGAAGATATTCAAACTCTTGAAGCCTTTGCTAAAAAATTAGCAGAAACTGCAAAATAATTATTGGAATCAACAAACGGAGACAGGAGAAAAACTCGTTGCGTTTTTTTCCTGTCTCCTATCTTTAGTTAATTTTAATTATCAATATCAATCGGCGTATCCCGCTCTAATATCTGGTCAATCGCATCTCTCATCAAACGTTCAATTTGTTGATCATTTGGATGAATGATGCCAGAAGTCATCAATGCTGCAATTCCAGTAGCGACAATCCATGTCCCAATATGAAGAGAATCGATTTCTGTATCACTTAATTTCTCATAATCAGGATCTTTCTTAACTGCATCTGAAAAGTGACTATATGAGAATTCCTGCATTCTTTTTCCGCCACCATATTCTTCTAAATAGAGCGCACGATATAATTTACTTTCGTTTTTAGCAAAGTGAATATAATTTAAAGCCATATCCACAATCTTATTATCAGTATGCGGCACAGGAAATACTTCTTTTGCCAAATATTGATGAATCTTTTCAAATAATTCTTCTTTTAAATCTTCCATATTTTTGAATTCTAAGTAAATAGGTTGTGTCGAGCATTTCATTTTGGTTGCAATGTTTCGTGCGGTGAATTTCGAAAAGCCCTCAGTGGCCACTACTTCGTATGCAGCATTTAAAATCTGATCTTTAGTAATTGTTTTTTTTCTTGCCATAATCTTTCAATCCCCTCTACCTATCCTCTATAACGCTTCCATATAAATACCACAGTTATTGTAACACGATTTATCTATTCTGCAAAATACTAGTCCTTCGATTTATATTATTTTATTTATTCGATTACACAGGGCTTTCAAGAGTTTTTCCCTACAATTAAATAAGAAACTAGCACTACTAGATTGTTTGAGTTCGCACTCTGTACATGTTATGATATTGTCGGTTACACGAATGAAAACTAGGAGGTTATTCTATGACATTACCAAATTTTAATGAAACTTTAAAAAAATACGCTCGATTAATTGTTGAGACTGGTGTTAATGTTCAAAAAGGACAAAGCATCGTTTTACAAATTAGTGTCGATCAAGCACCATTAGCTCGGCTAATTACAGAAGAAGCTTATAACTTAGGTGCAGGTGAAGTAATTATTCAATGGACGGATGATGTCATTCAACGCGAATTTTTACTCCATGCAGATGAAAAATATTTAGAAACTATTCCTCAATATAAAATAGATCAAACAGATGACTGGGTCAATAAAGGTGCTAGCCGAATTAGTGTTGTCTCAGCTAATCCTGATGCACTTACTGGCGTTGATACTGACCGAGTCGCTACCTTTCAGTCAGCTACTGGTAAAGCTTTAGTCAACTTAAGAAAAGCAACACAAGCAAATAAAGTCAGCTGGACTGTTGTAGCCGCTGCAGGAAAAGAATGGGCAGCTAAAGTTTTCCCAGACTTAAAAAATAGTGAACAGCAAGTTGATTCTCTTTGGGATGAAATTTTTAAAACAACTCGTGTTTACGAAGCAGACCCAATTACTGCGTGGAAAGTTCATGACAATAAATTAGCCACAAAAGCCGAAGAATTGAATAAAGAACAATTTAAAGCATTGCACTACACAGCACCAGGTACAGACTTAGTAATTGGCTTGCCGAAAAATCATTTATGGGAAGGTGCGGGCAGCGATAATGTTCGTGGTGAAAAATTCATGGCTAATATGCCGACAGAAGAAGTTTTCACTGCTCCAGATAGCCGTCATGTTGATGGCATTGTTTCTAGTACTAAACCATTAAGTTATGCTGGAACAACGATTTCTGGCATGAAATTTACATTTAAAGACGGTAAAGTCATTGATTTTTCTGCCGAACAAGGTGAAGAAGTATTGGCTAAGTTACTTGAAACAGACGAAGGCGCACGTCATTTAGGCGAAGTAGCTTTAGTTCCAGATCCATCACCAATTTCTCAATCAGGAATCATTTTCTACAATACTTTATTTGACGAAAATGCTTCAAATCATTTAGCTTTTGGTTCAGCATATGCATTTAACCTACAAGGTGGAACAGAGATGAGCGAGGAAGAATTAAAAGAGGCGGGTCTAAACCGAAGTCATACTCATGTAGATTTCATGGTTGGTTCAGACAAAATGGATATTGATGGCATTAAAGAAGATGGCACACATGTTCCGATTTTCCGTAATGGTGATTGGGCATAATATAAAAAAAGAGGCCGAGACAAAAGCGTTTAGCTTATTTCCGAAGCCTTCAAAACTTAGTGCTTTAGCACTTAGAATTGGATGTGATCAGAGCGAAGCGTAGTCGCTGCTTTTTTCTCGCCGTTTATTCGGATTTAGAGCGTGGGACAAAACTAAAGATCAGTTTTGTCCCACGCTCATTCCTACGATTAGTCAAGTAGAAAGTAAAGAAAGAATGAAAGGTCTTTTAATCGTTTGTAAACAAAGAGAGTATTTTAGAATAAAGTCCACAATAAATACCCCTGATGATTATGTCTTTTTTCAATCAGGGTGTTATAATCAACTCATAAGGCATTGCCTTATTGGCCCTTAGAGGCCGTGTACGCATAGTCGTACTTTGTCTCGTTCTCAACCATAGAATAGAGGCACTTTAGTAGTTTGTTCATACAAGCTATGGTCGCAACCTTATCCTTTTTGGGTATAGGTTGCGTTTTTAACTTGTAATAGTAATCGACAATGTGATTCGAAGCGGCGGATTGTTGGCGGATCATATTTTTTACGGAAAAATACAGAATTTTCCGAGCTTTAGGATTTCCTCGTTTATTCATATGATCTTGGGCAAGGTATTTACCCGATTGATACCTACGGGTATCAATTCCCACAAAGGCATTCACTTTCTTATGATTTTCAAATCGGCGAATATCGCCAATTTCACCAATCATTAAAGCGGCAAATACTTCACCAATGTCTGGAACACGTTGGTAAAGTTCGAACTCAGATAATGGTTTGGTTTGTTCAATAAGCTGCTTAGGCAAGGTTTCCTTTGATTGAATAAGCTCTTTTAACTGGTGGGAACCTTTTGTACTTGAATACTTGTTTTCGTGGCTGCTGGATAGGAATTAGAAGCCAATAAAAGGAGCTGTTGTTTTTTTTCTAAAGCTTTTTTATCGGAGATTTTTTTATCTGTCCTCTTTTTCAACCTATTTTTTACCTGTGTCTGGCTCAATCCAGCTAGATAGTCTGGATGAGGAAATCGTTCAATAATGTTTAGAGATAATTTTGATACCCGACTAGAACTCTGGAAAACTAAGCTGAAGAGCCGTGTGTAAGTACATTCTTAGTCTCTTGATTTCAGCTTCTAACTCTTGATAAAAGCGGGCTAAATCATGAGATTCTTCATAAATGGTTGACTGATGTCTCTTGATTTTCCGTTCATATTGCCAGTGAGTTTGCGCAAGACGATAGGCATCTTGTTTATCTGTTTTAAGCACATGCAGACCACTGTCTAGCTTTTTTTGCCTCTAAAGGATTCAATAGGCAATAAGCTAAGTGGTTATTTTGGCAAAAAGTTTCGATTACTTTTGAGTAAACGCCAGTTGATTCAAACACAATACTTGGTGTTTCAGGCAGGGGCCGGATTTCTTGAAGTAACGCATTAAACCCTGATTTTGTATGAAGAATCTCTCCCTCGGAAAGGCAAAGATCATCCAAATAAAGCACTTTATAGCTTTTTCCCATAGAAACATCTAACGCAAGTACATAAGCCATATTTTCATCTTCTTTCTTTTTGTTGAAAAGTTCTTCACTGTTTCATTTCGTTTCTAATTTCCTAAACACAAGCTCGAAGCCCCAACATACTTAAACCAGATTTTAAAATGACAGTGAAGGAGACCGTTTTTTCGTAGGGACTCGAAGTCCATGAGCGTGTGGTCGATCTTCCTTTCACCCCTTACTATAAACTTAAAAATAAGAAAATAGAGGATAAACTCATCCGTCGATGAGTTTACCCTCTAATCTTAGTATGTTTTTTTATTGTTAATAAGGGAAATAGAATTCAGCAGTATAACCGATTGTTGTAAGCCCTCTTCTAATAACATATGTTTGACAAGCGATTGCTTTGCGGTTGTAATCTTTTAACTCTCTTTCAACATAAGCCCTAATTGATTTTTCATCTTTGAATAATTTCAAAGAGTTACTTAACATTGATTTTGGCACACCTACTGATTTATAGTTAATCTCACCAGCAAATGTTTTATTATCTCTATATGACATTTTTCCTAATTTGTTGATTGTTGTGTAGTTTTTCTTAGGAACTAGTTTTACTTCTATTGCTTCTAGACGATAAGAATATTTCGATGTTCCAGAAGGAATGCCACCTTTTTCCCAACCCATCCAGCCAAACTCTTGGGCATGGACACGATAAAACACATCATAAACTTGAGCTAACTGACCAGTCAATTTGATTTGAATCGCTTCTAAACGTTTCTTTTGACCTGAAGTTCCCGATACTTGACCATCACTCTTCCAACCTTGCCAGCCAATATCTTGAACATGTGTACGGTATTGGATACCTCCACTGTATGGTGAATTTTGAATCTTTAATTGGATTGCTTCTAAGCGTTTTTTCTTACCTGAAGTTCCTGATACTTGTGCATTATTCTTCCAACCTTGCCAACCAACATCTTGTACGTGTGTGCGATAAGTAACTGATGCACTTGCAGCACGTTCGTTTTGAGCAAATGTTTCTGCGGATTCCGACTCTTCACTTTGCAGAACATCCGCACTTTGCACTTCTCCATAAGGTACTGCAGTAATTTCTTCTTCTGCATTTGCTTGTGCTGTTCCACCTACAAAAAACAGTGTTAAACCTAACAATAATAAACTAACTTTTTTCATTTTCTCACTATCCTTTCTTTGTAACATCATAATTATATAATATAAGCTAGTTACATTACAATAGTCATTTAAAAAAATATTTTTCAATTTTTGCAATTTTTTTTATTTCCAGTGAGATAATTTTCTTTTGAGGAATAAAAAAAAGACCGCAAAACAAAGGTTTTTCGGCTTTTTATGTTCCCGACTAACTTGACTTTGCACGGGCTAAGGCATACATACGCATCCGTTTTACTATGTAAGCAAATCAACATTCTCACGGTATCTAAATTGCTAGGACATCGAGATACAACGACAACTCAAGAAACTTACGCTCATATAGTAAAGAGTTGGAAGACCAAGACCTAGAAAAGATTAGCGATATTATGAAATACTTGTAAGGCATTTGGCACAAAATTGGCACTAATAAATTAAAACACCTGTCAATACAACGTTTGACAGGTGTTTTTTACGTTCCCGACTGGAATCGAACCAGCGACCTATCGCTTAGGAGGCGATTGCTCTATCCTACTGAGCTACGAGAACATTCTTTTATTTATTTTAAAAGTCTTTTCAATCAGTGTCAATGAAAATAAAAAGAAAGCAACTCAGATGTAACTATCCGGATCACTTTCTCGATTTTTTTATTTTTTAATGTCTTTTTTACCTTTTAAGATTTTCACTAAATAAAGACCGCCTATGACAACAGCTAATGTTTTACCGATCTTACCATTTCTTGTAACTTTTTCTTCTTTTGTTTTACTCATATTCTCCACTACCTTTCATTTTTTAGACTTTTATTTGATTCCTTATCTTATATTATAGGAACTTTTAGCTAGTTTCGCTAATCTTTTGCTTGTAATCAAAATAATCGTAAAGTCTTTCTAAGAATGTTAAGGTTTACCTATACCATTTGTGGTAACTAAAAAATGTGGAGGGAATTTAGATGACTGACAAGACAAAAGAAAAGATTTTTGCTGAGCGTCAAGACAACTATAAGCAAGAAAAAGAAGAGATTTTTAAAGAAGCTTTGGAAGAAAAACATGAATACACCTCAGAAGAAGCAGAAGAAGAAGAAAATAACGCATAAATTTAAATACTGTTGGGACAAAAGCAGATCCGTTTATTCGGTTTTAAAGGGTGAGGTAAAAGTATTTTTTACTTTTGTCTCACCCTCGCTTTTTAAAAATAATCTGCTAATATGGGTATACCTTTTACTAATCGTTTATCTAATGACTGGAGTAGAGACTCGTTTCCTTTAATTTTTCCGTAGAAATTTAATTCAGTCGCTGTTCTGTACCCCATAAAGAGTTGAGTCAGTGTTTGAATCGTACTTACGATGAATTCCTCTTCCCTCAACGTATCAGGGAACAAGTCAAGTTTTCTTATAGTACTCTGACCATTGTCAGCTATTGATAATGCCCAGACCCCCTCATTCCAAGGACCATATTCATCTGAAACTTGAAAATAGTAGTCCTCTTTATGTCCTGATTTAAAAGGATATTTAGCTAAAAAACGTTCTAAACTTACGATTCTCCCCATCATAAAAGGGGTAACATTCATTTCTACTAAAGGAGAAGACATTAAATAACTTAGGTTTTTGATACCACAACCTGTTTTTAAATGAAATTCTCGAGATGAGCCATTATGAGAACCGATAAAACGAGCCATCGATTGAAACGCCTGAATATTTAGATAGCCCCATTCTTTAATAACAAAACGTTCCTCACTCGATTGATAAATCAAATATCCTTGAGTATTTCCTTGTTCATCTTCATAAAGGGCAAATTGGTTTCCTTGATCTAGGCCAAATGCATAATCAAACCACCAAGATTCCCGAATCACTGCCCCTCTCTGATTATCTGGTAAACTAGCATAAATCTGCTGGCAAGTGTTTTTTGCGTCTTCATAGCTTACACGTTTCATCACACCAGAACTCACTTTTACGTTTGGCCAATCAGCTGCTTTGATGGTATAACTCATTTGTTCAAATAATTGCTCAAAACCATATTTTCTATAAAAAGGATACGAAAACGGCGCTAAGTATGCTAGTTCAACCTTATTCTCAGCTAATTCTACTAACAACTGTTTCATAATCGCTGAAATACCACCCTGTCCGCGGTATTCAGGATAAGACGAAACACAACCGATCCCAGCCATTTGATAGTTTATTCCGTGAAATGCTACTGTAAACGGCGTAGCGATCACTTGACTCGTTAGGATATCATTTGAAAAATAGCCATAATTCCACGAATGTTTAACCATTTTTTTAAAACGTGCTTTGCGTTTCTCAGTGGTTTCTGCATTGAACGCATAGGCTGCTAATTCGAACATTTCTTCTATTTGGTCTTCATTCATTCTTTTAACTTCACTCATTAAATTTCCCCCTCATCACAGTTAAGAATAACGTAAAGAGGAAGTAATTTAAATAGATTTGGTGTTTTTGTGATTTAAATGTTGCTATATTTTTGAATTATTTGAAAAAGATAGAATCACATAAAAAGAGAGCGTCTCGATATCTCTCAATAGGATTCCTCTATCATTTGTAACATTTTTCTAAATTGGCGTTTTTTAAAGTACATCAAAATCGTGCCTAGTACTGCGTCATTCATTTTTTGTAAAAAACCAAAGGATTCCATTTTTTCTGTATAGTGAATCTCACAAGATTTCTCATCAATCGGTACAATTTCATAACTTACCGAAAAATTATTTTTAGTCGTTGACGTTTGGAAATGATACGATGAATTGTCGACAATTTTTTCGACTTTGATTTTTGCTCGGCTATTCTTAGAAAATGATTTTACATATTCAAAATTATTCAATTGCTTTTTTGTTAAACTTTTCCCAGTGTGTTTGCGAATATCAAAAAGAACAGAATCAATTACTTTTCCATAAAAGTAAGGCGCTGGAATATTCATTTTTTTGGTAATTTCCATCATTTTTTCACCTCATTATTTTGCTTTTTTACTTTAGTTTCTTCAATTTCCCTTCCCTTGAAAAAGAAATAGCCGCCAACAACCACTAAGAAAATTCCTGTTGCCATGCTCAACAAATCATAGCTCATTGAAGCTGGGTTTACTGCATATAAAATTATTATGAAACCGATACTGCACATAAACAAGCCGTTTCTAATCATCTTTCATCATCCATTCTATTTTTAAACTACTGCCGCTTGGAAGTACAAGACACTGCCCCAAGATTGTGCTTTGATTATTTCTTTTGCTTTTTTAGCAGCTTCTTCTTTGTCTCCCGTTACATCAAATACTAATTTTATTCCTTTTTTTTCTTTAAATGTATACGTAAAATCATCCGCATCATAGTTTTCTAATAACTTTTTGATTTCTTCTTGTTGCATTGCACTCGCTATTGTAATCATTTTAACCTCTCCTTGGTAATAGAGCTGCTGCTTTCACTCCATTTAAAGTGAAAGCAACATACTATTTAGTTTTGTTTTATTCGAAATCTGTTGGTTCCATTCTATTCGCTGCAATAACAAACGGTGTCCATATAAGGAATGTTACAACCATACATACAATTGTGACAATTGGTGCTCTCCAGTCTGCTCCTGTTGCTAAGAATGATAACAAAATTGGAGGAACAACCCATGTTACTTGTTGTGAAACTGGTGCTACTAATCCGAAATACGTTGCTAGCCAACCAATTGTTGTTGCTACAACTGGTGCTATTAAGAATGGTACAAACATGATTGCGTTTAACACGATTGGTAAACCAAACATAATTGGTTCGTTAATATTGAAAATACCAGGCCCTAATGATAATTTACCAACAGTTAGGTAATCTGCACGTTTTGAAAATAGTAAAATCGCGATGATCAAGACGATCGTACCACCTGAACCACCAAACCATGCAAAAGCATCAAATGAACCACGAACCCACATATACGCTTTTCCATCATCAATGGCTTTCAAGACAGCTGGCGTACCAGTCAACCCTTTATACCCTTTTTGGAAAATATCGATATTGATCAATTGCGCTTGTCCCCAAATACCTTCTAAAACTGGAGCCAATACATTAGGACCATGAATACCGAAGAACCAGAAAATTTGAACGAAGATCGTTACGATCAAGACAGCTCCCAACCCTTGAGATAAGCCCAAGAATGGTTCAGCAATATATTTTTGAACAAGATCGATGATCAATTGTCCATTCGTTAATTTACCTACTACAAAGTTAATAATTGCAATAACATATAATGCGATCGTTGCAGGTAAAATCGCAGCGAACGCTTTTGATACTGCTGGCGGAACTGAATCAGGCATTTTAATCGTGATATTTGCCAACATTAATTTACAGAAAATGATAACAGAAATTGCACCCATAATCATGACCGTGAAGTAAGCGTTACCATTCAAATGATCTAATTTTAACCAACCCCAGCCGCCAGCAGTCAATCCTTCTGCTGTTGCTGACCAACCAGAATCTGCAGTGCCAGCGTTGATGGTGTTCATCAATTGTTTAGGAACAGCTGCTTCTAACGTATTAGAATACGCAAAAGCGACTCCTTGAATCAAGGTTGCTAACCCAACAATACCACCTGCTAAATCATTTACTTTGTATGCTCTTGCTAAATTATATCCCCAAGAAAAAGCAAAAATCAAACCAGCAATTGCCAAAGTCCCGTTCCAAACAAACTCGTTGATCCCAATAATAACATTAATAACTGCAAATATCCCTTTGTCTGCAACAAGGTTCGCTGCATAGTCAGAGAAAAATTGCTGTGGTAAATCACGAATGATCGCGTTGATCATTACTGCAATCGACCCTGCCATCGTTGCTGGCATTGTCCCGATAAAGGCATCACGTAGCGCAACTAGGTGTTTCTGCGCACCAATTTTCCCTGCTACAGGTAGAATGTATTTCTCCATCCAGGCTGTTAATCCATCCATTTTTTGTTCCTCCTATAAATAATATTTATTCAAAGAGTAATTAAACTCCTTAAAACAAAGTAGTTGTTAAAGTCCCGTTCAAAAAACTTTAACCTCTATTTTCTTCCGTTCAAAAAATAAAATAACACAGTTTATTCATTGTCCATACGATGATATAAATTAATGAGCCTAGACTCACATTCTTCTGTACTAGTGATTTTTTGATCATCTATTTCAAAACCGCTAAAAAAACGCTTTCAAACCATCGGTTTATCATCACATAATACTTGATCAGTCGCATAATCGCTTCTAACATTTACAACTCGTTCACTTTTTAGTTATCCATTAAAGCAATTGCTTGATCTAAAACTTTTTCACCATTCATCATCCCATAATCTGACATATTGATTACGTCAAACGGAATTCCTTTGGGTGCTAATTTTTGTTCAAATTGAGTTTTCATAAATCGAACTTGCGGACCTAAAAGTAATACGTTTACATCTTTTGCTTCTAAGTTGTTATCTGCATCTGATGCTGATACTGCGAAGATCTCTGCTTCCATTCCACGATCTTCTGCTGCTTTTTGCATTTTTGTTACTAATAAACTTGTACTCATTCCTGCTGAACAAACTAGCATAATTGTTTTTTTAGCCATTTTTGCCACTCCCCTTAAATTTGTTGTATTTACACTTTTATATAAAGCAAGAAGCGTGCCAAAAAAAGCATAGACCAAATCTAGTAATAACAAGATTTTGGTCTATACAGATTGTGTACACACTACTATTTTTCTTATCACACACTGTTTTTGTGTGCGCTTTCTTCATTGCTACAAAGCCATTTCTATTAATTTGAAAATTCATTATATTTAGTTGAAACCATTATTCTCTGATAACTCTTTGAACCAATAGCCGCTTTTCTTGATCGTTCTTTTTGCTTCTTGATCCAAATCAACCGCAATAAATCCATAACGATTTTTATAAGCGTTCAACCACGACCAATTATCCATGCAAGTCCACATATGATAGCCTTGGACCTGACTTCCTTCTTGGATTGCCTGATGCACCCATTTCAAGTGATCCGTTACAAATTCGATTCGGTAGTCATCTTCGATCATCCCCTCAGCATTTACAAAGCGTTCTTCACCTTCTACACCCATACCGTTTTCAGAAATATAGCAGCGGATATTGCCATAGTTTTCTTTCAAATTCATTAATGTGTCATAAATGCCTTTTTCATAGATTTCCCACCCACGATACGGGTTCATTTTTTTCCCTGGCATATCGTATACATCATAAAAATCTTCTGGCAGTATACTGTTTCCAGCTATTTCTATAGGCGTTTCTTTAGCTTTAACTCTGCGAGGTTGGTAATAATTTACTCCTAAAAGATCGATCGTATTTTCTGCAATCGTTGCTAGATCTTCAGGCGTTGTTTCTGGCATCAACTCTTGTTCTTTAACCCACGCTACTATATCTTGCGGAAAGTGACCTTTTACAGCAGGATCTAAAAATGAACGATTAAACAACCCGTCGACTAAATGAGCAGCTTTAACATCCTCTTCGTTTTGAGGATCTCTCGGATAGCTCGGCGTCAAATTAAGTACGATCCCGATTTCTCCTGTTAAATTCATAGCATGATACACTTCAATGGCTTTAGCACTAGCTAAGGCCTCATGATAAGCAACTTGAACACCATGTTTTAAGTTTACTTCTTCTGGATAATGCCAGCCGTATAAGTAACCACCTTCAACGGGTACGATGGGTTCATTGTGTGTAAACCATTTTTTTACGCGGTCTCCAAATAATTCAAAACAAGTTTTCGCATAAAAAACATATTGATCAACAACTTCCCGATTCAGCCATCCGCCTTCTTCTTGCAGTATCATTGGCATATCAAAGTGATACAAATTCATAAAAGGTTCGATATCTTGATCCAACAAGCTATTGATTACATCATTATAGAAATCGACTGCTTTGGGATTCACTTCTCTAGTTTTTGGATCAGGAATCAATCGGCTCCACTGAATAGATGTCCGAAAAGAATTATGCCCTGTTGCTTTCATTAATTGAATGTCTTCATGGTATTTTTTATAAAATTGAGATGTTTTTTCTGGACCGATTTTATTAAAAAATTTTTCAGGCTTTTCTTCGTACCAAAAATCCCATATGTTTTGTGCTTTTCCATCACCTTCAAAAATACCTTCTGTTTGTGGTCCGCTAGCAGCTGAACCCCACCAAAAACCGTCTGGGAACTGATAATTCATCATCGCCATCTCCTAAAATGATTTTATTTGAAAATAGATAAAATCTCCCAGAAATTGAGACAAAACAACAACTTTGTTCGTCCCACTCTCTCATAAGGAGATTTTATCTATTTATTCATTACGCTTAAATTTTTTCTTCTTGCATTTGAGCCTCTGCTTCTTGTTTTAAGAATTGATCCGTTGCTACTTTAACGAACGGGATATAGATTAATACAGAGATCACTAAGTTTACTGCAGCTAACACTCCTCCTGCGATACTCTTCGTTGCCAAGAATCCACCAATAATCGGCGGTGTTACCCATGGCGGCATAAATGTCGCAGCTGGAACAAGACCTGTTGACGTTGCGATGTATGCTGTTGTTACAAGAACCATTGGTGTAATGATAAACGGAATAAACATAATCGGATTCAATACGATCGGTAATCCAAACATTACTGGCTCATTAATATTAAAAATACCTGGTGCTAAACTTAAGTTCGTGATCACTTTAAATGGTTTGTTTTTACGTCCTACTATGAAAATAGCAATCAACAACCCTAAAGTAGCACCTGTTCCACCTAAGTTTACAAATGAATCAAAGAAAGGTTTATTCACGATATAAGGAATTTTTTCCCCTGCTTCTAACGCTTTAATATTAGCATCAATCGCTGGCACATTAATTGTTTGCATTAATGGATCGACCATATTTGCTCCATGTAAACCAAAGAACCATAAGAAAGGTGTAATAAACGCTAACAATAATGCAGATGGATAGCTATTAGCTAATCCCATAAATGGTTTTTGAACTGCTTCGTAGAAAGATACTACGATATTTTCAACACCAAATCCTAATAAAATTGATGTAATCAAACTAAAAATACTAATTGTAATCATTGCAGGTAATAATGCTGCGAATGATTTAGCAACTGCTGGTGGTACACCGTCCGGCATTTTGATGACTAATTTATCGTTTCCAACTAATCGTTGGAAAATTTCTCCTGAAATAAGTGCAATAACTAAAGCAATAAATAATCCGGTAGCGTCTGTTCCGCTTAGTCCGCCAACTGCAAAGAATGAAGCAACAGATACAGTTCCTGCAGCAATCCCATCTTTACCATAAGATTTCACTAAATTATACGCTACTAAAAATGCAACTAATATAGAAAAAATTGCGAATGTTCCATTCCAGATATTTCCACCGAAGCTCTTCCAAATCGGTGCATCATTGGCGATCATTGGAAATAATCTATCCATTAATTTTGAAAATCCAGGTATCGGTAAATTGTTGATGAGTACCGCTAGTGCGCCTAGAATCATTAGTGGCATCGTAACGACAAATGCATCACGAATTGCCACTAAGTGGCGTTGAGCCGCAATTACTGAGGCTTTTGGCATAAAATGTTTTTCCATCCATTGAACAAATCCGTCCATTTTTTGTAAATCCCCCTAAACAAAATTTATCTAAAAAGCATTTAATTTAAGCTTTTCAAATCTGTTATTATTACCGTTTCGATTTCTAACCGGTTCTTTTCCCATTTTTATTTCTCTTATTCATTATCTATGCGACGATGCAAGTCAATGATCTCTTTTGCTAAATCAGTAAAAGCAATTGATGTCATTAAGTGATCTTGACTATGAACGGTCAATAAAGTCACTTGAATATGATTCCCTTGTGCTTCTTGTGTTAACATTCCTGTTTGAGAATGGTGTGCTTGGACTAGAGATTCCTCTGCATCAGCGATTTTTTGATCTGCTAATTCGAAGTCTCCTTTTTTCGCTGCAGCAATCGCTTCCATTGCATCGCTTTTAGCGTTTCCCCCATACATGATTAATCCCATAATTGCTTCTAAATTTTGTTGCTCTTCCATAGTTTAAAACTCCATTCATTTTTATTTTGATTATTGTTCCATTAAAGCAATTGCTTGATCTAAAACTTTTTCACCATTCATCATCCCATAATCTGACATATTGATTACGTCAAACGGAATTCCTTTGGGTGCTAATTTTTGTTCAAATTGAGTTTTCATAAATCGAACTTGCGGACCTAAAAGTAATACGTTTACATCTTTTGCTTCTAAGTTGTTATCTGCATCTGATGCTGATACTGCGAAGATCTCTGCTTCCATTCCACGATCTTCTGCTGCTTTTTGCATTTTTGTTACTAATAAACTTGTACTCATTCCTGCTGAACAAACTAGCATAATTGTTTTTTTAGCCATTTTTGCCACTCCCCTTAAATTTGTTGTATTTACACTTTTATATAAAGCAAGAAGCGTGCCAAAAAAAATACAGACCAAACCTAGATATAGTAAGGTTTTGGTCTATACATTTATTTTACACACTATTATTCTCACACCTACACACTAATCAATTTTGTTTATATTTTGCAATTACTTCAATTCTATTTTCCAAAAAAAGTTGGGTTAGGTGCGCGATATCTGACTCGCTGAAAACTACACGATAGGCTTTTTCGATCACCATTAAATTCGTTCTGATGACATCTGTTTCTAGACGGTTTTTTTTCATAAATTCTGTAAGATTTTCAAATTCTTTTGATTTCTCACCTTTTAAAATGGCATCTACTAAAAATGCTAAATGGATCACAATCCCTGCATCAACACCTGGTTCTACAATGATATGCATATCTGCTTGAATTTGGTGGACTATTTTTTGTAATATCACAATCAATTTTTGTAGTGAATCAACTGCGGTGATCGTTCCGCCTAATGATTTCACGATTTTCTCCGTTGGAACTTCATCGCCCGCAATTCGTTTTAGGACATTTAGTTTCTCATCATCAAAGATATCGTAAGCAGAAAAGAATGGAATATTTTGATATTCCACATCAACAGTACCAGCTATGGCTTTTATTTCATATTCTTCCATTAGACCATCAATGTGCTTCTTAAATGCTTCTCGTTCTAAAAACTGCATTTGGATGACTTCTACTTTGCTTTCATCAATTACTGGTAAAATTCGTTGGTATAATTTTGCTGCAACGCCTTCGCCAGTAAAGCACGTCACAACCACTGCTTTTTTTACATCTTCTCGGTTTTGTGGACTCGTACGAAACTGTTCTCGAATAATACTTTCAAAAGACATTTGGATATTTTGATAAATATCTTCTAAGCTTCGTCCCACACTTGCCATCCGAATCGCTTCTAGCACAATCATGGTACTGGTCATGGTGATAGCTTTGGTTCGAATACCCGTCTCTTCAAAAATCAGATTGCCAAAAGAATTTAATGAACCCATATCCGTTAAAAGCAACATTCCATTCACAAGTTTTTCACGATGACTCAAAACAAAGCTTTTTAGCTGTTCGTACATGGTTTGAACTTCCATCGTAAGTGGCATGTTCATTGCAACTCCCGTTTCTGTACCAAGTAATTCTTGCGCTGTTTTTAGCATACTTGAAGCAGTGGAGTCGCCGTGCATCAAAACAACTACACCAACATTATTGGCATGAACTTTTTCAACATTACCAACATTGATCGATAAAAACATACTGATAAATCCAATTTCATCAAATGGAATTTCGATATTGTTTTCTTCTTCTATAATAGAAGATAAATCCATCGCTACTTGGAATTCTTTTTTCATTTTTTTACGGACATTATTTAAGTTAGGATGAACAATAACATGTCCTTCTTTCACTCGATCTATCGTACTTTGCAGATGTAAGGCAAAGGCAAAGCGAGCTTTTTCGTTATAGGTACGCTCTAATCTTTTTTCTGCAATGTCATATAATTGATCTGTCAACTTCCAAATTGGTTCTGGTAGTAGTTCTTTATGCACAGGATTTTGTGTCAATTCATCTACATAGGTTTGAAAATAAGCATCCATATCACTTGAGATCAGCTGTTCTAAATCAACATTTTCTAATTCATTTGCTGATAAAGTCGCAACTTTTTCTTCGATTTCATTATAAACTTGCATATCACGAGCTGGATCTTGCGACCAAACGACTTCATTCGTTCCTGGCTCAAAACTCAAATAATTACTTTTACTATCTACAAAACGATCTAAACGATCTGAAACTTCTTTGATTTTTAATAAGCCTTTTTGTACTTGTAGGGGGAGATCTCGTTTTTGAATGACTAAACTAGACTCATCATGCGTGCGATAATGCAGAAAAGATTTAGCACAAACAAGTTTCAAATCCCGTTTTACTTGCCCGATATTCCCTTCAGCATCATACAGCATAAAAGCAAGAAGCGCTTCTCTTTTTATGTCGATTCGTTGGTTCAAACGATTTGCTTCTTGTTTGATAAATAATGAAATAATGTCATAACGTTCGTCGAGTGAGCGGGCATCTAATGACGGTAGCGTAATCGCCATTGGAATTCTACGATTAAATGTTGTCAAAAAACTCGCAGATGATTCTGTCGTTGCACCAATGATTTGAACGGATGCTTCATGGGTTTGGCCACTTTCACCAAGTGGACGATAGATTCCTTTATCAATAAATGTAAACAGCATTTCTTGCCCTTCTGGCGGTAAGCGATGAATTTCATCAAGAAAAAGAATACCCCCGTCAGCTTTCGTCATTAAACCTGGGCTATCATCATTCGCACCAGTAAATGCTCCCTTTTTGACTCCAAAAATATGGCCAAAAAGCAACTGCGGATTTTGAGCGTAATCTGCACAGTTAAATGAAACAAAGGGAGCATCCACTGCCAATGTTTTAGAATCAACCGCAAAATGATACATACATTCAGCAAATAGTGATTTCCCTGTTCCAGTCTCACCGAAAATAATTGTATGTAAGCCGCGTGGCGGATATAAAATCGCCGCTTTTGCTTGCTGTATGCTAATCTTTAATGAATCATGAGCTCCTACTAAATTATCAAACGTTACTTCGCTGGAGCTATCTACGTGCACTTTGTCTTCTTCTGTTACAGCCGAATAGACAACAGGGCGACCATCACTTTTAATGATTTTGTGTTCTTTAAACAATTCACTTAAATAGCGACTGGCATTGCTTCGATCGATCGCCAGTTCACTTGCGACATCTGCCGCCGTCATGCCTTGTTTTTTCAAATTTAAAACCGCTAAAATCTCATCTTTTCTAGATTTCATGGATAGCCTCCTTAAATCATGACGTTCTAACTTTTCATCTATTATTCAGACGTAGACGGCTTCCGTCTAGCCCCTTTATTTTTATTATTTTTCGGACGATTTTTAGACTTTGCTACCTTTTTGATTGATAATTGTTGGGTCATTTTTTCTTTTTTAGCCGTTGTACTTGAAGGAAACGTTTTTTCTTCCGTCGAACTTTTCTCTTTTCTAGTCAGGTGTATTGCACCATCGTAAAGAAAAATTTCTTTGGACGGATAATCGATTTTTTTCATCAATCGTTGATAATCTCTTTTGGTTGCATCATTTACAAATGTAATGACAGAACCTGTAGCTCCCATCCGTCCAACACGCCCAGCTCGATGAATATAGCTTTCTTCTGACAAAGGAACTTCCGCATTCACAACAAATGGAATCGCCTCAAAATCTAATCCTCTAGCAGCGATATCCGTCGTCAAAAGCATCACTGCTTGTTTATTGGAGAATTGATCGATCGCTAATTTACGCAATGTTTTGTTCTGATCTGAGGCAAGACCTGCGACTGCCAATCCTTCATAAATCAATTTTTCTTCTACCGAACCTAAATCAGCCACTTGATTGAAGAATACCATCGCCCGAAAATCTGGCGTATAAGCTAAGCTTCTTAAATGGTCACTTTTCTTTCTAGGAGACAAAGTCATAAAATAATGCTTCACTACGCCTCCAGACTGATCTTCATTTGTTACGTCGATGATCGTCAACTGATTCGCTAATTTTTGAGCTTCTTCCGCCACTCGATCTGCTGTTGCAGAATAAAAAACTAATTGAAACTCAGTTGGCGCACTTGTTAGAATTTGTTTCGTTAAATTTAATTCTTTATCATGGAATAGTTGGTCTACTTCATCCATGACAACGGTCTGAAGTAAATGGCTTTTGATTTTCTTTGTTTTGATCAATTCTAATATACGTCCTGGTGTGCCTACTAAAATTTCTGGTTTCTTTTTTAGTTTTTCAATTTGACGGCCGACATTTGCTCCACCTATCAGACTTTGTGTTTTTAATTGAAGTAATGCTGCCCAATCACGTACAACTTGGCTGATTTGTACAGCAAGCTCTTGTGAAGGTGCCAAAATTAATAACTGACTGCCTTGATCTTTTTCTATATTTAAAAGCAGGGGTAAAATGTAAGCCAAAGTTTTTCCTGAACCTGTTGGGGAAATCCCTAAAACATTCTCTTTTTCTTTTAAAGGCTGGAAACTTTTTTGTTGGATCATTGATGGCTCGCTAAAACCAGAAGCTTGCCAATGTTCTTGCCAAGCTTCTGGTAAATGTTTGATAAATGTCATAATAGTCCTCTCTTTATTAAAACTGTTTATTCTTTATCCGCATCAAAAATGATGCCGGCACTCTTTCTTAAAGCTGTTACTACTTTATTCACATTACGTGATAATTCCACCCATTCTTCGTAACGTACACCCATTGTTGGATCGTTAGGATTTTCAAGTACATCTGCAAAATCATTGGCTTCTTCAATCATCGGGTTTTCTTCTGTTGTTAAAGAAATGATATCACGTTCTTGATGATTTCGGTCATAAAATTCTGCTTTAGAAATAGCATTAACACTATCTAAAATCAATGTTCCGCCATCAAAATAAATTTCAGAATCTAAGAAAGAATCTACGTTTTTTCCTGTCTGTAATGTCACATCAAACAAGTCATATCTTAAAATAGCCGTACCGATTCCGTCCACATCTGTCGGGATTTTTCTGGCAAAATAATGACTTTCATTCGGCATACCAAACCAACCGACAGCAGCATAAACTAAATAAACACCGAGATCCGCCATAGCACCTCCAGAAAAATGAGGTGAAAAGATATTTGGCTCTTGTCCATCAAGTACTTGGTCATAGCGTGAAGAATATTTCATATAAGTAAAGTTTGCACCGGTAATTTGATTTTTTAAAGGCAATAAATCACGAATTTTCTTGAAGCTCTTCTCATGGATATTGCGGGCTGCTTCAAAAAAGAAGACTTTTTGCTGATTCGCTAAGTTAATGATTTCTACCATTTCTGCCGGCGTTGAGAAGGCTGGTTTTTCAACAATAATATTTTTTCCAGCCAAAATTCCTTGTTTGGCTTGTTCAAAATGAAGAGAATTAGGTGAAGCGATATAAACCGTGTCCATATGCGCAATACCGAAAAATGTGTTTAAATCCGTTGCATATTCAACCTCACCATATTCTTCACCAAATTTTTGAGCTGTTTCTAATTTACGTGAATAAACCGCTGTTAAATCATAGCGATTTGTTTCCAATGCTGCTTTGACAAATTGATGACTAATCCAGTTTGTGCCAATAATACCTAAGTGAATCATGTTTACCCTCACCTTTCTGAATTTGGATCTTCAAACGTTGTTGTGACATCAAACGGTACCTGATGCTCTATTGCTATTGTATCAGGAGTGACACTACAATTGTAAGCAATGACACTTAATCCTTGTTTTTTCCCTGATAAAATCATTTGCGCTAAAGTTGGTTGCATATTACTGTGGATTGTCGCTATTTCAACATTTTCAAACTGTATCACAAATAACACGTAACTTTGATATCCTTCTTTTATCGCTTCGATCAATTCTGTCACGTGTTTCAAACCACGCAACGTTGGTGCATCAGGAAATGCGCCTATTGCATGATTTTCTAAGGTCATTCCTTTTACTTCAACAAATGCTTGATTACCAGTATCTGTCTCTATCAATAGATCAAATTGAGACTGCGCAAAACGCTTTTCTCTTTTCACTGAAACTATCGCGCCTCTCAACCCCGGCAAAGTGATTGTACCATTCTGGATCGCTTGAGCAGCCAATGTATTTGGAATTTGACTGTCAATATTAAACCAATCGGCCTTTTTTTTGACGGCAATTAGATCATAGTCTGTTTTTCTTTTTGGCGAAGGCTGAAACGACAATGCAACCTCAACTTCTGGTTGAAATAGTTCTTTGCAGCGACCAGTATTCTTCACGTGAACCGTTACCATTTCGCCGGTTTCCTGTAAACGACACCTTGCAATAAAACGATTTGGTCTATCAATAAAATACGCTAAATGCACGTTCGGATATGTAATCATTTTAACACCCTTTCTTCAAAACAATACCATATTTTTAATGAAAAAGCACCGTCAAACTTTTCAAATAGCACTTAATATATTTGAATAGAAATTGAAAAAAGCAATCTCCTCAGGTTTAAAAATAGCTGGACTTCATTAAATTTTTTCATAGGAATAGATTTTCGAATAGTTTGTTTTTTAATTTCGTGCTATGATTGTTTTAGAGGAGAATGATAGTATGAAAAAGCATTGGTCATTATTTTTAGGTGCATCACTTGTTACAGGTATTGCTGGTTCGTTGTTTTTGAGAAAGAAGCAGGGGAAACAACCATCCCATTCAGATATTCCTAATTTGTATAAAAGTTATTTAGGTAGTTGGTGGTTTATTAATAAAATAAAAGCTACACAACATACATTAACGATCGAAGATGATCTGCAGATCACTATTGACGGTAAAAAATTAAGTTACATGTTAGTGGAGTTGACCAAAAAACGATTAGTCGCCCAAGATGAATATGGCTATCATTTGATCGTTCAATGTTTGAATGACAGACCTGCATCACTCTATGATGAAGCAGATGATGCTACTTATGTTTTGGAAGCAACTGATTCTTTGGACAGTCCTAAAGAAACATAAAAGAAGCGATCCCCGTAATTGTTTTATACGGGATGCTTCTTTTTTTCAATTGTTTTATAGTTCATCGATTTGTTTGCGTTCTTTGGTTTTACTTAATTTTCCTTCTCGTTTTTTTAGTTCAGTTTTGATATCCTCCAAAGAAACTCCTTTTTCAACCAACAAAACCAACATATGATAAATTAGGTCAGATGTTTCAGAAATTAGTTCTACTTGATCATTTTTAGCTGCAATGATGACTTCTGTTGCCTCTTCTCCAACTTTTTTTAAAATTTTGTCTATCCCTTGTTTGAATAGATAATTCGTGTAAGAACCTTCTTTGGGATTTTCTTTACGGGCGAGTATTTCTTCATAGAGTGTTTCGATCATTCTTTTCCCTCCGTTATTCTAGCTAATTACGTTGAAAAAACAGCTATGTTCGCCAGTATGACAAGCATGTCCTGTTTGTTCAACGGTAATCAGTAAGGTATCTTTATCGCAATCAGTAACGATACTTTTTACATGTTGCGTATGACCACTCGTTGCCCCCTTATTCCACAATTGTTGGCGGGAACGTGAATAAAACCAAGTGGTTCCTGTTTCAAGCGTTTTTTTATAACTTTCTTCATTCATATAAGCGAGCATCAAGACTTCATTTGTTTTTGCTTCTACGATAATTGCTGGTAATAAGCCTTTGGTAAAATCTGGTTTCATCGCCGTACCTCCATTCCTTTGAATGCTAATGCTTCTTTCACAGCAGGGATGTTTACTTCACCATAATGAAAAATACTTGCAGCTAAAGCGGCACTAACTTTTGTTTGCTCAAATACTGCCACAATATCTGCAGCATTGCCACATCCGCCTGACGCAATCACAGGAACATTTACAGCAGAACTGACGGCTTGATTTAGCGAAATATCATAGCCTTTTTTGGTTCCATCTGCATTCATGCTTGTCAGTAAAATCTCACCCGCACCCAGTGCTACAGCTTTTTTAGCCCAATCTATCACATCTAATCCAGTATCTTCACGTCCACCTTTAACAAAAACATGCCAAGAATCGCCTGTTCGTTTCGCATCAATTGCGACGACAATACATTGTGAGCCAAATTTTTCAGCACCTTCTCTGATTAATTCTGGTTGTTGGATGGCTGCTGAATTAAGCGAAATTTTATCCGCACCAGCTTGCAGCATTTTTTTCATATCAGAAACACTACGGATACCACCGCCAATAGTTAAAGGAATAAATACTTCTGCGGCCGTCCGTTCAACTACTTCAATCATCGTCTCTCGGTTATCACTAGTAGCCGTAATATCTAAGAAAACCAGCTCATCGGCTCCTTGTTCATTATAAGCCCGTGCGATGGCTACTGGATCGCCAACGTCTTGTAAATCAACGAAATTAACACCTTTAACCACTCGTCCATCTGTTACATCTAAACAAGGAATAATGCGCTTAGTCAGCATTTTTCTCCACCTCCAACATATCTGCTAAGTTGATGGCACCGTTATAAAATGCTTTTCCGACGATGGCACCATACAATCCTAATTCGGCTAGTTTCACTAAGTCGCCTTTGCTGCTGACACCGCCTGACGCAATAATCCGCACATCTGGTACAACATTCGATAGCTTCACGTAATCTTCAAACGTTGGTCCTGTTAAGGTTCCATCTTTGGCAATATCTGTGTAGATGATTGTTTTGACACCAATCGTTGCCATCTTTTTAGCCATTTGTAAATAGTCTGTTTCACTAACATCTAGCCAACCGCTAATAGCGACTTTTCCATTTTTAGCATCGATACCGACCGCAATTTTATCCCCATATTTCAAAACGGCTTCTTTCACTAATCCCGGATCTCTCAATGCTGCTGAACCGATAATAATTCGGTCAATTCCAAGTGCTATATAAGCATCTATTTGTTCCAACGTACGGATGCCTCCACCAACTTGGATTCTTAAGCCCGTCGTTTGTTTTATTTGCTCGACCAAAGAAGCATTAGAGGCTTTTCCAACCAAGGCACCATCTAAATCAACAACATGTATCATCTGAATACCTGCTGCTTTAAATTCTTTTGCTTGTGCTACTGGATTAGGATTGACGATCGTTTTTTGCAGAAAATCACCTTGAACTAAGCGAACAGCTTTTCCTTCTCTAATGTCAATTGCGGGTAAAACGTGCATGCTCCACAACCTCCTTAAATCCTCTTAAAATCGTAAGACCTGCCTCACTACTTTTTTCTGGATGAAATTGCGTTCCGTAAATATTTCCCTTTGAGATCATCGCGGGTACTTTAATTGAATATTGTACCAATGCATCGATCACATCAGGTTCGCAATCCACGTAATAGGAGTGAACAAAATAGACATACTCTCCTTCTACTTCTTTGGTTAATAATGTTTCTTTCGTCACAACTAGTTTATTCCATCCCATATGTGGAACGGGTAATTCAGGATCATCTGGCAATTTTTCGCAAATTCCTTCGATCACCCCTAAACCTTCTGTAAATCCATTTTCCATACTACCCTCTAAAAGCAACTGCATCCCTAAACAGACCCCTAAAATTGGTGTACCTTTTTGTGCCACTTCTTGGATCACGCTGACTAATCCACGTTGCTTTAATTCCGCCATTGCTAATGAAAATGAACCTACACCCGGTAGAATCAATCCATCTGCAGCTCGAATTTCATTAGGATCAGCAGAAATTTTATTTGCTAAACCAACGCAATCTAACGCCTTTTGAACATTGCGGGTATTTCCAGTATCGTAATCAATGATAATAATCATTTACAAAATTCCCTTCGTGGAGTTAATTCCTTGAATAGCCGGATTTTCAGTCATTGCCTCTCTTAGCGCTCGACCTGTCGCTTTAAATAGTGCTTCTATTTTATGATGGGTATTTTTCCCATGCAAAATGCTTAAATGGAGATTCATTTGAGCGTTAAAAGCAAGTGCTTGAAAAAATTCTTCTGTTAACTCTGTGTCAAAATCTCCAAGTTTAGGATTATCGAATGCTGCATCAAACACCAGATAAGATCGCCCGCTTAAATCTAAAGAAGCCATCCCCAAAGACTCATCCATCGGTACAAAACTTGTCCCATAGCGATTGATTCCTGATTTATCCCCTAAGGCTTCCCGAATACATTGCCCTAAAACAATCCCAACATCTTCTACCGTATGATGACTATCCACTTCTAAATCACCATCTACTTTTACTTCTAAAGAAATACGACTGTGACGGGCAAATAAAATCAACATATGATCAAAAAATCCAACACCCGTTTGAATACTGACAGGTTCTTGACGATCTAAATCAAGTGTCAACTCAATTTTCGTTTCTGCAGTGTCTCTTTTTAACGTTGCTGTTCTCATTCCTTTTCCCCCAGTATAAAATCTATTTTATAATCAGTCAAAACGACATTCAACTGCTCTAGCATGTGCTTCTAAGCCTTCTTTTCTTGCTAAAAGTGCAATCTTATCTTTGGCTTGTGCTAAAGCTTCTTTTGTATAATAGGTGACTTGGCTATACTTCACAAAATCATACACACCTAAAGGCGAATAAAATTTTGCCGTACCGCTTGTCGGCAAGACATGATTCGTTCCTGAAAAATAATCTCCCACCGGTTCTGATGCGTACTCTCCCAAAAAAATGGATCCAGCATTCTTGATTTCATGTAGATAACTGATCGGATCAGCTAATTGTACTTCTAAATGTTCTGGCGCAATCTCATTCATGATGATAAACATTGCTTCCACTGTAGAGGTAAGAATGATCAATCCTTGATTTTTAATTGCTTTTTCAGCGATTTCTTTGCGTGGTAATGTCTGTAACTGTTGATAAATTTCTTTTTCGACTTGTTTTGCAAGTTGGACTGAATTCGTTACTAATATTGCTCTGGCAAGCGTATCATGTTCCGCTTGAGACAGCAAATCAGCCGCAATATAGGTAGGATTTGCTGTCTCATCGGCCAAAATACAAATTTCAGAAGGCCCTGCGATCATATCAATTCCCACTGCACCAAATACTTGTTTTTTAGCAGTTGCTACATAAATATTGCCCGGTCCTACAATTTTATCCACTTTAGGTACAGTTTCAGTTCCATATGCAAGAGCCGCAATTCCCTGCGCCCCGCCAATTTGAAAAATTTTATCTACTCCTGCAATTTTTGCTGCTGCTAAAATCACATCTGAGATTCCATCAACTGAAGGGGGCGTAATCATGATGATTTCTTTCACACCAGCAATTTTTGCAGGTAAAACATTCATCAATACAGAGGACGGATAGGCAGCCGTTCCACCTGGCACATAAACGCCTACCTGAGCCAAGGGCAACACTAACTGTCCACGTAAAACGCCTGATTTTTCTGTATCCATAAAATCATGTTGCTTTTGTTTGTCATGGTAACTTACAATATTGTCTTTGGCCGCTTCTAAGACTGCAATCACTTCTTTTTCTACTCGCTGAAATCCTAACTCAATTGTTTCCTTCGAGATAGATAGATCCTTTAGTTCAACTTGATCGAATTTTTTAGTGTATGTCCTCAGCGCTTGATCGCCGTTTTCAATCACTTGTTGAATGATCTGACGAACCTGTTCTTCCACTTGCTGATTGTTCTTTTGAGTCAGTCGAACCTCATTATTTAAAGTTGTTAAAATTTCTGACGTTTCCCCTGATAGCCATTTCATGTTTCTCCTCCTTCAATCACTGATTCTAGTTCGTCAAATAATTGAAAAATTGCTTGACGCTTACGTTTTAGCATCACTTTGTTTACGATCACCCTAGCCGAAATTGAACAGATATCTTCAAATATTTCTAAGCCATTCTCTTTCAAGGTCGTTCCAGTCTCTACGATATCAACAATTGCATCGGCCAAACCTAAAACTGGTGCAATTTCCACTGATCCTTCAATCTTAATGATTTCAACATCTTCTCCCTTTTTACGAAAATGTTCTGACGCAACGCTTGGATACTTTGTTGCAATTCGTTTTCTTTTATAATCATCTGGTTGATAATTTTTTGTGGAGGCAACCGAAAACTTGCACACACCAATCTTTAGATCCAACATTTCATAATAGCCAAGTGAATGCTCAATTAGTACATCTTTCCCTACGATCCCCAAATCAGCAACGCCATGTCGCACATAGGTCGTCACGTCGGCAGCTTTCACTAAAAGAAACGTAAAACGATGATCAGGACTAGTAAAAATTAATTTTCGTTGCTTATCCTGCATAAATGAAGTATCAATTCCTGCTTGTTTAAATAGTGATAATGTTTGTTTTTCTAAACGCCCCTTTGTTAAGGCAATCGTTAAATGTGTCAATCTCTCTCACCTACTTTTATTACATGTATTTTATCCTGAGTTACTTCAATAATCTGGTGATATTGCCATTTTTCTCCATAGTTTAACGCTTCTTCCAATGTTTCAAATAAGGATAACTGATAACTAGGATTCTCTTTTACTAGCGCTTCTATTTTTGCTAACTGCGTTAAAGAACCATGAACTAAGGTCGTTGGCTGATCTAAAAAAGCGAGATCATTGATTTGATATTGCAAAGCAACTAAAGTATCTAAATTAATTCCGAGTCCAACAGCTGGGATCATTGGATGTCCGAATTGTTCTGCTAAATGGTCATAACGCCCACCTCGTAGAAAAATATCAGGCACTAAATCAGCATAACCGCTAAATAATATACCAGTATAATAATCCATCCGAGCAACTAATCCTAAATCAATAGTTAATGAAATTTTTTGGTGATAGCTTTTAATGATATTTATTAAGCTCTCTATTTCATCAAAGATCTTCATGATTGGTGATTCTTCTGGTAAAAGCCTTTTGGCAAGGGGAAACACATCTGTAGCTTCACCAAATAATCTTGGAATTGCGCAAATAAATGCATCTAATTCACTTGGATATCTCGACACAAATTGTTTAAGATCAGTTATACTTTTATTATTGAAATAAAACTGAAGTTCTACTTTTGCTGCATCGTTTAACTCAAGTGACAATACAATCAAACGAAAAATTTGTGCGTGCCCTAATTCAAAATGAAAATTGGGGATATTCAGCTCTTCTAAAATTTCAACAGCGCAAGTGATACATTCTACTTCTGCTTTTAGAGAAGAATAGCCAATCAATTCGATTCCTACTTGCGTCAATTCATTTTTTTCTCCTAACATGTCATCATTTGAGCGAAATACTTTCCCACTATAAGATAATTTAAGTGGTGATTGAATACCTGTCGATGCAATCACACGACCAATCGGCATTGTCATATCAGGTCGCAAAACAAGTAAACGCCCTTGCTTGTCAAAAAAACGATAAAATTCATGTTCATTTTTTTCCTCACGGCAAAACACATCTTCGAACTCAATTACTGGCGTATCGATTCGTTGATAACCTCTTGTATTTACAATATCATTAATCTGTTTTTCTAACTGATAAGCACCATTGGCTTCTCGGAATAATTTATCTTTCGTTCCAGATGGTAAATTTCGATTCCATTTCATTAAGTTCCCTCCTCTGATATAGGTAACAATATTCGCTGATTTTATCTTTCTCCCTGTAGGCTAATTTGTGTCGCTAGACCAAAAAAAAGCCCCTTGGCAAATAAGCCAAGAGGACGAGAAATTTTTCACGTGGTCCCACCTCAGATTTGTTTTTACTTCACAGTAAAAACCTCTGTTAGTTAGATAAACTAAGGAGCGATAACGGACTCTCCGATTTTTCCTACTGATTTAGAAAACGAAAGAACTTTCATTAAGCTAAACTTTGTATTTCAGAAAAACAACTCACAGGCGTGTTCGATGATGGCTTGTTATTTCCTTACAGCAACCGGAAACTCTCTAAAACGAATCCATTCATCTACTATTCTATTCATCGTCATTTCATCTTTTTCTCATATATTTTTAAATAATTTATCACGAAACACCAATATAGTCAATAACTTTTTTTGAATTTTATATTTGGCACTAGAGGAAATCTTTTTCTCGTTAAAATCATGTATATTCTAATTATTCATGAAAAAGGAGCCCGATTATGCCACCCGAACTATTGACTTTGTTATTAAATGATATTGAAAAAAACTGAATACCTCAATTACAGCTGAATCTTTAGCCGATCAAGTAGGTTATTCAGTTTACTATTTTTATCGTCAATTTTCCGCTACTGTAGGAATGTCCTTAGCCTCTTATATCTTAAATCGCAGATTAAAAAAAGCGCTCAATGACATTGCATCTGGAAAAAAGCGATCGACGTAGCCTTTTCCTATGGCTTTGACACTTACGCAGGTTTTTATAAAGCCTTTGTGAAAGAGTATGGCTGTTCTCCTAAAACATATTTAGCGATTTACAAAAATGAACTTAATGAATCAAAACAGAAGGAGATTGTGTTTATGAATTTAGATAAACGAGAAATAAGAAATGTGTTAAAAAATTAGATGATCGACCCGAACACACCTGTTGAAAGAAGTTCAACTATTAACGGAATTCAACAAACAAAAATGATTTGGAAAATAGGGGCAAATAATTATTTGCATCACACAACGGAGCGAAGAGGTGAATTAAAAAATATTGCCATTGCTGAGGCTTTAGCTAGACAAGGTTTAGCATCTTCTTTGCCTATTCCTACGATCGATGGGCAACAATTCATCGAAAAAGAAGCCTTATTAATCTTAAAAGAAGGAATCAAAGGTGAGCCACTTACGATTCAAACTATTTTCGAAAAAAAATATATGCATTGGTATATGGTACAGCAATTGCTCAACTGCATAATACTTTCATAGAATTAGAAGAACAAATTTTATGTGACCTTTCTGACTTATTTAAAATAGTTGAACAATGGGCACTGCCTGATGTAGAAAATCAAACAAAACAATGGTCACTAGATATTCCTACACCATTTTTCACAGATTATCTTATTGCATTCGGCGAACTTTACTCTGAGCTCCCCGTACAAATGATTCACCGTGATCCGAACTTTGGAGATATCTTATTTCTGGAAAATAAGGTGAACGGATTCATTGATTTTGACTTAGTGGAGAAAAATATTCGTTTATTTGATCCTTATTATTGCGCAACGAGTATATTAAGCCAATTGTCCCCAGATCATTACAACGATTGGTTGCCACTTCTTACATTGATATTGAAGGGCTATGATAAAAAAACTCCTTTGACAAAATCTGAAAAATCCGCCGTTTTTTATGTTATTTGCAGTATTCAAATGATTGGCGTGGCGTATTTTGGTGATAGAGATAACGACGACCTTACGTATAAAAAACTCGCTAAAGCGAATCGAGAAATGCTAGAGTTTATTGTCCAAAAACAAAAAGAAATTGAAGCGATGTTTGATGAAAATGTATCTAATTGATGCTGAGATGAAGAAACGCATAACTTGAATTAAGAATGCGTAGCTTCATCTTAAACTTTTAACTTTCTAATCAATTGGCACACAAAACTCGCAATAACCCGACTCTACTTTTTTTACGCTATATCTTTCTAAAACAGGACATTTGAAATCAATCACAAATGAATTTTTTTAAATCAGATCGCATAAATTCCGTCCAAAATTCTTGAACTGCTTCTCTGGTATACTTTACTTTAAAAATTGCGTATTTACCATTTTCAAGTATAATTTCCTCCATACTTTCTATAATTTTTGGGTCTATCGGTACAGTCTCACAAACATCATATTTACATTTTTCCTTTGGTATATTTGGGTTACTCCAAGCAACTCCATAGATAACCATCTCTTTGACAAACATATTTTCTACGTTTAATCTCTATTTTACGGTCGTCATCATTTTCATTGTTTATTTCTCTTTTATTTTTGAATGGCTATGGATCAATGTCGTTCTCAAAAATAGACTAACTCCTTCTAAAATGCTTTTCAAGATTTTTTTTAATTAATATTTACAAGCAAAAAGCGAATTATGAAACTAAAAAAACATTTTTGATAGAACCGTTTGTCTACAAAAAAGAAGCCTAGACAAAAGCGTCCAGCTCCCTCAAATTACTTTAAATAGTGTCTATTTTCCCTGTAAACTCAATGTAGTCTGTCATAGGTGTGATAAACTTAATTTTATTTTCTGACAAGTAAACATTTGGTTTATTTTGATCTTCGTAAATCAGCAATTCTATCTCCATGCTTATTGCTGCCGCTAAAGACAGATCAGCTGTAGCAAACATAAAAGCTTTTGCTTGATCCTCAGTTAATTTACCTAAATCAAATTGTGCTTTGATTAATTGCCATTCGTTCTCCTCAAGTCTTTCTTTAATCGCCTCTACATCCGTAATTATCTGACTTGGTTCGCCTAGTTTACTGATTACTTGTTCTTTATTATATTGCGAATAATCCGGAACAACCGCAGAAATATTCCCCTCTCCAGACGATTCGTAACTTACTTCTTCATCTTTCTCTTCTGGATTAGGTACAAAGAGCTGCTCATTTTCCTCAGTTTCATTTACTTCCTTTTTCGTGCTGCTCTCAATTGTGCTAGAAGAAGCAGATGATTCCTTTGATTTATTTTTCTTTTTGCTACTAGAAATCTCTGTTTCTTTTATTCTATTTTCAACTTTCGCACTAGACACATTTGTCTCTTTTGACGAAATATCCGATTTTGAGCCTGCTCCGCCTTTTACGGCACATCCACTCATTAATAGCACAAATAACCCATAAATTAATATTGTCTTTTTCATTTTTTTCTCCTTTTATATAATTAACCAACTAAGAAAGCTTACCATAACTTTAGATTAAAGGAAATAGACTACTGATACGAAGTTATTCTACAACAAATTAATCAACATATTATAATTAAAAATTATATTGAAGGAGATCTTTTTAGATGGAATATATAGATATTTATACTTCAAAAAACTAAAAACGGAAAAAATCCTTCCACGTGATACACCATTGCTTTATAAAGACTATCGTTTTGTCATTTCAGTACTACTTTTTAATAATTCTGGTGAGCTACTTATTCAAAAACGACAATCGACAAAAAACTTTGGGCAAACTGGTGGGACTATACTGCGGGTGGAGCTGTCATTCAAGAGGAAGAATTATATCAAGCAGCTGAACGTGAACTGCAAGAAGAAACCGGAGAAGAAGAATATTTAACTATGATTGAGCAAGATGAATTTATTCCCTATATTTACGCAAAATCGATTTATGATTTTTCATCGCAGTCAAGACGAATATTTTCATTAAAAGATCTGCTTACTTTCTGCTCTCATTTTTGTAAGCTCTTTGTTCGTTGATTCCCACGACAAAAAAAGGTTGTTTTTTTATACTAAATAAAGTTAAAAATAACACTTATTTAGGAGAATGAAATGAACGGAAATCAATTAAAACTTATTATGATGAACTTGATGCTATTAGATCATCTTGTCCCACTTTTACCACCACAAGTTGCAACTCCCATCCATATGTTGACCCGCTGTGTTGGCGTATTTTTTGCCTTTCTGGCTGTTGAAGGTTTCCACTATACAAAAAACCTAAAAAACTATCTGCTTCGTCTTTACGGTTGGGCAGCTATTATGTTTGCAGGGAATACCTTAATCAACACATTGATCATTAAAAAACCTATATACCAAGCTTATAATAATATTTTTCTAACATTAGCTATTGGGGTAACTATTTTATCACTAATCGATTTTGCGAAAAGAAGAAAAGAACTTTTCTTTAAAATATCTTTAACAGTCCTAGTATTTTTTTTGACACTGATAATTTTTATAGGGTTGATTCCTGCAGAGGGAGGATTTGTTGTTATTCCATTTATGTTACTTAGTTATTTCTTCAGAGACAATGCTAAAAAGAGAGATATTTCCTATCTTATCTTTGCCATCCCTTTACTAATAATGCCTATTATGGGTTTACCTGACTATTCTTTTGAGATGATAAAAATGCAACTTGAAGCAAATCCCGAATGCTTATTTATCACTGTGATTCCTTTTATCCATCTATATAATGGTAAAAAAGGAACTAACAACCCTTTTTTCAAATATTTATTTTATGTATTTTATCCTTTGCACATATGGATAATTACGTTGGTTAATTTTTATCTAAACCAAGGATAATTCCCTCTAAAATAGACAAGAACAGAAATATTTATTCAGATTTAGGTTAGAACCGAAGTATCTAACTCCGAGCATTACTTCTGATTTATCGTTTATTCGGATTCTTTAAGGCTGGGATGTAGCTAAAAGAGAGATATCCCAACCTAAACTTTTTTCGTCTAAAATTAGATATACTTTGTTTGTATTTTTTTCGGCAACTTTCTTAGGACCAACTCATAGGATTTTCTTAAAAAAACAACGAGTTGTTCCTCCGTAAATGATGAATTTTCCAATAGAAAAGAGTTCCAGTGCGTTTTATTGGCATAATATCCTGGGAGCACTTCTGAATATTGCTCTCGCAACAATTCATTTTCTTCAGGATCACCTTTTACCGTCATCACCCAGTCACCTGCTTTATTTGTTCCAAGCATGCAGAAACACTTTTTCTCTATCCCGAAATAATCACAATCCCAATCTTCCCGATAATCAACCGTTGCACCTGGCCATTTTTTTGCTTCATCTTTTAAATACTTGATTTTGCCTTTCATTCGTTTCCCCTCTTCTGATCGTTACAAAATAAACTTAACAAATTTCCATCTGGATCTTTAATGATTGCATAATATTGACCCCAAGAAGCTTGCCAAGGCTCTCGAAAAATTTCATAACCAAAACTTTTCATTTTTTCGCATAGCTGATCGATGACTGTAGGACTATCACATAGAAAGGCTAGTTCAATTTTATCGCCTTCATTTTTTGGAGGATAACCATAGATTTCTTCAACCATTTTTTTAGTGTTTAGTGAAATGCGCATTCCTTCATTATTCAGCTCTAAGTACTCAGCATTTTTTTCTCCTACAACTTTAAATCCTAATCGTTCGTAAAATAAAGTTGCTTGTTCCATCGACTCAACAATGATTCCCACCATATCCAATTTCATCATAATTACCTCCATTCTTTTTATCGAATCATAATCAACCATTCAGCTCTATTAATTTTTTTCGAACGATTGGTCAAAAAACAAAAACATACCATCTGATACTATCGTATACCAAAATAAATCGTCTCCTAATTTGAATAAGAATAAAAAAACACGCATTTGAACGTCAAAACCGCTTTTTAAACCATCTGACGCAATGTTTAATGAATGCAAACGTAAATCAGAGCAAATTCTTGGTCATCTGTTGTATAAACTTGCCAAATTTTAGGTCGATACCTCCTTAGTCCTCTCTCTTGTTTGCATTACTTACAGAGATTTATTCTGTACTTTTAAAAGCCATCGTTGCTTGCACGGCTTTTTTCCAGCCATTATAATGTTCATCTCTCTTTTTATCGCTGATTTCAGATTCAAAGCGCTTTCCATGATTTATAAATGTTTTAATCTCATTTAAGTCTTTCCAAAAACCAACAGCTAAACCAGCTAGATAAGCCACACCCAAAGCGGTTGTCTCAGAAAAATCGGCTGCCTCAACTGGCTTGTTGATGATATCCGCTTGAAATTGCATCAACAGATCATTTTTAGACGCGCCACCATCTGCTCTTAACAATTTGATATCGATCTTAGAATCATTTTCCATCGTTTTAATCACATCTGCGGTTTGGTAGGCAATCGATTCTAGTGTTGCACGAATTAAGTGTTCTTTTGTCGTTCCTCTTGTTAGACCAAAAATAGCGCCTCTAGATTCTTGATCCCAATACGGTGCGCCAAGACCGGTAAAAGCTGGTACAACATAGACACCATCTGAATCAGTGACTTGATTTGCTAAAACTTCTGACTCCTCTGTTTTTTCAATTAATTTTAGACCATCACGTAACCACTGAACCGCTGATCCTGCGACAAAAATACTGCCTTCTAAAGCATAGTTGACTTTACCATCTATGCCATAACCGATCGTTGTCAATAAGCCTTTTTCAGATAAAATAGCTTGTTCTCCTGTATTCATCACAATAAATGCACCTGTACCATACGTATTTTTGACCATCCCTTTCTCGAAAGCAGCCTGTCCAAAAAGAGCCGCTTGCTGATCCCCTGCCATTGCCGCAATCGGAATATTCTCTCCATAAAAATGATAATCTTCAGTAAAACCATAAACCTCTGCATTTGAGCACACTTCCGGCAGCATTATTCGAGGAATAGCCAAAACATCTAAAATTTCCTGATCCCAATCCAATGAATGGATATTGAACAACATCGTACGACTAGCATTGGTGTAGTCTGTCTTATGAACATTACCACCTGTCAGTTTCCATAATAACCATGTGTCGATCGTACCAAACAATAATTGGCCCGATTGGGCTTTTTCTTTAGCAGCCACGACATGTTCTAACAACCACTTTATCTTAGTTGCAGAAAAATAAGAGTCAATGATCAGCCCGGTTCGTTTTTGGATAAACTCTTGATAGCCGTTTTCTTTCAATTCATCTGCAAGTTCATTTGTTTGCTTCGATTGCCAAACAATCGCACGATGAATCGGTTCGCCCGTATGTTTATCCCACACAATAGTTGTTTCACGTTGATTTGTAATACCAATCGCCTTAATCTGAACAGGCTTTAACTTAGACTCGATCAACACATCTGCGATGACAGACTGAACAGAAGTCCAAATTTCGTTTGCATCGTGTTCAACCCAGCCAGGATTAGGAAAATACTGAGTAAATTCTTTCTGTGCCTTAGCAACTTCTTGCCCTTCATGATTAAAAATAATAGCTCTTGAACTCGTTGTTCCTTGATCTATAGATAAAATATATTGTTTTTGTTTCACGATTTGTCCGCTCCTCGAAAATGATACTTTTATGATAAAACAAAGTACTACTATAAGTCCTGTTCTATCACAAATAAAAATGTCTTATGACTCTATCAGTCCAAACAAGCTTTTAATAAGTCTATGCTTCTATTTTTTCGCATTGTATCTTAACTCTGACAAATACAAATTCGTCGTCTTTGAATAAATCACTTTATATAAAAAGATAATTCTAAAAAGTAGTGGATAAAATGTCACAGGATCAAAATCAAAAACCAGAATAATCCCGTTAATAATGGTAAGCACTAGTAAAACCTTGCTTAGATGATACCCCCAAATATTTCCTCTAATTAATAATATACCTACACCGATAGAAAAGAATCCACTAAACAAACTGATCCACAATAATACACCTAAAACAGCATAAATATCCCTAACACCTAACTCCATACTTAATTTCAATAGAGTAAATAAGCTAATTAATGGAATCACAATAAAAAAACAACCCAAACCTTTCCACATTCCTGGTATCTTCATTCTAAAACTCCTTTATTTTTTCGTTACTTTATTAGTTTAAAGATTCTCTCTGGAATAAGCAATAATTATTTTTTCATACTATTCACAAATTCTAATTTTATTTTAACAATTCATTTTTCGTTAAAAAAAATTGATCTTTTTCCCACATGATTTTTAGTTCATATATAACAGAAAACGTTATCAATCAAAGGTTTGTATCTGATTTTCATAGTCAGAAATTAAAACACATATTTTTTTGAGATTAATATATTATTAAATGGTCAAAAAAACGATTTTCTGATAAACTTATGTTGACGGCTTCTTTGAAAGGATGAAATATATGACCCCGAATCGTGAAGACTACCTAAAATTAATTTTTGAATTAGGTGGCGATGAAAATAAAATCAATAATAAACAAATCGTTTCTGGCTTAGATGTTTCAGCTGCTTCTGTCAGTGAGATGATTTCAAAGTTAGTAAAAGAAAAATTGGTTGAGCATTCGCCTTATCAAGGCGTTCAACTAACAGAACTAGGGCTAAAAAAGGCAAGTACACTCATTCGCAAGCATCGATTATGGGAAGTATTTTTAGTTGAACACTTGAACTACTCATGGAATGAAGTTCATGATGAAGCAGAAGTATTAGAACATGTTACCTCTCAAACATTAGCAAATCGATTGTCTGACTACTTGAATCAACCAAATTTTTGTCCACATGGCGGTGTTATCCCAGGAGACGATCAGCCTGTACATGAAGAAAAGCGGCAAACTTTAATAGACTACCCCGTTAAAACTAAGGTTCGTATCGCTCGTGTATTAGATGAAAAAGAACTGCTAGACTATCTAGTCTCGATCGATCTGAAAATCCACGAAGAATATACGATTGATGACATTGCAGCTTATGAAGGTCCTATCATTATCAGTAATGGAAACAAAAAATTAGCAGTCAGCTATAAAGCAGCAAGTACGATTTTTGTTGATAAATTATAAGAAAGTAAGTGGCAAGTTCAGAAGTCCTTTCTGTCCTAGCCTCCATTAAGAAAGCGGGGAAATAAAATGAACGAAAAAATCGCTCTATTTACTATATTTGGCGGCACTGGTGATTTGGCAAAGAGAAAACTTTATCCTTCTTTATTCCGTTTATATCGTAAAGGAAATTTAGCGGAACACTTCGCTGTGATCGGTACGGCAAGAAGAGAATGGTCTGACGATCACTACCGTGAGATCGTTCGTGACACAATCAAAGACTTGAATCCGACACCGGAAGAAGCTGAATCTTTTTCAAGCCACTTCTATTATCAATCTCATGACGTCAACGATTCAGACCATTATGATACTTTAAAGAAACTATCTGACACTTTAAATGATCAATACAAATTAGGTGGCAACCATATTTATTACCTAGCAATGGCGCCACAATTTTTCGGTACGATCGTACAACATTTAAAATCACAAGAAATTTTAACGAAAGATGGCTTTGATCGTTTAGTTATTGAAAAACCATTTGGTTCTGATTACGACTCAGCCTATCAATTAAATGAAGAAATTCGTGCCGTTTTTCCTGAGAAAGATATTTTTAGAATCGATCACTATTTAGGAAAAGAAATGATCCAAAATATATCTGCGATTCGTTTTGCTAATAACATTTTTGAATCTCAATGGAATAACCGTTATATCGATAATGTTCAGATTACTTTTGCAGAAAGTCTTGGTGTCGAAGATCGTGGTGGGTATTATGAACATAGTGGCGCATTGAAAGATATGGTGCAAAATCACATCTTACAAGTTGTAGCATTACTGGCGATGGAACCACCCGTTGCTTTTTCAGAAGCTGAAATTCGTGCAGAAAAAGTCAAAGCTTTACAAGCTATCCGTCTTTATTCAGAAAAAGAAGCATTGGAAAATTTTGTACGTGGTCAATATGGTCATGGAAAACTAGAAAATCAAGAATTTATTGGTTACCGCGAAGAAGCAAATGTCGAGAAGCACTCTCAAACAGAAACATTTGTTGCAGGAAAATTTCTGATCGATAATTTCCGCTGGTCAGGTGTTCCATTTTACATCCGTACTGGAAAACGTCTAACTGAAAAAGGTACACGTATCAATATCGTCTTCAAACAAGTACCTGTTAATGTCTTCAAAGATGATATCGATAAATGTGGAGAAAAAATAGATTTACCGCCAAATGTTTTGACCATTTACATTCAACCAACTGAAGGTTTTTCAATGACACTAAATGGGAAAGAAATTGGCCCAGGATTTTCAACAACCCCTGTAAAATTAGATTACCGCCATAGTGCAGAGACAACAGGAAATAGTCCAGAAGCCTATGAAAAATTATTACTAGATAGTTTAAATGGTGATGGTACAAACTTCTCTCACTGGGATGAAGTGGCTCAATCTTGGCGCATTGTTGATATTATTCGTCATGCTTGGGATCAGACCTCTGTAGACTTCCCTAATTATGCCGCTGGCTCAATGGGGCCTGATGCAGCATTTGATTTACTCGCACAAGATAATTTCACGTGGGATTGGCAGCCAGATATTTGGTATCGTGAACGTGGAAAACTTTAAAAATATGGAGGAAATAAATGAAAAAAATAAAATTTAATGTAGCAGTTTCATGTACATTACTGGCTTTCTCACTTGGAATGAGCATACTTGCTTACGCTGATGATTCTTCTTCTGTTTCAGACAGTTCTTCACGTACTGAAAACTTTACGACAAACACAACTGAGACAAGTTCTGATATCCTTGATTCAACGAATTACTCTGATCAGATGACTTTTGAGTCAACTGAAACGGAATCAGAACCAAGTGTTGAGCCTGATGAACAAGTGTATTTTGATGACTATTATCTTCCGTCTGAACGTTCAGATTTAAATCCTGTCACTCGAAGTAACAATCGTTTGCGTAACTCAATGGATAATGTTCATGCCGGTGAAGCCAACAGACCAAAATCTCATTTTATTGATATATCGTCTCATAATAGTTCCATTTCAGTTGCGAATTTCAAAAAAATGAAAACATATGGGATTAATGGCGTTGTTGTCAAGCTTACTGAAGGGACTTATTATACGAATCCTTACGCTCAAGAACAGATCAATAACGCCACTGCTGCTGGTCTAAACGTTTCTGCTTATCATTATGCCCACTATACAACTAGTAACAGTGCTGCTAATGAAGCCTCATACTTTGTCTCATCAGCTAATCGTTTCAAGTTACCAAAATCTACTATTATGGTAATCGATATTGAAGAAGGAAAAATGCTAAATTCTTCTTTGACACCAAATACTACAACTTTTGTTAACACATTAAAATCTAAAGGTTTCTCTAACCCTATGTATTATATGAATAGATCTTATGCAACAAGTGGACATTTTTCTGTAAGTAAATTTGGTGCTAAAAATATGTGGGTTGCGCAGTATCCTTATGCCCCAACGGCCTCCATGAAATGGAATAATGAATTCTCTGCTTGGCAATGGTCTTCTCAATATTATATTCCTGGAATTGCTCATCCTTTTGATATTTCCATGGATTATAGCGGTTATCTTGAAAACGGCGCTCAAGGTAGATGGCTTAGTGATAATCAGTACGTAACGATTACTAAAAAGAATTACTCGGTATGGTCAAACTTTAATTTCACTTCCAAAACCACCACTACAACGAATATTTACAATCAAACATTCAAAGTAAATGGTAAATATAAACATATGAATGGCGAGACCTACTATTCACTTTATGATAACAACGGCAAATGGAAGGGATACTTAAATGCCTCAGCTACAACTAAGGCTCCTGGCCCTCAAGGAATTTGGATAAAAGAAAACAAGTATGTCACTCTTACTAAAAAAGGACAAACACTTTGGGGAGATATCAATAAATTCTCTAGTAAAAAGGGCAATACGACTGACCTTTATCAGCAAACCTTTCTAGTCAAAGGTAAATATAAACATATGAATGGCGCTGTTTATTACTCTCTCTATGATAGCAAAGGCGCATGGAAAGGCTACCTAAATTCCGCTGGTGCTACTGTAGCTCCTGGTCCTCAAGGGGCTTGGATAAAAGAAAACAAGTATGTCACTCTTACTAAAAAGGGACAAACACTTTGGGGAGATATCGACAAATTTTCTAGTAAAAAAGGGAATACGACTGACCTTTATCAGCAAACCTTTCTAGTCAAAGGTAAATATAAACATATGAATGGCGCTGTTTATTACTCTCTCTATGATAGCAAAGGCGCATGGAAAGGCTACCTAAATTCTGCTGGTGCTACTGTAGCTCCTGGTCCTCAAGGGGCTTGGATAAAAGAAAACAAGTATGTCACTCTTACTAAAAAGGGACAAACACTTTGGGGAGATATCGACAAATTTTCTAGTAAAAAAGGGAATACGACTGACCTTTATCAGCAAACCTTTCTAGTCAAAGGTAAATACCATCATGCTTCAGGTCCTGTTTATTACTCTCTCTATGATAACAAAGGCGCATGGAAGGGCTACCTAAATTCTGCTGGTGCTACTGTAGCTCCTGGTTCTCAAGGCGCTTGGATAAAAATGGATAAGCAGATAACCATCGAAAAAAAAGGGTATACCATTTGGGCTGATATTGATACCTTCTCTAGAAAAAAAGGCAATACAACCGACCTTCACAAAAGAAATTATCACGCTCAAGGAAAATACAATCATTCCTCAGGAGAAATATATTATTCAATATATGATGAAAAAAGAACTTGGATAGGGTATTTAAACTCAAATGCTACTAAATAGCTTTTATAATTTGCAATGAAATCTTTGAAACTTAAATAGATGACAAAAAACGGCGAGAAAAAAGCAGTTCCTTCGGAGCTAAATGCTTTTTTCTCGCCGTTTATTCGTATTTAGAGTGCGAAACAAAACTGATCTTTAGTTTTTTTCCACGCTCTTTCACTGCCATCACTATTCTTATTCTTCAAATCCTTCAACAACAGCTTCAGGATAATTTTCTTCAACGATTGTGGCACAACGTCCGCATAAAAGCGGTAATTTTTCATCTTCACCAACGTCTGTACGTACTGCACGACAACGCTCACACGTTTCACCCGCTGCTTTTTCCACAAGAATTGACATATCATCGAATTTTTCAACATTTTCAGGAACTTCTGCTTGTAAAACTGCTACCTCAAGATCAGAAACAATCAATAATTGAGCGATATCTGCATCCACAGCTGTCAACAATTCGTGGATTTGCTCATTAGGGTAAACTGTTACTTTCGCTTCTAACGATTTACCGATTAATTTAGAATTACGCGCTTCTTCTAATGCTTTTAAGACATTATCTCTAAAGTTCATGAAAGCCGCCCATGTGTCTAATAACTCTTGTTGGTTAGCAAACTCTTCATATCCTGGGAACTCTGACAACTGAACATAGTCTTCATCTTCTTTTAGGAAGCTCCAGATTTCTTCAGAAGTATGCGGAATAATTGGTGTTAACAATTTTGTTAATGCAACAGCTGTTTGATAGAACACTGTTTGCATACAACGACGTTGATAATTATCTGCCGCTTCGATGTAGACAACATCTTTAGCAAAATCTAAATAGAATGAAGATAGATCGACCGTTAAGAAGTTCATCACTGAACGGTAGATTTGCATGAAATTGTATTTGTCATACCCTTTTTCACGAATTTCTTGAATGACTTGATTTAATCGGACAATCATATATTTATCCACAGAACGTAACTCTTCATAAGCAACTGTATGTTCTTTAGGTTCAAAATCACTTGTATTGGCTAATAAGAAACGCATTGTATTACGGATTTTACGGTAAACTTCGGACACTTGATTTAAGATATCCATTGAAACACGTACATCTGCCTCATAATCCACACTACTTACCCACAAGCGTAAAATATCTGCACCCATTTGTTTGATCACTTTATCAGGTAAAATTGTATTCCCCAATGATTTACTCATCTTACGGCCTTCGCCATCCAATGTAAAACCTTGAGATAAAACAGCTTTATACGGCGCTACACCATTGATGGCTACACTTGTTGTAATACTCGAATTAAACCAGCCACGGTATTGATCAGAGCCCTCTAGATACATATCAGCTGGGAAAGTCAGTTCTGGACGTTGACGCAATACTGCCTCATGAGAAGAACCAGAATCAAACCATACATCCATGATGTCATTTTCTTTCGTAAATTCACCATTTGGCGAATCAGGATGTGTAAACCCATCTGGTAACAATTCTTTCGCTTCACGCTTGAACCAGACATTTGATCCATGCTCAGCAAATAAATTTGCTACATGTTCGATTGTTTCAGGTGTAATAATTGGTTCACCGTTTTCAGCGTAGAAAATTGGTAACGGTACGCCCCACGCACGTTGACGAGAAATTACCCAGTCACCACGGTCACGAATCATATTGTAAAGACGCGTTTTGCCCCAGGGAAGAATCCAGTCAACTTTTTCTACTTCATCTAAAATGTTTTGACGAAACTTATCGATTGATGCAAACCATTGTGGTGTTGCACGATAAATGACAGGTTTCTTTGTGCGCCAGTCATGGGGATAACTATGTGTAAAGAAATCCAATTTTAATAATGCATCTTTTTCATCAAGTAAAGCGGTAATCATTGGATTGGCTTTATCATAGAAGACACCTTCAAATCCAGGCGCTTCATCCGTAAACACACCACGATTATCTACAGGTGAAAGAACATCTAAATTATATTTTCTACCGACAATATAGTCATCTTCACCATGTCCCGGAGCTGTATGAACTAACCCAGTACCAGCATCTAATGTTACATGATCGCCTAGCATAACTAATGATGTACGATCATAAAATGGATGTTGCGCTGTCATATATTCCATATCTTTACCGGAAATCGTATCAAGAACTTCAACGTCATCCCAGCCAATTGCTTCTTTAACTGTGTCCAAAAGATCTTTGGCGACAACGTATTTTTTACCATATGCTTTGACAACAACATATTGATAAGTAGGATTTACCGAAATTCCTAAATTCGCTGGAAGAGTCCAAGGCGTTGTTGTCCAGATAACAAATGATGTATCTGTGTCTAAAATCCCTTTGCCATCAACCACTTTAAACGCCACATAAATAGATGCCGACTTAACGTCTTTATATTCGATTTCAGCTTCTGCTAGTGAAGACTCGCTAGATGGAGACCAATAAATTGGTTTTAACCCTTTGTAAATATAGCCTTTTTCAGCCATTTTTCCAAATACACGAATTTCAGCTGCTTCATACGTTGGATCCAGTGTAACATAAGGATGTTCCCAATCTCCAGCAACACCTAAACGTTTGAAATCTGCACGTTGGGTATCTACTTGAGAACGGGCATATTCTTCACATTTTTCACGATATTCAGCTAAGGTCATTTCTTTTCTTTTGATGCCTTTATTTGTCAGTACTTGTTCGATCGGCAATCCATGTGTATCCCAACCTGGAACATAAGGTGAGCGAAATCCAGACATAGATTTTGAGCGGATAATGATATCTTTACTGATTTTATTTAATGAATGACCTAAATGAATATTTCCGTTTGCATATGGTGGTCCATCATGAAGAACAAAAGTTGGTTTACCTTCGTTTAATTGTTGACGTTTTTCATAAATTTTTTGATCTTCCCACTCTTTTTGCCATTCTACTTCACGATTTGGTAAATTTCCACGCATTGGAAAAGCTGTTTTTCCTAATTGTAATGTTTCTTTCATTTTCATTTTTATTTCCTCGCTTTCGTTTGTAAGTATTAATTGATAGATTTAAAAACATATAAACCCACCTCTTATTTTATTTTGATCAAGCATTTTGGTGATTCGCTAGCGTAGCGACTTCTCTCACTTTATTCGCCAAGTATTGTTCATCATCCATTCTGGCAGAGCCCGTCGTGGTCCTTCAATGCTTAGAACTTTAGCTCTTTGAAATTGATGAGATCGAAACGAAGTGGAGTGATTTACAACAAAAAAGTACTTTCATCCCAAGGGACGAAAGTACTCGTGTTACCACCCAAATTTGAAATAATCAATCAACTCAATTATTTCCTCTGTTAATTGTTAACGAAATTACTCGTCAAGTTTTACTTTATTCAAACTTGAAGTAAAATAGAGGATCTTTTCAATACCAGGGTCTGTCAATCTTTCACTATCATTGACTCGCTAAAAGAATGGTTATTGACTTTTCTGTTCTATTTCTATACGAAACTATTTAGGATCTTTATTTAATAAATCAAGCATTGCTTTTGGATCAATTGCAGCTTTCTCAAGAGTTGATTCCTCAACTGCCACAACTGGCTCTGTATCAACTTCATCACTTTTATCAAGTTCTTGCGCTAATACTTCTTTAATAACCGTATGTGAATCACTTACATAACTTGAAAATGGTTTTAATAGTTCATTCCACTCTTCACTCTTCACTTGTTCTAATTGTGCTTCTAACATCAAGCTTAAACGTTGATGGAAGACACGTGTTTTCTTCTTCAAATCATCCGTTTCAGCAGCTAATTGACGCGCTCGATCTGTTGCGTCTGTTAAAATTTCTTTCGCTTTTTCTTCAGCAGACGTAATAAGATTGCTTGAACGTTTCTCAGCAGAAGAAATCATTTCGTTGGCTGTATTCTCAGCAGAAGTAACAATTACTTCTGATTCCTTATTTGCACTTGTTTTAACTTTATCAGCTGTATCTTGAGCTACGATAATTGATTGATTCAACGCATCTTTTAATTCATTGAAATACTGTAATTTTTCTTCTGCATGTTTTAATGATTTTTCAAGTTCACGATTTTTTTGAAGAGCGTCTTCATAGTCTTTCGTTACTTGATCTAAGAAATCATCGACATCGTCTTGGTTGTATCCTCTCATTTTTGTAGAGAAGTTTTTATTTTGAATATCTAATGGAGTTAATGCCATATTCCTTCACCTCTTTGGATTATTTTCGTAGAACTCCCAGTAACAAACGAAACTTATCTTTTTTCGTCTTTCCTTCTAACTCTTGAATTTGGATTCGACCATAACCTCTAATAGACACAATATCCAACAAATCTACTAAAAAATCTGGTCTCGTATTCTCCGTCCAATTCACTTTTACTTTTCCAGATTCGATCAATTGTTTTGATCTCTGTCTAGATATATTATATACGGTAGAAATCAAATTATCCAGACGTAACGAACTTATAGTTGTCCGTTCATGTATCCAGTCGTCTTTGGGAAGAATCATTTCCGTATAATTTCTTTTTTCTAATCTTACAGAAATCTTTCCAATTTTTTCTACCTGAGTCACAACAAAATCTGCTATTTCTTTCGCAACAAACACTTGCCATCTATCATTGTCGGAAATAATATCGCCAAAAAATTCTCGTTTGATCCCAGTATTCAACAAGGTACCCAGTACCTTTCCATGCGACAACGTAGAAAATTTTACAGGATAAACAATTTCTAGTAATTCTACTTCAAAATCTTCTTCTTTTACCTTGTAGTAATCAGGAAAAATCAGGCAGCGTCTTCGTTCAGCTTGTTCATAACCACCGTAAAATTGAAACTCAAGCTCACTATTTTGACGAATTAAGGTCTCTAAAATATACGCCTGTCTCGGATCTAAGAAATCTGATAAGTAAGGAGCATACTGACTTTCTACTTGCTCTAACCAATCACCAACAGAATCAACAAAAGGATGCTCATCTTTTCGAAAATGTTGATACACATTTGCGTTCATAGACAAATCATCCTTTCTTTTATATTTATTACATGATTGATAGTAAAATTCGTCCTAGTCCATTCGCTACTAAATTCAATACAATGATTGCAATCATCACATTAAAACCAACCATACCTATGCTCAAATTTAGTCGATCAAATAAACTTAAGTAAGGTTCCGAAATTCTTGAAATCAAACGACCAAACATAGAATCATATGCTCCTGGAAACCAAGATAACAATGCATATATGATTAAAACACCTGAATAGATTCGAACACCTGTGTATAATAGAAATATAAATAAACCGATACTCATTACCTCCTAACTAAAAATCAAACATTTGTTTCTTAGCTAACGATTGTGCGGTAGCACTATCAATTTCTATATTAGATGGTGTACAAAGAAAAATTTCATCGCCTACACGTTGAATGTCTCCATCTAACGCATAAACTGTTCCTGTAAGAAAGTCCACAATTCTTCTTGCTTGATTTTCTTCCACTAAATGAAAATTAATCAACACAGCATCACTTGCAATAATATGTTTAGCAATATTCATTGCCTCAGAATAAACTCGTGGCTCAATTATTGTAATTTTACCTGGTTTAGCTGAATTACGTGTATCTTGCGAACGTTTAGAATTTGAGTTATTAGAACTACGCATGGAGACAACCTTTTGCTCATTAAATGCTGTATCCTGATGACTTTCTTTCTTATCTTGATGCGTTTCTGTTGAACGATAACGAGCAGATGGTTTTTCGGTCAAAGGCTCAGTTGCAGTTGCTCTTTGCACCTGTGCTTGTCGAACCGTCTGTCTTGGCTGTTCATTAACTGCCTTTTGCTCCTCGTATTCTTCATAATTATCATATTCATCTTCACCAGATAATCCAAAAAAGTTCGATAACGCATTTTTACTGAAAATTGACATAGATTCCCCTCCTTTACGCACCTCTGAATATTGCTGTTCCGATTCGTACAAAAGTTGCTCCCTCTTCAATAGCGATTGGAAAATCATTACTCATTCCCATGCTAAGCTCTGCACATGGTGCATATGACAGATGCTGATTATTTATTGCAGTTTGCAGTTTTTTTAACTTAGAAAACACGTCGTGGAGAACTTGTTCGGAAGCATCTAACGGTGCCATAGTCATTAAGCCTACGACTTTTATTCTATCAAATGCCACTAATTGATTAATAAACTCAATTACTTCATCTGATTTAAATCCGTGTTTGCTTTCCTCGCCAGTAACATTCACCTCAACGAAACAGGAAATTTGCTTTTCTGAACGCTTCTGAATTTCCTCAGCTAACTTTAAACTGTCCAAAGCGTGAAAATAATCTATCTCATTTATTATTGATTTTACCTTTCTACGCTGTAAATTACCAATCAAATGCCACTTAATAGATGAAAAATTTTTCAATGCCATTTTTTTATCCAGTAATTTATCGACTCGGTTCTCAGCCATATTCTCAATACCAAGTTCAGCAAGCTCCTTGGCAAGGTCTTTTTCCACTGATTTAGTCACAGCAATCATCGTTACATCATTGGATGGTCGCACTGCTCTTTGACATGCTAGCTGAATTTCTTGATTTATTTTTTCTAAATTATCAACTAGCCTCATTAAAAGTCGCTCCTATCTTTTTCTGCGGAAAAATGGCGGTGTATTTAATTCATCGTCATTATTTTGTGATGGTTCTTCACGATGAAATGTTTCAAAATCTTTTTTCTCAACATTTTCAAATGTCGTATCTTCCACTTTTGGTCGCACGTTCTGCTCGCGACGGATATCCCAATCACCAAAAGCACTTGTTTCTTCTTGTGGTTGGGGTTGTGATGGTTTAGATTGCTCCATGTCCAAGACAGGTGCTTGCTGTACTGTTTGGATTTGAGTAGGTCTGTTTTGACGTTGAGGTTTACGATCTTTTTTTGAAGGATCGATTCCTGTCGCAATAACAGTGACACGAATTTCGTCACCTAAATCTTCATTAATAGACGTACCTAAAATGATATTCACATCACCTGTTGCAGCACTGGTTACAATATCAGAAGCATCTTGCGCTTCAAATAATGTCATGTCTAAGCCTCCGGTGATATTTAACAATACTTGTTCAGCTCCGTCAATTGATGTTTCTAGTAATGGAGAAGAAATAGCTTTTTTAGTCGCTTCAATTACACGGTCTTCACCGCTAGCAACACCAATTCCCATTAAAGCAGTTCCTTGGTTTTCCATAACCGTCTTCACATCAGCAAAATCCAAGTTAACATATCCTGGTGCTGTAATCAAATCTGAAATACCTTGTACCCCTTGACGTAAAACATTATCTGCTTCACGAAATGCTTCAAGCATTGGCGTTTTTTTATCAACAACTTCTAATAGACGGTTGTTTGAAATAATCAATAATGTATCAACGTTTTCTTTTAAAAGAGCAATCCCTTCAGCTGCGTAGCGTCCTCGTTTTGGTCCTTCAAAGCTAAATGGTCTTGTAACAACACCAACTGTTAAAGCGCCTAATTCTTTTGCGATTTTAGCAACTACAGGAGCAGCACCTGTTCCTGTTCCACCACCCATACCAGCAGTGATGAAGATCATATCAGCCCCTTGTAAGGCATCTGATAGTACTTGTTCACTTTCTTCTGCTGATTTCTGGCCAACTTCGGGCTGAGATCCAGCACCTAAACCACGTGTATACTTAGGTCCAAGTTGGATCACTGTTTCTGCTTTTGAGTTTTTAAGGGCTTGTACATCTGTATTAGCAGCGATAAATTCAACGCCTTTGACGTTTTCATCGATCATGCGGTTAACAGCGTTACCGCCGCCGCCGCCTACACCGATAACTTTGATGACAGCGCCATTGTTAATGTTATTATCTAAAGAAAATTCCATAGTATCGTTTCCTCCTGTTTTAATTGTTAGTCAAAAATGTTTGAGAAAAAGTCTTTGATCTTACCTGTAACTTTTTCACCAGATTCATGAATTTCAGAATCGCTATAATCTTCTTGAGGTGTATCTGTATAATTATCATACTGCACTTCTTGTTGAATTGTGATTGGTTGCGATGATTTGATCTTTTCACCTGGAATCGCACCTTTAGCAATATGATAAATGTCATTCAGTTGCGCAGAGTATTCTACAATGCTGATTACATTTGTAAATACTGGATTACGTAATCCCATATGATTAGGTACGTATAATTTCACGCTTGCATCAAAAATTTCCTGTGCTAAGTCAACTACACCGGGCAGACTTGCGCCGCCGCCAGTTAAAATTACTCCACCTGGAAGTTCCAAAGCATCGATCTCGTCCAGCACTTCTTTGGATTTTTTAAATATTTGTTCTACTCTGGCTTCAATTACTTCAGAAAGGTAACGTTCATCCACTTTTACAGGTTCAGACTTACCAATCACATCAACTGGAAATTCTTCACTGACTGATGTTCTTTCAGGATACGCATCGCCATAATTGATTTTCAAAGCCTCAGCGTTATTGAAAGATGTATTCAATACAATAGAAACATCTTTAGTGACAAATTCGCCACCTTCTTGATTCACATGAGTAAATTTCAATTGCTTATCATGCATTACAGAAGTTGTTGTTTGTCCACCGCCCATATCGATAACGATGGTTCCAAAATCTTTTTCACCATCTGAAAGAACTGTTTCAGTTAACGCTAAGGGCATAATCACTAATTCATTGACTGTTAAGCCTGCTTTTTCTACGCATTTTCTCGTATTGTGAATAATTGTTTTCGGTCCTGTAAAGACCACACCGAACATTTCTAAACGAACGCCAATCATTCCTCTAGGGTCTTTAATCCCTTCAAATCCATCTACTGTAAATTCTTGAGGTAAGATTGCTACGATTTGACGTTCAGGAGGAGTTGAACGAACCAGGGCTGCAGATGCTACATTTCTTACATCTTCATCAGTGATTTCTTTTGACTCACTACTTACAGCGATCATTCCTTGGCAATTTTCCACTTCAAGTAAGTTTGCTGGTAACCCCACATTCACACTTTTAATTTGAATTCCCGCTTTTTCTTCTGCTTGTCTTACTGCTCTTTGAATCGCATTAACTGTTTTATCTATATCGACAATGATCCCTCGATTTAATCCATCAGATTTTGCGTTTCCTACGCCAATGATATTCATTTGACCTTCGATAAACTCAGCAACTACAACTTTTACTGATGTTGTACCGATATCAAGGCCTACATACATTCCTGTCTTTGCCATGAATGGGGTTCCTCCTCCTATTAATTCCAATATGTAAGCGGGCAAAAAACACCCGTTTAAATATATATTTTTTTATGAATACTCACTTCTTTCAATTTTACCATAAACATAGGCTTTTTAGAAAGTAGATTCTACTAATTTATTCTTTTATTTTTCTTATCTTTATTCTAAGGGCTGTGAAGATTCTTCTACACTTTCTTCCGTCTCCACATTATTAAAAGGATATGAGAAAATTCCGACTTCCATATCGATGATTCCTGGTTTTTCCATTTGGCTTGCTACCTTGTCATAATACGCCATTTTCTCGTCTAATTGGGAGATATTTACGATTACTTCATTGGCATCTTTCATATGGAGATTGATCAATTCTTTGTTTGCTTTAGAGGGAGCATAACGAATTTCTGAGATATTTTGTTTCAATTCCTCAGAAAGTTTGTTATAAGAATTCATTAAATTTCTAATGGTCGACTGATCCTTAAAGTTTTGAAAAACAGGCATGCCACTCTCAGGTGCGCTCATTTCTTCTGGTAAAATTTTCCCGTTTTCTAAAATAGGATGGAATACATTACCTGCAGATTCTAAAGCAACTACTTTATATTCCTCAATGTTTATATTAAATGAATTGATTCCGCTTAATGAGATTGATGCTTTTTTTACACGTGGTAGTTGACGCTCAATTTTTTCTTCATAAATTTCTCTATCGCCAAATTGCTCCCATAAACTCTTGCCCTTCTCTAATTTTGATTGAGCAATTACTTTCTGACTATCAACAGATTCGCTTCCTGTTACTTCGATATTACCTAACTTACTAAGTGGAGAAACAAAATAAAGTACAATCAAAATTGCAATCAAAAAGATTGAAACAATCAACGTCAATCTACGAAACAATCGTTTATTTCGTACTTTTTTTATTTTTGGTAAGCGGTCTGCAAAAGATTCGTAAGTTTTCTTTTGTTTTTCTTCTGGTTGAGATTCATCTGTAATAAGAAATTCGTCTGTTTCAGTTTCTTTGTCTTCAACTGAGTCTTCTTCGTATTCTTTTTCATCCGGAACTACAGAAGGACTCCATACCGGCTTATCGCCTTGCGTTTTTAGATATTCTAAATTTTCTTTTTGCCATGGGGTCAGATCTTGCTCATCTATTTGTTCAGAAGCATCCAATTGTTGCTCTTCTTGATTTCCTGAGCCATCTTTCTTCTTACTAATCTTCTACACCTCCTATCAAATTATTTCTTTTACCACCTTGTAAAGTCGTTCACCTGCATCAGGAATACCTTCTTTTTTAGAAGCCTCAGCCATTGATTGACGACGGGATTCATCTAACAAAATTCCATCAATTTCTGTTACTAGATTAAAACCAGTAAGCTCTTTATCAGTGATCATTTCAACAGCTCCAGATTTGACTAAACTTCGAGCATTCTTCGTCTGATGATCATTTGTAACGTATGGACTTGGTATTAAAATCGCCGGTAAAGCTAATGCTGTAAATTCTGCGATAGAGGTTGCTCCAGCTCGACCAACCATTAGATCTGCCGCAGCTAAAACTTCTGCCATTTTATCAATATAAGGCTGAATGCTTATGTTTGTCAATTTCTTTTCGGAAAGATTTAATGTTTCTTGTAATTCTTTGTAATATCGCTCACCAGATGCATAAAGAACTTGATACTCTCGTTGCTCAAATAGAGGAAATGCCTCAATAAATGCTTGATTTATTTTCAAAGCACCGCGACTTCCGCCGAAAATCACTACGGTTTTCTTGTAAGGGTCTAATCCATATTCTTTTAAAACATCTGTTTTTTTGATCATCACGACTTCTTGTGCTCGAGGATTTCCCGTCAAGACTACCTTGTCTTTAGGAAAATATTCAGCAACATCTGGAAAACAAATAGCTACTTTTGTCGCATATTTACTTAAGAACTTGTTTGTCATTCCAGGTATACTATTTTGTTCGTGTATAATCGTTGGAATCTTCAACTGCTTTGCAGCATAAACGACCGATCCTGATACGTAACCACCTGTTCCAATGACAACATCAGGTTGAAACTCTTTAATAATTTTTTTTGCTTTTCCAATACTATTTAGAAAAAGATAAACTGTTTTAACATTTTGAGGACTAAGCGAACGACGAAAGCCTTGAATTTTGATCGTCTTAAATGGAATGTTATATTTCGGAACAATTTTACTTTCTAACCCTATTTGCGTTCCCACATACATGAACTCAGTATCCGGATCTATTTGTTTTACATAGTTAACGAAGGCTAAAGCAGGATAAATGTGTCCACCAGTTCCGCCGCCAGTTATTAATATTTTCATTATTATCTCACTTTTCTATGTCTTTTAGCTGGTACATCGTTTGAATAAATGCCTCTCCACGTAGTTCAAAATTAGGATATTGATCCCAACTTGCGCAAGCAGGCGATAATAGAATAGTATCATTTTTTTTGGAAAAATCATAGGCTTCACGTACAGCAGTTTGAACATTTTCTGTTAAACGTATTGTTTCAACTCCCGCATTGACTGCCGCTTTGTACAATTTATCTTTTGTTTCGCCAAAAAGAATGATTGCTTTAACTCCTTTTAGCGCTGGAATTAATTCATCAAAACTATTCCCTCGATCTAGACCACCAGCTAATAAAATTAGTCTGGAATGATCAAAACCGCTTAAAGCCATCTCAGTAGCTAATATATTCGTTGCTTTTGAATCATTATAAAATTTTCGTCCTGCTACTTCTCCTATATATTGCGTACGGTGAGGCACTCCAGTAAAAACCATCAATGTTTTTCTGATTATATCAGTTGGCGTGTCTTTCAATTTAGCAACAGAAATTGCGGCTAAAGCATTTTCAATATTATGACTGCCTGGTACACCTAATTCGTTTACTGACATGACATATTCATCTTTATAATAGATTTTCCCATCTATAAGATAAGCCCCTGCAACTTTTTCTTTAGTTGAAAATGGAATGATTGTAGCTTTTGTTGTTTTACTTAATTCTCGTAATTCTTGCTGATTCCAATTTAAAACAAGAAAATCACTTTCCAGCATGTTTTCCTGGATTGCCCACTTAGCTTTTACATATTCTTCTCTTGATCCATGGTAATCCAAATGCGCTTCGTAAATGTTTGTGATCACAGCAATTTTCGGACGAAATGTTTGAATTCCCATCAATTGAAAACTTGATAATTCCATAACGATATCATCAGCTGCGCTAGAGCTTTCAGCTACTTCACTCGCTGGATAACCAATATTCCCCGCTAAACGAGCAGTCCCTTTTTTTCGCTTAGCATTCAAAAGCAAACCAATCATTGTGGTTGTAGTTGTTTTTCCATTTGTTCCAGTAATTCCAATAATCGGACAATCAGCGATTTGATAAGCTAATTCAACCTCAGTAAGGATAGGCAAATTCATGTTTAAAGCCTTCTCTACTAGAGGGTTCGTATAGGGAATACCTGGATTTTTTACAATCAAAGAAAAATCTTCGTCTAAAAGTTCAATCGGATGCCCACCTGTAACAACACGAATACCCAAGGTTAATAAATCTTGGGCTTCTACGTTTTGATCAAATTGTTTAAAATCATTAACAGTCACTAATGCACCTAATTCATGCAACAACTTTGCAGCACTAACACCACTTTTAGCAAGTCCAAGAACAAGGACTTTTTTATTTTCATACTTAGTAATTTTTTTCATTATAATTTCCCCTTATCTTAGACATGCTGAAAGAAGCTAGGAACTCAGCAGAAAGTTTGATATGGAACGCTTTTTGTCCGATTTCAAAATCATCTACTTCGCTAAATGTTGCTTCTTGAAGCTAGCCATACGTCTGCCTCTCACTCTTTCTAAAAAATAATCCACAATGTGATTGCAGAACAGACAACTCCAGTCAACCAGAAAACAATATCAATCTTCCATTCAGACCAACCACACATTTCAAAATGATGATGGATCGGTGACATTTTAAAAATTCGCTTACCGAATAATTTGAATGAAGTCACTTGCAAAATAACACTAGCCGTTTCGCAAACATAGACTAGTCCAATTAACAATAATGTCCACTCTTGATGCAAGATAATTGAAATAGCTGCTAACAAACCACCTAGGGCAAGCGAGCCCACATCTCCCATAAAGATTTTAGCTGGTTTCCTATTGTATGGGAAAAACCCTAATAGACCACCAATTACACTCAAACAAATGATAACAACATCAAATTGCTGCTGTTTCCAAGCAATGATTGCATATGTACCAAACGAAATCGTACCTAATCCTGCAACCAAACCATCGATACCGTCAGTCAAATTCACCGCATTAGAAAATCCAACCAACCAAAAAATGACAAATATACCATAAAAAACACCTAAAGATCCTGTACTAACACCAAAAAAATCAAGTGTATCAGGCAAACCTTCCGAACGGTAAACAAAATAAAATACTAACCCACCAATGATTTGACCAATCAATTTTTGACGAGAATTTAATCCCATATTTCTTTTTTTAAATACTTTGATAAAATCATCTAAAAACCCTAACAACCCGTAAAGGACCAAGATGAATAAAATAATCAATAAAGACGGAGTGAGTTCTTGTTTCCATAATCCCACTAATAATGAAGTAATAAAACTCGCTACTAGAAAAACCATCCCACCCATAGTTGGTGTCCCAGTTTTTACGTTGTGCCAAGTCGGACCATCTTCACGCGTTGTTTGTCCTTGTTTTTTCATTTGGAAGTAACCGATAAATATCGGCATTACCGCCACCGTTATAGCAAAACTACATACTATAGGAATAAAAATTTGTGTCCACTCCATGATATCTCTCCTAATTATTCAACTCGTATTGATTTACTTTCCCATTTATTTCTAATCACTATTTAGCAGATTCTACCTCTACACTTGAATCGCTGTCCATTGAATCCATAACCACTTTCATCAATGGGTTGGCGATTCTAGCAAGCGCTTCTTTCGTATACGTCTGAGGTTTTTTCATTGTAAGATACAAAATATATTCTGGATTGTCTGCTGGTACCATTTCTACAACAGAGTATGTGTAATCCGTTAACCCTTCCATATAGCCATTTTCTCCAGTGATCTGAGCTGTTCCTGTTTTAGCTGCAACGTGATAGCCCGGTACCTTGTAAATATCATAAGCAATACCATAATCAGGATTTTCTACTGTGTCGACCATATATGTCCGAATATCGCTTGCCGCTTGCGGTGTTATTACCGGTTTGCCTACTTGTTCTGTTTGTGTTACTTTTTCTTCACCAGTACTATTATCCACAATTTTACTAATATATTGGGGTTTCAGCATTGAACCGTCATTGGCAATCGCTGTGTAAGCTTGCATCATTTGAAAATTTGTTACAGAAATTGCTTGTCCAAATGACGACATCGCCAAATCGACCCAATTATCTCCCGGAAGTTCTCCAGCAGATTCTCCTGCTAAACCTGAATTTGTTGATTTTCCAAAACCAAATTTTTCTAAATAACTTTTCCAAACTTGCCCCGTAGGATCCATTGCTTGTTCTAAAGTAAGCATGCCAACATTACTAGACCAAGAGATTGCTTGACGGAATGTTAATGGCCCCACTCCACCGAAATCGTGATCATTTACTGTTCGATCGTCTAACTTGTAACCACCAGCAGGATAATTAAACGTTGTATCGGGACTGAATTTCCCTTCTTGTATTGCCGCCGCTGCTGTAAAAAGCTTCATCGTGGAGCCTGGCTCAAATTTATCTTCTACTAATATATTACGCCAAACAGTGTCTTTCCCCAATCCTTCTTTTGTTTCAGGATTATACGATGGACGTTGTGACATAGCTAATATTTCACCTGTTTTTGCTTTCATTAACATCGCCGTCATGTCTTCTGGCTTATATTCTTCGACAACTGGATCTAATAAAGATTCCAATTGACTTTGTATCCGACTATCTATTGTTGTATAAATATCTTTACCGTCAATAGCTTTCTTTTCATTCGCAACTGTCCCTGGTAAAGGATTTCCGTAAACATCTTTTTCATAGTCAATCTTCCCATCTTGACCTTCTAAAATATCATTATAAGATTCTTCTAAACCCATTTTTCCGACCAAACCTTTTGAATCGTCCTCTGCATCAGCAGAGTCAGTATATCCGATAAAGTGAGAAGCGAAAGCACCGTTTGGATAGATTCTAGCTGGATGACCTTCAAAGTATAGTCCTGCAACTTTATTTTTCTTTAGATCATCTTCGATCTTTTGTCTGGTCTCCAAAGTAATGTTCTTTCCTTTAGTTCCAAATTCTACTTGAAATTTTACAGTACCGTCTTCATTCACACCGCTATTCAAAAATTTTAAAGCTTCATCTTTAGTCAGTTCTGTATTTCTATTTAAAATTTCTGCTAACGTTTGAAAATCTTTTTTCTGCGCATATAGTTTTTTGTTTTCTTCACCTAGGTAGGTTTCTGACAAAATAGCATACACGGAATAAGACGTAGCATCTTCTGCAATTACTTCTCCATTACGATCTAAAATTGCGCCTCTTTTGGCTTTAACAACTTTACTGCCTTGATACAAATCCGCTGTTTTTTCTGGCAACGAAACCCCTGCGACTTTTCCTACTGCAACAATATACGTTAATCTAAAGGCAAATAAAAAGAACAATCCAATACTCGTAGCAAATAAAATAATGCCTACTTTTTTACGATTGTTCATTGGATTTAAGTTCTTCTTTTTGACAAAATTCTTTATTTTATTTTTTTTGCTCATCTATTTCACTTTCCTTATATTTCCTTATTTTACTTTTTTAATATTTTCAATATTATCAGAAAGGCCTTTTTTCTTTGCAACTTCCTTGATTCGATCTGCTTTTGATAATTCATTTTTTTGTTGTTCCAATTTTAAAGCAGCTTCTTCTTTCGCTTGAATTGTTGCTTGAGTCTCAGTGATTTGATTTGTCATTTGTGTAATAGATGTACGCACTTGAATGGTGAGAATTGCTATTCCAATAATCGCTACTAACAATAAAGAGCCGATTGCCTTTTCTAAAAGTGAGATATTTCTCAACTTCCTTTTCGGAGATTGGGGTATGTCAGTATTTCTTTGAACTTTAGGTTCATTATCTGGACCAATGACTGGTTCATCTATTACTGGAATATCATATTGAAATTCTTCCATTTTTTTCAACTCAGCCATGTCGTTACCCCTTTCTTTATAAGATTAATTTAACTTTTTCGGCAATTCTTAATTTAGCACTGCGCGAGCGATTATTCTCAGCCAATTCAGTCTCACCTGGTAAAATCGGCTTTCTTGTAATTACCTTTAATTCTGGTTGAAATTCTTCTGGAACTACAGGTAGTCCAGGTGGTAAATCTTGCATCGTACTATATTCTTTAAACATGCTTTTCACAATTCGGTCTTCTAAAGAGTGAAAAGTGATCACACTGATTCGACCGTTTTTGCTTAATAGAGCAATTGCTTGCTCTAAAGACTCTTCTACAACGCCAAGTTCATCGTTCACTGCAATTCGAATCGCTTGAAAAATTCGTTTTGCTGGATGTCCGCCTTTACGTCTAGCAGGCGCTGGAATTGCAGATTTGATAATTTCTACTAATTCGCCAGTTGTTTTGATTGGTGCTTTTTCGCGCACTCGTTCGATCTCTCTAGCAACTTGTTTAGAAAACTTTTCCTCCCCATAACGGAAGAAAATTTTCACTAATTCATGATAGCTGTACCCATTAACTACATCATAAGCAGATAATGCTGCTTCTTGATCCATCCGCATATCAAGCGGTGCATCTTGATGATAACTAAACCCACGTTCAGCTTCGTCCAGTTGAGGAGAAGAAACACCTAAATCGTATAAAATACCATCGACATGATAAATCTCTTGATTCGCTAATTCTTGTTTTAAATGTCGAAAGTTCGACTTGATAAAGGTTACCATACCTCGATCAACATATTTTTTTAATCGTTGTGCTGCAAAATCCAATGCCTTTTGATCTTGGTCGAACGCATATAAATGACCTTGTTCGCTAAGTTTTGATAGTAAGTACTCACTATGACCTGCACCACCTAATGTGCAATCAACATAAATACCATCGTCTTTCACGTGCAAGCCGTCAACTGTCTCTTTAAGTAAAACAGTATAGTGTTGAAAATCCTCTGCCATAATGCTCCTCTTTCTAAAAACCAAAATCAATCATTGTTTCTGCAATTTCATCAAAATTTTCTTCAGCTTCAGAAGAAAATTCTTGCCAGCGGGCTTCATCCCAAATCTCAATCCGATTTGAAACACCGATGATCACACAAGCTTTTTCCAAGCTACCATGTGTTCTAAGCGCAGCAGGAATATTGATCCTACCTTGTTTATCAATTTCACATTCTGTAGCAGCCGAGTAAAAAAAGCGGACAAATGTGCGGGCATCCTTCTTAGCTAGAGGCATTTCTTTCAATTTTCCCTCTAATTGTTCCCATTCGGACATTGGATAACCAAATAAACAGCCATCCATTCCTCTAGTCACTACAAACTTCTCTCCTAATTGGTCTCGAAATTTAGCAGGTACGATGAGTCGGCCTTTGGCATCTATATTATGTTGAAATTCCCCCATAAACATAGCCAATTGTCCCCACTTTTCCACTTGATAGAAACAGTCTACCACATCCCACCACTTTCTACCACCCAAAACAGTAAATCTTCCCTCTTTTAATAGTTATTTAAAAAGTTTGTAATATTCCAATTCTACAGATAGAATTTCAAAAAAAGCGGTATCAATGTCTATGTAATTGATTTTCAAAACATTTTTACTCTTTGTTTCTATGTTGAATTTCTCATGAAAATATTACAACTCAAAATGGTGGTGAGTTGTGGGAGATACACTACTATTTCAACTTCATGAAAAATAATGAACGATATTCAATAAAATAAGAACTCCATATAAGATTAAACTTAAAAGAAATACCAATCGCCAAAACATTTTGAAATATCGACCATATAAGATCTCGCCATAATAATATGCTTGAAAAACGGCTACGCAAATACCTAGTAATAAAACAGAGATGACCATGTAAGGTATGATCGATTGTCCATAACTATCTTTTGACAATTCGTTTAGTCCTATGAATAAAAATGGAATTGACATATCCGGTGCTTTCACTTTAAAACGCTCTGTCAACGAGAAGGTTGAGATAATAAAATTACACGCAAATAAGACAATTACAGGAAAAACATACCAAAAAAGCATAATGACTGAAAACGACACCATTTCCTAACAATTCCTTTCGTAACACACTTTAATAACTATACTTTATTTTCTTTACACACATGTTTCATTTCGTTTAAAAGTTCGTGCTTAAATAATACCAAATAAGAAGAGCTTTCTTTCCCAAATCAGCCCAACTCTATTATAATAGAACTAAGCAATTTTATAAAAAAAGAGGTGGCATTTTGATTAATTATTTAACAATAGAAAATAATCATCTAATTCCTTCCCAAACTGCTACAGATGAAGCAATCTGGCTTTCTGTAGAGAAACCCACGGAAGAAGAGATTAACCAATTAGTCACAACATATAAACTCCCTAAAGATTATATCACAGGTGTACTCGATGATAACGAAAATTCTCGCTTTGAAGGTCTACACCAAAATACTTTAGAGGAACCAGCGTTGTTGTTGCTTCAATATCCGCATGCAACAATCAGTCCTAGCGGTTATACACAACTGGATACATTCCCTTTTGCTATTATCTTAACGACAGACGCCAAAGTGATAACTGTTATCAATAATTCAGCTGATTTTTTAAAACAAACGTTTCCCCATCCAATCCCTGATAGTGACTTGCCAATTCAAGAAAGTCTGATTCTATACTTGTCATGGCAAATATCAACTTGTTATAATCGCTTTCTAAAAGAATTGATTACGCAGACAAATAAACTTGAAGGTGAATTAAAAGTTTCAACTGAAAATAGTCAACTTTATCAAATGATGGACATCCAAAAAAGCCTAGTCTATTTTGAATCCGCTATAAATTCTAATTTGGAAGTTTTAAATAAACTATACAATGCCAGAATTTTTACAGATCCCAGAGCGCATTTACCACGACTTCACGATATTCTAGTGGAAACAAAACAAGCGGCAACAACAACGAAAATCCAACTAAAACTTGTGGATAAAGTTAGTGATACGTTCTCAGCAATTGTTTCAAATAATTTGAATAACGTCATGAAGATTTTGACTTCTTTAACGATCGTCCTGACGATCCCTACGATCATTGGCGGGATCTTCGGCATGAATGTGAAATTACCGTTCGCCAATCGAGGAGATGCTTTTTTTTGGATCTTCATCGCCACAACCGCAACATGTATTTTTGTGATTCGCCGACTAAAAAAACGAAACCTTTTGTAAAATTTCTAGTTGCTGATTTCGATAAAACAATGTAAAATAGAGGAAGTAAAGAATAAGGATGTGTATAATCAATGAACGATAAAAAGACAAGTACGTTTTCTAAAGTCACTAAAGTCGTTGTTTGGTTGATGCTAATTGCCATTGCCGGCTCAACAATTTTGACTGCCATAATGAGTTTACGATAATCAACTGAATAAACAATAAATGGGAAGAAGGAGCGATGTCCAACATCGTTTTTCTTCCCATTTTTTCGGAAATATTTAAACAAAAAACTCTTTACAACACTCGATTTCTGACGAGCTTTTCATTTCGATTCATTAACTTTTTCGTTCTTTTCCGGCCATATTCAACAATTCTTTTGCATGTTCTGTTGTCAGCTTAGTTATCTCACTTCCTGAAAGCATGCGAGCAATTTCCGCTACTCGTTCAGTTTTTTTCAGCTTTCTAACCTTTGTTTCTGTTCGCTCACCAATAATTTCTTTTTCGATAAAATATTGATAATCTGCAACAGCTGCCACTTGAGGAAGATGAGTGATACACAGTACTTGTGAGTTTTCAGATATCTGGTAGATTTTATCAGCAATTGCTTGCGCTACACGGCCGCTAACACCTGTATCGACTTCGTCAAAAACAATACTTGTAATTCCTTGAGATTTAGAAAAAATTGTTTTTAATGCTAACATCACTCGGGACAGCTCGCCACCAGAAGCAACTCTTACTAAAGGTTTTAAAGGCTCTCCTGGATTAGTGGTAATATAAAACTCCACTTGATCTAGCCCTTCTTCCATGAATTGCGCCTCTGATAATTCTGTAAAACGGATATCAAATACTGTTCGTTCCATGTATAATTCTTTTAATTCTTTTAAAATATTTATTTCTAGTTTTTTTGCGATTTTTTTTCTACTATCCCGCAATTTTAAGCCATTTTCAATCACTTGATTTCTCTTTTCGACCAGTAATGTTTCTAACTCTCCAGTTCGACCTTCTAAAAAATCAGCATCTGCCAGCTCTTGGGTGATTTCCTGATAATAAGCAAGAATAGATTCAATCGATTCTCCATACTTTCTTTTCATCTGACGGATCAGTTCAAGTCTAGTCTCTACTTCATTCAATCGATTTTCATCTAATTCTAAACTATCAATATGCCGAGACAAGTCGCCGCTAGCTTCTTGTAAAAGATAATAGCTATTTTGGACTACTTCTAATATTGCTTTGTATTCTGGATCAAGCATTTCGATCGATAACAATTCATTCATTGCATAGCCAATCTTATCCAAACTGCTATCACCATCTCCATTGACCGCTTCATAGCTTGCAGCTAAAGCATCTGCGATTTTTTGAAAGTTCCCCAGCTTATTTCGTTCTTCAATCAATTGTTCTTCTTCACCTAAAACAAGTTCAGCCGCAGCTATTTCATCACTTTGAAACTGTAACATATCCATGCGCTGAGCAAATTCTTTTTCGTTCTTCTGTCTGTTTCTGACTTTTTTTTCGATCATCCGGTATTCTGAGTAAATTCCTTCGTATTGCTCTTTTATCTTGAATAATTCTTTACCGCCAAAATCATCCAGCATCCCCAAATGTTTTTCACTTTGCATCAATTCTTGGTGTTCATTTTGACCATGGATATCAACTAAAAATTCTCCTATTTTGCGTAAATTTGCGATATTGACGATTCGACCGTTGACACGGCAAACATTCTTACCAGATGTTGAAATATCTCGCTGAATCACGATCGACTCTTCATCTGTTTCAATTCCCAATTCTTCTAAAAGAGTTACTAATTCTTGATTTTTCGGCATTGTAAACAAGCCTTCCAATGTGCATTTAGAAGCGCCTTGGCGAATATAATCACTTGATCCTCGACCACCAGTCAACAATCCCATTGCATCAATGATAATTGATTTACCAGCGCCTGTTTCTCCTGTTAAAACGGTCATTCCCATTTGAAATTCTAATTGCAATGAAGATATGATCGCAAAATTCTTTACAGAAAGCTCTTGCAACATGTTTATTCACCTCGATTTTATAAATATCGGAAAAATTCATTTTTTAAAAATTCAGCATCTTTTTCAGTTCGCGCAATAATCAGTACACCATCATCATCATTGAGTGTAGCAAAAACAATTTCTTTATAGTGCTTTTCAATTAAATTAGATGCTGCTGCAGCGTTCCCTGGTATAGTACGCAAAATAACGTGCTTTTCCATTTGATCAACTGAAACAAATGCATCTTTCATTAATTTTTCTAGTTTTACGGAAGTATCTTCCTTGGTTTCTGCTGGAATACTATAACGATAACCACCATCTATGGACGGTACTTTGATCAATTTCATTTCTTTGATATCACGAGAAATCGTAGCTTGAGTCACCTCTATACCTTTCTCTTCTAGATAAGTGACAAAATCTTCTTGTTTTTGAATATTTTTATCAGCTAATAAACGAGTAATCAGACGATGCCGATCTTTTTTTCTCATAATAACAAACTCCTTTTCTCGATTCATTTCCATTTCATCATAGCGTATTTTTATTCATTTTAAAAGCGTAAAATCTAAGAACTAGCCTCATCTTTCCCTTACTAATAAAATATATTTATCGAAACTAAGAGATATTCGTTTATTTTTCTTCCTATATTTTATTCTCAACTTTCTAAAAAGATACTTAAGTAGTATAAAAAAGTCCAGGAAGCTATTGACAAACCAACGGAGAAAACGCTACCATTAACTGTATTAAAGAAAGGAAGAGAGTTTTATGATAAAAAAAAGAGTGTTTGTTACTGGTACAACAGGTACAATGGGTGGAGAAACAATGAAACAGCTTCTAAATCGATCTGATCGTTTTCAAGTTGTTACACTGGCGCGCGACTCAGAAAAAAATCGAACGTTTATGCAACAATATAGCAATAATCAAAACCTAGAGATCCACTGGGGGGATCTAGTAAACTACAAAGATGTACTTAAATGCGTCTCTGGTTGTGATTTTGTTGTTCATTGTGCAGCCTTTGTCTCCCCTTCAGCGGATCGTTATCCTGCAGAAGCGATGAAAATCAATTACGGCGGAACTTTAAATCTAATCCAAGCTATTTTGGCACAACCAAACAAAGATGACATCAAGTTGATCAATATTGGAACAGTAGCAGAAACTGGTGATAGGACGGCTCCTATTCATTGGGGTCGTGTTGGAGATCCTTTAAAACCAAGCGTTCACGATTATTATGCCGTTTCAAAAATCGCTGCTGAACGAGCAGTCATCGAGTCTGGAATTAAACATTGGGTCTCTCTACGTCAAACAGGTATTATGTCAATCAAAGAGTTCAGTTTAAACGAAGGAATCGCCTTTCATCAACCTTTGAATAATGTTCTTGAATGGGTTACAGACCATGACTCTGGAATGCTTTGTGCCAATGCTTGTGAATCATGGGTGGATCCTGATTTTTGGGGTCATATCTACAATATTGGCGGTGGTGAAGACTGTCGTAATACAAATTATGAGTTAATGTCGGCTATGATGAAAGAAATCGGCGTTGAACAATTCAAAGAAGTTTGTGAACCTAATTGGTATGCTACACACAATTTCCATGGTCAATGGTATTTGGATTCAGATAAATTAAATGACTTCTTACATTTTCGCTCTCAAACGACAAAAGACTTTGTTCGATATTACGGTAAAGTGATGCGTGAACAAGCAGCTCAGCAATCAACTGAAAATGATCTAACAATAATAAGCAAACAAATTGCAGCGAGAATAAAACAAAGTAATGAGAAAGTTGCTTTAACTGACACGGGAACTTTACATTGGCTTATTCATAATCAGGATGAACATGTGAACCCTTTCTTCATCTCAAAAGAACGATGGGCTAAAATTCCTGGCTGGGATCGTTTTATACTGTATCGTCCAGAAGGTGATCCAATTTTACTGGATCATGGTTACGATGAAGTAAAACCTGAAGCCGAGCTTTCTCTCAATGATTTGCAGCAAGCAGCTCGATTTAGAGGCGGTGTTTGCCTTTCAGAAACAATGACAACAGGAGATTGGACAACTAAATTGGCCTTTACATGCCACTGCGGGCATCATTTCTCTGCTAGTCCACGTTTAATTTTAGAAGGAGGTCATTGGTGTGATGAGTGCGAGAGAACAAGTTGGAACTACCATGAATTAGCAAAAAACAGTCCATTTTTTGCTCAAGTTTGGTATCCGCTACACGCTAAAGACGAATTCTCTTATGTGTACAAAAAGCATGTCAAAGATACTGACGTAGCAACCATCTCCAATCTGTAAACAAAAAAATCTCTAGACTACGACAACTAGTCGTTACTAGAGATTTTTTGGCTGTATACTTTTTGATGCTTTCTCACCAACGTTAAAAATGTATAGAGCCTTATTCTTTATCCGTTTCTTCAATTGCATTGTTTACGGCTTGTACATTTCTTACTTCCGTAGCCAAACAACTTTTAGTCTGCTGAAATGAAGCTATTACTTTTTTTAGTTTATCTGCTGCAGGACTCAATACTATTTTTTGATTCAAAATCTATATTGCTATTTATACTTAAACTATCCGTTGTAAACTTTAATACTTCATTTCTATCTGTACTAACTGTATCCCCCAACTTTATAAACTTTATTATCAATATATAATGACTATTTACAATAATTAGTATACTATAAACAAACTAGAGAATGCGTTTGCAAAAAAATTTAATTAGTCAAAAATCGGCTTAGTGTCATAATCGTTGATTAAGAGGTAATTAAATTATATATCATCAGGCTTTTAACTCTGTTTAGACAGCAATTACCGCAGTTATAAGTAATACGTCAATGGAGTTATCTGGGATATTTTCAAAAGTTCCTAATGAGAACAGTAATTTATTTTATTAAGTAATCTATTTTCTATATTCATCTTTTTCCCTATTTATTATTCTTTTACATTTTATACAAAGTACATCCAGCCACTTTAAAATATTTTATGAAAGAAATATTAACCCTAATTTACTAAATTAATTTATGTTATAATTCATATATTATACAATCTAAAGGAGCTAACATATGATTATTGTACCTACTAAGAAAGCATTACCGTTGTTCAGTGAGTTCCCAATATCTACCAACACTTCAACTAGTGAACGTTCTTTCTTTTCATGGCATGCCAATTATTTTAATATTGACCGAAAAAAAATATTAGTATTAGTAAATGATTTATCTTTCTCTCCAATTGTGTTAGCAGATATCAATGCTAAAAACAAACAATACCTAGATAAATATATTAAAACAGGTATTGAACATGTTTTTAACTACAGTACTGACAAATCGTATCAGATAAAAAAATATTTTTTAAAAGCTGGTAGAGCAGAAATTTCTTATACTTATAACCGTTCTGTCATGAGTATTAATAATAATATGATTCAACTTTTGAAGTATTATCCTGAAGATATCGATTTACATACAAAATTACAACTTTCTGTAATGGAATTTTTAGCCAAAACACCCTACCGTAGTATGACTCCTGAATATTCTTTTAGCATTGATGTTGTGAAAAGAGAGCTAGATAAACTATAGATTTTATAGTTTATTGCTCTCTTTCGTTTTGTAAATTATTACTATGCATTCATTTTTATTCTAACTGTTTTATACTAAAAAAGTTTAAATCATTGGATCTAAGTCAATATCTTGGACACATTTTTGGAGACTTTTTTCGAAAAATGTCACTTCATGAGTGTGCATCGTTTCCCATAACCCTCAAGCCCAAACCGTTTGACCGATATAGGAAGCGACGGCATACGTGCATGTATGCTAATAAAGTAGACAGCTTTTTTGCTATACTATTAATAAACTAGACACTATTTAAGAAAGGTCTTTTAGTTATGATAGACAAACGTAAAACAACGCGAAAGTTTGACGAGGAATTTAAAAAATCAATTGTAAAACTTTATGAAAGCGGAAAATCACAAAACGCATTCGCTAACGAATATGGCATTGCCCTATCTTCTGCCGCTCGATGGGTGAAACAATATTCTGAAGTTAAAATCGATGACGATACGATCCTCACAGCTCGTCAGATTAAACAACTTCAGAAAAGAAATCTCCAATTGGAAGAAGAAAATTTAATCCTAAAAAAGCGATTGTCATATTCACGCCACACTCGACAATCGATTAAACGCAATTCGTATTCTACGACATGTGCACTCTGTTGTCACTCTCTGCAGGGTTCTTAAAGTCTATCGCTCGACTTACTACAAACGTTTTTCTGGAAAAACAGCTCCTAAAATAGCAGAGAATCAACAATTAAGAACGATCATTTTAGAAATCTATACGACTTCTAAAAAACGAGTAGGTCCTGCAAAAGGAAGACGTATGCTTCTACGTGACTATGGCATTTCTATTAGTATTGGTCGAGTCTATCGTTTAATGAGTCCCATGAATTTACCTAAAATGTCTACAGTGAAACCTGCCTTTAAACCGACCAAAAGTCAGGTTTCTTTGAAGCGTCCGAATCACTTAAAACAAGCGTTTAATCCTCCAGCACCAAATCAAGTATGGACTAGCGACTTTTCTTATATTCCTGTTGGAAAAAAATCGTTTGTTTACCTTTGTGTGATTCTAGATCTGTTTTCCAGAAAAGTCATTGCTTGGACTGTCAGCCAAAAGATAGATACTACTTTGGCTATCACGACAATAGAAAAAGCCATTCAAACTAGATTGCCTAAAGCTCCAATACTTTTTCACACAGATCAAGGTTTCCAATATACTTCTCTTGAATTCAGAAAATATTTAGAAACTCATTCGATTGTTCAGTCATTATCGAAACCTGGTTATCCTTGGGACAATGCTGTCCCAGAAGCTTTTTTCAAATATATGAAAAAAGACGAACTCAACAGAAGAACTTTTTCTTCTCTTCAAGAAGTACAACTAGCTTGCTTTGAGTACATTGAGGGGTTCTATAATTCTCAGCGTCCTCATGGAACCTTAGATATGCTTACACCAAACGAATTGGAGGATAAATACTTTGATTCTCACTAAGTATCTGCTCTTTTTGTGTCTACTTTATTGACATTTATCCAATAAATAATTAACCATCTACTGTTCTCCTTTTTTGTTTTTCTAGTTTTCGTTCAAGCTTTTTTGATAAACCTTTTTTATTTTTTACTTTCATTTTTTGTTTTTGCTTCCGTTTTTGAGCAGTAAAAACATAATACCCATCTATCTCAACAACTGAAACCCCACCAAATACCGAAGTTAGCTTATTTTTATACCAGTCTTTTCGCTTTGTTACCATAACTAATTTTCCATTCGGTGCTAGTTTTTCATAACTTTGATAAATGAATTTTTTCGGTACAGAAAAATCCACATGATACGGCGGATTAGATAGTATCCAGTCAAATTGATTTTGTGTGACATTGTCTAAACCATCACTTTTTAAAATACGTATTCTTTCTTTATTATTTATCACAGCATTTTGTTTAGCCAAAGCAACTGCTTTTTCCGAAATATCGACCATTGTGACATTATCTTCTTTTACCGTTTCGGTTGCAAAAATCCCCACAAATCCGTACCCACAGCCTAAATCTAAAACAGAATGTCCTTCTTGTAATTGTACTTGCGTTAACATTGCTAATGTTCCCTGATCAATTCCAGAAGGAGAAAAAACCTCGAAATCCACATCAAATTTCAATGTTTTTGTTTTTGATACTACATATTCAATCATTTTTTACACTCCATTTCTACAAAATAGTATCTTGATGATACCTTTTTTTTTATGTCTTTAAAAGAGCTATTATAAAATAATTATTATTTCACATTTTCCAATAAGTAAATGCAGTATCACGGTTTGCTTTTGCTTCATCTATTGCACCTTCTATATCAATAAGTACACCCGTCTTTTTTAGAATTGAATCCAGCTTGTGCTCCACTAAAGAGATGTACTCTTTATGAGCAACCGCCAAAACAACAACATCATAATGTTCTTTACTTATAATTTGACTGCTGATTTCCAATTTGTGTTTTTCTTTAACATTTTTTTGTAATAATAAATAGTCACAAACGCTAACTCTATGACCTGCTAACTTCAATTTTTCAATTAAAATCAAACTATTGCTGTTTCGAATGTCATTCTTATCTCTTTTGTAACTACATCCTAGGACAAGAATTTTTTTTCTTCATTTGAAAGTCTTTGAATTACTTGGCTAATATAATTGGGAATACTTTCTTTAATTCTTCTGGATTCTTCAACTAGTGTTAAATCAAGTTTTTGTTCTTTAGCCAAATGACTCAAATAATACGGATCAACACTGATACAATGTCCGCCAAATAGTCCAGGAACAACTGCATTGAAATTCCATTTGATAGCAGCTGCCTCAATCACCTTATGAGTATCTATTGACAATTGCTTAAACAAAACTGATACTTGATTTATCAAAGCAATCAGCAAATCTCGTTGCGTATTTTCAAATATTTTTGCTGCTTCAGCAATTTCAATTGAATCTGCACAATAGATATTTTCACTACCGATCACCTGGCTATAGACTTCTTTAACTCGTTCTAAACTATCAGGTGTTTGAGCTGCAATGATTTTTTTGTGGTTTCTAATTTATGCTCCCAATCCCCAATATTGACTCGTTCTGGAGAATATCCTACAAAAAAGTCCAAACGAGCTTTTAAACTTGAGTGTTTTTCCAATATGGGTACACAAATTTCTTCAGTAGCTCCTGGATAAACAGTAGATTCATACACAACAATATCTCCTTGTCTTAATGTATCTGAAATTGCTTTTGAGGCATCAATTAGGTATGAAAAATCAGGCTTATTTTCATCATCTACAGGTGTTGGCACTGTAACAATATAGAAATTAACATCAGTAAGATTTTTGGGATTGACAGAAAAATTGATTGCTTCAAATTTGTTTTGTTTTTGATACTCTGCTATTTTTTGATGATCAATATCTAATCCCCAAGTTGAAAAATGATTTGAAAATTTCTCTGCCACTTCGATTCCTACATATCCTAAACCAATAACAGCAATCTTGACTTGTTTCATTGTTTTTGTCATACTATCCCTCCCTCTCATTATTCTTTAGTACCTCTATTAACCCTTGATATAAAGAAATGCTTGGTTCAAAATCTATTAATTCTTTTGCTTTACTAGGATCTCCAACAGAATGTTGTATCTCAGTCAAATATTCCTTTTCATAGCTGATTTTGGCTTTTTTTCCAGTTGTTTTTTCAATAATATGAACCAATTCTTCTAATGTTGTTCTTTTCCCTGAGCAGATATTTGACACTGCATGATCAACTGTAGCATCCATCGCTAAAATAGTAGCTTGAACAATATCTTCTACATGAATGAAATCACGTGTCTTTTTTTATCTCCGAATAGTTGAATCTTTTTTTCTTCATTAATTCTTTTAGCAAAACAAGGAATTACCGCCGAATAAAGACTAGTTGGGTTTTGTCCTGCACCAAATACATTGAAGTATCTTAATGAAATGATTGGTAACTGAATATCTTGATCGTACAATTGTGCATACTGTTCTGAAACTGATTTTCCTACCCCATAACCATTCACTGGGAATAGCTGTTGTTCCTCAGAATTTGCTTGCTTTTGCAGTTCACCATACACTGCACAGGATGATGCTTGAACAATTTTTATTTGAGCAATTTCGTTCATTAAAACTAAGCTACCTTCAACAATGACACTATTTGACTCAATTACATTATTTTTTGCTTCTGTTGCTGAAGGGTTTGCTGCTAAGTGAAACACATTATCAATTGTTTTTCTAATCTTTTCAGAATCTCTAATATCGCCTTCAACGATGTTTATTTCATCGATTATTTCATTTAAATTAGAGCGACTTCCCGTTGAAAAATTGTCATAAATTGTGACCTGGTCATTTCTTTTCACTAATTTTTGTGCAAGTCTTGATCCTATAAAACCAGCCCCACCTGTAATTAAATAGTGAACTATTTTATTCCTTCTTTCTATCTGTATAAATATAGTGAGTCAATCCAGTTATTAATCCAGTTTCAAAATTTTCGCCAAACAAAGTTGTAATTTTTTTATTTGAAAACAAACGATTTAGAATTTCTACTTTTTCACTTCGTTCAAAATATTCAAACGGAAAATAATGAATTGAGCTTTTTGACTCTGTCAAAATTTTTATCGTTTTAGCTAGTGTATTCAAACTAACCGCTTGGCTGGAAGAAATATTGAAGATCCCCTGTCCCTCTGCATCTGGGCAGTTCAATAATGCATCAATCATACTAAGTACATCGTTAATATACGTGTAAGTTCTTAAATGTTCGCCAGTTCCAGCTACTTCAATTTCATCGTTTGATAAACACCTACGAATAAATTTTGCTATAACAAAGGCTTGGCGTTGTCGTGGTCCATACACATTACAAAACCGCAATATCGTATGATTAATATCTCCTCGATTTTTCAATATATACTTCTCGCCCGCTCTTTTAGAGTATGCATACACTGATTTTGGTTTTGGTTGATCAAATTCGTTAAAAAAATAATCTGGTTTTCCTTCACCATAAATTTCAGAAGACGAGGCAAAAAAGGAGCGCCTTACTTTTTGTTTTTCAGATATATCTAAAACATTTTTTGTTCCTTCCTCATTTACTTTTTTGACTCTTTCAGGATCTTTAAGACAAGCGACCACACCTACCATGGCAGCAAAGTGAAATACTATATCTTGGTTTACTAGCGCATCCGTTAACCTTAATTTATCTAAAATGTCTCCTTGAATAAACCTTATCTTTTTGCTCAAAGAGAAATTGGGCGCTACAAGATCATAGAGCGTAACCTGATAGCCTTGGTCTGCCATTCGTTTATCAAAGTGGCAAAGGTACAATTCCGCAATAATTTTTGATAAAAGATTTCCAGTTGGAATTCCATGTGTTTCGTCATACTGGCATAGAGTAGTGAATTTATCTAAGTGATTAGCGAATCCGGTATACTTTACTTTCTTTGCTTTATCTTTTCCATTTATCATCCATGGGATGCTATGAGTGTATAAAGTATGATAGAAACTTGAAAGGTCAAGATTTAATTTCTTAACACCACTATATAAAAGAGACTGTCTAATCTCATGAGTCGCATTATAATCAAATTTTAACTGGTTAAAAAACTTCGAAGTTGATAATTTATTTTTTGAGAAAGAGTCTATGAATATAGATTTATTATCACAGATAAAATAATTTAGAGCCATATAACTATAAAGATTTGGCATTTTATATGTCTTCTGGAGCTTTGACTTTTTGGTATACTGAAATAAATTGGTTCAGTTGCTATATTCTCTTTTGGTTTAGTCAGTTTAAAATATTTTTTCAAATTATTATTCTCAAGATATTCTGCAAAATTCTCCATATCAAAAACCTTAAAATAGAAGGAATTTGTCCAACCGTAATTATTTTCTAAATCAATAGTCTCTGTAAGTATGGCCTCATTTTTAATTGCTATGTCATAGTAACCAAATCTTACTAAAAAAACTGGGTCAAACATCATATCATAAAGTTTTTTATATTCATCTTTCAAAATCATCACTCCTTTAGTGCTATTTTCTACTATTATGTCATTTATGAGTAACAAAAATAATCTGTATGAAGGTTTCCATCATGGAAAAATAATGATGATTAAATATTTTCTTTAGGAACAAATCAAATAACAGTAGTTAAGTTGGCAAGCAATTATCAACTTTTAGTAAGTAGGCATTTTTAGGCATCAACATTTTTAGAAAACAAAAAAAGAGAACGCATATTCCATCTTCGAAACGTCCAAAGACGCCGACAGAATATCATTCTCGTGGGTTTGGCACCCAATGGGTCGTAAGGGGCTCGAACCCATGACCCGCTGATTAAGAGATATTTTCACACTTGATAAAACATTGATTTAACAACATTTATTCTATTTTTTCGTGCACCAAAAATATGTTTTCATGCACCAAGAGAGGATGTGTGCTCCAAATCTGCTCCAAGATTTTTTTATTCCTTCAAACTAATATCAGCATGTTATCAGCTTTAATTTAATACCAACTTTTCGCTTTTTTGTCAACTTTATTATACATGCTCCAAATCTGCTCCATCTCTTTGCTTCATTGGATTTATTGCTACCTATTTTAACTATATTTAATCATAAAATTTGTATTAATAGATATTGTTACATTGATTCAAAGTATGAATATTCTAAAAAAACTATCTAAAAAAAGTTGTCCATAGGGGGTAACATTTTAAAAGTATTATTTTCTATTAATTATATAAGCAATAAAATTATTAGTTGCTAGGAGCAATTGACCAAGTAATAGTATGTCCATCTGTGTAGTTAGTTGTCCATGTACCAAATGTAACAATACCATTATTTATCGAGTACGGAATATTATGCTGTCCAACAAGTAAAGTGTCTTCTGTTACTGTGTAGTTTACATCAGTATCTGGTCTATAAGTACCTAATAATTCCAGATGGGCAATATTATCATCTTTAAAAGTTACACCATTAAACCCATCATGAACCAAACTTTGAGGAGCTTTATTTTCGCTCATTGCTTTATTTACATCAATCCCATCATATAAGGAAGGGGTTATATTATATTTTTTCCCAATCAATTGCATTTTTACTGTATTAATATAATTTATTTTTTGAGACTCTTCTTCTTTCAGCTTTTGTTCTGCCTCTGCTTTTTCTATTTGTTCCTTTTTATTTCTTTGCTCAGCTTCGGCTTTCTCTTTTGCTTCTTGCTCTTCCCGTTCTTCTTTTGCCTTTTTCTCTGCTTCTACTTTTTCCTCTTCTTCTTGCTTTTCTTTAGCCTTTAGTTCAGTTTCTGCTTTTTCCCTTGCTATTTGTTCTTGTTTTACTTTTTGTTCAGCTTCTACTTTATCTTCATAATTTTTTACAGCCACAATTAAAACTAAAGAAACTAAAATCACCAAAATTGAACTTATAATATTTTTCTTAGTTCTAAATGCTGATTTGACTAAAAAAACAAACAAACATACCAACGATATCAGACAAATCCCTATCAAAACAGTAATCATTATACTTTCCTCCAATTGTTTCTATTATTGTTCAAATTCAATGCTTTTTAAGTTTTTCAATTTTATTTTTTGTAACACCAAATTTTTTCATAAATTCAATTTCGTCGAAATTTTTTCCTTTTGATTTTACTTTATACTCTACCTCAATATACTCTTTAATATTTCTGCCTACATTTTGACGATTGGTTCCAAATTGTTCAGCTACTTCTTCATCATTTAAACCATTTACTTGTTTAAATTTTAAATATTTTTTTCCTTTATTTATTCGTTCTTTTTTAGAGTCTTTTACAATTATTTTTAATGGAGTTGGTTTATTATCTGAAAGCAGTCTATTTCTTGTTCCACTTGATAAGGTATCCATGTAGAGCAATTCTAGCCCATATTTTTCTGCTGTTGTTGGTGTTATTCCTAACTCTTGGACTAACTTCCGAGGACTTGGAAACTTTTTATTTTGTTTGAGAAACTCTCTTGAACAATGTGAACCTTTGATGACATGCATTTCTATATTATGGACTAAAGATAATTTATCACTCCAAATATCTTTAACCACATTTGTTGAATTTTCTACGTTTGCTATATACATTAGAATAAATGTATATGTATAATAATTAACTATATTTTCGACCTTGGTAACTGATGGTTGACCTTCCATACTTAGCTCTCTATAATACCTTTCTAGTCTTTTTAAATCTGATAACAACATTTTTTGGTAAATAAATATTTCTATTTTATTTTTTGAATTGTACATATTCCTATATTTCCACATTTGCACATAATTTTCTTGCCTAGCCTTACGTTGTTTTCTTATGATGTCATTTGTATTTTTCGATAGCCCATTTATTAATTTCCATCCCTTATACAAAAAATATCGTTCTGTTATTTCTAATGATGTATATATCGAATATTTTTCAAACAGAAAATTTACATACTGCTGAACACCATCCAAAATATATACTATTTTATTTTCTGCATTATCAATATGCTCACTATATCGACTATCCATCTTTTTAATTTCGTTTAACAATTTATTAAACTCTTTTTCAGGAATACAATTGAATTCCTCTTTATTTAATTTAACTAGAGTTACAATTTCTTTGCATAACTCCTTATCGTTATATGGTAATTCAGATACGGCATACATTCCCAACTTATTGAACAATTCTTCATCATCGTAATATTCAATTTCTAAAAATTCATAATACAGTACTCTTTGTTCACTTAAAAACAAATTGATTATTTTTACTTCATCACTTGACAACTTTCTGTTCTTCCCTACCTTATATAAGGCTTTAACAGTTGCTGTTAACTTTTTATCTAAATCAAATTTATATTTTTTTTCTATTTCAAAAACAGCATCAACTTCTGGCTCACTTTTTAACTCACCACACATTAACTATACCTCCAAATCGAAAAGAAACACTGTTCTAGGTACTTTTTCTTTTATTCTTTCTAATCTTTGTTGGCTTTTAGTGGCATATTCTTCATCAATCTCACAAGCTACAAAATCTCTACGAGTATCCCAACATGCTATGGGTATAGAGCCACTACCGCTAGTTGTGTCTAATATCACATCATCAATTTCAGTTAACTTAATAATTATATTTTCTATTAACCTCACAGGCTTTGCCGTTGGGTGGTCAATCTCTTTTACATTAAAAAGACTTATCTCCTTGGCTGTTTCCCAGATTTCATTTGTATAGTACTCTGAAAAGTCTTCTGGATAAATTCTATCAGACTTTTCAGTATTATAGTTATTATAGGCAATCAGTAGAAATTCGTATTTTCTATAAAGTTCTAAATCTCCTCTAGGGTTAGTTTTTCCCCACTCAAATGTGTCTATAACAGTAAAATCATGTGCTTCATCTTTATATCTTTTTATATATGGTTTTATTTTTCTATCAATATTTTCCTTTGTGTTAAAAATTAACAACATGCCATCTTCTTTTATTTTTGGTAATGTTTGACCTAACCATTCTGTAAAATCAAAACCCACATCCCACTTTTCTCCATCTATCGCTATATTATAAGGAGGGTCTGTTAATAATACATCTATTGAATTATCCGGAACATTTTGCAATAACTCTTGATAGGAACAATGGTGTATTTCATTTAGTAAACTCTTTTCTATTTCCATTTTGAACCTTCCTCTGATAAAAGCTTTGTTAACTCGCTATGTTTTCCTAACTCTATACATTCAAGCCACAATTAATTAATTACTTGCTCTAAAGGATAACTTGTTAAATCACTTTGCTCTGATGAAATTCCTTCACGTGCAATCATTAATGTTCCATCATATTTATAATATATATAATAGTATACATCTCTATAAGTACCATCAACAGTTGGTTTGTTAACTACGATTTTTGTTTTAAGTTTTATATCAACAATCTCATTTTTTCTAAAATCGAGAACTCTATATGTTTGTTCTTTATCCTCAATAGTAATTTCATAATCCAACTCATTCCCAAAGATATCGTGAAATTTATTTTCAGAAAATCCTTCTCTTGGTTGGTTTTCTACACCAGTAGAACTGCCTTCGTACCAAGTTTTTCCATTAAGCAACTCTTTTGTAATTTTAGGATATTTAGCTTCAACTGAGTTTTCTGTAGTATCAGATTTTATGGTTTCTTTTGATTCTTGACTTAGGGAACTTGACAATGAGAATTCTTCTGTTATTTGAGAAGTATTTTTGGTAATCGAATCATTACCAGAATCTTTAAACCATCCTCTTAAAATAATAACTGAAAGTAAAATTATAATTATAGCCAATAAGACTATAATACAAATCTGTATCTTTGATACGGGCTTTTTGTTTTGGTTTCCTCTAGTTTGATTCATATTTTAATTCTCTTTTCTAATATTTTATTTTCTAAACCTTTTTAAATTTATTACACTTACTTGTTTTCTATACTTTTCTTTCTTTTTCCAACAAACCTATTAGCTTAACTGCTTTATTATATCCCATCCTAGTACTCTAGTATTTTTCATGTTGCTATTTGAGTTATTAATATCCACACCTATTTCTTTGGCTATTTTTCTCAAAACTGGCTTTACTGGATTTACTTCCAATTCATTAACAGACACCTGTATTTTCCCATTTTCAAAGCGTTGAATCCTATAATTTTTATAATTTACAGAATTTAAAATAGTTAGCTTACTGATGTGTGTTCTCTTTTTATTCATTACTTTACTCATTGAAATTGATTTAGTGTTTCCGTCCGAAGAATTTATCATCAATTTTTCAGCTTCTTGTTTCAATTCATCGTATAAAATTTTTACACTTGTTTCTTCAACATTTACATAAACTAAAACTACTCTGTCCACTTCAATGAAGGTATTTTTATTAAATCTAAATTGATGATTTCCTTCCTCTCGAGTAGTTGTTTTCACACTTATTTTTTCACCATCTTCTGAAACAACATCATAACCTTTTTGATTTGTTGCTTCGGCCATTAAACCATTAGTCATAATAGCAACATAAAGTTCCCCAATCCGACCAGTGATAAATCTTAATTCACCTCTATTTGTTCCCCAATTCTTTTCTTGTTCTAGCCAATTTAATAAGTTGCTTAATGAATTTATCATGTCTTTTTGACTAATCCCCACTAATTTAAGACCCCTTTATAATTAAGATTTTTCTCTCATTTTTATTTTTTTAACAGTATTCCTACTTATACCTAATTCTTCCGCTATCCGTAGCATTGGTTGATTATTCTCTAAGCGTTTTATTACTTCAAAATATGTATTTTTATCTTTTTTATTTTTTGTATCAGACCTATAACGAGGTAAAGTTCCTTTATACTTTCCTTCTAACTTCGCCCTTTTTATCCCTTCTGCTTGTCTCCTTAGCATATCTTTCCGTTCTTGCTCTGCTTTATATCTCGTTACGACATTAATAACATCCCATACCATTTTTAATACCCCTTCGGTTGGTACCTCTGTTAGCCCTAACATATCTAATAAGTCTAAGGGAACAACAATAGCTCCCTTTAAACTTAATTCTGCAGAAATACGTTCTTGGTCTACTTGATTTCTTGCTAAACGGTCTAATGCTACGACATAGATAAAATCACCTTCTCGAACATACTTTAGTAATTCTTTTAGACCATCCCTTCCATCCAAACTTTTACCACTAACTGCATCATCTTCAAAATATTTTTCTATGTTATACTTTTCTAGAACTTGCTTTTGATTTTTTATACTTAAATCATCACTACTCACTCTCATATATGCTATTCTACCCATCATCACTCCCTCCTGTATTCTCTATTTTAAACTGACCACTTAACTTGACCATTAACTTGCTGTATTTAAATACCGTTATTTCAATTGCAATATTTGTTTAGCTAAGCCCCCCCCTAGTTGACCATTTTAATCAACACATACTATAACTTTAAATTTGCAAATACGTATTTTTTTCATCATTTAAAAATATCATCTATCCATGACTGTATACTTTCTTCTATTTGTTCTCTGGTATTCTTAACTTCTTGTTTCTTGTTACTCTTAACTTCTAGTTGGAATAATACGTGTTGAGGGTTAAGCAAATATAAAAAACAGATAATATCTTTTGCGGTTCTACTTTTTTCATCCATTGTTAAATAATTAAACCAATTTATCTCTGTATTTCCCTGAATATTTTCTTTAAAATGGCTTTCTGAATTTAGTACTAACCGATACATCGATGCTTCAAAATACGTTCTTTTATCTTCTGGAATAATACTTAAGATACTCTCATCACAACTAACGTCTGATATACCTTTTCGATATGAGAACGTTGCAAACCCCTCCAGAACTCGCCTCATAGTATTGCCAACTGAAGTAGAATCTTCTTGGCTAGAACTAGTTGCAAATGAGTATACTTGCTTGATAGCTTGATTATACTCATTGTTATTTGGTTCGAATGTGATTAAATTTGCCACTTCATTAATCTCATACATAGAAACTTTTGCATGCACACCATTTGATTTACACTTCTTACTTATTTCTTCAAAACAATTTCTCAAATCAAACATGACACTTGTATCATGTGTCATGACTAAACATTTTGTATCACAGTTTTGCAAAAGAATTTTTTGCATCTTCAGTTTGATTAAAGACATAATTCCTATTCTATTCCCAAAATCAAAACTAGATATAGGGTCATCAATTACTAATAACTGTGGTAAGGAATAAATTGATTTATGTTCAGTTCCATCAGCAAGTTCAGTGAAAAAATAACTTAGAGCTATAGCATTTCTTTCACCAGATGAAACTCTATTTGGACTAACCACTTGATTGTTAACCTTCAAATGGTATAGACCGTCAGCCTCTACTTCTAAAAACAATCTATCTTTACTATAAAAAATATATCTCAATGAATTATTTATTTCTTCCATAGCTATCTTTGTACTTTTTAGTTCCAATTGTAATTCAAATAACTTTGTTTCTAGTTTTTCAAGTTCTGAATTTAGTCCATCAAGTATTTCCATTTCATCTTTTTGAGATTTAAGTCTTGATTCGAATTGATTGTAATCATCCATAATTTCATATTTTGCAATTTGTCTATTTAGTTCTAGTAGCTCATCTTTAAAATCATTTCTCGAACCAAAAGCCAAGTTATACGTAACTCTCTTAGATTCCATCAGGTTTAATTCTTTATTTAAAGACTCGTAACACTTACTTAATTCTATTTCACAACCATATTCAATTAGATTGTACGGATTCTCTAGTTTATTATCAATTTTTTCATTATGTTTTTTTATGACTGAATTCAATTCTGAAATAGCCACGAAAATTGAATTGTACTGCTTTTCATCAATAACTTTAAACTGATTATAGTTTTCTACATCTATAGGAGTAATCCAATATTTTTCTATTTTTTTTATAAAATCATCATATTCTTTATTTACAATTTTCTTTATTTGTTCTAAAGTATTTTCACGATAACTTTTCTTGATTGGTTGTAAACATTTTTCACACATTTCAATATTATCATCACTTAAATAATCTTTTATAGTAGATAACTCAGCCATTTTGGATTCAAACACTGAAAGTATTGACTCTTCTCGTTCAGTTAATCTTGGCTTTTCAATTGTTTGTAGCAGTAACTCTTTAATATTTTCTTCTAATAAAATATCAGGTTCGGAAATATTAGAAATTTTTTCAGAGATAATATTTGTTGCATTTGAAGTATTCTGATAGGTTTCTAACTTTGCTGTCAGTTCATTTTCAAGTTCAGTTATATTATTTTTTGAGTCCTTAATCTTTGAAAATTTTTCTACATCTTCAACCCTAACACTAGAATTTGCTTTATTCCCTTTTATTTCGCAATCTATATTTGCCCATCTTTTTTTTAGGATTCTAACACAATTATTTTGATAGAACAAAGGTGACTTAGGATTTTGAGGCATGTTAACCTCTTCAACAATCACATCTTGTTTTTCCTTTTCTTTAGTTAATTTTTTTATTTCTTGCTTAACTTCTTTAATTTTTTCATCTACGTAAACTTGGTCTCCTATAAGGACAATGGTATCTAATCCTTCTTCTCTTACTTTAACCTTTTTTTCTATATAGTCTTCATCGAAAATAAACACATTTGATTCTTTACTATTTTTGAAGTTATCTAATACTCCACCATCATGATTGAAAATATCAATTTTAACATCTGTTGTTTGTTCCTTAATTTTTCTAAAACCACGAGCAATGGTACTTTTACCGCTTCCATTCCTACCATATAGTAATGCGACTCTACTCGTTTTATCAGGGAAAACTTCAAATTGCTTTCCCTCACTATAATGTTCAGATTGAATTATGAATCCTTTTACTTCAGATATTATACTCATTTTTCTACCACCTTTTAATGACTTTTATAGTTATTATATCTTAGAAGTATTACATAGTGAAAGAATAAACAATATTTAATTACTCAAAGACAATTACTGTTCATATGGTTCATACTCATCGCAAAAAACTCTAATTCAATAAAATGTTGGAATTGGTTAACATCTTCAATCACAGATTATTTTTATAACTTGAAAATTTCCGATTAACTGTTCTTTCCGATACACCTAAAATTTCAGCGATTTGTTTTTGTGTTAAAATCCCACTTAACCATTTTCCATAAGATTTTTTTAGCGTTTCATTATCAATTTTAGAAGGCCTCCCCATTTTTTTAATCGATTGCTGCATTCCTTTTTTTATTTTATTCCTCCTAATCCATTCTTCTTCATTGATAGAATCATACCCTCCTCCCTTACTTTTAACTAAATAAATTGGATTATGAGGTATTATTTTTGCTACACCATCCATATCATCACCTCCATTATCTTATTGTCTGTTTCAACAATGTTTTTGTTTCAATAGAAAGATAAGACAAAAAGAATAATTTTAGATTACCACATAGTTATATAATGTCATCTCTTCATTTTAATTGTTGGTGACATTTCCGCTTTTAAGTTTTAAAATGTTCCGCTTTTCGATAAAATTTCATCTGTTTTTTGATTATTATCTGAAATGTCATCTCTGATATCATCTCACCATAAACCGACATATAGATAATAATTGACCAAAAGAAAAAGACACATCCTTATGACGTGTCAAATTATATTACTATGTATTATTTTAAATTTTTCAAAATCTTTTTGAATATTGATACCATAAATTTATTTATACCTCTCTCCTCGAATTTACCCGATAAATAATCTTGTTGCTCCATTTTAATTATTAACTCGTACATTAATTGTCTGTCTTTTTTGTTTAACATTCATCTCCCTCCTAATTCAATTATTACTTCTACAATAGTATAACAACCTTGCTTCTCCACAATTATCTTTTAACAATTCTTTTAGTAATTCTGCCAAAAATTCATTATAAAGTCCTTGTTCAATTTTTCTAAATTCTTCTCCATAATCAACTTTGTTTATAAATTTTTGTACCTCGTGTTTTATTTTTGCATCTATTTTTATTTCATATAGCACATTATCCCCTCCCTATAATTTAATTACTTGTTTCAACCTCGACTTTGTTTCATTAATATAATTGTCCATGTGGGGTAACATGTTTACTGTTTTTAAGTGCACAACTATTGACACTAATTCCATAAAAAAAAAGCCCATTAATTGGACTCCTTGATTTGCTATGTACTTTATCTTAAATATTTTTCAACCATATTTTTTATGTACTGTATAGCCTCCCGATATCCTCTTGAATCTTTATCCGTCTCCGTTTCAACTACATCAATACATATCCTTAACATTTCTTCTTCCTTTGCTGTCATCATCCTTTCACCTCATATTTTTATTTTTTATCTATATTAAGATTACCATGTTATTAGTAATCATGTTGTATTTCTTTATCATGATTCACCTATTAATATTCTATATCAGCTTTAAACTTTCCCCTGTATATACAAAGACTCCCTTCAATTATTTTTCTTCTTTTTATTCAAAATGAGTTTCTTTTTTGTTTAAATTTAACTGTAAGTTTTCTTCTTAAATCAATTATACAATCATTTTTATCTCTTGTCATAAAAGTTTTATCATCTTTGATTGTTATTTAATCATGAATAAAATTACCTTGATTTTATACGGATATTTTGGATTAAAATTTTCTAATATTATTCATTTTAACACTTTTTGAAAAAATAAAAATCAATATTTGTCGTTATCTAGCTAGTAATGCTTTATGTAAAAAAATTTTATTGTATACCGTTAAAGTCTTTTTCATGTTATTTAATTTTCAGGAATTATTATATATGTAATTTGAGATAAGTAAGATATTTTGTTTCCAAACATTTGATATCTAAATCACTATTAAAAGCCACCAGATTAGTTTTAAGAAGTTTTAATTTGGAATGAGTAACCAAATATATCTCATCACTAACTCGTCCTAGATAGGCTCTCACGGTCTTTCCTATTGTGAATACAAAAAAGAGAAAACAATCACTAAAATTGTCCCTCTCAACTAATATATTATAATTTTATAAGTTATCAAATTATTCAGTGCATTGTTCACGTAAGATAAAATTTTACTAATTGTTGCTTGCTCTTTTTTTAAACTTGTAGTGTTAATATTTATTTCCTAATCATAAAACCATTATTATTATTCGAACAGATAACTTAATCAATTCATTTCTTTAATTTCTACACTTTCTGATAACACCCATCCATTCAATCCATAAGAAGAATATAATACTTGATAGGTCATGTGCTCTTTCCTTATTTCCTCTTCCAACTCTTCTAATGAATTATACCTCATTGGCCATACATTTTTTTTCCCTTGAATCAATAATTCTTTATTCTCTATAAAAAATTTATCTAAAACTCTTTCTTCTAGGTCTAAGATAATACTATAGGGCATTTCATCATAAAATTTGTAGCATAGAAAGTTATGGAATATAATTTGTTTTTCTTTCTCATCATCAGATATATTCATAACTATATCCTTACTTTCAAAATTTACAAAATAGCTTTTTATTTCATAGTCATGTACCATATTCATTTCTACCATTCTCCTTTTTGTCTAGGTATTTTTTTATTCCAATCCCACTTATGTCTATGAGGGAATTCATGTGTTCCATCGTCAGGGTGATTGTAGTCTATATCTTCAATCGGTAGACCATCTGGTCCATAGTATCTTCTTTGTTTTACTGAACCGTCATCATTTAATAAGTCAGCGGATGAGTTTGGTTCGCCCTCTTTATCCAGATTTCTTTTCTCTGAATCAAAGACTTTATGTTTCTTAGCAGGTTTTCCTTCTTCACAACTTTTATCTAGTTCAGCAGTCTCATCAATCGCATTGATGGTGGGTACATTATTTATTTTGTCCAAAACAGATTGTCCAATTTTAATAGTTCCTGCACCTTTTCTAATTATATCAATACCTTTACCTATTTTACCAATGTTTCCTAATATTCCTCCAAAAGCGGGTGATAATGGCATTTCATTTCTCATTACTTTTACTTCTTCAACTCTATATTGGTCTTTTCCTAAATAATTTTTGCATTTTTCTAGTTGATTATAGAGATTAGGATGAGCATTTGGTGATACAATTTTGCCATTTTTCATCAGGTACCACGTTTTTTTAGTTCCTAAGGTACTACAAATAATAGTATAACCATTTAAACTTGCAATTGTTTGTTTCATTTCTCGGTTCTTCACTTCTTGTTTCATTTTTTCTCGTTGCTGCCATCGTGCATTAATAGGGCTTGCCCATGTCATGTTTAACCGACCAATGTCAAAAGTTCCTGAAGCTGAATTCCATGCTTTACAATCCTTAACTTGTGCTAAACCATTATTAAATTCTTGCTGACAAGCTTCATATTCCGCAAAAATACTGGCTGAACGGGCATTATACGCATGGAATTTTTCCAATTGTTCTCTCTTTTTTGAGATTACATCACAGGCATTCATATATCGATGTTCTAAATCTGGTCGCATAGTTTTAGCCACATGCATTTGTCTTTCTAATTCTCGTTTTAATTGTTCAAACCGCTGAATTTGGCTTTGAATTTGGTCTTCGTCTGTATCAATGCTACTAACCATTCCTTGGTACTCGCTTAACAATCGTTTATGTGCACTTTCAAGTGCCTCTCCAGTTAAAATGGCAGAACGACAAAGTGGTGTATACACAGTACCAAAGTAACTTTTTGCTGAATCATAAGCTTTACCAGAAAGTGGTGCAGATAAAAATTGTGAAATACTGCTTTGCAATGAGGAAATTGCTTGATTCGCTTGATTATTCATACGAGAAGCTTCATTTCCTTGTTGCTGTATCTCTCCTACATAAAATTTTAACCCCATCCTACTGCTCCTTTTCTTTCACTTGCTCTTTTCTTTGTTGAATGTACAATTCTTCTTTATCAATCAGTTGTCTTCTAATATTTTTCAGTTCATCTTCTTGTTCTTCCAATTGCCGTTGTGCTTTTTTGGCTAAAGAGAAACTATCTTCTCCTCTGCTTTTAAAATACTGACGTTCTTCTGGAGGACTTGTTTCTACTATTTCTGAGTAAAGACGTTGTTCCTCTTGTTGTAGAGAGAAAAATTCTTCTTGTTGTTGTTCAACAGAACGAATTTCTTGTCTTATTGAATCTTGTTCATCTTGAACTTGACGGATTTTTGTTTGATAGTCTATCACCATTACTTAAACCAACTTCCTAAAGAATTAGATTGAAATTGTTGGGAAGCTTGTTGGTCTATAGTAGCAAAGTCTTTTGCGACTGAATGAATAGCGTTACCTGCCGACACAATGCTTGTAGATAGTTGTTTTAATCCTTTTCCGTAATTAATTGTGGACGTTTTTGCTACTTCGTTTCCAGCAACATTTGTTCTTGATGCCACACTCGTAGAGGCATTGATACTATTTAATGCACTAGCCGATTTGCTGAAAGAAGCGGATACACTGCCTGCAACAGTTGTACTACTTTTAACACCCATTCTTTAACTCCTCCTTAGTTGTATATATGTAACTTATTATCTTATTCAATATCTAATTATAACAAATTTTCTATTTTTATGTTCTCTTTTTTTTCAATATCCGAATATTATTGTTTCTTATTTAGAATAGCTATCTATTATCCAATTAGACGTTATATAACTTGAGGTTACTATTCTAGAACCATTTTAATAAAGTTAAATTTGAAATCTTTATAGTTATTTTAAAAGCTTAGCAGAGGCTTTTAAGTTTGCTCTAAAAAAAAGATAATAAGCATTTACACTCATTACCTCTAGTTTTTTGTTATTAATTTAGATTGTTAATTGCTTGTTGCAAAGCTAGTACAGCATTATCAATATCCGACTGATTAGCATCAGGACTATCATAGACAAATTTGGCATCAGCTAATTTAATCATTAGCACCGACCATGAATGTACACTGTAATTTGATTCTTCTAGCGTTAATGCTAGATTGTAGGCTTCTAAAAGAAGATTTTTATTTACTGATGGAATTTTTTCTTGCTCCTCAGCTTCTTCTTTGGCTCCAGTATCTGCAATTTCCTCAACAACTCGTTCCGCTACTTGACTAGTTTTTTCTGTTAGTTCTACTACTTCTGTTCTTTCTTGTGTTACTTCCCCAGTAGTTTCAGTTGTTACTTCTGCCTCAGATGTTGCATCTTCAGTCTCACTTGTTGCTTTTGGTAATTCTTCTGGGGTTTCTGTATTTTCTTTAATATTAAATTTTAATTTTTTTTGTGTATCTTGTGTCTCTACACTACGACTTGATTTTGTCGTGGGTTTATTGTAATTTTTTGCTCCCAAAAATACTGAACCCATTGTATATTTTCCACTACCATTTTCTTGTAAATGAATACCCACAGAACCTTCGTTAAGTCCATCAAGCAATAGATTGGCATTATGTCCACTAGAGTTAATCCATGCATTAACTACAATGCTTGCACCGTTTTGGGCTAACCATTCTAAACTGCTAGGGTTATTATACATTCCAATATTCTCGCAAAATACTACATTTTCATAGCCATAATCATAAGGTGCATCTGCTCCATCATCTCCATTTGGACGTGTATGTTCGTATAAATCAAAGATTTCTTGGGAACGAACATCAGCTCCTTGTTGTAGTGCTGATTGATTACCCAATGAGATTAATCCATTATTGTTACGGTGTTGATTGATTAATGCCAATGCTTCTGATGCAATTTTTGATTCTACTTCACTTACGTCTTCTGTTGGTGGTGTTACCACATCTTTTTTGTAAACAAATGTTACTGTTTTATCTGCATCTGCTGTTACTGTTTGGCTAGTTGCTCCTTGTAAAGTATATCCACTAAATGTTTTAGCATTTGCTGTAAACATTTTGTTTTCTTCTACAGAAACTGGCGTTTCTGTTTCCAAAATATTTCCTTCTGTGTCTTTATGTTCTACCGTTACCATAAATTTGGTTACTTCTGGTACTTTTTCTTCTAAATTATTAAATGCTGTTTGTAAATTTGTGTTTGCTTGATTTACTTGTTCCTGTGTTGCATTTTCATTATTTAAAATAGAATTTGCATTGTTTAATGCTGTTTCAAAATTACTAAAGCTTTCATTAGTGAAATTACCCTTTTCAGTATTTCCAACTGAATTAATTAATTGTTCTAATTCCGATTTGTCTACTACAACAGGAGATTCATCTTTTTTGTAAACAAAAGTAATTGTTTCTGCCCTATTAACTGTTATTGTTTGGGTATTCTCTCCTTGCAATATATAACCACTAATAGTTTTTGCCGCTGCAGTAAAACTTTTTCCAGATTCAATTTCAATCGAACTCTCAGAACTTAAAAGATTTCCTTCTTCGTCTCTATATTCCACGGTAATTGGATATTTAATAATTGGTTCTTCATTTCTACTATATTTAAATGTGATTGTTTTATCACCAGTTACCGTTATTGACAGAGTATTATCACCAATTAAAGCATAGTCAGCTATATCTTTTGCTTGTGCAGTAAATACTTGTCCTTTCTCTATTTCATGGATTTCAGAGGATGAAATTTCATTTCCATCTTCATCTTCGTATTTTACCGTAATTTTAAATTTCTCTACTGGACTTTCATTCTTTCGATATTTAAAAGTAATAGTTTCCGATTTTTCCACGGTTATTGATTGAGACACCTCACTAACTAAAGAATAACCTTCTATGTTTTTTGCAGTAGCTGTATATTCTTGACCTTTTTCAATTTTCAAAGTATCTGAATCTGAAATTTCTTGATTGTTTTCATCAACGTATTTCACTGTGATTTCAAATTTTTCTAAAGGATTAGGTTTTTCATTTTTTTGATAAGTGAAAGTAATTACTTTATCGCTATCAACTTTAATCGTTTGAGTAGGTTGCCCAGTTAATGTATAACCATCAAACTCTTTTGCTTTAGCTGTATAAGACTCACCTTGTTTGATTTTAATATCTGCTTCTTTTTCTAAAATATTTCCTTCGTTATCTTTATGGATAACCAATACTGTATATTCTTTTGCTTCTGGTGTAATTGGCTTTTCAGGATTTGTTGGTTTCTCTGGTTTAGTTGGATTTACTGGTTTACTTGGATTTGTTGGTTTATTGATATTTTCTTGACAATTATTATTTCCACTATTTGATTGGCTTGAATTACTATTCTGGTGATTTCCACTCTGATTACTTTGAGTACTAGCATTACCCGGTGAATTATGATTCGAGTCAGCATTTGTCTGACTATTTACCACATTGCCATTAACATCCGATTGGACTGGATTTTTTTGAGTATCCGAATCTTGATTTGCGAATGGTTTGCTACTATCTACTTTATCTGTATCATTTAACACTTTATCAGCAACTATATTTCCATCTTTATCTTTTACAGTGATATGATTTCCATCAAAATAGATGATTCTTCCAATTTCTAAATTGTATTGTTCACCTGAATTTAAATTGATATTGTTAATTTCTGCTAAAGTTTCAACTTTGATATTAGTTACTTGAGAAATTGCCCATAAAGTATCCCCATTTTTAAGTGTATAGGATGTTGCTCCACTTTCTATTTGGATTGATTCTGGGTTATTAGCTGTCCAATTATCTGCATAAACATTGGCTTGAATCGACATTCCACTAATTAATAATGTGGAAAATAACATGCCTTTGATAACCCAATTTTTCTTGGATTTAACTATACGACAACGGTATTTTTCCTCTGTTAATGCTTTTTCTAATTTTTTTTCTTTTGTCATTTTTAAAATTCTCCTCTTTTAAATTATGATAGTTTCTCATTTTCATTGGCTAATTCTGCTTTTAAATTACCTGCAATTCGATTTAAAAGCATTGAACTTAATAAATAGTACATACTAGTTAATACCACACATACGATAAATGCTTTTTTGTTTTTATCCTCAAAATACGTTCCCAAAAAAGATTTGATACACAGGATTACAAACAAAAATATGATAAGATAAAATCCACCATATAATAAGACACAAGGTAACATACTAGCCACTAAAAAATAGGTTGTAATACTGTTTGTTTCTTTTCTTTTTGCCCATAACCGTAATTCTTCAATTTCTTCTAAATTTAATTCTTCCATATTTTACTCCTTACTTAAATTTGTCTTTTAATATCCCATTTACAGATTTTATATGATAAACATCTTTACTAACTTTCTTTCCATCTGATTCCCATCCCAAAGTTTGAGCTAAAAAGCCGTCATTTCCATTAATTTCAGTATCCAAACTATATTCCTCTCTTTCTCCAAATCGATTAATTATCACTATACGCCCTTCTTCCATAGCTAATCTGCTCTCATTAATAGCTTGTGCAAATCCTTTAATATCCATAGCTAATGCCTATCTCCCTTGCCTTTTTTATGCGGTAAGAAAAGAACGATATGGACATGACAAAAAAACCGATTCATCTGGATTTGGAAATCCATTTAAATCAGCTTTATTCTATGTATAAATTTTTTTAAATATGTAAGGTAAATATCGTTCTTTTTTTACCTGTTTACTGGTTTTTTTGCGCTTTTCATCTAACCTCTATAATTTTAACATGATGTTCATTTTTTTTAAAGTCTTAAATCAAAATCTAGTTAATAAATCGTTTCTTTTTCTCACATTGTAGATAGTTTTAAGACATACATCACAATGATAAGATATTTCCTCTAGTGTATAATTCTCACTCAGGTACATGTCTATTATCTTCTGTTCAATTTCATCATCGATTCTCCTTTTTCCTAAAATCACACCATTCTTTTTGGCTTGCTGTAATGCTGATTTTGTCCGTAATGATACGTTTTCACTTTCCATTTCTGCAAATGTCGCCAAAATATTAAATACTAACCTACCCATTGCAGTGCTAGTATCAATATTTTCATGGATAATCTTAAGATTAATATTTCTCTCTCGCAAATCTGCCTCTAAGTTGATAAGTTGACGTACTGACCTACTTAATCTATCTATACGGTAGATTAGAAAGGTATCTCCAGTTTCCAATTTACTTATAGCTTTAGTCAGTTCCTCTCTATCTGTTTTTCTCCCTGATACTTGTTCAGTATAGATTTCATCTGGTCTAAAAGGTCTAAATGCTTCCAGTTGTACCTCTATTCCTAAATCTTGTTTGTTAGTGCTAGTCCGCCCATATGCTATGGTTTTTACCATCAATAATCATCTCCTATATTCTTATTTATCATCTCCATTCTATAATTATTCATTTCAATATACTTATTATTTCAGTATTTACTCTTAATTGATACTGTAAGTTTTGGTTTAATCTTTTTGTTTTTTTCTTTAAATGATTCTTAACTTAAATTAAGTTTAACATCAAAATTATGATGCTGTCCTCGAAGTGTTATCATCTTTCACAATTTCTTCTTTTAATTTGTATTCAACCTATATAATATCTGGCTAAATTTATTTTCATAACCTTTTAAAATATTCTTATTTAATTACTCTACTGCCAATATATTAACACCTTCCCATCCGCTATAAAGCACGTTTTAAGCATGGCTAAATATTCTTTCGTATAATTTATACTGTTACCTTAAAACAGTCCAGAGAGGCTCTTGTAGCTCATTAGACATAGCTATCAATAATCATTGATTTTACTTATTTGATTGTTGTCCATCCCCCGTTACATTTAGTTCCTCTTTGACTTTCTCTTTTTCGATTTTCTCGAATAATTTTTCTAAATTAGCATTTGCTTTATTCAGATTATTTATACCTTTTTCAAATTCTTTAACTATTTTTTTGCCTTCTGCAGATAGCCCTTTCAAATCTCCAAACTCCAATTTTTGAACATCACCAATAAATTTATTCGTTAGTTTACTAACAAATTCTAGATTATTTTGTGAAGCAACATAGACTAACTTATTCTCACTGTTTTTTATAACTTTTATGTTTTCAACTTTTCCACTCTTGATTCTTGTTGTTAAACCCACAACTACTCCGTTTCTTCTCTTACCGTTTTTATCAATCAGTTCTTTACTTAATTCCTTATCTGACATTAATTCTACCCATAATCCCTCAGTAGTTAATCCGCTTTCATTCCTTGCTAATAGATTGTGCATTTTCTCCAAAACCTTTGCTGTTGTACTCATTTTTAATCATCCTTTCGTTTACTGATGTGATGATAGCTTCAGATTATTTGTTTGTCAAATCTTCTTTTAAAAATTGGACAAAAAAAATAAAGATAACCATTATTCGGTATCCTTATCTTTTGCAATACTTTTTCTTAAATTTTCAAAGGCGTTGGCACTTGCTTTATCGTCTTTAGGTACATAATAAATGTAATATCGACGTGTAAAATCTGCACTACTATGACCTAATCTTTTACTTATTCTTTCTGTTGCTAAAGTAATACCCTCTGTTGCATCAATACTTTGAAATAAGAAACTAGCCGAATAGTGGCGGATATCATGAAATTTAAAATTTCCATACCCTTCTGGGTACTCTATACTATGCCTCCCTAAAAACCTCCTCCATTTTTTGTAGATTGAACTGTTTCTGTATGGTTTTCCTTGGCTATCTGCTTTTAAAATATAATTATGTGCTTTATCAGTTCTGTTTTCAATTAATTTACTTTGGTTATTTTTAAACCGTTTTAATTCATCTGCCATTGAATTAGATATAGATACCACATGACCTTTAGACTTTTTAGTTGTCCCTAATTCTTTATTTTCGTACAAATTTTGGTTTATTATTATTTCATTTTTTTCAAAATTAACATGTTTCCATTCTAATGCTGTTAGCTCACCTTGACGACTCCCAAGTTCTAAAGCTAAATGCACTAATACAGTTAATTCTTCTTTGTTCTCATTATCTAACGCCTCAAAAATTTTACCCCACATTGGCTCCCAAGTAGATTGAGGTGGTAATTCTTTTGCAATAAAATGTCTTGTCGGTTTTTCTAATTTTTTCATCTGATTTTCCTGTATGTATTCGTTTTGTTTACACCATGCAAAAAAAGAACTTAATGCAGAAAAATATTGATTTTTAGTTGACCAACTAACTGGAAACTCTATTGAATCTTTCCCATCTCTTCTAACTTCATAGGCGTAATCATTTAAATAGCTATTTAAATCTGTATGTTTTATTTCTGACACGTAAGCATTTTCTAATTTCTCATCATTGATATAGTAATTAAGATACTTTTTGTATTCATTAAGAGTTTTAGGTTTATTATGATTTAACCGTTCATTATACCACTTATCCAGTAAATCCCCAAATGTTCCTAAAATTATTACATTTTTTTCGATTGCTTCATATTTACCTTTTTCTCTTTCTAGTTCCTCTTTAGTTCTTTTCTCTATCCATATATGACTTCTTTGGTCTTTTCTAGGTAGATTCCTTTTTTTCGGGTCTCTATATGATATTTTTGCTCTCCACAAACCATTTTTTAATACTGCTTTAGACATACTTGCCATTTTTAATCCCCTCCTTTTGAACCCATGTTACCATCATTTTCTTAATCATTAAATAGGTTTATTATCAGGTTTTCAAAATCTCAAGCTCCAAATCTGCTCCAAAACGCAAAAAAAGATACCACGCACACTCTTTTCGAAACGTCCGAAAACGCCAAGAATGCACTGGTATCAAGGGTTTGGCACCCAATGGGTCGTAAGGGGCTCGAACCCATGACCCGCTGATTAAGAGTCAGCTGCTCTACCAACTGAGCTAACGACCCAAATAATTAATACTTAAACATTGTAGCACTTGAAAATTGTTTATTCAAGAGGAAACATCAGACACAACGAAATAAATTACAATCGTTTCCTATCATTGTATCTGACTTTTTTACTCTTCTTGTTCTTTTTTTACAGGACATGTCGTGTGACAGTCATCACAGCTCTTCCCTTTCTTGATTCGAGAATAGACAATATATCCAGCTGTGCCGAAAATCAATACTGCTAAAATAAACGTCGTCATGTTTTACCCTCTTCCTAACGTTGCCATTGTGATAACTGGTTCTTTTTTTACTTTTGACTTCCTGCCTAAAAAATAGCCTATAATAATTACTAAAAGTGATGCAACAATTGTACCTATACCAATTTGACCATTCTCAAACACAACATGTCCAATTTGATAGACAATAAAACTTACTACATAGGCCAAACCGCATTGATAACTAATCGCACCCCAAGTCCATTTCCAATCACCCATTTCTCTGCGAATCGCACCAATCGCTGCAAAACACGGAGCGCATAACAAATTAAACACCAAAAATGAATACGCGGCAACTGGTGTGAATGCTCCTTGCAACGCAGACCAAACTTCTACACCATCTTCAGATACTTCACCTATATGTCCAAATAAAATACCAAATGTACCAATCACATTTTCTTTTGCAACTAAACCAGTTATCGTAGCAACCGCACCTTGCCAAGTTCCCCAACCAAGAGGAGCAAATACTGGCGCAATCACTTTTCCTAAGTTTGCCAAAATACTTTGGTCTGCATCTGCTTCTTGTAGTGTAAATGAATAGGTAGAAGTAAACCAAATAATGATACTCATCACGAAAATAATTGTTCCCGCTTTTTTAACAAAAGATTTACTGCGATCATAAGCATGACGGAGAACACCACGTAGTTGAGGCATATGATAAGCTGGTAATTCCATAATAAACGGTGCTGGATCTCCTGAAAATGAGCGAGTTTTCTTCAATGCAATGCCTGATAACACAATGGCTACAATCCCAATAAAATAAGCCGATGGTGATACCCAACTACTTTTTGGAAAAAAAGCCCCTGCAATTAATGCGATGATCGGCAACTTCGCTGAACAAGGCATAAATGTTGTGACCATGATTGTCATCTTGCGATCCTTTTCGTTTTCTATTGTACGACTTGCCATAACACCAGGTACACCACAACCTGTCGCAATTAACATTGGAATAAACGATTTTCCTGACAACCCAAATTTTCTAAACAAACGATCCATTACAAAAGCAATTCTCGACATATAGCCACAATCTTCCAAGAATCCCAAACATAAGAATAAAACCGCTAACTGAGGTAAAAATCCTAAAACTGCGCCAACTCCAGCAACAATCCCGTCTAAAATCAAGCTTTGCATCCATGGAGCCACATGCCAACTAACTAATAATCCTTCTATGGTTGTCGGTACAATATCTCCAAATAATTCATCATTAATCCAATCGGTCCCCATAGTTCCTACAGTTTGAATCGCTAAATAGTAAACAAACCACATAACCAAAGCAAATATTGGTAAAGCCAACCAGCGATTAGTGACAATTTGATCGATTTTATCACTTGTACTGAATGTGATTTCATTTTTTTCAATCGAACAAAGAGCTGTTAAACGAGTAATAAACTCGTATCGTTCGTTAATGACGATTGCTTCACTATCATCACCAAAAACTTGTTCAGTAATTTTAATAATTTCTTCTATTTCTTTTTTTTGTAAGGCGCTCAATTCTAGTTTCCCAAGGACTTCAGCATCTCTTTCAAACAGTTTGATACTATACCAACGGGTTTGTTTCTCTAATATGCTATCGCCTAAAACATCTATAATTTCGCTTAATGCTGCTTCTAGACGGTTATCATAGGTTGGATAATTAAAGTCTGTTGGAAAAACTTCAATAGCTTTCACTGCTTTTTTTACCAACTCATCAAGTCCACGATTTTTTAAGGCACTAATGCCTAAGACATCAACACCTAAACCATAGGAAAGTTTTTCAATATTGATCTTCTTTCCAGTTTTATCCAGAATATCCATCATATTCAGCCCGACAACTACAGGAATCCCTATCTCCATTAATTGAGTGGTTAAATATAAATTTCGTTCTAAGTTTGTAGCATCAACGATGTTGACAATGACATCTGGACCGCCATTCAGTAAATAATCTCTGGCAACCACTTCTTCAGGTGTGTAAGGAGAAAGAGAATAAATACCTGGTAAATCCTGAATCGTTACCTGCTTATTTTTCTTTAACTTACCTTCTTTTCGTTCCACAGTTACACCTGGCCAGTTACCTACATATTGATTTGCGCCTGTCAAGGCATTAAATACTGTTGTCTTTCCACTATTTGGATTACCCGTCAGAGCAATATGTTGTTCATTCATTTCTTACCCCTCTTTCTGTACCAAGATTAATTGTGCTTCGTTTTTTCTTAACGTTAGTTCATACCCGCGAAGATTGATTTCGATCGGATCTCCTAAAGGCGCCATTTTTCTAACAAGAATATCCACATCTTTTGTCAATCCCATATCCATCAGTCTTCTTTTAATAGCTCCCTGTCCGTGAACCCCAATCACTCGAGCCTTTTCACCTACAGTTAATTGATCTAGAGATAACCAATCTTTTTCTTCGATACTTTTTTCTACTATTATAATTTGTTTCAATATAGATAGATTGATCGCAATTCGGCTATTGTGTAATAAAATAATGCCGTTCTCATTTGAATAATTCACCAACACAACTTTCCCACCTGGCACAAGACCAAGATTATTCAAATGCTTCTTCGCAAAACCTTCTGCCTGGATTTCTTCAATTGTATAAACTTTGTTCACCTTTGCTCGTGCCAATGTTAACATTGTGTAACCCTCCTTATTTTAAAAGCTGAACGAGCTCGTTTATCACTGTCAGAAAAATAGGAAAAATTGACTGTGGCGTTTCTTTGGCACTTTCAATTTTTATTTTTTTTCCGAAGTGCTAGCTCGTGACGCTAGATATACTCAGAAACTCCACACGATTTGTGAAAAAGTTTCATCTTCATTTCCAATGATATTGATAATCGTTCTCATCAAGTATACCTTTTTGTGATACTTAAATCAATCTTCTTTCCACCTATAGTAAGAAAACATTTCCCCGTTCTATCGGTCATCAAATATTAGTGTGTCTTACTTAAATAGACCACTACATATTGTGTTCACTGCTTAAGAAATTCCAATTCAAAATTTAATAATTTTCTTTTCTAAACACAAAAATAACCATATTAGTCGCTCCAATCTAGAGAATACGCGTTTTCATATTTCTTTCAAAAACACAAAACATGGGATTAAATAGAAAATCAACCACAATATATAGTGCCTAAGTGTTGACTTTTTCCCTGAGAGATTTATACTAGTGAGGTAAACTAATTTAGGGGGAATTAAAATGAACGTAAAAATCTTTTCTAAAAATAATTGTATCCAATGTAAAATGGCAAAACGCTTTTTGAGCGAGAACAATATAGCATTTGAAGAAGTAAATATTGATATCCAACCAGATGCAATCGACTGGTTAAAAGAACAAGGATTCCAAAGTGTTCCGGTTATCACTTCTGATGCTGCGACAGTTGTAGGATTTCGTCCTGATCAACTAAAACAATTGGCTAGCTAGATGAAAATTGTTTATTTTACAGTCACCGGACAAACCAGACGCTTCATTAAAAAATTGGATTTAGCAGCTTACGAAATTGAGCCTGCGAATCCTTTTTTTGAGATAAATGAGCCTTTTGTCTTAGTCGTTCCCACTTATGATCAAGAAATCACTGAAGTAGTGAACGATTTTCTCGATTATAAGAACAATCAAGAACACATGCTAGGCGTTGCTGGTGGCGGCAACCTCAATTTCGCAGAGTTATTTGTATATACGGCAAAAGACATAGCACGTGATTACAACGTTCCGATGCTTTTTGCTTTTGAATTTAGCGGCACGAACGAAGACGTAGAATCCTTTAAGAAAGTAGTGAATAAACTTGAATCTAAAAGAAATTAAAGATGTTAGCTATTTTAAGTTGAATAATGAGATTAATCGTCCTGTTGATGGGCAAATTCCTTTACATAAGGATAAAGAAGCTTTGAAAGCTTTCTTCAAAGAAAATGTTCTACCTAATACTAGAACCTTCAATACTATAGAAGAAAAAATCAATTACTTGATCGACAATGATTATTTAGAAACAGCATTTATCGAAAAATATTCTATGGTCTTCATTGAAAAATTATATACATTTCTTGATGAGCAACAGTTTGAATTCAAATCATTTATGGCAGCTTACAAGTTTTATTCACAATATGCGCTTAAAAACAATGCAGGAACTGAATACTTAGAAAGCTATGAAGATCGTGTTGCTTTTAATGCACTATATTTTGCTGATGGCAATGAAGACTTGGCTTTAGTTTTAGCCGATGAAATGATCCACCAACGTTACCAACCTGCTACACCTTCTTTCTTGAATGCAGGACGTAAACGTCGTGGTGAACTTGTTTCTTGTTTCTTGATCCAAGTAACAGATGACATGAATAGTATCGGTCGTTCGATCAACTCCGCTTTACAATTATCACGTATTGGTGGCGGTGTGGGTATCACATTAGCAAACTTACGTGAAGCAGGAGCACCCATCAAAGGATACGAAGGAGCTGCCAGTGGCGTGGTTCCTGTTATGAAATTGTTCGAAGATAGCTTTAGTTATTCGAATCAATTAGGCCAACGTCAAGGTGCCGGAGTTGTTTATCTAAACGTCTTTCACCCAGATATTGAAATGTTCCTATCAACGAAAAAAGAAAATGCGGACGAAAAAGTTCGTGTAAAAACTCTTTCTTTAGGCGTTGTAGTTCCTGATAAGTTTTATGAGTTAGCTCGTAATAATGAAGACATGTATCTATTCAGCCCTTACAGTGTTGAACGTGAATATGGGGTTCCTTTCTCTTACGTTGATATTACAAAAGAATATGATAATTTAGTTGCCAATCCAAAAATTCGTAAACGTAAAATCAAAGCACGTGATCTAGAAAATGAAATTTCTAAATTACAACAAGAATCTGGCTATCCATATATTATCAACATTGATACAGCGAACAGAAGCAATCCAGCTTATGGTAAGATCATCATGAGTAATCTATGTTCAGAAATCTTACAAGTTCAAACACCTTCTGTTTTAAATGGCAAACAAGAATATGAAACACTTGGTACAGATATCAGCTGTAACTTAGGTTCAACAAACATTGTCAACTTGATGGACAGTCCTGACTTTGGCAAATCTGTTCGTGCAATGACACGTGCCTTAACTTTTGTAACCGATGCATCTGATATCGATGTCGTTCCTTCTATTCAAAACGGAAACAAATTAAGCCATACAATCGGACTTGGTGCGATGGGTCTGCATACGTTCTTTGCAAAAAATCATATGGAGTATGGATCTAAAGATTCACTAGATTTCACCAATGTCTACTTTACTTTATTGAATTACTGGACTTTAGTAGAAAGTAATAACATTGCCAAACAGTACAATGAAACATTCCATAACTTTGAAAAATCTGATTATGCTAATGGTTCATATTTTGATAAATATATCGAAGGAGATTTCACTCCTCAATCAGATAAAGTCAAAGAAATTTTTAAAGATATTTTTGTTCCAAGTTCTGAGGACTGGGCAAACTTACGTGATGCTGTGAAAAAAGATGGTCTATATCACCAAAATCGTTTAGCAGTTGCTCCAAATGGTTCTATTTCTTATATAAATGATACAAGCGCTAGTATTCACCCAATCACTCGTATGATCGAAGAGCGTCAAGAAAAGAAAATCGGTAAAATATACTACCCTGCTCCTCACTTGGCAAATGACACGATTCCATATTACACATCTGCTTATGACATGGATATGCGTAAAGTCATCGATGTTTATGCAACAGCACAACAACATGTGGATCAAGGAATGAGTTTGACATTGTTTATGCGTTCTGAAATTCCAGAAGGATTATATGAATGGAAAGATTCACCAAAACAAACAACGCGTGATCTGAATATTTTACGTCACTATGCTTTCCATAAAGGGGTTAAATCGATTTATTACGTACGAACATTTACGGATGATGCTGAAGAGATCGGTAGTAATCAATGTGAAAGCTGTGTGATCTAGAACAGCGAAACAAACTCAAGGCGCCCTCTAGGTCGCCTTGTTCTATAATTTACTGTATTTTATTGTATTGGTAATGAGGAGGAGAATACATGGCAACATATTATGAAGCAATTAACTGGAACGCCATCGAAGATGTGATTGATAAATCAACTTGGGAAAAATTAACGGAACAATTTTGGTTAGATACTCGTATTCCTTTATCTAACGATCTAGATGACTGGAGAACTCTTTCAGACCTCGAAAGAACAACAGTAGGTTATGTTTTTGGTGGACTGACACTACTAGATACTGTTCAGTCTGAAAGTGGTATCGAGCAGCTAAGAAATGACGTCCGCACACCGCATGAAGAAGCTGTTTTAAACAATATTCAATTTATGGAATCCGTTCATGCTAAAAGTTATTCATCAATCTTTAGTACATTAAACACTAAAAAAGAAATCGATGATATCTTCGAATGGACTAATACTAATGTTTATTTACAAAAAAAAGCAGAAAAAATTAATGAAATTTATAAAAATGGTACACCTCTAGAAAAGAAAGTTGCTAGTGTATTTTTAGAAACGTTTTTATTTTATTCTGGTTTTTATACACCTCTTTACTATTTAGGAAATAACAAACTAGCAAACGTTGCTGAAATCATCAAACTCATCATTCGCGATGAATCTGTTCATGGGACTTACATTGGGTACAAATTCCAATTAGGGTTCAATGAATTATCTGAAGCAGAACAAAACGAAATGAAAGATTGGATGTATAATCTTCTTTATGAGCTGTATGAAAATGAAGAACGTTATACAGAAGAATTATATGACGATTTAGGTTGGACAGAAGAAGTGAAGACTTTCCTACGTTACAACGCCAATAAAGCGTTAATGAATCTTGGAATGGATCCATTATTTGCTGACACAGCGAATGATGTCAATCCAATTGTTATGAACGGTATTTCTACGGGTACAAGCAATCACGATTTCTTCTCACAGGTTGGTAATGGTTACTTATTAGGTACTGTTGAGGCAATGAAAGATGATGATTATTTGATTGGTATAGAATAATTTCAAAAAATAAGCTAAGATAAAACTTGCGTAGTTTTATCTTAGGCTTATTTATTTATTTCCTTAACTTGTAATAGACAGTCGCATTCTTATTTTAACCAAGATTTTATGATATACTTATTCAGTTAATATACTTTTATTGAACCACTTATTTAACGAGGTGCATTATGACTATTTTATTTTATAAATTACTTCTAGGATTCATCACAGGAAATCTAGTTGGTATGTTTTCTTATATCACCCGTTTACTTACAAAATCTGGTGCTATTGCTGTAATCTTTGTTGCTACAATTGTTTGCGGCTTTGGATTATTCCCTACTTGGGGATTGTTTATTTTATTTTTCGTAAGTTCGGGATGTATACATTGGGCAAAAAAAACTATAAAAGTAACTAAAACCGAAGCTATTATTGAAAAGGGGCATACAAGAGATGCTTGGCAAGTACTTGCTAATAGTCTTCCAGCAATTATTTCTTTGGTTCTTTTTTATTATACAGAAAACCAGTTATTCTTGATTGGTTATGTTAGTGGCGTCGCGGGCGCAACAGCAGATACTTGGAGTTCAGAGATAGGTATTTTAAGCAAGAATTTACCTCGTTCTATTGTGTCATTTGAAAAGATTGAACCAGGACTGTCCGGTGGTGTTTCTGTGCTCGGAAGTATTGCTTCTTTTTTGGGCAGTTTTCTGATTTCGTTTGCTTTCTGGCTAGTTTATAGCTGGTATCTTAACTCTCAAATTTCAACTAATTTATTCATTCTTGTCCCTTTTATTTGCGGTGTTATTACTTCTCTTGTAGATAGTCTACTAGGTGCAACACTTCAAGCAAAATACCGCTGTGCCAAGTGTGGACAGATAACTGAGCAAAAACAGCATCATCTAAAACAAACAAAACAAATCAGCGGGATCTCATGGCTAACAAATGATTGGGTCAATTTTTTTAGCGGCAGTTTGACTGTCTTATTAAGTTGGACCATCCTTTTTTATCTACAATAATCAATATAGAAACACCTATCAGATACACTTGAAAATCTATATTTTACTTATGTTTATAAAAATAACTTAAATACTGACTAATCGTAATTTTGTTATATTTTTATAAATCGATAACTCTTCTATAACTTCAGCATATGTCATTCCTTTTGGCAAATCAATCGTATAGATATTCGTGTAAATTTGCGTATCATCAACTAATACTACATTAAAGTTTACATCTTCGATTTCGATTTTGTGCTCTTCAAAATATTGATTGATAAATTCTTTCGTTTCCTGTTTGTGTATGTAGCGAATTTCTAATTTTTTTGTTGTCGGTATATGAATTATCTTTCTTACTACTGTCAGCGCAATAAAAACACCAATAAAACTAGTAATAGCAATTGCATAATACCCCATACCGATTGCAATCCCTAATCCTGCGACTGCCCATAATGAAGCAGCTGTGGTCAAACCTGTTACGGATTGTTTCGTTACAATAATCGTTCCTGCACCTAAAAAACCAACCCCACTGACTACTTGGGCAATCAATCGAGCCTGATCTGAACGGATCACTCCTTTTAATTCAGGATAATTGATTGCATCTTGCAAAGCGTTCGCAGCAATTTCAACTTGAATCAGTGCAATGATTGTAGCACCCATGCAAACTAGAATATGGGTACGCATACCAGCCGGTCGATTTTTATATTGCCGTTCAAATCCAATCACTCCGCCAATCAGTATTGCTAAACATAATCGTATAATAATCTCTGGGATTGTTAAATCTACATCCATCATACTCATTCCTCCTACTGCTCTTTGATTTCATTATAGCACTATTTCAAATACGTTCAATTTAAAAAAATGTGAAACAAAAGTAAAAATCACCTTTGTTTCACACTATAAAGACAAATAAATAGCTGAATCAAAAACAGTCACTTTGGAAATAAGCTTCTGTCGCGTCATCCTCTTATTCTTATAATTTACTAGCTGCATCCTCATCAATGATGACAACAACATCTGAGTGATTTTGTAAAACACTTGCTGGTAGATCAACAGAAATTGGTCCATCAATCATACCTTTAATCGCATCTGCTTTCGCCTCACCATAAGCCATTAAAATCATTTTTTTCCCTTTCATGATTGAACCGATTCCCATTGAAACAGCTCTTGTTGGTACATCTTCTACTTTTTCAAAGTTTCGTTTGTTCGCATTGATTGTAGATTCTGTTAATTCAACTACATGTGTTAAGCTATCTAACGGAGTTCCAGGTTCATTAAATCCGATATGTCCATTTTGACCAATACCTAAGATTTGAATATCAATTGGATTGCTGTCGATAACGCTCTCATAATGCTTACATTCAGCAGCTAAATCTTCAGCTTTACCATTCGGTACATATGTGTTTTTAAATGGCTTTCTATTAAATAGTTGTTCATTCATAAAGTAACGGTAACTTTGATCATCGTCTCCACCTAAACCGACATATTCATCCAAATTTACAGAAGTCATTCCTGTAAAATCTAAATCACTTGTAGTCATTTCTTTATACAATGTTTCTGGTGTGCTTCCTGTCGCAAGACCTAAAACTTTTGCGCCATCGTTCATACCTTCTTTAATCAGTTCGAATGCTTTCTTTCCGCCTTCTTCAGCGTTCGTTACTTTGATAATTTTCATTGGTTATTGCTCCCTTATGTTCAAATTTGGTATAGTCCAATTATAACACCCTATAAATGAGATTTCTAGTCTAAAGTGGATAGAAATAAAAAAAGTGAGGAATAAAAGTAAAAAATCACTTTTTTTCTCACCCTTTTAATACGAATAAATGACAGAATCAGAAATAACTCTTATTATTTCTTAGAGTTAAACATTCCTATTCCGGTTTTCAACTATTCAATAACCACCTGAATATTGTCCATATTCTACCACATTTGGATCAGTATAACCATTTGGATCAACATTTGCAGCATCTTGAGTATAACCATAATTATTAGTTGTATCCGACGTACCACTATATGAGCCCGCCTCATTACCGTTAGTATAATTGTTGTAATTAGAATTGTCTTTTGCCTGCATCTCTTTATTTTCAGGTAAGCCCAATTGCTCTCGCAAGTTTGTTTGTACATCATATAGTTTTGTTGGATCTAGTATTTGATAATAGATACCGCCGATTTCTGTACCTTCACCTTCTAATTGTAAAGACTCAATATTTTTAAAAGCGGGCATATATTTTTTCTGAATATCTACCATATTATCCCAAGTTAAATCGGTTTTCACATTATCTTTTACCGCATCTAAAATTTTTCTGTATTTTGAAACACCATCTAAACTGATGACTTTATTCACAATTTTTTCAACAACTTCTCGCTGTCTTCTTTGGCGTCCTATATCACCTTCTGGATCTTCTTCACGCATCCGTGCATAAGCTAATCCAGTCTCACTATTAAGCTTAATGTGTCCCTTAGGAACTGTAATACCATCTAAGGTAAATTCAAATGGATTATCCACTTCAATACCACCTACAGCGTCAATTAAATCTTTTAAGCCTTTCATATTAATCGATACATAGTTATCGATTGGAATATCCAATAAATTTTCAACTGTATCAATCGCCATCTTAGCCCCACCTTTAGGTCCACCGAAAGCATAAGCATGGTTCAACTTATCTTCTGTACCATATCCAACAATCTCAGTTAGAATATCTCTATCTAAACTAATCATTGTAGATTTTTTTTCTTTTGGATTAATAGTAACTACCATTGTAGTATCGGAACGACCTTGTTCTGTCCGTCCTAAATCTCCCGTATCAATTCCCATTAACAAAACAGAAAATGGTTCTTGAGCATCGATATTTACAGCCGTTTCTCTTCTTTTAGAAGTGCGGTCGATTGATTGATATACACCTTTTACTGTACCAGTTGCATCAGAATACATTTTAATCCCATATGCACAAAAACCTGCAATTGAAACAAGAACTACCCCTAAAGCAGTTAATATTACTTTTTTCCATAGATTCATAAGACACTTCCTCATTTTTGCAAGAATAATTCATGAAATCTATTTTCTCACAATTTGAATCAAGCCGCAACTTTTTTAAAGAATTGGCATGATATCTTAATGTAAATGTAAAATAGTAGCTGGAGATAATTTGTGGATATTCAGCATATTTCAAGTAAATAACTACATTTTCTTCAAACTTCAATTTTTTACATTCAAATATACACATGATAACTCTCAAATTTCAATTATAACTATAAATCTTCCTTATACTATAATAAAACCTCAACCAAAGCTTTTATATCTTCAAAAACATAAGTTGGATTAAATGTAGTATTTTTTAAATCACTAGCTTTTGTTTCACCCGTTAAGACAACCGCTGTATCTACTCCAGCATTATTTCCACAGGCAATATCTGTATACAATCTATCACCAATCATGATCGTTTCACTTTTTTCAAATTCTGAGCTTTCTATTGCCAAATTAATCATATCCGGTTCTGGTTTTCCAATATAAATTGGGGTTTTCCCGCTTGCAGTCTCAATCATTTGACAAATTGATCCACAATCAGGGATAAAACCAAATGAAGCAGGACAAACAAGATCAGGATTCGTTGCGTAGTACGCAACATCTTTAGAAAGTATATTACAAGCATCAGCAAGTTTTTGATACTGTAACTCTGTATCAAACCCAACAACTAAACAAGTAATACATTCTTCCAGTTTATCGGTAATTTGTAACCCCATATCTTTTAGTTCTTTTTTAAAAGATTCAGTTCCCAAAACATACGTTAAACCTTCCATTTGGGAGGTTTTAAGAAAATTCCCGGTTGCCTGAGAAGAGGTCACAAAATTAGTTTCATCCACAATGATTCCCAAGGAAGACATTTTTTCTAGATAATCATTAACACTTTTAGAGGAATTGTTTGTTAAGAACATGTATTTTCCGTCAATATCATTAATATAATTAAGTAAATCTAATACTCTTTCAAAAAGAACATCATCAAGATAAATTGTCCCATCCATATCAAATAAAAATAGCTTTTTTTGTTTTAAACATTGAATACTATTCATTAAAAATACACTCAGCTTTCTTTAGATCATTCAAATCATCAATCTCCATCCACTTTCCTTTTAAGAAACAAGGTTCAAATATAACTGAGCTTAAAATATCATTGAGAGCCACTTCTGTCCATTGATTCAATTCATTGTTCATTTCAATATACTCTACAACTTTGTCAAAAAAACATATTGAACCATTCTCGTCAAATCTATATATATCGGTAGAAACTCCAAAAGCTTCTTCTCTATTAACAGATTTACCTATTTTTGTAATCCTTTGATCATTAAATGCCACCTTCATATTTTCAGAATTGAATAAACCTTTTTCCACTATAATATAATTTCCTGATTTTTCTTTTAATAAAGTTTCTAAAACTGAATACTCAAAATATACATCTGCATTCATTAATAAAAATTCTGTTCCTTTAAGTAAATCAGCAGCTAAGTACGATGAATACATATTATTCGTAGTGGAATAATCACTATTGACAATCACATTAACATTAGGGAAATTTTCTTTTACTAAATCTAAAATCACTTTCGATTTATATCCAGCTATAACAATTATTTCTTCTATTCCAGCGTTTAGCAGACATTCAATTTGGTTAGTCAATATTGCTTTACCATTTACCTCCACCATAGATTTAGGAATACCATCTGTCAAAGGTCTCAATCTTGTTCCTAACCCAGCAGCCAAAATTAAAGCTTTCATTTTATATCCTCCAAAATTTTCTCATATATTTCACTCAAATTTTTCTCATTTAATTCTATACAATTTAAAATTGTATATCTTTCTGGTCTAGTATTTTTAGCCTTTAGCCATGCGTCAACAAATATTTCTTTTGAAATACCCATTGTTTTAGGCGATATATCTATTTTGTATCTATTTAAAAGATCTAAAATTATTTTGTATTCTCTTCCTTGTAAAATACAACTAGCAATACTTCCTAGAGCAACTTTTAACCCATGAGGCACGTTCACATTATAATTTTCATCTAGAGAATGACTGAAAAGATGTTCTGAACCACTACATGGTCTACTATTACCTGAAATATCCATAGCTAATCCGCCTAATATAAGTGCCTCTGCTAATTGCTTCAAGAATGCTGAACTTCTTATATCATACTCTCCACTATGCGCAAGCATATTAAATGCAGTATCTGCTAATAGATAAGAAAAATCATTAATAGTGTAATTACTTAGTGATTTTGACAATTTCCAATCATATAACGCTGAATAATTGGAAACAGTATCACCAATCCCTGCTTCTATAAATTCAACTGGCGCACTCTTAATTAAATTTAAATCTACAATAATCCCATCTGGAGATTTGCAACCAAAACTTTTTGCTCTTCCTTTATTTGTTTTTAAAACTGCTATAGGAGAAGAGATACCGTCGTTACTTAGCGTAGTAGGAACAGCAAAATAATCTTTTTTTCCCACATAGGAAGCATACTTTGCAGTATCTAATATCTTACCACCACCTATTCCAATAACAATATCATATCCTTCCATGACAATTTGTTTTGCAATCTCTACTGAGTTATCAAATGAATTATCTTCTACACAAAAAATTTTAGTTTCTAAAGATGATTCAAATAACTCTTTCAGATTTTCTTTCACTATTTCAAAAATACGCTTCGATGTCATAACAAAAATTCTTTTCTGGGAATTATTTCCATAAACTTCACACAATTTTTGTAATAGATTTTTTAAAGCATCTTCTTCTATAGAAAGAAATAATGGTAAATTGAACACTTGTTTAACCTCACTCTCAACATACTAACCCTTCCTTTTCAAAATTATTTTCTTAATTGAACTACTAAGTACTCTAGAGATACTTGTTTTTAATATTATATTTAAACTAACAAAAATCAGTGTAATACTTATACTCCTAAATACTATAGTAAAAAAATAGTTCTCATTAATTTTTAGAAACCAGCCAGAGATATTTAAGATCAAAAATATTAGAATATACTTGTATTGTCCTTGTAAAACATCTTTAATACTTAGCATATTCTTAACAAAAAACATCCTAGCTATACAAACTATGCATTCGACCACTAAAAGAACTACAATTGCTCCAAACCCTCCATATTTTGGAATTATTATTAGATTGCCTATAATACTTATAAGTGCTCCTAGAAAATAAGGTATAGCGTATTCTTTGTACATTCCTTTAGCTAGTGCAAACTGGTTTGAAAAGACACCACCATATGAAATTGGAATAATAATAAATGATACCCAAAACATATATCGGGACATATTTGTAAAATTCTTACCAAAAAACCACGGTACAAATTCATTTGTATTTACTAATATCAAAGAAGTAAAATATAATGCTAAGGCTAAAGTAAAATCTGCAGATACTTTGGTAATTTTCAATAATTTGTTGTCACCTTTATTATCATTTAAATTCGCCATCATAGGCATAATAACTATGCTAACCGAAGTTAGTACTTGCAAAATTATTCTGGCAATTTTTTGCGACTGACTATAATATGATAATTCGATATTATTAGATAAATTAGCTACCAAAGTACTATCAAAACTTGTATAAAATTGTACCGCTATTTGAGGTAATAACAACATTAAAGACGATTTTATAAATTGACTGCTTTTAATACTCTTAACATTGGATAAATCAACATCTCTAACACTTAAATCGATATTCAAATACTGATTTATACCTACCCAAAAAAATAAGTTTGACAAGAAAAAAGATATACTATTTATAAATAGATATAAAATGAAATCACTGGGACTTTTTACAAATAGTATGATTATAACCAAAGAAAAACACTTTACTATGACATTTCTTTTTATAACTGTAGTCATTTCACCAATACCAACATAAAACCATGAGATATCAAAAACAAAAGAAATTAGAAATGGAATCTGCGAATAATATAATATGTATTCATCTTTATTTACAAAAAATGAAGTAGCTAAAATGAAACAACTAATAACAATTATTCCAGAAATCAGTTGTATCTTCCACAAAGAATAGAATGTACTATTTCTATTATCTAATTGAGCTTTGGCAATTTCTCTAGAACCTAATTGCATCAAACCGCATAAAATGATAGTACTCAAAAAATTAGAGATTGAATTCAAATATGCACCTTCCCCAATAAGATTAGCTCCAAGTACTCTTGAAATATAAGGAATAGTGATGATTGGGATCAAAATCACAAAAAGTTGATACAACGAATTATAAAATATATTTGCAATATTTTTCATTTTCTACCTTCTTTTATCTTAGTTTATCTACAACAGAAAGGACACTCTCTGAAACCGTTCCAATCTGTGATCTCTCATAAAAAAGGTCACGAACAGACACCCTATTTTTTTTGTAGTCATCTTTGTTTAAAACGATTATTTTTCTTAACTCATCTAATAACTCTTCACTATTTTTAGCTTTAGGACCAGGTGTAACTGATTGATAATCAAAATACATTTCTCGATCAAACGATAAATAGGTTTCGTAATCAAAATTGAAATAAATAATAGGTTTATCTACTAAAAGAAAGTCTATATAAACACTTGAATAATCTGTAATCAATATTTCAGCATACTTTAACAACGTTTGAACATCTAAATTTAGAGCTGTAATTTCAATTACTGAACCTAAATTTGTAATGACTTCTTCATGATTATGAAAATAATGTTTTTTTATTAAAAATAAGTAATTATTATCCTCACAAAATTTATTCAGAGTAGCAAAATCTATCAAATCATCTAAATCTAAAGATGTTTTTCCCTCGTTACGATGTGTGGGCATATAGAGAATTATTTTTTTTCCTTTAATTATTTTCTGTAACATATCCAAGTCTTTTTTGTCTTCTAATGAAGAATCAAAAAATATATCATTCCTTGGTTGACCACAAACTAAAATTTTTTCACTTGGCAAATCAAAAGCCTTCTCATAGATCTTCTTCATTGTCTCACTTGTAGTAACAACATATTCTTTTCTATTGGGAAATTTTCTAAAATCGATTTTTTTCAGGGGAGTTACATCATAACCAATTTTTTTTAGAGGTACTCCATGCCACAAATCTATTTGAACTGCATTTCCTAATAAAATAGAATTAAGATCACTATAAGGTTTAGTAGTAGTGAACACGACAGATGCTCTAAGTTGAAAAAAAATCCCTTTAACTGAGTTACTCAAATATACTTCATACCCCATTTTTTTGAGTTCAAAAAAAACATCTTTGTTCTTAGTAATCCATATGTTTCTTTTACAATTTAGTTCATTGGCGACTATGTAGAGGTACTTAGAATTATCTGAAAATTTTTCTCCAAACCATGAACCATATATATAAATATTTTTACTTCTTGGGGAAAGCATGGAGAAATAACTAATAATTACCTCAAACATTTTTTTTAAATATATAATCTTACTCATCTCCTAGACGTTTACTATAAAAAATCCCTAAAAAAATGTACAAATAACACATCACTTCATAATTTTGAGTAAATGGTAATAATATAAAACCTAAAAGCGCCCCAAAAATTGGTATGACTAAAAACTTTTTATCCACACGTTTATTCAATACCTTCCCCTCTATAAAACAATTATAAAACGGAATAAAGTACAATATCGCACCTATTATACCTAGATCATATCCCATAAGAAAGTAGGATGATTCTGTAAGATTTGCATTAAACATGTATACTAAAGCCCTAGGTCCATTATTCCCAAAGCCAAGCCCGAATGGATGATCCATCAGTAAATCAATTGATCGTTTCATTGAATCACTATGTCCTAGCAAAGACAAATCTTTTTTTGAGAACGTATTTTCTAACAAGTGAAAAATCATATTGAAGAAACGGTTCTCTAAAAACAATGAGTCTATAAGAAAAAAACTAATCAAAAAAATAGCTCCTAAAATAAATAATTTTATTAGTTTATTCATTTTTCTTAAATCAAAAATCTCTGAAGCAAAAAATATAAACAATGCCACTACTGTCCCCATCCAAGCAGTCCTAGAAAAAGTTCCTATTAACGCTATAAAGAATACAAAAACACCAAAAGAATACATTTTAGGTTTAAATTGAGGATGCAACTTATAGAAAAATAGAACGCACAATATTACACACATTAAATAAAACGCAAAATCGTTAGGTGAAACAAATGTTCCATTTATCCTTTGAAAGCCAAAATATCCACCAATATAAAAAGAGTGATGTAGTTGGTTTAGTCCAGTATTCAAAAAATCTATCTTAATAAGAAATTGATCTTTAAGTACCAATGCTTGAAATATTCCATATAAAGCTATGAGTAAAGTATTAAAAAAAAGAATCTTTATCACTACTGCTATCTCAATTAATTTTATATTAGTCATCTTCATGATAAAATATAGTAAAATTGGCACTGAGTACACTCTAACAATGTTTAAAACCTGTATATTATTAGAAGATCCAATTCCCAAAACCAAAATAATTACCAGAGAAAATAGTACGAAAAAATCATTTTTATTAATGACAATTCTTTTTGACGTAATTAATAAGTCTACCACTGCAAATACAAATATTGCACAAATCAACATATCCTTAATAATAGTCAATAGAAAAGCTTTCCTAAAAATGACATCCGTAATAATATATTGATATGGCAACATCCATACCAAAAAATAAAACATTTTTATGTTAACTCTTCGAAAAATAATTATATCCTCCTTTCATAAAATATTTTTTTTAAGATTCACACTTCTGTATTCTTATTAATAAATTTTTTAAATACTCTGTTACTAGTAACTGTCCTACCATACACTATACGGAAATATACACTAACCAATAATATATCCATGTTAAAAAAACTATTCAACACAAATTCTTTTTTGTTCGTCATGAACTTATGCTTGTATCCTATGGTCTTTTTTAATTTATCTAGCTTTCTAATTGGATACATAGCTTTCTTTAAAACTACAATCAGGTCATCTAAAGATTTATTCATTTTTTCAATATCAAATGAGATATTTTCTCCAGAATCATTATGTACATATACATAATCAGAATTTAATTCAAATTTCATTCCTCTATCTAACATCAACAACCATAACAAATAATCATCTGCTCCATTGTGTTTAACAATGTTCTCTTTCCATACGTTCGGAATTGACTTTCTCTTTATAAGTGCTTGCCCTGGGGACACAATCAGGTTTTTCACAAAAAGGTAAGGCCATTCCTTCTTTATTTGTTTTTGAGAATTCGCATTTTTATATATTTTATAAGAATCATTCCTATTTAGTTTAAAAAAACCATTTCCTATTATAATATCAGCGGTAGTAATCTTTTTAATTTGTGAGAGTAAAGATACTTCTGTAATTTCATCATCTTGATCTAAAAATAAGATATACTTACCCTTAGCGATATTTAACCCATTGACTCTTGACTTATGAATACCTGAGTTATACTCATTTGTAATAATTTTCGTCTCAAACGTATATTGATCAAAATACTCAATCTTATCCCACGGACTATCATTAACAATGATTAGTTCTACTTTAAACTTATCATCTAATTTAACAACTGCTTGCTCTATATTTTTTAATAGTCCCAGTAAATATCTTCCTCCTTGGAAGTAAGGAATAACTATTGATATATCCATTTTTTCTCCTTTCTTATCATAAAATTCTGATTTTAATTCTTCTTCATTCTCAAGTTAATTTTTTTAGTTTTCCCTAATCAATCCTTATATAGATGGTGAAGACCATTTTAAAGATAATCAGCTTTCGTCTCCTTTATTATTTTTTTGTACATTTTTTTAATCTCTACTCTATGTGTTTCTATCGTTTTAATAATTGTTGTTTCCTTTTCATTTAGATCTATATTTAAAACAATATCCTTTAACTCGGAAAAATCAGAGTAAATGTACTTTTCTTTTACCAGATCTTTTGCACCAACATTATTACTTAAGACTACATGAACACCATAGCTTAAAGCTTCCAAAACAATCAAGCCAAATGTTTCTTTCCATTTACTCGGAATAATCAAAATATCAATATTTTTGTAAACTGTACCCAATTCCTCCTTAGAATAACGACCATGATTAATAATACCTGAAAATTCAAGCTTGCTATTATCACCGTATATATGATATTCGTAGTCAGTCATTCCAAGTTCTTCCGATAATTTCAAAAAATCATAAAAACCCTTATATTCTTTATACGGCCCTATATACCCCACTCTAATACGATTGATCCTATTCTTTTGTCTATTTTTTAGTGGCCTTCTAATTGCAGCAGTTGTAATAGAAATTACTTCATATTTATCTAATGGCAAATTTTTCTGATACACGTTTTTAGATAATTGACTGTTAAAATGGAAAAAGTCTATTTCTTGAAGAATATATAAATAATATTCTTTTAACAACGAATATTGTTTAATCTCCTCATCTTTTATTACTACCATCTTTTTATTAGTAATCTTACGTTTATCAAGATACTTTATTTTCAGTTTGGCTACCTTAATTATCTTTCTAATTAAGTAATAATATTTCCATTGAAATAACCTTAACTTTTTTACTGACATAGCGGACCTGGAGACTTTAATCCAATTATCGACATTATTCTGAGTATCATAACTTTTTCCATTTAGAAAAAAATTAGGTTCTGGAGCAATTCCAAAATAATCATGAGTAGTCATTACAATCTTTATCTTTTTTTCATCAGCAATTTCAAAAAATGTTTTGTGCAATCCCATTAAAGTATGAATATGAATAATATCAGCTTCAATTAGCTCAAAAAATCTTCTATAAATATTATTATCATCGATATCCATAAATTTTATTGGTTCTTTTATTCCGCCAAATAACGGCAGCGGCAAAGAATTTACTAATTCATAAACCTGAAAATTCTTTTTTGATTGTCTTTTATTTTTTTTAATACTTAACTTCTTTTTAAAAAAATTCAAGCCGCCAGGATACAAATAAATCACTTGTTCTCCTGACTTTGTTTGAGCCTCCATTAAGTCCAATGTATAACTTACCAAACCACCTGTTCTATTAGGTGGAAAACCTAATCCATAATGTAATATCTTCATTATTTACCTTTCGATAAAAAGATTTTCATACTGTTTATTAATGTATGTCCAACTGTAACTTTCAGTTATTCTCTCTTTTGCTTTTTTTCCTTTATCTACACTTCCACTTACATCTTCTATTTGATCAATTAAACCTGCTAAATCATCACTTATTTTAGACCAATAATAAGCACTTTCTTTTGCAACTTCTTCATTAAATCCAACACTAAGAAGTAAGTTTCTATTTGTTGATGCCAATGCTTCTAGTAGAGACGGATTAGTTCCCCCAACTTCATGGCCATGAATGTAAGCAAATGCATTTTGTCTAATATATTTTAGTAATTCCTGATTATACACTGTACCAACAAACTTAACTCGTTGATCATGTTGAAATTGAGTTTGATTACGTAGCTTTTCGTAAAATTTACCCTTCTCAATGTTAGTAATTAGCACCAGTTTTCTTTTCGTTGATGTCTTCATAAATTCTTGAATCATTATTTGAAAATTATTTTCAGGTACAAATCTACCAACTACTAGAAAATAATCTTTTTCTAGTAATTCATTTTTTAAAAACCATTCTCTAACAACTGAGTCATTAAAAGATAATTGTGATTTTTCTATGTCTGTTCCATAAGCAATATAAATTGTTTTTGGATCGTATTTCTGATAATCATTTCTTATATACTCTTCTATATTCAAACTATCACATATTAGTAAATCTGCATGTTTAACCATTAACCTTTCCGAATACTTCCAATATTTCCGAACAGGGTAACTCCATTTAGCTCTAAGCCATTCATGACCATCTGGATTAACATATAATTTTCCACCTATTTTTTGAATTTTTTTCTTATAATGCTTTATAAATGGTCCGATCCGACAAGCTAAGACATAAAAAATAGGAGCAGAGTTATTGAACTTTTCCGCCAATTCTATTGAATAATCTAACGCTCTCATATCATAATAAATTGCTTTTGCTGGACCAATATTAGGTACATCAATATTAAAACAATCTGCTTGATTATATTCAAAATGCTTTTGTCCATTACCATATAAATTGTCCCCAATATTCATACATGCAACATGATACTGAATATTGTCACTTTTTTTGTACTGAGTCAGCTTTTCGACAAAAGTTTCAAAGCCACCATATTTAGCTGGAATTCCTTTAGAACCAATAATATAGATATGTTGATTAGAATCACTCATCAATAAGCTCCTCTAGTTAAAAACATTATCTTAATCGTCTGTAAAATAATTTTAAAATCATTCCAGATAGATTGATGTTCAATATACTCCAAATCAAATTCAACCATATCATCAAAATGAACGTCATTTCTACCTCTAATCTGCCATAATCCTGTACAACCTGGTTTTACGCTTAAGCGTTGCATATCACGTTGACTGTACTCAGCTACTTCTCTTTGCAACGGCGGGCGAGGTCCTACTAATGACATTTCTCCTTTTAGAACATTTAATAGTTGAGGTAGTTCATCAATACTTGTTTTTCGAATTTTTTTTCCGATTTTCGTCACTCTAGGATCATCTTTTATTTTGAACATAGCTCCTTCGATCTCATTTAATTCGATCAAATCATGTAACTGTTCCTCAGCGTCCGTACACATCGATCGAAATTTGTACATAGTAAATAGACGGCCTTGTTTCCCTACTCTTTTTTGTGAAAAGATAACTGGACCGTTTGGATCTTCTTTTCGTATTAGAAAACCAACAATTAAAAACACAGGACTTAATAAAATCAAACCAAGCAAACTACCCAAAATATCTACTACTCTTTTAGATAATCTAAAAAGTAGAGATTGTTGCTCAGAAGCATTTTTTATCGTCAACTCAGAAATTTCATTTTTTTGTTGCACGCGTTTACCAACTTCCACAAACTTCCCCTCCAAATTTTCCACTCCTCTAAAAAAACAGTGCTTACCAACCACGTTTTACGTATTTATGTTCAATTAAACAACTACTATGTATCCGTACATACCAACAACTTCTACTTAGTACTTTTAAAACAAACCAAATCTTTTCGATTGAATTCCCTTGAATTCTGGTCTTTGTACATCATCCCCATTTAAAATATCTTTAGCCATTTGCTGCATTGCCGACACATGCTCTACACCCATGTCTTTACCGATAGCTTCATATGCTTTTTTCATAAAAAAACCGCGCTTATTAATATTATGCGCATCCGATGCCATCATATATACCATATTATGTGCAACCATTCGTTTAGCTGTTCTCTCGATTCGTTTCCCAAAAATACCTATATAACTTGGAGCTGTCAGTTGAGTTAATACGCCCATCTCTAAAAAAGGCAACAGTCTGTTAGGATCTTGAATAAATTTGCTGTTTCTTTCCGGATGAACGATTACTGGTGTATGACCTGCTTTTAATAATTCAAAAAATAAGTGTTCCGTATAAGCGGGAATATCGTTAGTAGGAAATTCAATTAAAATATAACGATTATCAAGGTCTGTAAACAAAATATCATTACTCCGAATTTGCTCCAACAAATCCCCTCCAATCCTTACTTCTTGTCCTTCAAATAAGGTAAGGGGGATACTTCTAAGATCTAATTCTTTCTGTAAAGCGGCCACATGAGTAATTACCTGCCCAGCAGGATTATCATATTTACCATTATTATGATGAGGCGTACAAAGAATATGAGTAATGCCTTGTTTAACGGCCATTCTAGCCATGTCAAGTGAATCGTCGATCGTTTTAGCTCCATCATCAATTCCTGGCAATATATGGCAATGTAAATCAATCATCAGCTTATTCCTTCCTACTATTTATGAGCCATAGTAATAGCCTTGATCTGCTATATTTTTAGATCCATTGTATACAACACCAAGAATATTCGCCTCTACCAGCTCTAATAAATTTTTAGCTTTCAATAAAGAATCTCTTTTTGAAACATTCTCACGAACAACTAAAATTGTTCCATCTGATTTTGAAGATACAATTTGCGCATCAGTCACAGCTACAACTGGCGGCATATCAAATATTACTAAATCATATTGTTGTTTCAGTTCTAACATCAATTCTTTCATTCGTCTAGAATCCAGTAGTTCTGAAGGATTAGGTGGTTTAGGACCACTTGTCATCAAAGTTAAATTGTCAACATCGGAAGTTTGAACAACTTGATGTAAACGTGTTTCACGACTCCCTAACAGCGTACTTAATCCGCGGACATTTTCTAAAGAAAATGTTTTTGCCACCGTAGGCTTACGCATATCAGCATCTACCAATAATACACGTTTGCCTGAATTAGCAAATACAATGGCCAAATTGGCTGAAGTAGTGGACTTTCCTTCGCTTGGACCTGATGATGTAATCACTAATGTTTTTAAATCTCTATCTACCATAGCGTATTGGATATTCGTTCGAATCGTTCGATATTGCTCTGATATTGGTGAAGATTTATCGGCTAAGGTTATTAAACTTACGGCTTTGGTTTTCTGTTTTTTTTGAGTTCTTGCTTTATTTGTCATTCCATACTCCTTTAAACTCTCGGTCGTCTTCTACGTGCGGCAGCAGAATTGTCTGATTTATCGTTTTCTTTTGAGATTGTTCTTGGTATGTCTGTATTAGGATTTCGCGACTCAGCGGATTGCATTGTCAAGTTTGAAGGCGTATGAACTACTTTTGCACTTAGTTCCTTCGCTGTCATATTAGGAACAACACCTAATATCGTAAAGCCGAGCTCATCTGCTACAAAACTGTCATCTTTGATCGTTTTATCGAACAGCTCTAAGATAAAGGATACAGCTATTCCAAACATAACACCCAGAGCTAAGCCGATTATCAAGTTGATTTTATCATTTGGCGAAACAGGCTTCACATTGGCAGTTGCAGCAGATATAATCGTAATTTTATCTACATTCAACATATCTTTGGCTTGCTCTTGAAACACTAAAGCAGTCTGATTAGCTATATTTTGAGCTACGATTGGATCAATTACTTTAGAAACGATAGAAAACATTTGCGAGTTTTGTGACTGATTTACTGAAATGCTGGCTCCTAATGCTTCAAGTGATAAATCATTTTGATGCTCCGTTTTCATTCTTTGTTGTACTTCTGTCATTACAGTGTCACTTTTAATCAAATCCTTATACGTATTGATCATTTGTAAATTTCCATTGATATCATTAACATTCGTTGTTTCATTTTGCGGTAATCGAACAATTAATTGTGCTTGAGAACTGTATTTAGGTGTGATCACAAAATAAGTCAATATCCCAGCAACACCTAGTCCTAAAAACATACTGACAATGATTAAACCAATACGTTTTTTTAATACGCCAATTAATTCCTGTAAACTGATTGTCTCTTCCATTTTTTCCTCCAATTAACTACATACAAATAATTATAAATTCTAGCTGGAATAAGTACAAGGCTATTTGTAAATAATACACTATCAATAATTTCAATAAATGTTGAAATTATTGATAGATTATATTTACATCTTACGAAAAACGCATTGTTTCTCTATTATTCACTTGGCAGAACTTCCCCCTGTTCACCTATTGAATCACCTTCAGCTTGCTTTTCTAGCAGCTTATCAACGACATCCAGTTTGTCGGATAATTCCTTTCTCAATGTTTCATTTTTTATCTGATCCAGCTGGTTAAAAAGAAGAATGAAGCTCTCAGCATTTGCATTGCTCGTCAGTGCTCCCTCTTTTGTCATCATAGCGATCGATTGTTTCATATCTTTATATTGTTTAACCTGTAAATCCATTTCATCTAATAATGTGGTGATCGCATTGCTCCACTGGCTTTCGTTTTTAGGAACTTTAGCACGTATCGTTGAAACCTTTTCAGCAGTTGTACTTTCCTTTATAACTACTTCCCCATTGTCTGCAGTCCAATCAGTCGGCGCTTGAACAAGTAAAGCAGTCACTTGTGTTTGAATATCTTTCTTATTTTTGATATCTTCTATTTTAATCAATAATTCTTTTTTTTCTTGAGATACTTCTGAAGTGTCTGTAGAAAAATCTTTTTTTGCTATATCGAAATCTGCAGCTTCTGTCTTTAACATGATGATTGTTCTTTCAACAGCTTTCAATTTTTCTTTCTCTAGTGAATCTACTAGAAATTCTTCATGATTATTTTGATAAAATTGACTAACTTGTCTATACATTCGTTTAATTTTTACAGATTCATTTTTTATTGTTGATTTTGCATATTCAACTTTTCGTTTCTGTTCCTGATTCGTATTTTGCCTAATTCCTAAAAAACAGATACTAATTGAAATGAGGATAACGCTTATGTAAATACTTTTACCAAACCGACTACTTCTTACCACCATTACACTCCTTTTAAAGATATCTTTCATTAACAGACTAGAGCTTTAAATAGATGCTAAAAATGCTAAATAATCTGCTTGTTCAGTTGTTTCTTTAATCGTTGATTCTTCAAAGTGACCTTCTATAAAATCGGTTAAAGACCCAGATATCAAATGTGTAACAGTCGCATTCCCTATCAGTTCCATCCAATAACTACCTGAACCTCCTTCGTGTACTACTGTTTTTACCATACCTCCAGTATTTTTAACAATAATTGTTTCATCAAATTCACCGTCGTTTAGTAAAACATACATCAAACTGCTAGCACACATTGCCGTTCCACAAGCATTAGTAAAACCTACTCCACGTTCGAAGGTTCGTACAAACAGTTCGTTTGTGCCTGAAATTTCTACAAAACTTACGTTAACTCCATCAGGAAAAATAGGATTATCTCCGTTTACATAAGTGGCAATTCGTTCAAACTCTTTGCTCATAAGTGTTTGATGATCAACAAATGCGATTAAATGTGGATTTGGAACTGCTACAGCTGAAAATTTCAAGTTACTTGACAATTCTGGAATCACTTCATTGATTATCGTATTATTTGTAGTAAGCATCGGAATAGCTGCAGCTTCAAAGCTGACTGGTGAAATTTCCACTTGGTAAGTCGCTATTTGTTTATTAAACATAGGGGCTTGCCTTACTTTGAGGTCCGCAAACATGGTTTCTACAGAGAAAGATTTTTTGTTATATTTTTCAGCTAAGTATCTAGCAACTGTACGCAACCCATTACCACACATGCTCGCCTCACTACCGTCACTATTGATCACACGCATTTTAGCTAGCGACAACCCTTTAACTACACTTTCAACAAGTAACAGACCATCCGCTCCGTTGAGTAACCCCGCCTCTCTATCGCACAAATGCATGCGCAAAAGATCGATTTCTTCATCCGTAAAAGGACGATCCAATTGCATTTCATCTATTAAAAAGAAGTCATTTTCTGATCCATGAACTTTTTGCATTATTATATTCATTATAAAACTCCTTTACATGATGTTTTGCATATCTATATTCTTAACTATTAGTATGCCACAAAAAAAAAGAGGAAAACAGTATAATTTACTGTTTTCCTCAAAAAATTTTCTAAAAGTTCTATTTTTCCAGCTTATTTAGCTGCTGCAAAGCGTTTATTGACTTCATCCCAGTTTACAATATTCCAGAATGCATCAATATAGTCTGGACGTACATTTTTATAATTTAGGTAGTAAGCATGTTCCCAAACGTCTAAACCTAAAACGGGTGTTTTCCCCTCCATTAAAGGAGAGTCTTGATTAGGCGTTGAAGTAATTTCTAATTTGCCGTTATTTAAGGCTAACCATGCCCAACCTGAACCAAAACGTCCAGTTGCAGCTGCTTTAAATTCTTCTTTTAGTTTATCGAAACTCCCAAAAGCAGCATCAATAGCATCTTTGATATCACCTGTTGGTGCGCCACCTGCGTTAGGAGCCATGATTTCCCAAAAGAATGAGTGATTTGCATGTCCACCGCCATTATTACGTACAGCTGTACGGATATCTTCTGGAATAGCATCCATATCAGAAATCAGCTCTTCTACTGATTTAGTCCCAAATTCAGGATATTTTTCAATTGCAGCATTTAAATTCGTCACATAAGTATTGTGGTGTTTATCGTGGTGTAGATGCATTGTTTCTACATCAATATAAGGTTCTAATGCATCGTAAGCATATGGTAAATCTGGTAAAGTGTAAGTCATAAAAATCCCTCCATTAATTAAGTATAGCGTTTCATACATTTATAGCATAACAGATTTTATGGCAACCTTCAAAGTAATTGCTTACAAAGTTGTAGCTAAACTTGTTTTTCCTCGTTAACTCCTTTAAAATGACGTGTGTACCAAATTCAAGTCAGGAGAGAATTTATGAACTCATTTACGCTTTTTAAACATTCACTATTTCAGTTAACTAATCTCCGTCAGGCTAAGAAAATGCCATTTTGGAAAGTCATTTTATATGTTGTTTTTTTAAGTGTCATTCTTGCCCTTCCAATAACAAAACAACTTTTTTCTATAATGCAAGATGTTAGGACTGACGGACAAGAGATTGCCGCAAAATTACCAAATTTTAATATTTCTAATGGGAAACTAAAAACAGCAACGGGCACTGAAGGTTTTATTTACCAAACAAATTCGATTATTTTCACTTTTGATCCTGAAGGAAAACGATCTCTTAGTGATGTAACAGCTGATTCCGTCGGCAACGCTGTTGGTTTAGGTTTTTTACAAGATGAATTTGTGATTACTTTACCTAATTTAGGAACTGCAGATTCATTGCTAGGCTCCAATCAATTTGAAGTTCCTTATTCTAAAGGTTCCTTAGACGGTTTAAATAGTAAAGATTTGAAAGATGCTTTAGATGAAGCGAGTATTCCTTTTTGGATAAAACTAGTTGTGTTTGTTTTTACTTTATACCCAACATTTATTAACTTGATTATCAATTTACTTATGATCGCAATCGGCGCAAATCTATACAGTAAGATTCGTTTGTACAAACTGCGATTTTTAGATTGTTTAAAAATCTCAATCTATTGCGCGACACTCCCGGTTATTTTCAGTAGTATTCTTCACCTTATTAATCAATCTTTCGATGATAGCTTTTTGATTGTTTTTATTTCTTTGTTGATATTCTTCTTTGCTACTCGCAAAGAACAACGACAAGAGCCACCTTTAGTATAATAGTGAATCGAAGCAATTGATCAAGTCTTAAACTTTTCTTACATTCTCTAGTATACAATTATGTGATAAAATAAATCATGAATTATACTTGCTTAAACGTAATCACCAAAATAATAGTTCCGCAATAAGGAGAGAATCATTATGGGAGAATTGACCCATCGTAAAAATACACGTCAAGTTAAGGTTGGAGATTTAACAATTGGCGGAAGTGATGAATTATTTATTCAAAGTATGTGTACAACAAAAACACAGGATGTTGAAGGAACAGTTGCTCAGATCAAACGTTTGGAAGATGCAGGGTGTCAAATTGTTCGTGTAGCAGTGCCAGATGAAGCAGCGGCTGACGCTTTGGGTGCTATTAAAAGTCAAATATCAATTCCATTGGTTGCTGATATTCATTTTGACTATCGTTTAGCCCTGAAAGCGATCGAACAAGGGGTCGATAAAATACGTATCAACCCTGGAAATATCGGACGAAAAGATCGTGTAGAAAAAGTTGTTACCGCATGTAAATCTAAAGGAATTCCAATCAGAATTGGTGTTAATGCAGGTTCTCTAGAAAAAAAATTCTTGCAACGATATGGTTATCCTACAGCTGAGGCAATGGTGGCCAGCGCTGTCGAGCATATTGAAATACTTGAAGATTTAGAATTTTATGATATTATCGTTTCATTAAAAGCTAGCGATGTTAACCTAGCGATTGACGCTTACACTTTAGCAGCACAAACGTTTGATTATCCTTTACATTTAGGAATTACCGAAGCTGGAACAAAATTTTCTGGCGGAATAAAGTCTGCAGCAGGCCTTGGTGCATTACTGTCCCGAGGGATTGGAAATACTTGTCGCGTCTCATTATCAGCCGATCCTGTAGAAGAAATCAAAGTCGCTAAAGAAGTCTTAAAAGCATTCGGCCTAACAAGCAATGCCGCTACGTTGATTTCTTGTCCAACTTGTGGACGAATCGAAATTGATTTGATTCCAATTGCTAATGAAATTGAGGAGTATATCGAAAAAATTAAAGCTCCAATCAAAGTAGCTGTTTTAGGCTGTGCTGTTAACGGACCTGGTGAAGCTCGGGAAGCTGACATCGGAATAGCTGGTGGAAATGGCAAAGGGATGCTTTTTAAAAAAGGGAAGATCATTCGTACAGTTCCAGAAGAAATCATGGTTGATGAGTTAAAAAAAGAAGTTGATAGTCTTGCAGCAGCATATGCTCGTGGCGAAAAAATATAATTTATACGCTTCTCAAAAAAGATTGAAACGAGCAATAGTTCAATCTTTTTTTGTTTGGGAGTCTTTTTTGTTACAATGGATTAGCGAGGGGGAATCAATATGAGACAACCACTAATCTATATTTACGAACAGATGAAAGAAGAACAAGTTGAGACAATCAGAAAAAGTGCTCCTGATTATATTGTTATTGATACTAAAAAAGACCTATCACAAATGATCGAGGATGACATTGAGATTATGTTAGGTTGGGATAAAGAATTAGGACAGCGCTTATTAGATTCTGAAACAAGTCGTTTAAAATGGGTCCAATCTATTTCTGCTGGCGTGGACACATATGATTTAGACCGTTTTTCTGAAAAAGGCATCTTATTATCCAACGCCAGCGGTATTCACAGTACTTCAATTTCAGAACATGTTTTAGGTGTTCTACTAACTGAGTTTAGAGGCCTTCGGACCAGTATTAATAATCAAGCAAAAAAAGAATGGACAAGAGAGAATATTTCCTATCAGCAACTGTCTACGCAAAAAATGCTGATTGTCGGCACTGGACATATTGGACAACAACTTGCTAGCTTTGCCCAAGGATTAGGTATTCAAACATATGGCGTAAATACTTCTGGTCATGTAACGAATGGCTTTATTGAATGTTATTCTCATAAAAATATGAGTCGTATCGTGAATGAGATGGATATCGTTGTGAATATTCTTCCTCTGACAGATGATACATATCAAATGTATAACGAGCGAATGTTTCTTGCCATGAAACACGGAACTGTCTTTGTGAATGTTGGGCGCGGTTCTTCTGTTAACACAGTTGACTTGATTCATGCGCTAAATGCAAACCAGTTAAGATTTGCTGCTCTGGATGTGTTTGAAGAGGAACCTTTACCTGAAGACAGTCCCTTATGGGAGATGGAGAATGTTTTGATTACTCCCCATATATCTGGTTTAACTCCTGGATTCAAGGCCAAACTATTGACAATTTTCACGCAAAACCTTAAACAATTTCTGAAAGATAGTACGTTAGCGAAAAATGAAATATCTTTGCATCAAGGATATTGAACTAAATCGAAAATACTGATTCGAATCATTATGAAAAGATTCAAATCAGTATTTTTATTTTTGTTGATCTTTTTCTGTTTCCTTTACAAGATAAATCGGACGTTTTTTTGTTTCCAAGAAAATTTTCCCAATATATTTTCCAATAATTCCCAGACAAAGCAACTGCAATCCGCCAACAAATAAAATAATACAAACCATTGATGGCCAGCCGTTAGTAGGATCTCCTTTGATAATCGTTCTAAAGAAAATAATTAACATCGCCATGACTGATCCCACACATGAAAAGGCTCCAACATAAGAAGCAAGGTTCAGCGGTACTTCTGAAAAGTTGACAATCCCATCGATAGAATAACTTAATAAGCTCCAAAAAGACCACGAAGTAGAACCCGCTACACGTTCCCGGTTTTCATAAGAAAGATACTCTGTGTTAAAACCAACCCAACTAAAAATCCCTTTTGAAAAGCGATTATACTCAGTCAGTTCTAAGATAGCATCTACCATTTGACGTGTCATTAAACGAAAATCCCTAGCACCATCAACCATTTCTGTTTCGCCTATTTTATTAACTAATCGATAAAACATTCTAGCAAAGAAACTGCGGATAGCAGGTTCGCCTTCACGATCACCTCGTCTTGTGCCAACGCAATCCAATTCTTTATTTGTCTCTAGTATTTGAATCATTTTAGGTAACAATTCAGGTGGATCTTGTAAATCCACATCCATCACTGTAATTAAGCTTCCATTAGCTTCTTTAAGTCCTGCATAAAGTCCTGCTTCTTTCCCAAAATTTCTAGAGAAAGAAAGATAACGAACTTTCTCAGGATGCTCCTTGTATAATTTTCTTAGCGCACTTAGGGTCTGATCTTTTGATCCATCATTAATAAATATGTACTCTATGTTATGTTGAATTTGTGAACTTACTTTCTCCACTTCTTCAAAAAACAACGGAATTGATTCCTCTTCATTGTAACAAGGAACAATAATTGATAGCATAAAATTTCCTCCAAAAAAGTATTCTTTTTTGATTATAGCATACATCCACAACAGAATAATAATAAAATTAAGGGTGTTGAGCAAAAGTAAAAACCACTTTCATTTCATACCTAAATACAAGTAAGCAGCAAAACTAAATATAGCCTTTCAGATGTCTCCAAAAAATAGCGACAAGAAAAAGAATAAATTTTCACAATATAAATAACATGCATTTTTTTATTTTTCATAAAATACGATTATAGGAACTATAGCATATATAGCGTTTACAAACGGAGATCAGACTATTAGAACTGCTTTAAATAATCATTCCGCTTTTTATTTATCTTTATTTTCTAATTGAAATACCGAGAATAAATGGTTATTATATAAAGAGAGTCCGTATTTTCTATCTACAATATATTATCTTTTGTGAATTACATAACCTTTATATCCGAAAAATCACAATTAATTATCGAAGGGAGACTAAATATGCTAGAAGACATTTTATTGGATGATGTTGCACAACGTAAAATAAGCGTTTTTAAACACTTATTGACTACAGCTGATGGTACATATAGCGTTCATTATTTTGAACAATTCACAGATTTTTCTTACGCTCGCTTGAACTCACTATTCTCAGAAATCCATGAGGACCTCATGGAAAAACAAGGTCTTGAGTTATTGACTGATCAAGGAAAAGTACATATTGAGTTAGCCAAGCTGCGTGATATTCCATATTCTCAATTTTTATTTCGCAAAAGTTTGCCCTACAAATTTTTACTAGCAACAATTTTAGAAAAAAATTACACAATTGAACATTTTTGTAGAGATCACTTCATTAGCCGAGCTTCAATTATAAGAAGGCTTCAGCCACTAATTAATTATTTAAAGGATTTCGATATTCAATTAAATTGTTCAAAACTCCAACTTGCTGGAAAAGAAAACTTGATTCGTATCGTTTATTTAAATATATTTTGGATCGCATCATATGGGGAGGATCTTTTTTTAGCTTTAAATGAAACGAAAAGGGGCTTTGATTTGTTTGACCAGGAAGACCATCAATGGATGACTTACGCGGAACCTAGAGAATGGTATTTACTTACAACAATCTCACAATTACGAATCCAAAAGAAACATTTCATTATTGAACCCCCTTTTAAGCAATTAGTTTTTCCAAAAACAAGTACATCGTTTGTTAGAAAATTAGAACAAGCAAAGGTTCCTCAGCATTTTATAGAAAGAGAGTTTACTTTTCTTTCATTCATGATGTTTTATTGGAATATCTATTTTTATGCAGATGATCCTAGACTTCGCCATGTAAAAGAATATATGAAAAGTGATCAGCAGCCATTAGGTAACCTAATTGAACTTTTCGAAGCATTTTACTCTCCTTTATTTTTGGAAAATAAATTATCTGATAATGAAAAAGACGTACTAAATACGAATATATTTACTACTTGTTTGAATCACCTTGCAATAAAAGGTTCCTTACCGATCGCTATTAATTTTATGGAATCTTGCGTGAAAGAACAGAATCCCTTGTATGAACCTCTTTCTAGAAAAGTCAGAATATTTTTAAATGAAATTATTTTAAATCCAGAATTTGCTTGGATAAATAACTGTTTAGATGATTTAGTTTATATCTGTTCGTTTTTATTACTTCCCTTTTATGAACGAAGTAATCCAAAATATCAATTGAATGTAGGCATTATTTTATCGCCAAATGCTATTTTTCTGCAATCTCTCTTTGATTTTTTGGAACAAATTTCATTTATCTCCGTCTCATTTGTTTCTTCAACCTCTGAGGAAAAATATGATTTTTACATAGCAGCATCAAAACTCTTACTGCCAGATAAAATCCAGAAAAGTGGTAATTTCCAGATAATCCCAATATCCCCTGCATTAGATTATCAAGTGGGTCTTATCGATACTTTACATAAAAGATATACAGTAAAATCTTCTTCTTTAACTAGTTGATAAGTGTGTTTTGTTTCAGCTACAACATATATACGAAGATTGGGACAAAAGCATTTATTTAGTTTTAGAGGATGAGGCAAAAGTAAAAAGTACTTTTGCCTCATCCTCTTTTTATCTTTTAAATGATTTGAAAGCTGTTTGAGCTATTGTTTCAAGTCTTCTTCATTTTTAGCGAATTTATATTTTGGTTCGTCTTTTTCCTCGTCATAATCTACCGATAAATCATATCCTTTAAAGAACCAATCATCTGTTTCTTCGATGAAATACGTAATATTATCAATCACTTCTTTGACTAACGGCTGATCTGGCGCTTCAACAGACATTGCGATTGAAAAGCCTTCATGAACATCTGTCTTACCATAAATTTTACCATAAAAACGAATGCCGCTATCTGAAGTAACACCTACTTCGTCTTTAAACCATTGTTGCGCACGTGGTGTAATTGCTAATTTCATCTTAAATCCCTCCCGTATAATTAAAAACGCGCAATAGGCTACTCAGCTTTTACTGAAAAACAAGGAAAGTTAAACGAAATACTCTCTATCTTTTTCCAAAATACTGACCTAAACATCTCACTTGTCATTTTAGCATAAAGTCCGGTTTTCAAAGAATAAACTGCTTGTAATTATCCATTCATCTTTTCATCCAACAAATCAACATCTTCTGTTTCACCAACAACTAATAAATTGTCATTTTCTCTAACTATTTCTTCTGCCGCTGGAGATGCAATCACTTGTGATTTAGAGCGACGTATAGCAACGACTGTCAATCCAAAACGCTGACGAAAGTTTAGATCGCCTAACGTTTTACCATAAAATTTCGGATTCGAGACACGAACTTCTGCTAAAGATACTTCGCTTGATAGTTCAATATAATCTAATATATTCCTGGAAACTAGTTTATGCGCTATTCTAATGCCCATATCTCGTTCTGGATGGACAACTAAATCTGCACCAATCTTGTCTAATACTCTTGCATGATATTCATTTACAGCTTTAGCTAAAACGTTTGATACACCCATTTCTTTCACCATTAAAGTAACTAAAATACTCGCTTGAATATCCTCACCTATGGCAACGACGACATGGTCGAAATTGCGAATACCTAAAGATCGCAGTGTTGCTTCATCTTGAGCATTCGCTACAACTGCATGGGTGGCAATATTCATATATTCATTCACTCGATCTTCGTTGCTATCAATAGCTAAAACTTCTTGACCAGATTCGATCAATGTTTGACAGATACTGCCGCCAAACCTTCCTAAACCAATAATTGCAAAATTTTGCTTCATGTTTACTTCCCCTACTGTTAATTTTAATTTAAGTATAACAAACAGACTGACAATTGAACAGAAGAGCTAAAACAAAAATTACTTGGGCTCGAATATCAAGTAGGTAACATCTACATCCACTTGTTCTCTCATCATGTTTCTTGTCAATTAGACAAAACCGCACAATACATTTTGATATGTACTGCGCGGTTTTTGATCCCACTGCTGAGGTGCCTGACTTTTTCACACCATTTATTCGAATTTTATATGATTGAGACAAAATTGTTCACCTTAAATCAGATTCTAACAAATTGCTTATCATTATTTTGCTAAGCCATTTTGAAATGCATAGATCGTTGCTTGTGTACGATCTTCAACATCTAGTTTTGCTAAGATATTCGATACATGAGTTTTAACCGTTTTAAGCGTAATAAACAGCTCATCGGCAATTTCCTGATTACTGCGTCCCTTAGCAATCAGCATCAAAATTTCATGTTCACGGTTTGTCAAATCTTCGTGCAGGACAGGCTCTTGCTTTTTCGTCAAGCGTTCCATCATCTTAGTCGTTACTTCTGGTTCTAAAACGCGTTCTCCTCTAGAAATCGCACGGATAGCATCCGCAATCTCATGAGCCGTTGAGGTCTTCAATAGATAGCCAGCAGCTCCAGCTTCAATTGCTGGGTAAACTTTTTCGTCATCAATAAAACTAGTGACAATAATAATTCGTGCTTGCGCCCAATCTTTTAAAATCGCCTTTGTTGATTCAATTCCATCCATCACATCCATGACTAAATCCATCAAAATCACATCAGGTCGTAATTCTAACGCTTTTTCATAACCAATCTGGCCGTTTTCAGCTTCTCCAACTACTTCAATATCCTCTTGAATCGATAAATACGAGGATACACCTAATCGCACCATCTCATGGTCATCCACTAACAATACTTTGATCACTTGTTATGTCCTCCTTTATTACAGGCACTTTGATCTCAACGCTTGTCCCTTGTTTTTTAAAGCTAATAATTTTGACGATACCACCCATTCCAGCAACACGTTCTCTTATATTTTTCAAGCCGTAACTACCGGCTTTATTATCATTTTCATTCATATCAAAACCTATACCGTCATCCACTAAACGCAATAATACGTTTTTGTCTACTTGATGGAGATAGACTTCAAGTTCTTTGGCTTTGGCATGTCGAAGCGTATTGGATAAGAGTTCTTGAACGATTCTGAATAAATGGTCTTCAATACTATTATTCAAATGAACATCTTCAACATCCCACGTCAATTCAATTTTAATCTTTGTTTGTAACTCTTTCAATAATTGCTCGATCCCTTTACGTAAACTTTTTCCTTCTAAGCTTACTGGACGTAAATGAAGTAATAAGGCCCGCATCTCAGATTGAGAAGCATTGATAATATCTGTTACTGTTACTAATTGTTTTCGGAACATTTCTGGTGTTTCACGGCGTTGTGCTTGCTCATTTAAAGCAGACAGCATCATCATCGCTGCAAATAATTGCTGGCTTACAGAATCATGAAGTTCTCTAGCTAGTCTGTGGCGTTCTTCTTGTAATATTTCTTCTTTAGTTTCTCCATCCATCAATTGCGGACGGCTATTTAATATTTGTAATTCTTTTGACATTTCTAATAATTTCGTTCTGATTTTTAAGATGTCTTGGTCAACTTCTCCAATGTACTGGTCATTGCTAGCATGTGGAACGTTCTTAGTAATGACAGGATTTTCATAACTTCCTCTTGCTAATAAACGAAGTTTCTCTTCAATTTTACCATATTGTGCCTTTTGTACAATAGATACGAGTAAAAAGGTCGATAGTCCAACTAAAAGAGAGATCAAAAGCATATGGAAAATTAACGGAATATAAAATACTTTTCTTTGAAGTAATTCCAATATCCAATTTTTTTGCTTGATCGAATAAAAGTATGAAAACAGTGTAAGTAAAACAACAATAAATGTACTACAAGCAGCATACAAAGAAAGCATCTGTCGAGAAATTTTACCCATCATACCCGAATCACCTCTAGGTCTCCCACCAAGGTATTTGTAATGATTTTCAAGCGGCGGTTATTTGTATCAAAGTCATTACTATAGACTTTTAATGATTCATTTTTCAGATGATATTTTTCTTCTTCAAAGTTAACATTTCCATAGAAAGTCGAATGTTCTAGTGTTATAGCAACACCTAGTGGAACTAAAATTCTTGTGCGACCAAAACCTTTACGAATGATGATAATGCTGTCATCTTTAGGTAGTAGAGTATTCCCTAAATCGACGATTGTATCTCCTGAAAGAACGTCTATATTGATATCGTCCCATTCGTAAACATTGCTACCGATGCGTTCATTGGCAAACCAAGGTCGTTTGAAGCGGCGACCACTTTTCGATTCAACATTCGTCGTTTCCACCATGATCATTTGCTTCTTTCGCCACGGTGCCCGTTGGGTGATATCAACACCTGCGATTTCTACACCTTTTAAACCAATAAATAAAACACCAAATACTAACATCAACCAAAATGCAGGACTATTCATTACCCCAATCAAAATCAAGATAATCCCTAATACTAATTGAAAATTATTGAAATTACTGCGATGGACCTTTTTCAGTGCATAAACAGCACTCAAAATTCCTAATACTAATACTATCGCTAAGCCTGGGTTATGTATAATTTGCCATAAAGCTAATATAAAAAGTAATGCTTCTACTACGATAAAAAAACGCCATGGGTTATTCATTATAATCCCCCTTTCTATAATACTAATTATACCTTGATTCCCTTATTAATGTTAGTTGCTAAAGCCTCATTTTACTATAGGACTTTAGCCCTAATTTCTTTGCAAATAATCGGGATTCATTTGCTATTTAATCAGGTTTAAAGGGCAAGTCAGAACTAATAATAGTTTTGACTCACCCTTTGTCGTTATTAACAGTTTTGTTATCCAACTTTTGTAATTTTTACTTGCATATCTCCACCTGGAGTTGCAATCGTGACTTGATCGTTCAAACGTTTACCAATCAATGCTTGTGCAATTGGTGAATCATTCGAAATTTTACCAGAAAAAGGATCTGCTTCTGCACTACCAACAATAGTGTATTCTTCTTCATCTCCATCAGGTAGCTCAACAAATGTCACTGTTTTTCCAATTGAAACTTCGTCAGAATCAACGCCATTATTGTCAATAATTTCCGCAAAGCGAATCATATTTTCTAATGTAGTAATTTTTCCTTCTACAAATGCTTGTTCATCTTTAGCAGACTCATACTCAGAGTTCTCTGATAGGTCGCCAAAGCTTCTGGCAATCTTTATACGTTCAACGATTTCTTTTCGTTTAACTGTCTTTAATTCCTCAAGTTCTTGTTCTAATTTTTCTTTACCTTCTTGTGTCATAGGAAATACTTTTTCTACCATGTTAATTTCTCCTTCTTAACTTACTACAATGTTTTTATTTTAATTTCATTGAAAAATTCCGCTTTCAATCCAGAAAAGATTACCACGCTTTAAGCAAATTGTAAATAATATTCACTTCATTTTATAAATCTGTTATGAATTTTATCTAATTGTGTACCCTTTCTAGATCTCTTTTGTATTTAAATTCACGAATCCATAGTAAAGCGAAACGAGCCGCCTAGTTTTTAGGTTGGCTCGTAATATATTACGCAAACTTATAGATTATTCACTTTTTTCTGTTTCTGTTTTATTTACATACTGCTCCACAAATTCTTGATGTTGCTCATACGTCTCAGCAAAATAAACATTTCCAGTTGAGGTATCAGCAACAAAATAAAGATAATTATTTGCTATTGGATTTAAAACGGCATTGATTGCTTGCTCACTCGGACTATCAAATGGTCCAGGACCGTAACCAGTATTTTTATAAAGATTATAAGGTGAGTCTACTTCTAAATCTTTATAAGTAACTACTTCCTTATGTTCGCCTAACGCGTACAAAATAGAGATATCTGATTGCAGCGGCATATTAGCTGCAATTCGATTAAAGAATACTTGCGCAATTTTCTTGCGGTCTTCTTCTTTCACGCCTTCTTTTTCCACCAATGAAGCGAGTGTCAGTACTTGTTGGATCGTCATGCCTTTAGCGTGAACCATTGGGCTAAACGGTTCAATCACACTATTAGACTTCGCAATCATTTGTTCAACAAAATCTTCTAGTTTTACATCTTTGTAATAGTCATATGTCGCTGGGAATAAGTACCCTTCAAAATGATAACGAACATCTTTGGCTTCAGCGGCACTCGCTAACAAGTCTGGATATTTTTCTTTCATTGAATCAAAATATGCTTGATTTTTCATCAGTTCAATAAATTGTTCCTTCTTGAAATTAGTATTTTTTTCGATTGCATCTCCAATTTTATCAATATCAAAGCCTTCTGGAATCGTTACTTTTCCATCAGCAAGTTGCGTCGGCTCCGCTGTTCCGCCTTCTCTTAAGAGTGCACCAATTTCGTCTAATGTCATGTCAGGCGCCATTTGATAATAACCTGCCTGAAAATCAGTCAGATTCTTAAATTTCGCATAGTAGTTGAATACCATTCCACTTTTAATGACTTTACTTTCTTCTAAAATATTGGCAATTTTCTTATTCGATGAATCTTCTGGAATGTGTACTTGGACTAGCTTACTATCCTTTTTATCAAGTGGTTGTAATCCTGCATTGACATACTTATAAAAAGTAAAGCCAAAAATGGCAACCACCAATAACAAAACAGAGGCAACGATCAACACAATTCGGCTGACAATGCGATCTTCTCTCTTTCTAGTACGTTTGCTAACATTATCTTCTTTAGGACTTTGGGTGCTTTCAGTCTCTAGCTGTTCTTCCATTGGCTCTGATCGTTTCGCGTGATGCTCTGCACTACGGGAACCAACAGATTCTATTTCATCTAGTTTTATCGGTTCTTCTTTTTTTTCTTGTTGAGATTGGTGCGTTCTATATTCCGCTTCGTTATGCTGCGATACGTTCTGAGCATTATGTTCAGAAGAAGCTGAATCATCATTTCCTATTTCTTCTCCTCGCAAAGAACGCAAGACCTGATCTTTGAATGAAGAATTGGAATGATCTTGATTATTTTGGTTATCTTCTGCCAAAACAAATCCTCCTTACTTTCTATGTATCTTCTTTAACTTTTACCATTATACATGAAAGCTTTTTAAATTTAAACTTTTTTAGAGAAAAGTCACTAACTTGTAAGATTTGTTTTCTTTCTAAAATTAAATAAATAAACTGAGAACTAGCGTCCTCAGTCTTTAACATTCTAACTATTCGGCGCTAAGTGCTGCCATTGTAATATAGTTATACGGTTGGTTGAAGTGTGGCAAGAAGAAAATATCTAGTAATTTTAGTTTGTCGATTGTTACTTTTTCTTCAATAGCCAATGAGAACATATGGATCCCCATTGAAATATCTTCATAAGAAGCCATCTGCGCTCCAACAATTCGGCGAGAACCTTCTTCATAAACAATTCTGATTTTTACTTTGTTATTTTCTTTCATAAAGCCAGGTTTTTGTAAGTCTTCAAATTCAGTATATTTTACTTTTAATCCTAGTTTTTCTGATTCTTGAACGGTTAATCCTGTAGAAACCATGTGGTAGTCGAAAATTGAAATTCCATTTGAGCCTTGCACACCGATAGACTCTAGTGGAGTTCCGCCAACATTATGTGCTGCTACAATTCCGGAACGAACTGCGTTAGTTGCTAAGGCGATATAGGTTGTTTGTTGTACAGCATTTGAGAAGATCGTTGAGCAATCGCCGACTGCATAGACATCTGGATCACTCGTTTGTTGATGTAGATCAACAAGATACGCACCATTGGCAAATAATTCCAAGTGATCTTTACCTAAACCATTATTTGGTCTAAAACCAATTGCATTGATAACAAGATCTACAGCATAGTCTCCTTTATCCGTTATAATTGATTCAACTTTTTCGGTTCCTCTGTATTCTTTAGCTAATTCATTATAATGAAGCTCAATCCCATTATCAGCTAATACTTTATCCATGTCATCTGTGAACCATTTATCATAGTAATTCGGTAAACATCTCTCTGCTGCATCGAATAACAGAACATTCTTACCTCGGCGTTTGGCTGCTTCAGCAATCTCAACACCAATATATCCTGCTCCGATCACTGCAACTGTTTTAACTTCTGCTTTTGCCATTGCAGCATCTACTGTTTGACCATCTTGGAAAAGTTTTAAGAATTCAACATTTTTCAAATCTCTTCCAGGAATCGTTGGGTTGATTGGAGCAGATCCTGTCGCTAAGATTAATTTATGATAGCTTTCCGTAAATTCTTCACCCGTATGTTTTTTGCAATGAACAATTTTTTGATCAAAATCAATGCTTTCAACGGTTGTTTCCATAAAGATTTTAGCCCCTTTTGCTTCAAAGGCTTCTTTATTCGTATAAAATAAATTTTCGTACGATTCGATTTGACGTCCTACCCATAATGCTGTTCCACAACCTAAATAGCTAAGGTTCGTATTTCTATCGATCATTACGACTTCTTGATCTGGATAAGTATCCAGCAACGTGTTTGCTGCAGCAATTCCAGCGTGATTAGCACCTATAATAACTGTTTTCATTTTACTCATAAGACTCTCCTCCATGTGATATATTGAACTTAATTATAACCGAAGAAAGAGGTTTCTTTTATCAATTTATCCGACTTTCATTAAAATATTTGAGAATTTCTCATTTTTTTCGCTAAATCATCATAATAATTCTAATTTTCATAAAATAAAGATTCCTTTCAGATAAAATAACAGGTAAAATAAACTTATTGAAAGGAGTAGTGCATTATATGAAGATGAAAAAATTATTTTTAGGAATGTTGTCAGTATCGGTGCTATTCTTTTTTTTCGCTTGCACTCCAGCAACAGAAAAAAAAGTTACAGAAACTAAGAGTATTGTCTCAGATGTAGTAGATGAAACAAAGTCACCCTCAAAAAAAGAATTGAAAGAAATTTTGGAAAACACAATTCCAGATACTGATAATCATTTTAGAACAGACGAGGAAGGTTTGGAAGCTTTCGTACGATACGTGGAAGAGTTTGCACCTCTTGTTGAATTAACAATGATAGAAAAAATCAGAAATAGAGGAAAATTTTATTTCACAGAATACCAAATGGATCGATTAAATAAAGCGTTAGATGAAACAACGGCTTTATAATAAAAATGATTCTATTTTTCTGTATAAAACATAGGAATAATGTTCTAAGAGGATAGGACAAGCACCTGCTTTATTTTTTTATGATTATTTTTTCTATTGATCTAGGAGTTGCGACAATATAATTTGCACCAGCAGTTTCTATTTCGGTTCGATTACCGAATCCATACAATACGCCAATACAGGTTAGTTTATTTTCTTTTGCCCCTATCATATCATGGCTACGATCGCCAATCATTACGGTCTCTTTCAAGTTAGTGATTCTAGCTTCGTTTAGTGCATATCGAATAACATCTCCCTTTTTTGAACGCCCACCATCCAAACTAGCTCCATAGATCCCCACAAAATAACGATCCATATCAAAATGAGCTAAGATTTGTTTTGCATAAACTTCTGGTTTAGAAGTTGCGATATAAAGATGACACCCCGCTTGTTTTAAGGTAGTCAATACTTCGATAATTCCATTGTAGAAATAATTTTCATACATGCCTTTTGCTTGGTAATATTCACGGTAAAAAGCCACTGCCTGCTCAGCGGAACAATCATCTAAATAACATATATTTTTAAATGAATCCTTCAAAGGTGGACCTATAAAGGAATATAAATCGGTTTGAGCAGGCACATTTAAATTCATCTTTTTTAATGCGTAGATAATAGAATTAATGATCCCTTCGCCAGAATCTATGATCGTTCCATCTAGGTCAAATAAAATTGTTTTATAGTACATAGAGCGCTCACTTTCTTTTTTATCTTATCATTTAAAAAAATTTGAGACAAAAGCATCTAAAGAAGTTTGTCTGCCTACTCTATTTAGTGTTATTTTTCGTAAACATCCCCCGTATTAATAACGGGCTGAGTTCCTTTATCCGTAATAATCGATACCAGAAGATTGTTGATCAACTGGACTTTACGATCGTCAGTAAAATTGATTTCTTGACCGTCTTCAATTTGTTCCAGAGCCATTTGTGTCATAGAAACGGCTCCTTCAACAATAATTTGTCGTGCGGAAAGAATCGCTTTGGCTTGTTGTCTTTGCAGCATTGCACTAGCAATCTCCGTCGCATAGGCTAAATGATTTAAACGCGTTTCAATGACTTCCACTCCAGCAACAGCTAAACGTTCTTGCAATTCTTTAGCCATTTCCTCTGAAACTTCCGTTGTATTGCCACGAAGAGTCAAATCATCCTCATTAAACGTGTCATACGGATATTGTGTTGCAATGTGACGAATAGCCGTTTCACTTTGGATTTCTATAAAATCTTGGTAGCGATCTACATCAAACAAAGCTTTAGCCGTATCAACTACTTTAAATACAACAACTGCAGAAATTTCTACAGGGTTCCCATCTGAATCATTTACTTTTAACAAGGAGCTGTTAAAATTGCGTACTTTTAATGAAACATTGATTTTTTGAGTTAAAGGCGTTGTCACAAATAAACCATTCTCTTTGATTGTGCCTAAATATTGTCCGAAAAATAAGATTGCTTTGGCTTGATTTGGACTAACAATTGTTAATGAACTTAAAAATAAAGCTGAAACCCCCCACAATACTAAACCAATCGTGATCATACCAATACGTTCGTCTATTACCCCACTATACATAAAGTATCCACCAATAATAATTAAAATAACCAATACGACTAACGCGATATAACCATTAATATGAAACGTTTTTTTCTCTTCCATGATTATCCACTACTTTCTTTTTTTCATTTACTATCCTTATAGTACTCCTCTTTATTCTTTCCATCAATAGTTAGGATAAGAGAAAAGAGTTGCTTAATTCTTAGTTTAGATGTAAACTTACTTTTAGTAAGTAAAAAACAATAATTATCAATTTGGAGGTTTTATATTATGGATACACAAATTAGAGGAATTCATCACGTTACAGCTATTACATCGAGTGCAGAAAAAATCTATCGCTTTTTTACAGATACTTTAGGATTACGTTTGATCAAAAAAACAGTCAATCAAGATGACATTGAAACGTATCACCTTTATTTCACTGATGATCTTGGTTCTGCTGGTACTGATATGACCTTTTTCGATTTCCCTGGCATCCCACAAGGCAGCAAAGGAACAAATACTATTTCCCGTACATCATTTCGTGTTAAAAGCGATGCTTCTTTAGCTTATTGGGTCGATCGTTTTAATGAAAATCAAATCGATCACGGAGAAATTCAAGAACGTTTCGGTAAAAAATATCTTGAATTTGAAGATTTCGACAAACAACAATATCAATTGATCTCTGATGAAAATAATCAAGGTGTAGCTAGTGGAACGCCCTGGAAAAAAACAGATGTTCCAGCTGAACATGCCTTGGTTGGATTAGGTCCCGTCTTTGTTACTGTAGCAGACTTTGAACATATGCAACGAGTTTTAGTTGACGTGTTAGGCTTTAAGTTAGTAGATGCTGAAGGGAGTTTCCATTTATTTGAAGTAGGGGAAGGCGGCAATGGTGGAAGTATCATTGTTGAACATCGTGACGATCTTCCAGATGCACAAGAAGGCTTTGGAAATGTTCATCACTTAGCTCTTCGCGTAGCTGACCAAGATGCTTTACGATTTTGGATCAACAAAATCAACCAACTTCAATTTCCTAGCTCTGGATTTGTTGAACGCTTTTATTTCAAATCTGATTACTTTAGAGCAGCGCCTCATATTTTATTTGAATTGGCTACTGATGGACCTGGTTTCTTAGAAGATGAAACGTATGAAACAGCAGGAGAAAAATTATCTTTACCACCATTTTTAGAAGAAAAAAGAAAAGAAATCGAAGAATTTGTTCGTCCTTTTGACACTTCTGATGCAAATAAAGCACGTTAATAATAGAGAAATGGAGAAGCCTTATGTTGCATTATCCAACTAAATATTTATCGTCAAAACAAGCATATAAATTTTTATCAGGCAGTATCATCCCACGCCCAATCGCGTGGGTGACAACGCTAAACAAAGAACACGAAACGGTCAATGCGGCGCCGTTCAGTTTTTTTAATGCGGCGGCTTCCGATATTCCATTAGTCAGTCTATCCATTCTTAGACGAAATGGCGAAATAAAAGATACTGCTAGAAATATTATAGAAACAAATGAATTGGTGATCCACTTAGTCAATGATCAAGTGGTTGAATCTATGAATCAAACAGCGGCTTCTTTAGGTCCTGATCAAAGCGAAATTACTCTCAACAAAATTGAAACAATTGCAAGTAAATCAGTGACCGTTCCTGGAATTAAAGCTGCATCTATTCGTATGGAGGCTAGACTGCATCAATATGTTCCAGTTAAAAATCATGAGGATCAGATCATTACAGATTTATTTATTGTCGAGATAACCGATTTTTATTTTGATGAAGCTATTTTTGATCAAGAATCTGAGTACATTTTACCAGAAGCATTCAATCCGATTGCACGTTTAGCTGGTAATACGTATGCACATATCAATGACTTGTTTGATCTAAAAAGACCCGATTAACAACATACTGAGATTGGAGGATAAACTTATCGACGGATGAGTTTATCCTCTATTTTCCTTTTTATTGGTTTATAGTAGAGAGGGGACGGAAAGATGGAGAGAGAGACAATAATCAGATTTTCTCTGACTATTGTCTCTCTCTACTTAATTTTATTAAGCTTTTTGATATCCTATCTTTAAGTTACTCAACTAGTTCATAGCCTTCTGGTGCAACATCTTGTAATTGCTGATATTCTTCTGGAGATAACTCTGGTGATTTTTCCAGATTCGTTGGATTGTGGACTTCCTCAACTTCTGCTTCATTAGTTGTGTTTTCTTTTGCATTCATTTTACTCACGTTTAAGAATAATGTGACTAACAATAACACGAGAATAGCAGAAAAACCTATTATTTTTATCTTTTTCAAACAAAAACTCCTTTCTAAATATAATCTAATTATTACAAAAAAACACAACATTTATCAACGTTTTTTTACTCTAGCGAAGCGAGTATGATTTACAAATTAAAAAGAGAGTGGGAGCAGAAGCAACCTCAATACTGATCAATTATTTTTGTTATTATATCGTTTGTTCTGGCCGTAAATCTACAATTGGAATATTTCCATCCAAAACACCACTAGGGCTTTTCAATTTAAATACTTGTAAACGAGGATCAACTGTTAACGTCATCTCTTCATCTAAATATCGTTTAGAATAATCCTTGATGTAGATAGCCCCCATAACTGAATCTAGTGTCAAATTAAAATCAGATTTATCTTGTAATTGAGCTAATATCAATAAGCGAGAGCTTGTATCAAGAGAGCAAACACCCATTTTAGAATACTTACCAATGCCATCATCTAGATCCAAAATAATTACTGCATTGTTTTCTATATAAGGAGTCAATTTTAACTGCGTTTCGTCACTACATTTATTCTTCGCCTCTTTCTTAAATTGTAAATCAAACATCTGTATTATTTATTCCTAGTCTAATCGTGTGTACTTTCCTGCAATAAATTCTTTCGATAATGCCACATAATGCTGGGCATTTTCTTTATTCTTCCGAATTTCTTCTCTTGTTAAAGGTCGAATCACTTTCGCTGGTCGCCCAAATGCTAAGACGTTTGGGGGAATCTCCGTTCCTTGCGTCACTAAGGAACCTGCACCTATCAAACTATTTTTCCCGATCACCGCATGATTTAACACCGTTGAGCTCATACCGATCAAGGCACCATCTTCTATTGTACAACCATGCAGCATACAGTGATGACCAATCGTTACGTTTTCACCAATAATAACAGGTGCATCCTGATCGACATGGATCACTGTGCCATCTTGTACATTACTTCCTGTATTGATCGTGATTGAATTGTTATCGCCTCTAAGTACAGATTGAAACCAAATACTCGTATCTTTAGCCAGTACCACATTGCCGTAAACATCGGCACTTGCTGCAATAAAATACTCTTTTGTCATATCGTCCACCTCTTCTATGTGTCTTTAGTATAACAAATTTAGCTGAATTGCGTAGTTAAAATGATTTCTTTGAAAGTATTAAAAAAAAGGAAAGACGCCTAAAATCGGTCTCTCCCCTTCACACTTATTAGTCATAATCGCCATCTTCATCAAACTGGCTGTTATATAATTTTTCATAAAAGCCACCTTGCTGTAATAGCTCATTATGGGTTCCTTTTTCAATGATTTCACCTTGATTCATCACAAGAATCAAGTCAGCTTCACGAATGGTTGATAAACGGTGAGCGATCACAAAGCTTGTGCGTCCTTCCATTACTCGTTCCATCGCTTTTTGAATCAACGCTTCTAAACGAGTATCGACGGAACTTGTTGCTTCATCTAGGATCAAGATTCTCGGATCAGAAATCACGGCTCTGGCAATCGTCAATAATTGTTTTTGCCCTAGAGAAACATTGTCTCCTTCAGAATTGATTTCCATTTCATACCCATCAGGCATCGTGCGGATAAAGTGATCCACATTGGCTGTCTTAGCTGCATCAACTATTTCATAATCAGTCGCATCTAATTTACCAAAACGGATATTATCAGCAATCGTCCCTTCATATAACCAAGCATCTTGCAACACCATACCAAATACGGAACGAACATCACTGCGATCCATTTTTTTCGTATCGATACCATCGATTTTGATTGCTCCTTCGTTAACATCATAAAAGCGCATCAATAAATTGATCAAAGTTGTCTTACCAGCCCCAGTAGGTCCAACGATTGCAACTGTTTGACCTGCTTTTACCTCAAAGTTCAAGTTTCTGATCAAAGGTTTTGCAGGATCATAACTAAAACTGACATTATCGAATTGAACAGATCCGTGAATTTTTTCCGGTAATGAAATGTTATGTTCATTTAATTTTTCTTCTGGTTCATCTAAAATTTCAAATACACGTTTCGTTGCAGCCGATGCACTTTGTAAAGCCGCTGACAATTGCGTTATATTCCCCATTGGCTGGCTGATCTGCCAAATGTATTGAATAAATGCTTGTAATTGTCCAACCACGATAGCTCCCGTTATAACATAATAACTACCTAAAACAGCCATACCGATATACGTTCCATATGCTGTCATTTGGACAAGTGGCAACATCAACCCTGAAATAAATGTCGCTTTAAAACCAAAGCTGTTCAAATTATGGTTAACCTTTTTAAAACCTTCTAAAGTTTCCTTTTCACGTCCGTATACCTTTAAAACGCTAAAACCAGTCATATTTTCTTGCACATACCCATTTAGATTTCCAAGCGCATTTTGCATTCCCTGAAAATATTTTTGTGAAATGCCGACGATTGTTTTTGAAATAAATAATGATAAAGGAATCATCACGATCGAAATTAGCGCCATCAGCCAATTAATATAAAACATCATCACAACAGCCATTACAATTCCTAAAATTGCTGAAACAATATTGATGAAACTTTGCTGCATTGCGTTACTCACAGCATCCACATCATTGGTCACACGAGATAAAATATTTCCTTGTTGATTTTTATCAAAATAAGAAACAGGCAAACGATTGATTTTTTCATCGATATCTCGACGCAAATCACGCATTGAATGTTGAACAACTGTTGCCATCAAAAATCCAGACAAAAATTGTGCTGCACAATAACCAATTCCTACTATAAGTATCCAAATCAAGCATTGGATGATGTATGAGTAATTCAGACCCGTTCCTTCAGCAACATTTTTGCTAATTTCAGTGATTGGCAAACCTGAAACATAAGGCATTGCTGCATTAAAAGCGACAGTTAAGACAGTAAAAATAACCACTAAAATAAAGGTTCCTTTGTACGGTTTGATGTATCTAGCTAAACGTCTAATAGAAGAGAGTGCGTTTTTCATGCTAATTCCTCCTCTGACAATTGAGAAGCAGCAATATCATAGTAGATAGAACAATTCTCAAGTAATTCTCGATGAGTACCGATGCCAACGACATCCCCTTCATTTAAAACAACAATCTTATCTGCATGCATGATCGTTCCCACGCGTTGAGCAACGATTAAAACAGTTGATTCTGTTGTTTCTTTTTTCAAACGAGCTCTTAAATTTGCATCTGTTTGATAATCCAATGCCGAGAAACTATCATCAAATATATAAACTTCTGGACGACGAATCACTGCTCTAGCAATTGCCAATCGTTGTTTTTGACCACCAGAGAAGTTTGTTCCTCCCTCAGAAAGAAGTTCATCATATCCGTCAGGCTTTTGCGAAATAAATTCTGTCGCTTGTGCAATATCAGCAGCGAGTTCCATCTCTTCTAATGTTGCTTCTTCTTTACCGTAACGCATATTTTCTGCGATTGTTCCAGTAAACAACAGCGCTTTTTGCGGAATATACCCAATCTTATTGCGTAATGTACTTAATTTGTAATCACGTACATCGACTCCATCAAGCAATACTTCACCTTCTGACACATCATAAAAACGTGGGATCAATTGGATCAACGTAGATTTCCCACTCCCAGTGCTACCGATAAACGCTACCGTTTCTCCTGGAGAAGCTGTAAAGCTAACATTACGAATCACTGGACTTTCTGAATGTCCAGGGTAAGCAAATGTAACATTTTTAAATTCTAAGTAACCTTTTGTCTTCGTTTCTGTGATACCTGCTTCATTTTCACGAATCACTGGCTCCATATCGAATGCTTCTTGGATTCGACGAGCTGAAACCGCTGCACGAGGATACATCATAAAGACACTTGCAAATAGCATAAACGAGAATAGTGCATGGAAAATATATTCGATAAATGCAATCAAATCTCCTACAAGTAAACTTCCTTGATCAATTTGAAGTGCACCATTCCAAATAATCAACACCATCACAATATTGAAGAGGAAGAAAAATCCTGGTTGCGCTGCCGCCATCAAGCGAAAAAGACTCTTAGAGCTTTTCGTGTAATCTTCATTGACTTTGCTAAAACGACTTTCTTCAAACTTTTCATTTACAAACGCACGAATCACTCGCAAGCCAGAAAGATTTTCTCTAAGGATACCGTTGATTCCATCCAAGTTTTTTTGCTGTTTATTGGATAATGGTTCAGATACTTTAGCGATCAATACCACAGCTACTAAAAGAAACGGTAGTGCTCCTAAAACAAACCAACCTAACGAAGGACTTGTCCGCATGACCATGTATAAGCTGACAAAAAACATCATCGGCGTCATAAAACCGATCCGCAAAATATTCCCCATAAATAACATGATTTGATAAGCATCATTAGTTGTTCTTGTAATCAGTGAAGAGACACCGATCGTTTCATATTCACGATGGGAAAAAGTCTGTACTTTTTCAAAAAGATCATCACGAATATCACGTACAATATTTGTTGTCATCCGTGCGCCAAAATATCCTAACATGATATTCATTGCTACACCGACTACAGTGATACCAATCATCAACAATCCCTGTTGTTTTACATAGTCATAGTCATTATTTTTGATCCCAACATCAATCATTCGTGCTAAAATTGTTGGTAAACCTAGTTCTATCAATATAAACCCAAAAACACAAATGAAATCTAAAAACAATAATTTCTTATATCTCATCGTGTAACGCCACATCAATTTCAATCAATCATCTCCCATTTCAATTTTTTACTCAGTACTCCCACTATAGCATAAAACTAATAGCCAGGTAAATTATATTTAAGTGAAAATTCTACACTTTTCAACTGAATAATAAACGGGATTATCTATACTATGTTATAATGATAATTACATTAATTTTCGTACTACAATCAACTGAAAGTGATGGGATTGAATCGATGAAAAAAATACTTTATATTTCTTTAGGCTGTCTTACATTTGGATTGGGAACAATAGGGATTTTCCTCCCACTTTTACCTACAACGATTTTTTATATTTTAACCGCCTTTTTCTGGATGCGCAGCTCTGAGTATTTGTATACAAAATTTATTGAGTCGACCTACTACCAAAAATATATTCAAGAATCAATTGTGGAAAAGAAAATCACCCCCTTCGGCCGAGTAAAGTTATTTTCAATGTTATTTGTAATTTTTGCAATTCCATGTTTGATCGTCCGTAATTCATTTATGACAACCACTTTAACAATCGTATTTTTTCTGCATCTAATTGGTCTAAATTTATATTTTAACAAAAAGAAAGTCACAGCTTTAAAACAATCAAATGAATAATACATTTTTCTTTGAAGTCGCAAATCAGTTTCTATACTTATTCGCTATTTTGTGATAAAATACGTTTAATTGTTGTACAGCACAACACAATGGACGGTTGAAAGAAAGTACAGTTTCCATAAAACAAGTAGTGAAGCAAAGTCGAGGCTTCATTTCATCATCAACTGATGTTTTTGATGACAATTGCTTTTAAGGTGGACAACCACCTCGTTTTGTTGTGTTCAAAATTATAGTAAGAAAATAGAAAAATAAATAATCAACTGCTTTAGCAGATAAAGGAGAACAGAACTATGATCTATAAAGTTTATTACCAAGAAACAAAAACAAGAAACCCAAAAAGAGAAGATACAAAATCTATTTACGTTGAAGCGCAAAGCGATGTTATTGTGCGTCAACAAGTAGAAGAAAATACCCCATACAACATTGAATACATTCAAGCACTTGATGAAAATCATCTTGCATATGAACAAGAGCACGCGGAATTCTCTTTAACGGAGTTTTAATTATGAAAGTAAATATAAAAAATAATGAAACTGGCGTTTTTGCGATAGGCGGTTTGGGCGAGATCGGAAAAAACACTTATGGGGTTCAATTTCAAGATGAGATCATTATTATTGATGCTGGGATCAAATTCCCAGAAGATGATTTACTTGGAATCGACTATGTTATTCCAGATTACAGCTATATCGTCCAAAATTTGCACAAAGTCAAAGCGTTAATTATCACTCATGGACACGAAGATCATATTGGCGGCGTTCCGTATTTACTACGTCAAGCGAATATCCCAATTTACGCTGGTCCTTTGGCTTTAGCCTTAATCACCAACAAATTGGATGAACATGGTTTATTACGTGATGCTGATCTTCATGAAATTAATGAGGATACTGTGATTCGTTTCCGTAAGACCGCAATTAGCTTTTTTAGGACAACACATAGTATTCCTGACGCTTTAGGTGTCGTTGTTAAGACCCCTTCTGGAAATATCGTTGCGACAGGAGATTTTAAATTTGACTTTACGCCAGTTGGTGAACCAGCTAACTTGCATCGTATGGCAAAATTAGGGGAAGAAGGCGTCTTATGTCTGCTTTCTGATAGTACGAATGCGGAAATCCCAACGTTTACTAAATCGGAAAAAACGATTGGTTCTTCTATTTTGAAGATTTTTGAAAAGATCGAGGGAAGAATCATCTTTGCTAGTTTTGCTTCAAATATTTTCCGTCTCCAACAAGCGGCGGACGCTGCAGTTGCAACAGGACGTAAAATCGCAGTGTTTGGTCGTAGTATGGAGAATGCGATTGTTAACGGTGAACATTTGGGCTATATCAATGTGCCAAAAGGAACATTTGTGGATGCCAGTGAGCTAAACCAACTACCTGCTGGAGAAACAATGATTTTATGTACAGGTTCCCAAGGTGAACCGATGGCTGCTTTAAGCCGAATCGCTAATGGAACGCATCGTCAGATTTCTGTACAGCCTGGTGATACAGTGATTTTTTCAAGTTCACCGATTCCTGGAAATACAACAAGTGTTAACCGTTTGATCAATTTGCTTTCAGAAGCAGGTGCTGAAGTTATTCATGGAAAAATCAATAATATCCATACTTCTGGTCACGGTGGTCAAGAAGAACAAAAATTAATGTTAAGTTTAATGAAACCTAAATATTTTGTACCCGTTCATGGTGAATTTAGAATGTTGAAAATCCATGCATCGTTAGCACAAGATGTTGGTGTGCCAGCAGACAATTGTTTCATCATGGAAAATGGGGATGTCCTAGCTTTAACAGCAGATGATGCTCGTATCGCTGGACACTTCAATGCTAACGATGTCTATGTTGACGGTAATGGTGTCGGTGATATCGGTAATGTTGTCTTACGTGATCGCCGAATTCTTTCAGAAGAAGGTTTAGTTTTAGCAGTAGCAACAGTCGATATTAAAAATAAAGAAATTCTGGCTGGTCCAGATATTTTATCTCGCGGATTTGTCTATATGAGAGAATCGGGCGAAATGATTCATGAAGGACAGCGTTTATTGTTCAATGCGATTCGTGAAGCATTGCGAGATGAACATTGTACAGAAGCAAAATTGTGTGACGCAATAACAGCTGCCTTACAGCCATTCTTGTTTGAAAAAACAGAACGTCATCCGATGATTTTACCAATGATCATGACTTCATGAGTTTGAATATAAAAGAAGGGCTTGGGACGTAAGTTCTAAGACTCATAAAATAGAAGAGTGAAAATCGGACAAAAATTTTCGCTCTTCTATTTTTTAGATTATACGGACAAAAATTTCATGATTTCTTTGGCTGATAACAAACTTGCTTTGATTGGTTTTAACTCTTGCTGTAGTTTCTTAGCTTATTGTTTATATATAGGATTGTTCAATAGTTCTTCGATACTTTTTTTAATAAATCTTGATTTTTCAACTTATTCTTCTTTATAAAGATATTTGTTCATTTAAACCAGCAGACATTGCATCGATCGTATAATTAAATTTAGCTTCTACATCAAACTCTTTCATTAGGCTTTTTATCGATTTTGGAAGCCATTTTGACTTTAGAATGAATGTTTTCACTATTTTTTCAAGTACCGATTAGACTGTTTTATAAACAGCGGTTCTTCTACGTGGACAAGCCTATATGCGTACGGTTTGACATAAACTAACGGAATTTTTTTGACGCGTGCACTGATTAGTAAACTAATTGTTAATCCAATAATAATTCTATTTGGATTGACTTCTTCGATCAACTCCAGTTCATTTTCGATCCTCATTTTAACATGCCATAAGTAAAAGGGATTTTGATACTTTTCATTTGGTCAAAATTCATAATAATTTTTATATCCGTATTAATAGCTCCATTTGCTACGAATGTATGGTAAATTTGCTCAATATAGCGATCAATCTCGCGTTCTTTTTCACTATTGAAATCTTTCATTTCTGGAACTTTTTCAAATAAAGCTAACATTTGCTTATAGTAGTTGATTTTATCTTGAAAAATCTTTTTCTTGGCTTCTATTTAATTGCACAGTTTTTTCTTTGCAGGCAGTAGCAGAATCACTTTGCATCATGTTTATAACTGTCGTCATTTCTTCGAGACTGAATTCACCATAGTTTATCAAAAAATTGATCATTGTAAGATCAATTTCTTGATAAACTCGTTAGCCATTTTCTTCTCTGTTTGGCTTTAGTAAATCTACCTTGTCGTAATATCTTAATGTTGATTTTGGAATCCTAAGTGTCTTGGCTACTTCTTTTACTGTCTTCCCTGTCATTTCATTCCTCCTCTTTCTTTTGAAGTACTATAATATGAAACCAAACTTTAATGTTCACAATAAAAAAGGGCTGACAGGTTTTGCACCTAATCAGCCTATTTTCAATAAATGATTTACTATCTAAACCTCATTATTCACCACTAAAACATTCGCTTTTGTATGGTTAACAACATAAGAAGTTGTTGAACCTACCATCAATCTTTCAAACCCATTTAATCCCGTTCTGCCGATTACAATTAGATCGATTGGTTCTTTTGACTCTGTGAAATCAGCAATCAATGTTTTGGGATAGCCATACATAACGTATGTGAAAACTTTGGATACGCCTTGTTCAAGAGCTTTTGACTCTCTTTTTTTCATTTCTTCTTCTTCTCTTGTGCGAAGATCTTCCATGAGTGTTCCCATTGACATTGTTAGTTCGCCAAAATAATTGCCTACCTCTTCAATAACAGATAAAATGTGTAGCGTAGCGCCATTTCGTTTTACAATATTTATTGCTTCTTGATATGCTTTTTCTGACTGATCAGAACCATCTACAGCCACTAAAATATTCTTATAGGTCTCTTCCATGATAAAAACCTCCTTCTTATATACTTCTATTATACTACTCAAAAGGGTTTTCAACAAAAATACTGCTAAATTAAGAACTTTCCTCTTTACACTTCTAAAAAGTCATGGTATAGTAATCATGGAATTTCGTTATCAGATATCGTTGCCTTTCATAAGAATCAAGAGAGGAGAATTATTATGACATTTGGTAATAAATTATTAAAATACCGTGTAGCACTTGATACAGAGAGAAATTTGTTTATGGCTATCGATGCAAATAACCAAGCAAATATCGCTTATGGGATCACGATTACACAAGCAGTAAAAGAATTGAAAAAATCTATTTAAGGAGTTATCAACCTAAATGAGCGATTCAAGTTCTAATACGATTTAAAGGCGTCCAGTGAATGGTAAATTCCTCGGATGCCTTTTTTGTTTGGTTTATTTTCGATTTAATGTACGCCATATTTTTAAATAATCAACAGCATAAAAATCGAAATTATCCTTAATCCCAGAATCTGTTCTATACCACTTCCATCTATAGATCTGGTTAAAAGATAAACAACTCCAGCTTTAAATACTCCCCATTCCTCCATATTTTTAGCATTTTTCTATACATTTTTTTCTTAAGTTAAATAATCAGACTTTAGTCTAGTTTTTAGAATTTTACTATACTATTTGTTCATAAAAAAAACATCCAACAAATGTCAGATGTTTTGGAATGGATTAAATTAGTTTTTTTCAACGTTAACCGCTTGAGGTCCACGATCTGAATCTTCAACGTCAAAACTTACTGATTGACCTTCTTCGATTGTTTTGAATCCTTCACCTTGAATAGCTGAAAAGTGTACGAATACGTCACTTCCATCTTCACGAGAGATAAATCCAAATCCTTTTTCTGCGTTAAACCATTTCACTGTTCCTTGTTCCATTCTGTTGTTCCTCCTCGTGCTTAAGCACTAAATATTGTAACATTGCCCGTGTACGATAGAGGGTTTTAAAATTAAAACTTCTATATTGTCCCAAACAAGATTACACTAATATTGTACATGCGAACCTCTTTTTTTGCAAGAAATCTAGTTAGTCTACCGTAAAAAAATTTTCTTCTCTCATGCTGATGTAAACTTGTTCACCAATGATAATATGATCTAACACCTCAATCCCCATCATTTTCCCACACTTCTGCATTCTTTGCGTAAAAAGTATATCACTTTCTGAAGGTGTAGGATTACCACTCGGATGATTATGAGCAAGAATCAGGCGTGCGGCAGAACATTTAACTGCACTACGGAAGACTTCTCTTGGATGAGCAACAGACTGATTCAAAGATCCTTTAAAAACAGTCTCTTGCTTGATTACTTCATTTTTAGTATTTAAGTATAAGCAGACTAAATGTTCTTGCTGAAAATCTTGTAATTCATAGATCAAATTTTGAGCAATCTGATAACTGGAAGAAACCTTTCCTAACTTCAGTTGAGTGCTTTGCTGAATTCGATAACCAAATTCAATGGCAGCTCTTAGCTCAATAGCTTTGATTCGACCGACACCTCTGATCTCCATCATTTCTGTTAATGTAGCATTTTTCAATTCATATAAATGATTGAAATAATTTAAAAATTTGGAAGCTACTTCCATCACATTCGAATTCTTCGAACCAGTTCTTAATAAAATTGCCAATAGTTCTTGATTCGATAAAGCTTTCTCACCTACAATTTCTAAACGCTCACGGGGTAAGCAATCTTCTGGCATTTCTCTTATAAATAGCTTCTCTTCTTTAATCAAAAAAACACTCCTTTACGCGCTTCTAAATATAAGATACGCAAAGGAGTCTTGTTTTCATTTTTCTAAATAAACTGGCACTTCAGTTAAACTTTCAAAAATTTCTAACGTTTTTTCTTTAATCTCATCTGTTGGTGCCAATAAATCTGGAACCATAATCACGGGAATCCCTGCAGCATCAGCCGCTGTCACTCCATGAAATGAGTCTTCAAAAATCAAGGTGTTGCCCGCTTTTGTCCCAAGCTGGGTTAAGGCTTTTTGGAATATTTCTGGATCTGGTTTTGCTCGAGTCACATCTTCTGCTGAAACAATTCCGGAAAAACGTTCCTTAATACCAGCGCCCTTCAATAATAATTCGATTGCAGGACGGACATTACTTGACGCAACGATTCTTGGAATCTCTTTTTGATCAAGAAAATCGAGTAATTCCAGAACGCCTTCTTTTAATGGAACTTTCCCTGATTCAAAGACTTGATAAGTATCGTCATATGATCGCTGGATAAATTCGTCAACTTTTTCTTTACCAAAATCCTGATAGATACGATGATAGTTTTTTTGTACTTCTTCATCCGATACACCTAAAAACTCTAAATAAACCTCTTTGCTATATGGAAGGTTCATCGCATCTGCTATTTTTTGCGTTGACTGATAATAAATCAGTTCCGTATCAAACAATAAACCGTCCATATCAAAAATTACGCCATCGATTTTTTTCATTAAGTTCTCCTCTTGTTAATAATTTAGATTTTATTTTTAAACTAATCCGTGTAACCAGACCCTACATTTAATAGTAGTTCTCGTACCTGAGAAACAAAATAAAGTGAGCCCGTGACTAACATCAAATCATCTGCAGACATTTTTTCTAAAATCTCGCCCATCCCAAATTGCCACAAAGAAACAATCTCTGTTTTCTCATCTTCAAAATGTTCCATTTTTGTTAATTCGATCGCTCTTGGATAATCAAATGTAGTCAGATACAAATGAACATTAGAGACTTTTCTTAATATAGCAATCATCTGATCGATATTTTTTGACGCTAATGTTGAAAATAAGATGTGTATATCCCTGTTAGGAAATTCTTTTTTCAGATTATCAGCTAGACGACGCATCGCATGATCGTTGTGTGCACCATCTAAAATAATCAATGGTTCATTACTGATTTTTTCCATTCGAGCAGGCCATTGAGCTTTAGTCAGTCCTTGGTACACATCTCTGTCTGTAAAATTAATACGCAAGGCTTCGCAATAAAGATAAAATAGTTGAATGGAAACTGCCGCATTTTCTACTTGATGACGACCTAACAAAGGAACTTTGACCTTTGGTAATTTACCTGCTTCTCCATAAAAATCAAAGATCTCACCCCAATTTTTATCTGGGTGTTGATATTCCGCCTTATAGTCTTTCTCATAGCGATACACTCTACTATGTTTCCCCCCAGCGACTTCATTGATCATAACAAACGCTTCTTCTTCAATATTCCCTGTCACAACAGGAATCCCTTCTTTAATGATCCCGGCTTTTTGGAAAGCAATTTTTTCAAGCGTATCACCTAAAATTTCTGTATGATCTTTTCCAATCGTAGTGATTGCTGTTAGCATCGGTTTAACTACATTGGTACTATCCAATAATCCACCAAGTCCAACTTCAATAATAGCAATATCTACCTGTTCATCAAAAAAGTAATCAAGAGCCATAACGGTCAATGTCTCAAATTCAGTAATCCCAGCAATTTTTTTATCTTGATCCATCTCTTTGATTAATTCTTGGTATTTTTCCACATACTGGATGATATGATTGTCTGAAATACCTTGCCCGTTAATAGCAATTCGTTCATTAAAATGCTCGATATATGGAGAAGTAAAAGTTCCCACCTTAAGTCCTAATTCTTCTAACATACAGCGTAAATAAGTTACTGTAGAGCCTTTCCCATTTGTGCCAGCTATATGGATTGTTGGCACTTTTTCTTCAGGATTACCGACTCTTTTCAACAATGCTTCCACTCGATCAAGACCTGGTCTAGAACCAAAGGGCAGCCTACTGTGAATCCAATCAATCGATTCTTCTATCGTTAATACCATCTTATCAACTCCTCATTACCTATTATATAGAAAGCCGAGGTTCTTTTCACTAATTAACATCTTTAATTCAATAAATGATTGATTCCATAAAAGAATAAACTAATAGTTCATAACATTTAAATAAAAATAACTATGATAAACTGAACACAGATTTTTTTGCATTAAAACCTAATCCCATGATAAACTAGATTCTTAAAGAGAAGTACAATAAAGTTTGTTTTATAGACAAGTTGTTTTCAAAAAATAGTATTGTTGTAGGTAGTTCGTTTGATTTTGCGTGATTAATTGGACCTTTATCCTAAAACAGTTACAAATTATTAGAATAGAGGAGCAGTATAAAATATGTCAAAAATAAAGAAAAATCTATTGGTTAGCGGAAGTTTTTTCCTTCCTCTCCTATTGTTGATCATACTCTGGATGATATTAGGGCTAGCCCCTTTAGGAAACAATAATCTTTTAGTGAGTGATTTAGGTACACAGTATCTACCATTTTTGAGTGCGTTTAAGCAGTTTTTCCAAGGAGAAACTTACTCATTGTATTCGTTTTCTGATGCACTTGGTGGAACTATTTTACCCTTGAGCGCGTATTATTTATTAAGTCCATTTAATAGTTTAGTCTTATTGTTCTCTTATCAACAATTACCGATTGCCATACTATTGATTATTACATTAAAAATCTCATTTATGGGCAGTTCGATGTTTTATTATCTTCAAAAAACGTATCAACAATCTAGTATTTCAACATTGCTTTTTTCAACATCGTATAGTTTGTGCGGTTTTGTGACTGTTTATTGCTTGAATTTCATGTGGCTAGATGCATTGATTTTACTACCTTTATTAGTATTGGGTATTCAGCGATTATGGGATCAGAAGAAGTATATTCTTTATTCGGCGTCATTATTTTTGGCTATCGTAACGAATTATTATATGGGCTACATGCTCTGCATTTTTGCTGTATGCTACAGTCTTTATTGGTATTATCAAAAAACAGACTCGTCTAAAAAGAAATCAATTTGGTTATTTATTAAAGAAGGTCGTTTGTTTTTTGTTACTTCTTTTCTTACTGGGATTAGTACAAGTTTTATTTTAATTCCGGCTGTAGAAGGAATGTTAGCGACAAAAAAAACAAATTTTGACTGGCAAACATTTTTTCCTACACCTAATTTTGGTTTGAATTTCCTTTCGCAGTTCGGCATTGGTAGTGTCAATTTTGAGTGGCGTTTGGAACATTTACCGACGATTTTTTCTGGAATCTTGATGGTCTTGCTTTTTATCGCTTATTTTCAGTTATCCACTATTTCTAAAAAAGAAAAGCTAGGTGCAGCCTTTTTGGTTGGATTTATTTTCTTAAGTTTTTGGCTGGAATTAGTCAATACGATTTGGCATATGTTTCAACGTCCTGCAGGTTTTCCTTATAGAAATACGTTTATCTTTAGTTTTTTGATAATAAAATTTGCATATGAAGCGTTTCTTAAGTTGAAACATGGAGCAAAATTGAGACTCATTGTTCCACTTATTTTTTCTGGATTATTGACTATTGGTTATATTTCTCTTAAATTTTCCAAGAAAAATGTATTTCTTTTATCCGATTATTACTTTGTCATTAGTCTTTTTGTCATTTGGTTCACCTTTGGATTAGTCGTGTTGATTCAAAAAATGCACGGAACTAAAAGAAATAGTCTATATGCATTATTATTTTTAGTAGTCTGCTTTGAATTAGTCTTTAATTTTTGGATTAGCTTTAAAGATATTCCTTTTGGTAACCAAGAAAAATTTGCTCAAACATATACAATTCAAAAAGAAATCATTTCTGATATACAAAAGGAAAACCCTCATTTATTGCGGATAAAACAAACAGTTTCTTCCGATAATGCGGGTTATAACGAGAAACATAATGGCTATAATAATCCGATTTTATATGGTTATGCCGGTGTTTCAAGCTACACTTCTACGTTAGATGCTAAAACGCAAGACACGTTAACGGCTTTGGGGTTATATCAAAAAAATGATCGTAGAATCGCTTACGTAGATGATTCTAAAGTTATCAATTTACTGTTAGATGTGAACTATCAGTTAACACCAGAAATGAAATCACATGAAAAAAATAGTTCAAGTGATCCTTCCACAAATGTCTATGAAAATTCTGAAGCAATTGGTATGGGCTTTTTAGTCCCACCAGCATTTGCTAATCTTACATTAGTTGAAAAGCAACCATTAAAGAATCAGGAAATGATTTTACAACAGATTCAAGAAAATAAACAAGACTATTTCCAAGAAGCGCAACAAGTAACTTGGACTGCCCAAGCCAACAATCACTACACGCTTACTACAAAAACCATAGCGAATGGAGATCTTTATCTTTATGCGCCAGAAGTCAATTGGAAAAAAATCACTTCGTTTAAAGTAAACGGTGAAGAAATTCAGCCTGCGATTTACATCGCAACAAATCAGTTGTTTAACCTTGGCTATTTTAAAAAAGGTGAGGAGATTCAAGTACAACTTGAATCTGAAAAAAATCTTGAGGGAAAAAAAATCGAGCTAAAAACCTTGCAACAAGAATCCTTCGATGCATTTATTTCCAAGCAGCAGTCACAAGCAATCCAACTTGAAGAAGAAGTTTCAGGCACATTGACTGGGGAAATTACAGTAACAGATCCAGAAAATTCTTTACTTTACTTAGCGGTGCCGTATGATAGAAATTGGCTGATCACGGTTGATGGTAAACAAGTCAATGCTAAGTCGGTTTTAGGTAATTTTACAGGAATTGAATTAACTTCTGGAAAACATCAAATCACTATGCACTATCGACAACGAAATTTCTTTCTAGGACTTTTAATTAGCGTTTCTGTTCTTTTGGGGGTATTATCTTATCAACTGTTAAAACGATTTATGCGGAAATCAAAGTAGAAGTGAAAGGAACTTGCAGCCATGGGGAATAAAATTCTGCAGAGAATTATCTATGTACTGCCAATTCTAGGAGTTCTTTGTTTTGCTGGTCTTTTGATTTATGGTTATTCTAAGGGGATTTTCCATTCTGTTCAGTCATTACAAAACTTTATGAAACAATTTGGAGAATACGCTGTGTTGTTCTTTATCTTTTTACAAATGGTCCAAGTTATTGTGCCAATTCTTCCTGGAGGGATTTCCACGGTAGTGGGTATGTTGATGTTTGGCAGTATTCCAGGATTGATTTATAGTTATATCGGTTTAATGATAGGTGATGTTATTGTCTATTGGTTAGCACGTTATTACGGAAAGCCATTTGCCCAGTTGATTCTCTCGAAAAAAAAGTACAAAACATTCGAAAATATGTTAGACCGTCCTGAAAAGGGCATTAAGAAGTTGATGATTACTACGTTGTTGATTCCTTTTGCGCCAGATGATTTGACCTGTTTGGTTGCCGGACTAGCTGATTTGCCGTTTAAGGAATATATGAAAGTGTTGCTGCTTTTTAAACTTTGGTCCGTTGGAACTTATGGCTATGCGTTATTGTTCTTGTTTAACCGGTTTTTGATTAGCTAAACTTATCTGGTATCTGAATAAATAAGATAAACAAACCAATATCTTATTTTTATATTAAGTATTTTTATTTTTTTTAGAAATGAGACAGGGCTATTGTCCCACTCTCATCTATCGGATTGACTTTCTTCTTTTTAACAGGGCAGAATCTCTTCTTGATAAAAAACTTGATAGAACGCTTCGGATCTTTCATCTAACGAGCGATCATAACGAGTGGTCGCTTGTTGTACATCGACGAAAATGGCTTTATTATCGATCACTTGATTCGTAATCAATTGACGACGAATCTGAAAAGACTTCAGATAAAACCTGGGCGGTCTTCTAAACCGATTAATCATGCGATAACTGAGTTGTGTGTAGATATTTTAATATCATTTTAGGGCGGTAAGCCAGACATCCAAGTTGTTGTTTCAATTGATCAAAGAGCTTTCTGACAATAGCCTCTACTAAGAAGTGGATCGCAAAAGCGATATCGGTTTCTGGGATATATATTTCTATATCTAATGGCAAAGTTGTTTGATGGATGATATAATTTTTACCCATAAAAGCACGCTCCTTTTTGACTGGGTTTTATCACTTTAATCTTATAGGTTTGCGCGCTTTTTATATACCCTAAACTCAAAAAAGTGGGACAATAATCAGATTTTTTTCTGACTATTGTCCCACTTTCACCTTTTCTAATTCACTGTACGAAGCTGCTCAATTCTTTCTTTCACAACATCTTGTTTTTCTAAATAATCTTTTTCTTTTGCTTTTTCAGCCTCAACAACATCATCCGGCGCATTAGAAACAAATCGTTCATTAGCTAATTTCCCTTGAACACGTTTGACTTCTTGCGTCCATTTATCTAATTCTTTCTCTAAACGGGCAATTTCTTCTTCCACATTGATCAACCCAGCGAGTGGCAAGTATAGCTCTGCACCAGTTAAAACAGCTGACATTGCTAGTTCTGGTGCTACAACATTACTTGCAATCGTCAATTCTTCTGGGTTACAGAATCGTTCGATATAATTTGTATTTTCGATCAAGAATTTGTCGATAACTTCATCGTTCGTTTTAATTAGTAATGTAATTGGCTTAGAGAGCGGTGTATTCACTTCAGCACGAATATTACGTACCGCACGAATCACCTCTTTTAAGACCTCCATACCGCGAGCGGCTGTTTCATCCGAAAATTCTTCGTGAACAACTGGATAATCCGCAACCACAAGAGATACGCCTTCATGAGGAATATTTTCCCAGATTTCTTCTGTCACAAACGGCATGATTGGGTGCAATAAACGTAAAATTTGGTCTAATGTATACACTAAAATGCTGCGTGTTGTTTGTTTTGCAGATTCATTTTCACCGTAAAGGATTTCTTTACTCATCTCAATATACCAGTCACAAAAATCATCCCAGATAAAGTTATACAACTGGCGGCCTGCTTCACCAAATTCAAAGCGGTCAAATAAATCAGTAACACGGGCTACTGTTTCATTTAGACGCGTTAAGATCCAGCGATCTGCTACTGTTTTCTCTCCACTAAAGTCAATATCTTCATAAGACATTCCTTCAACATTCATGATCACGAAACGACTAGCATTCCAGATTTTATTGATAAAGTTCCAAGATGCATCCATTTTTTCATAGCTGAAACGCATATCTTGTCCTGGTGACGAACCATTTGACATAAACCAACGCAAAGCGTCTGCGCCATATTTGTCGATGACTTCCATTGGATCAATACCATTTCCAAGAGATTTACTCATTTTACGTCCGTCTTCTGCTCTGATCAAACCATGCATCAGAACATTTTTAAATGGCGCAAGTCCTGTAAACTCTAAACTTTGAAACATCATGCGGCTAACCCAGAAGAAGATGATATCATAACCTGTCACTAATGTGCTCGTTGGGAAATACCGTTGATAGTCAGCTGCTTCTTCATCCGGCCAGCCCATTGTTGAAAATGGCCACAACGCTGAACTAAACCAAGTATCTAATACATCTGAATCTTGTGTCCAATTTTCTGCATCTGCTGGCTCTTCCATGCCAACATACATTTCGCCCGTTTCTTTGTGGTACCATGCGGGAATTTGATGTCCCCACCATAATTGACGTGAGATTACCCAATCATGTACATTTTCCATCCAGCGTAAGAATGTTTGGTTAAAGCGTGGTGGATAAAATTCTACTGCATCATTTGTTTCTTGATTTTTGATTGCTTTTTCTGCAAGTGGTGCCATTTTAACAAACCATTGTGTGGATAAACGAGGTTCAACGATAACACCCGTACGTTCTGAATGTCCCACACTGTGATTCATTGTTTCAATTTTAATTAGGTGCCCCATTTCTTTTAGATCAGATATAATTAATTTACGCGCAGCAAAACGATCTATCCCGGCATATTTTCCTGCTAAATCGTTCATAGAACCATCTTCATTCATTACATTTACGCGAGGTAAACCATGGCGGTTACCAACTTCAAAGTCATTTGGATCGTGAGCCGGTGTGATTTTCACTACACCAGTTCCAAATTCCATATCTACATACTCATCAGCGATAATCGGAATTTCTTTGTCTACTAAAGGCAATGTGACTGTTTTACCGATAATTGCTTGGTAACGCTCGTCATCAGGATGAACAGCGATTGCCGTATCGCCCAACATTGTTTCTGGACGAGTCGTTGCGATTTCCACAACGTCAGTTCCATTTGTCAGTGGATAACTCATATGGTAAAATGCACCTTCGATATCTTTGTGGATAACTTCGATATCAGATAACGCCGTTTTCGCTTTAGGATCCCAGTTGATAATATATTCGCCACGATAAATTAGATCTTTTTCGTATAAAGAAACAAACACCTTGCGGACAGCTTCGGATAAGCCTTCATCTAAGGTAAAACGTTCACGGCTATAGTCTAGAGATAAGCCCATTTTCGCCCATTGTTCGCGGATATGAGACGCATATTCTTCTTTCCAATCCCATACTTGTTCAACAAATTTTTCACGACCTAAATCATAACGGGAAATATCTTGTTCTGCTAACTTTTCTTCTACTTTTGCTTGCGTTGCGATACCCGCATGATCCATCCCTGGTAGCCATAATGTATCAAAACCTTGCATTCTTTTTTGGCGGATGATCATATCCTGTAACGTTGTATCCCATGCATGGCCTAAATGCAGTTTACCTGTAACGTTTGGTGGTGGAATAACAATTGAATAAGGTTTAGCGTCTTTGTTTCCATTTGATTTAAATAGGTCTTGATCTAACCATTTTTGGTAGCGACCTTGTTCTACTTTTGTGGGTTGGTATTTGGTTGGCAGATTTTTTTCTTCTGACATATCAATTCCTTCTTTCTATATTGATTTAATATTCCTTCATGAGCCATGATAAACGTGCAAAAAGCCCTAAAATACTCTCGTATTTTAGGGCGTAAACTCTTTACGCGGTACCACCTAAATTGTGTTTGAATAGTCAAACACCTCTTCATTCGTGAGATAACGATCACTACTCGAATCATTCTACTTCATTCAAATCATTGACTCCCAAGCTACCTTCTTACTGATTATGTGAAAATCTTCCACCAAGTGATTTTCTCTCTATAACGATGCCAGTAATACTCCTCTTGATCATGGTCTTTGGTTCATTTTACATTGAAGTTCAATAGAAGTCAATTTGAACTAGTTTTACTTCCTATAATTCCTACAAAAACTTATTCCTCAAGTATTTCATTTCTACATACAGTGTGCTTTAGTAATAGATAGATTTGAAAGGGGAATTTATTATGTTAGAAAAAATAAAATTAGAACAATATTTTGATTACTGTCACTACCAAAAAAAACTAGATAGAAAAACATTAAAAGCTTATAAAATAGATCTTCGACAATTTTTTGATTATATTAAGGAAAACGATATTGATCTTATTAATCGCTCGACTATTGAAAAATATATACAATATCTATCCATGACTTATAAAACTACATCAATCAAAAGAAAGTATGCTTCTTTAAAAACTTATTTTAGTTATTTAGTCTATATGGAGTTTATCTCATTGAATCCGTTTAGCGATATACGTCTCCAGCTAAAGGAAGAGATTATTTTACCAAGGGTTTTTTCCTTGGATATATTGGAACAACTTTTAAAGACGGCCTATGATCAAAACTCTGAGGAAACAACGAAGCAATCTTCCTTTCAAAAATTTTCCACTATTAGAAATATTGCCGTTTTAGAGCTTTTATTTTCAACTGGGATCAGAGTATCTGAGTTATGTAATCTAACTATGGAAAATACAGATTTGATCAATCAAAAAATTTTAATCAAAGGGAAAGGCTCTAAAGAACGAGTTTTATATTTGTCTAATGAAGAAGTGATTGTTGTGATGAAAAAATATGTAGATCTCCGAAATCATTTAGAAGCTAATTGTTCTAATTTTTTCATTAATCGATTGGGGGAACGACTTTCTGAACAATCTGTTCGAACGATTATTAAAAATACTGGAAAAAAAGCTAATCTTTCTTTGCATATAACTCCTCATATGTTTAGACATACTTTGGCAACTACTCTTTTGGATGAAGGTGTAGATTGTCGTTATATTCAAAGTATCCTGGGGCATAGTTCTATAAAAACAACGGAAAAGTATATTCATGTGAGTTTGACGATGCAGAAAAATGTTCTTTTGAATAAGCATCCTAGACATTATTTTTCGTTTGAGTAATTTGGGATATGTAAAAGCTCTTTGAACAAAGGATAATAAGCAATTATCTGGTATTAAGTTAATGAGAAAGAGGTAATTAAAATGGCAAACACATGTTTTGTAATAATGGGGTATCAAATAAAAACAATTCCTAATACGAAAATCAAAGTTAACCTTGATGATACGTATGAATATCTAATTAAACCAACATTAATAAAAGAAAATCTAGTATCCATTTATAATCATGAACATCTAAAACATTCATTTCGATCTGATGAAGTCTACACAACACAGGCAATAAATGAAACTTTTATAAAAAATATTTATGAGGCGGATATTGTCATAGCTGATATTACAGCATTAAATCAAAATGCTATTTATGAATTAGGTATGCGTCACGCCATGAAACCTAAATCTACAATAATTATATGTGATGAAAAAACACTAAAAACAAACAGCTTTTTTGATCTAACCTTTGTACCTCATCTAACTTATAATTCCACGAAACAAAAAGATATAAATGAAATTAAGCGTTTTTCTGATTGTTTATCCAAAATTATTCATACATGCAAAAATTCAGATGATGAATATATTGACAGTCCAGTATTTCACATGGGAGTTTATAATAAAAAAGAAACAGCTAAAAATCCTCATAGATTAACTGAATCGTTACGTACCAAAATAAAAATGGGGAATGACTATATAGAAAACGAAAATTACGAAAATGCCGTACTAACTTTTGAAGATATCATGGATAACTATAAATATTCGGATAATAACATTGTTTGTTCTTATGTTTTAGCGTCATATAAAAGCAATAATTCAGTATCAAATTTAACATCGCTTAAGGTCTTTTTGAGCCAAAAGATAGATTTAGAAAACACTACTTGTGAAGATGCCCTTGGAATATCAGCCGCGATTTCACTTAAACTTTTCAATATAACTGGAAAAGCAGAACATTTATACAGTGCAATTGAACATTATAGAATAGGTGCTGATTATGAAAGTGGGAATATCTATTGTGGCAGAAATTATTGTACATCGCTTTTAAAAATATATTTATTAGAAGCAAAAATTGAAATAGTAAAAGAATATTATTATACAGCTGTACATTATGCGAAAATATATTTATCAAATGCTCATAAACTAAAAAGAGAATCAGATGATTTCAATAATGCATGGTTTTTATCTAACCAAGCTGATTTATTACTTATCTCATCTAATGTAGAAAATACTCCTTTTCAAATAAACTATATGTCTAAAAGACAGGAAAAAACAATTATAGAAGGTAGACAAACCCTAGAAAATGACTTGAAGAAAGTTAAGAGTATTTTGGGAATTTAATCACATTTCCAAAAGAAACTTTGAAAAATATCTTATTTTATTGAATTATATTAGAGTTATTTATAAAATTATATAATTGAGAAATTTGTTGTTTCCAATTATTGAAATCAGTCAAATATTGTGACTGATCGAAAAATGTATCTATATTTTTTTTAGAATGCAGACAAAAGGAGGGAGCTGTAACAGCGTGAGTTCCTTCCTTCAATATTCCATCAAGTTTTACTCCATCTTGATTAAGTATGAAAATAGGAAGTTTATTACTGAAAGCCAGTGCTCCTTCTATATGACAAAAAGGACTGGTTATCCAGGTTTGTTCCAAATTATTTTCATAGGATTCAAAAAAGTTTTCTTTAGTGATACTTCCTTTTTTTGATATACCTTCATTAATATATGTTTGCCCAAAGGCCAAGATAATCATTCCGTAACACCTCTTTATCATTTCATCTAAACAACTTAGAGACTCATAAGGATTATAGTCCTTTGCTTTTAAAGTAATTGGTTCGATATTGTTTGCTTTTAATAGTTCAAGTATTTTAGACAAAAAATAATCTTGTTCAAGAGTAAATGGATTGGGTCTGCTTAAAAAAATAGGGATCATTGTATCTCTCCTTAAAATATTTAATTTATTATAAAAATTAATACCAGATAATTGCTTATTATCCTTTGTTCATTTTTATTTACGCCGATAGTAAAATTAAGCTAGACAACTAAATAAGTCATTTGTGCTACACTCAAAATAGTTCCGACCAAAGAATTATAAGGAGTGAAGACAAATGACCTATACTCATCTTACATCAAATGAACTCGTGATGATAGAAGCTTATTTCAATATGAGCCAACCTGTTACGATGGTTTCTAAGACTTTAACTCGTTCTAGACAGACAATCTACAATGTTTACAACTTCCTGAAACAAGGAAAATCTATCTGTGACTATTACCAACAATATAAAGAAAATAAAACACGTTGTGGTCGACAACCCATTAGTTTGCCTACAAAACAGCATGATTACATTCAATCTATGGTGGCTCAAGGGTGGACACCTGATGTGATTATTGGTCGAGCTGAGTTTCCTATTTCATGCTCTGTTAGAACACTTTATCGTCAGTTTAAAGCGAATCAATTTGATTGCTCAAAACTACCAATGAAAGGGAAACGAAAGCCCAACGGGCATAAAGAACGTCGTGGAAAGCAAGCATTTAAACGCAATATTTCAGAACGATCCACTGACTACCCTAATTTCCAACAGGAATTTGGGCATTTAGAAGGTGACACAATTGTTGGCGTTCATCATAAAAGTGCCATCATCACTCTAGTTGAACGCCTTTCAAAAGTGATTATTACATTAAAACCAAATGGTCGGAAAGCATTGGATATTGAAAAAGCGACAACTGATTGGCTACAAAAGATTCCCAGAAACTTGTTCAAATCCATTACCTTTGATTGTGGAAAAGAATTTTCAAATTGGAAAAACATGAGTAATGTCAATGATATTTCTATCTATTTTGCAGACCCTGGAACCCCCTCACAACGCGGATTAAATGAGCATTCGAATGGGTTATTACGTAAAGATGGGCTGCCTAAAACAATGGATTTTAATCAAGTTGACCAAGCTTTTGTTGCGGCTGTCACCTCTAAAAGAAATCACATACCAAGGAAATCTTTAAATTATCGAACACCATTAGAAGTATTTTTGAGTTACATAAATGAAAGACATTTGTCTAGCTTAATTTGACAAATCAAATTATAAAAACTTCTTTACCTTCTATGCTATGACTTTTGAAAATCTTTTCAAAATAGGTTCTTAATCAAACACTTTCTTGAAACTCGAAAAAAGTGTACTCGAAACAACTTTCCTATACAGTTATAAAGTATACTTTATGCTTCACTTGTTTCTTTTTTTATCCTCCTCATATAAAATTACTTTATACTGATTTTATTTTAACACAAATAGCAAACATATTATAACCAATTTTCACTATTTTATAAATTCAACTGAACAAATAACCCTAAATAAAAAAAGTGAGTAAAACCCAAAAATAGGTTTTACTCACTTTCAAAAATTTCTGTTATAAAAAATTAAAGCATAGTTATTACTTTATTCAAAGCCTCAACATAATCTGGTTCTTCCGAAATTTCACTAGAAATCGCTTTATAAGCAACATTACCATTCTTATCGATCACAAAAATACTACGAGCTAAACGTCCCATCGCAGGAATAAATAAACCATACAATTGTCCAAAGGTTCCTTCTGTATCATGTAGAATTTCCATATCAACACCTTCGGCCGCACACCAATTTTCTTGTTCTTCTTTTGTATTATTTGAAATCGTAATAAATTTTACGCCTTCTACTTTAGCAGCTTCCTGATTAAAACGTTTTGTTTGCAATGAACAGATTCTAGTATCGATGTCAGGTACAACACTGATTAAGGTTGGCGTACCAGAAAAATCTGATAAATTCACTACTTTATCACTTAAATTTTTTAATGAAAAATTTGGCGCTTTAGTACCTATCTCAGGTTGTACACCGACAATTTCTACTTCTTCGCCTTTTTTTGTTACTTTCATTATTTTCCCTCCTAAATTTAAAAGCTGAACGGGCTGACTGAAAAATAGTAGAGTCGCGCTTTTAGTCACAATCAGATTTTATCTTTTTTATGAAAAGCTAGCTCTCACAGCAAAACAAGTTATAATTCTCTATCTATATTTAGTATAGAGGAAGGAAGAATGGATGACAACGTTCTTGCTTTCTACGATTTTTTATTCGAAAAAGTTTCATCAAAATAAATCAAGGTTTGTAGTTCGGTTGTTAAATCAATATATTGTACATTCACGTTATTCGGCACAGTTACACGATCCGGTGCAAAATTCAAAATCGCTGTAATACCCGCATCGACGATTTTATCAATCGCCTCTTGTGCAAATTGGCTGGGTACTGTAGATATTGCTACTGTTACACCCGTTTTTTTGACTTCTTCTGCTAGATTTTCCATTGGTTGGATCGTAATATCATCAACTGATAATCCTACAATTTCTTGTTCTGTATCAAATGCACAAACAATATTCAAATTCTCGTTTCTTCGAAAATTATTTTTGACCAAAGCTTTCCCTAAGTTACCGCAACCGATCAAAGCAATCCGTTTTTCTTCTTGAGTGTTTAAAATATGGCTAAAAACTTCGATTAAGTATGGCACATCATAGCCATAACCACTACGACCTAATTCACCCAAATGTGAAAAATCACGGCGAATCGTTGCCGGTGGGACTTGTATTATATCACTAAATTCTTTTGATTTGATCCGTGTTACACCAGAATCCCCTAGCATTTTCAAATAACGTAAGTACAAAGGCAATCGCTTAGCCGTAGCTTTTGGCATTTCTTTTTCTTTATGTAATTCTTTCATTTTCCAACCTCCTTGTTACTTTTTTCACATATATAGTTTAGCATGCTTAGCGGTCTTGAGCAATACGTTTGTGAAATATATAGCAGATATTAGAAAAACCTAATAAATAAAAAGAACAGATTCGATAGCGTTATCAAGTCTGTTCTTTCACCTTTTATAATAAATCAGAAAATTCTTTGTTTTGTTCACTTAATTCAGTTATTTCACTAACTTTCAAACCTGCCATCGATCGTGCCATTAATCCATCTATATCTAACCTTGCTTCATAAGCTTGAGCTTTGTCTAATTTTGGTTTCGTTTTAGGTTGAGGAGGGGCGAAAATCGTACAGCAATCTTCAAAAGGTTGGATCGCTAACTCAAATGTATCGATTTTTTCAGCAATTTCGATAATTTCACCTTTATCCATCGATACGACTGGTCGAATGATCGGTGTGGTAGTCACTTCATTGATTGCTACCATACTTTGTAACGTTTGCGATGCAACTTGTCCCAATGATTCGCCATTAATGATCACTAATCCTTTTCTTGCTTCACGAATTGCATCAGTTAAACGCAACATCATTCGACGTGTAACTGTCATCAGATATCCTTCAGGTACAACTCGTTTGATTTCTTCTTGAATTTCAGTGAACGGCACTTCAATAAATTGGATACTGCCGGCGTATGGTGCAATTTTTGCAGCTAAATCTTTGGCTTTTTGTAAAGCTTGTTCACTTGTGTATGGTGGGCTGGCAAAATGAACAGCTTCCACTTCCACACCTCGCTTCATTGATAAGTAACCAGCCACAGGTGAATCGATTCCACCAGAAAGCATCAGCATACCACGTCCGCTAGTCCCAACAGGTAATCCACCAGCACCACGAATCGTCTCATAAGAAAGGTACGCCCCCTCTTTACGAATTTCTATACGAATATTGATATCAGGTTTTCTCATTTGTACACCAATTTCAGGAAAAACTTCCATAACCGCACCGCCCAATTCTCGGTTCAATTCGTTTGAATCTAATTCAAATGAATGATCAGAACGTTTAGAAGTGATTTTAAACGTTTGGCCTGGTTGGTAGACAACTTTGATGATCGTTTGTACCATTTCACGAATATCAGGCATATTTTTTTCTACTCGAATGCTGGGAGAAAAATTTTGAATACCGAATATTTTTTCTAATTTTGGTATGATACTTCTACTGTCTTCGCCGTTTAGCAATAGGTGCATCCGATCACGATCCGCATGAACTTTTACTGCTGGAAATTCGCTCAGGTTTCTTTTAACATTATATGCTAATTGAGAGGTAAATAATTTTCTGTTTTTTCCTTTGGTTGAAAGTTCACCGTAGCGAACCATTATTTCAGTATATTTCACAATTTTCAATCCTTTTCTGTAAAGCTAGATATCATAACATTGATAAAGAGGTTTACTTAATTCATCCTCCACGTGCTAGCAGTATAGCTAGCAATAAATATTTGCTTGAATTACTATAACATAGAGTGTGGCAAATTTAAACGACTAATTCTGATAACTTCTCCATACTAAGTTTTTTTGTACGGAAATAATTTTAATAAGAACTATCTTTTTAAAGCCCCTCGTTTAATTATTTATAGCTAATCATCCACCATATATGCAGAAACAAAATAATAACTTTTTCATACATAAAAAACGCTCTATAAAACAATTTTATAAAGAGAATATCAGTAAAAAAGCCGTTTTTTTATTTACACAAAATAAAATTGATCGAAACATATGATTTTTAAGTTACTCGATATTTATATTAAGAACTCCTAGAACAAAAAAGAGTCTACGAAATCAAATTAGTCCACTTTAGGTATTTATAACCAAATATTACATTCTATTTTTCAAACTTCTTTTGGCAAGTTGTTCATTTCCTCGCTTAAAATCACCTGTTACTCTTGCAAGTATATATTGCTGTTGTTTTGCGCTAGCTTATTGTAAATCCTCTGCTAAATTTTCAGCTTCTGCTCCTTTAGCAATCATTACTTGTTTACCATGATAAAAAATGAACAATTTATTGTCTTTATTTATTTTCCATGAAAATACCTTATCCACAACTAATTCATCTAACCCCATCTTAGCTTCCTCCTAATAATCTCAATTTGATACGCTTTTATTACTTAGCCATTTAATACAAGAAATTTCTTGTACAGTTGATTAAAAATAATCATAAACTGTTCCGCTTCTGCAATCGTATTGCTTTCATCTAAACTAATACGAATAGCTGAAGTTGCTAAAGAGTCTTGTACTTTCATTGCATGCAATGTACTGCTAGACAATTTTTTCCGACTAGAACACGCACTGGTCGTTGATGTGTATATTTGTTTTTCTTCTAATGCATGTACTAACACCTCTCCTCGAATTCCTTTTAATGCAAAACATAAAATATGAGGTGCAAAATCTGAGGTTTTTTCTGAAAATACAGTGACATTCTTATATTCCTCTAATGCCTCAATCAAATAACGACGAATGGTTGCTGTGTGCGCAGGTTTTTCCATTTTTTTATCTACATATAAACGTAACGCTTTAGCCATGGAAACGATCCCAGGAACATTTTGAGTACCACTTCTTTGATCATCTTCTTGACCACCACCATTTAGTAGCGGCGCAAGCTTACGCCCATGTTTCCAATAAATAAACCCGACACCTCTTGGGCCGTGAAACTTATGGGCAGAAAAAGTCGCAAAATCTACACGCGGTGTTAACCATTCTTTCTGATTGACTTTACTGATTGCCTGAACCGCATCCACATGAAAATGAATCGTTGGATAATCTGTCAAACAGTCGCTAATAGCTTGAATAGGTTGAATTGAACCTATTTCATTATTAACTGCCATGATTGAAACAAGGATCGTATCTTTACGAATTAATTTAGCTAATTCATCCACTTTCACAAAACCACGCTCATCAACAGGAGCGATTGAGAGCTCAAACCCATTCTCAGCAAGTTGTCGTGCAGTTTCAGAAACAGCGGGATGTTCAATATCCGAAACAATAATATGACGACCAAAACTTTTTTTCTCTAAAGCTGTACCTTTTAACACCCAATTATCGCCTTCTGTTCCACCACTTGTAAAGTAAATCTCATTTGACTTCACTTGAATCAAATCAGCTATTTGCTTACGCGCTTGTTCTAACAAACGATTCGCTTGGTTACCCAAATCATGTAAACTAGACGGATTGCCAATAATCCGTTGACTAACTTTTATATAAGTATCCAAAGCTTGGGGATAAATCGGAGTTGTTGCACTGTTATCAAAATATATCATCTAATAAACCTTCTTCTTTTGAAATTCTTTTCTATTATATACTTTCTATTTTTGTAGTTCAACTGCACATACAGAATATAATCAAAATAAAAAGGCGAGACGCTTGTCTCACCCTTATTTGTTTATATTATATTACGTCAAGATTATTGAAGTAGAAATCTTCGATTCTTCTAAACGCACCAGGCTCCACACGTTCAAGTGCTGTACCAATCTCATCCAGAGCATCCTGATATCTGTATTCTTTTGAGAATAGTTCTAAACTATTCTCCATTGCTACGCGAATTGCTTCATGTGTATGACGGTAACGGTTCGCATATTGCATCATTTGTTCGGTCAATGCAGCAGAATTAACTAAATCATTCGTTTTCTTATCCAGTAAATCTAAGTCTTCATTACAAAGATCAGAAAGTTTTTTTATTTCTTCCATGTTAATACGGATCCGATTCAATGCCTTGCTTAATTCTTCGATACGGTCTGTTGCTACAAAGAAGAATTCTAAGTAATCAGCTGGCAATCCAGGTAAGCGTTGTTTTTCAACATGGCGTTTGATATTACGTAAACGGAAATCATATTGATCAACTTTTTCTTGGGCTGCTTTTTCGCCTTTACGTAGTTCTTTTAATGAGTCATCGATTTCAACTTGTTGATTCTCAATATCATCTAATATCTTGTAGCAATCTTTAAAGAATGCTTGAACTTCAGAATATGGAATTGTGTGTTCTTTCATTTTTGGTTCAAAATCCTCATAACGACGAATCAATTCTTCAATCTCTGTTTGGAATCCTCTTGATCGTCCGAGCTCATTATGATTCAGTGTATAACTTTGAGAAGTGTGATCCAACTCGATCATTAATTGACGATTATTTTTCAATGCATGTGCGATATAATCACCAACGACTTTATGATTTGTGACCACATATTTCTTCGCATTGATCTCACGTTCCATGATTTCGTATAATGCATCAATCGCATTGGCTGTATCGCGATTCGCTACTTCTACCGCATCGACTTCTGTCTTTTCTAAATCGACTGTTGAGTTTTTCACGCGCTTTTGAACACGTCTTAACTCATCTTCAAAATTCTTTTCAGGAAAAACATAATGATCTGCAAGCAGACGTTTGTATCCTTCTTCAATCTCTTTTAGTTGATCTGGAAATGTTCTGTTCAATTCGTCATAAAGCGGTGGAATACGTTTCATCACATCATCTAACTCATACGTATGACGTTCAGCATTTTCCAAAACTTCACGTGCTTCGATCGGATCTCCAGAGGTGTTCAATGTCACAAACTGAGTAAATTCAATTTCGATATTTTTGATTTGTTTTTGCAATTCAGGATAAGCAGAACCAAACTCTGATTTTTCATTGTGAAGTAATTTACTGAGTTCTTCGTAAACATCTAAAGCTTTTTGTACTTCAAGTGAATTACGTTCTTCACTCTCACGCAGTTCTTTCAACCCATTGCGGATGATCTCTACTTCTGACTCCATCTCAGTCATCGTCTGATCTGCTTCAGCAACTGCTTTTTTCGCTTTCATAAAACGGAAGGTTTCATTTAAATTTTCGACTTCAAAAATCTGACTTTCTAGCTCTGCAAAAGAACGAGTAGAAATCTCAGTCCAGCGTTGATTCCATTCTCTAAACGTGTTCTGACTTTGCCCGACCATATGCATCTTTTTGACATCATCGACCTCTTCAATCACTGGCAAGTCAAACAGTGTTTCTTTCCTCTTTTCTAGATCATCGAGTTTCATTTGATTTTTCTTTCTCATAAAATAACCAACTAAATACAAAATTGCTGCAATGATTATTATAGCTAAAACTACGATAATGATCAGATTATTCTTCATTCATGGTTCCTCCGTTTACTTATCCATATATGATTATACAACTGCTGATAAATAACAAAATCATTTCTACCTGCAATTGCACTAGTCTCTTATCTACATAAAATTCTTAAAAACACCTACAGAAAATTATACCACAATCCACGCTATCAAGCACTAGTTAATTGTAATTTCTTAATAAATGTTTTGACTTTGTAATATTGCGTCATTTAGGTTCTGATTACGAACAAGTTTAAATGATAAATTCCTCTTCTTGCAACTTTTTGCACATATCACTCAATGTGTCCAGAAGCGCATCAGCCAATTGTTGTTTCATTCCAAAGCGAGTATCTTTTATAGCCCAGACGGTCATCCCTGCGTCATGTGCTGAGCGTATTCCTTTTTCGGAGTCTTCAATAGCAAGACAGTTTTCGGATTTGATTCCTAATTCACTGGCAGTATATTCATATATTTCAGGTGCAGGCTTACTTTTTTCAAATTGGGTTCCACTAACAACCACATCAAAGTAACTAGCTAATTGTCCAACTTTCAACACTTCTTGGATTGCATCTATCATTGATGAAGAGGCCAAACCGATTTTGCACCCTTTTCTTTTAAGGAATTGTAAGACTCTTTTAGCATCTGGATTGATCATACTACCATAATTAAGCGGATGATCTAATTTATATTGTAAATATTTTTCACTTAGGAATGGTTCATCATAGTTTGTATCATTTACTTTAAGAATTGCCCCCCACAGACTTCGCATATCTGCGCCAACAAATTCAGGAATCGGTATTTGCTCGATAGAGAGATCGTACACTTTAAGAAATGCTTTTCTACGTTGGTAATAGAACTCTTCGCTATCGACCAATACGCCATCCATATCGAAAATAATTCCTTCATATTTTTGTATCATTTTGGTGCTCCTTTTTTTACTATTCTTACTTCAGCTCTACCAGTCTAACAAAAGTTTGAAAAAAAATGAAGAAATTTGTTGGAAAGAACTGAAAAGGGTAAATAATTTTCCATTTTGCAGTTGCTTTTCAAAGGATATTTCGGTATTCTTTTACTATTATAATGAAAAATATATTAAAATTAGGAGTGAAAAAAGTGAAAGTCACAAAATTTGGGGGAAGCTCGCTTGCTTCTGCAACACAATTAGAGAAAGTTTTACAGATCGTAAAAGAAGACGTTTCACGAAAGTTCATCGTTGTTTCAGCTCCTGGTAAACGCTCTTCAGAGGACATTAAAGTGACAGATATGTTGATTACTTATTATCATGCATGCATAAATAATGAAAGTACCCTTGAAATTATCGGAAAAATTGTCGCCCGCTACGAGGCGATTTTAGATGAACTCAAACTTGATAAAGAGGTTTTAACTGACATCCGAAATGCGATTCAGCATTTAGCGACATTAGAAAAAGAAAATAATCCTCATCTTTTAGATACTTTTTTAGCCAGTGGTGAAGATAATAATGCTAAGCTAGTCGCTGCTTTTTTTCAGCAACGAGGCTTGAATGCTCGTTACAAAAACCCTTTAGAGCTTGGCATCATTGTTTCAAATGAACCTGGTAATGCTCGAATTTTACCTTCTTCATTAAATAAGATCAATCAATTCAGCTCCACAGAAGAAATTTTAGTGATTCCTGGATTTTTTGGTTTTACAGAAGCAGGTGACATTTGTACCTTTTCTAGGGGAGGCTCAGATATCACAGGTTCGATCGTTGCGGCTGGTGTAAAAGCATTGATTTACGAAAATTTTACTGATGTCAACGGAATTTTTGTTGCCCATCCCGGTATTGTTCACGAGCCAAAAACGATTAAAGAATTGACGTATCGAGAAATGCGAGAATTGGCGTACGCAGGTTTTGCTGTACTACATGACGAAGCCTTGATGCCCGCTTATCGTGCCAATATTCCAGTCGTTATCAAAAATACTAATAATCCTAAACATCCTGGCACATTAATCACTACTTCTAGAACGGTCAAACATGATCCAGTCGTAGGAATTGCCAGTGACCAAGGGTTTGCGAGTATTTATATCAGTAAGTATTTAATGAATAGAGAATTAGGTTTTGGACGTCGTCTGTTACAAATTCTTGAAGAATTAGGTCTTAGCTACGAGCATATGCCTTCTGGAATCGATGATATTTCCATTATTTTAAGAGAGCGTCAACTAACGATCGATATTGAAGATACCTTGATGAAACGTTTGGAACAAGAGCTCGAACCTGACGAGTTGCGAATCACTCATGGCTTATCAATGTTGATGGTCGTCGGTGAAGGAATGCGCCAACGAATTGGGGTCATGGCTGATAGTACTGCCGCTTTAGCATTCAATAAAATCAACTTGGAAATGATCAATCAAGGTTCTTCTGAGGTCAGCATTATGTTTGGGATTCGTCAAGATCAAGAGAAAAAAGCCATTCAAGCATTGTATAAGACTTTTTTCAAAGAAAATAATGAACAGCTTAAACGTACAAAGGATTTAGCTTAATCTTTTTTTCTGGCGTTCACTTTTGTTAGGGCTTTAATTCTCAGAAGTGAACGCGATGTTATTTCCTTCTGTTTTTATCATTTTTTTCATATTCAAAGAATGAAACATTTTCACTTTAGACGCGTATTACGCTTGAAAAAACAAAAAGGAAACAATCAGCTTAGAAAAAAATTCTTAAACTGATTGTTTCTCTTTTTCTTTTAACTATTCTTTTCACGATTTCGCTTAAATAGAACTGTTGACAATGTAATGAAGACTAGCGAATAGCCTAACAATCCAATCAGTGATTTCACATATCCAGTCTCAGGAAGTTTGTCAGCTTTTTTTTGAGTATAGTTACTGGATTTTGCCCCCGTTAATGTAGAAGAATTTGTTTTTTGTTTGGATCTGCTTGAATCTGTAGTATTATCTGTTATCGATTCCTCTACACTCTCAATACTGCCATCCGAAGTTGGAGTGCTTTCTGGTGCACTGGATTCCGTTGAGGTTGTTTCTTCTGATTCTGAAGTAGTAGAATCGGTAGCACTATCTGTTGTTGACTCCCCTATACTTCCAGTATTGCTATCCGAAGTCGTAGTGCTTTCTGGTGTACTGGATTCCGTTGAAGTTGTTTCTTCTGATTCCGAAGTAGTAGAATCGGTAGTACTATCTGTTGTTGACTCCCCTATACTTCCAGTACTGCTATCCGAAGTCGTAGTGCTTTCTGGTGCACTGGATTCCGTTGAGGTTGTTTCTTCTGATTCCGAAGTAGTAGAATCGGTAGTACTATCTGTTGTTGACTCCCCTATACTTCCAGTACTGCTATCCGAAGTTGTAGTGCTTTCTGGTATACTGGATTCCGTTGAGGTCGTTTCTTCTGGATCCGATTCGCCTGGATCTGGATCACCTGATCCACTTCCGCCACCGCCAATTCCTGGAGTTTCAGCCTCAATAACGACTTTATTTCCTTCACCATCCGCTTCCAAAATAGCTTTATTTCTATAGGGTATATTAAAATCAGCCAGTTTATTCGATCTATACGTTAAACTAACTGCATTGTTCAATGTGCCTAAGTTAATAACGAAGCCAACATTCGTAGAAATAATTTTAGCTGTATCAATAGGTTCTTGTGGATAAAATAATTGTGTTGCCTTGTCATATGTTCCAATTTCCGCCTGAACTAGAAAATCAGTGCCAAACTCTTGATTTTCTCCAAGAACATCTGTCAATATAGCATTGGTAATGTATTTTGAATCAGGGTTGATAATGATATTCCAAATAGCAGAAGTATGATCTAAACTATTCCAACCGACCTTATTCATCACCCAATTTTCATTTTCCTTCATCGTTGCTCCTCGAGCATAAAATAGGATCTTTCCTTGACGATTTGCTTTATGCAATTCATAAAATGGACCAAAAATCGCTGTTACAGTATTTGATTTTGAATCTCCATTAATCATCATGATTAGTGAACCATCATTTGCATTAATTTCATAAGAAAAGTCGCTTGCAATTAAAGTGTTTTCTGGGACTCTTAAGTTCATCGTATCCCCTGAAACAATTGAAATAGAATCTGGGATATTATATGTGTACGTTAATGAAACATTTTGATGATAACTAATTTCGGTTTTCTCATCAATAACAGTATCGCCGACAACTATTGTCGGTTCAGAAACATATAGATCTCCAAAATCCATATTGGCATAGGCATAAGACGGTAAGAAAATACTAAAAATCATACAGAGTATAATTGATTGTGTAACATGTTTCTTTTTCATTGAGTAGCCTCCTTTTTTATAATATTTCTTCATCATTTACTAATCTATAGCTATATTTCCTGCAACAATCGGTTAATAATCCTACTAGCGGCTTTTCCGTCACCAAATGGGCTTGGGTATTCAGTGGCTCGCATAGATTCATATTCATCTGTACTACTCAAAAGAGTAACCACATTTTTATAAAGCTTTTGTTCATTTGTACCGACAAGTTTTAAAAAACCTGATGTAACTGCTTCTTGTCGCTCAGTCACGTCTCTAACCACTAAAACTGGTACCTTGTAATAAGGTGCTTCTTCTTGAATTCCTCCAGAGTCTGTAATCACTAAAAAGCTATTTATCATTTCTTGTTGAAAATCAAAATAATTCAAAGGTGCCGTTAAAACTATATTCGGTTGATTAGATAATATTGAGCACACTACTTTTTTTATTTTAGGATTGGGATGTACAGGATATTTTATAACAACATCTGGATATTCTTTAGCAATTTTTTTCAATATTATACACATTTTTTTTAGCTTCACTACATCAAGTTCTCGCCTATGCAATGTAACAAGTATTTGGCGCTGATTTTTTGCAATCGTTCGCTTTAAGTCAAGATAATTCAAAGTATCAATACCTGTATTTCCTGTAACTTCAATCATGGATTGAATGCCTTCTTTTTCTAAATTCACTTTATTACTTTGTGTTGGAACAAAGTAATAATCAGCTATCCGGTCAACCAACTGCCGATTCATTTCTTCTGGAAATGGTGCATTCTTATTACCAGTTCTTAGGCCAGCCTCAATATGTGCTATTTTTTTTTGTTGATAAAATGCCATTAAGCTGGTGATAAAAGCTGTCGTTGTATCGCCATGAACTATTACTAAATCTGGATTCTCTATCTTCATAACAGGTGCTAAGGTACTCATAATATTGATCGTCAACTCTGTTAGTGTTTGTTTTTGTTTCATAACCCTTAAATCGTAATGCGGTTGAATTTCCCACTCTTTTAAAAGAATATCAACCATTTCTTTTTGTTGCCCAGTGTTAACGATTGTTAGTTTAATATGTTTTGTGTGATTTTGGCACTCTTTAATCAGTGGAAACATTTTTATTAATTCAGGTCTCGTACCAAAAACAATCATATAATGTTTCATCTGTGAACTCCTTTCTATTCTGTCTAAAAAAAACCATAATATTTTACCGAGAGTAATACTTATTCCTATGACCATGAGTGGTAGAATCGAGAATAATCGACTATCAAAATAACTGTTGATTTCATTCATTGTAGACATTCTCTTCTCTTTTCGTTTTTATCCAACTCTTTTTTCCAGTCAGTTGTCTGACAAATGCCAAAAGAATACTGGGAATTGTCAAAAAAATATACAAATACATAAATATACCGCCTAAATAGCTTCTAAGCGTTGGAGAATTTTTGATTATTTCAATATTTTTTATCTCTTTGATATATCTTTTAGAGAATGTTAAACCAGGATATACCGTAATACATGCCATTAAAATTAGAGTCAGTACTGATTTTAGCGTGATCTCTTCTAATAATGAATGTACTAAGAGTCTTATTGAGATTAAAAGAATAATACTATTGATCAGATTATAATAAGGCTGCAATAAAAAATAGAACATCTCTAGTTTTCCATTTTTTGATAATGAATTTGTTTTAAGTAGACGAAACATATAAGAATGGCATTGCAGACTCCCTTGAATCCAGCGACTTCGTTGCTTGATATAGCGTTGATAGCTTGTTAAACCCTGTTGATAAATAATTAGTTGATCTGTATAAACTATTCGCTCATTATTCAGCAACAAACGGATCGTCAAATCATAATCTTCAAGTAAACAGTCATTCCAAGGAATATCTCCAAATTTTTTTAGTGTAGATAATCGGGTAAATTGACCATTACCGCCAAGTCCAACAGTTTTTGTTTTCATTCTAAGTTTCTGTATGTTTCCAATAACTTCATAAAATTCAATGTCTTGTAGTAATGTCAGCCAGTTCCCGCCTTTAAAATTGTTAATAATTCGAACGCGTGCTTGTATTCCGTGAATATCAGAATGACTGAACATTCGATCTGCTATATTGAAAGCATCTTCACATAAGAATCCATCAGCATCCAAAACTGTAATAATGACCTGATTAGAATCAATTTGTCGATAATCTTTAAGAATTTTTCTATAAGCAACGTTTAATGAATGTCCCTTACCTTTTTGAGCATTTGGCTTTTTTTTCTTAATTAATTTAATTCTAGAATCAGAAATACCATTTATAACCTTTAACGTATCGTCATCTGAATCATCGTCAACAATGTAAATCTTCAAATTTTCTGTGGAAAATTGTAATAAAGAAAGAAGTGTTTCTTTAATAACTTTTTCTTCATTGAAACAAGGAATGATTACTGCATAATGCACTTTACATTCTGGAGGTATAAAAAGTTTTTCAATATAAACTTCTTCCGCACTTTTAATCATTGTGATATAGACATAATAAACACCTATTGAAATCATAGAAATCAAGTAAAGAACACCCATCTAACCCCACCTTTCTTCTCGATACTTAAAGATTTCATCAGATATTTTTACAAGAAATAGCTAGTAAATATACTAACTTATTAACAATTATTTTCATTCGTAACTTTATATAAATATTATGATTTTTTAAGCCTACTATATGTATGTTATCATAATAAAAATGTAATTTTTATCACTTTATTCGATAAGTTTCTAAAATATTGAGAAAAACTACTATTTTAGCGCTATATTTCTAAAAAAATAGTGTATATCAAAACTGAAAATCAGTTTTAACACACACTAAATCGTAATAAACAGTAGGATCTATAGGTTTTATTTTGATCACATTTTATTCACTCTTCTATAGCTTTACATTGACGTTTTATTTCAGCTTTAATTTTTCGTTCTGGAGCAAAATCACTTTCCCAATTGTCTGGTTTTAAGACTTTACCCGTTACTGGATGATAATGGGGGGACCCATCCGGAAATATTTTTCCCATATTGGCTTCGTGAACAATAGAAAATATTTCTGTCGGATCAACGCCTAATAATGAAAACGAACCGTACGTGAAATATAATAAATCGATCAGGGCATCTACTTGCTCCACCAAGGGATCTGTTACTTTATTTTTTTTACCGAGTACTTTTTCCTCTGCTAGATCAATAGATACTTTTAATTGGTTTATTAATTTTTTGAACCTATCGGGATCATTATTCGCTGATCCGTATAGAAATTCAACTAATTCTTCCACCTTAAACCCAGCTCTATATGATGCTTGCTTCTCAGAAAATGGAGTTGGATTTTTAGGTTTTCTATTATCAAATTTCTCATGAAATGCTTCAGCTTTTTCAAAGGGATTATCGATTTTCATTGGTTTCCTCCTTGTATAAACGTTAAAAGATCGTTCAATATTGACTGAAAATTAGGTTCGTGATACTTTTTGTCACAGGCAGGTTTTCTCTTTTTGTCTAGAATCTAACCAATAAATCTAAACAATAACATCATAATAAAGAAATGCCTGATAAATTCCGTCTTCTTCATTTGTTCTAGTCACATACTTCGCTGCATTCTTGACTTCTTCTTCAGCATTTCCCATTGCAACGCCTACCCCCACACCTTTGAGCATTTCCAAATCATTCCAACTATCTCCAAATGCCATCACTTCTTCTAATGTAAAACCAAAATATTCAGCACATTTCTGAATGCCTATAAGTTTTGATCCACCGACTGGAATGATATCAAGTGTATAAGGGTTTGACCTCGTCAGTTGGCAACCTGACAATTGTTCACTCAAAAAATCAAGCTCTGATTTAGGGCTTAGTAGCACACATTGATAAATCGGTTCTTTTAGAATATCAAGGTTATGATAACGTTGCGCTTTCCTATGGATTGAGAAACGGCTAATCAGATTTTTTACAAATGTTGTTGGAAAATACTTAGGTAAAAAATGGATCATTTTTTTCGCCCACTTTTTTTGTCCAAAACGCATAAGCGAACTACCCTCCAGATGTTTCCTTGAACCAAACATGATTTGGCGGTGATAAAAATCTGAAAATGAAACAATTCTCTTTAGTGTTTCGTCAGAAAAATGCTCTGCTCGAATCGTTTCTTCCTTGGTATAAACTAACTGACCATTGTACGTAATAAAAACATCTAAATTCAATTCATCTATTTGCAGATCTAAATGAACTGGACCTCTACCTGTTGCAATTCCGCAAATAATTCCTTGTGCTTGAGCTTTTGCAATCGCTTGTTTGGTCGATGCTAAAACTTTTGTATTTTTGTTAACCAACGTACCATCGATATCAAAGAAAATAGCTTTAATCATGGTATTCCTTCCTTTAATAGTTCTTTGTCATTTTTTAAAATAAGCCCATTTGTTTTGGGTTTAAGTTCTCGTATTCAAGCTTCAATGCCGCTTTCATTTCTAGTACATTGCTTGCCGCGTCGCCACCAGAATTATTATTGAAGATCACACCAACTTCTTTTGCTTCTCGTGCTACTTTTTCCACAGCTTCACTTAAATCTGCGATTTCATCAGAATTATAACGATATAAGGTACGTTTTTTACGCCAATCTTTGTCATTTGCCATCCAACCTGCAGCATTACGTCCATGAAAACGAAATAAAGTAAATTGATCATTTGTAACATAAGGGACAAATGGCACTGGATTCGTCGGTATCTGCGGTTCATCAACAGAGACTAGTGAAAATTTATTTTTTTTCATGAATGATAGTGTTTGTTTGATGTATTTTGCTGTATACCATGAACCATTTCGTAATTCTATCGCAATCGGAAATCCAGCAAACCAGTGACGTACTTTTTCCAAATATTGAACATTTTCTTTCGTACAGCTAAATGTTCCCGAAAATTGAATCAAAAAGGCAAAAAGCTTGCCACTTTCGATCATCGGAGTCATGCTAGCCAAAAACGCTTCAACCATCTCTTCTTCACGTTGATAATATTGCTGCCATTCACCCTGACAGCTGATACCACTATAGACTTTCATTACAAACCGAAAATTTTCTGGAACTGATTTTGTCCATTCACTTACAGAATCTTGTCTGGGAATACCATAATAAGCTGTATCCATCTCAACTAGAGGCAAGTAACCTGCATATTCGTATAATGTAGAGCGTTTTTTCCCAGTTAATTGTTCATGTTCATTAAAAGAAGTCAAACCTAATCGAATCATACGTCTATTTTGTCCCTTCTATTCTTATCAAATCATTTTATATTAATTTTATACTAAAAAGGACTAAGACAAAACAAAAAATTGTCTCAGCCCCCAAAAATGACTTGGTTCTATAATCTTATTGGCTTTTTTTCCATCTCATATTTGCTTCACAATAGGTTTGACCCTCGATTTTTATTTCATGCCGCGTTGTCTTTTCTTCTGTAGTTTCAAGTATTTCATAATGACTTTCTACTACTTGACCATATTCTACTTCTTTATCAAATTTTATATTAATAAATGTCGGCTCATGGGTGGTCAAAAAATCATAACCTAATACATCTAGCAACCAATTAAAATAAATTGCATTATTAACATGTTGGTTTCCGTCAATGTCAAAGTAACGCACGCGATATGGTAAAAATCCACCCTTTTCTACCTTGTCAATTTTTTCACCACGGTAAATTTTTTTGATTTTTTCACTTTCATACGGTTCAATAATCTCAGGTAATACGCTGCTCATCTTGCGGTTTTTTTTATCCATCAAAACAAATGTCGACTTGATCAAGACACATTCATTTCCTTTTTCATCATGAATCCAAAAGTTTCGATAGCAGAAGTATTTATTATATGCCATCGCTTGAGTGGTAACGGCGAGTTTTTCTCCAACTTTAGGCAAGCGTGTGATGTGTATTTCATAATTGGTAATAACCCAGCCGAGACCAAACGAAGCAACAAAATCGCTTCCCCTATCCAAGGCATCACTTTGTTCTTCAGATGTTTTGATCACAACAGCTAACATTGACGGAATCGTCATTTTTCTAGTGACATCACCATCATAATAAGCGACTTCATATGGGGTCGTAAATTTTTTTGCCACTGGATCTCCTCCTTCTTGAACCTGTATAACCAATTAAAGTATATCATATTATCTTAAATTGATGATAAAAAAGTCGAATATAAAAACTGTTCCAATACGTTTACAACAAGTTAGTATTTAAAAATATTTTCAAAAAAACTAAATTAAATATAATTTTTTAATATAATTAAAAAAACTTTTTGAAACAGAAGTAAAAATATCCTCTGCGCCAAAAAGCTTTTGCATAGTAGCTATTTGTCTAAAAAAAAAATCTAATAATTAATTTTTTTAAACTATACGTGACCCGTATTGCCATAGCTGAGCACTTCATTCAACAACTCTAAAAGCGTTTCCATTCCCATCCCTCCAAAAAATTAGTTGATTATAGAGTGATAATACCATACTATTATATAAAGTAGAACCATAAAGCTTAAATATAGAGGGGAAAAATATGAGAATCAAAGGTGACATTATCCGCACAGTAAGAACACAGAAAAAATTGTCGCAAGTAACTTTGGCCGCTGGAATTTGTACACAAGGAACCGTTAGCAACATTGAAAACAAAAATGTTTGTGATAGCCTTGAAATTCTTGATGCAATCTGTAAGAGATTAAACCTCAGCCTTGAGAGCGTATTAGATGATAATGACGAAAAGAAGCTTTCTTCTTTATTAAGTCATGTGGAAGAATTATGTAATACGTTTAAACATAAAGAAGCTCATTCAATTTTAAAATCAACATCTATCAATGTTTCTGATTTTCAAAATAAAGAATTAGAGGTTCGCTGGCTTTATTTTATGGGGATCACAAACTTGTTGGGCTACAACAATACAACAGATAGTCTATTTTATTTTTATAGAGCCGATGAGCTTGGCAATTCGAATTCTGTGTATGCGATCCTTTCTGTTAATAGCCTAGGGATCGTTTATGAAATGGCTAATGAGTTGGATAAAGCACAAGTTTATTATGAAAAATCGATCGACATGCTAAAAGAAATGACGATCAAAATGCCAATTGAAGCTACTAAAATATTCTTCAACACAGCCAAATTTTATTCATTGATCAAAAATTATGAAGCCGCTTTTGAATTAGCTACCCAGGGAATGACATTAAATAGAACCTATCAATCGTTATATATGTTAGATCTTTTGGCTTATGAAGTCGCTTTTAATGATTTTATGAAGTCACCTGATTTGAAAGCACCTGATTTTAACAGTGCAAAAGTCTTTGCTACTTTTAATGACAATCAAAATTTATTAGAGGTAATTGCAAATGATGAACAAACATTGGTCAATTTGAAAGCGTAGCAGGCTTGGCCAGTCTCGACATTGTTTTTTAATTTATGAAAAAATAATGATCTTAATAAAACCGCCAGTTAGAAGGATGCATTCTGCGCATTTTCAACTGGCGGTTCTTTTACTTTTATATGACTAACTATCCCCAAAAAGACTTCTCTTTAAAAGAACTTTTTTCACATATTCACTTACCTTATTATCATTTAATAAGTAGTTGCATATCATTTGAATAATATAAAATAGCATGTTAAATTTACGATTGTAAGCGCTATAAAAAAATTCTAGGAGGAATACTAATGAAAAACGCAACGTTCAAAACAATTCTTACACTTAGTTTACTGGCAGGATTTTTACTTGTTTCAGCCACTGTCACACATGCACATGGATATGTTTCATCACCAGGAAGCCGCGCATACTTTGGTAGCACTCAAGGTGGGAAAATAAATAAAAATGTTGGTCGTGCTGAATGGGAACCCCAAAGTATTGAAGCCACTAAAAATACGTTTACTCCAGGAAAATTAGCTAGTGCAGGCGTTAGCGGTTTTGAGCCATTAGATGTTCAGTCCTCTGATCGCTGGTATAAATCTGATATTACAATTGGTCCTCTTTCAATTAATTGGACGTTAACTGCTCGTCACAGAACTTCTACGTGGGAGTACTATATGACAAAACAAGGTTGGAATCCAAATCAACCTTTAGATATCAAAAATTTTGATTTAATTGGTCAAGTAGATGACAAAGCTACTATCCCTGAATCCTCTGTTAAACATACGATTACTGTTCCTAGTGACCGTAAAGGGTACCATGTGATTTATGCGGTTTGGAATGTTTACGATACAACAAACGCTTTTTATCAAGCAATCGACGTTAATGTAAAATAATCAATCAAGGAAATTAAAGGAGCTGTGCACATGAAAATCAAGCAATTTATCCCAATATTTCTATCAGTCTCAGGTATTATTTTAGGCAGTCTATATGCAGCAACTTCTGTTGAAGCTGTTGATTCTGCTAATGAAATGGTTAGTGTGGAAAATAAGAAAGTACTTGTCGGCTACTGGCATAACTGGGATTCTAAAGGTAGAGATGGTTATAAACAAGGAACGTCTGCCACTATTTCATTAACAGATGTAAATGAAGCCTATAATGTGGTTCCAGTGTCGTTCATGAAAAGTGACGGCGTTAACCGCATCCCAACATTTTCCCCATATAATAAAACAGATGCTGCTTTTCGCCAAGATGTAGCAACACTAAATAGTCAAGGTCGCGCAGTCCTACTTGCACTGGGCGGCGCAGATGCACATATCCAGTTAAAGACTGGCGATGAACAAGCGTTTGCAGATGAAATTATTCGTCAAGTTGAAACGTATGGTTTTGATGGACTTGACATTGATTTAGAACAGTCAGCTATTACAGCAGGCGATAACCAAACCGTTATCCCAACAGCTTTAAAAAAAGTCAAAGAGCATTACAGAGCGCAAGGTAAAAATTTTATTATCACGATGGCACCAGAATTTCCTTACTTAAAGCCTGGAGGTGCATATGAAAAATACATTACTTCTTTAGAGGGTTATTATGACTATATTGCACCGCAGTTGTATAATCAAGGCGGAGATGGTGTTTGGGTAGATGAAATCAATAAATGGATTCCTCAAAGTAACGATGCTTTGAAATATGAATTTCTCTATTATATGTCTGATTCAATGATTCACGGTACACGGACATTCTTAAAAATACCAAATGACAAACTTGTTTTAGGGCTACCTGCTAATGTTGATAGTGCTGGCAGTGGTTATGTGATTGATCCTGCAGCTGTCTACAAAACATTGGATCAATTAGCGAAAGATGGCAATCCAATCAAAGGCTTAATGACTTGGTCTACAAACTGGGATGTCGGTACCAACGTAAACGGTGTGTTTTACAATAATGAATTTGCTACAAGATATGCACGAATTTTACAATAAGCACTGAGAAAAAAATACAACAGTGAAGATCGATAGAAAAGTTTATTTCGGAAGGGGTTGCTTTAAGAGGCTCCAGTTAAAACACTAGCTGTTTACTCTATAGGATAAACAGCGGAAGTGGAAGCAACCACTACACTTCGTTTCGATCTCATCCAATTCTAAGTGCTAAATAACGTTCTTAAAAACAAAATAAATTAAAGTAATATAGAACACACCCTTTAACTAAGTGACTGGGACATTACTCTATGAGTTACAACCCAGCCGCCTGAAATACGAATAAAATGTAAGATAAGAAGTAAAACCCTCGGAAATAAGTTGAAATTCACAGAAATCAGAAGAGTAATTTTCGTGAATCCCTTCTTATTTCTCGGGGTTAAACTCTTCTGTCCCAACCTTTTTTCTATTCATTCTGCGATCGACGACAAATAAAGAATAGAAAACTGGTGGATCGCGCTCCCGAAATAAAATTTTTTGGTTAAATTAAATCCTATAAATCATAACAAAGGCGCTCAAATCTTCAAAAAGCAAGTAATAAAATCAAAAAAGGATGAGACAAAACTCACCCTTCAAAACCGAATAAACGATGGTATAAAAGCAGCCCGAGAAATAAAAAATGTTGAATTACCAAAGACTTGAGCATGCTTCCTTAGTGTATTTTCAAGTCTAAATCAATTTGTTGTTTATAGCAAATATGAATTAGTTTTCATTGCTAGATGGTAAAGTTTGCATGAGGGCAAAGAAATATTTTGGCTTACCTGTACTAAAATATTCATACCAAAATTCAAGAGTATTTGATTGAAAAACACCTAAATGTTCAATAATTTGTTTCGCCCACAACAAAGCTCCAGTGGAACTTGCAGTAATAAGGTTGTTATCAGCTATAGATGGCTTGTCTATATAAAAACTTTGCCCTTTATAATCAGGAGAAACCATTTTAAGAAACCCTGGTCCATTACTAGTGTGCGGACGATTATCCAAGAGTCCAAAGTTGGCAAGTGCAGCGGTAGCCCCACAGATAGCGCACACCGTAGCGCCTAAAGAGAGAAATTCGCTTGCTTTTTCGATAATCGCATTATGCTCGGGATTGTTCCATGTATCTGCACCTGGTAATAACAATAAGCTTGTTTCACTCACAACAATATCGTCAATCAAGCAATCTGGCACTATTGTCAGCCCCCCCATGGTATTAATTGCTTCTTTAGAATAACTAACCATTTTAAGTGATATCCGTGACTCTCCTTTTTTAAAAAAACGGCCAGAGTTCAGCTCTGAGGTAACGTAGCCCAGTTCCCAGTCGGCTAAAGTATCAAGAACGTAAATATAGATTGTAAACATAAATATCCCCCTTTTTCGTTATGCATCAAAGATATGATTAAGCAACAAGTCATTTAAACAAATGATGTTACTGTTTTCACTTTCATACCTTTACTTTTTAAGTATACCTTGCAATTGTTGACACCAGTATGGCAACAATATACAATGATAAAAATAAACATTTGAAAGAGGGGGATTAGATGAAAGTTGAAAGACTTATCAGTATTATTATGGTTCTCCTTGATAAAGAGCGTATCAGTGCACAAAAGTTAGCAGATATGTTTGAAGTTTCACTCCGCACAATTTACCGCGATGTAGACGCTATTAATAGGTCTGGTATTCCCGTTCGCTCAACACCAGGAGTGGGAGGCGGTTTTGAAATCATGCCAAATTACAAGATTGATAGAAATGTTTTTTCAACTGCCGACCTTTCCGCTATCTTGATGGGACTTTCCAATCTTTCTAATATGTTACAAGGAGACGAACTGATAAACGCCCTTGCGAAAGTCAAAAGTTTTATCCCTACTGACACAGCGGAAGACATCGAATTAAAAGCAAATCAACTATATATCGATTTAAGTCCTTGGATGAACAACAAGGACGTACAACCCTATTTAAAAATTATTAGAACAGCTTTACAGCAAAAAAAGTTACTTTTATTTGACTATGCAGATCGCTATGGAAATAAAACAAAGCGGTCAGTCGAGCCCTATCAGCTTGTATTGAAAAGTAGCCAGTGGTATCTACACGGGTATTGCCTTGAAAGAAATGATTTTCGCTTATTCAGACTATCTCGCCTATCGATCCTACAATTGCAAGAGAAATTTTTTACGCCACGAGATCATCAAAAACCTCAGTTGGATTTTGGTGATATTTTAACTACTATGCAAACGGAAATCAAAATTCGCATTCATAAATCTGTCATGGATAGAGTGCTTGATTATTCCACTTATGAACATTTTACGTCAGATGGTGCTGAGCATTATATTGTTTATTTTCCTTTTATAGAGAACGAATACTATTACAATCTTCTTTTCAGTTTGGGAAATAAATGTGAATGTTTAGCTCCGTTACATATCCGCAAAGAAATGAAGCGTAGAATACATGATTTAGCTGCTATATATGAAAGTTAATAGGTGGTAGATTAATACGGAAAGGAGCTATCCCTGAAGGCTATAAATAGCTCTTCTTTCTATTCTTTCATTTTATAGGTATTATTTTCTCCCACCGTTTATTCGACTTTTAAAGTTGAATATGAGAGATTAAAAATTAGCTACTATCTTTAACAGTATCATCCGATCAACTTCAATCCAATCACCGACACTAAAATAATCCCAATGAAAATGATTCTGCGCCAATCCTTAGATTCCCCATAAAAAATCATTCCTAAAACAGCTCCACCAGCAGCTCCAATCCCTGTCCAAATTGCATATGAAATGCCCATCGGTAAACGCTTCATTGCTAAGTAAAGAAAAAGAAAACTACTGGTAAATGTCAAAAATAATAACAATAAGGACTTTGTATCTTTGTTTTGATTAAAGCGATTGATTGATCCTACTCCTAGCATTTCAAAAATTCCTGCAATCATTAAAAAGACCCAACTCATTTTTGACTCGCTCCTTTCTCACTTGTTACGAATTTCAAGCCTACCACACCGATCAATAGCACTACAATTAGTATAATTTTAGATAACTTAAATTCTTCACCAAAAAAGAGGATGCCTGAAATCACCGTACCTGCTGTACCTAACCCAACAAATACCGCATAAGCGGTTCCAACAGGTAAGGTTTCACCTGCTTTGATCAATGCGTAAAAGCTAATGAAAATAAATACAACAGTCAATAACATTTCCCACCATGTATTACTATGTTTCATTCCAATAACCCATAATACTTCAAAAAACGCACCAATCATTAATTTTATCCAATCCTTGTTCATAAAAAAACCTCCTCGTATAATTTAAAAGTTAAAAGAGCTTGGCAGCCTCGACTAGAAAATAAAAAAAGTGTCAATCAACAATTCTATCTAAGGCCTAAGAATTGTTAATCCACACTTTTACTGATAAGCAGCCGGCGCTAGTTATCAAAAGTTATTTGATTTAATTAATTATTTCAATTCATTGAAACTGTTTCTCATTCTACTCCATAATAAATGAATTGGCAATAGTAAATTTCTTGATTATTTTATTAAATAAAGCTTAATTTATCTATCATGCTTTTTAAATTCCATTACATAAGTGAATCGGTCAACGTGTTTCTTCGGTCTACAAAATCAGAACAAACTAAGTTTTTTTGCATCAACATTCATAACGTTTTAAAAAGCTTATCTCATTAATAGTTGGTATTTATTTCCCATAAAAATAAGTAGAGTAAAATTCTTTAATTTTTATAAAATCGAAATCTATCCTTCTCAGAGGGAATCTGACTGTAAACTTTTTTCCAGTGACTATCTTTAAATACTTCATATCGCTCAAAGCGAAAAGGAATTCCTTTTGCCTTCGCAATGTCACAACTATCCATAAGTTGAAAATGTAAATGAGGGGAAGTCGAATTACCTGAATGTCCAACTTTTCCCAAAATCGAACCTTTTTTTACTTTATCATTGATGGAAACGTTGATAGAATTTGTTTTAAAATGCGCAAACATAGCGTATATGCCATCTGATAGTTTCATAACAATATAATTCCCAGCTATTTTACTAAACTTATCTTTTCTCTCATCAAAAGTAATAGAATTTTTAATGCCAATAACCAAATCTATGAACCAATGAACTCTTTTTCTCTCAGCAATGCCATCTATTACTTCTACTATTTCACCGTCACAAGGTGCAAAAATATCTTGATTATAACAATAATAATTCTCTAATGAGGCACCTAACAATAGATATTGTACAGCGCCAATACTATGAAAAGGTCTTTTGCTCCCCAGCCAATCAATCTGTAAAAAATCAAAAGCATATCTCAACCCCATTCTATTTGTTCCATGACTAGGTATTCTTTTTACAGGTGTAGTTGGTGCTTGCCATTCTCCTCTTAAAGGAAATTCAATTATTATATTTTTCTCTATCACATTGTCGTCTCCTTCTACTTGTTCAATCATAATAAACTAATTTTAAATCATCGAAGTAATTGCTAATTTTATTATTTATTTCATCATAATCAATAGTATCATGTTCAAGATGTTGCATAGTATTAATTATTTCACCAATGAACCCAATGTTACTCCAAAAAATAAGTTCTTTAGCTTTTGAGACCTCAATGTTTTTCCTGAATTTTGTCTCATCAACAAAGTCGAACATTTTTTCAAAACAAAAAGATTCTTCTTGCTTATCATCCACTTTCAATGTTGTATCAATCTGTTTTGACTTAGTCTCACTAAATAATTTGAAGAAATCTAACATCCATGGGTTTAGTTTAATAAGTTCTATTTGTAAAAGATACGATTGGCGTAACCGTAACAGAAGATCCTTTTCTTTAAAATTCATTCTATTAATATATTCGTGATTGATTTTTTCTCGGCAATAGTCTATAAGATAAAGAAATAAAGCTTCTTTATTGCCAGTATAATGAAACATTAGCGCTTTTGAAAGGTTTGCATTTTTGGCAATCTCATTCGTTGAAGCTCTATCATAACCACATTTTACAAATTCTTTTAAAGCAGAGTTGATTATCGCTTGTTTTCTTTCATCATCCAATCTCGTAATATTCAACTTAATTTCTCCATTCTGTTTTTAATTACATATCAAGGTTTGTCAAGCACCTCATTTACCTATCAGGTTAATCTCGTGTTATCATTTTTTTCCTTTTAGGTCAATATAGGACATAATTCAATTTCTCTAAAAATAATTCATAAACAAAAAAGGACTTGCCGAAGCGAGCCCTTTTCTATTAAGCTATAAAATGCGTTAATGGGAAAGTACTGGACAAGCATTAACTATGCCAAAGCCCCCATTGGATCCCAAGGTGCTAAAACAGTTGGCTTTTGTTTCCAAACTTCTTGTAATTCTTTTGACAAGAAATCTTTCCGAACAACAATTTGATATGTGTATTCGTCCATCCAAGCATCACTCATCACAAAGAAGCCTTTATCACCCACTTTTTCGCCCCAACTATTTTCCACTTTCCATTTAGTAGACACACCATCAATCACATCCACGCCAGTTAAAACCATCGCATGGGTCATTAAGCTTTCGCCAAAATCTAAACGTTGTGCTTTTGTCATCGTGAAATCGATATCGAATAAATCATTCATATCATAAGCATCTAAAGACATAATCCCACTATCTCTTGTAGAAGATTGTCCCACATCACAGCCAAACCAAACCGATTCACCCTGTTCTAATTGAGCCACTGCTAATTTTTTGAAAGTCGTCATATCCACATTGATATATTTCACTTCTTTACCGCCCACAACGTTTCCTAACATTTCTACAGTATAGGTTTGATTATAAGGTTTGTCCGCTGTTGGCGCATTGATTATACTTACATAGTCATCAAGATTTACATCTACATATTTTTCATAAAATGAGTGCGGCGTTAAATTTTGATCTAAGTGATATTTTTTCTCTTCGTCACGGTATTCAAAATCAACTGTTTCAGGAGGTGTCCCTAATGAAATCGCTAAAAAGTTATAGACCTCCTTTAGCATTGCTTCCTTAGCTGTTTGAACCTCAGCTGTTGTTTTTCCGCTAGTGATCAGCTCACGCAAAATAAATGCATCTTTTCTTAGTTTTTTATTTAAGTAAGTGTTTAGATCACGTGAGTTTGAGCTATTGCTGCTTTCAGGCATGGCTGTTTTTGGTACAACCCCATATTTTTGGAAAAGTGAAACGATCATATCCCATTGTCCACCATCTTGTTGAGGTGTTGCTAAAAGGAAAGCCACTTTACGGCTGTCTAATTCTTGTTCAGCTGTTGCAATGATATTTTCATAGAAATAATTAGATTTTTCATATTTATCCCAGAAAAATGTATAATTTTGAGAAAGTTCGAAATCTTTTAAATTAAAACTGTTGATCATTTTGTGTCTAAAGGTATTCAATGCTGCAAACATCCAGCAACGTCCACTTTGTTTTTGATTCGCTACTTTTCCAGTCGTAAGGTCTACTGAAAAAACAGGAACATTATTTACTGCAGCACTTTGATTTTGCGCAGAAGCAGTAATACCATTTTTGACAACTCCACGTTGTAAGGCATTTAGTTTATTATTTTCCACGAATTCGTCGTGGAATTTTTGTGTTACTTTAGGTTTAATTACTGACATATCAGTTCATCCTTTCATTCGTAATATTCCTTCCTCATTATATGCCTCAAATTTCAATCTCTCAAGTTTTAATAAAATATACTCGCTTTTTTGCATCACATGTATTATGCTATGTAATACAAAGAGAGAAAGAGGTGAAACGATGTTATTAGAAATAGATACTCAAAGCCCAGTACCAATTTATCAACAAATTTGTAACCAGCTTATTCTTGGTATTGCTACAAAAAAACTTTATCCAGGTGAGATTCTTCCTTCTGTTCGGCAACTGGCAGATGAAATCGGAGTCAACATGATGACTGTTTCAAAAGCGTATGTGTTATTGAAAAATGATGGCTATATTTTAACAGATCGTCGAAATGGAACAAGAGTCGCCGAAAAGCAAACACTTAGTCTGCCCTTTCAAGAACGATTTTTAAAGGAGCTGGAACTATTATTAGCAGAAGCTTCTATTCATCAATTCTCAGAAAATAGGATTCAAGAAGATGTGAAAAAGATTTATCAAAAATTTGAATAGTACAAGGGGTGTTAAAAATGAATTTATTTCTTTATTTATTACTTATTGGGACCAACTTTTTAATGGCTTTTGCTGGGAGAATTCCTGCAAATCCGCATAAAAATATTATTTTAGAAACAACCTTACCTAAAGATAAACTTCAAGAGGAACAGGTTCTAGCTGTTAGTAGAATGTACAAAAAAAGACTATTGCAGTGTGCTGGAATCTTCTCTGTCGCAGCTTTTCCTATCTTGATAAGCACATATGATTCTTTGACTTTGATCTATTTCTTAACAATGATGATTGGTTTTATCGGAACTTCTTTTTACTTACAGATCGTCTACATTCGTAAAATGACCACTGTTAAAGTCCAAAACAATTGGATTTTACCTACGAGTCCACTGTTAGTTGATACAAAGTTAGTAGTAAATAAAAATCGTAAACTAATTTCCGTCTGGTGGTTTTTACCAAGTGGTTTCATCACTCTTTCAAGTTGTTTTTATTCGGTTAAAATACTGGGCTTCTCTAATGGAAATTGGATTATTTGTCTTATTTCTATTCTTTTATTAAGTATGTTTTTGCTTTTCTATTCTTTTATTGCACGTTTTCCAGTTAAACCATTGACAAGTGACGAAGCGATTAATCAAAAGGTCAATGATCAAATGCGCCATCACTGGTCTGTTTTGATGGCTATTTCTGCACTGGTTTTAAGTCCTTTGGGTTTCATGACAACTTATTCGATGATAATTCCTTATGAACAAATGATACTATTTTTAATCGGTTATACCGTACTGATTTTGGTCTTTGTCCTATTCACTTTTTTCTACTTATTCTCTTCCAGAAAAAAACAAGACCAATTAATTTCACAAGCCAAAGAATACCGCTATAGCAATGAGGATCAATATTGGAAATACGGAATTTATATGAATCCTAATGACAAGAGAATCATGATACCTGATCGCGTAGGAATGAACATTTCTATAAATTTAGGTAGGTTGGGTGGAAAAATTTCCATGATTGTAACAGGTGTTTTCGTTTTAATTGCCTTAATTGCCTCAACGATTCCAATGGTAATCAGTGATTTTTCCGCCAATCCTTTTGAATTGACTACCACACATAAGGGTATTTATCTCTCGGCACCATTAAGTCAACCTAGAAAAATTGATTGGAATGACATTGAATCGGTGGAATTGATTAACCATTTACCGAAAGATAAAATCCGTGTTTACGGAACAGCTACTGAAAATTATTTAAAAGGTGAATTTCAGGTGAATAATGAACCTTCTTACTTACTTGTTTTAAAAGAGAAACAACCGATTTTAGAAATAAAAACAAAAGATAAGTACTACTACTACACAAATAAAAATAACGAATTGACTAAAAAAGCATACCATAATATCCAATCGATCCGAGGAAAATAGAAATGACGACATTTGTCTCATTCTCGACTTTCAACTACACTAAGTAATCTTTTTACTTCTCAACTATTCCTTCTCTTTTCAGTCGTTAGATACTCGCTCAATTAGTTTATTTGTTAAGAATTGTTATACTTTATTACTTGATACGGTCATAAAGGTGATTATTTTGCTAAAAAATGCTTCATCTTGCAAATTATACTTTGACATATTGCGATTATATGATTAAACTAAACTTAATGAATAGGAGTGACCGAAGAATGAGTGTATTCAGTTTGAGAAAATATCAACAATCTGATTTAGAAAACATACTTGCTATATTTAATGGCACAGTTCAAGCAATCAACAAAAAAGACTACACGCAACAACAAATCGATCAGTTGGTTCAGCTGACACCTGATTATGTCAAGTGGCACCATGAACTTTCATCGACCTATGCAACTGTTGCTCTTAACAGAATGGAAGTTATCGGTTTTGGCAATATTACTGATACGGGTGAACTTAATTACCTATATGTAGATAAAAAATGGATCGGCTATGGTATCGGAAAAATGATTGCTACAGATTTGATGGATCATGCATTTAAAGCTGGAGCAAAAGAACTTACTGTCTATTCGTCAATCACAGCTAAACCGTTTTTTGAATCGCTTGGATTTGAGTCTGTACAACAAAAAGTACAATATCGTAATGGTGTAATGCTTATGAATTACTTGATGGTTTGTCGGAAAGATAATCAATAAGCAACTTGTTTCAACAAATGAAAACAGAGGCGTCTACTGAATGATTTTTTCAGAGGTGCCTCTGTTTTGATTCGTCTTTTTTAGTTTTCTTTCTCGATTTTATTTTTCAAGTATTGGATTAAGTTGCTGTAATCTACTTTTTCATAGTCTGTAACATCATATTCATGAACTTCTCCTAATTCAAACTGATCGTATTTTCTCGTTTGAATGATTCGTTTGAATTCGTCTTTTGTAATATGATAGTCTGCTTTGCTTCGATCATTTAATCGATCAGAAAAATGATAATGGGTCATTAGATGACTGAGGTGTCGATCTGGTTCTATATCTCTTCGTTTTCTTCTCTCCCATAATACATCGAAATCAGCCACTAAACGAATGGTAATTACGTCATATTCATACCTATTGGCTAGTTGTCTAAGATTCTCTTTTTGCTTATCACTAAATGGATATTCTGAAACGATTACTTGTTTTCCAGCATCCATATACAAGGTTAAAACTCCATAATAAAAGGACCATACTTTTGTTTCTAACTGTATTTTTTCATCAAGATTATCAAAGCCAACTGAATCAGCATACAATTCTTTTCCTTCGTCCGGTGTGATTAAGAATATATCTGGAATTTGTTCACGGATTTTTTGAATCAGATAGGACTTTCCTGTTGCTGGACTCCCAGCAAGTAAGAGCAAATATTTTTTCATCTGACTAACCCAAATAAACAGGACTTTCCACATTCATAAATAAGCCTATTTTGTGCTTAACGATATTATGACACATTTCATTAGCTGGAATTACATTATAACGCAATGATTTATTCACCGCGGTCTCTTCGAATGATTCCTTCGCTGTTTTTGTCCAATTCACTAAAAGCTCCGTGCCAACATTGAATTTACGAATACCATTGTTGATTAGTTCCGGGTAATCTTCTTCTTTTACCCCTGTTCCGCCGTGAATCACAAGCGGAATATCCACAGTTGCATGAATCTCTTTTAACAGTGGTACATTCACCTCTGTCTTGGATTTAAATTGACCATGATTGGTTCCAATTGCAATAGCTAAGGCATCAATACCTGTAGCTTTTACAAAGGTAAGAGCATCTTCTGGTTTTGTGTAAACTTTGTCATTTTCATCTACATGGATACCTTCTTCTGTACCTCCTATTGTTCCTAACTCTCCTTCAACAGAAACACCTTTTGAATGAGCATACTCCACTACAGCCTTTGTTTTTAATATATTTTCTTTAAAGGGTAGATGAGAACCGTCATACATTACCGAAGTGTAACCACAATCAATTGCTTCTTTGATATCATTAAAATCCCTGGCATGATCTAAATGAAGTACAGCATCAACCATCTCTTTCTCAGCCATCGTTTTGACAACAGAAACTAAGATATCATAGCCGATATATTTCGCTGTATCCACACTGGTTTGGATAATAATTGGTGCCCCCATTTCGTTGGCTGCTCGAATCATCTCAGGTAACATTTCCAAGTTGTGAGCGTTAAAAGCTCCTACTGTAAAATTCAATTCTTCTGCTGTTTTTGTGACTTCTTTTAATGTTGTGTACATATATTTCTCCCCTATCTGTCAATAGTTATTGACCACTAATTGTCACTTTCTTTGCGATTTGTCTCATCTCATCCATCTTATTCATCCACTGATCAATTCCGGCGTCATCACCATTTTTGGCTGCCTCTGCCCGCTTTTGATTGTATAGACTCATCAACTTTTTATAACCAGTTCCAATACTGTTTTTTAACCCCTGGCTTTTTTCTAAGAAGATGATGGCTTGATCTGTTTCGTTTAGTTGTACGAATAATAAACCTATGTTTTCGTATTTTTCAGCCAATACTGTGTCTTCTAACTGGGTCTCGTTGATTTCTAGTGTCATTCGATCAATTTTTTTCTGAATATCATTTTTTTGCGCTCCCGTCAGGATTTCCACAACTTCAGTCTCCACAGTATTTATTTTCTTCTTTTTTAGGAAATTAAACATATTTTTTACTCCTTTTTAGAAAGCTTTCATGATCGGACTAATAATCCAAGCGTATAAGAGTGCCGCTGTAACTGTATCCACATCAGTAGCTGTCGCATTTACAAAGCCCATATTATTAAATATTGTTACTAATAGTGCTGGTAGTAATGTAATAAAGAAACCATGGGCGATCCCACCAATGATCGCACCCCGTCTACCACCAACTGCGTTACCGAAAATTCCAGCTGTACCGCCTGCAAAGAAGTTGGTCAACATCCCTGGTAAAATCATCGCTAGACCAAATGTTGGTAAAATAAACATCGCCAAAACAGCTCCGATTGTTGTTGTGATAAATCCTAGAATTACTGCGTTCGGGCTGTATGGAAAAAATACAGGACAATCTAACGCTGGAATTGCATTTGGTACTAATTTCATTGCAATTCCTCTAAAGGCTGGAACAATTTCTCCAAGTAACAAGCGCACACCCGCTAACAAAACATACACACCAACAACAAACTGGATCGCTTGTAAAAAGGCAAACATAATATAGTTTTGATTGCCCGATAATGTTGCTGCGAATTCTTCTCCTGCAAATAATACCGTCACAATATATAAAGGAACCATCACGACCATCACAGATAAATAGGTATCTTGTAAAAATTCAAACGATTTTGGTAATTTAAGATCTTCCACTGATTTTTTGTTTTCCCCACGTTCTCCAAAAATCCAGGCAATCCCTGCTTCGAATAGATAGCCAATCGTACAAAAATGACCTAAAGCAATATCATTTGATCCAGTTATTTTTCTGATAAATGGCTGCGCAATCGCTGGCATTGCTACCGCAAAAATGCCTCCGATAAATCCGCCAACAATGATCAACACGATTCCACGAAGCCCAGCAAAGTAACCAAAAACTGTTGTCATCGTCGCCATCCACAAAATAGCTTGTCCGGTTAAAAATATATATTTCCATTTTGTAAAACGAGCAATTAGAATATTGAAAATGAAAATTGCTAGAAATGTTAATGCAATATCTCGCCCTAAACCAAGCTCATTCATTGCTTGTCCATTGATTGCTTCAATGGAAGGTATGATGCCTTGCATGTGGAATCCCTCTGTAAAAATCTCTCCAAAATAGGTTAAGCTGCCGACAATAATACTTGAACCCGCACTCAGTACTTGAAAGCCCAGCAACGTCTTTAGTGATCCTGATAAGACTTGTCCAATCGATTTTTTTTGTAAAATCAATCCTAACATCGCAATCAAGCTAATTGTGATTGACGCTTGCGTCAAAATATTTTCGATAATAAAATTAACTACGCCCATGATAATATCCCCCCTTATATTTTGGTTTAAATAATACCTTTTTCTTGTAAAATTGGTGTGATTTTTTCATCTATTTCGGTCTTTGAAACGATATTTTTCAAATAAATGATTGCTGTCTTCTCCGTATCAATAGTAAATTTTTCAAATTGCGTTTGAAAATTCTGAGCGGTAATAATAATATCTGGATTCATAGATACCGCAGATGAGATATCTGTATGTTCTAGTTTTGCTTCTACGCCTTTTTGATTTAGTACATCTTCTGCCGCCATCTGCGCTGCAAAGCTACTACCTAACCCTGCACCGCAAACAAATAAAATAGTTAGTTTGTTCATAATAATTCGCTCCTGTCGTTTTTATTCGTTTGTTTCTTTTGACTCTTCTTCATATAAAATCGTTTCAAATTCTGATACGTTCATACAGTTTGTTAAACGGATTATTTTTTCCTCATTATTGATCAATTCAATCAAACTTTTCATAATGTTCAGATGAGAAAATGAATCCACTGCAGCTAAACAAAAAATAATCTTTACTGGATCATTCTCTTCGTTTCCAAAAATAACAGGTTCTGCTAAAGTTGCGACACTTATACTCAAGCGGTTCACACCATCTTCTGGTCTTGCATGAGCTAACGCCAAATGTTTGCCTATCACAATATATGGACCAAATTCTTTTACAGAAGCAATCATCGCTTTTACATATGATTCTTTGATGCTATTCTCTTTTAATAATGGGTATGCTACTCGTTGGATTGCGCTCTCCCAATCTGGACATTCTTCTAATAACAAAATATCGCTTTTTTTTAAGACATCTTTCAACATCGGCTGCAACTCCCTTTTATTTATCTTTAAATGATTCTTATCAAAGGCTGTTTCTAAGGTTTGATAGACTTCTCTAGAAATTTTCCCACCGCTATCTTTAATCAAATCAAGAACCGTGTAAAAGAACTCGGTAGAATCACTTTCATTATTCACTAAACGTTTTAATTGTTTGTTTCGTTCTAAAAACTCTTGAATATTTTTTCGACTTTCTACTTTGATGATTGGATCTACTACCAAAACAGGCTTTTCAGAATAGGTTAAACTGAGTGTCGAGAATATTAAATCAACATCTAATTTTTTGATTAGTTCCATTTCTCCTGTACTTAAAACGGCTACTATATCAATAGGGAACAATTCTTTTAAATGTTCTGCCAATAATCGACCGGTAGCTGTTCCATGATTACAAATCACTACTGCCTTATACGTGTATTTAAGTTCTTGATTGATCGCACTCACAGATGTTGAAAAGTGGATCGTTAAAAAGGCTATTTCATCCTCGCTAAGGTTCTTTTTGGTCATTGCCTCGATAGTCGGGGCAAATTTTTCAATCGCAACATAAATCGTTCCGTAATAGCGTTTTACATTTTCTTTTAAAGGATTTAAAATTTGTATTTCGCTCTTTACACGACTGATAAGTCCCGCCATATGTCGATATAATCCTTCATGTAATGCCTCTTCTTTTTTTGAAAAGGGTATTTTTGTTGCTTGTTCCACGAATTGAATTAGTTGAATCGATAATAGCTGCGCCTGTACCCATTCGGCTGAGTTACTTATATTGCCTGTGCTGAATGTTTCTAGCATGAAAGTGATATAATTTAATTCAAATGCTGGAGGTCTAACGGAAAGAGTTAGACAAAGTTGGTCGACAAAACTACGTAATTTGTTTTGAGCGGTATCAAAGACTTCCCAAGAAGAATTTGCAATTAATTCTTGTTTTAAATAACGACTCAGCCAAACTGCAGTAAATAGAACTAATTGATTTCGATAGATGTCTTCTTTTGAGGAAATCGTTTGATGATATACATTGTCAATTTCTTTCAGTATATTCTTAGGAAAATAACGAAAGAAATGTCTTTTTGAAACGATCAAACCGGCTTCATTTCCCTCAAGAAATCGTAAACTGTCAATTGATTGGTTAATTACATCATAAATCATCGTCCGAATTGTTCGCTCCGAACCTTTTAAAGTGATTCCTTGTTTGGGTATACTCAACACGTCGATTCCATACTTTTGAAGAAGCGTTCTGACTCTGCGCATATCTTCATCCATGGAGCTTTTTGATATTTGGTACTCTATTTCTTTTTGGTATAAAAATACTGGCTGTTCAGACAAAGAAAAAGCCAAGATTAGATCAAAAATTCGTTCCTCACGATTTAAGTAATCGTATTCATTTTTTTCATCAATGCAGACGTCTATCCTTTTTTTTTCATTTTCATCAAGTGTTAAAAGCATACCGCGATTTCTAATTGTTTTGACTTCTGGTAGTTTACGACTAATAAGAAATTCATTGATTTCGTTAATTTCGTTTCTGATTGTTCGATGGCTGATTTGAAAATCTTCGCTTAGCTCTCCAAGCGTCAAAGGATACTCTGACCAAATAAATCGTTTTAAAATTTGTATTGTTCGATCTTTCATCTGCTTCTCTCCTTGTCTGATTTCATTATATAGTTGAACGGTTCAATTGATTAGTAGAGATTGTTGCACTATTTATTTGCAAAAATGTAAGCGTGAACATTTTTTTTTCATGGGCAGTAAATGGTATGTTCAATATACCAAAAATAAAAAAGCATTAAGTTCCTAATTTCTCGAAACTTAATGCTTTCTTCATACTTGTTAGCCAACAGTAAATTTTGTTTCTGATAGCGACTGTTGCAATTCTTCATTTGAGATTTCTCTATCACTTGTTACAAATGCTGATTTTTTCGCTAAATCCACACTTGCAGATTGAACACCTGCAATTTTTTCAAAGTTTTCTTTGACGATATTTATGCAACCATCACATTTCATTCCGTTGATTGTTACTGCTTTCTCCATTAGTAAACACTCCCTATGCTAATTTTAGTCCTATTGATTTAACTTGCTAAGTGACACTGACATTGTCCAGGTGTACAGTTGCAAGGGACTTCTTTTACTGCAGATTTTCGTTTTTCCATTAACAATGATTCTAATGTATCAATATCCGCAAAGCTCAATGTACTATCATTTATGATCGATTCAAGAACTTTTCCAACTTTTTTACTGCAAACTTTAGTTAACATCTCTGTTGAGAGCGCCTCAATGCTTTTACGTTCTTCGACTAAAGGAAAATAGGTGAACTTGTTGCCATTACGCGTTGTTCCTAGCATCTCTTTATCCACTAAGCGGCTTAGTAACGTTTTGACAGTGGTGCTTTTCCACTCCTTCTTTTCATTAAGGATATCTGTCACTTCTTTACTCGTGGTTTCCTTTGTCGCCCAGACAACACGCATGACTTCCCATTCTGCATCAGTGATATTTATTATTCTTTTCTTTTCTGACATAAAAAGTCTCCTTTTTACTAATTTCTTGACATCAACCTTTTAAACTACATCCGTAGTCAATCGATATATTTATAATAGCTCTTTTTTTCTTATTTGTCAAAAGTAGAATTTCCTCTCATTTGCGCACGTAAAAGAGAAGTCCTAGACAAAGCACAAAATCAGTTTTGTCTAGGACTCCTTTTCTTCTTAATTTACTTATTATTCAAAACAGATCGTTTTTTCTATTGTTTCTGTCTGTTCTCCATGAGCTTTTTTCGCTGTTAAAAATGCCATATTTTTAAAAGACTCGTTTAAGCCAATTCCACCTTTTTTTGGCATTTTAATAATAGCTACTTGATCTTTATATTCCTGTGTTGCGGGATTTTCAATAGCCATCGCCGCAACGGCTGGAATTCCGTATTGGTTAAAAGAAATTGCTAATTTTGCCGACATTTCTCCAAAATTTGGATACTGCATTGCTGGGCCACAAAGCACTGCATCTGCTTCAAATTTTTTAGCAAAACCGACAAATTTTTTCGTCACTTCTTCTGGGTTTTCTAAATAATACTGGTCACCACAATAAAGAGTAGCCACAATCTGGGCATCGTTTTCTTCAAAAAATGGACTTAAGGTTTTTCCTGGTCCCATCGTTGTTTTCTTACCGCCAGGTGCTAGGTGCGCATTTTCATCACTCCCCATTCCTGCCTGCACGTGATTTAATACGAGTATAATTCTTTTCATCAAAGAACCTTCTTTCTAAATATCATCGAAATCGAAATCATCGAAATTAATCTCTTCTTCTTCCTGAATCTCCACCGCTTGTGCTTCTTCTCGTAAATATTGATCATCCATTACTTTAATAAACGGATAGTAAATGAACATACCTAAAATAAATAGGAATCCTTGCAAGACAGCTCCTTGCCAGCCACTCACCAGAAAGCCTGAGAAAATGATTGGTGTGGTCCACGGCAACTGAATGCCATTTGTTAAAGGAACTAAGCCCCAATTCATTGCAAAATAAGCAATAATGATATTGATTGTTGGAACTAAGACAAATGGAATTAAAATTAACGGATTCAATACAATTGGTAAGCCAAAAATAATTGGTTCGTTGATGCCAAAAATACCTGGTACTAAAGATAGTTGGGATAATTTTTTAATTCGCTGACTCTTACAAAATATAACCATTACCACAATCAGTGAAAGAGTAGAACCAGCACCGCCAAATGTGGCAAACATATCTTGAAATTGTCCAGTAATAATATTTGGAATTTGTTGTCCGTGTTTGTATGCATCTAAATTTTCAACTGATAAGGCTCTTAAAACTGGATTAAAGACTGCTCCAACAACACTGCTTCCATTGATACCAAAGAACCAGAAAAAATGTAGAAATACATAAGCAACAATCATTGCTCCAAGTGTGTTCCCCAATGCTAATAATGGCGTTTGTAAAAATTCAAAAATAATTTCTTGTAAATTCCCATACGAAGATAAGCTAACTAACCAATCTGCAACAAAGAATATAAAGACCACAATAAAACTTGGAATTAGAGCTTCAAAGGACTTCACTACCGTCGGCGGCACGCCATCAGGCATTTTAATCGTCCAGCCTTTACTTAAAACCCAAACAAAAATCCGTGTAGAAACTAACGCTACGATCATTCCTAAAAATAATCCGTTAGATCCCATCCATTTTAACGGTAAACTCGCAACTTCTATTAATTTTTCCGTTCCTTCTGGCGTGTACTCAGTGTAATAAGGCGTCACAATGAAAAACGACACCAGCGCAATAATCCCTGACTGCATTGCATCTACCTTGAATTGACGTCCCAAGCTATAGGCAATTCCAACAACCGCTAAAATCGTCATTACATCAAAACTAGCATTTGCAGGAACTGCCATATGTTCCGCCCAGTCCACACCTAAAAACGCTGACATCCATTGATCCCATTGAGGGAGTGGAAAATTTGCAATTAAAAGAAAAATCGATCCTACAATCAATAACGGAGTGGATAGTAAAAAGCCGTCACGAATTGCAACAAGGTACTTATTTTCCCCAATGACTTTAGCCATTGGCGTCAAGATGCGTTCCAACCAATCTAAAAATTTTTTCATATAGATACACTCCAGCCTTTTTTATTTTTTAGTTGATTTAATTAATTTTAATACTTCTTTTAACGCTTTTTCACCATCCATCATACCGTATACTTCCGGTGCAATTGCGGCTACTGGAATTCCTTGGGGAGTAAATTGCTCTTTCGTTTTTTCAAGCAGGAAGCGTACTTGAGGACCTAGCAATATTGCAACTGGCTTTTCCTGATCGACCACCTCTTGTGCCCTTGCAACTGGAAATGCAGTAATTTCTAAAGGCATTTGATGTTTTGTTACGACTTCCATCATTTTATTGACCATAATACTTGTAGACATTCCTGCATCACAAAATAAATAAATCTTCTTTTTACTCATGTATTATTCTCTCCTTCGTTTGTTTTGTTAATCAATAGGTGCTTTGATTCGTTTCTCATAAGCCTTCAACCATTCTTGCGTAATTGGCTCGATGATTGTCCGATGGTTTTCGCCCATATTAGCTAGATAGATTGCAGGTTTCTCCTGATCGTTTGCCACACTAAATGTAAATTCTACATTAGTCGCAACACCCCATTGTCCAGTATTATTCATCGCAATTAAAGAGAAAGCCCCCGCTTTGCCATATCGTTTGGTTAATTTTTCATGAAACGTATAGACAGCTTGATCGCAAGCTTCTTGGGGTGTTTTGCCCTCCCCCATCTGACGAACAATTTCATACGCTAAGCAGCCCTTCATCAAATCTTCCCCCAAGCCCGTGGCCGCTGCTCCACCAATTTCACTATCGACATAAAAACCTGAACCTGAAAGCGGAGAATCACCTACTCGCCCTGGTTTTTTCATAAATAAACCTGAACTGGATGTGCCCGCTGCCATACTTCCTTTTGTATCTAATGAAATGGCACCAATTGTATCGTGACCGTCATAAGGACTTAAATTATTTTTGGCAATTTCTTCTACACGTTTCTCCCAAATTTTATGAGCTCTTGCTGTCAACATATTTTTTCGTTCAAATCCATTTAACATCGCGTATTTTGTTGCACCTTCTCCGACTCTAAAACTGTTGAATTTTTCTTCACTTAATTTTCTGGCAACGGAGATCGGATTTTTAGTATCCGTAATACCAGCCACTGCGCCAAGTTTAAAATTGTCCCCATCCATAAAAGCAGCGTCCATTTCTAGAATCCCTTCAGCGTTGGGTAACCCACCAAATCCAACTGATTTATAGTATGGATAGTCTTCAACTGTTTGAATCGTTTGTTCGATTGCATTTCCTGCTTGACCACCTTTCGTTAATGTCTCACTGGCTTGTACGATTCCATCGTGCGCCATACGCCAAGTAGCAATTATTCCCCATGACATTACATCCACATCCTTTAAAATAGCGTTTTCATTCTTTTGCAATTGTATTATACACGATATATACATTTTAGTATATACCATTTTCTGTAAAATTTATTAAAAATCATATTCAGTTTAAAAAGCACATCATTTTCCTAAATCTATCGATGCAAAGTATACTTAATCAAAGACTTTTCTAGCTATTTCTTTTGATTTAAGAGGTCTACGATTTAATGGAGGGATTTTTATATGGAAACAAATAAAGCTCTACAAAGTTCAACCCTAGGACTTTTCGGTGGGACCTTATTACTGTTTATTGGATTTTTTGGGTTGATGACGTTTTCTTGGGCTTGGTGGGGACTATTTGTTGGTGGTACTTTTGCTTGGATATTAGCATTTGGAAAAACTAGTGCATTTGCATTTCGTGCCCCGCATAAGTTGTGGGTGATTCCTGTAGCAGTAATTGGTTATTTTGTTAGTGGGTTAGTTATTGGATTGATTTCTAAAGATTTAGGATTTAACTGGACAGCCAATCCTGCGTCGGGGCATTTAGGTACAATTATTTTCATGCTACCTTTTATGTTGATGGGGGAGGAATTATTGGGAATCGGCATACTTGAAGGTGCTCAAAGTAAAGGTCTTTCTCTCATTCAGAGTACTTTATTAAGTGCCCTTGTCTTCGGTCTTATGCATATTCCTTCTTATTGGGATGGTTCTTGGTTCACTACCATGACACATGTTTTGCTTTTACAAGGTGTTGCTCGTTTGATTTTGAATATTGTTTACTTAAAAACTGAAAAAAGTATCTGGGGCTCCTGGATTGCCCATGTCTTTATTGATCTTGCTGCTTTATCTGTATCTATGTAATTAGTCTAAAACTAGATATATCCAGCCTCTCGTATGTTTCAAAGAGGCTGGATACGCTTGTTTTGTGTTTAATTTTCTGTTGCTAGTTTATAAAGTGCCAATGTATAAATTTCCAGATTAAGCAGTAAATCATTTAAATCCATGTATTCATTTTTATTATGTGCGATCCCTTTTTGTCCTGGAAATGAGGGCCCAAACGCGACGATATTTGGCATGGTTCTAGCATAAGTTGCCCCCGTCGTCGTAACAGGTGTACCGTCTAATCCTGTTACTTTTTCATAAACATCAGCTAAGATACGGATATTAGGATCGTCTTTGGGGAAATTGGTTCCTTTCAAACTTCTTACAATGATGACTTGCGTATGCTCTAATACTGTTGCTTTGATTCTTTCAATAACCTCTTCTTCACGGAATGTGACAGGATAACGAATTGCAATAAAAAGTGATAGTCCTTCTGCCGTTTTGCGTAATTCATAAGGTGTAAGTATTAATTTTCCTGAATCTTTATCCGCTAGAGCCAAATTAATCCCTTCACCAAAATGTTTTTCATGTAAACCTTCAAAAATCCATTGAAAATATTTTTTAAGTGGTTCTGCTAAACTTGTGTCATTCATCAGTTTTTCCGCTAATAAGGTAATTGCGTTCTCACCCAGTTCGGGTGCATTTGTCGGAGCGCGTTTTCCTGTAATTTCAATCTTTTTTCCATTTTTTAGTTCAACTGTTAGTTCATCGGGTACATGATCTTTGGCTTGGTCGCCTTCAATCGTACCAAGAACCGATAAATCTGCTTCAGAAAATGGTGTCATTAGTTCGACATTAACAATTCCTCGCTCACCATATACGACTGGATACTTACAGTCTGGCGTAAAGCCAAACGTCGGTGGCTGTTCTTCTGCTAAATAATAAGGTAAATCAGCAGATCCGCTTTCTTCATCCGTTCCAAAAATAATACGAATCGTTTTTTTCAAAGGAATGTCTAATTCTTTCAATATTTTCAATCCATATAAGCAAGCAAATGCGGGGCCTTTATTATCTAAAATCCCTCTACCGAATAAGCGTCCGTCTTTTTCGCTTAATTGAAATGGCGGGAAATCCCAGCCACTACCAGCTGCAACCACATCTAAATGCCCAACTATTCCAACATATTCTTGTTCATTCCCATATTGCGCGAACCCTACTGCCTCTTTAATCACTTTCGTTTTAAAACCATAGCTTGTAGCCAATGATAAAGTAGTCTCCAAAGCCCGTCTAGGTTCTTTCCCAAAAGGTGCACCTACATCGGCCTTGCCCTTAACGCTTGGCACTTCCATAATCTTATTTAAATCATTTAAAAAATGGTGTTGATTTTTTTTAACTGCTTTTTGAATACGTGTTCTGATTGTTTCCATTTTTTTTCACCTGACTTTTTTAGTTTTTATGCTAAGTTGTCGTACGATGGAGTGTATTTTTAAAGCTATAACGATCCGCACGATAATATGATGTATCATATAAAATCGGTGTAGCAGTGACCGAATAGGTTATTGAATGAACCATCAAGAGTGGTTCACCTGCTTCGACTTTCAATAATGGACTCAGTTCTTTCGTCACTAAAATCGCTTCGACTTCTTGATGTGAGTAAGCAATTTCGATTTGTTTTTCAATCAATTTAAACAGCGAAGCTTCCAATTGTTTTTCTGTTACTTCTGGTAAATAGATCGATCTTATATACAAATCCTCTACCGTCATCGGCTCATTATCGAATGAGCGCAAACGAACTAAGTGATACACTTCTTCTTGATCATTTAATTGCAAAGCTCTTGCTATTTCCTCTGGTATAGCCGTTATTGCTTCAAAACTGATCACTTCTGTCTTTGATGTTTTTCCATAAGATTTAGCTGCTTCTGTAAATCCTTGTAGTCCAGAACGGCCACTTTGGATTTTTTGTTGTGTCATCACATAGGTTCCTTTACCTTTTTGTTTCACTAAAATATTTTTAGAAATAAGTTCATCAATTGCTTTTCTTACAGTTAAACGACTAACACCAAACTCCTTAGCCAAATCATATTCAGAAGGTAGACGTTGTGAACTAATGTAAAGTCCTTTATCGATTTTTTTTTGAATTTTCTTTGCTACTTCTTGAAAGACACTTTGTTTTTTCGCCATTTTTATTCTCCTATCTAATCCTAACCTTTGCTTCATTATAATCGAAAGGCGTTGCAAGGACTATCCCCCAAGATTTTACCATTCATAAAAAGTAGTATTTGTAGACACACCTGGTGAAACACTGACAAAGGCACCTGTATCTGTTGTATTAACTGCTTCACTTAATTGTTTCAACTCTTTTTTAGCAACAACTACAATTAACAATTTCTTTTGCTGATGATCAAAAGCGCCTTCCACGTCATTGATGACGGTAATTCCTCTTTTCAACGTTTGATGCAATTTGCTAATAACATATTCTGCTTGGTTTGTCACAATCATGACCTGAACTTTCTGCTGCTTTGTGTTTACATAATCAACCATGCGACCACTGATAAATACAGACAATGCACTATAAAATGCGAACTCCCAACCATAAAGAAAACCTGCCGCAAATTGAACACATAAATTAAAGATAATAAAAACCGTACCAATGCTTTTTTCTGTTAATTTTCTAACAACGATTCCAATAATATCTAACCCACCTGTTGAAAAATCACTTTTCAATGTAATACCAACTGATATACCATGCAACGCACCACCCAAAACAGCACAGATCACAGGATCTGTCGTTAACGTAACAACTGGGATCATACGCATAAATAAGGACGTCATAAATACAGCAAAAATTGTATACACCGTAAACTCACGATCAATTTTAAACCAAGAAACGATAAGTAATGGCAAATTGAATAATAGAACTAACAAAGGAATAGATACAGTTAAGCCTTGTGTTGATTTAAGAACAGTGGAAATCAATTGAGACAATCCAGTAATTCCGTTAGCATATATATTCCCTGGCAACCAAAAAAAGTTTAATGCCAATGATGACAAAAAGGCATATGCTAGCGCTACCAATAATTTATAAACAGTAAAATTTTTGATTGTAAGAGTCTCCTTCCCTTGCTATTTTTCTCCATTATACTAGGTATATACTTTTTTGTATATACTATAAATCCAGCCCAATCATTAGTATACTTTTATCAATTTCTCTAATAACACACCACTAATTATGATTTTTTCACTACTTCGAAGTTTTTAGTAACGCTTGTCCTTAAGCGATTTCGGCTTTTAATTGTTCTGCGATCACATCCACCGATGATTGAAATTCTTCGGAAAATTTACTGTGCGCTTCAACTAAGGCCTCACATGCTAGTATAAACCCACTGGCTAATGTTGGGTAGACGGCTGAGAAATAAATTTTCGCTGAATCGTATGTTTTACTAGATAGTGGCGCATTCATAAAGCCGTTGACACTATCTTTGAGCGTGCCCTTCGTTTTATTCATAAAAATAGAAGAACGAGAATACGTTCTTCTAAAAATCATTTAAATAATTAACTTATTTTAGTTCTATTTATTAATATCATTTTACGTTATTTTATAACTGATATTTTTCTGCAAGCACCTCTATTTGTTCACTTTTTTCTAAACTATTTTTCAAATCTGGATCATCGGCAGAAAATAATTTTAATAAAATATGATCCAATTTTATGATTTTCTCAAGTGAATATCTTCAATCATATCACGGAAAGCCAAATCAACGTATGTCACGACCGGGCCAAACAAAGTAACATCATCAGATTTTGTGTTGTAAGTTACTGAAAAATTTTCTTCAACATATTGACTAAATTTGAAATACCATATCATTGAAGGAGCATCTTCAGGTGAAAAAGGTTGAATTTCAACATTATTATCTTTATAGAACTGCTTGATCCCTTCAGGTAATTCAATTCTACTAGTACATTTTTCTTTATAATCATTCCAATTTTTTTCTATACAATATTTTTTTTAATGTTTTTGCTATTCATTTTAGTTCTTTATTCCTTTTTCTTGAAGAAATTGACTTTTTATTTCTAAATATTCATCGACCGCTTCTTCGATTTTCTTTTGACAAACTGATTCCCATTTTTTAATTAATTCTTCTCGAATATTTTCATAATTTTCTGTTTCTGGTTCAATATCCATATCCCCACCAAAGCCTGCAAAATCTTCTAGAGTGTGTACAATCCCATTTGTCCCTGCATAAGCAAGTTCATAGTCTGCATAAGTAAATTTGACTTCTTTATACATTAACTCATCTAGATTTGACGAATGTTCTAATACCTCTTCAATTTTTACCTTTTTATCATCAAAATATACTTCTAACAACACATGTTTCATTCTCAACATTTTCAAGCTCCATTCTATAATTAATAATCATGTTTTTTTAATATATCCTTTACTTTGATTTTCCCTAATCCATCTTTTTCGTATATTAGTCTACCTCCACCACGACGTTTACCAAAACCTTTAATATCAGCAGCTCTTTCTCCACTTCTATCATGTCCTAATGCATGATCATTTAGCCCAGTTTTATCTCCTTTTCCTAACTTGTCCAACACTTTATCCAAAGCTTTTTTCTGCTCTGGTGATAATTTTTTTATCTTTTTTTCTACATTTTTAGGTATTTCAATTTCTTTCGTCCCTTGTAAAGAAGGTGCATTCTTTATCTGATCGATAATCCCTTTTCCAACGACAATAGCAGTAGCTACTCCTGCAGTTACTTTCCCAGCGTTAAGTAGATTTTCTAGAACTGGTCCACCTGGAATCGCTAACGGCGCAACATTACGGACAATTTTTGGTTGTGTTACCCTGTATTGATCTTGCTTCAAATAATTTTTGCAATTATTCAGTGTTTCATACAATTCAGGTTCGTCTCCTGGGTAGACCCACTTCCCATTTTTCTTAATATACCAAGCTTTCCTTCTACCATTATCAATACAAACTATTTCATAGCCGTCTAATTTCCCAATTTCCTTTTGCATCTCTGCATTTTTAACCGCATCCATCTTCTTCTGCCGTTTATCCCATGCCCTACCAATCGGTTTCGTCCAAGATAAATTCATTCTAGACAAATCAAACGTCCCAGAAGTTGGATTCCAAGCCGCACCTTTTTCTACTTCCGCCAATCCTGCATCCAAATTAGCTAATTGTGCTTCAAATTCTGAAAATAACGCGGGTGAACTGGCATTGAATTCATACAACTTTTGGCGTTTTTCTTCATTCTTTTGAATTGAGCTTTGTACACCCATGTAGCGTTGTTCCATGCGTTGGTTGGGTTCTTTTTCTTTATCCATTGTGCGTGCCATATTTCTCCACAAAAGATACTAATAATCAAAGTAACACAAAAATAGAAGAACGAGAATACGTTCTTCTAAAAAAATTATTCGAATAAATATCTTCCATAAGTAACGTCTTCCGATTCAACGTTTTCAAGTGGTACATTTTCTAAATGTATATTTAATTCGTCTGGTTCAACTAAAAATAAATTATTTTCAGCCAATGTTTGTTTTAATTCTATATACTTTTTCTCAAGTACAGAATCATAAAAAACATCTAAATCACTAATTTCCAAACGCTCTCCATTTGCTTGATACTTTGCGCGATCAATATAATAAAATGGGCTAATTGCCGATATTTTTAGACTAATAAATTCTATATATCCACGTTCAACAATTACTTTAGTTGACTCTTGTGTAAAAAAACCTTTTTCCAAATCTATATCTTCAATAAACATATAAGAAAAACATCTTGAGTAGTTAAAATCAGTCATATTTTCAAATCTAATGTTTTTCATATTTTTTAGAAGAATGTCATCCCAGGTATTCGCTCTAACAAATGCTCTAAGTGCGTACCCGTAGTCTCCTTCTTCTAAAGTTTCATTAACAAATTCTATTGCTTCATTTTGATTCATACTCATCCTCCTCAATATAGTACATTTTGGGATGTCCAAAAATACTGCCATCTTTGTTCATATAGATTCTAACCTTAGTTGTTTCCCCATCATCTCCTATTACTTTTCCAGTATCAAATTCTTTAACATTAGCCATATTTGGTATAAATCTACCTTTGATCCATCCTTCTTGAACTTCCCTAATACCATTATTGCCATAACCCCATACTGATTTTCTTAATTTTCTTACATCCATTTACTTCATCTCCAATTTATCTAGGTATATCCGGATACCCATGTATATTTCCTTTTTTATCCATCTTACTCGCCTGTAAAAAAGGTGTATTCTTTATCTGATCGATAATCCCTTTTCCAATGACAATAGCAGTAGCTACTCCTGCAGTTACCTTCCCAGCGTTAAGTAGATTTTCTAGAACTGATACAACTGGAATCGCTAATAGAGCAACATTGCTCACAGTTTTCGGTTAGGTTATCTTATATCGCTCACTTTTCAAGAGAATTCATTCCAATAAATGATTTATTCAAATAAGTAGCTAAAATAGGTAATATCCTCAGGTTCATAATCTTCTAAAAGAACATTTGATAATTCTATTTTTAATTTCTCTGGATTTATTAGCCACATTTTTTCTTTCTCTAATGTTTTCATAAGTTCATTATATTTATTCTCTAAACTATTACTTTTGAAAGAATCAATAGTTACTATCTTCAATTTGTCTCCGTCTTTTTGGTATTTTGATCGACCAATACAATAAAACGGACTGATTGCTGAAATTTTTAACCAAATAAATTCTATATACCCTCTATCAAGAACATTTTTTGTAGACTCTTCTCTGAAAAAAGAATGCTCTAAATTGATATCTTCCATAAAATAATAACTGAAACATCTAGTATAATTAAAATTGGTCAAGTTTTCAAAAACAATTTGGTTCATATTCTTTAACAGTTTTTTATCCCAACTATCTGTGTATACGTATCTTCTTAATGGATAGCCGTAATCACCAATGTTTCGACTATTATTAACAAAGTTTATTGCATTCTTACTATTTTCCATATTTTTCTCCTCCTATTGTTTTCTCGGAATGTTTGGATATCCATGAAGATTTCCTTTTTTATCTTTATGAATTTTGATCGTGGTTGTTTTCCCATCACTACCAATAATTCTCCCTGTATCATGCTCTTTCACAGTTCCTTCTCTTCCAATTACATCTTTACCTTTCAACCAACCTTCCTGTGTCTCTTTCACACCATTTGTTCCGTCAATCCAAGTTGATTTTTCTTCTCCATTTGCTTTTGCTTGCTCATTATTTTTATGCCCTTCTTGATGTTTGCCTTGTTTACCTGCATCTACTGATCCTATACTGTCCATTCCCCCAGTAACTAGACCTTGTTGAGGTAACAAATCTGTATCTTTAACTTCCTTAACTCTTTTACTCGCCTGTAAAGAAGGTGCATTCTTTATCTGATCGATAATCCCTTTTCCAACGACAATAGCAGTAGCTACTCCTGCAGTTACTTTCCCAGCGTTAAGTAGATTTTCTAGAACTGGTCCACCTGGAATCGCTAACGGCGCAACATTACGGACAATTTTTGGTTGTGTTACCCTGTATTGATCTTGCTTCAAATAATTTTTGCAATTATTCAGTGTTTCATACAATTCAGGTTCGTCTCCTGGGTAGACCCACTTCCCATTTTTCTTAATATACCAAGCTTTCGTTCTACCATTATCAATACAAACTATTTCATAGCCGTCTAATTTCCCAATTTCCTTTTGCATCCCTGCATTTTTAACCGCATCCATCTTCTTCTGCCGTTTATCCCATGCCCTACCAATCGGTTTCGTCCAAGATAAATTCATCCTAGACAAATCAAACGTCCCAGAAGTTGGATTCCAAGCCGCACCTTTTTCTACTTCCGCCAATCCTGCATCTAAATTAGCTAATTGCGCTTCAAATTCTGAAAATAACGCGGGTGAACTGGCATTGAATTCATACAACTTTTGGCGTTTTTCTTCATTCTTTTGAATTGAGCTTTGTACACCCATGTAGCGTTGTTCCATGCGTTGGTTGGGTTCTTTTTCTTTATCCATTATGCGTGCCATATTTCTCCACAAAAGATACTAATAATCAAAGTAACACAAAAATAGAAGAACAAGAATACGTTCTTCTAAAAAAATTATTCGAATAAATATCTTCCATAAGTAACGTCTTCCGATTCAACGTTTTCAAGTGGTACATTTAACAATGGAATTTTTAAATCATCTGGATCAACAATGTATAACTTATCATCTAATTTTTTTATCAACTCTTTATATTTATTTTCTAGCAATTCATTTTTAAATTGACCAACAAATTTAATTTTGAGCTTTTCACCATTTGCCTCATATACACCTCTATCAATATAATAAAAAGGGCCAATAGCTGAAATTTTTAAACTGATAAATTCTATATATCCTCTTTCAATAACTTGTTTTCTAGCTTTGGGATTAAAAAATGGATATTCTAGATCAATATCTTCCATAAACATATAAGCAAAACATCTGGAATAATTGAAATCTGTCATATGCATAAATGTAATGCCAGTCATATTTTCTAAGAGTAAATAATCCCACGTGTCTATTCTTAAATATTCTCTAAGTGTGTAGCCGTAGTCTCCCTCGCTTAAAGTTCTTTTCACAAAATCTAGTGCACGTTTACTTTCCATAAAAACTCCACCTTTCAGACTATTTTTTTATCGGATATCCATGAATATTACCGTTTTTATCAATATGGACTCTAATCCAAGTCTCACCATCACTACCTACAACTTTTCCAGTATCGTATTCTTTAATTGTTCCAAATTCGCCATTTCTATCTGGAACATCCTCTCCTTCTTGCCAACCTTCTTGTGTATCTGAAACACCATTCGTACCTTCCGTCCATGTGTTCTTATTCTCTCCCTTTGCTTTGGATTGATTGTTATTTTTATGCCCAATAACATGTTTTCCTTGTTTACCTGCTGCCACGGGATTTCCAGTTCTATTTTTTCCAGTCACTTGTCCTTGATGTGGAAGTTCACCAGTATCTTCTATCGTACGAACTCTTGCATTCGCCTGCAAATTGGGTTTGTTAGCTATTTGTTCTAAGAAACCTTTTCCAATAGTAATGTTCCCCAAACCCTGAATAATCTTATCCACTTTCCCTATCCCTTGAGCCGCTGCACCAATTGGTATCACTAAAGGCGCCTCAAATTTAACTACTTTGGGCTTCTCAATAGTATACTGACCTTTTTTCAAGTAATCTTTACACTTATCTAAGATATCATACTCTCTAAAATATTTGTCCATGGGAAGAAACTTTCCATTTTTATAAAGATACCATAGTTTCTTACCATCCGTCTCTATACATTTGATTTGGTAGCCGTCTAATTTCCCAATTTCCTTTTGCATCTCTGCATTTTTAACCGCATCCATCTTCTTCTGCCGTTTATCCCATGCCCTACCAATCGGTTTCGTCCAAGATAAATTCATCCTAGACAAATCAAACGTCCCAGAAGTTGGATTCCAAGCTACACCTTTTTCTACTTCCGCTAATCCTGCATCCAAATTAGCTAATTGCGCTTCAAATTCTGAAAATAACGCGGGTGAACTGGCATTGAATTCATACAACTTTTGGCGTTTTTCTTCATTCTTTTGAATTGAGCTTTGTACACCCATGTAGCGTTGTTCCATGCGTTGGTTGGGTTCTTTTTCTTTATCCATTATGCGTGCCATATTTCTCCACAAAAGATACTAATAATCAAAGTAACACAAAAATAGAAGAACGAGAATACGTTCTTCTAAAAAAATTATTCGAATAAGTAGCTAAAATAAGTAATATCTTCAGACTCATAATCTTCAAGAGGTACATCGTTTAATGGTATTCTTAATTCTTTGGAGCTAACTTGAATGAACCTTTCTCCTTCTATTCTAGCTTCTAATTCTGTCATTTTAGACTCCAGTATTGGATTTTCAAATTTATCGATATTTCTAATTTTTAATTGATTGCCTTCTGCCACATATTTTGCCTTTTCAATTATATAAAATGAGCTAATTGCTGAAATACTGACATTAATAAACTCTATACCACCTTTTGCTATCACTTGCTCCTTTGCTTCAGACGAAAAAAAATCATGTTTTAAATCTATATCCTCCATAAAATAATAAGAAAAACATCTCGAATAATTAAAATCTGTCATTTGCACAAATTTTATTCCTGTCATATTATCTAAGAATAAATGATTCCAAGTATCTATATTGATATATTTTCTTAGAGTATAACCATAATCACCTGTGCTCAAGGTTCTTTTTACAAACTCTATTGCTAATTCACTGTCCATATTATTTTCCTCCATCATTTTTTTACAGGATAACCATGGACATTTCCATGCTTATCAATGTGAACTCTAATCTTAGTTTCTCCATTACTACCTACAGTTTTTCCAGTTTCATATTCTTTAACCTCACCATTTCTATTTTTGACTTCATTTCCCTCTAGCCACCCTTTTTGTGTTTCCGAAACGCCATTAGTTCCTTCCTTCCATGTGGATTTTTCTTCTCCTTGTTCACGTGATTGTGTATTATTTTTATGACCTATAACATGTTTTCCCTGTTTACCAGATGAAACCGGATTTCCACCTGCAACACCACCATTTACCTGACCCTGATTAGGTAATTCATCAGTATCACCTATAGTTTTTATTTTACTATTCGCCTGTAAAGAAGGTGCATTCTTTATCTGATCGATAATCCCTTTTCCAACGACAATAGCAGCAGCTACTCCTGCAGTTACCTTCCCAGCGTTAAGCAGATTTTCTAGAACTGGTCCACCTGGAATCGCTAACGGCGCAACATTACGGACAATTTTTGGTTGTGTTACCCTGTATTGATCTTGCTTCAAATAATTTTTGCAATTATTCAGTGTTTCATACAATTCAGGTTCGTCTCCTGGGTAGACCCACTTCCCATTTTTCTTAATATACCAAGCTTTCGTTCTACCATTATCAATACAAACTATTTCATAGCCGTCTAATTTCCCAATTTCCTTTTGCATCTCTGCATTTTTAACCGCATCCATCTTCTTCTGCCGTTTATCCCATGCCCTACCAATCGGTTTCGTCCAAGATAAATTCATTCTAGACAAATCAAACGTCCCAGAAGTTGGATTCCAAGCCGCACCTTTTTCTACTTCCGCCAATCCTGCATCCAAATTAGCTAATTGTGCTTCAAATTCTGAAAATAACGCGGGTGAACTAGCATTGAATTCATACAACTTTTGGAGTTTTTCTTCATTCTTTTGAATTGAGCTTTGTACACCCATGTACCGTTGTTCCATGCGTTGGTTGGGTTCTTTTTCTTTATCCATTGTGCGTGACATGTTTTGTAATAAGGCTTGTCCTTGAGCGATTTCGGCTTTTAATTGTTCTTCGATCACATCACAGGTGTCCACCGATGATTGAAACTCTTCGGGAAATTTACTGTGCGCTTCAACTAAGGCCTCACATGCTAGTATAAACCCACTGGCTAATGTTGGGTAGACGGCTGAGAAATAAACTTTCGCTGAATCGTATGTTTTACTAGATAGTGGCGCATTCATAAAGCCGTTGACACTATCTTTGAGCGTGCCGCAAAACTGGATATACTCATTCGCCATTTGTTTAGCAGCGGCGCTTTGGGCTTTTACTTCCCCTACGTAAAAATCAATAGCCATAGCGCGTGTCCTCCGCTTCTTCCACAAATAATTGCCTGCGCGCCACGTATAGTTCTTCTTCTTTATTTTTTAATGTCACTTCTTCATTGACTAAACGTTCCGCTATGTCTTCTAATCGTTGGCGTTCATATTGGTGTAATCGATTGGCTTCTTCATCTAATTCCATAAAATGACCGATATATTGCGACCCTTGATTGTTCCCAATCAAATCTTGGTAATAGCGTTGTTCTTGTTGGTGGATCGAAAAATAATCTGCTTCCAACTCTTCTAATTCACGAATTTCACGGCGTTTGTCGTCTTGATCATGGTTTACTTGTTGCAGCTGTTGATTGATTTTTAATTCTTTTTCCTCTACACTCATCGGCGGCTCCCTCCAAGAGATGGAGAAAATAGTGGTAAATCAAAGTTTTTTTTGATTTTCTGGTCGATGAGGCTAAATTCTTTTGCCACTGAATGGATATTATTTCCATCTCGAGTGATCGCATTAGAGACACGTTGGCCTCGACTGTGAAGGCTGGTTAAGCTATTTTTTGCATTGTTATTGCCACTCACCGTAGTACGTTCTGCTTTGTTTACGGCTTGATTCACAGAGGAAAATCCACTAGCTGCCCGACTGAACTGCGCTGAAACGCCTCCTGCCACGGTTAAACTGCTTTTGATTCCTGACATTTTTTTACCCCTTTGCTTTATTTTTACATTTCCATTACTCCCTATTCCTATTTTGACACATTTATGTAGCTTATAGTTATCAAGTTTTTCTTTGGAATGTAAAAAAATTGCGAATTTTGGGGTAAACTTAGGTAAGTTTCAAAAAAAAAAACGTGACTAGGACATACTTTGCGAGTTACAGCCCAGTCACTTAGAATTCGATTAAGCGGTAAAAGGCGTTCTTATACCGCTATTAGTTCTTTTATCTATTAGAATACGTTGTATATACCATATTATTTTTCATATACATATGTTCTACCTTTAAATTCACTGGTCCTTTGAATTCATTAAACAAACGAATTCCTTTACCTAACATTATTGGTATAGTCGTAAGAATGTACGTATCAATCAACTGTGCTTCGACTAATGGAGCGATAATACTGGCTCCACCAACAATCCAGATCGCCTTTCCAGATTGCTCTTTTAATTCTTGAATTAATTCCAAAGGATCTTGACTTGTAAAAAGTAAATTTTCAGTATTTTCTTCTGGAAGAGTCGTGATAATATACGATAGTTGCTCTTCATAAGGGTATTGGTTTGGCGCTAATTCATTTACTACTTGGTCATAAGTTGTTCGTCCCATCACTACTGTATCGATTTTTCTCATTAATTCTTGATAGCTAGTATCTTCTTCGACTAATTCAATGCCACCTCCTAAAAAATCAATACTACCGTCTGATTCCGCGATATATCCGTCAACACTTGTTGCTATGTATAAGATAACTTCTCTACCCATAAAAAAACCTCCCATTTATTTCGCCAACTTGTTTGTTCATTATAAAAAAGTATAGCTAAAATAGCAATAATCTGCTCATTTAGCCATACTTTTATGTTGTAAATTATTATTTATTGAACGATGTACAGTTGCTCAATATGTTCTAAATTAGAAATATTTCCGGCTCAGTAAAGTTCATAAATACTACTATCTATAGAGAATTTGATTATTCGGGTTTTATAACATTTTTTGAAAGAGAATGGAACTACGAGTCACATCCCAGCCTCAAGGAATCTAAATAAACGTTGGAAGCAGAAGCAACGCCTTCGAAAATAAACTTTTCTGTCTCAACTTCGATTAAAATCATAATTTTCAAGTTATTATCGAGAAAACAAGAATGAATTTATTACAGTTTTGGGGAAGATACGTGCAATCATGTATCAACGGTAATAGGTATCTATTCTTTTTTCTCACTCATCTGTTAATAAATGATTTTTTATATTAATTTTGCATCTTTTAATAATTCTTCAATGTAGCTTCCTTTAACTTTCTTCAATGCTTCTTTTTCAATAATTCGCTCAACAAAAGACAGATCCATTTCAGATAGTTCTTTTTGATCATTTAAATAATATAGCGTTTCTAACACTGTACGTGCATCAAAAGATGAAGCAAAAACCTCTGGAACACCACGATCAATATTTAACAATGTATAGACCGCTTCCATCGCTGTTCGAACGGAATATTCAGTGGTAAAAACAGTATCGCGATCAGTTTCCGCAAAATTACCAATAAAGGCTAAATTTTGTGAGCCTTTTGGTACAACTAATGGACGATCTCCCACGGCTCTTGGCATAAAGTATGAGGTGATATATGGCATATGACTTGGTATCGTATTCGCAGAATTTGTAGCAATATCGTGAATCTCAGATGTTGGAACGCCAATATGATAAAGCCATTCTTCGCATAATTCGATTCCTGAACATTCAGTAATTTTCTTCTTCACAAAGTCGCCTTTTGTATCTGAAAACAAACCATATACCCAAACAATTGTTTCATTTGGTTTTTGCGCTTTATACACTGGTTGACGACTAATAGAATAGCCGTAAAACCAACTTGAATCTTTGATCGTAACAGGTCCACTTGTTACGATTGATCCACTATGAGGATTTTTCTTACTTATATTTTCAATATACGGTAATACACGATCATCTTTTAACGTGATCGTTCCTGAAATCACCCAGTTTGCTGTTGGAATATTTTCACAGAATTTTTCTGGTCTACCAAATTCTGGATCTTGTTCAGCTAAAGCTTTCCACAACATCCAAGAAGCTCCTAATTCATGTTTAGGATTAGCTGGGGTGAGATTGCTTCCATACGTAGTACTTTCTGTAATAGAACCATTCGTTACAAAAACTAGATCATTTTCAGTCAAGTAGAAGTTTTGTTCTACGCCGTCAACAACTAACTCTAGTATGGTAGCTATCTTTTTGTCTCCATCTTTTTTTACAATCACATTTGAGACAACTGTATTGTATTGAAATTGAACATTATGTTCTTGTAGATAGTGAATCAACGGTTTTACCAACGATTCATATTGATTATACTTAGTAAATCTTAACGATGACATGTCCGCTAACGCTCCTACATGGTGGACAAATCTTAAAAGATAACGGCGCATTTCCATAGCTGACGCCCAAGGTTCAAACGCAAACATAGAAGCCCAATAAAGCCAAAAGTTTGATTCAAAAAATTGCGGACTAAACACTTCATTAATTTTTTTGTCATTTAGTTCTTCTTCTGTCATTAAAACTAGTGCTAAAATTTCTTTGATATCTTTTTTCGACAAGGTAAGTTGTCCATCTGTAGCCATCCTAGTCCCTTGATTTTCAATTACTCGAGCATGAGAAAAACTTGGATCTTCTTTAGCTATCCAGAAAAATTCATCTAAAACAGTAGCATTTTCAGTATCTAAAGATGGAATTGAACGAAATAAATCCCACAATGATTCGAAATGTTCTTCCATCTCTCGACCGCCGCGCATAACAAAACCATTTTCTGCTTGTACTGCAGCATCAAGACTTCCTCCTGGCAAGGATAATTCTTCTAAGATATGAATATTTTCGCCTTTCACTTGACCATCTCTAATTAAAAATACCGCTGCAGATAGTGAAGCTAATCCTGAACCAACTAAATATGCTGAAATTTCATCTGATCTTTCTGGTTTTTTGGGCTTAGCGAAAGCTTCATAGTTCCCACTACTTCTGTACATTGTATTACCTCCCTTTCTTTGATACCTTCATTTTATCAAAATAGAAAAGCCGAAATATGTATTTTCTGTCGCATGATACGACAACTGAAATTTGGTATACAACAAAAACAATCTAAAATTTATATAAAAAAACTTAAACTATCTATAAAAAAATTGAGAATCTTGAATTGCTCTTTTCGACAAGAACGAACTTAAAATACACAAAAAGATAGGTAACTGGAACTCGATTTAATGAGTTATCCCAATCACCTATTTTTTTAGATTAAAAATCAAAAATAGAACTATCGTTGTAAACGATTTCTGATATTAATTCCTGCTTTTTCCACTCAGTAGTGGCATTAAATAGCACTTACTTTCATGAATAACGCTTTATTACTTATGTGCATCTGGATAGTGATTTACAGCAAAACTTAACGTTAATTTAATAACAAAAAATAATAATATCACCAATATGAATACAGGTACAGTACTAGTAAAAAGAAAAAGTGTTAAAATCCCTATTGACATAAAAAGAGCCCCTAATAGTTTTTGAGAAGTATTTTTTTCAAAATAATCAACGATAAATGCCGCCACAATTGTGTACAACCAAATTAAAAAACAAGGTAAGTAATAATCATTTAAGACAATAGCTATAAGTATTGGTTGTATGTGAATGGCTAAAAAAATATACCTCTGTTTTTTACTACTATAATAGCTATTGGTAGAGGCAGTGAAATTAGATATTACTCCCCCACTCATATCTATCATAAGAATAACTATAACCGCAATCTGAAATACATTAATTGCTTGGAAATCCTTCCGCGCATAGAAAAATAGAATAGCTGTGGCAGCTAAAGTAAAGAGTAACGTCAGTAATATATCTAATTTTTTCGATTTTTTACCGAATAGTTTTTGAAAAGGTTTGGAAATGTTCATTGCTTGATTCATATTATCTACCTTTCTATAGTGGAAATTATATTTTTGACCTGCAGTTTCCAGACTTCATCAATCTTGTGCGGTTCTTCAAAGGCTTTATGTAAAAATAAGCCATCAAGAGTCGCAGTTATCAAAATAGACATAGTATCAATCGCTTCCTCTGGCAAGTATCCTTTCAAATGTGACGAAATTTTTGTTTTATAGATACCTAAATATTTTCTTACAATCGTTTGATATCCGGGATTGAACATACTTTCGCAATAGTACGACATCATCGCATGATTCCAGTCTACCTGAGTACTGACAGGAGATGCTAAGTTTAGTAAAAATTCTTCCAACGTATTGTGCTTATTTTCATCTACTAAATCAATTAGATTTTGCATCAACTGTTCTAATACAATTATTTTGATAGATTCTAAACTATCATAATGATAGAATATGCTACTTTTACTAATCCCAGTTAATTCAGAAATTTTAGAAGCGGATATGTTTTCAATCCCGACTAAGTCTATCAGACTAACGGTTGCTTCTAATATTTTTTTTTGCGTTTTGCTTCCCTTTTTTAAAAAATGTTCACTATTCGTCATTTTTTCCCTCCTAAATAAAGTTTAACAAAAACTGACCAATCGGTCAATCTTTTTTCAACTTTAACCGATTCTGTATGTTCTCTATACAAAAAAATCAAGTGTGACTTACTAATTACAAGCGAAATAACTACTTTTCCTGTACAATATAAATAAGTACTTTTCATTTTAAAAGAAAGAAGAGTATAGCAATTTTCTGTGCAGGAGGAATATTTTTGTTTGATTTAGAAAAAGTCCAATCGTTAAATGAGCTGGAAATGCTTGTTTATCAGTATATCTTAGAGCATATGGATAACATTCCAAAGTTAACGATTCGTCAACTTTCCGTAAATTGTCATGTGTCCACTTCCACGATTCTACGTTTTTGTTCGAAAATGGGCTTCGACGGTTTTTCAGAATTAAAATATTCTCTAAAGAAAGAAGAACACAATCAGCAGCATTCTTTTGAACAATACTATGCTGCAACGATTCATGTTGATTCTTTTTTAAAACGCCTTAATCAGCAATCCTATTATGAAACATTGAAACCCGCAATCGCAATGATCGCGTCTGCTCGCCATATCGTTTTTTCGGGAATCGGTACAAGTGGGATTTTAGGCACTTATGGTAGTCGCTATTTTGCTAATATGGGCATTAATGCATATAGTATCGGTGATCCATTTACTCCTATTCCTCAAAGAGGTTTTGAAAATACGTTAGCGATCATTCTTTCAGTATCCGGCGAAACATCTGAATTAATTAAACAAATGACTGACTTCAAAAGATCTGGCGCCAAAATTTTAAGTATTACCAATGATGAACATTCAACAATCGCCCGTTTAGCTGATTACAATATCTCCTATTACATGCCGGATGAACGAGCAATTTACACAGATCCTTATATTAATATCACCACACAAATCCCTGTTATCGCCTTGATCGAGCTAATTGCCCATCAAGTTGGTAAAGAATTTTCTGAAAAAACGGATCCTAAACAAGACATATCTCACTAAATTATTTAACGTTGATCCTACTGAAATTTTGGCAAAACAGTCAAGAGTTGCTATAGTTTCTGAAATAATATTCCCACTCTCTGGAGCCAAACATAGTTAAAGAATTAAAGTACATCTGACCTATTATAATAAGGAGTGTGACGATCTATGTCTTTTAACATCGAATATTTGGACTACGAAGAAATCACTGGAAAACAGTATAAATTTGCTATTCCTAAAACACCTGCAGATTTTGTTGAAGTGAATAACCAAAAATTAGAGATTTTACCTACTAATAAAAATAGTATCCGAGTGATCATTATCAATGATCCTGATGAAAGTAACGGTACGTATAAATATTTTGTTGAAGATAGTGAAGGAAATCGAACGTTTCCATTACAAGCTGGCGATTATGCTGTATTCACAGGATCTTGGGAAACATTGGCAGATGTCGATAACTTTATCGGCGCATGTTATGATGCGCTTTACCAGTCGTCTGAATATGGGCTCGGCGGAACAAACAATATTCAACTACTTGATTTTGAAAATAGAAAAATCACCTTAAAACTACCAGTTGCTAGTCAATAGACACACGCCCTAGAAGTAAATTGCTTTTCGATTTATTTCTAGGGCGTATATTGGATTAATTTGTTTTTTTACTTGGTACATGTTTTTGAACAAGAGTAAACTATTTTAAAACGCTCTCAATTCATTTACAGTATATATGTAAACGCATCCAACTTTTGAGTAATCAGAAGGCTGTTCTATTGAGTTATTAGTACAAACACCTAATTTCCGTTATGTTAGTTAACCAAAGGAGAGGTTTAGAATGAATGAATGGATCAATGAAAAAGTTCTACCACCTGTTTTAAAATTCGTTAATACGAAAGCGATTACAGCATTAAGAAATGGTATGTTATATACCATGCCATTTACGATTGTTGGTTCGATTTTCTTGTTATTAGCTAATTTACCAATCGAATCCGTTGCCAAATGGATTACTGATAGTGGCTTGGTTGTTTACTTTAATCAAGCTTATGGTGCTTCTTTTGCGCTCATGTCTGTCTTTGCAGTTATCGGAATCGCTTATTCTTATGTTAAAACAGAAGGATTTGAAGGTCTACCTGCTGGAATGATTTCACTTGTTGTCTTTATTTTATTTATGTCTTCTGAAATCACTGATGTAGAAAGTGGTGTGACAATTGGTAATGTCATCAATAAAGATTGGACTGCTGGCAAAGGCATGATTACAGCCATTATTGTTGGATTGATCGTCGGTTGGGTTTATAGTTGGTTCTTACGTCATGATATTCGTATCAAATTACCTGAAGCTGTTCCTGAAAATGTAGCCAACTCCTTTACTGCCTTAATTCCAGCTGCGGCTTTGATTACTGGAGCAATGTTTGTTTATATTTTCTTTGATAAAATTTTTAACACGACGTTCTTTGATTTCATCTACGACGTGTTACAATCTCCACTTCAAGGAGTGACAGATTCCTTAGGCGGTGCGTTAGTACTTGGGTTCTTAGTTCCTTTATTCTGGTTCTTTGGCGTTCACGGTTCAACAATTGTTGGCGGGATTATGGGACCGATTTTACAAGCGAACTCTTTGGAAAATACTGATATTATCAATTCTGGTAAAGAGCTGACCGTGGCAAACGGTGGACATATTGTTACTCAACAATTCTTAGACCAATTTTTAACAGTAACGGGTGCGGGTATGACTATTGGACTAGTGGTATTTATGGTTTTCTTTGCAAAATCAGCTCAATTTAAACAGCTCGGTCGATTATCCATTGGCCCTGCTATTTTCAATATAAATGAGCCTATTGTTTTTGCGACACCTATCGTGATGAATCCGATTATGGCAATTCCCTTTATTTTAACACCCGTTGCCTCTTCAATCATTACTTACTTTGCCTTGTATACTGGATTAGTTCCGTTATTTACGGCGGTTCAAGTACCTTGGACAACCCCTCCAATCATTTCTGGCTTATTAGTTGGTGGTTGGCAGGCAGCCTTATTACAAGTTTTTGTTTTAACGTTAAGTTTCTTTATTTATTTACCATTTGCTAGAAAAATGGATGCAATAAATTATGCGCAAGAAACAAATCAACCTATCACTGAAGAAACATTGGAAGAAATTGAAGCACGAGCTTAACTGCTTCATTCTAAATTGACCTAAAAATCTCTATACATCTGATCTGTTTAAGATCTTCCCCAAAGATGTACAGAAATTTTTAAGTATTTATAGTAAATCAAAAATAGCAGATGTTACAAGGAGTAGATGACATGCCAATTTTAAGAAAAGATTTTCTTTGGGGCGGTGCTGTTGCGGCCCATCAATTAGAAGGTGGCTGGGATCAGGGCGGTAAAGGCGTTAGTGTTGCCGATGTTATGACTGTTGGCGCTCATGGCGTGCCTAGAAGAATCACAGATGGTGTTTTGCAAGGTGAAAATTACCCGAATCATGAAGCCATCGATTTTTACCATCATTACAAGGAAGATGTAAAATTATTTGCCGATCTTGGGTTAAATTGTTTTCGGACATCCATTGCTTGGACCCGGATTTTCCCGAATGGTGATGAAGCAGAACCGAATGAAGAAGGGTTACAGTTTTATGATGCTTTATTTGATGAATGTTTAAACTATGGAATCGAACCTGTGATTACCTTATCGCATTTTGAAATGCCTTATCATTTAGTCACTGAATATGGTGGCTGGCGCAATCGTAAAATGATCGATTTCTTTGCGAGGTTTGCTCGTGTTTGTTTTGAACGTTATAAAGATAAAGTCACTTATTGGATGACCTTTAATGAAATCAATAATCAAGCAAATTACGCTGAAGACTTTGCCCCATTTACCAACTCTGGTATCAAGTACCAAGACGGAGAAGATCGTGAAAAGATCATGTATCAAGCGGCTCACTATGAGTTAGTAGCTAGTGCACAAGCTGTTAAAATTGGTCACGAAATCAATCCTGATTTTCAAATTGGTTGCATGATTGCCATGTGTCCAATTTATCCTTATTCATGTGATCCCAAAGATATGATGATGTCTGTCAGCGCGATGCAAAAACGATACTGGTTTACCGATGTTCATGTAAGAGGACACTATCCAAGCTTTATGGAAAACTATTTGGCTCGTAAAGGGTTTGATTTAGATATGACCGAACAGGATTTAAGTGATTTGACGCATGGGTGTGTAGATTATATCGGCTTTAGTTACTATATGTCATTTGCGATCAAAGATCATGGGAAAGGTCCAGCTTTTGATTATGACGAATCAAGAGATTTAGTGAAAAACCCTTATGTAGAAGCCTCTGATTGGGGTTGGCAAATCGATCCACTTGGCTTGCGTTATGCGATGAACTGGTTTAACGAACGGTATGAATTACCTCTGTTTATTGTAGAAAATGGCTTTGGCGCGATCGATGAACTTGAACCGGATGGCACGATCAATGACCAATATCGAATCGATTATTTAAAAGCCCATATTGAAATGATGAAAGAAGCAGTTGAATATGATGGCATTCCATTGATTGGGTATACACCTTGGGGCTTTATTGATTTAGTTTCTGCGGGGACTGGTGAGATGAAGAAACGGTATGGCTTTATCTATGTAGATAAGGATAATGAAGGACACGGAACGTTGACACGCTCTAAGAAAAAATCATTTGATTGGTACCAACAAGTGATTAAGAGTAATGGTGAAGAGTTGTAAAGATTTTGATATATATATAAGCCGAAACAAAAGCGTCTAGCGCTGAGAACCAAGTAAGTACTGTGCAACATCAGCTCGTACTTCGTTGTATTTTACAGCAATAGGAGAGAATTCACGAAAATTGTTCTGTAAATTTTCGTGAATTTCAGCTTATTGCTGAAGCCTTCAAATCTTAGTGCTTTCCTACGATTAGTCAAGAGAGAAATAATGAAAACTAAATTGTAGAACTATATAAATAATCGTTATCAGATGCGTTTAATTGATTGTTTTTTCGCATTCCATTTGACAAATGATTTAAAATTACTAAATCAAATAAAAGATAGCGTACAAATTACACCACCCATTCTATTATTTGTTAGAAAAAAAGCCCTCATGTTGCTTTTTCTGCTGACGATAGCCCCAAAAAAAGAATGCAGGTAGTTCATAGCCAATACTTATTCCTAGTGAAATAGCAATTGCAACCTTTACAACATAAATCATTGATTTACTCAAATCAGATGTATTTGATACAAAGAAATCATACGTGAAATTATATAAGCCAACGCCAGGTACTAAACAAAAGATACCACAGATTAAAAAAACTGTGACAGGTGCTTTTTTTATGTAGGCAGCTTCTCTTGATAGACATATTAATATCAGAGAAGAAACGAAGGTTGCCAACATATTTTGTGCTGTATACGTATCAATTAAATAGTAAATAATCCAGCCGGTTGCTCCAATCATTCCGCATGTCAAATAATATTTTTTCGGCACATCAAATAAAATTGCAAATGATAAGGTTCCTAAAAAACTAAAGAATAATTCCAATAGTAGTTTGAAGATAATCAACGTTTACTCCCCCTTGCCTAATTAAATAATTTTAATGCAATACCAACACCGATCGAAACACATAATGCAGTGATAAGAGAATTCAAAATTTGACTCCATCCAGAACTATAATTCCCATCAAAAAGATAGCGAATCCCATTAGAAATAGCTACTCCAGGCAAGAGAGAAATAATCCCACCTGAAATCAAGCTCACTAAATGCAGTTGTGGAAAAACCTTTACCATTAAGCAGGCAGTTAGACTCACAAGAAAGCTACTGGTTACATTTTTAAGGATATGAGAAAAATTTAATTTATTTAACACAAAAAGAGTGTATGCGCCAATTACAGTTCCTAAAAGTAAAGCACTCACTGAATCAATTACTGTCCCGCCTAAAATATAACAAAAACCAGCACTCCCCATAATATATGCTACAAATTTCTGCTTGGTAGTAGAAAAATGTTCCGTTTTAATTTCTGCCAATTGACGTTTTGCTTCATAAGGCGTAATAATTTTTTCTGAAAGATTTCTAGATAAGCTATTCAGCCGATCTATTCTTCCTAATGAGACAGGCGATATAGGAACATAACTCACCCGAGCATTATCAGGTTTATTTATAGTAGAACAGGTTAAAAATATTCTATCAATAGATACAAATCCATTAAACCCTTCTAATTCCAGCGATTTAGCAAGATGATCAATTGTAGATTCAATACGTGAAACTTCTGTACCATTTTCAAGCATCGTTTTTCCTATATCAAAAATCAAATCAAATTTCTCTTTTTCATCCATATCTAAAAACACCTTTCTCGTATAATAGATAAAACAAAAGCAACTGAAATACTACTATAAAAAATAAGTTTACGCTAGTTTAACAAAATTGAACAGAACGAAGCTATTTTTTTTGCTCTTCCAACTATAATTCGCCCATTCAACTTAGGAAAGTCTTTTGGATTTAAAATATAACCAAGATCATCATATTCTCCATAGTATTTTTTATCAAAGAATAAGCTAAAAGCCCCCGCTCTTTCAAATCTGACGGGGGCTTTTAGTCTATTCTAATGTTTATAAGTAAAGATCTTCTGTTAAGATCTATTATGATAACCTACTTAAACGTTTTTAGTGTCTTTCTTACGGTGTAAAACATACGCTGCGCCCATTAGTCCTAGTCCTACTATAAGGAAGACGATTGTACCAATTCCACCAGTAATTGGAATTCTTGGGATTTTAGCGTTGGGTATTTCTTGTTCTGCATCATGACATCTTGGGAAACCATTTTGCATGCTATCCATACTTGGAACAGTAAATTTGAATGGATGTTCATACGGATCTTCTTCTGTTGTACCGTTTGCTACATCTCCAGGATTCTTTTCAATTGGAGCATAGCCTTCTGGGGCACGAACCTCAATTAGTTCATAATCATTGATCACAGCCCCTAAATAATCAATCATTTCTAATGGCGTTGATCCGATTACTTTTGGATCGGCTTCTGATTCTTTGTAGAATTTCCAAGCACCCTCTCCTGATGCTTCACCAGGATGGCTCGCTATGATTCCTGCAATTTCAGCATCAATTGCGCCTTGAGTTGTTTCTAGTGTACGTTTTTCTGCAGTGACATATTCATAATGATCTACCACTTCTACTTTTGTACCATTTGTATCAGCTATTTTCATCACAGCAAAAATGTATTGTTTACGGTAATTCACTTCATTAGTATATGCTAGTCCATCTATGTTGAATTTACCATCTGCATCTGAAATAATAGTGTATTTACTTTCTCCTGGTTTACTTGCTGCAATATTGGCCGTTACAGCTGCAGCATTATCTGTCCAACCAATAAGTTTTCCATCGTTAACGATACCGTACAACAAGGTATTTGCCGGATAGGTCACAAGTTGGTTCGCTTCGTTTAAAGCTGTCACTGGGTTTACTGATCTGTTACGAACGATGAATTCTGCGTTTTTAAGTTTTATTGTATTGTTTTCTTTATCCACTTTTACAAAAGAACGCTCCCCAAAAATAGTATTCACTACTTCTGATGGTTTTGGTGCTGTTGGTTCTTTAGGTTCTGGATTTTCTGGTAATGGTGGTTGTGGTTTTGTACCATATCCCCATTTGTTGACAAAGTCTAACGTAGAATCATTCGGTATTGCTTCATTTGGTCTCGCATTTTCATTGGTTAACGCATTGAATCGTATCTGAATGTTTGATCCATCGCCAGCTTGAATTCCAGTTAATTTTTGGATCCCAGTTTGCGTAAAGACCCATTTTAAAGTACCGTTTTTGCCTTTTTCCGGCGTTGTTGCGTTAAAGTCTTGCCCAGGCTGCATCGTAATAGTCGCTTCTTTGGCATTTGCTCTATGGAATGTTACTGTTCCTAATGAATCAAAGTTTAGCGCTTGATCAAGAACATCGGTTACTTCTAGTTCTTTGTATTCATTCATGTCAAAAGCAAGAGGAGCGATTGTTAATGTATATTTCACTTCTTCCCCAATAGAATGAGTTGTTTTATCAATTGTTTTACCGATTTCTGGTTCTAATTGGTTATAGTTTTTCATAAACAAGTTGACATCATAGATATAGTTGTTTACTTCTTTTGATGGTGTATCAGCTGCTGGATTCGTTGATGGAACATTAACTAATACAGGCATCGATGCTTGTTGAACGATTGGTCTTCCGTCTGGACCTGATGTCGGTGTTTTTGTTTCGACAACCAAGTATAAGTTGTCTGCCAAATCAACGGTATTAATTGGAATATTGTCGAAGGTTACTTGCCCTTTATCGTTAGTTACTCCTTGATACGTAGGTGTTTTTCCATCAATAAATTTTTTCACCTTTAAGGTGTCTAATGGTTTTGGATCAATCGGATCATATTCTGTTCCGCCTTTTAATAATTGCTGTAATTCCTCTTCAGTTAAGCGTCCAAATACAGAAAATTCTGCTCCAGGTAATGGTACAGTTTCACCATTTCCTGTGTTCATTGTACCATTCGGTAACATTGTACCTACGGTTCCATCTCCTTCAAAACCCAAGCCGCCATTTTCGATTGGCTTGATATCAGGATTCAAATATTTATGGATTGTTAAGCTCCCGCTCTTTTCTACATTCATTACTCGTGCAAATGCCGTTACCCCACCAAATGATGCTGCAATAATTGGCAATAGCATTACTAATGTTATCAGGACTCGTTTAACCTTATTCTTTTTCATATAGAACCTCTTTTCTTTTTTGTTTTTATGTTATAGCCAATCCCTATTAAAATAGTGCCTATTAGAATATACAAGTACGTACCCATTCCACCGGTAACGGGAATGTCACGAATTCTTTTGTTAACGATATTAAAAGATAATTTCAATGCATTGCCATCCCAATCGTAATCTTTGCCAGATTCTAAAGTGATCACTTCACCTTGTGTATCATCTCTTAAAACCTTCATATCGCCATCGATTGTCATAGTGATGTTGTATTCATATGATTGCAAACCATAGCCTGCTGGCGCTCTGGTTTCTTTAATGATATAAGTTCTTCCGATGATTAATTCTTCAAAATGGAAGATCCCACCCGAAGTTCCTTTTACTACTTTTTTGTCATTCGGTTTTGATTTTTCCCATATAGAAAATTCAGCACCGTCTAAAGGTTTCCCTAAACTATCTATTTTTGAAATTTGTGCTTCGTATCGAATCAACATATTTTTCAATGAATAGCTTAATTCTAAACTTTTATTGCTATTTTTCAGCTTTTCCATATCGATCCCAACAGAAAATTGATCACCTGGATTTCCCTGGGCTTCAATACCCGGTTTGTATTTTGGATCTTGGTATCCACCAGCCGGGGCTTTTGTTTCACGGAAACGGTAGGCTTTATACGGTGTGGGATAATCTTTGATCATGTTCGCGATCAAATCTGGATCAGTGGTGTTATTGATTACAATTTTTCCTTGGGCATTGGTTTTAAAGGTTTTAGTCCCATATTGTTCCCAAGAATTGTTGGATTTTTGTCCTTGAATGACAAATTCTGCATTGGCAAGTAAGCCAGGTGCTTCTTCCCCTTCTTTTTCAAGCGTGAGGGAATGATTTAATTTACGATTCTTTTTGGTGATTGTTTCTGGTTTGGCGCTATTATCCGTTATTTCAAATGTATCTGTGTAAGGATTATCTGGCATTTCATAGTTGGTTGGTGCTTTTGTTTCTTTGAAACGGTAGGTTCCTACACCCAGACTCATAATCTCATTTTCAGATAATCGGAGCTCACCATTGGCATTCGTTGTGTATGTCTTATCGTTCGCTTGTTTCCACATACTGCCTGATTGGTGTTCTAACACAAATTCTGCACCAGATAATGCTTGGTTATTTGCTTCATCAACTTTTTTCAAAGTTACTTTTCGATCAAGACGTTTGTTTGTAATAATAACGTCATTGGGATTTTTTTTATCTGTAACGATTTCATAGCCATCAATTCTCGATATTTCTTCGACAGAATATACAACTGTTTTTCCATCTTTTTTATCATCTAAATCTGACCATGTGTATGCCCAGTTGTTTCCTTGATTCAAGCTCACAGGTGCACCAGAAGGTTTCCCATCGGCTATTAATTGAACCCAAATGTTATTTGCTCGTATGCCATCTCGATTATTATTATCTTCCCATTTTTTTGTTACAGATATTTTAGTTGTTTCTTTTGCATGCGTGTTTGTTATATCGTTGCCAATTACTTGCCCTTCGTATCCTGGAACAGGTGTTTCAGAAACAGTATAGTTAATTTCTTTTCCACCTGTATATTTGGGCAAATCCGTAAATTCATATTGCCAATTATTGGATGCGGTAACTTTTTGCGACTGTACGATTTTTCCATCAGCCAAAAGATTAACCGTTATACTATCGGGGCGTATACCGTCTTGGTTGTTACTGTCTACCCATGTTTTTTTCCCTCTTAATTCGACTAAAGCTGGAATTGCATTGATTGTAATAGAATCACTGATGTCTTTTTCAACCGTTTGTTTACTTCCTAGTGTTTGAACGCCATAATCATTTATAGGTTTAAATCTCATATAGAATGCTTCTTTTGTCTCTACTCTAGCTTGTACATTTAACACAATTGGTTTATCATCCGTATTTGACTCAATTATATTTTCTGGTATATCCACAGTTACTTTCGTATTATTTTGTGAAAATTTAATGTTGACTCCATCGGTTATATTAATATTAGGGCCCGTTCTATTTTCAAAAAAGACTTGCGCGCTATAATCATTAACTTCTAATGTATTCGAATCATTGACAATCGTTACATCTGATTCAAATTGATAATATTCACCCATTTTTATTAGTTCAATTATTTGTTGGGTAGAATTTAGTTTTAAACTTACTGCATTAATTTCTTGTGTAAGTTCCGCTAATGTTGGAACCTTATCATTGGAATGTTTTGCTGCTTCATTTTTCAATTTTTGGATGATAGGATTAGTCGTTAAGATAGCATTGTCTTCTTTATAATTATAAGAATTAGTAAATGTCCAAATAGCAATTTGAGTTGCAGCATACTTTGTTTCGAAAGTTTCATCTTCAAACTCTCCAAATATACTACCTTCACCTTCTTGATCCTTATAAAAATGATCTAATAACCAAACAACCTCTCCAGTAAGTTTCTCATCAGAATGTTCATAATCATGTTTACCTGACGGATACTTCCTATCTTCATTTAAACAAAAATAATAATTACCGACATCATCAATAACTGTATATAATCTAGATGTTAAAAGGTCTAAATTATTTAAATGTACGTTTGGATTATTTCCTCTCAAATTCGTATCTATTCGAACATTGTTAATTTTATCTGTTGCAAAATCTACTTGATTTGGTATTTCGAATAATTTAAACAAATCATTTCCTTCATTTGGAATTGGATTTTTCGATTTTGTGAGTGGGTCATAGTCATTCGGCAAGTATATACTATTGATTCCACTTATCTCATCACTCACTGTTTTTGCTTTAAGCAATTCTGTTTGTTGAATCCATAAAAAAAATATGCTCAACATTGCTACTAAACCCATAGCTATCAGCAACTTTTTCCGCTTTTTTTTGTTACTCTTCACTCATTTCAACTCTTTTCTATAATTAAATTCCTGCCCCAGTTCACTTTTTCTCACCACACATTCATAAAAATAATTGCTTGATGCTTTAAATAACCTTACATAGCATATATCAAGTTTCCATCGCTATTTTTTTGACTTTTGTCGTATTATTGGACACAAATAGTAAATAATATATTCGTTGTAGAAAAAGAATCAAATTCGAATCTTAATGAGAAAAAAAAAATGCATTTTCAAACAAATTTTAATGTCAAAAACGCTCTATACCAATCATTTAAGCAAAAGATCTTTTTATATTTTAATTATCGAAAGCCATAAAATATATCAATAATCATAAATAGATAAAATAATATATTAATGATTATAAATAGATAAAAACATAACAAAATAAGTAGATAAACGCATCGCTAAATGAATTTATCTACTTATTTTGTTATGTTTTTCATTTCTATTATTTCATTTTTATAAATGATTCAACACATCATCTTGAATCATTCCACTTGCTTTCATAAACATATACGTCACAACAGGTCCCACAAAGGTAAAACCATGCTTTTTCATATCTTTAGCCACACTTTTAGATAAAGGTGTAACATTTGGCACTTCATAAGCTTCTTCATACACATTCAATTTTGGTACTCCGCCAACAAAATCCCACATATATTCAGCGAAACTGCCGTATTCTTTTTGAACAGCTAGAATTGCTTGGGCATTTTGGATCGTGGCGTTGATCTTTCTTGGGTTGCGGATCATTTCAGGATCTTGCATAATTTTTTCCACATCATCTGGCATCATTCCTGCAACTTTTTGAATCTCCATATTATGAAAATTCCTTAAAAACACTTCTAATTTACCAGCTGCTGCTTTCCAACTTAATCCTGCTTGAAAAGTTCCTACAGTTAGCAAAATAAAAAGTAACTGATCATCATGTGTTGGTTTGCCCCATTGATTATGGTACCAGTCAAATTTTGATGGCTTTTTTTCTTTCATATATTTTCTCCTAGGAATAACTTTTTACTTTTATAGTAGCACAAATGAAATGCGCGACGAGTTCCTTATATCTCCAACTAAATAAAGAGTCTGGAATACCTCCAAACTCTAAATCTGTTTATCTATTCTAATAATTCCGTCATCGCTTCTGAAATATCAACAGCTGCTAACCCATAAACTTCTTTTAAATACGTCGTCTTACCCACTTGACCAAATTGCTCTTTTACACCGATCCTCTTCATTTTTACCGGCTGATTTTCAGCAACAATCTCTGCTACAGCACTCCCTAATCCACCAATCACGTTATGATTTTCAGCTGTTACGATCGGCCCTAGTTTAGCTGCTTCGCTCACGATGTCTTCATTCATTGGTTTGATTCTAAACAAATCGATCACTTGAACTGATATTCCTTGTTCCTCTAAATACTCAGCTGCTTGAAGAGCTTCTTCTACCATAATTCCACTAGCAAAAATCGTCCCCTGTGTCCCCCTTTTCAACTTGCAGTAGCCTTTAGAAAAATCTTCATTTCCATTATAAAATAACTTTGTCTGTTTACGAATCGTCCGAATATAGAACAATCCTTGAGCTGTATGCGCATATTCTAAAATGGCTTTAAATTGATAAGGATCTGACACTTCATAAATATGATTTTCCGGAATAACTCGCATCAATGCAATATCTTCAAATGGCATATGGGTTCCGCCATTCATTTCAGCCGTAACACCTGGATCAGTTCCCACAATTATCGCATGATTTTTAGCATAACCAAGTGAAAGAAAGACTTGATCGAAAGAACGTCTCGTTGCAAATGGCGCAAAGGTATGAATAAATGGAATAAATCCTGTTACAGCCAATCCGGCTGCTGCCCCCATTTCTTCCGCTTCCATAATTCCTACATTGATGTAACGCTTGCCCAGTTGTTCTTTTAATTTACTCGTTCCCATTGAACTTGCTAAATCCGCTTCTAAAACGACAACTTTCTGATCTTTTTGCGCTAACGCTAAAATTGTCTTCGTGTAGACTTGTCGCATTTCTAAGTCTTTCATTACAGATTCACCTCGATCTTTTCAGCCAACGCTTCAATGGCTTCTTTGATTGCTATTTTTCCCACTTCATCAGGTCGAACATGATGATTGTCCGCCAATTCTTCAAAATAAGGAACGCCTTGCCCTTTTATGGTATCTAAAACAATCGCTGTTGGTTTACCTTCTATTTGCTTGGCTTGATTCAACGCAATTTCAATTGCATCAACATCTCCACCATTCACACGCCAACTATGAAATCCAAAAGCCTGCATTTTTTCGACAAAGTCAAAAGGATCGCAAATATCAGCTGTATAACCATCTAATTGTTTCTTATTATCATCGATCAATACAATCAAATGATCCAACTTTTGATGTGCCGCAAATTGAAAGGCTTCCCAACATTGTCCTTCATTTAATTCCCCGTCACCAACGAGCGCAAAGGTATAATTATCTTTGCCTAACAGTTGATTGCCTTTTGCAATTCCCGTCGCAGCTGAGATACCTTGCCCAAGTGAGCCTGTTGTCATATCTACTCCAGGTGTTTTAATTCGATCGGGATGCGAAGGCAGATTGGTCCCATTTTGATTTAAGCTGTAAAGAAACGCCTCATCAAAGTATCCTTTTAAAAACAATGTAGCATATAGCGCAGGTCCAGCATGTCCTTTGGATAAAATAAAATAATCACGATCAGGATCGGCTTTTTTTTCTGGCGACACATTTAAAACGTTCCCATACAAAACAGCTAGCACTTCAACAATAGACAAACTACCACCAAAATGCCCAAACCCTAAATTAGCCAACTCTTTCATCGTGTAATAGCGAATCTGATTCGCAAACTTCTGTATGTCGCCCATTATGCTGCCTCCTTCGTTTCAGTCTTCTTCTTGCCGAAAACAGTCAATCCGACTAGCAATGCCAACACCGCTAAGACACCCGTAACAACTCCGATTTGACCACCCATATCCGCTAACTTACCAAGAAAGATCCCAGTTACCCCATAATCTGTATCAGAGAATGTCGATCCTTGAAATCCTAAATCTCCCATGACTGGCATCAATAAAATTGGCATAAAACTAATAATTACACCATGAATAAATGAACCCACCACAGCTCCTCGAACACCGCCTGTCGCATTTCCAAAAACACCTGCTGTTGCACCGCAAAAGAAATGTGGCACCACACCTGGAATAATCACCGTTGTCCCCGTTGCAACCATAATGAACAAACTAACAATTCCGCCAATAAAACTAGTCAAAAACCCAATCAAAACAGCATTTGGTGCGTAAGGAAAAACGATTGGACAATCCAACGCTGGAATTGCGTTTGGTACTAATTTTTCAGAAATCCCTTTAAAAGCAGGAACAATTTCAGCTAGAATCAAACGAACTCCCGCCAAGATAACAAATACACCTGCTGCAAACATCCCTGCTTGTTGTAACGCATAGATGATATAATTTGTTCCATTACTAAGATTTTCTGAAATAAACTCATTTCCTGCAAATAGAGCCACGATGGTATAAACAATCCCCATCGTCAATGTAATACTCACCGTTGAATCTCGTAAAAATGATAATCCTTTTGGAAAATTAATATCTTCAGTTGATTGCTCTTTGTTTCCCACATATTTCCCGATAAAACCGCTTAATGCATAGCCAAAGTTTCCCGTGTGCCCTAAAGCTACCGAGTCATTCTTAGTAATTTGTTTAGTAAACGGTTGCGCGATCGCTGGAAAAATCGTATTCGCTAACCCTAATGCCAAGCCACCAATTAGAACTAACAGTACTGCGCTCATTTTTGTAACACTCATAATTACTGCAATCATACATGCCATATAAAGAGTGGCATGACCTGTTAAATAAATATATTTAAACTTAGTAATACGAGCGATTAATAGATTGAAGGCCATTCCCGCTAACATAATAAGTGCTGTGTACGTTCCATATTTTGTCAAAGCCAACGCAACAATTGCTTCATTATTTGGAACTACACCTTGCATATTAAAGGCATACTGGAACATTTCCCCAAATGGTGCCAGTGAGCCCTCAATTACACCTGCACCTGCTGTTACCACTAAAAAGCCAACAAAGGTTTTGATTCCGCCACGGACAACATCTGAAATCGGCTTTTTCTGTAAGCCTAATCCAAGCACTGCGATCAGAGCGACTAAAATCGCAGGCGTACTTGCAATATCGATTAATAAATTTAGAATACTATTCATTTACTTTTCCTCACCTTCATTTTAACCATTGAATGCGCTAGCCTATGTAGCTAGATATCACATCTATCCAACGTCCCATTTTGTTTTCCACTTTAAAGTAATCCTTCTTTTTCGCAAACCCTTGCTACTTTTTCTCGCAACTCATCCATATCAATAATACTGTCTAAAATCACTACATTCCCTAGATGTCGCGCACTGTCCGCTAAATCTCCAGCTACAAAAAAAACATCTGCCAAATCTGGTGTTGCACTTCCCATATCATAATGAGATACTTCAATTCCTGTTATCCCTAACTCTTTCAATACACTGTTAATATTCATTTCCACCATAAAACTAGAGCCTAATCCCGACCCACAAACTGCTGCCATTTTCATAATAATTCTCCTTCCTTTAATAATTGAATAATTGTTTCTTGATCCTTTGCTACTAATAATCTCTCTAAATTTTCTTTATTCGAAAGAATTTTAGTCAAACTAGCTAATGCCTTCAAATGCATCTCATTATCAATCGCTGCCAAACAGATAAAAATAGTGATTTCATGTTTAGGATCATCTAAAAGCAAAACAGGATCTTCCACCTTTAACAATGACATGCCTAATTGCCTGACCCCATCTTCTGGTCTGGCATGAGGCAAGGCGATTCCTTTGCCGATGTGAATAAAGGCACCGTAGTCTCTTACTTTTTGGATCATTGCTTCAATGTAGCCATCTGTGATTTTCCCCTGCTCTTTTAAAGGTATTGCAGCGTAAGTAATGGCTTCTTCCCAGTTTAACTTTTTATCTATCAATTGAATCATGTCTTTGGTCAACAATTCAGATAACATCGGTTTTTCATCTTCTTTCACTTCTAATTTTTTGATCATTTTTCGATTTAAGACGCGATAGATTTTTTCTTTTGTCACACCATTTTTCAACTCAACGTAAGGTAGTAAGCTCTCGATAATTTCATCTATAGAAGGAATGACGATCCCTGGAATTAATAAATCTTCTTGGACACTTCGGATCAAGTCATTTTTTTCTAATTGCGTCATGATCGGATTAACGAGATACGTTTTCTTTTGGACATTTAATGGTATGCTGGAAAAAATCACATCATATTCAGACACTGAAATACTTTCTAATTGATCTAGCGTCGTCGTTAAACTAAAATCGATTGTTGGAAATAATTCCTTTAACTCTGATTGCATAATCAAAGATGAGCTGATTCCGCTTGGGCATAAAACTAGCGCCTTATAGCGAATTACACGATTCAATTCTCGCTGATTGCCAATTTCACCACCAAATAAAATCGTAAAATAGCCGATTTCTTCATCAGGAATTGTTTTTCCAACTAACGTTTTCAATGGTTGTAGCGCTATTTTCGTTAATGTAAATATTTCGCCATATTGTTCTTTGATTTCATCGATCAATACGTTAGATAAAGAAAAATTGTACTGAATTCGGAAAAATGCTGGCACTAAATGATAAAAAAGATCGAGTAATAATGTTCGATACGCTTTAAATTCAATTGCTGCTAAACGTTCCATCTCATGAATGATTTGACTCGCACATTTCAATAAAAATTCTAACGCTGTATCTCTTATTTCTCCTTGTGTAATTGTCATAAAAATCAACGTAAAATATAATTGCTCATTTGGTACATCCATTATTGTAGGAAATTTCACTAAAAATAGTTGACTTACTTGAAAAGACTTTAACGTATCCAAGAGCATTTCCACTTGTCTATCTACTTTGAAAGAATATCTCTGTGCTCGACATACCATATATGCCATAAAATAAACGGTTTCTTCAATTCTACTTGGAACAATCACTAACTCACTTGCTTTAATTGCATCAAAAAAATAATAGCGAACATCCGCTTCAATTGTTCGCGAATAATTCATTAATACTTTCTTCAGCCCCCATTTCCCTGGAACAGATAGAACGACTTTTGCAATCATTTGATGTGCTTGAACACGAATTTCCTCTTCATTCCCAGTTAAATAAAATCCTTTTTTTCGAGAATAATTCAACGTGATGTGATTCTTTGACACAACCTGCCGTAATTTTTTTATATCTGCTAAAATCGTATTCTTACTGACTTGAAGAAACTCTTGGTAATGGTAAACAGATAAGTCTTCCTCCGTAATCATTGTTAAAAGATACAGCAATGCTTGTCGCTCATGTTCTGAATAATAGATTTCCGTTTCCTTCTTACCAAATTGAATTTCTAACCATTTATCAGCTAATTGCTTTGAAAAATAAATCCTATCTTCTTTCCAATAAATTGGCTGGTACAAAAATCGAACTAAAACCTCGTTGATTTTCCCTAACTGGTCAATAATTGTATCTGTATTCAAATGGGTGATTTCGTTGATTTCCTGAATAGAGTACCCCACTCTGTTCGGAGCATTAATAAGATAACTCATTCGATAATCAATCATTTTGTTCCTCCTGTATTCACTATATAATGTAAACGCTACAATTAAAATAAACGTTGGGTCTAATCTAATATTGATTTTCCAAAATGATTGGACTTAACTAAAAAAATAAGTAAAATAGCTATGGAAGTCAAAAAAAGTACTGACACCATTGCTATTTTACTTATTCGATTCTATTAACGTATTTTTTTCTCTAACTCATTAAAGCCAGACTAAACGATTAGCTTCGCTTGAAGTAAGAGAATAATCCTGAAATGAACTTAAAACTAATTGCTTAAGATCCTCCTTTTCAGAATTGTCTCGCACCAAAACATCAATTCCTGCTGGAGTTAAAAATGAACGTTCAAATTTAATCACTAATATAGTATCTGAAATAGCAAGAATCGACCACTTACTACTCAAGATTTTGAGTAGACCTTTGCCTCTCCAAACAAATTTATTATCTGTCCATGTATCTATTCCAACGATTTTTTTTGTTTTTCCTTTGTTGTTTTTATAACTGACTACATCTAAAAATGTAAGCGGATCGTTGGACAAATGTTCATATTTAATCGTAGGGAACTTCCGTTTTTGGGATAACCAAAGAGGGAAAGTGGTCCCTTTTATGAGCCATTGACCTTCTAATAATTCTGACAAATTTTCCATACTTTTTAAGAGGCCTCCTTCCAACGTTATTTGTTTATAAAAATCCCCAACTGTTTAATGTGCCTTCTTTTCATAATCTGCTCTTTAGCATCAAATGAAGCGACTGCCTTTTTGGTCTTTTTCGTTTGGAGGTAGTACCTACTTCTTAAAAGTTAGGCAAAGAAGCTGCCACCTGTGATCGAGTAGACTTGTCCAGTGACATAGCTTGCATCGTTAGAAGCTAAGAACACATAAACAGCAGCTAACTCAGCAGGTTGTCCCGCTCTGCCAATTGATTCTTGTTGTCCAAATTCAGGAATTTTTTCAGAAGGCTGACCTCCACAGATTTGTAACGCTGTCCAAATTGGTCCTGGGGCAACAGTATTAACACGAATGCCTGAAGATGCTAACTGGGCAGATAAGCCTTTGCTAAATGAAGTGATCGCTCCTTTTGTTGCTGCATAATCTAATAAATTCGCGCTTGGTTCAGCACTTTGTATCGAAGTCGTTGTAATGATACTACCACCTTTTGGCAAATAATCTAACGCTTCTTGCACTGCCCAATACATTGAAATGATATTTGTCGTATAAGTATCCATGATTTGTTGTGTCGATAAGTTTTTAATATTTTCCACAGATTGTTGCATTCCAGCGTTGAGAACTAAAATATCTAATCCGCCTAGAACTTTCGCTGCGTCATGAATAAGTTTGCGTGTGAATGATTCTTCTTTTAAATCACCCGGTAATAAAACTGCTTTACACCCTTGTGCTTCAATCAATGTTTTAACTTCTTGAGCATCTGCCTCTTCAAAAGGCAAATAGTTGATTGCCACATCAGCACCTTCTCTGGCATAAGAAATCGCGGCTGCACGTCCGATCCCAGAGTCACCGCCTGTGATCAATGCTTTGCGTCCCTCCAATTTGCCCGATCCTTTGTACGTTGTTTCTCCACAATCAGGTACAGGTGTCATTTTTTGTTGTAAAGCAGGAGCTTCTTGTGTTTGTTTTTCAAATTTTCCATCGTAGAATCTTGTTAACGGATTTTCAATTTTTTCTGTCATCTTGATTCCTCCTATAAATTTGTTATCACTAAAAAGTAACGACCAGTCTATTCTTTTACACTAATACAAAATATAAACTCTGACAAATCATATGTTTTCTACCAATAATGATTCAGATGAACTCAGAAAAAACTTGTAAGACCATTGATATCTCAAATAGAAAGATTGGTTTTATATTTTTTTACTTCTTATGGGCGAAAACATATAATCTATCATTACAAATAAAAGTATAGACATTTAAAAAATAAAATGGTATATTATTTTTGTAATCGATTACAAAAGAAAAATAAAGGACTGATTAGTATGAACAGCTTTATGGATGCTCTTGGAGAAAAAATTATGCCTCTTGCAAATAAGCTTGGGCAAAACCGCTATCTCTCTGTTCTGAGAGATGCTTTTATGTTATCGTTTCCGTTAACAATGTTCGGATCGATCATTGTGGTTATCAATAACTTACCTTTTTTCAGCGACGCTACAAAAGGAACATTATCCTCTTTATTTGGTAACGGTCAAAATGCGACGATGAGCATTATGGCAATCTTCGTTACGTTTGGTATTGGCTATTATTTGTCTAAATCATATGATGTTGAAGGGATTTTTGGCGGGGCTGTCTCGTTTGCTAGTTTTCTGCTTTTAACCCCTTTTATGATGACGCTTGAAGACGGCACAGAAGTTTCTGGTGTCTTATCTTTAGATCGTTTGGGTGCTAAAGGCATGTTTATCGGGATGATCGCAGCTTTTCTTGCTGGTGAAATTTATTGTAGAGTAACCAAAAAGGGGTGGCAAATCAAAATGCCCGATGGTGTACCACCTGCTGTTGCTAAATCATTTGCAGCATTGATTCCTGCTATTTTAACGTTGTCTGTTTTTCTATTTATCAATGCCATCGTGACTGGATTATTTAATACTAATCTTCATGATGTTATCTATGAAATAATTCAGAAACCTTTAGTCGGTTTAGGCAGTAGTTTACCAGCTACTTTGATTGCTTTATTCTTTGTTCAGTTCTTATGGTTCTTCGGTTTACATGGACAAATCATCGTCAATTCTGTAATGGACCCCATTTGGAATACCTTGATGTTAGAAAACTTAGATGCCTATAAAGCAGGAGAAAAATTACCGCACATCATAACAAAACCATTTATGGAAACGTTCACTGTTGGTATTGGAGGCTCTGGTATGACATTAGCTGTTATTTTGATCATGGCTTTTATCATGAAGAAAAAACAATATCGAGATATCGGGCGTTTAAGTTTAGCACCTGGTATTTTCAACGTAAATGAACCCGTCATCTTTGGGTTGCCAATCGTTTTGAATGCGACAATTTTGATTCCTTGGGTCATAGCACCTTTGATCGTTACTGCCCTTAATTATCTTGTAATGGCTACTGGCATTGTTCCACCCCCAACTGGCGTATCTGTTCCATGGACTGTTCCGATTTTTTTTAGTGGCATGTTAGCGACAAATTCAATCTTAGGTGGTTTGTTACAACTTGTCGATCTATTAATTGTCGCTCTACTATGGTTCCCATTCCTACGTTTATTAGATAAAGAAAAGGAAAGTGCGATTTAATTGCACTTTTTTCTTTAATTGTCTATACATTCATAATCAGTTACAATACATATGAGGAGGTTGTAACGATATGAAGCCAAAATATGAAGAAATCGCGGATACCTTGCGTGAACGAATAAAAAACAATATTTATAAAACAGATACTTTGATCCCGAACCAAACAGACTTAGTAAAAGAATTCAACGTAAGTCGAATGACTATCAAAAAAGCAATCGGTATATTAGTCATGGAAGGTCTCCTATATTCTCAGAGAGGCTCTGGAACAAAAGTATTAAACCGCTCTTTTTGGGACAAAGATACTTCACCAGCCAATGAATATGATGGTCTTAGTAAACAAATGCATGACCGCCATAAAAAGTTAAACAGCCAAGTAATCTTATTTGAAGTCGAATTTCCTTCTAAAGAAGTCCAAGAACGTTTAGCTATTTCTGAAGAACAACCTGTTTACAAAATCATTCGTCTTCGGATTCTTGAGGATGAGCCTTTTATTTTGGAACATACGTATATGCCTTGTGATTTAGTTCCTGGCCTCACAACGGATATTTTGAAAGACTCTATTTATACGTATATCAAAGAACAGTTAGCTCTTAACTTTGCAGGTGCCTATCGAAATATTCAAGCCGATAAATCCGATGAATACGATCAACACTACTTAAATTGCAAAAAAGAGGATCCAATACTTGAAGTACAACAAGTTGTCTATTCAAAAAATGGACGTCCCATTGAGTTTTCATGTAGCCGAAATCGGTACGATCAAAGAAGTTATTCTATCTTAAATGTTGACTATGCCTAGTAAAAAAGAGACCGGGACAAAAGCTTATTTCCGAAGCCTTTAAAACTTAGTGCTTTAGCACTTAGAATTGGATGGGATCGGAGCGAAACGTAGTCGCTGCTTTTTTCTCGCCGTTTATTCGGATTTAGAGCGTGAAACAAAACTAATCTTTCGTTTTGTCCCACGCTCATTTTTATTTTATTTATCTGTTACTGTATTTGTTTCAGCAACCGTTTTAAACCAAAGACCTGATTTTTTGATTGTCTTGATTTGTGTATGGATATTAGTAGAGATAAAACCGTAGCGGTTCTTATAAGCATTTGCCCACGACCAACAATCGATGGGTGTCCATAAATGATAACCAAAACAATTAGACCCCTCTTCGATTCCTTGATGAACCCATTCTAAATGTTCTCGAATAAAATCAATCCGATAGTCATCCTCAACGACACCCGCTTCGTTCGTAAATCGTTCCTCACCAGAAATCCCCATCCCATTTTCTGAGACAAACCATGGAATATTATTATAGTTGTCACGAATGTTGATTGCGATATCATATAGTGCTTTAGGATAAATTTCCCAGCCTCGATCGATATTCATTCTACGTCCTGGCATATTATATTCATCAAAATAACGATTTGGCAGCCAAGCTCCCACACTATTAGGCGCAATATCTGGTGCTTTTACACGGTTTGGATGATAGAAATTAACACCCAAGACATCGATCGTATTTTCTTTGATCAAGGCTAATTCTTCCAGGGTACTTTCCCAAAGAACACCATCTTTGATAAATAAATCTACTAACTCTTGTGGAAACTCTCCATGTACTGCTGTGTCTAAAAACATCCGATTATTAAATAACTCAGCAATATTCGCCGCAGCTAGATCTTCGGGTGAATCAGAAGCAGGATAGGTTGGTGTTAGATTTAGAATAATCCCAATTCTCCCCCCTTCATTTTGCAGACCTAATTGTCGGAATGCCTGAATCGCTTTTGCTGAAGCTAGATTTAAGTTGTACGCTACTTGCACTGCTTTTTTACCATCCACTATTTTCGGGTAATGAAATTGATGTAAGTACTCTCCTTCAACAACCACAATCGGTTCATTATGTGTAAACCAATCTTTTACACGATCCCCAAATAACTCAAAACATTTTTGTGCAAATAAAACATACAGCTCAACTACATGTTTTGATTCCCAACCACCATATTTATGATAAAGTTCCACAGGCAAATCAAAGTGATGTAAATTCATAACAGGTCGAATACCTGCTTCGATAAATTCATCAATTACTGCATTATAGAAACGAGCCCCCTCATCATTCACTGTACCTGTTTCAAAATCATCAATCAAACGTGTCCACTGAATAGATGTTCGAACACTGTTCAAGCCGATTTCTTTCATTAATGCAATATCTTCTTTAAAACTATTGTAAAAATTAGATGTTACATCTGGGCCAACTTGGTCATAAAAATCAGTTGGCTCGATTTCATACCAGTAATCAAACATGTTCGCATGCTTTTTATTAAAACGTCCTTCACTTTGCGGACCTGATGTCGCAGCACCCCACCAAAAATCTTCTTTAAATGTTCTTTGCATTGATTTCCCTACTTTCATGAAATGAATTTCGTTAATCGTATTCATTGATATTATAAATCCAAACACCAGAAATGTCTATACTTTTCATTTTAAAGTATACAAAAAATGAAATAGAACTAAAAATCAGTTTTATTCCATACTTTAAAGATATTTTTATTCGTAGTAAGTTGGCAACTCTATAGTTTCTGAACTTATTAAACCGTCCAATCTGAAGGTGAAGGATTTTTAGGCATTTTTACATAGCCTCTAGAATCATGGCAAAATCCTAACTTACTATAGTAATCTTTAGCTAACTCAGAGGCTAGCAACACGATGTGTAAGTCTTCGCCTACTATGGATAGCACTTCATTCATCAGCTCTCTGCCAATCCCTCTATTCCAATATTCTTTATCCACAGCTAAGTCCGCTACATATGCTACATCTCCATAGTCGGTTAAAACTCTAATATAACCAACTAACTTGTCCAGATCCCATGCAGAAATTAGTAACGATGAATTAGTTAACATTTTTTTTAATTTTTGATCATTATCAATTTGTCGATGAAGCTCTGATCTACTGATAATTGATCTTAATTGTTCGATAGACAACTCTTTTTGCTCATATTTAATACTCATATAAAATACTCACCTTCCATAATACATTTTGAAATATTAGTATATTATATTTATGATGATTGATTATTATTAATTTAGTCTAACCAAACGACATTTCCATAAAATAAATTAAGTGTTCTTTTAAGGTTAGGATTTTCTCACTTTTTTATTTTTATATTTTTTTCATAGCTGTTCATTATTTCTTATACTCTTTTCTGAGTATTATCGATATATTGCTTGCTATTATACATATAGCTCAATATAAAAAAGCCAACCTCAATCATGAAGTTGACTCCTTTATGACTATCCAAACTTAATCTGCATCCCATTTGGATCTTGAATCACTACTTGCTCATTTTCATTCGCATACTCAACACCCAGTTTATCAAGCTGCTTGATAAATAATTCAAACGCTTCTCTAGAAGGCAATTGAACCGTATACCAAGCCAGCCCTAACTGATTCTCATCAATTAAAGCCACATGCTCACCATTCCAAGTATTCGTCCCAATATGATGATGATACTCACCTGCGGCGAAGAATTTAGCTTGTCTACCGAAATTAGATTTCAAAGAAAAACCAAATTGTTCATAAAATTGCTCCGTCTCCTCTAAATCTGCGACCTGTAAATGAACATGCCCAATTCTTGATCCAGGTGCCATACCTAACCACTTTCCATCTGCTTCAGCGACGACGCCGTCTCCATCCAACTCTTCCGTTACACCAATAATTTCTCCATCTGCTCGAATATCCCATTCAGTCATTGGTTTATCCCGATAGATTTCGATGCCATTTCCTTCTGGATCGCTTAGATAGATTGCCTCGCTGTAGCCATGATCAGCAGCACCAATTTCAACATTATTTTGTATAAGCCATAACAAGCTATTGCCTAAATCTTTACGCGAAGGTAAGAGAAAAGCCGTATGGTACAAACCTGTTGTATTCTTTCTCACTACAGGATCAGCAAGTTCTTCCAAAATCACGATAGCTTCGGAAGAATCTTGGGCACCTAAGAAAACAGTATTTTGTTCTTTTTTCAGTAAAACAAGTCCAATCATCTGTGTATAAAATACCGTCATTACATCAAGATTTTGTACTTTTAATTTTACTTGTTTTACGATCGTTTCTTTCGGTAATGTGCCAGCCATGCTTCTCTCCTCCATTTGCTTAGAATTAGTTAAATTCTAGGAAACGTGCGCTATCTTCCATGTATTCTTTTTCGCCAGCTGGCGCTTCGATTGAACCAAAAACAAGTTGTGCTCTTAGTTTCCAGTGGCTCGGAATAGACCATTCTTTTGCTACCGCTTCATCGATTACCGGATTGTAATGTTGTAAGTTTGCCCCAATGTTTTCTTGTGCTAGTGCAGTCCAAACATTGGCTTGAGTCAACCCACTTGCTTGTTCTGACCAAACTGGGAAGTTATCTGCATATAATGCAAATTGTTCTTGTAGATTTTTTACGATATCCATATCTTCAAAGAAAAGCAATGTTCCATATCCTGCTGCAAAGCTTTGTAATTTAGCTTGTGTACCTGGGAAAGCTTCTGCAGGTGTTAAAGGTTTCAAAGCTTCTTCTGTGATGGACCATAATTTTTTATGTGCATCGCCAAATAAGAAAACCACACGTTGTGTTTGTGAGTTAAAAGATGATGGACTTTCTCTAACAACTTCTTTCACTAATGCTGTGATTTCTTCTTGTGATTGCGGTAAGTTATCTCCTAAAGCGTAAATTGAACGGCGTTTTTTTAATGCTTGAGTAAATTCTGTCATGTGTATTGCTCCTTTTCGATTCGAATTAGTTTTTAGTTTACTTTCATAGTATACCGTCTTACTAAAAGTAAGTAAAGAGATTTGACTTACTTTTTATAAGTTTTTTCTAAAATAAAAGAAAAAGCCTAAGACAAGGGGGCTTGTCTTAAACTTTTCTCTGTTTATCTAAAAATCAATAGCATTACTAACGTAATAATTGCTGGCAACCCTTGTTTTATCAAAATTGATTTGGATGAAGTCAGTCCACCATACATGGCAGCAACAACCACACAGATGATAAAAAACGTGACTACACTCCAACTATTGGCAGCGAAAAATACGCCCCATAAAATTCCTGTAGCTAAAAATCCATTATATAGACCTTGATTTTTGAATAACGTTTGGACTCTTGGATCTGCCAAGAATTCTTTATCTAATCCAAAGCTACGTTGTGCTGCAGGAGATGTCGTTTGAAACATTTCTAAATATAAAATGTAATAATGTTCAACTGCAACAATCACAGCTAAGACTAAGGGAATGATATGCATGGGGGCTCCTCCTATTTCCAAGTTGTAATATCAGTGGCAGGTAATCGATAGGAAGGATACCCTTCTTCATTGGCTTTCCCAATTGAAATGATCATAACTGGATAATAGCGTTCTCCATCCATGTCTAAAGCTGCTGCGACCTTCTCACGTTCAAAACCACCAATCGGATTTGTATCATAACCATAAGCTCGAGCCACTAGCATTAAGTTCATCGCAGCCAACGCGCCATCGATTGTTGCCATTTCCTTTTTATCTTCTGTCGACATTTGTTCAAATAACGGACTCAATACTTCCAATTGACGTTCTTTTACCTCTTGCGGCATTAAGTTTTGCTCAACTGCTGTTCCATAGATTTTTTCTGCATGTTCAAAACTGTTTAAATCACCAAAGATCACGATCATCGCAGCGGACGTTTCATTTTGTAATTTATTAAAACGAACAAGAGGTGCTAAGGCTTCTTTACCTGCTTCACTTTCAACAACAGTGAAACGCCAAGGTTGCATATTCACTGAAGAGGGTGCTTTAACTGTATCGTTGATGATTTGTTCCATTTCTTCACGACTGATTTTAACAGTCGGATCGTAATTACGAATCGATCTTCTGCCTTTCATAATCGTTTCAAAATTGTTTTCTTTATATGTGTTTTCCATAATATCCCTCATCTTTCTTTTCGTTCGATTATTTTCGAACATAAAAAAATATATCATTCCCTCAGCAATATGTAAAGTAGAATGTTTATGTTATAATCTATTTATGAAAAATAAATTAACCGACAACACCGATCCTGTTCTCCAAGCGTTGCAAGCAGTCAGTGACCCGATTCGTTTGAATATCCTTACTTGCTTATTACTTGATGGTGAAAAACGGATAACCTCAGAAAAATACAATATTGTAAAATCCACTTTATCTCACCATATAAGATTGCTTAAGGATGCTCACTTGATTCAAGAAATCAAAATGGGAACAACTAAGACATATGTTTTAAATCATGACTATATCCGACGAGAATTGCCTGGATTAATAGAACTAATCCGCTTTAGAGCAGGAAAAACAAGCAAATAGAGCACCATCAACAAATCTAACTGTTGATGGCGCTCTATTTATTTAGTCAGCCATTTTAATGACGATTTTTCCTACAGCATGGTGGGTTTCACTTAATGCATGAGCATCGTAAACACCTTGTCTAGAGAAAGGAAACACTTCTCCGATTATTGAAATTAGGTTGCCTGAAGCCATTAAAGCTGCAATTTCTTGTAATTGTTTTCCATTTGTTTGAAGCCAAATGCTTTCGGCTTTAATATTTTTTTCTTTCGCCAACTCTTCATCGGCAATACCAACGATTGAAATCAAGCGTCCTGTATTTGGTTTTAGAACTGAAAAGCTTGATTTTTGGATATCGCCACCCATCGTATCAAATACTAGGTCGATATCTGTTAATACTTCTGCGAAATTAGTTGTATGATAATCAATCACTTCATCTGCACCGAGTTTTTTGAGCAACTCATGATTTTTTTCGCTAGCAGTTGTGATGACATAAGCACCTGCTTGTTTCGCTAGTTGGATCGCATAAGTTCCTACACCGCCAGCTCCAGCATGGATCAAGACTTTTTCGCCTTTTTGAAGTTTTCCATAGTCAAATAGCGCTTGTAAGGCAGTTAATCCAGCTAAAGGAACAGCTGCTGCTTCTTCAAAAGAAACATTTTCAGGGATTTTCGCTAATAGATTATCATCTACGATCGTTTCCTCTGCATAGGTTCCAAAACGAGTTGTTTCTGGACGAGCGAAAACTTTATCGCCGACTTTCCAATCCGTAACTTCACTACCAACTGCTGTGATGACACCCGCAACGTCCCAGCCTAAGATAATAGGAAACGGCCAGTCAAACATTTGTTTTAAATAACCTTCTCTTAATTTCCAGTCGATCGGATTGATGGATGTTGCATGTTCTTTAACGAGTACTTGGTTTGCTTTTAATTCAGGTAAGGTTACGTCTTGTTCGGTTAGTTCTTCTTTACTGCCATATTGATTGATAACTACTGCTTTCATAGTTGTGATTCCTCCGTCTTTTTAAATGAAATGTGAACTCAGTATACTCCTTATTTTTTATTTAGGTAAAAAATATGCTTGTTAAATAAGAAAGCATGTATGATGTTGATTATTACCGTCAAAATCGTACTTACTCTTCACTTAAAAATATAGTAGCGTTTCAAACTTACTTTTTGCCTATGATCAATGGAAAATAGAGTCAGCTACATCTAAGGATGCATAGCAAGAAATGCTAATAATCTCTTTTATTGATCTGTTTTTGGAATATGAACCTTTACGCATATAAGTCACTACCTAAAATTAAAACTGATTATTACTAATTGTATTTTAATTTCGCATATGCTTTCTGTCAGACCTCATAAAATTCACATTATTAGATTATTCTAGTTCCACCTCAAGTTAAATTAAGATTAAATACAGAACAAAAATAAGCGATAACATGCACATTCAGCGTTTAATAACCCAAAAAGTGTATGATTAATTTCATACCATTTTTTTCATAATATTTTTAGATTCATTTCCGACACTAGAATGCGCCAAAACATTTAATAAGACCATTTTGAATGTTATCTATTTCTTTTTATTATTTTAAATAATTATATAGATCGATATACAAAACTCTTAAACATGTTGATATCATGAAAAAACAATGGTATTATAATTAAAAAATATGTTTTAATTATAATAGGAGGGATTTGATGAAACGATCTAAGTTAGTTGTTTTTTTAGGAATCATTATTTTGGGTATTTGTGGAGGTACTTTTAATAAAGCTTTTGCAAATGAGGAAAATAATTTTTCAGTAAAAACAGAAGTGGTTAGCGAGGACATTAAGACTTACGCCGAAAATAATTTGGCAGTATATCTAAACGGTATGTTAGAAATTGAAGGGTCTTCAGATAACTTAAAAGATTATGTATTAGGAGTTCCATTTTCTTTATTGGACGAAAATACTTCTAGTAATTCCATTGTGTTTCCGGTATTAAAAAATGAGTCAGTTGTTTACACATTCTTTTTGAAAGATGAGAATGGGGAGTATACAACTAAGTTGTCGAAAATGTTAGTTGATGAATTGAATTTTTTGAAAAGAAAGGATTTTTCAGAATCAGAAGGGATATCTTTAATTGCTTCTGAAAATGGGGATATTTATTATGAAAATGATGGAGTGATCACCTTATTATGGTCTAGCCCAGAGGCTTTATCCGAAGGAAAGAAAACAGATCCAGAGAATATCTTATTAGAAAAAGTAAAGAATTCAGATTTAGAGGTTATTAATTTAAACGAGAGCTTAGAGTACAATGTTGATGTATATCCTAAGGCTACTGTTGATGGTAGTGCAAAGTTACGTTCTACTACAGTTGATAAATTTGGAACAAGAATTAATTGGAAAATATCAGAAACTCAAGGTGATGATAAATGGTGCATCGCCTATGCAGCGGCAATGATATTAAACAATAAAAATGATGCAAAGCCAACAAAAGCTGCTGATATAGGTAAATGGGGTAAAAGAGGTAAGAAGGTCGGTTTTACGGATGATGAGATGGTTAAGTATGCAAATACTAGAGGAGTTTATCCAAAGCTTTTATCTCGACCAACCACTTGGAATGAAACCATAACCCAGCTTAGAAAAAGTAACGCAGTATTAGGGGTTTGGGAATCACAGGTTCATACTTGGCATGCAATAGATATAACAGGAACTTATATGTCAGATACAGCAAATGGAAGAAAAAATGTATTTGTAATTTGGAATCCTTGGAGAACGTATGTAGAATTAATTGATGCTCCTACTAATAAACCTATAAAATATATTGCTAACTCAGAACGTACTTATACTTGGAGAAGGTCCATAACGAATTGGTAGAAGAGAGTTTATGTATAAATAAAAAGACGCTTGTTATAATGAGTGTCTTTTTCTACAATAATTAGTTTGAATTGGATATAGATGGAAAAATACTCTAAAATGCAGAAACGAGGACATATGAAAAGAAAATTATTAATTATAGTGATTTTGATTTGTTCTATACTAACTTCTTGTGGACTCACTACTACTAATAATAGTGTTGAAAATAATACATTTTCAGGTCTATGGGTGTTAGATTCCGAGCCAGACAAAAAAATGACTATATCAAAAAATGAAACTAACCTTTATGATTTAAATTTGAAAGAATTGGGTTATGAGGACTATAAAAATATGTCAATCGAACGAGAAAGTTCTTCTGAGTTAATAATTATTTCAAAAAATGAAGAGACAAAGATAAGTATTTATAAAAAAAAATCAGATAAACTAGAAATGTATATCGCTGATAATAAAAGGATTGGGGAATCACCACCCTTAAAATTTAAAAAGGATTAAATAATCGTAGTGAAGAGAATATTTATTATGTATAGTAATGAGCGTATGAAAAAGAAATTAAGCTGGAAAATCCCTGTTCAATTTCGAAAAGTAGCGCAACAAACAGCTTAGCAATACATTTCAACATAATAAAACAAAGAGAGTGGGACAAACACCTACGAGTGCGATAGCTCTCATAGATGTTTATCCCACTCTCTTTCTAACTTTTTAGGTCACTACAATTACCAAAAATCATATCTGTTTTTATAACTACTTTTCTATCTAAAAGTCAATCTAAGTATCTATTCTTACTCATAACGTAATGATTCAATTGGGTCTAATTTCGCTGCTCTTCGGGCTGGTAATGTTCCTGCAAGGAATGCGATGCCCATAATTACTAGAATGATTACGGCAGATGAAGATGCCGAAAATTGAATCAAAGTGAAGCCTGTTAATGATTCCAAGAATGAATCAGCTGCGATTTGATTGATCAATGCACCTGCTCCGACTGCTCCTAAAATACCTAAAAGGGAACCTAAAAATCCGATCAATGCTGCTTCCACACTGAAAATCGTAAAGACTTTCCCACTGCTAAGTCCCATCGCTTTCATCAACCCGATTTCTCTTGTACGTTCTTGCACTGACATGTATAACGTGTTGATGATTCCGAAACTTGCTGCTAATAATGCAATCGCACCAAACATTGTTAAAACACCTGTAATCGCATTGATTACATTACGAATCATGCCGATTTGATCTTCGACTGTTTGACCCATATAACCTGCTTTGTCCAAACGTTCTTTCACGTCTGCGATTTCGTTTTTTGTGACATCTTTGCTCATTTCACCCATGATCAAACCAAATTGTCCCGTCATGGCTTCTGGTAAACCTTCTTCATTGATTTTTGAAATTTCATCAACAAGAGAACGATTCAATAAAGACATTCCGCCTTGGATCAAGCTAGTATTTCTTACGCCTACGATCGTCGCTTCGACTACTTTTTCTTCTCCAGTAGCGGCAGAAGGTGCTGAGATTTTAACTGTTTCACCAATTGCTGCTTCACTTGATTTATAGCCTAATGATTTCACATATTCTGGTGCTAAATTGATTTGCAGTTCTGAACTATTTTGATCAAGTTCTTTTCCTGCTTCAAGATCTACATTCAATTCTTCCATCATCGGCATTCCTGAAAAGACATATTTTTCATTGTTCTTTCCTGAAATGTAGCTCGTCGAAACGGATTTCATTGCTTCTGCATTTTTGATTCCATCAATCTTTTTGATTTTCTCAAGGTCTTTGCTATCTAGCGCTTCTTGTTGCTGCATTGAACTTGTTTTTTTGTTTTCGTCATATTTTTGTGGCTCGCCATCTTCACTAGGTCCACCAGTCATTTTGGGCTGGATCATGATTTGATTTTGACCACCGACACTGCCAACTTGTTTATCGATATAATCATTCACGCCAATATTCACACCTGTTGTCAGTGAAATGGTAAATGCTCCTATAAAAATGGCTACGATGGTTAAAATCGTCCGCCCTTTATTGCGCATTAAATTTGAACTGGCTGATTTTAAAATATCACTAAATTTCATCTACTCGTTCCCTCCCACAATTAATCCGTCACGCACATGGATTTGTCGATCACAGCGTGCCGCAAGTTCTGGATCATGAGTGACGATAATCAGTGTGATCCCTTTTTCTTTATTCAAGTTAAATAATAGCTGCTCGATTTTATCCCCTGTTGTCGAATCCAAATTTCCCGTAGGTTCGTCCGCAAAAATGATTTTAGGATTGTTTACTAGCGCTCGAGCAATGCACACACGCTGCTTTTGACCACCAGATAAGTTGTTCGCTTTGTTGTTGACTTTCTCATCCAATTCAACAGCTTTTAGTGCTTCAAGCGCCATTTCTTTGCGTTTGCTATTTGAAATACCGCCGATTTTCAACGGTAACATGACATTATTTAAAACCGTATCTTTAGAATTCATAAAAAATTGCTGAAACACAAACCCAAATTGTTTGTTTCTTGTTTTATCTAATTCTTTTTTGCCGATGCTTGTCACATCTTGGTTATTTAATAGAATTTCCCCTGACGTTGGTTTATCTAATAATGCTAAAATATGCATAAATGTTGATTTCCCAGATCCACTTTTCCCAATGATCGCAACGGATTCACCTTCTTCGATTTTTAGATCAACACCTTTTAATGCATCAAATTTCGATTCATTACGGCCATAACTTTTCTTTATATTTCTTGCTTCAATTACAGACATGTTTTCCCCTCCACTGATTCTATTCGCTTATTTTTCGTTATATAATTTTTTACAACCCTATTTCATTTTACTCCCTTCTACACTTATTCATTTTGAAGGAAGTCACTCTAATTGTCATGGTACTTAAGACCGATCTCTTCATCAAAATCACATTAATAATCCGCTTACAATAAAAAAACAAGATTATTTGGTTTCTCTAACCAGCTAATCTTGTTTTTTTATTATTGTAGTAGTGTCACTAAATGAATAGCGCGCTTTGACGCACGCCTTAAATTTTCTCTTGCCCCATTCATTGCTTCTTCTAGCGTCGTAATTTGATCGATCATTGGAATGATTACCGAAATGCCTTCATCTTGGAACAGACTCTCATCCCCTGAGAACGTCCCTACAAAAGCAATAACAGGGATACCATATTTTTTAGCCATTCTGCCAACGCCAACAGGTACTTTTCCCTGTATACTTTGATTATCCATTTTACCTTCACCAGTAATCACTAAATCAACTTGTTGGATCAAGGTTTCTAAATCTGTTTGTTCTGATATAAACTCAAAACCGGAACGGGAAGTCCCATGCAAAAATGTTCTGATAGCAAAGCCTAGTCCTCCAGCTGCACCATCTCCTGGTAATGATTGTTTCTCTTTAATTACAAGAGTTTGAAAGTGTTTCATGGCTAATTCATATTCAGCTACTTCTGATTTAACTAAACCTTTTTGCTGCCCAAACATTTTTACAGCACCAGTTTCTCCAGTTAACGGACTTTTAACATCCGCTGCAATTTGGAAGTTGATTTTCTCGATTCTAGGGTCTAGTCGTTTCTTTGAGAAACTGTCGACCTTGGCCAAACTACTCCCTTTTGCGGGTAAGTTTTGCTGATTTTTATCATAAAATTCGATCCCTAAAGCATTCAATAACCCGATACCGCCATCAACTGTTCCGGTTCCGCCCAAACCAATCACGATTGTTTGGGCACCGTGATCGATTGCAGCTAAGATTAACTGACCAGTACCATATGAAGAAGTATTATTTGGATGTGTCGTCACTGTTCCATTTAAAAATTGAATGCCGGAAGCAGCAGCTGATTCGATTACTGCCAATTTCTCTGGTTCAAACCAAGCAAAATGAGTAACAATTTTTTCCCCATTCAAGGCTTGAACGTGCGCAGCAATTTTTTGACCATTATTATTTTTTATAACAGCATCAACCGTTCCTTCACCACCATCGGCTATCGCTACTTGTTCGACTTGATGCCCCTCTTTCGTAAAAATATCTGCAATGATTTGATTCGCTTCAATACTACTTAAAGAACCTTTCATAGAATCAATTGCGGTCAATATCTTCATTTTGCCCCTCTTTTCAAGAATGATGTACGCCTCTATTTTTCTAACATTCGATAACCAATCCCGATTTCTGTCAAAATATAGTCTGGTTCAACGGGATTGTCTTCGATTTTTTTACGAATATTGGACATGTTCACTCTCAGCGTTTGGCTTTCATTACTATAAGGTCCCCAAACTTTTTGAGAAATGTAGGTATGGGTCAACACTTTCCCGACATTTTCAGCAAGAACTTGAATGATCTTATATTCATTCGGTGTTAAATGAATCATTTGTCCACCTTTACTCACTGTATGATGTTCGATATCAATGCATAACTCACCATTGATGATTTTCTTCGCTTCACTTAACTTAGAACTATTTATAGCATGCCTCAAAGCAGTTCTGATTCTAGCAAGCAATTCTGGTGTGCCAAAGGGTTTTGTAATATAGTCATCCGCACCTAAATCTAAGGCTTCGACCTTATTATTTTCATGATCACGAGCAGAAATAATAATCACTGGTACAGGGGAAGTTTCACGAATTTTCTTCAACACTTCGATTCCATCTTGATCTGGCAAACCTAAATCGAGCAAAATCAGGTCTACTGACCACATGCGAAAAGTTGATAATCCTTCTAACGCCGAGTGCGCTAAGTGAATCGTGTGTTTCTCTTTTTCTAAAACAGCACCCATAAATTCTGCGATCACATCATCATCTTCAATAATCAAAATCGTTGCCATCATTTTTGCTCCTTTCTCTCTAGCGGTAAGGAAAAGGTAAAGACAGCTCCACCTTGTGGTCGATTTCCAGCATGAAGCGTTCCATCATGCGCCATGATGATCGTTTTAACGATAGACAATCCAATCCCCATACCACTTTTAGAATCAACGGGTGTATTTTGTTTACTCATGCCATCAAACAGCAAATTGATTTGCTCATCAGTCAAGCCTTTCCCTTGGTCAGCTACTTCAAATGCAACCTCTTTAGCAATAGCTGTGACGGTCACAAAGATTGGTGAGTGACAATTTGAGTGACGAATGGCATTTTCCATCAAATTGAATAAGACTTGCTCAATCAAAATCGAATCCATCGGAACCAGAATAAATTCGTCTGGAAGTGTCACACTGATTTCGCTTTCTGGATAACTTTTTTTGATACGCTGAATGGCGGATGAAACAACTTCTTCAGCTGCTTCTTTACTTTTAGCAACTTTCATTGTTTCTTCATTGATCCGAGTGATCGATAGTAAATTTTCCACCATACGAATCAGCCAATCTGCATCCTCTTTGATCCCTACAAGCAGTTTTCTTTTCGTTTCTTCTGGTAATTTAGTTGCTTCATGGTCATCTAAAACCGTTTGTACCGAACCAGAAATCCCTGTTAGCGGTGTTCTAAGATCGTGAGAAATAGCTCGTAATAAATTGCCGCGCATCCGCTCTTTTTCGTTTTCAAACAAAATTTGTTGCCGTTCTGAGGTTAAGTTATTTTGCTCGATTGCTAATGAAAGCTGCGTAGAAATCAATTCGATAAAGGTAATGATTTCATCTGTAATTGGATTTTCTTTGTTTTTTTCAATACCAATAACAGCTAACGTTACACCATTTGATAACACTGGCAAATAGAGTGCTTTTGCGCCCATCAATGTATCTGTTCCATAGCCCGCTTCTTTTTGATTAACAAAGACCCAATTGGCGACTGCTAATTCTTCTAAACTTCTTAAAGGTCCTTTTATTGGTGCACCTGAAGGGTTTTTCAGTTCCTCTTCTCCGTATAATATCACTTCTCGATCTAACATATTTGATAAATATTCAGCAGTCGTTAGTAAAATTTCTTTTTGATCATGGGTAACAAGATATTTCTTATTCAATTCATATAGAATTTCTAATTGATGCTCTCGTTTCATAGCATAAAAGGCTTGTTTTTTGATCTGCATCATTAAATTGCTGACTAATAAGGCGACGAGTAACATGAAGATCAACGTTAGTGGGTACCCTTGCTTATAAACAGTTAAAGAATACAACGGTTCAACAAAGAACCAGTTAAACATCAATACGCTAGCAATTGATGACAATGCTGTCCAAAGATACCCCGTCGTCAATCGAGCGACGAGTAACACGAAAAGAATATAGATTAAACTTAAATTTTGATCTCCGATATGAAAATAAGAGCCAAATTCAGAAAGTATCGTCGCAGCTGTAAGTAACCCACCTGTCATATAAAAATCTTGCCAAGTAAAAATGCTCATTAAATTCTTTTTCTTTGCAGTATATTTGTTCAATAGATATTTATTGGATTGATACGGAACTAAGTGAATATCTACATCTGGAATAAAACCGACTAGTTCATCTTCTAAATCTGGGCGATATAAACGAATAAAGCGAGAACGTTTGATGACTTTTCCCATCACTAAATCAGTGACACCTCGTAATTTCACATATTGAATGATCGTTTCTCTTTGATTATCACTTTCTAACGTAACAACCTCACCGCCCAATTTAGCAGCTAGCTTCGAATTGTCCGACTCGGTATGTTCAGATGTATCTTCTAAAATTTCTAATGCGATCCATTCTGTCCCTAAAGCTTGCGCTAATCGAGCCGTCCAACGTAAACATTTTTTGGTCATATCTGGATTTTTTTCATCAATAATCGTTAGTAATTTAGAATGGATCCCTGTACTTTTTTGTGTCTCTTGTTGATTGGTCGTGTTGATATGATCTGAAGCTTTGCGGATGGCAAGCCCTCTTAATAATGTTAAATTATCCGAGGTAAAGAAGTTCGCCATCGCTTTTCTAGCATTTTCAGAATGGTAAATCTTTCCTTGTTTCAATCGATCCAATAACTCTTCAGTTTCAATATCTACAACTTTTAATGCGCTCGTTTCAAAAAATGTATCGGGAACCGTTTCTGAAATATGGACACCTGTCACTTGTTCCACGACATCATTTAAACTTTCGATATGTTGTACATTGACTGTTGTATACACATCAATACCAGCTTTTAATAGTTCTTCGATATCTTGATATCTTTTTCTATTTCTGGCACCGATAGCATTTGTATGCGCCAATTCATCAACTAAAATAATATCTGGTTTTTCTTTTAGTGCCGCATCCACATCAAATTCATTGATCTGAATCCCTTTATATTCATATTTTTTTGTAGGTAAAATAGGTAGTCCATCTACTAATGCTTGTGTCTCAGGTCGCGCATGGGGCTCAACGTAACCAATCAGCACATTTTTACCTTCTGTTTGTTGTTCATGTGCTTCTTTAAGCATTGCATAGGTTTTCCCCACACCTGCTGCATAACCGAAGAAAACCTTCAGTCTACCAGACCTCAGGCTTTGTTCGTTTTTCTTCCATTTTGCTAAAAGTTGTTCTGGATCTAAACGTTCTTCTTCCACTTGTCGTTCCACCCTTTATTCCTAGGTTGGGACAGAAGTTTTTAACTCCGAGAAATTAAGAAGGAGTTCCTTCTGATCTCACTTTTTATTCCGCCTCATCCAGCATTTGATTAACACCTAACACATTCACGCGTTGCGACGTGATGCCGCCGATTTTCATACCAATGATGTTTTGTTTGATTATAGCATGGACATCGTCTTTTTTCATATTTCTGGCAGCAGCGATTCGTTCACTTTGAAAAAGTGCTCCTTCAACTGAAATTTCAGGATCAACACCACTAGCTGATGCCGTCACTAAATCAACGGGAATATCTGTTGCATCAATTGTTTTGACTCGTTTTTCGACTCGTTCTTTTTGTTCTTTTGAAACAGGTGATAATTGACTCACTTCACTAGGTCGGCCTTGAAGATAGTTTTCTCCAACAAATGATTGACCAATTAATTTAGACCCAATCACAACCGTTTCCCCAGCTTCTTGTTTTTTGACCAAACTACCGTTAGCTTGAGCTGAGAAGACAACTTGACCAACAAGAGTGACTGCAACTGTATAAACTACACCGCATAGTAACGTGAATACTAGAATACTTTTTAATGAGGCAATCATAATTTTTTCCACTGTTTTTCTCTCCTAACATTTAAGGCTGAACAGGCTCGTCCAGCTCCGTCTGAAAAATAGGAAAAATTGACTGTGATGCTTTTTGTCACATTCCATTTTTATCTTTTTTCTGAGGAGCTAGCCTGTAAAGCTAGATAATCTAAAAGTGTAACGGGCTCGTTTAGTTCTGACTGAAAAATAGGAAAATCAGAGCGTGGCGCTTTTTGCCACAAGCGGATTTTATCTTTTTTCCGAAGAATTAGCCCGTGAAACTAGATAATCTAAAAGTGTAACGGGCTCGTTTAATATAAAAGAAGTGTCAAGAAAATATCGATCAATTTGATTGCGATAAATGGTGCCACGACACCACCTAAACCGTAAACCAATAAGTTGTGACGTAAGATCTGACTAGCTGGTTTTTCTTTATAGGAAACACCTTTTAAAGCCAATGGAATCAAGGCTACAATAATAAATGCGTTATAGATGATCGCTGACAAAATTGCAGTAGTCGGACTAGTCAATCTCATAATGTTCAATGCATCCAATGCAGGGTAAATACTAAAAAATAGCACAGGGATGATCGCAAAGTATTTTGCAATATCGTTAGCAATACTAAATGTAGTTAAAGCACCGCGTGTCATCAATAATTGTTTACCGATTTTTACAATGCTGATCAATTTGGTTGGACTGGAATCTAGATCAATCATATTTCCCGCTTCTTTGGCAGCTTGCGTTCCCGTATTCATTGCTACGGCTACATCTGCTTGCGCTAAAGCAGGCGCATCATTAGTGCCGTCTCCAGTCATTGCAACAAGGTGTCCTTTTTCTTGATAGTCACGAATCAAGCTCATTTTATTTTCCGGCGTGGCTTCTGCTAAGAAATCATCCACTCCAGCTTCTGCGGCGATTGCGGCAGCCGTCATCGGATTATCTCCTGTGATCATGATGGTTTTGATGCCCATTTTGCGCAGATCATCAAACTTTTCTTTCACGCCGTTTTTTACGATATCTTTTAAGTAAATCACACCTAAAACTTGGTTATTTTTAACAACTACCAACGGCGTTCCACCTTCATTCGCTATCCGTTGAACAATCGTGTCGCACTCTTCAGGATATACACTCCCGTTTGCTTCTACATAATTCTTCATTGTATCTGCGGCACCTTTACGGATTTCATCTCCTTGATAGTTGATACCGCTCATTCTTGTTTTTGCTGTAAATTCGATGAATTCTACTTCAACATCATTCAGTTCACGACCACGGATAGCAAATTTTTCTTTCGCCAAGATTACGATACTTCGTCCCTCTGCCGTCTCATCTGCCAAAGAAGAAAGTTGAGCTGCATCCGCTAAATCATATTCTTTAATCCCTGTCACTGGAATAAATTCACTAGCGCGGCGATTTCCTAATGTTATGGTTCCTGTTTTATCCAATAACAAAATATCAACGTCACCGGCCGCTTCGATTGCACGTCCACTCATCGCAATAACATTCTCTTTATTCAAACGACTCATTCCTGCTATCCCGATAGAAGAAACCAAAGCCCCAATCGTAGTGGGTGCTAAACAAACGAGTAAAGCAATAATTACCGTTAAAGATAAAGCCGAGCCTGTACCTACTAATTCGCTTGAGAACTTCGTAAATGGCAGTAATGTTGCCGAAACGACTAAGAAGATAATCGTTAACATAATCAAAATGATTTGTAGACCAATTTCATTCGGGGTTTTCTTACGTTCGGTTCCTTCCACCATTGAAATCATTTTATCTAAGAAAGACTCCCCATTTTCAGCGGTAACTTTGATCACAAGGTAGTCTGAAACAACAGTTGTGCCTCCTGTTACAGCACTACGGTCACCACCTGATTCACGAATTACCGGAGCTGATTCCCCTGTGATCGCACTTTCGTCTACAGAAGCCGCTCCGTCGATCACATCACCGTCCATTGGGATTTGCTCATTCACCGCCACATAGACAAGATCACCTTTTTTTAAGTCAGACGATTTGATTTGGGTGAATTTTTGATTTTTTGCATCCTCTAAAGAATCCACTTTATGTGCTGTAACATCTTTTTTGGCCTGTTTTAAACTTTCAGCTTGAGCCTTTCCTCGCCCTTCAGCAATTGCTTCAGCAAAGTTGGCGAATAGAATCGTCAGCCATAAAATAATGGCAATCGCTAAAATAAAAAACGGGTTGGTATCTGTATAGCCAAAAAATGTTAGAACATAAAGAATCGTTGTTAAGATCGCTCCTGTATAAACCACCAGCATCACTGGATTTTTAACTTGAATATTTGGCGCAAGTTTTTTAAAAGAAGATTTAAAAGCATCCATATAAACATTGCGCTTATTTTGCGTATTTTTCAAAAGAATCCCCTTCTTTTACTTATTTTGTAATGAAATGTTCCGCGATTGGACCCAATGCCATTGCTGGTAAGAAGCTTAATGCCCCAATCACTAAAATCACAATGATCAGCATTGTTACAAAAGTTGCATTGGTTGTTGAAAGTGTACCTGATCCAGTTGCTACGATTTTCTTTTTCCCTAAATTAGCTGCAAGATAAATGATTGCGAGCATTGGAATAAACCGAGAAAAAATCATGATCATACCACCTAGAATATTCAAGAATGTTGTATCTGCTGTCAACCCTGCAAAGGCACTTCCGTTGTTATTAGCTAGAGAAGAAAAACCATAGAGAACTTCTGAAAAGGCATGCGGGCCTGAATTTGTCAGCCAACTCATTGCTTGCGGATTTAAAATGAATAACATTGTTCCTATTAGGGTTAAAAGAAGCGGCGTTAAAATCACTAAACAAACCATCTTCATATCAAAAGGCTCGATTTTTTTCCCAAGGTATTCTGGTGTTCGTCCAACGAGCAAACCTGCAATAAAAATCGCTAATAAGATGAACGCGAGCATTCCGTACAAGCCACTTCCTGTACCTCCAAAAATAATCTCACCTAGTTGCATCAAGAACATCGGAATCACCCCACCCAATGGCATAAAACTATCTAACATTGCGTTAATCGACCCATTGGAAGCAGCTGTCGTACTTACTGCCCAAAGACTAGACCAGCCAACACCAAAACGGATTTCTTTTCCTTCTAAATTCATTTGTCCAAGTACCTCATTAAACTGTGGTCCATAATATTCACTCAAGGTCACACCGATCATTGCAGCAATTAAAAAGCTAAATGAAACAATCATGATCGTTCTACCTTGTTTCCAATCCTTAACGAACAAGCCGAAGGCAACAATCAAAGCGACAGGAATTAATAAAATAGAAATATTTTCAACAAAGTTACTGATTACATTAGGATTTTCAAATGGATATGTAGCGTTTCCACCATAAAAACCGCCGCCGTTAGTTCCTAATTGTTTGATTGCAACCTGACTAGCAACAGTTCCTAAAGGTAAAAAGATTTTTTGTCCTAGCTCTAAACTTGTCGTTTCAACTGAACCAGCAAATGTTTGAACGACACCTTGAGAAATCAAGATTAACGAAACAATAAATGAAAGTGGCAATAAGATATACAACGTGATTCTCGTTAAATCTTGCCAAAAATTCCCAATATATTTTGTTGTTCGGTTCGTAAAACCTCTTAATAAAACAAACAACACAGCAATTCCGACCGCCGCTGACACAAAATTTTGAACAGTCAGTCCAAAAGCTTGCGTAAAGATCGACAATGTATCCTCTCCAGCGTATGCCTGCCAGTTCGTATTCGTCACAAAACTTGCAGCCGTATTAAACGCCAATGAAAAACTGGTACCAGGAAGTTTTTCTGGATTTAGTGGTAAAAACTGTTGTCCCAACATCATTGCCATAAGTACTATCAGCGAAAATAAACTAAAAAATAACACGCTGAAACTATAGTGTTTTGCATTCATTTCTTTTTGAGCTGGTGTTCCTAAAAAACGATAGATTGTATTTTCAATTGGATCGATGATTCTGGTCAGGAGTGTTTTTTGACCTGTCATCACTTTATGAATATAAAAGCCTAGTGGAACGGCTAAACCGATCAATACTATAAAAAAGACAGCTTGTTGAATAAAAATAGCGTTCACTGTTGATCCCCCCAAAATAGTTCATAGAATAAATAAATTAGCAGTAATGCTGCAATGATTCCGGAAATAATCGTCATCAAAATTCCTCTCCTTCATTTGATAAAAACAGGATATCAAATTTCATATAAAGATAGTGTTAAAGTTGGGATTGGTTCTTTACACAATCTTTATACTGGTAAGGGGGTTCAATTTGTTTCATGCTAAAACAGCCATAAAAAAAGGAATTCACTCTCAGCTTTGCATATTTTATGTTGTCGCCTATCTTACAGTCTAGAGACTGTATGGAGGGTATCCTCTTTATGTTTGTAGCATTAATCTGTCCGCTTCTTGTTGGAATTCTGATCTCGTTATTTGAGTATTGCTGAATAACAATTATAAGAAGTAACTGTAGATATGGCGATATTAGCCAACAAAAAGCCCCTAGAGAGTCCAATTCTCTAGAGGCTTACTCTTGTTCGTTCTTAGCAAAACTATTATACCATGAGAAGATTCTTGATATCAAGAATAAAAAAATTATTTCTTACAATAATTTTTCAATATCCCCAGCAATTTTTTCTGGCTCTACAGTCGGTGCAAAGCGTTTTACAACGTTACCGTCACGATCCACTAAAAACTTGGTAAAGTTCCACTTGATCGCACCACCTAAAAGTCCGCCCTTTTCACCTTTTAAAAAATCATACAATGGATCAGCGTTCTCCCCATTCACGTCGATTTTTCCAAACGTTTGAAACGTCGTTTGATACGTCAACTGACAAAAATCACTAATTTCTTGATTTGTACCAGGAGCTTGATGGCCAAACTGATTACAAGGGAAATCTAAGATTTCCAAACCTTGTTCGCGATACTTTTTATATAAGTCTTCCAGCCCTTCATACTGAGGTGTAAACCCACAACCAGTTGCTGTGTTTACAATTAAAAGTACTTTTCCACGATACTCTTCCATTGAAACTGTTTTATCACCAGTCGTTTTTATTTTGTAGTCATAGATACTCATTCTGCTACTTCCTCTCCACTTGCCTCTTTTAGTTAAATACTAGCTAGTTGAGCGGTTTTCGTCAAGGAAACGAACTTCACTATCAGTGAAAAAGAAGAGGAGAGATAAAGAAATAATTTCCTCATCTTTCCCCTCTTTTATTTGGCTCTATAGCATTTTTAATCAATAACCCCTTTTAATGCAACAACTTCTTTATCGATTGCTTTATCTGTACTCATTACTTTTTTATAGCGGTACCGAATAATTACTGCTGCAACAACCCCAATCGACGTTAAGACAATATTTAAACCAAAAATCAATGATACATTGATTTTTTCTAACTGCCCTGTAATGTATGGCACAATCATCACGGAAATGGACGTTGCAATAGAATAGTAACTAGTGATCCGTCCTTTACCTTTTGAAAACAACTCCAACAATACTGCCAATCCCAACTGCCAAATTCCTCCAGCAGCAAAAACACCGATACCGATCGAACCGATCAAAAACATTGGAACACTTGGAAATAGCGTCATTCCAATCAGCAAGATCAATGAAATGAGCGTACACCAAACAATTAATACGGTCGGCGCAACACCACGTTTTACAATTAATGATGTTAAAAATACTGATGCAAACGAACCGATACTATATACACTGACTAGCACTAAACTATTCGAATGATTCATTAGATTAAAGGATTCTGCAAAAGAAGGTATCCATAAAATAAAAATATTAAAGGTCGACACACAAGTAAAACTGAACACTAATAATGCTAATCCTTCAACTTTAAACAGCGGTTGTTTCCCTTTAACAGTTATTTCTTCTTCAATTACCTGTGGCATGATTTCCTGCATCTCTGTTCTTTCTGGAAACCCAAGTTTAGAAATATACAGCAAATTAAGAAATAACCCTAACGCACAGCCGATAAAAACAAGCCCGTAATAAATTCCATGGTTCAACATAAATCGTGTCAACAACGGTAATATAAACTGCCCTAATGAAATAAAAGCTTTATTCAATACACTAAGAGAACTATTGTCTTTTTCATTTGGGTAAGCTTCCATTAAGGTCGGATAGGTACTTGTATCTAAGAACGCATTGCTGAATCCAGCAAACAAAGCAAAAAAGAGCCCTTGTAAATAATTTTGACTCATTAAAATTCCTAGGAAAAAAATCAAGTAACTAATAATCCCTAACTGTACTGTTTTCTTACGCCCAAATTTATCCGAAAAATAACCAGCAAAATACAAAATTAGGACACGTCCTAACCCGATACCACTAATCACCAAAGTAACTTGCTGAACGGTTGCTTGCCAACTGTCCATCAAAGCATTTAAATTTTGAGATAAAATAATTGCCGCCATACCCTGAAAAATAAAATTTGTATATAAAGAGCCTATCAAAGGGGTGTAGTTTTTCTTTGCTGTATCCATAACCATTCTCCTAGCCGTTTAAATTTAACTTTGCTCAATCTTTCACTATCTATATTTTAAGAAGAATTGTTCATAATATCTAATGCTTTATTTTCATGTAATCGATAAATTATATTTATCAATTTTATATAAACAATTTTCTTACACCTTTAAAAGTAATTAGTTTATTATTACTTACACCCCGTTACAAGTCAATGTTTATTTTTTCTACAATCATAGTTAAAAAGCTGTAAACGAGTCTATAATGTTCGTTCACAGCTTCTTCTTAGTAAAGGTAACTCAAATCGCTAGATAATGTTGGATAGAGCATAATCATCTGATTAATTTTTTCAGATGTTAATTTTTGATCGATTATCAAAGTGAACATGTTTATTAGTTGATCCGCCTCGTTCCCTAGAACTGTTGCACCAACCAGTAATCCTGTTGCTTTTTCCTTAATAATTTTCGCTTTAACTAAAGGTTCATTGATGTGCTTATACGTAAACCATTGCGATAAATCTACAGCTTGTACTTCATAGTTTTTGTTTGCTATAGTATTTTTATCAGTCAATCCAACTTGTGCCAATTTGGGAGAACTAAAGATAATAGTCGGTAAAACAGGATATTTGATGCTTTCTTGTGTTTCTCCACTAAGGTGTTTGGCTAGATAACTACCTTCGAAACTAGAAATGGGAGTTAATTTTGGTTCTGTTTTTTGCAGGCAATCTCCTAATGCGTATATATTTTCCAAGGTTGTTTGTAATCGATTATTCACTATGATTCCTTTAGGCGTATAGTCGACACCTATTTTTTCCAAGTTCAAGCATTCCGTGTTAGGTATCCGACCTGTTGCACAAAATACTCGATCAACCAATAATGTTCCTTGACTCGTCAAGGTTATCTCAAATTGTTTTTCTTTTTTAGCAATAGACTCAGCTGATTCATTAAAATGAAAATGTATGCCTCGAACTGTAAGTTTGGCGATCAATTCATCTGTTAACTCCTCATCAAATCCTTTTAATGGGCGCTCGTTGTGATGAAGCAGATGTACTTCGCTCCCACAGCAAGCAGCAATATTCGCTAGTTCAAGCGAAATGTATCCTCCACCGACAAATGCGATCTTTTCTGGTAAGTCTTTCATGCTTAGAAAGTCTGTGCTTGTACCAAAATGTTCTTTTCCAGGAATATCTATGATAGCGGGACGCTGCCCTGTTGCTAAAATAAATATATCTGACTGATAGTCTTTGTTTCCTACAGTGATTGTATACTGGTCTTTAAAACTGGCAATTCCTGTGATTGTTTGAATTCCTGCATTCTCTAGTCCAGATTTTTGTTCCACTGATACAGGTTGTGTAAAAGTCTCCTTAAATGTCATTAAGTCACGCCAATTGATTTCAGGTACCTTATCAAAACCATTATTTTTTAATTGTACTACATTATCTCTAGCCTCAACAGCACCATAAAGAACTTTTTTAGGATCACAGCCTCGATTCGGGCACGTTCCACCCCACAAATCTGATTCCACCATCGCAACCTTCTTTCCATTTGCACTCAAATCATATGCTGCTGCCATACCACCTGGTCCGCTACCGATAATTATTACGTCAAATCTTTCCATTATGACATCCTCCTTGATTGTTCAAACATATTCAAAAGCTCTATCAATATTGGATCTACATTGCTCACTACAGATCAATTATAACAAGGGCTCGGAGAAAGTTCATATGATAGGCTGTTTTAAAGAAATAAAGGCTGAGACAGAATGATGTGACCGAAGCGGAGTGTAGTGGTTACTTTTGTTTCACATCCATTATTCAATAATAGAAATAGTTTCCATGCTTAATGAAATTACATGCCGCCATCAACAATAATTAATATTAGCTTGTAATCAATTTTTCAAAAGCTTTTTTATAAGCTATTCAAATAAAAACCAACAATCGCGCATTGAATCATTTTTTTAGCAATAGCTCAATCAATTTCTCGACTTCATTCATTGATTCAACTAAATTTTCCATCCAGTACACCCCACTACTTTAAAGTCATTTTTCAATCTGATTTTTTAAGAAATTTTAGAATTTGAGCAACTTCTCTTTTGATAACAATTATTTATCTTTCCTTAATCCGAATATATATTTATACAATATAAAGAATACGATTCTACTAATTAGCATCAAAAATAAGTTTTGTAATGCAATCATAACCTGGACTAACATCCAAGTTAAGGGGTGCATCATAAAACTAATTTTTGGAGGTCGTTAGTTTTATGGCAAGATACAGCTTTGAATTTAAACTGAAAATCGTTCAAGAATACCTTGATGGAGAAAACAGATATTCGTATTTAGTAAAGAAGCATAGGATAAAAATTCTTCACATAGAGCAGTGTTTACGGTGCCAATATTTGCCAAAGAAGAAACTAAGTTTGGTAAAATCATTCGATCAATACCGAATATTTTAGCGATCTATTGATCCCAGCCTTGCTTCATAACATTTTTTACAATTAAATCTAGTTGCTATCATTGATAATTTATTTTCCCCTTTGAGAGTTTTATAACATTGTGCTATACTAATATTACGTTGATTTATAATATTTCTATTATGAATCAATAATGAAAGGAGTGGAAATTTTTTGGAAGAAAAATACTCAAGACGTAACCAGCAGCCACAATCAAAATCGCTCATACGTTTCGTTATTTTATTATTGTTCATCAACACATTTGCCATAGGTTTCTTGTTATTCTTGAATGTTCAAGCAACCTCAAAACAAGAAGCACAGCTAAATAGCATAGAAAAGAAAGTACGTTTGCTAGAGCAAGGAGCAAACGCAAAAGCGCCAGCAGTTTACAATACTGAGCAAAACGTTTCTATCAAAGATAGTTCTACAAAACGAGTTCAAAAAACACAGCCTAGCTCTGTTACTGAAAGCTCAACTCGTTCAGAACAAACAACTTCTTCATCTGAGACCACAGAACAATCAACGGAGCGACAAGCTGAAACAGTGACAACACCTCCTACAGCGACAACTTATACCGTCCAATCTGGAGATACACTTTCTATGATCGCTGAAAAAAATAAGCTCTCTCTTCAAGAGCTTATGACTAAAAACAATTTAACTGATTCAACTGTCTATATCGGCCAAGTACTATCATTGCAATAGACAACTATTTTCCCCTACATAATTTCATCTAAATAATTACATTTGTTATTAAACAAAATGGGACAGATGCTTATTTTCGAAGCCTTAAAGAGCGCAAAACAAAACTAAAGTTCAGTTTTGTTTTGCGCTCTAAATCCGAATAAACGGCAAGAAAAAAGCAACTACTCTGCTTCGCTTCGATCACATCAAATTCTAAGTACTAAGAATTGAAGGCTTCAGAAATATGCAGAAATTAGCCTTTCTATTTTTCTGAATACATTTCATCTGCTAATTTTTCAATTCCATCTAATGATTGATACCCATAGCCAAACATATAATTATAATCAACCGCATAAACTTTTTTATTTTTAACTGCTTTCATACTAGAAAGTTTTTTATTTTTCAACACAGCATCAATCATTTTTTCACCCGAGAGTCCATCTTTCATCGTTTCCCAATCAGCTACGATCAAAACATCTGGATCCGTTTCAATTAATTTTTCCACACTGACCTCACCTTTTTCGTCTTTGAAAACATTGTCGAGCCTTACCATTTTGAAAATATCATTGAAAAAAGTTTCGTTATTTGCAGGATATACATATAATTCTGCAGGATCTGTTGTATGGAGATAAGCGAATGTTTGATCGTCTTTAATTTCAACTAATTTTTTATTTACAGTTGCTTGACGTTCTTTCAATTCGGATTTAAACGTATTGGCTTCCTCCGTCACATTAAAAACTTTCCCTAAATTATCGATATCATCATATACTGAATCAAACGTGCCACCTGTAACCGAAGAGTTTAATACAAAGGTTTTTATCTCCATATCATTTAGCGTATCAACTGTTCCTACACCCCAATCTTGGTTGTCAAATAAACCGCCACGGCCGTATATCAAATCTGGATCAACACTTAACGCCATTTCTTTTCCAATATAATCTGTTGATAACTGATTCAATTTGCTAAACTCTTTTTCAACGGATTTGTCTGGTTCACCAAAAACAGCACCTACACCAACAATTTTATCTTTTAAACCTAAGTGTAGCAATAACTCCGCAGCAGGCCGTGTATTAGCTAAAACTTTTTCTGGTACTTTATCAAATGTTTGCTCTTTCTTTTGCCAACTTTGTGCACCTTCTGCTTTAGTAAAATTCTGAACGGTCACAGGATAACCAGCGCTTTGACTTTTTTGAGTAGCCATCTGTTTTTTTTGTCCACAACCTACCAGTATCATTAAACCTAATAAACTAATAATAACTATTTTTTTCATTTTTTCGCTTCCTCCATATATAGTTTAAATCTAGTAATTAATCTAGAGAATAGGAAAAACCTAAACGATGTGTCACTGGATTTTGGTAAATCATACATTTAACGCCATAAAGCTTTTCGATCAATGCGGCTGTAAATAAATCCTCTGGTTTTCCTTCAGCAATAATTTTCCCCGCCTTCATCGCATAAATATAATCACAATAATGAGCGGCTAGTTCTAAATCATGAAGCGCTGCTAAAACACCGATGCTAAGATTTTTCACACAGTTCAAGATCTCAAGTTGATAACGGATATCCAGATGATTTGTTGGCTCATCTAATATCATGTAGCTAGGTTGTTGTGCAATCGTTCTAGCTAAAATCACACGTTGCTTTTCGCCACCAGATAATGACAAGAAACTTCGATCAGAATAGTTGGTCAAATTCGTTTTAGCCAACGCATCCATCACAATCTCAATATCTTCTTGCGTATCTGATTCTAATAGTTTTTTATGTGGCGTTCGTCCTAATAAAACCATTTGAAAAACGCTTAAATCAAAATTTAGCTCGTTAAATTGATTGACCACACCTAATTTTTGAGCCACTTTCTTTTCTGACACAGATAAAAGATCCAACTCATCTAAAAACACACTGCCAGCTTGCGGTTTGATTCCTTTATAAATTCCTTTGAGCATCGTCGATTTTCCACAACCATTAGCTCCGATAATTCCTACAAATTGCTTTTTTTGCGTTTGAAAAGAGATGCTTTTAACGATCGATTCTTGCCCAATCAATATTTCTAAGTCTTTTACAGTTAATTCCATTGTTAGCCTCCGAAATTGTAGCCTTTTTTGACAATAATGTAGATGAATAACGGTGCACCGATCACTGATGTAATAATTCCAATCGGCAGTTCAACACTTGGAATAATGATCCGTGACAGTAAATCAGCCCAAATCATAAAAAGAGAACCCGCTAATGCCACGATTGGTAATAGCTGTTTATGATTTGACCCGATCAACCCTCGTACGATATGAGGAATAATCAATCCCACAAAACCGATCATACCAGAATAAGCTACAATCACACCCGTCAAAAGAGCAGCCAAAAGTAAATACAATTGACGGTATTTGCTCAAAGGAACACCTAAAGTCACTGCCGCTTCATCGCCTAACAACATAACATTCAAAATACGATGTTGAAATAAAAAGAATCCTGTGATCACAATAACAGTTATTGATAAGACAGCTAGTTTATTCCAGCTAGCCGAAGCCAAACTTCCCATCGACCAAAAAGTTACAGTTTTCATACCTTCAGCATTATTAGCCAAATAAACAATAAAACTTGAAATCGAGCTACATAGCGCTCCAATAACTGAACCAGATAATACTAATTTGACTGACGTCATCCGACCACCGATTCCTGATAAAACTAGCACACCAAAAGCTGCTACCATGGCTCCTACAAAAGCACCAAAAGCCAACCCAAACTGAGAAAAAATACTTCCCGTACCAAACCCAACTAAAATTGAAAAGGTCGCGCCAAGTGAAGCACCCGAAGAAATCCCTAAAATGTAAGGATCCGCTAACGGATTTTGAACAACAGCCTGCATCACAGCACCAGTTATAGCTAATCCCATTCCTACAAAAACAGCTAAAATCACCCGTGGTGTTCGAACAAACCAAATAATATTTACCGCAGAATTACTCGTGATCCCATCAAGTGATCCCACTCTACCACCCGTTATTTTAGTTAATAAAATCTGAAATACATCTTCCATAGAAATATTCGCTTGCCCATTGATTAAAGAATAAACGATCGAAAAGAAGATCAGTATCATTAAAGATAATAGAATCAGAGGGAAAAAAAACTTTTTTTTAGTCTGAGCACTTGCATCTCTTCTCTTAGTTTCTTGCAAAAAAATACACCTCCTGTATCTCTAAACTACTCATTGCTTTCACTCATAGTCGCTAATTTCTCAGACAGCTGGGCTGTCCATTCTTTCACCGGTTTTCTCCGGCCTGTCGGTAGTTTCACCGTTTTATCTAATGCACTGATAGCAAGTAATCCAATAATTTGTCGATTAGATTCCACACCAACAGCTTGTTTAAATTCTTCATCGAAAATCACTGGAATCGTACGCCAAGTAACACCGATCTGTTTTGACCAAGCTGCTAATTGAACGTTCTGAATAAATGCTGAAACAGCTCCCAGTGCTTCTAAGTTCAACTTTTCACTTTCATGTTTAGGAGCTGTGACAATCAACGTTACAGGAACATCTAGAAAATAGTCATATGTTCTTTTTTTAGCTGAAACTAAATTTTGCTGATCGTAGCGTGCCCAGATATCTAATCGATCGTAGCTGGCCATTATTTTTTCTACAAATAACTGACGATCTGCTATGTTCTTAACAATAACTATCTCCCAGGGTTCTTCTTTCGAATGATAAGGAGCATAACTGGAACTTGTTAATAGTTCATCTATAACTTCCATAGAGATCGTTTGATTAGATACTGTCCGAATCGTTCGACGACCTCTTATAACTTGTTCAATTAAATCAACATCCATTGTTTCTCTCCTGTTCTTCTATCACTATGCACTCGATGGTTTTGTAAAGTAAAACTCCCTATCTCCTGAAAATGAAAATCATTCTCAATTAGAAATTAAGAGTACCATTTCATTATTTCTTTTGCAAGTCTCTTTTTGTATTTGAAACAAAAAATGATAACGTACTTACGTTATCTTGAGATCTCTCTTTTGCTTATCAAAAAAGCTGTAGATAAAATCATTTCACACGATTTTTACCTACAGCTTACATGTTACATATTAATTTTTAACTGATTTTACGTAACTGAAAGAACGATACAATTTCGCCAATTCCCATAAAAATAAGAATACCGCCAAATAATTGAAAAAGTACTAACAAACTGCTAAATGGATTAAATGTTAAAACTAATCCAGCAATAATTAAAATTACACTGTAAATTAGCATTGGTAACCAGCTGACATTAACATACGCACGTATATTAACAGCTTGAATTGCACGAATTCCTCCAACAATCACGATCACTAAACCTAAGAATATAGGTAAAATACTTACGATTCCTTTTGCAAATACAAGGACGATGCCAGCAATTACTAATAAAACGATCCCGCCTAGAAAGCTCAAGCCAAAGCTACCCGTTGCTTTTTTTACTTTAAAACCCTCATAAAGATTTAATAAACCCATAATTGCAATATACGCTGATATAAAATAGACAGCCAATTGGAATACACTTCTTGGATTACTCAAGATCAACAAACCAAAAATCATATAAACAATTCCTCGTAACAGTGCATATTTTCTTAATTGTTCCATAACGTTATTCATTATTGTCCCCTCCATTAACGCTTTACTTAGTTTCAACTTACATTGTATAGAATTTCTTTGAATAAGACGAATGATATGAATTATTTATTGTTATTTTTAAGAATTATGTTATTGAAAATGACTGTATACAGGAAGATTTTGATTTATATGATTCGATCTAAATTATTAGCCATTTGCAATTCCTACAGCTAAGCTAGCCTTTTTTTGCCAATACGATTATGCTTGCCATATTTCAATCTGCTCCGCACAGAGGTAGACAAGTTCACATGTGTATTTTTGTAAATTTACACATGTATTTCAATCCACTAGCTCCATACAGAGCTAGACTGGACAATGGTTACTTGATGCTATCTGGAAAGAAATTTCAATCCACTAGCTCCATACAGAGCTAGACTTGTGAAATCTTATTCTGATAATCAGTTTTCAGCTATTTCAATTCACTAGCTCCATACAGAGCTAGACTTTTTGAGGCGCAGGACTTTCAAGAGTTTCAAAAAATTTCAATCCACTAGCTCCATACAGAGCTAGACGGTAAAAAATATGATATTGGTAAATCATCTGATATATTTCAATCCACTAGCTCCATACAGAGCTAGACATAGGAGAAAAAATGTATGACGAAAGCAATATAGATATTTCAATCCACTAGCTCCATACAGAGCTAGACAATAATGTTTTTAAAGTATTGAATGGAGAATCTATTTCAATCCACTAGCTCCATACAGAGCTAGACGTCATCGCATTGCGGTGGCTTTTTATATTACATAATTTCAATCCACTAGCTCCATACAGAGCTAGACGTTCTCTTTCCTTGGTTCTTAAAAGGAGGGACTATTTCAATCCACTAGCTCCATACAGAGCTAGACAATAAGCCAAATACCCCGGAATCTGCCACACAATATTTCAATCCACTAGCTCCATACAGAGCTAGACCTGCTGTCCATCCCTAAAGTCACGATGGCTTGAGTATTTCAATCCACTAGCTCCATACAGAGCTAGACGAATTCAAATTAAATGATACCCTTTCCACTTTATTATTTCAATCCACTAGCTCCATACAGAGCTAGACCGTGAAATCAGCAAAAATATACAACATATTTTTACTATTCCACAAAAAAACAAGCAAATTATTAAATTTCAATAAGAAAAAAAGATTTACTTACTGAAAAAAAGTAAAATTATGGTGCGAATCCCTCAGTAATTTCATGGGCACTTAGGGTTCGCACCAAATTGATTTTCCTTATCAAAATATCAAGGGGGCTTCTACATCAAAACTTTCCTTTGCTCCTATATGTTCTACTTTATTTTGATAATTATTTCCTAATCGATAAATACGTAAGCTATCTAATTCTTCATCAATTAAATCAATCAATTCCTTCTTCAACTTAGCTAATTCCGTCGCATCAACAACACATTCAAAAACTGAATTTTGAACACGTTGTCCGTAATCTTGACATTTCTTTGCTACTTTCCTCAGACGATAAGGGCCATTTTTTGAACTTGTCGCTACATCATAGGTGATCAATATCAACATTTGGCGTCACTACTTTCATATTTATGCTATTCCGAAAATCTTTGTAATTACTTGAGCTAACACACCACTAACCGTATTTTGAAAAAGCTCTGAAAGAAATTCGGCTTTATGGTTCCTAACAACTGCTTCAAACTTACTAGCATTTTGTTCTTTAGCAGCAATTAAAGCTTCTTGACTTGCTTGTTTTACTGGACTGTCGATTTTAATTGTTGCTATAACGTTTGCTAACGAACCTTCTATTGCTTGCCAGTCATACGATTCCATCTTTTCATTTTGTACAGATGTATCCATTTTACTTTTTGAGGTAGCTGATTGAACTGAACTATTTGTCATATCCCCGCCTACATTAAAAGAGTGGTCATCAGCCTGATTAAAACTTTCCGTAATATGATTCGTCTGAGACTGATCTTGTTGAACGCCAAAATTTACATTACTATGGCTTCCATTAAAAACATGCTGATCTCCATTCAAGATTTTTTGCTCTGCTACATTGATAGTATAATCACCATGTTTGCTGTTAAAGGATGTTTCAATGATTGATTTAACTTCTTCTAAAAACGTTTTGTCTTTAAACATCAAGCGATATGTCTGCCCAGAATTCAAAATAAAAAATAAATAAATTCTATTTTCCATATATTTTTGATAAATGAAGAAAGTATAGCCTCCAGAAATAAAGAGCCCCAACAACCCAATCCCCTTAAAATTTTCGCTAGATAAACCAATCAATGAAATGAACACTAGAAAAAAAAGCCATTTAGAGATTTTAAATTTTAATTTACCATCATAAATTTGTGAAATATTGCTTAATTGCATCGTCATATCTTTGAATTTCAGTAAATTGTCTTTTATTGTCAATTGCTCTGTGATTATTTCTCTGTCTGATGTTCCAAACATTTTTCCAAACTCATTATTCATAGTAATAACTCCTTTTTTATAAAATATAGTAATTTTTTTCCTCCCCCCTAAACAATCCTTATTTCCATAAAAATGGGGGATAACCATCCAAATCATCTCTTAAAAAACGACTCAATAGAAGTGCCTGAACATAAGGAACCAATCCCCAATTGATTTTTTCACCTAAAAAGGGATGCTGAATTTGCTCTTGTTTCTTTTCTTGCCACTTTTGAAAAAAAGTTCGTCTGCCATCATCCGTCAAAATAATTGCTCCGCTTTCTTTTTTCACAAAATCTTTTTCAGTCACTATTTTTTTATTGATTAACGTTAAAACAAATCGATCTGCATAAATTCCTCGTAGCTCTTCCATTAAATCTAATGCCAAGGACGTTCTCCCCGGTCGATCTTGATGCATAAAACCAACATACGGATCAAGTCCCACGGTTTCCAAAGCCGCTGCACATTCTTGTGCCAATAAGGTATACGCTAAAGAAAGCATGGCATTAACTTTGTCTAAAGGAGGTCTACGATTTCTACCATAAAAACCAAAATCACTTTTTTGTTGTAAAATCATTTGATCAAACAATAAAAAATAACGATTAGCTGCTTGCCCTTCGATTCCTCTTAATGATTCTAAGTCTTCAACTTGACGAATATCTTCAATATATTTTTTCAACTCACCAGAAATCTGTTTGAAACGGTCAACATCGACACGCATCGGATTATCTCTGGTTATTCGTTCTAACATCCATCGTTGGTTATATAATTTACCAATAATAAAATGCCGTGCAATCACTAAACTTTCCTCTTTGTTGTCAGATATACGGTATTGCTTTTTCCGTAAGGTTACATTTCCAGTCGTTCCACCTGTGACACGACTGCCAAATTTTCCTGTAGTTGTCAAAAAAATTAGCCCAATATTTTTTTCTGCACATTTACGCATCAATGCTGGACTTGCGCCTAAATATCCCGTTGTTACAATTGACTCTAGATTATGAAGTGGCACTCTTCCTAGTTTCGTCTCTTCTTTCAAAATAACAATATTCTCTCCATCTAAAGCTAAATAAGTTTTAGGCGTTGTGACAAATAATGTGTTTAACAATTTTCTCATTCACATAACCTCCGATCTAAATAGCTTTTGACTGTTTGAATATTCATCAACTTAGGTAAACAGATATTTTGTAGCGAACATTTTTTACAGAAATTCCCTGTTTTGACTTTAGGTGTGTATCGTCTTTTCCAATATTGATGCATTTCTTCAATATTTTTTTGTAGTTCTTCACGTAAAGCCGGTGTAATCTCGATTGCTTCTCTACGTTTTGTTTCGTGATAATATAAATAGCCTTTTGAAACTTCGCAGACCAGCATTTCTTCTAAACATACAGCTTGAGCTGTTAATTGTAAGATGTCGCTAAGTTCTTGCTTGGGTTTGCCATGCTTATATTCAACAGGAATCGGTGAAAATGTCCCTGCTTCGCCGTTTAAAGGTACGCCATCTGGATCTTGTACAAATTCCACAACATCACAAATTCCAGTAATTCCTAAGATTGATGAATGGATAGGTAATGCGCGAACAATCAAACGATCTTTGCGTTTTTCTCTAATTGTTGGCTGGTCTGCTTTTTCATGTAGATATTGTCCTTCCAACGTTAAAACATTTTCTTGCCATTGCTGTTCGATATGAATCAAAGCCCATTGACGACGACAAAACAGAAAATGCTGGATCCCTGAAATCAGTAAATACTCTTGTTCATCGTACACGTTATAGCCCTTCGATGACTGTTAACTCAATTCCTTCTAGTGGTTCCACGGTTACTTTGTAATCGTCAAATGATTTTACACGGTCGATTTCAGGCATTTTTTCGATTTTTACAGAACGATGAACTTTCGCTGAAGAAGCTTTACCCATTTTACTAGGATGTTCCCACCAGTAAACTTTTTCGACAGCCATACTGCCATCTGGACGAGCAGATGAGGCATCGTTTTCAAAGAGAGTGATTAAAGCTTTTTTGATTTTTTCAGCATCATCTTCGGTAAACTGTGTTTTTTCTGCTAGTTGGATATTAATACTGCCATTAAACACGTACAATCCGAAATCGACGAAATGTTTGGTTCCCATAGTGTCAGAACTTTTTTTGTCGCCCGTTACCGAATTAACGCTTTTCGTAATTTGCATAGTATTAATATCAATCGGGTCTATGCTTATGGCCGTTTGAATCGAAACCGGACCACGAACACCTACTGATAAATCAGAACCTTTAAATGCAAAAACTTGTCCAAAGCTTCTTGTGTCTATAAACGTCTCACAAGCAACTTCAGCATAACGATCCGCATCTTTTTTCTTCTCCTTAATGATTGCCTCTAGTTCTTCTACTGCATCAGCTCGATCCTTCAAACTTTTAAACCCATCATCCGCACGATCGTCAGACTGGACAAAAATTCTTTCTCCCATATCTTGCAGGCGATTACGGATTTTACGTTTAATGGCTACATCAGAAATCTCTCCATAGCCTTCAAAATTTTGCCGTGGTCGGTTGCCATTTAGCGGATCACCATTTGGATTTGCATTTGTTACCGATGTAATTACTTTAAAGTCGATTTTGTGTGTTAATACTGTCATTTTTTATTCCTCCGTTTTCTCTTCTATTTTTTTCTTTAACTCTGCTCGTTGACTGTAATAACCTAATAGATATTTTCCATCTAACGCTTTATCAGTAAAATCTTCAAACTTAAATGTAGTACCGATTTCATCTAATAATTTTTGATAATAACTTCCGTTTCCTCTTAGCCTTGCTTGGTATGGGATTAAGTTTTCTTGAATGATTTTCCATGTCTTTAACGGATGATTGCTAAAAGCGTTCATATAGCGAATCGCATTGGTACTTCTATTAATACCTACTTTGTATAAAGCACGTTCTTCCAAAACATCTGCTACAGCCAGCATTCTTCCAAACAAATAACTTCTATCGTTCTGATTTTTATCTAACGCCACATTTTTTTCCTCCTTTTTAAAATCAAAGTGTTTTTTCATTACTGCACAAGTAATACTTAACGTTTTTTCCCATTCCCATTTTTCCATGCTTACAGGATTTGACGCTCTTTGTAGGAGATTTCGAACTAGATTTATCGGAATCTTTTTTCCATCTACAACACAAGGAAATAGTTCATGAATTGTATTTTTTATCAGTGTATCACTCGCTCGCGAACCGTAAGCTGATTCGGCGATATCCCTCAAAGATGGCGCTCCCCAAAAAGTGTAACGCTGCTTATTCTTACTGCCGTAAGTATGTCGCCAGAAACAAGTTTGATGCCAGTCTTCAATTCGAGCAAAGTATTGTTCTTTTTCAATCGAACGATAGTAAAGAATCCCCATTCTGCCCGGAGTAGCTGCATCTAGAATCATGATGTAAATTGGTTCATGATAAGCAAGCTTCACGCTATAGCCGTTCAAGGCTTTTTTAAATAACTCAGAAAATTGTTGATGGGTTGTGTCTGAGTTTAGTAAAACTTCTGCTTCTTCATCCTTTGCAAAAATAGCATCAAAATCAAGAAAATCAGCACTCGATTCTTCAGGATTAGGAACATCAGTTTCTTTTCTCCCCCAGGTTAAAAAGACTCGTCCGTCTAAAATAAACGCTTGTTTGCCAATCAACCATTTTAATGCGTTATGCCCTTTTTGAGAAGCTTTGTAACTAATCGAAGCCACTTGATTTTTATCAGTAAAACGCCCCTTATAGGTGAAATTTGTTGAATCGTTTCCAGAAATTATTTTCGCCATATCACCGCCATAACGTACCTTGGAAGGGTGATTTTCTGTCAAAGGTAACACTTCTCCTGTCACATAATCCAATCCTTCATTCGTCAATTCTCTTGTATAATAATCGACAAATGAGTTAATAATTTCTGAATCTCCCCAGAGTGGTCGTTTTCCTGTCCCTTGTTCTTGAACAGCAAATCGAACGAACGAAGTTGCTTGTTCACCAACTACTACACTAAATAACGCTGGTTTTTCACCAAGTTCTGCTTCTAATTCCTTTGACCATTTGGGAATGAGTTGATGATTTTTTTCAACCATTACCTTTTCTCGTACTAAATCTTCAATTAGTTTGCCTTTTTCTAAATAGCTTAAAACACTTTTAACGACCGGCAGAGAATAATCTGATTCACACCATGCCTGCAAGTTTTCTAAATACATCTGATAAGAATTTTTTCCAGCTTTATTCTTTTTGTAAACACCACCATATTTCTCAAAATCACCCGCTACATAGACTAAATTGTCATGGACTAAATGTGGGGCAGACGTTGAACCAGACCTTCCAGCTGACTCAATCGTTACTGGAATCATTGTTTGTGACTCATCTTTCGGTACTACACTCGCCATATAAAATTCACCTTCCGGCGTTATCGTTACTTCGATTTGAGCGTTTTGATAAGCATGCGCAATTGGTAAAAGAACAATTTCTTTTCCATAAGAAGTTCGTTGGACTTTCCCTACTTGATCTGCATTTTCTTCGTAAGTTTCGTACAAGTCATTCAACCAACTCATCATTCTACCTCCTGTTCCAAGGTTTCAAATAACTGATCCACGGCTTCCATTTCTGAAAGTTCAACGTTTTTTGCCTGCATCGCTCTTAATGGTCGAACCAGTGTACATTCTTCTGGACGGTCAAATATAATAATCCCTTTTTTCATTTTAGGGCGCCATAAGCGAACTGCTAATTCGTCTTTTCCCGTTTCATCTGGATAAGATAACCCATGCACCATCGTTCCAAAATATAGTTCCCCTTCATAATTATCATAATCACCTTCTGTTTTACCAAATTCAACTGGCTCGACGTAACCTTGACACTCTCTAGTTCCTAGAAAAATATCTCTTCTTCCTCCGGCTTTGATTGAACGTTTCAAAATTTGATAGTGTTTATCTTCGTCCCAATCTCCTTTCAGATCAGGACGATATTGATTAAACTCAAAATGGACTTTCACTTCATACACAGGCTTTTTCAAATACGTATAATACGCTAAATCACTGGCGCTACTGTCGTTGTACTTCATTGGGCGCATTCCTTTAGATTCCATTTGAATTGATTTCATAACGCGTACTTCATCAATGTAATAAACAATCGATGGTTTCCAATAGATACTTTCTGTAATTCCCTTCAATGCTTGATAGGTTGGGATTTGATACGTCATTTTCTCTCCACCCATTTTGGTTAATGGATCAGTGAATAAAGCATATTCTCCCTCAACTCTAAAAGAAATTTGATTTTTATATCTCACTACTAACTCCTCCTTCATATAAAACCCTAGCAGACTCGCTTAATTTTTCTTGAAAAACAAACCCATATCGCTAAGCAATATTAAAATCCTAGATAGCCACTCATCGCTTCTGCTTCTAAATCTATACCAAATTTCAAATCATAAGCATTACTCGTAAGTGCCAGAACATCACCATTCAACAAAGGATAAACTCCGCCAATTTTTTGAAGTTCCACAAGTTCATGCTGAAAGACATTTACCATATATTGTTGCGCTTTCTTTAACGTAAGAGCATAATCTTCTGGTCTTAACTCCCCATTTAAATCAGCGATAAGATCGTTCCCTTTTTTATAAGGAACAAGCACCGAGATTGTCGGACTATCGATAACTTGAAAATACTTCCCGACTGTTTTAGGACTACTTCTAAAGGCTAACAAAGGAGCAGAGCCATGTGTTCGCTTATAATATTCACGGGCATTAACCCCTTCGCCAAGTAAACTGAACAGATTTAACGCTGTTTTTTTTACAGGATAGTTTAATTCATTATAAAAACGAGCGTAATATTGATTAAAATATTGTGTTTGAACATTCTGAGAAAGTATATCCTCTTCATTGATTTCGTTTCTTTCTTTAAGAATTTCAAGAGTAATTTCTTTTCCTTGTTTAATTTCAGGTAAGTGAGTTAGCTTTTCAAGATCAACTGAAAGGTTAACCACATAGACTGGCTGTTGCTGAACTTCACCATGTCGATTGCAACGTCCTGCTGCTTGCGCAATTGAATCTAAACCTGCTGCCGAACGAATAACAGATTGAAAACTGATATCCACACCTGCTTCAATCAATTGTGTTGTAATGCAGATCAGTTTGGTATCGCTATTTTTTAATTTCGCACGCAATTCATCTAACAAATCTTTTCGATGTTTGGCACACATCGAGGTACTTAGATGGTACAATTCAATATTCTCCAGATGTTGATTTTCTAAATGCTGATATAAACAACGAACCGCATTTTTTGTATTTAAAATAATCAATAGATCTTTTTTTTCTGCTAAAATTTGCTGACTAAAATCTGCCAACTCTTCAAGCTTCCATGGTTCACTGCTTGTTTTATCAATAACCTTCACTCGTTTAAACTTGGACTCTACCTCCGATAAATTGCTAATCATTTCTCCATCAGATTCTTTTGCTAACGCTCTTCCTACATTTTCTAAAGCGGGCTGAGTCGCTGTACATAAGACACTTGTTGTTGCGCCATATTTTTTCAAGAAATTTAAGCTTTCGTTGAATAAATGTGTACAATTCGTTGGGACACCTTGCGCTTCATCAAAAATTATTACGGCGTTCGTTAAATGATGAAAACGTCTTGGATTTCGTGTGCCTCGACTGTATATTGTATTTAAAAACTGCACCATCGTAGTAAAGATTACTGGACTTTCCCAATTGTCTTTCATCAATGCTTGTTTTTGTTCTAATGCTTCTTTTTCGGCTGCTGACGATCCTTCTTTAAATTCTTCTTGGTCCGTAAAAACATTGGAATGATGCTCTAGTATATTTATATCGTCTTTTAAAATCTTTCGAACTGTTTTAGCGTTTTGTTCAATAATCGTCGTAAACGGAACGACATAAATAATTCGTTCTTTTCCACGTTTGATCGCATGATTCAAGGCAAAACGTAAGCTGGCTAAAGTTTTTCCACCTCCTGTTGGAATTGAAAGAGTATAAATTCCTGTCATCCTTTCAGCAAAAGCTTTGCATTGTTCAGACATCTGCCCACGAAGTTGGTTGATAGGGGTGTTCGTAGTAAATGTCGAAATATACTCTTCTAGCCTTTGACTGTAAGATTGAAGCAAATTAAGGTTTTCATGCTGTCTAAATGACTTACTTTTTTCAAATAACATCGTATTCGTTCGGTCGGCATCCAATAAGCAACTATAAACAAACTTCATAAGGAAAAAAGTATCATTTTGTTTGACTCGGCTTTCTCCTTCCTCTTGATAGAAACTTTTCAATTCTCTGATTGTTTCTATCAATAATTTTTGAAACTGTTTTTCAGATATCACTTCTTCAAAAAAATGACTTTTAATTTGTTCATAATCAACAACTTCTATCTCAGCTACTCGCCTATAATAATCCGAAGCGGCTTCTCCTTCAGGGCTAAAAAAATCCTGAAGACCTCGACTACTGTGATGTGAAATAATCGCATTCCCCACTAATTCAGCAAGAATATATGAATATGGATCACGACTATTTTTATGGCAATAGTCAAAAAGAAGCTTACCACCAGCAGTTGAATGATCTACACTGCCACGTGTCACGCTTTTCGGATCAGCTACAGCCTTTTTCAAATATTCTTGGAAGTCCTCAGAATATTTCCCCAGATCATGTAATAAACCAGCTAAATAACTAGTTTTTTCTAATCTAATTTTTCTACCCCAATCAGCACTCAATTTAGCACATTCCACTAAATGATCTTTTAAAAATTGTTCTTCTCCATCTAATTTCCTTACGTGCGCTATGTACATCCTTAGACTCCTTGATTATTTTCTAAATGTTTTAAATACATTATAACACTTATAAATAAAAGAACTATCTAAAATTTCAAATAGTTCGATTATTTTTTCAATTCGTAGATAAAAAAATAGATTATTAATAGAACTATGAATGTTAAGATGAATAAATCAGAAAGGTTAACGTTGGATTCCAATACCTTATCCCCGATAATTGCAATAATAGCAACCAATAGCAATTTTTGAAAAGATTTTTCATTTTTCATCTCCCATACTACTTTTCAATTCTATACTTAATATGTACATTACAATTTATTATAAACACATATATATTGAATGTAATTTTTGGTTTATATTTTTTTATTCCCTCAAGAGATGCTATACGTAATTACAGTAACATAAATGTTCCTGTTTCCTCATTTATAAAGAAGACTTGAGATGAACATACGTTAGCAATTTTGCGAAAAATGTTAGCATCGTGAATACTCATTAGGACATATTGATCATGAACTTACCTCTATAGATCAACATCAAACAACTATGAATCACTATACTAGAGCAATTGAGCTGGCAACAGAAAATAATAATATTATAAGGTAAATTAAAATAGTTTAATGAATTTCAGTAGTTTTTTAGGCTAATCAATATTCAATCAACTAATTGAACATTCAAAAAGGAATTTTAATCAGTAACATAAAAGGACACAATAATCAGAAATATCTCTGATTATTGTGTCCTTTATTACTATTTCTAATTCTTAGGTAAAAAATTTCAAAAGAATAAACAAAACTTATTCCTTACTATTTTTTTTCTACTAAACGAATTTGAACGGCTTCCATTCGTAGAGATTTACCTGTTGTTCCTGCTGTAGCACCGTTTGAAACATATTTACTCCAACCTTTATCTTTTGAATGCGCACGATACTCAACGTTATATCGTTTTGCTAATTCGCCAGTTAATCGGATTTGAATAGCTTCCATTTGTAATGATCGACCAGTTGTTCCAGCTAATGCACCATTTGCATTGTAACCTTGCCAACCAATATTACGAACATGGGCACGGTATTCAATACCTCCGTCAACTTTTTTAGCTGATTTAGGCATCTCTACATCTGCTAAATTCAATTTAACCGCTTCAAGGGCTAATTTTTGACCAGTTGTCCCAACGATATCAGTCGTTGCATCAACTGTTTTTTGCCAGCCTTTTTTGCTAACGTGTCCTGTTCCTTTAACAGCTGGCGCTACTTTTTGAGCGTCTGCTAATTGTTTTTGTAATTTGGCTTTTGTATCAGCATCACGGATTTTTCCGATTGTTTCTGCTGCTTTGTCAAAGTCTTTGGCTTTGATTTGCGCTTCTGCTAATTCAACCAATGGTTTATCGTGAATAAGATTGTCCGCTTTTACTAATGCTTCCAATTCTTTTTCCACTTCCGCTTTTGTTGTTAATTTAGAAATTTTTTCTTTAGCTGCTGCTTTTTGTTCAGCAGTTGTATTTTCTAAAGCATCGATTTGTTTGTTTGCATCTGCTTTAGCTTGTGATAAAGCTATAGCATTGTTTAATTTTGTTTGATATTGCTTGCGAGTACTATCTGATTTTAACTGATCAATTTCTTTTTGAGCCTGTACAAATGAATCTGAAGCAATATACTTATTAATGTTCACTATTCTTTCATTATCAAAGGTACGAACTGCTTCTGCTTTTGCTTTTTCATAGACCGTTACTACATCTGCTTTCGAATCCTTTTTGTCAACTTCAATTTTATAAGCATCGATTTGTTTTTGAGTCAATCCCCAACCCAAATCATCAATAGCAAGTTTAGCTACATTTTTTGCATCAGCAAGGTCATTTGTTGCTGCAAGTTTACGGTCAGCGACTAGTTGGTCTACTTTGATTTTAAGCGTTTCGATTTCGTCTATTGTCGAGCAATTGATTGCTTGTGTTCCAAATTGTTTTTTCTCAGCAGCAGTCAATTCATTCAAACCATTGATATGTTCTACTAGATCAGTTTTGGCATTATTAATATCATCTTGGCCCATTTTTAATTCATCATCATCTTGTTTTGCTTTAGCAACTACAGCTTGAACATCAGAAATAGAGTTTTTGCTATTCACTTCGGATTTATATTTATCCTTCATACTTTTAGAAAGATACTTCATAGCATCGATTTTAGCGATTGCTGAAGCTTTTTCATCTGCTAAAGCTTTAGCTTCATCTTTTATTTCTTTATTTCTTGCATTCAAATCAGCCGCTTTTTTTAAGGCTTTTTCTACAGCATCTTGATTTTTTGCTCCATTAATAGAGTTTATTGCTGCTGTCATTTGGTCAGATGTTAAATCTGTTAGTTTTTTCACTGCGTCTTTCGCTAAGGTTTTCGCTTCAGCTAAATCAGCTGCTTTTACAGCGGCAAGATCATTTGCAAGAACTGCTTTTGCTAATATGGCTTCTACCTCAGCGATTGTAGTAGCCAGATTGACATCAGCTTTGTAGCCACTTTTTGCGAGTTCATCTAGTGTACTTAACCCAGAAATTTTATTTTTTGCATCTATCTTAGCATTCTCCAAGGCTGTAGCCTTGTCATCATCTTTAGCTGCTTTTAAGGCTGCTTTTACCTCACTAATTGTTTTTGCTGCATTGATTGCAACAATGTGGTCATCTTTAGCTGGTTTTTTAAGATTAGGAAGAGCTTGAACTTCTTTCACTGCTTTTGCTTTTTCGTCCGCCAAAGCTTTGATTTCTTTTTTCTTAGCATCCTGTGCCTTGCTAACAATGGCAGCCACTTCTGCAGCAGTGCTTGTAGTCTTTAAATCATTAATATACGTTTGTTCAACTGACTTATCATCTAAGTCTAAGGCTAGAATGACTCCTTCTGCTGTTTTCTTTGACGTTTCATGATCTTGCTTTTTAATAGCTTCTAGTTCATAGAAAGCATCCCATTCTTTTTTAACAGCATCGACCGCTTCACTTGTAGCAGCTGCGTCTACTTTATTATGAAACTTCTTAACATCCTCAGATTTAATACCTAAATCAGTTGCTTCCTTACTAATTTCTGCTTTAACATCTGTTTTCTTTTCTTGTAAATTAACCACTTCTTTGTCAGCGATTGCTCTATCTAAATCAGTTTTGATGTTCTTTAATTCTTCTAAATCTTTATCGCTCTTATCTTCTTTATTCGTGATAGCGTCGATACGTGATACAAAGGATTCGACTACCTTCTCTGATAACCCAGCTTCAGTCATCATAGTTATCAAGTCATTAGCTTGTTTATCAATTAGGCCATTTAAAATACCTTGATATGTCGTATTCAATGTATCCATCACTTGATCAACGGCATCTTTCGTTTTTGCGTCTTCAATTTGTACAATCCAGTCTTCTTTTTCTATAGCTGTAATATGAGCTAAACCATTAACTAGTGCTTTTTGTTGTGCTCTATACGCTGGAAGGTTTGCGATAGCTGTATTTTCATCAATCGCTTTTTGTACTTCTTCATCAGCTTTCACTTTATTTTTAGCCAATTGAGAATCAAAAATTGATCTAACATTGCCATAGTCAGCAACTGAACCACCAACAATAGCACCTTTAAATGTATTGCCTAGACTAACTAGATCAAGAGCACCAAAAATGTTCAATTTATATTGTGCTTTTGAAGTTTCAGATAACTGATCTAATGCATCGATTTTCTTAGTATATTCTTCTGTTTCAGTACTAATTTTTTTATCCACATCGGCTATATATGCATTGGTTAATGCTGTTGCAACTTCTGCAGGCGTCTTCGCATCGGTAATTGCTTTATAATGTTCGGCTTTGTCATTAGCATTCAACTCAGTTAATTTGCCGACAGCTGTATTCGCATTTTCTTTTAGAGTCTTTAACTCTTCTGGATCCACCACGACTCTTGTTTGCGCTGTTTCAGCACCCGCTTGTTCAGTGTCTGTCACTGCTAAAGCAGCCACAGGGCTAAGTGCATTAAATAATAATCCGAATACGACAGGGGCTACTACCCACTGTTTCTTTCTCTTATACATCTTATAAATTTTCTTTGTGTTGCTTTCAGGACTTAAATCGTCTTTTCTGAAATTTTTGTTGCTCTTCATGAACCATTACCCCCATAAAATAATTTTTTAAATATCAATCTGAAATTGATACTCACGCAAAGTAAAATAATGGACACAGCCAAAAATATCAATATAATAAAGTAGATAGAATATTAGATTAAGGCGTATCCGATTTCCTTCTCATTTCTTCTTTTTTGTAGGAACAAGAAATGGAGTTTTGTTATTGTTTTCATGCGTTTAATATTCTATTTGACGGCTTTGTTGACGGTCATAAATTAGTTTCCTAGGTAATAAATGCAAAAATAATAAAAACCACTTGAGATTATCAAGTGGCTCCTAAATCTATATTTTTTGTTTTTTATTAGAAATTGTATCACAGAGTAGATATTTTTTCTATTGCTTGTCGCTCATCTTCCATAAATGAATTTGTGTACACATCTAACGTCATTTTAGTTGATGTGTGTCCTAGCATTGAACTTATTGTTGTAATATTCACTCCCAATTCCAAACAGCGAGTCGCGAATGTGTGCCTCAAAGCGTGAAATGGCAATTGTGTTATTTGCAGTTGTTCTAGAAGTTTTTTAAAGCGATAAGTAATTGTTCGTGGTTCAGTACAAGAATCTACTAAGCCAACAACATATAGACTTTTTGACGTCTTTTTAATAGTGGTTAGATAAGCTTCGAGTTGTGCTGACAAAGGTAATGTTCTCTCTGATTGGAATGTTTTAGGTGTGCCTTCGATAAGAGCTGTTTTCCCTGTATCCACTTGCAAACGTTGCAGCGTTCGCTGGATGCGGATTGTTTTTTCAGAAAAATCGATATCTGACCATCGTAATGCACTAATTTCACCTATTCGCATGCCAGTTTCCAAAGCTAGAATAATCGGTAAATATTTTTCGTCTGTGCTAGCGACGTCTTTAATCTTTTTTTGTTGTTCTATAGAAAAAGCGCGAACTCTTTGCTTTTTTAATTTGGGTAAATCAATGGTTATTGTTGGATTCTCTTTCAATAAATCTTGTCGAGTAGCCTGTGTTAATGCATTTTTTAGTACACGATGAACGGCATGTACCGAGCTTGGTGATAGTGACAAACTTAATTGTAAGATCCATTGATCGATATCTGTAGGCAGCAATTCATGCAGACGGATATCCCCAATATTTGGTAAAATATGAAGTTGAACTTTACTTTTGTAACTATTGTAAGTACTTAACTTAACTTTCGGCTGAACGATTGTATCTAGCCATACTTCTAGCCAATCAGCAAGTGTTCCATTGTAATTTGATTGGAATTCAGGTTCTCTGAGACAATCAGCTTTTAGCAACATTAGCTTATGTTTTACTTCTAAGTATTTTTTTGAGTAAATATAGCCATAACGAATTTTTCCATCTATTTTTCGTTCTTTTATATAACGACCTTCCCAACGGCCATCTTTTCTCTTATATATATTTTCTCCTCTTTTTGCCATGATAAAACCCCTCTCTCATTTTTTGCTTTGTGACGGCGTATTTGACGGCGTTGAATATAAAGAACTGAATCATTGATTTCCAGTGTTTTTTCAACTAACCATATACGCATTCTCAATTTTTGGGGGAGAATTATTTGTTCATAAAATATCAAAATAACAGCATCTTTTTTTATAAAATGTCTTTATACCTTTGTCAGAATAACATTATGAATGTTTTTTAATAACAATAAGAGAGTAAGATTTTTTTTTAAACCCAATTACACCAATACCTATTGACATTCAACATAATAAAATAGTACAATACTAGGTGTTGAGTGAATAAGAATGTTTATAAAACCAACATTTTTTATTCATCAAAATTTCATTTTCTCATTTCTTGTTCCTACAAAGAACAAGAAATATTCCAATAAATTTCTTCCCTGAAATAGATTTACTTAAGTCATTTCCATCGACTTCACAAATTTTTTCATCTTTCTCTCCACTATGTTTTTGCATTTTTCATAGCTAAATAGCTACTTTCCTATACTTCATACGTATAAATTTAGCAATACTCCTTGTTTTGAACAGCCAGCAACCAACATGAATTATGAATTCCACCTAATTATTTTTCATTTATCCCTCCACTTCTATGATTTCTTATTTTTTGATTGCGTATTCATAACTCTTAAACTAAAATCTCTTACATAGTAAATCAACTTACAATTACAACTGTTATTAATAATAATGTTACAGCATTCAACCTAAATATTCCAACTAAATTTTGCTTTTTTACTAAAATAGTAAAAAGTTATGCCTCTCTTTTTCAAACTAACTTTTCGTTCCCAAAAAAATATTAAATACGTTGTTCAAAAAAAATGACTTACTGATCCGATCAACCTTGTAGATCTTTATAAAATAATGTTTATGTGTTCTCTTTTTTTGCCAATATCTGTAACTGGGACATAACTCTGTGAGTTACAACCCAGTCACCTAAATTCTATTCCACTTGCCCCTCATACTTCTACTATGCAAAATAAATAAAAGGAATGCACCAAAATATTTATCATTTTTGGCTCACTCTTTTCAGTTCTGTACTTCTTTGTTTTAGATCAATCGCTTATTAGATCGATACGATCAGAAGATAGAAAAAGAGGCTCTATACTTTCTGATGTTGGTGAGAACTCACTGGCATCTTTTTTTAATGCAAAATAATAGAAAAGGCCCCCTGATATCCTTTAGAATTAAGTCGACGAAAACCAATCAAAAGGAAGAAATCTTAGATATTCTAGGCTTAAACATCACTTCTACTGAAAATAGTTTAAAAAGGAACGAATCAAAGGAAGAACCTGTCAGGTCTTTTCAGGTACGCTCAATTATGCTGCTCATATTTGTCCTCATTGTGAATCGGAAGAGGAAGCCTCTATTATCCGTTGGGGCTATACCACTTCTCTGATTTTACTGAATGATGTCAGAGAATGAACACGTTTCTTCATCAGGGAAATACCGGAGCGAAAAAGTATCGACACTTGAAGAAATACTGGAAACTTCCTTAAAAAAATCAATCGAAGCTTGTTTTTGAAAAACGGCTTTGGCGTTCTTCCTTTCGCACCTATTTAACTGAAACAGAAATCGTTGATCGTTTACTTGCGTATGATAACGAGTTGAAAATGGGCTACACCTGTTGTCAGGACTTTTTTATGCCATACAGACAAGGGATTTCGCTCGGTTTTACGCCCTATTAGACGAAGAGTTCAGCCGCCTTCCCAGCTATTATCAAACGACTATTGGTACTTTTAAGAAGGTCCAAAATGAAATTAGACCTGCGCTAGAATTGCCTTATTCTAATGGACCACTGGAATGTCTAAATAACCATATTAAGGTGTTGAAGAGAAATGCTTATGGGTTTCGTAATTTTTATAATTTTAAATTGAGAATTTCTTTATGTTTTGGTACCATTTTTTTCAGGCAAACAAAAAACCTAGAGGAATTTTTCCTCTAGGTCTCATACTAATTGATTTAATTCTTTAGATTTTCTTCACCAACATTCGTTGACAAAGAGCCTCAATATCACATAAAATTCGTAGAATCAGAAGTGCGCTTCGATTGCATCTACTTCTAAAGGTTTAGGATCTATGAAGTTCTACTAATTTTTTGGGATTAAACTTCTGTCCTGTTTTCTATTTTTTATTTAACTTAATACCAGCCATTAGCTAGCCAGAATGCCTGTGCTGCTTCCCAAGAACCATAGCGACCTGCCACATAACTATCTGCTACAGTTTCTTGATTGGCTTCAGAATAGTCTCCATTTAAGTAAGAAGCATCTAATTGATATCTACCAATATATTTGCCGTTTGTTGCACTGTATGATCCGCTTGATTCTTTTTGCGCGATCCATTCTTTTGCAGAAGAAGTAGTTGCTGCAGCTGCTGTTTCTTCTTCTACAATAGGCGTCGCCTGTGCTTGCGTTTCTTGTGCAGGCGCTCCTTGTTGCACTACCTCCTGTTGAACAGTGGCTTGTTTTGTTTCTTCTGCAGTTCGGATTGTTAGTTGCTCCCCTTCAAAGATCATATTTCTATTAGAAATATGATTATCTTTTGCAATTAGATCGATCAAGCTATTGTCTCCATTAAATTGATGAGAGATAATAGATAATGTGTCACCAGATTTTACTGTATATAAGCTATCAGCGTGCGCGTCAGTCGTTCCCAAGAAAATTCCAAATCCTACAGTCAAAGTTGTTGCTAATAAAATCGTTTTAAATGATTTCATGTTGTTTCTCCTTTGTAAAAAATATTTTTGCCGTTTGTTTATCGACTTTGCATACTTTAACATCTAAAAATATTTCATAGGTGAACATATAGTGACAATTCGTTACGAGTATTTTTGTTGCGTAACAATCTGTAAAAATACAACTAGAAAACACCCGTTCGCACTGAGTTTCTCCTTATTTTTAAAATGAAAACAATCATGATGTTTTCTGTAATTCCTCTGCCAACCGTTTTAATAACAATTGTAATATTACAAAAAAATAGGATTATTACAAAATTTCCGATTAACTTTTCAATAGATGAAGCATTTTTTCAAGGTAATCTATAGATTTTGAACAAATAACTCCCACCAATTTGCGATTATATACGCCTTTTATAGAAAAAAACAGAAACTCTTCTAGTTGCCTAGAGTTTCTGTTTTCTTCATTAATGATTGTACATCAAGATCTTTTTGTTCGATTACTGATTCTAATAGCCGATTCTCGGTTTGAATAATATCAAAAAAAGCACTGATTTTCTCTAATTGTTCATAATCGATTTGATATAATTTTACTCTAGGTTTCAGAAATAGGAACCCAGGACGAACTTTAACACGTTCATTGATCAAATGACACTGTTCCATCATTGATTGTAAATCCATTTCCGATACGCTATTCTTAATTTTTTCAATACGTGCTCGTTCGTAGATCCATTGATCCTTGGTTATCGTCATTTTTTCAGTAGTTGTCACTAATTGCCGATTCAATCGCCAAGACTGTTCAATAAACTTTGCCTTTTTATAAAGATCATCATAGTGAATCAAGTCAATACGAACAGGTTTATACCAGTCTTCTTCATCAATTGACGTTTTTCGATGTTTTTTAAATCGTTTTAAACCACTAACGAGCAAACTGTTTTCTATGGCGAGCAGCTCGTACTCCAATTTTTCTTTTGCTACCCGCACACGTTCCTTTGACGCTTTCTCTCGCTTTAAACTTTCTTTTAAGAAAAGTACTTCACTTTCTTCAGAGCGTTCAATATCCATTATTTCAACTTCATCTCTTGGCTCGATTTCAAGTTTTTCTTCATCTTCAAGTTCATCTTCGTCTAAAAATGAATGCTTAACGTCTACTTTTTTTTCAACGTTTTCTTCTATAGATACTTCCACCGGGAAACTAAGTGTATCATTAGAAAACGATACATCGTCATCTTCTTGAAAAATAGAAAGAAATTTAGCCTCTAAGATATTGCTGACTGACTCGTCTTTTGAATAGCCCATCTGCTCCAAGCTAGTTGAAACAACAAATTGAATTGGCTCTTCCTCTGAACTAAAAGAAACAGGAATAAATTCACAGAAATATGTACTAAAAATACCATCGACTTCTTCGACTATTTTGGTCCAAATAAACTGTGGGAAAAGATCTTCTAATTCTTCCAATAAAACATCCCAATTCAATTGGGTTTGGAAAAACTGAATTTCCACGTGCTTTTTGATAGGCGAAGAAATAACTTTTCGGGAAGTTTCATCATTCTCCCGAAAAGTAAGGAAATCTCCTGTTGCGCGTTCATAGAGTGTATCACACGCCACAACGATTTCTTCCGTGTTATCTTTTTGATAGAGAACGGTTCCCGCAGTAAAGGGGATTGCCTGTTGATGAAAAAAAACATCAAAATAATCATTCATTAAACCGTTCTCCTTTCTTGTTTTTTATGATTGAAGATCATAAGCTGGCGCTAAGATAAGCTGCTGTCCTTCAGTTAAGAAGTATTGATCTAGGTCGTTCCACTCTTTTAACGACCAAACTGAAATACCAGTCTTCTTAGAAATACTTGCTAAAGTATCACCTTTTTTCACTTCATATGTTTCTTTTGTCTTTTTACGGGACGCACTTACTTGGTAATCTTTTGTTTCTTTTTTACTTATTTCAGTTGTCTCTTTTGTTTCCTTTGTTTCTTTTTTAGTAGTGGATGATGCTTTTTTTATTTCTTTTTTATCAGTAGATTGACTGGTTTCTTGTCCGTTAAAGGCATTAGACAATTTTTGAACCATATCTAACGAACGATCTACAGCATCTTCTTTTACGACAGTCGTAACTTTTTCTTCTTGTTTAGGTACACTCAATTTTTGACCAATGAATAACATCCGTCGATCTAATTGATTTTTCTCTAGAATAGCTAATGTTGAAATGTTATATAAATCACTGATTGACTTAAGTGATTCACCTTTTTTCACGACGTGTGTAAGGTATTCGATATTTTCATCTTTTTGATCGTCTTTTTTCTCTAAACTCTCAAATGAAGTATTCAACGTAATTTTTTTAGCTTTTTTAGTTTTCTTATTATCTTTTAGGGTATCATATTGTGTTAAATCATAGGCGTCAATCAAGCCATTTAATTTTGAATTATAGCTCGTATCCGTCGCATAACGACCAGTTAAAAACTTCGTCGCATCTTTATGTGATTTTGTGTTGGTTTTCCAAGTACCGCTGTAAAAAGCACTACTAGAGTCTGTTCCACCACGAAGCAACTTCACATAATCGCCTAACGACTCTTTATAAGATGGGTATTTTCTGAAATTAGAACGAACTGTGAACATGCCTCCAGAGCCATTGTCTTCACTAGTAAGGAAATTCGCACTTGCTCCTTCATAGCTACCTTTAATACCAAACAAATTATAATTTGGCGCAGAAGCTAATGCACTGTTTCCAGAAGCACTTTCTAAAATCGCTTGCGCAATCATCACAGATGCATATAAATTGTTCTCACCAGCAATTGTGCGCGCATCTTCACCAATGACCTTTACAAAACTTTTGGTTGTTAGATTAGGACTGACATGAAATACCTGATCTGATCCGTTAGCAAAACTTCCATTATTGTTGTTAACTGTTCCAACTGTAGAACCAGTAGTTGGTCTGTTTTGTTGCGGAGTGGTTACACTCGGCTGTTGAACTGGCCCTTGAACTGGCGGTCTTGGATTAATGGGTACTGGTTTTGGCTTTGGTTTATCCGGTTTTGGTTTTGGTTTTGGTTTATCCGGTTTTGGTTTATCCGGTTTTGGTTTTGGTTTCGGTTTCGGTTTTGGTTTTGGTTTCGGCTTCTCCGGAGTTGATGTATCCGTTGTATCCGTTGTATCCGTTGTTGTGTCTGTTGTTGTGCCTGTTGTTGTCTCTGTTGGATCTGTTGTAGAACTGGTCTCCACTGGTGCATCGGACGATTCACTACTGGTTTCTTCTGTTGAAGAAACTTCACTATTTTCGATAGAAGAACTAGATTCTATTGCTTCTAGTGTACTTTCTGTTGTTTCATGTTCCTTAGTTGATGATAAAATTGCTACACTCTCTTGATCTTCGGAGCTAGAGGTTGCTTGATTGTCAATTTCTTTAGCAACAATTGGTTGAACATCGGTAACAGAAAGGACAGCACTTGAAGTAAGCAAACCCACACTTAATAATCGTAACTTTTTACTGTTAAGATTTCTTTTTTTCATTCTGTGTCCTCCCTTTCTTATTCATATGGATCATCTTTCACCAAATTGATGATTTGGTTGAATGCTTGCTCTGATTCTTCCTTGACATCTTTGATGCGTTTATAATAGTTTTGGTATTCTTGTTCTGCGCGTTCTAAGCGTTTTAAGACATTCGCTTTCTTCTTCGTTTCTTTATTGATAAGCTGTGCACGTTGGCTTGCTTGATTCACAATTTCTTTCGCTTGTTTTTTAGCATCCAATAACACTTCCCCAATATCTTCTTTAGACAATTGCTGATCGACATCAATCGTTTTTTGAGCGAGTTGGCGTTTCGTCATTTCTAACTCTTGACGAACTTTCTCTAATTCTTCATAGACACCAGTATCTGTTGGTGTATCTGATGCCATGATCACGATACGTTCTTCTGAAAGTTTATCGATTTCTTCTTGTTTCACCAGAAGTTCTTGCTCATACTGTCTTATTTTATTTGCAAAACGTTCTGCTTTTTTGCGATTTAAATCCATTTCATCGATTTGACGATTACTTTCACGTAGTAAACTGTTATATTTGTTTTTTACTTGTTCAAGTTCTGCCATACGAGCATCGTAATCTTTTGGTACAGCTTGTACCATTGATAGTTCGTTTTCTAATGAGTCACTTGTTTGGCGTGCAGTAGCTACTTCATTTTGTAATTGAGAATTTTCTCTCTTACTCTTACGCAATTCTACTTTTAACTCTCTAAGTTCGTTTTGAAGTTGTTCATTTTCTTCTTGAAGTTCTTCTAATTCACCATCATCAATCACTTCATTGATCGGTGGTCTTTTTTTCTTTGGTTTAGGCTTTTTAGCCACAGAAACCTGCTTTTTCTTTTTCAGCGAGAATAACGGACGGTCATCTTCGTCATCATCATATTCGTCATCGTCATCATACTCGTCATCATCTTCATCGTACTCGTCGTCATCTTCATCTTCATCGTACTCGTCGTCATCTTCATCTTCATCGTACTCGTCGTCATCATCTTCGTCATCATCATATTCGTCATCATCATCATCATATTCGTCATCGTCATAATCATCATCATCATATTCGTCATCGTCATAATCTTCATCATCATATTCGTCATAATCTTCATATTTTTTTCTTTTTTTACCTTTGCCAAAAATTTTTAGCATATGCTCACTTCCTTCTACAAAAATGGGGCTATCTCTTTGATTATTTTTAACGTGTTTATTAAAATACATAACTACATTAATGTGAATTGTCTATGTATGTAATTGTAATGACAAGTGTAGTAATTTTTTATTGAAAAAAATAATCAACTTCACTAGCATCTTTTTAGTACCTGTTACTATCTCACACTTAGCTAATTATATTCGTCATAACCAGCCATTATCTGTTTGATAAAAAAACAATACTCCAAAACTTTCAAAAAACATGCCTACCTCTATCTATTTTATCAGATAAAGCTCCAACAAACAAACTGATTTAACGGTTTATTTTCATTTTCACGTTTCTAAAACCACTCTCTTTCTTTATTTTCTAAAAAAAAAAAACCTCAACGATTTTAAATCATGTTTTTTTATAAAAATAATCTGTAATAATCGTTTTTTATTTCCAATAGCAAATATAAACTAATTTTACTAATTAAATATATAGCCAACCATACAAACTAAATCATCAACGCTCACTTCACATTATTCATCAGATGCTATTTTAAATAATGATTGTAGCTCATCTACTGCAATTCATATTACAAAAAAAGCAATCGATTTCTGACAAACTAAAAAATCGTTCTTCTTGAAAATCAGTTTTTCTGATTAAAAAATTAGTATTATTTATTTTTTGCACTCCATCTCCATACATATATATGTTATTAATTTAATTATAATCAAGCAACGATACTAATTGTTTTTTTTCATTATTCACTATTTTTTCACATAAAATCTCTTATTTGTTCACAATATAGTAATGTATTTTCTAACTAAACTATACTTATTAAAGCATTTCACTATTTAATCTATAGTTCCTAACAATAAAGAAAGCGATTTCTTTCCATTTAGTACTCATTTTATTTTCATAATAAATGTACTAAAAATTAGAGGACTAACGCATCAACGATGGATAAGCGTGCCCTCTAACTTTAATATGTTTTTCTACTCTTTCGATGGGATTAATAAACGTAAGCCATTCAAAATAACTAACAAAGTGCTTCCCTCATGAGCGATAACACCGATTGTGATATCCATTTTCCCTAAAATATTCAAAGTGATTAACAAAACTACGATGAACATTGAAAAGACAATATTTTGCCAAACGACTCGATCTAAACGCTTAGAAATCTTATGCGCATAACTGAATTTGGTTAAATCATTTTGCATTAATACTGCATCAGCAACATCGATAGCAATATCCGTACCTTCTCCCATTGCTACACCAATATTTGCTGTTACTAATGCTGGAGCATCATTGACACCATCTCCCAGCATTGCTACATTGCTAAACCGTGCTTGCAGATCTTTGATAATTGCAGCTTTATTTTCTGGTAATACATTTCCAATGACTTCGTCAATACCGATTTGACGCCCAACTGCCTGACCTGTTAATTCTGCATCTCCAGTAATCATCGTTGTATGAATTCTTTGTGATTTCAGATAGCTGATTACAGATTTTGCATAGTCATTTGGTACATCCATCATAGCGATTAAACCGATCACTTCATTGTTTTTTGCAAAATAAACGACCGTTTTACCTTCTTTAGCGTATTGTTCATTATGAGCGTTGATTTTGGTACTGACTAAACTAAACATTTCTGGTTTACCGATTTGATACATATCGCCAAGATAGTCTGTCACTAATCCTTTACCAAGTTCATTTTCAACGGTTAAAGACAAGTCGCTTCCTGCTTTAAATTTGTCTAAGATTGCATTAGCTAGGGGATGATTAGCTGTTTTTTCCATCGCAACAATTAAATCGATGCAAGTTTGTTCCGTCACTTGCGCTGTTTCAGTCAAAAAATAAAAATCGGTGACTAATGGTTTGCCTTTGGTCAATGTTCCGGTTTTGTCAAAAGCGACTGATTTGATTGTCGCTAAGTTCGCCAAATAAGAGCCACCTTTGAACAATACACCTCTTTTAGCTAGATTTGAAATCCCAGATAGCGTTGCTGGGACAGCACTAGCAGCAAGTGCACACGGTGAAGCAGAAATCAAAAATACCATACCACGATAAAAACTTTCGTTCCATGACCAGTTAAATACGAATGGACCAGCAGCTATAAAAATCGGTACTAAAATCAAGACGATTGTTACATAATAGGGTTCTAATTTTTGAATCTTAGTGGCTGTTTTAGACAAGTTCGATTGAGATTGGTTGACTAATTGAAGAATTTTAGCAAAAACTGTATCACGATTGTCTTTGGTGACTTCCATTGTAAATGTGCCGCTACCGTTGATGGTGCTACCAAATACTTCATCACCAACTGTTTTTTCTCTCGGTATACTTTCACCATTAATAGAAGATTCATCGATCGATGTTCGTCCAGATAAGATAATTCCATCTGTCGCAACTTGATCACCATTTAGGACTTGTAATTTATCACCAATTTTCAAAGTAGCAACATCCACTGTCTTCACACTGCCATTCGCTTGAATCAAACGAGCTTCTGTGGGATTCATTTTAAGTAAGTTCGTAATTTCTTTTTTACTACGGCCCTCTGCATACTCTTCAAGAAAATGAGCTGCTGCAAAGATAATAATTAACAATGCCCCTTCTTCATAATTTCCGATAATCGTTGCACCAAATGCGGCTAAGGTCATCAAAATATGGACATTGGGTACAAATTTCCTTTGCTTTTTTGATTCGTTGATTGTATCAATAATACCTTCTAAGATAATGTGATACCCCGATGAAAGCATTGCGCTAACAAAAAGAATATTCTGTAGCAAAGAGCCTTCTTTGATAAGAAATGCGACAATAAAAATAGCTAATCCAATAAAAAATAAAACGACTGGCGATTTCCCGTGGCTATGACTGTGTCCGTGACTACTGTCATGATTGTGCTCATGACCTTTTTCATTTGAGCAATTATGATCATGTGTTTTAATTGTTTCCATTCTATGTTTCCTCCTTTTGATTGGTTTAAAAAAGAGATATCCTTTTTCAAATGAGCATCTGTTCATATATCTTATATTTATAATACATGAACAAACATTCATATGTCAAGTAGAAATCGATACTTTTTTATACAAGAAAAGGTGTAGAATAAAAGTAAAAACCACTTTTGTTTCACACCCTAAATACGTATAGACGGTTAAAGCAGAAGCAACTCTTATAAGCCACTTCGATCCCATCAAATTCTAAGTGCTAAAGCACTAGTTCTTGAAGATTTCTTATTTTTAGGAGTTAAACACTTCGTTTATCCCATCCTCTTATTATCCAGTTTGTTTCTTCTACTTGAATATGTTTAAAATTATAAGGTAAACCAAAACTATGTTTTACAACACTGCTAATTTTTTTCTTTTGTAGTAACGCTGTTTGTTGTTGATAAATTGGTTCAATCGTGAAATCTTCCGCTACTAAAAGATGTTCTGCTTGTAATACACCTGACCATCTTTTCTCTTCATTTGCTGCATCGGAATCATTTTACCTTGATAAATAGCCTCCGCATTTTTTATAGAGGAAATAAATAAACTAGCATACGATGTCCTTGGTGTGACTGCTCGCTTCCAAACATAAAGGAAGTCATTCGTTGTAACTGATCCACCATTTGACCATTTTGCATCCTTCCTTAAAGAAATTGTATAGGTTAGTTTGTCGTCGCTAATTTCTGGCAACGCTTTTGCTACTGAAGGTATTGTTTCGGCTTATTGATAAAGGTCTTCTGGTACTTAGCTTTGAACATTAAAACTCGTAAAATCTTCTTCCTGTATAGTATCAAAAGTTAGTAATTCTACTGGCTCAACAAAATGAACGACTGCTTGTTTCGATTCATTCGACGTTGTTTTTTCAGCTAAATTACAGTACAGACGGTTAACAAAAACAGTACTGATAACGCACTAATTATGAAAATTTTTGCCATCTTATTCCTACTTGTAAGTTCTAGCAAGCTATCTAAATAAAAATCACATTTTCAACTACTGCTATTTCAGGGTCTAACGACTGTATAACTGGACAATTCTTTCCAATCAATTTCAGCGCTCGCTCAACTTTTCCCTGTTCTTCTTCTGAAACACGGATTGAAAAAGTAATGACCACGCAACTTAAAGGCTTCGCTTGTTTATTTTCTGCTTGTTCATAAGAAATTTCTACCTTACTGATCGTAAACGCAACGTGGGAATGGGTTAATATTTTTTCATAAACATATGCCCCACATGCACCAATAGATGCCACTAACATCTCAACTGGTGAAAAACCAATATCTTTTTTTAATACCCAGTTGCCACTTTTATGCACTAATTCAAATCCGTTTTCACTTGAATTTAATTCCATTTTTTCACTCCTCTGTTTATTGCTCTTTCATTTTCATAGCATTCTCATTACCTTATTATGATCGTACAAAATCAAACAAACTTATAAAAAAACTTCCCTCATTTACTTAAAATTCGGGAAGCTATTACTCATTAAAGATTTATTTTCAACTGATTATCTTCTTGATTTTTATCTTGAATGATCGAATCGATATACTCTTTTAAAAATTTACTATTTTCTGCAATGATTTGATAACCAGGGTCTGCTTTGATTTTTGCAACTTCTTCATCTGTAATAAAATCATTCCCCGAAAAAAAACGATAATTTACTTGTCCTACAAATTCAGCCGCCATATCTAACTTTTTATCATCTGATAGACCAGTATCGATCAATTGAGCGTATCCTAATCTTTTTCCATCTTCAATAAAAACTTCTCTGATGTATTGCGAATAATTTTCTACTTGAGCGATTGAATGAGTATTTTCTTTTTTTTGATAGTTAAATGAATTTCCCTTTAGTTTCACTACACCGTACGCTTGGGGGGCAATCGAAAAAGAACTTGAAACAATTTCTGTTAGTGGATAACCTTTGCTTGTTTCTGTCATGATATCTTGGGCATGGATATGGCCTGAAAAGACAATTGGAACTTGGTAATCTGTCAAGACCTTTTTGAATTCATCCGCATTATTGAGGACAAATCCGTTTGACAATAGTTGATTATGCGCATAGATATTGTGATGCATGAAAATCAATGTTTTTTTCTTTTCTTTTTTCGACTTTTCTAACTGCTTTTTGACCCATTTCATTGTTTTTCCACGAATCGTTCCGCCTGTTGTAGGGCTTGTTTGAGGTTGATTATCTTCAGGATAAAGATTGGAATCAAGGAAAAGAAAATTATATTGCTGATTGACTGCTAGTGAATAACTTAATGAACTTTTATCGTAGTTAGTAGCATTCTCATACCCAGAATCGGCAAAGATTTCTTTAAAATCAACAATCGAAATCCCTTCTGTTATTTCTTGTTTATCACCAACAAATTTTCTAGCCCAACCATCGTTAACATCATGATTTCCTGGAATCACAAAAACATTGATTCCTTCGTCCGTTAGTTGCTTGAGTAATTCTGCTAATTTTTCTGCACTGACTTTTTCACCATTCAATGTTAAATCACCAGTAATAATAAGCATATCCGGCTTTTGATCGATTACTCTTTTGTTAAATGCTTGAATGCTTTCTTTTTGATATTCTAACTCTTTACCAGCTGCTGTTTCTCTGATTTTTCCGAATGCTGAACCTGAATCGGTTAAGCTTTTATCAATGTAATGAGGATCGCTAATCACCCAAAATTCTATGTTTTCTTTTTTAAATAGTGTTTCTTCTTTTTGTTCGTCATCTCTACTAAAATAAACAATTGTGCATAAAACTACTATTATGGCAAGTACTATAAATCCGACTTTTCTTTTCATTTATTGATTCTCCCGTTCTACCTAAGGTTTTTTCAAACAAAAAAGCGAGGGTGAGACAAAAGTAAAAAACACTTTTACCTCACCCTTTAAAACCGAATAAACAGTGGTGCAAAAGTAGCTCCTTCGGAAATTTCTGCTTATTTCTCGGAGCTAAACGCTTTTGTCCCAACCTCGAACCTTCTGGAATAATCTGTTGAACCTAGTATATCACTTCTGGCTTTCCTCAAATAAATAAATTTGCTCGATTGCACTTGCTAATTTTTTAAATTGAACAAATTTCCCTTCACGAATGTACTCTTTTCCTTCAACAAAAAAAAGTAACGTAGGCGCTGAAAACACTAAATATTCTGCTGAAATTTCCTTAACTTTATCTGCTTCAACTTCTCTTAACTTAATTTTGGGATATCGTTTTAATCGTTCAATCAATTTAGGTCTGAGTGCGTGACAGACAGAACAGTCTTCTTGTGAGACATATAGAAACGTTAGCTTATTTTCATTTATAAATGATTTGACTTCTTGAAGTGTTTGTGCTTTTTCCATTTACTGATCATCCTTTTTGATTGGCTAAATGATAGCATTTTATCATTAAAATTACGATATTTATGCACTTGTTTTACTTGCTCACTTCGATCCAAGCTTTATAATAGTCTCTATAAAATCCTTCTTGATCTTCTGCCGTCATGATATAACGTCCGATTATCGTACGCGTCTGATAGCCTTGTTTTTTTAATTTTTGTTTGATGGATTGGGCATTATTTTTCAAAGGTTCATCTGACTTGATCGTAAGTAGAAATTGTTTATGCGTATATTTTTGTTGCTTTGAGTGTTGCCAAATCGTTGCTTCATCCACAAATTCTCGTGTTGTAACAGCAAAACCGTACATAATCTCTTTTTCTTCTATATAAACCACTAAACTAGAAGGATTGTCGATGTATGTCTGTAATTCATTTGGATCTTTTAAATCAATTGGAATAATTCGTTCTATATCTAATGGTTCATCGATAAACTCTTTTTCTTTCAAGTCAATCAAACTCAACAATTGATCTTTTCTATATTTGATCCCTTGTTGTTTTTTCTCTAGTTCCACTAATTCTGCGACAACTCGACTTTCTGTTTCATCTAATATCTTCCATAATTCTTCTGGTGATTTCCGATAGAGGTTCGTCATTTTATTGATGGGAATATCCAACCTACGATAAAAATCGATATCACTGATCGTTAGGATATCCTCCATATCAAACATCCGATAACCATTATACCGATTTCTAGAGGATGTTAGTAGATTCATATCATCCCAATAACGAATTTTTGACTTTGGTAAATTCATGATTTCAGCAACTTGCCCTACCGTCAATAACTTCTCTTTTTCCATAAACGCACCTCCTATTTTCATTATAAACAAAAACGATTGACATTCAAGTGACTTGAAGGTGTAGAATTTCTTTTGAGTTTTAAAAAGGAGGAATTTATATGAAATTCATTCCGTTTTTCATTAAAAAGAATGGGATACTTATTTTAACGACAGTTATTAGTTTATGTTTACAAATTATCGGAACACTTGGTGTACCGTTGCTTGTCGCACAGTTGATTGACGTGGGAATTGCGAGTGGCGACACACAAGCAATCAAAACAATTGGGCTTAAAATGCTCACAATGGCTTTATTTGGTGCGCTCTCAGCAATTGCTGGAAGCTACCTTTCAGCTAAAGTAGCTGCGAAATTTGGTTTGGAAACACGAGAACTGTTTTTCGATAAACTCCAAACGTTTTCTATTAAAAATACAGACCATTTTGGAACAGGTTCCTTGCTGACAAGAATGACCAATGATGTTGATAATATTCAACAAATGATCGTGTTGTTCCTACAACTAATCTTACCAGCACCGATTATTGCGATTTTCTCACTTTACATGACCTTCACTTATTCAGCAACGTTAGCATTGGTTCCGTTAATCGCGATCGTCACTTTCGGCTTGATCGTGTATATCTTAATGAAAAAAGGAACACCTCTTTCTTTATTGATCCAACCTAAAATGGACAAGATTATTATAACTTTACGAGAGTTTTTCACTGGGATCAATATGATTCGTGCCTTTAACAATCAAGATTATGAAGAAGAACGAACAAATAAAACATTTTCTGACTATGCAAACGGCATGATTCGTGTAAATAGTATTTTCGCTTTCATTACCCCCGTTGCCTTCTTGCTTATGGGTGTCGTTTTTTCTTCTATCTTATGGTTTGGCGGAAACTTAGTTGCGCTTGGTACTTTGCAAATCGGAACTGTTTCAGCGGTGGTTGAATATTCTTTACTAACACTTGCTTACTTAATGATTGCCGCCATGGTTTTAGTTATGTTACCTAGATCATTGGCTTCAGTAAAAAGAATCGAAGAAGTTTTGAATACACAAGACCAAATTCTTGATACTGACCAACCTGTTTTACTCGAAAAAACTGATTCACAAGATGCCTTGATTGATTTAAACCATGTGACGTTCAGTTATGATCAAGCGGATGAACCTGTATTGGAAGATATTCATTTTAGTATTCCAAAAGGCAAAACAACTGCCATCGTTGGAGGAACTGGCTCTGGTAAAAGTACGGTTGCCAAATTATTATTACGACTTAGCGATGTCTCTGAGGGCGCGATCTTATTTGATGGAGTGGATATCAGAAATGTCACACAAAAAGAGTTACGTTCTAAGATCAGTTATGTTCCTCAAAAAGCTTTTCTATTTAGCGGAACCATCAAGAGTAACTTATTGATGGGCTATCCAGAAGCAGCAAAAGCAGATATGGATCGGGCAGCTAAAATTTCTCAACTTTCTTCTTATCTCGCTACATTGGAAGACGGGTACGATTCATTTGTAGCCCAAGGTGGAACAAACTTCTCAGGAGGACAAAGACAACGATTGTGTATCGCTCGAGCCTTGATCAAACCTGCAGATATTTACATTTTTGACGATAGTTTTTCAGCCCTTGATTATCAAACCGATGCTGCATTAAGGCTAGCATTAAAAGAAGAAATGGCAGATAAGACTTTGCTGATTGTTGCCCAAAGATTAAGCACAATCCAACAAGCAGATAGCATTATTGTCCTAGATGAAGGAAAAATCGTAGGCCAAGGAACCCACAGCCAACTGTTACAAAATAATAATACGTACCAAGAGTTTGCCCGCTCACAAGGGATTATCATAGAAGGAGCACACTCATGATGGAAAAATTAAATAAACAAACATTAAAACGATTCTTTCAATTGATCAGACCTGAACGTCCGATATTTTTTGGATTGATTCTATGTAGCTTGGTTGGAAATGCCTTAGTTATTGCCATGCCGTTCATCATGGGGATCGCCATTGATGACTTGCTTACACTGATCAAAACTCACGGCGTCGGTCATATTACGTTTCCAATGGTGCAAGAAGCTTTATTAACACCTGTTTTAATTCTGATCGTATTCTCGATCATCAGTAGTTTGATGTCTTACACCCAAGAACGTGTAATGGCGTCTTTAAGCGAACGGATCACATTAAGCGTCAGAAAAGAAGTCACGAAAAAGTTCAAATCACTACCGATGGCGTTTTTTGACCAACATCAAGTAGGAGATATTCTAAGCCGAACAACGACCAGTTTAAACCAATTATCACAAGTTTTTCTAACGGGGATCAATCAATTCTTTACATCAATCTCCACGATTGTCTTTGCTGGGATTATGTTATTTTATATTGATATAAAACTAACCCTGATCGTCGTTGTACTAATTGCAGGAAGCTCATTCTTAACAGGTAAAATTGCCAACAAGAATAAGAAACTAGCTGAGCAAAGCCAGGCAGAACTTGGGAATTTAAATAATAAAACAGAAGAGTTTTTATCTGGAAATTTAGTGACGAAAACCTTCAATCAACAAGCTCATGCAAAAGACGTTATTTCTGAAACAAACCAAAAGCATTATAAAGCCTTTCTAAGCGCTCAATTTATGAACTTTGCGATTTATCCTGCGATTCGTTTGATCAATCAATTAGCATTTATCGTCAGTGCAATCATCGGTGCCTTCTTAGTTTTACAAGGCGGCATCACAATTGGACTACTTCAAGCTTATCTACAATATATCAATCAAGTTTCTGAACCGATTTCTACCGCTTCTTATGTGATCAACTCGATTCAAGCAGCATTGGCAGCTGTTGATCGGATCTTTGAGATTTTAGATGCCGAAAATGATGTGCCAGAAAAAGCGAACGTACAACTCATCAATCAACCAACTGGCGCCATTGCTTTTGATAACGTTCAGTTTGGTTATACAGAAGAAAAAATGTTGATGAAACAAGTTGATTTTTCGGTTAAGCCGAAACAAATGGTAGCAATCGTTGGACCAACTGGTGCTGGTAAAACAACATTAGTGAACTTACTGATGCGTTTTTATGAATTAAATGGTGGTCGAATCACCTTTGACGACGTGGATATCACAGATCTTTCAAGAACAAATTTACGTGCAATGTTTGGAATGGTTTTACAAAATACGTGGTTGTTTGAGGGGACAATTGCGGAGAATATCGCGTATGGACGCATGGATGCAACACGAGAAGAAGTCATCGAAGCTGCTAAAATTGCACAATGTGATCATTTTATTCGGACGTTGCCAAATGGTTATGATTCAATCATCTCTAGCGAAAATGGTTCATTGTCACAAGGTCAGCAACAACTTTTGACGATTGCCAGAATCATTTTGGCGAATCCGCCTGTCGTTATTTTAGATGAGGCAACGTCTAGTGTGGATACTAGAACGGAAGCCCATATTCAAAAAGCGATGGATGAAGTAACGAATAATCGGACAAGCTTTGTGATTGCGCACCGTTTGTCTACGATTGAAAATGCGGATTTGATTTTAGTGATGAAAGATGGCGATATCGTGGAAAAAGGAAATCATCAAGAATTGTTGGCGCATCCTTCGTTATATGCATCATTGTATCATAGCCAGTTTCAAGAAATTTAAGCAAAATTCTACGAGTGTGAGACAAAAGTACTCCCTTCTGTCCCCACCTTTGATATAGAGCCATTTAAGACGACGACCTATTTCAATGATTAAAAAAATAACCGAACTTATCAAAGTGACGGTTATTTTTTTGTCATTTTTTAGTAAATCCATAATCGATTTAATCAAAACATTAGATTTCTTTTTTTACTAAAACACAATATTCATTTTTAAAATTTGCTTCATAGTCTCCTAAAATACGAATGATTTTTTGCTCTAGTTTACTAATTCCAAGTTTTTTATACATTTTCCGTTGGGTTTTCCAATGAATTAGCCAAAAAAGAACACCGCCGGAAAACCAAACGAATTGATCTACTTCTGTTGGACAATGACTGACTAATTCAGGTAATCTCTCGATGATTTGACCTTTAAAAACATAATCCTCTTTTCTTTTTTTCAACTGTCTATATAGTGATTCCATATCATTTAATTCTATTGTTTTTTCCTCCATTTTTTTATTTTTGCTCTAGGTAAACCTGGAATACTTCATCCAGTAATGCCCATTCTTCATCTGATTCTATATCTTTAAGACCATTTTCCATTCCTAAACCATCTTTAATACTGGTGGTTGAATAGGCCATATACTCTCCCTCATCGCTATCCGTTTCCTGGTAGATATATATAAAGTTTTTACCGAATTGTTTTTGGGCATCGATTTTTAATACTACTGTACAAAGTTCTTCATTTCCATCATCATCAACTAAAAGGAACTTTTCTGAACTTTGTCCTACGAATGATTCGTAATAGACAGTGTATTCAAAGTTCTCACTTTTGTATTTTGATTTTAAGTTGTTTTGGTTGTTGTATATATAGATAGTGAAAACTAGTAATATGGAAAAAATGATTAGTGGTGTCTTTTTCAATTTGGTTAATTTTGATTTTTGAGTTTTTATTATGTGTTTGATTTTCAATCCGTTTTCTCCAATTTTTTCTTAATTGTACTGCTTAACTAAGGTGTTCCAAAATCAATGTTTTTTGTAAATTCATTATATTCCAAATCTAGGTCTGGAAATTTCTTCTATAATTTTTCTAATACATTAATAAACGTTTAACTTTGTAAGTTTTCAGATACGTCTTAAAATACTCCACCTATAAATTCTAGGTGATTTTCTGAGTATACGTTCAGATAATTAATCCGATCTTTTTTTACTTCGCCGATAGTAAAATTAAGCTAGACAACTAAATAAGTCATTTGTGCTACACTCAAAATAGTTCCGACCAAAGAATTATAAGGAGTGAAGACAAATGACCTATACTCATCTTACATCAAATGAACTCGTGATGATAGAAGCTTATTTCAATATGAGCCAACCTGTTACGATGGTTTCTAAGACTTTAACTCGTTCTAGACAGACAATCTACAATGTTTACAACTTCCTGAAACAAGGAAAATCTATCTGTGACTATTACCAACAATATAAAGAAAATAAAACACGTTGTGGTCGACAACCCATTAGTTTGCCTACAAAACAGCATGATTACATTCAATCTATGGTGGCTCAAGGGTGGACACCTGATGTGATTATTGGTCGAGCTGAGTTTCCTATTTCATGCTCTGTTAGAACACTTTATCGTCAGTTTAAAGCGAATCAATTTGATTGCTCAAAACTACCAATGAAAGGGAAACGAAAGCCCAACGGGCATAAAGAACGTCGTGGAAAGCAAGCATTTAAACGCAATATTTCAGAACGATCCACTGACTACCCTAATTTCCAACAGGAATTTGGGCATTTAGAAGGTGACACAATTGTTGGCGTTCATCATAAAAGTGCCATCATCACTCTAGTTGAACGCCTTTCAAAAGTGATTATTACATTAAAACCAAATGGTCGGAAAGCATTGGATATTGAAAAAGCGACAACTGATTGGCTACAAAAGATTCCCAGAAACTTGTTCAAATCCATTACCTTTGATTGTGGAAAAGAATTTTCAAATTGGAAAAACATGAGTAATGTCAATGATATTTCTATCTATTTTGCAGACCCTGGAACCCCCTCACAACGCGGATTAAATGAGCATTCGAATGGGTTATTACGTAAAGATGGGCTGCCTAAAACAATGGATTTTAATCAAGTTGACCAAGCTTTTGTTGCGGCTGTCACCTCTAAAAGAAATCACATACCAAGGAAATCTTTAAATTATCGAACACCATTAGAAGTATTTTTGAGTTACATAAATGAAAGACATTTGTCTAGCTTAATTTGACAAATCAAACTTTTTAAAAGTATGTGCGTCAGTTCTTCTTGTATCTCATTAATTTAAGGATAATCTGAGAATCATTTTTTCTCTCACTGCTCTTATTCATAGCATAACCTCCAACTACTTACTTAAAACTGATCCTTTATTGCTTCCCAAATATTTAAAATGGTTTTATCTCCTATTCGAGCATTCTCCAACAAGTCTGATGCAGTTTTAAATTCTTGTGTTTTCCCACTAGATACAGTTGTTAAATAGTTACCGTCATCATTTTTGCTAATCCAATATTCTTCTCCATCATAGTAAAATTTATATTCTTCCCCATAAGATAAACTATTTGCCATCTCTTTATAGTCCATTTTTTTCTCCTTAGTCTTTATTTTCTGCTAGGATTTCCAGATAGATTATAATTCCATTTGTGTTCATGAGAATATTCAGGATGTTTTTTTAGAGTTTCCATGATTAGTCATGTCTACATCCCGAATAACTCTGTCTTGAAGTAATCAGGACCATATTTTTTCAACATTCGGGCGACACAGTCGTTAAATAGGAATGATTTCTCGATATCTTTTGGATCAGCTGTCGTTCGGCCTTTTTTACCCCCGCACCAAACTTTTGATGAAGTGCCTTTTTCATTTAATTTGAATTATACTCTTCTAAATCTTTAGATACAGAAGAATATACCTCTGTAAATTTATCAAGAATATTCATATCTTTTGCCTTGACTAATAATACTGTACCATCCCATGAAATAAATTCTGTATCCCCTAAAGGATGAATTATTTCTACTTTAGGACTCCACAATGATTCATTGCCATCTGCTGTTGGTAGAGGCGTATTCAAAACTTCTTTTAATGTAGTTCCATTTGGAAAACTTGTAAATACGCCCCAAATAAACATTATTTCTCCTTGATTAAAAAGCTCTTTTAACTCTGTACCTTTCATCCAAACATAATCTTTGTCTATTGATATCTGTTTAAAAGGATAAATATTACATTCATAGTTACTAATAAGCCAAAATTTGTCTAATTCTTTTTGTGGGAGCAAATTAAATATTTCTGCCATATTTGCTATATAACCTGTTTTTAATTCTCTAATTATTAATCCTTTCATACTTGAACTCCTATTCTATTATTTTGATGGTTTTGGTTTTTTAGGATCCGACCAATCCCAGGTATGCTCATGAGGAACTTTGGGATGTAATTTGGGATTCCCATGGTCAGTATGATGAATATCTTTAATTACTCTTCCCTTATCATCAAAAATTCTTTCGCTAATTAATTTACCATTTTCATCTACTCTTTTTATAACAGTATTTGGTTTGTGTATTGTAGGCAATTTATTATTCGTAGTTGTTTCCACCGCAACTTTAGTTCCACTATTCTGCACAGGTGCCTTGACCTTCGATGGTTTCCCTTTCACACTCTGAATCTTCTTACCCGGCGCACTGATCGTTCTCTTAGGTTTTCCAATAGCCTGAACTTTTCGCCCGTTACCAACAATCGGTGGTTTTTTCGACGTTCGTCCCGCTCGCCCTTTCCCCACATTCATAATCTGTTTAGCCCCAACACCTAACGCAGCTAAACTATTAACTAAAGACGCTCCTCTTGCAAGTCTTTCGGCTGGGGTTAATTTTTTCCCTGTCTTACTATCAATCCCTGTCCTTACTTCTTCAAACAGTCTTAAATTCTGTTCTACTAATAGATCGGTCACACCTTTTTCTCGCTCTGTCTTGAAATAATCTGGACCATATTTTTTCAGCATTCGGGCGACCCAATCGTTAAATCTAGCTTACTATTCAACTCCAATCAGGTAGTAAAGGGCATTTTTTATTTAGTAATTCTTTAAATATGATTTCACTATGCTTTTTGGTGCTGGAATTAAATCATCTTCAATATCAACATGTTTACCATTAATACCAGTATATAAGCATTCATCACAAAATTTAATAATTTGACTTGTTTTACTAGCTGTCATGGTTAAACGCAAGTTACTATCATGACAACTGGGGCATTCCTCATCTGTCATATATGCACTTAAATCCCAAATAAGCGAAGCAACTTGATTAGATAGTTCTTCTTCATTTAAACCTTTGTTAATTTGATTCGTATAGAATGGTATTGCAATCTCAAAATTGTCATCCGAGTGTCCTAAAATTAAATTCTTTGAATCCAATTTTTTAATTGCATCTAAATATTCTAAAGAAGTATATTTTAAAAAGATTGAATCATATTTATTAACATAGCTTATTAATTCATCAACAAAAGTATCTAGGTTATTAATAGAAAAATTGTTATAAATTGTTAAAATTTCTTCTTCCATAAATCCTCCTATGGTTTTGGTATAGGATAAGTAGTAATTATATTACCTGCTTTATCCGTTATAATTTTTATCCATGTAGTAGTTTCTCCACCTAAGCTAGGTTTAATTTTCCCTACATTTCTTCCTACATCTACTATCCTTTCAAATCCCCCAGACTCTATTTGTTTCACAGGTGTATTTATAACCGGTTTTGACTGTAGAATATTCTTCAAATTTGTTTCAGGAATAGTAAATTGTCCAGCATTTTTCGAAGGATTAAAATGTCTATCTCTGACATGCTTCATCCCCGAATTTTTTGATGGGCTAAATCTAGTCGGATTTTCTGCTAAATTCACTCTTGACTGCACAACTCCAACATTAGGTTTTGGAACACCAGCCCCACTGACTTTCTTACCAGTTCGTCCCGCTCTCCCTTTTCCCACATTCATAATCTGTTTAGCCCCAACACCTAACGCAGCTAAACTATTAACTAAAGACGCTCCTCTTGCAAGTCTTTCGGCTGGGGTTGATTTTTTTCCTGTCTTACTGTCAATTCCTGTCCTTACCTCTTCAAACAGTCTTAAATTCTGTTCTACTAATAGATCGCTCACACCTTTTTCTCGCTCTGTCTTGAAATAATCAGGACCATATTTTTTCAGCATTCGGGCGACCCAATCGTTAAATAGGTAGGTTTTTTCAATATCTTCTAAATCGGCTGTCGTTCGGCCTTTTTTTACCCAGCACCAGACTTTTCCACCGTTAAAATCTATTTGCTTGTATTCTAAGCCATCCATATTCGGCATTGGGTCTTTCTTGATTTATTCGATGCGTGAAAAAACGGTATTAGTATTTTTCTTACTATACCGTTTCAACAGTCTGGAATTAGATGATTATATAATAAATACAGTTCGATTTTTTTTAGCTATTGGCAACTTGATTACTAGTCTCGTGATAAAGTGCTTATTTTATTATATAAAAGCTATATTTCAAAACTACTTTTAACTTTTTTTATAGTTCTGTTAATTTACTTTCTTCTGAATTTTTTCTACCGCATTTTTTACATTCCCACCTAAATAATTATAAAAAATTTTTAAATCTAAGGATACTATTTTGTCTAATCCTACAGTTGGATAATCTAATTCAACTATATTAATTAATTTTTTCTATTTCATTTGTCATTTTCTCGCCAAAAAAAATCAATATCATTGAGATTTTTTTTATTAATGACAACGTCTTTACATATTGCTTCCACTATTAAAGGAAATAAATCTAATTTCATTTTGAAAAAGTCCTCCATATCACTATCGTCAATAGAGATATCTTGAACAAAATAAGATAGCTGCCGAACATTCATCTCTTGAACTTTCTCTATATTTCTCCGCTCTGCATCAGTTTCATACACTACTTTATAACATTGAGATAAAATTATCTCATAGACAGTATCTTCTTGGTCTTCAAACAAAACTTTAATTATGTCACCAAAGTAATCTATTTTAAAATCTAGAACTTTAGCGTCCCAATATTCTGTATTGTCAATATTTTTTTGTAGCAGCTCTTTATTCATTTTTTATTCTCCCTTATTTTCCGTCCCATGGAATATGGGCATCTGGACTTTTTCTATCTACTATATTTCCATTTTTATCCAAAGGTTTTCCCTTCTCATCAAAAATATGCATATGAGGATAATCTGAAGTTTTATCAGGCGGATCAGTCCTCACCCGAATTTCTCCCTTATCATCTTTTATATGAATACGATTATTATGATCAGTATGAGACCACCCTTTAGGTAAATTTTCTACTATTTTTTTTCTGTTTTTTTTAGGAAAATCTTTAATATCCGTTACGGTAGAAGCTTTCGCAGGCAACTTCACCTTCGATGGTTTCCCTTTCACACTCTGAATCTTTTTCCCCGGCGCACTGATCGTTCTCTTAGGTTTTCCAATAGCCTGAACTTTTCGCCCGCTACCAACAATCGGTGGTTTTTTCGACGTTCGTCCCGCTCGCCCTTTCCCCACATTCATAATCTGTTTAGCCCCAACACCTAACGCAGCCAAACTATTAACTAAAGACGCTCCTCTTGCAAGTCTTTCGGCTGGGGTTAATTTTTTCCCTGTCTTACTGTCAATTCCTGTTCTCACTTCTTCAAACAGTCTTAAATTCTGTTCTACTAATAAATCGGTCACACCTTTTTCTCGCTCTGTCTTGAAATAATCTGGACCATATTTTTTCAACATTCGGGCGACCCAATCGTTAAATAGGTAGGTTTTTTCAATATCTTCTAAATCCGCTGTCGTTCGGCCTTTTTTAACCCAGCACCAGATTTTTCCACCGTTAAAATCTATTTGCTTGTATTCTAAGCCATCTATATTCGCATTTGGTCTTTCTTGATTTATTTGATGTGCTAAAAAACGGTATTAGTATTTTTTCTCACTGTACCGTTTCAACAGTCTAAATTTCAGCTGATTATTCATCAAATAAACCTTTGAAATGTCTAGAAAAATCTCTGGAATTTTTTCACAACAAACACGACTTGCTTTTGTTAGCTATTGATACCCTGATTAGTGAGTGTACCAATGTTTTATCACTTTATTATCAGTCTCGTGATAAGTGCCTTTTTTTGTTTAATTATGAAATTTCAGCTTTTATCGCTATCAACTCGTTATTATTTATATAGAAAGAAAGATTTTTAGAAATAATACTTTTATCATACATTTCTAATTCAGAAAAATATAAAATAAAATATTTTTTGTTTTTAAAAACCCGCACCACCGGAACTTCTACAGATTTTTCTATGTCTATCAGAGGGAAGCCTTTTTGAACTAAAGTATTTTTGCTCTTTACTAAAGAAATTTCTTCATCTAATTGTACGGGAAATATACACTCAATTTCTCCAAGCACGCCTTCTTCATCCAGCCACATCATTACATTTTGTTCAACACGATATGGAATGAAATCATCATTCATTCTCTCCGTTAAAATATCAAAGTTTTCAACAGATTCCTCATAAACATTTTCACTAGCTACGACTTCATCTAATATATTTTTTATCTTCAACAATATATCCTCCTTTATTTTTTAAAACTTGCTGGCCAAATCCCTACTATTTCTTTAGTTGTAGGATTAACAAAAACAGAAGTATTTGTTTTTGGATTAATATATTCAACACTTCCTGCTTTAGCTGGAATTGGTTTACTATTTAAAGCATCAATAATGTCATCAATCATGATATCTTTTCTGCCAGACTTGAAAAGAGAATTGTATGCATGTTGATTTAGTTTTGTTCCATCAGGAAATCCATTTTTCAATACTTCATCAAATTGAGGTCTTCTTAATGCTCTTAAATCAGGATTTCTATTTGCATTATATATTTTTCCAGTCCCTTGCACAGGTACCTTCACCTTCGATGGTTTCCCTTTCACACTCTGAATCTTTTTCCCCGGCGCACTGATCGTTCTCTTAGGTTTTCCAATAGCCTGAACTTTTCGCCCGCTACCAACAATCGGTGGTTTTTTCGACGTTCGTCCCGCTCGCCCTTTCCCCACATTCATAATCTGTTTAGCCCCAACACCTAACGCAGCTAAACTATTAACTAAAGACGCTCCTCTTGCAAGTCTTTCGGCTGGGGTTAATTTTTTTCCTGTCTTACTGTCAATCCCTGTCCTTACTTCTTCAAACAGTCTTAGATTCTGTTCTACTAATAAATCGGTCACACCTTTTTCTCGCTCTGTCTTGAAATAATCTGGACCATATTTTTTCAACATTCGGGCGACCCAATCGTTAAATAGGTAGGTTTTTTCAATATCTTCTAAATCCGCTGTCGTTCGACCTTTTTTAACCCAGCACCAGACTTTTCCACCGTTAAAATCTATTTGCTTGTATTCTAAGCCATCCATATTCGGCATTTGGTCTTTCAATCTTTCTTTTTCTCGATCTTGCCACTTTTTACCGATCGTGTCCATCCAAGAACGATCATTTAAATTGGCATTTGAGAAGGTGCCGTTTTTAGGATTAAATCCTTTTCCCCCGCTGACTTGTGCCAAGCCTTGATTCACTGCACTTTTTAAACTGGTAACCTCTGTAAAAATCATAGTGGAAAATGCGTGAAATGCCAAGAGTTTTTGTAATTGTTTTTCTAGTTTTGCTTTGGCACTGGTGTAATCACTGATTAGTCCGTTTGCTTCTCGGAGATGTTGTGCTCGTTCACTTGAAACTGGTAGTAGTTGTTTAACTTGATTGATTTGATTTCGCATGCCTTGGATCTGTGTTTCGTAGCGCTGGATTTCTCGTTCTAATTCTGATGATTTTAGATCACAGCTGTCAACTTCTGAAACGTAATCAGACGGCAACTTGGCTACAGCTTTTGCGGTTGCTTCAACGACAAGGATTGCGCCTTGAATTAGCGGAACATACGCTTCGTTGAAATAGCCTTTCGCTGAATCGTAGGCTAAACTTCTTAATACTTGATCGGCGGTAAAATTACCCACAGCTTCTTGCAAACCGTCAAGTCCATTGCCGTAGGTGGTACAAACGGTAGTGGTTGTACTTCCTTGTGTTTTTGAAGGGGCTAAATACATATCAACACTCATCTTCGTCCTCCATTTCCAGTAGTATTTTCTTCTTTTCATAATATAGTTGATCTTTTTCGTCTTCTAATTGGCGACTTTCTTTGTGCAATCGATCTTTTTCATCTTCCAGTTGATTAAAAATCGCTTGTTGTTTTTGTTTCGTTTGCCATTGTAATTCTTCTGCTAAATAAGTTCCTTTGCTGTCCCCTACAAAGTTTTCAAATCGTTGAATGAGTTGATTGCCTTCATAGAAAAGTTCTTGATAGGTGTCTTCTATTCGTTGAACAGCGCGTTGTGTTTGAGTTGTTTCATCTAATTGATTGTCAATTTCTCGTTCTTTTAGTGATAGTTCATCCCATTTGTTCATTTCATTAGCCTCATTTTTTACCATGGCGCGCTCATCATTTTACTAATAGTTGCGTCAACCGCTGCAAATTCTGCTGCAACACTTTTTAAGTTCGTTGCATCTGTGGCAATGGCTGTATTGATTGCTTCAATCATCGTGCGCATTTCTTCGATTGCTTGTTGCGCTGTTTCATTTCCAGCAATAGTTGATTGTCCATCTCTTACGACTAATCCTCCACTGCTTAATTCAGCCATCGCTGTAAAAAGCCCTGACGCCAACTCGCCAGCCACAGCACTATCGCTATTGATCTCTTCCATTTTATTTACTCCTTTATTGTTCATTAGAATTAATATAATCGTTTCTTTCAGATAGTTTAATGTTACCATAGCGTTTCCTTCTTTTTTTTCTATTTTTTCTTGATGTCAAGAAAAATGTGAGAAAAAATCAGTTTTTTGTCGTATTTGTCCGATTTTAAAGTAACTTTTGACAACTTATCATTTTTTTCTTGACCTCGATTAATGCTTTAAGTTAAGATGGCTTTACAACATAAACTAAAAAAAGGCGCCCTGTGAGAAGACGGTAATCTTCTAAACAGAGCCCTGTATTATCAGCGGAAACTAATAATACAAGTCGCCTCGTCAATATAGAGATTGATTCTTCTTATTGTTCTTTTTACTCAATAAGATTAATTAATGGTTATTTAGCGAACGCTTCCTGGTATTAGTAGCTGACTAATATCATTTTTTTGTGTGTTGAAATCAGGTAATTAGAGCGAAAACAAAATAAAAAAGGCACTCTGTAAATGGGCGGTAACCCACATACAGAGCCCTATATTATCAGCGGAAACTAATAATATAAGTTGCCCTAGTCAATATTTTCATATCAACTCTTTTATTTTACTCAATTTTTGTAAGAAATACCAGAGTTTTTTACAATTTTTGTTATTTTGAGGTGATGTGTGATGATTTGTTGAACTTTTGCACGGTGTTAGTTGGTAGCTAATGCTGTATTTTTTTCGCTCTTTTTATAAATAGTACGCACCTTTCGCTCCTTTTAGATACGTTCTTTCGTATTTGCATTCTACCAATTGGTGTTTACGCGCTAGTGTTACTGGAATCGATCACTACCTTATGTTTTTCCTTCAATCTAAACAAGCTGCTGAGTCAATGCGCATACACAAGGACAGGAAAAAAATTCGTTCATTCAATTTTCTCCTTTGCTTGATTGATGACGTAACATATGATCTTTTCTGGTTATACTGGTAATCTCAAAAAAATCTAGCGGAAGATTGTTTTTTGAGTAAAAAATGGCAAGTATTGCAGAACTTGCTATTTTCAAATAGTTGCTTACCAAGTTTTTTATCTGTATTTTGCAACGTTGATGTTCTTACTTGATAAGCGACTATTTGTTTTATATATAATCAGATAAAGGAGCGCTTCTTGTAATTTTGATACAAAACAAGAGCAACAGCTAATTTCAACCGGCTTTCAATCCTGTTGAATAGCCACTTATGATAAGTAATATTGACTTTCCTTTGCTTTCTTTGTAGCAATTAAATACTGCTTGCTTTCGCCGTTTCTTTTTCCGAATGTAGGATTGTAAATGTTTTTTCTAGTATTTTATCAGTCTGATTCGTCAAGCTTTTGTAAACTTCTTCATTTAGCTTTTTATACGTACGTACATTCTCTGGGATAGGAACAAAACAATCTTTTACTTTCACCATTTTCTTGACAGCCTCTTCATAGGAGGAATAAATTCCGAGTCCTACTGCTACATTAATCGCTGCTCCAACACTGGCACTTCCATTGACCACATTCCTTTTTACTGGTAAATTGAATACGTCAGCAAAGATTTGCATTAATAGATCACTATTTGAGCCACCACCTGTGATAATCACTTCTTCAATTTCTTTGCCTAATTCTTCTGTCATATTTGTGACATTGTTTTTCATTGTATAAGCGATTCCTTCTAGTATTGAACGATACATATATCGATAATCATGATGCGCATTAAACCCAATCATTACCCCGCGTTTAAAGGGTTCCCATGGATTTGCTAACCAATCTAAAACGGTCATTAGTCCGTCGCTTCCCGCTGGCACATGTTGCGCTTGCTCATTAAGGTACTCTTCTTCCGATATTCCTTGATAATTTGCTCTTAGACTAATTTTTTCACCTAATAAATCTTTAAACCATGATACAGTCCACATTCCTCGACGAATCCCATATCCCTCATAAGCGTATTTCTCTGGAATTGAGGACATAATCCCCCAATAATTGACGGAGTCCTTCGGCATTTCGTTTCCCGTTACCATACTACTGATATAGGTACCTAAAGAAACAAAGGCGCTCGTGTCACGAATCAATCCTGCACCTAGCCCTTCAACAGCTTTATCGCTAGTTGTAGCTATCAAAGGTACACCTTCTGGAAACCCTGTTTTTAGGCTGGCTTCTTTTGTGATATATCCTAGAATTTCTCCAGGTTTCACCACATCAAATAACTTTTCCTTTTCTAAATTATAACTTTCTAAGACCTCTTCTTCCTCAGACCAATCCCAAGTGTTATAATCAACTGGCCATTGCCCAAAATTATTTCCTATGTTGTCTTTAAATGCTCCCGTTAGACGATGTGTGAGATAGCCATTTGTAGACGTTACATATTTGACTTCTGGATTATCGTGAATGTAAGGTGTTGCCACTCTTTTATCCATCCAACTTATAATAGGTTGTGCTAACGTCCCATCCTTTTTTAACAGCACTCGACAACAACGAATCGAGCCTAACCCAATCCCAACAATATTTTCTTTTCTCATACCGAATTGATCCATTGCCCTTTTCGCTGCTGTACAAAGTGAGTCCCATAAATCATCACCTGGATGTTCTACAATTCCTCCATCCGCTAAATACATTGGGCGCAAATGTTCTTTTCCTTCACCTACAATATTCCCTTCAAGATCAACTATAACAATTTTAGTACTTTGACTGCCACCATCGATTCCGACAATATATTTTTTCTCCATGAAGTTCTCCTTACCTCAATCGTTTTATTTAGTTGAATCAAACAATTTGTTTTTTGATTTTCTTATCGTACTAAAAAACCGCCATCAACTGCTAAAATGTGTCCATTGACAAAGTGAGAAGCTTCAGAGGCTAAAAAGACAGTTGCACCCATCAAGTCAGCAACATCTCCCCAACGTCCTTCTGGTGTATGATCGACTATCCATTTATTACGTTCTGTATCTTCAATAGATGCTTGAGCTACTGCAGTTTTAAAGTATCCTGGGGCAATTCCATTTACTTGGATATTATATTGAGCTAATTCATCACAGTAGGCTTTTGTTAATCCAGCTAAACCATGTTTTGAGGCCGCATAAGCCGGTGCCCATTGTCCACCTAAAAATGAGAAAAGAGAACAAATATTGATAATTTTTCCACTTTTTTGTGGAATCATGACTTTAGCTGCTTCATGACTCATGTCAAAAGCCGCCGTCAAATTGATATTGATTGTCGGATCCCATTTATCTCGACCATAGCTTAATACATCATCCACAGGACAAATTCCCGCGCAGTTTACTAGAATGTCTACTGAGCCCAATTTTTCAATACAAGTTTCTATAATCTCTTGTGGTACGTTTGTTTTGGTAATATCTGCATACATATAATAAGTTTTTGCGCCACGCTCTTGAAGATCCTTATTAAAATTTGGATCATCTGGCATAATTGACGGCATGAAAATATTCGCTCCAGCCTCTGCTAATGCTAGTGAAAATGCTTGCCCTAATCCAGTATTTCCACCAGTAACGATAGCATTTTTACCTTTTATTGAGAATAAATCCATTTTAAAATCTTTAATTTCCATTTGTTTACCTTCTTTTCTTTTATTTTGAAGTACTTTTTTTGCTTATTTTTTATGACGATATCTTACTCTCTTAAAGAACCACCCTCTACAAACGCTTTCAATTTCAAGTTAAGTTTCTCAACAAATTCTGCTGCGTCACCAATTACTGTTAAATTTGCTAAATAATTCATTGGTGCTCCTTCATCTAAGTTCACAGAAATAATATCTTTTACATCTTTAAGTCCTTCCACATGTTGCATGGAACCATAGATACCCAAAGCGATATAAAGATTTGGGCTAACTGTTTTTCCTGATTGCCCAACTTGGATTTCTCGTGGCACACGTTGCTGTTCAACTAATGGTTTAGAGGCAGCAATCGAGCCACCCAATTCATTCGCTAACCCTTCTAGTGTATCTATATCGGCTTTAAACCCCGCACCGGCTGAAACAATGACTTTCGCTTCTCGAATATCTTGGATTTCTTCATTTTTAGAGATAGATATCACTTCAATTGACGATGCTTTCACTTTATTTATTGGAAAATGAATTATTTTAGGTTCTTTTGTACAAGCTTCTACATGAAAAACATTTGGATGAACACTTATCATGATTGGTGTTGAGTCACACACAATACTGGCAAGCATGTTTCCAGAATAAGCTGGTCGAATCAATCTTCGTTCTTGATTTATAACTTCAATAGCTGTAATGTCCGCAACAATTCCTACATTCAATCTCATTGCTAATCTTGGAGCAAGCATTCGACCAAAATCTGTTGCTAGAACAATGATTGCATCAAAATGAAACTTTTGATGAACCTGTTCAATGATATCTGTTAGAATTCGACTATCCTTCATTTGAATTGAAGAGTCCTCTATACTGATAATCGAATCGAATCCTTTTATGTTTTTAGTCACTAAATTTAGGCCTAACCCATAAATAGTTACAGCATCTTCACCAGCTAATTGATTTGCTGTTGCGATGAGATCGATGGCGTCATTCATAAATTCATTATCTAAAAGAATAAGTGCTTTAAACATTATATATACCCCTTTTCTTGTAGAAACTGAATGACCTCATCTATTCCCTCATCATCTACTTTCACCGTTTTATGCGTTCCCTTTTTTCTTTTAGCTACAACATTTTTTCGAACTTTTGTTGGTGATCCTTTTCGACCAACTTCGTCTTTTGAAAGGTTTAATGTTTCGTTTGTTACTAGAGAGAATTGTGTATCGACATGTTTATCGATATTTTCATATCTAACGAAACCTAAACGCATATTCATTTGACTTGTTAGACTCAGAACACTCGGATTTTGTATGTTTAATCGAAGGGATTTTCCATCTTGGTTCGCTTCTACAATTGAAAATTCTTCATTGCATTCCTCGATTGCTTTTATATTTGAAAACTGATCTATGTTTAATAATTCTGCTACTTGAGGACCGATATGTCCTGTTCCTCCATCTAATGTGTGTGTTCCTGTGAGAATAATGTCATAGTCTTGCATGCGTAAATAATTAGAAAGAACAAGACTCGTTGCAAGTGAGTCACTCCCAACAAATAGACGATCACTAATCAACGTCGCATGATCAGCACCTAGACGAATGAAATTTTTAAGCTCTTCTTCTATTTTTGCTGGCCCCATTGAGACTACTTCTATGGTTGTTGATGGGGTTTTCTTTTTATACTGTAATGCCCAAGCCAATGCATTCTTATCATCTGGATTTAAAATCAGATGGGATTTTTCGCGATTGATTTTGTCCGTCTCATAATCATATTCATACTGGTTTGTATCTGGAACAAACTTGATTAGACAAATTATCTTCATTTATAACGCTTCCTAACCTAGATATTGGGACAGAAGCATTTCGATCTAAAGAAACTGCTTCTGCGCCCACCATTTATACATATATAACTATTTTTGGTATTTAAATCCTTCTTGTACTGGATAAATTGTTCCAAAGTTCATAATTCCTTTAGGATCAAAGACTTCTTTCAAGCTTTCTAACATATAATAAGCAGATGAATGTTCTTCTTTTGTCCATTCATTACGATACTTTCCAATCCCATGGTGATGACACATAGAACCACCCAATTTTAGTGTTTCTTCAACAATAATTGCTTGGATCGGGTGATGGTAAAGTCTCATTTCATCTTCTGGCTCGCAATTAATCGTATAATTATAAACGAAATACATATTCGTTCCATTAATATAGCTATGAGAGGAGTGTCCCCCAAGCATTGTTAAATCTTTCGAACGCGGAAACTCGTTACGAATACGATTGATGACATTATTATAAATTTGGGGAATTGTTTCCCAATCTGCAGAGACTTCAGTCGTAAATCCATCGTGTTTATCATTATCTATCATACCTTGCACTTCATCATCGATCGTTTGTTGCGTCCAATTCAATTGATTAAACCAATTTTCAATCAGTTGACTGTCTACTTGTTTGTATATACCGTCTTTGAATTTTTCGACAGCTTCTTCAATACCGACACCTGTTGCTTCAACGATTCCTTTTGGTCCTTCTGCCATGAAAATGAGGACACATTTATCTTCATAAAAATGATAGAAATGCTGGCGTGCATCTTCCGGAGAATATGTGCGTGCTACAGAAGGTCGGTAACCATTTGTCATCACTTCTCGTAATACATTTATCCCAGTTTCAATATCATTAACCAAATAACCATAGAATTTGTTGTTCTCTGGATAATATTTAAAGATTTTTACAGTTACTTCTGTGATGTAGCATAGTGTTCCTTCATTTCCAATCACAATATGGCGGATATCTGGTCCACCAGCACGTCTTGAAACATTTTTTATTCTAGAAATATGACCATTAGGGAAAACACATTCTAATCCAACGACCATGTCTTCAATACCACCATATAATGTTGAAAATTGACCAATTGAACGAGTAGATACAAGACCTCCATATTGCGCTACAGGTTTTGATTGTGGCGAATGCCCCGTCGTATAACCAATTTTTCTTAATTCGTCCTCTAAATCTTGCAATCTTACACCCGCCTCAACGGTAGCCTGCATATTGTATGGATCTATTTTAATGATCTTATTCATTTTGGAACCATCAATGACTAATGCTAAGTCTTTCCAATTTTCAAGTCCGCCTTCTGTTGCAGTCTTCCCACTTCTAGGAATAACATTAATGTCATTCTCATTCGCATACATAAGTAGCTCTTTTACTTCATTTACATTTTTTGGAAAAACAACTGCTGTCGGAAGTGGATTATCTAAAACTCTTTTAGCTTTAGCATATTTCCGATAACGATCTGATGCCGCATCATACAATGTTTCATAATCAGTTACTACTTGATCTTCTGGAACAATTTTTTTTACATTTTCAATAATAGTTTCTTTAACCAATGTATCAGAATTCATTAAACTAGCTCCATTCGTTTTTTTATAGAAAGCGCTTTTCTATTTTTAGTATACGAATATGAAATCTTTTTTTCATTAAAAATTAATTAATTTTTCCATAAAATTAGGTAATAAATACAATAAACGGAAAATTTTCCTATAGTGTTTGCTCTTCAATCTCTTTTTATGCTATCCTTTAAACGTAGTTTATCAAGGAGGTGCTCCATAATGAGGATACAGTTTGATCGTTTAAATGATTTAGAGATAGAAATACACCGAATACTAAGTGAAGAAAGTAAGAAGCAACCACATTTGACCATCACTGAAGCTGCCGTAATCGCTGGCGTTTCCCCTTCCAAAATTTCCAAATTTGTAAAGAAATTAGGTTTTTTAGGATACAAAGAATATTTTCGTTTTCTCACAGGTAAAGAATTAGTAAAAAGAAAGAAAATGAATACTGAATTTTCTCGTATTCAAGAATTTATGGAAAATTTTGATTCTTCAACAATCACTTATCTAGCAGATCTCATTCAAAAATATGATAAAATTATTCTTTTTGGTCATGGTCCTACAAATATCTGTTTAGAATATTTCGAGTATAAATTAACTTATACAATAGATAAAAACGTTGTTCGAGCAACACAAGAATCTTTAATTCCAAAGTTATTGACTGAGAATTCCTTATTACTCATTTTTTCCGTTGCTGGAAAGTTTGCTCAATTTGACTCATTATTTGAAGAAGCTGAAAAACGACACACGAAAGCGTTATTAGTAATAGAAGAATTAAATACTCAACTGGCGTTAGATACGAACGAAATCATTTACTTAACCAAATCTCATCAAAATGAATACCTAAAATCTCATGAAAAAACGCGAACGATTCTCTTCATATTTATTGAAGAAGTGATTCGTGAACTTAATAAACAAAAAGTAAATTGAGATTGGGACAAGCGTTATTTCTTCTCCTACCACTTGTTTTGATTCCTTGAGGCTAGAGCATAACTCTAAGAGTTATGTCCTAGCCTCTTCTTCTGGCACAACTCATGTAATCTACTTAAAAAACGGAAAATTACACGATTAGACAAAAGTTTTTCAAGAAAAAAACTGTTTTTACTGACTTTTTAAATTAAATATAAATAATAATTTGACGAGTATTTTATTATATTAAAAGAATTGACACGAAAACAGAAAGCCTTTACACTAAATGTGTTACTAGAGAGAATAGTGTGTCTAAACGAGAAACTTCGGTAATGGATGATACCTTATTTGTCGTTAATTTTTTTACAAAATTATTTACTGGGGGTTTTATCATTGAATAAAGCATTTATAAAAAAATATGGCACTCTATTACTCTTGGCTGCAGGCGCTGGCATTATTTTCCAATTACCTTATATCCGAGAAACTTTCTATGTTCCCATTCAACAAGCTATGAATTTAACTAACGCTCAAATGGGTACACTATCTTCCGGTTATGGAACGATGGCACTGTTTTCTTATTTTATAGGTGGTATTGTTGCGGATAAATTTTCTGCTCGAAAATTGTTGACTTTTTCTTTTTTATCCACAGGTCTTTTAGGTCTATGGTTTTCCACCTTTCCGTCATTCAATGTTGCTCGTTTAATTTTTGTATTAATGGGTATCACTACAATCATCACGTATTGGTCTGCGATGATTAAGGCTACAAGAATGCTCGGAGATTCTTCCGAGCAGGGGCGTTTATTTGGCCTACAAGAAGGGTTACGAGGACTTTTGAATGCCATTCTAGTCTTTGGAATGACTGGTGTTTATGGGCTATTTGCAAACGAACTTCTAGGAACAGCTTGGGCTATTCGAACATGTGCAATTGTTGTTATTATTATCGGGATATTAAATTGGTTTGTTATTGAAGATACAGATCAAGAAGAAAATGATGAGTCTCTAAAAGATATTATCATTGGAACCTTTAAGCAACTTGCAATTCCTCGCGTTTGGTTACTTGTTGCGATTGTTTTTTTCGGCTATAGTTTATATGGTATTTTTGGTTATATCAATACGCTGGCAATTAATGTTTACGGGCTATCTGTTGCTGGTGGCTCTACACTTGGAGGTATCCGCTATATTATTCAAGCCTTCGGTGGAATTATCGGTGGGTTTCTTGCAGACAAAATTGGTTCTCGGTTAAAAGTGATTATTGGCGGTGCTGTTCTTACAGGACTCTCTTACGCTTTGTTCTTATTTCTACCAGCAGATAAAGGATTGATTGCTATTATTTTAGCAAACTTCGTAGTAGGTATGTTCTTTATCTATCTTATCCGGAGCCAATATTTTGCGATTATTGATGATGCTGGTATTCCTGTCTCTAAGACTGGACGCGTTTCTGGTATCGTCTCTTGCCTAGGGTATTTACCTGATGTGTTTATGTATACAATGATTGGTGGTTGGCTAGATACTAATGATGGAAAAGCAGGTTTTAATATGATGTTTATCTATGCAATCGTTATGGCTATCGGCTGTGTTATTGCTTCATTTTTACTTTCTAGAGTTATTACGAGAGGGAAAGAGGTATCTTAATCCTTTTAGAAAATTTCAAATTGTATTTAAGAGTCTATTTAGTTGTTCTGTATCTCAAAAAAACCATCTGGCGGAAGATTGGTTTTTAAATAAAAAATGGCAAGTATTGCAGAACTTGTTGCTTTAAAATAGTTGCTTATCAAGTCTTTCATCTGTATTTTAGTTTATACCTCAACGTTGATGTTCGTGCTTGATAAGCGACTGTTTGTTTTATAGTGTTTTCTTTAATAGACGTGCGGCGAAAAAAGAACAGAGATGATATACTTCCTATTTCAGTTGACTCTCCCCTTCAGCTTACCACTCCATATAATCAGAAGAGCTGAAGCTGCCTAGATTGTCTGTCGGATCGTTTAGCATTGAACTACTTAAAAGCTCATTTACTTCAATCATCTGATGGTTTTTCACAAGAAATAATCGAGCATTGCTTGATGTCTCTACATTTATTTCATAGTAACCATTCATTAATTTTGAATAATCGAGATTTTTTATAACTTGGTCACGATAGTTCACTGCATTTTCTTCTCTTTCATTGAAATCACTTTCTTCCACATAAGGATATTGTATTGGGATGTTAGCTATAACCATTTGGCTCTGCATTAATTGCTTGACCGTCATTGCGGCATATCCTCCAAAAGCTGATTGCTTCTTGTTTGAAGCATGACGATTTTCTTGTGCCCATTGTTTGAGTTTTTTTGGCGCACGTTCGTTATTGTACGCTAAATAAGGTAAATCATACGCTGTTCGGATTTCATTTTTTTCAAGGGGTGCATTTAGACTAATCTCTTTTGTTAAACCACTTTTCTCAATACTTTTTTCAACTTCTTTTGCGCATTTATCTAAAAACATTTCTGCTTCTTTAGAATGCGCAGGTACTTGGAGAATCGTTCGAATGGAATTATCATATGTGGTTAGAGTGCTATCTACTAGTTGCCATTTATCTTGTATGCTCGATCGTTCTAAGGTTCCTTTAGCATACACTGGAATCCCTTCTTGCGTAAGCGTATAATCCAATTTTACGTAGGTGGACTCTTTAGAGGTGTCATAGGCTTTGATGACTTTTACGTCTCCTTTTGTTCCGACGCTATGAAGCTTTTGTTCGATCACTTGTCTGTACTCTTCGTTTCTATTGTTTTTAGCGCTGGTAACAACCCACAAACGAGTTCCTACTGTTAATAGTACAATTGTGATTGGGAGTAATACACCAAAAATAACCGATTTTTTATTTACTATTTTTTCTTTGTTATTGGTAATTTCAGTTGCTCGATCAACCACTAGCCAACCTGTCACTGCTAAGAACAATGCCATTAGACCTACCCCGATTGTTCCAGGAGTAAAAAGAGTTACGTATGGAAATAAGGCGGAGTAACCTATTTTAACAAATAAAATGATTAGCAGTAGCCAGGATGTCACATAGGCACTGATTATGCATTGTATTTGCTTCGTCTGTTGTTTAAATTTTTTCAAAAAAAACACAACAACAACTGCATTTAATACAAACGTAACGATATATCCAATTAAAACAAATGCTAGAATTACAAAAGAATAAATCAATCCGTAAGATTGATTGGGTGTGTTTCCTGAAAAATCAAACTTTAACAGGCCATAAATAAATGTTATTACAAAAATCAATACCGGCAATGAGACCGCTATTTTTGTTGTTTTTTTAAATTTTATCATACCAATTCCCCCAATTTTTCTCAAAAAACGCCCTTTTGAATGCGCGAATTACTTATTAGTTTACCATAAGAACGCAGTCGGTTTAATTCATTTTTTTGAAGCTTGTAACATAAGCAAACAATATATTGTCTTTACTATTGGACACTTATTCACGGTTTAACAGCCCATTCTTTCTTGAATACTGATTTTTCAATCGACTTAGACTGTCGTTGTGCCTCTTCTCCACCGTTAAAATTTGCTAAGTCTATCTATATAAATCATTGACTTTTCCGTGCAAATAACGTAGACTTTGAACTTGAATCTGATAATTAAATAGTACCTCAATCCGAGGTAGAGGTTGCGGTTTTTATTACCCTTGCTGAGTGAGAGGACACATTGAAGCAAGTCTAGGAGAAATCGCCGAAATGCATAACAACCTCCCTGTTATGTGTTGGGTCGTAAGTGAAGAACTTGCGGACTGTCTTAGTAGTGATGCTAAGTTGTGCTATATTTTTGTTGAGAGTACCTGACGATAGTAGGCAACCATGCATTTTTGTATGGTTGTTTTTTGCGTAAAGAAGACGCATAGATTAAATGCTTTATTCAAAACTCGTTAAACTAAATTATAGTAAAATAAATTCAGTGATCTAGGAGAAAGGAAGAACAATATGAACAAAAAATCATTTTCACTTGGCTTACTGCTTGCAGTGGTATTTAGCATTTTGTGTGCACCATTATTTAGTCAGGCTGAGGAAAAAGGACCGAGTGATGAATTCCGTGTCGGCATGGAAGCAGGCTACGCACCATTTAACTGGTCGCAAAAAACAGATGCGCATGGCGCTGTTCCAATACAAGGAAATTCTTCTTATGCTGGAGGATATGATGTTCAAATCGCAAAAAAAATTGCGGACGGTTTAGGAAAAAAACTTGTTATTGTACAAACAAAATGGGATGGCTTGGCACCGGCTTTGCAGTCTGGAAAAATCGATGCTATCGTTGCTGGTATGAGCCCCACTGCAGAGCGTAGAAAAGAAATTGATTTTACTGATCCTTATTATGAATCACAGTTAGTCGTTGTCGTCCAAAAAAATGGACCGTTTGCAGATGCTAAAGATTTAAAAGATTTATCTGGTGCAAAGATTACTGCTCAGTTAAATACGTTCCATTATAGTGTAATTGACCAAATTCCTGGTGTGAAAAAACAACAAGCGATGGATAATTTCTCCGCAATGAGAACGGCCTTAGCTTCTGGCATGATTGATGGTTATGTCAGTGAACGACCTGAAGGGGTAACTGCTACAAGCGTTAATAAAGACTTGAAAATGCTAGAGTTTTCTAAAGAAAATGGGTTTCAAACAAATGCTGATGATGTTCAAATCGCAGTCGGTATGCGTAAAGGAGATTCCGAAATAGGTAAAGTCAATCAAGTTTTATCAGGTATTTCTTCGGAGGAACGTACAAAAATCATGGATCAAGCTGTGAAAGATCAACCCGCTGCTGAAACTAGTGACAATGAAAAATCAGGTCTATTGACTGATTATAAAACAATCTGGAATCAATATGGCGGTATGTTCTTACGTGGTGCAGGTTTAACGCTATTTATTGCATTGATTGGAACGGTTGTGGGAACAACGTTAGGTTTATTAATTGGTGTGGTTCGAACGATTCCAGAATCTGAAAATAAAGTAACCCGTTTCTTCCAAAAATTGGGTAATGCTATACTCTCAATTTATATTGAGGTTTTCCGTGGTACGCCTATGATGGTGCAAGCTATGGTTATCTTTTATGGTTTAGCCTTAGCATTTGGAATTTCTTTGGACAGGACCGTTGCCGCTTTGTTTATTGTTTCTGTCAATACAGGTGCCTACATGTCTGAAATCGTCCGTGGCGGAATTTTCGCTGTCGATCAAGGACAATTTGAAGCGGCTCAAGCAATTGGAATGACTCATGGTCAAACAATGCGTAAAGTTGTGGTTCCTCAAGTATTGCGTAATATTTTACCTGCTACAGGAAATGAATTTGTTATCAATATTAAAGATACTGCCGTATTAAGTGTTATCGGTGTAGCTGATCTATTTTTCCAAGGGAACTCTGCATCTGGTGCAAATTTCCAATTCTTCCAAACTTTCACGATTGTCGGTATCATCTATTTGATTATGACCTACTCGATTACACGTATTTTGCGTGTTGTTGAGAAGAAAATGGATGGTCCTTCTGCGTATGTGAAACTAGATGAAACAGATAACTTAAAAGGAAACTAAGAGGTGATAGTAATGAACCAAATTATTGAAGTCGAACATTTAAGAAAAAGCTTCGGTGAAAATGAAGTTTTAAAAGATATCAATGTGACGGTAAATAAAGGAGAAGTTGTAACGATTATCGGTTCTTCTGGTTCGGGTAAATCAACCCTTTTACGTTGCATCAACTTACTAGAAAAACCAACTGGCGGTAAAATTATCTATAAAGGCGAAAATGTCTTAGAACGTGGTTATAACTTACCGAAATATCGGACTAATTTGGGCATGGTATTTCAATCGTTTAACCTGTTTAATAACATGAATGTTTTAGAAAATTGTACCTCTGGACAACTCACTGTTTTGAAACGTGGGAAAGAAGAAGCGCGAAAAATTGCGTTAGAAAATCTTGAAAAAGTTGGAATGGAACGTTTTATTGATGCCAAACCCTCGCAGCTTTCTGGTGGTCAAAAACAACGTGTTGCAATCGCTCGAGCATTATCGATGAATCCTGATGTAATGCTTTTCGATGAACCTACTTCGGCACTTGACCCTGAAATGGTCGGTGAAGTATTGAAAACGATGAAAGATTTGGCAAATACTGGTCTTACAATGGTCATCGTGACACATGAGATGGAATTTGCTAAAGAAGTCTCTGATCGCGTAATTTTTATGGACAAAGGTGTGATTGCAGAAGAGGGGACCTCTAATGATATCTTTGTTCATCCAAAAGAAGAACGGACGAAAGAATTTTTACACCGTATTTTGTCAAAATCATGAGAACAAAACCTCGTTTGAATGTTTCGTCTTCAAACGAGGCTTTGTTTATTTGTATTGTAGAATCTTTTGTGGCATGAGTATATCAATAGAGTGTTGCATTTCACCTAACGAATCCAAAAAGAATTTAACCAATAAATTATTGAGATTCATCCATTGACCGAATTCTTTTACGCTTCTTCGTTTTTTGTTTGATACGATATATCATTAAACGATTTCATTGTATAGTTTTCTTGATTACGCTCTTTTTCTAAAATTGTAATGCTTGTATTCGCAAGTGGACCACCTTCACGCCAGTTTGCTTTTTCTTTTCCCATTAGAGAATTAATCAACGTAATTAATAAAACACCATGTGCTACAATCAATACTTTTCCATCTGGATACTCTTGACTAATTTTTTCTATCGTTTGCGTTGAACGTGCGACTAAAGAATCCATGGTTTCGCCCCCAAAAGCTAAGGGATCATATAAATCTGGTCGCTGGCGTAAATAGTTCGTTTGTTCATCTGTATGATCGATTTCAGCACCTTCTCGTTTACCGAATCTAATTTCTCTTAAATTGTTATAATATTTCAGCGTTACTCCATCTAAAAAGTTATTTTCTTTAAGAATGTAATTCGCTGTATCCATCGCTCTTTTTTGAGTGCTGACGGCAACTGTATCAAAAGATACATCGCAAAGATAGCGTCCTGCTTGAATTGCTTGTTCAATTCCGATTGGCAACAATGGAGAATCAATGTCCCCACCTTGAAATCTCAAACTCAAATTTAATTCAGTTTTACCATGTCTAACAAAATAAAATGTAGTCATTTGTTCCATCCCTTTCATTTTAAACTGTCCTTTACACTTGATTATGATTCTACAAATATAAGAACGTCACTTTATAGAAAAACGCTATTAAAGTATTTTTCCTTTTATTATACTCTATGCTACCATAGTAACAAGAATGAAGGGATTTGTGTAGAACTGCACTATTATCTGTCCTGATCATTGCTTGAAAATAATTTAGCTTCTTACAACTAAAAATATTTCACTACAATAAACATGAAGAAAGAAGACGTAAAATGGAAAATAAAATAACGATCCGACCAATTAATGATGCTGATTTACCAGGATTACTTGAGATAGAAAATAGAATTTGGACAAATGAAAATTCTCCAGTACTTCATTATTATGCATCTGTTGATGAATATAAAGAAAAAATCGACGGCCGAATCATTTTTGTCGCTGTAGAAGGAGACAAGGTTCATGGTTTTGTTGATGTTCATCATCCGACACCTCTGCTCTCACATAAAAAACAATGGATGTTTGGTATCGGTGTGCATCCAGATAGTCAATCATTAGGGATTGGTCGACAATTATTAGATTATTTAAAGGAAGCTGCGGTTAAAGAAGGGATTCATAAAATTTCTTTGCGGGTTATGGGAACAAATATTAAAGCGATTCAGTTTTATCGTAAAAATGGATTTGTTCAAGAGGCATTATTTAAAGATGAATTTTTTATCAATGGAACATTTTATGATGATTATCAATTTGCTTTTTTTACTGATTAATCTTAGCAAGTTTTAATATTCTCCGAAAACGTAAGTTTCTTTCTGGGAATTTACTTGCTGTACTCTTCTTATTCTGTTATTTTTATTAAGGACAAAATTTAAGGAGTGTTGACGTGTGACAAAAAAATTAACATGGCGTGATTACCTTTATGTAGGTTCCATGCTATTTGGCTTATTTTTTGGAGCGGGAAATTTGATTTTCCCAGTTCATATGGGGCAAGAGGCGGGGGCTAGTATTTTTTTAGCAAATCTTGGCTTTTTAATTACGGGTATTGGCTTGCCATTTTTAGGAGTGATTGCGATTGGTATTTCTAAGAGTAATGGTGTTTTTGATTTAGCGACTCGTATTAATCGACGGTATGCAATTGGTTTTACTGTGTTGTTATATCTAACGATTGGACCTTTTTTTGCATTACCTCGTCTGGCAACAACATCGTTTGAGATTGGTTTAGCACCTTTTATTCCAAGTGAGCAACATACATTATTTTTAGCTCTTTTTTCGGCGCTGTTTTTTTTAATTGCTTGGGCTTTTTCCCGTAAACCCACTAAGCTATTAGGATATGTAGGCAAATTTCTAAATCCATTATTTCTATTTTTGTTAGCGATTTTGATTCTATGTGCCTTCTTGACTCCGCTCGGGTCAATCTCTTCTGCGCCTGTCGCGGATACTTACATGGCAAACCCTTTTTTCAAGGGCTTTACTGAAGGGTACAATACATTGGACGCATTAGCTTCGTTGGCTTTTGGAATCATCATTGTTTCGACAATTCGAGGTATGGGCGTAGAAAAGCCAAATGATATCGCCAAAGATACGATAAAATCTGGTGCAATTAGTATTGTATTAATGGGTGTTATTTATACTTTGTTATCCTATATGGGAACAATGAGCTTAGGAAAATTTCCACTAAGTGAAAATGGTGGAATTGCTTTAGCTCAGATTGCAAACTATTATTTGGGTAATTTCGGAAGTATTTTACTTGCACTTATTGTTATTCTAGCTTGTTTGAAAACAGCAATTGGGTTGATTACAGCTTGTTCTGAGACGTTTAGTGAATTGTTTCCACAAGGTTCTTATGGCTTTTACATTGCGGCAGCCAGTATTTTACCTTGTCTGTTTGCAAATGTTGGGTTAACGAATATTATTCAATTTTCAGTTCCTGTATTAATGTTTCTTTATCCTTTGGCAATGACCTTGATGATTTTAGTAATTATTAGCCCGCTATTTCATCATCGCAAGGAAGTTTATTGTATGACGACTTATGTGACATTATTTGCTGCTTTACTTGATGCTTTGAATAATGCGCCTGATTTTATCAAATCAAATACAGTCGTCGCGTCTATTTTAAAGACCGCTGAAAATTATTTACCTTTATTTACGATTGGTATGGGATGGGTCGTTCCCGCAATAATTGGTTTTGTGATTGGTTTTATTTGGATTAAAATAAAAAAGATATAATTTTAACGAATCGCTGAGATAAGGTAAGACTCATTTTGGGCTATCTTATCTCTTTTTTCATCCAAAAAGAGAAATAATGTTCATGCTCTTTTATTTTTCGTTCACACTCATTCGAAAGGTCACCTTTTGGTTAAATATGAACAACTAAATGTTTGTCGAATATCGTCTTAGCTGACAAGTGCCCCTAAAGTACAGTAGAATGAGGGCAAGGAAGTGATTAGTATGTTATATGAGGAATTGATGATGGATTCAGGAATGCTTACAAAATTTAAAGTATTCAAGCGTATCACACAAATCAATCAACCAGATATCTCTATTACCCAATTATCAGAAGAATTATCTTTAAATTATCAGCAGGCATTTATTATTATAAATGAAATCAATAATGATTTAGTTAAGATAATCCCTACCCACCCATCGATTTTGCAAAAAGCAGGAAAAATCGATGGTACTCGTTTACTTGCAACGATTGATGAATACCGATATTTTTTATTAAAAAAATCGGTTCCGTTTCAATTTATTCTGTATTTTTTAAATCATGATTCTCCTAACATAGATGATTTTTGTCAACGTTATTACGTGAGTCGTTCGACAGTTTCCAGAAAGATGCTGCCGTTGAAGAAACACGTGAAACAATATAATCTACGATTTACATACACCGAAGCAAATTTAGCTGGTGATGAACGTTCTGTCAGAGTCGCACTTTTTGATGCCTTGTGGTTAGGTACACGAGGAACTGACTGGCCATTTAAAAGCGTTGCACGTGAAGACGCTGAAAAGCTTGTTGACGCATTTTCTGAATACTTTCCTTTATCCAGAACCTATTTAGGTGCCAAAGAACTAACCTATTTTGCAGCGATTTTTCTTTGCCGTACTCGTAAAAAAATGTTTGTTAGTTATGATGAACGTTATGATTTCTTAATGCAGGATAATCCTTACTATGATTTTGAACGTCTGAATAAAGAACTAGGACCAGCTCAAGCGTTACCTCCTAAATATAGTAAAGGAGAAAGCAGCTTTATCTTTTTCTTAGCTCACTATGCACCGTTTTACACTTTAGATGACGACCCTTCATTGTTTCAAACACTCCATGATTTTTCATCAAGGCCGAACCCTGTCTATGAATTAGTTCAGGAATTTCTAGAGTATGCTAAGATCAATATCTTTAAAAAAGAACCAGAGATACTTAATAAACCAATTATTATTGGAAATTTGCTCAATGTTACCTTTACTTTTTTTGTCTTACGTCAGCCTTTTCCTAATCTTCAAAAATTGGTAGAATTACCGCGTAGAAAGAAAAAAGCAGACGAGCTTCTCGAAACAAAGATTAAAGCTTTTTTTGATGAAAAAGCAACAGAAAAAGAGTATAAATTTATTTATACGATCAAAAATTCATTGGCCAAAACATTCAAAGGTGTGTTACTCCCTGCCTATGATCAGCCAAAACATTCTGAGCATTTAAAAATCGGTATTGCTTTTGAGCATAATTTTCTTTTAGTCAGAAGAATCCATCAATTTTTAAATGATTTAGGCTTTGTGGATTTTTCCCCTTATAAAGAAGAGTTGAATGAGCAATATGATTTGGTGATCAGTTCGTCTTTGTTACCGAGAAAAAAATACCCAGAATTACCGCTTTATTTCTGGGATTTATCTTATGATGAAAATGAATTAGCTGATTTATATCGCACATTGCAACAACTTTTTGAGAAAAAAAATAGTATTCAATAAAAATGAATATGTACTGTACAGCTGTTTAGCCCCAAGAAATGATGGGGCTAAACTCTTTTATTGTCTCGCTTCACTTTAGATCTTACCAAAGACTCTAGCTTCTTTATCCTCGTTTCGCATTTAAATTCACCACGACGATATCTCCTTTATCATATCTATGACGTGTTTGCGAATATTCAAAAGGAATGCCTGAATCTAAAAACACCACTTGATCCACTTCTAAAATTGGATCAATTTCTTTACATTCTAGATATTTTTTATCATTTTCATTTGGTCTATCCGCATGAATTCTGCGATTGGCAACCCCTATACCAAACCCTAACGTTTCTTCGATATGAGTATAAATTGAGTGATGCAAGACTTTTTCAGTGATTCCTGTAATTACTTCAATTGGCATGATTGTATATTCTAATAATAAAGGCTCCTCTTTAAAGTAACGCAGGCGAATGATATCATATACTGGTTTTGAACTGTCAATCATTAACTTTTCGCACTCGATTTCATTAGGAAAACGAATAGTGAAGGAAATAATTTTACTCGTTATTTTTCCTTTTGAGCCTAAATGTTTTGTTACACCATTATACATATCTGCTTGGCTGTCTAGCTCCGATAATGTACGAGCATTTTGTCTTACAAATGTACCAGAACCTCTTCGACTGTATACTAATCCTTCGATTCTTAAAATTTCCAACGCTTTTTGTATTGTCATTCGGCTTGTTTCGTATTCTTTGGCTAGCAATACTTGCTCTGGCATTGGTTTTTCGCTGTTATAAAATCCATCAACAATTTTTGACCGAATATCGTCTGCGACTTCTCTGTACCTCGACATAATTAATCCTCACATTCATTTCTCTTTTATTCATTATAAAACGAATCATATGCATTATCAACTTCCTTAAATGTTGTTCTTTTAAATTTAAATGACTTTACATTTTAAAAACAATGGTGTAAGATCTAGATGTAAACGTTTACTACAAAAAAAGAAATAGGAGAATCATTATGAAACCGAACAATAATTTTTTTTGGGGGAACTCTGTTTCAAGTATGCAAACTGAAGGGGGGTGGAATGAAGGCGGAAAAAGCTTATCCGTTTATGATATCCGTGAAGCATCAGAATTTGCTAGTGATTGGCATTTTGCTAACGATAATTTTCATCATTTTGATGAAGACTTGGATTACATTAAAGATTTAGGTATGAATATGTATCGTTTTCAAATTTCATGGAGCCGTGTAGTAAAAGATGGTGACGGTTCGTTCAATGAAGAAGGTATTGCCTATTATGAACGGTTGATTGATGGATTATTAGATCGCGGCATTGAACCGATGATTTGTTTGTATCATTTTGACATGCCTTTGCATCTAGCAGAAAAATACAATGGCTTAATGAGTAAAGAGGTACTAAATGCATTTGTTCGTTATGGAAAAGAAATGGTCGACCGTTTTTCAGATAAAGTTAAATATTGGATTGTCTTCAATGAACAAAATTTATACCATGTTTCAGAAGCGTTCAAAATTAGTGGCTACTTAAAAGGTGAAAAGTCCATTGATGATCTTTATAAAATTTTGCATAACGTAATGACTGCTCATGCTAGAATTGCCAATTATATTCATGAAACAACAGAAGCTAAAATTGGTGGAATGTTAGCTTATTCTGAGGTCTATCCCGCTACAAGTAATCCAAAAGATATCCTAGTCGCTAGAAAATGGGATGAGTTTGTCAATTATACTTTGCTCGATGCGTATACGAAAGGCGTGTATTCTCATGAAATGATGACCTTTGTCAAAAATAACCAAATCGACATGGGAATTCTTCCTGGAGAGCTAGAAGATATTGGAAAGCAAAAAAATGATTTTATAAGTTTCAGTTATTATGCTTCAACAACTGTGAATGCAGAAAAAATTCCAGTTGGAACAGCGCCAAACTTTTTCTTGGATTACGGCAAAGAAGATAATCCGAATATCACTACAACTGAATGGAATTGGCAAATTGATCCACTTGGTTTTAGAGATGTTTTAAATAAAATATATCAACGTTACCGTTTACCTGTGTTTCCCATCGAAAATGGTATTGGCGTTCAAGAAGAATGGGATGGCATTAATCCAATTCAAGACGATTATAGAATCCAGTATCATCATGATCACTTAAAAGCGATGTATGATGCAATGTTTATTGATGGTGTAGAAGTTATTGGTTATCTTGGCTGGGGCTTGATTGATATTCTAAGTTCTCAAGGTGATATGCGCAAACGTTATGGACTCGTCTATGTTAATCGAACAAATCATGATTTATTAGATATGAAACGCGTACCTAAGAAAAGTTATGACTGGTTTAAACAAGTGATTGCTACTAATGGAGAAGTCATTTACAGCAAAGGGGAATAGTCTTTATGAACGTAAACAAGAAAAGTTTTCTAGATAAATTCACAGAAGTTTCTGTCAAAATTGGGAATCAAGTGCATCTTCGCTCTTTGCGAGATGCCTTTACTACCATTATGCCGATGTTTATTTTAGCTGGTTTAGCTGTTTTAGTAAATAATGTTTTGTTTCCTTTTGCCTTTAGTGGCGATACTTTAATTAAGTTACAGACTTTTGGCAACGTAATTACGAATGGTACGTTAAATATTGCTGGTCTACTGATTGCACCGATGATTGCTTATTATCTCGCAAAAAATAAAAATTTCAATAATCCGATTTCTGCTACTGCCGTGGCTACTTCAACATTAGTTATCATGATGGCGATGACTTACACGTTAACACCCGTTGGTTCCGAAACTACAGTCAATATAGACGGAATTTTAACCTATAGTAATTTAGGGACACAAGGAATGTTTTCTGGTATTATCATCGGCTTACTTGCAACGGAGTTATATATGCGGGTCTCTTCTATCAAAAAATTGCAAATCAATTTAGGCGATCAAGTACCACCTGCTGTTGGTCGTAGTTTCAGTTCGTTGCTTCCCTCAATTATTACGTTAAGTTTTTTTGCTGTTATTTCAGCAATTTTAATTTCCTTGTTTGATACAGATCTCATTACATTAATCTCAACATTGATTCAAGAACCTTTAAGAAAAATCAATACTTCTCTTCTAGGATTTTTACTGATTTACACTACAGGAAATTTCTTGTTCACCTTGGGAATTCATCAGACAGTTATCAATGGTTCGTTACTTGATCCCCTTTTATTAGTTAATATGAATGAAAATATGGCTGCTATCAATGATGGAAAAGAAGCTCCTCATATTATCAATAGTTCGTTCATCACTGTTTACAGCCAAATGGGCGGGACAGGTGGAACGATGGCTTTGATTCTTGCAGTTATTTTATTTATTAACTATAAACCTTACAAAGATGTGGTTAGTTTATCTGTCGCTCCTAGCATTTTTGAAATTAATGAACCGATTATTTTTGGCTTGCCTATTGTTTTTAATATTCCAATGATGATTCCTTTTATATTCAGTCCTGCAATTGGTGCTTTAATTGGATATCTTGCTACTGCAGTTGGCTTTGTTAAACCGCTCTCCGTATTAGTTCCTTGGACAACGCCTCCAATTATCAGTGGTTTTCTTGCTAGTTCTGGAGATTGGAAAGTCGCTTTTTTACAAATTATTATTCTACTTATCACGCTATTTTTCTATCTTCCATTCTTGAAAATTTCCGAGCGAGTTTCTCGAGCGCAAGCAGAGCAATTCCATGTAGAAGAAGGAAATCACTAGTTTTCCCCCCATGAAAAAAGTTCTCAGCCCACTTAAAGCTAAGAACTTTTTTTATCATTCATATGTCACTTCGACCAAATACAAGCCTTCAGGATGAGCAGTTGGGCCTGCTAAATTACGATCTTTTGCTGCGATAATTTCTGGAATCAATGTTTCATCCATCCGTCCATTTCCCATTTTAAGTAGTGTTCCTACTAAAATTCGGATCATCTTATACAAAAAACCATCCCCACGAAACGTAAAAATCAATTCGTCTCCTGCTTCATTCACCATAAGAGTCGCTTCATGAATTGTTCGAACTTTATCTTCAATCTCTGTTCCAGAAGCACAAAATGAGGTAAAATCATGTGTTCCGATTAAATCAGTCAATGCACGCTGAATTTTTTTCGTGTCGATTTCATATGGAAAATAGCTGGCGTAGAATCGTTTGAACGGATTTCTCGGTTTACCAATGTCTACACGAAATTGATAGGTCTTTTCTATAACATGATAGCGGGCATGAAAATCATCTGGGACAATCTCCACACTTTTTACAGCAATATCTTCTGGCGTTTGCGTATCTAACGCATAACGCATTCTTTCTAACTCTCGCGCCTGTGGGTAATCAAAATGAATGACCTGCCCTTTTGCATGAACACCTGCATCTGTCCGACCTGAACCAAAAATCGTGATTGTTTTGCCATTATTCATTTTTTTCAGTGTTTTTTCAAGCTCTTCTTGAACAGTTCGTCCATTTGGCTGAGCTTGAAATCCATTAAAATTCGTTCCGTCATACGCGATTATTGCTTTATAGCGAGGCATTTCTTTTCCACCTTTACTTCTAACTTCTTAAAAAAATCAACACTGCAGTTAAGACAGCAAATGCCAGCATCACTGCTGTATCTTTCGAATGCCAGTGAAGAACGCGATACTTCGTTCGCCCCTCTCCACCTTGGTAGCCACGAGCTTCCATCGCAATTGCTAAATCTTCTGCTCGATTAAAACTACTAACAAACAACGGAATCAATAGCGGTACCACCGCCTTCATTTTTTGAATCAAACGCCCTTCACCAAAATCCACTCCGCGGGCACGTTGAGCATTCATAATTTTTTCGGTCTCATCCATCAATGTTGGAACAAAACGCAAAGCAATCGACAACATCAACGAGACTTCATGAACAGGAAAGCGCACCACTTTCAACGGACGTAATAAATACTCGATTGCATCTGATAAATCCAGAGGAGGCGTTGTTAATGTTAATAATGTAGACATGAAGATAATTAACACAAAACGGCAGAAAATAAACAAACCATTGATGACGCCAAATTCAGTAATTGTAAAAATTGCCCAACTAAAGTAAACTTCTCCACCTTGAGTAAATAGCATCTGTAAAACAACCGTGAATAAAATCAACCAAATAAGCGGTTTAATCCCGCGAATAAAGAAACGAATATTCACTTTTGAAAGAAAAATAGCAAATAATGTAAAAATAGCTAACAAACTATACGTCTGCCAATTATTCGCTAAAAAGATAATACCAATAAAATAAAAACTTGCAATAAGCTTTGCTCTTGGATCCATCGTATGAATGAATGAATTTCCCGGAATATAGCGTCCCAAAATTAATTTGTTCATCACAGGTCTTCACCTGCCTTTTTTAATCCTTGTAATAAATCGTCTGCCAAAGCTTCAGCAGTTAATGGTAATTTCTCAAATAAAAAGCCTTTATCTCTTAATTTCTCAGCAAAAGTCGCAGCTGTTGGTACACCCAATTGTTTTTCTTTCAGCCAGTTGATATCTTGAAATACTTCTTGCGGCGTACCAGCTTTGACAATTTTTCCTTGTTCTAATACGATTACATGATCCGCATAATTTGCCACATCATCCATTAAATGAGTCACTAAAACAATCGTCATACCACGTTCTTCGTGTAGATGTTGGAACATTTCCATCATCTCTTTGCGCCCTTGTGGATCAAGTCCAGCTGTCGGTTCATCCAAAACCAACACTTCTGGTTCCATCGCTAAAACACCAGCAATCGCTACACGACGCATTTGTCCTCCTGACAATTCAAATGGAGAACGGTCTAAATAACTAGCATCCAACCCAACTAAACCAAGCATTTCAGCAGCCAATCTTTCCGATTCTTCTACGGATACACCAAAATTCTTTGGTCCAAAAGCAATATCTTTAGCAACAGTCTCTTCAAACAATTGAGCTTCTGGAAATTGAAAGACGATCCCGACTTTTTTACGAATCGGTTTTAAATTTTTATTATTTGTTTCTGGAACAATCACTCGATCCCCAATCGTTACTGTCCCTTTTGTTGGTTTCACTAAGGCATTCAAGTGCTGTAACAAGGTTGATTTCCCACTGCCAGTATGTCCGACAATCGCTGTATAGGAACTATTCTCTATAGTTAAATTTAAATCAAATAATGCTCGTTGTTCAAATGGTGTATTTGGTTGATAAGTAAAATCTACTTGTTCAAAACGGATGTCCATAACCAATCCACCATCCTTTCTTCAGTCAAATAGTCATTTGGTACATCAACGCCACGTTGCTTTAAAGCAATTTTTAGTTTTTCAGGAAAAGGAAGATCTAAACCCATCTGGATCAGTTTAGTTCCTGCTGAAAAAATTTTCTCTGGTGTGCCTTCACTAACAAGTTCACCTTGCTTCATGACTAAAATCCGATTCGCATTAGCTGCTTCATCGATATCATGGGTAATGGAAATAACTGTCAAATTGCTTTCTTCTTTGATTTTTTTGATTGTCGAAATAACTTCTTCTCGTCCTTCTGGATCAAGCATGCTTGTAGCTTCATCTAATATAATGATATTTGGGCGTAAAGCGACCACACCTGCAATTGCTACGCGTTGCTTTTGACCGCCCGATAAACGAGCAGGTTCCCGTGTGGCAAATGTACTCATCCGCACCTTTTCTAAGGCATCTTTCACTCTAATAAGCATTTCCTCACGAGGAATTCCTTGGTTTTCTAAACCGAATGCGACATCATCTTCTACTGTTGATCCAACAAACTGATTGTCTGGGTTTTGAAAAACCATCCCTACCATTTTACGGATATCCCAAACGTTCGTTTCATTTAATTCTTTTCCACCAACTGAAATACTACCTGAAGCAGGTAACAACAATCCGTTAATTGTTTTTGCTAATGTTGATTTTCCTGATCCATTATGTCCTATAATTGCAATCCACTCACCTTGTTGGATGGAAAAAGATACATCTTTCAAAGCGGGAGAAGCATCTTCAGGTTGATAGTTAAAGTTGATATTTTTTAATTCAATTATCGGTTGCATCGCGTACTCCCTCAATTATTTAGTCTTACTAACACTAACAAAAAATCAGTGTTTTTTCAATCATCAATTCTTGCCTTTGCACTATTCTCTATTATACCAAAATAAGTACATTTATGTGTATTCTTATCTGTCAAGACAGAAATTTTTTTTAGATAATCGACTTATTAACTCAAACTAACTAAAAAAGATGAGAGAAAACAACTTTGTCTCCTTTCATCTTTTTTGGCGAGCCACTTTCATTAAGGAAATGGCTACTTATTTAAGTACTCAAAAGCATATTGCGCATATAGTTCTGCTCCCATTTCCATAGCATCTTCATCCACATTAAAACGTCCATGGTGATGAGCCCATTGTGTATCTTTCTCTGGATTTCCACAACCGACCAGTGCAAAACAACCAGATGTACTCTCAGTAAAGTAACTGAAATCTTCTCCTCCAGTGGTGGGTGGTTCTTGCATCAGCGCTGACTCACCAAAGTTTTCTTTGATAAGTGACTGTGTAAATAAGGCATCTGCTTCATCATTTATTACAGGAACTGTTCCATAATTATAGTCTACTACAGCACTCCCTCCGTAAGTGGCCGCGGTTTGCTCTGCATAGCGTTTTAAGGCTTTCTCAACTCTATCACGAGTCTCAATGCTAAAACAGCGGACAGTTCCTTCTAATCTAGCATTTTCAGCAATAACATTAAAACGTGTCCCTACATCCATCTTACCTACAGTCACCACAACTGGATCTAATGGATTGGTTTCTCTAGAAACGATCGTTTGCACATTCATTACAAATGACGAAGCTATGAGCGCTGCATCTACACAAGCATCTGGCATAGCTCCATGTCCACCGCGTCCTTTAAAAGCAATCGAAAAAATATCTGCCGAGGCAAATGATGTGCCGACAACACAAGAAGCTGTTCCTGAAAGCATTTGCGACCAAATATGAATGCCAAAGATATCATCTACACCTTCTACTGCGCCTTGAGCGACCATTGCTTTAGCACCTTGAGCATTTTCTTCTGAAGGCTGGAAAATAAAACGGACGGTTCCTTTTATTTGTTCTTGTACTTCTTTTAACGCTTTTGCTGCAGTCAACAACATCGCTGTATGGGCATCATGACCACATGCATGCATTTTACCATCTTCTAATGACTTGTAAGGGATACCGTCAGTCAATTCTTGAACAGGTAACGCATCCATATCTGCCCGCAAAGCAACAGTTTTTCCAGGTTTACCTCCAACAAGCTCCGCAATAATTCCTGTAGGTTCAGTCTTACGATAAGGAATATCGATTTTATCTAACGTTTGAGCAACCTTTTCCGTTGTTCTGAATTCCTCAAATTGCAATTCAGGATGTTGATGTAGATCTCTTCTAAAATCGATCATTTCTTCTTTATACTTTTGAACCAACGCTTTTATTTCTTTCATTGTATTCCCTCATTTCTATAGACTCAATAAAATACTTGAAAAGATTCCAGCCAATACGACTGAAACAATCGTAACTGTTATAAATCCAGCAACTAACATCGGTGGCATCATATGACTTGTCAACGCTTCTTTTTCTTTTTCATCATCCGTTAACGACTGAATAACTTCATTCGTTATGATATAATCTGCTGGAAAGCCATATAAGGCTGTCAACGAGACAGCAAACGCCATTTCTTTACTCACGCCTAGTAATCTTCCAGCAATTGCTGAAAAAAAATACATTCCAATAACGCCAACAATAATGATACCAACCATCGGTAAAAATAGTTTCTCTAGCATCTCAGGCGTTGCCTTTTTTAGTCCATCAAAAATAAATAACATTAATCCTAAAATAGCAAAACCAAAACTATTGGCTTTTTTTAGCGGTTGTTTTTCTAAAAATCCTAATGATGAGGCCACAACACCAAAAAATAGACATAAGACAAACGGACTAATGTTTAGAAACGGTGCACACCATACTGAAACATAGTATGCTATCAAGCACACGAGTGCTAAACGAAATATTCGTGAAAAATCAGTATGATATTTTTTCGGAATATTTTTAAATAGTTTTGGTATATCTTCATCTACTGCTACCTGTCCATTTTCTTGTTCGTGGACAGGTAACCATTCTCCGTTGCGGTATTTTTCAAGCATTCGTTTTCCTTCTTTTTTTAGCATAATTGAAGTTAATGGATACCCAGCGAATCCTTGCATTACATAAATTAAAATAGCAAATACAGATAATGAGGTTAGACCCGCTGTTTGAGCTGCTTCAGACATAATTAATGATGAAACAACGCCACCAACTAGAGGCGGAACTGCAACTAGTACTGTTTTTAAACCGAAAACTACTGATCCCACGCTTAATAATAATACAACGATTCCTAAAATTCCTGAAAGTGTGATTACGATCGTTTTCCATTGGTTTACTAACTCTTTAATTGATAACAGTGTGCCCATATTTGTAATCAACAGGTACATCAATAATGTCGCAACAACTGGTGGAATACCAGCAATTTCAACAATATTCTCTGGAAAAAACGTCCAATAGCCAATAACAAATAGTACCGCGCACACAAAAACAGACGAGATCCAAGCTTTTGTTTTACTTGATACAACATCCCCAATGTACAAAATAGCCATCAGTAATGTGAAAGCTGTCATTTGTGACATATTACTCCCCCTTTAAACCCCTTTTAATTTTCGTCTGAAAATTCCGACTAATAAAAGTATACTAAAATTCACACCTAGATGCAATAACATAACTACTATTAGTATCTTTAACGCTTCAAAACAAAAAAGTCCTAAGAAGAAAATCTTAGGACAAAAAAATACACCTTATAATATGATGAGTGCTCCCCTATCGAACCAAGTTCGACAGGGAAAGCGTTGAGCTAGACTAGGAGTCGCCTCCAACATCATAACACTCTAAAAGAATCATCTATAAAGTGACGGTATAGTTTGATTATTTAACAAATTCGATAATTACCATTGGTGCTGCATCTCCGCGTCTTGGTTCTGTCTTCAAGATACGAGTGTAACCACCTTGGCGTTCAGCATAACGAGGTGCAAGATCATTGAATAACTTTTGTAAAGCTGATTCAACAACGATTTTTTCGTCTTCTTCACGTACGCTAGCAACTTCATTACGTACAAAAGTAGCCGCTTGACGACGTGCATGAAGATCTCCACGTTTGCCTAAAGTAATCATTTTTTCTGTAGTTGAACGAATTTCTTTCGCACGAGCTTCAGTCGTAACGATGCGTTCATTGATAATTAAATCAGTAGTTAAGTCACGCAACATTGCCTTACGTTGGCTTGATGTGCGTCCTAATTTACGATAACCCACGTTGGTTTTCCTCCTTCACTAAGTTTCGTATACAGTTCGACTAAAAATAAATAATAAGTCGAGCTAGCATCCTTCGTAAAGAGTATTAATCGTCTTTACGTAAACCTAAACCTAAATCATGTAGTTTTAGTTTAACCTCTTCAAGAGATTTACGACCTAAATTACGTACTTTGATCATTTCTGGTTCAGATTTATTTGTAAGTTCTTGTACAGTGTTAATCCCTGCACGTTTTAAACAGTTATATGAACGAACAGACAAGTCTAGTTCTTCGATGGTCATTTCTAGCATTTTTTCTTTTTGTGTTTCTTCTTTTTCAACCATAATTTCAGCGTTTTTCGCTTCATCAGTGAGGTTAACAAAGATGTCTAAATGCTCCGTCATAATCTTAGCAGCTAAGCTAAGGGCTTCTTGAGGAATGATTGAACCATCAGTCCATATTTCCATTGTTAATTTGTCGAAGTCATCACGACGACCAACACGAGTGTTTTCTACTTGGTAGTTCACACGGCGAACTGGTGTGTAGATGGAATCAACAGGGAGAACACCAATTGGCATATCTTCCTTTTTATTTTCGTCTGCTTGAACATAGCCACGACCAGGTTTCACTGTTAAGCGAGCATGGAAAGTAGCTCCTTCAGAGACACTACAGATAATTAAATCTTTATTCAAGATCTCAACATCGCTGTCGACGATAATATCGCCAGCAGTTACTGTAGCAGGTCCTGTAATATCGATCTCAAGGGTTTTTTCTTCTTCTGCGTAAAGCTTTAATGCTAGACCTTTGATATTCAAAATGATTTGAGTTACGTCTTCTCTTACACCTTTAACGGTAGAGAATTCATGCAACACACCATCGATTTGAATATTGGTAATAGCAGCTCCTGGTAGAGAAGATAATAAAATACGACGTAGAGAATTGCCTAAAGTAGTTCCGTAACCTCTTTCCAGTGGTTCAACGACGAACTTGCCATAATCTCTATTCTCATCAATTTTTTCGATTCTTGGTTTTTCAAATTCAATCATTCTTATCTATACCCCTTTCAAAACGAAAAGTGTCTTGTTCAATGACGTTCTTAATTCAAACTCAGAATGAGTGGCACTCATTAAACACGACGGCGTTTTGGAGGGCGGCATCCATTATGAGGAACTGGAGTCACGTCACGAATTGCAGTCACTTCTAAACCTGTTGCTTGCAATGAACGAATCGCTGCTTCACGTCCAGAACCTGGTCCTTTAACTGTTACATCAACAGTTTTAAGTCCATGTTCTTGTGCTGCTTTAGTTGCAGCTTCTGCGGCCATTTGAGCTGCAAACGGTGTTGATTTTTTGCTTCCTTTGAAACCTAATGAGCCTGCAGATGACCATGCTAAAGCATTACCATGACTGTCAGTGATCATTACAATTGTATTATTGAATGTAGAATGGATATGTGCAATCCCAGTTTCTATATTCTTTTTCACACGGCGTTTACGACTAACTTTTTTTGCTGCCATGAAGATCTAACCTCCTTCACTTAGGAATTATTTTTTCTTGCCTGCTACAGTACGAGCTGGGCCTTTACGAGTACGTGCATTATTTTTCGTGTTTTGTCCACGAGTTGGTAATCCACGACGGTGACGGATTCCACGGTATGAACCGATTTCCATCAAGCGTTTGATGTTCAAGTTCACTTCACGACGAAGATCACCTTCAATTTTTAACTTATCAATTTCCGCACGGATAGCATCTGTTTGTTCGTTTGTTAAATCACGAACACGAATATCTTCAGATACACCAACGTTTGCTAAAACTTTCTTAGCAGTAGTGTTACCAATACCAAAAATGTAAGTAAGGGAAATCACTACACGTTTATCACGAGGGATGTCTACTCCTGCAATACGAGCCATTCTACGTTACACCTCCTATTATCCTTGACGTTGTTTATGTTTTGGATTTGCTGGGCAAATGACCATAACACGTCCTTTACGGCGAATTACTTTACAATGTTCACACATTGGTTTTACTGATGGTCTTACTTTCATGATAATACCTCCTTGAATTTTACGGAGTACAATTATTTAAAGCGATAAGTGATTCGACCACGAGTTAAATCATATGGCGATAACTCTACAGTTACTTTATCTCCAGGCAAAATTCGAATATAATGCATACGGATCTTACCGGAAACAGTAGCAAGAACTTGGTGTCCATTTTCTAGTTCAACTTTAAACATTGCATTCGGCAAAGTTTCGACGACTGTACCTTCGACTTCAATCATATCTTCTTTAGCCACGCACAGTACCTCCTTGTACTTGTTTCGCATTTTCACACGATAAAATGGCGGAAACTTCAGCCCCCACCTAGAATTTTCAATTAAACTTCTACAAAAAGATAGAAGTCGGACTGATATATTCTATCATAAACTATTCTATTTGGCAAGAGAATCTGAATCAAACACAAATGGTAAGTTTGCAGCAAATCAGAAAACTATTTCTTTTCAATGATTTCTTTCACTTCAGAAAAAACAGTATCGATCTCGCGATTCCCATCTATTGTATACAATACGTTTTTAGCTTTATAAAAATCTAAAATTGGCGCACTGCTTTTGATGTTGACTGCCAGACGGTTTTTGACCGTTTCAGGCTTGTCATCTTCTCTTTGATAAAATTCATGTCCGCCGCAACGATCACATGTTCCTTCTACAGTAGGAGGGTTGAAGATTTTATGGTAAGTTGCTCCACACGAGCGACAGATAAATCGCCCAGCTAAACGTTCAACCAAAATTTCCTCTTCTACATGGATGTCGATGACAGCATCAATTTTTTTATTTAATTCTGTTAACATTTTATCCAATGCTTTTGCTTGATCCAAAGTACGTGGAAAACCATCTAATAAAAAGCCTTTATCAGTATCTGATTCTGCCAAACGTTCTTTGACAATTCCATTTGTTACATCGTCAGGAACCAAAGCACCTTTATCGATATAAGATTTCGCTTCTAAGCCAAGAGCAGTTTCGTTTTTCATTGCAGCACGGAACATATCTCCTGTAGAAATATGAGGAATACTATAAGTATCCACGATCTGTTCTGCTTGGGTCCCTTTGCCTGCTCCAGGCAGTCCCATTAAAATGAGGTTCATTTCATTTCCTCCTAATTTTAAAGGCTGGCTTTTGAAGCTAGCCTAGAAAGAGAATGGTGCTGAGGCAATCCCTCAACACACGACTCTTACTTATTGATAAAGCCAACATATTGACGTTTCAACATTAAACCTTCTAATTGTTTCGCTGTTTCTAATGCAACACCTATCACAATCAGCAAGCTCGTTCCTCCCAGACCAATAGACTGCGGTAATTTCCAAACCATTTGTGCAATAATCGGAAGTAACGCAACTAAACCTAGGAATATAGAACCGACAACACTTAGTCTCATTAACATTCCAGAAATATATTCTTCTGTCCCTTTACCTGGTCGTACGCTTGGAATATAGCTTCCTTGCTTTTGTAAGTTTTCCGCTAATTTCTCAGGGTTAACTTGGACAAATGCGTAGAAGAATGTGAAAGCGACGATCAGTACAGTATAAATAATCGCACCTGGAACGGTATTGTAACTAAAAATTTGTGTCATAATATCATACCATCCTTCACCAGAGTAACTACTAGAGAAGGCTTGTAAAACTGCATTTGGCGTTGCAATCAACGAACTAGCAAAGATAACTGGGATAACCCCGGCAGCATTTACTTTTAGTGGTAAATAGCTACTAGTTGGCGCACCAGAAACACGTTTTGTATATTGGATCGGAATTTTTCGTTCTGCTTGCTGGAAAAATGTTACTATTGTAACAATAATCAAAATCGCAATAATTAAAATTGCAATAAAAATAGCAGACTGCCAAATTCTAGAAGACTCAATATTGATAAAGTAATCGTCAATAATTTCTTTAATACCTCCTGGTACACGAGAAATAATCCCGGCGAAGATAATCATTGAAACCCCGTTACCGATTCCTTTTTCAGTAATTTGTTCTCCTAACCATGTAACAAACATTGTTCCACCAGTTAAAATCACAGAGATCATCACAAACGTGTTAATGTTAGGATTTTTTACAATCCCAACTGAACTTAATTGTTGAAATCCAGCAGTAATCCCAATCGATTGTGCGATACCTAAAACAATCGTTAAATATCTTGTTGCTTGATTCAACTTCTTCCGTCCAACTTCACCTTGCTTTGACCATTCTACAAATTTTGGAATGATATCCATTTGTAATAATTGGATGATGATCGATGCTGTAATGTAAGGCGAAACCCCCATCGAGAAGATAGAGAAGTTTTGCATCGCACTACCACTGACCATATTCAACATATTTAAAAATGGCAAATTGCTTAAGTCTTGCAAACCTTTTGCATTTACGCCAGGTACAGTGATATGTGCACCTAAACGAAATACAAAAAGAATGAATACAGTAAATAAAATTTTTGATCTAATGTCTTTGACTTTAAAAGCATCTTTTAATAGTTTAAACATTAGATCACCTCGATTGATCCACCAGCTGCAACAATTGCTTCTTCTGCTGCTTTAGAGAATTTAGCTGCTTTCACAGTTAATTTTTTAGTTGTTAATTCACCATTAGCAAGTACTTTGATTCCAGCTTTTTCGTTTTTCACGATTCCAGCTTCGATCAAGCCTGCAGGTGTAACTTCAGTTCCATCTTCGAAACGATTTAAGACATCTAAGTTGATGACTGCATAATCTTTACGGTTGATATTCGTGAAGCCGCGTTTTGGTAAACGACGGAATAATGGAGTTTGACCCCCTTCAAATCCAAGTCTTACACCACCGCCTGAACGAGCTTTTTGCCCTTTTTGTCCACGGCCGGCAGTTTTACCATTACCAGATGAAGTACCACGTCCAACACGGTTACGTACTTGGCGTGAACCTTCAGCAGGTTTCAATTCATGAAGTTTCATTGGTTTGGCACCTCCTTAACAATGTACTATTGTAAATTAAACTTCTTCAACGTCCACTAAATGTGACACAGTGTTGATCATACCTTTGATTGCTTCGTTCGCAGGTTTAACAACAGAGCTGTTTAGTTTACCTAAACCTAGTGCTTTAACTGTATCTTTTTGGTTTTGAGGACGTCCGATAACGCTGCGTTTTAATGTAACTTTTAATTCAGCCATTATTTTGTCCTCCTTATCCTAAGATTTCTTCTACAGATTTACCGCGAAGTGCTGCCACTTCTTCGGCACGTTTTAATTGTTTTAACCCTTCAACTGTTGCGCGAACAACGTTGATTGGTGTATTTGAACCTAATGATTTCGATGTAATATCTGCTACACCAGCTAATTCCAATACGGCACGAACTGGTCCACCAGCAGCTACCCCAGAACCTTCTACTGCAGGTTTCATAAGGATGCGGCCACCACCGAATACCCCGATCACTTCGTGAGGGATACTAGAACCAACCATAGGCACTTCAACTAAGTTTTTCTTCGCGTCTTCGATTGCTTTACGGATTGCTTCTGGCACTTCTTGCGCTTTACCAGTCCCAAAACCAACGTGACCGTTTTTATCTCCCACAACAACTAGTGCTGCAAAACGTAGACGACGTCCACCTTTAACAACTTTCGTTACACGGTTGATAGAAACCACGCGGTCTTCTAATTCCAAGTGTTTTGGATCAATATAAACCATGAATGGTGTTCCTCCTTCTCCTAAAATTCTAGTCCATTTTCACGCGCTGCTTCAGCTAAAGCTTGCACGCGGCCATGGTAAAGGTATCCACCACGGTCAAAGACTACTACTTTAATGCCTTTTTCAGCGGCACGTTCAGCGATTAATTTACCAACAGCAGCAGCTGTTTCTGTTTTGTTTCCACCTGAAATTTCTTTATCTAAGGCAGAGGCACTTGCTAGCGTTACACCCGCTACGTCATCAATAATTTGCGCGTAGATGTTTTTGTTAGAACGGAATACGTTCAAGCGTGGGCACTCAGCAGTACCAGAGATTTTGTTACGTACACGACGATGTCTCTTTTGGCGTGTTTTATTTTTATCTGGTTTTGTAATCACAATTGTCACCTCTTTATATTTGCTAGCTGTTAAGCTGCGATAGACAACGGATCGTTATTTTTCAAACGAAGTTGAAAAATAACTCTCAAGCTGCTATTATTTACCAGTTTTACCTTCTTTACGGCGTACGAATTCGCCAACATAACGGATCCCTTTGCCTTTATAAGGTTCTGGAGGACGAGTACCACGAATGTTTGCTGCTAATTCACCAACATGTTCTTTGTTAGCGCCTTTTACAACTACTTGCGTATTCGAAGGTACTTCTACAGTTACACCAGCTGGTGGTGTGATTTCTACTGGATGAGAATACCCAACGTTAAGAACTAATGTAGTCCCTTGCATTTGAGCACGGTACCCAACCCCGATAAGTTCAAGACCTTTTTCAAAGCCTGTACTTACACCAACAACCATGTTGTTGAAGTTCGCACGAGTTGTTCCGTGAATTGTTTTCATATCTTTGCTATCGTTTGGACGAGTGAACGTTACTACGTTTCCTTCGATATTCATTGTGATATCAGCAGAAAATTCACGTGTTAATTCACCTTTAGGTCCTTTTACAGTAATGTTGTTTCCTTCTTGCTTGACTTCAACGCCTGCAGGAAGTTCAACGATTTTATTACCAATACGGCTCACTTAGAGACACCTCCTTGTGTGTTTTTTTAAATTACCATACGTAGGCGATTACTTCGCCGCCGATGTTTTTAGCTCTTGCTTCTTTGTCGGTTACTACACCTTCAGAAGTAGAGATAATTGCGATTCCTAGACCGTTTAATACTTTAGGCACTTCGTCAGATTTGACATAAGCACGTAAACCTGGTTTAGAGATACGTTTTAAGTTTGTGATAACACGTTCTTCGTTTTTACCGTATTTAAGGAAAACACGAATCACGCCTTGTTTGTCATCTTCGATATATTCTACATCGCGTACAAAACCTTCACGTTTCAAGATTTCAGCGATATCACGTTTGATTTTTGACGCAGGCACTTCCAAGCTTTCATGTTTAACCATGTTTGCATTACGAATGCGCGTTAGAAAATCTGCAATTGGATCTGTCATGACCATTGAACTATTTACCTCCTTTATGCGAGTTTACTTGTTTACCAGCTAGCTTTCTTCACGCCGGGAATTTGACCTTTATAGGCAAGTTCGCGGAAGCAAATACGGCAAAGATGAAATTTACGATAAACTGAATGTGGACGTCCGCAACGTTCACAACGAGTATACGCTTGTGTTGAATGTTTTGCAGGGCGTTTGTTTTTAGCAATCATTGATTTTTTAGCCACGTAGTTCGCCTCCTTTTATTATTTTTGGAATGGCATACCTAATTGTGCCAACAATTCACGAGATTCTTCATCCGTGTTTGCTGTCGTTACAATAACGATGTCCATACCGCGTACTTTATCTACTAAATCATAATCAACTTCTGGGAAGATTAATTGTTCTTTAACACCTAAAGTATAGTTACCACGTCCGTCAAAAGCTTTTTTGCTTACTCCGTGGAAGTCACGTACACGAGGTAGAGAAACAGATACTAATTTATCTAAAAATTCGTACATTCTTTCTCCGCGTAAAGTAACTTTCGCACCGATTGGCATACCTTCACGTAAACGGAAACCAGCGATTGATTTCTTAGCTTTAGTGATTAATGGTTTTTGACCTGTGATCAATGCTAATTCTTCAACTGCTTTATCTAAGTTTTTTGCGTTTGAAACAGCGTCACCCACACCCATGTTAATAACAATCTTATCAACTTTTGGTGTTTGCATAACTGAACTATAATTAAATTTTTCCACTAATGATGGAGTAATTTCTTTAATATATTTTTCTTTCAGGCGGTTCATTTAGTAAGCCCCTCCTTCCTTTTAATCTATTTATCTAAGACTTCACCGGTTTTTTTAGAAACACGGACTTTTTTACCATCGACTTCTTTGTAACCTACACGACCAGCTACACCTGTTCCGTCAATCACCATTACATTAGAAACATGAATCGGCGCTTCGACTTCTAGGATTCCGCCTTGCGGCGCTGCTTGGTTAGGTTTTTGGTGTTTTTTCATGATGTTAACACCTTCAACGATGACTTTGTCTTTTTTAGGAAACGCTGCTAATACAACGCCTTCTTTATTTTTGTCTTTACCAGTGATAATTTTCACTTTATCGCCTTTTTTAACAAACATTACTGTTTCGCACCTCCTTTGATACGTGTCCTGATTATAATACTTCTGGTGCTAGAGAAACGATCTTCATGAAGTTGTTTTCACGTAATTCACGTGCAACAGGACCGAAGATACGAGTTCCACGCGGGCTTTTATCATCACGAATAATTACAGCAGCATTTTCATCAAATTTAATGTATGAACCGTCTGTACGACGAGCTCCTGATTTAGTACGAACGATAACGGCTTTTACGACTTCACCTTTTTTGACAACCCCACCTGGCGTTGCATGTTTAACCGTAGCAACAATCACGTCACCAATATTAGCAGTTTTACGTCCAGAACCACCTAGCACTTTAATCGTTAAGATTTCACGAGCACCTGAGTTATCTGCGACTTTTAATCGGCTTTCTTGTTGGATCACGATGTGTATCCCCCTTTCAGATTTTATGTTTCAATCTATATAGGAAAATCTCGTTTTTATTAGATAATAACTGCTTCTTCGACTACCTCTAGTAAACGGAAACGTTTTGTAGCTGATAATGGACGAGTTTCCATGATTCTTACGATGTCTCCAACTTTTGCAGTGTTGTTTTCATCATGAGCTTTGTATTTCTTAGAATATTTCATACGTTTACCATAAATAGGATGGTTTTTCTTTGTTTCTACGACAACAGTGATAGTTTTATCCATCTTATCCGAAACAACACGTCCTTGGTAAACTTTGCGTTGATTTCTTTCTTCAGTCATACGCGTTTGGCCTCCTTCCACTATTAGTTAGCTTGTTCACGCAATACTGTTTTGATGCGTGCAATCGATTGACGTACTTCTTGAATACGTGCAGTGTTTTCTAATTGACCTGTTGCTAGTTGGAATCTAAGATTAAATAATTCTTCTTTGAATTGCTTTTCTTTTTCAAGCATTTCGGCAGTGGTTAATTCTCTGATTTCTTTAACCTTCATTCGATTCACCACCCATTTCCTCACGTTTTACAATTTTGGTTTTCACCGGTAATTTGTGGGATGCAAGGCGAAGTGCTTCACGAGCTACTTCTTCAGGCACGCCTGCGATTTCAAACATGATCTTGCCACGTTTAACTGGTGAAACCCAGCCTTCAGGTGCCCCTTTACCTTTACCCATACGAACACCGATAGCTTTGCTTGTGTATGATTTGTGAGGGAAAATTTTAATCCATACTTTCCCGCCACGTTTCATATAACGAGTCATAGCAATACGGGCAGCTTCGATTTGTCGGTTAGTAATCCAGTGAGATTCAGTTGCTTGTAAACCCCATTCACCAAATACTACTTCTTTTCCGCCTTTGGCTTCACCACGCATTTTACCTCTAAATTCACGACGGTGCTTTACACGTTTAGGTACTAACATGATTATTTCCCTCCTTTCTCAGCGTTTTTTTTCGTTGGAAGAATTTCTCCACGGTAAATCCACACTTTAACTCCTAATTTTCCGTAAGTTGTGTCTGCTTCTTCCCATGCGTAATCAATATCAGCACGCAAAGTGTGAAGTGGAACAGTACCTTCAGAGTAACCTTCTGAACGAGCAATATCAGCACCATTTAAACGACCTGATACTTGTGTTTTGATACCTTTAGCGCCTGAACGCATAGTGCGTTGGATCGCTTGTTTTTGAGCACGACGGAAAGCAACACGATTTTCTAATTGACGTGCAATTCCTTCGCCTACTAATTTTGCATCTAAATCTGGTTTTTTGATTTCAATGATGTTGATATGAACTCTTTTACCAGTTAATGAATTTAATGACTTTCTTAGGTTTTCGACTTCAGATCCGCCTTTACCGATAACCATACCTGGTTTAGCTGTGTGGATTGAAATGTTCACACGATTTGCAGCGCGCTCGATCTCAATTGTAGACACAGCGGCATCAGCAAGTTTTGTCGCGATAAATTTACGGATTTTTAAATCTTCGTGTAAGAACTCAGCATACTCTTTTTCAGCATACCATTTTGCATCCCAGTCGCGGATGATGCCTACACGCATTCCTATTGGATGTACTTTTTGACCCACTGATTGTCCCTCCTCTTAATCTTTAGAGGTTTGGTTCTATTACTAACTAAGAGTTAAACCTCTCAGAATAATAGTCCTCCTCTGATCTAGTGACATCTGTTTAAACAGATTATTTTTCTGATACGACTACTGTAAGATGACTTGTACGTTTGTTAATTGGTGATGCTGAACCTTTTGCACGTGGACGGAAGCGTTTCATTGTTGGTCCTTCGTTGACAAATGCTTCAGATACTACTAAGTTTTCAACGTCTAAGTCAAAGTTATTTTCTGCGTTAGCAACTGCTGACATTAAAACTTTTTCAATGATTCCAGCAGATTTGTTTGGCATGAATTTCAAGATAGAAATTGCATCCGCAACGCTTTTACCTCTGATAAGATCGATTACTAAACGGGCTTTACGAGGTGAAGTGCGAACTGTTTTAGCAGTTGCCTTAGCTGATGTAATTTGTTCTGACATTTGCATTTCCTCCCCTCAAAATTAACGTCTAGTTTTCTTATCGTCGGCTCCGTGGCCACGATAAGTTCTAGTTGGTGCAAATTCACCTAATTTATGTCCTACCATATCTTCTTGGATGTATACAGGAACGTGTTTACGTCCATCATATACAGCAATTGTAAACCCAACGAATTGTGGGAAAATTGTAGAACGGCGAGACCAAGTTTTAATTACTTTTTTCTTTTCAGCACCTTCTTGAGCTTCTACTTTTTTCATTAGATGCTCATCGACGAAAGGTCCTTTTTTCAAACTACGACCCATGGTGAACCTCCTCTCAAAATGTACGACACATGGTCAAAAAAATTATTTAGTACGACGACGAACGATAAATTTGTCTGATTTAGCTTTTTTATTACGAGTTTTCAAGCCGATAGCTGGTTGACCCCAAGGTGATACTGGCGCTTTACGTCCAATCGGTTGTTTCCCTTCACCACCACCGTGTGGGTGATCGTTCGGGTTCATTACGCTACCACGTACAGTTGGGCGTTTGCGCATCCAACGAGAGCGGCCTGCTTTACCAATGTTGATTAATTCGTGTTGTTCGTTACCAACAGAACCGATAGTTGCTCGGCAAGTTGCTAAGATCATACGAACTTCGCCTGAATTCAAACGAATTAACACGTATTTGCCTTCTTTACCAAGTACTTGAGCACTTGTTCCAGCAGAACGAATCAATTGACCGCCTTTACCAGGTTTCATTTCAATGTTGTGGACAACAGTACCTACTGGAATGTTTTCCAATGGTAATGCGTTCCCTACTTTAATATCTGCTTCAGTACCGGAAACAAGGCGCATGCCCACTTCCAATCCTTTTGGTGCTAGAATGTATGCTTTAATTCCATCTTCGTAATGTACTAACGCAATGTTAGCAGAACGGTTTGGATCATACTCAATCGTTTTGACAACCGCTACAACGTTATCTTTATTACGTTTAAAGTCGATCATACGGTATTGACGTTTGTGACCGCCACCTTGATGACGAACTGTAATACGACCGTTGTTGTTACGACCGGCATGGTTTTTTAATGGCGCCAACAACGATTTTTCCGGTGTTGATGTCGTGATTTCAGCGAAATCAGATGCTGTCATATTACGACGGCCATTTGTGGTAGGTTTATACTTTTTAATCGCCACGTCTTTTTCCCTCCCATTTAATAGTTAACATGGACTGCTTATTCAGCAGCATCGAAAATTTGAATTTCTTTTGAATCATCTGTTAATGTCACAACAGCTTTGCGACGTTTTTTTGTGTAACCAGCGTGTTTGCCCATACGTTTGAATTTAGGACGCACGTTAATGATGTTTACGTTTTTAACTTTAACATCAAATGCTGCTACAACAGCTTGTTTTACTAAAGTTTTATTTGCGCGAGTGTCCACTTCGAAAGTGTATTTCTTTTCGTCCATAGCTAGCATGGATTTTTCAGTGATCACTGGGCGTTTGATTACGTCTAGTAAGTTCATTATGCAAGCACCTCCTCAATTTGAGTAAGAGCAGTTTGTGTTGCCAATACTTTAGTATTAGAAACGATATCTAAAACACTTACGTTATCAGAAGTTACTACAGAAACGTTTGGTAGATTACGAGCAGATAATGCTGCAAAATCATTGCCTGTTTCTAAAACAACTAATACTTTCGTATCAATAGATAAGTTTGTTAAAACTTGTTTAAATTCTTTTGTTTTTGGTGCATCAAAGCCTAAAGCTTCAACTGCTACCAAGTTGTTTTCAGCAACTTTATCTGATAATACAGATTTCATTGCTAAACGACGAACTTTTTTAGGAAGTTTGTAGCTGTAAGAACGCGGTGTTGGTCCGAAGACTACGCCACCTCCACGCCATTGTGGTGAACGAATTGACCCTTGACGAGCACGACCAGTTCCTTTTTGACGCCATGGTTTACGGCCGCCGCCACGAACTTCTCCGCGGTGTTTTACTGAGTGTGTACCTTGTCTTAATGAAGCACGTTGCATGATGATTGCATCGTAGACAACAGTTTCATTTGGTTCGATTCCGAAAATCTCTTCGTTTAAAGTGATTTCACCATTTTGAGTTCCATCTTGTTTAAATAATGCTACATTCGGCATTCCTTAGTTCCTCCTTTCCCTACGCTTATTTAGCTTTCACAGCTGATTTGATTGTGATTAATGATTTTTTCGCTCCAGGAATGTTCCCTTTAATCATGATTACATTTCTTTCAGCGTCCACTTTAACAATTTCAAGGTTTTGAATTGTTACGCGGTTACCACCCATACGGCCGGCAAGTTTTTTATTTTTAAATACACGGTTAGGTGCAACTGGACCCATTGACCCAGGACGACGGTGGTAACGAGATCCGTGGCTCATTGGTCCGCGGCTTTGTCCGTGACGTTTGATAACGCCTTGGAATCCTTTACCTTTCGAAGTTCCTGTAACATCAATAATGTCTCCTGCTTGGAAAACATCTACCTTAATTTCTTTACCTACTTCATATTCTCCTAGCTCAACATTTTTGAATTCCTTAATGAAGCGCTTAGGAGCCGTGTTTGCTTTTGCAACATGACCTTTCGCAGGTTTGTTCGATAAAACTTCACGTTTGTCTTGGTAACCGATTTGGATAGCTTCGTATCCGTCAGTTTCAACAGTTTTCACTTGTAAAACTACGTTTGGCGTAGCTTCAACTACTGTTACTGGAATTAATTCACCAGACTCAGTAAAGATTTGTGTCATTCCCACTTTTTTCCCTAAGATTCCTTTGGTCATGAGTACACCTCCATTGTCTTGATTTTATAGTTTGATTTCAATATTCACACCAGATGGTAAGTCAAGCTTCATTAAAGCATCAACTGTTTTTGGTGTTGGGTTCACAATGTCGATTAGACGTTTGTGCGTACGCATTTCGAATTGTTCGCGTGAGTCTTTGTATTTATGAGTCGCACGAATAACTGTGTAAAGTGAGCGTTCTGTTGGTAATGGAATTGGTCCTGACACGTCAGCTCCAGTTCTTTTTGCTGTTTCCACAATTTTATCCGCTGATTGATCCAAAATACGGTGTTCATACGCTTTTAAACGGATACGAATTTTTTGTTTTGCCATCTTGTTCCCTCCTTCGCCTATTTTGAAAGTAGACATAGCTCCACGAAAATTTTTCCGTCACGCTCGTTCGTGGCAAAGCGCCCGGGCGTGTCGCAACCTCTCGTTTCTTAGCCGGTAGATCAAAAGCTTGATTTACCAATGCTTTTACACTTCTGTAAATAGCACCTTTGTAATTATATTACAGAAGTATAGTAATAGCAAGGTTTTTTTCATGATAATCGTATTTTTTCATTATTCTTTCTCAAAAAAACTAAGTAAGTGCTTCTTCCATTTTCAAATGTACACAATTGTTTTTAACTATAAAAATAATTTTCTACTATTTTTATGTCGAACTTCCCAGATTCTTTTTCCATCATTAGCTACTAGATAATCATTTTCCTTATCAAAAACACCTTGAATCACCAAGTGATTCAAGGTGTTTTTGATATAGGTAGATATTTAAAGTTAGTTATGCCAATCCATTATTTTTAATTACTTGACGATACCAATTGAATGAATCTTTTTTATAGCGTTGCATCGTACCCTTTCCTTCGTTATCACGATCAACATAAATCATGCCATAGCGTTTTTTCATCTCACCTGTCGTAAATGATACTAAATCAATAATTCCCCAAGGCGTATAGCCTAAAAGTTCTACACCATCATAATCTACCGCTTTTTCTAGCGCTTCAATGTGCTTACTTAGATACTCAACTCTAGGTGCATCATGCACTTCTCCATTTTCCAACTCATCAATTGCGCCAAAACCATTTTCTACAATAAACAACGGTACTTGATAACGATCATATAACCGGTTCAACGTAAAACGTAGTCCTTCTGGGTCAATCGCCCACCCCCAATCTGTGGATTGGATGTATGGATTGTCGACGCCATTAGCTAATCCACCGTTAACTATATTGTTGTCTATATCATTTTTAGCATCTGCTTTCACTACCGTTGACATATAGTAACTGAAACCAACGTAATCAACTACACCTGCTTTTAAAACGGCTAAATCTTCTAAGCGAATATCAATATTATAACCTTCTCTTTCAAATTCTTTTAACGCGTAATTTGGATATTTCCCACGGACATGTACATCCGCAAAGAAAAATCTTTGGCGATTTGCTTCTTCAGCTGCCATAATATCAGCTGGATTACACGAATATGGATAGATCGGCACATGAGAGACCATACAGCCAATTTGAAAACCAGGATTAATCTCTTTACCAATCATCACAGCTTTAGCACTAGCAACCAGTTCGTTATGCGCAACTTGGTACATCACTTCTTTGGCATTTTCACCTTCTTCAACCAAAACTCCTGAATTCGTCCATAAAAATATGGGATTATTGACATCCATTTGATTATTAATTTCGTTGAAAGTCATCCAATACTTCACTTTATCCTGGTAACGCTCAAAAACGACTTTGGCAAATTTAGCAAAGAAATCAATGACTTTACGATTACGAAAGCCACCATACTCGCGCGCTAAATGTAAAGGCATTTCAAAGTGTGACAATGTGATGACTGGTTCAATACCATTTTTCAATAGTTCATCGAAAACATCATCATAAAATTTTAGACCCGCTTCATTCGGCTCGACCTCATCTCCTTTGGGAAAAATTCTTGTCCAAGCGATTGAGGTACGTAAGCACTTCAAACCCATTTCCGCAAACAACGCAATATCTTTCTTGTATTCATGATAAAAGTCAATTGCAACGTGATTGGGATAAAATTTATCTGTTTCAATTATTTCTGTAATTTCTCTAGCAACCCCATGTTCCCCTGCGGTCATCACATCAATAACACTTGGTCCTTTACCATCTGCATCCCATCCACCTTCAAATTGATGAGCAGCTAGAGCGCCACCCCATAAGAAATTTTTCTGTACCATCTCTGTATTCCTCCAATTATTTAATTATTTTTATTTAAATTCCAGTATTATATCGTTGCGTTCGATTTTCGTTTTTTTCGTAATCGACATCCCACTCAATTCATTACTATTAGGCACTACAATAATTGTTGTAGTTGGGTATCCAGCAGCTTCAATTTTTTCTGCATCAAAACTTAGTAGTAAATCCCCAGCTTGAACCTCTTGATCTTGCTTCACAAAACAATCAAAGCCTTCCCCATGCATATTCACTGTATCCAAGCCAATATGGATTAACAATTCTACACCTTCCTTAGACGTTAATCCAACGGCATGTTTTGAGTCAAAAACAGCACTAACTACTCCAGAAAATGGCGCATAAACTTTATTATCACTCGGTTTAATTGCAATTCCATTTCCCATAGCACCACTAGCAAACACTTCATCCGAAACTTGATTCAACGGTAAAAAATCACCTGCTAACGGAGCTAATAATGGATTTTTTGATCCATCTACTACTTTTATAGATTCACCATTTGCTATTTCTTCATTTAATTCTTGGTCATCCTTAACCGTTTCACCTGTACCAAAAATTTGTACTAGGATAACCGGACCTATTAAAGCAATCAATGAACCAACTACGATTCCAATAAATGAACTTGGGTTATCCGCATTAATCGCATTAACCGTTGTTAAAATACCTGGCAAACCAGCATAAGCATAATAGAAAGGATGGAAGAAACTGGCTACAATAGCGCCAATTCCTCCAGAAATACAGCCATAAATAAATGGTTTTTTCAATCGGAGAGTAACCCCATAAATTGCTGGTTCTGTAATCCCAAAAATACCTGTAATAAATGCTGATAAAGAAACTCCCTTCATGTCTTTGTTTCGTGATTTCAAAAAGACAGCGAGGGCAGCTCCAACTTGTGCAATTACTGCAATCGTTTGGAACGCTTGAAAAGAGTCACGACCATACATATCAAAATTAGCCAAAACCATTGGTGTTACGCCCCAGTGAACACCGAAAATTACAATTACTTGCCACACACTACCAATAATGCCTGCAGCTAAAAATGGTACATTTTCCGCTAGAAAGTTATACCCATTTGCAATTCCAGTTGCCGCTCCAGATGAAATCGGCCCAATAATCAAAATCGTCAGAGGTACCATTACTACTAAACAAATCAACGGTACCAGTAATGAACGAACCACACTCGGAATTCTTTTTTCAATAAAGTGCTCTAGATAAGATAGCAGCCAAACCAAAATAAGCGGTGGCAAAACAGAAGAAGTATAAACCGTCTCAGATAGAGGAATAGAAAAGAATGTAATTGCTTCACCAGAAGCTATTGTACCTGCCATCTCAGCCCAAGTAGGTGATACTAACGCTGCACAACAAGCAATAGCTATATACATATTTGACTTAAAATGGCGAGAGGCAGTTACCGCAATAAAAATGGGTAAAAATGTAAACGGAGCCCAAGAAATAAAGCTAAATACTTGATAGGTCCCTGTTTCTGCAAAATCAGGAAAAGCTAAATTTAATAAAATTAGTATTCCCTGTAAAATCCCCGCTGCTGCTAAAACATATATAAACGGGGCAAAAACGGCTGACATTGTTGCAACAAGTCTATTTAAAACTGATCCTTTCGGTGCATCATTACTTGAGAGATTTTCCATTTCTCCAAGCTTGATAAAAGCATCATAGACTTCTCCAACGTGAGTACCAATAACAATTTGCATCTGCCCGCCAGATTCAACCGCAGTAATCACACCGGTTAATTGAGATAACTGTTCCTTCATCTCAGGTGTACTTGTTCTCAACACAAGCCTCAGGCGCGTGGCGCAACGTGCAACATTTATAACGTTATCCGCTTTCACAATAGTCAAAATATCACTTGCCAATTTGGAATAATCCCTAACTTTTCCACTCAATATAAAAACTCCCTTTTTTAATAATAGATTTACATTTTTATTGTATGGGTATAACATAAATGTAGCCAAACAATTTGTCAACGTTTTTTTATTTACAAATACTAGTTTACTGATACACTAAACTAGATAACCTTTTAAAATTTGATTGATATATCAAACTAGAAAATCTTTATTGGAGGAAGTCATGCTGAAATACCAAGAAGTCGCACAACAAATTGAAAAGAAAATACAAAACAAAAATCTCCCTCAAGGAACAAAATTACCTAGCGTTAACGAATTAGTTGCGGAGTACAAAGTGAGTAAAAATACAATTTTGCAAACATTAAAAGTTTTAGAATCGCGTAGCGTCATTTATCAAGTTCAAGGTAGCGGTATTTTTGTACGCCGAAGAAAGCGCAAGGGATATATCACTCTATTAGAAAATCAAGGTTTTTCTGGAGATTTGACCTATTTTGATGTCATCTCAAAAGTACTCAGTGTAACTGTCGTCAAAGCAACGGAAGAAGTGTCGAATAATTTGCACTGCGCTCTTGATGATGATGTTTACATGGTAAAGCGTATCCAATCGATTCGTGGTCAAATTTTATGTTTAGAAGAATCTTATTATAAGATGAGTGTTGTTACATTTTTAAACGAATCTATTGCAGAAGGGTCAATATTCAATTATTTAGAAAAAGGGTTAAATATTCACATAGGATTTTCCGATAAATATTTAAGTGTACACAAAACTAAAGGAGAAATATCAGCGTATTTGGGGTTACCGGAAGGTTCGCCGATGCTACAAGTAGAGGAAATTTATTTCACAAATACAGGCGATCCCTTTGATTTTTCGAAAAATTACTACCATTATGAACATTCGCAGTTTTTTTTACAAGGCTAAATCAGCGAGACATATTGCAAGAATCATGGTTTTATTCAAAAAGTCAAAAAAAGCCGAAGGGAAATCCCTTCGGCTTACGTCCGAATACCCCGATTTTTTACGTCGGTTCTATTACTTTATATTAAATCGTTAAATTTAAATTATTTAGTGATTTCAGAAACAACGCCTGAACCAACAGTACGTCCGCCTTCACGAATAGAGAAACGAGTTCCGTCTTCGATAGCGATTGGGTGGATTAATTCCACGTCCATTGCAACGTTATCACCAGGCATTACCATTTCAGTACCTTCTGGTAATTCAACTACACCAGTTACGTCAGTTGTACGGAAGTAGAACTGAGGACGGTAGTTAGTGAAGAATGGTGTGTGACGTCCGCCTTCTTCTTTTGATAAAACATAAACTTCAGCTTTAAATTTTGTATGTGGAGTGATTGAAGCAGGTTTTGCCAATACTTGTCCACGCTCGATATCTTCACGGGCTACACCACGTAATAAAGCACCGATGTTATCGCCAGCTTCAGCGTAGTCTAACAATTTACGGAACATTTCAACACCAGTAACTGTTGTTTTAGCAGTATCTTCTTTAATACCAACGATTTCGATTTCGTCACCAACGCGAACTTCTCCACGTTCAACACGACCTGTAGCAACAGTACCACGTCCAGTGATTGAGAATACGTCTTCGACAGGCATCATGAATGGTTTGTCAGTATCACGAGTTGGCGTTGGAATATACTCATCAACTGCAGTCATCAATTCCATGATTTTTTCTTCGTATGAAGCGTCGCCTTCTAAAGCTTTCAAAGCAGAACCAGCGATAACAGGAGTGTCGTCACCTGGGAAATCGTATTCTGATAATAGGTCACGAACTTCCATTTCTACTAATTCTAATAATTCTTCGTCATCTACCATATCCATTTTGTTTAAGAAAACAACGATGTATGGTACACCAACGTTACGTGATAACAAGATGTGCTCACGAGTTTGAGGCATAGGACCATCAGCAGCTGATACTACTAAGATAGCTCCATCCATTTGTGCAGCTCCAGTGATCATGTTTTTAACGTAATCCGCGTGTCCTGGGCAATCCACGTGGGCATAGTGACGAATATCAGTTTCGTACTCGATGTGAGAAGTGTTGATTGTGATACCACGTTCTTTTTCTTCTGGAGCGTTATCGATATCAGCGTATGATGCAGCATCTCCGCCACCGTGTTTAGCTAACACAGTTGCAATTGCAGCAGTTAATGTAGTTTTACCATGGTCAACGTGTCCAATAGTACCAATGTTTACATGGGGTTTAGAACGGTCAAATTTTTCTTTAGCCATTTTAAATGTTCCTCCTAAAATATATGAATTTTATTTTATTTGATAGATAGTTTACAACTACCTGATCATCTTTAATTAGTTTAACCGAAATCGTTAGAAAATCCTAGTCATAAATAAGCAAAGACTTATTTATTAACTATTATGCGTTGTTTCCGCCATTTTTCTTGATGATTTCTTCTTGTACAGATTTTGGTACATCTTCATAGTGGTCAAAGACCATCATAAACGTACCGCGACCTTGTGTTGCTGAACGTAATGTTGTCGCGTAACCGAACATTTCAGCTAGAGGCACCATCGCGTTAACGATTTGTGAGTTCCCGTGTGCTTCCATACCTTCAACACGTCCACGACGACTTGTAACGTGTCCCATGATATCACCTAAGTAATCTTCTGGTACAGTGATCGTTACTTTCATCATTGGTTCTAAGATAACTGGATTAGCCTTTTTAGAAGCCGCACGTAGCGCCATAGAAGCAGCTACACGGAAGGCTGTTTCATTTGAATCGACATCATGGTATGAACCATCGTAAAGTTTTGCCTTAATATCAACTAATGGATATCCAGCAAGAACACCATTGTTCATAGATTCTGCCAAGCCTTTTTCAACCGCTGGGATGTATTCACGTGGAACCACACCACCGACGATAGCATTTTCAAATTCAAAACCTTTACCTTCTTCGTTTGGTGTAAATTCAACCCAGACATGTCCGTATTGACCTTTACCACCAGACTGACGTACAAACTTACCTTCTGCCTGAGTAACAGGAGCACGGAAAGTTTCACGATATGATACTTGTGGCGCACCAACGTTTGCTTCAACCTTGAACTCACGTCTCATACGGTCTACTAATACGTCTAAGTGCAACTCACCCATACCAGAGATAACTGTTTCACCCGTTTCAACATTTGTTTCAACGCGGAATGATGGATCTTCTTCTGCAAGTTTTTGCAAAGCAATACCCATTTTATCTTGGTCAGCTTTTGATTTAGGTTCAACAGCCACTTGGATAACTGGTTCTGGGAACTCAATTGATTCAAGAATAACTGGAGAATCTACCGCACATAAAGTATCACCAGTTGTTGTATCTTTCAATCCAACAGCGGCAGCGATATCTCCTGAGAACACTTTGTCAATCTCTTTACGTGTGTTCGCGTGCATTTGTAAAATACGACCGATACGTTCCTTTTTGTCTTTAGAAGCGTTCAATACGTATGAACCACTTTCAAGGACACCAGAATAGACACGGAAGAATGTTAGACGACCAACGAATGGATCTGTCATAACTTTAAATGCTAATGATGAAAAAGGTGCTTCGTCGTCAGCAGGACGAGTTGTTTCTTCGTCTGTTTTAACGTCAATCCCTTTGATTGCATCGATATCAAGTGGTGATGGTAAGTAATCAAGAACTGCATCAAGCATTAATTGAACACCTTTGTTTTTGAAAGCTGAACCAGCCATTACTGGGAAGAATTCAACGTTAATCGTTGCTTGGCGGATACCCGCTTTTAATTCTTCATTTGTAATTTCTTCACCATCAAGATATTTCATCATTAAGTCTTCATCCGTTTCAGCAACAGCTTCAACTAATTTTTCACGCCATTCAACTGCTTGATCCATATATTCTTCTGGAATTTCAGTTTCTTGAATGTCTGTACCTAAGTCATTTGTATAGATTTCAGCTTTCATCGTAATTAAATCGATGATTCCTGTAAAGCTATCTTCTGCACCAATTGGTAATTGGATTGGATGTGCATTTGCTTGTAAACGATCATGTAATGAGTTTACAGAGTATAAGAAATCCGCACCGATTTTATCCATTTTATTACAGAAAACGACACGTGGAACTTTATATTCAGTTGCTTGACGCCAAACTGTTTCAGTTTGAGGTTCCACACCTGACTGTGAATCAAGAACGGTTACAGCACCATCCAATACACGTAGTGAACGCTGAACTTCAATAGTGAAATCCACGTGCCCTGGTGTATCGATGATATTTACTCGGTAACCTTTCCACTCTGCAGTTGTTGCAGCAGATGTGATGGTAATACCACGTTCTTGCTCTTGTTCCATCCAGTCCATTTGTGATGCACCTTCGTGCGTTTCACCAATTTTATGGATTTTACCAGTATAATAAAGGATACGCTCGGTGGTGGTTGTTTTACCCGCATCAACGTGCGCCATAATACCGATATTACGAGTGTTTTCTAACGAAAATTCTCTTGCCATTCTAGGTTGTTCTCCTCTCTTTATTTAAATCGATTGTAAAGTGACTGTCTGTTGTAAAGTTAAATTACATACAGAGAGGATCTTACCAACGATAATGTGCAAACGCACGGTTAGCGTCCGCCATTTTGTGTGTGTCTTCACGTTTTTTAACAGAAGCACCAGTATTATTGGCAGCATCCATGATTTCTTTCGCTAGACGTTGTTCCATTGTATGTTCACCGCGCAGGCGAGCATAGTTAACAACCCAACGTAAACCCAAAGTTGTACGACGTTCCGGACGAACTTCAACTGGTACTTGGTAGTTAGAACCCCCAACACGGCGAGCTTTTACTTCTAGTACAGGCATAACGTTTTTCATTGCTTGCTCGAAAACTTCCAATGGATCGTTACCTGTAGATTCTTTGATGATATCAAATGAATTATAGATGATATTAGCAGCAATCCCGCGTTTTCCATCAACCATTACACGGTTGATCAAGCGAGTTACTAATTTTGAGTTATAAATTGGATCTGGTAAAACATCGCGTTTTGTAACAGGACCTTTACGTGGCATCCGTAACTCCTCCTTCCGAAAATTCTTTATTATATAAGACCTTAGTGATTGTCAAATTATTTAGCAGCTTTAGGCATTTTAGTACCATATTTAGAGCGGCTTTGTTTACGATCTGTAACACCAGCTGTATCAAGCGCACCACGTACGATATGATAACGTACCCCTGGTAAATCTTTTACACGTCCACCGCGTAATAGTACCACGCTATGTTCTTGTAAGTTGTGACCAATACCTGGGATATAAGCTGTTACTTCGATTAAGTTAGACAAACGAACACGGGCATATTTACGTAAAGCCGAGTTAGGTTTTTTAGGTGTCATTGTTCCCACACGAGTACAAACCCCACGCTTTTGTGGTGAGTTTACGTTCGTTTGAGATTTCTTAAAGCTATTATATCCTTTGTTCAACGCTGGTGAATTAGATTTCTCCACCTTTGATTTACGAGGTTTACGTACTAATTGATTAATTGTAGGCATTCCTTGTTTCCTCCTTCCTCATTTCGCATCTAGTTCCACACATCCAGGTGGTTCTTTTTTAGCGATAAAAAATAATGCAATCTCTGCACTCATTATCAAATATGCTTCGATAGACAGTCAGCACGTCTCCAACGAGAGACCTGTAGATAAAGCACCTTTGCTAGGATAGCACGATAATACGGGTCTGTCAACTACTTGTCGCCTTTTTCTGATAAAAAACAGTTTTTTTTCGTATCCTCATTTTTGTTGCACTTTACTATAGTAGAAAAATGACAATTTCACAAAATCTTTCTATCTTTTTTTTTCGTTTAACGGTACAATATCTTTGATTATTTGAAAGGGGCGAACAAGGGAATGAATCTTAAACAAATGGCAGGAATCGAAGCGGCAAAATATGTAAAAGATGGTATGATTGTCGGTCTAGGTACAGGATCTACTGCAAAATTTATGGTGGATGAAATTGGTCGACGCGTAAAAAAAGAAGGATTATCCATCATTGGCGTAACCACATCAAAAGAAACTGAGCGTCAAGCATTGGCGTTAGGTATTCCTCTGAAAGGAATTGACGAGGTTCCTTACGTCGACTTAACAATTGATGGTGCTGATGAGATCAGTGAAGATTTTCACGGGATCAAAGGTGGTGGAGCTGCGTTGTTATTTGAAAAAATCGTTGCGACGTATTCCAAAAAATGCATTTGGATTGTCGATGACTCAAAACTTGTAAAAAAACTTGGTAAATTTCCGTTACCTGTCGAAGTCATTCCTTACGGCAGCCAACAACTCGTTCGTTTATTCGAAAAAAAGGGCTACGCACCTACTTTACGCACAACAGATACTGGAAAAACTTTGGTTACTGATGGCGGGCATTATATCATCGATCTTCATCTAAAAGAAATAGCAGATCCCATCGCTTTAGGGTCTTATTTAGATCGTTTAGTCGGCGTCGTTGAACATGGCTTATTTCTCCAAATCGTTTCAACCGTTATCATTGGTGGAGAAGCTGGACCTAAAACTATTCATGTTCCAGAATAAAGGAATAGTTGAATAAGATTTAAAAAGAAAGAACACCATTAGAAAAAGATAAGAAACAGCTATCATTTTGATCGTTTATATGCTACATTTTTAGTATCCTACTTAATTTTTTCACTAGAAAGGACGAACGATGAAAACAATTGGTTATGCACGCACCACAATCACTGATAATGATTTAGACGCTCAGATCAAAATCTTATCTGACTTCGGTTGCGATGAGATCTATCCTGAAACTTTTGACGTCACAAATGATAGGCAGCTTATCTCTGAGCTTGAGACTGTCCTAAACGGATTAGCGACAGGCGATACCTTAGTTATTTGTCGCTTAAATCGTTTAGGTCGTTCCACACGACAACTGACCGAACTAACGCAAAAGTTTAAAGGCTCTGGCATTCATTTAGTCAGCTTGGAGGAAGAGATTGATACCCGCAATCCAATGGGAGAAATTTATTTCAAGTTAATGAATAGTCTAGCAATGATGGAATGCGATCTTATCAAAGAACGTACTTTAGTGGGACTGAATAATGCTCGTAAAAAAGGGAAAATTGGTGGACGTCCCAAAATAGATAAAAAAACTATTAAAAAAATACGACACTTATATCACGAAAAGAAAGAAACCATCCAGTTTATTTCTTCAAAGTGCAATGTTTCTGTCGGCACTTGCTATAAATACATCAATTTATCTGAAACGAATATTGCTAACTTTTCCTAAGAGTTATAAAAATGTAATTGACGTAATTATCTAGAAGAGTATGCTGTTTCGGCTATACTCTTTTCTTATTTTGTTTCATTTCTTCTAAACCACTCTAGCATAGACAAACCAAGCGAGCTAGCATTCCTAGTATTTTTTACTAATTTACAATGGAAATCCATTTTAAAACGGTGTACAATAGATAAGGAAATGAAAGTTTCAGAAACTACAACTCAAAGGAGAGCTATACATGCCAAAATTAGTATTTTCTCGTCATGGACTTAGTGAATGGAATGCGTTAAATCAATTTACAGGTTGGGCTGACGTAGATTTAGCACCACAAGGTGTTGAAGAAGCAATCGAAGGCGGACGCAAAATCAAAGAAGCTGGAATTGAATTTGATGTAGCTTATACTTCTGTATTAACTCGTGCGATCAAAACATGTAACTTACTTTTAGAAAACTCAGATCAATTATGGGTTCCTCAAATCAAATCTTGGCGTTTAAACGAACGTCACTATGGTAAACTACAAGGTCTAAACAAAAAAGAAACGGCTGAAAAATATGGAGATGACCAAGTACACATCTGGCGTCGTTCTTATGATACGTTACCTCCATTGATGGAAACAACTGATGAAGGCTCTGCAGCAAACGATCGTCGTTATGCAATGTTAGACCAACGGGATATTCCAGGTGGAGAAAACTTAAAAGTTACTCTTGAACGTGCGTTACCATTCTGGCAAGACGAAATCGCTCCTGCTTTACTGGACAACAAAACGGTCTTAGTAGCTGCTCACGGCAACTCTTTACGTGCGTTAGCAAAACATATCGAAGGCATTTCAGATGAGGATATCATGGATCTTGAAATCCCAACTGGCCAACCACTTGTTTATGAATTAAACGATGATTTAACAGTAGCTAAAAAATACTACTTGTAATATTATAATAAACAAACACTTCTAATCAGTATTAAACTACTAGAAGTGTTTGTTTATTTTTTGCAATATATTATAAATTCTTCCTCTAATTAGTAACTTTCACAGCAAAGCGTTTCATTTCCAATCCAGCATCATTTAGAACTGCTACCTCTACTTTATCTGTTGGAGATAAAATAGCAACTCCCAGTAAACTAAACGTTCCATCTGCTGCTATTTTTGCAGTTTGTTGACGTCTTCTATTCACATATAAACGGACAGATTTCGCCCCTTGCCCTTTCACACTTCCAGTCACGTAAGGTTCATTCAATTTATAAGCAGCTATATCCATTTCAAGGACAGGTTCTTGAATCGTTACACCTTTACGAGTGATTTCTTCATCATAACGATAGCCAACTATTTCCACTTCATCATCGGCATATTCAATCAATCCTTCAGCACTAAAATTAAATTGTCTCGTTGATGTTAATAGTTTTCGTTCTATTTCCTCACCATTCACTACTAAAGCTACATGTGTATGGAAATAATCTGTTTGTCCTGAAACATTTGTATCTTCATATAAGGATTAACTGTTAAGCTATATTCTTTCTCTTCTATACTAACTGTTTTTCTTTCCAATTCATTGTTTCTTCGATCTAGTGCAACAACTTCTACTTTATCTGTAGTTTTTGTGATGGATCCTTCTGTATCTAGCTCGAAGCTTCCAACACTAGAAACTGGAGCTGTCGTGATAACTTCTCCATTAACAACTAGTTGTACTTTTCTGGCCGCTAAATCTGCTTCAACAACTCCAGTGACATAATCATCCATTCCTAAATAGAAAGAATCAATTAATAGATGACTTGGAGCTGTTACGGTTACAGTACTTGTCGCTTGGAAACCACCGTCTTCTGTTACACCCGTAATAGTAGCTGTTCCTTTACCCACAGCTTTTACTACTCCATCAACAGAAACAGTCGCCACAGCCTCATCAGAAGTTGTATAGCTGACTTTTTTATTTGTTGCATTATCTGGTGTAACATTAGCTATTATGTTTGCTTCTTGCGAAATAGCTAATTCTAACGTAGCAGGGGTTAATTGAAGTCCAGTGACTTTTGTAGTATCTGCAACTTTTTCACGGACATACTTTCCTGGCTTCGTTCCGTCATAGTTTGTCATAAAATCTTCACTGCTAGAATAACTATTTTGTGTATCAGAGGAGACCAGTACCCATTGCCCAGTATATATATTGTCTTTTTTCTCTGGAAGACGAATGGAATTGTTCAATAAAGTACGCTCTCCTAAAATCAGAGTGTCTACAGAAGTCTTATCTAGACTATCAATCATATCAACCACATTAGATGTATCCCACTGACTCAAATCTAATGTTGTAACTTTGGTGTTTCTAAACATCATCCTCATATATTTTACCTTACTTGTATCCCAGTTACTCACATCCAGTATCTCTAAGCGGGATAACGATATAAACATACCCTGCATATTTGTTACATTCCTTGTATCCCATCGAGATACATCTAACTTTGTTATTCTATACATAAATGCAAACATATTATGCATATTAGTCACTCTACTAGTATCCCAGTTGCTCACATCCAGCGTGACTAAACCCTCTGTTCTTAAGAACATTCGAGACATATCAGTCACATTGCTAGTATTCCATTTACTTACATCTAGTGCTACCAAGCTCTCTGCTGAATCAAACATTCCTCTCATATTAGTTACATTGGATGTATCCCACTGAGATACGTTCACCGTTCTCAACTTAGAGTTTTTATAGAACATGTTAGACATATCGGTTACATTACTTGTATTGAATAACTCGCCTCCTTTAATGGATTCCAACTCTTCCAAAAGGCTAAATGAGAAACTAGAATTTTTATCTGCTAGAACAGGTTTCGTGAAAATTATATGGCTAATGAAGCTATTTTCTGGAAGAGACTTCTCAATTGCATCACGAATAGATTCTTGTGGAAATTCTCCTTCCCCAAAAACAAGTGTTTGCGTTTCTTTTTCATATGTCCAAGGTACCGTTCCATAGGTTCCTGTAACTGCTTCTATTGTTTCACTGACCTTGTCAGTTGTATCAGATGTTGTGACCTCATCTTGCGTGGTTACTTCGGTTATGTCCTTTGACTTACTGGATTCTGTTGTTGTTTCTTCCATCGCTTTTTGCACGCTGGACTCTGTGGAACCAATAGTTTTCTCCTGCTCTTCTGCTAATACAGCAGGTGCTTGTAATCCAACAGCTCCGATCAATCCTACGACCAACATTCCTTTTATCACTTGTTTCTTTTTCATACTTCCTCCTTTTGGATTCTAATTTTTCTTCTTGAATCCTAATTGAATTAATTTTTCTTCGTTCACTTTTTCACTTGCAGAATCAAAGTCGCCCTCCGGTAAGGAAAGTAATGGTAACCTCTTCACTTCTTCTTCAGATAGTTTCCCCAACTCAAGCTCAATTGTCTCGACTGCTTGACTTTTTTGGAAATCTATTGAGTAGCTAATCCCACTTTTGTTACAGTAAAGATTCTTACTTGGTTCTAATAACTTTTCTGCTTTAGCTTTTGTTTCCACACCCATTGTTTTATATTGAATAATTGTTGTAACGGTTTGTTTTAATAGCTGATCCTCTTTGTACATATTTTGCACCGTCACGTTTTCATCATCTTGTTTTAACGTATATGAAACTTTTTGTTCCTTAGAACCACATGCGGATACAGTCAACAGAAATAACATACCTACCCCAACAAGCCATTTTTTTTCTTCATCCACTTACCCCCTCCCTTAAATAAATAATAACACATAAAAATGACAAAAACTTGTTGATTTTTTAAATTCAATTATATTTAAAAATTATCAAAACAAAGAAATATAACGATTTTTATGTATGGATTATTAATATTTTATACAATAAAATTTGCATCATTTTTAGTTAAAATAACATTCAAAAAAACAAAACCTCTATTATCCTCTCTCTTATTCACAAAAATAATCAAAAATTTGGAATAAAATAAACATTTTCATTATAAAAATACATCTCTGATACCAACGAAAACTATCTATTGATAATGTTTCTACTCTTAGAGATGTATCCTATTTTGTTTTTTATAAGATATAATAGTAAAAATCAATGAGGCCGAGACAAAAGCGTTTAGCTCCGAGAAATAAGAGGGCATTCACGAAAATTGCTTGTCAAATTTTTGTGACCAAGTAGGTACTATTCTACATCAGCTCGTACCTCGCTGTGTTTCACAGCAATTTCAGCTTATTTCCGAAGCGTAGTCGCTGCTTTTTTCTCGCCGTTTATTCGGATTTAGAGCGTGAAACAAAACTAATCTTTCGTTTTGTCCCACGCTCATTGTTTTTTTGTTAATGACTTTTATAGTTAATTTTCTATACAAACTTCGATTCTGTCATACATTCTTGATAAATCGCCTCAACATCTGATTCAGCTAATGGAACAAATGCATCTGTTTTTATGGTACTGTGTGCTACTGCTTGTTTCGCCATTTCTCCAAATTTCTCCTCATCAATTCCAACTGCGGGCAATGTCATCGGAATGCCACACGCTTTGAAAAAATCGTAGGTTGCTTGAATGCCTTTTTCCGCTGCAAGCATCGGATCTGTCTCTACGATCCCCCAAACATTATGGGCAAACTGAGCAAATCTCGTTACGGTTTGTTCTGAAAGTACATAGTCCATCCAACGTGGTGTTAAAATAGCCAACCCAATTCCATGCGTAATATCATAAAAGGCACTTAGTTCATGTTCCATTGCATGACATGACCAAACGCCGTGTTTACCATTTCGTGTCAATCCATTCAATGCTAAACTACTTGACCACATCAAGTTAGCACGAGCATCATAATCGTCAGGGGTAGCAAGAGCAATTGGACAATTTTTGATGACAGCACGCATCAGACCTTCCGATATAAAGTCTTGTACGTCAGTTCCTTCCGTTATATTAAAATAACTTTCAAATAAATGGCTTAAGATATCGGCAGAACCTGCTGCTGTTTGATATGCTGGTACAGTAAATGTCGTAGTCGGATCCAAAAATGAAACTTTCGGCATCATCGCAGGTCCCCCAACACCTAATTTTTGATTGGTTGCTAAGTTTGTGATCACAGCGCCACTATTCATTTCACTGCCTGTTGCCGCTAAAGTTAAGATCGTAACAACCGGCAAAGCTTCACCTTGGAATCCTTTGCGTCCTACTATAACTTCCCACGGATCTTCATCACTGTAAAAACCTGCTGCAATCACTTTAGAACAATCGATCGTTGAGCCACCGCCAACAGCCAAAATGACATTAATATCATTTTCGCGACACAATGCTACACCACGACGAACCGTTTCGATACGAGGGTTAGGCTCTACACCACTCAATTCAACAACTTTATTTTGATTGTTTCCAAGTAAATCAATTACTTGATCGTATAATCCATTTTTCTTGATACTTCCGCCACCATAAACTAAAAGTACATTTTTTCCATACATATTTAGCACATCTGTAAGTTCATCAGCTAAGCGACCTTTCCCAAAGCGAATATCTGTCGGTACATAAAATCTAAAATTATCCAATTTTTCTTCCTCCGTTCAATTTAGGCTCACTACTATATGATACTCCATCAAAAAAGAGTGTCAAAAAAAACAACTCTTTGGTTCCACTTGATTAAATCGTGGTATAAAAACAGCTCCATCGAAATCAGGAGCTGTTTCACTATCTAACTATTAATCGCAGTTTCCAATCCTACTTCTATCATATCATTGAATGTTGTTTGACGTTCTTCAGCAGTTGTTTCTTCACCTGTTACTAAACTGTCACTAACAGTCATGATCGCCAAAGCTTGTATATCAAATTTTGCAGCTAAATAATAAAGTGCTGCTGCTTCCATTTCGATTGCCAAGACTCCTAATTTACCTAGTTCAAACACGTCATCCATGCTATCTTTATAAAAGACATCATCAGACAAGACGTTTCCAACATGGGTAACGAAGCCTTTTTCTTTTGCTGTTGTGTAGGATTTTAATAGTAAATCAAAATCAGCAATTTGCGGGAAATCATATTTAGGAAAATCATTGCGGATCATTGAAGATGGTGTTGCTGCCGCTTGCGCGATTACCAAATCTCTAACACGAACTTTTTCAGAGATTGATCCACAGGTACCAACACGAATCATTTTTTTCACGCCATAAGAATTAATCAGCTCATGAGCATAGATTGTTGCAGAAGGCATCCCCATCCCTGTTCCTTGAACAGAAACTCGTTCACCTTTGTACGTACCTGTATAACCTAGCATTCCTCTTACTTGATTGTAGCAGACAGGATTTTCTAAAAATGTTTCAGCAATGTATTTCGCACGCAACGGATCTCCTGGCAATAGAATTTTATCTGCGATTTCACCTTGTTTTGCTTCGATATGAATACTCATATTTTTTCTCCTTTATAATAAAACGTTTATAGTTCAGCTAATGTTGCTTTAATCAGTTCTTTAAATTGGGATTTAACACGTTCTGTTGTTTCTACAACTTCCGCATGATTTAAGCTACTTTGCATACCAGCAGCTAAGTTTGTGATACAGGAAATACCTAAGACGTTCAATCCACTATGCGCGGCAACGATAACCTCTGATACAGTCGACATACCAACTGCATCAGCCCCCATCACACGAGACATGCGGATTTCAGCTGGCGTTTCATATGTTGGGCCAGAATACCCCATATAAACACCTTCTTTCAGAGGCACATTTTGTTCTTTTGCTACTTTTTTAGCAATTTCAAAATAAGCTGGTGTATAAGCATGACTCATATCCGGGAAACGTGGCCCCATCGCTTCGTCATTTTCACCGATCAATGGATTATCGCCAGTGAAGTTGATGTGATCTGTAATCAACATCAAATTACCTGGCGTGAAGTTTTCGTTTACACCACCTGCAGCGTTTGTGACTACGATTGAATGGGCACCCATCGCCGCCATCACGCGAACCGGATACGTTACTTTTTGCATCGAGTGACCTTCATAATAATGGAAACGCCCCTGCATAGCCAAAACTTTTTTACCAGAAAGCGTGCCATAAACAAGCTTTCCCGCATGACCAACAACTGTTGAAACTGCAAAATGAGGTACTTCTGAAAAGGGAATTGCAATAGGATTTTCTACCTCATCCGCTAATTCGCCTAAACCAGAACCTAAAATTAACCCAAAATCAACTTCACCAACACCTTTTTCTTTTAAAAATGCCGTTGTCTCTTTTAACATCTCACTTAATTTTGTCATCATTTCTCTCCTATACCAGTTTATTTAAAAAACTTTCGCCATTTTCTGTTTTTGGAACAGCAAAGTTTTCCGCAATTGTTGCTGAGATATCTGCGTAATATCCTTGAGGTAAACTACCTTGCCCAGTCATTTTTTTACTGTACACTAACAATGGTACATATTCTCTCGTATGATCTGTTCCAGGGAATGTTGGATCATTTCCGTGGTCAGCTGTAATCATAAGTAAATCATCGTCTTCCATTGCATCGATTATTTCAGGAAGTCTTAAATCAAAGGCTTCGATTGCATGAGCATAACCGACTACATCACGACGATGACCATATAACGCATCAAAATCAACTAAGTTAGTAAAACTTAATCCTTCAAAATCGCGTTTCATCACGTTAAGCAGTTGATCTACACCATCCATATTGCTTTTTGTACGAACAAAATCTGTCATTCCTTGACCATTGAAAATGTCATTGATTTTCCCAACTGCAATGACTTCTTTGCCATTATCTTTCAATGAATCAAGAACGGTACGACCGAATGGGTCTAATGCATAATCGTGGCGGTTACTTGTTCTAGTAAAGTTTCCTGGTTCACCAACATATGGACGAGCAATGATACGACCAATCATATATGGTTCATCTTTGGTGATGTCACGAACATACTGACAAATACGGTATAACTCTTCCAAAGGAATGATTTCTTCATGTGCTGCAATCTGTAACACTGGGTCAGCAGATGTATACACAATCAAATCGCCCGTTTCCATTTGATGCTTACCATAATCATCAAGAACTGTCGTACCACTGTATGGTTTGTTACAAACAATTTTACGTCCTGAGAATTCTTCAATTTGTTTTAACAGCTCTTCTGGAAATCCATCTGGAAATACGCGGAAAGGTTTTTGAATATCCAATCCCATGATTTCCCAATGTCCTGTCATCGTGTCTTTACCAACAGAAATTTCTTCTAGTTTTGTTGCATAACCTCTATGGTCAGAGACGGCTTCTACGTTACGAAGAGGCGCGATCATACCTAGACCTAAATTTTCTAGATTAGGAATTGTCAGCCCTGCTTCTTTCGCAATATGACCTAACGTATCACTACCTACATCGCCAAATTTTTCAGCATCAGGCGCTTCCCCTATACCGACTGAATCCATTACAACTAAATGCACACGTTTAAACATAACCATCCTTCTTTCTTATTTTACTTACTATTTGATAAAAAGGGCATGACTTCAGAAATCGTCCCATAGCCCCGCCCTTTTATACTCGATATTTATTTAGATTTGATATAATTTTTTCCAATTGCTTTTGGTCCAGAAGCTTTTCCTAAGAAAACGACTAAAACAATAATGGTTAAAACATATGGTGCTGCTTGTAAATAAACTGCCGGTATCGATGAAATGACTGGCAAATTCGATCCAGCAATACTGATGTTTTGAGCAAAACCGAAGAACAAAGCGGCTCCCATCGCACCTAGGGGATTCCATTTACCAAAAATCATCGCTGCCATCGAAATAAATCCTTGTCCGGCAATTGTTGTGACCGCAAAACGTCCTGCAATCGTTTGAGCAAAGACTGCTCCGCCTATTCCGCCTAAAAATCCAGAGATCAAAACACCGGCATAACGCATTAGATAAACGTTAATCCCCAACGTATCTGCGGCTTGTGGATTTTCACCTACTGCTCGAAGACGTAAACCAAAGCGGGTTTTAAACAACACAAACCACGAAAGAATCGCTACTAGTATTGCTACAAAAGCGGGTAAGGTTGTTTGTTTGAAAAACAGTTCTCCTAAAATCGGGATATCTTTCAAAATAGGAAATGAAAAATACCCAAATGATTCTGTAATCGTATCTGTTTGACCTTTTCCATAAATCACTTTAATTAAGAAAATCCCTAAAGCTGGTGCCATCAAATTGACGACTGTTCCGCTAATAATATGATCTGCTCTTAAGTTAATCGTCGCAACCGCATGAAGCAGTGAAAACAACATTCCGACCACACCACCGACTAAACAAGCAAGCCAAGGCGTTGCCGCACCAAATGTTCCCGCAAACGTTAAATTAAATACAACAGAGCTGAAAGCACCCATAACCATAATACCTTCTAACCCTACATTTACAATACCACTACGCTCGGAAAACGTCCCACCTAAAGCCGTGAAAACTAAAGGAGTAGAATAAACCAAAGTTTGTGTAATAATCGGCGCCAATACGGCGATTAATGCAATATCCATTAGATTTTTCCTCCTTCTTGACTAGTTGGATCTGTTTTTCCTTCTAATTCTTCAACAATCGCTACTTCTTTTTTACTACCAGAGGCTTTTGCTAATAAAAAGCGGATAAGATAGCTGATTGCAACAAAGAAAATGATTGCTGCAATTACAACGTCGACTAATTCAATCGGAACACCTGCACGAAGAGGCATTCCTTGCCCGCCAAGCTTCAGTACACTGAAGAGAAGCGCAGATAGTAATATACCTACTGAACTGCCTGCTCCCAATAAAGAGATTGCCATTCCGTCAAAGCCGATACTCAAGGAAGAACCTTGAACAAAAAAGTTTCCAAAGGTTCCTAAGCCAAGAACTACGCCTCCTAAGCCAGCTAACGTTCCTGAAATAACCATGGACATCACAATTGTTCGTTTGCTGCTCATTCCAGCATATTCAGAAGCGAATGGATTCAAACCAACTGACCGAATCTCATAACCCAAGGTCGTCTTCTTCATAAGGAACCAAATTAGAACTAAGAAAATAAGTGCCATAAAAATACCTATATTCAAACGCGATCCACTACTTAATTCTTTCAAGAAGTTTGTACGTAAACTCGCATTTTCACCAATTACTTTTGTAACTCCTTTGTTGGTCATCAAATCCTTAGACATCACATTATTGACAATATGCGTGCTTGTATAAAGAAAAACATAGTTGAGCATGATTGTAACGATTACTTCACTTGTACCAAAGAAAGCACGCAAAAATCCTGGAATTGCAGCAGCCATGGCGCCCGCTAAAGCACCAGCAAGTACTGCTAAGGGCAGAACCACCATACGAGGTGCATCAGGCATAGAAAGTGCTACCCAAATACTTGTTATCCAGCCACACAACGCTTGTCCCGAGAGCCCAATATTAAAGAATCCAGCTGAATTTGCTACTGCAAACCCTAATGCCGTAAATATCAAAGGACCTGCTGTCACAAAAATTTCTCCGATACTTTTCGGGCTTTGGAAAGCAGTCTTAAGCATTGCTTGATAGCCAGCAACTGGATCCTGACCTGAAATCAACATAATAATTGCGCCAAGAATAAAGCCCATTAATACGGATAAAATCGGAACTAAAATATTCCTTAGTCTTTCTGATCGATTATTCAACTGTCCCACCTGCCTCTTGCCTTAATTCTGCTCTAGCTTCTTCTAATGAATAACCAGCCATTAGTAAGCCTAGTTCATTTTCGGTCGTTTCTTTTGGGTCAACGATTCCGACGATTTTTCCCGCATGAATCACGGCAATGCGATCAGAAACATTTAAAATTTCATCTAATTCGAAACTGACAACTAATACTGCCTTGTCTTTATCACGTTGTTCAATTAAACGCTTATGAATATACTCGATAGCACCAACGTCTAAGCCTCGTGTTGGTTGAGAAACAATTAATAAATCTGGATTACGATCAATTTCTCTAGCAATAATTGCTTTTTGTTGATTTCCTCCTGATAGTGCTTTAGCAGGAACTAATTCATTCACTGTTCTTACATCGTACTCATCAATTAATCTACGTGCGTATGAATTGATTTGGTTGTAATTTAAGACACCACTTTTACTTAGCGGTTTTTTATAATAGGTTTGTAACGCAATATTTTCTGCTAATGTCATATCCAAAATCAACCCATACTTGTGGCGGTCTTCCGGCACATGACCAACACCTGCTTCTGTTATCTTGCGCGGATTATTATTCGTAATCACTTTTCCATTTAGTTCTACTGATCCGCTATCTGCTTTTCGTAATCCAGTGAGCGCTTGAATCAATTCTGTTTGACCATTACCATCAATTCCAGCAATCCCGACTACCTCGCCTGCCCGAACATCTAAACTAAGGCTTTTGACAGCTTCCAATCCACGACTTTCTTTTACAACTAAATCTTTAATTGAAAGAACTACCTCTTTTGGCTCTGCTACTTTCTTTTCTGTTTTAAATGAAACAGAACGTCCGACCATCATATCTGCTAATTGCTGTGAAGAGACATCTTTAACATTTACTGTATCAATACTTTGACCACGACGAATAACGGTACAGCGATCTGCTACTTTTTTTATTTCATCCAATTTATGTGTGATTAAGATAATTGATTTACCTTCTTGAACAAGACCACGCATGATCTCCATCAGCTCATCGATTTCTTGAGGTGTCAAAACAGCTGTTGGCTCGTCAAAAATCAAGACATCCGCTCCGCGATACAACGTTTTCAAAATTTCTACACGTTGTTGCGCACCAACAGATATGTCACGAATATAAGCATTCGGAACGACTGATAAACCATATTGTTCAGAAACCCGTTTGATCTCTGCTGTTGCTTTTTTACGATCCAATACACCAGCATTCGTCGGTTCACTGCCTAAAATAATATTTTCAGTTACAGTAAATGCATCTACCAACATAAAATGTTGATGAACCATTCCAATTCCTAAACGATTTGCTGCATTTGGTCCATTGATTGACACTTTAGAACCATTCATCAATATTTCACCTGATGTTGGTTCTAATAAACCAGATAAAATATTCATCAAGGTAGATTTTCCAGCGCCATTTTCCCCTAGCAAAGCATGGATTTCTCCAGGCCGGACAGTTAAGTTGATATTATCATTGGCCTTAAATGCCCCGAACTGCTTAGTGATATTGCGCATCTCAATTACATAATTTTCCTGAGCCACATTTTTCACTTCCTATACGTTTTAATCATTTGCATCAGCTATTAATACGGTATTTCTAAAAATAAAGTAGCTCTTAGGCCCTTAAAGAAAGAAAATGAATAGTTATGGGGGTCTTTTTCCTTCTTTAAAGGCATAATAAAGCCTTAGCGCTGCCGGTCGCAGCGCTAAGCTAAAAAAATCTTACTCTTTTACATCTTTTGGTACTTCTGGAGCTTTGATGTCACCCTCGATAATTTTTTCTTTTGCTGTATCAACAGCTTTTTGTGCTTCTTCTGACAAGTAACCTTTTGTCAAATCAACACCGCCGTCTTTCAAACCATATACCAAATGTTCGCCGCCGGGGAATTTATCTTCCAAAGCACGATTTGAGATATCTTGTACAGCTGCACCTACACCTTTAAGAGTTGAAGTTAGTGTAAAGTTGTCTTCTTTACCATCTTTTGTCTTGTATGCGCCCTCTTTATCTTGGTCACTATCTACACCGATAACCCAAACTTTATCTTTTGAGCCTGTTTCATTTAAATCTTTTGCTTCTTGGAAAACACCTTGACCTGTACCACCTGCAGCATGGTAAATAATGTCAGCGCCTTTTTGATACATAGATGCAGCTAAGGCTTTTCCTTTAGCTGGATCTCCAAATGAAGCAGCATATTCAACCTGAACTTTGATCTCTTTATCTAATTCTTTAGCTGTATCGATTACACCTTGATGGAAGCCCGCTTCAAAACGATCGATCACCGCACCTTCTTCACCACCGATGAATCCTACAGTATTTGTTTTTGTTGTATGTGCTGCTGCTACACCAGCTAAATATGCAGCTTCTTGATCTTTAAATGTTGCAGACACCACGTTATCTTTGCCTTCAATAACACTATCAATGATACCAAATTGCGTATCCGCGTTTGTATCAGCTGCCGTACCGATAGAATCAGCTAGTAAGTAGCCAATACCGAAAACAGTCTTAAAGCCGTTAGAAACTGCTGTATCGATGTTTGTTACATATTCTGAAGCATCGTTTGATTGAATGTAATCAAATCCGTCTGCTCCTTTTTTCAAATCATGTTCTTTCCCCCATGCTTGTAAACCTTCCCAAGCTGATTGGTTGAATGATCGGTCATCTACCCCACCGATGTCAGTAACAATAACAACGCTATGATCGGCGTCTCCACTTGCTGATTTTCCATCTGTTGAATCTTTTTTACTTCCACCACATGCCGCTAACGCAAGTGTTAATGCCAATGCAGTTAAGCCAAAACCAAATAATTTTGCTTTTTTCATTCCTGTAAAGCCTCCTAAAATAGTTTTATATTTTCAACAGCCGGATGACTGAATGAAACAAGATAATAATTGAAACAAGTCTCTCTTCGTTCGCCTTGTACTATTTAACATCAACTCAAAATTTCTTTGTGTATCAAGGCATTTTGTCTATTTGTTGAGCGCTTTGGTTCGTACAGCTAGTTCTCATAAGTCTTTTTCCGTAAATGCATACGGCAACAATTCGCCGACAGTCGTCTCTTTAATCACACCATGCTCCCCCACTAAGGTAACTGACATTTCAGGCGCACAAAATTCAGCCATCACTTGTCTGCAAGCACCGCACGGAGAGATTGGCCCAGGTGTATTTCCTACAATAACTAGATGTTGAAACTCTCGTTCACCTTCAGAAACAGCTTTGAATATCGCTGTCCGTTCTGCACAATTAGTCAAGCCATATGAAGCATTTTCGATATTAACGCCTTGAAAAATTTTTTCTTCTTTAGTAACTAGACATGCCCCCACTGGAAAGTGAGAGTAAGGTACATATGCTTTTGCTAAAGCATCATTTGCGATAACTAACCATTCTTGTTTTGCTGTCATTTGTCCGCCACTCTCTTTTTAGATTAATACCCTGCTCCTGTAGCACCTTCCATAATTGCAACACCAGCGCTTGTTCCAATTCTTGTAGCACCAGCTTCAATCATCGCTTTGGCTTGTACTTCATTATGAATACCACCTGAAGCTTTTACGCCCATGTCTGGTCCAACTGTTTCACGCATCAATTCAATATCTGCTATTGTTGCTCCAGCAGTTGAAAATCCAGTTGATGTTTTAACGAAGTCAGCACCTGCTTCTTTAGCAAGTTCACACGCTTTTATTTTTTCTACATCTGTAAGTAAAGCTGTCTCGATGATTACTTTTACTAAAGCTTTACTTTTAGCTGCGTCAACAACTGCTTGAATATCTTTTTGAACTTTTTTGTATTGCTTAGATTTCAGCGCACCAATATTAATGACCATGTCGACTTCTGTCGCACCATTATTGATTGCATCTGTTGCTTCATATGCTTTTACTTCTGATGTATTAGCTCCTAAAGGAAAACCGATTACCGTACAAACATCAACAGATGTTCCCGCTAAGTGTTCTTTTGCTAAGGCGACCCAGCAAGGATTAATACATACAGAAAAGAATTCATATTTTTTAGCTTCTTCAATAATTTGTAAAACGTCCTCTTCTTTTGTGTCTGCTTTTAAAATAGTGTGGTCAATCATTTGATTTAATGTCATTATTTTTTACACATCCTTTATGTTATTATATCATGAATCAGCTCAGGTTCAGTGCCGGAACTGCCGATTTCGATATTTTTATATAATAATTCTTTCACATTCTCGATCGTTTCTGAATTTGAATAAATAGTCAGCAATGACTCCCCTGCCTCTACAGGCATCCCAACTTTTTTATGAAGCTTAATTCCTACGGCGTGATCAATAGAATCTTCTTTTGTCGCACGTCCAGCTCCTAACAACATCGCAGCAATACCTATTTCATTTGCAACGATTTTTTGCACAATCCCTGATGTTTTTGCTGGCAATTCTATTCGATATGCGGCTGTTAGCAAACGTTCAGGATGATCGATAATGCGATCATCTCCGCCTTGGTTAAGGATCATTTCACGAAATTTATCCAATGCTTCACCTGATTCCAACGACTCTTTTAATAGTGACCGAGCTTCGTCTAATGTGCCAGCTTTTTTAGCTAAAACAACCATCTGACTACCTAAGATATAACACATCTCCATCAGATCTTCCGGCCCTTTACCTTGGAGTGTTTCGATTGCTTCAACAACTTCCAAACTGTTACCAATTGCTTCACCCAGCGGTTGGGACATATCTGAAATTACTGCCATTGTCTGGCGATTGGCTAAATGGCCGATCCGAACCATTGTTTCAGCCAAGCGACGTGCTTCATCGATATTTTTCATAAAAGCACCTTCACCTGTTGTTACATCCAACACGATTGCATCTGCTCCTGCTGCGATTTTTTTACTCATGATAGAACTTGCGATCAACGGAATTGAATTGACTGTTGCTGTCACATCACGTAATGCATATAATTTTTTATCCGCTGGTGCTAGATCACCTGATTGACCAATTACGGCCACGTGACTTTCGTTCACCAAACGAATGAACGTTTCATCTGGTATCTCCACATGAAATCCAGGGATTGCTTCTAACTTATCAAGTGTACCACCTGTATAACCAAGGCCTCTGCCAGACATTTTCGCTACACTCGCTCCAACACTTGCAACTAGTGGCGCTAAAATCAAAGTCGTTGTATCACCGACACCACCAGTTGAATGCTTATCTACTTTGATTCCTTGAATCGATGAAAGGTCAATCATCTCACCTGAATTAGCCATCGCTAATGTTAGTGTGGTAATTTCTTCATCCGTCATATCTTTGTAAAAAACAGTCATCAAAAATGCACTCATTTGATAGTCTGGAATATCCCCTTTGGTATAACCAGAAACAATGAATTGAATTTCTTCATCTGTTAAAACTTGCCCATCACGTTTTTTCTCGATCAAATCTACCATTCTCATGCTTTTTTCCTCCGAATCAATCCCCAAGGATGTATTATACACTAAAATCATTCAGGTTAAAACCTTTTAGTAAAACAGTTTACTAACGCTTTCATATTTTTGAAAACGCTTATAAAACGAACATTAAACCAAATCAGTGATCTTGTCAATCGATTTCGTGCTATTTCTTAAAATAAATGTTGTATCAAAAATTTTATTCGGTATTTTTTTCTCTGGATCATTGATTGCTTCTACTAAAAATTGTGCTGCATAAAAACCAATATCAAAACTAGGTTGGTAAACCGTTGTTAAACCTGGCACCAAATATTCAGAAATTTCTAATCCGTCGAATCCAATAACAGAAATATCATCCGGAATCTTTTTGCCACATTCTTCAATTGCTTGATAAGCCCCCATCGCCATTTCATCATTTCCACAAAAAATAGCTGTAATCGCTGGATTTTTCAACACATTTTTAGCTGCCATATAGCCGCCACCTAAATTCAAGTCCCCATTGCTCATATATTCTTCCTTTACCGGGATTCCATTATCTTTTAACGCATGCTGATAAGCAGTCACTCGTTCAGTTAATTGATAATAGCCATCATTTTCTTTCAGCATAGCAATATGTCTATGGCCTTGCTCAATCAGCGAATTTACAGCTTGGTAAGCCCCTTCATATTCTTTCACAATCAAGCGTCCGTTTTCTCTAAGATTGATGCCTCGATCAACAAGAATCACAGGAACTTTTCGTTTACTTTTATTTCGTAAAATATGATTGGCAGGTAAAATATTAGGTGTCGCAAAGATAATTCCGTCAACCGAGCGATGAACAAGCTCCGTAACGTACTGGGTCGCTTTGTCTTCATCATGTTTAGAATTACACAGTAAAATCATATAGCCTAACGAATTCAGATATGTTTCCACACCTTCGATCACTTTAGCAAAGAAAAAGTCAGTCACGTCAGGTACAACCATACCAATTGTCTTCGAATGCCTAGTAATGATGTTTGATGCAAAATAATCTGGCTTATAATCATATTCTTCTACCACTGTTAACACTTTGTTTCTTGTCTTTTCACTAAAGCGACTACCTTTGTTATTGATGATTTGAGATACGGTCGTCACCGATACACCCGCCATATCCGCAATTTCTTTAATGGTCAATTTCATACTTCATTCTCCCCTTGTTGACAAGTCCTACCATTTTCGTTAACGCTTTCAAATCCCTTATCGAATAATTCTAGTTTATCAGAATTTCATAAAATAAAATAGCTTAACCAAGAATTTGCTCAAATACAATCTAACCTGTCTTACATCTACTTACACTTCTTTCGCCATTATTGACAGGGTACACTCAGCGTGTTAAAGTCTTCAAAATACTTATTGAAGTTCTATAAGAAAAGAGAGGATGATATCGTGAAACGTGATCATGTCAAAAAACTACCGAAAATAGAGTTGCATTGTCATTTAGACGGTTCTATACGTCCAGAAACATTAAGGGAAATCGCAGAGCCACAAGGTATTTCACTACCTGCTGATAACGAACAATTAAAAAATCTATTAGTTGCACCTGCCGATTGCGAAAATTTAACTGACTATTTAAAACATTTTGATTTAGTTTTGTCCTGCTTACAAACGGAAGCCGCTTTAAAATCCGCTGCATTTGACATTATTAGTCAAGCAGCTGAAGAAAATATCCGTTATATCGAAGTTCGTTTTGCCCCCTCTCTACATACCGAAAAAGGACTCTCTTTACCTAAAATCGTAACCGCCGTTTTAGCGGGGCTTGAATGTGGGCAACAAGAATTCGGCGTAAAAAGCAATGCGCTCTTATGTGGCATGCGCCATGAAGCATTAGCGGATATCGAAAAAATCGTTCGTTTGGCTGAAAAATTCAAAAAAGACGGAATTGCTGGGTTCGATCTTGCAGGAAATGAAATGGATTTTCCGCCTTACACATTCGAAGAAGCACTGGGACTAGTCAACCGATTAACTATCCCATTAACCCTTCATGCTGGCGAATGCGGTTGTGGAAAAAATGTTGCCGACGCGATTCATTTAGGTGCTAAACGAATTGGACATGGTATCGCGGTAAAGGACACACCAGAATATTTTGACTTATTGCAGGATAAAAACATCCTGATTGAAATGTGTCCAACCAGCAATTTTCAAACAAAAACTGTCACTAATTTATCAGACTATCCTTTTAACGCCTTTCTTGATGCGGGCATTCAGGTATGCATCAACACTGACAATCGCACGGTATCAGATACCACGTTAACCGATGAATATATGAAACTGCATAAATGGTATGGCATTACGTATGCTGATATGGAGCACTTGAATCATAATGCAGTCAACGGAGCTTTTATCTCTGAAAGCGAAAAACAAGTGCTTCATGATCAACTAACAAATAGTTATTAGCTGATTTAGCACTATTTAAAAGGCAGAACGGTATTTAATTATCCATTCTGCCTTTTAGCATTCAGATCAACTGTTTATTTCGGTTTGATAATCCCTGTTTGATTGACACCAATAATCTGCCAATCGTAAATTCTTGCTATTTTTCCATTTTGTTCTGCTTTTTCCAAAGAAAGCTTGACATATCTAGCTTCAACCAAATTGATCGCATCTTTACTGCTATCGGCTGTATTCCTCCTATGCTGAGCAACTGTTATCCACGCGGCTTTGTCACTACTCACGGAAATATCGTAGTCTCTCGTATTCCATTCTGAATTTTCACCACCTGCTCCAGCATGGAAAATCTCAAAGCCAGAAATTGTTTTTATCGCTCCAAGATCTGCGATCATCCAAGGCTTTTCACTACCATTATCGCACCATTTTGTAGTTAAATCCCCATCCAAAGCAAAACGATAACTTTCACGATCATTCGTATACCCAGATCCCTGAGTGGCGGTCGTCTCAGGCGAAATAGAAAGATTTTCTATTTTAATCCCTGTACTTTGACTATAAACATGTAGATAGTTTTCTTTAATAACCTCCGTTTCACCTAAAGCATTTGTCGCTACTGCTTTTACTGTATACGCGCCAGCTTTATCAAACGACAACGTCACTTCTTTTCCTTCTGCTGTTTGCGATGTTGCTCCAACTACTTCCCAACGAACTGTTTCTGTTGATTTAGAAACTTCGGCTGATAACATAACCTTTTCACCTTCTGAAATCAGCGTGCTACTAGCATTAATCGTTATTTCAGGTTTTTTCAATGCTTCAAAAGTATAAACCGCTTCAGCCCCTCTTCTTTGTTCTTCCCAACCATAACTATCCACTGGAAAAACATGATAATTAGCCTTATTTCCTATTCGTTTTTGGTTCATCAACGTATAAGAAGTGTTTGACGTTTCACCTTCAAATTGTAACTGACCATCAACTTCTCGATAAATACGATAGGAAGCAGCATTCCCACCTGTTGTATCCCAGCTCATCCGAATACTTTCTGTTAAATCATCCACAATTGTTTTTCCAGAAAATGCGAGGTTCGTAACCCCACTAACAGGAGTTGTTTTTTCTTTGCCCAATAGTAACTGACCTAAATAGATTGAAGCAGACACTGTCTGAGTATTTTTTACATTTAAACCAATCGCTTTAATCGTCTCTCCATCCACTGGATTTAACGAATAGGTCGTTTGTACCCAGCCATTTTCTAAGCCTTTTTTTTCGCCTTGAATGATCAACGGTTTTTCTTTTCCTTCCAATTCTAAAACTAAAGATGTTTCACTTGCCCCTTTAGTTACAACTGTCGCTGTTTCGGATGCATTCATTTGTGTTTTCGCAGCGTATAGTTTGATGAACGTTTGTTTTCCTGCTGTCATAGGACCGGATAATTTGATTGAAGAACCACCATTAAACGCGTCTTCATAACTGATTGCAGCTTCTAGTTGATTTCCGTACTCATTATCAATAACCCATCGATATGTTGGCATAACATCTTGAATACTACGATTGTTAAAGGGTCCATCTTTAACTTTTGTACCGTTTTTATAAAAAGCATCGCCATTTCCTACATTAAAGTTTGTTAGAAACGGTAAACTCGTCACTGGCGTTTTTTCCACATAATAGCGCGATATTCCTTGCCATTCTTTTTTAGAGCTTTCCACAGTGCGAGGATCTCCTTGTGGATTTATCCAAAATAGTTTTTCATTTTCCCAATAGCGGTCAATATCATAATCGGCCCCGTCTCGTAACGTCCAATCTGGACAATAAAGACCCAAAGAAATTAGAGGTTCCCCATCTCCCCCTAAAACACTACTTGGTTTCCGACTACTATTTATCCCCTTAGCTTGTACATCAATTCCAGCAAAAAGGTCGTAGGGATCACGTTTTAATTGCAGTGCTTTTTCTCTAGATGATTTAAGTGTTTGCCATCGGAAATCTATAAACATTTTGTCTGAGACACGTTTCCCCTTATCTTGGAAATATCCTTGATTCTGGTCGTTCAATTCTCCTTGCCAACTTACTGAACCACTTGGTACCATAGAATCGTACCAAATAACTTGCTGATTTTCAGGCTTATGAGTTTGTAAATAAGCCATGAATTCTTTCATATCACTAGCAGTTTGCGCATCAACATCGGTTTCTTGATTAATGAACCAGCCATCAAAACCATAAGTTGATGACATCTCAAGCAACTTATCTGCTATCGGAAACTTCCCTTGCCGATCTTTTTGAACAAATTGCTTTACCCATTCTTTTTTACCTCCATAAGCTTCTGGGGGAAAGAAAACTGTTCCGACTATCGGCACACCATTTCTATGGGCTGAATCAGTTACGTCCCCACTCGGAGGAACAATAATTCCCTCACCAGAAGAACCCGCCCAAGCAACCAACGTATCAATATATTGCCAATTTGTAAAATTATAGACAGCTTTATCTGTACCACCTTGCGACGGTGTTCCTTTTGTATGTTGGTTCACAATTGCGATCGACAATACTTTTGCTTGCGTACTTTGGTCTGGATTCATTTTTTTCCCCTGTACTCGATCGACTAAAGGAACCTTTGAAACATTGAAGGGCGCATCTGGATCACTTTGGGGACTCCAATTTAATAATGTCTCAGGAAATAAAGCTGTAGATTCTGGTACTTGGTCAAACAACGGAATACCTTGATCATTGTTCCCCTTTGATTCAGATGATTCTGCATAAACGTTTGGCGTAAACATTAGATTTGCTCCTATTGAAAGAGCAAGCATAGTAGCTGAACAATAAAACACACTTTTCAAAGTTTTTCTTTTCAACGAATGAACCCCCTTTTGTCATTTGCTTGAATTCTAGCATTATTCATTCTTACGAATATGATAGCGCTTTCTTGTTTGCGTATAAATAAAAAAACTATAGCATTATTATAAAAAAGGATAGGTTTTATTAAAATTTAAACTCAAAAAGCAATAACTAAAACGTCACTTTTTTAGTCCTTGGTTTCAATTATTGCTTTATTTAGAATCTATCTACTAGAGTAAAAACCTTAGTTTATCATGTTTCAATCCACTCTTTCTGCTCCTTAGCTAACAATAAACAACCCATCGTACCACTATTGTCGCCCAAATCACAACCAACAATGTACTCTTCTAATGTAGGTAATGAAACGTATCCACCTAATTGTCGCTTTAACGACTCACGAATTTCCCGGAAAAGTTGAGTTTGCTTCATTACACCACCACCTAAGATAATTTTTTCTGGTGAAAGTACTAATGTATAGTTCATCAAAGCCTGTGCTATATAAAAAGCTTCGATTGACCAAACATCATGATCCGGCTCTAAATGCTGACCTTTGATCCCAGTTCTTTTTTCTATAGCTGGTCCAGCTGCTAATCCTTCTAAGCAGTTTTCGTGGTAAGGACAAACGCTCTCTAAGGTATCATTTGGATAACGTTGAACTAACATATGTCCCATCTCAGGATGACTAAACCCTTGCAAAACAGCACCGTTCACGACAGCTCCACCCCCAATACCCGTTCCTATCGTCAAATAGATACAGCTTTGTGTTCCTTTACCTGCGCCTAAATGCATCTCACCATAAGCAGCCGCATTTACATCTGTCGTCCAGGCTATCGGGATATCGTAACGATCTTTTAATACGCCTAAAAAATCTATATTTCTCCAACCTTCTTTTGGTGTAGATGTGATGTAACCATACGTACTAGATTTCTGATTAACATCGATTGGTCCAAACGACCCTACCCCTAATGATGTTAATTGATAGGCATCAAAAAATTCAAAGACTCGACCTAAAGTTCCTTCTGGTAATGCGGTAGGCAAACTGATTCGTTCAACGATCTTTAACTCTTCGTCTGCTATAGCACAAATAAATTTTGTTCCACCAGCTTCAATTGCTCCATAATACTCCATCAAAATCACCGCTCCTTCTTATCGGTCAAATCCCATTGTGCGAATTTCATAGGCATTCAAGGTTTTCATTACTTTTTCGGATTGTCTTTCTTCTAGTAAATTCAATAAATAAGGATCTTTACTAGTATTTTTTTCTATCTCAATTTCACTCGATTTTCCACTCATGTTGAAGCCTCGCACAACAAGCGTACGATTATCCTCACTGTTTTTCACTGCCGTTACAGCAAAAGTCTGTCCTGTAACGGTTAAATAAGTATCTTTTGGTTTTAAACTTCCCGTATGTTTCGTTGTTTGTTTCATACTAAATGGAATTTGTGCTGCATATGCTCGTTGATACGTGGCATATCTAGTAGTTGCTTCACCGTGAAAATCAACGCCGTAATTAAATGTATGACTGCCTAAACATTGTGCTTCAGGTGTTGGAAAATACCCCCAGTCTCCCATTTCTCCAACCGCTCTTAAAAGTGTTAAAGCAATCGTATTATTCTCAGGTAAAATTTCATATTCATTCAAGCCAACATTGGAAACGGTCATCCCCGACTTCTCATCGTGAATATTCACAAATGCATGTTGATGTTGCGGATTTGTTGGATTTTCCCAACTTTTACTGACTTGATTCGACCGTGTAACTACCTCATAAATGCTGTCAGCTTCGTGTGTATCTGTTTGGATCCCCGTAGGAAATAGCATCCGCAAGCGATGATCTTTCATTTGATTATCAAGAGTTGTTTCAAAATTCAAACGTGCAGAATCTTTTTCCATCGTCATTAAAGTTTCAACCGTTAATTCTTTCATCATTGATGAACGCTGTGATTTTCGATAACGGAAATCAACCACGGCTTTTTGTTCTTGCTCCAATAAATCTTCCGCCGCTTCCGGTACCATCATACATTGAACAATTTTAATTTGTGCAACAAATGATTCATTTTTAACTATAGAAATTTCAGCTGTGTGATTGTTAGACAAAATAGGAGTCGCACCTTCTGGTTGTTTAAATATATACTCGTTACCAATATCGCCTGTATCTTCGATTGTTAACAACTTGTGATATTCTCTACCTGAAGACTTGTCTAGTACTTTTATAGTACCGTCTTCATCGATCGTAACTATCAAACAACTGTTTTCCAAGACAATTTTCCGGCCATCTTTAATCATTGAATCTGTTTCTTCTAATTTCGCTTCCGTTTCTTGTAACGCAAAAGTATCCCATGAGAAGGCAGGCATATTATCTAATGCCATCTCAATTTCGACATATTTAGCCATGTATGGGATTCTAAAACGATCTTTCGGCAAATCATAGCCAAAACTAATTTCAGGATTTGAAATCGCAGCTGGTATTATTTTCCCTTTAGAATCGACCACTTCAAATGTTGGCGTATCCCCTTCAGCAAGTTCCTCCCACAATTCATGAGGGATGCCTTCTTTGAATGGTTTTCTTGCGATTTCCACTTTTATTCTTACGATTTCTGATTTCTGATAGCCAGAAGTATTAAACACTACAAATGGATGACTTGCTTTTGAGAATTTTTCTGTATCGACCGCCTTAACCAACGTTGTCATAGCTTCTTCAGCTAGAAACCTTCCGACTTCATTTGCCTTTTCAAATCGTGGAATCATTTCACGATGTACTTCATCTACGGAACAGCCACAAATACTGTCATGGGGATGATTTTGCAACAACAACTTCCAAGCGTAATCTAACTGATCATGTGGATAAGTTTGCGTTAAATCATATGCCATCGCAGCAAGTGGTTCCGTCACATTTTCTAACTGTCGCTCTACTTTCGTGTTCCATTGTTTTAAATACACTCTAGCGGAAGCGGTATTCGCTAAAGTAAACCAACCATCCGTCTCTTGACTCGTCAATTCTCCGTGAACTGTTCCAACTTTTTCCGGTAAATCTTGTCCTATTTGCTCTAAATACGCATCAAAATTCGAGTGGATGAATTCATAATCTGGAAACAGTTCATTCGCCAAAGCAATCGCTTTTGTAATGTCTTTTTGAACAGGCTGATGATCCACACCATTCATCATCAGTAAATGATCGGTTGATGCGAATGTTTCAACTTCTGCTAATTTTTGCGTCCAAAAAGCTTTAGCTGCTTCTTTTTCAGCCGGTATCTCATTACCGTTACTGTACCAATTCGCAAACAGCAGCCCTAAAATAGTACTGCCATCTGGTCCTTGCCACCACATTTCAGAATATTGTGATGTGTAATTTTCATCATCTAACACTTCGTTGTTAAAGCCTACAGGTTTTACTCCTCTCCCAAAAGCCGCCGCATCTAATCCTGCTTGTTTCATCATTTGCGGTGTTTGCCCCATGTTGCCGAAAGTATCTGGGAAATACCCTAGTTTAACCGTAGATCCCCACTTCTCGCTTTCTTTTTTACCAATCAACATATTGCGAACGTTAGATTCTGAGCTGATTAGAAAATCATCTTGCAAGATATAAAATGGACCAATCCGCAATTTCCCATCTGTGATTGCTTTTTGAACATCCGCTTTTTTTTCTGGCCTAACTTGTAAATAATCGTCTAAAATAATGGTTTGTCCATCCAAATGGAAACTATCAAAGTCTGAATCATTTTTAGCTAGTTCTAACACATCATCCATCAGCTCGACCAAACGCATATGATGTTGTTCATACGGCAAGTACCATTCACGATCCCAGTGAGAATGTGAGATGATATAAACTTTTTTCTTCATGATTTTATGCTCCATTTCCTTTTTATTGCACCACTCGAATGTCAAAATAATCCATTACTAATTCACAAAACATCATATTCGCCCATGAGAACCATTCGCGCGTATAGTTTGAAGGATTATCTACATCAAATCCTTCGTGCATTAAATGTGTGCCGCCATCATTTGCAACTAAAGAATCCAAGATTCGTTCTTTTTCTTTTTTATCTTCTGTTGTCATTCCTTCCATTGCGAGAGCGATTGGCCAAATATAATTTTCTGGTGTGTGCGAACTTCCGATTCCTTTTGCATATTTCCCTTCGTAAAAGTAAGGATTTTCTTTGCTTAAAATCGTTTTTCGTGTTGTTTGATAAATCAAATTGTCGATCGAGGTGTAACCAAGGTAAGGAGCCGAGAGTAAGTTAGGAATATTACTGTCATCCATGATACTAGTGTGTCCCAACCCATCTACTTCATAAGCGTAGACTGTTTTTCCACTTTGATTTTCTGTTTTCCCATATTTTTCAATCCCAGTATCAATCTCATTTTTTAGTAAAGAAGCTTGTTTTACTACTTCTGGATCAAACAATATTTCTGAAAAAATTTCTTCAATATATCCTAAAATAACTACCGCAAACATGTTCGACGGAACTAAATAGCCGTAACGACATGCATCATCGCTTGGACGAAAACCAGACCAAGTCATCCCTGTTCTTCCTATCTCCGCTCCTCGACCATTATTTACAAGCGTATCTTCTACTCGTGTTGTCTCTCGTTCAAATGTATAAGGTGAATGTTGATGTTCCTGTTCTATTTTGAACACTGTTAAGATCTTTTTCACACCTTCAACAAATTTCCCATCAAATTGCTTCGTACATCCCGTATTTTTAAACAGTAAATAGGCTAACTGAACGGGATAACAAAGTGAATCTATTTCGTATTTGCGCTCCCAGATCCACGGATTCATCGTAGTGTGATCGTTTTGATGTCCAGCACCATTTGGCGTTTCATTGAATGCATTGGCGTATGGGTCGATCGTGATATAGTAAAATTGTCGTTGAACCAATCCGCATATCATGTCTCTAAGTTCATCATCTTCTTTTGCGATAACTAAGTAAGGACGAACTTGGGCGGTTGAATCTCTCAGCCACATTGCCGGAATATCTCCTGTTAGTAAAAATGTAGTACCATCCGCTTGTTTTTTTACAGTCGTCGTCAAAGTATTAGCAAACGCTGCATTAAAATTTTCAGCCCATTCAGCATGTTCATCTCCACATAGATGCGTAATTTTATCCATAAAACCTTGCACCGAATCGGGTATTTTTTTATAAGTCATACTTACCTCCTAATAGTTGATATATCATTTCACAACGAAAGTATATGCTAATGTAAGCGTTTTGTCTACTGTTTTATTAAATATTTTTGAATTGAACTCATTTTATTTCTGTGTTAAACTAGCATTAATGATATATCATTTCATAATTAGGAGAACAATTATGTCAAAACCACTATATAAAAAAATAATAGACGATTTGTTACAAGCAATTGAAACTGGTCAACTACTGGAAAATGAACAACTTCCCACCGAGAAGGAACTTTCCAAAACCTATAATGTCAGCCGTATTACATCTAAACGAGCATTGACAGAGCTTGAAAATCAAGGATTAATTTATCGCATTCAAGGAAAAGGTAGTTATGTTCAAAAACGTTACGTAAAAAAAAGAAATGTCTCACGGATTTTATTCTTGATTCCGTTCGTAAATGATCTTTCCCTCGGTAACTTTAATGAAGGATTGGCACCAATAACAAGCGAACATCATTATGAAGTAATCATGTCATCTGCAGAATTTTTGATCAATAAACAAGCAGCTGATATTATCGAAGATTTCGACGGTATGATCTATTATGCACATAATACTGAAGATTTTTTAGACACGTTATTCGAGCTTTCTATTCAGCAATTTCCAGTAATTGTCTTGGATAAAAAAATACACGAACTCCCTTTTCCAACTGTACAATCAGATAACTTTTCAGGTGGTGCAATGGCTACTAATTTTTTGGCTACTCTGGGACATCAGCGTATCGCTTATATCTTTGGAGAGCCGACTTTACCTCAATCTGTGCGCCAGCGATATTTAGGCTATATACATGCAACCAAAGAACAGCGTTTATCTTTCTATACAGCTTTAACAGATAGACAAGCTTTTTTAAATGCTGATATCATCGCTTATCTTCGCAAAAATGACATTACTGGAGTCATTTGCGAAAACGATTTAGTTGCGATTTCTTTAATGAATCAAGCCAAACGAGCTGATATTGATATACCAAATCAGCTATCCGTTGTCGGTTTTGATAATATTCAAGCTTCATCATTAATCGATCCACCTTTAACAACAATCGCTCAAGATTTTAAGGGAATGGGTAAACTTGCAGGTACAATGCTGATTGAATGGATCGAAAAGAAAGTGATGCCGACAGATCAGCAAGTTTCAGTAAAACAAATCATTCGATACTCAACAAAGGAGATTTGATAGATGAATTTAACATTAATCGATACTAGACATGGCACCGATAATCAACATTCTTTTTCAAATGGCAATTGTTTACCCTACACAGGTGTACCTTTTGGTATGAATTATTTTGCGCCTCAGACCAACGGCGATAATGGCAGTTGGTGGTTCAATCCTCGTGATCGAGTTTTTCAAGGTTTTCGTTTGACTCACCAACCTAGTCCTTGGATGGGGGATTTTAGTTATTTGGTTATGCTGCCTTTTAATGGCGTATTAAACAAGTCGACTGTGTTTCACGCTCAGTCTTCTTATCGACCGGATGAAAGCGTTTTTAACCCTGCTTATTTAGAAATCACTGCTCAACGGTATCAATTAACGACCCGCATGATTCCTAGTATGTATGGGGGTGTTTTAACGACAACTTACACACAATCAGATGCTGGACTTTTGCTTTCATTGCCTGGAAAATACAAACTCACCATCGAGGACGCTCATACGATTTCCGGCTCTATAATAAACTACGCAGGTTGTGAAGATAATCATTTTTCTTTTTACTTTACAATGCATTTTAAACAGCCTTTGATTTTTGAAACACCTCTTGAAAAAGTAGGAGAAGAGGATTGTATTAGCTTTTCATTTGGGGACATTAAGGAACAAGTTGTACAGTTTGGCACCTCTTTTATCAGCTTAGAACAAGCTAAATTGAATTTATCGCGCGAATCTCATTGGCAACCCAAAGATTATCTATCAGATTCAAAAAAACAATGGGCGCATTATCTAAATAAAATCGAGATTCAGGACAAAAATCAGCAACGTCGTTCAACCTTTTATCATAATCTTTACCGTGCTTTTTTATTCCCACAAACATTCTATGAAAAAGATTCTGATGAGCAAATTATCCATTACGATACCTTAGCCAAAGAAGTGAAACCTGGGGTACTTTATACTAATAACGGATTTTGGGACACCTATAAAACGGTCTATCCTTTATATTCATTGATTGCGCAAGATAAATATGCAGAAATGCTAGAAGGATTTTTGAATAGCTATCGGGAAGGTGGTTATTTACCTAAATGGCTTTCGCCTGATGAACGGGGCTTGATGCCTGGCACATTGATCGATGCAGTGATTGCTGATGCCGCAGTTAAAGACATCCGCCATGATTTGATGCCAGAATTTTTAACTGCCATGATTAAAGGCGCAACAATCCAAAGTGAGAATTCAAATTACGGTAGACAAGGAACCAAAGATTATTTGACATACGGTTATGTTCCTGCCAATTATCATGAGTCGGTAAATCATACTTTAGATTATTGTTATAGCGACTTTTGTATCAGCCAAGTGGCCAAGATATTGGATGAAGAGGTCACCTCTGAACATTATAAAAAGCAAGCAAAGAATTATTTAGCTATTTTTGACCCCAAAACAGGTTTTATGAGGGCAAAACAACCAGACGGTACTTTCAAAGAACCATTTAACAGTCACCAATGGGGTGGAGACTATGCAGAAGGTAGTGCTTGGCAAAGCAGTTTTGCTGTTTACCATGATTTTAAAGGGTTGATCTCGGCTTTTGGGGGGCAAGAACGGTTTGAAGAGAAATTAATTGACTTGTTTAATCAAACACCTACCTTCAACGTTGCTGGATATGGTTTTGAAATTCACGAAATGAGTGAAATGGCGGCAATAGAATTTGGACAGCTAGCGATTTCGAATCAGCCAAGTTTTCATTTCCCTTACTTATTTAGCTATCTTGGGAAACCAGAATTTGCTCAGCCTTTACTAAAACAATTGATGATTCAAGAATTCAATGATAGTCCGACTGGTTTTCCTGGTGATGAAGATAACGGTAGTATGGCCAGCTGGTATATTTTTAGTTCATTAGGCTTTTATCCTGTCTGTCCTGGTTCAGGTGAATATGTAATCGGGATGCCTTTGTTCGATAAAGCCGTTATTCATTTATCTAGCGGTAAAATATTAACAATCTCTACCAGTCCAAATCGAGAGCAACAGCAATTTATAGATCGTATTCGTTATAACGGTTCTCTTCATGAACGGTTAGTTTTTGATCATGAGACATTGATGGATGGCGGAACAATTGATTTTACTTTAGGCATTGTGCCTAGACCTAAAAACTATAGAGAAGATCAACTGCCATTTAGTCTTTGACTGAATTGTATATTAAAATTATAATCAAAAAAACCATAAGATTTTCGGGTTCTTGTGGTTTTTTGATTACTTTTAGTTTGATTTCCCTAAAACTCTTCTTCTCCCACTGAATCATAGTGATGTTTATATTTTTCTCGAAATTCTTTTGGTGTTAAATCGTTCATTTTTTTAAAAATCTGCGAGAAATACGTGCTGTTGTTGAAGCCAATTTTATCTGCAATCTCATTAACATTATCATCAGAATATAGCAACAGATTCTGTGCTTTTTTCATACGATACTGGTTCAAATATTGAGAAAAGCTCTTCTTTGTTTCTTTCTTAAAAAGCTGTCCTAAATACATCGCATTAAGATGCAGCGATTGAGCTACGCATTTTAACGTAAGTTCGCTTGTATAATCAGAACGAATTTTATCGATAACATTTTGAACGTTTTCTGAATAATCGTAGGTCATTTTTTCCCGAGAGATTTGTCTGACAGTAGTTGATAGAATTGCACGCAGTTTATCCACATTTGATGAATGATTGATATCGTCTAAAACTTGCTGGTATTCCTGTTCATCCAAGTGATTGAAGCGACGATAAATATCCATAAAAAGCATAAAGGTAATATGACGGACATCTTCTGGACGAGCACCAATTTTTTGCGTTTTTGCAAAAATTTCAGCAATCGTTGTCTCAATTGTAGTAAAATCACCAACCATCAATGTCTTGTTAAAATTAATAATATCTGCTGACAGATCAAAATCATCTGAAAAGACGGAATATAAGATATTACTGCCACTCGTTTCGTAAAACTTATAACGTTGCAATGTTTGATTTGCTTTTTCATAACTATCTGGAACATCTTCCCAATCACTAACAGTCTCACCTACACTTATCAGCCAATCCTCATCATTTTGTAAAGGATTTACTGTCAAAAGCTGATTTAATTGATATTTACCGCCTTTAAAAATATGTACAAGCAGACTTTTATCCCCTAGATTGCGGGAAAAAAATAATGATTGCTGTTGTTCCTCCAACCAATTAATCATTTTGGCTTTTTTCTCACGAGTTACTTCGATCAACAAAACAGTCCAGTCTGCTTTTTTTGCAGTATTAACTACTTGATCCAGCTCTCCATAACTATCCTTATCAATTTCACCATTTACCCATTGTGACAATAAAATTTCACTATATAAGTCGTCTCTCGTTTCCTGTTGATTACGACTATCCAAACGTTTTTTTGCCTTTTTAACACTTTTTAGAAGCTCTAATTTATCCACCGGTTTCATCAAATAATTGATCGCTCCCAGTTGAAGCCCTCCTTTTAAAAAGTCAAATTTCTGATAACCAGAAAGGATCATAAATTCAAATTGACACGCCTCTTTTTGAGCTGCTTCAATAAATTCTAATCCTGTCATTTCCGGCATCGTAATATCTGTAATCACAAGATCGATAGCCTCCGTCTCCATTATTGTTAAAGCTTCTTTTGCATTTTGCGCTGTCCCTTTAATCGAAAAACCCTCTGCTTCCCAAGAGATAATTTTTTTCAATCCATTCACGATCATGTATTCATCATCCACTAGTAAAACATTATAAGTCATTCCCTTGCTCCTTCGCCCCTGCGGTTACTCATCGCAGTATGATTTTACGGTGAAATATAGATTTAATTTTGAGAAATAGGATCATTAAAAGAAAGTTCAATCGCAATGCCTTTTGTTTCATTTAGAGTAATCGTCATCAAAAAAGATGAACCAAAATGAGCTCGTAACCGTTCATTCACATTTTGCAGCCCAATCGAATCATGTAATTCGATCTGTTGACTCGCCAACTTAGTGTGAATCAATTGCAGCTTTTGCAAAGATATACCTTTACCATTATCACGTATTAAAATTTGTATTTGTCCATCTACTAAATGGGCTTTTACACTGATTGCATTGTCTTTTCTGGAAAAATCAATACCGTGAACCAAATAGTTCTCAATTAATGGTTGAATCGAGAATTTCGGTAAAACTAATTCCTTCAACGCTTCATCGATTTCAAAGTGATAAGCGATTCGATCTGGATACCTCATTTGGTATAAGTACACATACTTTTCGCAAAAGCTCAGTTCTTTTTCCAATGTAGTTGTTTTGGCCTGATCCGTATTATTTCTCAGCAATGTTGAGAATGCATACACAACGTCAGCTAGTTCCTCACTGCCTTCACTTAAAGCATACATCCGGATATACTCTAATGTGTTGTATAAAAAATGCGGACTGATTTGAGACTGCAGTGCCCTCATATGAGCATCTTGTTGCTTAATTTCTAGTTTGTAAATATCCGCAATGTACTGTTCAATGTTATCCAACATCGTATTAATACCTTTTGAAAGCTCTTTTAATTCAAATTGCGTCTCCTGATCGTTGATCCGCGTATTCAAATCTCCTTTTGAAACAAGCGCCATCGATCCCATAATAATATCGACTTGTTGAGAATACTTGGTAAATGTTCGATACAATAAATACAATAATAGTGCAATCAAAACGAAGCCGCCTAGGATTAAAATCCGCAAATCAAAAAAAACATGCGTTAAAATTTTTTGTTTAGAAACGGTTACTAAAATATCAACCCCACTTGTTGTTTGCAAGTGCTCCAATATATTGGTTTCCGCTAATTTTCGAATGGGTAATTTTGATGTTTGTTTCATTTTTTGCTGAATCAATTGCTGTTCTGAGATATCATTTTTTTCCGTATAAGTTAATAGCTGATAGCCTGTATTTGAAAATACATACGCGGAAAGTCCTTCAAACGTCGTTAAATGAGTTAAACTATCAACGATATCTTTTTGAGAAAATTCAACATAGAAGCTTCCCAATACTTCTAAAGTTACTGGATTAGTGATTGGATACGCTAAATAGAATTTATTGTTTAAACGTGGAGTGCCACTAATTTTTTTTCCGTTCTTATCTTTAATAGTAGAAAGATAGTAATCATTATAATTATTCAATACCATGATGACTGATTCAATATTGTCATACATTGTATAAAAATTTTGTACTTGGCTAGGTAAAAATAGATAATTCCCCGTTTCCAATTGTTGATCGTAAGAATAATTCAAATAATTTGAAATTGAAGAATCCATGTAACGATTTAAGCTGTTAATCTTCTCTTGGCTATCTGCCAAACTATTTAACATGGTTTTTCCTTGTAAATTTTTATCATTAATTGATCGGCCAATCATATCGACTGCTTCTTGCGCGGTCGTCTCCCCTCTTCCCATCGATTGCCAATAAGTATTCATACCAATACTGACCATACCAATCAAAATTAAGGAAACTAAAATTACGGCATAATTTTTTAGTAATCGGTTTAGCAGTGTTTTTTGGCTAAAGGATGACGATCTTATTTTACGCATGAAATTCCAATCGTTGATCGATCGTTTGCCGCCATGATTTTGTTGCAGTGAAGCTCCAAATTTGAATCATAGAAAATGTTCCAAACAAAATCAACCCTTTGAATTTCCAAGTGATAAGTAAAATCAGACCCATCCCAATGGCAATTTTCAGTAAATTTGTAAAATTAGATAACGTTGAAATAAAAGCTAGTTTCAACAAGTTTTTTAACCCAATGTCATAATAACTATCTAATAATAACGAGTATTGAAAAGTCACAGTCGCATAAACCATTGCAAAAACTAAGAGAAAATCAATCATCAAAAAGGAAAGTCCTTGAATTTGAACTGATAAAAATAGATTGTATACTAATAGTGCCAACAACAAGATCAACGCATAAAAAAGGATATTGCCTCTAACAAAATTCCGCTTAAAACAGCTCCACCCTTCTTTTAAAGTAATTTCCTTATAATTAAACTCATGACTGACAAATAATTCATTCACCGTCTTAAGCGCCGGTCCAACACCTACCACAATCAAACCGCAACAACTAAACAGCCAAAAGAATAAATTTAACTTTACGATGACCCATATCTTAATGAATAACGTTTCTAATGCTTTACCAACCATTCAAATCTTCCTCTCTGCTTCTCTACTAACCATAATAAATAACTATTGTGAATATTCCAAATAAAAAACTACTGCATATAATATATTATGTAGTTTAAACAGAATATTATTTTTCATAAAAGAACCAAGTAAAAACGATGTATCATCGAATCACTTGGTTCCAGCGACTAAGCTTGTTCTATTTTTTCAAAAAGTCATCGTATTGCTTTTGCATTTCAGTCAGAACTTTTTCATAACCCGCATTATCAAGTGCTTCCTTTAATTTAGGAACCGTCTCTTCTGGATCAACAGTTCCTGTGTTTAAACCATCCAGATATTGGCTCATAACATTTGCTATATTACTCATTTCTGTCTTTACATTTGACGTTACAAAATTGAAACCTAATATTGGAGAGCTTTCTGCTTTAGCAATTGATTCGTCACGCTCTTTGATCATTTCTTCAGTGATAGTATCTTGAGTGTATAAAATTTTATTATTTCCAGTATTCCAAGCTGGTAAATGCGTTTTTGGTTTATACCCTTCTAGTAATTTGATCTTGTCCTCCGTATCAGGCACTTTTTCCCAAGCTTCACCTTCGATTCCCCAAACTAATCCGTTGAGTAATTCTGGATCACTATTGAGCTGACCTAAAACTTCTACAGCTTTTTCCTTATTTTTTGAAGTATTTGAGACAACAAAATTAGCCATTTGTGCTTGAGCTGTCGATTTTAGTGGTTTTGTGAATGCTTTCGATACTAGTTCTTGTCCAGCAGCATTACTTAAAATCGTATCGCCATAATCATAAGGTCCTTGTGTTTCTTGACGAATAAACCACGTATTTCCTTCTAAAGGATATTCTGTATTACTCGTTGCGGCATCAGAGGGAATATATCCTGCTTGATACCATTTATGCATCGTTTTTAATGCATTCATAAAATCTTCGCTTTCATACTGATTGACAATTTTATTTGTATCGCCATTTAGATCGACAGCAAACGGATATTCCAGTCCAATCGGAAAGTCATAATCCCCTTGCGCTTTAAATCCTTGACCGATGGCAAAAGCTGCGATAGTTGGCTCTTTTTTATGGAACGTTTTCAAAATGCTTTCTACATCTTCATATGATTCCACATCATCGATTGATAGATCATATTTGTCTAAGTACTGCTTATTAAACGTCAATACTTGTTGCGAATAAACATTAGCATTAACTGGAAATGCGTATAACTTCCCATCAACTAAATTTCCTTTAATATACGCTTCATCCAGCTGATCATAGGCATCTTTCGCAAATTTTGGCGCTAATTCAGTCAAGTCCGCAAAAGCACCTTTTTGTGCATTCGGCACATAGTTATCCGCAAAGGCAATATCATAGTTTTCACCAGAAGAAACGATAACACTCATCTTTTTTTGGTAATCGCCCCAACCAATATATTGGATATTTAATTTAGCTCCCGTTTTTTCTTCGATTCTCTTATTAGCGACTTCCATCAATTCATCATAATTGTCTGGCTTATCACCGATTTGATACATCAATAACGTATTTTCATCCGCTTTTTTACTACTACCACTAGTCTTTTCTTTACTTCCTCCACCACATGCTGTTAAAACACCTAAAAGAATAACTGCTGCACTTAAGCCGACTGCTTTTTTCCAAGTCTTCATTCTTGTTCCTCCTCGTAATTTTTAAATGCTAAACTGAACGTTTAGTTTCTGAGTAATTTAGAAAATCAACGTAAGGTTTCTTTTAATTGAGAAAATATAGCTACTTACTGATGAAATTGTTCTGCAAAACTAGATATCCTATTCTTTCACGCCACCAATCGTTAAACCTTTGACAAAATACTTCTGGAAAAAAGGATAACTAATTGCAATTGGCAAGGTAGAAATAACGACGATTGCCATACGAGCAGATTCACCTGGTATCGCAGCCATCCCACCGGATAATTGATTGCTAGCTCCAGCATTTTGAGTGAGATATTGAATATTATTTTGAATCTTCATTAACAAGTACTGCAAAGGTACTAAGCTATCTTTTTGAATATACAACAGCGCATTGAACCAATCATTCCAATACCCTAAGGCGGCAAATAAGCTAATTGTTGCAATTCCCGGAACAGCTAGCGGTAAAACAATTTGAATAAAAATACGCATCTCGGAAGCACCATCAATCCGTGCTGATTCTATGATCGAATCAGAAACTGAGCGTTTGAAAAACGTACGCATCACAATAATATTAAACGGACTAACTGCCATCGGCAAAATCAATGCCCAAATCGTATCTTTTAACTGAAGTAAATTTGTCATCACTATATAATTTGCAACCATTCCTGGAGAAAATAACATCGTAATCAAACAAAATACGGTAAAGAAACGACGGAATGGAAAATTAGACCTTGAAATTACATAAGCATAAAGTGACGTCGCTGTACTATTAATTAGAGTTCCTACCACAGTCACGACTATTGTCACAAACAACGCTTGGAAGATTTTGTCTTGCATCTGATCAAATAAATAGGTATACCCAAAGAAACTAAAATCTTGCGGCCAAAAACTATATCCGTGTGCCGCTAACGCGGTTTCATTACTAAGTGAAATCGCCACAACAAATAGAAACGGCAACACACAGGATAGTGCAAAAACAGCGATTAATATATTAAAAAATAAATTGACCGGTTTGTTAAATGAACGAATTTCTACTTTCGAAACTGGTTTTTTCCTCAATGTTTTCACTCCTCCTTAGAATAATGCCGAGTCATTATCAAATCGACGAACGATTCCGTTTGTAACCATCAACAAAACAAAACCGACCGTTGACTGATACAAACCAGCCGCAGCTGTCATCCCGATATCTCCTGTAGCAGTCAATCCGTTAAAGATATACGTATCCAAAACAGAGGTGACCTGATACAACGAACCAGAATTTCTTGGAACATTATAGAACAAACCAAAATCTGCTCTAAAAATATTCCCCACAGCTAAAATCGTCAAGATCGTCATTAGAGGTAACAATTGAGGGATCGTTACATTCTTGATTTGCTGCCACTTGCTCGCACCGTCCACCATCGCTGCTTCATAATAAGTAGGATCGATTCCCATAACTGAAGCAAAATAGATGATACTATTGTATCCGATCCCCTTCCACGTTCCAATGAAGACTAAGATAAATGGCCAAAATTTTGGTTCACTGTACCAATTGATTGGCGTGCCTCCTTGACCTACAATCCACTGGTTGAAAATTCCTTTATCTGGACTTAAAAAAGCATACACAAAATACCCAATAATAACCCAAGATAAAAAATACGGCAAAAGAGACATTGTTTGATAGATTTTTACCAAACGCTTATTTCGCAGTTCACTCATTACGATTGCAAAAAATACAGAAATGACAAGGTTTAAGATAATAAACGTCACGTTGTACAACACTGTATTTTTAGTAATCAAAAATGCATCATTAGAAGAAAATAGAAATTTAAAATTATCTAATCCAACCCAAGGACTCGCCTTCAAACTAGCAATAAATCCATCCGGCGAAATATGAAAATCTTTAAACGCTACTACATTAGTCAAAACTGGAATATAAAAGAAAAAAATCATCCATACCATCGCAGGGATTGCCATTAAGATTAACGCTTTATACCGCCAAACATTTGTAAAAAAAAGCGCACTCTTTGACTTTTTCTTCATTTACTCAACTCCTTTCATCAAATTATCTACAACAATATTGTAGCGCTTTCAAGCAAGGATAAGAATAAACAAAATATAGATATTAGTATAGAAAATATAGATTCCATCTAAATAAAACAAACTCAACCACCATTCTTTTACAATACAAGAATTGAGACAAAAATAAGCAGATTTATCAAGATTTCGAATCGCAAATCTTATACATTTCTGCCGTTTCCTAATTACAAGAAGTTCGAACAAAGCATTTTAAATTCACTAATATAAAAAACGCACATCTCTATCCTACCAAATTATCTAGTAGAATCAGAGCGCACGTTTTTTCATTTCTGTGATTTCTATTCTTTTGCTTTCATTAATTCCAATGGTGAATCTATTTTACTTTCCACTTTTTTCCCTTCAAAATGATCATAAGCCGCTTGTAGTGCTAATTTCCCCATTTCAATAGGCTGCTGCGCAACTGTTGCGCCCATCGTTCCGTCTTTCACTGCTTTTACGCCATCTTCATTTCCATCAAAGCCAATAACAAGTACATCCTTTTTACCAGCCGCTTTCAATGCTTCGACAGCACCTAATGCCATTTCATCATTTTGAGCAAACACCGCTGTGATATCTGAATTGGATTGTAACATATTTTCCATAACGCTCAGCCCTTTGGCACGATCAAAATCAGCGGATTGACTTTGTACCACTTTCAGCTCTTTTTCAGCAATATTTTCAAAGCCTTTCCCACGTTCACGAGTAGCTGAAGCGCCTGGCGTTCCTTCAAGTTGAACAACTTTTGCTCCATTACCAACTCTTTCCACGATAAATTTAGCAGCCATTTCTCCACCTTTCACGTTATCAGAAGCAACTAGCGTTACAATATCGCCTCCATCAGAGCTTCTGTCTAGTGCAATCACTGGAATATTGGCTTCATTAGCAGCTTCTACTGCTGGCTGGATCGCTGAAGAATCAACCGGATTGACCAATATCACATCGACGTTTTGTTGGATTAAATCATCAATATCGTTACTTTGTTTTGATGCGTCATTTTGCGCATCGGAAACGATCGTCTTTGTTTTATTTTCATTTGCTAGTGTAGTGATTCCGTCTTTAACTGAAACGAAAAATGGATTATTTAATGTAGAAATACTTACGCCAACTTTTAGATCTCCAGCTTTTTTCCCTTCTACTTTAGTCTCTTCTTTAGACTCATTATTCCCTAGAGTTGCTGCACCGCACCCTGATAAAAGTAATCCTGCTGCAATCATTGAAATAAACAATTTTTTCATAGTCATCTTCTCCCTTATTTAGTTATTTATTTTGTTTTCGGTCTAATAATACTGCGACAATGATTACTAATCCTTTGACGATTTGTTGATAGAAACTGGATACTCCTAATAAATTCAATCCATTATTGATTGTCCCAATAATTAACACACCTATCAATGTTCCAAATAAACGCCCTTTTCCACCTGATAAACTAGTTCCTCCTAACACAACCGCAGCAATTGCATCCATTTCATAAGATTGACCTGCCGTAGGTTGCGCCGAATTTAAGCGAGAAGTGAGGATGATCCCTGAAATCGACGCCATCAATCCCGAAATCGTATAAATGACAATTTGAATTCGATCTGTTTTAACTCCTGCTATTTCTGCGGCCTTTAAATTTCCGCCTACCGCGTAAGTCTTTTTGCCAAATGCAGTTTTATGAAGCAACATATATAATAAGAAGAAAAATACCAACATAACAATAATCGGAAACGGTACACCAAACAAATAGCCTTTGCCCATAAATTGAAAAATAAAACTCTTACCGATTCCTGTAATTGGATTACCATCAGTGTAAACCAGTGTCGCACCACGATAAATCGTCATTGTTGCTAAAGTCGCGATAAATGGCGCCATTTTCCCTTTCGTAATCAAAAGTCCATTGACCATCCCTAAAAAAGCGCCCAAAATCATGCCAAACAGCATCGCTAAAATCGGAGAAATACCGTTAGCAATCAGTCCTGCTGTCAAGGCTCCCGACAAAGCTAATGTCGAGCCCACTGACAAATCAATACCACCCGTCAAAATAACAAAGCTCATACCAAATGCAATCAAGGCATTAATTGATACTTGGCGCAATAGATTCAATAAATTATTGGGTGTAATAAAGCTAGGGTTTAGCACAGTTACAACGATCACTAAAGCGACCAATGCAAGTAATGGGCCTAATGACCCTAAGGCAATTTTTTTCTTTTTTATATTCTCCATGCTCAATTTCCTCCCGTAGCTAAGTTCATAATTTTTTCTTGTGTTGCTTCGCTTTTTAAAACTTCTCCTGCGACTCGTCCTTCTCTAACCACGATGATACGGTCACTGACACTCATTACTTCTGGTAAATCACTGGAAATCATGATGATCGCCACACCACGTTCTGCTAATTCATTCATCAACAAATAAATTTCTCGCTTTGCTCCAACATCTACACCCCTAGTCGGCTCATCTAAAATCAGTACTTGGGGACCTATCCCAATCCATTTAGCTAATACCACTTTTTGCTGATTGCCACCTGATAAACTACTGGCAGGGACATCCTTATTTTCTGCTTTCACTACGAGACGTTTGAGTAATAGCTCCACAAATTCATCTATTGTTTTTTGCTCCAGCAACCCTCGCTTACTAAATTCATCCACTGAAGGAAGCACAATATTATCTTCCAAGCTAAAATCAAGGATCAATCCCTCATCTTTGCGATTTTCCGTTAGAAAACCAATGCCTTTTTTGATTGCCTCAGAAGGCTTATGAATAGTGATTTGCTCTCCATTTAATCGAATTTCTCCAGAGTCATATCGATCAATCCCAAAGATTCCTCTCATAATTTCCGTTCTTCCAGACCCCATTAATCCAGAAAAACCAAGTATTTCTCCTTCTCTAACTGAAAATGAAACGCTCTCAAAAAGACCGGTAGACGTTAGGTTTTTCACTTCAAATTTTATAGCACCGATCGGAGTTGTTTTTTCAGGATAAAAGTCCCCAATGTCACGCCCTACCATATCTCGTACTATTTGGTTCACATCGATCGCTGAAATTTGATGGGTGCTGACTGATATCCCATCACGCATTACTGTAATCCGATCACACAAGGCAAAAATCTCTTCCATCCGATGAGAAATATAAACAATCGCTACCCCGCTATTTTTCAATCCACGAATGATTGTAAATAGATTATCAATTTCCGTTTCTGACAAAGCTGCTGTCGGTTCATCCATAATCAAAACTTTTCCATTCGTCATCAGTGATTTAGCAATTTCCAACATTTGTTGTTGTCCAACAGATAACGTATCCACTTGAGCCTCTAAATTTAATGATATATGCAGTTCATTGAATATCTTCTTGGCTTCTGCAGCCATTGTCTTGTTATCCAATAATCCTAGCTTTGTTTTTAACTCTCGATTAAGATACATATTTTCCAATACTGTCATATTAGAAAACGCATTCATTTCCTGGTGAATAAAGGTTACACCAAATTCTTCTGCTTCTTTGGCATTTTTAAAATAGTGTTCTGTTCCATCAATATAGATTTTTCCAGCATCGCGTTTATGCAAGCCTGTCAAAATATTCATTAATGTTGATTTGCCAGCACCATTTTCACCCATCAACGCATGTATTTCCCCTGATCTTAGTTCGAAATCAACGCCTTCTAATACTTTATTCGTTCCAAAACTTTTACTGATTCCTAACATTTTAACTTCCATGAGATTACTCCTCTCATTTTCTAAAAAATTACCGCTGACTGTAAAATCACATTTGCATAGGGTGTATCTTCTCCAGTTCGAATCACAGCTTTTACTTCTTTGCTAAGTTGTTTAAACTCATCATGAGAAACATACTCAATCTCTGGGAGCCATTCTTTTAGCTGCCTATTTAATTCAACATTGTTCTCCTTGATTTCGGTTGCTAGTATAGCCTTTTCTACAGCTACCTCTTCTAAAATCAGTTCCAAAACAGAATAAAATGAAGGCGTTCCCTGCTTTAAAGAAATATCGATTTGCTTCACTTTTTCAGGAACAGGTAAGCCGCAATCACCAATAATAATCCGATCGGTATGTCTAAGATCATCCACAATTTTAGCAATCTCAGAATTTAGAATCCCTCTTTTTTTCATAAAGTAGCGACCACCTTTTCATACATCGGAATACCGTTTTGGGCACCTTTCGTTTGAATTGCAATGGCTGATGCCGCATTCCCAAGTTTCAGACTTTCTGCAACTGTTAGTCCTTCTAAAATTCCCTTTGCAAAATAACCATTAAAGGTATCCCCCGCACCTGTTGTATCAATGACAGTAGCCACTTTTTGTGCAGGTACGATCACTTCTGCTTCACCATCAAAGAACGCCGCACCTTGATTTCCCAATGTTATGATCAATTTATTCGGATAGTTTCTCAATACTTCTGTTCGTTCTTTATTTCCAAATAGCAGGACTGCTTCATGCTCATTAGGGGTTAAGTACGTCACTTTTTCGATATATTCTTCCGCAATTTCTTTGGCTGGAGCAGGATTGTATAATACCTGAATACGCTGAGTTGTACAAAAATCAATAATATACTCAATCGTTTCTATCGGAATTTCATTTTGCAAAATAACCATTTGCATTTGTTGGAGTTCTTGTTGGTACTGTTTCACAACATCAATGGATAGTCGATCGTTTGCTCCTGGAATAATAATGATCCGATTGTCACCATCCATTACTTGGATATGTGCAGAGCCACTCTCTGCAGTATCAACGGTTTGAATCATATCTGTATTGATGCCATTCTCTTTTAAATTATCGATCAGCGCTTGACCAAAAATATCTTGCCCTACTGCTCCAATCATTGAAACATCTAAACCTGAACGGCTTAAAGCGATTGCTTGATTTGCTCCTTTCCCTCCAAAAAAGGTCTGGAAACTTTCTCCTACCAATGTTTCTCCTTGATTTGGAATGATTTTAGTTGTTACAACAAAATCGGTTGATATGCTGCCAATTACTACTACTTTTTTCATTATTTCATCTCCATCCACGATATGTAACCGGTTACCTATAATCATACATTAACACCTTTCAGCAAGAATGTAAACCTTTTCATCGTAAACTTTCTCCTTTTTGCAACATGACTGGTAAGATTTTTTCTTGCTTTTTCCCTGCTTCTCCTGCTAAAAGCTGTATCATTAATGATGCGGCCGTTTCCCCTATTTCATAAACAGGTTGCTTAATTGTTGTTAATTTAGGATAGGTCATATCTGAAAAAGGAATCCCATCATAGCCCATGATTTGTATGTCTTTAGGAATCGATAAGCCTTTTTGTTGCGCTTTTTGCATAATTTTTAATGCGAGATAATCATTGGAGGCAATCACTGTATCAATATTTTCGTACTCTTTAAAAAAAGTATCTGAAATTTTATCTACTTCATTGACGTTAAATGAACTTGTTTCAAATACTTGGTAATGATCTGTTTGTCCTTTCAAAGCATCTTTTAGTCCTTTCAAGCGCTTCTTCGCACTCTGAAAGGCTAAATCCCCTGTAATAATCAAAATATTTTCAAAGTTCGTCTTTAGAATTTCTTCCCCAATTATCTTGCCACCTAGATAATCATCCGGCAACACTTTATTAAAATCGCCCGCATACACTCTATCGATCCCAACAACCGAAATATCTGTTAAAGGTTCGATTGGCAAGGCTGTGATAATCCCACTCACATTATTTTGGATGAATGTCGTGATATACTGCTGTAGCTGATCTTTTGAATCCGATGTATTTGCTAACAACATCATATAGCCATTTTTAATTAACGTTTCTTCAATACCTTTTGCTAATAAAGGAAAATAGGGATTCGCGATATCAGGTAATAAAACACCAATGATTTTTGATTTTTTTTGAAATAAAGACCGCGCAACTTCGTTTGGAACATAATTTAATTCTCCTATTGCTTCTGCAATTTTTTCCCCTGTTTCATTTCTTACATAGCCATTTTTATTAATATATCTAGAAACACTGGCAACAGATACACCAGCTTTTTTTGCCACATCTTTGATTGTTACCATTTAAGGCACCCCTGTCATGTTTTCTTATATCTTTATTTTAGAGGAAACGCTTGTAAAAAGATAGTTAGACAATAAAATAAAGCCATTGACTACAGATTATGCCTCTAATCGTCAATGACTCCTTCATCGTATATAGATTATTCTTTCACACTTCTTAAAATATAATAGCCTTTATCTTTTGTCACGATCTCTACATTCCCAAAGATTTCTGCCATTTTCTTCTCAGCACTGGGCGCGCCTTGTTTCTTTTGGATCACGACAGTCAATGTTCCGCCGACAAGTAGTCTAGGATGCGCTTCACTTAAAATTTCATGCACCACTTTTTTCCCAGCTCGGATCGGTGGATTGCTAATGATTGCAGCGTATTGCTGTTCATGGGTATCAGCGTAGATATTTGATGTGTGGATATCGACATTTTCCACATGATTTTTCTTCGCATTCTCTTGCGCTAAAGCGACTGCTCGCTGATTGATATCGATCATTTCTACCGTTCTTCCACTGAATGAAGCCAACGTTAAACCGATTGGACCATAGCCACATCCGACATCTAGAAGCATTCCTTCTGGCAAATCTTCCCATTCAAACGCATCGATCAACACACGGGAACCAAAGTCCACTGTATTACGGGAAAATACCCCACTATCGGTTAAAAACTGGAATTTTTTTCCTCTTAATTCAAACGACCATTGCTCTAAATCATGAGCCAAATCTGGATTTTCTGTATAATAATGATTATTCATTTTCTTCTTCCTAACTATTTTCTTTTGTCATCAGTCTACCTTTTATTTCTCGAACAATCAAGGCAGCTAGTAAGTCATAACCGGTTTTAGAAAAGTGTAAGCCATCTGTTTGTAAAAATTCATCTGTTCCAGGGTAAACGACCATTACTTTGTATAAATCGATGACAGCAATTTCGTATTTAGCGCCGATTACTTTTACTCGTTCGGCATATTCACGAATCCGATCATCATCTCGGGTTGGTTTTCTAGCGCAATCTACATATGGCGGTGTGAGTAACACGACTTTTTCTTTGCCGATTTTAGTGATCATTGTTTCGAGGTTTTCTGCGTATTTTTCTAAAGGCACTAGATTGTCACTATTCGTGTCATTAGCACCGAAAAAGATCGTTACGATATCCGCTTTTTCTGCTAAGACTTCTTTGTCCAAACGTTTCATTGCATCTTGCGTGGTATCTCCCGGCATCCCAGCATTTACGATCCTCACTTCTTCATAATGTTGAACAGCCAGATCTTCTGCGATCAGATTTTGTAAAATCGGCGTGATGGCTTCATCACCATATCCTGCTGTGATACTATCTCCAAATAAAACGATTTTTTTCATGAAGGATTTTCCTTTCTGTACTAGTTTTCTTTACTTAATCATACCACTGAAAAGGTCGTTTTGCCGAGGCAAAGAATTATTTTAGCAGTAAAAATGAAACAGCCCCTCCTCCTATCCAATCATACGATTCAAATTTAACTAACATCCTCAAAAATCGACTAATTGTCATAATCATATTGAAACAGTAACTCTTCCGTTATACAATAAAGTTAAATGAAATAAGATAGGAAAACTTACATATGAATAAAAGAAGAATACTCGGCCTAGCCTCGCTTTTGTTTTTAATTGCGCTTGGTGGCTGCCAAAAAATGCTGCACTAAAAACAAAAGACTACGATCTAGCTATCATTGATTCAAAAACATCACAACCTTTCTTGAAAAAGACGATAAACTAGAAAAAGTGGAGCAACTTAAACGAACAGATGGACATCTAAATTTTTGGCGTAATAATTTTTGGAAAATAGATGATCATTACTACACAAAAACCTCTGAAAATCCCAAACTTGAAGTATCCTTAGCAAAAATTGGTCGTGACTTATCCATTGATCTTGTCAAAGCCGAAGGAAATGATGCCTATACTTCAAATGTAGACGGGGAATTTTTCTATACTACCGCCTGTTTTAGTGATCGAACAGAATTTTATAAGTATGATAAAAACTTGAAACTCCATAGGAGAGTATCTCTATGTTTTATGTGGCTATACTAACCCTGATGATGGATCAAGCAAAAATAGGTTAGTGAAAATGACAAAGGAATTTGAAGTGATCGAAGAAACCGATTTAGGTGATGAAACGAGTGCATACATGAGAATGGTTCATTTTCAAAATAAACTGTATATTACAGAAGCCAATGCCAGTGTGGGGGTAACTGGTGAACCAGGAGAAGCAAATCGAGTACTTGTATATGATCTAGCAACAAAAAATCAATCGTATCTCACTTTGACTTATCCTTATCCAATGGAAATATATATAGACGAGCCAAACGAAAACCTAATCATTCGTCACTATGAGCTCTATGTAAAAAGCTATACATGGACCGTTTATAACTTGAAAGACCAATCAGAATCGTTCATTCATTTTCCTGAATATGAAAAATTGGAACAAGAAAAACATATAAATCCTCCATTTTTCACTCAGGATAGTGGTTATTACTATTTTATGTTCGATGATCAACTCACCAAATATGATCCTAAAACGAATACATCGATCAAACTAGACTTATCAGCCTATGACTTTGAAGATACAAGTGCTTTGATTATGAATAAATAAGAATACACACCAAAACTCTACTTTAACCACTCAGTAGGGTTTTGTTGTTTTATGAAAGATGCTATAATAAGCACAGAAATAAATGTTGGCTTTGGTGGAGGAACCGATGGACGATAAAATGAATTATTACCCCATTTCACGGAAGGAATGGCAGGGCTTCTATCATAACGGCAAAGCGCCGCTGACAGAAGAAGAATTAGAAGATATCAAAGGCTTCAATGATCAAATTTCATTGCAGGATGTGCAGGACATTTACGTGCCGCTGACCCATCTGATTCATTTATATATGAAAGAATTTGAGTCTTTAACTGTTAGCAAAGGGCTGTTTTTGCATGAATATGTACCTGTTCCGCCTTTTATCATCGGGATCGCTGGTAGTGTGGCTGTTGGGAAAAGTACCACCGCTCGCTTACTGCAGCTGATTTTGTCCAGAACCTTTAAACGTCGCAATGTCCAACTGATTACAACGGACGGCTTTTTGTATCCGAATAAAGTATTGGAAGAAAAGGGCATTATGGATCGGAAAGGATTTCCAGAGAGCTATGACATGGAAAAGTTGATCGACTTTTTAAACCAAGTCAAAAATAGCCAAGAAGAAATCAAAGCACCACTTTATTCTCATAGTGTCTATGATATTATCGAAGGCGAATATGAAGTGATCCAACAACCAGATATTTTGATCGTTGAAGGAATCAACACACTGCAATTGCCAGCCAATCAGCAAATTTACGTCAGCGACTTCTTTGACTTTTCTGTCTTTGTAGATGCTGAGCCAAAGCTGATTGAAAAATGGTACCTTGAACGTTTTGGTGCCTTACTTGATACGGCCTTTCTTGATCCAGATAATTACTATTATCAATATGCGATTGGGAATCGTGACGATGCCTTTGCGATGGCTAAGGAAGTTTGGAAAACGGTGAATTTGAAAAACTTAGAGGAATATATCTTGCCAACTCGAGGCAGAGCGGATATTATACTTCATAAGACTGAAAATCATATTATTGATGAGATATTTATGCGTAAATATTAAAATTAATTTCGCTAATCTTCAAAAATCTGCTACTATTCCCACTCAACAGTAGCAACACTCAACTTGATTCTAAAGGGGTCAGAATTTTCCTAACGGAAAATTCTCCATAAACGGTGTAAAAAAAGCAGGTTTCTTGCTTTGAAACACAAAGAGCCTAGCAATTTGATGTTGAAAAGTACAAGACGCAACATTTGCGTGTTGTTCCTTCTTTGCTTGAACCTAAACGCTTTTTTTTACAACCTCTTTTTAGATAAATCTAAATGGATAGGGGTAATAAATGTGACCAATGTTGCCGATTTGACAACTGTCGAAAAAATTATTGTTTTAGACTTTGGTAGTCAATATAACCAATTGATTACTCGACGTATTCGTGAATTTGGCGTGTTCTCAGAGTTATTGAGCCACCGAATCACAGCGGATGAAATCCGTGCCATGGCACCAAAGGGAATTATTTTCTCTGGTGGCCCAAATAGTGTTTATGATGAAAATGCGTTTAGTATTGATCCTGAAATTTATGAATTAGGCATTCCAATTCTAGGGATTTGTTACGGCATGCAACTGATGATGCATAATCTAGGTGGAAAAGTTGAGCCTGCTGGCAACCGTGAATACGGCAAGTCAGAGTTATCACTTTTGATTCCTGATTCACCTATTTTTAAAGGAACACCTGAAAAACAAATCGCTTGGATGAGTCATGGTGACCTTGTCGCTGCCATCCCTGATAGCTTTAAAACGGTGGCAACTAGCGCAGATTGTCCGTTTGCTGCAGTTGAAGATACAGACCGCAACCTTTACGGTGTGCAATTCCATCCAGAAGTCCGTCATTCTGAATATGGGAACGACTTATTACGTCACTTTACTTTTGATATTTGTCATTGCGAAGGCGACTGGACAATGGGCAACTTCATCGAAATGGAGATCAACAAAATCCGTGAACAAGTCGGCGATAAAAAAGTGCTTCTTGGCCTTTCAGGCGGCGTGGATTCAAGCGTTGTTGGTGTGCTTTTACAAAAAGCCATTGGCGATCAATTGACTTGTATCTTTGTAGATCATGGTTTATTGCGCAAAGGTGAAGCAGAACAAGTTATGGATAGTTTAGGCGGAAAATTCGGCTTAAACATCATTAAAGTAGATGCAAAAGAACGCTTCTTAGATAAATTAGCTGACGTTTCTGATCCAGAGAAGAAACGTAAAATTATTGGGAATGAATTCGTTTATCTTTTCGATGATGAAGCAACAAAACTTGATGGAATCGACTTCCTAGCACAAGGTACCCTTTATACAGATATCGTAGAAAGCGGAACTGAAACAGCTCAAACAATCAAATCTCACCATAACGTGGGCGGATTGCCGGAAGATATGCAATTTGAACTGATTGAACCGTTGAATACGTTGTTTAAAGATGAAGTTCGTGCATTAGGGATCGAATTAGGCATGCCAGAAGCACTAGTTTGGCGCCAACCATTCCCTGGTCCTGGTTTAGGGATTCGTGTTCTGGGCGAAATTACCGAAGAAAAATTAGAAATCGTGCGTGATTCTGATGCGATTTTACGTGAAGAGATCGCCAATGCTGGTTTAGATCGTGATATTTGGCAGTACTTTACTGTGTTACCTGGCATCCGTAGTGTGGGTGTGATGGGCGATGGTCGTACGTATGATTATACTGTGGGTATTCGTGCAGTGACTTCGATTGATGGAATGACAGCTGACTTTGCTAGAATTCCTTGGGATGTGTTGCAGAAGATTTCTGTGAGGATCGTGAATGAAGTGGATCATGTGAATCGGATTGTTTATGATATTACGAGTAAGCCACCTGCTACTGTTGAGTGGGAATAATATACAGGTGAATGACTCACAAATCCATTGATTTATAAGGGGTTCTGCACCAATGAATTATTCCAAAATAATAAATTTATGCAAATTGTATACCTCGTGTGACCACGTTTGTAACCACGAAGTCAGTCAGAAATGGCTGGCTTTTTTATTTCACTTTTTCTAAAAATAAAATAGATAATTTACCCCTTTTGGAAAAACCGGAAGTTCTAATTCAATCCTAAATTCGTTGTGGCCTTAGACACCGACTAAATATAAAGAAAAGCGACTTACTCTTCCTTGAGCTGGTCGCTTACTTTTTTATTCTTGTTCTATGAACACGTTGTATAGTTATTAATAATCCATCCTACATCTTACTCTTAAAAGGAAAAAGAGAAGTATTTTTAGATTTCTCTTTGTAGCCAAAACTATTTTCTCTGAAAATAAAAATAGTTATTTATTAAGAATAATTGCTTTTACTTTTTCTATGTCTTCATTAAAACGTTGTGGTTCATCAAACATAGGAAAATGAGCAGATTGTTCATATAAATAAAACTCTTTCTGTGGAGCAGTAATCGTATCAAAAAAGACTTTAGCCTGTTCTGGGCATGTCATTAAATCATACTTTCCATTGAAAATAAATACAGGGACTGACAACTCGCCAACAACAGCCCCATAAGTTTGTACCATGAATTCTGAGATTAGCGGAACTGCTTTAGGTGAAAATAAGACACTCATAAATCGAAACTTTTCCCTCAATGAATATCTCCTGTAACTGAATAAATCCTTCATCATATTAAAATTTGAATACTTTCGTCCATTGAAAATACCTCGTCTATGTTTGGAAATATATTTATCAGTAAACATATAGTAGTCACGATTAGTTGCAAATTCAATCTCTAATTTATTTGGAAATTTTTGTAAAAACTTAATATTTCCTTCCTTTTCACAGCAATCCTTTACAAAATCATAGACTATTTTTTGATGTTCATACATTGAATTAACTTGGCCAATACCAATATAAGCAGAAAAAAGAGCGGGTCTTTTTTTTACAGCCAAACTTGCAGTTAGTGTTCCAAATGAATGCCCCATAATAACACAAGTATCCTTGTTAAACTTTTTCAAAAAATACTCCGCCCACTCAATAATATCTTCTACAAGTACGTTTACTTCTAATTTCTTTTGAGTAGCATTTGAGCTTAGCCCACACTCTCTTGTCTCTGGAAAAACACATTGAAACTGTTTCATCAGATCTGGGAAATATTTTTCAATTAAAAATATCTCAGGATACAAAGGTCCACCGTGTATGTATAATAGCAGAAGACGATCATCTGGATTTTCATCAAAAATTACTCCTTTCTCTTCACCTGCAATGTTTATCACTTCTTTTTTCATATTTATAGTCCATTCCTTTCAAATCGCTCACAGCGCTATAATGTATAAAGACAAATAGTCCATCTTCTATTATATACTAAAACCTGTATTGAATTATTTTTTTATTCGTTTTTATACATGTCTAGCTACTAAAACAATACAAATACCTCATTGTATTCTATCAAAGCAATACTTTTCTCTATTTACTCCAATTCTTCAATCATACTTGCAACCATGGAAATTTTAAATATATAACCTATAACAAAAATGTAGTAAAGAACGATACAGTAGTTATAAGGAGTTCCACTTACTTTTTTCAAACATCTAACCTCTCAAGAAAGAAAAAAGTAATTTGAGTTTTTTGCCAACTCTAAATTTTGTATATTTCTCCTTTTGGAAAAACCGGAAGTTCTAATTCAATCCTAAATTCGTTGTGGCCTTAGACACCGACTAAATATAAAAAAAAGCGACTTACTCTTTATTGAGCACGTCGCTTATTTGGCTCTATACTTTCTGATGTTGGTGAAAAATCACCGGCATCTTTTTTAATGCAAAATAATAGAAAAGACACCTCAATATCCTTTAGAATTAAGTCGACTAAAACCATTCAAAAGGAGGAAATCAAGATGTCCTATACAAATCTTATCAAAAATACATTAGATATTCTAGACTTAAACATTACTTTTAATGAAAACTCTTTAAACAAAGAACGCATCAAAGGACAGATCTGCCACGTATTTTCTGGTACATTGGATTATTTAGCCCACTCTTGTCCTCATTGTGGTGGCAATGAAGACGGATCGATTATTCGTTGGAGCTTTACAACCTGTCTGATTTTACTGAATGATGTCTCTGAGTATCAAACGTATTTACGCTTGAAGAAACGCCGTTTCTTCTGCCATTCTTGTACTAAAACCTTTGTCGCTGAAACAAGTCTGATTGAAAAGTGTTGTTCGATCTCAAGGAAAGTGAAGCTTTCTATTGCCGATCGTTTAAGAAAAACCACGTCTATGAGTGAAATTGCCCGTCAAAAGAAAGTCTCTGTTTCTTCTGTTTATCGCGTATTGAAACAGTTTTATGAACCCCAAAAAATCAATCGGCTCACCTTGCCCGATGTTCTTTGTTTTGATGAATTCAACTCTGTGAAACAAGTCGCTGCTTCTATGAGCTTTATCCTAATGGACGGGCAAACAAAACAGTTAATTGATGTCGTTGAAAATCGGCAACTCCCTTTTTTAGAACGCTATTTCTCACGATTTCCTTTGGCTGTTCGTAAAGGTGTAAAATACATTGTTTGCGATAGGTATGCTCCTTATTTTTCTTTAGTTAAGAAACTATTTCCCGAGGCTCAGATTATTCTTGACCGCTTTCATATTGTTCAACACATTGGGCGAACATTCTTAAAACACCGTATTCAACGAATGAATACATTTCTTCACCAGGGAACGGAAGAGGCAAAAAAATATCGTCACTTGAAGAACTATTGGAAACTTCTCCAAAAGAATCAATCAACACTCAATTTTGAAAAATGCCAATGGCGTCCTTCTTTTCGTGCTTATTTAACAGAAACAGAACTCGTAGATCGGTTACTTGCCTATGATAAAGAATTGAAAGCTGGCTATACCTGTTATCAGGATTTTCTCTACGCCATACAGACCAGAGACTACACAAGATTTCACGTGCTTTTAAAACAAGATTATTCTAAGCTTCCAGCCTATTATCAAACGACAATTAATACCTTTAAAAAAGTTCAAACGAGCATTAAAAATGCGTTGGATTTACCTTATTCCAACGGACCGTTAGAGTGCTTGAATAATCATATAAAAGTATTGAAAAGAAATGCCTATGGCTTCCGTAACTTCTATAATTTTAAATTGAGAATTACTTTATGCTTTGGCACTGTTCTTTTTCAACCAAATAGAAAAACCTAGAGGACTTTCCCTCTAGGCTTCATTAGTGATTTAATTCTTTGGATTTCTTCACCAACATTAGTTGACAAAGAGCCGTTTTTTTTTGACTTACTTTTTCTTTCTTAAGAACTGGTTTGATTGTTTCAATTATCAAGGTGCTTCAAAATCCGTTAATATCAAACGTTACAGAACCGTTTATATTTTCAATCCTATCTCTTTAAAAAAATCTAGCATCGTTATACACTTGACTCCCAAATCAGATGCAATATCTGGAATTTTACAAGCTTTGGAAGGGTTAATTCTATTTAGATTGGCATTCTTTGTTTCATCTGTCACAATTGTAAATTGTTCCTTTTTCGCTATTGCAATTAACCATCCATCAGCGATAGTATCATTTGCCCAACCACGCTCACTAGTCAATGCATTTTCTTTATATAAATCACTTGAATTAATGTGTTGTAATACACTTCCCCACTCTTGATCATAAGTTTTATGATCAAGGAGCCCCCTAGTATAATTATTAGCTAAATATTCTTTGACAAACCATTCACTTTGGTATGTTTCGTTAGTAACTATTTTAGGAATAACAATATTTGTATTAAGCACTTTAGTAAACTCTTCCCAAAAAGTCGGGAAATTTTCCTTTGGATAATAACGATCATAAAAGGATATATAAATATTCGTATCTAATAAATACATTCTCTATCTACGCTCCTTTAATATGTTATATCCTCTGTAGCTTACTCCTACAAGGTTAAATGCATCTGTGTAAGATAGTCTTTGATTATTAACCGCATTCTGAACATAATTAAAAAAATGTTGGTCAATCCTAAATCGTACATTATTTTTAAAATCTCCACCACTTGATTTTTTTTCATCAAACAGCTTTTGATTTTCTCTATACTGTTCGTTTAGTTTATCAATTAAGCCCATATATTGTTTATGACTGATTTTTTTGTTATCTAGCATCTTACGTACAATAACGAACTCACTAACTTTAAAGATATTAGCTAAATCCACAGTATTTTGAGTAGTATTGTATTTTTCTAAAAATTTATCATTTGGTACCAATATTTCAGCAGTAACTTTGTTAACAAACGCTTCAGTGTGATCAAAATCAGTTGATTCATTTTGAATACCATAAATTTCTTCATCACCAATAAAAAGATGTACTAACTCATGAATAAGGGTGAACAATTGTCCATTTTTAGTATCTTTTTGATTTAGAAAAATAATCGGCGCTTTTTTATCTATTAAAACAAATCCCCTGAATTCATTTAAATTTAAAGCACGATGAGTATTATCTTTGTACTTTCCATTAAGGAACACAAACACCCCAATTTGATTAATTTTTTCTCTAAAAAATTTTAAAATATTTTCTCTACTCACTTTTAAATAGTAATCTTTTTCAATTCCCAAGATATCCCGAATATAGTTAGCAACTTCTAAATAATTGTCAGAAATCAAAAACTTACCAATGTATTCTAACTCCGTTTCGATTTCTTCACGTAAGAAATCTTGTTTAGAACGCATTTCATCAATAGTGTCTTGTAACTCTCTGCTTTGACTAGCAACATATTCTGAATTAATTGTTCTAAAATTAATAACATTTAGTTTTTTTTCGATCGGTTTATCTAGCATCAACAACCCTACTGGAATTGAAAGTTCTTTAGAAATTTTAGTTAATTGATTAAAGGTAGGAGGTTTTTCACCAGACAAAAACTTATCAAAATTTTTATGCGACTTTTCTTTCATATACTCTATAGAAAGACCTGACTTCTCAAAATAAGCATTCAAAGTTTGAGTATTCATCTCGTTTTCCACCTTTCACTATAATATTTCTTATGCTAATTGTATCATAGTTTGTCAACCAAAAAAACTATGTAAACTTTTTTTAAACACTTTTAAAAAAATAATACTTTAAATCAAACTCGAAATTTTCCTTAGCGTTTACCAACAATTAATCGCATAAACAGAAGTCAAGTAATTAGCAAACTCTCCAATTCTTTGCCTATGCTCAGATATATTTGTCTAGTTCTATTTGGTACATCACCTTCTAAAAAAGATCTTCAGCCCAAACATCACTATTCCATGCATTTAACTTATTTTTCACACTCTTATTAAGATTACATTCTCAAAAAAAAAACCAATTGGAAATTATTTCTTTTTAATTATAACACAAAATTAATTTTTAGTTTGAAACAAAAAATATATTTAAACATTTGTTCAACAAAAAAACTACGATTCATCACAAATCGTAGCTCCACTAAAAGTAATTATTCATCCTCAAATATAGTATTATTCATCTCTGGAAAATCCAACAATTCAGAAACCGTCATATCTAATCCCATTGCTAATTTATGTAACGTTTTCAACTTAGGGTTTTTGGTCTTCCCTTTCATAATATTATCCACAGTAGACTGCGTTATACCTGATAAAGTTGCAAGTTTATTGATAGATATATTTTTCTCAACACGTAAATTTTTAAGTCGTAATCTAATTACATCAGAATAAGTCATAACTTCCCTCCATTAACCTTGTACAGTTAATTAAAGTATATAATATTTCCTTATAACAAATTAACTGCACGCGGTTGACGACGAATAATCCTTGTGACAAATTAACTTTATAAGGTTAATAAATATCATTAGGAGGTCCAACATGACTCACCCAATAAAAATGATCACCTATCAAGACCTACATAAACTAAATCATTCAATCCAACAATTAAAGAACTGGCACAAAACATTCAGTTCACTAAAAAACAACATCCATAATCACTCTATTCCCGATAACCTCTTCTATGAACATGAGCGAATACTAAAAATATTAGCTCAAGAAACACACAAACTTAAAACCAAACAGAAACTCAAAAACATTTTGATTTAAAATCCTAGCCGCAAAATGGGATTTTAAAGTTCATCAGTATTAGCCAAACTGGTACTGATCAACGATAGATTTAAACAAGTAGTTGGATAACCGGCTACTTGTTTTTTTGATTACACATCAGCAGTAGACTAAGAATACTCATGATATTTAGACCGATTATTTTTTTCTATAGTAACCAGCGCAACGCAAAAAAGCCTAGAGGAAATCCCCTAGACCTCGCCACTACTATATGAATTAGATTTTAATCTCATTCTCTATTGCATATTCTTCTCCAAGTACTTCTTGTAGATAATTTGCTATTTGATTAAACTCATCAAGAAATAATTCTTTTTCTATATCTGAGTTAAACCCAATGTACTTGAAACTAGTATCTGTATCAATAAATAGATCATTATATTTTTCCTGTAAGGAAACTAATTTTCTTTCTAATTCTTTATCTTTCACTAACTCTTTAGGTATATCGTTATATAGAAAACGCCCATCTGCATATATCCATATAGGAAAACATTGATACTCTAAATATAGTTTTATTTTTTCATCTCTGTACTCCTAAATTAAATAGTACATTATTTAAACTGATCTATTTTTCCTTAAATATTTAAATTTATTTCATCTATATTATTTTGCGTAGACATCTGAATCAATCCATTAGCAAATTGCTCTATAAGACCAATTTCACTGTATAGATAAAAACAGCATCTATGTTTACGTTCATCGTTATCGTCTATTTCTATTTCTATTTTTCCTGTTGCATCTGCTGGAGAAAAATTCAGCGAAAAAGCTGGCGTGAAATCTCCTTCTTTTTTTCCAAACTCTACATAACAACTATCATTAAATTTAAAAGAAAATTCCTTAATTCTGTTTCCAATAATTTCTAAGTCTGTATTCTCAATATAGCATAATTGATAAGCTGAAATATATTTCGATTTAGCACTAACTTTTATTTCTAATAAATTTGAATCTTCCCAATTTTTTTCTATTTTAATGTTATTCATATTTTCTCCATTTGACAGCTTTATATTTTTCTAACCGTCTTCTGCAAGCCACCTAAAATCAGTAATTTTTATTGATAATCCTTTAACATTTTTTGGGTCTTAAACTGAACTTAATGCATCGTCATTTGCTAATTTAAATAATTTGATAAAATATGTCCAGTACTCCCCTTATCCATAGTTTCTTTTGTTTTTCAAACTACGCTATCTTCAAAATATCTTTCACTCGATTGTTTAGCAATACTAAGAACAATAAGAAAGTAATAGCTAATGACTTTTTATATCTAAAATAATTTACAACCTAATATTATTTTATAAAGCTTATTACGCATAATTTTAGAACCATAATTATTGTTTTGAATCGCAAAATAAACTTTATTTTCAACTAATAAATGAATATTTAGTTTTCTGATTTCACTTTAATTTAGCGAAACAGAACTTTGGATACTATCATTAAGTTCTGACCATTCAATCTTTGAAAAGTCAGAAAATCTCATTCCAATAATTTCATTATCTTTATTTAAAAGTAAAGACAAATGCTTAGACATCTTTACAATAGAAGATAACTTCTCTTCATTTAATTTGAAGTATAAACTAGTATTCTCCCTAAATATATCAAAATCAGCTTCTTTAGTTAAAACTGGTTCTTTATCAAACATATCCAGTTGAATTATAGGATTTTGTTCACTAACTTTACTATTTGGAAGTTTTGAATCTGCAATATCATTTATTGAGGTTATCGTCACACCTACAATTTTCTTGGTTTCAGAATTTATTTTAATTTCTATAAATGATGATTTTCGATTAATGAATCTATAATAATATAACTCTTCTCCCTTGTTATCATTTGTTGGAAATTCTAAACTCACTGGAACATAATAGTCTATTTCAATTTCGTCTAAAATAGTTCCTTCTTCAAAGCTAGTAATCTTCATAAAAATAAAAACTCCTTTTCTTAAGGTATATATTGAGCATGTTTTATAACTGGAAGTTGACCAACTTGTCTAGGAGGACTAAAAATTAACTCCCAATTCCCGGACCTTATAGGTACATTATACTGATATCCTTTTACCACTGCCTCTGCAGTAGAAGCTTGTAGACTCGCTAGCAACTGTTGTTCCGATAATTTACGCCCATGTGATAAGTTCCTAGTAGAATATTCCACTATATGTTTTGTACCATTAGGATTTACCCAGAATTTTTTTCCATTCACTGTCATTTCAAATGATTTTGGAATATTTGTACCATCTATTACTGGTTGAGTACCTTTAATATCATCCCAGATAGTAGCACTAACCCCGCCAACCTTCCCTACATCTTTCCCTCTATCAACAGTCTTCACAACATCCGCCGACTTCTCAAACTCTTTCAACGTTTCCCACTCTTTAGCAGTCAACTTAATCGCATCAAGCGTATAATCACCATTTCTAAGCAACTTAGCTGACTTCAAAATATCCTTTACTCGATCAATCGGCAATACTGCGAGTAGTATGAAAATACCAGAAGATGACCGTTGCATCGTTGTTGAATCTTTCCCAAACAGGATCTCAATATCATCAATATTCGTAAGGATTTTAAAAATCTCTGGTCCATACTCTTTAAACAATTCAACATTATGAACACGAAACAGTTCATGCAGCTCTTTTGTTTTTTGAACATCCAATTTTCCATTGCGATAAATCTGGTATTCGACACCATTCGATAATTCTTTGATGACCACATCAATTCGGTCTTTCGGTTGTGCTTTGTTAAAGTCCTTTAGTGCTTTATACCATTTTTGATTTTTAAAATCAATGCTTTTATAGCCATCTTTACCGCCTGAAAAATTTCCAGCACTGCCTAGAAAGGCTAACCCTTCGGCAATCGAAGCAATGACTGTTTGCACGTCTGAGAAATCACTGCCATGTGCTGCTTCAAAGGCGCTATATTTTTCGAGAATTTCAATTTTCTTGGCGGTTCCTAGCATACTTTGTTTATTAAAAAATTGATTCACAAACGGTACGTCTTCAAAGGCTTTTGCCAAAGCTTCCATGATCACATCATTTTCTGCTTGTAAACGACGTAACTCAGCTTTCAATCCCTCCATTTTGGCGGTATCTAAATCATTTTCGGCTGGTCCAACTTCTGAGGTAAAGGCGCTTAAATAAGCTGTAATCGCATCATCAAGGGTATTTAAGGCATTGTCCACTGTCGTTGATACTTCTGAGTAGGCATCAACATAACTTTTGGTCGAATCCCACCCTGTACCAGATAATTTCCCTGCACGTTGAAACACTTGTTGCGCCTCTTTAAAGGAATTTAGTTGATCTAATACAGTTAAACGTAAATTTTGCACTTCACTGGCAACATTTTGCCTTTCAGTATATCTAAATTTAGGCATCTTCCTCCTCCTTTTGTGCTTGTTTTTTTTGTAGCCATAGGAGGTCGTCTTCTGCTTGGATTTTTTTACGTTCTGTTTCACTGACTAATTCAGTTAACTCTTCTTTGCCCGCATCAAAGGTTCGGAACGCTTCTGTTCGTTCGTCTTCTAGCATTTCTAAGTCTATTCTAGCTGAACGTTCTGCTTCTGTTCCTTTGCTGTAATAGAGAAATTCTTCTAATATCTCTGCTTGTTGTTGGTAAACACGTTGTAGATCATTGAGTAGAAAATCACTTTCGGTGTCTTTTTTCTTTAAGGCTATTTTTCGATCTTCATATTCTTCGATTTTTACTTGTAGTTGTTTTTCTTCCATAAAGCACCTACTTTACTGCATTTTTTTCAGCCTGTTTGATGGCTTGATGTATTTTTTCTAAGTTTCCAATGTCTTTAGACGCGTTGCTTTTAAACGTTGATACGATGGTACTAAGCGAAGAAACACTACTTTTCATTGCACTAGCGGCGCTACTTTCAGAAAAGCTCATGCTACTTGCTTGTTTTGGTTTGAATGATAAGGATGATAGGCTACTTGTAAATTTGCTTGTTAAAGAATTTACTGTCGCTGCATCGGTACTGATTTTATCTGCCATGTGAACGCCTCCTTTGATAAATTAGTTGTTTTTATCTGTTACATACTATTGTTTTTAAACTAAATTTCCTAATCCATATAAGTACTTTAAAAAATAATATGTAATATAAGAATACTATATTGAAAACTATATATTCTATCAAAATTTTCAGTATATTTGTAACTTTTTGATAAACCATATTGAATTATTGTAAGACGTTTAGCAATTCATTCCAGTTCATAGCAATGATTTTAGATACATTGATACCTTATTGAAGAATATCAATATGTTTCTGGTAGACGCTATCAGCATAAATTCAAACAAAAAACGACCAAATCTGAAAGGAGATGACTAAAAATCATGACTAGAATAAAAAAATCTGAGCTAGATAAACTCTTAAAAACAGTAGAATCTTCCAACGAAGAACTGTACAATCAACTGTATAGTTTAAATCATTGGATTTCAGAATATTCAAGTGAACTAGCCCTTTATGGTGATGGATGGGCATCTGGAACGAGTACTCTACCAGATGCAAACAGGATTAATACAGGAAAAGCGACTGTTAACGGAATACCAACAGGTGGGAATAATAGGGAATCAACATTTTTCCCTAAAGAATAGCATCCTCATCTGAGAAGGAGGAACAAACATGAAAACGAAAATGCCTGAAATTCTTTCTTTCATTTCAGAAGAAGCTGTTAATAGAAAAATGACCAGTGAGGAAATTGCCGTTCACTTTGGTTATGATAAACATCACTTTAGTCGGAAATTTAAAGAAATAAATGGATTCAGTGTTGCTGAATTTCTCTCTAGTTTAAAAGTTGAAAAGGCGATCTTTGAACTCGATGAAGAAAAGCGTATACTCGACCTACAAGAACGTTCAGGTTTTGAAAGCAGCGGTAGTTTCACGAATACGTTTAAAAAATATACAGGAAGTTCTCCTAAAGCGTACAAAACGGAAATGAGTGAACTTTTTGATGATATGAAACGTTTTGAAACGGATGATAAGGATCAGTCGATAGCGCATTTTGAAGAAAAGAGTCATTCTTTTTGCACAGTAACGATTGAAGTACCTGATGGATTTGAGATGGGTATCCTATTTATTGGACTTTTCCGTACACTTATCCCGAATCATATGCCTATATCCGGATTAGCTACTAAAAATTTAATCGGAAATACATTGAACAATATTCCAAGTGGCGACTATTATTTATTAGCTTGTGGGATAAGCCGTTCCAATAATATTCTATCTTACTTTAACTTAGGTAATAGCTTGAGGGGGAAAGAAGATGAAAAATTATCTTTTCCAAACTGTTCTGGCAATCATTACACGATTAAGCTTAGAGATCCAATACCAGAAGATCCACCAATTTTAGTGAATGTGGGGAAACTTTTGATCTCCCGTTTAAAGAACACAATCTAGAATAATATTATTCGACCGTGAAATGATACACTAGTCGTAAGTTAATGGAATGGAGATGGAAAAAATGATCAAAACAGGAACCCCTTATCTATACTTTTATGACGAGTGCGACGATGCATTACAGTATTATGTCGATATCTTTGGCGCTGAAATTCTAGAAAAAGCTACATTTGAAGACGTGGATTTTATGGAAGATGAAAGCCGAAAAAATTGTATTGCTCATGCTAATTTTAAACTCGGAGAAAGTGTGATTCTTGCAAATGATTTTCTCGAAAAGAAAAGCAAAGAGACATGTTCTCCAAGCGCACAGACTAGTATCTGGCTTGAGCTTGAAAAGGATGCGGACATAAAGCTTCTGGAAGAAAAAATGTTAGCTACTGGTTCCAAGAGCATTACAAAACTTGAAGAGACTTTTTGGGATTCATTCTATGCTAAAATCGAAGATAAATTTGGGATTATTTGGGAATTGAATGCTCAAAAGTAGAGAGTCAGAAAATGATTAAATAGCGTAAAATATAACTTTGGCCTTATTCTCTATGTTATACGAAATATGCTTATTTTTGAGCGGGAGTAACAAGCTAATAAAGATTCTATAGTAAAAATTAGATCGTTGACCCCTTTGTCAATAAACGTTTACAAAGGGTCAATAACGTTTTGTAAACCTTTTTGCTTGAAAAATCAAAATGTCTATAATCAATATTTTGCATCAGCATTGGCCGAACTGGTACTGATCAACGATATATAAAGCTAAGTAATTGGACAGTCAGGTACTTAGCTTTTATTTTAATCTTGAAACGTTCAAAAAGCCCTGCCAAGATTTTTTCTTAGCAAGGCTTTCATTATTAAAAAACTTGTTCAATTTATCTGACACCATTGTTTATACTGAAAATTTCCCATATATAAAACATCGTAATTCCTCCTTTTTACTATCAATTATAAATTTTATCTCGTAATCCAAAGGAAAGTATAAAAGTTTTACTATAGTATAAAATATATATAAGTATAGCTTACTTAAACAGAATTTCTCAAAAATCGTTCAAGATATTTTTTATAACTATCATGAATATCATGCAATTCAAGCACTTTTAATACATTCAATGCTTGATTGGCTTTTTCGATTCCTTCATTTCTTTCTCCTTCTGCAATTAGAAGAATTCCTTTCAAAAAATTCAATTTATTTTTTTCATAAATTTGCTCGGGTTTGCCTAATAAACTTTCCACTTTAACAATAAATTTTTTTGCTTGCTTGTAGCCTTTATTTTCTATAAAAAAGATAATAAGATTAAGAAGCAGGAGTAACAATTCATTGGTATCTCTAAATATATGTAGTTCCGTTTCAAGTCTTTTTTGTGCACCTTTCACCAATAAACTTACTTGTTCTACGCTAAAGCAAAAAAATACATTGTTAAAAAGTGATACATCATAGTCAAACCACACATCAATATTGATTAAGTAATTCCAGAGAGAGTCAATGATTTCTTTAGAGTATTCTTTTTGTTCTATTCTTTCTATATGTAACTTACAAATACTTATATTATGAGCATGTCTAGTAATGTAATTCGTTTTAAATTTTTTTTCTTCTGATTTAATGAGAGCGTCCAATTCATTGACATTGGCACTGCTGACAACATTCTTTAATTCCTTTAAAAATTGACGTTGACAGTTATCTTCTGACTTATCTTTCATGCTGATAAACTCTTGATAACTCACACTTAACTTATTTAATAGATCATACAACTTTTGAGAGGATATATCTGAGTTACCTCTTTCAAATTTAGATATAAACGAAACTGAAATAGTCTCATCTGATAAGTCTGCTAAGGAAAGATTTCTTGATTTTCTAATATATCTAATAATATTTCCGTTATCCATGAATAACCCCTTTTCAGAAAATTTCTCTTTTTTTACACTATAGTGAAAAATACCAACTAAAGGCAATAAATACCTCTACTATTATAAAAGTACCCTTAATTAGGAGATTTGGCAACTAAATTTTGAAAGAAATGAGGAATAGATGTGCAGGAAATCATTACAGCAGAGCGACTTTGTAAGGAATACAAGAATGGCTCTAATGCCGTAAAAGTATTAAAAAATATTGATTTAAAAATTTATGAAGGTGATTTTACCGTAATAATGGGAAGTTCGGGTTCAGGCAAATCAACTTTATTATATTGTCTAAGTGCAATGGACAGTATTTCATCTGGAGAAGTGAAGTATCAAAATCAAAGAATGGATAACATGAAAGAGGTTGAGATTTCAAAAATTCGGAGAACAGAGATGGGATTTGTATTTCAACAAATGAATCTCATTAGTACCCTTTCTCTCTTTGAAAATATTATTATCTCTGGTTATTTAAAAAATGATTTTAAAAAAAAGGTTCACTCCCATGCAATGAGTCTGCTAGCGCAAGTAGGGCTAGATTCATTTGCAAAAAGGCTTCCGTCTGAGATTTCAGGTGGTCAACAGCAGCGAGTTGCTATCGCTAGAGCACTTATTAATAGTCCAAAGATATTATTTGCAGACGAGCCTACAGGTGCTTTAAATTCAAAATCAGGCGAAAATATATTAGACACTCTTTCTCACTATAACAATAATGACAATCAGACTATTCTTATGGTCACACATGATCTAAAAGCATCATTAAGAGCAAACAGAATTATTTATCTTAACGATGGAGAAATTGAAGGAGAATTAGCATTAGATAAATACGCTGCTGAAAATATAGATATAGTAGAGCGTGAAAAAAATGTATTGAATTGGTTACAAGGAATGGGGTGGTAAGAGTATGCGTACATTTTTGCTACTACTTAGAAAAAATCTATTCAAAAGAAAAACCTTTGCATTTTCGATAGTAGCGTTATCAGCCATTGCTATTATTTTTTTATTGACAACTCTAGGTTCTTTGTCTGAGAATGGCAAAACTTATGACATTTCTTATGAAGCTTCCAAATCACCAGACTTACTTTTTAGCTTTTCCCAAAATAATTATCGGAAGAGTTATACCAGTGAACTAAAAAAGATGGATAATATTAAAAATGTTGAAACGATTGAAACATACTCTGGATTATTAGAAGATGAAAAAAATGGCGATACAAATGTTCTACTTCGTTCACAAGGAATTAACACTTTTCGAGTAGAGGATGGCGGAAATGGTACATTAAACGTCAATGAGACCTATGTACCTATCTATTTAAAAGATTCCCTTTCTCTTAAAAAAAATGACACTATTGATGTTAAGCTCAATTCCCAAATTATTCAATTAAAAATTGTAGGCTTCTTTGAAGACACGGTGTTTGGCTCACCTATAATGAGATATAATCAAATCCTTATTAATGATGGGACTTATGATCAGATTTCAAAGATGGATGCAAGTGAGAACATTATAAAAAACTTCTTCATCCAAGTGAATTTCAATAAACCACCACTTGACGAAGACTTCACAGCTTATGTTACGAATAAAATGGAAAATTTTGAAGGAACAGAAGTAGCAGATTTTATCTATGATAAAACATTTACTAAAAAAGCCTATGTGATGATCCCAACAGTTCTCTCTTTGGTTCTTTTACTTGCAACAGCCTTTATTGTTTTTGTTAGTTTTTTCGTTTTAAGATACGCAATCTTAACTTCATTAGAATCTGACTATACTCAAATCGGTGTTATGAAAGCATTAGGCTTTACCAATAGAAAAATAAAGTATCAATTTATGATCCAATTTCATGTATTAATACTTTTTGGAGGGATTTTTGGACTACTAGTATCTACACAAACCATCCCAAGGTTAACGAGTGTATTTCTAAATTCAAATGGTATTATTGGAGATAACTCCGTTCCGTTGGGACAGATGATTGTGTTACTAGCTGTCTTTATTTTATTAAATTCACTCATCATACTCTTTAGCTTAAGAAAATTAAAAAATATTACTCCTGTCAAAGCGCTTCGAATGGGTCAACTTTCAGATGGAGATAAAGCTAAGAAGAGAATCTCTTTAGAGCATCTAAGTATGTTACCGTTATCTATTAGCATCTCTATCAAACAATTATCCACAAGGTTTAAACAATATACCTCATTAATACTCGTTGCATTTTTCTTTAGTTTCTTATTACTGAGTGTTCTAACACTATCCAAATCTTTTGAAAAAGAGAATGAAGTATTCAAACTTCTTGGCATGCCAAAAAATGATGTAGTATTACAGATTGCTGAAACTGTAGAGGATAAAGAGGAAGCAATAAGGCAATTAGTTAATCAAATTGATAAAAAATATTCAGTCAATTCTTACAGTTCTTTTTTTCAAACAAGTTTGAAAGTAGAAAAACAGTCAATCGTTGCGCTTGTATATGGTGATCTTAAAAGCAAAGTTGATTTAAGCGAGGGACGTTATCCTAAAGCTGAAAATGAAATTCTTATTACAAGTAACGTGAGCGAACAATTTAATAAGAATGTTAATGACACCTTAAAAATATCCACTAAAAAAGACAACTCAGAGGATTTCAAAGTAGTTGGCGTATACCAAAGTGTTAACAACGTTGGGCTTACTATTCATATGCTAGATACTGGGTATTCTAAGCTAAATAAAAATTATTCTCCTGTTCAATATGTCTTGGATTTAAAGAATGATTCAGATGTATCAAAAACAATAAAACAATTTTCTACAAATAAGGACAATATTAATATAACAGATGGTTTAAAAAGTAATAAAAACTTGATTGAAACAATACAAACGGGTTTGCTATTAATGACAATGATTGTATTGATTTTAAGTTTTTCTATTTCATCCGTGATCATTCTCCTATTGAGTACAATTTCAATTAATAGGGAATCATTAGAATTAGGGATCATGAAATCATTGGGTTATACATCGGCTCAATTACGTTGTCAATTTGCTTCCAGATTTGTTATAGCGACAACATTAGGAACAATAATTGGAATCATTTCAGCCTTGCTTAGCGGAAATAAACTGTTTTCTGCGCTTCTTTCAATGGCAGGCTTAACTAGTTTAGATTTAAAATTTTCAATTGGAAATTTAGTTTTTGTAGTATCGTTTTTCGTGTTTGTTAGCTTCTTATTTAGTTATGTTTCCTCACGAAAAATAAAGAATGTACATGTAAAAAATTTATTAGTAGATTAAAGGAGCGAATTAGGGGTATGTTTGGTTATTTAAAAAGTTTTTATACAAAGTTAGCGTTTATAATGGGATTAGTAATGTATGTTTCATATGCTTTGCCCACTGGTAATTGGCAAAATATATACTTAATATTTGTTTCGATCTTCGTTGCAGTTTTCCTACCATTTTTCACTAAAATAAGTGAGAAGTTAGAGCGATTTGCAGTATTAAGAACAGGAAGCATGTTTTTAGGTAAAGTCATTCGCTTTCTCTGGCAATATGCATTTAATTATTTTGCTTTGACCATGGTTATTACTGGCGGTATCGTAGATACTGCTAACCTACAATTTGTCGGAGGATTGTAGGGAGCTATTGCATTAACTTCATTTGCTTCTCAAGGATTACAGTATGTGATGTTAGCATTAGCAAATAAAAATATTGGTGATCGTTATTTGAATATTACACTTGCCTTGAGTTTTAATGTCTGTATTAGTGCCATTGCATCATTAGGATATGTTCCAGTTCAACTATTTTTTGCGGTTACAGGGATTCTCTTAGGAATATTTGACGCATTATACAGTTTGATTACAGATTTAAAAGGTATTTTTTCAAAAAAATCTGGAGTTGGTGTGTTCTTTGGGACATTCAATCCTGCTCATGTTTCACATATGAAAATTATAGAACAATTTATTCAAGAGAGAAACTTAGAAAAGGTGTATGTTCATCCAACTATCGTCCCCAAGCTTCACCAAGCATTATTGGATGAAGGGATTATTAGAATAGCCAAAATGAAAGATGGTATGAGAATTTACGAAAAAACTGAAAAAGCTGATTTTCATATTGATTACTTTCCAACTGGAAATATTTTCTTTGAAGCGGAAAATAGAATTGCTATGTTACGGGGGGCAGTCTCGGATGCAAATTTAGAAAAGAAAGTTGAAGTTTTAGCTATGCCTGATTTATACATTGATAAAGGTTTCCATGGAATCATTAAGCACATTAAAAATAAACATAAAGGGAAAAGAATTTATGGTCTTCACGGTAGTGATTACGGTGGAATGTTGGTGAGAACCATTTATGATGAAACTTTCTTAACACCTTATACAATAGTGAGAAAAGATGATATTTCAGCTACAGCAATTAGAAATGGTGCCGAGGGTATGACTTCCAAGACGGTAACTGAAATACTGAATATTTTAAAGGATGATTCTCATGCAAATAATGGCGACATATTTGAATTTTCAGGCATACGATATATTTATTCAGATTCAAAATTGATTGAGTTAGACTAGCTACGGAGGGAAAAATGACGACAACTAAAGAGATACTTCTACCAAATAATTACACACTAAAATTATATAAAAGAAAATATTTACCTCAACTTTCTGACTTCGTAGCAAATATTTACTTTAACCAACATCATTATCAGTTTGATGAAGATATTGAAACCTTAGCAAATGAATTACGAACTCAAGATGAAGAGCTCAGCAAACAATCGACTATTTGTTGTATTTAAAATACACAAAAAGACATATGTCGCACTGGAAGACTTGTCAAAAGAGTTCAACAATTACCATTTGAAGTAGAATTTGATATTAACTTAGATTTGTTTCAAGATAAATACTCTAACATCTATGAATTTGCAAGATTAGCAAGTGGAGAAAGATCTTCATTTAGACTCATTAAGATTCTTACAACACATCTACTTAGAAGTGTTGATTCAGATAGCAACATAATTGTTGCTAGTTTAGATCAACGGCTCTATAAAAAGGTATTACGGTTAAAATATCCTGTGTTTAAATTAGGCAAAGAAAGACATTATATGGGATCGGTAACTGTCCCTGTGGAGTTTGATTTATCAAAAATTAAAATGTGGGAGCGAAGTAGGTATTTGCTCTTTTTGTGTCTACTTTATTGACATTTATCCAATATATAATTATTTTTGAGCTGAATACACTAGTATTTTCTAGCAATTTTTTGCTTGTCAATTGATCTATTTTTATCTTTGAAAAACTTTTCTAAACACTGGTAGTACTTCTTCTATGATTGTAATTGTTCCCAAACGTCATAAAGTGCATAAATATCGGTTCTTAGCAGAGCTTTCACTGTTAAAAAACTGGTTTGATTTATCTGACACTATAGTTTATAATGAAAATTTCCTATATGTAAAACATCGTAATTCCTCCTCATCTTACTTAGAAATTCTATCCCATAAATTCTTGCGAGACATAGGAGTTTTACTATAGTATAAAAATACGCAGAATCGACTATTTTAAACTATCTTTTTCAAAAATCCTTCGATATATGTTTGGTAACTGTCATGAATATCATGTAATTCAAGAACTTCTGATACAGTCAATGCTTGATTTACTTTCTCAAACTCTTCATTTCTTTCTCCTTCCGCGATCAGAAGAATCCCTTTCAAAAACTTTCCACCTTAACAATAATTTTTTTGCTTGTACCCTTTATTTTCTATAAAAAAGGCAATGAGATTAAGAAGCAGGAGTATCAATTCATTGGTATTTCTAAATATATGTAGTTCTGTTTCAAGTCTTTTTTGTGCACCATTTATTAATCTTAATGAGCGTCTAAATCCATTTTTAATTCATCCATTGGTTGGTTTACTTCTTCAAACTTGTTACTTTCAAAAATTTTCCCTTCTTGCATTTAAAACACATCCTTTTCTTTTTTTATAAAAAGAGATTAGCTCTCGTTTTAACATAAGTAAACTGCCTGCAATTTCATGAAAGAGGACACATTTAAGATACATTATACCCTCTTCCAATAATTCAACTTATCAACTATTAGTCTGACACTACAAAATAACTACCAATAATACATGCTGGACTTTCGATTGGATCCAACTCTTCATAAGCGTTCAAATCCATTTTTAATTCATTCATTGGTTGATTCACTTCTTCAAACTTATTGCTTTCAAAAACTTTTTCTTCTTGCATTTAAAACACATCCTTTTCTTTTTTTTATAAAAAGAGAATAAATCTCTATTTAACTAAATAAGATAAGAGTATAGTGAATAAATCAAAAATCCATAAATTACTATAATTCCTAGGTAATCCACGAAAGTTTTTTTCTTCCCAGTACAGTTCATATTTAAAATTGTGGAAAATAAAATATGATAGCCATCATTTCTCATACCACCTATCGGTATTAAGCAGAAAATTACCATCGTCAAAACTTGTGGAATAACAAATGTATAGTCATTGAAAAATACGTATACTAGGAAGCAAGTATATATATTCACCATAGCTCCTGCATAGCTTACACAGCATCTTCTGAATTTCGGTAGTAAATAACCATCTGAAGTATCAACAGTTATCATGGGAAACACGTACCTAAAATTTAGTCGTATCTTTCCAACTTTTCTATGCCATGCTTTGAGAAAAGTGGCATGACCTATTTCATGGAAAATCACATTAAAAATTAGAAATCCTATTGATATAACTATCGACGAAGAGCCACTGATATTTCCATCAAAAAAAGTGGATGACTTCAAAAAAAGAATACCCAATAATACTACAGAAATAATGATTAATAATATACATAAGTAATCGAACCATTGCCAAGTTACTTTATTTATAGTAGTGAACTTGTATCTTTTTGATGCATAATAGTTCTCTTTAAAAAAATACTGATTATTCATCTTGATGTAGCAATCACCATTCTTCAATTCAAACACTTCATAATTATTAAATTTTAGATTCTGTCCATCCATCATATAAACTACCTACTTAATTTTACACGCTCTTGTACTCGCTCAAAAATGTAAGGTTTAAATTTGCTAATATTACCTTCTTTAAACAGAATTGCACATAACTCACAAACATTAACAACTTTATCTGGAACATCCATACCTAAGTCATTCTTCGCGATATTTATTAAATAATCAAAGTTCTCATTTCGTAACAAATAGAGTAGCCCATTGTTTTTTATGTTATCTAAGGCTTCCTTCAAACTGATGTTTGTATAATCACCGACCGTTAATCCAGTATCCATAACCATTTGAGAGCAACAAGGATAGATTTTCCCTGAATAAGTTACAACGATGTTGCCATCATAAATACATCTAAGGCCATCTACAGATAAGCTTCTATAAAATTGATCATCTGTGAATGCAGTGCATGCCCCTCCAGCAGGTAAACAAGGTACAATCTCAATAGTTGGCCCATACGTGCCATTACCTAAATCATCTATTATATCGCCAATTTTCTCATCTTTTACAACAACTATAGCCAATGTTGTCTGTATTCCTAGTTGAACAGCCGCATTCAGAACGTTTTTCACATACTCTGTCTTTACATATTATCTATGGTAAGAATCATGGCTAAGACTAAGATGGTCTAATCCAGCAGTTTTCAAAATTGATAACTTTTCATAGGCTTTCTCATAAGAAGTTGCCCAATAACTATTCGAAATAGTCGTTACTCTCTTTCCAGCTGCTTTAGCTGCAGATACTAATCGAACCAAATCATTAAATGTCATGAAAGGTTCTCCACCTGTAAAGGAAACAGTTTTTATTTCATCAATATCTTTAGATTCATCAATGTAATCTAAAATTCTCTCTCTATCCAATTTCTCTGTACAAGTAGGTGTCGATTGAAAACAACACATAGAGCATGCTGCACTACATCTTCGATGGATAGTAAAAGCTAAAGTATTATAATTCAATTTTATTTCCTCTCTTCCCTATCAATATATTATTTGTTATTACTAGTAATGAAATCCAAATAGCATTCGGTAGGATAATCAGCAGGTATTTGTAATCTGCCAAGTTAATTCCTAGTGTTGATAGCGAACGGTGTTTCACAACTTGACCAGTTGAAGCAAGAATTGCATTATAAGAAATACTGTTTGGATCAGCTTGATTAAAAAGTCCAAATCCCATCATATTCGCTGTGTTAAATACGATAAACATAGCGAAACAAATTAATGTTGCCGTCATTGTATTTTTAAAAATGAGTGATAGAAGCAGAGAAAACAAAATAATAAAAAGCAAATTAATATCTAAATCCAGTAACATTGTCAGCAGATAGCTTAAATCATTATTTCCTAATAAAAAGAATAGAATTATCAACGTGATATTTGATGCAACTAGTGAAATGACATACATAATAACAGACTTACAAAAAATGATTTGTTTCACAGAGTACCCAATTTGAGTCATATAAACATTGATTCCATTTTTTATATCTGTAGAAAATATAAAGATGTAAATGAACGAAAAAAAGATGAAAGTGAATTGATTATATGCATTTAGTACACTTAAAATTTTGATTTGACCATTCACTTCCTGAAAAAACATATTGGATAGCAACATTCCTGCCATACCTATCACAACAAAAACTAGTGGCATTAAAAGTAATAGTTTCTTATTTCTTAATCTTAATAATTCAAAATTAAATAAAGCTTTCATTTTCCAATCCCCCTTCCATATAGCCAAGAAATGCTCTTAGCTGGCTTGGTGAATAGTCGTTACCTTCATAGAGTTTGATTTTCTTTTCTTCTTTGAATAGTCCATAAATAGTTCCCTCTAGAAAAGAAACATCTTCCATGTCATGAGAAGTATGCAAGAATAAAATATCTTGATTTGATAAATTTTTAACTTCACATAAAAATAACGACTTGTTTTTATAATCTAATGAATTACTTGCTTCATCTAACAAAATAATCTTCTTTCCTGAAGCTAATGCAGAAAATATTTCAACTATTCTTCTTTGACCTGAACTTAAGGTCTTAATAAACTGGCTTCTAGTTTTCATCACAGAAGTAAATATTGGTCCATAATTTTCCTGTCCGTACTTTACCTTTTCCTTACCTAACAAATCAAGAATATCTTGAACCTTCACTTCTTCTGGCATCTGAATATAGTCAGAAACAATAGAAGTTTGTTCTCTTATCTCACTTGGAATAACCCCATCTATTGGGGGAATAATTCCCAATAATGTTTTATAAATAGTGGATTTGCCACTACCATTATCTCCAATAAAAGATACAATACCATTATCTGGTAATTCAATTGTGACATTTTTATATAATGTCTTATTTTTGTAACCGATGGAAGTCTTATACTTCATAAGAAAATCCCCTTCCTTTCCAATTATTAATTTTTTTGGCAGAAGACCTTTAGTAGTTGTTATGTACACATCATAATCTCTTTTCACTCTCTTTTTAGCATCATGTTACGAACAACATTTTATCTGACTCATTTGACCTTTTCCGGAAATAAATAATTGAAATATATGGTAAAATGTAATGAATAACTAAAAACATAGTTATTCATTACATTTTACATGTATATCGTTTCACAAAAATAAGTTATATCAAATTGATGATAGAATGGGGAGGTACTATGATAAGAGTTGCAGTTTGTGATGATATAGATGTTGTTGGTAGTCTAACAGAAAGACTTTTACTTCATTATAATAACGCAACGTTTGATGTTGACGTGTTTAATAAATCGCAAAAACTGATAGAGTCACTAAATGATGAACCTTATGATTTGTTTATTCTGGATATTTCAATGCCAGGTGTAACAGGTATTGAAATTGCAGAACACATTAGGGAGAACGATTATAATTCTCCTATCATATTCTTAACAAGCTACAAAGAATATATGGAAGAGGTCTTTCAAGTACAGACTTTTGATTATATTATGAAACCAATTACAGCTAAAAAATTGTATCCTGTTCTAGATAAGGTCATGAAATTTCTAGATTTGGGTAATGAAAAATTTCATTATCAATTCAGGAGAGTGGATTATAACATTCCACTTAAAGAAATCATTTATTTTGAAAAGAGTGGTCGTCAAGTACTCATCAACACTCTTCTTGGAATTGAAAGCCCACTAACTATCAATATGACAACAAGTACCTTATTGTCTAAACTTGATAGCAACTTTATCCAGACTCATACGTCTTTCATCATTAATATGAAGTATGTTACTGGAATTAGAAGTGATTTAGTCATTCTTACACTACCAGATGGAGACACTCATGAGATTCCTATTAGTCGCAAATTTAAAGATTCTGCCAGAAGACAAATATTAATGAAGATTAGGGATGTATTATAATGGAATTAGCTATCTTAAACTTAGTAACTTTTATCATAAACTTAGCGGTTATCAATTTTTTTTTCACGAGTTCTAATAAAGGAAATAAAATTTATTCTATTCTTTTAGTTCCGCTTGTCATAACAAGCTTTTTAATAAATCTATTTTTACCTAAGGACAGACTACCAGTCTGGAATATTATCTTACAGTTTCTAGCAATAGTAGCACTTACAAGATTAAAGAGAATTCCATTACAAAAATCATTTTTTATGATCGCAACTCTCTTAACCATTTTTCTAGTTACTGATGTTTTAGCAACGGCAATCTTATTTGGGCTAATACCTTCTGATCTATCTGAGTCATCAAGCCTAATTTTTCATATATATGGAAATGCGATTGCAATAATACTAAATATAGTTTTTGTCACAGTTTTTAGACTGTTTGTTTTTGAAAAAAGCTCTTCTTCAAAAAGAGCTTTTCGTATCCCGTTACTTATTGCATTAAGTTCTATACCACTAGTATCTGTTTTAGTTCTTTGTATTTTTTCACTAGTAACTATAGGGGTTATTCCTACATCAAATTCCTTATGGATTATAGTCATCATCGGCGTTATTTATATGAATCTCTGCATTCTATACCTTTACTTCGAAATGCAAACTTATTTTGAGAAATTATTTTATATTCGAATCCAAAATAAAGAATTTGAATCTGAGCTGAAAACATTCAAAGAGGTTAAAAAATCACAATCACAAATACGTTCGATTAATCACGATTTAAAAAATCGGTTCCTTATTATTTTAAGCTTCCTGGAACAAAATAACATTTCATTGGCTAAAGAATATTTAACAGAAGCTGTAGAAAAAATTGATTCCACTAGTCAACAGTTCTACACACACAATTATACGTTGAATTACTTGCTCAATGAAAAAAGAAAAATAGCTGAAAATGCTGGAGCGTTGTTCAACATCAGCATACTTTTCCCTAAAAAAACTACTATTGATAATGACTTTATAGCTGTTGTGCTAGGAAATTTGATGGATAATGCACTAAATGCAGTCTCACGACTACCTGAATTAGAAAAAAAAGAAATTAGGTTAACAATCAAGCTTTTCAATCGTAATCTAATGATTGAACTCTCCAATTCCTTTGACCCAAAAGAAGTAGATTCAAGAAAACATCGTAAGATCCAAGGAATTGGAATTAAAAATATTAAAGCTGTAGTAGAAGAAAACGGTGGCATTTATGAACATTGGGTTAATGATAGTATTTACACTGTAAGTATTGTCTTGCTAAATATCAATATTTGAGATGAAGAACTATGAAAAAACAAAATCACTTGATACGTAAAATTGTAAGAAAAGCTACGATACAAGTTGCTTCAAACGAAATAAACACTCTTTGCACTTTTTTTTGTGGTCAAAAGGAGCCGCCTAAAGCTCTCAAGAAACTGAGGAAATTCTAATGTTAAATTCTCTATATATTGCAATTGCTGGAAGAATGAATCAAAATGAATTAGATGAAGAAAAAGAAATACTCGTCTTTGGAATACATTATCTTATTAATTATCTTATTCTCTTCATTATTGCGATACTGTTTGGAATCTCGACAAAAACTTTACTTGAAACACTTTTATTTCTCCTTGTTATTTTACCAATCCGATCTGTGCAAGGAGGATTACATTTCGAAAGTAGCTCAGTTTGTTTTATTGTATCCATATCATTTTGTATAATTCCTTACTTTTTAACATTTATTGATTTCAACCAATCTCTATTGTTTTTATTGGCGCTGTTTTCCATTCTCTTATTGCTCTTTGTGGATGTCCTTGAAAACAAAAATAATCCTATGAATGATGCAGAGTTAGCCTTTCTAAATAAAAAAGCTAGAAAAATAGAACTATTCTATCTAGGTTTGATTCTCTTTCTTAAGCTAACACATGCAAATTATTTCAGCTATTTCATCAACAGCGCTCTAGTCATTTCTACTATCTCATTCTATATGGGCTTTATTCCACAAAAATTAAGTGCTAAGAAAACCTAAACCAACATTTTATTCGTGCATCCTCAATAAAATACAAAGAACCAATTCTAATCATGATGCAATTCCCCGTTAAGTTATCAATAAATGTAAAAAAAGTTCACTAATTTGGGGGTCTATATCAAATTATGTTGGTAGAACAAAAAAATGAATAAAATTCTAGGACTTGGAACAAAAACAGGAAATTACTGATTTTATTCCAAGTTCTTATATCTGGAGAAGAGGAATTCAGCCAATTATCTGGGCAACTGGCTGGAAGCGACTTGGAAAAAATGCCAAGTCCATTTCTAAATCGAGTCAAATCAGCTGTAATGAATCTTGAAACACAGCTACTAATTCCAAATTTATCTATGAAGCTGCGGAGATATTGGCTACATTCCTCCTTTTAGTGCTGTGAAAAAATAAGACCTTGAATAATATAAATACATGAACGAAAATGATAGAAATTACGGTAACCATAGGCACTCTCTTGATCACCTTAATCTTATTATTTAGCCCTTCCGTAATTCCATTAGAGAAAGAATACCCGTACTTCTTTTGTATAACTCATAAAATGTCGAGTTAAATGAGTCAAACGCCGATCTTCGAAGACTTCAAGAATTTTGTTTGTCTCGCCATTGACACAAATAAAGCTCATTGCTCTTGCGCAAGGTGATTAATGATCCGAAGGATTGTCACATCAGAAACAAAGTGTTCTTGGGCAATCAATTTGCGAGAGACATTATGTTTTAGTTCAAGCATTATTTGCCATGTAAGCTGTTTGGATATAAGTAAGCGTAGCTTTGATTACCTGCGCTTTTCCGTTTTTAACCTGTCGATATTCGAGCCCATCTTCTCCAAAAGAGATATCTTTATCTGTTAGTCCAAGCAATAATCTGGTATTCTTATCCATAGGGAGCAACCTTTCTGATGATCTGTTTTTTTGTCGATTTCATTTGGTCAGTAAGTTGTTCCTTTTTTGTGTTTAAACACTAAAAAAGTGTTGATAAATTTTCCTAAAGGAATTTTTACCAACACAAAATATTATAGAGCCAACAAATCTTGGAAGGGCATTTTGAAAGATTTTTCACATAATTTAAAAAATAGAAGACTGAAAATATTTTTTACGATGTTCTATTTTATGATTCTTCGGACTTATGTCCTAAGCTTTTCCTACGATTAGTCAAGTAGAAACGAAATATATTCCAATCTACAAAACGCTTCCGATTTAATAACTTTTTCAATAATTTGAATTCATGAATATGTTACTCTGATTGTTATTTTACAAGCAAAGCGAATGTATCAGACTCAGTTTCCCCTTCGATTACTTTTACTCTACTCTAAATTTGTTATCAAAGTCATAATAGTCGTTTCTTTGTCTTGTTTATTAATATAGTCTAAATCCATGTAAACAATTGACTGATTTGCAGCGATTTTATCCCCTTCAGAAACTAAAACAGCAACGTATATTTCCTTAATGAATAAAAAGAGCTGCCACGTAATTTTTGCCTTCTAAAATCGTTCCCATTACTCATCTGAACACCTACTTTTCTAAAATATCCCTACTTATGATACGGTTCTGCGTATCGGAAGTGAATGATATTTGGAAAATTTACTACTACATATTACTTTATATTCGTTCGATAAAGTTTAAAACAATTATAAAAATGGTTTCATTTTCTTAAGTATCAAAAAAATTTTGGCTAGCATTTACATGTATCTCTCATAATAATTTTTAGCCTTTTCCTGATGGAGCTGAAAAATAATAGTATAGAACTTTGATTCTGAGGAGAGCATCGAATTCAGCATATCTAATAAGGCTTTCATCTTCGATTGAGAGCTAGAGAAATCTAAATAAAGACCAACCAAATTATTAATAAATGCCAATTGAACAAGTAAATGTAAATTATCTGACGAGTTAACGAGATCATTATAAACAAACAGTGTTTCTTTGGCTCCCTCTATGTCATTAATCATCAATAAACTTTGAATCCTATTAAAATGTAAATCACCTACTTCTTCATAATACAATTTACTGTTAAACTCTTTATATTTTTTCAATTCAGATTGAATACGTTTATATAGCTGTTCTGCCTCATCCTTATCATTTTCTGAAATCGATAGTAAGATTAATTTGCTTAATTTGATTTCTTTTAATGTCCACATTTTCGCATTCTCTAATTCAGATAAAATCTCATTAAATGGTTCTCGAGAAAATTTGTAAAAGTTTGTGTTTGTAATCAATACCAAAAGATAGGCATTCATTGCCAAGTACCGCATTCCCGTATTCTGATGCTTATGATATCGTTCATAAAGCTCATACAATTCTTCAAACTTCCCATTCTTGTATAGCACGTCAATTTGATTCTCTAAAGACTTCTCTTCATTCATCGTGTTTTGCTTCCTAAAGTACTCGAATTCCTCGTAGGAAATCCCTAAATTGTTAATTAATTCTTGAAATTTCATAATTTCAACTGAATACTTTCCAGCCTCAAAATCACTATAAAAGGTTTTAGAAACAACCCCTGTGTAGACTTCTTTTTGAGTATATCCTTTGTCTTTTCGAATTTTCTTTATTATTTCTCCGTACATTTTTTCTCCTTTTTTATTAATTCCTGTATACAGGAATTATAGTAGTTTATTCTTTCAATTACCATGATATATTTGAAAAAACGAATTTTGGAGGAATAAACATGAATAAAATATATCTTAAATTGCTTGGCTTCTCACTAGGTTTGACAATAATCATCAGTCTGTTTTCTGCTGCTAGTATGGTTTTGAAAATGGATGATAATGGTATTATTATGTTTCAAATAGCAGCATTTTTATCTTTAGCCATTCTACTTTTCTTCTATATGAAGAAAAAGGATTCTACATTGAAACAATTTGGCTTTGAAAAGACCTATATCAGCAAATCTATTTTAGGTTTTATTGCTTTAATCATTCTAATTCAACCTATCATTTTAGGAATAAATTTTTCACTGCCCTTTTCGACACTATTATTAATTATCATTCAAATGATTTTAGTAGGCTTCGTTGAAGAATCTCTGTTTAGAGGTATATTTTTCTACTTTTTAAAAGCTGAACAGCCTAAAGTTTACCTTCTATTTTCAAGCATTGTATTTGGTTTACTTCATATCGCTAGTGGATTAAATCCAGAAACAGCTCCGTTATTAGTACTTTTACAAATCATTAATGCTTTATTATTGGGTGCGGTATTCGCACTTTTGTATTATTCTTTAAAATCTATTTATCTCGTAATTGCCTCTCATACACTATTTAACATTTTTGCTTCTGTAACGTTAGAGAGTTCTTTCCAACTTAATTTAGTTGCGGTTTCAATTTTAACTATTTGTTATATAGTATTTTTAATTTACTATACCAAAATAGTTTTTCACTAAAAAAAGTAAACCTGTATTTTAAATTTTTTTGGTGACTTTTTAACTCAAAAAACCCTTTAATGATTTTATTTCAAGTGGTGCATTTATCTCTAACTGTAACTAAATGGATGTCTAGCTAATCAAAAAACGTATCCTGTTCTATTTTAGGATACGTTTTTTTATAGTGAAATCTTATTTATGATACGGTTCCCCCCGCATAATCCGAAACCCTCGATAAATCTGCTCCACTAAAACCAACCGCATCAACTGATGTGGATAAGTCAACTTCCCAAACGACATTTGCCGCTGACTTCTCTTCAATACTTCATCACTCAATCCTAACGAACCACCAATTACAAAAGACAACTGACTTTTTCCATTGATCCCCAACTGCTCAATCTCCTTTGAAAATTCCTCACTACTAAATTGTTTTCCATTGATTGCTAAGGTAAAAACATACTCCTGATCTGAAATTTTTGCTAAAATCCGTTCCCCTTCTTTTACTTTAACCTGTATCATTTCAGCTTCACTTAAATTCTCTGGCGCTTTTTCATCAGCCACCTCAATAATTTCCACTTTTGCATAACTTTGCAGACGCTTCAAGTATTCGTTGATTCCTTGAATTAAATATTTTTCTTTTAACTTACCTACTGTAATAATTTTTATTTTAATTTTTTTCACGTCCCTTTCTACTATAATCTTATACTTGTTAACAATTTTATCATGAATGGTTTTTCTCTTCCACATACTTTCCCACAAAGTTATACACATATACACAGACTTATCCACAGACCCACGTCCTATTATCCTTTATTTCACAGTATTTTGAGATACAAACACATATTCCCGTTCATTTATCCACATTATCCACATTTTGTGGATAACTTTCCTACTGAAGTTTTCCTCTATTTTTTTAAAGTTTTTCACATTTTATTGTGTATAAGTATTTTAATAATTTGATTTGTCAAATTAAGCTAGACAAATGTCTTTCATTTATGTAACTCAAAAATACTTCTAATGGTGTTCGATAATTTAAAGATTTCCTTGGTATGTGATTTCTTTTAGAGGTGACAGCCGCAACAAAAGCTTGGTCAACTTGATTAAAATCCATTGTTTTAGGCAGCCCATCTTTACGTAATAACCCATTCGAATGCTCATTTAATCCGCGTTGTGAGGGGGTTCCAGGGTCTGCAAAATAGATAGAAATATCATTGACATTACTCATGTTTTTCCAATTTGAAAATTCTTTTCCACAATCAAAGGTAATGGATTTGAACAAGTTTCTGGGAATCTTTTGTAGCCAATCAGTTGTCGCTTTTTCAATATCCAATGCTTTCCGACCATTTGGTTTTAATGTAATAATCACTTTTGAAAGGCGTTCAACTAGAGTGATGATGGCACTTTTATGATGAACGCCAACAATTGTGTCACCTTCTAAATGCCCAAATTCCTGTTGGAAATTAGGGTAGTCAGTGGATCGTTCTGAAATATTGCGTTTAAATGCTTGCTTTCCACGACGTTCTTTATGCCCGTTGGGCTTTCGTTTCCCTTTCATTGGTAGTTTTGAGCAATCAAATTGATTCGCTTTAAACTGACGATAAAGTGTTCTAACAGAGCATGAAATAGGAAACTCAGCTCGACCAATAATCACATCAGGTGTCCACCCTTGAGCCACCATAGATTGAATGTAATCATGCTGTTTTGTAGGCAAACTAATGGGTTGTCGACCACAACGTGTTTTATTTTCTTTATATTGTTGGTAATAGTCACAGATAGATTTTCCTTGTTTCAGGAAGTTGTAAACATTGTAGATTGTCTGTCTAGAACGAGTTAAAGTCTTAGAAACCATCGTAACAGGTTGGCTCATATTGAAATAAGCTTCTATCATCACGAGTTCATTTGATGTAAGATGAGTATAGGTCATTTGTCTTCACTCCTTATAATTCTTTGGTCGGAACTATTTTGAGTGTAGCACAAATGACTTATTTAGTTGTCTAGCTTAATTTTACTATCGGCGTAATGATATTTTTTCATTATTTGTATCTGTTTTTCTACCTAACTTGTTCATAAAAAATTCAAAGCTCTTGAGTAGACTAAAGATGTCTTAAAAGACTATACTAAAAATAGAATAAATAATGAGAACTAATTAGGAGGTTGCTTGTATGCAAAAAAAAGACGTTACACCTGATTCAGATAAAAAGCAAAATGGAGTATTCAAAAAATTTGGGATTGGTTTAATTGGAGGATTACTTGGAGGAGCACTCGCTTTTGGCGGTGCATATGCCATTGTGGGACAAAGTCCGTCTTCTTCTAATTCACCAATAACAACAAATTCCGTGAAAGATAATAAAGGCGATACGAAAGTAACGAATGTGAATCTAGACGTAAGTAGTGACGTTACCAAAGCTGTCGATAAAGTCAAAGACTCCGTAGTTTCAGTCATCAACTTACAAAGCCCTAGTCAAAGTACTAATGATGGCGGTTTTGGCGGTATCTTTGGTGGAAATGACGAAAATGAAACGAATGATGCTGAACCTAAGGAGAATGATTTAGAAGCTATAAGTGAAGGTAGCGGTGTAATTTATAAAAAAGATGGTAAAACAGCTTACGTGGTCACTAATAACCACGTAGTCGACAAGGCAAAAGGATTAGAGGTTGTTTTACACGACGGGACAAAAGTTCAAGGCGAATTAGTTGGTACTGATTCTTATACTGATCTTGCTGTAATCAAAATTTCTTCTGATAAAGTGGATTCAATTGCCGAATTTGGTAACTCAGATAAACTAAAAATTGGTGAACCCGCATTAGCTATCGGTTCTCCATTAGGTTCAGCTTACGCTAACTCAGTAACACAAGGGATCATTTCTTCTTTAAATAGAAATATCCAAAATGAAAATAACGGTCAAGCGATCAACATCAATGCGATCCAAACAGATGCCGCAATTAATCCAGGTAACTCTGGTGGTCCTTTAGTTAACATCGAAGGTCAAGTAATCGGAATCAATTCTGTTAAAATCGTTCAATCTGAAAGTCAAGTAAGCGTTGAAGGAATGGGCTTTGCGATCCCAAGTAATGATGTAGTAAATATCATCAATCAATTAGAAAACGAAGGTAAAGTGACTCGCCCGGCGTTAGGTATTTCAATGGAAGAATTAACAAATGTGTCTACACAACAAAGAAAAGAAATCTTAAAACTTCCTGAGTCAGTTCAAATGGGTGTACTTGTTCGTACCGTCCAAACTGCAACTCCTGCTGATAAAGCTGGTCTTGAAAGATATGATGTCATCACTAAAATCGATGACCAAGATATCGATTCTGTAACTGACTTACAAAGCGCTCTTTATAAGAAAAAAGTTGGTGACAAAATGAAAGTCACTTTCTACCGTGATGGAAAAGAACAAACTCTTGACGTTGACCTAACAATTGACCAAGCCGCCCTAAAATCAAATAAACAAACAAACGAATAATTTCACTAAAAGGAGAGTAGAACAAGCGTACTTGAAGGATAGTTCTTTAAGTTGCTTGCTCTACCCTCTTTTTGTACAACTTACAATATTTGTAAAAAATACAGATTTTGTAAGTTGTACAAATATTGTCTTCATTTTTTTGAACATCTTATGATATGATTTTTTTGTAATCGATTACAAAAAAATCAGGAGAGTAAAATGAATGAATAAAATTGAGGAAATAATCAACCAGCACTTAATGCCCCTAGCAATAAAAATTCAAACTAATAAATACATGAGTGCAATTTCAGATGGTTTTTCAATGATTTTGCCAATTACAATGTTGGGAGCAATTTTTACATTGCTATCAAGTATGCAATTTGAACTCTATCAGAATTTTTTAAAAGTCACTCATCTAGCTACTATTTTAAGTTATACCTCCAAAGTAACTACCGATATGATCGCTTTATACGTCGTTTGTGCTATAGCCTATAATTTAACTATAAAATTAGGATTTAAAAAAGATGCTTTCTTTTCTGCGCTTATCTCATTAGTATTATTCTTTCTGTTGCTGCCTAGCGGAATGGAGCATCAATTAGAATCAGGTGAGATGATTACGGTTCCCAATGCTTTATCAACAGATTATTTAGGTGCAAAAGGCATGTTTATGGGAATTATTTTAGGAATGATTATCCCCATCATCTATTGCGCAATTATTAAGCGAGGAATTGTGATTAAAATGCCGGCAAGTGTTCCTCCAACTATTGCAAAATCATTTGCATCCATTGCACCCGCATTTATCCTAACAGGTATTTTTTCTCTTATTCGATTTGGTTTTGAAATGACCTCTTACGGAGATGCCAATAATTTCATTTATACTATTTTAGGTGGTCCGTTGCAGAATTTAGGAAATAGTCCTATTTCATTTATTATTTTGATCATTGTTGCTCAGCTTCTGTGGTTCTTTGGGATACATGGTTATATGATTATTCGTCCAATTCTACAAACTGTTTTTATTCCACTAAGCTTGATGAACTTAACGGCTTTTGAAGCTGGAGAGCAATTACCAAATGCCATTACGTATCAACATTACGGGACGTATGCTAATTTAGGTGGTTCAGGCGCCTTGTTAGGGGTAGCAATTTTAATGTCTTTCACTGCTAAAAGTGATCGTTATAAAAAATTGGGTAGAATGGCCTTGCCAGCTACTTTCTTTGGAATCAATGAACCTGTCATTTTTGGAATTCCAATGGTTTTAAATACCATATTCTTTATTCCTTTTATCATTGGTCCAATTTTAATGTTTGTTATCCCCTACTTGCTACAAGTATTTCATGTCATTGAAACACTAAGAGGCTTACAACTACCTTTAGGTACACCCGCTTTAGTCTATGGTTGGTTAGAAGGGGGGACACCTATTTTGATCGTTCAGGCGATTTTGATTGTTGTTCAAGTCGTCATCTGGTTTCCATTTTTCAAAGCAGCAGATCGCCAAGCAATTTTAGAAGAAACACAGCTAGCTGAGGAAATCAGTAAAGAAAAAAATGAAGCAGGTGAATCAGTTGGGAAAATTTAAAGAAGATTTTTTATGGGGAGGAGCCTTGGCAGCTAATCAGTCAGAAGGAGCTTACTTAGAAAACGGTAAAGGTCAGTCAATCATTGATGTTTTACCTGTAGGAGAAAAACGCAAACGCAGTTTAAAAGATCCAAACTATGCCTTTGAACAAACCTTTGATTACTATCCAAGTCATCAATCAATTGATTTTTATCATCGGTATAAAGAAGATATAAAGTTACTGGCTGAATTAGGAATAAAATGTCTACGAACCTCGATTAGCTGGTCCAGAATATTTCCAAAAGGAGACGAACTGGAGCCTAATGAAGCAGGACTTAAATTTTACGATGATTTATTTGATGAATTACTAAAATACAATATTGAACCGATTGTGACCATTAATCATTTTGATACACCGCTCTATCTTTCACAAAACTATAGAGGCTGGGAAAATAAACAGTTAATCGTCTTTTATAAAAGATATTGCGAAACATTATTTAAACGCTACCATAAAAAAGTAACATACTGGATTACGTTTAATGAAATCAATATGATTTTAAGAAATCCCTTTTTAGCTGGTGGACTTGTCACTAATGAAAAAAGCACGGTTTTCCAAGCTGCCCATCATCAACTAGTTGCTTCAGCAGCAGTAACAAAATTGGCTAAAACGATTGATCCAACGATGCAAATTGGCTGTATGCTAGCCGCTGGAAGTGTTTACCCCTATACATGCAATCCAAAAGATATTCAGGCAGCTATAGAACGTAGCCGCGACCAATATTTCTTTATAGATGTTCAAGTAAATGGCTCTTATCCATACTTTTCACAAAGATATTTTGAAGAGCATGGCATAGAACTGAATCGCTCAAAGGAAGAACTGGCTCTGTTAGCAGAACATACCGTTGATTTTATTGCTTTTAGTTATTATACAAGTCGTTTAGAAACAGTCAATGAGGAGTTAAGAAGTAATATTATTGAAGGCAATGCCATGGCCAGTGTACGAAATCCTTATTTGAAAGATGCAGGCTGGGGAAGACAAATTGATCCCTTAGGGTTTAGGATTACCATTAATGAGATTTATCAGCGCTATCAGCGTCCGCTCTTTGTTGTAGAAAATGGCTTAGGTTCAAAAGATGAACGGACAGGTGATCATATTCACGATGAGTACCGTATTAATTATTTTCGTAGACATGTTGAACAAATGGCAGAAGCTGTAAAAGACGGAGCAGACTTAATAGGGTATACGACATGGGGGTGTATAGATCTGGTCAGTGCTGGAACTGGTGAAATGGATAAGCGATATGGATTTATATACGTGGACTTAGATAACGAGGGAAAAGGAACCAGGAAACGTTATAAAAAAGATAGTTTTAGTTGGTACCAAAAAGTCATCGAAACAAATGGAGAAATCTTATAAATTAAAAAAGCTAAAAAAAGACTAAAATTAGAGATAAACGATGTCATTATAAAATCATTTAGTCTACTAATAGTCTTTTTTTAGCCTTATGAATACAATTGATAGTACCGAGAATATAAGATATCAATACAGAGCTGTGCCTGATAAGGAGCAGCTTTTTTGATTGCACTGTTCCCTAAAAATAGAACTTCATCAAAAATGTTAGCAATTTTCATTTGATCATTTTGAGTAATTAATACCGTATAATTGTCATCAGAGGACATATCAAATAATAAATCACTGAATTTTAAAAAATAATTACCATCAGTAGAAAGGATAACCACTAAGCTATTTTTTGAAATTTGCTGAAATGCCTTTCGTTGATTCATTCGTCCATTAAAGTAGGTAACATATTTTCCGCATGAAAAAAGTAAATATTGCAATTGCTCCAATAATAAGCCGGAGCTATGAGTGCCAAAAAAATACACATCTTCGGTATGATAAATACGTTCACATAAAAGATCAATCTGCTCTAGATCAAGATTCTTTTCTAATGATTGAAACGATTGCGTGATTTGTTTGATGTATTCGTTTAAAGAATGACTGCTGTTGCGTTGATTAATTGTCAATTCAAAATTGTTTTTATTAATGAATTTTTTTGTATTAGACTGATACTCAATGAAGGCTTGCTTCATATCAGAAAATTTTGAATAACCTAGCTTTTTAGAAAAACGGCTGATACTAGCTGTAGAAGTAAAGCATTCTTCAGCTAAAGATTCAATTGAACTATCCGTAGCATCATGCCCAACTTTTTTCAGCAAGGTACGTGCAATCGTCGTATTGATATTTCCTTCTGTTGTGGAAATCACAAGATCCTGAAGTTTACCTACAATACTCGCTTTCTCCATTATATCGTCCTCCAAAATAAATATATGTTTAATATAAGTATAACAGAAAAAAACCAGGTTGGGACAGAAGTGTTTATCTACAACAGCTCTCTGACGAGAAAGTATCCACTCATACCTCGAGCAATAAGAGGACGTTCACGAAAGTTATTCTTCAAATTTTTATGAATGCCTTCTTATTTCCATAGCCTTAACTCTTAGGGCTTTAGCACTTAGAATTGGATGTGACTCGTAGAGTTATTTTCCAGCCTTGTCTATAATTGGGGGAATAAATAAAAGTTAAAACGAGTCAAAAAAATCTTGATGAATCGTTTTAACTTTAAAATCCTATCTCAATTTTAGCTCAAGGTATTATTTATTTTCCGACAGCAAATGCTTCCCCTACTACCGCATCAAATGGCAATTCTAAAATTCCTTTTTTTGCTGGTGCATCTGGCAAGCGTAACTCACTAGCTGAACAAATCATACCAAAACTTTCTACGCCGCGTAAAACACCTGGCCAAATCATCAAGCCGTCTGGCATCATTGCACCAGGTTTTGCTACAACGACTTTTTGTCCAGCTTTGATATTGGGCGCACCACAGACGATTTGCAGCATTTCACCATTATCGACTTCTGTTTGCGTGATCGATAAATGATCAGAATCAGGATGTTTTTTACAAGATTTTACAAATCCGATAACGATTTTCGGGTCATTCTCTTTAATCAATGGTTCAGAAAATCCGGCTAAAGTAATTTCTTCATTCGCTTTAGCTAATTGTTCTTCCGTCAATTCGACTTGGCCATTTCCCTCAATCGCGCCTAAAATTGTCGATGCGTTAAAAATATTCCAAGCAACGATTTGATCGTCCTCTATCACACTTACACGTGCTATATCGCCCTTACGTTCCACAAGATTTTCTTGACCTTTATCGTCAGAAACGATGACCATCAAGACATCGCCGACATGTTCTTTATTATAAGCAAAAATCATTTTTTTCCTCACTTCATTATTATCTTTTATTCCAATATATTGGTTCTTAAAATCATACGCTACTCTTTCTTACCTACTACACAGTGGCTAAGAAAAACAAGTGAAACAAAACGGTTGCGCCTTGCTTCACCTATTTTATCCATTAAACTTATTTATTTTTATTAGCATCAGGATGAACAATCAAAACATCACAGGGCGCATGACGAATAATATAGCTGCTAACACTGCCAACCATCAAACGCTCTACTGCATTCCATCCAGATTGGCCAACCATGATCAAATCGACATCATATTTGTCAGGCAACTCTTTAGACATCACTTCTTTTGCCACGCCATAGGTCACGATCGTTTCTACTTGTGTAAACTCAACACGTTTAGCATGTTCTTTACACTCAGCTAATATTTCTTTGACCTTTTCTGTTTCTTGGTCTAACAAACTATCATTTAAAGAAGAGTAACCCACCATTGAATAAACTCGATTTTCTATAACATGAGCTACGATCACACGACCCTTATTTCTTCTAGCTACTTCAACAGCTTGTTGGTAGGCTAAATTTCCTTGAGCACTGCCATCGACACCAACTAAAATATTTTTGTAGGCTTGTGTTAACATAGTACTCATCTCCCGATTATTTTATTTTATCTCTTGAATCGGCTATCTATTCGACTACAATTTCAATTGACACTTTTTAAAAATGTTGTGATTTCTTCTTTGGTTTTGCGATCTTTGTTGACCAGACGTCCTAACTCTTTACCTTGTTCAGTCACGACAAAACTTGGAATACCAAAAATAGTCCATTCAGAAGCAAGTTCCATAAACTTATCACGGTCTACCTCAATAAAACGAAACGCTGGAAATTCTGTTTCGATTTCAGGTATTACTGGCTTGATAAAGCGGCAGTCACCACACCAATCTGCAGTGAAAAAGAAAACACTTTTTCCTTCTGATACATAAGATGCCAGTTCTTCATAAGATGTTGGAATAATCATAAACTATCCTCTACTTTCCATAAATAATCGTATTAATTGTTGTTTTGTCTAAACCTTTTAATACTTGAATCAACATCTCACGCGCTGCCTCGAAGTCTTTGATATTAAACATTGTTTGATGCGTGTGGATATAACGCCCGCAAACGCCAATCACAGCACTCGGTACACCACTATTTGTTGTATGTGCAGCACCTGCATCGGTTCCACCTTTAGACACAAAATATTGGTATGGAATGTTATGCGTTGCCGCTGTATCTAATAAATATTCACGTACACGAGGCAATGTAATCATACCTGGATCGTAAATACGTAATAATGTTCCTTCACCAAGATGTCCGTAAGTCCCTTTTTTTGTTTGGATATCATCGGCTGCTGAACAATCTACTGCAAAGAATAAATCTGGATTAAATTTATGAACAGAAGGTTTAGAACCACGTAGCCCAACTTCTTCTTGAACGTTAGCACCAGCAATCAGAGTGTACCCTAATTGCTCATTTTCCAATGCTTCCAATGCTTCTAGCACCAACGTGCAACCGTAACGATTATCCCATGATTTACTGATGATATTTTTACCATTAGCTGTCTTGATTGTCTCAGTTTGTGGAACGATCGAATCACCAGGGCGAACGCCGTAGCTTTCCGCTTCCTCTTTTGACTCAAAACCAGCATCGAATAGAATATCGGTCACTTCTAATTGTTTTTGCCCACTAGTTCCACGTAATAAATGTGGAGGAATCGAAGAAGAGATACACGGATAATTTCCTTTGTATGTTTTCAGCGTAAAACGCTGTGCTGATACTACATAAGGATTCCAGCCACCTAAAGGAACCACTTGAAATAAACCATTATCTTTGATCTGCGTCAACATAAAACCAACTTCATCCATGTGAGCCGCAACCATAACACGAGGGGCATCTTGCTCCTTGGCTCTTTTAAGTCCAAAAATCCCACCTAAACCATCATATTGAATATCATCTACCAATGGTGTCATATTTTTTTTCATATATGCACGAATGTCTTCTTCAAATCCGCTTGTTCCTTGTAATTCTGTTAATTCTTTGATACGTTGAAATGTTTTCTCTTCCATCATTGTATTATCTGCCAGTTATCCTTTTCAGGATCAACTTTTTTTACTAAAAATAACATTATTTTCAAACAAAAATGGCAGATACTCCTTTCATATAATTTCACATTCATTATAACGCAAATTTTTTCACTTGCCCACGTTTTTTGTTTTTCGATATTTTCATACTATGTGTTAGAATAGAGTTAAAGCTGAAGAATTTTGGCAAACTTTTGAAAATACGCGGAGGTTATTCCCCATGAATGAAGAAAATGAATTGAGTTATTTTAAAGGTGGTTTAGCGATCGGTTTGAGTCTAGGCATCTTAAGCGGAATCGCTTCAACTTTATGGTACAAGAACACACACACATTGGATGCTGATTTGGTTTTAGAAAATGTGAAAGAAGCTTTTTTGAAAGAAGGACCGATCGAAGGATCTTGGATCGAATTTGAGAAAAAACCATTACGAAAATTTGCAATACATTCAAAAACTTATACTGGCGGAATTTCACGCTTAGAAGACGGAACTATGGTTCAATATGAATTTACTGCGGACGCTTTTACTGGAACTGTGATCGATGTAAAACGAATTAAAGTGTAATTAACTTAAAACGAGATTGAGACAACAAGCAACTACGTTTGTCTTAATCTCGTTTATTCGGACTCATTTTGTATAGTTTGTTATATGGTTCCTTTTCATCATTCAGCTAAAAAATTAGCTCGCACACGTCTTACTTCTTAATTGCCCCAACTAAAATGATACCAATCGTTATTAACAGTGCACCTAAAATAATTAAACTCAACTCTTTAGGAGTCTTCTTTAGGTTCAAAAGGTACAAACCGCCAAATATCGATATCAAAACAGCTAACTGGGAAAAGGTAAAACTTTTTGCTACACCGATAATTGGAATCAGCAAAAAAAGACTTAAATTAGCAAAACTCCAAGTAAATCCTGTTAACAAGTTCCTTATTATTCCTGATTTTTGTATACTTTCTTTTCTATTTATTTTTATGAAGATAGATGAAACCAACATACCTAATGACTGTGGAAAAAAAATTGCTGCTCCTGAAATCGAAAAAGCTTTCGGTAACGTTATATATATAATCAACGCACTTGACGAAATAAGTAATAAGTACAGCGCTCGTCTATAATTTTTATGGGTTGATACTACTTGTCTCCGTTCTTTAAAAGAAGTACAAATGATACCCAAAATAATCATTGTGATACCAATAGCACCCAATAAAAAAGCTGAAGAACTTTGCCATTCTTGAAAAAAAACAACAGCAATCAACGTCGTTCCAATTAATTGAGAGCCATTTGAAATAGGCATCGCTTCAGATACTGGAAGTAATTGAAAAGAATAAAATTGTAAATATTGACCCACTGACCAAAAACAGCCTGACAAAAAAGTAATCAAAAACAACTCTTTTTCAAGTACGGGTTGTCTATAAAAAAAGATGCTCATTCCACATAAACAAGCCACAATAGTTGTGCCAATCAGCTGCTCGATAGGTTTCGTTTTAGTAAGCGATGCAATTATAGGCATAACGCCCCACCCCAACGCAGGTAACAAATATAAAATAAACATGCTCATCTCCTTTACATAGCTAACTAGAAACTAAACACACTCTCTCCTGGGAATACTCGAACGTTTTCTTTCATCAGTTCTCCCTCTGACAGCTCTGGCAAAACAACGATTACGACTGTATCTTTCTCTTTTTCAACTAACAATGGTAGATCCATTTTCGCTAGCAGCGTATCACAAGTAATATTGTCGCCTTCTTCTACATAAATTGAAAAAGCTTCTCCACTCAGTTCAACTGTATCCAGCCCCATATGAACAAGTAATGTCTCACCAGATTTACTTTCAATAGTGATTGCATGCAAGGTTGGGAAAATACTCTGAACTTTTCCGACAACTGGGGAAAAAATCTCCCCAGAGTGATTGATTATTGCAAATCCTGGTCCTATCATATTCGTTGAGAATACTTCATCGTTTACCTGTTCTAAAGGGATTAGTTGACCTGCAGCAACCGCTTTTAATGATCGTTTCTTTTTAAAAAATTTCATTCTCGATCTCCCTTTTAAGCCAATATCGGCCAATACTCTTTATTTGCTTCAATCATTTCATCTAAGACAAGTTTTGCGACTCTTGCATTAGGAACTGTTTGGTTTAAAGTGAACGCTTGCAATGCTTTTTGATAAGATCCTTCAAAATATGCATCAACTAATAATTTTTCTGCTGCGACTTGCGCTTCCATTAAGCCCTTATGAAAATCATTAATCGGCTGTCTTAGTGAAATCGGCTCGACCCCTGTCGCACCTATATAAGCAGGTACTTCAACGACTGCATCTGCTCTTAAATTAGGAATGGCTCCTTGATTGGGTACAATCAGCATAAAACGGCGGCGTTCATCGTTTAGAAGAGAAGTAGCCATATCAACGATATACTGGCCGTGTTCCCCAAAATTGAAATTCAAAACATCTTCTGTTAAACCTTCACGGATTTTTTGCGCCATTTCTCGCGTATTTTTTTCTCGGCCGTCCATTACCATATTCGCTCTTGTATAATCCTTATCTGCATCGTCAACTACCATGTCAGGATAAAGATAATATTCTAAATAATTATTAGGAATGTGCGTTGGAAAATTTTTAGTGATCACAGACATCATCTTGAATGCTTCTTGCCACGTTTTATCCCCAGCATTAAAATCTGCAACAGCCATTTCCTGCGTTGTTAGTTTTTCAATAATTTCTGGCATCACATCTCGACCTAAAGCTTTATCATAAATTTCTGTATACCAGCCAAAATGATTCAACCCATAATAACTTGGAATCCAGTTTTTACGATCATAACCGTAATTTACTGCAATCGTCTCTTCAATTGAAATCGTCATATCACAAGCATTAATCATTTTTGCTGCAGGATAGGTACGACGAACAGCTTCTGAAACAATAGATTCAGGATTTGTATAATTTAAAATCCAAGCATCTGGAGCATACTCCTGAACATAACCTACAATTTCCAACAACCCGCTCATTGAACGCATCCCATAAGCAAAACCACCCAAACCACATGTTTCTTGCCCAACTAGATCATATTTCAAAGCAATTTTTTCATCTTTTTCTCGCATTTTCATACCACCTACACGAATTTGAGAAAAGATAAAATCGCAACCCGTAAATGCTACTTCTGGATTTTCCGTGGAAGATAATGTCACTTCACTATATCCATCTTTTCTCAACATAAAATCAATGATCAAATACATATCATCATTTCTTTTTTTATCAATATCATACAAACGGATTTCTTCGATTGGCAGTCTGCTTGCATTATTTAGCACTGCTTGGATAATTCCTGGTGTATACGTACTTCCGCCACCAGCTATCGTAATAATTTGTTTTTTTGTCATTTTTTCCACCTATCCTTCGCTTTCTAATAATTTATCAAATTCAGCCATGATATATGTCACTTCTAATCCGATAATCACTTGATAATTTTTTTCTGTCGGCTTGATGATTCCACTTACTCCTAGCTGCCTGATTCTCTGTTCGTCAACCACCGAGCTATCCTTTACTTCTACCCTTAAACGAGTGTTACAACTATACGCATCAGCAATATTGCTTACACCACCAAAAGCCGCAAGTAACTTTTTCGCCATATACTCATAATTTTTACTTGCTAAACTCAGCTCTTTTTCTTCTACCGCTACATCCGTACTAAATTCTGTAGCAGCTTCTCTTCCCAAAGTAGGTATATTTCGTTTGGTGATAAGATAGTAAAAGGTAAAATAGTATAGTGCGAAAAAGACAAGACCTATCGGAATAATCAAAATCGCATTTGTCGCAATTCTAAAATTAATCAGATAATCGACAATACAAGCACCAAAAGTAAATCCAATCCGAATATTAAACAGATAACATACAAAGCCTGCTAAACCAGCAAAGAATGCATGTACTACATAAAGCATTGGAGAAATAAACATAAAACTAAATTCCACAGGTTCAGTGATATTAGCAATAAACGAAGTCGCAGCCCCACTGCCCATAACTCCTTTAACCATTTCTCTATTTTCTTTAAAGGCTGCACGATAAACCGCCAAACATATCGCTGGAATACCAAACATCATAACTACAAAGAAGCCTGATAAGAAAAGACCTGCTTGAGGATCCCCGTTGATGAAACGAGTCATTTCTCCTCTGAACACTTCACCATTTGGTGCAGTATAACTGCCTAAATCATAATAGACATACGTATTCAACACATGATGCAGTCCAAATGGGATCAACAAGCGATTTAAAAACATAAAGATTCCTACACCAAATGCACCCATATCCACTAATAATTTTGCAAAATTATCAATCCCTGTTTGAATGATCGGCCAAATGATCCCAAAAATGACTGCTGTAATCGTCTGTAAAATCATCACCATCGTCAATGGAAATTTCTCACCAGCAAAATAAGAAAAGACCATTGGTAATTTTTGATTCTTGAAACGATTGTAGGTCCAAGCTGCAACTAATCCCGAAATAATTCCACCAAAAATCCCCATACTTACATCTGGATTCATAATTGCCAAGCCTTGTTTCAACGTAGCAATAGCTAAAAATCCTGTTAAAGCTGGTATCCCTTTATCTTTCGTTTTGGCAAAACCAATCGCTACACCAATTGCAAACAAAATATCCAAATTTCCAAAAACTGCATTTCCTGCGGCCCCAATCACTGGTATATTCAACATATCATCCGCCGACAAACGCATGATCAAACCAGCTAAAGGCATTGCAGCTACAGGTAACAACATCGCTCTGCCTAATTTTTGTATATTTGCTTTAAAATCCGACATTATTTTTCCTCCTCTTATACTATATAAATAACAATGTTTCTTTCCCCTTTAGCTTATCCCAATCATAAAACTCAAAATCTTCACCTGCCTCAAAATAAGCTAAATCTCACCGTAATTCACCAATTCTATTTGTGCATCCTGTTTTACTATTTTCGCAAAATCTGAATGAATCAAAAATTCAACCTGATTAATTCTTGGAAAAACAAAACTGGAGCCTTGATACAAGGTTTGATCAATATAAGCTGTATGACACATGATTTCCGTTGTTTCATTTGTTCGTAGACGTCCTAGTAACTCAGTTAAATATTCTTCTAGCGTTTGATTGATTTGACGATCTTTTGGATTATCAACACCTACATCATCAAAAAAACGTTCAAAATTTACTACATGTCGCACCTCTTCTTTATGCTCGAAATTTCCGCGAACAGGCAAATCGTATTTTTTTGCCAAAGCAACGACCACTTCCTGATTATGCCCAAATGTATGTGTATGATGGTGACTATCTAAATGGGTTGGTGTAATTCCAGCCCGAAATACTTTTTGTATCTGAGCATTCCATTCCAGATACAATTCATCTGGATCAATCTGAAATGATTGCTCGTAAAATGCCAATTTTTTAAATGTTCCATCTATATTAATTAATGTCTCCAAATTACTTAAAAGCGGTTTCCCACAAGTTAATGTCAAATGAACCCCTACACCTAACTGCGGCAATTCTTTTTTTAGCTCTACAGCATGCCTAAATCCTGGCATATTTGGCATTATTGTAGTAGATGTCAAAATACCTTCTTGATAAGCGTCGATAATGCCATAATTAACACCACGACTATAACCAAAATCATCTGAATTAATAATTACTTTTCCCATTTTCTTCCTCATTTCTATTTGATTGATAACAAAAAGACGTACTCTAACAAAATATCCTCCGCATCAAACTAGAAGATTTTTTATTAGGTTACGCCTACCGAATAGTTACACCCTAAATACTATTTTATTTAATTCTTGCTAAATGGACTGCGAGATACACTGTTTCATTTTCTTGAATGATGATCCCATATTTCTCTTCAATGCTAGTTGTTATGACTTTTGCCATATTATAAGGAGCACTCTCTTGAAAAGACTCGTTGAAAAAAGAAAAATCTTCTTCAGATATCTTTTCTTGATAGATCAAGCGTTTCACTAAAAATTTCACATGAATCATCAAGCGATGATACATCAGAGAATCCTGATTTAATTTTCCAAAATATTCTTTTTCTAATAGCTGTAAAATTTCTGTTGTCATTTCTAAAATTTTTAAACTATTTAAACTGTTTCTTTCTCCTAATTCTGCATTAATAATATGCATGGTGATAAACCCTACTTCGTTAGCACCTAATTCTGTGTTATAGCGTTGATTGATCAATTGAACGACCTTAATAGCTGTCTTGTATTCATCTGGATACAATAATTTCATTTCCGGTAACATGATTGCCGTAACTTGACTGTCTTCTTTCCTTCGTTGAATCGCAAAATAGATATGATCAGTCAAAGCTATATAAATATTGGAATCTAAAGTAGTCTTGATCTCTGACTGAATAAAATGAATAATTTCTTCTGAAAATTCGATAAATTCAAGCGGGATTTGTGCCGCCATTTCACTAAACATTTTCGTTTTTTCTTTAGAATCCAAAACAAAGATTTTATCTGCAGTTGTACTGTCAAACCTTTCATTGATGACAGCTGAAAAGCCGATTCCTTTGCCCATAGCAATTTTTTCTACCCCATTATCATCCACTAAAACAACATTGTGATTGATCTTTTTAATTATATGCATTTTCATTGACAACCCCTTCTCCAGAAAGGCTACGCGAGTTTTTAGTGCTGATTTCTTATCTGTATTTTATCACTTCCTTTCGTAAGACTATCAGCACATTGGCCTCAGATACTAGCCAAATTGAGAAACTTTTTTACGCAAAAACGACCTAAGAAAAGAAAACTTTTCTTAGGTCGTGCCTAATTTAATAGTTACACCCTGTGTTTTATGATTAAAATATACCACAACGTGAAAACGTTGTCAAACCCTGTTTTTTTAGATCTTTTTATTATCAGCTTGAAACCTTGCTTCAACACGGTAAATAGGCTGACCTTTAGCGGAAAATTTTTCTTCGTATTCAGTCATAACATTGCCTTCATAATCACTCGCATGTAAATCCAACCAGACTTGTTCTAGAATCATGCCATATTTTGAAAAACTACTTAATGAATATTCAAATAAGCCGCGATTATCTGTTTTAAAATGAATTTCGCCATTTGGTTTTAGAATTGTTTCATCTGTTGCTAAAAATGTTTTAAATGTCAAACGACGTTTCTCATGTCGTGTTTTCGGCCATGGATCCGAAAAGTTCAAGTAGATTTGATCCACTTCATTTTCTGCAAAATATTGCGTCAATTCCTCTCCGTTGACATGAAGTAATTGTAAATTAGGCAGCTCTTCTTCCAATGCTTTTTCTAATGCAATCGAAAGAACACTTAGCTGCATGTCAATCCCAATATAATTAATTTCTGGATTAGCTTTCGCCATTCCTACTACAAATTGGCCCTTACCAGAGCCGATTTCGATATGAATAGGGTGATCATTCCCAAAACGTTCAGCCCAGCGACCTTGCCACTTGGCAGGTTCATCAACGACTAATTCAGGATGACTAGCCAAAAGTTCAGCTGCTCCTGGTCTTTTTCTCATTCGCATGTTCTATGTTTCCTTTCTTTATAACAAATTTTAAGAGGGTAGGACAAAACGATCACCGTTTTGTGCTGCCCTCTATTATTTAAGTAAGCGGTAAGAGATAAATACTCAACCTCTTTAATACCCAAAAGCTTGCTTCAATTTCAAAATCTCAGCATTCATTTCTCTTCTTTCTCCTGATTGATAGTGTCGGAGAATTTCTTGAAGAAAATTGAATAACGCATACCACTTGATTCGCGTCAATGCTTCTTCACTTGGCCGCATACCGTAAGCTAACAGCCATTTGTTCCAGCTTGTCTGAGGAACATAATGACCGAGCAACATCCCCAAATCTAAAGCTGGATCGGCAATCATCACCGAATCCCAGTCAACTAAATAGAGATAATTATTCGATACGATCCAATTACGATGATTCACATCACCATGAACGACCATATAATTATGAATAGAATAATTTGGTATATTTTCTTGTAGATAGCGATACACCCTAGCAAGATATGAATTATTTTGAAGTTCTTTAGGCAATTTCTCACCATACCCTTGAAGCATCATCGCAGGTGTTTGAATCTGACCGCCGATTTTTCCCAGCATGCTTTTTAGCATATGTGAATGGTGCAAATGATAAAGGACATCCACAACATCATTTCTTTGACCGATTTCTTGGGCTTTGAGTACTCGACCGTCAAGCCATTCTTGTGCCGTTAAAATATCGCCTGTCACTGTTCGTTTCGTCCAAACCAGCTTAGGGGCAATTCCTTCTTTAGACAGTGCAGCCAAAAGAGGAGAAGTATTTCGTTTAATAAATACTCTTTCAGTCGCACGTATACCCATGAAAGTTTGGCCAGTTGCGCCTTTTATTGGCTGCAAGCGCCATTCCTTATCCAACTGAAATGCCATGGAAATTATCTCCTATCCTAACAACTTCTAATAATTAATTACAGTAAGTATCATTTTAGCTTCCATAGCGTTCAACGTCAAGCATCTCTCTTGTTCTTTTAATATTCAAACTAGTTTTCTGATGTTCCGCATACTGTATCAACACTGGCAATATAAGCATTTAGCAACTGTTCAGTAATTCCCCCTGGTTTTCCTGTTCCTATGACATGATCATTTACTTTTACAACGGGTACGATTTCAGTTAGTGATCCAGAAACAAAACATTCATCTGCGGTAAACAATTCTTCTTCGTAAACGGCTTCTTCCTTCACTGGAATACCTAGTTCTCTTGCTAACTCGATAATTTTCATTTTAGTAATGCCCGGTAAAATCAAGTTGCCATCTGGATGCGTATAAACAATGCCATCTTTAACTACCCAGAAATTCGCAGCTGATGCTTCCGTCACCTTATCATCACGAACAAGTACTGCATCATCAAACCCTTGACGACGAGCCTCATCCAATGACAACACATTGCCCATTAAACTCAGTGACTTGATATCGCAATGCAGCCAACGTGTATCAGGAACTACAGCAACCGTAATCCCTTCTTCCATTTTCTTCACTGGACGCTCATACGGTCTAATATTAGCTGTTAAGACTCCTTTGACTTTTTTCGGATCTGGCAATGCATGATTTCTTGGTGAATCGATTCCTCTTGTTACTTGAAAATAAAGTTTGCCTTCTTTGATTCCTTCAATTTCAACTAATTTTTTCAAATTAGCTGTCAACGCTTCTTTGGTAAAAGGCAAGTGCATTCTAATTTTTTCAGCACCGCTCCATAAACGATTTAAATGTTCTTCCACCATATACAGGTGACCGTTATACACTCGAACGACTTCATACAGACCATCACCATATTGATAGCCGCGATCTTCAATATCAATTTTCACGTCTTCACGTTCAACAATTTGATCATTCCATAAAATATGCATTATTACGCCTCCATTTTCTTCAAACGATACGGAACATAAAACTTAGCAAATAACAAAACTTCTACGATCAATGCTGCCACAACCATTAGACCTTCTTTAACATTAGGTAACGCAATCAACACAAAAACACTAAATAGAACTGCCGCCACAAATAATAACACCGTGACAAGCTTACTCACAGCCTGTTTCTTTTGTCCGTTTGGCACAGGATAAAGATGTGTCATCACCATATAGTCAAACTGCGTATAAATCGGAATCAACTGAAATCCGATCAAATAAACAAACAAAACAGATACCCCCATCGAGATCCAAAATTCTTTTAGGAAAAATAAAATCACTCCAGCAACTAATACCAAACGAATGAATAAACCACTATACTCAGAACCTCTTAAAAAACTACGGGCATATAGATATAAGTAAGTATTTTGGCTTGTTTTTTTGATCTTGCCCAACAGTGGATCAAGGAATTTCCGACGTCTCACACTGCTAGAAATTTCCGGTACATCTGTAAATAAGTGGATAAATTGATAAATTCGATGCATCCGACTTTTTTCTTTTTGAACCATTAATTCCCAGTCTAACGATACAGTTTGTTCCTTTTTAGTCAAAACTACATAAAAGAGTACAGCTTGTACCACGGCGATAAGAGGACCTACCACAGGCGCAACATATAAACTAAGAACGATTGCTACAAAACTGGTAACAAACCACAATGTAAACCAAATATAGTACTCTTTTGAAGAAATTTGATATAACTCATATTTTTGTACCCGTAAATGACTGACTTTCAAAATTCCTAACATCACAATAAAATAGAAAAATGTTGAAAAGGCCCATCCTGTCGAAACGACTACTAACGGCATCGACATACCACCCATCAAGAATAAGGCTACTAGTGGCAACCAAAAAGAGTAGCGAATGGCGCGATTTAAATAACTATCCATAACAGATTCTTTCGGTAAAATAAAGACTTTATCCGCCTCTTGTGCCAATGTAGCAATACGGCCAATTTGTAACAAAGCGAGCCACAGAATTATAATGATCGGTCTCCCCCAAACAAAATTTGCTGGTAATGTTTTTAACACTTGAGAATAATAAAAACCCAATCCGCCTAACAAAAAGACACAAACCAAAATAAAATGGTCATTAAACACATAACGCATATATTTCATCATTTTTTTCAAATGGCGTGCTAAACGAATGCCAAAAAATCCAGACATATTAACCCACCTTTTCTTCTTTTGTTAGTGCGATATAAATATCATCCAGCGAAGAACCTGGCAAATCAAACTCTTTCCGTAGTTCCTCCATCGAGCCCAGCGCTCGCACTTCCCCATCATGCAAGACGACAAAACGATCACAATAACGTTCAGCTGTAGCTAAAATATGTGTCGACATCAAGATTGCCGCTCCTTGATTACGCATTTCATCCATTAATTCTAACAATGCATGAATGGCTAAAGGATCTAGACCCAAAAAGGGTTCATCAATGATATATAAACTTGGTTCGATCAAAAAGGCGCATAAAACCATGACCTTTTGTTTCATTCCTTTTGAAAAATTAGCAGGAAACCAGTCCAATTTATTTTCTAAACGGAATGTTTTTAATAACGCATCCGCACGCTTAAAAGCTTCTTCAATCGGGATATCATAGGCCATCGCAGTAATTTCAATATGCTCTCGCAAGGTTAACTCTTCATATAAAGAAGGCGTTTCAGGAATATAACCGATTTTCTTTCGGTAACTTTCCGGTTGTTGCTTTAACGTCTCACCATCAATAGAGATTTTTCCTTTTTGCGGCGTTAATAATCCGATCACGTTTTTGATTGTTGTACTCTTACCCGCACCGTTTAGGCCGATCAAACCAACCATCTCACCAGATTTAACTTCAAAATTAATATCTTTTAATACAGGTATATGACCGTAGCCCCCTGTTAAATGTTCAATTACTAAACTCATCCATGTACCTCCAACTTTTTTATAGTGAATCTATTATACCACGAACTTTTTGAAGGTTTCATGAACTTTTCTTCCCAAATAAATTTCAAGGTATGGTAAAGTAAAAGAAATAGTAAAAAAGAAAGAAGGGAAACCATGACAGATTGTATTTTTTGTAAGATCATCGATCAAGAAATTCCAAGTTATAAAGTTTATGAAGACGACAAGATTTATGCCTTTTTAGACATTACTCAAGTAACCAAAGGCCATACACTCCTTATTCCTAAAGAACATGTAACAGATATTTTTGAGTATGATCCTACACTTGCAGGTGAAGTCTTCGCTCGTGTTCCTAAAGTAGCCAGAGCGTTGGAGAAAGCTTTTCCAGAAATAGACGGATTAAATATTATCAATAATAATAGAGAACTCGCTTATCAATCTGTTTTCCACTCTCATATCCATTTAATACCACGCTATGGAAAGACAGACGATTTCTCCATTCATTTTGGAAATAATCAGGGAATCTATTCTTCTGAAGAAATGCAGGAAATAGCGAAAAAAATCATGGAGCAGGTGAAACAATAATGGGAAAATTTTCTAAAGGAATATTATTCGGTGCATTCGTTGGAGCTGCCAGCGGCTTACTTTTTGCGCCAAGAAGTGGGAAAGCCACTCGTCAAAAATTTGTCGATGAATTAGAAGATTGGTCAGATTTAAAAGAAGATTTTACCGAAAAACTGGATCAATTTAAAGAATCAGCACAAGCATTGCAAGCAGCTGCTGATATGTATATCGAGCCTTTTGTTGACGGTATCAATCAAGACATTGAAAACTTTATGTTTCAAGCAGAACCAAGAGTAAATCAAATTCAAGAACAGATAGAAATAATCCAAGCAGAATTACCTGAGATACCTCCAGAAAACTAATAATTGTCGAGGATAAATTTTTCCTACAATTTATCCTCGTTTTTTGCTTTTATTTAAATGAATTGCTTTTTTCTTCATTTAACTAAAATAGTTATTTAGTCTATATCAATTATCATTTTGAATAATATTTTGAAAATCATCCTTTTTTATAGAGGAAAATATGTCTTAAATAAGAAAAATTTTCGAAAGTATTAAATACATATTTCTTTTATGAATCATAGTGTGGTATAGTTATAACCGTGAGAATTAATTTCTACATAATAAAAAAATAAAATAATCCTTAGGAGTGCTTACGAAAATGAAGAAAAAATTAATCTTAGCTACAGCAGGTCTATTCAGTATTTTTGCCTTAGTTGCTTGTTCAGGTGGTTCACAAGACATCGCAACAATGAAAGGTGGAACCATCACGGTTGACGATCTTTACAACCAAACGAAAGCAAGTCAAGAAAGCCAACAAACAGTTAGACAAATGATCATCTACAAAGTATTCGACCAAAAATATGGTAAAGATGTTTCTGAAAAAGAGGTTCAAGCTGAATTTGATAAAACTAAGAAAGGTATTGAAGAGCAAGGTGGAAACTTTGCAGAGCAATTAAAACAATATGGTTATACAGAAAAAAGCTATAAAGAGATTGTCAAACAACAACAAGCTTATAAAGCTGGACTTAAAGATCACATCAAAATTACTGACAAAGATTTGAAAACTACTTGGGAATCGTTCCATCCAGAAGTAGAAGCACAAATTATTCAAGTTGCTAATGAAGACGAAGCAAAAGAAATCAAAAAACAATTGGATGACGGCGGCGATTTTACAAAAATCGCTAAAGAAAAATCAACAGATGAAGCAACTAAAAACGATGGCGGCAAAGTAAAATTTGACTCTCAATCACAAACTATTGCACCAGCAGTATTAGATGCTGCTTTCAAATTAAAAGATGGCGAAGTTTCTGAACCAATTCAAGCAACTGATTCTACTGGTTACCAATCAACATTCACTATCGTGAAAATGCTGAAAAACAAAGACAAAGGCAATGATATGGCTCCTTACAAAAAAGAGTTGAAGAAAATTGCTGAAGAAGCAAAATTAAATGATCAAGAATTCACTCAAAAAGTGACTTCTGAAGTTTTAACAGAAGCAAATGTTAAAATTAAAGACAAATCCTTTGATCAAGTATTAGCTGGCTTAGTTGAAACAAAAGATTCAGCTAAATCAAGCGAGTCTTCTAAGAAAGAAGAAAAAAAATCTGAATCAAAAGACTCTGAAAAATCTAAAGATTCTTCAAGCAAGACAGAAGAATCATCAAGTAAAACCGAAGAGTCTTCTAAATAATCATTACGAGCGTGGGACAAAACTAAAGAGCAGTTTTGTTTCGCGCTCTAAATCTGAATAAACGGCGAGAAAAAAGCAGCTCCGAGAAATAAGAGGGAATTCACAAAAATTTGAAAAGCAATTTTCGTGAATTTCAGCTTATTTCTCGGAGCTAAACGCTTTTGTCTCAGCCTCTATTTTTGAAAAACTAATTCAAATAATTCGTAAACAATCAACATATCCTCAGAAAAAGGTAGCTCATACTTCTCTAACGATTGCTCAAAAAAAGGTTGGTGAACACTACGCCAGTATCTCAAGGTGCGATCACCTTCTCCTTCAAGATAAGCATGTACTTCTGATATTCGGGTATACGGCAGAATCTCAACTACTTTTGTACAAATAATCGCTTGTGCTTGACCCTTACCGTCCAGAAGCACACTATAATTTCCGACTTCTGGCAATTCCTCAGCTTCAAAATCTTTTTCATATAAAAGATGTAGCGAAGACGTACCAGTCTTTTCTCCTTTGAGAACATGGGCTAGTAGCTCTTCTGCCATTTCTGGCGAATTCCCAAAAGACCAAGCTTCAAATTCATCATGCGTAATCCCATGTTGATTCTTAAATTGTGTCCATAATTCTATCACTGATTGCTTCATTTTTATTTCCTCGTTCACTTAAATATTTTTCGGTACATAAAAACTACGATTATCTAATCCAAAGATACGATCAGTGTATTGTCCTGGATCTGTTTGACGGACTGAACCTAACATCATTTGGATTGAAGCATCGATATTATCAATTTGATGCAATACTTCAGCTTCCATAATCCGTGGCCTAACAGGTGATCCATATTCTAATAAACCATGGTGCGCTAGAACCATATGGCGTAAAACAATGACATCTTCATCATTCTCGTCGATTTTCAACGCAATACATGCCTTTGTAATTTCTTCATCCACAAGAACTAAGTGACCAATCAGATTCCCTGAAAGTGTATATTCAGTGGTCATAGCACCTGATAGTTCTTTGACTTTCCCTAAATCATGTAAAATGATTCCTGAATAGAGTAACGCAGCATTTAATTCATTGTATTCCTTACAGATGGCTTTGCCTAAACGTAACATAGAAACCGTATGATATGCCAAGCCATTCGCAAAAGCATGATGATTTCTTTTAGCTGCTGGATAGTCAAAAAATTCTTTTTGATATTGTGTTAGTAAATAGCGAACGATTCGTTGCCAATGAGCATTTGTGATTTCAAAAACAATCTGATTAATTTCTTCAACCATATCTTCTCGCTTCAACGGCGCCCGTTCCATATATAAGGTTGGTTGATTAGGCTCATCTGGACGTGCCACACGCATATGAATGATTTTCACTTGAGGATTTCCTTGATACACTTCTCTTTTTCCATTTAAAAGAATAACATTTCCAGCTGTAAAGCGGCTGATTTCTTCCTCCGAAGCGTCCCAATATTTTCCGTCGATCGTCCCCGATGTATCTTGAAAAGTAAACGCAATAAATTTTTTACCATTTTTAGCTATACGTACATCGGCATTTTTTATCAAAAGAAATAGTTCAAATGTTTCATCTACAACTAATTCACGGATTTTTTTCATACTTACACTCCTTCTAATTCTATAATCGGCTGTTTCAACTCTTTATAATAGCTTACCATTTCTTGATCAGAAGAAAAACAAATGACTTGCTGATGTTCGGAAAAAACTGCAAATAGTTGTGCTAACTGTTCTTTTCTTTGACTATCATAATGTAACCAGCCATCGTCTATAATGATTGGACATAAACTGCATTGCTCTTGTAAATAAAGAAACGCAAATCGTACGGCCATAATTACTTGATCTCTTGTACCAGTAGATAAGTCATGTAGCATAAAACGTTGCTGATCTTCACGAATAACGATCAATTGTTCTTCATGCAATTGAATCCCCCGATACGTATTTTGGGTCAAGAGCTTGAAATAGTCTGTTGCTTTTTTCAATAAGTTAGGCAGTTGTTTTTCTGATAATTCTGTTAAAAGGTCCATTAACAATTGACCAGCTAATTGATACGCAGACCAATCTAATGCCAGTTCTTCGATCTCCGTTTTGAGTTGAGCTTGTTCTTGATACAGTTCATCTAATGTACGGTCAGACAGCATTTGTTGGCGCTGATAAAGTATTTTTTGTTCTTTTTCCTGCAATTGTTGGATACTATCCTCAATTTCATTAAGTGTTTGTTCAAGCTCTCTTTGTTCGGATGATAATTGTCCAGGGTCACTTGATTCAGCGTATACCCCTACTAACATGTTTTGTAATTCCTGTTTTCGTTTATGATTAGTCGCAACTTCTTGATAATATTGGATTTTTTCTGGAATCTCTATTATAGATGCTATCTGAAAACGATGTAACAGTGGTTCAGCTTGATCGATCACTTGTTGTTGTTTCTCTTTGACTTCACGAATTTTTTGACGTGAGTAAGCATCGGCTTGGTATTCCTTGGCAAAGCGAACTTTTTCCATTTCGTCAGCAAAACTGCTAATTACACGTATTCTTTCTGCTAATGACGTCCCAACAATTGGCAATCGTGCTGTATAACACTCGGTTTCTTCAGTTAATTTAGCTACATGGTTTTGATCTTTTTCCAACTGATGTTCAAGCTCTTGATTCGTATTAAGTAGAATCAAATAGCGGGTAAGGTCCGTCCGATGAGTCAGCCAAAACTCGACTTGATCCATGCGACCTAAGTGATTTTCTTTTACTTTTTGAGCAATGTTTTCAGACATTTCTTTTTCTTCTTCATAGATTTTTTTGATTTCAGCTTTCATTTTTACAAGCTGATCATTCAAATAATCTAATTGAGATAACTTTTCCTGCCATTGGCGTTTTTCATTTTCATAGGTATCTTTTGGTTGATAAAAAAGCGGTGATAATCCCGCAACTAAAAATCCCGCACTCAAAACAAATGTTCCGTATCGAAGTGGTACTGGTAAAAAGAAGCTCAGTACTAGGATGATCCCCGAAAATCCCAAAAAAAGTGGATTAACTTTTTTCTTTGGTTGTTTATCGTTTTTCCGAAACATTTCTTTGTTGATTGTTTCAAAAGTACTTAAATTTTCTTCGCGTGTCATAATTTCTTCTTCTAACAATTGTAAATCAGTCTGGATCGTTTGGCGTTTGACCTTACGCGCAACAATCTCTTCTCTCAGCTCGTTGATCGCTTGCTCTTCAAAAGGTAAGTGAGGCGGTGTCTCGGAGCTCCAACCCCACTGTTTTTCTAAAGAAAACATTTCTTGTCGATTTTTCTGTAACGATTGAATCATCCAACTGATTTCAGAAAGCAACTTGTCGATGCCATACCGTTGATTGAGTAGTTGCTGAATATGTTCTTCTTCTTCTAAGTAAAACTGATAGTCAGCCGTCTGATCTTCCGTCTCACTTTGTGTCGCAATACTTTGATTCAACCGAATCAATTCTTCATTCAAAAAACGATACTGCTGATAAATCGAAAGCAAAGCCTCTTGATCTTCAAGATCCAATACCACGGTTTCTTTTGATTGTTCGATAGATTGCAGTTCTTCATATAAAGGTAGATTCATCACTTGCTTTTCTACAAGTACTAGTTGATTCTTGATTTTTTGCACTGTTTGACGTTTTTCTGCTATCAATTGCTCTGTATTTGACAGTTCAGCAATTAATTGTTGGAAAGGTCGTTCCTGTTGTTCTTTTTCATTAATACGTTGTTGCAGACTTTGGTAAGCATTCAGCTTTTGATTTAATGGTGGTTGGCTACCTTTACCTTTATAGATTGTCTGAGCGCGCTTAAAGTAGTCTTCCCTACTTACTAACAACTGTTGGCTTCCAGATAAACCTAAAGAAAGTAATGACGTCTGTAGTTCTTCTTCATTTAGTTTTTCTAATTGGCTAAGCTGTTCCTGTTGAAAGGTAAATACTGACTGAAACAGCTCTTTCGTCAGCGGATGAATCATCTTCTCCAATACTTCTTCATCGCCTATTTGGTCATTGAAATAAACTTTCGCCTGTCCTTTATTTTGCCCTTTAAAACGTTCAACTTGTACTTCTCCATAAATAGGATGCAAAAACCACAATCTTCCGCCGTATGCTGCACCATTTTTCGGTTGGTAATCTTTTTTTCGTTTGCTTTTAGTAGGAAAACCAAAAAGCATTGCCTGAATAAATTGATAAATAGTTGACTTTCCAGCTTCGTTTGCACCAAATATTAATTGGTTTTTTGAGAGAAAATCAATCTTATGTTGTTGCCATTTACCAAATCCAACAAGTTCTATTGCAATGAGCTTCATGACTGATCCTCCTGAATGACAAAATCGGTGTTAATCTTTTGATCTGCGTGTTCAATACTCCGTTCACGCCACGTTTCGTTTATTTGTACAACTGAAGAAAACAGTGGGTTTTGTAAAAGTTCCTGCAAGGTATTTGAGAATATATCCGGCTGTAAATAGTTTTTTTCTAATTGATTGAGTAACTCAGGAGCTGCCTTGATCATCACTTTTTTAGCAAAGTCATCCGTCATTACATCTACTTGGAATAAAAATAGCGATTGATTTGTTTGCCTCAACAAAGTCGTTTGTAAATATTGAAGTAATTCTCCATTTTCATATGATCTCTGGAATTCTTCACCAAGTTGTTCTGTATCTATTAACTGGATTCCCTTTAAAACCACTTGTCTATGATCCCTACTGTCCTTTAAAAGAAGCTCAGTAAGAATACTCAGTGAGTCTTGTAAACCTCTCGCTTGATTTAATGAATACTGTTCCACTTGCCAAGTGACTTGAGCTACTTGTTCAAATCGAACAGTTGCATGTCCTGATTCTATTGAAACAATCGCTACACCTTGAACCTTCTGTTCTTTTTTAGTATGCCCCTGGGGTGTTCCTGGATATACAATCAGCGGATCAGCACTGACTACCTGAGGTTGGTGGATATGTCCTAAAGCCCAATAATCAAACCCTTTCGTTTTCATCTCGCTAAATGAAAATGGCGCATAGTTCTGATGACCACTATTCGTCGTATCGCCATGATAAATTCCAATATGCAAGTCTACTGTCGAATCTTTTATAGGAAAATCTGACAGCTTATCATCATTGATCCAAGGATGTTCATAGCTAAACGCAGAGATCGCCACTTTTTCTTGATTCTTAGTCATAAAATAATGCGTCTCAACTTGCTCTTTCTGAAAAAGGAACATATTTTTCGGAAAATCAAACCAATAACGCTCAGCAACATAATAATCATGATTACCAAAAGTCATAATCACAGGGATGTTTACTTGGTCTAAACGTTTCATTTCATCGATAAAACACGCTTGTGTTCGGATTGATGTTCGATTTTGATGAAAGGTGTCTCCAGCAAAAATAACTGCATCTACCTGATTTTTTATTGCTATATCAACAATTGTGGTTATTACTTCGTGATTAGCCCTCTGTAATTTTTCAATAACTTGTTTTGGACTATTTTTTAGACCTTCAAAAGACCGATCCAGATGTAGATCTGCCGTATGCAATACTTTCATTAGAACCTCCTATTCGTTCGCCCTAACTCTTTTCTTTAATCATATCATTTTATTCAGAAGTGGTCAGTAAAAACATACGAAAACTTGTTCGTTTTCCATTTTTTTAAAGCTATAAAATAAAAGAAGCCGAAATCCAACTCAGTGAGTTTCATTTAAGCCTCTATTCGTTATACTTATTTTGTTGTGATCTCAATTTGAACAATTTCACTTTGAGTACCGATACGCATCGGTGGACCCCACATGCCCACGCCAGAAGAAACAATTACTTGAGGACTGTTTTCATTTTTACGATAATAGCCATAATCCACAGTGAAATAAGCTTTTGTTATTAAATTAAACGGAAAAATCTGTCCTTGATGGGTGTGTCCTGAAAGAATTAATTCATTTGAATCCTCGTATTCGTCAATATTTGATGGTTGATGATCTAAAATGATTTTTGGGAGTTGCTTACCAACTGTCTTGAATTGCTCTTGCATGTTTTTTCTTGTGCCATCTTGTGAACCAATCGGTCGGCTGTCTTTTCTGCCGATAACTAAAAACTCTTCACTAACAACGGTCATTTCATCTTCCAGCAACGTGATATTCGAAGCTTCAACAAGCGCCTTCATCTTATCAAAGGTCTCACCTGCGTCATGATTGCCCCAGCACATATACGTTCCATACGTAGAAGAAAGTCGTTTGAATTGTTTTTCCATGCCCTTTACATCTTGCAAAGCTTTGTAATTCCCATCAAATAAATCACCTGAAATAAACACAATATCTGGATGTAGTTGATTGATTTTACTCACGATTTTTTCCAGCTTCTTCACATCATTCACATAGCCTAGATGCAGATCGCTGATCAATACAGCGTTTAACTTTTTGTGTTTATTCTTTGTAGCATTGTCTAGCGTCACTTGATAATTCACTGTTCTTATTTGCTGCGCTTGCCATGATCCATAACAGAATAAAACAACAATTAAAAGAGTTGCTCCCAGCCAAATCACTAATTCTATTTTTGTTTGAACAGTCGTTATTTTCCCCGTCATCTTTAAAATAAAATCAGTCAAACTAAAAATAACCAGGGATAAAAACCAAAATGATAACCAATAACTACCGATTTTCCCAATCAATCCCCCTACATTAGCATCAAATAATAACATTGTCAGCATAGACGCGATCGCAAATAAACTAATAATTACCCATAAAATCCACAGATGCTCAAAAAAAGAAAATTGTTCCAATATGGATAGGAGCTTTCTACAAATGTAAAAATTGCCTAAAATAAATAACACGGCAATAATCAAAATTACCAACTTATTCATTTCTTCCCTCCATTTTCCCACCAATCATTTGACCAAATTTCACAATCGTTTCGTATTTATTATCAGTGTTCATCCAAATTTCCGAATCAATCTTTACTTGGTTTTTCTGAAATAATAAAATCACTGTAGAGCCACCAAATTCAAACCAACCTTTTTTTTCAAAGCGCTGACAACGTCCTGAATTTTTCAGATTTTTGATTCTCCCTACCATTAGAGCGCCTACTTCAATTTGCGCAACTTTCCCGAAATTTTCTGTTTCTATCACCGTAACTTCCCTTGCATTTCTAGAAAAAACAGGCTCATTATGAATTGCAACTGGCTGAACGGTGTGAAACATTCCAGCTATTTTTTGATGCTTGATAATTGTTCCTTCATCGATAAAATAATAATGATGATAATCGTCAGGAGTCAAGCGAAAAATGACAGCACAGCCTGCTTGCCATTCTTTTGCAAGACTCGTGCTATCAAGTAATTCAGCAAGATCATATTCTGAATGCTTCACTTTAAATGTTTGAGCTTCACTGATTGGATATACTGTAACTTTGCCATCACAAGGTGCTGCTAAAGAAACTTGATCTTCTGATAATACACGCGCTTCGGGCTTGATTTCTCGAATAAAAAAATGATTGAATGACTGGTACGTCGTAGATTCATATTCGTCCATTTGAAGGTTATTTTGCTTAATAAAACGCTGGATCATGCTCTTGGAAAGCGAGCTATTTAAATAAACACCGACAATTTTTGTCAGTGGCGGTTGGATGATTCCTTTTAAAATAAAACGTCCAATTGGATTTTTATATAAAAAATGTAACAACCAACTATCGTTTTCACTGACAGCCTTTGTTTTAAAGCGCTTCTCCATGTATTTACCCCTTTAATAAATTTAGCGAACAAAAAAAGCAACCACTGCTCCTACAAATGCCCCAACAGCTAATTTTCTAGGATCTACTTTTTTGATCTTCACCTTTGAAATAAACAAAAATCCAATAATTAATAATGCTACTGGATAGACTAAAGTAATTGCAATGTGGAAACGACCTGCAATAAAAAACAACAGCGGAATCAATGCAGCACTACTAGTTACTGGCAATCCTTCATAATATTCACGGCAACCTTCTGTATGCTCTTTCCTCTCCATTTCAGTCACATTATAATGCGCTAAACGGATTAATGCTGCTAAGATATAAAATACAAATAATGGCAAATAAATTCCTTGTGTAAGTCCAGATGCATACCCTAATACTGTTGGGAAAACCCCAAAACTAATCAAATCAGCTAATGAGTCGATTTGAATCCCATAACACAGCTCACTTTTTGTGCGCTCTTTAAGGTTTGCGACAAACCCGTCGAACATATCACAGATACCAGAAAGTGCTAAACAAAAAATTGCTTCTACAACATGCTGCGTAAGGGCTAAATACATCCCAACAATAGAAAACATTGCATTTCCATAAGTTAAAATAACTGTGTAATCATAAATACCAATCATACTTTTTGCTCCCCAATCCAATTTTCTTTTAATATTACTATATCATTAAAGTGTCGTAAATTGGGAGAATTTTTAAGATTTTATACATTTTTGATATCAGATATACGTAATGCTTTTTTAAACCTATTATAAATATAAAAAAAACTTTTATAAATAGTTGAAAACATTTCCTATCAACTATCTCTAAAAGCTTTTATATTGATTGATTAATCGTTATACAAATCACGAATCGGTGTCATGATAATACGGTTCAAATCATTTACGATCAAACTAAATGCTTGTTCTTTTTGCATTAATTGGTTGATCACTTCTGCTTTTTGAACTTCTGTTGCTAATGCTTGAGCTTTTTCAGCATCTTCTTCTGAAAATTCTTCGCCACGCATTTGTTTTTCTTGCAGTCCTTGTTGAAACGTTTGGAATTCTTTAAATAATGTGTATGCTTCTTCGTCCGCTTTTACTTCATCGTAAGCTTGTTCCAATGCCTTAAACTCTGCTAATTCACGGATTTCACGTTCAACTTGATTGGCTGTATCATAAATATTACTCATTTAATCTCCCTCGCTTCTCTAAATTATTCTCTTTGATTGTACCATTCTTTGATTCGTTTTCAAACCGATTATTCTCCAGTTAAGCCACCAAAGAAATTTTTCAGTCCATTCTTGGTATTATCCCATCCTTCTTTTATTTTACCGCCAATATCTTTGGCACCGTCTTTGACTTGACCACCAATATCTTTGACACTATCCTTCCAATCATCATTGTCTCCAGTAGGAACCTCGCTAGCAGCCTGTGTTATTCCACCTGTTACATACGCATCAGCTACTGTGAATGGCGTTTGTGCTGTATAAGGTAAAATACCTTGCGTTTGGCTACTGAAAACGGTAGAAGCATGTGTTGCACTGCTGCCTTGCAGGTAATGACTTTCGCTTGTTTGTTCAAACCCTAGCCACGTTGCAACCACAATATCCGGCGTATAGCCGACAACCCATTGGTCATTGGTTTTATCTGTATCAAAGTTTGTTTCTGTTGTTCCCGTTTTTCCGGCCATCACGTAACCTGCTGGATCAGCGTTGATCCCTGTTCCTGAACTAAATACGCCTAAAAGCATACTCGTCATTTGATCAGAGGTTTCTTTTGTAATAATTTGTTTGGTTTCAACATTCGTTTTATCTATAATGACCGCACCCGTAGAATCAACAACCTTTGTGATTAGATGTGCTTCTGACTGAGCGCCACCTGTGGCAAACGGGCTATAGGCATTCGCCATAATTAAAGGGGATACACCTGTTTTTAATCCTCCTAGAGCTAATCCATAATATTTATCTTCTTTCGCCAAAGGAATTCCGAATTTTTCCGTTTTTTCAAAGCCTTTGTCTAAACCGATTTTATGCAATGTCCACACAGCAGGTAAATTCAAACTTTCACCTAACGCTTGGTACATCGGCACTTCACCGCTGTTCATTCGGCTGTAATTTTCAGCTGGATAATAATCTTGTGGCTTATCTTCTAAAATGCTATTTGGTTTCATCCCTGATTCTAATGCAGGTGTATAAACCGAAATTGGTTTCAAAGATGAACCTGGTGAACGTTTCGTTTGAGTTGCAAAGTTAAAGCCACGATATACATGTTCTCCACGTCCGCCTACTACGCTTTGCACACCACCTGTTTTTGGATCAAGTGCAACAGATCCACTTTGAACCATAGCCCCATCTTCGCTATTCGGTGGGAATAAGGCGTCATTAGCATAAGTTTGATCCATTGCATTTTGATAATTTTGGTCTAATGCTGTGTATATTTTATACCCTTTATTCAATAGATCTTCTTCTTTTAGCCCATATTTATTAACAGCTTCATCAATAACTGCATCAAAGTAATATGGGTATCTATAATCTGAGTTTTGATCAGAATAATTATCAGCCAACATACTACCCATATCTACACCAGCTTGAGCATCCGCTTCTCCTTGAGATAATTTTCCATTATCTACCATTAATTGCAAAACTGTATCTCGTCGATTGACAGCATTCTCAATATAGTCTAACGGATTATAAATTCCTGGACCCTTGAGCATACCCACTAAAGTCGCTGCTTGACCAACCGACAATTCGCTGGCACTCATCCCAAAATATTTATGAGATGCATCTTCAATTCCCCAAACTCCGTTACCAAAGTATGAATTATTGAGATACATTTCTAGAATCTGCGCTTTATCATATTTTTTTTCAATTTCGATGGCCAAAAACAGCTCTCTTGCCTTACGAGTCATTGTTTGCTCTTGTTTTAAATATGCATTTTTAGCTAACTGCTGTGTGATCGTACTACCACCGCCACCACTACCAATCAATCCAAAACTCAGCTTTCCAACAACTGCTCTGAAAAGCCCTTTAATATCATATCCATGATGTGTCTCAAACTTCCGATCCTCCGTCGAGATCAGCGCATCTGTAACATATGGAGAGATTTGATCAATCGTGACAAATGTGCCTTTTTGTCCAAACAGTCTACCTGCTTCGTCACCATTTTTATCATAAATAACAGTAGACTCTTCCAGCCCATTTTTCAAGGCGCCTACATTCGCTGATTTTGCTAAAGTGAACAAATAGATACTAGTTACTAAAACGATAATCATGCCTAGTAATAAAATAATTTTATTGATTTGATATTTTTTCCAAATCCGCTTTCTCCAGTGATGAAAACGAACAAGATATGGTTTAATCCAAGCCCAAAAGCTTTCAAAACCAGATTTTATTTTCCCCATAATTGTTTTAAATTCCATAATGCTCCCTCTTTATATAAAAGTTTCTAAGCTATTTTAACATAGATCACAACTTTTATTCATACGGCTTTAGCATGAATAAAATACAGAGATTTTGTTTCGCTCATTTTACCATGTTTTCCTTTTATTTTTATGTAGAAATGTTTAAGAATCCATCAAGAAATTGATGATTCTATAGGATAAATTAGCTAGTTAATGGGTAAATTCTTATTTTAGTTGTAAAATAGTGCTAATTTAAGAAAGTTTTAATCATATAAAATTCATATTTACCCTTTATTATACTAGTATACCAACAAACAACCCTAACTAAACACTTTTTCATTTTTAACTCCTTTTCCCACTCTTCCCCAAAGAGTGGGTCTCTTTTTTTCTGAAAAGCTTTTCAGATAGCATTAAAAAGGATTGAAGCTTCTACCAAAATAATTCTAATTGTTAATTTGTATTTTTTATGTGATACTCCCTTTGAAATGTAGTCATTTTCACTGATGCCGTTTTTCTTTAAAAAAAAGTACAATTTTGATTAAATTAATACACAAAAAATTCATATTTACCCTTTATTATACTAGTATACCAACAAACAACCCTAACTAAACACTTTTTCATTTTTAACTCCTTTTCCCACTCTTCCCTAAAGAGTGGGTTCTTTATTGCATTTTACTATCTACGATTTGCTTCATGATGCACAATAATGAAACTAGATCCTTCTCCAGTTACTTCCATAACATTACCTTTAATTCCGACTATGCACTTGAACTTATTCTTCTATTTGTTAAACTAATTTAGAACGCTATTGAAAAGGTGGGGTAAAAATGGAATTATTCATCCAATTACCAAGAAATTTTAAGGAACAAACAGTCCGAGAATTACTCGAACAAGAATGGTTAGTTCCCCGTAAAGTACGACACTTTTTGCGTACTCGAAAGAATGTGTCGATTAATGGAGAATCAGCTTTGTTCCATTTCTCTGTAAAAAGTGGCGATGTTATTACTTTACAGTTTGAACCAGAAGATTATCCGACGCCTGTAATTCTTTTAGGAAAAGAGTCTAACGTTAATGTATTATTTGAAGATGAATACTTGATTATTTTGAATAAACCTTTTGGGATGAAAACTCATCCTAATCAACCAGATGAACATGACACCCTACTTAACCATTTAGCAGCTTACTTAGCGCCTAAAAACCAAATGCCGTATGTTGTTCATCGGCTAGATAAAGAAACAAGTGGTGCAATCTTATTTGCTAAAAATCCTTTTGTATTGCCGATTTTAGGTCGATTACTAGAAAGCAAGCAAATCTATCGGCACTATCAAGCGGTGATTTCAGGTCAGCTAAATGAGTCTATGACCATTCGAAAAAAAATTGGCCGTGATCGTCATGATCGCCGAAAACGAGTAATTGATGAACGGCGTGGTGATGTGGCTGTTACTCATGTTGACGTTGAATCTTATGATCGAAAGACGAACCATACCACTATTTATTGTGTTTTGGAAACGGGACGAACCCATCAAATCCGTGTACATCTAGCAAGTATTGGGCATCCCATCATTGGTGATCCGTTGTATCACCCAAAACCTAATGGGCGCTTGATGCTTCATGCTTATGAACTGCATCTGACACATCCATTTACTGGAGAAGCGATTATGGCAGTTGCTGAGCCTAGTTTGTGGTAACCCAAAAAGTTAGGAAAGAACGTTTTGTTCTTTCCTAACTTTTATTATTTCCCCAATGCTTCAGTGAGTTTCACTAAGTCCAATTGTTTATACCCTTCAAAGAAACCTGCTAATTCTTCTAAAACCTTTTGGTTCATCCCAGCTTGATCATTTTCAACTTGTAAAACTAACAATGGTTCATGCAAACTCATTCGTAGTAAAAACCAACCACTTCCATACTCATCGTAAACATTCACTCGAATGCCTTCATGGTTTTCAGGATCGATTTTCATCCCTCGTTGACTCCCGACAAAACCACTCAAATCTCGAATTACTTGTTCACCATAATCACGGACATTTCCTGCTAGAATTTCAACCCGTAATTCTTGGGTTTCTGCTGGTTGTTTTAATGAACTGATCAAATCACCGAGTGTTGAGCTTTCTTTTTTTAATGTAGGCAACAACATCAGAATTTTAGCGATAACATACGCCCCATCATCTAAATAGTAGTTTTCTTTAAAGGCTGCGTGTCCACTTGTTTCGATCGCTAATTGGGTATCAATTCCCTCATCATTGAGTTCGATCATTTTGTTGATCACATTACGGTAACCAGAAATATAACGCACTTGTTTACCACCTTTTGACTCGATAAACGCCTTCAGATGGCTTGAAGTTGGTGAGTTTGTCACAATACTGCTACCAGGATTTTCAGCCAAGACAATCGTTGCTAAGACAGCAATCAAATTATTTCGATTGATGACTTCGCCTGACGCATCCACCACTGCTGAGCGGTCCACATCCGTATCAAAAATCACTCCTAAATCAGCCTTATTTTTTAAAACAGCTTGTTGGATACTTGCCATTGCTTCTTTATTATCAGGATTAGGAATATGGTTAGGGAACATACCGTCAGGTTCTAAAAATTGCGAACCTGTAATGTCTGCGCCAAGTTTTGCTAAGACTTTTTCTGCAAAGAAACCACCCGCGCCATTACCAGCATCGACTATAATATGAAAACCAGCTAGCGGTTTTTCTTCTCTTGTTTTCATACCTTTACGAATTTTATTGGTTAAATCAGCTGAATAGGTCTCTAAAATAGACGTTTTTGTAACAGTTCCTTTGGCTACAAGTGCAGGTTCGTCAGCGTGTGCTAAGATATAGGCAATATCCGCTTTTTCTGCACCACCAGATTTAGTGAACAGTTTTAAGCCATTAAAATAATACGGCAAGTGACTGGCTGTGATCATAATCGTGGCATCACAATCATATTGTGGAAATTTCGTGGCCATAAACATGGCAGGCGTTGTTGCTAAACCAAAGTCTAACACCGCTACATTTTGCTCAACGAAACTGTCGATCAACGCTTGTTTTAAGCTATCTGCAGAAATACGGCTGTCATGACCGATACCGATCTTTAATTTTCCCGATTGATTTTTTTCAGCTAAATTTTTTTCATCACGAAGCCAATGAACCATTCCAACAGCAATTTTCCCGATTTGCGCTGGTGTTAAGTTTGCTGTTTTTTCTTCATGCTCTACTGCTATTCCTCTTATATCCGACCCATTTTGTAACGCTTTCAAATTCATGTAACCAAATCTCCCTTCATTTTTTGATTGGTTATGCTTAATCTATCATCGCTTCAAAACGTTCAACAACAGCGATTGCGTCCTCTTCTGAACGAGCAATGATAATAATCGTATCGACTCCTGCGACCGTTCCTGCAATTTCTTCATAACTGACTTCATCTAAAAAATTTGTGACAACATCTGCTGCGCCCATATCTGTATGGACGATGACCATAAATTGGACACGTTCCATGCGAATCACTGAATCCTTCACAGATGCTTTTAGTTTTTCCTCACTGCTAGATGCTTGTTGTTGAGAGAATAAGGCATACTTCACTCGTCCATCTGAGCCATGGGTTTTAACAATGCTCATTTCACGTACATCTCTTGAGACAGTGGCTTGGGTTGCTTTGACGCCAGATTTTTCAAGAAGTGCAATCAGGTCGTCTTGGGTTTCTATTTCATTTTCTGTGATTAGTTGTTTGATTAACCGTTGTCGGTCTGCTTTTTTCATGTTTCCACTTCCTGTTTTGGTTATTTTCTTTATTATAGCGAAAGTTGAGAGAATTTGCATTTCTTTTTGGTAAAAATTACTTTATTATGAGAAAAAGAGTATGAATAACACTGCCCATAAGACTTACGTGTTGTTCATACTCTTTTTAGCTACTTCCTATTCTACTGAGTCTTTTCAAGATCTAAATCTATAACTAGGGAAGCATACTTCAACAACTGTTTATCATGCGTAACCAATACAACTGCTTTCTCTTTTTCCTTTACTAAATAGTGAAAATAGTCAATTATAAAGGCAGCATTTTCTTCATCTAAATTTCCTGTTGGTTCATCGGCAAAAATAATCTCAAATGGCTTCAGCAATGAACGAATCAGAGCGATTCTTTGTTGTTCTCCTCCACTTAATAAAAATACTTTTTTTGTTAAAATCGATTCTGGTAATGAAAATTTTTCTAGAAGAAGCGTAAGATCATTTTTTTTAAACGATTTATTGTATTTAATAGCCAGTTTAAGATTTTCTAAAACCGTCATATTTTCTAGTAAACCATAGTTTTGAAACATATAGCTGATTACATTTTTTCTAATCCTTTGGCAATTTTTTTTCGTATTTTCAAATTGTTCGTAGTTTAAACTTCCTGTATAGACCTTTTCCAATAAGCTCAAATTATTAATGAGCGTCGTTTTTCCTGTACCACTCTTACCAGTTATTAAGATAAAATCTCCTGCTTTTACTGATAAGTTAAAATTGGTGACGATTTTCTTCTTATTGAGTTCAATCGATAAATTATTTGCTTCAAATATCATAAAAATCTCCTTTCAACGTACTAGACTTACTATTCAAATAGATGCATCCATAAATGAAGCTGTTTAATACTATAATGATGATAAGCGGTACTACTACAAAAGAGGTGTGAGAATGTAAAAAATTAAAGAGGACTAAAGTAATCAACTCTATGAGTATTGGAATCAACACAATATCGGTCATTTGATTAAATACCGAATACCCCAATATTTCTTTTACCAATCGTTTTTTTGCATTCAACTTGAATAAGATATACATAATTTGAACATTCAATGTGATAATAAAGATAATCAAGATACTATATTGAATACTTAGGTTAAAGACATTCGCTTCATTTCTTGCCGTCTCTTCTCCATGTTCTTTAAAAACTGATAAAGTAAAATTCAAAATACCATTGAGACCTGAGTCCTTGATATCTTGTTTAATAAGATCAAAAAGCTCCTTTTTTGTTGCACTATCAAAATTAATGAACAGACCTCCGTTCATCGTTAAAATATTGCCCCAAAAGAGTCCATCCATTAATTTAGGGTTTACAACTACGGCTATAGGATCTTCGATCATATTTTTATCAGCTTGGCTTCCATAAAATGAATTATAGGTGAAATACTTTTGTTGATTCTCAACATACAGCACTTGAATTTTCACTTCGTCCAATGAAATCAATCCATTTGGAGGTTCTTCCGTTAGTCTGAACTTCAGATCTGATAAATAGTTTTGCTTGATTTCTGCTTCATATTTCTGGTATTTTTGAGGCACTAACAATGACCGTGTATTAGCATCTGCGTTCATTTGTTCCATTTCAGACGGGGGAATAAATTTTATGGGGTTAACCTTTAAATAATTTGTGTCAATGGTGATATCCGCCCCTCCTGGCGAAGTAATATATTCCTCTTTATCAGGGATTCTATCTTGACCAATGATTATGGACTTTCCTTTTGAGTCATTTAAAACAGTATAGTTATAGGGAGCTATTATAAATGTTTTATGCTTTTTAGAGAGCTTTTCATAAAATAATTGAGCATTTTTCAAATAGGTTGTTTCTTCTAACGGATCCTCCCTATCTAATTGATTTGTTATATTTGTCTTATATAAATTTTCTGTTTTTGCCCACAATTGTGTTGATTGCTTTATCTTATTATAATTTTTGAACTCCTGTTTTATCTCTAGGGACTTCCCAAGAAATAAAAACAATGAAATACACAACGTTCCTCCAATGACAATTGTTACTAATTTACTTGGCGCGGCTCCCTTTATATTATTCTTTACATTTGTAAACTGATATAAACATACTACGATCGAACTATAGACTATTAACGATAGCAAGTAAATACAAAAGCAAAGTAATAATGACCATACTAGGTTGAGTGTTATATCCCTAGATAAAATGATATATAGAGTTAAAGCTAGTATCAGTCCGTATACTATAGAAAAAGTTGACTTGATGGATTGGAATACAATTTGTCGAACAGAATAGCCCAAGATTTTTTTCAAAGAAATCTTTTTCCTTTGTGAAAACGCTAATGAAATGATGCAAACAAAGAAAAATACAATCAAGTATAACGTAATCAGATTTTGGTAGATGTTGACTGTAAAAGTATCTGATATAACAGGGTTAGTTATCTTGATAGTTCCGTATTTTTGGAATATATCAATAAGCTTTTTATGGCGCCCATTCCCTTGGATGTAGAAAACATTTCCTAGTCCTATATTTTTTACGTATTCAAATGAATAAAGTTTTATTTTTAAATAGTCACTAGGTAAATTGATCCTTCCTATATTTTTTCGATTTCCATCAGAATAATTTGCCACATAAGAAAATTCTGAATTAGTAGGAAATACGCCCGATTTCAAGCGAAAGAATGGATTTATCTTAGGATTTGTCGAGAGAATGCTTAATGTGTCTTTCGCAGTAAAATTGTACTGCGAAATTGTTATATCCTCTTTAAGAGAAGTCTCGTAGAGATCATAAACAAACTGTTTATAATTAATTCCGGGCTCATAAATAATATGCAGTTCCTTCGTATTATCATAAAGTGCCTTTTTTATATCTAATCCTTTTAATAAACTAGTAGCAGAAAATAGCAGTAACAGAAAAATTATCGTTGATAAACAAAAATTTATTTTTTTAATCATATGTATGCAACCTTTCTAAAAGAATAAAAAGAGAACGCTAGCTTAAACATTTCTGGTACAAACTTAGCTTACTATCATTTGGCTATTTTTATAAAGAACTTATCGAGTTACATGACGAAAAAAGCCTGTACGCTTAGGTTTCCACCATGGAATCCCAACGTTCCATGGCTAAATACCGTCTGTTCAGCACTTTATTTTTACAGCTCTAATAAACTATTATTAATTTTCAATGTGAATTATGCTAAAATATAATTATATATATTTATGTTTACATAGGGAGGAAATATGGATTCTATAGGTCGCAAACTAAAAATATTAAGAACAGAGAACAACTACACACAAGAAGAATTGGCAAAACAACTATTTGTTACAAGACAAACAATTTCTAAATGGGAAAATGGAAAAACTATTCCAGATATTCAAACGTTAAATAGAATTTGTGCGTTCTATAATATTCAGTTACCCTTCTTGGTATCAGAAAACAGTTCTGAAAAAGATGAAATCGCTCACTACGTAAAGCACTCAAGATACTTAACTCTTTCTGTAAATCTAATCATAGTCTCCATACTCTTGTTTAATATAATACAAAGCTCTTTTTTTTCTCACTCACATGGCGTCTTCACATGGTTTATTTTATTTGCACTAGGTAGTTTATTGTTAGCAAATATAATCATACTCTTCATTTCAGACAGTTATAAAATACATCTGTTCAATAGTGTACTACCCATATTCATATTTTTGATTGTTAACTCAATTAGTTGAATTGTTCCTTTTTGAGAATCTTCAAAATAATTTTTTCACAACCTTACATTCTTAGCTAGCACTCAAAAATAAGCAACTCATCATGAAATGATAGAACAAAAAAATCTAGCCAAACAAGTGTTGTTCAGCTAGACAAAATAAAAGTCACTCTGCTGGAAGATCGATTGTCTTCCTGTGGAGCTTTGAAATTAGGACAGAAGTTTTTTTCTGAGGTTCTGAGTTTAATGATAAAAAATAGTTCATTGTATTGAGTGCGGTTTCGATAAGTGTCCGAAACTTTTTTATTTCACGATTGAACAACGAATTTTTAAGTTTGAACAATCGATTTTGAGGTAACTTTTTATGACGGATAATTCAACTTTTCTAAATCAATCAAGCACATAGTAAAACCAAATACTGTTTGTCGGAAGCCGTCACTTTCAATCAGATATTTATTATCTACGGCAGACTATTTGCTCGTTACTATTTTTCCAACATCCCATGTTTCACTAAATACTCATGTGCAACAGTCGCGGGGTCTTTTTGCTCTACATTGACTTGGTAATTCATCTCACTCATCTCTTCTTCTGAGATTTTGCCAACCAAAGGCTGCAATGCTTTTTCTAATTCCGGGTATTTTTCAAGTGTCTCAGCTTTTAACAGTGGCGCTCCTTGATAAGGTGGGAATAGTTGTTTATTGTCCTCTAGGATCACTAAATCATATTGTTTTAACTCGCTATCTGTTGAATAAGCATCTACTACATTGACATCTCCATTATCGATTGCTTGGTAACGTAATGAGGGTTCCATCGACTTCACCTCAAAATTTAAGTTATATAATTTTTGCAAACCTTTATAACCATCTTCGCGATCGATAAATTCTAGTGTGAATCCAGCATTTAACTGATTTTCAATTGTTTTCAAATCTTCAATTGTTTTTAGACCGTTTTCTTCCGCAAATGACCGTTTAACCGCAACAGCATAGGTATTTTGATAACGCATTGGTTCTAGATAAACCATGTTCTCTTGTTTTTGAATTTCATCTCGCGCATATTCATACACTTTTTTGGGATCTTTAGATACGTTTTTACTGCCTGTTAAAAATGTTTCTAGTACGGTTCCTGTAAATTCAGGATATACATCAATTTCACCCGATTTTAGTGCATTAAATAAGAAACTGGTTTTCCCAAAGTTTGATTTTAGATTGACGTGGATATCACTATTTGCTTCAATCAGTTCTTTATACATATTAATCAAGATATCCGGTTCTGCACCTAACTTTCCAGCTACTGTAATTTCTTTTTGCTCAGCTTCTTGATGCGTATAGACAAATGAGCCTACTAATAAAGCAATCAATACCATAAATGCTGCTACGATTCTTTTCACTGTAGCTTTTTCCAACAAATGAATTCCAAAGTTAAACAAGACAGCCAAGATAGCAGAAGAAATTGCGCCAATTAAAATAAGGTATACATTGTTTCGGTCGATCCCCAGTAAGATGAACGTACCTAGCCCACCTGCACCAATCAAAGCCGCAAGTGTAGCTGTTCCAATGATCATAACTGTCGCTGTACGAATCCCTGAAATAATATAAGGCAAAGCTAATTGCAGCTCAAATTTGATCAGTTTTTCTCGTTTATTCATCCCAAAAGCTTCGGCTGCTTCTTCTAACGAGGGATCAATTTCGGTCAAACCTGTATAAGTATTTTGCAAAATCGGAAATAGTGCATAAATTACTAGCGCGACGATTGCTGGCGGACTGCCTATCCCAATAATCGGAATTAACAACCCGAGTAGTGCTAAAGAAGGAATTGTTTGGAAAATCCCTGTGATTTGTAGTACAAATTCTGCCGCTTTTTTATAATTTGTTAGTATAATTGCCAATGGAATCGCTATAAGAATAGCAATCAGTACTGACAGTAGCGACAGTTGAACGTGCTCAACAACAGCTTGAATGAAGTCTTCTTTACGAGCAATGAGTGTGTTTATTAATTTCCCCATATTATCGATCACCTTTTTCTATCTTTGTCTCTAAGAAACGCAAAATCGTTCGATCTGTGATTTCACCAACTGTACCTTTTTCGTCTACAAGCCGGACTAGTTTATTATTTACAAGTAAACGAATCACAGCTGGAAGTGGTGTGTCCAATGTTACGATTGTTTCAGTGTCAACTTGTCCAGCTTTCACAAGACCTAGCGCTAATAAGTCGGCTACACAATAATTGTCTAAACTAGAGTAATCTTGTCGGAAAAATTGTGCCACAAAGTCATTAGTAGGATGATTTTTGATTTGTTCTGGTGTGTCAGTTTGAACGATCTTCCCTTCTTTCATCACACAAATACGGTCACCTAAAAACAGAGCTTCATTCATATCGTGAGTAACAAAAACAACGGTGCTCGCTAATTCTTTATGCAACTCTTTAATTAATAATTGTAACTGTCCTTTAGAAATTGGATCTAAAGCGCTAAATGGTTCATCCATTAAAATAATATCTGGCTTTGCTGCAATTGCTCGTAAAATTCCAATGCGTTGTTGTTCTCCACCAGATAATTCAGCTGGTTTTCGATGAAGATATTCTTCGGGGTCTAAACTAACCTTCTTTAATAGTTCTTCTGTTCTTTCACGTCTTTTTACTTTATCCCAATGATTCATTTCTGGGATCAATTCAATGTTTTCTGCGACTGTCAGATTGGGAAACAGAGCAATCTGTTGAAGAACATACCCTGTTTTTAATCGGAGTTCTTTTAAATTGTAATCAATCAATCTTTGGTCGTTAAAATAGATATCGCCATCTGTGGGTTCAATCAAGCGATTGATCATTTTTAATGTTGTTGTTTTTCCGCTACCACTTGGACCTACTAATACAAAAAACTCACCGTCTTCAATGGAAATATCAAAATTTTCTAATACTAACTGGTCGTTGTATTTTTTTGATACGTTTTGAAAGTTAATCATCTATTCACCTCATTTTTCTTATATGCACGTACTATTTATCTTTAGGTAATCTTCCATTTATTTTAAGTATGTTTATAAGTATACTTGAAAATGTTATTTGTTTCTAACGACTTGATTGTATTGTACAAAAATAAACCTGACAACTGTCTGTCAAGGTTATTCTGAAGCAAGTATCAAACATAACAATTTTTCAACTATTTTCACAAATAGTAGATTTTTGAAAACTAGTTATTGTAATAAGCTGATTAGTACACTAATTTACTTGAACAAAGAAAAAGGTGTGATACAAAAAGGAAACACCATTTTTGTATCACACCTTAAATCCCAATAAACACTGGACACAGAAGCATTCCTTGTGTCCCAGCCTCGCTATTGTTATTTGAGGATATATCAACTACTGAGTTAAATAACTTAATTTAGCTTGATCTTGGCAGGTCTTGTAATACTCTAACATCTATTTTTTTGCTTAGCAATGGTTCGACTTGACTCGAAAATTCAGTGAAATGTTTAGAAGTACGATGTTGTTCTAATGCATTTTGATCCAAGTATTGTTCTACGAACATAAATTCACCAAGCACTTCGACCGATTGATACATATCGTATTTTAAATTTCCTGGTTCAGATCGCGTTCCTTGAATCAGCATTTCTGACAATGATTTATATTTCTCGATTTCATTTTCTTTGATAAAAATAGTTGCATTGATTGTGATCATGTTATATCTCCTTCTACGTCTGAATTATTGTGTAGATCTTATTTTGTCAAAATCATGACTTACATAGGATAATTTTCAATTTACTCCTCTTTAAATCACCATAAAAATAGTCTACATCAGATAAAATAAATTATAAAAAATTTTAATTTTTGTGTTGGAATATATTACCTAATCCATTTTTGGTTCAATTTTAAAGGCTCACTTCATTACATGTAAAATAACAAACTTCTTTCTCTTAATTAATTGAATTATCTTATCTCCCGCTCATTATTTTCTTATACAAAAACCGTAATTTCTAGAATCTAAATCAATATACTTATGTTGTATCCCGGTACTTTATATGTAGAATGTACAACAAAAAAAGTACTCGTTAAACACAGATAAATATTAGTAAATTAAACGCGAAGCGTGTATAATATACAATCATAAAATACATCACTAGGAGTAGATACATGCAACATAAAATAAGTCGACAAGCTGAATTATTTCTTTTATGGGGAATAGTAACAATTGCTTTCAATATTTTTGTATTTTATTTGTTACATTCCGAATTAGGATTGAATTATCAATTAGCAAATCTTTTTGATTGGGTATTAACAGTATTATTTTCTTATATTATCAATAAACTATTTGTTTTTGAGTCAAAATCTAAACACTTTATAAAAGAACTGATTGCTTTTTTTGGTAGCAGAGTGTTATCTTTTCTTCTCGAGTTGGTATTCTTATGGATATTCTTTTCGGTATTTCATTTCAATTCAACTGTAAGTAAGTTAACTGGGCATAGTGTTGCGCTTATCAGTAATTATTATCTAAGTAAAATACTATTTATGGAGATATAAAGAATTCTTTTCAAAAAATTGTCTTTTTTGAGAATTATCCATCTTTCCTATTGTAAATAGTTAAACCATTATCTACCTAACTATTCTTTATAATAATTAAGTAGATAATGGTTTAATTTTAAGCTAATTTGCTTATCGATTGTCATAGCACGAATAAAATATTGTTATTATTTTGAGATAAAAATATCCGTAGAAACGCTTATACATAAACGTTTTAAACAACGACAAGAATCTTACCGTTACAAATAGTCGGAATCATAGTAGCGTAAAATTATACCAAATTAAAGAAGCGATAACATATGAAAAAAATTGTAGTAAGTGCGTTGTTCTCATTATTGTTGATTGGTGGTTTTGATAATGAGTGTGAGACAAACCTCTGAAAGTGCGTCATCCGAAACTAACTTTATTGTATTTCCAGAAGTAGATATCGACTCAGTAGAGCTTAAAACTCCTACTGAAAATGACTGTTTTTGAGAAATCTATATTTAAGAGCATCAGACGCAACGTGCTTATGCCAGATTACGATTTTGTCCACATATAATTTACAAAAAAATGATCCTGCTAAAATTTAGCAACATCACTTTTGATATATCTACACATTTAGCTCTTTCTGAACATTATTAGTCGATCATGTCATCTATAATTTCATTTTCAAGTTTTTTATTTACAACTCGAGATAATTTCTTTCCTCTTAAAGTCCTCTTCTGCAAAGAGACGGAATTCTTGAACAATCAAAGACAATATTACTGATTCATCATCCATTTTTAACTATAACTATTAAATTATGATCTTCTTAAATAAGATCGGTAGGTTAAATCGATTAAAATAGTGACTGGGACATAACTCTATGAGTTACAACCCAGTCACCTAAAATCCGAATAAACGGTAGGAGCAGAAGCAATCCCTTCTGTCCCAACCTCCATTTTGTCTTTTTCAAAAAATTTTATTGAATAATTAAAATACCGAACCTAGCGACATTTTCTTTCTAATCAATAATCTACACACGATTGATTAGAGAGAAAATGAAAATCAGAACTATTTGTCTGGTCTTCATTTATTAATTTTTTCCACACCTTAAAATTAAGTGCTTGTATTCCGACCTTGTGCGATCGTTCATTTTATTTCTTGGTTCTTATTTAACTGCTTTTAATTAAAATAATTCTTTTTACTTTGCATGGTTATACCCTAATGAATAGACATAAACTATAGATATTAAGAAGAGTTGTACAATTCCATATCCAAATAGCATTCCTGTGACAAAACGCCGAATATTTTTACTTTCATATTCAGTTAATAATTGCAAAAAGCCATCCAAAATTAAAGGTAAAAGTAAAATAACTAAACATAAAATAGAAATTTTTGCAAATGGAAAACTAAAAATACCGAATAAAATACCCAGCAATTCCCCAGTACATCTAGCACACAATGGAAACTGCTTTCCGTGAAAATGAAATGATCTATCTGGACGACAATGACAACCAAATATTCTTGCTAGCCATTTAGTATCCAGGATTTAAAGTCGCTCCAAACATACCTAATGCAAAAAGTAGTACATAAAATACTACGATACATCCAACACTAACTAAAGCACCTATTCCTGCAGCTTTAGCTGTTTTTGGCTTATTGTCTTTCCATACTAAAAATAAGATTAATCCTACGATTGGGAGGCAACATCCTAATAATCCCCATAAAAAACCGCCGTTATCCATTTCCTTATGTGCATTTTCTGTTGGAACACCACAGTGTGGACAGACTACTGCTTCCTTATCAATTTCTTTACCACAATTAGAACAATACATACTCAACCACTCCTCCATTTAATGTAAACTAACCTAACCAATATTCTTTGTATTTTATGAGCTTATCCTTAGAAAGAGTAGAACAAAAAACAGAATATATAGTATCCAGAATAAAATAAGTGCAGATACGCCACAAAGGGCTCCTAATCCAGCTACTTTTGCAGCTTTAGGATTCTTTTCCATCCAAATTAAATAAAGGACTAGTCCTGCAACAGGTATAAAGAACCCTAAAATTCCCCAACCGAGTTCATCATTTTTACGAAAATACTCTTTTTTTGTAATTGCTCCACACTCTGGACAAATTACAGCCTTCTCATTAATTTTACTACCACAATTGGAACAATACATTAAGAATCCACCTTCTCAAATAATAATCAATAAATACAAAAAATTTATGGCATATTTATTATATCAGTATTTTTCTATAATGGAAATGCTATTTTATTCTAAAATGAAATCCCAATAAATTAGGTTTCTATTACTTTTTCCTAATATTTCCTCAACATTTCAAACATCAGATCGACTTTTTTCATTTAAAACCAAATTTCACTGTCAAATGCCGAATTTATATTTTGCAAAATTTCATTTTTAAGCTGAGACTCTTCAAAACTATTATACTTAAAGTCTATATCTTCTTTTTTCAACCTTGACTGCTTGACTAACTGCTTTTTCAAATCAGACATACTTTCCGGTTTTCCTAAAACATGATTATAGTAGCACATTAAAATAGAAAATTTCATAGGAATTTTCATAGACTTTTGAATTCTCAACCTTTCAAAATAACTTCTTGAGAACAGTCTAGACTTTCTTTTTTTCAAGGATAATATTAAGTAACTAGTGTATACTCGTTCAATAAATAGTTTTCTTCTCAATTTAAATCTATATGAGAACTCTTCCATAGCATATTGTCTGATCACTTGACTTTCTATAGTAGAATACCCTCGAAACAAAAAACTAACACTACTATTATTCTTTTCATACTCCTTTTTTTCATCACAAATATCGTTTTCTTTTTTTATAAGTTTCTTAAAAATCGATTTATATAGTCTGCATACATTTTGTACTCTTTTAAGAATCTTCTTTAAGAGTTCCCCTAAAGAAATATGAGATTTTTTTCTGTTAAAAAAATCTTTATCTTCTGAAAAAACAATAAAAGCTAATATTTCAAAATCTTCTAATGTCATTTCTTTTTTTATATCTAAAATTTCTTTTGGACTAATATTTTTTGTTATATTTGGTGCCCATTTCTCCGTTATAGTTTTATCAAAATTTTTAAAGCTAAAAAAGTCCTTAGCTACTATAATATATTGTATTGTCACAAAAAATAAAAATATCATTAACGATAGATCTTTTTGTTTAGAAAAAAAGATAACCAAAACTACACAAATAGGTTGATAAAAACCAAAAGTCAAATAGAATAACGCCTGAATCGAGTATCTTAATAAATGTGATATTGATAATTCTCTTTCCAAATCCAAATTACCTAACTGACTTAAATAACCAACTCCTCCAAACATGATAATACCAACAAAAACTAATAATAAATAATAATCCTTTATTAAAAATAAATAGAAAACATAGATTACCACATAACTACTCATTACGAAAAGTAATTGCGATTTTTTGTTCGATATATCCCCATTTAATCCTAAAAAAATTAGTACTATACTGGTAACTGCGGTTGCTATTGTAATAATATCCGATATTCCAATATCTATTATTAAATTCTCCATTTTTATCCCTCATTTCAGTTAAAACAAAAGGTTCATATCTTCTAATTTCTTACTCTTTTTCTTCCTGATTTAGCATGGTTTATTATAATTAAATAAATTAATTTTTCTTATTTTCAAGTTTCTATATCCGATATTATGCCCCACCGACTAACGAAAGATTATAGAAAATGTTCTCATTTTTTGATCAATTTTCTTAATAAATAGTCTCTTTTTTAATGCATAAATCTATCGTAACATAAATTAATCACCCTTGCTCAATATTTAAAAAAAAGAAAGTTAATTTGTTTGCAATATGTTATATTTAAGTAGTAGTTTCAAACTACAAGCAAATGTATATTGCTATTGACTTCTAGCATTTAGAATTTCCCTAAGTTTTTTGAAAGCTAGGAGTTCATTTTAACTATGCAGTAGTGATAATAATATACACATTAATTAAACTAGCAAATTCTGTAATAAACATTCTCACTTTCCTACCAGCAATTAATTTATATTTCTATAAGTATTTTTATATAAAACCTGAACAAGTTAATGCTTTTTCTACAATAACCAACTCAAGCTTAGTAAGTTTTTTACCTAAAAGCTCAACTCCCACATTGCTATATCATTCAAGGCTATATCATTGAATGTAAAATTACATTTATTGGCAAAGATGGCACTACTGATATTTTAGTAGGATATTTCCAATATATCCTACTAAAAATTTACTATTAAATGACTTTTTAAATAATCTCAAACATGATATATTCACTCTGGAGAAAGGTGTACATAATGAACAATAACAAAATAACGTCTTCCTTGAATAACTGGATAGATTTTTATCAAAAACATCATTATCTACAAGGAAATTTAGCAATATACAAAAATAGAAAAGCAATTTTTCAAAATAGTTATGGTTTCGCTAATATAGAAATGGGAATGAAAAATGACCAGCAAACTAGATTTAAAATTGGGTCATTAACAAAAGCTTTTACTAGTATGATTATTTTTATACTTTATGAAAAAAATTCTCTAGATATTCACAAACCCGTTAAAAAATATCTTCCAACTCTTTCAATTAATGAAGAAATTTCTATTTATCATTGTTTGACTTGTAGTTCTGGGATTCCAGATTTTGTCTCAGAACCTGATTACTATGAAAAAACAATGCGTTTAAATCAGAGAATTGATACTTTAATCAAACATTCTCTCAATAGACCATCATTATTTAAATCTGGAACAAAGTTTTCTTATTCTTCCACAGATTACCTTATTCTGACTAAAATAATTGAGGAAGTCACGGGACAAAGCTATGCATCATGTTTGAAGCAATTTATCTTAACTCCTTTGGAAATGTTTAATAGCGGATGTATGAACGATATTGACATTATTAAAAAACTAGCAGATAGCTATAGTTTTTGGACATCTGAAATTCAAACCGCAAAAACAAATATGACTTTTCCAACTGGTGCCTTTGGTATGTACTCTACAACTGGAGATTTGTTAAAATGGGGACAAGCTATTTTAGATCGTAAACTTATTTCCACATCTTCTTATGAAAAATATCTTTCTGCTTTTAATGCAACCTATGCTTGTGGTTGGGATATTACTGAAATTGAAGGACAGCCATGTATACAGCATAAAGGGGATATAGATGGTTTTGAAGCAAGTATCAAAATATTAGACAAACAAAAGTTAATTGTTATCTTACTATCAAATGTAGACATTATACCTGTGACAACGATTACAAAAGAAATTTGCCAAATTATCAATGGAATAAAATTACATTTAACAAACAGCTATCAAATCAAGTCATTTTCCAACGATATAATTTCACATTTCATTGGAGATTATTACTATATTGATCACTTAACGAACAAAAGGAACTATCTAAATATCAGTTATAATAATAAAATAGCTTTTGTTACTAATAAAAGATATAATATTCCCTATAAATTTAACCTACTTCCAATTTATACAAATGAAAATAAGCTATTATTGCAAAGCGATAGGATACACGAATTTATCGAACTTTCGCTAAATGATCATAGCCCACTAACCTATTGGCATCTTGATGGCTCTCGTTTTCAACTATACAAATTATAAGACGACAAAATGATTTAACAATAAAAAACGCAACTACTATCTCAGTAAAATGACTGAAACCAGAAGTTACTTTTTTTTTTATTGGCTCTATGAGTTACAATCCAGTCACCTAAAATCCGAATAAACGGTAGAAGCAGAAGCAACCCCTTCGGAAATAAGCTGGAATAAGCAACTTTCATAAAACAAATCTTAATAATAAAATTTAAACTCAGTGAAAGATAAGCTTTTACAAATTTTAAGGTCAAAAATAAATAGAGCTAGCGATGACTGCAAGCTCTATTTGTTTTTAGTCATTATCTTCAACTATAATATTTGAGATTATTGTTGAGTCAGTTTCATTTTTAATTTTAACAGTATAAGTTTCACCTTTTTCTACAATATAAACATAATAGAACTTATTTTTTGGAGTGAATCTATCCTCGCCAATATTATATGGTTTTAACATTCTTTGTGTTTGATTGTCATATAAATTTACGGAGAAATCCTTTTTGTGTTTTTTATCAACATAAATGAATACTTGAGCTTCATTATTATCTTTAGATATTTTTATTTTAAATTCTCGTTCTTGGTTAGGCGAGTACTTCTGCCCGTTGTATTTTGGGACTATGAAGAAGACAAGCGAGAAAAGTAAAATAACAATAATTATACTACTTGCTTTTAATATACTTTTTAAAGTCATCGATACCCTCCTGAACAAGCAGAGCCGTCACCTTCGTTATCGCCATACCCATTCGCTTTCCAAGCACTTACACCACTAGTAAAATCTTTGGAAAAATAATAAGCAAATAGACTTAGCTTACTAGGGTCACCCTTAGCTACATCACTTAGAATTTGAGCAACGCCAACACCCATTTTTAGGGTTTCACCGTTGAAGAACAAAGCGCCTTGTCCGAAATAGCCAAATAGATAATTGCCTAAATAGTCCCTACGATCTTCGATTCCTTTTGACCATCCTCTTGCCCAAATTGAATAGTTTGAATCTCCAAAAGTTCTACTCTTCAAATCAAGTGGTTTTGCTGTGTTGACCATATCAATAAATTGTTTGTAGTTTAACGTGTTTTTACCAGAGACATCAATAGCATTATCGCCTAATTTTCTGGCTACTGCTTTAATATCAATATCAAGCCCTTGTAATATTCCTGCAAGTTTCTTCTCGGCTTCGATCGCATCGGGGGAGTTAGCGCCAAATTTTGCTCGTATTTTATCATATTCATCAAAAGCAGGTTTTGCCAACGAATAAAGGTAATCTTCATATACACGAGTGATTTTATCGGCTTTTTCAGTTGGAGAAAGAGACTTGTCATCTTTAATCTCCTGAACGAGTTTCGCATAATCTAATGGCAAAACAAAGTTATCTTTCCATTCCTTATTAATACTTTTTGCCCAGTCAAGTTTTAGCTTAGCAGTGCTATACATGCCGTTTGAGCCATCAAAGCAGTTCGTACTAGAAAGTGCAGATAAACCTTGGCTTACATTATCTAACAATGAATCAGCAGTAGTATATAAATCAGAACATGAACTCTCTAAATCATGTAAAGATTGTATTTCTTCTCTCAGTTGATGAATTTGAATGGTAATTGAATTAGAACCATCATCGGCATTAACGTTTCTTGTCCCAAATGACGGGCTATTTGTCATTAAACTATTTCTGATCGTCTTTGTTGTTCTAAACGTTCAATAATTCGGTTTAATGCGTCTTCATCAATTTCCTCATTCTCAATCTTTTCAGCTATTCTACTAGCAAATGTTAGATTATCATTTGTCATTTCATCATTTGCCCGAACTTGACCACGTAAAAGTGGAATGTGGGCAGTTTCGGCGTAACTTTTGGCAGCCGACCACGCATCACCAGTTAACTCTGGCGCTCCAATAAAGCTTTGCATATCTTGCATAATTTGATTTAAGCCGTCATTTTTAGTAGATAAAGAGGTATTTATCTGGTCTAAATAGCTAGTTATTTCACTTACTCTAATTTTCAACCCCAATAATAGAACCTCCTTTTAGCGACTTTCTTGTTTTAGTTTCAACTGTTTATTTAGTAAATCTTCTTCTTTATTAACTAATGCTTTTTGTTCTTGCTGTAAATTTGAATGGGTATCATCTAAAATTCTCATGGACTGTTTGTATTCGTGTTCATTGTCTTCATGAGCCATATGTAAAAACCGATTTGCTTTGTCGCCTTTCCAACAATAAGCGAGTTCGTCCAAGATATCGGTATTTTCTTTATAGATTTGATGAGTAATGTCACCAGCTTCTGTAAGTTTTTCAGTTTGCTTTTTCTTTTCGTCTAAATCATCTGTCAGATTTTGCAATTCTCGATTAATCGCAATAATCTCATCTAAATTATCTTTCTTTTCTTCTGACATTTCCTAACCTCCATTTGCAATTTGTGCATCTTTTTCAGCAAAAGTAGTAGCAATTAATGTAAAGTTCGCTAAGTCTTTAGATAACGCACTTCCGTATTGGCTAGTATTTGTTAATGATTTGCCATTTGTACTTTTTACTTTTCCACATACTGAAAGATTAGAAAAGCTAATTGAAGACGAGTTAACACTAGTTTCAAGTGCTGAATCTTTTGCGCTTGAGATAGGGTCTATATAATTAGATGCTACGCCTACATCTGAACTTATTTTTCCGTTTGACATTTGGTTCACCTCTGTTTATTAATTCTATCAATAATATTACCATTTTTTACTTAGTGTAACAACTTGAACTTTAAAATGTTTTTTTATTTTATATTCTCAATTTAACTAAAAGAGGAAAAATTTCAGTAAAAAATACAACTACTACTCTGAAAAATAACAGAATACAGTAGTTGCATTTTTTATTTCAATATAATTTTATAAGCATTTTTTTAATGCGATTTATGCTTTGACGGCTAAACGGTAAATGGCACTACTTTACAAACCTTGATTTATCAATATTTTAAAGGGGTATTTTGAAAATATCCCGCCAATATCCCACCACATTTTTAAAGCTCGGGCGGGCTTTTTATCTAATATATTCATAATCTAGGTTTTTATTAATTATTATTTTCTACGCTAACATAGCTATAAACAAATGAATCTGTTTTATTTTTTACTGTTACTATATACTTTGCCCCAGCTTTAGCTTTTTTAACATATATGATCTGTTCGATTCCTTTTTTCTCTTCTAATTCCAGTTTTTTGCCATCTTCTCCATCTAGAGTTACTTGTAATTTATCACCAACTTTATTATCTACATAAATACGAAACTCGGCTTCAATATTACTTTCATGAATTTCAACTTCAAATTCCTTCGTTTGATTTGGAAAATATAACGACCTATAAACCAATACTACATTTGAAATAATGTAAATAACTAAAATTATAGCTATGATAGATGCAATAATAATACTAATTTTTTTTATTATACTTTTCAAAGTCAGTTATTCCTTTCTGTATTAATTCAGCATCACCTTTATTATCTCCGTAGTTACCATTTTTAATATTTTGAATCCATTTTGGAATATCTTTATCCGAAATAAAACCTTGAGCGGCACCAGCTCCGTATTTTAAATTATCGTTTTTCAATATGAAAGCACCCTGCCCATAGTAACCAAATAGATAGTTTCCCAAATAATCAGCAGAACGGTTATCTTCTTTACCGTTTGTTTTTACTATAAATTCTGGTGTCCACTGTCTTGACCAAACTGAAAAATTGGATTCTCCAAGACCTCTACTTTTTAAATCTAAAGGTTTATTAGTATTTACCATATCTATAAATTCAAGAACATGTTTATCTGAAACTGCTATCGCATTATTTCCCAAACTTCTAACTATTGCTTTAATATCAACATCAAGTCCTTGTAATATTCTAGCTAGTCTTTTCTCTGCTTCCACTGTTTCAGGAGAATCTGCTCCAAATTTTGCTCGTATTTTGTCATATTTATCAAAAGCAGGTTTTGCTAATGTTTAAAAGGGATATTTAAAAAATATCCCGCTAATATCTTATCACATTTTTAAAGCTCGGGCGGGCTTTTTTATCTACTATCTTCATCGTCAGATACTAACTCAACATTTCTTTTTGCAAATTAGCGAGACATGTTCATTCGATTTTTTATTTTCGTGGGATTATATTGAACCAAATCAAGTAAAATTAGTCACATTGATAATAATTTATAAAGTGGATATGTAAATAGGCAGAGATTTTAGTCACCGCAATCCCTACTTATTTTTAGCCGTTATCTTCAACTATGATATTAGAAACAATTATTGAATCGGTTTTATTTTTTATTTTTGCTATATAGCTATTTCCCTTTTCAACATCGTATACATAATAAAATTTTCCTTTTGGTGTAAATTTACTTCCTCCTATATCGCTTGGTGTGATATCTTTTTCTGTTCGGGTATCATACAGAGACACCTCAAAATTTTCTTTATATTGTTTATCCAAATAAACGTGAATTTGTGCTTCTATGTTGTGATCTGCAATCTTCACTTTAATTTCTTTTTGTTGGTTAGGGAAAAATATGGGTAATTGATCTTTTGAAATAAAGAATAGCAATGCCAATCCAATTATAGTAGCTCCAGTAACACTACTTATTTTTATAATATTTCTTGAAATCATTAATACCCTCCTGAACCATATTACCGTCTTGTGTATTATCCCCATAACCTGTTAAAGCCCAAATTCCTGTGCCTACCAATGGACTCACAGAGAAACCAAACAAATAACCTGATAATTTTTTAAAATCTCCTTTGTTTGCATCACTTAGAATCTGAGCAATACCAGCACCTATTTTCAATGTTTCTCCATCTATAAGCAAAGAGCCTTGACCGTAATAGCCAAATAGATAATTTCCTAAATAGTCTCTATTGTCTGCAATATACTGCGTCCATCCTCTTGCCCAGATTGAATAATCGGTATCTCCAAAACTTCTAGACTTTAAATCAAGAGGTTTTCCAGTATTTACCATATTAATAAATTGCTCGTAGTTTAAAGTATTTCTCCCGGATACATCAATTGCGTTATTGCCTAAGTTCCTAGCTACTGCTTTTATGTCAATGTCTAAAGACTCCAATACTTTCGCAAGTTCAGCTTCGGCAGCTTCTCTCTCAGGGGAACCGCTTGGAAACTCAGTTCTAATTTTCCAATACTCATCAAACGCAGGTTTTGCCAATGAATAAAGGTAATCTTCATATACACGAGCAATCTTATCGGCTTTTTCGGTAGGAGATAAACTTTTATCATCTTTAATCTCCTGAACCAGTTTCGCATAGTCTAACGGCAAAACAAAGTTATCTTTCCATTCCTTATTAATACTCTTTGCCCAGTCAAGTTTTAGCTTAGAGGTGCTATACATACCGTTAGAATTATCAAAACAATTTGTACTAGAAAGTGCAGATAAACCTTGACTGACATTATCTAGCAACAAATTTGCCGTTGTATATAAATCAGAACAAGAACTCTCTAAATCATACATTGACTGAATTTCTTCTCTAAGTTGGTGAATTTGAATTGTAATTGAATTAGAACCATCATCAGCATTAACGTTTCTTGTCCCAAATGACGGGCTATTTGTCATTAAACTATTTCTATATAATATTGATCGTCTTTGTTGTTCTAAACGTTCAATAATTCGGTTTAATGCGTCTTCATCAATTTCTTCATTCTCAATCTTTTCAGCTATTCGACTAGCAAATGTTAGATTATCATTTGTCATTTCATCATTTGCTCGAATTTGTCCCCTTAAAAGTGGAATGTGGGCAGTTTCGGCGTAGCTTTTAGCAGCCGACCACGCATCACCAGTTAACTCTGGCGCTCCAATAAAGCTTTGCATACCTTGCATAATTTGATTTAAACCATCATTTTTAGTAGATAAAGAGGTATTTATCTGATCTAAATAGCTAGTTATTTCACTTACTCTAATTTTCAACCCCAATAATAGAACCTCCTTTTAACGACTTTCTTGTTTTAGTTTCAACTGTTTATTTAGTAAATCTTCTTCTTTATTAACTAATGCTTTTTGTTCTTGCTGTAAATTTGAATGGGTATCATCTAAAATTCTCATGGACTGTTTGTATTCATGTTCATTGTCTTCATGAGCCATATGTAAAAACCGATTTGCTTTGTCGCCTTTCCAACAATAAGCGAGTTCGTCCAAGATATCGGTATTTTCTTTATAGATTTGATGGGTAATTTCGCCAGCTTCTGTAAGTTTTTCAGTTTGCTTTTTCTTTTCGTCTAAATCATCTGTCAGATTTTGCAATTCTCGATTAATCGCAATAATCTCATCTAAATTATCTTTCTTTTCTTCTGACATTTCCTAACCTCCATTTGCAATTTGCGCATCTTTTTCAGCAAAAGTAGTAGCAATTAAGGTAAAGTTTGTTAAGTCTTTAGAAAGTGCACTACCGTATTGGCTAGTATTTGTTAATGATTTGCCATTTGTACTCTTTACTTTTTCACATACCGAAAGATTAGAAAAGCTAATTGAAGACGAGTTAACACTAGTTTCAAGTGCTGAATCTTTTGCGCTTGAGATAGGGTCTATATAATTAGATGCTACGCCTACATCTGAACTTATTGTTCCATTTGACATTTGGTTCACCTCAGATTATTTATTCTATCAATAATCTTACCATTATTTACTTAGTGTAACAACTTGAGCTTTAAAATGTTTTTTTATTTTATATTCTCAATTTAACTAAAAGAGGAAAAATTTCAGTAAAAAAATACAACTACTACATCCGTAAAATAACAGAATACAGTAGTTGCATTTTTTATTTCAATATAATTTTATAAGCATTTTTTTAATGCGATTTATGCTTTGACGGCTAAACGGTAAATAGCATCTGCATAAATAGCTGTCGCACGGAATAAATCATCCAATGCCATAAATTCATTTGCCTGATGCATTGTATCCGTATACCCTGGGAACATTGCCCCATAGGCTACACCACGTTTTAGTAAACGTCCGTAAGTTCCACCACCGATGATTTGTTCATGCCCTTTTTGACCTGTATGATCTTCGTAGACTTTTAATAATGTTTCAACTAATGGATCATCCGCTGGCACATAATGTGGTTCTTGGTTACGATCGCCTTGAACGATGTCTGCACCAATCGCACCTGCTGTAGATTTCACACCAGCTTCTAAATCAGCAACCGTTGTTCCTTTAGGATAACGGAAATTCAAGCTCATAAAGTTCCCTTCTTCAGCACCTTTTTTGAAGACAAATAAACCAGCGTTCATTGTTAATTTGCCCATCTTAGCATCTTCAAAGGCTACACCTAATTTTTCACCATAAAAATCTTCGTGAACAAGTGTTGCTGCAACTTGGATAAATTCTTTCGCTGTGCCACCAAATGCATAGCTGTTTAGGAATACCGCTAAGAATGTTGCCGCATTGATCCCAGATTGAGGGCTAGCGCCGTGTGCACCTTTACCTACAAGTTTGATCGTTACCGTCGTACCATTTGCTTCTAACTCACCAGAAATTGGTTCTTCATTGACAAAAACGCTAAAGGCACCTTTCATTTTTTCTGCTGCTTCGGCAGTTGGAACTGCAATCACAGCAGTCGCTGTTCCCGGAACCATATTTTCACGTAAACCAGCGTTAAAGTTTTCTAAAGCATATTCGCCTTCGCTGGATCCACCAAAACGAGCATATAAAGAGACATTCCCTTTTTCACCATTGATAATTGGGAATTCCGCATCTGGAGAGAAACCAAAGTCAGGTGTTTCTTCATGTTTGAAGTAATAATCCATATCGCCCCAGCCGCTTTCTTCATCACTACCGACAACAAAGCGAACTTTTTTAGATAATGGTACACCTAAATCTTTAATAATTTTTAATGCATAATAAGCGGCCATACTTGGGCCTTTATCATCACTTGAACCACGTGCAAAGATTTTTCCATCTTTGATGACAGGCTCATAAGGATCCGTATCCCAACCATCACCAGCAGGTACAACGTCCATATGTCCGAAAATCCCTAATGTTTGATCGCCTTCACCATATTCAATATGTCCAGCATAGTTATCCACGTTTTTCACAACAAAACCATCACGTTCGCCATAAGCTAGCATATGTTTTAAGCCAGCAACAGGTCCAGGTCCAAATGGTGCGTCAGCTGTTGCTTTTGAGTCATCACGTTCACTGTTGATACGTAATAAATTTTGTAAATCTTCTAATAATGCATCTTTACGTGCGTCTACTTCTTTTTGCCAATCAATTGTCATTTTTTAGTCACTCCAATTCATTATTCTACCTCCCCATCATACCACTAACTGACTTAAAAGAAAAAGGCAGAAACAGTTTTTCCTTAATATTTTGCTCTTGTTCTAAATCAGATTTATACTAGACAAAAAGAGAGGATTCAGATGATGGAATTGTCACAAGAAATTTTAACTATGGTGATAAAAATGCGTCCACAATTTCCTCAAAAAAGATCCTTTTTGGGAAAGGTTATTTTTCACTTTTTTAGTAAATATTTCATTTCTTAACGCCTTTACATAAAAGTTAGGTTATAATTAAATGTCGCCCATCCTACAGTCTTGCGACTGGAAGGAGGTGTTAACTGTGCTAGAACTTTTCATTTGCCCCCTTCTTGTCGGCTTAATAGTAGCTTTATTCGAGTATTGGCTGAATAAACGAAACAAGAAGTAAAGCATCCTAACGGCGACATCAGCCAAAAAAGACCCCCTAGAGAATCCTACTTCTCTAGGGGGTTAATGTTAACTGTGCTATTCATTTGCACCCTTAGTATAGCATTTTTTTTATTTGATAACAACATTGTTAGTTTTTACTGACCCTTTTTTTGGGATCAATCTTCATCTTTTGATAATTAATTTTAGAGATTTGCTTCTAGATATTTTTGATTTTCATCAGATATGAATGGTTCTTTTAAGCCTAGCTCATCAATAAGTTCACTTGCAGCACCCTGATTGATAATGTAAAGCTGGTGTACGACATAATCAGTCGCTTCTTTGTCAAAGTCATACATCTTAATCATACTTACATTTCTTTGAGTACCATTCAATTTAGATAGATAATTATTTTCTAGTTCATTAAAAAACCATGTGTACCCATCTACTCCAAATTGATTTTTATCTTCTTTCCACTTTACAATTTCTTTTACAGAATTACTCATTTCTACTTCCTCCTTCAGTTGTGATTGTTTTTGGATCTTATGCATTGCTGCCCATTTCAGTACAATTTTGTACGTTTTTCAGACATTTGTGTACGATTTTATCGATTTTGGAACGCAATTCAAGTTTTATTGATCCTTTTTGGTACTCTCTAAAAACCATTAGCTTCTTAATTCAGCGTTGAACACACAAACGCAAACAGAAAGACAAACGTAAAAAATAAAGATACATATGCTGATTTTTTTAAAATGTAGTATGGACTAAATTTTTTCTGATTTTCTTCAGTGAATACGAGAAGAAATAATATGAAGACTGTTAATAGTACCGAACCTAAACATAGTACCAAAAAAAAGTATCCTTTTTGATACTATGATTACATTCTTGTACAATTTAAGTTTCTGAAATTAAATAATTGGTCACGATTAAATCATAGTATAAACACTATTAAATAAGCAATGCTACAAAATTAATCACAGACAATCAGCATATGTTACAATTTCAATCTTCCCTTTTTCATTGTGGTGTGACAAAATTAACTTCTGAACATAAAGGAGTAATTAATATGAAAAAGGTATTATTTGCATCACCTATTGTTTTGCTAGGATTCTTACTTTCAAATCCTAATTCTGTCACGGCTGAAGAAATTATAACTGATGATAATGCAACATTTGAGGTTGAAGAAATCCATGACACTACACCCCAAGATTTAATTTTTGACCAAAACCCCGTTGAAAGTTTACTACCAGCTAATAATTTATTATACGGTACTAGTAAGCCAAAATCTGATAAAAAAATTACGGGGAAAACCAAATATAATTATAACGGCTCGTATAAAGGGAAAGGTACACTTTATACAAATTATAAATTTTATGGATCAAAAAAGTATAAGGTTACTGTGAGTAATAAAGGTAAAAGTGCAATAAAAGTATCTGCCGAAAGAACGTTTAGAACTTACAGCTCCACAAACGTCGCCGCAGGAAAAACAGGTAGTTTCGTTTTTTCTGATATTAATAGTGATACACGTTGGTGGGTTAAAATTACAGGATCAAACTTTTCTGTATCTGGAACGGTCAGCGCTAATTAAGTAAAAAATCTCAATGAAGTTTGTATTATACTAAACTTCATTGAGATTTTTTACTATTTATCGTTTATGGTGTAAATTGGTTCTTGGTTTGAATTCACAATATTTATCTGAGTAATTTTACTTTTATCTCCAATATTTTCAATTGGAATTTTCACTTTTTTTGTTGATTCTCTTTTTAGTGAAAAATTTAAGTTACTGTGCATCTCTATATTAACAATACCTTTTTCAGGCTCGTCTAACATATAGCCGCCATATTCATAAAAAATATTTTGTTTCAATTCAATTTCTACTACTCTGTTATTTGTAGAGGTACTCGCATTAGTAATTTGAGTAGCTCTGATATTTTGGTTTTTGAAAATATAAAAACCAAATAAAACAATTAACATAGCAATTATCCCCAACAAAAAGAATATCCATTTTTTTCTTATTCTGCTACTCTTTGTATCCTCAGTTATTTGTTTCACAATCACTCCATCCCCTTTCAAGAGGTGATCTAAAGTAATGTTGAATTCATTACTCAATTCAACAATCATATTTAAGTCTGGATATGTTCTGTTGTTTTCCCAACTAGAGATAGTTGTCCTCGACACATTCAGTTTTTCAGCTAATTGCTGTTGAGTCATGTTGAATTCATTTCTTTTACTTTTAATCGTAGTACCTATATCCATTTTAAAATCCCTCTCTTAATAAAATTATTATCTCACCTTGTTAATCACATATAAAGATTTAATCTGTAACAATCCCAATTGTTTAGAATTGTAACGTGGTTCTTTTATTGTTTTTTTGCAAAAATACAATCATATATTGATCCTTTTTGGTACTAATGATAAATTAGCTACTCATCTTTCAAATAAAGAATTCAAATCACATTCTATACTAGGTTCATAAATAATGTCTGTATTTTTTAGCAGAATTTTTAAGTGATTAGTAACTTTAAAAACAAAATCACTTAAATCATATAGGTCTTTATAAGTGAATTTTCCAATAGCAACATCAAGATTATAAGAATCGTTATGAGCAATAACCTTATCTCGATATTTCTTAACTTCCTCTACCATAGGTAACAATGATTCAAGTTCACTTTCAAAAGTATTCAATTCCTCTTTAACTGATTTGAATGTGATTTTATTTAATTTAACAAATTTATCATCTGTAATTTCTATATAGTGATTAGTTATTTTTTTTGCATTGTTTATCACTATGTTCAAATGTTTGTAAATGTTACATTTACCATTTTTATCATAACTACGACAAATCGCAGATATGTATGTGAACTGTAAACATTCATAAGAACTATTAAAAAATTTCCATGCTCGTTCAAAATCATTATAATTTTTAGATTTTAGATCAACAATTGCTTGCATACTGTTTAGATACTTTTTGATATTAATTCCTTCTCTCAAAAGAAATTCATTTCGTTCAATAATCTCATCTATATTCATATTTCTATACACCTTTCACTCCATTTTCACTGATCGTTATTTGCTTGAAAATCTAAATTAAATTCATCTTTAATCCATTTATTATCAGCACATTGAAGTTGATAGTTAGAATTGAAACAATTAAGAATACTTAAGTTTTCATCTAATCTCTTAACAACTATAGATCCCTTATACCTTAGAAATGTAGACGCTACATGAGACTTAAACGCTACATTATAACAATTCACGTTCTCTACAGCAGGATAAGTCCATGATTGAAATACCTCAGAAGGTAGATCGTAAAAGGCCTTTACGATAGCATTGGATAATATGTATAGATACTCAGTACCATTCCCTACTGGTTTAGAAAAATTATTTCTAAAGAATGAAGAATACAAATTAGAAATAATTGCTTCCTTTTCATCAAGAGAGTTTGAACTATGGTCTCCAATATAGACACTAGTAAAACTTTTTCTTGTTTCAAAGCAAGAGATAACTGCATATCGTTGATCATCATAGGACTCTAAACCAATTTCTTTAAGTGTTTGTACTGGATCAGCACTTAGATAAAATACAGATTCTTTTGGTTTGTTTAATCTTCCATAGCCAGAAACTTTTTCTTTTGGCACACCCCAAAAATCTTGTTTTTTCCAAGACTTTAAGCTGTCCAAGTTAAGAGTGTCAATAATTCTTGCTCTATAAAATTTAGATCCTGGATCATACTTCCCACCATTAATAAGAATTTTTGATTGATCAAAAGTTTCCATTAACTTGATTGAAATTTCTTCTTCAGTCAGTTCAGGAGATAGAGATTTTTCAAAGTCCGAAAGTTTCTGTTGTATCTTGGTAATTTTTTCCATTATGTTTCCCCCTATAATTGTATATTAAAAATGAAAATACACTCACATACTAACTTTTGCAGTTTTTCCTCAATAAATTAACTCTTATATTATTTCAAATTGATTCGTTTAAAAGACCTTTTTACTCCATCGATTAAATTCATTTTATCATACGTTAATTAATTCCAGTAACCCATTGCTAAATGTAACGGTTGTTTTGTCTGAAGCTGAAGCAATCGATCAGCTTTGGAAAGATCGAAAATACTATAACATGCTAGGGAGGGAATAGAGTGAAACAAATGTTTAGAAAGTGGTGGCTGCTGCTGTTAGCAGCCACTGCACTTATTGGATCTGGTTGCTCTGCTAATTCTTTTGAAAAGTTTGCTAGAGAAATCACTAATGAAGAAAAATATTATGAGAACATTGGTGAATCAACGAAAAGTAAGTTTGAAAAAAATGTTCGCATTCCAGTGCAGCTAAGTAATCATATTGACGGCGATACAAGCAAATTTTTATTGAACGATCAAGAGATCACTGTACGCTATCTACTAATTGATACACCAGAAACCGTAAAACCTAATACAGCTGTTCAGCCGTTCGGATCTGAAGCAAGTAACAGGACAAAAGAATTGCTTGAAACTGCTTCAGTAATTGAGATCATGCTTGATAAAGGAAATGATACAGATAAATATGATCGTTTTTTAGCCTATGTTTTCATCGATGGCGAATTAGTTCAGGATATTTTAGTTCGTGAGGGGCTTGCTAGAGTGGCGTATGTTCATGAGCCTAGCACTACATATTTACAACAGCTGGAACAGAGTCAGGCGCAAGCGAAACAGCAAGAAATAGGTATTTGGAGTAGACCAGGTTATGTTACAGACAGAGGATTTCAAGATTAAATAGGGGGAGAAAGAATGGAGACATTTATTGTTTACGATATGCATGAGGACGGAAAACACAGGGGCGGAAAAAGAATTGTTGGAACAGTTGAAAATTTAGCTTCTTATATTTACAGAATAGAAGATACTCACCGTTGCATAGTAACAGATACAGGTGATAATTTTTTATTAAACACCATAGGAAATATGATCGATAGTTGTGTGGATAGATCTTTACTAAATCAGCTGTTGCCTATACTAATTCCGTATCAGATGGGAAACGTCGATGAATCAGACGTTCCAGAGGTTATTTATAAGTAATCTGTAGAAAGTGGGAAGATGTGAAAATGACAAATCGAGATCACGAACTAGAAAAGGCTCAAACAATATATTGTGAAAAATACGGAATCAGAGAACCAAAACGAACAAAAGATCACATGATTTATTATGCTTCTTATCCTTCAGTTGGAAAGGATAAAGCGATCACGTACAAAGTGACGGTAAACCTTGAGCGATCTGAAGAAGTAGAACGTCAGCAACTAAAAAGATACTACAAAAAAGGTGAAGTCAACAAGCGTTTATGATGCTTGTTGATCTTATATTTTAAGAAAGGGTGATTTCAATGGAACAACTATCTTTATTCGGGTTATCAATAAAATATAAAAATTTGAATATAAATCAGGAAGTAACTTTTCAAAAAGCACTAAAAAAAACGTTTACAAACCGATTTTTATATGATAATATATTTAAAAATAAGTTAAAAAAAAGGAAGTTTTTTGTTTGAAAAAAATAATCTTCGGTCTTGTTTGTAGTGTTTTTTTGTTTGGTGTCTTAGGCAGTGGGATTATCTCAGAAGCTGTTGAACCAGTAAGTGGTACCGAGACAATTTCTGATGTACTACCAGAGGATGATGAATATTATTATGTTATTGAGGACAATTCTGCTATCCAATCTAGAACATGGGCAAAAACACAGAGCTATAAAATCAAAAAGGGTAGTAGAACATATTTAGGGACATATACTACAAATAGAAAATCAACAGTAGGCGTATCAGTTACTGCTGGTCCAGTAGTTATTAATTTAAAAAATGAATATTCTGAAAGTGGAAAGTATAAAAAGTACAGACAGAATTGTACTATTACAGTAACATACAAAAGATATAGAAAAGTTGATAATAGATACGTTGATACTAAGACAGTCACTTCAAATACCTCTTATACCGATTATGTAAGAATCTAGATGAAATCGAAACTGATGAACACACAAATATATAAAGTAATCTATATTGTAGTATATTTATTTATTAAAAGATATATCCCGGCTGTTGGAGCTAGCTGGGATATTTCTGATAGTAACATTATTTTTTTTCAAAATTTATTTTTAGTAATATTACGTATATTCTTTTTTAAACAAGATTTACTAAATGGATTGAAAAATATTTGTAGTAAAAAAAATTTTATATTCATATTTAGTGCGACAGCTATAATGTATTTAATAGATATTGTATATGCAATGATACTATCTAAACCTGTTATAATTCAAGGTTATTCTTACGGTATTTTAGTTATTTTACAATCAAGTCTAATTATCCCTTTTATAGAGGAAATAGTTTACAGGTATTGCTTCATAAATTTTAAAGGAAAGAAAATTATCCAGATTTTATCTATTGTTTTTTCAAGTATTATTTTTTCAACAGGTCATTTAGCAAGTGTTAATTATAATCTAATTTCACTTATTCCCGTATTTATTTCAAGTGTATTCTTAAGTTATATTTATTTGTATAAAAAAAATATATGGTATAGTATCTTTGCTCATTCATTATACAATTTTTTTATATTTGTTTATGCTTATATTATTACTTCAACAAATTAGAATAGAGGTCACTTCTATTCTAATTAATAGGCTCAAAAATATCCTTTTTGAGACTTCTGTCTGATCTAATTAAGATATCTGTCTTGATTAAAGTTTGAACTTTCTTTAGAATCGCTCTCTATTCACCGTTTTTCCTTTTTTCAAGGTACTTATATAGAGTTGTCGGACTAACTCCAGACATTTCTTTTATTTCTCTTAATGAATGCTGTTTTGTATCATAAAGTTTTAGGGCTAGCTGAATTTTCTTCTCAGATTTTTTTGGACGTCCGCCAACTCGACCTCTTGCTCGTGCGCTTTTAAGTCCTTCCTTTGTTCTTTGGACAATCAGATCTCGTTCAAACTCTGCAAAAGCTTGAAAAACAGTCAACATCAATTTTCCTTGTGGAGTGGACGTGTCAAATTTTTCTTTCGCACTGATCACGCTAACTTTCTTCTTGGAGAAAAATTCTACTAGATCAATTAGATCCCTTGTACTGCGCCCTAGTCTACTCCAACTTTCGACTACAACCGTGTCACCTTCTCGAACATTTTCTTTCAACTTGTTTAATTCTGGTCTACTCGCTTTTGTTCCTGTGATTTTTTCCGTATAAATTATGTCACATGAATATTTCTCTAAAATATCCAGTTGTCGATTTAATTCTTGCGATTGAGTAGACACTCTTGCATAACCATATGTGTATTTCACAAAATCACCTCACTTAATTATACCATATACGGTGGTTATTAGAATATAGATTTACGTATAAGTTTAGGTGATATCACATTAAAACAAAAACCTCTACATAGAGAGATTTCTATTTTTATCTTAATTCTAGTATTTACCTACACCTAAAACGAATATTTTTGGTATAAAGAAAAAAGACTATCTATTATAAATAGTCTTTTCCCTATCCAATTGTTAGTTAATAAATGATTTATTCTTCTCTTCTTAAAGTTTGAAACTCAACTAAGATAGGATTTATTCTTTGATTAATTTCTTCGTACTGATTTTTGCACTCTTCTATCTGATCTTCATTGACCATCTAATAGCGTAAATATTCCTTGCATAAGTGTTATTTTTTTCGTTTCCAAATTACAAATTACTAAAGAACCTCTAGAAAATAATTTTAGTCCTTTGACAATTGAATCGTCTTCCTCGAATGCAAATAGGAATGAATAATCTTTTGTATTTCGACATGGTTGATAAAAGAACTGGATTTCAGGAAGCTTCATTGCATTTGTAGTAGCTACGACGATTAACTCATGTTGAATTGATTGAGTGTTTGACATTGTAATCTCTCCTTTTTTAAAGTTAAGATTGATTTAACAAATATTTTGTCAGCATTCATTGTTATCGCTCACTTATTTTGGGTAAATCTATTGAACACTTTCTATTGTTGCTATAGCAGTATTCCTATTCTGCTCAATAAGGTATACCCTATTGAACATGAAAAAAATCAAAACAATTCGTTCTGATCTTCCTCATATATTTTTAGTTGGAAAAGTTCTTATTTTTTGTTGAATCTAATCTAATTTCCTAAACTATCTAATTTCTTTTCTTGCTTATCAAAAGCTCCTTTTACTGATTTACCAAATTGTCCTTTAATCGATCCTTCTAAAGATTTTGTTGTCTTTGAAAGGGAGGACTTCGCTTCTTTTAAAATGACCGTTCCTTTTTTTTCAGCATTTTTTTAATCAGTTTCACTATTCTGTACGCCAGCCATTCCTATGGCTCGAACAGCTGATTCTTGATATTTTTTTCGCATTTTTTTTAGTAATTCATCGAGTAATTCATTCATGTAGCCTCTCCTATATCTTATAAATCGTCTCTAAGTCTTTTTAATTGAGAACGATAAGTATTTTCAGCTTCGTCCTCTTTTTTCATCAACTTACGTTTTTCTTTTTCTAATTCATCCAAAAAATAATGATTTTCTTGTTCCATTTCTCGCCTTGCTTGATTAAATGGTTCGCCATCCAATGCCAAATCTTTTAAAATATAGGACAACTGTTCTAAAGAATCATCTAAGAGATATTCACCTTTTTTACGTACAACCTTTAGTTCATCTTCTTGTTCTTCTAGTTGTTTGCGTGTTGATTGATATGTTTTTATAATTGCTTCTTCCTTCAAAGAAAAACCTCCAATGCAATTAAAACTGAAGTTGTCGTGCTAAATCTTGATCTTGTTGAACAACTGCAACAATTTTACTATTTATCTCTGAAACTAAACTTTCAAATGTTTCGCCAACTTGTTTCGCTTCTTGTATCTTCTGTTGGTATTTTTCATTAGGAGTATTTATGATTCGTGCTCTTGTGAATCCCACTGAAGATAATTGAGTCTCCATTTCAGCTTCAGATAAATCAGAAGAAGCACTTCGTGCACTCCTCAAAATCTTATTCCATAATTGTTCTGTTTTATCCATTTCTCCTTGATAGTGTACAATAACTTTGCTCATGGCTACTTTTAATAAACTAGACGCTGTTGTTACAATCGATTTAGCACGTGTCGCATCTAAATATATTTCTTCTGTACCTGAAAGCCCGCCACCACTAGCATTTAATTTGGCTTCTAACGTTTTTAGTAAATACATACTTGTTACAAATTTACTCATTAAGTTTTGTTCTAATTGTTGTCCATCCATTAATGCGTATGTATTGTCAGGGACTCTTAATCGTCCATCTTCGTCAAATTTCCATAAGGTCAAAGCGTGGGCCTCTAAGGGATTCCCTGGGCTCCCTTTCGTATACCCTATCATTATTTCTGCGCCTGTTCCATTTCCCATTAGATTTCCAATCAAATCAGCAAAGTTTCGATAGTTTGTTAGCATACCTGGATTATTTTTGACCCACTCTTTAGCATCTGGTGAAAGTATGCCATATGGATCTGGGCCGTTGAAGCCAACGTTGCGCCATTCATTTTCGGCAGCAATCATAAGTGCTAAATACTCACCTAATGAATGACCTGTTGTTGTAACCACTGCATCAGGGTAGGTTAATTTTATCCAATCTGCAAATTCCTGAGCTGAATCAGCTTGACCAGGATTCCAACCCAGTTGTTTCATACTTAAACCAACAGTTTGAGCATCGGTTACAATATCTCGCCAATCGCCACCGAAATTAGTTCCTGCATAGGCAACTGTCAGCTGAGTTGTATCAGGGTATCCACTTGGATTCAAAGGAGCTACTGCCATAGCCTGCATTCCATTACTTGATTCTGATTTAATTTTTAATATTTGGTAATCTTTTCCGCCTAAGTCAATTATTGCTCCTTCTTTCAAATCTGGATCATAACCTTCATGTTTTGGATCTAACCAATAGACGGTGTTACTAGCATCGTTATATTCAATATCTTTCGCCACTAAATTTCCTCCGTTGATTCATTTGAAAAGACCACTTTTACTTTTGAAGTTGTGGTACCACGTTCTTGAATAGACTTATCTTTTATTGGATAACCACTTACTTTTTCCCTACTATTTGAAAATCCGTACGAAAAAGAAACTTTCTTGTTGTCTGTGTTAATCATTGTAATGAACATCCTGTATGAACTAGTCATAGGATCATAGCTACTTTTTTCAAAATAAATTTCTTTAACATTACTAAATGTATTCTTTAGAGCAGTTACTGACTGTTTTTCTGCTTCAATCATATTTTCATCCTGCTTAATTTTTCTGTTGTCCATGAAATATTTCCCTCCAATGCTTATTAACACTAGTAAACATAGTCCTACTATTAAAATAGTATTTCTTTTTTTCATCATAAGCTCCTTTAGTAATAATAGATTAACTATACCATATAATTGCTGAACAATATATTAGTAAATTTTTTCTAAATTTCACTTTATACCAGTTACTTCTAGAAAGGTTATTTAAAAGCATGAAAAGACACTACAATTTTTACCGTAGTGTCTTTTCATGTTTCTTAATTGTACATTCGATCCATCTCTATTATGCGTCAAATTAGTTTTCAGTCAAAATTAACACTAAAAAGCTACTAGAATCAGCTCCAGATAAATTCAATTATGACTATACTCATAATTTACATAGAAAAGATAAAATAAAAAGGATAATACCATCGTTTTTGAGAATAGTATTTTCATACTTAATGGGGTCATTGGCTTTCACCATGATCCCTTCATCTGGTATTTCAGAAAAAGTCATTATCCCTAAACCTAATGTTTTAGGGATAAGTAAATAGGATAGAGATTCTCTCTAGCCTAAACTATTTTTGAGCAACTCTATTGAACAATTTCTATTGTTGTTGTCATTTTGATTTTTAAATGACATAGGTTTCAAGTTTTATTTGACACATCATTTAGCCGTACTTTAAAATTATCCGATAATACTCGGCTATTCTATTTATTTATCAAGTGTAACAATGAACTTTTTAAGTAATACAAGTATTAATATAGTAAATATCAAAAACATTAAACTAGCCTATAATATCAGTCTTGCACCGCATAAGTGCAAGACTTTTTAGATAGTATTTGGTATATTTAGGCTATTACTTACACGAGGAGGAAGAAGAAATGAAACTTTCAGTACTCTTAAAAACTTTTAGCATAAAAAATAATTTGACGCAAGAACAGCTTTCAGAGAAAATGTTTGTTTCCCATCAAACAATTTCAAAGTGGGAAAATGAAATAAATATTCCAAGTATAGACAATCTTTTATTGTTAAGCGATATTTATGATATTTCTTTAGATGAATTACTCCGTGGAAGTTCATATTTTAGAAAACCTTTTTTAGTAGGAAAAAAAGTTTCAATATTAAGGATTTTAACTTTAACAACACTGTGGTTATTCATTAGTCTTTTTTTTACAGGTTTCGGATATCAACCCTTTTGGATTTTTTTGCTAGTTTTTTTATTAGGCGGTATAAATGTACTTTGTGTAGTTGTTGAGGACTATTGGATCATAACAAATAAAGGGCTTGTTATCTGTGAATATCCAAAATCATATTTAAAAAAGCTGAGTGTGATTGCTCGAGTATTAGTGAAAAAAAGCGGAAGTCAGCAGTTTATTCCATATAAAGATATCACATGCGTAGAACTAATTTACCTAAAAAAGAATAGGTTAAGCCCCTTTGATTTTAATCCAGATTATTTTTACATTAGGTTTACGAGTACCAACAAGAAAAAAATTAACTTTGTATTACAAAATTCATAAAATATTTGCCGCAAGCAATTTCATATATAGAAAAAAAAGGAATCTGTGTATATGATAAAAACAAATTAATTCCAGCAATTATAGCAGAGAAAAATCTATTTACATATATGAATAATCTATTGATTATTAGTGTGCAGAAAATGACCATTTTCTGCACACTCTGTTTATAGATTTTCAGCTTAAATTTATTCGATTTATCTGATCAAGCGGACTTTTATTATAAGAAAACCTAATTTTTCGATATCAACTGTTTATTATCTAGTAGATATAATTCATCGGCTAGATTCTCAACAAAATAAGAATCGTGAGAAGTAAACAAAACAGTTCCAGTGTACGACCTAATTAATTCTTCTAAGGCTTCAATAGTTGTCAAATCTATGAAATTAGTTGGTTCATCCAAGATTAGAATATTTGATGGTTCTGTAAAGGCTGCTGCTAGAGAAATTCGTGTGGATTCACCTCCACTAAGATCAGTCAAAGATTTTCCAGTTTCTAGTTGAGAAAATCCTAAATTACTTAAAATACTTCGAACGACTGCTTCTGAATAATTAGTAGATTCCATTAAGTAGTCCAGAATACTTTTTGATTCGCTAAATTTATAATCCATCTGCCGATACATCGAAAAAATAACTTTGGGAGAAAGAATAATACCCTCACCATTTGACACAATATGATTTAATAGAGTGGTCTTCCCCGTTCCGTTATCTCCAACAATAGCAATTTTCTTTTCCAATGAAAATTGGAAATCACAATTCTCCAGTAAAATCTTCTCTCCTTTCCTTAAAGTTACTTGCTCTCCTCGTATTGGAAATTTATTATGAATCTCTACTGATTTGACTTTCGGAAACAGGATTCGATTTTTTCGATCTTGTTGGATAGGCTTTTCTAACTGGGTCAATCGAGACACCATTGCTTTTGCTGATTTTTGAAGACTTTTTTGTACAGTATCCTTTTGCTTCGAAGAAGATAAACGGTCTGGACGAACATTCTGCTTTTTTTTCTTGACAGATACTTTTTCGGATTTAGCTGCCTGTTCCTTTTTTCGAGAAATTGCTGTTTCTAGCTTATTTTTTTCTTTAGTATAGTTTTCAGCTACTCGTTGCTGTTCCAATTTTTCGATTTCTTTTTGCTGCTTGAAAGCGTCGTAATTACCAATATATTCGGTAACCTGACCATCTTTTAATTCCCAAATTTTTGTCGCCATTTTATTGAGGAAATAGCGATCATGACTAACAAATATAAGTGTGCCGTAATAATACTTCAGCTCTTCAACTAGATAATCAACTCCACTACGATCTAAATGAGTGGTTGGCTCGTCCAACAATAGTCCCATTTGATACGTGGATAGGGCTTGAGCTAAGCGATACTTAGTTTCTTCGCCACCACTTAATGTACTGATTTCATTTTTTGGAACCTTAAAACGACTGACTAACTCCCAATCAATACTCTCTGAATCATTAGTCTTAGTTACTTTTTGTATTTGTGAAAAATAACTGAATGATACTTCACGTTGAATACAGCCAGTTTCTGGCATTATTTCTCCTTGAATTATCTTCAGCAGAGTAGATTTCCCCGTTCCATTATCACCAATAATACCAATACGATTATTTTCATAAGCTGTTAATTCTTGTATATTTACTACTTCTTTTATACCAAAGGTTTTTCGAACATTTGTGAGTTTAATTGCTAAGTTTTCCATTATTTTCCTTCTCTTTCTTCTTTGGAAGAGAGTATACAAAAAGGATAGTCTAGGACTATCCTTTGATTTCTATATTCAGGAAAAGTACAGACTAATCCCTTGAAATCGCTCTTTCCAAGACTTTTGAATTTATTTAATTAGCTATTCAAAAGTTCGTTACGCAATTTCATGGATGCAGTCATAATATATACAAGCTCCTCTTTGATTTATTTTATATTGTAATACTAACGTACCATGATTAGAAAGTAAAGAATAATCCAAACTTTCTTCTATATATATCAGGTACCTAATAACTCGCTTTACTTTCACACCAAACCATCTCTAAAGCATCAAGCATATTCTTTTTTAGAGTGAAATTAATAACTACTCAACAGATTAATTTTGAAAAAATGTCATTTATCGAAATAAAAAACGTGCCATTTAAAACTAAAAATAACAGCCTTATTTTATCACACTGCACAAACACTATCAATATTGTTAAGTTTTGATAGTTAACTTTGAAATATAAGGAGAAAACATTATTCAATTATTGGTTTAGTTTAAACATGAATGATAATTTTTTTGCATAGAAAAGGACAATCAGGATAAATCCTGTTGCCCTTTGAGTTTGTTATCACATTCTAATTATAATAAAAGAAGAATACGCATTTGTATCGATACTATTCCATGAGGTATCCACTCTATCTGTAGTATGCTGAGTAATATATGCTGTAGAACCAGATTTTTTGCTTACATATGCCATATGCGTTATTTGAAATGTATTTTTTTTCCAATATGCAACAAAGTCTCCTGCTCGTGTATAGGATTGTGCTTCAGATTTTGAAGTAAAATGGCGAGTAGCTACCCCATCTGCTGTCCAAAAATTTGTAAAACTGTGCGCATTAATCCATGCTGATGTAGCGCTAACCCCTGCTGTATGTGTCCATGCCATCGCGCTTGCATTTGGCGACGGTCTTAGTGGTTTACCTCCAGCGTGTGCAATTTGAGAAGCAAAATTCGTACAATCATTGTCATAAACGGGATACAACATATTTCTTCGGTTCCACCATCTTCGAGCATATTCATTTGCGTTAGTAACATTAAAAGCTGCTCTAGCTGATCTTGAAGGAGCTATTTCTTCTGTTTCCAAGATCAGATTAATATTTTCTGTTCTGATACTATTAAAAGTTCTAGAAAGTAATGCATCTTTCACCTCATTGACAGCTGATAATTGATCTACAGTAGCGTTCTCTGGCAAAATCGATCCTATCCTACTAAAATATATCCCAGCAAACTCACTGTAGGCTATATTTTCTGAATCAGAATCTCCAACCGATAATGTTCCCGTGTCTAATTCTTGTAGCAATTTCAAATATTCTCTATCCAGTTGGTTAGAGAACTCTATCCCAAGTTTATCCTTAATCTTACTTGCAAGATTGACTTGTACTTGCTGTAATGTTTGGTTTAAATCAAATTCTACTTGTGACTCTTCTTGGACTACCGTAACTAAATCAGATCCAGCGCTCTCTTCTGCAGAAACGTTTAACCCTCCTAAACCCAGAATACCTGCTATCCCACACGAAACAATGACACTTTTCCAAGTTCTTTTTCTCATAAAAATCTCCTTTTCTATTTTATTTTAAACTTCACCATAATATTCAGCAAAGTAAAATATCCAATTTTTGTTAACCCGATAAGTTTTCAACTCACTATTTGTATTAATTTCTATTGGCGGAGGGGTTATTGTGTATAGTCCTTCTCCCTTACTGTTTACTTTTGAATTTACTCCAATGTTAAAATACCCTTTAGAAAAAACGACCGTTCGAACTGCAATATAAGGATTTCTGTGAGTAAACCAAAAGAGAACAAGTAATATAGTAATAATAAATAGTAACCAATTTTTCTTAATTTTCATATATTAGTTCTCCCCTAACAAATACTCATGTTACCTTTTGAAATTATATATTCAAATTTGTTGATTTAATTAAACCATTTTACTAATTTAAACACAAACGTTTTCATGTGATTTTTTTAACTTAACAAAATAAATCTATGTATCCTTAAAACGAACCTTTTTAAAACACCGCATTCAACGAATGAATCTGTTTCTCCAGAAAGGAACTGTAGAGGCAAAAAAATATCGACACTTGAAGAAGTACTGGAAACTTCTTCAAAAGAACCAATCGAAGCTCGATTTTGAAAAACGCCAATGGCGTCCTTCTTTCCGCACCTATTTAACAGAAACAGAACTCGTTGATCGACTCCTTGCATATGATGAGGAGTTAAAATCTGGTTACACCTGTTATCAGAACGTTCTTTATGCGGTACAAACACGAGACTACACAAGATTCCACTCGCTATTAGAACAAGATTGTTCTGAACTTCCCGTCTATTACCAAACAGTTTTTTCTACCTTTAAGAAAGTTCAAAATGAAATTAAGCATGCTCTAGAATTATCCTATTCCAATGGCCCATTGGAATGCTTGAACAACCATATCAAAGTGTTAAAGAGAAATGCGTATGGGTTTCGTAACTTTTATAACTTTAAATTGAGAATTGCTTTATGCTTTGGTAACGTTCTTTTTCAGTCGAATAGAAAAACCTAGAGGTATTTTCCTCTAGGCCTTACAATAATTGATTTAATTCTTTGGATTTTCTTCACCAACATTAGTTGACAAAGAGCCAATATTTACTACACTCTCAATTTATAACTGCTTTGTACGAATTGTTTTTGCACACCGTTAGTATTAATATTGAACTCCTAATCCTTTTACATCAATCCATCCTCTTATATCAGGACTATAAACATATGATCCTTGTTCCTGAGTTAATCTAATTGTTTTACCAATATGACTATTTAAATTATCTACTTTTGCATACCCTGATTTTCCCCAAGGTAAACTGTCAACTGACTTATCGTTACCTAAAACGTCTGCTCTTCTTTCTATTTCTATGATTTTCCATTTTGTATTCGTTGTTTTATTTTGATTAGGAGTAGCATCTACAGATTTCTGAATTGCGGTATTAAATGCTTTTTTATCGATCCATCCCATATCTGGCACGTAATAGTATAAACCGCTTCTCGCCTTTATCGTTACTTGCTTACCAATATGATCTTTTGTATATCCTTGGTGTAGAACAAGTCCAGAATACCATGGAACAATATCGATAGTGAAACCTGACTTTTCAATCTTAGCTGTAATATTGGTTGCTATAACTTCAGTCACACCCTTTTTATCGATCCAACCTCTTAACCCCGGACTATAGACATAATTTCCAGAATCTTGAGTGATAGAAAGCACCATCCCTGTATACCTACTTGAGGTACTTCTCATTTCAAAACCATTCCTGCCCCATGGTAACGTATCAATTGTTTTAGGTTGCGAATTGACCATTATTGTTTTAGAAACTTCTGTTACTTCCATTGGTTTTTCAGCGATATAGCCTTTAAAATTAAATAATGTTCTGTTCCACGTATAATTGTATGGCCCAAGAGACATATAAGGTGAACTACTTGAAACAACAAAAGTATCCTCCCACCAAGGATTCCAATAATGATAAAATGGTTTATAGGAAGTATTTCCTTTGGCTGCGGTATACCCCATCAATACGATAGCATGTCCTGCCACACTATCATCATCATAAGATTTAAGATTTGCCACAACAGGTCTTTTATTGTCTATCTCATTTTTCACTCTTTCAAAAGAAAGGATATTGCCTTTAAATTTAATATCCTTATCAAATGTTTTATTTACGTATTTTATTGAATTATGCAAACTATTACTGGTAATCCAATCACTATCTACTTTTTATTCCTCTGTTGCTTGCGGATATGTACCATCAAGGATATTTTTTGCAGATATTATTTCTTTTCCAGCTTGATTATTAATAATTGCTGCATACGCATAATATTGGCACCAAGGTTTATCTTTTTGTATTTCATATACTTTCCACGGTAATACATTATTATCAAACTCTACTGAGATTCTAGAGTTTTTTGCGTTAGGCGTTGCTATTTTTTCTGTAATATCATGAGTAGTCATAGTAGAGGTATCTACTTCTTTATCAATAAAATCTTTATCATCCACAACGAATAGAGGTTTTTGTTCTCCACGATAATTGTAGAAAAGACTTTGATTTATTCCCTTAATTAATACTGGTTGACTCTCATCTGTAGAAAGCTCTTCGCTTAGATTCTCTAACTTTTTTGCTAGAGCTTTTGAAAGAATAAATGTTTCTGGATTTTGATAATCTGATTGATCTATCTGTAGCATATCCTCATTACTAATAATTGGATAATTATATTTTATATTTTTCGGATAGCTAATGGTAAAGGGGTGTCCTAGATAATAATCTGATACTGACTTGTTTTCAGAATAAATCATATTATTCAAATACTCTTCCCAATGATGAGTAGCAAGCTGAGTTGCTTCCTGTGGAGCTTCCATTGATTCTATATATAGTGAAGCAGCTTCTGTTTTTACAGAAAAACTACTCAATAGAAATACAACTGAAAATAATGTAATAATCCCTAATTTTTTTATAATTTTCATCTTTCTAATTCCTTTTCTATTTCGTAAATCCGTATAGTGTAGAAGTCCAACTATAAGTAATATTTGCGGAAGGATCAATCTGACCTTCATTGTGTAGGAGTGAAATATTATTTAAGTTCATTGAAAATATTGCATCGTCACCATGATTTAAACTTCTATATATATAAATAATATTTTCTGGTTGACCTGAATATTTAATTTTTTGAATACCATAAATAATGACTGATGTTTCCTGCTCTATCCAATAATCACCGTTAGCAACTAAATATGCAACTATAGATCGCCTATTAGCAAGTTCATTTTTTATAGTTGAATAATCAAGAACATCATCAACTATTCTAGTCTTGTAACTCTGACTATTCAAAAATTTATTCGATTGATCTAAATTTGCAGTAACAGATTTTAATTGGTTATCACTGTAATTAGGATAGACATATTTAAGTAATTGATTAACCTTCCTATTGGTAGATCCTTCAACAAAATTTAGTACATTAACTACTGATAGTGGCGTTGGTTGCATTGTGAATTGTTTATCATTTGGAATCGTATATTCTTGAATTATTGTCATTTCTATCTCTGGTGGGGTATAGTCTGCATAAGCTTTCATTATGTTAGTATTAAAAAAGATAATGAACAAACTGATAGCAACTATGAGTGTTACGAATGAATTTCTTCTATTCATCGTTATTTCCTCCTAGTGTTTAAGAAACCTTTATTTTATTATAAAGAGTATAATCGCATAAGAGATTAACACTATTTTAAAAACAGTGTTTTCTTTTTTTAAAAAAATAAAATTTTCTGCCGAATTTTTCTCAAAAATAGAATGTAAAATTACAGACGACGTTATCATAGCCGCCTTAATAAAAAAATTCAGAAACAAACTAGAGCTTGGATCTAAAATCAAGAATGTCACCCATGAGATATCTAACAGTAAACTTGCTAATTTTATTTTTTTTAAAAGCTGTATATCAATTTTCACATGTTCACCTCTTTATTTCTTATATTCGTTTTGCGACCAGACGCTGTAATACGCTGTAAATTTATTGATTTCAAAAACAATACCTGTTCCATTATTTTTTTCTCTGTATTATCTGCTACATTGTTAAAATACCAAATATCATAAGCAAACCCTACACCAATTGCCCATTGAATAGGAGTTACATTTGACGCATTAGAAGCTACAGCACCAATTAGTCCTATATCGTTTGCAATTCTACGATATTCAGAAATAAAATAATTCGTATTATTAGTATCCATCCAATCTCTTCTAAAATTCCAACCAGATTCGGTATAATTTCTATTATATGGATTAGCGTTTCTACCTTGAATTTGAGATTCAAATTTTGAATTTTTGATATTCTTAATCGCCTCTTGATAGAATGATTCGCTTGTATAGCCTATTCCAGTTTTTTCAGCTAGATTAGTAAAATCAAATGATTCTATGATAGATTTAATTTCACGTTCGTTATAAACATATCTTCCATTTTCAATCTTTAAAACTGAAGTAACGTCACTCTGCATGTCAGTAAATCTTTGCATCTCAGCATTCTTTTCTACATCATTTGTTGCTGTCTGTACAACTGATTCATCAATTGTATTGGATTCTGCCAAAGTAGTAAGTGGCATTAGAACACTTGTTGACACCAAAAGTATTAAAGAGCCTAAAAAAATTTTTTCATAATATAACCCCTCATAAAAATATTTAATAAAACGCTTTCTGATAATAAACATTTCACTTCTTATCGAGAAATCTTTTCATTAATATAAAAAATAACATTTGAATAATTAATTGCAAACATAAATATGTACATTATGTTAATTCGCATAATGTAGTTCTCTATTATTTATTTATTCAAATTTTGGGGTTCACGTATCAGTCATACGAAATTTTACGGTATAGTCCTAAATACGAACGTTTGGACGATCTGTCTTGATTGGTGGAAATGACTACTTTGGTGGAGCCATCATTATGAGTGCAGAAGCTTGCGTCAAGACCGGAAGTGGTTTAACCTCAGTCATTACAGCCGAAAAAAATCATATGTCTCTTCATTCTCGTTTACCAGAAGCAATGGTACTTGATTGGACGCTTACGCATATGTTTAACGGGTTGATTGATACAGCAACTGTCATTTTGATTGGTCCAGGCCTAGGATTAGAAGCACATAGCGAACAGATGTCTTAACGCAACAAAATGCCTCACAGTGGCTTGTGATTGATGGTTCAGCGATTACGCCATTTGCTCAGAATCATTATTCCTTGAATTATCCTGAACACGTTGTTTTACACCACATCAAATGGAATGGAAACATCTGAGTGGTCTTGATTCTATTAAACAAACTTTCGAGAATAATCAAATTGCTCAAAAAAAATTAGGCGCAAGTATCGTTTTGAAAAGCCATCGAACAGAAATTTATACAGCTCATGCGCAATACAAAAAAACTATAGGAACACCCGCTATGGCAACTGAGGGAATGGGGGACACATTAGCTGGGATGATTACCGGATTCTTAGCGCAATTCAACGATAAGGAAAAAGCGATTTGTGCTGCGGTCTATCTTCATAGTTTCATTGGAGAAGAATTAGGAAAAGAACGCTACGTTGTTTTACCGACTGAAAGTAGCGGAAGCTTACCTAATTATATGAAGCAATTTGAGCAGTCGGACAAAAAAGTACCCAATTGGGAAGAAATATCTAAGTCTATGAAAAATTAGCTTCTGTAGTGCATCTTAGAGCAACGTAAGCAAGATCTCCTGAAAAGGACAAGAAATACTGGATTTTGCGATTGCCTTTTTTTATTCGGAACTCCCTGCCTACGGCAAAGGTAATTTATCTACTTTTTCCTATATATTGCGTTAAGTTAGTTTGAATTTTACTGTCGTATAAAATAAAACAGCTTAACGCCAGCATTTGTTTTATATACTTATTGACTTTTTCACTAAACTTTCAAATCTTTACGCTGATAGAAAATGTATGTCCCACCTAGAAACAATACAATTAAGATACTCAATAATGCTACATTGCTTAAAGATACACCGTTATCCAATATGTTGCTTGGAATTCCCATATGTATCGGTGAGATATTTTTTGCCCAACGAAATGAATCATTCAAATCAGAAAAAATCCCAATCAAATAAAATCCGAATACAATGCCCAAAGAAACACTAGTACTTTGTTTACTAGTTTTTAAAAATGTTGAAATAAAAAATCCCAGTGTTAGAAAAAACAGCAAAATTAAACTTTCTTGAGTAAAAACTTTACTAATTTCTCTACTAATCGTTGTAGCTGAATCTGTCGATTGACGATAGATTAGCGTCGAACCAACAGAAACACCAAATGAAATAAACCAAAAAACAGCTAATATAAACAGATTCCCCAAAAGTTTGCTCGTAACAATTCCTTTGCGTGTCACTGGTTGCGCATATAGAAATTCAATGGTGCCATCTGTCTCTTCTTTGATCAATGACTGACTCCCAAGCATCATGGCATAAATAGAAGCCGCTAAAAACATATACTGGAAATAATAACCGAAAAAGCCCGTAGCTACTAAAAAGCTTGTTTGTCCGTTCACACTAATATTGAATGTTTTTAATAATGAAGGCGACAAACCGTCTACTTTTGCCCCTAAAAGATCTTCCATAGCTGAACTATGCATTTGAGGATATACTGCACTAAAACCAAAAATGATAACCGCAAATAAAATAGTCCAAATGATCAATCCTTTCACCAAAGACCTACTTTCGATTTTAGCTGTAATCATTTTCCCTCCCCTCCTTCATACAATGCCATAAACCGGTCTTCCAATTCAGGATCTGTGATCGTAAAATCTTTAATTGAAGCATCTGCTAACAACGGCAAGACTTCATGTAGATTTCCTTCGTATAATAATCGGGTTTCGTTTCCTTGATGTTTTAAAATTGCTGCGCCTATTTTTTCAAATAAGGACAAAGGGATATGGTCACCAACTAATGTAATGACTTTGCCTAAGGATTTTTCCTTTGTAATATCTTGAACCGTAATAATTTTTCCTTGTCGAATAAACGCTGCTCGGTGAGCATGGTGTTGGATTTCATTTAAATCATGACTGGATAAAAAGATCGTCATGCCTTTTTTATTATACTTTTCTAACTCTTCAAACAAGCGATGTTGCATCAGTGGGTCTAAACCATTTGTGGGTTCATCTAAAATTAATAATTCTGGATTAGGTAAAATACCCGCTGTGATTGCAATTTTCTTTTTGTTTCCCAATGACAGATCAGACATTTTTTTCTGAGCATCGATATCAAATAACTCAATAAAATAATCGATTTGTTGTTGACTATTTTTCACCTGATGAAATTCTGCCACATATTTAAGCACATCAATTGTCGTCATATTGGGATAGAATCGGACATCACTTGATACATAACCTGTTTTCTTACGAATTTCTTTGGCGTCTTTGATACTATCTAACCCAAGTAATGTAGCCGTTCCTTGATCAGGATAAATAAAATTCAGCATAGCTTTAATCGTTGTTGATTTTCCTGCACCATTTGGACCGATAAAACCGTATATTTCTCCTTTTTCGACTGATATAGTTACTTGATCGATAGCCGATTGTTTTTTATATAATTTGGTCAACCCTTTCAGTTCAATAGCATTCATTGTATTATTCCTCCCTATTGACTAGCAAGTCAGTTGAAGTATATCTCTATCTTGACAGCAGAGTCAAAGAAAATGAAATATAGGAAAGGGTGCGAATAAACAGCAATCGCAGGTACTTCCTAATTTTTTTCAGATCTAAATATCTGTCATCTTAGTCTCTCCCAATATATTTTCTATCTATTCTTTTTCAACTTTTCAAGCTCGTCCTTGGTCAGCGTACGGTATTGTCCCAAAGCTAACTCTTCATCCAGCCATAAATTTCCCATTCGTATTCGTTTCAGATAAACAACTTTTTTGTCCACTGCTTCAAACATACGTTTGACTTGATGAAACTTTCCTTCTTGGATGATTAAGCGAATTTCTGACTCCGCACCCCTTTCATCTACTGCTTCAATCGTTAATTTGCTTGGTTTCACTTGTTCATTATTTGTTAAAGCAAATCCTGCCGCAAAATGAAAAATATCTGCTTCTGTTACGATCCCTTGAACTTTTGCAAAGTATTCCTTGTCTACATGCTTTTTAGGCGACAATAATTGATGCGCCAGCTGACCATCATTTGTTAGCAGCAGTAATCCTTCAGTGTCTTTATCCAAACGTCCTACAGGAAATAAATCTGCTCGATAATCTTCGTTCCGCAATAAATCGATTACGGTTTGATCCCTTTTATCTTCTGTTGCAGAGATCACCCCTTGTGGTTTATGCAGCATATAATAATAAAATTGCTGATACGTTAATTTTTCTCCTACAAACTTAATAATATCTTGTTTTTCATCGATTTGTACTTTACCATCTTTGACAATTTGATCATTTACAGTGACTAAACTTCTTTTTAGCAATTGTTTGGCTTCCTTACGACTGCCAACGCCAGTCTCCGCAAGAAATTTATCTAAACGCATAGAATCCTCCTCATTTAAAAACGTAGCAGTTCCGTTTTACTCTGTCCTAAAAAATTGATTGAGGTACTTTTTGTCTCATTTTATTTTCAGATTTTTCCAAAGAGCTAGCTCGTAAAGTTAGACAACATCAAGCTAAACGAAATTCTTCTACTAAACTACTATTTTTCTAAGAAAATAGCGGAACTTTTCGTCCCGCTACTTGATATGTTCTATTTTATTTTTAACTTACGACGAAGATTACCTACCCTTGCTCCTAATAATTTATCTACCAGGCGCAGTTTTAACGTAATATACCCATAAACTGCTCCGCCAAATGCTGCTACAATGATAATAATCATAAATGATTGGAATTTACGCGTTGGATCTAAAAATAGGTACAAGAATTGTCTCATCACGATTGCTGCAATCACCATAATTAACGTAATCAAGAAAATTAATAGACCTCGTCGCAACGTCAACCCCATATTAAAATGACTAACTTTTTTGATTTTTCTCATGATCAATACGCAAGATAAGGTAAATCCAATCATTGTTGCGACCATTGGACCATATACTTCAAAAAGACGTATGCTTGGATATTGAACAATCGCTTTTAAAGCCAACCCTAAGCCAAAATACTTGATTGCCGCTTTGTTCTCATACATTCCCATCAACATTGTTGACGACAACATGTAAAGTCCCATAAACAATCCTGCAAAGCAAGCCTGAATCAAGAGCGACACACCTAAAGCATCTGGTGAATAAAACATTGTATAAAGTGGTTTTGCTAAAACGATCATGCCAAATGTTGCAGGTAGCATCACAAACATAAACAATTGTAAATTATTACTGATTAATTTTGATAAATCTCGGTATTTTTTCAAAGTAATCGCTTCTGTGATCAATGGTAAGCCAGTCGCAGAGATAGACGTAGCTAATGCAATCACAACCATTGTCAGCTTGTCTGGATTGGCGTTAAAAATGGCAAATAACGTTCTTAATTGGCTACCAGAATATGTAGTGAAGCCATTCATAAAATTAGAAAACGTAAATTGATCAACTAATTTAAAGACTGTCACACCTGAACCTACAATAATGAACGGAAGTGCTTCTTTTAATGTCTCCGTTAACAAATCTCTTGTTGACGCTTGATGCTCGTTAGCGCTATGGGCGGCCAGATAATCAAACATCGGTTTTTGTTTATGAAAATAGTAAAATAAAACGATAAGACTCGCCAGCATTCCCACAAATGCTGCTAGCGTTGATTGTGTTACTGCGTCGACATAATTGCCATCAATCATTTTCATAATAATAAAAGCTGTCAATAACATGTAAAAAACACGTACAACTTGTTCAATGATTTGTGACAAAGCGTATGGCATCATATCTTGATTTCCTTGGAAATAACCTCGTACGACACTCATACATGGGAAAATCAAAACTGCTAAACTCAGCGATCTCATCGTTGGGATTAGTTCTTCCCCACCCCCAGACCATTTTGCCAAAAGTGGTGAGGAAAAATACATTACAATAGCAAAAATCGCTCCTAAAATGGCCATCAATTGAAGGGCTTTATAAAAAAGCTGTCGACTGACCTTATATTCATTCAGTGAATTGTAATACGAGGTCTGCTTAGCAATAGCAGCAGGGATTCCTGCTGTAGATATTAATAAAAAGAGAGCGTATACGGTATACCCCATTGAAGATAAACTATTTGCTTCATTGGCGTGACTTCCCATCCATGCATACCATGGGATAATATATACCGCACCCAACAAACGAGAAATTATATTACTAGCTGTCATCCAAGCCGATCCTTTAACCATTTTCTCTTGATTGGTCAAGATCGGTTGATCAGCAGGATTTGGTTGATTTATCATTTAGCTCCTCCATCTTTCTTTGAACATGCTTCCTTTATTTTAATTGTTAAATCAAGTATATGCAACGACTTTCTTTAATAAATTAACTTATTTGTATTTTCCTCATAAATTTCGCAAAAAAATAGTGGTGTTTACGTTTTAAATATCTAAAAAACAACGAAATACTTCATTTATAACTATTTCTTTTTTGTTTATATTTCAACTAAAAGTTGACAGATATCACTTTAAATTCACATTTATTTTTTGCATTCTATCAAAATATATTTATTATGTATTTGTTATTTAAATAGAGCCAAGGTAGTAGAATTAATTCTACCTTAGTAATGTTTCCCCACTATTTTCTTCCTCTGCTAGCAAGCACCTTGAAGTTTTGACATTTAAATTGTATGATGAATTTCTAGAGTTTGCTATTCAAAAAATTTTACATTCACATTTTAGATACCGCTTGGAGGCGTAATGATGACTATTTCTTTAGAAATAATTCGCGAATGTTTACTTAAAGAACATCTTTTAAAAGAATTTATTTCAACAGAAGGCTGGTCTTTGACCGTACCTACCTCGTTGAATAATAAAACGTTTAAGGCTCTTTCCTATGACTCTCGTATAGTGAGTGCTGATACACTTTTTTTCTGTAAGGGAATGAATTTCAAATCAGAGTATTTAGAAAAAGCAGTCCTCTCAGGGCTCGATGTTTATGTAGCGGAACAGCCTTACGATGTACCTGCAACATTAGGAATCATTGTGACCGATATCAAAAAAGCAATGGCTGTTTTAAGTATGGCCTTTTACGATTATCCACAAGATAAATTAAAACTGATTGGCTTCACTGGTACCAAGGGAAAAACAACTGCCGCTTACTTCACTAAATTTATTTTAGATCAGGCGACGAATAAAAAAACAGCTATGTTGTCTACCATGAATTCTACATTAGACGGGCAGACGTTTTTCAAGTCACATTTAACAACCCCTGAGTCTCTTGATCTTTATCAAATGATGGCAGAAGCGGTTAAAAATAATATGACTCATTTCATTATGGAAGTATCATCTCAAGCCTACAAAACCAATCGTGTGTATAATTTATTTTTTGATGTGGGGATTTTCCTAAACATCACACCTGACCACATCAGCCCGATCGAACATCCAACATTCGATGATTACTTTTATTGTAAACGTCAGTTGATCAAGCATTCAAAAACAATGATTTTAAATCATGAATCCGATTATTTTCAATTATTGAAAGAAACAGCAGCACGATATAAAATACCTTATATCGTTTATGGCAATCAAACAGCAGCAGATGTAGATTATATCTATCAAACCAATGCAGACGATTCACTGGCTTTTTCTGTTCAAACAAAAAATGATTCATTAGCTGTTTCTGGTGAATATCACTTGCGTTTGGGTGGTGATTTCAATAAAGGCAATGCGTTAAGTGCCGTTCTTGCTAGTTCCTTAGTAGGGGCGAAACGTAGTGATTGTCAGCAAGGAATCAAAGAAACTACGGTGCCTGGTCGAATGGAATTGTTGACGAATAAAAATGGCTCCAAAGTCTATGTAGATTATGCACATAATTATGATAGTTTAAAAAATCTTTTAACGTTTATCAAAAAAGAACACCCTAATGGTCGTTTACTTGTCGTGATAGGTAGTACAGGGAACAAAGCGATTTCTAGACGAAAAGATTTCGGTACTATTTTATCTGAGCTAGCTGATGTTGCTATTTTAACCACAGATGATCCAGCTGATGAAAATCCAGCAGATATCTGTGCTGAGATTGCCTCTCATATTAAAACGGATATCCAAATCAAAACAGTCCTTGATCGTGGCAAAGCTATCAAGGAAGCCTTGTCTTTAAGCCGACCGGAAGATGCTGTCGTCTTGGCTGGAAAAGGAGCTGACTTGTATCAAAAAGTTGGTGGAGAAGATACACCTTATGAAGGCGACTTTCAACTTGCTGAACAGTTGATTCTTAACTAATCATAGGAGAGGGATTGAGACAAACACTCACTCTATAAGTACTTTGTTTCTTAGTGTGTGCGAAGCGTTTATTCAATTGTGGCTAGGGGATGTAACTCGTAGAATTATGTCCCCATCAATATCATTATAAGTGTCATCAATACCAAGCTAATTAGGATACTTGCTGAAGAGGTAAACCCAACTGTTTCTTCTGGCATTCCAGCTTTAACGCTATTAATTACGGAAAATGTTGGCATCGGTGCGACACTCAACACGACTAAAACGGTTCTAACTAATGGATCCAAGGGAATCACAAAGGCAAATAGCAAGGCAAAAGCTGCCCCGCATACATAACGCCAAATCAGAACTTCTTTTACTAAATGTAACGCTTTCCTAGGTAATCTCAATTCAAAATATAAGCCAATCATAACCATTGATAAAAAACCATTTGCTCTGGCAATCATTTCTAACATTCCCAATAATTCTATCGGTAATTCGACTTGAACGATCCTAAGCAATAACATGCTCATATAGGCTGTAAAAGGCGCTGATTTAAACAAAGTTAGGATAATTCTCTTAAACGTTGTCTCCTCTTTAGAACCTATAGTCCTATCAATCAACAAGGTACTTCCCCCTGTAAGCATTACACTATTACCAATATCAAACATCAAAAGAAATGGGACTGCTAGAGGATAAAATCCTTGAATAAACGGTAAACTAAAATTACCGATATTATATCCTGACATCGAATACATTTGAAATTCTTGTTCTAAAATTGGACGTTTTTTACTCACTCGACCACCAATTAAAATCACTAAAATATTTAAAATAATACCCATAGTAAGCAATAAAAACAACGTTCCAGAAACAACTACACTAGCTAAGCTAACGATGACTGTTGCTGGCAACGTAATATTTACTATAATAACGGATAACATTCCACCATCAGCTTTACTCAATAAACCAATTCGTTTCATTAAATACCCTAAAATTATGATAAAACAAAATCCAGTTGCTTGTACTAAAATCCCTCTCACCTAACCCCTCCTCACTTCTTTAATTCTAAGACTAACATAAAGTATCGTAAAACATCTTATTCTTTATAGCTTTCAGTAAAAATATTTATGTACTCTTTTCTACATAGTGTTTTCCGTTAAATCCTTCTCGTTCAATTTTAAAAAAAATATCTCCTATTAGGAAATTAGTGGTAAACTTATCTATATACTTAACAGGTAAATAGACACCCTAAATAAAGGAGTTTTGCTTATGGACCTAAAACAATTTATTCCACTAGACTTTAACGGTTTTGTTCGTATTACTTCAAATAATGAACCATTATTATTTGAGGCTTTCGGTTATCAAGATTTGCCTAACCAAATAGCAAATAATGTTGAGACAATTTTCGGAACAGCATCTGGCGGCAAAACCTTCGTCGCAGTTGCCATTATGAAATTGATTGAAGAAAAGAAAATAACCATCGACCAACCCATCAACCAAATTCTTTCAAAATCCATGCCAAACATTAATTCCACTGTCACTGTTCATCAATTGCTAAATCACACCTCGGGAATCGGCGATTATTACGATGAAGAAGAACTCTCTGACTATGCTAAATTATGGACTGACTTTCCCAATTATAAAATACGAAAAAATGCTGATCTCCTACCACTTTTTATGAATAAGGGGATGGTTACTTCTCCCGGGGAAAAATTTAAATATAATAATACTGGATATGTTCTTTTAGCAGAAATCATCGAAGAACTTACGCACCAAGATTTCGACAGTTACTTAAAGAAAACAATTTTCGATACAGCTGGCATGTCTTCGACTGGTTATTTTTCTTTGGATCGATTGCCCGCTAACGTAGCGAATGCATATATTTATGACAAAGATTCAAAGGAATATTATAGCAATATTTATAGTATAGATGTTAAAGGTACGGGTGCTGGTGGTTGTTTTACGACATTACAAGACCTTGAATGTTTTTGGCGAACATTGCTGAAGGGGGAAATTATTTCTACGCGTAGTGTACGTTTAATGCAAACTATGCAAGCTTCTGAGTATTATGGATACGGTTTTTGGATTGCAAAAAAAGAGGGACAATCTTTCCCTTATATGCAAGGGCAAGATCCTGGTATTTCATTTATTTCTTCGTATCATCAAGAATCAAATTTAGCAATTACAATTATGAGTAATTTAGCGCAGGATGTTTGGACAATGTACAAAAGATTTTCTGCACAACTTCTTGAAAAGGAGGAATGATCAGATAAATAAGGGAAAATGGATTTCAAAAAAAGCTCTAACATAAAAAAGGAAGCTATTTTACTTAATTCGTTTTTCGCTATAACAAGTATGAGTTAAATAATAACTGAAACTATAGACATGGATTCTATATCATAAGGATAAGTATTTATTTTCTTTGTTCCTGAAATAAATATAGGTGTGAAACAAAAGCAAACAACACTTTTGTTTCACACCTTAAATGTGCATAAACGATTAGATTAAAAGCAGTACTATCGAAAATAAGTTGAAACTCTCGCATTTATTATCATGTTCTTGAAGCTCTTTATTTATTATTTTTTAACCCTGACGGCCTAAATCCTTTCAATCTCAATGCATTCAACAAAACAGATACGGAACTAAAACTCATCGCAGCTCCTGCAATCATGGGGTTTAGCAATGGTCCGCCGAATAGATATAGCATACCCATAGCAACAGGAATTCCTAATGTATTGTAGGCAAATGCCCAGAATAAGTTTTCTTTGATATTTTTAATCGTAGCTTTGCTTAATTCTACAGCTGTTGGTACGTCCATCAAGTCACTACGCATCAATACGATATCCGCTGACTCCATTGCAACATCTGTTCCTGATCCAATCGCAATTCCGATATCGGCTTGGGCTAACGCAGGCGCATCATTGATTCCATCACCAACCATTGCAACTTTTTTGCCTTCTTTTTGAAGTTTCATTACTTCATTTGCTTTATCTTCAGGCAAAACTTCACTTAAGACACGATCAATTCCTACTTGTTTTGCGATTGCTTGCGCCGTGCGTTTATTATCCCCTGTGATCATCGCAACCTCGATGCCCATTTGGTGTAGTTTTTTAATTGCTGGAATACTCGTTGATTTAATCGTATCCGCTACTGCGATAATCCCTGCAATATGCCCATCTTTGGCAATATACATCGGTGTTTTTCCTTGTTCAGCTAGTTGGTCTGACGTATTATCTAAATTTTCTAAGGAAATGTTTCGATCACCCATTAATTTTTTATTTCCTAATAATAAACGGCTACCTTCAATTGTTCCTTCAATTCCATGACCTGCAATCGCTGTAAACTCTTCTGTTGCTGTAAAAGGTAAGTTTTTCTCCTTGGCCTCATTGACAATCGCTTCACCTAGCGGGTGTTCTGAACCTATTTCAGCAGAAGCAGCTATTTGTAGTAATTCATCTTGTTTCAACCCATTTACTGTAACAATATCTGTTACTCTTGGTTTTCCTTCTGTAATTGTTCCTGTTTTATCGAAAACGATCGTTTGAATTTTATGTGTCGTTTCCAGTGCATCACCGCTTTTGATCAATACGCCGTTTTCAGCGCCTTTTCCAGTTCCAACCATAATCGCTGTTGGCGTTGCTAAACCTAGTGCACATGGACAAGCGATGACCAAAACTGAAATCGTGATCGTTAACGCAAATACCCAAGATTCTTGTCCTAAAAAATACCAAGCCAAGCCAGCTAAAACAGCTAAAACCATAACGATTGGTACAAAGAAACCAGAAATTTTATCTGCCATTTTAGCGATTGGTGCTTTTGATCCTTGCGCATCTTCCACTAATTTGATAATTTGTGATAATGCTGTATCCTTGCCGACTTTTGTTGCTTTAAAGCGGAAGCTGCCATTTTTATTGATACTTGCACCAATGACATTGTCTCCGACTTTTTTCTCCACAGGCATACTTTCTCCTGTTAACATTGATTCATCGACTGCAGAAGAACCTTCACTTACAACACCATCCACTGGAATTTTTTCTCCAGGACGAACAAGGATGAGATCGTCTAATTGAACACTATCCACAGGAATCTCTATTTCTTGACCATTACGGAAAACACGGGCATTTTTTGGTGCTAAGCCCATCAATTTTTTTATAGCTTCTGACGTTTTTCCTTTTGACACTGCTTCAAAATATTTACCCAATGTAATTAATGTTAAGATCACACCAGCAGATTCATAGTAAAGTGCCATTGTAAATTGTAGATCACCAGCAAAAATCATTGCCGTTCCATAGAGGCTATACGCTACCGCCGCACTGGTGCCTAGAGCGACTAAAGAATCCATGTTGGGATGACCTTTAAATAACGCTTTAAATCCAACTGTAAAGAAACTTCTACCTAAATATAATACGGGAATCGTTAACATAAGTTGAACTGTTGCAAATATTTCAGGTTGCACCATCGGATCTAAGATTATTGGTAGCGGCAATCCAATCATATGTCCCATTGCGACATATAATAAAGGAACGGTAAAGATTGCTGATAACCAAAAACGTTCCCACATGATCTTGATATGTTTTTGTTTTTTTTCTCGATCTTTGTCTACAGTATCAGCAGAATCGATTTGTTCCACAGCGCCGTAACCTGCATTAGTTACAGCCTTTGTAATATCAGAACTATTCAAAATTGATGGATCAAAGTCAACAACCATTTTTTCCGTCGCTAGATTAACGGAAGCTTTTGTCACACCAGATAGTTTGCTTGTTGTTTTTTCAATCGTTTGAGCACACGAGGCACACGTCATTCCTTCTATATCAAATATTCGTTGTTGAACATTACTTAGCGCTTCATAGCCTGCATCTGCTACGGCTTTTTGAATATCGCTTTCTGACAGTTTGCTTTCATCATATTCAACATTTAGCTTTTCTGTTGCAAGATTGACTGAAGCTTTTGTCACACCAGTAAGATTTGTAGTGGCTTTTTCTACTGTTTGCGCGCATGACGCACAGGTCATGCCTTCTATATCGAATGTTTTTGCTTCCATTTTTCCCAGCTCCTTTGTTTAGTTTCTTTTATATTTTACTAGCACTTCCAGAACGACTATAACCGTAGTCGTTTCGTTTCTTCTTTATATTAAGGTAGAACGGTGCGTTTGTCAACCTAAAAATCTGGTCATTTTATTTTAAGTACGCCGATAGTAAAATTAAGCTAGACAACTAAATAAGTCATTTGTGCTACACTCAAAATAGTTCCGACCAAAGAATTATAAGGAGTGAAGACAAATGACCTATACTCATCTTACATCAAATGAACTCGTGATGATAGAAGCTTATTTCAATATGAGCCAACCTGTTACGATGGTTTCTAAGACTTTAACTCGTTCTAGACAGACAATCTACAATGTTTACAACTTCCTGAAACAAGGAAAATCTATCTGTGACTATTACCAACAATATAAAGAAAATAAAACACGTTGTGGTCGACAACCCATTAGTTTGCCTACAAAACAGCATGATTACATTCAATCTATGGTGGCTCAAGGGTGGACACCTGATGTGATTATTGGTCGAGCTGAGTTTCCTATTTCATGCTCTGTTAGAACACTTTATCGTCAGTTTAAAGCGAATCAATTTGATTGCTCAAAACTACCAATGAAAGGGAAACGAAAGCCCAACGGGCATAAAGAACGTCGTGGAAAGCAAGCATTTAAACGCAATATTTCAGAACGATCCACTGACTACCCTAATTTCCAACAGGAATTTGGGCATTTAGAAGGTGACACAATTGTTGGCGTTCATCATAAAAGTGCCATCATCACTCTAGTTGAACGCCTTTCAAAAGTGATTATTACATTAAAACCAAATGGTCGGAAAGCATTGGATATTGAAAAAGCGACAACTGATTGGCTACAAAAGATTCCCAGAAACTTGTTCAAATCCATTACCTTTGATTGTGGAAAAGAATTTTCAAATTGGAAAAACATGAGTAATGTCAATGATATTTCTATCTATTTTGCAGACCCTGGAACCCCCTCACAACGCGGATTAAATGAGCATTCGAATGGGTTATTACGTAAAGATGGGCTGCCTAAAACAATGGATTTTAATCAAGTTGACCAAGCTTTTGTTGCGGCTGTCACCTCTAAAAGAAATCACATACCAAGGAAATCTTTAAATTATCGAACACCATTAGAAGTATTTTTGAGTTACATAAATGAAAGACATTTGTCTAGCTTAATTTGACAAATCAAAGTATATAAAAAAAAGATAAGACAAAAGTAAAAAACACCTTTGCCTTATCCTCCAGATCTAACTTCATAAGGTTTGCCTCATCTGATTTCAAACTAATCTCAGTTATAAAAAACACTACTTGCTTGTATTGCTTGTAAAATCCGAGCGCTGCAGCGTTTTAGGGATGACGACTTAACCAGATTTCTTCGCTTTCATATGTGATATTAGTTATATTGATTATTTCTGTTAAAGCTTGTTTCCCATTACCTTTTCCATGATAGTCTTTATTTCCGAGTTATGAACTGATTATAGAAGTGAATAGACATTGGAAGGGTAGACATTCTTTTTGTTCTTCAGAAAAGTTTAATGCCACACAATTTTCCCAATTGCTTTTTGTGATATTTTGATAATTATGCTCATATTTCTTGCTCGGTTACATTAGAGATTAGCAACCTCTTCTTCCGGAAGTAAGCTTCTATCCCCAGCCCATTTTAAGCAACTGACTACTCTCTCAAATCCAGTACCGTCTCGCGTTTAATCAACTTATGTGGTATCACCATACGAACCCCTGTTGCTTCTTTTTCCTGCAATGATTCAATCAACTTTTGCATCCCCATCTTGCCAAGTTCTGCAATATCAATATCTATACTGGTGAGATAAGGGTGAACGAGTGTTGCATAAATCGAATTATTAAAACTGATCACCGAAAAATCATCTGGTACGCGATAGCCATACATTTGAGCCAATTGGATCATTCGCATCGCAAAAATATCATCAATCACAACAGCTGCTGTTGCTTTTGTCTCTTTTAAAAGCTCTTCAAAGGCCACATAATCTTCTGGTTTTTCCATATCAACAGAAGGTAGTACCCTTAAGTTTGCTAACATCATTGCTTTTTGATAGCCAAAATAACGTTCATAATAGACATTTTCGTGTGTCGTATTCGTTACAAAAAGAATGTTCTTATGGCCATTTTCAATCAGATAATCTGTTGCGTGTTTGCCTAACAGCTGATTGTCATTATCTACATAGATAACCTTTTCTTCATTTATATAAGGTTGACCGATCAAGGAGAAAGGAACTTGATTTTCGAATAAGTAGTCGATGACCGGATCCTCTTTATCTGAATATAGCAGAATAAAGCCATCGACTTGTTTTTGTCGGTGCATTAACTGAACGTTTTCCAGTAAAGTCTCAAACGATTGTGCTGTAGCAATTGCCGTTGTCATGCTGTGTTTACGAGCTTCACCGTTGATTGATTCGATAATTTCCAAATAAAATGGATTACCCATTCGTTCACGAGAATCTAACGGCGGCAAGATTACACCTACAGCTCCTGAAGAACGTTTTCCAAGATTTCTAGCAGCAATATTGGGCACATAACCCATGTCTTCCATTACTTTATAGACTTTTTTCTTCGTAGCATCTGAAATGCTGGAATGATCGTTGATCACTCTAGAAACAGTAGAAGTCGCAACTCCAGCCTTTTTCGCAACATCTTTTACTGTAATCGTCATCTTTCCCACTCCTTTCACGGTTAATTATAAATCATTCTATCGTAGAAAATAATACCATAGATTGATACCTTGTTGCTATATTCAGTTGAATTCTAGTAAAATAACCTTCAAATCAAGCATTGCTTCTCGCCTTTCGCCATACAGAAGCCAAACGCTCAATTGTCAGTTCTTCCGTAGAGGAAACAAGTTCGATATCAGAACCAAGGTCTTCTGATCGACCAACCCCTATTGGCAGTGCATCACTTGCCAAAATCGCTTGAATTCCTGCTTTGGCATCTTCAATTCCAATACACTCTTTTGCTTTCAAACCAATATTTTCAGCTGCTAATTGAAAAATTTCTGGATTCGGTTTTCCTTTTGCTACATCTGCTGGATCAGCAATCCCATCAAAATAGGACATCAAAGACATTTTTTTGAGTAAAAACGGTCCATTTTTGCTGGCAGAGGCTAATGAAATTTTAATTTCTTGTCTTTTCAAGTTTTTTAACAAATCTAGAATTCCAGGATAAACGTCATCTGAGCTAATTTGCTGAATCATTTCTACATAGTAGTCATTTTTTCGCTGTGCCAACTCAACAAACTGCTCTGAATCAAAATCTTGTGTACGCCCTCCGTGAGCCAGCAATAATATCAAAGAGTCTTCCCGGCTAACACCTTTTAACTCTTCATTGAATGTACGATCAATTGTAATCCCGATTTCTTCCCCTAATCGTTGCCACGCCTGATAATGATACTCAGCTGTATCGGTTAAAACGCCATCTAAATCAAATAAAACACCTTTAAACATTTTTATTCACCTTTTCCATCGCACAAACCAGCTCATCCGTCAAAATCATTTTATTTCCATATAAAGTAAGTGGTAACTCTGCTCCAGATACAAGCTGCAAACAAACACTTGCTTTATCCACTGTTATATACAATAGGCGGTCACGGTAATTCACATGGAATGCGTAACTTGTCCAAACACTTGGTAAAAATGGGGCAAAACTTAATTTCTCATCAGCTGTTTTCATTTGAGCAAAACCTTGAACGATCGCCAACCAACTGCCTGTCATTGACGTGATATGCAAACCATCTTCTGTGTCGTTGTTATAATTATCTAAGTCTAAACGAGCAGTCCGCTGATACATTTCCATCGCTTTTTCTTCCATTCCTAATTCAGCTGCCAAAATGGCGTGAATACTTGGAGATAGCGATGATTCATGAACAGTCATCGGTTCATAAAATAAGAAATTACGCTCTTTTTCTTCCCTTGAAAAACGTTCGCCAAAGAAGTAAATCCCTTGTAAAACATCCGCTTGTTTAATAAAGCACGAACGTAAAATCCGATCCCAAGACCAATGCTGATTTAAAGGGAAATCAGCGGGTGTTAGTGCCGTTCTTGGTATTAATTCTTTATCCAAAAACGTATCCTGTTGTACAAATACACCTAACTCTTCATCAAATGGATAATACATATTTTCAATAATATCTTGCCAATGTGCTTGTTCTTCTTTTGTAATATCAACTGACGTCTCTACTTGATACTTGATATAATTATCTAAAGTATACTTTAGAACCCATGTCGCAATTGTATTCGTATACCAGTTATTGTTGACATTATTTTCATATTCATTCGGCCCTGTCACACCATGAATCATATATTTTTGAGTCTTTTTAGAAAAATGTACTCGATCTGCCCAAAAACGCGCAATCTCAGCTAGAACTTGTAAGCCTTTATTTTTTAAATACTCTGCGTCTCCTGTATAGTTCACATAATTGTAGATAGCATAAGCAATCGCACCGTTTCGATGAATTTCTTCAAAGGTAATTTCCCATTCATTATGACACTCGATTCCCGTAAAGGTAACCATAGGATACAGCGCACCCGCTAAACCTTGCTGACGGGCATTGTACTTTGCTTGTTCTAATTGATTGTAACGATATTTTAATAGATTTTTTGTCACTTCTGGTTTGGCCAAAGCTAAATAAAGAGGAACTGCATAAGCTTCTGTATCCCAATAAGTGGCCCCACCATATTTTTCACCAGTAAAACCTTTTGGTCCGATGTTCAAGCGCTCATCTTCTCCATAATACGTGGTGAATAATTGGAATAAATTAAAACGAATTCCCTGTTGCGCTGCATCGTCTCCTGCAATCACGACATCTGCAAGTTCCCAACGTTTTCCCCAAGCTTCATTTTGTTCATTTAGTAATTCATCAAAGTTTTTTGTAGTATCTTTCAGCAATTGAACTGCTTTTTTTTGTTGTTTTTCTTCTGGAACATCACGACTGGTTAAAATAATTACTTGTTTTTCTAGCGTGATTGTTTCATTCGTTTGTAACTCTGCCTGAAACGACTGTTGTACTTTTAATGTTTCTGTTTCAGCCGCACCTACTTTGGCTTTAGTTATATGCTTCATTGCGGCTGTCACAGAAAATTGCTCGATGCCGAATGGATTTGGAATCGTACGCGTCGTTAAAAAGCCAGTTGATTCTTCAAAACCTGATTGTTCCGCTTCCCAAAACATTTCATCGTAATTACTGTCTTCATTGCGAACATCGCCATCTATTTTTGAAATGATTTGAATATCGGCTGTTCCTTTTAGGACTTCGGCTGTTAATCGAATTACAGCTAGCTCTTGTTGCACAATACTCAAAAAACGTTCAAAACGAAAGTTAACACTTGTCTCACCAATTTCAATGACAAAGGTACGTGTCAACAAACCATTTTTCATATCTAATTCTAAATGGAAGTCTTTTGGATCTTGAATACCTAAATCAACTGCTTCCCCGTTCACAAAAATATCCATGGCGATAAAATTCATCGCATTAATCACTTTTCCAAAATACTCTGGGTAGCCATTTTTCCACCAACCAACTCTTGTCTTATCAGGATACCAAACGCCTGCTAAATAGGTTCCTTGATGGTGGTCTCCTGTGTAGCGTTCTTCAAAATTCCCCCTCATTCCCATATACCCGTTTCCCGTCGAGGTCAACGATTCTTGCAACCGACGTTCGTTTCGTTCCAATTTGCATGTAGCGATTTTCCACGGATCTATTTCAAATAAATGATTCATTTTCTCTCCTCCTATAAATGTTCCACCTGTTAACACCATGATAAACGCAACCGATTGCATTGTCAAATGTTTATTTCCGTACATTCTACTAACACATGCTATAAAAAGCTTATTTATAAGGTTATCGTTTTAAACCTACACAAAAATTAATCTACTTAATTTATGGGTTTACAAAATCACAAAACTACTTTATACTTAAATTAACGAAAACGATTGCATTGAATTTGCAAAGGAGAGTATACACATGAAAAAGTTATTCAGTTTTGAGTTTTGGCAAAAGTTTGGTAAAGCACTAATGGTCGTCATCGCTGTTATGCCCGCCGCTGGATTAATGATTAGTATTGGTAAGACCATTCCTCTAATTAACCCAGATTGGACAGCACTTAGTACAACTGGCGGCGTCATTGAAAGTATCGGCTGGAGCGTTATCAGCAACTTGCATATTTTATTCGCACTTGCAATTGGCGGAAGTTGGGCGAAAGAACGCGCTGGTGGAGCCTTCGCTGCAGGACTTTCTTTTATTTTGATCAATCGAATCACTGGTGCAATTTTTGGAGTTACGAGTGAGATGTTAGCAGATGATAAGGCGTTTACTCATACATTGTTCGGAACAAAAATTATGGTTAAAGGTTTTTTCACTAGCGTTTTAGAAGCTCCTGCTTTAAACATGGGCGTTTTTGTCGGGATCATTGCTGGTTTTGTTGGAGCGATGGCTTTCAATAAATATTATAATTATCGGAAATTACCCGATGCACTTTCTTTTTTTAACGGAAAACGTTTCGTCCCATTCGTTGTAATTCTTTGGTCAATGATTGTTTCTATTCTTTTAGCACTTATTTGGCCGTACATTCAAGCAGGTATCAACAATTTCGGTCTTTGGATCGCTCAATCTCAAGATACTGCACCGATTTTAGCTCCTTTTTTATATGGAACATTAGAACGCTTGTTACTGCCTTTTGGTTTACACCATATGTTAACGATTCCCATCAACTATACACAGTTAGGAGGAACATATGAAATTTTATCTGGCGCACAAGCTGGCACTCAAGTCTTTGGCCAAGATCCTTTATGGTTAGCTTGGGCAACGGATTTGGTGAATTTAAAAGGTGCTGGCGATGCTTCTCAATACAGTTATGTATTAGCAAATTGGACCCCCGCTCGTTTCAAAGTTGGGCAAATGATTGGAGCGTCTGGTATTTTAATGGGAATGACTGTGGCAATGTATCGTAATGTTGATTCTGATAAACGTGAAAGTTACAAATCAATGTATCTTTCAGCTGCTTTAGCTGTGTTTTTGACAGGCGTTACCGAACCTTTAGAATTTATGTTTATGTTTGCAGCTGTTCCATTGTACGTTGTTTACGCTATAATTCAAGGTGCTGCATTTGCTATGGCTGATATTGTCGCACTGCGTGTCCATTCTTTTGGAAATATTGAGCTGTTGACTCGAACACCCTTAGCCTTAAAAGCGGGTTTGGGCGGAGATTTATTAAATTTTGTTTTATGTACCATTGCATTCGGTGTTCTCACTTATTTCATCGCCAACTTTATGATTAAAAAATTCAACTTTGCTACACCAGGAAGAAATGGAAACTACGACAATAGCGAAACACAAACAGATTCACCGCCCATGAACGCACATAATACAACTGGTATAGATCCTCAACTCATTGAGATTATCCATTTGTTAGGTGGAAAAAAAAACATTACGGATGTCGATGCTTGTATGACTCGTTTGCGAGTGAGCGTTACAGATAAAAGGAAAGTCGGAACAGAAGAAGAATGGAAAAAAGCTGGTGCGATGGGTCTGATTGTCAAAGACAATGGTGTCCAAGCTGTTTATGGACCAAAAGCAGACGTACTAAAATCAGATATTCAAGATTTATTGGATTCTGGTGTTAGTATCCCAACAGCACTAACCCAAACAGAAATAAGTGAACGAACATCTGATCCAACCAATTATCTAGGAATCACTAAGACAATCGTCCCAGTTGCAACTGGCGAAGTAATTGCTATTGACCAAGTAGATGATCCTGTCTTTTCACAAAAGATGATGGGTGATGGTTTTGCAGTTATTCCAGTCGATACGACGATTTATGCACCGATAGATGGCATAATCAGTAGTATCTTTCCAACAAAACATGCAATAGGCATAAAAACCCCTGAAGGGATCGAAATTCTAATCCATATGGGACTTGATACAATTGAAATGAAAGAATCAGCTTTTACAATCTTGGTTTCTGAGGGTCAAAAAATCACTGCCGGTGAAATCATCGCTACTGCTGATTTAGAAAAAATTAATGCAGCAGGTAAACAAACAACGATGATTGTCGTCTTTACAAATAGCGAAAAGATTAACGCTTTCCATTTAGATAAAGTTGGTTCACAAAATCCTGGGACACCTATCGGACGATTAGATATTTAACTGAATAAAAACGTTAACGGGTTGACGCAAAGCTAACATAGTTTTACGTCAACTTTTTTACAAACATTGGGGGAAGAATCATGAATATATTAACTTTAAATACTCACAGTTGGCTAGAAAATCAGCCACTAGAAAAATTACAGCACCTCGCCGATCAAATCATCAAAGAAAATTACGAACTAATCGCCTTGCAAGAAGTCAATCAACGCATTGACAGCTTACCAGTTATTTCTACACACAATTTTCACCCTACAGAAGATCAGTTGCCGATTCACGAGGACAACTTTGCATACCTTTTGGTTCAACGTTTGAAAGAACAAGGTTACGACTATCACTGGAGCTGGTCGTACAATCACATTGCTTACTCGATCTATCACGAAGGAGTTGCACTTCTTTCTAAGCAGCCAATCCGACCACAAACTATTGGCGTTTCCGTAGAAAAAGATCCTGATAACTATCGCAGAAGAGTTTTACTACTGGGACACACGAAATTAGGTGAAAAAGATATCACTGTTTTAAGTTGCCACTATTCCTGGTGGGCAGAAACAGATGGTTTTGCTTATGAATGGCAACAAACCGAGTTAGCTTTACAAAACCAAACTTCTCCATTACTGCTTATGGGAGACTTCAACAATCCAGCTTCTGTAAATAAAACCGGCTACGATCTAGTTTTAAGCAGTTCGTTACAGTTACAAGACGTTTTTTCAACTGCGCATAATACATTCGGCGAACATACAGTAGAAAAAGCGATTGATGGGTGGGGAGAAAATCAAGAAAAATTAAGAATCGACTATATTTTCGCTTCAAAAGAACTAACTTTTTCTACCTACAAAATCGTTTTTGATGGAAAAAATACACCTGTAGTCAGCGACCATTTCGGCATTTCAGCCAAAATACAATAAAATGAAAACGTGCGTAAAAAAGTATCTACCTCTCTTTTTCCGTGCGTTTTTTTGTTTCATTTCAAAGGATAATGATACACTGGTTATATGAGGGAATTATCATGATGATTTTAAGAGAGTAGGTATAAAAAATGCAGATAACCATTTTTGGAGGTAGCGGATTCATCGGCCAAAAACTTACAGAAGAATTAATACACCGAGGACATAACGTAACATGTATTTCCCGCAGTGGACAACCAAGTGACTTAACTACTCTTTGGGCGCAAAACGTCCGCTGGATTCGTTCTGATATTTTAGCAGATGATCACTGGCATTCAGCCGTTAAAGAAGCCGATTGGATTATCGATACAATCGGAATTCTTAAAGAAACGCCTTCTAAAAATATCACGTATAAACGATTCATTCTAGAGCCTGTCCGTCTTATTTTAACCTATTTAAATACACAAGAAAATCCAGCTAATTTCCTATTCCTATCCGCGAACAACGCACCCTTTTTTTTGAGAAAGTATATGTATACAAAACGCCAAGCTGAACAGCTTATCAAAGAACAAGCAATAAAAAGCGTGATTTTTTACCCTAGTTTAGTTGTAGATAAAAAACGTTATTCTTCCGTCATCGTCAATAAGATGATCCTAGGTATTAAAAAAATCCCTGTATTCAGAAAAATCGTCCAAGGATATGAGCCCATTTCAAGAGAAACACTAGCTATAGAAATCGCCAATGTTATTGAAGGAGATAACTCTCCCTACACTCAAAGACGAACATAAATGCGAATAAACATTGGAAGCAGAAACACTCCTTTCCAAACTCCCCCTCTGGATTATCCTTTCACCAAACCGCTGGTAATCCCTTCGACATAATATTTTTGTATAAAGATAGACAACAACCTGATCGGAACTCTGATCAACACGTAATCTGCTTTAAACGCCATAAAGCATTGATCAATCCTATCTTTAATCTGCAATGCAGACACAGTCTTATAGATAAACGACTTGTTAAGCGGGCGAAAAACACTAAGATTATCACTATTTGAAAACTATAAAAAAGAAGCACTAGACGAGATGTCTCGTATCTAGCGCTTCTTCTTTTGTTCTATGTCGTAGTGCATGTTTGTTTAATACTATGTCATTATATAGGTATTATCGGATTAAACTAATCCCCATACAGGTGCAGTTCCTGGCTGGTCACCTTGTGTCCACCAGTTCGCTTTATATGTTTTCCCTTGGAAAGTGACTGTATCTCCTTCATTGTAAGCTTTACTTTCTTGCCACTCCATTACTTTGTTTGAAAGTAGTTTCCAAGCGTTGGATTTGTCAGGACGATCGCCTTTAACCCACCATTGTGCTTCATACTCTAAGTCATCAAAGATAACTCTATCACCTGTGTTATAAATTTTGTCAGCATCCCACGTAGAATGACCACTTGGTGCTTCCTTCGTTGTTACAGAAAATATAGCACTAGCATCTGATACATTGCCACCTACACTGATAGCTTTAACAGTATATTTATATGTTGTATTAGCTTTTAAGCCCGTATCTTTAAAACTTGTTTTTTCTGTCATTGCAACTTTTTTACCATCACGATAAACTTCATAGTGTTTAACGCCTAAGAAGTGAGTTGATTTTGTCCACATTAAGTCAACTGTGTTTTCAGTTGTCCCCATAGAGTGAACGTTCGTTGGCGCTGTTGGTTTTTGATTATCTTCTACTTCTGATGATTGTGTTTTTGTTTTTACTGCTGCACTCTTTTCAGAGATTTTACCATTTGTTCCAACTGCCTCTACTTGGTAAGAGTAGGTTGTGTTTTCTACTAAATTTGTATCGTCAAATTGCGTTCCGCCAACTGTAGCAACTTTCTTGCCATCACGATATACATTGTATTCTTTGGCGTTTGAAACAGCATTCCAAGTTAACTTAAGTGAAGAAGTCGTTACTTCTGACGCTTTAACATTGGTCGGCGTTGCAGGAGCTTCCTCAACAGGAGGAGCGATTTCACCCTCTCCTTTTATATTTACATCGATTACATTATAAAAAGCATTTGGCGTATCTGCTACATCCCAAACAGCTAAAACAACATGGTAACCAGAGTGATCTGCAGGAATAGTCACTTGATGTGATTTATTATTTGATGCAGCTGAACCATCATGTTTTACTTCACCAATCAATTGTAAATCTTTTCTAGCGATTGGTTTTTCTGGATTCCAACCATTTTTAGTAATATAGTAGTGCCATTTCGTTGTACTATGAGGTGCTGTGTAATACCAAGAGAATGTATTTTCCCCAGTTTGAACATCTTGCTTCACCCAACGGTCAGCTCCAGTATTATCTAATACGAAGTCCGCAATTTGTCCTAATCCGCCATTTGCAGAAGCAATACGGCCATCTTCTGGTCCAGCTTGAGGAAATCCTTTTGGAGCTTCTAAAGATTGCGGATTTGTGATAACATTTCCATATTTTTCCATTGCTGCTGTCCAGCCTATAGTGTTTTTGTCTAACGATCCTTGATAGCCACGTGACGCAGGCTTTTCCACATACCCATGAGCATTTGCTTCATCTGCATTTAACAAACCTGATCCACCTAAAATAATCGTTGATATCATTGCTAATCCTAATATTTTTTTCTTCATATTTATCCCCCATCTATTAATTCGCCTTCAATTGGCTTAACTCTAGTTTAAACGTTCTGTAAGAAAAAAAGGATCATTTATGGACAAAAAAAAGGAATAGTTGGTTATATCCAATTTATATATGCAAATAAAGATAAATTAGATATATAATTCAATAATTATTACAAACGTTATTTAAAAATAGCATTCTCAAAGGTCAATTTTTTCTTTTAAAAAGAAGAATTTGACCTTTATTAGTTAAATTGTTGCAAAAAAACGTACATTTTTTTTACTATCCTGTAGACAAAACAGATGGATTCAAGTTAAAATAAGAACCGGCTTGAAATTTATTTCATTACAAGTTGAACAAATTAAAAAAATAACATAAAGAAAAGAAAGTGTTGGTCCTATGAAAGAAATCCTTTCCTCACGATCCAAGCGCCAATTAGAGCTAATGGAACTTTTAGCCGATAACGATTGGGTCCCTTTTACTACAGCATCAGAATATTTAAACGTTCCTGTAAAAACGCTAAAATCTGATATTATTGAATTAGAAACTCTACTTGCACCTGCTACAATCGAATCTTCTAAAAAATATGGTATTCGTTTTGCCACAAATTTCGGCTTTTGCAAAACTAGTATTTATCAAAAATTCATAAAAAATAGTGTTGAATTTCAGTTAATCGAAAAGATTTTCTTACATAATTTCTCCACCATCATTGATTTAGCTGACGATCTTTATACTAGCGTATCGACAATTAAGCGTATTGTTATCCGTGTAAATCAACTACTTCAAATAGAAGGCTTTACGATTAATTTAAAAAAAATGCAACTTGTCGGCGATCCACATAGTATTTGTAATTTTATGCAGCATTATTTTTACGAGAAGTACGGCGTAGTTGAAAGTCTTTTGTCTCCCGCTCAATTGTCTATTTTAGATCAAGTGGGTCTACAACTCGTCAAACAAGCAATTCCAAATAAGCTATCATATGATTTAGACTTTTCATTATTGAATCGTCTACGTTTTTACACCTATACTGTCATCAACCTTTTAAAACATAATAGTGAAAATCAGCTTCATGGTCTCCCAGAAAAAGAATTTTCGATTCTTAATGATACACATGCTTGCAATGAATTTTATAGCCAATTTCATCTATCTCTGTCACCTGCTAATTTGACTGTGATTTTCTATTTAATATTCAGCGATCAATATATTGATTCGCTTGTCACCTTACATGAACTGATAAAAGTCGATCGCAATGCCTTTTTAAAATATCAAAAAATTGAACATCTTCTACAAGAAATAGAAAAGAAAATGAGTTGTAAATGTGATAATTTTGATGATATTTTTATACGTCTTTATAACATAGATTATCTGATTCACGGAAGAACGTATATTTTGCACAATAAAAACAAAGAATTCTTCATAAGTATTAAAAATCTATATGGTCATTTCCCAATGGAACTGATCCACTCTTTGCAAGCCATTTTTTATTCAAACCCTTATAAAGAGTACTTAGTTTACGAAGCAATTTCGATTCTATTCACTAATTGGCCAAACCTGCTTGATCGTTTAGAGTATTCAACTCCCGCCTTGAAAGCCTGTCTTTTATTTGACTCTGGATTAGACTATATGAATATGCTCTCAGAGCGCATTAATTACTACTTACGAGGTCGCTTCTCTTGTACACCTTTGCAGGTCACTTCATTAGATGAACTTGAGAAAGAAGCTTCTGCATATGATTGTATTATCACTAATATACCTGAAATCTATGCTAATGCTATTCCAACTATTATAATCCCTTTGATTCCTGATGCTAAAAGTTTCGATAAACTGATGTTGATTTATGAAGATTACTTTGATAAGAATTAGTTTTCTCTTCTTACTATAAATGGATTACTAAAAACAGTTTAGCTGCTCGTTCATCTAAACTGTTTTTTTAGAACATTTATATATTTTTTAATGAAGTTACAACGAAAATTTAGCATTTTATAAAACTATATTTATGCGATTTATTCAAATATACATCTAGTCCAATTTATTCCTTTAACAATTGTAATCAAATGTTTTTTACGGTACTATATAGACTAAAGATAAGACTGTTTATACTGGAAAAAGAAAAGATCCATGAAAATTGCTCTTTAAATCTAAATGCTGAAGCATTTAGACTTTTATGTGCTCGAAGCGTAGTAGCTTCTTTTTTATCGCTTTTTATTCGGCTTAGAGCCCGAAATAAAACCAATTGTTAATTTTGTCCTGGGCTTATCTTTAAATACAATACATAGTAGGTGTTTCTTTGAAAAAAAATGAATCTATAAAATATGAATTTTTAACAATTTTGATAGCTTGTGTCCTGATGATCGCACAAAGGATCTTGCTTTCCGCAACGACCATCCCTGAATATGCCAACTATCCAGGAAGGTTTTATATTTATTCTTTTATGAAAGTCATCGCAGGAGCTGGACTCAATTTGATTCCCTTGTATATGGGCTATCATTATCAGAAAATAGCTAAAAAGAAAGTACTCAGTTATTTAAGTAGCTTTTTTCTGTTATATGCGTTTATTGCGCTTACGAGTAATGTCTTTTTTTATGTTCAGGATTCGGCATTAAATCTTCGTGATTATTGGCTCATTTTATTCCCAATCAGTCAAAACTATTTCACTTATGCTGTATCGTGCATGCTTTTATTTTGTAGCGTCCCGATATTAACAACGCGGCTCAACACATTATCGACAGAACTTTTAAAAAGAATAACTATCATTTTAACTATGGTGTTCGTCTTCTTACCAACACTATTTAATAATGACCTATGGGGATTCCAAGAAGGAAAAAATGTGCTCTGGATTTTCTATTTGTTCTTAATCGGCTATGTTATCAAGCAACTAGATTTAGACAAAAAAATGAAATTTAAATTCTTGCATGTAATCTTTAGTCTAGGCCTTCTTTTAGGCTTAATATTACTGATGACACAAATTTCTCTGGTCGTTAACGGAAATGCAGATACAGCCAATAGATTCTCTGTGCCCTATTCTTTATTTTCGATGTATTATACTCTGAGCTTATTTACTTTTTCAGAATCAATCGCACAAAAATTAAGATTAAAAGTCAAAGGCAATTTGATTGCTGTAAGTTTGATCGCTACTCAAGTACTCACCAACTGGCCATTAATCATTTATCGAGTCAACACTTTTTGGAAAATAAATTTCTCCAACTCTGGATTAAAGTGGCTTATAAATATCTTTGAGTTTATCGGCTTATATTTGGTTTCGTCTATTATTTTGATTATTGGTTGTTTGGTGCTTCAAAAGTTGTCCTTATTTAAGAAACTAAATAATTCTTTGCGTTTTGATTCGCCCACTCAATTTTATCAAAAATTACGGGACATAAAATCATGGTTTTATAAAAGAAGAGCGTTCTTTAATGTAGCCATTTTCTTTTACTTATTTACATTCGTACAAATCTTTTTGCTTAATAAAAAGGATGGATGGACTCAAAATTTCCAAGTGATTCTTAGAATTTTTACTCAAAGTCAATCCATTTTGGTTTTAACGACTATTATAATCATGGGCTTTTTCTTATTGCTGTTATTACTTACAAATCGCTTTTGGTATGTTTTTTCTTTAACATTGCTCATCGATTTACTCCTAACTGTCTCCAGTGTTATCAAGGTCAATTTGAGAGAAGAACCTGTTTTCCCATCGGACTTAAAGATGCTGAACAGTATTTCCGAGTTACTTTCGATGGTTAGCTCTGCTTTAATTATTGTCGGTGTCGTTTTGATTATCTTCCTGACATTAACTAGCATTCTCATACAAAAAAAACTACAGCATCAATATGCCTTAACATTCAATTGGAAAAAAAGAATCATTGGAATCGTTGCTTTATCAGTTGTTTTTTCTAGTGTCTTTTTTATCAATCATAAAAATTCTCCTTCTTTCTTATTGTTCAATCTTTTTAGAGTGAATAAACTTTTTATTAACCAAGGAGAAACCGTCAGAGAGAACGGCCCAATTATTCAATTTCTGAATAATATCGATGTAAAAATAATGGATAAACCCGAAAACTATTCAAAAAATAAAATCGAACAAATAATGAGCAAGTATGATAAAGAAGCAGAAAAAATTAATGAAACAAGAAATGACTGGTTAGAAAATCAAACTCTGATTTTAAATTTAAGTGAAAGTTTTAGTGACCCTGCTAGAATTCCTAATCTTAACGTATTAAATGAACCCATTCCAACGATTAAAGAAGTAATGAAAGAAAACACAAGCGGTGTAATGTTATCTGTAGGGTACGGTGGCGGTACAGCAAATATGGAATGGCAAGGGTTGACAAGTTTAGATATCAGTAGTCTATCTTCCTCATTGGTTACACCGTATACTCAATTAGTTGGGGCTCAACAAGTAAGTCCCAATATTACAAACCTATTCGATGAAAGTATTGCTATCCATCCTTTTACTGCCTCATTGTATCAAAGAAAGAGCGTCTTTGAAAAATTTGGTTTTGATAAGTTTTACTACATCGATAGTCCTGATCAATTGACCTACACTGATAAAATCGAGAGAAGTCCACGGATTTCTGACGAATCTGCTTACAAAGAAACATTAAAAGCTCTAAAAAGCAACACGGAGAGTACTCAATTTATTCAATTATCAACAATGCAGAATCATATGCCTTATGAAAATTATTACGATCAGCTTGACTACGATGCTGAAGGAACAGCTGTTTTAGATAGCAGAAAAGGAGAATTATCAACCTTTATGCAAGGACTTCATTATACAGATGAAGCCATTAAAGATTTCTTAAAAGAACTAGATGACATTCAAAAGCCAATCACTTTCGTCTTCTACGGAGATCACTTACCTTCTATTTATAGTGGGAACGACCTTAAAAAATATGGCTTAGAACATCATGAGACTGATTATTTTATTTACAGCAATGCCTTTAGTCGAGAACAAGCAAAAAAACTAAATAAAAAAGTCGTTTCACCTCTTAATTTTAACGCATTAGCATTTGAACAAGCCAATATCAAGGTGACTCCTTTCTATGCATTATTGACTCAGGTAACAAATAAGCTCCCTGCCGCAACTATTGATCCTGTAAACAGCGTCTCTAACCGTTATAACGGGAAGCAAGTATTTGTTACAGATGACAATAAAATAATTTTTGAAAAAGATTTAACCAAAGAACAGAAAATAATTTTAGATGACTATAAATACATTCAATATGATTTAGTGGCTGGTGAACAGTACTCTGCCAAATGGACTGAACAAAAAATTGGAAAATAATACTGATTAATAAAAATGAGGAATTCTGACCGGCGTGTTCTCTATGAACTAAGTAGATGTTATGCAATATCTGCTAACAAAACTTGCCAAGTATCACTGTGTATTTACAAATTGATGATAAGGGTGAGGCCGAGACTCCGAGAACCAAGTAGATACTGTGCAACATTAATAAGAGGAAATTCACGAAAATCGCTCTTCAAATTTTTGTGAATTTCCTCTTATTTTTAGTTTTGTTCCGCGTTCACCCTAAATGCGAATAAACGGTGGAAGCAGAAGTAATTTAGATAATAAGCCTTTGATACAAAAAACTAACTGAGCAAATTTTCACTCAAAACTAGGTACTTTCGTTATTAACTTTTCATAAATCAACGTACTCATCATATACAGCATCAATCTTGAACAACGTATTTTACGATCACTAGAATCACTGGTCACTAAGGAGTATGTACTGATTGATCTTAGTTTTTTCTCAACCATATTAGTAACGGAAATAATTGTTGTTCTGTTGCATTTTGCTCTGATCATGATTTCATCAATATCATCCACTTGACCACTTATTGAAAAAATGACGACTACGTCTTGAACTGTACTGATTTTAGGAATACGTTCAATCAAAAATTTATCTGAAAAATTATTAGTCCAAAGATCAAGTGATTTCAGCTTATAATTAAATTCAGATGCTACTTGTGAACTTGTCCCTGTTCCCACACAAAAAATTCTTCTTGCATTTATTAGACAATTACATATTTGGTCAATATTTTTTTCATCCACTAATTCTAACGTTGTCCAAGTATCTTTTTTTAGGTTATCTAATTCATGTGAAAAATCAGATTTTACTGGATAACTTCTTTGTTTTCTTTCTCTTGCTTCTATGAATGCAGATTTCAACTCACTAAATGTCGCGTAATTCAACTTTTTACACGCTCTGATGACCGTAGCATAAGATAAATACAGTGCATCTTTAATATCTTTCAATTTTAATCCTTCAATATCTTCAAATTTTAAAATAAACTCAATAACTTCCCGTTCAGCTTCTGACAATTTCTCATAGTTTGAATTGATATTTTTATAAATATCACTCACACAAATCAAATCCTCTCATCTCAAACCGTTGCTATCTTCAAAAAATAAAAGAACAGGATAATGTTCCTTGCATTCCCAGCGATATAGGTAGGAATTTACTGCTCTATTTTAAAGAAACACAACGATTGTTTCTGTTCCTCCAGAAAGAAACGATTAGGTACAATCGATCGACCGGCTCCTTTTTTATTAGGTCGATTAACAAATAGATAGAGTCAACTTCGACAATTTTACGAGTCTGCGGATTGATTAAAGACAGCATCATCTTTCTATGCGGACATCCCTCACCTCAACTGATCAGGCAAACATCTTGTGCAACCGTTACAGGCAGACAACCAACCTTTTCGCTAAGTAAAATGTTGGTTTTTAAGGAAGTCCTTCTGGTTATAATCAATACATCCAGCTTTTTTCATACATTATTTTTTAGTAATCTGTTGTGTCAAAACGAGTCAAAGAAAATGATTTAAAACGGATATTTTATATTCTCCACTATTTAAAGCTTATCTTATTTCAGAAAAAGTACAAGGGGCAATTTCTAGTTCATATTATTTTTTATATGTATGAGAAGATTCTGAAGGGATGAAACAATTCATTTTCACAGGATTTTATAAAATATATTATTCATGATTTTGGTCAAAACCAATATTTCTATCGTCGTAAATTTAGAAGCTAGCTTTGTAGATACCGCTTACTTACTGAAGCGAATGTTTCCAATTAATGAAGAGAAATAGTTTGTCTATATACAAAAAGAATTCTTTAACTCTCCATCAACCTTTCCTAAATTTTGCCGTCATTCCAGACAGTTACCAAACAATTGTATTTTGATTTTATAACAAAATGAAGAGATTCTTTATGACATACTTCATATTTCTACAAATTAGAACTGTATTCCTTAACTATCCATCTCTAAGTGCTTAGATATTTAGAGATGGACTATGTTAATTTAGCGTTGCCTGCTACAATGTTTCTTGACTTTTAAAACAATGCCCTAAATGATCATCTACCATACCCGTTGCCTGCATAAAAGCATAGACTGTTGTTGTTCCTAAAAACTTAAAGCCTTTTTTCTTCAAATCTTTGCTGATTTTATCCGATAATTCTGTTGATGCAGGAACTTCTTTAATATCTTTCCAACGATTTTTAATAGGTTTTCCATCTACATAGGACCAAATAAATTGATCAAAACTTCCATATTCCTCTTGAATTTTCAGAAAGATCTGCGCATTATTGATCGTTGCATTGATTTTCAGCTTATTTCTAATGATTCCTGGGTCTTCTAGTAAAGAATCGATCTTCTCTTGGGTATACTCTGCAATTTTTACATAGTCAAATTGATCATACGCACTACTTAGAGTCTCTCTCTTTTTAAGAATTGTCGACCAGCTTAACCCAGCCTGCATACTCTCCAAAATAAGCATTTCAAAAAGTTTTTGATCTTCATGTTCTGCCGTTCCCCACTCTTCATCATGGTATCTCTCTTCTAATTCATTTCCGTTCGCCCAATCACATCTAATTTTTCCCATAATTTACTCCCACCTTTTTTAATTTATCCAAGAATAACACGAGAACGTACGTTTGTAAACAAAATTTTAAAAAGTGACTGAAACATAACTCTATAAGTTACACTCCAATCACTTAAAATCTGAATAATAGTTTCTTTTACAGCCACTTTCCAAACTATTTATTTGTCTAATTTACTTGCTGCTGCCTCATCTAGAATGACTGTAAGATTCGGATGTAATTGCAGCACAGATGCTGGAATCTTTTCTGTTACAGGACCTTGCAACACATTTTTTACCATTTCAGCTTTTTTCTCACCATTTACAATTAAAATCAAATGTTTTACACGCATTACACTGACAGGTCCCATGGTAACGAATTCCAATCCTTTTTCCATCATATCTGGTACAAACCATGGTTCTTCACCCGTTACTTTTATCTTATACGTCAGATTTTCAAAACTTGTTGTTGTTGGCATATTTCCGCAGAAGTGTCCATCTCCTCCTAAACCAATCAACATTGCATCTAATCCGCCATCCATCGCTAAGCGTTTGTCTTGTTCTGCATAATTTTCGACAGTCAATGGATGAATATTTTCTTCATTGATATTAGCAGGTGTCAAATAGAGTTTTCGTAAATCAGTCATTGTTACACCTTCCGTCTGACCTGGTACAGGAATTTCATCAAAATTATAATAATGAACATTTGCATAATCTAACGAATCTTTTACGATCTCTACCATTTTTTTATAGACGCCAACAGGAGTGTTTCCTGCTGTGATAGATAAGTTAACACGTTTATCATAACTCATATGACCTAATAAAATATTTTTAGTTGTCTCGCTCATTGCTTCAAAGTCTTTTTCGATAATAATTTTCATTTGCTTCACTCCATTTCCGTTTTTATACCTTCATTGTATAATGTGGGAACCATCCCATGTCAATAGTCTCCATGATGATAAAGCGCTTTCTAATTTGTATAAAAAATAGAAAAGAGTATAGGGTAAAATCAGAGTATGCGACAAGACAAAAGTCACTTTTTAAGCGCTAAATGTTTATATAGCCTTATCGGATTTCCTATTTCTCTTTAATCTCTATTTGTAAATAGCCCAGAAGTTCAATGCTTCGTTCATTAGTTCATCCGCCGAAAATTCTTTTGTAGAATGCCCTTTTGCTTCAGAATCATTTGGATCGTTCAACCAAAATTTCCCATTATTCGTGCCGCTTAGTATCATGATATGTCCTGTTTCTGTGAATAGACCTGGTTTCACTGAGACAATCACAGGATGTTTTTCTTTTAGTTGTTCTTCTACAGCACCAATATTTGTTTCAAGATCTTCAAATTGATATCCTTTCATCATCGCAAAATCAGAGAACGCTGACCAAGCCGTACCTTCGCCTTCCATAAAGTAATCGTTTTTCGACCAGTTCAAAATATCTTGCGGTGTACATACTTTGTTATCCAAGTAAGAAGATACCATCGCTAAAGAAAGGATTGCACATCCATTGATTTCTAAGGTATTGCCGTCAGGATTCCCCATACCATATGGCGTTTCCTTCCATTTATCGTCCGTTTGCAATAACAAACTAATCGGCATCCGATTAACGAATTTCCCATCATTCAAATCCTGATTAACTTGTTCAGTATATGTTAATTTTTTGACTTTTTCTGGCTCTTTTTTCGTTTCGCTTGTCATAGTTAGTTTTATCTCATCTACTTTTTCCTCTTTGAGTACAGATGAAAAGCCGTGACCTTCTTCCATGGGTGCTACTTTAGCTAAAATTGCTCCTGTAAATGCAGTCACTATTAATAATGCTATGATATAAATTTTTGATTTCTCTGGTTGTTTTTGTTGCATAGGTATCTCCCTCTTTCAAGTTGAAAGTTTTAGTGGAACATTTCACTTTCAAACGAATTACATAAATAGGAATCAGTACTTCTAATATTACTGAATCTAACAAAAAAAGCAAGCAAGAATAATTACTTATCATATTATTACAAACATATTTTCTTGAACTATTTGATCTTTTTAGGTAAAATAGTAGTATCTGATTGTTTAGAGTCTGATAGCAACAGTAAATTCGTAAAGGAGGTAGAAGAATGGACAATAACCATAAATCAACCATGAAAAGCATTTCAAAATTGATCAGCCAGTCTTCCCAAAGTTTCTTTTCGGCATTTTTAGATGACTCGAAAGATAAGCAGAGCAAAAATAAAGAGCGTGAAGAAATTCTTAAGAAATTACAAGTCGCTTCTGCTCAAAAAAGTTTAGTTGTTTTACAATTAAAAGAAGTGCCAACTTCTCAAAAATTTGAAACAGTTTCAGGCTGGATCGTTTCCAAAAATATAGGTGATTCGATCATGCTACGATTACAAGAAGACAGCCAACAAATTCGTATGATTACTGTTGAACATATAAAAAAAGTGAGTACCTTGTCTAAAAATGACAAACGCCTGATTAAATAAAAAAGATTGAGGTTGGAACAGAAGAATTCATTTCCGAAGGAGTTGCTTCTGCTTCTACCGTTTACTCGGATTCCTTCACTTTTTACCAAGCGATTAAATACTCATTATTCTCAAGTTAAATATTAAATAATCAGCAATCCCATAACAAACAGATAAACATAGCCATTTACTTGATAAACGCCACTAGCAATTCGTCGCAATTGGGATTCACAAAGAAAACTTACATAACTCTGTAACTACCAGTGAAGTGCATCGGCGAATATTAACTGCTATCAACGCTAGCTTCATCTGTATTTCTCAAACCATTGTTTATACAATGTTCATCACTATAAAAAGCCTAAGTAATCTGTTAATACGTTTTTCAGATTACTTAGCACAATAGGAATCTATCCCCCCACGATCTAACAACGTCGACTTCAACATTTAAGTGTCTTATATTCTTCATATGACTCTCATTCCTTTAACTGTTATTCAATCAAAATCTCGTTTTCAATATACTTAATAGTATAATCAAATTTTTCATCCAAGATTAGTATTTTTGTTTTTTATCAAAGCCCTAGCAATTCTCAGCCGCTGATATTCTCCTGTACTAAATAAATACTATTTTTCCCCTCTCCAACATAAAAGTTTTACGCTTACTAATACGGTAGCCTCATAACGTAATCAATTTGAATTTCTAACAAACAAAACTGAAGCGACTTTGATTACAAATGGCTTGACCGCTTGCATAAAGATGACTTCTTCTTTGTACCAAAGATAAAATCTAACACAAAATTTACTATTCTTGACCAAATCGAAGTCGCCAATCTTAAAACTCATGCTGATAAAATGATCCGTGACAAACAAGTGACACTTTTAAGCTAAAAATATCCTTTCATTATTTGATGTTTGAACTGATCGAAAAATGGTTTAGACGACTCCGATAAATAAAGGTAGATTAGTCGCACATGCTCTTACTTGTGTTAAAACGAATAACGGTTAAAATTTTTTGAAAAATAAGCATCTATTGTGTGAACACTCGACTATTTTTTAAGGAAAATGACTATTCCGAATATATTTGTGCAACACTAGTGAAATAACGCAGCTACCTGAAAGAAAAATATTAACTTTATGCTACACACTCACTTTTTTATGCTACACTTAAAAAAGGTTTTATAACTTATCAATCACTATGGAGGTTAGCTATGAACCATACGATCAAAAAACTCTTAGCAACAGATAAACTAGAACTAAAAGAAGCTCTCACACTTGCTCAGCATGTTTTTTATGCATTCGAAGCGCTTGATTATTCTGATGAAGGAATTGAGCAGTTCAAACAGTTTATCTCTTTTGATACGATCACTCAACAACTAGTTGATCAGGAATTAATTATCTGGACCTATTCATCTAAGACCACCAAAGTAACTGGAATGATCGCACTTAAGTTGCCTAATCATATATCTCTGCTTTTTGTAGACAAAGCTTTCCATAAACAAGGAATCGCCCGTCACCTTATGGAAACAGTCTCTACATACTGTCAAACAACCTACAATGTTAATAAACTTACACTAAACTCTTCGCCTTATGCTCTTGAATTTTATAAACATCTTGGTTTTACTTCGACAGATACTCAACAAGAAATAGACGGCATTATTTTTACACCAATGAAAAAAATATTCTAACATCGCTGCGCGAACGCTTTCAAACATGTTATACTAAACAAAATGTGAGGTGAGAGGAAAAATCATGTATTTGAAAATTTATGATCATACATACCAAGAACACATTCATAGCTACTGCTTATCAGAAAAGAAGCTTCGCTATGTTCGTGAGCCGAAAATCGCTATCGCTTTAACGAAAAAAGATCCGCAACGTCACGCTGTTCTCGCTTTTGAAAATGAGCAGTTGGTTGCTTTTTTGACACTTTTTGAAGCTAAAGGCGGTAGTCCCTACTCTACTAATGAACAAACTTTATTAGTGCAGGACCTTTCAACAGACTATCGACATTTAGGCAATGGGTATGTTAAACAAGCGGTTCAATTGCTACCTGCATTCATTCATCAACATTTTTCTACCATCAATCAACTAACAATCATTGTTAATGAAGACAAAGCATTCACTCGAGCCTTATGTATAGACGCAAACTTCAAAGATACTAGTCATATGCTCTCTCCTACTTACGGTTCGCAAGCGCTTTTACAGCTCTCGATCTAAAAAAAAAGGAGGCAACGACATGCAACTAAAACTACTAGATAAAACCAAGTATTCCATCATAAAGTTTCCTAGTCATATAGAAATTCCTCATTCATTTCATGAGATAAACGCATTTAAAAGTATCACTTATACTGAAGATGAATGTTCTATCATTGTGCCGTCTGATACACTAGCAACTAACCAGGCACTTTCCGTTGATCACGATTGGTTTATTATTCAAATCATTGGTGAGCTAGATTTTTCCCTCGTTGGTATTTTGACTCAATTAGCCAACCCTTTAGCAGAAAATGAAATTTCAATCTTTGCTTTATCTACATATAATACTGACTATCTTCTCATTAAAAACCAAGTGAAAGAAAAAGCTATCCGAGTATTGCGTGATTGCGGTCATAGTTTTCAATAATCTCCATCTAAGTTTTAGTAAATTCTCTTTTATGGGGAATATCCCCGCAATCTGATACAATAAAAGAGCCAGAAAATATACTTGGAAAAAGGAGCTAGAAAATGGAAAACGAATATGATAACCCTAATTTTTTCGAAGCCTATAGCCGAATGGATCGTTCTAGAAAAGGTCTAGAAAGCGCTGGCGAATGGCATGAATTAAAAAAACTCCTACCTGACTTTACTGGGAAAACTGTTCTGGATCTTGGTTGTGGCTACGGTTGGCATTGTCGGTATGCAGTTGAAAACGGTGCTGAAAAAGTTATTGGTATCGATCTGTCTGAACGGATGATTAAAAAAGCTGAAGAAATGACAGATTCTCCAAAAATCAGTTATCATTTAATGAGTATGGAAGAAATTGATTGCTTAAACGAGACTTTTGATATCGTGATTAGCTCTTTGGCACTTCATTATGTTCCTTCATTCGATGAGATTGCTAAGAAAGTCAGGAACGCTTTAAATCCTGGCGGCGATTTTGTTTTCTCTGCTGAACATCCGATTTTTACAGCGCAAGGAACAGAAGATTGGATCTACGATCAAAAAGGACAAGCTATTTATTGGCCTGTTGACCGCTATTTTGACGAGAGTATTCGTGAAACAAGCTTTTTAGGGGAAATGGTAATGAAATACCACAAGACGTTAACAACATATTTAGATGGTTTATTAACACATGGCTTTCAGCTTACTCGAATCGTCGAACCAATGCCTTCTTTTGAAATGCTTGAAGCAAGTGCTGAAATGCGTGATGAATTGCGCAGACCAATGATGTTACTTGTTTCAGCTAAAAAAATTGGTCAACAAGACTAAATCACTTCGTTTGTCTTACTATAAAGCCAGAGGAGGAATATCGAATGCACGATTTAGCTCAAAACATCCTAGATAACCTGATACCATTCTTTGATTTATTCATTTTAGCCTTGAATATTTTTTCTATCGTCGTCTTGATTTGGGGTGTTATTATGGCAGGAATTGATTTTCTGAAAAGTGAAAAAAACGATCGGAATCGTATCGTAATGGCTCGGCAAAATAATTTTATTAAAAGTTTTTTAGGCAGCTACATTCTACTGAGCTTAGAAATACTGATTGCCGCAGACATTATTGAGTCGATCATCAAACCAACATTCCAAGATATTTTAAAATTAGCCATTTTAGTGGTAATTCGAACCGTAATTTCTTATTTCTTGCATAAAGAAATCGAAGATGCGTTAAAAGATAAGGAAAATGAATCTGAAGAAAAAAAAAATAAAACTAAAAATCTATAATCATTTCATTTTTAGAATTTCTTATATCTAAAAAACGACTTGAAAAAGCATGGTACTATCTGCTTTTTCAAGTCGTTTATTCGTATTTTTATTTTATTCTAGCAAAAGGAATTTTTTTACTGCCTCTTGTATTCTCTCTAGTTCTTTTTTTGATTGAGCCTCCGTTTCAGCATGAACTGAATAGTAGATTTTACACTTTGGCTCTGTTCCAGAAGGTCTGATACATATCCACGATTCATCTTCAAAAATAATTTTGATCACATTTGACTGCGGTAAGTTCAAAACCTCCATCTCTCCTGTCACAAGGTTCTTTTTAAATCCAATACTATAGTCTTCTTGTGATTTTATCTTTTTAGAACCTAGCCTTTGTACATTTTCTTGTTTCAACGTTTCTATAAGCGTCTCCATTTCTTTTTGTCCCCGTTGCCCTTTGAAAGTGATACTTTCTAACGCTTCACGATAAAAACCGTACGCTTTATAAATGGTTTGGAGATGCTCTAAAACGGTCGTTCCTCTTTGACGACATTCCAGTGCCAGTTCAGCCATCAAAATAGCCGCTTGAATCGCATCTTTGTCTCTGACAAAAGGATTGATTAAGTAACCAAAACTTTCCTCGTATCCAAAAAGAAATTCTTTATCTTTTTTTTCTTCGGATAATGCAATCTGTTCTCCGATAAATTTGAATCCAGTTAACGTAGTTCTCGTCTCAATCCCAGCTTGTGCTGCTATCTTCTCTCCTAAATCCGAAGTCACAATTGTTTTAGCAATAAAATAATTGCTCAAATTTTCTTTTTCGTTTTTTTTATGTCGAATTAGAAAGTCTAATAGTAAAATACCAATTTGATTCCCATTAAGTAATACTGGCTGTTCCTTTTCATCTAGAACAACCACTCCTAGCCGATCCGCATCTGGATCTGTCGCAAGAAATAAATCTATTTTTTGCTTTTTCAACTCTTTTAATGCTAATTCAAAGGCCTCGGGATCTTCTGGATTCGGTGATTTAACCGTTGAAAAGGCAGGGTCACCATCGGATTGTGACGCTAAAATAGATAGGTTGCTAAATCCTATATTTTCAAAACCTTTTCGGATTAATTTTTCTCCTGAACCATGGAGAGGGGTATATAAAATAGATATTTCTCCACCATTTTGCTTAACGTTCTCCTTATTCTGTACAACGGAGGTTAGCTTTTCTAAATATAGGTTATCCATCTCCTCATCGAGGTAATGAATTTTTCCTTTTAAAAGATAATCAGATAAAGAAAGAGTCTCAATCTCTAATTCTTTTGTTAAACGATTCAAAATATACATCAATTCGTTCGCTGCTTCTAGTGTTATTTGACCGCCATCAGAACCATACACTTTAAAACCATTATATTCTTTAGGATTATGACTCGCTGTAATCATTACCCCAGCAAAAGCGCCTAATTCCCTTACAAAGAATGACAATTCAGGTGTGGGGCGCATTATACTCGATAAGTAGACGTTTATCTCCCTTGAAGCTAAAACGTTCGCTGTCCATTGCGCAAATTCTTTTGAAAAAAAACGATTATCATAAGAAATAACTACACCTGCCTTTTGAGCTTCTATTCCTCGCTTCTCGATGTACTGTGCTAGTCCCAATGCAACACGCTTTATCGTATACTCATTGATGCGATTCGTTCCAACACCGATTTCTCCACGTATTCCTCCAGTTCCAAATGAAAGATACTGATAAAAACGGTCTTCTAATTCCTGCTCATCCTCAACGCTATCCAATTCCTTTTTCAGTTCATCTGATAGATGTTTTGCATTTAACCATTCAGAATATTTCTTTTTCCAACTCATGAGATTAACCTTCTTTGTCTAATTGTTCAAGAATTGCACGAATACTTAATTCACAGCCCGCCATGGACGTATCCGCAACACCGTAGTACATGGTTAACTTATCCCCATCAACAAAGCCACCACAACCAAAAACCACATCCCCGAAGAAGCCTTTTTTCTCATATTTAGCCTCAGGCTCCATAATTGGATTTTTTGTCCGAGCAATGACTTTTGTCGGATCATCAAGAGCCAAAAGGACTGCCCCCATGCAATAGCGTTGTTCTTTTGTTGCACCATGATAAATCTCAAGCCAGCCTTTTTCTGTTTTTATAGGCACTAATCCACCACCAATTCGTCCATTATTCCAACTGTCTTGTTGTATACCAATCAGATGCTCATGGTTTCCCCAAGCACGTAAATCAGGAGAAGAAGCAATCCAAATATCGTAATTACCGATACTCTTTAATGATGGACGATGCAACGCATAATATTTGTCATTGATTTTTTCAGGAAATAATAATACATCTTTATTTTCGGGTGCAAAAATATTGCCCATATCTTCAAAATGCTCAAAATCTGTTGTACAAATCATTGAATCACAAACACCCATTGGTGACACAGAACTAAAATTCACATAATACGTATCGCCAATTTGCGTACAACGAGCATCTTCAATCCCAAACGTTTGATACTCATTAAATGGATATAAAAAGGCTTTGTCATCCACTGTAAACTGGCGACCGTCTTTACTCCGTGCAATTCGAATATAGGAAAGTGATGTCAAATATACAAATCCAGCTAAGTTATCAGCTAAACGAATCATGCGTGGATCTTCAAAATTGTACTTTGGATCCTTGCGATCAAACGTTATTATTTCCAATTCTTTTGTTTCAGAATTAATGATTGGTGCTTTAATCGTATCTTCCGAACTTGAAATCGGTCTCTCTGCCACACGTAATAATAATAATATTTCGTCTTTGTATTTTGCTACTCCAGCATTAAATGCCCCAATCACTTCGTGGTCTTTATGCAATGGCGGAACGTCTAATGGCGTAATAAGTGGATTTTCTTCATAACGATAAATAGTCATATGTTTTTCTTCCTTTTCTAAAATGGATTTTGAATAGTTATTTTTTGAGCCTCAGCATCACTAATTCCAGCGTAAAATATTGCTTCTTCGCCATTCAGAGTTAAGCCTCCACTAAACACTACATCGATTAAATCATTTCTTTTAGATGGACCCGGTAAAAAATCCGATCTTTCAGCAATAATTTGTGGGGTTTCCATAGAGATTTTCTTTTTATCTAGTTCAAATGTCATAGCATAATAATGGCGATTTCCAACTTTATCAAACGAAGCAATATGTCCTAACACACAAATTCGCTCACCAATTAAATGAATTTCATTTGCACCTCCCCAATCTACATCAGAAAACTGTTGTTCAAGAAGCGGTGCTTGTTCGATTATTTCTGTCGAAAGTTGCGCTAGCGACTCTACAATTGCTACACCAATTTTACCTCTACCACCTTTTTCCCCTTGTGGTCTAGTCAAAACTAAAATTTCCCCGTCGGACAACTGCTTCAATCGAATATCTTTCATCCCAAATGGACCTTCAAAAATCTTTTCAGCATCATTAATACTTTTTAGACGATATAAAATGGTTCGCCAATGCGCTTTCTCTTCATCAAAAAAGACTTCTACACCACCCAAAATAATTGTTCCATCGATTGTCGTAACAAACGGATCTTGCAACGCTAGTTTGATTGAACCTTCAATCAAGCGCCATTTGTTCTCTTCTATTTCTTCGAACAAACCAATATGTGATACTTCATTTGTTCTAGCTTCAATACGACCAGCGATAACCTCTCTATCCCCTATGCTAAACGGGGCGGTTATATTATATACATCCTGGTTTGCGACTCCTGAAAATCGAAGCTTTACTGCCTTATTTTCCAATTTCTTTCCACGATGATTTTTCAATAATAGCTCAATATCAATCATTACTAGTTCCTTCCTATCCAAATACCATATCCAGATAAATAATAGTTATTTTGTTTTTTGACTAATTCTCCATTTTTTAAATACGTCATGTGTTGCGCTGAAAACTCAAAAGAAGGACTCCAGTCTGGCGAAAAATTTATGATAATCAGTAACTCCGAGAATTGATACACCAATAAACCTTCTTTGTGCTCCACTATCTTCATACACTCTTTCTCTTGAACATATGTTTTACGAAGCTTAATTAGTTTTTGATACCAAGTAAAAATAATCTCTGCTTCTCCATTTTTTTGACCATAGCCTATCCAGCTATTCCCTTTAGCTACACTCCAAGGAATCATCCCTCTTGAGCGATCTCGATTGACCAAAGTTGCTTGTTCCATCGAAGTTTCATACGAATCACCCTGTAATCGTCGTTCTTCAAATCTATTGATTGCTTGAATATCTTTTATATCAGAAAATTTAACTGGCAAATAATCCCCCACACCTAATTCCTCTCCCTGAAATAAAAATGCAACCCCCTTATTTAAAAGCAGCAATGTAGCTAATTGTAGATAGCGTGACGTATTTTCTTGACTCAAACGATTCCATGAACGAGACATATCATGGCTGTTGAAAAATAGCGTTGGTAACCGACTCTCACCATATATTTTTTGCATTTCTGTTAATTCTTTAACTATTTTTTTCTCATCAAAGCGCTCCAAACTCCCAAAGTTAAAATTGAACGTTACATCAAATAACTCTCGTCCTGCATACTGTTGAATTACTTCTAATTTATCCGAACTAATTTCACCTACAGTAAATAGCCGACTATTTTTAGAAACTAGAAAAGCTTTTATTTCCTTGATTGTTTCTATAATACCTGGTTGGTTCACATCATATTGATGGATTTGAACGCCATTTTCATCATAAGGATTGTCTTTGCATTCAACGTCAACCGTTAAATTATTGATGACATCCAGTCGAAAACCATCGATACCTTTTTCAATCCAAAAATCAATAACATCAAAAATTGCTTGTTTCACTTCTGGATTTGTCCAATTAAGATCAACTTGTGCTTTCGAAAAGCTATGATAATAATATTGCTGCGTTTGTTCATCAAATTGCCAAGCACTACCTCCGAAAAAAGATGTCCAGTTATTTGGTTTGTCACGCCAAATATACCATTCTCTTTTGGAATTATTTTTCGATCTTCTCGCTTCTTGAAACCATGGGTGTTGATCAGATGTGTGATTAATAACCAAATCAATAATGACCTTTATCCCAACCTCATGCATACGCTTTACTAAAGTTTCAATAGCTGAAATATCTCCATAAATAGGATCCACATTGTAATAATCTGAAATATCGTAACCATTGTCTACTCTAGGAGAAGGAAAAAACGGTGTTAGCCAAATCCCATCAATCCCAAGTTCTTTTAAATAAGTTGCTTTTTCACTAATTCCTTTTAAATCTCCGATACCGTCACCATCGCTATCATTAAAAGACGGAATATAAATTTCATAAAAAATTGATTTTCCCCACCAACTCATAGTGATCTCCTTACTTCAATGTAAATTGCATACCATCTTGGAATCGTTTTGAAAAAACTAAGAACAAGATAATTAACGGTAACGTTAGTAAAACTGACGCCGCATACATTGGACCTGGATACGTACCATAGGGACCAAACATCTGAGAGATCAAAACGTTTAACGTGGTTGTGCTATCACTTTTAGAAACAATCATATCCCATAGTAAATTTGTCCATCGATCCGTATATAAAAATAGAAAAATAACTGTAGTGATTGATTTAGACATCGGCAATACTATTTTAAAAAGAATTGATATATCACTCGCACCATCTAATTTAGCTGCTTCAATCAACGTATCTGGAATCGCTTTGAAAAAATTTGTGTACATAAAAATGGCCCACAAACTCATCACTGTTGGAACAATCATTCCAGCATAGGTATCTAACAAACCAACTTTCGTAATCAATAAAAATTGGGGAATTAATAAGATAATTGCTGGAAAAAACATTTGAAATAAAATGAAATTATTTACAAATTTCTTTCCCTTAAATTCAATTTTTGCTAAGGCATAACCAACAGTTAACGCAAATAACAACATCAAAAATGTCGCAATGGTCGCAACAATAATCGTGTTTATAAACGCGCCAATCCACGGTGCATTAGCCGAAGTAGAGGCATCTCCGAACAACCACTCCCATGACCTCAAATCAAAATGACTCGGGATTAATCTACGATCAACTTCATCCCATGAAGCAAAAGAGTGCATAACTAAATAAACAAAAGGAAATGTCATAATTAACATCAAAAGTGTTGTCACAAAATATTTAATACTTGTTAATAATTTAGTATTTTTACGACCAACCATTTTTTTCACCCCATTTTTCTAATAATTTACGAATAACACCAATAGAAGCAAATGTAACAACTGACGAAAGCAAAGCAATTGAAGAAGCATACCCTGATTTCAACCCAACAAAGGCTTGATTATAAATTTCCATCTGCCATGTATTCGTAGAAAAGTTAGGTCCACCACCCGTTAACTGATAAACTTCGGTAAAAATCCCAAAACTCACGCCCACAGCTAGTACTGTAACTGTGAAAAAAGCTGGATACATCATCGGAAACGTAATTTTCCAAAACGTGGTCCATCTGGAAGCCCCATCTATCGCCGCTGCTTCATAGATCTCATGGTTAATATTCGATAAACCTGAAATCAAAATCAGGCCATAATACCCTGACATTTTCCAAGCAATCATCAAAGATACGATAAAGATTGCGACTTTCGGATCGCCTAACCAGTCAACATCTAAACCAAATGTATTTCGTAAAAAGATATTAAACGGGCCATTATACGATAGTAATCCTTTCACAATCAGAGAAGTTACTACACCACTTGAAAGGTATGGTAAGAAAAAAGCAACCATAAAAAGACCTTTAAATTTTGGTAAACTATTCACCAATAAAGCAATAACCATGGATAACACTAATGCTAACGGAACAAATACCAGTAAAAATTTATAGGTGACTAAAAAAGCGGATTGAACAGCTGGGCTTTTTACAGCAGTAATAAAATTTTGAGCCCCAACAAAATTAATTGTTGGGGAAATCATATCCCAGTCAGTCAGCGCCAACCAAAAAGACCATAGTAACGGCAACAAGAAAAAGATTAGCGTAAATATCAGGTAAGGGCTAGTAAATATCCAGCCTAATTTATTATTCCTTTTCATTACCGAAGCACTCCTTCAACTGCTTTTCCGCCATCTTTGAAAGCTTTTTGAGGACTTTTCTCTCCTCTTACAACAGGGACCCAAGCTTGTTCGCCAAAAGCTTGTTGAATGTCATTATATTTCTCGTTATCCATTGCAGGAATAGCGTAGGGAACATTTTCTGCAAATACTTTCATTGCAGGATTTTCTGTAAAATATTCTTCAAATACTAGATTTTCTATTGCATCATCTCTAGCAGGAATCAAACTCGTCAACTCAAGCCATGTCACATCATTTTTCTCATCACCATAAACAAAAGATAGAAACTTCATAGCCGCTTGTTGTTCCTCTTCAGTCGCTTGTGCGTACATAACAATCCCTTTAGAATCTGCATAGGTGGAAATATTTTTTTCTCCTTTCATTGCATCTGGGACAACTGGAGGCGTTATCGTATAATTTTCATCAAAAATCAATTCAGGATATTTTTCTTCCCAGTTAGGAAATGTCCACGGTCCTAATTCAGCCATTAAGCTGTCTCCGTTTTCAAATGGATCGGTCGCTTCGCCTGTTCGTAGTAATTTCTTTGTAGCAAGTTCATTCATTAAACCAAAAACTTCTTCTGTAGCTGTACGATCAGCGACGAACTTATTCTCCTGAACAAAAGGAGCTCCATTGCTAGCTGCGTTATATAGTGGGAAAAAATCAAACCAACGCATCCAAGCAGTAGGATCTGTCAAATCTTTCTTGGCCCAAATCGCTACATCTTTTTTTTGTTTAGATAATTTATCCCCTACTTCTAATAACTCAGAATATGTTTCAGGTATTTCATTTACTCCAATTTCTTTCAACATATCTAAGCGCCAAGCATATAAAATAGGATTGGAATAGACAGGAAAAACATATTGCTTTCCGTCTGAGAATTCCCAGCTTTCAATACTTTTGCTCATTTTTCTTTCCTCAACCGCTTTTGAAAAACCTTCTTGTTCATTTAATGGTAAAATTGCCTCACTTGCAGCTAGTTGAGCCGCAAAACTTCGATTAATATTTTCTGATAGTGTCGGTGCCGTTTTAGAAGCAATCGCTGATTGAATCGTTGCTTCTGAAGATGGACTTTCTTTCATTTGAGAAACTTCAACAATAATATCTGTTTGGCTTTTCTCAAATTCCTTTGCCCTGTCTTCCCAATAGTTTAATTGCGTTGGATTAGGTGCCGCCCAAAATGTAATCTTTGTTTTATCACTAGTAGACGCATCTTCTTTCTTCGACGAGCCACAACCGACTAATAGTAACGCTCCCATTAAACCAATCGACATACCGACTAAAATTTTTTTGAACTTCATAATTTCTCCTCCTGTAAGCAAACGCTTTCTTTTTTCATGACTTCATAGTATCATTTGTACCTAACATATGTCAACATTACATAACGATGATTACAAAAGATTACAAAAACAAAAGAGCAATATGTTATACTTAAATAAGTACATTAAAAGGAGAATCGCTATGAAAAAAGTTTCAATGCAGGATATTGCCGATCAATTAGGTATTTCAAGAAACTCCGTATCCCAAGCTTTAAGAAATACTGATGGAGTTAGCGACGCAACAAAAAAAGCAGTCTCAGAAACTGCTCATTCTTTAGGTTATGAGTACAGAGAAAAACAAACGAATAAACAATACGGTAAGATATTATTAGTTGCAACGGACTTCGTCTTTTCTCAAAAAAGTTTTTTTGGTGAAATAGTGGACAGTATTCGAGACACCTGCGAAAAAAGTGGTTATCAGCTCATTACTGAATCCCTTTCTAAAGAAGCATTACATACATTCAAATTACCAAAGAATATCGCTGAATTTACAGGTATGATTATCTTATCTCACAGTGATAACTGCTATATAAAAAAAATTATCGACTACGGTTTACCTTGTGTATTGGTGGACCATCATGATCCATCATTACAAGCCGATGCCGTTTTATCCAAAAACACTGACGGAACCTATCACGCGATCTCTCTTCTTCATCAAAATCAAAATAAACGAATTGGCTTTATAGGAGATATCCATTTTTCCCCTAGTTATCTTGAACGTTACCAAGGATACAAAAGAGCGCTAACTGACATGAATCTCATTCATGACAAAAGCATTGAAATCACTTCTATTGAAGAAAGCCAGGGTGCTCTCTATACAAAGCTAAAAGAAATCGAAACAATGCCAGATGCTTGGTTTTGCGCTAATTCTGGACTAGCCTTCATGCTTAACTCTTACTTACAGTCAATCGGCTACTTGATTCCTGAAGATATCAATATTATTTGTTATGATGATACTGAATTTACACGAATGGCTCGTCCACCCATTACCAATGTTTCAACAAATCTTGCCTATATGGGAGAAATTGCTGTTCAAACATTGATTCAGCGGATCAACAACAACAACAATCCATTAATTCATAAACAAATTCTTCCTACTTTAAACATCAGAGAGTCTGTAAAATTGATTACTTAATACTACAATTGTTTCTTTAGAAAAAAAAAATTAAGACCAACATCTCTGATGATTTCAGAAATCAGTGACGTTGGTCTTAACCTTTTACGCTATTTCGTGTTTATCTTTTTATGCCTGTCTTGTCAATTCTGAAAAACCAAACTCATCTTCTTGCATCAAACGCCAAGTTCGTTTGGCTGTATTGTAAATCAACATTCCAATCACCGGCTCATTTCGATATGCAACATTTTTCGTTTTCCACAAAGAATCTTCCACTACGTAAATCGGAATGTGGTACTCCTTGCCTTTGATATCCATCTGATTAAAACAAAAAACAACACCTTCTTGTAAAATCGGCTTCATTTCTTTTAATAATTCACTGTCCAACTTTTCAACAGAAATCCCTCGTTTAAAGAATGTTTTACGCTCGTTGACTTTTTCCAAAATCACTTGGGTGATCTTATCTGCCAAAATGCGATAAAACTCATCGATATAACGATAATAAACCCTTGTCATATGATCAACAAATTCAAAAAAAACAAAATCATTTTGTAATTTATAAAAGAACGGTGAGTGTAAGCTTGTTTTCATATGCCCAAAATAAAGCAACTCTGAAATTTCCAAAGGCGTCAATTCTTTCAGCATTGTAACATCTGAAAAATCGATCCATTTGATTTCTTCATTCATTTTACGACGGTGAACAGTAGAAAAATAGTGATTGACATTCTCTTGTCCACGAATAATCTTCAATCCACTATGCATATCGTACTCCCCTTCTTCAGCAGAAGGATTCAGCAAGAGTAGATTCTTAGGGTGATGAACAATGGAGCGTGTAAAGTCTGTATGTGTAATTCCTTTTGATAATACAGCATTACTTGTCATATCAATATGTACATAAATCAAGTCCAACATTCGTTCCATCACCCCCATTTTTGTCTTCTATTATATTCTACAATATTTCGCGAATAAAAGCTTGTGTCTTTTATTTTAAGTTTCAGTTACAAAGAGTTAAAAAGTAGCGATTTTCTATATCAGATAACAAATACAAACTAAAAACCAGGGTACATCTGACTTATTTTTAAGGTTCCTTTTAATTAAATATATTTATAAAAAAATAAAGATTTTAATCTAGGGTTTCAAATTGATTTATGATACACTTAAAGAAAAAAAGGGGGACGCTTATGGTCTCAAGAAAAAAGCAACTTAAAAAGAAAAAAAGAAATTGGTTTATCAATATAATTTTATTCTTATTACTCATTGTTGGTTTAGCGCTCATTTTTAACACACAAATCAGAAATCTACTCATTCAGCACAATGGAAAAGCTTATGCAATAAATAATCTAACTCCTGATATTGTTGAAAAAAATAATAAACAAGATACGTCATTTGACTTTGAAGCAGTCGAATCACTTAGTACTGAGGCAGTTTTAAAAGCTCAACTATCGAATAAAAACTTGCCTGTAGTTGGCAATATCGCACTTCCTGATGTAAAAATCAATCTGCCAATCTTCAGAGGACTAGATAACGTGGTCTTGTTAACTGGAGCTGGAACCATGAAACCAGATCAAGAAATGGGAAAAGGCAATTACGCACTAGCTAGTCATCGCGTGCAAGATATGATTTCTTTATTTTCTCCATTGGAATACTCCAAACCTGGTGAATTAATCTATACAACCGATTTGGATAAGGTTTATACGTATAAGATTACTTACGTGGAAAAAATCGATCCGTCCAGAGTAGAACTAATTGATGATGTCCCTGATAAAAAAATGATCACCTTGATTACTTGTGGCGATATGTATGCCACAACACGAATTGCCGTTCAAGGTGAATTAGAATCTATAACACCCATCAAAAAAGCAACGCCAGCTATGACAGATGCATTTAATATGGAACAATTAACATTATAAAATGGCAAAAATGAGTGGGGATCAAACTGAAAATCAGTTTGATCCCCACTCTAAATCTAAAAAGCCGCTTATTCCTCGGAGCTATATGGTTTTATCTCAACCTCGTTTCAGGTGTGTAAACCTTTTATTATAAGCCATTCGTTTTTTCATCTGACGAAATCCATAACAAATGCTTACTAACAATAATGCAATTGGGTACATAGCTAAGGTTACAACAAACCATTCCAAACTGAAAACAGAGAGCAATGACACATGATACGTAATCGCATAAACCACAGGTAAAACAAGTGCTAATCCCCCGTAATATAAACTTATTTCAAAAATAAGTGATTTATATACATGCTTCATGATCCATTCTCCTATTCTCTCTGTGATTTTAACCATTGAACTTTTTCTCTCTTGGTTACTCTACTTTTTCATTGTAGTATTTTTCATTAAAAGATACATCCATCTTTGGTCTGAGATTTCAAAAAATTCTATTTTTCTAAAGCTGTGCTTATTTTATCTATTTCAACTATTCCTACTTTTTAGACAAAAAATCCAAGAAAAGCGAAAGGCTCATCTTAGATTTTTTCTTTATTTAATATTTATTATCGAAACATTGTTTGTGCAGCTTTCGCCAATACTTTAGGGTCACGATTATATGGAGTCACTGGAATAATCTCTTTATCTATATCAAACAATGTATATACAGCAATCCGTGCTGCTCGTACGGAATATTCCTCCGTAAATACCATATCTTTTGGGATTTCTACAAATTGACTAACCATTGCAAAATTCGTACTATTTTCTGGTACAACTTGAGGGCGATCAGTCATTTTACGAGGTTGGAACTGCGCATCGATATAAGGCATATATACTGGGATCACATTCACAACATCTTTAATAATTTCATCCCAATCCGCTTGCCAGCCCATCTGACAAATCCATTCATACAAAATTTCTTCACCCGTACAATCTCGCATTGGTTTTTTCACATAATCTCCAACTATATTCGTATAAATGCCATACCCCCAGAAAATCGTTGTATCAGAGGCTTGATTTTTAAAATGAGGCTGTGCCGCAACAACTGTGCTCATTAACCAACTTGACTCTTTTAAGGTCATCAAAGCACCCGATCCTGGAATATTACCCGAGAATTCTTCGATTCGTTTTAATAACTTATCGCCACGACACGTGACGGTGAAGCTTTCCCAGTTCGTTTCAGTCTCGTTACCAAAGAATGGTTCAGGGTTACCTAATCCTGCTTTTTTCTTTGAAATGTTTCGCCAAAGTCTAGCAGAACGTGCTTCTTCTGAAACTTCAGGCGCCGGTATATTCCAATCGCCTTCTGTAGAACTATCAGTCATGGTTCCGTTAGTCATAATTACTACATCTTCTTCATTTAGTTTGATCGTTTCGCCGCTTCCTAGTTTTAACGCAGTCACAGTAATTTCAGCGCCTGGTTTGAAGTCTAAATCAATCACATCTTCGTTTAATGTAAAATCAACACCATGTTTTTCTAAAAAAGCTTTCAAAGGCAATATTACGCTATCATATTGATTCAATGGCGTACGAGTCACTCCTTCTAAAGTATCTATACGGGAAAATTCTAAGATCATTCGATTCATGTAACGACGTAATTCGAATGCACTGCTCCATTTTTGGAAAGCGAAAGTCGTTTGCCACATATACCAGAAATTTGTTTCAAAGAAATGTGGTCCAAACCATTCTTCAATCGTTACCTCATCTAAACTTTCTTCTGAAGCAGCTAATAATTTTGTCATTGCTAGCCGATCTTCATTGTCAAACCCCATCGTATGGGCATCAAGGATTTCTTGGTCTTTTGTGACTAAACGGGCTTGCGCATGCGTTGGATGTAAGTGATCAAAGTTCAAAATTTCTTCTGTTACACTATGATTTGCCCATTCTAATGATGGAATGCTATCAAAGAGTTCCCAGAAATTTTCATACGTTTCTTCATTTAGCATCCGACCGCCACGAGCAACAAAGCCTTTTTCATTGGTGCCGATTCCGTCATTACTTCCACCAAGAATTTTCATACCTTCGATTACATGGATATTTTTACCGCTGAAATTTGCATCACGAATCAGATAAGCTGCGGCTGCCATTGTCGCTATCCCACCGCCAATTAAGTAAACCTGCTTGTCTCCATAATAACGGCTATTGATTTCTTCTTCTATTTCAGAAACTTTTTCTAAGCCTTTTTCAGCAGATACTTTTTTAGCAAGATACGCTGCACCTAGTACACCTGCTGCCGCTAATCCAATATGTCTTTTTTTCATGAAAATCCCCCCGATTCAATTGATGAACCTAGCGTACAATGATTCCATGTAAATGTCTCGTGATAGCCTTATCATTCCGTCTTGTTTTTAGACACTACAGACAATTTGTCATAACAGCTCGTTTTCTTGCGCGTATAAACGATAAGAGAAAAACTCAGTATCTTTAGCTAAACGGAAAAGTTGTGTTGCGATTTCTAAAGGCGATTCTTTATAGTTATCTAAAATCCAATCAATCAAGACACCATTACAGCCATATGAAAAGAAACGAGCATAGAAGATTTTATCTTCTGGCAATAACTGATTTTCTTTATCCATTTGATCAAACAAATTGATAAACAGTTTATTGGTAATCGTTGAAAAGCACGTCCTTAAACTATCTGAATCTGAACTGACTGTATTATAGTAGAAATCACTTTTAGACTGGATTGCTTTTAGCATTTTCAAGGCTTGTTCTTCCCAATTATCAATACTTACATCTGAAGAATCTAAGTAAATCAATGCATCGTGAATATAAATCCAGCATAAAAGATCTTGTTTATCAGTAAAATGATAGTAGAAGGTTTGCCGGTTTAGACCGACTTCTTTTGTGATGTCTTGGACGCTGATTTTACTGAATAACTTGCTGTCACATAGTTCGATCAATGCGGATGAGATAGCTTTTTTGGTTATTTGTGATTCGCTCATGTTTTTTTCCTCACTTTTTCTAGATAAGTTCATCATACCAAAAAATGAGAAGAAAATATAAGGTTTTGGAGGACTTTTTTATGGATTATTATGATTTTAGATTAATGCGAGGACGCTTCGTTACTATTTCTTTCAATTTAAGGTTTCTATATTTTTGCATTACTTTTCAAATAAATAGAAGAGCGCGGGATCAAGCGGCTCTATGATAAATTTTTTCATCTTTACCCCAAAAATTTATAAATATTAAAATAGATATAACATATAGATTTGTCTATCTCTATATGCCATATCTATTTTAAAGCTACATGCAAATCATCTTATTCTTTACCAACATTTATTGAAACTTTCTTTAAGGTGTTGCCTCAACTTGCCATAAAACAGAAGCTGTATACTTCCCTGTTTGATAGACTTTATTGGAGTGTACAATCAATTCTAACCCTGTTTTATTATCCGCCCATTTCTTACTGATGTTGTACTCTTCTCCTACTGTTGTTGCAGCGCCTGTTTCTATTGGTTGTGCTTGTCCTGTAAGCAACGGAACTTTTGTCGTTGCATTCTGTTTATAAAAGAACACATTGTTAATTACTTCGCTTGGGTTTTCTTTACTAGTCAATGGTTTTTCTAAGGTTGCCGAAAGTTTCCACGGACTTTTGTTATTCTTTCGAGTATCTTTGACAATTAAATCTTTATCATATTTCGGTTGCTCACCTTTGACTATCTTAGATAAATACTTGCTTCCAAAATCTAAAGTCTCAGGATATGAACTGATAAATAGCGAGCCTTTGAAACGATAGAATAATTCGAGGGGTCCTTTAATCTCTTGTTTATCCGTAGGTGACTCTACTAATTCATAGCGTTCCTCTTCTAGTTTTGTCAATCGTTTTTTAATCTCTGTTTCATATTGCGTCAAATCAAGAGTAGACCCTATAATTACGGTTGAGTTGATCGATTCTACTGATGGTATGTCTTTCCCTTCTTCGTCCACAAATCGAATCTTCAATGCTACTTCTGTCTTCTTAACCTTATACACCACTTTATCATTATGCATTTTAACTTGATACGTTTTTTCATTTACCGGGCGTTCGATCACTTCATAATTCTGAGCTTGGAGTTCCTTAATTGCATCAAGTATGTCACGATCTTCACTTAAATCAAGTTTACCAATATCTCGTACCATTTCAAACTTTTTGATAATCGTATTCTTTTCATCGACGAATTCGACAGGAATCTCACCGTCGAGAGCGATTTGGAATTCAATCTGTTGCTCAGCATCTCGAGTGATGGTATAAGGGCTCTCAGGTCTGTATCCCGCAATTCCATACCCTTTATCCATAAATCCATCTATTATAGTCGCTATTTCAGAGTCTTCAATAAAATCAAATACTGTACCGATTCTCTTTTCAAGTCTAAGAGGTTCTCTTAATACATCTTCATTACTAATTGAAGCATTAAGAAATTCTACTACCAATGTCGCATAGGATCTAAAGTAATACGTAACCGGTGCGTTAGTCGCTCCGACTGGATAATTCGCTTCATTATCTGGTCTTTTTTCCAACACATGGTTCTCTTTATCCAATTCAGCCAGTGCATTTTTCACACCCGGTTCTTCACTTAAATTGACTGGTTTACCTACTTCTTTATCCAATTCAAGTGTTTTTAACTGCTCATTTTTTTCATTAACGAAATTAATAACTAGTTTAGAATTTGTTTGGAATTTGTACGTGATTGTTTGGTCATCTGCCGTAATCGGGTAAGCATTTTCGGGCGTAGGTGACTCAAGTACTTTATAGTTCATTCCTTTATACTTATTGACGATATCTTGCACCGTTTTCTCTTGTGTCAAATCAACGGGCACACCTATTTCTTTTTGTAACTCTACCGTGTCTTTACTATCGAGGATCTTGTTATTTTCATCCACGAATTGGACAGTTAGTTTTGATTCTGTTTTGAATTGATAGGTGACCTTTTGTGCGTCATTATTAGCCATCACATAATCTGTTTCTTTGGCTGGCGAGCTTAATAATGGATATTTCGCCTTAAGTGGATCAAGTACTGCTAATACATCAGTTTCTTTTGTTAAATCGACCTTGCTGCCAATTTTTTTGGTTAATTCTACCGTATTTAAAACCGCATTTTTTTCATTGACAAATTCGACAGTCAGTTTAGATTTTGTTTTAAATTGGTACGTAACGGTTTCGTCTTTGTTGGCTATTGGATAGTTTGTATCATCTTTTGGTGTTGCTATTTCCTCATAGCCGAGTCCTTTTTGTTTATCGAGTAATGCCTTTATTGCAACATCTTCACGTAAATTGACTGTGCTTCCTATTTTCTTCGTTAGAGTAATAGGCGACTCAATTTCTTTATTATCCTCATCAATAAAATTAACAACTAATTTTGATGTTGTTTGGAATTTGTACGTGATTGTTTGGTCATCTGCCGTAATCGGGTAAGCATTTTCGGGCGTAGGTGACTCAAGTACTTTATAATTCATTCCTTTATACTTATTGACGATGTCTTGCACCGTTTTCTCTTGTGTTAAATCAACGGGCACGCCTATTTCTTTTTGTAACTCTACCGTGTCTTTACTATCGAGAATCTTGTTATTTTCATCCACGAATTGGACCGTTAGTTTTGATTCTGTTTTGAATTGATAGGTGACCTTTTGTGCGTCATTATTAGCCATCACATAATCTGTTTCTTTGGCTGGTGAGCCTAATAATGGATATTTCGCTTTGAGTGGGTCAAGTACTGCTAATACATCAGTTTCTTTGGTTAAATCGACCTTGCTGCCAATTTGTTTAGTTAATTCTACAGTATTTAAAACCGCATTTTTTTCATTGACAAATTCGACAGTCAGTTTGGATTTTGTTTTAAATTGGTACGTAACTGATTCGTCTTTGTTGGCTATAGGATAGTTTGTATCATTTTTTGGTGTTGCTATTTCCTCATAGCCGAGTCCTTTTTGTTTATTGAGTAATGCCTTTATCTCAGCATCTTCACGTAGATTGACCGTGTCTCCTGCATTTTTATTTAGAGTAACAGGCAACTCAATCGCGTTGTTATCTTCATCAACAAATTGCACTGTCAATTTCGATTTTGCTGTTACGGTAATATAGACAGTTTCTTCGATTACTTCATCATCTTTTTTGGCTTGTAGCTTCGCTGTATATGGCGTCGTTGAAGCTTCGGATTCATTGGTTAATGTTGTATTGAAAACCAGCAAGTCAACCCCTTCACTCGATCCTGTTGCCACATCCCATGCAGCCGCTTTAGATTTATCTAGAATCAAATTCTTTAACTGATCTTTTGACAAACCTGTCAACTCTGATTTATCTACAGAGAAATTATTCACTCCTAGAAATAGTCCATTATCTGGTATAACACCATCAGTTACCATCACTGGAACTTTAATAATTGTTGATCTGCCTTTGCCTTCAGTCTCATCCGTCATGCGAACCTCAACCATATGCATGCCTACTTTTGACGTGTCGATTGGTTCTTTTTCATTCACATATTGATAAGATGCTTCGTGATTTGGTAAAATAATTGGATCTTTAACTAAAGATTTTGCGGTTTTATTCCAAGCACTGTCTTTTTTTACAAATTGAGCGATTGGCGTGGCACCTAAATTATAGACATTTAAATTGAGGTATGTATCTTCAGATGGTAAATCTGCCCACATACCAACTTCATTTATAGCTAGTAAATTAGTAACATAATTCTTTATTGTTCCCGGATAATCATTTAGTTGTTGTGGCAATTTTGCTCTGGGAACAGTAACTTTTCCTGTTGTCTCAGTCACTGTAAAAGGTTTTTTTTCTTCACTATCATCAGGATAAGTAATATACAATGTTCCTCCACCATCTTGAGGAATCCTGCCTATTTCATAATCATAATTAAATTCCTGCTCCGCTGTGTCCTGATATACATTATATTCATTAGGTGTAGGATTTATTGTAAGATACGGTAAAGATTCTCCGAAAAACAAATCCCATGTCGCACTAACAGATTCTCCAGGTGCTATATCCTTTTCTGGAACACCTGCTGAAAAATAATAACCACCCTCTGCCTTATCAAAAACTTTCTCCCCTGATGAAAGTTTGTTATTTTCTAGGCCTGGTTTCATTGCATTCTCATGAAGTGCTATCCAATCCTCATCCTTAAATCCAGACTGTGGCTTCACATTCCAGTGAGTATAAGGATCAGACACTCTAGGTTTGAAATCTATTGCAAAATATGTTTGTTCTTGAGCTTCATTCTTTGTAAATTGTCCTCTAAACCCTCTGCCGTTTCCTAATGATGTTAAATAATAGTCCTTAGCAAAACTTATTCCTGCAGTACTTACCATCCCTTTATTTAAAAATCCCATACTTCTATTCGTCGAGGTAAGATTCTCTATCCTCGTCTGTACTCTATAACTTTGATTTGGCGCTATGTTCATTTCAAAAGTTATTTTATATTCGGCATTTGATGTCTCTGCTTTCATCTTTGTTTTATCAGCATTTGCATATACCTTAGGACGATACTCATTAGCTAGGGTTCTTTGTAACTCACCATCTATAATAGGTACCATCGTATACATCCCCCCGACCATTCGATTAAAAAGAGAACCTACGCCATCGTCTATTTTATAGGCGATCTGTCCGCTCTCATACTTCAAATAATTAAGCGTGTTTAGAGATATTGAAGTATAACTCGAAGTCTCATTCTTCATTCTAAATACACCTTTCTTAAATGAATTTTGAGTATACGCATATGTTCCAAATGGTATCAATATCCATTGATCATCTTCTTCTGTCCGTGTCTCTGGTGAAGGATTCAGCATTTTTGTATTTTCTTGTATAACAATATCTTTTTCTGCTTGAATAGCTTGCTTTTGTTCATCTACTGCAATATCAAATGTTGTGTTATAATTTCCCGCTACAGCAGGATCAATGGTCGTTTTTGATACAGTAACTGGTAATTCTTTGCCTGTATCTGTTCGCCATGCGCGAGCGTTTGCTTTTTCTGTAACAAGTTGCTGTAATTCTTCAGCTGTCTTATTTTCTACTTCTTTCGATTGAAACTGAATGTATTCTTCCTCACTATCTAGCTGTAATGCTACTTGATTTTCTGCTAGTAGTGTTGTCCCTCCATTCGTTATCGTTACCGGGACTGGAATAACGTTGCTTTTCTTTGTCCGTTTGTTGGTCATTTTTACATATACTTGTTGATAGCCAACTTTTGCACTGCTTGTTTTTTTTGTTTTTCCTTTTTCATTGCTATATTCGTAGGAAAAATCTTTTGTAGCTGCAGGTAGACTTTCCTTTTTAAAAAGCGTCTCAAGTCCTGATTCGGTTGTAAGATCTGGAAATTCTTCATTTTGTGATAAAATCAGCTCTTTCGCAGTTGCACCTAATTCGTTTGTTGCTGGGTTTGCCTTTATTGAACTGCTTGGTAGGAATAGCCAACTGATTAGACTGGTTCCTACTAACAGTAATCCAAGAACCAACCAACTTTTTAGTCTTTTATCATTCTTCATATATTTTTCTCCCGCCTAATTCTTTTCCTCAATACAAAAGTTTAGTTTCTAATATAGCTACATTCTCAAACACCATAACTATTATCTTTACTATTTGTACATTTCCAATTATGTATATGAAAACAGTTACAGCATATAGATAATTTTACTCTACACGCTATAACTATTTTGAACTAAGTGAAAATCATCTTATTCTTTACCAACATTTATTGAAACTTTCTTTAAGGTGTTGCCTCAACTTGCCATAAAACAGAAGCTGTATACTTCCCTGTTTGATAGACTTTATTGGAGTGTACAATCAATTCTAACCCTGTTTTATTATCCGTCCATTTCTTACTGATGTTGTACTCTTCTCCTACTGTTGTTGCAGCGCCTGTTTCTATTGGTTGTGCTTGTCCTGTAAGCAACGGAACTTTTGTCGTTGCATTCTGTTTATAAAAGAACACATTGTTAATTACTTCGCTTGGGTTTTCTTTACTAGTCAATGGTTTTTCTAAGGTTGCCGAAAGTTTCCACGGACTTTTGTTATTCTTTCGAGTATCTTTGACAATTAAATCTTTATCATATTTCGGTTGCTCACCTTTGACTATCTTAGATAAATACTTGCTTCCAAAATCTAAAGTCTCAGGATATGAGCTGATAAATAGCGAGCCTTTGAAACGATAGAATAATTCGAGGGGTCCTTTAATCTCTTGTTTATCCGTAGGTGACTCTACTAATTCATAGCGTTCCTCTTCTAGTTTTGTCAATCGTTTTTTGATCTCTGTTTCATATTGCGTCAAATCAAGAGTAGACCCTATAATTACGGTTGAGTTGATCGATTCTACTGATGGTATGTCTTTCCCTTCTTCGTCCACAAATCGAATCTTCAATGCTACTTCTGTCTTCTTAACCTTATAAACCACTTTATCATTATCCATTTTAACTTGATACGTTTTTTCGTTTACCGGGCGTTCGATCACTTCATAATTCTGAGTTTGGAGTTCCTTAATTGCATCAAGTATGTCACGATCTTCACTTAAATCAAGTTTACCAATATCTCGTACCATTTCAAACTTTTTGATAATCGTATTCTTTTCATCGACGAATTCGACAGGAATCTCACCGTCGAGAGCGATTTGGAATTCAATCTGTTGCTCAGCATCTCGAGTGATGGTATAAGGGCTCTCAGGTCTGTATCCCGCAATTCCATACCCTTTATCCATAAATCCATCTATTATAGTCGTTATTTCAGAGTCTTCAATAAAATCAAATACTGTACCGATTCTCTTTTCAAGTCTAAGAGGTTCTCTTAATACATCTTCATTACTAATTGAAGCATTAAGAAATTCTACTACCAATGTCGCATAGGATCTAAAGTAATACGTAACCGGTGCGTTAGTCGCTCCGACTGGATAATTCGCTTCATTATCTGGTCTTTTTTCCAACACATGGTTCTCTTTATCCAATTCAGCAAGTGTATCTACTATACTCTGCTCTTTACTTAAATTAACTGGTTTGCCTACCTCTTTATCTAATTCAAGTGTTTTTAACTGCTCATTTTTTTCATTAACGAAATTAATAATTAATTTCGAATTTGTTTGGAATTTGTATGTGATTGTTTGGTCATCTGCCATAATCGGATAAGCATTTTCAGGCGTAGGTGACTCAAGCAAGACATAGTTCATTCCTTTATACTTATTGACGATATCTTGGATTGTTTTCTCCTGTGTTAAATCAACGGGCACGCCTATTTCTTTTTGTAACTCTACCGTGTCTTTACTATCGAGGATCTTGTTATTTTCATCCACGAATTGGACGGTTAGTTTTGCTTCTGTCTTGAATTGATAGGTTACCTTTTGTGCGTCGTTATTAGCCATCTCATAATCTGTTTCTTTGGCTGGCGAACTTAATAATGGATATTTCGCCTTAAGTGGATCAAGTACTGCTAATACATCAGTTTCTTTTGTTAAATCAACCTTGCTGCCAATTTGTTTAGTTAATTCTACAGTATTTAAAACCGCATTTTTTTCATTGACAAATTCGACAGTCAGTTTGGATTTCGTTTTAAATTGGTACGTAACTGATTCGTCTTTGTTGGCTATTGGATAGTTTGTATCATTTTTTGGTGTTGCTATTTCCTCATAGCCGAGTCCTTTTTGTTTATTGAGTAATGCCTTTATCTCAGCATCTTCACGTAGATTGACTGTGCTTCCTATTTTCTTCGTTAGAGTAATAGGCGACTCAATTTCTTTATTATCCTCATCAATAAAATTAACAACTAATTTTGATGTTGTTTGGAATTTGTACGTGATTGTTTGGTCATCTGCCGTAATCGGGTAAGTATTTTCGGGCGTAGGTGACTCAAGTACTTTATAGTTCATTCCTTTATACTTATTGACGATATCTTGCACCGTTTTCTCTTGTGTCAAATCAACGGGCACACCTATTTCTTTTTGTAACTCTACCGTGTCTTTACTATCGAGGATCTTGCTATTTTCATCCACGAATTGGACGGTTAATTTGGAACTTGTTTGATATTTGTATCTGACTGTTTGTTTATCATCTAACGTATTCGGGTAAGCGTCTTCTGGCGTAGGTGACTCAAGCAAGGTATAATTCATTGCTTTATACTTACTGACAAGTTTTTGTATAGAGTCCTCTACTGTCAAATCGACTTTGCTACCAATTTTTTTGTTTAATTCTACACTATTTAAAACTGTATCTTTTTCATTGACAAATTCAACAGTCAGTTTGGATTTTGTTTTAAATTGATAGGTGACTGTTTCATCTTTGTTAGCTATTGGATAACTTGTATCTTTTTCTGGTTTCGCTAGTTCCACGTACCCGCGTTCTTTTTGTTTCTCAAGCAACTGTTTTATGCCTTCTTCTTCACGTAGGTTGACTGTATCTCCTACATTTTTCTCTAATGTAACAGGTGTCTCAATTGGCAAGTTATCCTCATCAACAAATTGCACTGTCAATTTCGATTTTGCTGTTACAGTGATATTGACAGTTTCTTCTTTTTGTACTCCATCTTTTTCAGCACTGATCCGTGCAGTATATGGTGTTTTTGAAGCCTCTGAAGTAGTCTCCAAAGTTTTCTTTACAACTGAAAACTTAATGTCATCACTTAAACCTGTTATTACATCCCACGCTGTTGCATTAGATTTTTCTATAATCAATTTCTTTAGCTGATCATCTGTTAAATTTGCTATTTCAGATTTATCCACTGAGAAATCTTTTACGCCAAATACAAAGTCTTTTGGTATTTCTCCATCAATAACCATTACTGGAACTTTTATAATGGCTGTTTTATTTGGTTGCTCAGTCTTATCTGTCATAATAACCTCGGCATGTTGCAGACCAACTTTTGACGTATCAATGGGCTTTGTCTTCACATAGTTCGTCGTCACTGTGTTTCCAGGTAAATAAACTGGGTCTTTAATTAGTGATTCCGCCGTTTTATTCCAAGTACTGTCTTTTGCAACCACCTGAGGTATTGGCGTTGCACCTAAATTATAGACATTTACATTTAAATATTTATCTTCTGTTGGTAAGCCTGGTTGTCCTGCAGGATCTTCATTAATACCAAATAATGACGTTGTATATGTTTCAATTGTTCCTGGATTATTATTTAGCTGTTCAGGTAATTTCGTACGCGGAACCGTTACACTTCCAGTATTATTAACTGCTGAGAATGGTTTCTTTTCCTCACTTTTATCTGGATAGGTAACCGTCAGTGTCCCGTAACTCGAATCTAATGGCATCTTCCCTAAAGTGTAGTTGTAATTAAATTCCTGCTTCTTGGTATCTTGATATACATTGTATTCTTCTGGCTCTGCTTCGATTGAAATATACGGTAGTGCTACCCCGAAATATATATCCCACGTCGCACTAACAGATTCGCCAGCTGCTACAGGTCGTTCTGGAACTCCAGCTGTATATATATATGAAAGCAGATTATCAGGAAATAACACCTCTCCTGGTTTCACCTTATTATTTTCCATTCCTGGCTTCAGTCCACTATAAGTCAGAGCTTTCCACTCCTCATCACGATCAGCATCACCTTGTTTTTTATCAGGTCTTATTTCCCAATAAGCATACGGATCATCCACTCTAGGTTTGAAATCTATCGAAAATTCACTTTGACCTCCAGCAGCATCTTTCCCAAATAGACCATGAACTCCTCTACCATTTCCTAGAGATCTTATTTGAAACGGTTGGACATTAGTCATCCCGCCCGATGATACTTCTCCTTTATTGACAAATCCTAAATTCATCGTTGAATTACCTATATTTTGTATACTCATTCGAACTCTAAAACTTTGATTCGGTGCTATCCACATTTCATAAATAAATTTGATGTCAGGATTGAGGTATTTATCACTTGCTTCTGTCTTTACACGTACAATTTCCTTAGGATTACTAATTGATTTTTTTACATATACTTTCCCAACTCTATCTTGTTCAGCAACTGAGGTTAGAGGTGTCCCATTTTGGAACGGAACTATTGTCGGCATTCCAACAGTATTACCAAACAAAGAACCTACTCCAGCTTTAAGGGAATACCCAAATTTAAGCGGAAATCTATACAGCTCTCTCTTATCACGCATATACGAGTATATATTACCAGGAATACCATTATTTAGTAGTATTCCACTGGGTGTATCTGGATCATTAAAATTCTGATTCACAAACTGAGTATGTTGCCCTTGGGGGAGCAACTCCCAATCCGTCGTTGCCTCTTCTGCTTTAGGTGATGGATTTAACATTCGAGTATTTTCTTGTACAAGCACTTCTTTTTCCACTTGAACAGCTTGCTTTTGTTCATCTACTGCAATATCAAATGTTGCGTTATAATTTCCCGCTACAGCAGGGTCAATGGTCGTTTTTGATACAGTAACTGGTAATTCTTTGCCTGTATCTGTTCGCCATGCACGAGCGTTTGCTTTTTCTGTAACAAGTTGCTGTAATTCTTCAGCTGTCTTATTTTCTACTTCTTTCGCTTGAAACTGAATGTATTCTTCTTCACTATCTAGCTGCAATGCTGCTTGATTTTCTGCTAGTAGCGTTGTTCCCCCATTTGTTATCGTTACTGGGACTGAAATAACGTTGCTTTTCTTTGTCCGTTTGTTGGTCATTTTTACATATATTTGTCGATAGCCAACTTTCACACTACTTGGCTTTTTTATTTTCCCTTTTTCATTGCTATATTCGTAGGAAAAATCTTTTGTATTTGCAGGTAAGCTTTCTTTTTCAAAAAGCTTCTCAAGTCCTGATTTTGTTGTAAGTTCTGGAAATTCTTCATTTTGTGATAAAATCAGCTCTTTCGCAGTTGCACCTAATTCGTTTGTTGCTGGGTTTGCCTTTATTGAACTGCTTGGTAGGAATAGCCAACTGATCAGACCGATTCCTAAGAATAGTAAACCAACTGTAAACCAACTTTTCATTTTTTTCTTATTCTTCATGTCTTTTTCTCCTTTTTCGTTCTTTCTCCCCTACTCAAGCAAAAAACTATATAGCTTTAGCATTCAAATATTCGTATTTTCATATACCCCAGTGATTCATTATCTTTTTTTATGCTGTTTCTTTTTATAGTAAAAGAAGCTAATACCAATCGCTCCTAACAAAACAAGTAAAATAGGGAGTAGCCACCACCAATTTTTCTTAGGTTCTGAACTATCATCCATTAGCGCTTGCTTATTTATTTGTGTTGCTTGAATTTTTGAAAATTTGAAATTCCTAGCCCACTTCCAGGTTTGTCCATTTTTTGCCGTTACTTTAACATCTGCTGTATATTCATCCGCACTTACTGTTTGTCCGTTTAAAAATACAGGCATCTCCATTATGGAATTGGGCGCCATACGCAACTGTTTTTTTTCAAGCTCTACTAAGGATTTCTTTTCCCCTTTTTTTCTGATATTCGTCGTTGCTGTTAATCCTTCGGCAAACACACTTTTGGTATTTGATATATTCAAAAATAACGCATACCCACCATCTTTTAACTTTAATGATACATCGTTCAGTTTTAATTCTGGTTGTATACTTTGAGTCTCCGATTCGCTAAGTAGCACCCCAACCACAAAAGCGAATTTATTTGAAATAACTTTGTCTTGTTCTGACGTTTCTTTTTCTTTTAAGACGGGTTTTAATTGAATCCCTCCCGTCACGAAACCTTCGAACGCTTCTTGTGGAACATCAATCGTAAAATCAACGATCGTACTGCTATTTGCAGGCACCGAAACATTTTTGGGTCCTGTCATAATTTTAGATAAATCGTGTTTGAGCGATTTATCATTTTTCAACTCATTTGGCGAAAAGGTTGCTACACCATTGCCATTTGTTTTCGCACTACTAATAGCTATATCGATTTTCATCGGTTGTTTTGATGCATTTACTAACTTCATTTGAACCGTTTGTTGCATTCCTGGTTTTACTAAAAGATCATAATAACCAACTTTATCGTTTTTTTGATTTTCCGAGAAAATTATTTCGTAGGAAAAATCATCGATTGTTCCAGTGACATCCTCAGAAAAACCAACGATTGGCTGGAATAGAACAAATGAAATAACCAGTAGTAACATGTAATGTATCTTTTTTTTCATCTTTGTCTAACCTCTTATGATCTTTTTGCTTTACTTATTTTTTGTTACTGTTTAAAATAGAACTTACTTTAGAAATACAATAATTTAAAACGAACAACTTATAACAATAACTCTCAACACAATCTGTACACACTACTTATTTATTTGTTTTTTTAATATTATTTACCAATTGAATCCGTTAATGTCCAAGTTACAGTACCTTTGTAAGAGTGTCCAGCAGCTGCTGAACTATCTGGAACTGTTAATTTAGTATTCATAACTTTAGCAGCAACCCCGCCTCTAAAGTTATTACTTTCAGTTTTCGCCATAACTCTTTTAGATGTTGCATCTCCAGCTACTAAACTCATGTTTGTTGCTTTAAAATCATTTGTAGCACCTAATACAATTTTATCATTTGCTGTAATTGTTGGTGCTTTAGGTCCAAATGCATCACTCTTTGGGTTTTCTGGATCTTGTAATGGTTTTTGATAATCATTTGTATTTGGATCCACAACGTCCCCAATGAAGTAACCTTTAGCCTGCTCTAATTCATAAGTTAATGTTGATTCTAATGCATCTGGAGTAGTAGTAGCTTTTAGTTCTGATAAGTTTGCTTTTAATTCCCATGCAGAACGCTTGCCATCAACTCTATCATCATTAACAATAATGTATTGCTCTTTTACTACTTTGTTGTTAAAAGTTTTAGATGCTCCTATTGCAGTTTGTTTACCAAATTCAAAAGCACGTGGTTTGTGTGAAATAGCTAAGTTATCTTTAAAAGGTCCATCACCTTCAGATGTTCCTTTATCACTCTCAAACTCAATTCCTACTTCTGTTCTTTGTACTTTATCATCTCCAGGAGCTGCATTTGCTGTAGTAGCAAACATCCCTACTGCTACAGTTGATAATAATGTTACCATTGCTAATTGTTTTTTCATTTTTCCCATCCTTTTAGTGCATGTGTACAGATTGGTGACAGTTACTGTTATAAATTGTTCCCTTTTATTCTATTGCAAAAGTTCTATTTGTGCTTTCAACAGTGTGAATAGATAAACAATCAGACCCAAACTAACCAAAGTAATCCCCAAAAGACTGAAATTCATGATTAAAGGGGTTTTCTTCCTTTTTATTTTTCTAATTAGAAAAGCATCTCTTGAAAGCATCAGTAGGAAATATAGCAAGGCAACAATTGCTATCCCTCCTAATATAAATAACCATAAATAACTCTTCATTTAACAAACTCGCTCCCATAATTTATTTGACATAACCGTTTTTAAGCTAATCATTCCTACAAAAAAGATAAGTAGAGAAGTCCCTAGTAGCATCCAAATAGCTGTTGTAACCAGTTCTCCTGTTGAAGGTAGTCTTCCCATGGGCTTTTTCCTAGGTTTTATTGGATCCATCTTAGCTGGAGGTTGTATCTTCCCTTTAGAGTCCGAGCCCTTATCAAATTCAATTCCAACATCTGTTGTAGGGTGAGCTGCTCTAATTTCGGTTGTTTTGAAAAAGAACATCCCCCCCAGACAAATGAGGAACAACAGAACATTTATTCCTTTTTTCATCTCATTTCCCTTCTTTCTTTTTTCTCTTTTTCCTTTTCTTCCGTTTTCTCATTTTCCATTGATTCTCTAATTTTTTCCTTCTTACTGTAAGTCCAATTATAAGAGCAATTGTCATGACAGACAACATAACTGTTACTATTTTAATCCATAAAGGAGTAATAATTTTAAAAGCTGTTTCTTCATTCATTTTTTTCGCTTGACTACCACTAATCCGAAATTCTTTTTCAAGCTCCCAATTACCATATTCATTACTTGCTACTATACTTAACACATATAAACCAGATTTTATCGTGTCGCGCCCCATATCTATCTCAAAATCTGCCAGACTGTTTGGAGCCATGCTATATTCTTCAATTTTCTTTTCACGAATCACTTTGTTGGTTTCTTTTTCTTTCACTTCTGCTTTTATATTTAACTTAGATAATATTTTGGACTCAGTATTTTGCAACACGCCAAGTGTCATTTTTCTTCCTCTGACCAATGTCGATTTTGCATTTAACAAATTCAATGTTTTTGAGTCTCGGTAATCATCTCCGTTTTCTGATGTAATTAAACCAATCTCGTACTGAAATTTGTTTCCTACTGCTGCGTTGTCCTTTTCATCCAATTCAAAAATCAAACTTCCCATTTTTATCCCTGAATAGCTTTCTTTTGGTGCTTTTAGTTGAACTGTTACTTCTTTTGTCTCAAAATTTTCTACAGTTACTTCTGGTGTTTCTACTTTTACCATTGAACTTATTGGATCTACTAATGTTTTGTCCAGCTTTTTTAAATCATCTGTATATTCAATTGTTCCACCATTAGAACTGATAGCATTCGCTGCATAGATTTTCACTTTTACAGGGTCTTTTTTTTGGCTTTTTACCTTTACTGTTAATTTTAGTTCTTCTCCAGGCGTAGTTTGAAGATAAAAGTAACTTTCTCCAGGATCAATTTGTTTGCTACTCGGAACAGCTACCACTGCGAATCCCATACCTGTATCTTCATCGTCATTTGCTAATGCTTTATTTGGAAATAAACACAAGAGCAATCCTATAAATAAAATTATATATAAGTAGTAAGTTTTACTTTTCATTGAACTTTCAATTGCTCCTCATCTATTAAAGTTTAGAATTTTCATTTTTTATTGCTTCGACATAAATATCTACGTAGTAACGATTGTCGTCTTCTTGATACAATTCTTCTCCCAAAATGACCGTCTCCTTTTCTTGCCATGTTTCTAAGAATGAACGAACTGCTTGTTGTGCAGATGATTCGGTCTCAAATGGTCCTTTTGTCTCAATCACATCTCCTTCTTCATACTCTAACTCCTCTTCACTATCTCCTTTGTTCCCAATCATAGCTAACGCATAAACAATACTTCCAGATAACGCTGCTATAACGATAAAGGCAACGACATATGCATTAATGAATAGCAGAATAATATACAGTACATTTAATCCTACAAGCGCAATAAAAGCTCCTTTTGGATATAGTCTTCTTTTATTCGTAAGAAACAGAAAATAAATGAACACAAAAGTCATTGTCATTAAAAGAGCGCTTAGTGCAAAATACACAATTGATGTACGACCATTCTCATTCACTAGAAGTAAAAATTGATAAAAAAGGGACAATCGTTTATCAACATAAAAGTACGCTTCTTTATAATAAGAATAGAACATCACTAAGTATGTGATCCACATGACGGAAAAAATTCCTTCTATAAATAGGATATATTTCAATCCTTTATTCTGATGTTTTTCTGTTTGTTCTGTCGTCATCCTTTTTTTCAACCCTCAATCATCCTATTTATTTTTGGCCTTCCTTGCCATTATGTGTCCTTTTTTTAAAGTACGTTCAATCCTCACTTGATATCTAGCTTATATCCCTTCGACCGAATCGTCTTTATGTATTCCGGACTTCCGGGCGCTGTTTCAAACTTTTTTCGCAGATGGAAAATGAGGTTTGTCACTCTGTATTGTTTAAACGCCGCATCCTCTTTGTTCCCACTCCTTTTGTCTACCCAAATTTTTTGATAAATTTCTTCATATGATAATGTTTCTCCCATATGAATAAACAATTCTCTTAGAACTAAAAATTCTAATTTTGTTAAAGAAATTTCGAAACCATCTTTTAGCTTCAAGCTCAGGCTTCCTTCAATTAATTCGAAGTTTCCATTTATCGTTTTCTTTTCTGGTGATTCAATATTTGTTTCTTCTTCATTACTTGTATGCTTCAATAAATTTTCTAGTTGTAATAGAACCATACCTTTTTTGTCTTTAATATTTGAAATACCATCTGCTCCTAATTGAAAATAAATCATTTGGTGAAACTCGGAGATATCTTTGGAAAACACCCAGACAACTCCTTCAAACCATTTTCTTAATTCCAAAATAGTTTCGCATATTGATTCAAAACAAAGTTCTTGTCCTTCTTCAATAAAAATGATATTCATATCTGCTAATACTTTTTCATTATTGTTTATACAGTGGAAAAAAGAAGTGTCAAAAACGGAATGGTTGAAGACTTCTTTCTCAGATGTACTGTACATCTGTTCTTCCTCAGTTAAAATTCCTAACTTGTACATTCTTAAGCTCCCTCCTACTGTTTTATGTTTTTAACTTTTAGCTGATTCCCCAATAGGTTATCGCTAACTATGTGATTATTTATTTCATTTCTCCTAGGTTATTCTTTGCTCTTTCTTTGATAAGAAAGTAAAATTAGTAATAGTAGTAAATTACTAAAAATCAGTCTTGTTTTTTAGTAAAACGAGAACTAGGACTCATTTTCCTTGATAGATAAGGGATCTCTTTTTCGAGTGACGGCGAATGTGACGGTTAGTAACATGTTCTAGCAACATGTTATTAGACATCTACACTGGAATTTTCTCGCAAATCTCCTACTTTTAAATAATACGTGTTATTTAAAAAAGAAAAAAAGGGAGACAGATTATCTCCGCTAAATTATTTTTTAGTGAACTTAAGATGAGAATAAAGCTAGTTTATCGATCGCTTGACGTTGATCCTCAAGGAAAGAATAAGTATAGGTATCTAATGTCATTTTTATAGATGCATGCCCTAACAGTGCACTAACTGTACTTATATTGATGCCCAGCTCCACACATCGTGTAGCGAACGTATGGCGTAACGCATGGAATCCAACATTTGATATCCCTACTTTTGTTTTAATTCGTTCAAATCGATAGCTAATAGTTCTAGGCTCTACAGATTGTCCACGGTTTTCAATGACATAAGAAGAGCTCGCTTGACTTTTAGCCCAAATAAGTTGATCTTTCAAACAAGGCGTCAATGGAATCACCCGTTTTGCACGTTGGGTCTTAGGTGCTGTTTCAATTAATTTCGTTTTATAGACATTATTCGTGTAATCAAAGATGCGTTGTTTTGTCCGGCGTACATGGATCACTTGCTGGTCAAAATCAATGTCTTCCCATCTTAATGCACTGATCTCTCCAATACGCATTCCTGTTTCTAAGGCAAGCAAAATTGGCAAACCTTTAATACTTTTCTTGCTTTCATTTAAAACTTGAGCATGCTGTTGGCGGTTTAATGCTGGGACTTGTTCTTTTTGAACCTTTGGTAACGAAATTTGCTCTGCAGGATTTATGTATAGGTACCCTTTATCTCTAGCTGCTTTCAAGCAGCTCTTAACGATGCGAAAGACAATATGAATAGATGCAGGTGAGAGTTTATCTTTCAATTGTTCTACTAATAGTTCTAATAACTTTTGATCTACAAGATGTAAGGGCGTTTTACCAATAACTGGTAATATGTGTAAAGAAAGTTTGTTTTGATAACTTGAATAGGTACTTTCCTTAATGTTTTCTTTCATAAGTTGATTTAGCCAAATGATTGCCCAAGCCTCAAAAGATCCTTGGAAACGTTGTTGAAACGAGTGCTTCTCAAGAGAATACAGAACCTTTTGTTCTAACAGTTTTTCTCGAACTGCTCGATAAGACCTTCCATAGATATAGCCGTAGTGAATCGAACCATTTGCTTTTCTTGCTTTTGGATAGCGACCTTCCCAGCGACCATCTTTTCTTTTATATATGTTTTCGCCTCTTGCCAAAATAAATCATCCTTTCAAGTTTTATTGACGGCGGAATCGACGGCGGAAAAAAACGAGCTATTTTCTCCGACGAAATGAGATTGTTTTATAATAGGAAGTAACCTAATCAAATAATCGTCATTTTCCTAATGAATTTTGTTAGAAAAGAAGAAAAATTAAATTTTATCTTAAAAAAACCTTGTAATTTTAATTTATATCTATTAGAATTAAACAAGTAAGAAAATAATAACTAGATAAAAACGAACAAAACGATATATATATCAATAAATAAAAAGAACGTTTCTCGTTTTACTAAAAAACCAGAAACATTTTTTTAAATCGATATAAATTTAATCTTTTATTTTTCTCTATTTAATTTCCTTCTCTTTTTCAACCACAAACTATTTCCTCTTTACGTAAAACACTCTCCTTCCTTATTTTTATATAGCTCTATTCGAACTTAATTTAGTATATACGAAAAAGATTGCTCTTTTTTCTTTATCATTGACCTCTTAACTGTCAAGTAAAAATAATTCCATTTTTTTTAATTCTGTTTTATATTTAAAATAATCGATATAAAAGAGATAGAGGTGCATCGTCATATTAAACTATTTCATAAACGAAAAGAATCAAACGAAATTAGCGATTCTAAAAATGATTTTATTCGAACCTAATGGACAATTTATTCAAACAATTATGGAACAATGTTCACTAAAAAGAAGAACCGCTTCACGTTATTTAGCTGAGTTGGAAGCTGATATAACTGAAGTATTTCCTAATAAGAATGTATTTTTACACCAAACCAATCAAATTGATACGTTCACAATTTATAAAGATGATTCGGTTCCCTACACTCAAATTGTCAATTCGATGAGGCTAAACTACATTCAACAAGGAAATCTGTATATCGTGTTCAAGGCCGTCTTAATGAAAAATTATTCCTCCGTCAAGCAGCTCTCTTTAGATATTAATATGAGTACAGCTGCTGTGTATAAATACCTTTCAATCATTGAAGTGTTTCTTGAAAAGTTTGGATCTAAACTATCTATTACTCATAAAGAGGGAAACATCGTTGGTAACGAAGCTGGTACTCGTTATGCGTTTTATTTTATTTTTTGGTTTATTTTTAGAACGAACGAATTGAAAAAAAAGGATTCTTTTATTCCGCTGGAGTTATTTGACATATCTTCTATTTCTGAGTCTATTTGTTCCGATATAGAATTGTCTCTTTCTCAACGTTCAAAGTTGGAAATTCTGCAAGCAGTAACGTTGTATCGAGTCATTTATCGCAGACGAACACTTAATATGCCTGATGCTTTTTGGACCGATATCCAATTTTTTAATAAGCCAGACTTACATTTTAATCCTGAATTAGAAAAAAAAATTCCTACTGAGAATCTCAAAAATGAGCAGCTGTTCTTCTCTTTCATTATTCGGACACTGCTACATAACATAGATAGTTTTGAACAAAAGCAAGCAATTGTTACTGCTTATAAAGATTCTGATTTGGCTATTGCACATCAACTGTCTATTTTTTTGGCTAAATTCCAAAGTAGGTTTAACTTTCCAAAAACAGCAACAGATGAGGTTGAACTCTATTATTTTTTGATTATGGCTTTTGTTTATTTTAAACACACAAACATTAAGACGATAGATTTTTTTGGTGGTCATCTTTCATTAGAACGTTTCATGGAACAGAAGCCTTACTTCCAACATTTGGAAAATGAAGTAACTAAATTTGTTCAAGAGGAAGGTAAGACATTAAACTTACTGCTCGAATCTGAATCAAGTGAAACATTGACCCAGCTCACTCATTATCTTTTTTGGAGTATCGCTATTAGCGATCAAACACCATTAACCGTCATCTATATCCAGTGTTCCAGAGATGTTTATATGGCTGATTCTATTGAAAAAATGATTTTAAAATTCATTAATCCAGACATGATTAGGTTCACTAATAGGATATCGGAAGCCGATATTATTATTGCCGACATGTATGAAGGGGACTATCCTCAAGCCGATACTTTCTATTTTGAAGGCACTTTTGATCCTGATATTTGGTCAGAGATGATTTCTTTCATCACTAAAGTACTGTGGAAAAAATATGTTTAGTTTTTCCTTTTCAACATTTCTACTTCTTTAGGAGTAATAAACTTTCCACTATCGTTTGTAAACGTATAAATTTATCCATACTAAAAAGCATCGTGAGAACTATTCTACTGTTCTCATGATGCTAAATTTCTGATTATTCTACTGCCTGCATTTCCATATCATCTAGGCTAGCGCCTTCTGGTACAGGTATTTCTGTCCCGTCTTCAAATACTTTGATTGTTACTTTTTGTCCATCGATTTCTTCGGTACGTTCACTGACAACATCGGATTCTTTTTTATCCAATTTTGGTCCTTTTAATTCGCTTTTATCCTCTGATTCTTTTTTCTCTTTGCTTCCACAAGCAGTTAATGGAACTGTCATTAGTAATGTTAATAAAGCAAGAAATGTCATTGTTCTTTTTTTCATGTCTAAATTCCTCCTAAAATGTTTTACTATAATTAGTTTAACAGAGGGATGTAGAGTGTATTTGTATGCAAAGTGGATTTTATCTGTATTATTCACTTAATTTAACTTTTTTGGAATATTGTAAGGTAAACTTCATTCCTGTTTTGTTAGCTATTGGTTCAAATGTAAACGGAATATCATTTTTTAATAATAGTTTAGATATAATGTATAAGCCTAAACCCGTTCCACCGTCTTTTCTAGCACGGGCATAATCTGGACGATAAAAGGGTAAAAATATCTTATCAATTTCCTCTTGTTCCAAAGGGGTACATTGATTTTCAATCACTAAGTTTATTGATGTCAGCGTGATAGTGATGACGCCATTTTTTTTCGTATATTTGACCGCATTGCTCAAAAGGTTCATGAGGACTCGTTTCATATCTTCTTTGTTGCAATTGATTATTACGTCTTTTAATTTTATATCAAAAGCCAGACCTCTTTGAACAGACATTAATTCAAACAAGGCGACTGTCTCATTGATTAAGTCGGTCAATGAAAATTCCTCGCTTGGGGTTTCAAATTTTTCTGGGCTTTCTAATTTTGATATAAATAAAACATCTTGCACTAGCTGACTTTGTGATTCTAGTATCTCTTTACATACATTCAAATAATAGTCTCGGTCTTTAAACCGACCAACGTTTAAGATCATCCCTTCAATGACTCCTAGCATTGCAGTGATTGGAGTCTTCAACTCATGGGAAGCAATTCTCATAAATTCTGATTTGGAATGTTCAATTGCGTTACTTTTTTCTAGTTCTTGATTTAGTGATTGGATATTTTCTAATAGTGAAAGATATAAAAATTGAATATTATTTTCTAATTCACTAATTTCATCTTTTCCTTTTACTACATAATCTGTTGGCTCTTCTAAAACAACCATGTTTTTTGTTCTATTGATGATTCGATGAACTCTTCTGGTTGCCCAATGTGAATAGATGTATGCACCAATTCCTCCAACTAAAAAACTTAAGCCAAGAACATAAGGATAAATTTTTGATAAGGTTTCTTTTACTTCTCTTACTGGCTCTGAATACATGTTCACTGAGATATTATATTTTTCTCCATTTGAATCTTTAATCGTTGTATCTAAAACAGGTATAATGGCGTCAATCGCCACCATTTCAGTGTTATCCGTTGGAATTACCATTTCTGCTGGCTCTTCTGAAAGGGTGGGATATACAATCTTTTCTTTTGAATCTCTTACAACCCAAATTGTCGCCCCTTTACTATTTTCTTCTTTATTGATCGTTTCTTTTATTTTATCTATTGGTTTTGCGTTTATTTCTGCAATTACTTTATGAGCACTTTGAATGGCATTCTCTCTCTTGTCTTTTTCATACACGATAGGAAGTAAGTAAGAAAGTATGCCAAAACTAAATGTAATGCCAATACTGATGATTATCGATATAAAAATAAACGTTTTTGTTCTTGTCTTCATTTTTCCGCCTCTAGGATATACCCAATGCCTTTAATGGTCTCGATGGTTAAATCAGGTATTTTTTTTCTGATATTTTTCATGTGACTATCGATTACTCGATCGTTCGCCGTGAAGTCATACCCCCAGATACTTGCTATCAGCTGCTCTCGGGTCACTACTCGTCCTTTATTTTTAGCTAAATGCTCAACAATCTTATATTCAATTTTTGTTACAGGGACTCGTTCATCTCCTATAAAAATCATTGCTGAGTCAAAATTCATCCGTACATTTCCATAGCGGATTTCTTGTGTTGTGACAGCTGAGGTTTGTTCGGTTCTCCTTAATACTGCTTGAACCCTTTTAACCAGTATCGTCGGTGAGAATGGCTTTATCACATAATCATCTACTTTATGCTTGAAACTAATCAATTGTGTATGTTCTTGATCAATAGCAGTCAACATGATGATCGGCACATCTGATAGTTGTCGAATGCGTTCCAATAATTCTAATCCACTAATTGTCGGCAGCATAATATCTAAAAGAATCAAATTGAACGTTTCTTTTTCGATTAATTTCCACGCTTCTTCACCATCTAAAGTCGAAGAAACTTCATATCCTTTTTCTTCTAAAAAATCAGAAATCACTTGATTCGTCATCGGATCATCCTCGACCACTAATATTTTTATCTTCATTCTATTTTCCCTCCAATAAAAGCTTTTTAAACACAGAGAAACTATAGTTGACTTGGACTCTTTCCAGTCAGCTATAGTTCATAAACATCTTTGACACATTATTCATATCTAAGTGCTTCAATAGGATCTAGCTTGGATGCTTTAACTGCGGGCATTAACCCGAAAACGATCCCAATGATCGAGCAAAATGCAATGCTCCCCACAATAGATAACATGGAAACAACGAATGGATAATTCATCATTGATGTTACTACCTTACCGATTATTATACCTAAAATAATCCCTAGTAATCCTCCAAATATGGTTAACGTGACTGATTCGACTAAAAATTGTTCTAAAATAATTTTTCTTCGAGCACCTAATGCTTTTTTTACACCAATTTCTCTTGTTCGTTCTGTTACTGAAACTAACATAATATTCATAACGCCAATTCCCCCAACAACTAGGGAGATACTGGCAATCCCTGCAAGAAGCAAGAAGTTTGAACGATTGAATTGTTCGAGTTGTTTTTCGATATTTTCAGAATTTCTAACGCCAAATTCATAACCTGATTGCGGAATGAGACCATTTAATAATCCTGCTACTTCTGATGCCTTTGTTTTTAATTGGTCTGTTTGCTCTGTTTGAATAATGACTCTAGGCTCTGGATTTAATTCGTTTGTTATCTTATTCCATTGGCTGATTGGAACAATTGCTTCGCTCTTAGCACCATACCCTGTCATCGTCGCTTCTTCATTTTGTTCATCTTCATATGCACCAATGACTTGAAAGGGGTATCCGTTTATTTCTACGTACTTCCCTATACCTCCACCTTTTGGAAACGTTGTGTCATACGATTTTTTATTCATTATAATCGACTGCTGACTTCCTGTATAGTCAACAGCTGTAAATAATCGTCCTTCGACCACTTTTTTTGTTTCCATTTCAAAATAATTAGCTGTAGTTGCCATTATTGTGGTATTATCACTTTTTTGTCCATTATAAAGTTTCGAGTCTTTCTCATAGATGAGTGCACTATTTTTAATTCCTGTTTGATTTTTTATTTCATCCATTTGCTCTTGCGCTAATATTGGGATATAGGTTGGTTTTTTCTCTTTAGAGTTTTCACTGAATCCTGCGCCATTGAATTGACTTTTTTTGCCGTATTCCACATTAATAGTATTATTACTTCCGCCGACAAATTGTTTTTTCATATTTGCGGTATTTCCTTCGATAATACTAAAAATGGCAATAATCGCTGCAATACCTATAATTACACCCAACATGGTTAAAATGGAGCGGAGTTTGTGCGCCCAAATGGATTGTAAGGACAACATAATATTTTCAAGCATAAACGTTTTCCTCCACCTCATCTTTGGTTATAAAACCATCTCTTAAAAAGATTTTTCTTTTGGTATAATCTGCAACTTCTTGTTCATGGGTAATGATAATGATCGTTTTTCCTTCTTTATTCAATTCAGAAAACAATTCCATTATTTGCTCACTGTTTTGTGTGTCTAAAGCCCCCGTTGGCTCGTCCGCTAAGAGAAAATCAGCGTTGGTGACCAGTGCCCTCGCTACTGCAACCCTTTGCTTTTGCCCACCTGATAACTCAGAGGGTTTAAAGGACACTCTATCTTCCAGCCCAACTTTCCTTAAGGCTTCTAATGCTCTTTCTCTTCTTGATGAGCGATCTACTTTTGAATAAATAAGTGGTAATTCAACGTTTTGCAGTGCGGAAAGCTTAGGCATCAAATTGAAATTCTGAAAAACAAATCCAATCGTTTCATTTCTTAAATCGGCTAGTTGGTAATCTTTCATGTCTCCAACATTTCTATCATTTAAGCGATATATTCCTTTTGTTGGTTTATCCAGACAGCCGATGATATTCATTAATGTGGATTTTCCTGAACCTGATGGGCCCATGATAGAAACATATTCGCCTTTTGAAATGGAGAGGTTGATTCCTTTAAGAATTTCTACTTCTTCTGAACCTTGCCAATATGATTTACGAATATCAGTTAGGTTGAGCATTTTGTCCAACCTCCATTTCTTCTTTCAAATCAGAAGTTGGATACACGATAGCGTCGGTTTCATTTAAGCCAGATTTGATTTCTATAGTGGCATTTTCTTGGTTTTCTTCTCCTATTTCGACTTTTGTTTTTGCTAATTTATTGTGTTTCACTTTCCAAACAAATGCATTGTTCTCTTCTTTGATCACATAATCTTTGGGTAATATGACCTTGCCTGGTTCTGGTGCTTTAGGAGCTGCTCTAACATATACATGTTTGCCAATAGAAGGTGGTACATCTGCCTTGTCAACAACTACTTTAAAAGGATATTTGGAGGCATTTTGATTTTCTTCTTCTTTCTGATCCCCATTATCATCCGTCGTTAAACTACCTACCTTGGTAATTTTACCTGACCAGACTTGTTTCCCATCCGTTCTATCTATGATTTGTACCGCTTGATCTACGGAAAATTTCTCTTTGTTAAACTCGTCTACATTTCCTTCGACATATTGAATAGATGCATCAACGATTTCCATAAATGGTGTTTCACTTTTTTCTGCTGCGGGTTTGTTCATTTGATCTTTATCAATTGTTTTTACAATACCGTCAAATTGAGCGGTCACCGTATTCTGTGTTGTTTTTTGCTGCGCTTTGTCTACTAATAATTGTGCTTTATCCACCTCTATCTGAGCACTAGCTACTTCGGCTTCAGCATTAGATGCTTCCATATAAGCTGCATTAAGATCTGCTTCTGTTATTTTTTCTTTATTTTCGTCGGTTTCTTTATTTGCATCCTCTTTTTTCTTATTGTACTCTTTCCATTTTAAATCTGCTGCTTCTCTTTTTTGCGCGACGCTATTTGCTTGGTTTGTCACACTGAGTTGAGCATCTTTTAATTCTGTTTCATTTTCTACACTATAATAGGTAAATAGCTGTTGCCCTTTCGTTACAGTGTCCCCTTCATTTACATGAACTTCTGTTACAATTCCTCTTGTTGCATCTAAGGTTATTTTGCTTTTAGCATTGGGGATAACTGTCCCAGCTAAGATAGCATCAGAACCTTTTTGGGTTGTCTGCATTACTTCTTTTACTGTTTTTGATACGATGGGCGCGGTCTTTTTTTCATCAGTTTTATTATCGGCTTTCGTTACCATAAAATAGCCAGTTCCTGCTATAATTGCTAGTATTACTACTGCTAATCCTATTTTTAATTTTTTATTTTTCACTATTTTTCCTCCACTGGTTATTTGATAATTTTACTTTAGCAGAGTTCCATGGATTCTATTTGTATGTAGTGTGGATTATTTGTGTATATTGGATTAAATAGTGGGATTCATTGTGAAATTAGCCTGTTTAATTGTATTTTTTATGTGATTGAAAGTAAAAATGACTCTAGCAACTTGGTTAGTAAGCCACGTTGTTTGAGTCATTTTTAATAATTTATTTGGTCATATCATTTTTGTAGTATGATTCGTAGCCAAAATGTTCATAGGCTAAAGCTGTTGCTATCCGTCCTCTTGGTGTCCGTTTGATAAACCCTTTTTGGATCAAATAAGGTTCGTACATATCTTCGACCGTTTCAGTTTCTTCACTGATATTCACTGCTAATGTGCTTAAACCAACAGGACCGCCACCATATAATTCGATCATTGTTTTTAATAGCTTTTGATCGACATAGTCTAATCCTTGATGATCGACTTGTAACAATGTCAACGCCTGATCAGCGATGCCTCGATCAATTGTACCGTCTGATTGTACTTGAGCAAAATCACGTACGCGTTTTAATAAACGGTTGGCGATTCGCGGTGTCCCTCGAGAACGGCGGGCGATTTCAAAGGCGCCGTCTTCTACAATTTCTGTTTGGAAAATATCTGCTGAACGTAACACGATTTCTTTTAAATCTTGTGTTTCATAATATTCCATGTGGGAAATGATGCCAAATCGATCTCGGAGAGGCGCAGATAACATTCCTGCTCTGGTCGTTGCACCAATCAAGGTAAAGGGCGGTAATGGAAAATGAACGGGATGGGCTGTTGTTCCTTGCCCAACCATAATATCCACATAAAAATCTTCCATTGCCGAATACAACATTTCTTCTACAATGCGAGGTAGGCGATGGATTTCATCGATAAATAAAACGTCTCCCGGCTCTAATTCGTTTAAAATTGCGACTAAATCACCTGCTCGCTCAATCGCAGGTCCACTAGTTGTACGGATGTTGACGTGCATTTCATTAGCAATCACCATCGCCATTGTCGTTTTCCCTAATCCTGGCGGTCCATATAAAAGAGTATGATCCAGTGCTTCTTCCCGATTACGGGCTGCTTCAATGTAGATTGTAAGTTCTTGTTTGACTTTGTCTTGACCGATATATTGTTCGAGAAATTGTGGACGTAGTGACTTTTCTAGTGACTCTTCCCCCGTGTTTGTTTCAGCTGAAAGTAGTCTTTCATCTTCTGTCATAACCATTCCTCCTTAGCGTTTCATCATGAATTTCAATGCATTACGTAAGTATTCATCTGTTTGCTGCTTGCCTAGTTCTTCTAATTTCGGTGTGATTCGTTTAATTTCTTTCTCGCTATAGCCTAAGGCACTTAGCGCTTCTAAAGCTTCTGTTAGTGCCTGATTCGCTGATTGGTTCGTTGATGTTTTCGCCATTGCTTCTACGGCTGCTTCTGAGGTTTCTAGTTCACCTAGTTTTCCTTTTAGATCAAGTATCATCTGCTGAGCTGTTTTTTTACCTACACCAGGGAATTTAGTTAAATAAGCGGCATCTTCGCTTTCAATTGCGTTGATTAACCCACCATGGTCTTCTGAAGCCATGATTGCTAAACCACTTTTAGGACCAATTCCTGAAACACTGATCAGTTTTAAGAAAAGTTGTTTTTCATCTAGATCACTAAATCCGTATAATGAATGAGCATCTTCACGGATGACTTGATGGACATAAATTTTGATTTGCTGATCGGTTTTACCTGAATAACGATAAGGGTTACCTACAGAAATCTGATAGCCGATGTTGTTTGTTTCTACTACAATATAGTAAGGACTGATAAACGTCACTTTACCAATGATATATTCGTACATAATTTCACCTTTCTTGATACCGTTGAGGTTAGAACAGAAGTAGCTACTTTTGCACCAACGTTTCTTATGCTTCATACGCACATACGTTTCTATTTTAGCATAGATTTAAGAAAATCAGTAGTTGGATAAAAAAAGCCCGTACGAATTATGATTAAATTCGTACGGAGCCAATTTTTATTCAGAAATATACGTCCATTTATAGTCATATCGTGCGCCAGCTCCATGAGCAATTACACCTTTGACTTTTTCACTGCGCATATGTGCTTCTGCTTTTTGATAAACCGGGGCAACCCCCATATCGTCCATCAATAATTTTTCGGCATCCACCATATCTGTCCAGCGTTTTTCTGGATTTGAGGCATTTTTACTGCCGGAATCGTTGACTAGTTGATCATATTTTTCATTTGAGTAACGACCTCTGTTATATGATCCACCTGTCAAGAATAAGTCCGTAAAGCTACTTGGGTCTGCATAATCAGCACCCCATCCGCCCATGATTACTTCGAAGTCACCATTCTTACCACGGTCTAAACGAACAGTAAATGGCACATTGGTAACTGTCACATCCACGCCATCTAGCGTTTCTTTGACTGCACCTTGAATATATTCTAACACTTTTTTGGTAGAATCTGTGTCATCGCCCACGATGTCAAATTTGAATGAATCGATTCCTAATTCTTGTTTCGCTTTTTCCCAGTATTCTTTCGCTTTTTTAGTATCATGGGTCAATACGCTTTTGTTTTCGTCAGCAAAGTCTTTATTGCCTTCTGGTGAAAACGACATTCCTTCTGGAACAAGACCTGTAGAAGCAATCGAACCGTCTCCTAAAATTCGATCAACCAACGCAGCACGATCGATTGAATAAGAGATTGCCTTTCTTAAATTTACATTTTGATAAGGTGAGTTTGCATCTCTTTGGTTAAATTCAAGATAAGACGTTCGAGCATCTTTTTCAATCACGAGTTCAGGATCATCCGCCATTTGTTTTGCTAATTCTCCACTTAAGATTACATCGTCTGCTTGTCCATCTTGGAAAAGATTCAAGGATGTAGGAGCTTCTTTGACTACTGTAACTGCAATTTTATCTAATTTAACTGCGTCTTTATCCCAATATTGATCATTTTTTGTGTAAGACCACTCGGTATCTGTTCCAGGTCCGTCAAAATCAGTCAATGTAAAGGGACCGTTATAGACTGACGCGTCACTCGTTGTCGCATAATCTTTGCCTTTTTCTTCGACTATTTTTTTATTTTGTGGGAAAAAGGATGGGAACGCCAATAAGTAATCAAAGTATGGTGTTTCTTGTTCTAAGGTTACTTCTAGTTCATGATCGTTGATTGCTTTGATCCCTAATTCGTCTAAACGTTTTTCTCCAGCAGAAACGGCTGCGCCATTTTTGACTAACTCAAACATATACGCATATTCTGCTGCTGTTTTGGGATCAGCTGTGCGTTGCCAGCCGTAGACATAATCTGATGCTACTACAGGATCACCATTTGACCATTTAGCCTCTTCTCTAAGTTTAAATGTATAGGTCAGTCCGTCATCGCTTTTCTTTGCTAGCTCTACTGCACCAGCTGGCTGTGGTTTACTCTTGTCATCTAAACGATATAACCCTTCATAGACATTATTCAATGCTGAAAAGCTGATCGTATTTGTTGCTACTGATAAATCTGCACTTGGCATTTCTTGTTGGACTACTAATTTAAAAAGCTGTTCCCCACTCGCTTTTCCACTCTCATTACCGCTATCTGTAGAATCAGTATTGCCACTATCACCACATGCTACTAATACTAATGTAGACAGCATCATTACACTGATCAATTTCGTTACCTTCATTTTTTTCATTTTATTCTCCTTAATAAATAATTATTTTATTTCTTTTTTATAATTTTCTGAATATTCTTATATTACTAAAAATCTAAGCAAATAGCAATTATTTTTGCGCGAAAATAAAATAATAGCTGTTTTTGAATTTTCCAACTATAAAAAAAGCGTATCTAAGCAGATTTTAACTACTTAGATACGCTCTCATATTATTTAAATAAGGTTTTATATTCCCCATATCCTTCTTTTTCTAGCTCTTCTGCTGGAATAAACCGCAACGCCGCTGCATTGATACAATAACGTAAACCGCCTTGATCTTGTGGTCCATCCGTAAAAACATGTCCTAAATGAGAATCCGCTTCTTTACTGCGTACTTCAACGCGACGCATCCCTAAAGAAAAATCTGAATTTTCTTTGATGCCTTGTTTTTCAATTGGTTTAGTAAACGCCGGCCAGCCACAGCCTGCATCATATTTATCTTTTGAGCTAAAAAGTGGTTCGCCACTCACCACATCCACATAAATTCCTTCTTGGTAAAAGTCATCATATTTACCAGTAAAAGGTCGCTCAGTTGCATTTTCTTGTGTTACAGCATATTCAATATCGGATAGCTTTTCTTTCAACTCTTCTTTTGATGGTTTTTCCATGACAATTCACACCCTTACATTTTTGTTAGTCTTATCATAGCATCATTCAGAAAAAAACACTCACTTTCTGTTTAAGAAGTGGGTGTTCAAGTCTATTGTTTGTTCCAAGGAATAGACAACTCAACATTTTTAGCAAGATTAATACTTTCTTGGCGTTTGGTCTGTCTGGATTGTTTTCTCGCTTCATATCCTTGACAGATAAATCGTTCTTCTTTTGTCTCAGGCTCAATTGTTTTTGGTAAGCTAGCTCCTTTAGGTACTACAAACGTCATAAAGCATGTGCCAGCGAGATAACGTTCTCCTGTAAACAAATCTTCACCAATCACTTTAGCAAATATTTCCATTGAACGAGTACCGACGCCTGATACGTATGCATCGAGACAAACAGAATGGTTTACTTTTAAAGGGGCTAGAAAATCTAAATGATCAACAGAAGCTGTGACAATCGCAGCTCTTGAAACGCGAACTGCTGAAATACCTGCCGTTTCATCTAACCAAGCCATTAATTGACCGCCAAATAAAGTTTTATGAAAATTTAAATGTGGATAGGTGATCATGTGTGTTTGAATGGCTCTTGTTTGTGAACATTTCATTCGTTGTTTCCTTCTTTCATCGTTCAGTTAATAATCAAAAGATGGCAGCATTCGATATAGTGTCGCAATAGGCAACCCCATAATCGAATAATAATCCCCCTGAATACTTTTTACTAATAACGCACCTTGCTCTTGAATGCCATAAGCTCCTGCTTTGTCCTGATACTCTTTTGTCTCTATATAGCGAGTGATTTCTTCATCGGTCAAATCATAAAACTCGACTGTCGCTGGAACTGTGGCCGAAGATTCTTGATCGTCTTTCATTAATACGACGCTTGTATAGACTTTGTGCGTCCTGCCGCTTAGTTGTCGCAGCATTCGAAACGCATCGTCTCTAGAAGTAGGCTTTCCTAATATTTCATTATCGATCGTCACAATCGTATCAGAACCGATTACTAGATCATTAGGGTATTGTTTTGCAATATGTGCTGCTTTTTGTGCCGCCATCGTCAAAACGTAGTCCATCGGGGTAAAATAACCTTTGACTTCTTCATCGATATCAGCTGGCACAACGTTAAACTCAGAAATGATTCGGCTCAACAGCTCACGTCTGCGAGGAGATTGGGAGGCTAGGATAACTGCCATTAGGATTAAACCTTCTTCCTATATTTTTTAGTGCGGATCTTGAATTCGTTTAAACATTTTTTCCATATCTGAGTTTGTAAAATGGATTAAAACAGGACGACCATGAGGGCAATTAAAGGGATTCTCACAGGTTTCAAGATCCTTCAATAACACACGCGCTTGTTGTTCATTTAAATAGTGATTGGCTTTGATCGAACGTTTACAGCTCATCATGATCGCTGTGGCTTCACGGAATTTTTTCACACTGACTGATCCTGTTGATAAAAACATGTCAATCATTTCACGAATGATACTTTCTTCTTCTCCAGCAGGATACCACGTTGGATGCGCACGAACGATAAAACTATTTTGTCCGAAGTCTTCTAAATGAATGCCAACTTCTGCTAAAGTTTCTTTTTTCTCTTTGATCTTTAGTGCATCACTGTTTGGATAATCGATTACAATTGGTACTAATAATTCTTGTAGATCGTTTGTTACTTCCCCGATTTTTTCTCTAAAATACTCATATTTGATACGTTCTTGAGCGGCGTGTTGATCGATGATATACAAACCGTCTTTGCTTTGAGCAAATAAGTAAGTACCGTGCATCTGACCAAAATATTCTAACTCTGGAAAACGTTCTTTTGGGCGTTCATCAGATAACTTGTTTAACACTTTGTTTAAGTCATTTTGAGCACTTGTTTCTGAAAAATCAAATTCTGGATGTTGACTTAACTCTTCTTCATAGACCTGTTGATCAATGGTTGTCTTGTCTTGTGATTGAGGCGTTTCTTCCGACTTTGTAGGTTCTGCTAGATGGCTCTCATCAGAAGTTTGCGGCTCTTCCGTTTCACTGGGTGAACTAAATGCATAAGCTAGCAACGCTTCTTTCTCAAGTTCTTCTTTAGTCTGCGGTTCAGTTTCTTTTGCCCAATTGTTAGTAGATGCTTGAGGTTTATATTCTGGCGATGTTTCTTTAACAAAGAAATTTCCACTACTAGGATCATAGCCTAAATTCCCTGATTTCCGAACAGGTTTGCTAGTTACCTCAGGTTTCGTCAAAGGAATTTCCATTTGCTCAATTTTGGGCTGTTGTTCGACTTTCTTTTTAAATCGAAGATTATCTGCCGCATTTGGAATCAGCTGCTCGTGACTTAATACTTCTCGAATTGCCTCGCTAATTAAAATCATCAATTCTTTTTCTTTACTTAAACGGACTTCTTGTTTTGTCGGATGGACATTGACGTCAACGAGTAATGGATCCATCTCGATTTCTAATACAGCCAGAGGAAAACGGCCGACCATCAGTTTTGAGCCATACCCATCGACAATTGCTTTATTTAAAGCAAAGTTTTTGATATAACGCCCATTGATAATTGTTGATAAATAATTTCGACTCGCTCGTGTAACCTCTGGCAATGAGACATACCCTGTTAACTTAAAGTCTAAATCTTCCGCTTCGATTTTTAGCATTTTTTTTGCTGTGCCAATACCGTAAATTCCAGCGATCGTTTGTTTTAAATCACCGTTACCAGCAGTGTTCATCATTTTATTGCCGTCATGAACCAAGCGAAAAGCAATGTTGGGATGACTTAACGCCAAGCGATTGACAATATCACCGACATTAGCTAATTCAGTTTGAATCGTTTTGACATATTTTAAACGAGCTGGTGTATTAAAAAATAGGTTTGAAACGGTGATTTTCGTTCCCTTTCTTAATGCAGCTGGGCGATGTTCTTCAACCTTACCGCCTTTCATTTGTACATAACTGCCTTCCTCTTCTTCAGAAACAGCAGTTTCTATGGCGATTTCCGAAACGGATGCGATACTGGGCAAAGCTTCTCCTCGAAATCCTAAACTACGTATGCGGAATAAATCGTCTCTTGTATGAATTTTACTTGTCGCATGGCGTTTAAAGGCACTAAGAATATCCTCTTTTGCGATTCCTTCACCATTATCAATGACTTGGATCGTTTTAAGTCCTGCTTCTTCAATAAAAATATCGATTTGAGTGCTTCCTGCATCGATCGCATTTTCTACAAGTTCTTTGACAACTGATGCAGGACGTTCGACTACTTCACCAGCCGCGATCTGATTGGCAAGCTGTTCTGATAATTCTTGTATTTTCCCCATCTATACGATCCTTTCCTTGCTCAGTTTTTTATTTAGTTTAAATTCTTTTTTGCAGTTCATGCAATTTATTTAAGGCATCCATCGGTGTTATTTCTAAAAGATTCATTTTTTTCAACGTATCAATCACGCCTAATTCATCCGTGGATACTTCTTTAAATAGGGATAGTTGTTCCGTATCTTCTTTGATTTCTTCTTTGTATTCAACGGCTTTAAGCGGTTGTTCTTCTGATTCTAATGCTGAAAGAATCGTTGCAGCACGCTCTAGTAAATCACTTGGTAAACCAGCGATTTTAGCGACATGGATTCCGTAACTCTTATCAGCTGGCCCATCCATCATTTTATGCAGGAAAACAACTTCGCCATTTTTTTCCACCGCACCTACGTGAATATTTTTCAATCCAATTAAGTTTTCATCCAAGACGGTCAATTCGTGATAATGGGTCGAAAATAAGGTTTTCGCTTTGACTTCTCTGTGGATATATTCAATGATTGCCTGTGCTAATGCCATTCCATCATATGTTGCAGTGCCTCGGCCAAGTTCATCAAATAAAATCAAGCTATTCGGGGTAGCATGACGTAGTGCTTGATTGGCTTCCATCATTTCCACCATAAATGTACTTTGCCCCGCAATTAAATCATCTGACGCACCGATTCTTGTAAAAATTTGGTCAAAAATTGGTAAGTCTGCGGATTCAGCTGGTACAAAACAACCGATTTGAGCCATTACCACCGTTAATGCTAATTGACGCATGTAAGTACTTTTACCAGACATGTTTGGTCCTGTGATTAATAAGATGATATTGTCTTTGCTCATATGAACGCTGTTTGGAATATATTCTTGATGACCTAAAACTTTTTCTACAACGGGGTGCCGACCTTCTACGATGTGCAGTTCTTTACTGTTACTTTTCAGTGTTGGACGAACATATTGGTATCTTTCACTTACCGTTGCAAAAGCTTGTAAGACATCGACTGCGCTAATTGTTTTCGCTAGTTTTTGCAGACGCTCGATATTAGCTTTGACTTGTTCGCGAACTTCTAAGAATAATTGATATTCTAGATCTACTGATTTTTCTTCTGCTTCTAAAATCAACGTTTCCATTTCTTTTAGTTCTGGTGTAATAAAGCGTTCCGCATTCGCTAGGGTTTGTTTGCGTTCGTATTTGCCTTCTTCTAGGTTAGCTAAGTTAGATTTCGTCACTTCGATATAGTAGCCAAATACTCGATTAAAGCCTACTTTTAATGTCTTAATTCCTGTTTCTTGGCGTTCTTTGGCTTCTAGTTCGGCTAACCATTGTTTACCGTGGCGCATCGCATCTCTGTATTCATCTAATTTTTCGTTGTAGTTATCTTTGATGACATTGCCTTCTGTGATTGCAAGCGGTGCTTCTTCATTGATCGCCCGATTGATTAGTTCTACGACATCTTCAGCTGGATTCAGATCTAATAATAGGTCGTTCCACTCGCCTTGATTGATTCCCACAATCAATTCACGAATCAATGGTACTTGCTCTAACGAAGTCTTCAATTGGAGTAAATCACGCCCGTTCACATTTCCAAAGGCTACACGGCCAGCTAAACGTTCTAAATCATAGACTTTCGTCAAAGTGGATTGTAGGTCAACACGTTCAAAGTAAGCATTCAATAAAGATTGAACCATTTCTTGACGTGTTTGGATTTGTTTTTCTTGAATGAGCGGACGATCTAGCCATTGTTTTAATAAACGACCTCCCATTGCCGTTTTTGTTTCGTCTAATAACCATAATAAAGTTCCTTTTTTCAAGCCTGTCCGAATCGACTGAGTCAATTCTAGGTTGAATTTAGAATAGTGGTCCATCTTCAAGAAATGATCTGGCTGATATTCTACGGCTTTTTGAATGTGAGATAAGCTTCGCTTTTGCGTTACACTTAAATAGGTTAAAAGTTTCCCCGTTACGTCCACTTCTAGCGGATGGGTAAGTTCACTTGTTAAAAAGCTAAATTCGGCTGTTTCTTCTGCTTGATTTTGCTCAGAGAAAATAATATTTAAACGGTCTTTCAGTGTTTGTTTAAGGGTATCTGATAGTGTGCTGCCTAATACAATTTCTTTGGTTTGTAAAGCTGAGGCTTCATTAATCACGCCATCTTCGTCACTCAGTACGGCTGTTTTTAGTTCGCCGGTGCTTAAATCGACATAAGCTAAACCAAATAGATCGTTTGCTTCAACAATAGCTGTCAAATAGTTATTGTCCTTAGCATCTAGACCTTTACTCGTCATCACCGTTCCTGGTGTAATTAGTTGTACTACTTCTCGTTTAACCATGCCTTTGGTTGTTTTGGGGTCTTCTACTTGTTCACAAATCGCAACCTTGTAGCCTTTTTCAATCAGTGTATCGATATAGCCTTGCGCTGCGTGATGGGGAATCCCACACATTGGAATTGGATCATCTGCATTGCGATTACGGCTGGTTAAAGTTAGTTCCAACACTTGCGACGCATTGATGGCATCTTCATAAAACATTTCGTAAAAGTCGCCTAATCGGTAAAATAGAAACGCATCCTGGTATTGATCTTTGATTGCTAAATATTGTTCCATCATGGGTGTGTGTTTCGTTTTTTGCGGCATTGTTACCCTTCCTTCTCTAGTTCTTCGTTGATTCTATGTTGGATCATATCTGTAACGTATTGCAACAGGTCGTTGGCTTCTATCAATTGTTCTCTATACGATACGACTAAAGGATGTTCATCAAATTCTTTTGTTAGTTCATCCGCTCGCTTGATCGCAGCTTTTTCTGCTTCTGGTTTATCATAATGTGCAAATTGAACGGCATCTTTTTGGGCTGCTTTAATTTGTTCGACTAACGCTGTGAGTTTTTTATTGTTTTGAACTTTTTCTTCTAGTTTTTTATACCGCTGAATCAATTCGTCCTCATCAAGCAAGGTTAATAATTTTGTTAATTCTTCGTTGATTTTTTTATCTGTAATGGATAGCTCCATGATTTCACACCTTTATTCTAGATAAGTTTTTGTTGTAAAACAGGTCTACTTATTTTAACATAATTCCAGCAAAATCAACAGTTTGTGGAGAAATACAATAAATTTATTTTTAATGTTTTAGAATTTAATTTTGAAATAGTCAGCAAAAAAACAGGGAAACCTTTTATTTCGGTTACTCTGTTTTTAGGGTTTGCACTTGTTTTGTTTCACTCACTAATACTACTTTATTATTTGTATACTAAATATATCTAGTGATCTAATCCTGCACTAAATTCTGCTTCACTGGCTTCATAATCTGAAAAGAGACTCGCTGAATGAGTGTTGTAGGCATGGAATTTGGCTGATTTTTCTCAGCACTTTTCAATACATTCACACGCATTGATGTAGCGTCGTTCTAAATCTGGGCATGCTGTTTTGGCTAAGCTCATTTCTTGTTCGACAATTTGTTTCACTTGTTCAAATTGTTCAATTTCGGCTAACACTTGGTCTTCGAGGGTGTCAATTCCACAAACCATGCCTTGATAGTCACTGAGCAATCTCTTGTCGGCACTTTCTAACGCTTCTCCTGTCATGATACAACGGTGTATAAAGCAGCATAAAATAGCTTTTAACTGAATCGTACGCCTTACCTGATAAACAGGCTTGGATGCTACTCTGTAGTGAAACAATCGCTTGGTTCGCTTGACTAGTCATCTGTGACGCTTGATTAATTTGTGCTTAAACTTCACTGACGTAAAATTTAAATCTCACTTGCTTTTTCCTCCCTTTGTTTCCAAAAAGAGGCTTGTTCTGCGTTTACGGAGTCTTCTTGATCGACCAACAACCAATACTCTTTTTGTCATTCAACTTGTTGTTCTTCAAATTCTTGTTCTGCTTTTTTCGCTAAATGGAAACTTTCATCGCCCCGCTCTTGATAAAATATCAGAAAAAAAGGGTTGTTATTTTTTCTGATATATAAGAGAAGGGGATTTGGGTGTTATTTAATTGAGGAATGTATACTTTTATATTGTGAATCCTTAGTTGTTTCGGCATATTTATAGCCATAGGATAGAAATAAACAACAAGGAAAGACGATATTAATTCACTTAGACAGAAATGAGTGAATCGGTGGTTGCTTCTTTTAACGATAAAATTAAATAATTGGCACTTCTCGGTATGGCTACCAACCAAACAATTGAAGTTTTGATTAAAAAAACGAACCTGCTTAACAAATCGCCAATAGTGTCAGTCATTTTCTTGTTTTTACACGCTTTTTGTACAGCCGAAGTTCATAAAACTTCTTCTCCTTTCAAGTACAGATAAGTAAAAATAACAGTTCTTTGTCTTACCTATCAACGGTTGTTGAGAAAACTGTAGTCGTTTTTTGTTTCTATCCTATAAACTTTGAGAAAAAGAAAAGGGCTATTTACGAGGGAGCAATGATCATTTCATACACCTTATACTTTTAGTCTTGTTGTCAATCGGAACGAAAGTGCAGTGATATAAAGTAAAAAAAGGCACTTCACTTACCGGTACCATCCAGTAAATGAAGCCCTGGATAGATAGAACGACCTATCTATCCAAGTTGCCTGATTACTAGTACCGTAATACTAGCTTCTTTATTGCACCTATTTTTTGTAAAAATTTATAGACATTTTTTGATTTTTTTTTAAATGGGGGAAGAAATTGGCTATCTTTCTGTGCTGTATCGGAATAAATGGTGAGAAAAAATAGGTCTTTCGTTCAACCTTTTCTTTTTCTCAGTTGCTAATTGTTGTTGAATTCGAATCAAAAAAGTCGCTGCATAAATTTATATCTCTTTATTTCTCTAATTTTTCTTCAACTCTGCCACTTGTTCTTCTAAAGCATTGATTTTTTGTTGTCTTTTTCTGTAGAGAATAACTAAAAGAATCAACAATAGAAGAGCTAGGAATAGTATTATATAGAGTAGGTAGTTGTTTTTAGCATGATGGATATAGGCTTGGTCATTTAAATTTTTCGCTTCTTTTGCGTTGATGTCAAATTCTTTTTCAAAATCCCAGATTTTTCCTTTTGATTCTGCGTGGACAGCTAAAAGATATTTCCCTGGTTTGAATGTTGTTTCTTGTAAGCTTACTGGATTATTGAATACTGAATTTGGTGCCATCTGTAGGTTTGTTTGTTGGGTTTCGTAAAGAATTTTATCTGTGTTTTTCCTTCTGATTTTAACATGTATGTTTAATTTGTTTAGATACGCTGCTTTGGGATTGGTTAAATGGGCAAAGACTGTATTTCTTTTATTAACTTGTCCTAAACTTACTTTGGTTAATTGTAAATCGGGTGCTACTTCTTTTTCTCCGTGTAAAATAAGTGCGATGACATAGCCAAATTGATTTTTAATTGAGACATCTGCTGTGGATTCTTTTGTATTTTCTTTTGTATTTTCATTTGTAAAAATTATTCCGCCTGATACTATTCCCGAAAAGTCTTTGTTAGGCATTACGATAGCATAGTCAACTTCTTTTGATTCATGAGGGGCTAATGTGATTTTGGGTGTGTTTGTTTTTACAAGCTGACTTATATCATAGGGTAAATCAATTGATTCATTTTTGTCACTATTCATATATTCGACCACACCATTCGGATTGGTTGTAGCTGTTTTGACTTTGGTCTGGATGGTTTGTTCTTGATTTGATTTATTTGTGACTTTAACTGCGATTCTTTGTTTTTCTTCTGGGTTAAGTCTTAGATCAAAATATGTTTTGGTTGTGTCAACTTGCTTAGCTGAAGGAATCGCTTTTACTTCATACTCTGCATCTTGAGCCCAAACGTTCAGTGTTCCTACCAGACACCCGAATACAAATCCGATCAGCGGAACTAAAACTTTTAGTGTTCGTTTTATCATTATCTATTCCTCCATTTTTTCTATGTATAATGATTGAGCGTGGTAAAACGGATGCGTTCGTTTAATACCACACTCTATGACGTTTAGTTATTTGTTGGTTGATCTAGTAAAGTCCATGTTAACGTTGTTTCGTATTGTTTTGCTACTTTGACTGTTTCACCTGGTACTTCTAAAATCGCAGCATCTTTCCCGAAGCTTTCGATCGTCACACCATTACCTAGTCCAGCCTCTGCATCTAAAATTGTTGCGCTTGAGCCATCTGTATTTAAGACAACTTCTGTTTTGGCAGTTGCTGAACCGGTTGATTTTTCTGAAATTGTCGGTGTTTTTAATGTGATTTGAGCACTTGTCAGTTCTTTTTCTCCTGCTTTAAGTTGACCTTTTTCAGCCACTTGTACGGTCCAGCCTGCTTCTGTTCCGCGAATATCTTGGACTGTTGTTGCTGTTTCGGATTGGCTTTTATAGACTTCATCCTTGGTAGATATTGGATTAGTTCCAAAATCGAAATCGGCAACATTCAGTAATGTCAGTGCGCCTTGCGTAGGTGCGGTAAAGCCAATATCACTTTTTGACTCTTGATCTATGATTTCCTCTGCACTAACGACCATACTTGTACTAAACATTATTGATACGACTGCTAATCCTGCTAAAATTTGGTTTGTTTTCATTTAAATTCTCTCCTCTTTCATTAATGTTCTATATGATATCATTCCAGTTATAACTAATAGAATGGATATTCCATTTACTTGTAAACTATTATTATGTGATTCCTCACCCGTTTGGGGCAATTGATTTGTTTTATGTGATTCTTTTTTCTTTTCTTCGTAAAAACCGACTGTTACTTTGCTGTTTTCAGCAGCATGACTTTCATTCATTCCTATTAAATAAACAAGATAACTGCCGATTAGTACTAGTTGAAACCATCTTCTTTTTTTATTTTTCACTGCTTAGCACCTTTCAATCATTTGCTACAACATCGTATAATTCCCAGCTGATTTCTCCAGAATATTGATCTGCTAATGCATCGCCGGGTTTCACGTTAACAGTTAACCCCTCATCAGAAGTTGCCCAATCATGAGTTACATTGTAACCCTCATGCGTCGTCGTTACTGCGGATGTAATAACTGATGATGAATTTGTGTGAATCGGCACTGACTGACCCTCTTTTATGTAAAAGAGGGCATCTGCTAATACGTGCTGGGTCTTATTTCCAGTTAACGGTTTATTCAACGTTGCTCGTAATTGCCAACTAGATCCTAGTGTGCGTGTATCTTTGACTACAAGGTCATTATCCTTTGATTCGATTTTGTATTTTTCTTCCTTACTTGATAAAGCATGGGTTCCAAAACTAAGTTGGGTCGGCACAGCTGAAAAACTTAAATGTCCTTGGTAGTTGTAGTTAACGGTTTGTTCTTCGTTTGAAAAAAAACCTGTTGCATTGTCTGGTACAACCGTTAACGTGTAGCCTGGAATTTCTTTTGCTTTTGTCTGATAGAACTGACCGATTTTTCCATCCAACACTTCTGTTGGCGCAATCTCTTGTCCATCTTCGTTTACATAATTTACAATAACTGCTTTCCCTTGGACAAAATCCACTTTGAGTTCTGCTTCGTTACTGGCTTTTGCTTCTTCATTGATAGTCGTTATAGCGGTGTTAGGGATTATGCGTTGATTGATCTGTGGGTCGGCTATTTCTTCTTGATTTAATTGTAGATTGCCATTCAGTTCAATCGTATAGGTCTTTCCATAAAATGATTCATCCGCCAAACTTTCTGGTTTCGCTTCTATTGACAATTCGTTCTCTTCATTTTTGGTACGTGTAAAATAATTCGTCGCACCTTGTCCAGTTTCATCTTTAATTTCGACCTCTTCAGCCGAAATCTCTAGTGAATCTGCTAACGGATCAGTAATTTTTAGCGTTTGGATCGGAAATTTTGGTTCGTAAGCTGGAATTTTTTGAGCAATCGCGTATAATCGCCGTTGCTCATTTCCAGTGTAACTAAACTGTTCTCCACTTTTGGTCGGTGCTTCAAATTCTTCTCCACCAACAATATCTCCTAATCCTGGAAAGTCATCGTAATCAAACATCGCGGTGCTTTCTTCGGCATTGATCGACATATTTGTATGGATATCGTAGCCCGAATACACACTTCCTAGCACTCGCCCTTGCGTATCATCAAGTGTTACAGAAGCCCTCGGCGCCAATACGCTTCCGATAAATAAAGAAGCATTACTTCTAAATTGAATTTCTTGTTCTTCGTCATTAAAATTATGAACCAAATGGGTGGCAATCTTATAGGTTTTACTTTTAAGCTCAGCAGAGATTGTATGGCTGTCAGAATTTACCAAAGGTACTGCTTTATCCGCATATTTCCCTTCAAAAAAGACTCCTTTATTCCCTTCAAAACGATATTCTTCCTCACCAGGCAAACTGGGATAAGCTGTTGCATGAAAAAATGTACTACCACTGAAATTAAACGTTGAAAAATGTTTATAGTTAATGAATACGTACGGTGGTAACATGGTATCAGGATCATAATTTGTATAATTGATGGAAATATCCTGCGCATTTTTGAAGTGATCGATTTGACCATCGACATTGACAATCGCAACAGCTTGTTGAGTCACGCCTTTTTTCAACGCAATATTTATCTGAATCGCTGATTGTCCGCCCCAGTCATTCGGATCTACTACTTTTTGTTCTGTGTTTACTTCGGCTGATTGAACTGATGAATTATAAACGATTGACTGCTCAGCATCGGTCAATGATGCGTAATAATCACTGATGTTTTGGATGTTTTCTGTCACTTGAGAAAAATTTGAAATACCATTATCCGTAAATGAAGGAAAAGATTCGAGTAACTCACTGTACATTCTTTTAGAGAAATTTTCACGTAAGTTAGGATAATATTGCAATGCATCGTTTAGTTCTTTTTCTGTTGGTAACGTGCCTAAATAGTAATGTAAATCTTCACCATTTGCATACTTAAAACTTGTCTCATTCCCATACCAACGAATAATATCACTGCCTGTAATTGTTTCAGAGACAACTGCTGGATCGATTTGGTCTAGTTCCCATTGACGAGTTGTATTTTGATAATTTTGAAAACCACCTTTGGATAATCCAGATGAGCCACTAGATGTTACATTTTTTGCTAGAAACTGACCAACAAGTTGTTTGTCCTGCAATTGATCGGTATTAAAATAAAGTGTCTCACCAGCTGTTAAATTCGTTTTCGTAGAAATTCCAAGCGGATAGTCCTCAGGTGGTAAAATCGTTTCAGCAAAAACCGTGTCTGACGAACTGACAGTATGTAAAAGGCCGAAAAATAAGACAAGTAAACAAACACTATTTTTTTTCATCGATTTCTCCTATCTGCTTATTTCACTAGATAAAGCGAATACAAGTAACTTTTCTTATTACTATGAAATAATACAATTTTTTTCAGAAAATTTTTATATAATTCTGAAACAATTTGTTCCAAAAACTAAAAAACTTACTATTTATAAGTAAAATAAGAGCGTGGAACAAAACTAAAGATCAGTTTTGTTCCGCACTCTAAATCCGAATAAACGCTTTTTGTCTCGGCCACTTATTTTAAACATAATTTAGTCTGAATAAGCATGTCTTTCGTTACTATAAACCTAAAAAAACTGTTTTATAAAAAATTTGATTGATCGCATCGATCATGTGTCCCCATTGTTCTGGGTTCAACTGTTCATCAAAATAGAAATATTCTGAGTGGGGATTTGCTACTTCATAAGAATCGGAAATAACTAAATCAGCTATTTGTACGTCATTAGTAAAGATAATTCGGTCGCGATTATAAACATCCAAAATAATCTTCTTAATGCCATCAGCTAAAATCAAGTTATTATTAAATATGACGCATATTGACATACTTCCTGCTTTCTTGTTTAGATAAATACCTGAATAGATCGTTAGCGAGAGGATCGACATAACACCTTGCAAGGTTTTTTTGCTTATTTTAGGATAAAATTCCTGCTGTTCGATAATTTTTGTAATCCTTTGAAAAATATCTACATTCGCCTCATCGTAATCGATTATTGAATGAAATGACAGTTCATTTTTATAGTACCCAGAAATATCTATATTGATGTGTTTAATGTAGATTAGCAAAATAATCAGATAAAAATAAAAATTTACGTACCCTTCCTCGGTATATTCTAACTCAAATTCTTTTCGAATTTCTGCCATCAATTTTGTTGTATACGCTGCAATGTTAAGAGATGACTGTTGATAATTTTGAACGATTTTCTTTTTTGTTTCTAGTGAATCTAGATTGTAAATCAATCCTCTCGTTGCGTACACCAATAGCGCTCGTTCTTTACGATAGATCTCATTCGATAATCGTTGTTTCAGCAGAGGTAGTAATTCTGTATCTTTGGTATCAAAATAGGCAACGTCTGACAAAAATTCTTCGGAAAGTTCTAGATAATTTTTTTGCCAGAGGACTCTTTTCAGTGTAATCAGCTGAATAAACCGCAATTTTGCCCGTTGTGATTCTGACAAAGAGGTCGTATGATCAAAGTATTCCTCAAGCTCATTTATATTCCACCATTCTTCGGGATAATTTCTATTGCCATATTCCGTTGACTTAAAAACTGACCAGTAGGAGTAAAAAGCAAAAAGACGGATACCAAGCTCATTTCCTGTCAAAGGACTAGCAAGTTGTTCAAACGAAAGCTTTCCGCCGAAGGGAACTAACATCTGTTTTAGTGTTCGCAATTGTTTGTAGACGGACGAAGTACTCATATGCAAATCTAGAGCCATTGCCTCGATCGAGCTATAATGGTTCTTTAACAAAATATCTAAAATAAAAAAAATACCACTTTTTTTAACGTAAAACAAGTGCATATAATCAATTAGATATCCAATACTGTATGGTTCTGTTGTTTGAATTTGATACATTCCTGTCTGAGTATTTTGGATTAGATGGGCATTCTCATCAAAAGTCTCTCCCACTTCTTGCGCCAAATCATTGATATATCTGCTTAATGTACTTTTCGTAAGTTCGTGCTTTTGCATTAACTCGTTAAAGCTTACCCCATTTTTTGAGAAAATGATCGATTTAAATAGTTCAAACTTCAGCCGTTCTTTTTTTCCCATAAAAGAATTTCGCATAGATACCTCCTCATTTAGTCGTTGTATGCTTATTCTTCTATTATAAAACAAAATCTAGCTCAGTTACTTACAAATGCTCAATCGCAGTTTACGCAAAATAGAAAAGAGCCCTACTCGACTCTTATAATTCTATGAAGGAGAAAGTTCCGATTTAGATTGGTTATTCTACAAACGGACGATCTTCACTGATTTGGATTGGTTCGATCTTTTTCGCTTGTCCCGTCTGATCATCAATATCAATGACACAAGCCGATAACAAACTCCGTCCTTCTTCAACCACTTCAAAACGTTTTGGCAATGCTGTCCTAAATTTCTCAATGATTGGACCACGCTTCATGCCTAAGATGCCATCATATGGTCCTGTCATTCCAACATCACTTAAATAAGCCGTACCTGCTGGTAAAATCCGAGCATCATTTGTCTGTACATGTGTATGCGTGCCAACAACTGCACTGACTTTTCCATCTAAAAACCACCCCATTGCTTGCTTTTCACTCGTTGTTTCTCCATGAAAATCGACAAATATTAAAGGCGTTCGCTTGCGTGCTTCTGCGATCAATTCTTCCGCTTTATGAAATGGATCATCGATATCCGCCATAAAAACACGTGCTTGCATGTTGATCACAGCAAGTTCCAATTGATTGACTTTGACAAATACCATTCCTTGACCAGGAGTGCCTTGTGGAAAATTAGCTGGACGGATCATCTTTTTAGCATCAGCGATAAATTCGAAAATCTCTTTATTATCCCACGTATGATTGCCCAATGTGACAACATCCGCACCATCTTGCAAGAACTTCTTATAGATCTTACCAGTGATCCCACGGCCTGCTGCAGCATTTTCGCCATTAAGAATCGTGACTTGAGGCCGATATTTTTTCTTTAGTTTTGGTAAATAGGTAGTGATCGTATCGCGGCCTAGTGATCCTACTACGTCTCCTATAAATAATATACGCAAAAAACTTCCTCTTCTCTTTTAATTTCTGTTTTTATTATAGAGGTTTTTTAGATGTAATGGAAGGGGTTGAGGGTTTATAATCTCTTTTTCTATTGACGCTTTTAGTCAAATTCCTTACATCAGATCCACCCTTTTTCCTTTGCAATACTTACAGCTTCGATTCGATTTTTTGCACCCAACTTATTCAAAATCTCAGATATATAATTTCGTACCGTTCCGCTAGTCAAAAATAATTTTCCAGAGATTTCTTTAGAAGACAACCCTTCACCAACTGCGAGTAGTACTTCTTTTTCCCGCACTGTCAAAGGATTTTCTTGCTGAGAAAATAAGCCCGTTACAAGTTCAGGTGAATAGAATTTTTTCCCTTTCATCACCGCACGGATATTTCCAATCAGCTCTTCTGTGGGCGTATCTTTTAGCAGATACCCTGATACATCTGCTTTGACAGCACGTTCGAAATAGCCTTCTCTTGCAAATGTTGTCAATATAATAACTTTTTGAACCTGATTTTTCAGCTCTTCTGCTAAATCTAACCCAGTTTTTAACGGCATTTCGATATCTGTCAGACAAATATCTGGTTGATATTTGTCGATTAAGTTTAATGCTTCTACACCATTTTTAGCGATCCCTACCACTTCTAAATCCTCTTCCATTCCTAAAATCATTGCCAAAGCGGAAGAAAGTAGCCCTTGGTCTTCTGCAATAATTAGTTTAATCATTGATCGTCTCCTCTTTTTTATCCATAGGTACTGTGAATAGAACCTTCGTTCCATTTTTCTGCGTAAATTTCAGTTCTCCATTTATACTCTCAATTCGTTCCCTTAATCCAGTTAATCCATTCCCAGACATTGATGAATTCATCCCTCGACCATCATCTTCAACAATAAAAAGATAGACCTTCGCCTCTTTTTTGATGCTCACCTTACATTCTATAGCTTTGCTATGACGAATGACATTCGTAATACATTCTCGTAAACAATAACTCACTGTATTTTGAATATCTGTTGGAATCTCTCCAGTCAATTCCTCACCTTCTGTGGATAAAATGATTTTCGCTGTTCGCAAACTTTTTTCGATTGTAATCATTTCTTCGACAATCAACACATGACGCATACTTGAAACAATTTCTCGCACGGTTTGTAAGGTTCCCCTGGAGGTGTCCGCAACTTCTAGCATTTCTTTTTTAGCTAATTCATAATCTTTATTTATAAGCTTTCCAGCTAGTTCTGCTTTGATTGTCATGATCGATAATGATTGTCCTAATGTATCATGCAAATCTCTAGCAATTCGATAGCGTTCTTCTTGTTTAATAATATACTCCATTCGTTGTGTTGACTGATACATCTGCTTACGGAGTTGTGCTTGTTTACGAATCGAACGACCTGCAAAAGGTGCCGCACAGATAAAAAATCCATATACAAAAATAGTGATTCTCAGCTCTTCTGTCATAGAATCTGGCAATCGACTCAATGCAAACGGAACAGGTATAAGCATACATAGCAAAGCAATATAATAATAGCGAAATATATTTTTTTTCATAGATATAAAGCCAATCATCCAAGCTGGATAGATAAACAAATAAATATAACCGAAGTACACTGTATAAAACAGTGATAATACGTACATCAAGCTCATCCAAAATGGAAACCACTTGCCATTAAATAAGCAATTTCGATACGTTACAACAAACATCCCCAATAAAATTAATGCCAGTTGTTTATCAAAATTATCATATGGAAACATCGCAATAAGCGGAATCAATATGAAAATCAGCCAAATAGAGGCAACAAATCCATCTTCTTTTGGATACAACCTAAATTTACCAATCATAACTTTCCCCTAACGTTTCATTTCTTCTTTATGACCATTCAGATATATCGATAATACCATAATTACAACGAAATAAATAAAAATAATCAACATTCCTTTCCTATCTGGTAGTTGCCCATCTGCCAATTGTTTAGCTCCTTGTGCCGCATAAAATGTTGGTAGCGTTGCGGCAATTTTTTGAACCACTTCAGGAAACATATTGATCGGCCACCACAATCCGCTGACAATCGCCAATGGCATTAGGACCATATTATTTAGTACACTTGCGGTATTAGGATCTTTCACTAAACTGATGATCGTAGCAAGTGCTATGATTGGTAAACAACCATATAAAATCCATAAGCCGCTAGTCAGCCAAGCTGTTGCACTCATTTGCACTCCATTAACGAAATATCCTACTAGAAAAATCATCATCAGCAATAAAATATTGATTAGAAATTGCGTCAACATTTTGCTAGCGTAATAAACACTTTCTGGAAGAGGTGATAGACGTAAAAACTGCTTAACTCCTTGCTTGCGATCTTCGATCAAGGTCATGGAAAAAGAAAATAGTGAGCTGATCATCACGCTATATGTCGCCATTTGGATCATACTTTCTTTGTAAAAAACAGACATATGTTCTTCTGGGATCCCCATATTAAATACCTTAGTAAACAGTAAGTAGAATCCAACTGGCATTCCTAATGAAAAAAAGATAAATGTTTTACTTCTAACGAACGAACGGTTTAGATCTGTTTTAGTTTGTATAGCAAATGCGTTCATTTGTTTTCCTCCTCGACTAAGGTATTAAAGATCGTTTCTAAATTCCCTGGGATGATTAATAGCCCCTTAAATCTGATGTCAACTGCTAATAATGCTCTGAGTGTTTCATCACTATTTGAGGTATATAGCGTGATTTTCTCTGTCTCTTTTTCTATTGTTGAAACATACGGTAATCCTGCTAACTTCGCTTCAGCTTTTTTATCTAGTAACTGAAAACTCACTTTATTTTGGAGCATTTCAGTCTGAATACTATTCATTGTACCATCATGAACGATTTCCCCTTGTTTCATCAGTAAAATTCGAGTGGCAACTTTTTCAATTTCTTCTAAGTAATGTGTCGTTAAAATGATTGTTTTACCCTGTTCTTTTAGTTTATTGATTTTTTCCCAGAAAATGTTGCGGCTAGTTACATCCATTCCTGTTGTCGGTTCATCTAAAAATAACAGTTCTGGATTACCAATAATCGATAGACCAAATGTTAGCCGGCGTTTTTGCCCTCCAGATAATTTAGTTGTGTACGTATTTTGATGCTCATTTAAGCCTGTCAAGTCTAACAGTTCCGTTAATGATAGTGGTTTTGGATAAAAGCTGCGAAATAAAGTAAACAGCTCTTTGACTTTAACATTTTCTAATGTCGTGCTTTCTTGAAGCATCACACCAATATTGATTTTAGTTTCTTTATTCATTGGATTTTCTCCAAAGAGTGCGATTGCTCCATTCGTTGGGCGAACTAAACCTGTTAAACAATTAATCAGTGTCGTTTTCCCAGCACCATTTGGTCCAACTAATGCGATGATTTCCCCTTTGTCCACAGCTAATGACACTTGATTTAGGATTGTTTTTTTATTGATTATTTTGGTTAAATTATTTACTATGATCATTTTTTTCTCCCCTTTGCCTACATGTCTATCTTATCCGAAGCTCGGTAACCTTGTTAGATGATCTTGTCATGAATCTGTATGACATTTGTCATGTATAAAACAAAGAAGCTCTTCCGCAAAACTGCTGGAAGAGCTTCTTTCTATTTATTATTATTCTTCAATATACGCCCATTTAAAGTCATATTTCGCACCAGTTGAGTGGTGCACAACATCTTTGACTTTTTCAGAACGAAGGTGCGCTTCAGCTTTTTGATACAAAGGAATAACACCCATATCATCCATGATAATTTTTTCAGCATCTAGCATATCTTTCCAGCGTGCTTCTGGATTATTTGCATTAGTTGTTGCGGCACTTTCTACTAACTTGTCATACTCTGGATTTGAATAATGACCTCTATTATAAGAGTTATCTGTCGTAAATAGATCTAAGAAACTACTTGGATCAGCATAATCAGCACCCCAAGCGCTAACAGCGATTTGGAAGTCACCTTTGTTTGAGCGATCTAAACGAACAGAGAAAGGTACTGGGCTAACGGATACTTTTAATCCCTCTAATGTGTCAGATAGTGAACCTTGTAGATATTCAGCCATTTTCTTTGCATTGTCAGTATCATCGATCAATAAATCTACTGATAGTGTAGAAATACCTAATTCGTCTTTTGCTTTCTTCCATGATTCTTTTGCTTTATCAACATCATAAATAGCTTCTTCGCCTGTCTCTTTCGCAAAGTCTTTATCTGTTTTTGGATCAGTCGCTAAACCTTCTGGAACAAGCCCCATTGGAACAGCAGAACCATTTGCTAAAATTTGCTCAACTAAGGCATCGCGATCAATTGCATAAGATATCGCTTTACGCAAATTCGCATTGCGATAAGGTGAATCCGCATCTCTTTGATTTGGTTCAAGATAGAAAGTTGATGCTCCTTTTAGGACGATGTAATCTGGTTCATTTTTCATTTGTTGCGCTAATTCACCAGATAACGGCACTTCGTCTGCTTGTCCATCTTGGAATAAGTTCAATGAAGTCGGTGCTTCTTTTACAACATCGATTGCTACTTTATCCAATTTAACTGTATCTTTATCCCAGTATTTATCATTTTTTGTGTAAGACCAGCTTGTATCCGTTCCTGGTCCGTCAAAATCCGTTAACGTAAATGGTCCGTTGTAGACAGCTTTATCGCTCGCTGTTGTGTAATCTTTTCCATATTTTTCAGCAACATCTTGTCTTTGCGGTAAGAATGATGGAAACGCTAATAAGTAATCAAAATATGGTGTTGCTTTTTCCAAGTTGATTTCTAATTCGTAATCACCAATAGCTTTAATGCCGAGTTCTTCTTTTTTCATTTCACCTTTGGAAATCTTCTCAGCATTTTTTATGGAATTGAACATATAAGCATATTCTGATCCAGTCGCAGGGTCAACTGTTCTCTGCCATCCGTAAACGAAATCTGCGGCTGTTACTGATTTATCATCTGTCCATTTTGCATCTTCTCGTAATTTGATTTTGTACGTCAGGCCATCTTCACTGACTTCAGCCATTTCAGACGCACCAGCAGGTTGAGGTTTACTATCTTTATCTAAGCGGTAAATTCCTTCGTAGACATTGTTCAATGCAACAAAACTTACCTCATCTGTTGCAAGTGAAGGATCTGCACTTGGCATTTCTTGTCTTTCAATGAATCTAAATACTTTTTCATCACTGCCTGAACCGCTATTGGCATTTTTAGCGTTTCCGCCACATGCAACTAGGACAATACTCGATACTGCAATTAATCCTAGCAAAGCACTTTTCTTTAATTTCATATAAAAAACCCCCAATTTTAATAAAAGCTATACAAAATATATCAGAGTTCTATGTCTATGACAATTAAAAACCTAGGATAGGTTTAGTAAAAATATTCTGATTTTTTTCTAATTTAAACCATAAAAAAAGAAGCACGCTACTGATGCGTCGCCTCTTTTTTTGACTTATTTCGCATAATCTACTGCACGTGTCTCCCGAATAACAGTCACTTTGATGTGTCCTGGGTAATCTAGGTCGTCTTCGATTTTCTTACGAATATCTCTAACTAAACGAACAGCTTCTAAATCTGTGATTTCATCTGGTTTAACCATCACGCGGACTTCACGACCAGCTTGTACAGCAAAACTAGATTCAACCCCTTCGAATCCATTAGAAATATTTTCTAAGTTTTCTAAGCGTCGGATATAGTTTTCCATTGACTCGCTGCGTGCACCTGGTCTAGCAGCAGATAAGGCGTCTGCTGCAGCAACTAATACAGAAATAACAGAGGTTGCTTCTACATCGCCATGATGAGATGCAATTGCATTGATGACTGTTGAATTTTCTTTGTATTTTGCAGCTAATTCAGCACCGATCTCAACGTGAGAGCCTTCGATTTCATGATCTAGCGCTTTACCAATATCATGTAATAAACCGGCACGTTTTGCTAATTGAACATCTTCGCCAATTTCTGCGGCTAGGACACCCGTTAATTTAGCGACTTCGATTGAGTGGTTCAGTACATTTTGACCATAACTTGTACGGAAACGTAAACGCCCTAAAATTTTGATTAGATCGGGATGTAATGTGTGAGCACCTACTTCAAATGCCGCCTGTTCACCGTATTCACGAATACGTTCATCCATTTCTTTACGAGATTTTTCAACCATTTCTTCAATGCGGGCTGGATGGATCCGGCCATCTTGAATTAATTTTTCAAGTGTCATACGAGCGATTTCTCTACGAATTGGATCAAATCCTGAAAGTACCACGGCTTCTGGCGTATCATCAATAATCAAGTCAATTCCTGTTAAGGTTTCTAATGTACGAATGTTACGTCCTTCACGTCCGATGATTCTTCCTTTCATCTCATCATTCGGTAAGCTGACAACAGAGACAGTCGTTTCTGAAACTGAATCAGCTGCACATCGTTGAATCGCTAGAGAAAGTAAGTTTTTGGCTTTACGATCTGATTCTTCTTTGGCACGTTGTTCAGATTCTTTGACCATTACTGTTAACTCATGACTTAATTCTTCTTCTGTTGATTTCATGATGATACCTTTTGCTTCATCTTTAGATAGTGAAGCAATACGTTCTATTTCTTGGTGTTGCTTTTCAACTAGTTCTTCTACATCTTTTTCTCGCTCATCAATTAATTGCTGTCTAGCACCAAGTTTCTCTTCTTTTTCTTCCAGTGAGTTTTCACGTTTCCCAAGAGAATCATCTTTACGATCTAACGTTTGTTCTCGTTGTAATAAACGATTTTCTTGAGATTTAAGTTCTACTTTGCTTTCTTTCAACTCACTTTCAATTTCTGATCGATACTTCTGGTTTTCTTCCATAGCTTTTAATAAAGCTTCTTTTTTCAGAGTTTCTGCTTCTTTATTGGCACTTTCAATTATGACTTCTGCAGAGGACTTTGCACCATCTATAGCCTTTTCATGACGTGATTTTGCAACGACTAACCCTAAACCAAGACCGACAACTAAACCGATGATAGCGAGGAGAATTCCTAAACCCATTGTTTCCACCTCCGTACTATCTTCAAATTTTCAATATTCATGTAGTTTTCTGATAAACTATAATCAATTATCAATATGCCTACTTGCATACGTGTTTTACACACAACTTTATTCTAATGTTTGTGCACCAGTGTGTCAACTCAAAAAAGCCCTTTCTGATTTAAAGATCTCCTTTGTCGAAAATAATGACTATTGTACAAAAAAACAAACCAACAAAATGCTTTTGACAGCTTTCATTGGTTTGCTTTGTAATCAATATTATTCTTCTTCAAGGGGAAGTTCTTCTTGCGCCTGTTCTTCTTCAACGATAGCCGTTCCATCACCAATACCGAATGCATCACGGACACGTTTAGAAACTTCTTCAACCATTTCTGGATGTTCAGTCATGTAAACTTTGACATTTTCACGGCCTTGACCGATTCGTTCTTCTTTATAGCTATACCACGCACCACTCTTATCAACAATGTCTTTTTCGACAGCCATATCAAGTAATTCTCCTTCTTGAGAAATACCTTGACCATACATGATGTCTACTTCAGCTACTTTAAATGGCGGTGCTACTTTGTTTTTAACAACTTTGATTTTTGTACGGTTACCGATGATGTCTGTTCCTTGCTTCAGTTGCTCTGCACGTCTTACCTCTAAACGAACAGTTGCATAGAATTTCAAAGCACGACCACCAGGTGTCGTTTCAGGGTTACCGAACATTACACCGACTTTTTCACGAATTTGGTTTATAAAGATTGCAATTGTCTTCGTCTTATTAATCGATCCTGATAGCTTACGTAAAGCTTGTGACATTAAACGTGCTTGCAACCCAACGTGACTTGCGCCCATCTCACCATCGATCTCTGCACGAGGTACCAATGCTGCTACAGAGTCAATAACAACGATATCTATCGCACCACTAGAAACTAATGCATCTGCAATTTCTAATCCTTGTTCACCAGTATCTGGTTGTGAAAGAAGTAGTTCATCGATATTAACACCCAATGCCTGTGCGTACTGAGGATCTAAAGCATGCTCAGCATCAATAAATGCAGCTGTTCCGCCTTGTTGTTGTACAGATGCGATCGCATGCAATGCAACAGTTGTTTTACCAGAACTTTCCGGTCCATAGACTTCAACGATTCGTCCGCGAGGATAACCACCAACACCTAATGCCACATCCAAAGCTAGTGAACCACTAGGAATAGTTGAGATTTGTTGATCGATCTTTTCCCCTAATTTCATTACTGAACCTTTACCAAAGTTCTTTTCTATTTTTTTTAATGCGGCGTCTAAAGCCACTTTACGATCATCTGCCAATCGATAATCCTCCTTATATATAAACGATTTAAATTCCTTTTCAATAAATATATCATAACTGGTTTATTTAAAAAAAGCAAGAGAAAAACGAACAAACATTCGCCTTTTTATTTTTTCTTATCTACTGCTCTTCGAATTAGATCTAAACCTTTCATCACTGCACTTTGACGAATATACTTTCGATCACGATTAAAATGTTGAAGTATAGCTACAGTCGTTTGCCCTTTTTGCGCTAAACCAATCCATACTGTTCCTGCTGACTGCCCTTCTAATTCATCTGGACCTGCTACACCTGTGAAGGATAACGCAAAATCTGCATTGGCTAATTTTCTTGCTTGCTCTGCCATGGCGATCGCACAAGCTTCGCTAACTGTTCCTTCTTTTTCAATCAGCTCAGGATTTACACCTAAAAAATTCGCTTTTGTCTCAGCAGAATAGGTGACAAAACCACCCTTAAACACTTCTGAAACACCTGAAATATCGCCTAACATACTTTGAAAAAGACCTGCTGTAAGACTTTCAGCGGCTGTTATGGTTTTTCCATGTCTTTTTAGTGTATCTACTGTGACTTTCACTAAGCTATTATCATCACCATACCCATAGAAATACTCGCCAACTCTAGTCATAACTTCAGCCTCCAAACGATCTAATAACTGCTGACCTAATTGTTCATCAGCGATTTTAGCTGTTAAGCGCAGCGTTACCTCATTCGGCTTAGCGTATGGAGCGATTGTGGGGTTGGTTTGTGTGTCGATCAACTCCTTTAAATCAGTCACTAATTGTGACTCCCCAATCCCATAAAATCTTAAAACTCTGGATATCAGTTGCTCTTTTTGCGGGAACAGCTCTTCCAATAATGGACGAGCATTTTGCTGAAACATAGGTTTTAATTCATTGGGAGGACCTGGCATTAATAAATAGGTCGTCTCTTGTTCGGTGATCAATGTTCCCACTGCTAACCCCGTAGGATTTTGGACAGCGAATCCACCATCAATTATCAGGGTTTGTCTTAAATTATTTTCCGTCATTTTGTTTTTTGAAAAAGAAAAGAACTCATGAAGACGAGTAAGTGCCTGCTCGTCTTGGACTAAAGGGCGATGAATGTGTGTGGCAACAGTATCTTTGGTTAAATCATCATCTGTTGGTCCTAAGCCACCACATAAAACGATTAAGTCACTGCGATACTCGGCATCAACTAATAATTGTTCCAACCGTTGCGGATTGTCCCCCACAACGGTATGATAATACACCTCAATTCCTAAATCTGCTAATTCTTCTGATAAAAACGTTGCATTTGTATTGACAACTTGCCCTAATAACAACTCTGTACCAACTGCAATAATCTCTGCTTTCATTTTTCTCCTCTTCTCTAATAAGATACGAAAACGATTCCTATTTCATTTTATCATATGAATTTTTTTTGTTCCTGTGAAATGTTTTAGCCATATTTATTATTTAAAATAGTAAAATTTTTATCATTCAAATGGTAATATGATATAATTTATTTATTGAGTTAGAAAGGGGAAAAGAAAAATATGGTAGTATTTATTGCACTTATAAGTTTTCTAGGACTAATCATCGGAAGTTTCCTTTCATTAAGAGCGCTCTTCAAGAAACAACCGAAACAAAAGGCTTTACTTTTAACTGGAGCTAGTTTTATCGTTCTAGTTGGTTCGATTACTTTATCACCTACATCGCCACAAGTTAATTTAGCTGAAAAATCAATAGAAACAAACAATCAAGGAACTGCAATCATTGAAGGAACGACTAATGATCAGAGCCAGATAACTGTAGCTGGGGAAAAAATCAAAACAAAAAATGGTAAATTTTCTCACAAAATAACGTTAACAGACGATCAGCCACAAAAACTAACTTTTGTCGCTTCCATCGGCAATAAAGACAAAGCTAAAACGGTCGAAATCAAACCTTCAAAAGCGTTCGTTGCTTTTTTAAATGGTGAAAAGCAAGAGCAAGAAACACTTAAAAAAGCTGAAACTTCCCTAGTTTTAGCTGAAAGTAAACCTACGCAAAAAAATTATGACGAAGCGGCAACTCGTATCACTTCGTTAACGAAAGAACAAGATGACTTCACCAAACGTTTAGCGATTGTAAAAGAAAATGTGCCGATTTATGAAGCGGTTGAACTAGCAGAAAAAAAACAAACAAAAGAACATGTCGATTCAGCAGCAGCTTTAGTAACCAAAGCAACTTTAAATAAGGATTCTTTACTGAAGCGTTTAACAACTGTTCAACAAAAAATCACAGAAAAAGAAACGGCAGAAAGACAAATCGCCGCCGCTCGTTCAGCTGTGGAAAAAGCCGAACAAGAACCTACAGATGATCATTACAATCAAGCCATTGCTAGAATCAAAGAGTTACCGAACGGCAATACTGAATTAACAAACCGAGCGAACAAGGTCAAACAAACACTAACGGCTCAAAAAGAAGAAGCAAAAAAAGTGGCTGAAGCTCAAAAAAAAGCCGAGCAAGAGGCACAAAGAGCCGCTGTTGAACAGCAGGCCGCTGCCGCTCAAATACCAGAAACTCCTGTACCAGATACACAAGGAACGGAAGAAATGGTTCTAGTTACTCGAACTGGAGAAAAATATCATACCCACAAGTGTGGTAATGGAACCTATACTCCCGCAACATTGGAGGAAGCACGAGCTAGAGGATTAACGCCTTGCTCTAAATGCTACCCTTAATAGTACGAAAAGAGATCGTCCGCCCAAAAAAACACAAAACGGACGATCTCATTTAAAAAAATATTTTCTATTTTTAATCAATACATAAACATATCAGCAGAAATCAAATATAAAATCCAGCTATGCAATGGATAGAAAAAAATAAAAGAAGTCTTTCATTCCTTTTTCGCATTAAACATTAAAATAGGAATTACTGAGCAAATCATCAGCCATTGTGTTGAACCTTAGAAAAAGGATAGTATAGCTACTAAAGCAATCAGCCCACATTGGAGCCAACGTTGATTTTTTTGCCAAATACATCAATAGAATCAGTATTACCATCAAACTATTTTCAGTAAATAATATCGCTAGGATAAAATTTGGCACCTTGATTGTACTTGGATTCAACATAAGTTCCACCAAAATTCAAGAAGAGATAAGCGGAAATGGTATAATGACGATACCTATTATTATTTTGATAAATTTTTTATTTGAATACCCTTCAGAAATTTTATCGATTCCATACCTCATCAACGTACCCGCTAAACGATCACGAAAAATATTGTTTATTAGCTGAACTTCTTCATCCCCCATACTCTGTTGCAAAGTAAAACTCCCCAGCGCGATGACCTCCATACACCTAAATACAAATGCAACATCTATTTTTTTGCTTCTCGTAAGGTTAAAATCCGGCACTCTACCGGAACAAATATTTGGCGAATATGGTCGATAAACATTAAAACAATCTTAATTATTTCTAAATGATACGTCGTGAACCCCTTAAACTTACTTATCGTTAAATTATTCATTATTATACGCTCTTCACTCATAAAATTAGCCGTTATAAAGAATCCGTTTCTCTTTTACCTTAGAACCGTCTTTCAGAAATTTATCATTTTTTTATATGGAATAGTTTAAAAAAGTATGAAGCAAAAGTAAAAATCACTTTTATTTCATACTCTAAAACTGGATAAACGGTGATGCAAAAGCAGCTCCTACGCTTCTTCTTTCTTATTTCTTATTTCTTAGGATTAAATACTTCTGTCTTACCTTCTCTCGAATCATCTTTTATTGATGGACACTATATCTTTGGTTCGGATGTAGATTCTTTTCAATTTCATCGACCATTGCAATCGCGTAATCCGCGTATGAGATATAGCTTTTGCCATCTTCACCTACTTCTAACTCTTCACCAGCCACAACATATTTACCTGTTGCTGAACCTTCAGCATCAAATTCTGCTGCTGGACTAATATACGTCCAATTAAGATCTTTAGCTGCTTCCAACAAGTCCAATCCTTTGCCCATTGCCGTAGCTAATGGTTTGAACGCTTCTGGAAAATCGGGTGTTTCACTTAAACGTATAGTATGTTCAGGATTTACAAATAAACTTCCAGCACCACCGACAACCAATAAACGTATTTTTTGATTTGCTAAAATATCTATCATCCGCTGTGTCGATCCAGTAAATTCACTAACATCTCCCCAAAAACCTAAAGCACTAACTAAAACATCAAACCCCTTCACATCTTCAGTGGTTAAATGATAGACATCTTTTTCGATCACTGGTGTATTGTCTGTGATTTTGTTCGAGTCACGAACGATCGCTGTTACATCTAAACCTCGTTTTTTTGCTTCTCTCAAAATTGCTGAACCTGCTTTTCCGTTTGCTCCTAAAATTGCTACTTTCATGTTTATCTTCCTCCCTCTAATGGAACTTTTTTTGTTACATTTAAATTTAAAAAGAGAAGAGATGTATTCAATTCTCTTGCTGCTTAATTTGATTCATTACATCAGATAAAGCAATCTCTTTTAATTCTGTTTCCATACTTTGCTGAACTTGGATATATTGTTCTTCTAAAGCCGTTTGAATAGTTGCTCCTACTAGACAGTTTGGATTAGGGTTTTGGTGGATATTAAATACTTCGCGGTCTAATTCGACTGCTTCATAAATATCATAAAGGGAAATATCTTCTGTTCTTTTCAGCAAGTACGTTTGGGTAGCACCTCTACTTGCATAAATGAGCCCAGCTTTCTTTAACTTGCTCATCAATCGTCTAATAACAACTGGATTAGTATTCACACTCGATGCGATGAATTCAGAATTAACACGATCGGGCGGACCGATTTCAATCAAACTGAGAATATGGATCGCCACGCTTAATTTTGTGGACATGGCCATGTCTATCACTCCAATCGTTAGTAACTGAAATAGTTACATTTAAAATCTTACTGTGATTAGTTAGAAATGTCAATAGATAAACTTCGGTTAACAGACTTATTTTTATTTTCGTGATAAAATCAAAAGTGCGCACTAAGAACAAGCACCGAACTTACTTTCAGTTTCTAAAGGAGCCTAATTATGGAAATTAAACTATCTGTCCTTATCACAGAAACCAGTACAACTGTTGCATTTAACGACCAACAAGGGGTCATCAATATACTTGACGGTAACGGAGATATCACATTAGATCAACCAGTGGTCTATATTCTAATAAGAGACAACACGATTATTTCAATAGGAAAAGCTGCAACTGGTACTTTCCAAAATGAAGTGGATTTTAACAAAATAATCACGATTACTCCATCTTGGGACATTGAATTAAACTATTTAGTACAGCAGTTCATCACAGAAGCTCTTGAAAACAACATCAAACTTGCTAATGTGTCAGAACCAGAAACAAAAATCCCAGCAAGCCACGAAAAATCCGTTGTCGCTTACAAAAATAAAGTGCTTTTAGTAATTGAAAAATTTGGCTATCACTTAAAACATCAGGAAGAACCTAAAAAAATAAAAAACCAACCTGCAAAAGCACGCCATAAATGGACAAAAGAAGTCAGCCAAATCGAATTTTTTATTGATACAAGACACAGCAAAGCAACCGCTCTTTGGCATAAACGAAATGAAATATTTTTAAAAGCTGGGGCAACAATGATGACCGATCCACCACTTAATAAAGATGGTTCTCTGGGGTTTTCAGCAAAAATGGGCCAAAGAATCCGAGAAGACCATAAAGACAAAGTGAAAAACTTCGTCACTACTGACGATATCATTCTAAAAAGTGTAAATGAACTTGGTCTATTTTTATATTTTGGTGGTACAAATAGCTGGTTAGAATTGATCGACACTAATGGTAAAACACTTAGTGAATGGACAGTAATTAAATAGTTAACAACACATACTCAGATTAAAAGCTAAGACAAGCTTATTTCCGAAGTTTTTTGACCCAGCCGTGATGATTATTTCTGCTACTTTATTCTAGAAGCATACCAAATAGATTCTTCAAAGTACTAGGTTTTGATTCTTTCTAATATTATTAGTATAATGATTATGTTTTTTAGAATGTTACCAAAAGTAATAGAGTGGGGATTATATGATGAATAATTTTTGGGCGGAATTACCAAAGCCTTTTTTTATTTTAGCACCAATGGAAGATGTGACGGATGTCGTCTTTCGCCATGTTGTCAAAAAAGCTGGCGCACCCGATGTCTTTTTTACTGAATTTACAAATTCGGATAGTTATTGCCATCCAGATGGAAAAGAGAGTGTACGGGGACGTTTAATTTTCACTGAAGATGAACAGCCAGTGGTCGCTCATATTTGGGGGGATAACCCTGAGTTCTTCAAAGAAATGAGCCTTGGATTAGCCGATATGGGGTTTAAAGGTATCGATATCAATATGGGCTGTCCCGTGCCTAATGTGTCTAGACGGGGGAAAGGGAGCGGTCTTATTTTACGACCAGAAGTGGCAGCTGAATTGATTCAAGCCGCAAAATCTGGCGGTCTCCCTGTTAGCGTTAAAACACGGATCGGTTATGCAGAAATCGCTGAAATGGAAGATTGGATCACTCACTTATTGCAGCAAGATATTGTCAATCTTTCTGTTCATTTACGGACAAGAAATGAGATGAGCAAAGTCGACGCCCATTGGGACTTGATCCCTCAAATTATGGCAATCCGTGAGCGTGTTGCACCTCAAACGCTGATTACAATCAATGGAGATATTCCCGATCGGAAAGTAGGTTTACAACTTGCAAAACGGTATGGTGTAGATGGGATTATGATTGGACGAGGGATTTTTAAGAATCCTTATGCGTTTGAGAAGGAGACAAGAGAACATTCTCCTCAAGAACTGCTTGGATTATTAAAGATGCAACTTGATTTACAAGATCAGTATTCTGAAATTGCTCCCCGTTCGATCGTGGGTTTGCATCGTTTCTTTAAGATTTATGTTAAGGGATTTCCTGGTGCCAGTGATTTGCGAGTTAAATTGATGGGAACGAACTCGACAGATGATGTTCGAGAGATTTTAGACGAATTTGATATTTAAAAACTGAATGTCCCCAAAAAAATTAGTTTTTCTTCTAATTTTTTGAGGGACATTCCTTTTATCTAAGTCTCCTTGTAAAACATTGGGCAAAAAATAAACTAAACTTTTTATACAATTTCTGATGGACACAAACCTTAGAAATATAAACCTGTTTATCTCTGACTCATTTTCTTATTTCGTTGCATTATCATCACTAATTTACGGATAATACTAACAAGGATAAATAGACCGATAAAAATCAACGTGATACTAGCACTTGGTGGTGTTTCTAAGTAATAAGAACCCGTCAAGCCAGTTAGCATACCAACCAAGCCCATAATTACACTAATAATAATCACCGTATTAAATCCTTTACCAATTCGCATCCCGATTGCAGCGGGTAAGACCATGATTGCTGAAATCAATAAAGCGCCAGCAATAGGAATCATCACCGCAATCGCCACACCTGTAATCACGTTGAACAACATCGACATCCAATGAATCGGCAACCCATCCACATGAGCTGTATCTTCATCAAAGGTCAAAACATACATTGGACGCTTGAATAAAATAAACAGAATCACTAATACTACAAGCAACACAGCCAAAATAATGACTTGTTGCCATGTGATCGTCACGATTGAACCAAACAAATACGATTGAATACTAGCAGCAGAATTTCCTCCACTGAGGTTCATCAGTACCAGAGCTAACGCTAAACCACCTGACATTAAAATCGCAATCGAAATTTCTGAGTACGTACTATAAATCATCCGTAGATATTCTAAAATAATTGCAGCTATGATCACAACGACCAACGTCATGATATCTGGATTCCAATTTAAGAAAAACCCCAAAGCGACTCCGGCGAGTGATACATGAGAAAGAGTATCCGCCATTAAGGATTGTCTTCTGATCACGAGAAACACACCTAGCATTGGTGCAATCACCGAGATAAACGTTGCAGCTAAAAAAGCTTTTCTCATGAACTCATATGAAAGCATCTCCATTGTGAATCCTCCTTCCGAACTAAACGAATTTGGCGATCTGCATACGATTTGATATCTTCATGATCGTGAGTAATCATCAAAATCGCTTTTCCATGATCATGCGCATTATGCCTTAAAAGACGATAAAATTCATTTCTAGACGTTTCATCCATTCCTGTTGTTGGTTCATCTAAAATAAACAAATCAGGGTCTGTCGCAAAAATACGAGCCAAACTGATGCGTTGTTTCTGCCCACCAGAAAGTTCACCAATCCGTTTATGACGCATGTCCCACATACCTACTGCTTTTAAGGCTTTTTCTACATGCTGATGATCTCTTTTTGTTAAAGGTTTAAACCAGCGATTACGTGGAAAACGTCCGGAGCGAACTAACTCAATCACTGTACTTGGAAAACCAGCATTAAATGACGCCACTTGCTGAGGAATATAGCCAATACTCAGTTTTTCACCTGTGGTATTTTCTTTTGCGATCGTGATTTCTCCTTTAGTTGGCTTCAATAATCCTAAAGTACTCTTGATCAGTGTTGATTTCGCTGCACCATTTTCCCCTGTTAGAATCACAAATTCACCAGGGTCAACATAATATGAAACATCTTCTAAGACTGGCTCATCATCATAGTAAAATGTGAGGTCTTTGACTTCTAGATAATGCATGAATTTACTCCTTCTTTCAAATAATACCCGACTTTATTTGATACTTTTCTTCAATGCTTCAAGATTGGTTTTCATTACTGAAATATAATCTTCACCTTGTTCCTGTTCTTTTTTAGTAATACTTTCTAACGGATTAAGGACTGCTAATTCTACTTTTGTTTCACGCGCCAAGGTTTCAGCAACTTTTGATGACGCAGATGTTTCGAAATAAATTACTGACACATTATGTTCTTTAATATATTTTTTTAACTCTGCCAAACGGCTTGGTGAAGGCTCTTGATCTGGAGATATTCCAGAAATTGATTCTTGTGTCAAACCATATTGTTTTGCTAAATAACCAAACGCTGCATGTTGTGTCACAAAGGTTTTATTTTTAGCCGCTCTAAAGGCTTCTTTGTATTCTGTATCTAATTCTTTTAATTTTTCAATATACGTAGCCGTATTTTTTTCAAATGTTGCTTTTTGTTCAGGGTATTTCTTCACTAAAGCATCATGAATTGCTTCGACTTCTTTCTGCGCTAAAACAGGATCCAACCAAACGTGAGGATCTAATTCATGATCGTGGTCATGATGACCATCATGCTCAGCTTCTTCCTCATCATGATCGTGCTCTTGGGCAGCCCCTTCCATTAGGTTAATTGAACTTGCTGCTTCTACAACGGCAACTTTTTTTTCGTCAACATTTTCCAAAACATCTTTGACCCAAGTTTCTAATTCATGACTATTGTAAACAAATACATCTGCATCTGTTATTTTAGCAATATCCTTCGCACTTGGTTCATAATCATGAGGTTCTGTGCCTGCTGGAATCAGTAACTCAACATCCCCAGCATCACCTACTACATTCTTAGCAAAATCGTACATTGGGTAAAAGGTGGTTACAACTTTTATTTTATCACTTTTCGCAGATTTCTCCGGCTCATTTGTTTGTCCACAGGCCGTCAGTGTAAAAATCACTACTGCTAGTAGCAAACCGACAATATATTTCCAACTATTTTTTCTCATCTCTATGTCCTCATTTCGATTTATATTCACCAAATCGTAACATTTACGATTTACTAGCAAGAACTAATTTACCAGAAGGAGAAGAGTACGTCAAGTGAAAAAAGGTGTGAAACAAAATGAAATTCACTTTTGTTTCACACCTCTTTTTCTAAGTCGTTGCTTCTGCTCACACCGTTTATTCAAATTTCGTTTCTTTTTTTTGGAACCACATCAGTCAACTTTATAATATACATACTCTGCTCGTACAGATGTAGCTGTATTTTGAGTGCCTACAGATACAATTTTATCTTTGCTGATATCTCCCTCTATTATGTCCCCCATTATACCTTTTGGCAAAAATGATACGTAGATTACTGCACCAGGGAGATTACTTCTTAAAGAAAGGAATCCTTGATTTTTTTCGAGTGCTAATTGTTGTTCATATGATTTAACTTTGCTACTATCTCCCATATAGGATACTAATTCTGGTGAGCCGTCTGATGAATTTAGTTGGGGAATATCTACGTTTAATCCTGTTATTTGTGCGGGTTCGTTCTGTTTAGAAATGTCTGTAAAATTCATTGTATTGTTTTCTAGGGCATGTGCTTTTGATAGTGCCCGAGGAACTCACAAAATAGCTAGTACTTTGACTTGTCCCTCGATCCTTTTCAGCATAACATGCCCACCGTTTGCTTTAGCATTTAAATTTGTTCTTTTAAACCTTTTTTACTTCACCCTCAGAATCTAGCAAAATAGTGGGTGAAACCTTAATTATTTCTTGCCACTTTAATTCATGGAAAACGAAGTTAGTAGGCATAGAGTTCCTAGTTGAAAATTTCTCATCTGATATAAAGCGTGTAATATAATGCTTTTTTTATTCTATTACTCATCTTCCCAAAAAAAAGAAATATTTTTTCCATCTAATTCTTCCACAACAATATCTTTACAAACTATAGAAATCATCATAATTGATAGATTAAGGGAACACTCAATAAACTCTTCATTATCTCCATACTTTTCCATAGAAATATCTTGCATAAAATATCCTAGTTGTCCTTTGCTCATGTCCTTTACTTTCATATTAGTATCTGGAGCAAAGCTGTTTTGGTACGATACTTTATAACAATTCATGAATTTAATTGTATATACTTGATTCTCTTCTCCCTCAAATATAACATGAACTTCATCACCAAAATATAGTGTTTTACAATCAAATACCCTAGCATCCCAGTATTCTGTATCCTCAATCACTTTTTGTATCATTTCAATTTTTCCCATATTTCCTCCTATTTTTTGTATGGGATATGTGCATCTGAACTCTTTCGATTCACAATATTTCCATTTATGTCTATTGGATTTCCGTTATTGTCAAATAAGTGTACATGATCAAACTTTGTCACATTATCTGGTGGATCAATTTTCATTCTAACTTTTCCACTTGAATCTCTAATATGAATAAACCCATTGTTTTCTGTATATTTCCAACCATCTGGTAGACCATCTAAAATATCAGCCTTTGTCATTCCTTCTATTCCAGAAAATTTATTACTGCTAAAATCTAATTTAGCCCCACTGGCTTTCTCTGAAACAACCACCTTCGTCGTTCCTTTTCGTGGTCTAAGCCCTTTATACGTTCCATACCCCGCCAAGGCTACATCTGCAACACCCGATAATCCTCGTAAAATACGGTCTCCTGCAGATAGCTTTTTGCCTGTAAATAGATCTTTCCCACGTAAAGTATCACTGATATTCTTTCCACCAGAAGTCAGTCCTAACGCCACCATGACTGGCCACGGTAATGCGCCGCCTATTGCTAGTAATGCACCATTTATCACTAATGTTACAGCTAAATCTTTTATTTCTTCTTTTCTAGAATAGTAATCAAAAGAGGTATCCGCAAAAGCCATTCTTTTATAGTCTTCAAAACTGACTTCACCGATTTGTTACTTCATCTGATTATATTCTACACGAAGATAGTCCGTTAAGGGAGAACTATTTCCTAAGAGGTCTTCTAATGTCACTTTCATTTTAGGCATGGCGACACCGGCACTATTTACGCCGTTAGAAAATGACCCTCTTGCCATTGTTTCGTAGCCCATGATGTTCATGTTACTTAATTTTTCTATCAAGGAATCCATCGCATTGTAAAATGGCTGATCTACACTACCAGAAAGTGTGTCTGGTACATGTTGAATGGCTTGTTGTAATAAGATTAATCGACAATTCAAAAATTGAAATTAGTTCTCCTTTAAATCTTTTTCTTGATCCGCAACCTCTAACAATTATTTTCCCATTCTCTTTGCATAGTTTGACTAAAATCTAGGTAAAACAACATAATGACTTGTGAACAGACATAGTATTTTCTGCGATTTGTTGCTTGTTGATGGGGTTATTTTTATCTTCGAAAAACTTTTCCAAAACTGGTAGTACTTCTTACCATGATTACAGTTGTTCCCATACTTCATAAAGTGCGTAAATATCTTGGTGACTAATTTCTTTAATTGGTTGCTTGTTTTCTGTTAATAACATTTTTTTACTTCCTTTCTTTTTCTATACACAAAAAACGGTATCAGTGGTTGTTTCCTCACTAATACCGTCCACAATAACTTTTCATTGTCTAACTGAATTATTGTACTTCAAATAAACCTTCAAAAAGACTAGAAAAGTTCTTTGAATTTCTGTACAATAAATACAGCTAACTTTTGTTAGCTATTGGCAACTTGATTAGTGAGTTTAGTCCTTACTAGTCAAGGCTCAATCACTTGATTACCAGTCTTGTGATTGAGTGCCTTTTTTGTTTTTTGATTATTCGTATTCAATATAGATTTTACTCAAACGATTATTTTCTAAAAATGAAATAATCGTTTGAACCACTTCTTCTAGCTCATCTTTCATTGAAGTTTGATTAATTTTGTTAATATCAAAACGTTTTAATTGATTAATAGTAAGAGAATTATCTTTTATCAACCATGGTGAATCATCATACCATCCTTCATGATTAAAATATTCCTTCACAATTCCCTCTTTTTCTACATTACAATCTAATAAGTTATCTAAAATAGTCTCGAAATAGCCATTCCAAATTACAAGTTTATTATTATCAGCAACAAAGGTAAGCTCTGCTTCGCCCTCAAAACCTTCATAAAACCTACTATCAATCATCTAATTCATTCCTTCCAATGACCCTTATCTAAAATTTTTATTTGTTCTGGAGTAGCATTTCCTGCTTTTCTAGCATTTATAGCATCATACCATTTATATCCTTCTACCCATTCATTATCACCAACTTTAAAGAATGTTTGTGGCTTGTTTCCTCCATTTCCAGGTACTGTTCTTTGAACAACCCATGTATTACCTTGTTCTACAGGTGCTCCTGGAGTTCTTGTATGCCACCTTACTTCATACTTAAATTGACCATCATTCCACTTATAAATAATTTGTTCATAACCAGCATTCATAGTCTTGGCATTAATTTTTGCACTGTCAGGAATACCTACTGGTGCAGTCTGCTTATATTGATTAGCAATTTTAAGTTTTTCTGCTTCGGACAAACTAGAAAGTTTAGGAACTTTACCCCCACTACCTTTCCCAGAAACAACCACCTTCGTCGTTCCTTTTCGTGGTCTAAGTCCTTTATACGTTCCATAGCCCGCTAAGGCTACATCCGCAACTCCTGATAATCCTCGTAAAATACGGTCTCCTGCAGATAGCTTTTTCCCTGTAACTAGGTCTTTTCCACGTAAAGTATCACTGATATTCTTTCCACCAGAAGCCAGTCCTAACGCCACCATGACTGGCCACGGTAATGCGCCGCCTATTGCTAGTAATGCACCATTTATCACTAATGTTACGGCTAAATCCTTTATTTCTTCTTTTCTAGAATAGTAATCAAAAGAGGTATCCGCAAAAGCCATTCTTTTATAGTCTTCAAAACTGACTTCACCGATTTGTTGCTTCATCTGATTATATTCTACACGAAGATAGTCCGTTAGGGGAGAACTATTTCCTAAAAGGTCTTCTAATGTCACTTTCATTTTAGGCATGGCGACACCGGCACTATTTACGCCGTTAGAAAATGATCCCCTTGCCATTGTTTCGTAGCCCATGATGTTCATGTTACTTAATTTTTCTATCAAAGAATCCATCGCATTGTAAAATGGCTGATCTACTCCGCCAGAAAGTGTGTCTGGTACATGTTGAATGGCTTATTTCTACAAAACTTCTAGTGTCAGCCGTATGTGTATTGAACGAAAATCTTTTTCTTCCTTATGCTCAGATTAGTTGGTTATTAGGGAGAAAATTGCCTTAACTAAATTGAAAAAGACACTTTCCAACTAATGGAAAATGCCTTGAACTTTTGTACAATAAATGCAGCTAGCTTTTAGTAGCTATTGGCAACTTGATTATCAGTTTCGTGATAAAGTACCTTTTTTTAATATAGATTACATTAATTCTTTTAAAGCATGAGATACTTCATCTCTAATTTGCTTTTCGCTATAGTACACATTAGGTAATTTCAAATCTTCTGCATTATCAGAAAATCTAGCTGCCATATCGGACACATTTCCTAAAACTGTATATTCTTTTTTCGACAATTCATCATAATCTATTTCTAAATCAAAAATTTTCATAAACTGATTTGTAAAATTGTTAATCTCTATTTCCCCATGATTCAGACCATTTAATAAATAATATAGTTGCTCTTTTTTTGTCATAATAATTTTCCTCCAGTATTATTGTTTTGGGACTGCTGGCAATGGACCTAATGGTCGTCTGTCATATTTAAAGTGATAAATAGTATTTGTTGCCTTATCATAAAGCACCTCAAAATTATATTTTTTGCCATTAATATAGATTTCACTATAATACATTGTTGCGCTAGACCCTCTTGGGTCAGGCATTGGAGTACCACCTTTGATTGCTTCTTTCAAGGTTTGAGCTGGAACTGCTCTACCAGGACTAGCCATATGCTCATTTACTTTGTTTGTATAATTAAATATATCTTCTCCAGAAGATTTAGCCCCACCGGCTTTCTCTGAAACAACAACCTTCGTTGTTCCTTTTCGTGGTCTAAGTCCTCTATACGTTCCATACCCCGTCAATGCTACATCCGCTACACCCGATAATCCTCGGAAGATACGATCTCCTGTAGAAAGTTTCTTCTCTATAAATATATCTTCTCATCACAAAGCCTCACTTATATTTTCTCAAATTTTCGAAGGGTTAACCTTTTCAATATTCTTTCCAAATCCACTGGCTTTCTCGGGGCGGGGGACTGACTCCCAATAAGTACAGAAAAAGAAACGATAGAGTTAAATCGTTTCTTTTTCGATATTGAATTTTTGTACAATAAATACTGCTAGCTTTTGTTAGCTATTGGCAACTTGATTGGTGAGATTCTGCTTACTAGTCAAGTTGTTGCTCCCCAACACCAATAGTATAATAAAGTATACTTTTTAGTTAAAAAATAATTTCTATTCAAAGTCTGGATGTATAACATTATTCACTTGAATGATATCTTTTCTAGTATACTTGTAATTCAATGTTTTCTCTGCATTGATAAATTTACTTACAGAAATTTTGTCAATATAGTACACATCTCCTTTTTCGTTTGCTACTTCTGATAAATCTCTACTCCCAATCGTTACATCTTTAATATACTTTAAATTCTCACCAGCATCATCTAATTCACCAAAAAGATAAATTTTACAACCGTATATTTCATTGATTTCCATAAAATCAAAATTTTTAAAACTGGTTACAGCTGCATCATCAAAACATAAATCAATTGTATTTGTATTTAAATTTTTCAATTCTAAATTTCTTGTTGCAACTGATTCTTCTATAGAAAGTAGTTTGTACATGAGTATCCTCCTTGTTTAATTATTTACTTGGATAAAAAGAAACTATAAATCCATTATTCCCATATGCCAAAGTATATTTTTGTCCATCAATAACATAAACTGAATATGGTCCTTTAGGTCCTGTTCCTTGTTTTATAGGATTTATTTTTAAAGTATCTTGTAAAAAGTTGGGAATGTCTTGAATACCTTTGGCATTGAAATCTTCTACATGCCCATTAATAATATGCTTTAATCCTGCTTTATCATTTCCTTTTTCTAACCAAAATAATTTACCTGAAGAATCTTTTCCAACCATAACCACATCATCTGGATTATATTTTACACCACTTTTTGAAAGCTCATCTAATAAATCAGGTTTTAACAGCTTATTACCCCCACTACCTTTCCCAGAAACAACCACCTTTGTCGTTCCTTTTCGTGGTCTAAGCCCTTTATACGTTCCATACCCCGCCAAGGCTACATCTGCAACACCCGATAATCCTCGTAAAATACGGTCTCCTGCAGATAGCTTTTTGCCTGTAAATAGATCTTTCCCACGTAAAGTATCACTGATATTCTTTCCACCAGAAGTCAGTCCTAACGCCACCATGACTGGCCACGGTAATGCGCCGCCTATTGCTAGTAATGCACCATTTATCACTAATGTTACGGCTAAATCCTTTATTTCTTCTTTTCTAGAATAGTAATCAAAAGAGGTATCCGCAAAAGCCATTCTTTTATAGTCTTCAAAACTGACTTCACCGATTTGTTGCTTCATCTGATTATATTCTACACGAAGATAGTCCGTTAAGGGAGAACTATTTCCTAAGAGGTCTTCTAATGTCACTTTCATTTTAGGCATGGCGACACCGGCACTATTTACGCCGTTAGAAAATGACCCTCTTGCCATTGTTTCGTAGCCCATGATGTTCATGTTACTTAATTTTTCTATCAAGGAATCCATCGCATTGTAAAATGGCTGATCTACACTACCAGAAAGTGTGTCTGGTACATGTTGAATGGCTTGTTGTAATAAGATTAATCGACAATTCAAAAATTGAAATTAGTTCTCCTTTAAATCTTTTTCTTGATCCGCAACCTCTAACAATTATTTTTCCATGAAAAATTTTTCTAACACTTCTTGCCATGATTGAAGTTGTTCCCATACATCATAAAGTGCATAAATATCTTGGTGGCTTATTTCTTTGATTGGTTGCTTATTTTCTGTTTGAATCATTTCCTTCACTCCTTTAATTTTTTTGATACAAGAAAAAACGGTATCAGTGGTTGTTTCCTCACTAATACCGTTTCAATAACTTCACATTTTTCTAGCTGAAATTATCGTACACTTAAGAAACATTCAAAAAGACTAGAAAAGTCCTTTGAATTTTTGTACAATAAATACAGCTAGCTTTTTGTTAGCTATTGGCAACTTGATTAGTGAGTTAGGGCTTACTAGTCAAGGCTTTACTATCCGACGCTAATCAGATAGTAAAGTGCCTTTTTTATTTTCAAATTTACTTTTCTTGCCAAAAGAATAGATTCTCTTCCATGCTTAATTCTTCTACATGAATGTCTTTACAAACTATGTTCATCGTCATAATTGATAGGTCAAGGGAACATTCCATAAAATTATCATTCTCTTCGTATTTTTTTAAAGAAATATCTTGTCCATAATATCCTAACTGCTTCCATTTCATATCTTTTACATTACTTATCATTCTCCAATTCACATCTGTTTCATAGCTAACTTTGTAGCAAGAAATAAAACTAATTTTCCAACAGGTTTCATCATCATTTTCTATAAAAATATCTACTTCATCTCCGAAATATTTAGTTTGAACATCTAGTATTGTCATATCCCAATATTCGGTTTTTTCTATTTCTTCCTCTAGCAATTGAATATTCATTATTTCCTCCTATTTCTTCGTCCAAGGAATATGAGCATCTGGACTTTTTCTATTTACTATATTTCCATTTATATCTAATGGATTTCTATCAGCATCAAAAATGTGCATATGATCATAGTTAGTTACTTTATCAGGTGGATCAATTTTAACTCTGTCAGTACCAAAAGAATCTTTAATATGAACCCGACCATTATTTTCAAAAATTTGCCAATCATCAGGGATACTATTCCTTAATTCATCTAACGATATATTATTAATTTCATTAGGTTTTAATTTGTTAAGTTTAGCCCCACTACCTTTCCCAGAAACAACCACCTTCGTCGTTCCTTTTCGTGGTCTAAGTCCTTTATACGTTCCATAGCCCGCTAAGGCTACATCCGCAACTCCTGATAATCCTCGTAAAATACGGTCTCCTGCAGATAGCTTTTTCCCTGTAACTAGGTCTTTTCCACGTAAAGCATCACTGATATTCTTTCCACCAGAAGTCAGTCCTAACGCCACCATGACTGGCCACGGTAATGCGCCGCCTATTGCTAGTAATGCACCATTTATCACTAATGTTACAGCTAAATCCTTTATTTCTTCTTTTCTAGAATAGTAATCAAAAGAGGTATCCGCAAAAGCCATTCTTTTATAGTCTTCAAAACTGACTTCACCGATTTGTTGCTTCATCTGATTATATTCTACACGAAGATAGTCCGTTAGGGGAGAACTATTTCCTAAAAGGTCTTCTAATGTCACTTTCATTTTAGGCATGGCGACACCGGCACTATTTACGCCGTTAGAAAATGACCCTCTTGCCATTGTTTCGTAGCCCATGATGTTCATGTTACTTAATTTTTCTATCAAAGAATCCATCGCATTGTAAAATGGCTGATCTACACTACCAGAAAGTGTGTCTGGTACATGCTGAATGGCTTGTTGTAATAAGATTAATCGGTTTTCTAATTCTTCATAATTTGTATTACTAGCTGTATCTATGTCTATAGCGTGATCCACATCATATGTGTCGCAAGAGCTTTTTGCGTCATCACTGATACGATCCGCTTCTGCGAGCCATTGGAATAGACCTGAGCTGGTTAATAGGACGATTCCTTCAGATAACGATTGCCACTCACCTTCTTTATATTTTACATCTTTCATACCTACCCTCATTTCCTAAAACTACTGACTATTATTTCTCCTTTGACTTTATGTCGCTACTGACCGATTGATCCAACTCCACAAAGGTTTCTCCTGCATATGAAACATACTCTCCTAATCGAGCATAATGGGAAATCAATTCTTCCATGCGAGCTGTCACAACATTGAACAGTGCGACTTGTCCTTGCGCCATTCCTTCCACATAATACTCACTTCCTGTAATAGTTTGTAAGGAACTGTAGGATGATTCTAATTCGCTAACAACGCTTTGAATCTTACTTGTAATATCGGATAACTCACCAGGATCTACTGTAATTTTATCTGCCAAACCAATTCACCAGCCCTTCCGTTTTATCTTTTGGTCCTTCATAAGGAATTTTTAATTGGTCAACTAGCCAGTTATTGACCCAAAACTGACTGACTCTTTTTAATTGTTCATGGTCCAATCGATACAACGTCCCTTGAGACACTAACAAAGCGTATTCAGCTTTAGCCAAGTTCTTCACTTGCTTCTGAATGCTTCCTAGAACGACTGCGGCATCGATGCCTTGTTTCTGTAACTCTTCTAAGGTTAGTTGCGCTCGTCTTGAACGAAATTCTTTTTCTTCTTCTGTCCCTTCTCTACGCAAAATCGAATACTCCACAAGCCATTGTCCTAAAAGGGTTTCTGGTTCTTGAATCGTTAATTGATAGCCTTCTTCTTCTCTTTTCAAAACGATCGCTTGCTCACCTGTTGCGACATAGTACGTTTTATCTAAACAGATATAGGTTTCCGATTGCCCATAGCGTTCCATCAATGAAGCAACCAAATAGCCTTTTTTGGTTAGTTTGCCTTCTGCTAACAGCTCTTTTTTTTCTAACCGCTCGATGCCTTTCGGAACGACTGTCGTGTGATTGAATCGATAGGTCGTTAGTTGCGGCACACCAAATAGTTCCACTTGTCCCACCATATCGGCTAATACTACTAGCTCTTCTTCAGAAAAAATCGTCATCGTTGCCTCCTAAATCCCTCGTATTTCGCCCATTTTCGACGAATCAAACGAAGCAATATCCTTTTGTAGTTCTGTGACCGCTTTTTTATAACTCTTCACGCATTTCGCTAAGTCTTCATGGTATTGTTTGACGATGTCTAAATACATCAAATAGCTATCTTTCGATTCACCTGTCCATGTCTGATCATAGCCACTGTTGCTGGAAACGAGTGCTTTCGCTGCATCTAGAGAAGCACGCATTGCACTTTCTGCTTTTGATGCACTACGGATTCCTTCAGAAAGACCGTCTGATTTTATCTCTATATTGCTCATTCGTGTATTGCCTCCTCACCCTAACTATCTTGGGATAATTTCATTATTTTTAAGCGCTTCTTGTTGTTTCCGTATCTTTTCTTGTGTTTGTCTCGCTATTTCTTGATGATACTCGTCCTCACGCTTTTTCTCTGCTATATAAAGATCTCCATAGTGTTGCGCTTTTGTTTCTGCTGTGGTGACACCGTCTGAGATACTGTCATTTCGACTTTTTATTTTTTTACTTAATGACTGTAGTTCTTCTAGCAGCTCGCTTACTTTATTCAACGTATCTTGATTTGGAATTCCATCTGCAGTTGAGACGCTCGTAAACTTTCCTTCGGCAGAAGATCGTGTTGTCTCCAATTGATCTAAATAGGAAGAGTGTTCGGTTACTGCAGTCGATAATTCTGTTTTAAGTGTGGTGTACTTTTGCTTTTTTTCTAGATATTCACTGGTTAAAAACATGCATTTGCTCCTTATATACTATTTGCTTCTATAAAAATTTTACCAAACATATAGAATAATAACAATAACTAAAGTTATTTAAAAAAGAACTTTATATCGTTTTTTTATTTTATATAAAATGAAATACAGGAATATTTGAACTAAATCAAAAAAAGACACCTCTCCAAAAAAAATGGACAGTGTCTTAAAATATAATATTAAACTTGGACTAAACGACTTTTACTAGAATCTATATTCCAATAGTTTATTTTAATGTACGCACAATATATACTTCTTCACAAAAGCCTTTTAAGCCATTATAAATCCGTTGTGCTCGTGTTTTCTTCTCACATAGCGCAAATACTGTTGGACCACTACCGCTCATCAATGCTGCATCTGCGCCATATTTCATCATGCGATCTTTGATTTGCTGAATCACTGGATGGCGTTTGATTGTCACACCTTCTAGTGCATTACCAATCTTTTCAGTCATCAATAAATAATCATCTGTTTCGATTGCTTGCTTTAGCCCGTGGATATCAGGATGCTGAACGCTAGTGAATGATAAGCTACCAAAAATCGAACTAGTAGAAACGCTCATTTTAGGCTTCACTAAAACTACCCAACATTGCGGCATTGAAGGTAGAAAATCAATTTTTTCCCCACGCCCAGTAACAAAAGCTGTACCGCCGTGAATACAATAAGGAACATCAGAGCCAATCTTACTGCCGAGTTCGGCAAGTTCTCCTAAAGATAAACCTAAGTTCCACAAACGGTTTAACCCTCGTAACGCAGCAGCACAATCACTACTGCCACCAGCTAATCCTGCCGCCACAGGTATTCTTTTTTCTATATAAATTTTAACGCCTTGCGTAAGATGGAAGGTATCTTTCAGCAATTCTGCTGCCTGATACACATGGTTTCTTCTATCTACAGGCAAAAAAGAACTATCTGTCTCGATCACTATCTCATTTTCCGGCAACAATTCAAAGATCAGCCGATCCGCTAAGTCTACACTAGCCATGATCATTTCTAATTCGTGATAACCATCATTTCTTTTATAGAGAGCATCCAACCCCAGATTAATTTTTGCGGGCGCTTTTTCTATGATTTCCATTCTCTTTCACCTATCTAATCCCATTACCTGACTAACTTCACAACATTTTAAATTTTAACATATGTTGTTAGAGAAGTATATATTTGTATAAAAATTGCTTTATTTATCTAACACTTCATAAAAAAAGAATCGTGAAGCATCTCAATATTGAAGGTTTTACAGCACTCTAATTTTTATTATCCTACTTTATTTTTCAAGTAATTAAACAATCTGACTTCTATTTTTGATAATCTTATTCACAATCACGTACTTTAACGCTTCCTCAGGACTTAGCCAGTAGTCTCGATCGGTATCATTTTTTCACCTGTTCAATGTTTTTTCCAATTTCTTTCGTAATCAACTGATTGTTCATTTTGTCTCATACTCGACAGCCCAACCAGAACCAATTATATTTACCTTTGAGCTGATAAAATTGATCCTATCAAATATTAAGTAGCCTAAATCTACATGTCCGCCATTGCTACTGATAGATAATTGATTAGTTTATCATTGATCGACTCTAATAAAAGCAATTGGATGCAGACTTCTTTTGCCATTTGCTCATTGATTTCGCCTGAAATAATGATTGTTCTAGTACTAATCCTTTTCTTTGAATAACAAAGTTTAACTATGGAATAGACACAACTTCATAATACAACAAAAAAGCAGAAGTCGGGATATAACTCTACGAGTCACCTCCCGACCTCTACTCTTTAGACTGCTTCACTGACAAATTCAATCTCGACTGTGCGTGTCAACACATCAGAATAACTATAAGAAACTCGTTCGAATGAATTTTCATCTGGATCTAAATCTACAACGAAGACAGATGGATATGTTTCTGTCAAAATACCATTACGTTCAGTTTGACGCTTTCTGCCGGTCTGAGCAACTAATGTGATTTTGCTGCCGATACGACATTCTAAATCTTTTTTAATTGATGCTAAAGTTGTTGGCATTGCATTCACCTCATTATCTATTGTACCATATATCAATAAAAATAGCAATTTTACCATAGCACAAAATGAAATGCAACTAATTATAATTCATAAACGAATAATTATTTAATGTGAAACATTATAAAACTCTCATTTAATCGTAAATAATCGCTTTCAGTTTCTTTTTTGCTCGATCGTAAGCACTTCTAACCGTAATTTCACGGCTATCTGTGTCTTTGGCGATCTCTTCTAATTCCTTGCCATTCATATATTCCTCAAATGTCGTTCGTTCAAATGGTGACAATACAATCGGTAATTGTTCCAGCTTTTCTCGTATGATCATCTGGTCTAATGCATCTGCATTTTCCATTCCTATGTAGTCAAAAAAGGCTTCTCCCTGATTTTCTATTTTTTGATCTAATGAAATGGCTTGTGCATCAATCGTTCGTTTGAGCGCACATTGTTTTCTGACTAAACTACGAATATGGTTTTCAAAGTTTGATTTGAAAAATTTCCCGATAGAGACGCAATGCTCTTCTTCGTATTTTTCCAGTGAACGATGAAAGATGATCCGTCCTTCTTGCAACCAATCTTCTCGATCAAAATCCTTCAAATAGTACTTTTTTTGTAATTTATGCACCACTGGGTGATACTTCCGATACAAACGATCAAATGCTAATGTATCTTCGTTGAAGATACCTTTATACTTATTCATAACAACATTCTCCTTCCAAACATTCTACCAAAATGTTTAAAAAAAGCGTACCATGTTCTTTTGGAGAAATGGAGAGAAAAACACAATTAATCTTTCTTTTTGGATAATTCATCCATTTTATCGGACAGTTTTGACAATTGTTCTATATTCCACGGAGAATTTCGCCGAAAATCCTGAAAATGGATATCTGTCGCATGAATTGTAATTGTACGTTCTGTTTTTTGAACATTTTTGTACAGCTCATTTGCAGATGCTCGCAATGCGCCTTTTGAAAAAATCAGCCATTGCTCTGCTAGATCACTCGTTGCAACAGTTACTTGAGTTAATCGATCATTTTTTTCTCCTGCAATTCGCTCAATATAGCTATCTGCTGTCTCTTCTTCTTTGGTGAAGACCACCGTTAAATGATACTTTTTATAGGTTTGCTGAATACCTGGAACCAATTGCGCATCAAAAACTACGATCACTTCTAACTCCTCGTATTTAGCATAATTGGATAAACGCTGTAGTAAAACTTCTCTAGCATCTTCAAGTTTATTTTTATTTTTTAATTGAACCAATTCAGGCCAAGAGCCGATCATATTATACCCGTCAACAATCAGTAACTGTTTTTTCATTGTTTTGTCACCTTCTTATACTCATGCTGAGATAGGAAGTTATTTTCACTGCTTTCCATCTCGCCATTAACCTAACTTCTAAAGAGGATTTCGTCCACGATATGCTTCATACATCAACAAACCAGCTGCAACACCCGCATTCAAACTTTGAACATGACCGCTCATTGGAATCGTCAATAGTTCATCCACTTCTTTATGCAACCCTTGACTCATACCACGGCCTTCATTACCGATAATCAATGCAATTGCACCTTGAGTATTCCATTGACGATAATCGGTTCCTTTCATGTCCGTTCCGAAAATCCAAAAACTATTTTCTTTAAGTGTTGCAATACTTTGCGCTAAATTCGTTACACGAGCAACCGGGATATACTCTACTGCTCCAGTTGAAGCTTTTGTCACAACTGGTGTAATGCCAACTGCACGGTGCTTTGGAATAATGATCCCATCCACGCCTGTTGCATCCGCTGTTCTCAATATCGACCCAAAGTTATGAGGATCTTCTAAACTATCTAAAATCAAGAAAAATGGCGTCTCTGTCTTTTCTTTCGTCCGATCAAGTAATTCTTCCAACGTCAAGTATTCATACGCTGTAATCGCCAATACGATCCCTTGATGAACACCGTGATTTGTCATTGTATCTAATTTTTGTTTTGGTACCCATTTAACAGGAACAGCATTTTCTTTTGCTAATAATTTTAGGTGCTCAACTTTTTCGCTTTTACTATCTTCTTGAAGAAATAATTTATTCCCACGACCTTGCTGAATCGCCTCTATCGTTGCATGATTGCCGAAAACAAAGTTGTCTTCGATCTCTTCTTGAGAGACTTCACGCTCTTTTCTTACTGGTTCTTTTTTAAACGGCTGACTTTTTTGTGGTTTGTTCCCTTTGAAAGGGCGCTTTTTATCATTTCTCATTTTTTTCACCTACTTTTTTTATACACCAATCGATCAATTCTTCCAAACGTTCTGTTTTTTTGGTCAAGTGCAGATAGCCCATCAATGATTCAAATCCAGTCGCAATTCGATACGTTGTGATATCAGCATTTTTCGCAGATGTGTGACTTTTCGCGTTGCGGCCGCGTTTGTACATTAGTTCTTCATTTTCTGAAAGTAATTTTTCTTCCAACATTGCTTGGATCAAAAAAGCTTGGGCTTTCGCTGAAACATAATGCGTTGCCATACGATGTAATATGTTGGGTTTGGTTTGTCCTTGTTCAATTAAGTAGTCGCGGATATAAATCTCATAGATTGCATCTCCTACATAAGCCAAAGCTAAACCGTTTAATTGAGTATAATCTCTCATTCACTTCTTCTCCATCTAGTCCCTTGAGCTGTGTCTTCCAAGGTTATTCCTTTGTCTTTTAATAAATCGCGGATCTCATCACTACGGGAAAAGTCACGATTTGCGCGTGCTTGATTGCGTTCTTCAATCAATTGGTCGATATCATCATCCAGTAACTCTCCTGATAAAAAGACAATACCAAAAATGCTTAACCATTGTGTAAACTGTTGTATCGCTTTTTCAATTACTATAGATGATGCAGCTTCTTGCTCGCTATATTGATTCAGCCATTTCGCCATTTCATAAACCACAGTGAGCCCATTTGCTGCGTTAAAATCATCATCCATTTCAGTGGTGAAACGTGTTTCTAAATCTGCTAGTTCTTGTAATTTTTGATTATCTTCGTCAAGTTCTGTTACTGCATCAGATCTTCTAAACGATAAATTCTCAAAAGCATTTTTTAGTTTTTGTAAGTTGACGCCTGCTTCTTTCATCGTTGTTTCACTATAACGAATTGGACGACGATATTGTGTAGTAGCCATAAAGAAACGCAAGACTTGAGGATCAACTTCCTTCACTAGTTCATGAACTGTTACAAAGTTCCCTAAGGATTTGCTCATTTTTTCATCGTCTTCGCCAATTGTAACAAAGCCATTGTGCATCCAGTAATTGGCAAATTTTTGCCCGGTTTTCGCTTCACTTTGGGCGATTTCATTTTCATGATGAGGAAACTCTAGGTCTTGTCCACCGCCATGAATATCAATTGTATCACCTAAATGTTTGGTTGCCATGACAGAACACTCAATGTGCCAGCCAGGACGTCCAGCTCCCCACGGAGAATCCCAAGAAATTTCGCCTTCTTTAGCTCCTTTCCACAAAGCAAAATCTAGCGGATCTTCTTTTAGTTCTTTCTCTACACCTGTACGTTGACTCGCTCCAATCTCTAATTCATCGATTGATTGATGACTAAGTTTGCCGTACCCTTCGAATTTACGTGTTCGGTAATAAACATCGCCTTGTGATTCATACGCATAGCCTTTGTCGATCAGTGTTTGGATAAACGTTAAGATATCTGGCATGTGGTCCATCACACGGGGGTGTAGTGTTGCTGGTTTTACATTCAAGCTGTTCGTATCTTCTTCAAACGCATGGATAAAACGATCGGCAACTTCTGGTGCTGTGATACCTAGATCTTTCGCTGCACGAATGATTTTATCATCTACATCGGTAAAGTTTGAGACATAGTTCACTTCATATCCACGGTATTCTAAGTAACGTCTGATTGAGTCAAACGCCATCGAACTGCGGGCATTGCCGATATGAATATAATTGTAGACTGTCGGTCCGCAGACGTACATCCGGACTTTTCCATCTTCTATTGGTTGAAATACTTCTTTTTCTCTCGTTAATGTATTATAAATTTGAATCATACGTTACCTCCAATTTTTCTCCTTTAATTCTGACGACTTTCGCTGGTATTCCTACGGCTGTCGCATCCGCTGGGATATCTGTTAAAACAACGGCAGAAGCACCAATTTTGGCCCGTTTCCCTATTGTAACAGGACCTAATATTTGAGCATGTGCATGGATCATAGCCCCTTTTTTGACAGTTGGGTGACGTTTCCCTGTATCCTTCCCTGTCCCACCTAAGGTCACACCATGAAATAACACGACATCTTCTTCTATTTCTGCTGTTTGACCGATCACCACACCCATTCCGTGATCAATAAAAACACCAGGTGCAATCGTCGCACCAGGATGGATCTCGATTCCAGTTAAAAAGCGCCAAAACTGTGCATGAATCTTTGCTAATAAAAACAAGCGGTGTCGATATAAAAAATGAGAAAAACGATGCCAAAACAACGCATGCAATCCTGGATACGTAAGTAAAGCTTCCAACGTTGAACGCGCTGCTGGATCATTGTTTTTGACTGCCCTAACAGCTCTTTTTAACCAACTCATCTTCTCGCTCCTTTCATTTGATTTTAAACATAAAAGCATAGTAAGCTAGTCCAAGTCTGACCTGAAAAGCTAGATAATAAAAAAATAAGCGCCTTTTAAACGAAATAACTCCGTTTAAAAGACGCTTGTGCGTGGTTCCACTTTTTTTCACAGATCTCCCTGCCTCAAAACAGATAACGGTTGTTGGCCGTTTTCAGCTACGTGTCACTGAAACTATTCAAAGATGCATTTCAAAAAGTGCTGACAACTGTTTTCACCATCCACAGTCTCTCTAATGACACACGCTTTTTTACTTCTTCTTCTCTACATATTTCAATTATAAAACGTTAGTTAAATGATCTAAGGCTTTTTCTTTCCCTAAAAGTTCAATCGTATCGCCTAATTCTGGTCCATGCATTTGTCCTGAAACAGCTACACGGATTGGCATAAATAGATTTTTACCCTTCACGCCAGTTTCTTGTTGAACTGCTTTAATTCCTGCTTTGATGCTTGGAACGTCAACAACATCCATCGCTTCTAGTTGTGCTTTGAAAGCGGCTAAAACGGTCGGAACAGTTTCTCCAGCTAAAACTTCTTTTGCTGCGTCATCTAAGACTGGATGTTCATTGAAGAACAACTCAGAGACATTGACGATTTCAGCAGCGTAACTCATTTGTGGTTGGTATAAGCTAACTACTTTTTTCAACCATTCTAATTTTTCGCTACTTGGTTGCGCTTCTACTTTGCCTTCGGCTACTAAATATGGAAGACACATCTCTGTTAAGACATCTAAATCTAGTTGTTTCATGTATTGGTTATTGACCCATTCAAGTTTTTTTCCATCAAAAGCTGCTGGTGATTTGCTTAAACGTTCTGGATCAAATATTTTGATCAATTCTTCTTGTGAGAAGATTTCTTCTTCTCCAACTGGAGACCAGCCTAATAAAGCGGTAAAGTTAAACATCGCTTCTGGTAAATAGCCAAGTTCACGGTACTGCTCAATAAATTGTAAAATCGTTTCATCACGTTTGCTTAATTTTTTCCCTGTTTCAGAGTTGATGATCAAAGTCATATGGCCAAATTCTGGTGCTTTCCAGCCGAATGCTTCATAAACCATCAATTGTTTTGGTGTATTAGCGATGTGATCATCACCACGTAAGACATGAGTGATTTTCATCATGTGATCATCCACTGCTACCGCAAAGTTATAAGTCGGCATGCCATCTCGTTTTTGAATAACAAAGTCACCACCGATATTATCTGATTCAAAAACGATTTCGCCTTTAACCATGTCTTCAAAGGTATACGCAGTATTTCTCGCTACGCGGAAACGAATAACTGGAACAAGTCCTTGCGCTTCTTTTTCTGCCTGTTCAGAAGGTGTCAATTCCGCGCATTTACCAGAGTAATGAGGCATTTCTCCACGAGCACGTTGCGCTTCTCTTTCAGCTTCTAATTCTTCTTCTGTACAATAACATTTATACGCACGATTGCTTACCAACAGTTGATCGATCAAAGGTTGATAGATTTCGCCACGTTCTGACTGACGGTAAGGACCATATTCACCCGGTTTTTCAGGAGATTCATCCCAATCCATGCCCAACCATGCTAGGTTTTCTAGTTGGCTTCTTTCACCGTCAGCAAGATTTCTTTTTTGATCTGTATCTTCGATTCGGATAATAAAATCACCATCATTGTGACGGGCAAATAAATAGTTGAATAAAGCGGTTCTTGCATTTCCGATGTGCAAGTGTCCAGTTGGACTTGGTGCGTAACGTACACGTACTTTTGTCATTGTGCATTCCTCTTTCTATTTTTCGAGTAAAGCGACCGCAATCGCTCCCATACCTTCTTCTTGACCAACAAAACCCATTTTTTCCATCGTTGTAGCTTTTAAATTGATTTGATTTGTTTCGATCTGACAAGCTTTAGCGATATTTTCTTTCATTTGTTCTAAATAAGGTTTCATTTTTGGTTGTTCTGCTAAAATTGTACAATCAATGTTGCCAATAGTAAAGCCGCTAGCTAAAATTTTTTGATTTGCTTCATATAATAATTTCGTTGAGTCCGCATCTTTAAATTTTGGATCTGTATCAGGAAACAAATGACCAATGTCTCCAAGACCTGCAGCGCCTAACAATGCATCTGTAATTGCATGTAGTAGCACATCAGCATCGGAGTGTCCTAGCAAACCTTTTCCAAAGGGAAGTTCCACCCCACCAATGAGCAACTTGCGTCCTTCTACTAATTGATGAACATCAAATCCCTGTCCAATTCGTATCATTCCTTTTCACCTAACTTCTTTTTCGTTTCACAATCGCTTCGCCGATCAACATATCTTCTGGTGTGGTCAGCTTGATATTTTCATAACTTCCCAACACCATCGAGACTGGTAAATCACTATATTTTTCAATGAGCGATGCGTCATCTGTTCCTAAATGATCTTCTTGTTGCGCACTAACATGCACAGCTAGTAGATCCTCTCCATAAAATGCTTGTGGTGTTTGGATTTGCCATAATGTTTCACGTGGAACCGTCTCTTCTACGATTCCATCAATCACACGTTTGATCGTATCTTTGACTGGAACACCTAAAATAGCTGCTCTTGTTTCTTGTACTTTCCGATGCAGTAATTTCAGTTGTGCTAAGTTAACAAAAGGTCTTGCACCATCATGTACCATCACAATATTTTTCAGATTAAATAATGCATTCAATCCATTATACACACTATATTGCCGCTCACAACCACCAGGTACAATCGTTATAGGACATCTTTTTTTCTTTGCTTCTTTTTTGACCATTGCATCCAGTAAGTCTTGTTCATCTTTGTGTGTGACTAAGACGATATGTTTACATGCTGGATCATTCAAGAAAGTATTCAGCGAATAAGAAATAACGGGTTTTCCGATTAAATGTAATAAAATTTTATTTCTACTAGTTCCCATTCTCTTTCCTTGTCCAGCCGCCAGCAAAATGACTTCATAATCCAGTGATTCGTTTCGATTCTTAGCTTTTTTCATTGGCTTTATTGTCTTCTTTACGATCATCAATACCGCGGCCAGAGTGAGCAGGCTTTGCAAAAATCATCCGACCAGCGGCCGTTTGTAATGCACTGGTAACGACTACTTGAATGTGTTCATTCATGTAATGTTGCCCATCTTCGACCACAACCATCGTGCCATCATCTAAGTAAGCCACACCTTGCTGACGTTCTGTTCCAGCTTTTACAACCATCACATTCATTGTTTCACCTGGAATTACAACTGGTTTTACCGCATTTGCTAACGCATTGATATTCAAAACAGGAACATTTTGGAATTCAGAAACTTTATTTAGGTTGTAATCATTCGTTACAACTACACCATCCAACAGTTTTGCTAATTTAATCAACTTACTGTCAACTTCTGAAATATCTTCAAAATCACCTTCATACATTTCAACCGAAATACCTTCTTCTTTTTGTAACGCATTTAAAATATCCAAGCCACGACGTCCGCGAACACGTTTTAAGCTATCACCAGAATCAGCAATATATTGTAGTTCATACAATACAAAATTAGGAATCAAAATAACGCCTTCTAAAAATCCTGTTTTAGCAATATCATAGATTCTACCATCAATAATCACACTTGTATCTAAAATTTTATACTTATGAAAATGGTCTTCTACTTTGCGATCAAGAACTTCTCCTTCACTTTCAGCCGGAATTTTTTTCTGCCTAGTAGTGAATATTTTACGCCATTCATCAATTCGAGTCGTCCCCATACGGAAACCTAGATAACCAAAAATGATCATGACTAAAATCGGCAATACACTATTAACAAACGGAATATTCAAGTTATACATCGGAATTGAAATAATTACACCGATGACCAAGCCAAGAATAGCACCGACACTCCCGAATAATAAATAAGTCAAACTCATTTCGTTTAATGCTGCTTCTAATTTTTTCACACCTGAAACAATATACTTTGCTAACCCTAACGATAAAATAAAGAAAATAAGTGCTCCAATCAAACTGTTCGTAAAGTTATTGTTTAGCCATGTATTATCTGCCTGATTCGCCATATCCCAAGCCATCGGTAACAATGAGATACCTAAGCTTACGCCAACGACGATCATCAGCAGTGTGATGACACGTTTTTGCATAGATTCATCCTCCAATATAATTCTAGTTATTTAAAAATTGAAAGGAGAGATCGATTCCCAAATCTTCTGACGATCTCTGACTCTCACTTATTTGAATACTTTTCTTAGTGTTTCTCCGATTGTCGCAACACCGACAATCTCGATCCCCTCTGGAGGTGTCCAGCCACCTAAGTTGTTTTTCGGCAAATAAATCTTGGTAAATCCTAGTTTTTGTGCTTCACGTACCCGTTGTTCGATACTATTCACACGTCGAATCTCACCAGTCAAACCAATTTCACCAATAAAACATTCTGTTGGTTTTGTGCCATTTTCTTTGTAGCTGGAAGCAATACTTACTGCTACCGCTAAATCAATAGCTGGTTCGTTAATTTTTACACCACCTGCGGCTTTTAGATAAGCATCTTGATTTTGCAACAGTAGTCCAGCACGTTTCTCCAAAACTGCCATGATTAAAGAAGCGCGATTAAAATCCAAGCCAGTTGTCGTCCGCTTTGCGTTTCCGAACATCGTTGGTGTCACTAAAGCTTGAACCTCAACTAAAATTGGTCGTGTTCCTTCCATTGCAACCACAATCGCTGAACCTGTAGCATCAGCCAGTCGTTCTTCTAGAAATACTTGGGAAGGATTTGCGACTTCTTCTAATCCGTGCTCACGCATTTCAAAAATACCAATCTCATTGGTCGAGCCAAAACGGTTTTTTACCGCTCTTAATATTCTGAATGTATGATGTTTGTCCCCTTCAAAATATAAAACAGTATCTACCATATGCTCTAGCATACGAGGTCCTGCAATCGAGCCTTCTTTGGTCACATGACCTACGATGAAGATCGCAATACCGTTAGTTTTAGCTATTTTCAGCAATTCAGCTGTCGTCTCTCTGACTTGACTGACACTTCCTGCAACACTCGTGACATCTGGTTGCGTCATCGTTTGAATGGAGTCAATGATTACATAATCCGGTTCTAATTTTTCGATTGCACGGCTTATTTCATTCATATCCGTTTCGGCGTACAAATAAAACTCAGTATCAATCGAACTTAAACGCTCAGCACGCATTTTGATTTGCTCCGCACTCTCTTCTCCAGAAACGTATAATACTTTACCACCGATTTCAGCTAGTTGTTGTGACACTTGTAATAGCAGCGTTGATTTACCGATCCCAGGATCTCCACCGATCAAAACAAGTGATCCAGGAACAACACCGCCACCTAACACACGATTCAGTTCTACCAACTTCGTTTTGACTCTTGGCTCTTTCTTAGGTACCACTTCAGCTAAGCGCTGAGGCTGTGTCTTTTTACCAGTCAAACTAACTCTAGCACGACGATCTGTCGTATCTTGAATGATTTCTTCTGTCATTGTGTTCCACTGCCCGCAATTTGGACAGCGTCCTAAATATTTAGGGGAGATATACCCGCACGTTTGACACTCAAATTGAACTTTTGCTTTTTTTGCCATATGCTGTCCCCTCGTTTTGATGTATTCTTTATTTTACCATAGTATGGAGCTCTTATACTAAGACTTCCTACTATCAATATACGCAGTTTTTCAGCAAATGTATCTTAGTTTTTACCTGAAGAGCCAAAGCCACCTGTACGTTCGGTTTCTACGTCGTCGATATCCGCTAAAAGAAACGGTTTAAAAATCCCTTGGCCGATTCGTTCACCCTTTTCGATGACCATCTCTTCATAGCCGAAATTTAAAAATTGAAACATGATATGCCCTTCATTGCCTTCGTTATTATAATAATCACGATCAATGACACCTACGCCATTGGCTAACATTAAAAAGCGTTTGAGCGGGTTCGAAGAACGGCTCACTAATTCTAAATATTCGTTTCCAGCCATGTAAGCTTTAATTCCAGTTTTTACCAAAACGGGTTTCGGTGCCACGCCTTGTGCTTGTAATTGCCAAATACTTGGTACAACTACCGTTTCTGCCGCCTCAAAGTCGTACCCTGCTGCACCTTTTGTCGCACGTTGCGGAATCGTAATGCCTTGGTCTGAATAATCCGTAATAACTTCAAATCCTCGTTGTTTCATAAAAAATCTCCTCCACTTGTAAACTATTTCTATTTTAACATACTACGATGGTTCCTCGCTTATTTTTGCAGTATCTTCACTATATCTCTTCTGTTTTTTTAATGTTTCCCTATTAATTGAACTCGCTTTGGCTCTTATTACTTTTTATCATCTCATAAAGGATGACAGTAAAAAATAACAGCAAGCCGATGATACTCATTATATGCACACGCTCAACTAATTGGATAGCTACAGGATTGTGGGTTCGATGAGCCGTGATCTGCAACACTGTTTTGACTGGCAGCCGTGCTTGTTTGGCTAATAACCATAGAACGCTCATTAACAACAATTGATGACTAACGCTACCTTTGGTTTGAGTACTATACTTGGTAATGATCCGCTGATCTTTCGGCAAAGCCATCTCTTGATAATACTGTTGATTCAAAAAGTTACCAGTAGCGCTAATCGAACAGCTTAGTAGAAAAACACCGATCGGAAAAAGTTGTCGAAACAACAACAACACTAAGGCCACAATAAATCCGCCAAGATGGACAATTTTAGGATCCACTTTAGGAAACAAGCGATATAAATAATTAATCACAACTGCCGCTCCAATAATCCCTAAAATATACGGAATATATAAATTCGCTGTAAGATGATCGATCCCCAAACGTAGCGAAACATAAAATGTACCAAAGAGCAGTAAAAAATTTGAACACATCCCGTTGGCAAACGTCATCAGATTCAACCATACAGGTAGTTTCCACACTTTTCTTTGACGATTTAAATACCAAGCAGCAATTACAAACAATATAGAAAAACCGATAATGCCCATATTCAAAAGTTGCGGGGCAAATAATAATCGAGCAGAACGGATAAATAACAATAATACAAAGAAAAATGAAAATAGAAAAAATTCTTTGATTGATATCACTTGTTGATCGACTTCATTGAAATCAATTTCATAATTTGGATAATGTGTAACAGTGTGGTAGGCCGCTAAATACAATAAAGTATACTCACCTAAAACTAAGGGTAGTCGCAATTCTTTCATCAGCGTCAATGAAGCAATCACACCACTTAATAGTAATATGATGAACAGGTATTTTCTGCCAGTTAACGCGAAATAACCTTGCTTTTTTTCATGATAATTCACTGTCGTATTTGCAGCTGGCAGCCATGAAGCACTCAAGCCTAATAAAATAGCAGAAAAGAAATAGGCAGGAAAATAAAATTGCCCAAGTATTCCAATCAAACATCCAGCGCCACCAATCAGAATAGAAATAATCAACACGTTAAAACTTGTTAAGGCTAGTTTAAAGCTTTTTAATAGAAATATTCCCGTCATTCGAAAGGTATAAAAAAAGACGAAGGGCAAAATTTTTTCTACTGTTGTGCCATCACTCAAACTTAAAAATAAAAAGTAAGGAATAAAAATAATTGTATTGGATAAAATAAACGGCGCAACTTGTAGGCCATTGCGGGCTAATTCTTTTAGTTTAGACATTGATCGGGCTCCTTTGAAACAGTTTGATATGTATGTTAGTCTATCATGTTCGTAGGGAAAGGGGAATTGTTTGTAAGATGAAAAGTCGTCTATCACATAAATTATGCAGTAGACGACTTTTTGTTTATAGTAATTATTGAATTTCGTATGTTCCTGGGTATGTGCCATCGTAGGTCTTAAATTCATCCACACTGTTGTACACGATATCTGCTTCTTTATTGACCCAACTACCAGAAGATAGATCATCTCCGCCTTTAAATCGGAAATTTTTCCCTAATGTTAGACTTGATAAATTATTTGAAAACATACAATGCATTTCTCTTACCTTTGTAGTATCCCAATTGCTTAAATCTAAGCTGTCACTGCCGTTGTCAGTAAACATATAATGCATTCGTGTTACTTTTGAAGTATTCCACTGATCAATTGATATGGTTTTCAGTGCTTTGGTATGCCTAAACATATAGCTCATATCCGTTACATTTGACGTATCCCATTCGTTCACGTCCATTGCTTCTAGCTGTTCATCATTAACAAATAGACCACTCATATTAGTCACTTTTGAAGTATCCAATTTTCCACTGTTTTCTATTCTTTTTAGTTGTCCTAAATTTCCAAATAAACCACTAGAATCAGGGCTTAGTTTTATTGCCTCCGTAAACACAATTTTTTCTATTTTCTCACCATCTAATTGCTTTTCTATCTCGCTTATACGAACTCCATTTGCGAATGTTCCGCCTTTAAACGTCAATATTCTCGTACTTGCATCCCATGTCCACGGAACTGTTGAATTTCCTTTTTCATAAACACCTGGGTATGTGCCATCGTAGGTCCTAAATTCATCCACACTGTTGTACACGATATCTGCTTCTTTATTGATCCAACTACCAGAAGATAGATCATCTCCGCCTTTAAATCGGAAATTTTTCCCTAATGTTAGACTTGATAAATTATTTGAAAACATACAATGCATTTCTCTTACCTTTGTAGTATCCCAATTGCTTAAATCTAAGCTGTCACTGCCGTTGTCAGTAAACATATAATGCATTCGTGTTACTTTTGAAGTATTCCACTGATCAATTGATATGGTTTTCAGTGCTTTGGTATGCCTAAACATATAGCTCATATCCGTTACATTTGACGTATCCCATTCGTTCACGTCCATTGCTTCTAGCTGTTCATCATTAACAAATAGACCACTCATATTAGTCACTTTTGAAGTATCCAATTTTCCACTGTTTTCTATTCTTTTTAGTTGTCCTAAATTTCCAAATAAACCACTAGAATCAGGGCTTAGTTTTATTGCCTCCGTAAACACAATTTTTTCTATTTTCTCACCATCTAATTGCTTTTCTATCTCGCTTATACGAACTCCATTTGCGAATGTTCCGCCTTTAAACGTCAATATTCTCGTACTTGCATCCCATGTCCACGGAACTGTTGAATTTCCTTTTTCATAAACACCTGGGTATGTGCCATCGTAGGTCCTAAATTCATCCACACTGTTGTACACGATATCTGCTTCTTTATTGATCCAACTACCAGAAGATAGATCATCTCCGCCTTTAAATCGGAAATTTTTCCCTAATGTTAGACTTGATAAATTATTTGAAAACATACAATGCATTTCTCTTACCTTTGTAGTATCCCAATTGCTTAAATCTAAGCTGTCACTGCCGTTGTCAGTAAACATATAATGCATTCGTGTTACTTTTGAAGTATTCCACTGATCAATTGATATGGTTTTCAGTGCTTTGGTATGCCTAAACATATAGCTCATATCCGTTACATTTGACGTATCCCATTCGTTCACGTCCATTGCTTCTAGCTGTTCATCATTAACAAATAGACCACTCATATTAGTCACTTTTGAAGTATCCAATTTTCCACTGTTTTCTATTCTTTTTAGTTGTCCTAAATTTTCAAATAAACCACTAGAATCAGGGCTTAGTTTTATTGCCTCCGTAAACACAATTTTTTCTATTTTCTCACCATCTAATTGCTTTTCTATCTCGCTTATACAAACTCCATTTGCGAATGTTCCGCCTTTAAACGTCAATATTCTCGTACTTGCATCCCATGTCCACGGAACTGTTCCGAACACACCGTGTATTAATCGAGAATCTTTAAAAATAATTTTGATCGCATTATCCTTATTCTCCTCAACAGATATGGCTAGATTGGGACTGCCACCATCCTTTGTTTGACTTGTAGGAAGTGTTTCTCTATTAAATTCAGATAAATTAGTTTCTTTTTTAAAGTAGCTTTTCGAACTATCACCTCTACTTCTACTTAATAAAGGATATCCATGAATCGATTCATCCGCTTCTTTCAACGTAACCAACTGATCGCCATAATTTGAGATATGAAGATTATCTGAATAATTTTCATTAATATGATATATAGAGATCCCTGTACTACGATTATATGGATTTCGTCCTACATCAAAACCAAACATCTGTCTATTTTCAATTAAATAGTATTCTTTTTCGCTTTTCTTACCTTCTTTATATACAGGTAATTTGTAAATTTTGAATTCTTTACTACTTATATCTTTAGCTAATACTTCCTGCTCATTTTCAATCGTTTCAACAGGTAAACCTAATTTCATTTTTGAATAAGCATCGAAATGTGTAGGCAATGCGCCCCAATCCTCCTCTGGTTTTTCAGGAAAGATAGCCATAACTCCTCCCCAATTTCCAGTAGCCATGACACTATGATAACTCAGCCCATATCCCCCTGTAGATGTTTTGGGTCCATACAAATCAGGCAACCCTAAATTATGCCCAAATTCATGGGCAATAACGCCAATAGATGATGGGATATCTTTTAATTTTTCTCCATCATCATCACGAGTATAAGCCACCATCTTTTCTCCAACCGAAAAATAACCATTCTCAAAATATAAATCATTCTTCGCAGCGAGGTACGCATCTTTTTTATGAGCCCAAATTCCATTTTGCTTACTCCCCCTACTCATTTCAAACCCTGCAACAATAAACATTACATGTAACTCATTTGTCTCTAGTTTTCCGTCTTTATTGTTGTCATAAGCAGAGAGATTGATATATTCTTCTGCTTTTTGCAACGCTCGTTCCATATATGAAGATTCTGGCATCCGTTGCGTCCCATCACTATTGGGGTGATCTTCATCCAACGAGACTTTGATAACTCCTGGTGCTGAATTAAATTGTGACGTTTGAGCAGGAACCAGATTAATTCTATCTTGTGTTGCTTCTTTGTAATAATTTTTTACCGACTTATCTTCACTTCCCTCACCAAACACTTTTTGTTGCCATTGTTCTACGCTGCTTTCTTCTCTCATCCCCCAAGGATATGCAGACGTATTAAATTTTTGATTATTATATTCAACTAAAATCACCAATAAATTTTGATCTCGATTCAGTTTATAATCACCGGTTGAAGCATTTCTGCTTTGCTTAGGTACTGGCACTTTTAATGTCGCAACTTCTTTTTCTGATAACGTATCTGCTGGTTTTTCATCAATCAGATACTTTTTACTACTCGCTTTTACTCCTGTTCTAGCTCTTCCCTGCTGCGCATAATACCAGTAATTGTCTTTTCCTTGGACGACAATCTCTGATGTTTTATCTACAACAACATAGTTTAAATACTCGTCACCTTTGAGCTCCCCTTCAAAGGTTTTTCCATCTGGTTGTTCAAATGGTATTTTTCCCATAGTAGGATCGGCTGGTGCTGCATGCACAGGTGCCTCTCCGCTAAAACAGAAAAAACTTCCTAATAACAGGCTACCAACCATGTACAACATTTTCTTCTTTTTCATTTTTTCCTCCTTTGAATTTAGAATAACCAATTATTAAATATATAATAGTTACTTCATAAGTATAACAAAACCATATAGTTAAAGTCTAATCCATATTTAATAAATATATTATAAAAAAAAGAAAAACAAGCACATAATAATCAAATAATCTAGAAATATGTCAGGAATAGCAATCCAGCCTTTTGTATTTACACATTCAATTTTTCATCATTGAACAATATTTTTAGTACACAAAAAATTTGAATTCTCGAATATAGAAAGAATAGAACAAGTGACGTTACTAATCAGTGCGAAAAAAGCAGACTCTTGAGCAATTAGATTGAACGACTATTGGCACCTTCTCACATAATCTCAGTAAATAGTGTGCTTTTTCGCTAAGTATGAAAAACCCCTTGAAAAAAATGACGAAACTTACTTTTAATCTTTTTTTAATCTAACCTTTCTGTTATAATGGTTTTCACATTTACTATATAGTAGTAAATGAATGATCATATCAAAGGAGAGATAAATGTATGAAAACTGTTTACAATTTTTCAGCTGGTCCCGCCGTTTTACCTAAAAGTGTATTGGAAAAAGCACAATCCGAATTGGTAAATTACGAGAACAGCGGCATGTCCGTGATGGAGTTGAGCCATCGTTCCTCCCTTTTTGAATCGATCATTGAAAATGCCGAAACCTTACTCAGAGAATTGATGGCTGTTCCTGATAACTATAAAGTGCTCTTTTTACAAGGGGGCGCTAGCATGCAATTTACGATGGTTCCTTTAAATTTAGCACAAAATAAAAAAGCCCTATACGTCAACACTGGTTCTTGGGCGAAAAAAGCCATTAGTGAAGCAAAAAAAATCGATAATGTTGATGTTCAAGTGATTGCTTCAAGCGAAGACAAGAATTTCACTTATATTCCCGAAATCCGTAAAGAAGATATTCCTCAAGATGCAGCGTATGTTCACATTACAACGAACAATACGATAGAAGGTACAACGATTTATGATTTACCTGACACAGGTGACGTACCGATCGTTGCTGATATGTCTTCAAATATTCTATCGATCGATTATAATGTTGCTGATTTTGGGTTGATTTATGCAGGCGCACAAAAAAACATCGGACCAGCAGGACTTACGGTTGTGATTGTTCGTGATGATTTGATTGGGCAAGCGAATGTTCTTAGCGCGATGCTAGATTACGATGTCCATGCAAAAAATGGCTCAATGTACAATACACCGCCGACTTACAGCATTTATATGGCTAAACTTGTCTTTGAATGGGTCAAAGAACAAGGCGGCGTTAGTCAAATGGAAAAACAAAATAAAGAAAAAGCGGCTATTTTATATGATGAGATTGACTCATCTACCCTATTTTCTTCACCCGTAAACCCAAAAGACCGTTCAATCAACAATATTCCTTTCATTACTGGCAATGATGAACTAGATAAAAAATTCAATCAAGAAGCACTAGCTGCAAGCTTTGAGAACTTAAAAGGTCACCGTTCTGTAGGCGGTATGCGTGCAAGTTTGTACAATGCATTCCCAAAATCTGGCGTTACAGCATTAGTTGATTTAATGAAAAAATTCGAAGCAGAAAATGGAGGAACAATCTAGATGTACGATATTAAAACATTCAACGCGATTGCACCCGTTGGTTTAGCTCGTTTCAATGAAGAAAATTTTACGATCAATAAAACTGAGACACCCGCCGGTATCATCTTACGTAGTGAAAAACTCCACGATTATGACTTTCCTGCTTCTGTTTTAGCCGTTGCTCGTGCTGGCGCTGGGACGAACAATGTTCCAATCAAACAATGTACAGAAGAGGGAATTGTTGTTTTTAATACCCCAGGTGCCAATGCAAACGCTGTGAAAGAATTAGTTATTGCATGCTTATTGCTTTCTGTCCGTCCGATCTTAAAAGGAGCAAACTGGGTTCAAGCACTCACAGGTACAGATACCGAAGAACAAGCCGAAGCGCAGAAAAAACAATTCGCTGGCACTGAATTAGAAGGTAAAAAACTTGGCGTAATCGGTCTTGGTGCAATTGGCGCTATGGTAGCAAACGACGCCTACCGTTTAGGCATGGAAGTGACAGGTTTTGATCCATTTGTTTCTGTTGATACGGCTTGGAGTATTTCACGTCGTGTTAAACGAGCGCAAAGCATGGAAGAAGTCTTGAAAACCTGTGATTTTATTACCGTTCATGTTCCTTTATCTGAAAATACCCATCATTTGATTGGCAAAGAGCAACTAGCACAAATGAAAAATAATACTGTTTTACTTAACTTCGCTCGTGGTGAACTCGTTGAAACAGAAGCCGTAATTGAAGCCTTAGCGCAAGAAGAAATCAGTAATTTTGTCACCGATTTTGCTGACGAACGTCTATTACACAACGAAAAAATTCTGGTTCTCCCTCACTTAGGGGCATCAACAGAGGAAGCTGAGATAAACTGTGCTAAGATGGCTGCACGCACGTTAAAAAAATTCCTAGAAACTGGCAATATTAAACGCTCCGTCAATTTCCCAACAGTTGAAATGGCCTTCAATTCGCCATTTCGTTTCACGATCGTGCATAGAAATGTACCAAACATGCTCGGACAAATCTCAACAGGTATTGCGAATTTAGACATCAATATTGATACGATGATTAATCGTAGTCGTGAGGATTATGCGTATACAATCGTTGATATTGCTGAAACAGATGAGGAAAAAATCAACGCTGCGGCTCAGAAAATTCAAGCAGCAGAAAATATCATTCGTGTACGGACCATCAAAAATACGGAGGCGGTGAGCTATTAATGGTAACTATTCATCCATTTAGAAGTATTCGACCCAATGCTGACTTTAGCGAAAAAATTGCTACCTTACCTTATGATGTTTTAAACTCTGCAGAAGCACGCAAGCTAGGTGAAGAGAATCCTTATTCTTACCTGCATATCGATAAAGCAGAAATTGATTTACCTGAAACTCTTTCATCTTATGATGAACAAGTTTACACAAAAGCAGCTAATAATTTACAAATATTTTTACAAAAAAAGTGGCTGATTCAAGACGAGCAACCGCTCTTATACCTATATGAGCTAACAATGAATGGACGAGCACAAACTGGACTTGTGACTTGTACTTCGATTAAAGATTATACAGACGGAAAAATCAAAAAACACGAATTTACTCGTCCAGAAAAAGAAGTTGATCGCATCCGTCATATCGAAGCCTGTGATGCTAATACCAGTCCCATTTTTCTGACTTACCGTCAAAATAAAAAAATCCAAACATTGACAGATGACTGGAAAAAAATACAGCCTCCCGTTTATAATTTCACTAGTTTTCATGAAGTTACTCATCGAGTTTGGCTTGTTGACCAACCAGAAGTAATCGAAAAACTTGTCACAACATTTGCGAAAGATGTACCTGCTTTATATATTGCAGATGGTCATCACCGTACTGAATCAGCTGTAAAAGTTGGACAAAAGAAAAAAGAAGCTGATCCAGACGCAACTGATACGGCGGAATTCAACTATTTTCTATCTGTGATTTTTCCTAAAGAAGAATTAGAAATTTTAGATTATAATCGTGTTGTGAATGTTCCAATCGAAGCTGATTTCTTCGATCGTCTGGAGAAAAGTTTCACGGTCACAAAAGCAGACACAGGAAAACCTGCCCAACCAAAAACGTTTGGTATGTATTTGGCTGGTCAGTGGTACGCACTAACTGCTAAAGAGGCAATTCTATCTGACGATCCAGTTGACTGTTTGGATGTTTCTTTACTGCAAAATCATGTATTAGCAGCCATTTTCGATATTCAAGATGTGCGGACAGATAAACGGATCGATTTTGTCGGCGGCATTCGTGGAATGACAGAATTAGAGCAACTAGTGGATAGCGGACAATGGTCAGCGGCTTTTGCGATTTACCCAACGACGATGGATGATTTATTGAACGTTGCAGACGCAGGTAAAATCATGCCGCCAAAATCAACTTGGTTTGAGCCTAAATTGTTAAGTGGATTATTTGTACACGATTTAGAGACAAATAACACATAAAGCTGTAAAATAGAAGAATAAAATCTAAGCTTGGACAAAAGCCAAATTTTTGTCCAAGCTTTCTTACAAATAAACACCTGGAAAGAAACGAGGTCAACCATGCGAAAACAATTAAAAGAAGCAAAACGAATCGTCATCAAAGTTGGGACAAGTACCTTGATTTATCCCAACGGAAATATCAATTTAAGTGCCATCGATCAGTTAGCCTTTACTTTATCCGATTTACGTAACCAAGACAAAGAGATCATCTTAGTCTCCTCTGGTGCAATCGGTGTTGGCTTAAATAAGCTAAGCATGGACAAAAGACCCCCGACTATTCCAGAACAACAAGCCGTAGCGGCAGTAGGTCAAGCGGAGTTGATGAACATATACAATCAGCGCTTTTTGACTTACAGCCAGCAAATCGCTCAATTATTATTAACAAGAGACGTGATCGAATATCCTGAAAGTCGTAAAAATGTAACAAACACAATAGAACAACTCCTGAAAATGGGAATTATTCCAGTCATCAACGAAAATGATACTGTAGCCATCGATGAATTAGATCATCTAACAAAGTTTGGCGACAATGATCAACTATCAGCGATCGTAGCCCAACTGATTCAAGCAGATGCATTGATCATGTTATCTGATATCGACGGTTTTTTCTCTGATAATCCGAATACCAATAAAAACGCCACTCTTTTCTCTGAAATCAATGAGATCAACGACGAGCTTTTACAATTAGCAGGAGGAAAGGGCAGTCGTTTTGGTACTGGTGGTATGTACAGCAAATTAAAAGCAGCAGAACGTGTATTAGAACACAATGGTGCCATGATTTTAGCAAATGGGAAGCAACCTAAGATTATTTTTGATATTTTAAATGGTGAAATGATTGGTACGTTATTTATTTAGTTAAAAAAAGGGGGAACTTTTCATGACTGATTTAATACAATTAGGCAAACAAGCCAAAGAAACAGCTTATCAACTAGGGTTGATGGACACAAAAACAAAAAATGATTTGTTACTACATATGGCGGATGAACTAGAAAAAAATTCTACTAAAATCTTACTAGAAAATCAAAAAGATTTAAATACAGCCACGGAAAATGGGATTACTGATACGATGCTGGATCGTTTGCGTTTAACAAACGAACGAATTAAAGAAATGGCTGACGGTATTCGACAAGTAGCAACATTACCTGATCCAATCGGTGAAGTCGATAAAATGTGGAAGAACGAAGACGGACTAATGATCGGTAAACAGCGTGTACCTTTAGGTGTCATTGGTATCATTTATGAATCCCGTCCAAATGTAACAACAGATGCCGCAAGCCTTTGCTTTAAAACAGGAAATGCGGTGATTTTACGCGGCGGAAAAGAAGCTTTTCATTCAAATAAAATCTTAATCACTGTTTTACAGCAAGCGTTAGAACAAAACGGTGTTTCTCCTTTTGCAATTCAATTTGTCGATGATACTTCTCGGGAAACGGCTCAAAAGTTAATGAAATTAAATGATTATTTAGATGTTTTGATCCCTCGCGGAGGTGCTAATCTGATCAAAACGGTTCTAACAACTGCAACTGTTCCAGTAATCGAAACAGGAACTGGTAATTGCCATGTCTACATTGATAAAGATGCCCAATTAGAAATGGCGAAAAATATCATCGTCAACGCCAAATGCCAACGTCCTTCTGTTTGTAATTCTGCTGAAACGCTATTGATCCACCAAGAAGTGGCAGCCGACTTTCTTCCTGTCATCGAAAAAGCATTGTATGAATACAATGTAGAATTACATGCTGATAAACGAGCATGTGCGATTTTTCAACAATCGATCCCAGCAACAGAAGAAGATTGGGAAACGGAATTTAATGACTATATTTTAGCTGTTAAAGTGGTTGATTCTCTAGAAGAAGCCATTCAACATATCAATTACTATAATACGAAACATTCTGAAAGTATTATCAGTGATAATTACTTTGCCACGCAACAATTTTTACAACAAGTTGACGCAGCAGCGGTTTATGCTAATGCTTCTACACGTTTTACAGATGGTTTTGTTTTTGGTTTTGGAGCAGAAATTGGTATCAGTACGCAAAAATTACATGCACGTGGACCGATGGGCTTAGAGGAATTGACTTCTACGAAATATATTGTTTACGGTGATGGACAATATCGAAAATAGAAAAAAACGTAACTCTCTTTTCACTATGCTGAAAAAGAGTTACGTTTTTTTCTAATCTTATATTTTTCTTTTTCTAAACCAAATAAACACAACACCAATAATTAAGGTGCCACAACACAAAATACTTACACACACAGTGAAAGAAGAGTGTTTCACCTGTGCTACTTCCTTTTCTAGATCACTCTCTCCAGTTTGATTCTTCGTAATGGAAATAGGTACTTTCCATAGCCATTTTCTGTTTGAAGCTGGAAATTGTGCAGTCACTTCTACTTCGTACTGACCATCATCAAGTTCTGGACCTTCGTCCTCCGTCCACGTAAGAGGAAAATAAAAATTAGAGTTTGGTGCCATTTTAAGCTCTGTTTTTTTGCTTACATGGGATAAATAATGTCCAGAATTATCCAATACTTTTGCCTCTATTTCTAGATTCCTAATAAAAACTGCCGAAGTGTTTTGTATATTTATTTCCAATCCATTTATCCCTTCAATACGGGACGAAATTATTTTGTCTTCGTTTAGTGAAAGTGTCGGAGTTACTTGTTTTAAATCCTCTTCATTTCGCACCTGCACACCTAAAGAATATACAAATTTATTGCCAATAGTAGCTGCAGTATATTGCTCTTTTGGTGTATCTTTTTCAAAAATATAAATTCCCCCGGCAATTATTCCTTTATATTCTTTTGGAGGCATTTTAATTTGAACATCTATTATAACAGATGACTTTTTAGGAATTGTTACTTGTTCTGGTGCTTTACTTATTTCGGAAAAAGGATACGTCAGGGTACTGTCTCTTTCTTTTGACTTCTGACTATAATCTACTAGGCCGTTATCGTTTGTTACTGCGTCATTATTTTGTACATCTACAGTTATCTCTCTATCCGTAATATTTGATAATTTGATCCTTATATTTTCTTCCTCACCTGGCTTTAAAAGCAAATCAAAATAGGTTTTCGTTTTGTCGATTTGGTTGTCTGGAATGATTGCTTCGACTTCTATAGGGGGTGACACTGTTGCATTAGACAATTCTGCATTGTACACACCCAGAGGTTTAAACAAGAAAAGTAGTAACACAAACGCAATAATGTGAAAAAGTAGCCTATTAAAAATTTTATTCATATCGTCTCCTACTAGTTAAGTGTTTCTTCGTTTTATACGAATTCAATAGTTGTTATTATGGACCATTTTCAATTTGCCATACTATCATTCCTGCATAGGTTCCCTCTTTTTTTACAGACTTTCTTGGAATCAATAACATGATTTTATCTGTAAGTTTCTCACTTGAAGCTTTTCCTAGTGTGTAATCATAATTCATTTGTGTGATATCCGTATTATCTTTGACATCGATAATTGTTGAAAAATCTCTTGAATTAATCTCTTTATCTGAATAAAGTTTGACAGAGCTTCCTCCAATAACCATGTCCGAGCTATTTATATTGTAAAGATCACTTTCTAATTTAGCTTTGATAGAAAAATCCCCATGTCCCTTTCCGCGGCTGTCATAGACACTCATAACAACATCTTCATCTGAATTGAGTAGAATTTTCTGCATCCTATCTTTTCCTACAATACCATCTTGAAAGTTGAAATCGGTTGGAATACTTGCTATTCTTAAAAAACCACCAAATATAACGGACACATCTTTGGTATCTTTATCTCCAGTAGACAGTTTTTCCAGATCTTTTTGATTACTTAAAGCATAATCTTTCTTTCCATCTTTTTCGTTTTCAACTGCACGGATAATTGTAGCGATTTCTGGATTTTCTATTAAGTTCACTGTTGTATTTTTCTTCACTTCAATCGTTTTTGCCGAATGTACTTCCGTTTTGTCTTTGTCATCTTTTTGGAAATGAATCGTTAGTTTTTGTTTCGCAGCTTCAACTATCGTTACAGGCACTTCTATCTTTGCTGTTTTATATGCATTTCTTATCGTTACAGACGCAGTTTGTTCACCTAAAATTTCAGTATTCAGGTTTTCAATACTAATTGCTTCGACTTTCCCACCATAGCCGTCTTTCATATTTTTGACGAAGTCACTCGGATTTAAGGAACTTAACGATGTTCCTTGAGTGATTGTTTGTGGGACTGGATCGGCAGTCGGTCTCTCACGTTCTACTATGTCATATTTAAATACAACAGGATTAGTTTTATATGCTGAATCAGCTCTACCAAAAAACTCAAGATAGTACGATCCTTCTTCCTGATTACTCGTATCTATTGTTGCAGAAAAGTCCTTCGTACCATTTTGATCTATAGCGATTTTCTCTTTCAGTAATTTAGGCTCTTCAGCATTTAATTTAGAATATAAATCAAAGCTTTCAAAGCCATTACCTTCAAAAGAGCCTGTCAGCGTCAGCGTTTCCCCTTTGTAATGAGCAGAACCTTCTCCTGAGTCTTTTCCTTTTAAAGTAACATTTTTGAGTGTAGGAATCGGTAAGTTCCCGATCTTTTCAAATATCCACTCATTTCTAGAACTACCTTCTTCCAGAGCTATGACTCTATTTCCTGCTTCTCCGTCCTCGTCAGCTTCTATTGCAAAAGGGAATTTAGGTTTCTTATTAGAATATATAATCCCCTTCATATTCCCGTCGACTTCTCCAGTCTTCTTAAAATAAAACAATCTATTAAAAACGTAATTTTTATCATAAGATATGTTATTCAATACCGTTCGTAAACTACTCATTTCTGAATTTTGCGGTACTAAAACATCAAGAATTAAATTTTTATTCGTAGCGTTTGAAATCACATATGCGTTATCATTAGGTTTGTACTGTATATACCATAGTTGATTTTTTCCATCATTATCAAAATAAACAATGATGTTTCTATCAGCTCCAGTACCGCCTTGTATGTCCCATATCTTATTTTTCACTGATTTATCCGTACTTGTTGTTCGGATTTTGTATATTCCATTCATTGTGTCTAACTTAAATTTTTGAGAGTCCTTATTTTCATAAGGCTCTAAAGTAATAAATTTATTATTCTTCGGCTGGTCAATTGTATAGCACATATCATTTTTTCTATTGACAATCTTAAAATACCCTGATTCTACTTGTTCTATATCCCAAATATAGTTATCCTCAAATTTCGTATAACTATTGATGGGGTCTTTTTGCACATATCCTTTTATTTTGTTACTATTCGCCTCACTTGCCAAAACTTTCTGTGGATCCTTTCCTGCATAGATAATATAACCGGCTTTTTCTGGTCTATATTGATACCCTAACAACTGATTCCCTCGGCCATGCTGACTATAGGCGATCAAATAGTCTTTGTCGCTATCTGTTGCATTAGAAATATCTACAGCGAATGTTTCTCCACTTTTTGGGTACGCAACATATAAATTATCATAAAGCGATTGTTCGGCGGATGCTAAACGCGGCTTCATTACAATTAAAATCAGTAATAGTGCTATTCCTTTAAAAAATAGTCGTGCTCTTTTTTTTACCATCCCATACATCCCCTATTCAATTTCTTTACTTATAAAAAATCCTTCAACGAATTAATCATTCGTACTTTTACATATACTCATCCATAAACAACTTATAACAATAACTCTCTGCCCAACCTAAACCCGAATTTTCTATTCTTTTTATTTGTATATTTTTAAATTATTCGATATTATGGTTGTAAATCATCCAACGTCCAAGTGATGTACCCTGTAAATGACTCTCCTGCAGCTTCATCTGCTTTAGAATCTGTGACAACTAACTTGGTATTTGAGATTTTTGTTGCAACGCCGCCTTTGATATCATTAGCTTCTGCTTTTGTTAAAATCGCTTGACCTGTTGCAGCTCCTGCTTCCAGTGTCACAACATTTGTTTGACCATCACCAAGTGTGATACCAGCTTCAGCATCTAATTCACCTAGAGCTGTAGTTGGTTTAGCAGGAATAAAATCATTGTCTTTTCCAATTTCTGTGCCAATTGTATAAGATTGTGCAGCGCCAACGTTGAAGACTAATTTAGAGGCTAATTCTTTTTCACCATCTGTTGATACCAGTTTTGACATGTTCGCTTTTAACGACCATGGTGTTGATACAACTTCTCTATCATCATTTACGATTAAATATTGGTCTTCTTCAATAACGTTATTAAATGTTGCGATATTTCCAATCGCTTTTTGTTCACCGAACTGAAAGCTTGATGGTTTCCAAACAAGAGATAAGTTATTTTTAAATGGTGTGTTCTCCCCAGGAACAGTTGCTTCTTCCGATTTAAAACTTACACCTACGTCTGTTTTGTCTTCAAACGATTTTGCATCCGCTGAAGTTGCAAACATCATCAATGCTGCTGATGAGAATAAAGTAATCATTACTGCTTTTTTCATTATAATTTACCATCCTTTTATAGTTCAGATATAGGTTGGCGACAGTTATTGTTATAAGTTGTTTATTCTAAGTTTTGTTTGTTATTGCAATAGTTCTATTTGATCTCTTAGCATAATAAAGAGGTACGTGATTAGTCCTAGGCATGATAATGTAATACCCAGCAATCCAAAGTTAAGAATAAGTGTTTGCTTTTTTTTTCTTAATTTTTTTACTAAAAAGAAATCTCTAGATAACGTAATTAGAAAAAATAGTAATGACAGAGTAGCGATCGCTCCTAATATAATCATCCATACGTAATCAATCACTTATTTCACCTGCTCTCATGTGGAATTTAGTATAATATTTTTTCAAACTAACTAGACCAATCAAGATAATCAGGACAAAAGTTCCTGTAAGCGTCCAAATAACTGAGGTAATCAAATCACCTGTGGAAGGTAACTTCCCTTTAGGTTTTATCGTATCTCCTAATATTTCTGTATTGGTGTTTGGTAAAGAATTTTGCGTCGCTGGCGGGGCTAATACTGAACTCTCATCTTTTAAAAAATTGATTGTTAATTCTGATTTATCCTCCTGACTGACTGCCTCAACTCTTACTGTGTGTAATGTATTGCCCATACCAACGAGAACAAACAACAAAAAAATAAGTTTCTTCATTTTATTTTCCTTCTCTCTTCTTTTTTCTTTTTTTCTTTTTACGTCTTCTTTTCCACTCCGTATTCATATTTTTTCTTCTAATTAATATTAAAACCATAAGTATTCCCATTAAAATAAAACAAAAAATAGCGCAAACTTTTATCCATGTCGGTGTGATAATTTTAAAGCTACTTTCATCATTCATTTTTTTTGCATTGGATTTACTTACTGTAAATTCTTTTTCAAATTTCCAATTATTGTAATCATTCTTCCCATTTACTGTAATCGTGTATGTTCCAGCTTTAACGTTGCCTGTACCCCAATCTATTTCAAAATCAAACTTACTATTCGGAGCCAACATGTAATTGTCTACTGTTTTTTTCTTTAGAACCGTTTGACTTCCTTTTTCTTTCACTTCAGCTTTTAGCTCTAGATTAGCAAGTATTTTAGGTTCTGGATTTTGAAACGTTGTTAGGATCATTTTTTTGCCGCGTCTTAAGGTTGATTTTGCCTCTAACAAGTTTAACGTTTTAGAATCTTTATAGTCATCTCCACTTTCTGACGTAATCAATCCAATTCTATAAGCAAATTTACTAGCTACAGTTTCTTTACTTTCTGAATCATCTATTTCAAAATTCAATGCCCCCATTTTTACCCCACTGTAACTTTCCTTTGGTGGCGTAAGTATAAAGCTTGCCTCTTTTTCTTCATAATTTTCAACAGTTATACTCGGTGTTTCTACTTTTACAATAGAAGTAATTGGTTGAACCAGTGTTGAATCCAGCTTTTTCTTATCATCTGTATATTCAATTGTTCCATTTTCTCCAGTAAAAGCATCTGTTGTATATAGTTTTAATTTGATTGGCTCTTTTTGAGTACTTTTGACTTTTACTTTCAATATTTGTTCTTCCCCAGGCGTGGTTTGAATATGAAAATAACTTTTTTCTGGGTCGATCTGCTTTCCATTCAACACAGCGGATACTGTATAACCTAAATTGGATGATTCTTTGGCTTCTACCTTATTACTAGGAAGTAGAAATAAAGCCAGACATATAATAAAGCCTATATATAAATAATTTCTGTTTTTCATCTACGTATTAATCGCTCCTTAAGATTTAACTGAGAATAAAGTGAGGTAAAATCGTTCCATTTTTATTGTTTAAATGGATAGGATGTGTGACTATTTTTCATGAGATTCGATATAAATATCTGCATAATATTTTTTGTCATCATTTAAATAAATTTCTTCTGTAACTGTTAGTCCTTCCTTTTTTTGGAGTTGTTCGAGGACTTTTTCTATTTGCATAGATGCATCTTTCTCTGTCTCAAACGGCCCTCTTGTTTCAATAATCTCTCCTTCTTCATAGTGAAATTGATTCGACTTGGTGCTGGCAAAAAAAATATAGAATAAACTTGCTGCTAGGATAAAAATGATGCTAAATATTGGCCAGCATATATTCAGCATCAATACGAACACACAGAGTATATAAAACGCAAATAATAATAATGGCTTACGCTGATTTTTTTTTCTGTAGTGTAGATAGAATGAGTACGAAAAAAAGAATGTGGCTGATATCAAAAGAAAGCTTATTATAAAATAACCAAGTAGTTGGCTCCAATTATCATTAAAAAAGGTGAGTAGCTTAAGGAAAGCGGATTGTTGCTTATTGATGTAGAAGTACGCTTCATTATAAAAAGAATAATACTGACTTAAATAGAGTATCCATAGTAGTAAAAGTATTCCTTGTACAAAATAGAAATACATCAAGATATTCTTCTTTATTGCACCTTCTTTATTCATTATCTCAATCCTTTATTTATATATTTATTTTGAAAAATTTGCCTACGTTATCTTCACATCTATTCCCTAAAGAAAAAGTACATACCCAATTGAGCGAATGGTCTTCAAGTAACGCGGCTTGGTGTTGTTTTTTTCTATTTTATTCCGTATACGAAAAACTAGATTTGCTAATCTATATTGGTGATTTTCGGTCGCTTCTGACCATAAAAGCAAGCACAGCTCATCATATGTTCCTCTTCCTCCTGTCCTACTTTTCAAATAATTGATTAATTTGAATTCTAACGGTGTTAGCGAAATCTCTGGTTCATTATCTATACTTACAGATAAATTTTGTTCATTTAACTGAAAACCGTTTTGCATACTCGGTAATTTGCTTTTTTGATTTTTTCGAACTTGAAGCAAATTAGATAGAATCACTTCAAACTCTTCAGGATTTACTTGTGCATCAAAAACCATTGTTGCACCCAACTGCAAGTATATCGATCGCTCAACAGAGCTACTTTCTTTCAACAACACGAATACCAAAGGAATCTCATCACTTTTAATAATACAAAGTAATTCACAAATTTCGCTAATCAAGTCTTTCTTTACTTGGTCTGTATAATCAAAAATGATTACATCTAGGACTGACTTCGCTACTAATTCTTCTTTGTTTAACAAAAAAAAGTTGTACTCGCTTTGCTTGAGAGCATCTATATATAGTGTCTGTTTTCTAGGAGGATAAACCCCAATCTTTACCATTGCATTCGTCCTTCTTTCAACCATTATTTATTTTTGATATACTAAATAGAGGGAGCACTTATCTCAATTTTCTCAGAATTACCCCTTCTGAGAAAACACTTTTTTATGTACTACTGTGCAACACTTTCTATATTAGTTGACGCTGTTTTTGACGCTTTAAAAATCAGTTTCATCCTCTAGATCCAGCTGGGCATCAATAATTGACATGGCATTTTCTCTTGTTTTCCATAAAGAATTAGTATAAGTATCTAACGTTAATTTAATTGATTGATGACCCAACAAACTACTCAATGTAGCAACATCGATTCCTTTCTCGATGCAACGTGTTGCAAACGTATGCCTCAATGAATGGAAATGAATAGGTGCTATTTCAGCTTGTGATACTATTTTTTTAAACCAATAATTAATCAGTCTTGGTTCTGCAAATGACTTTTTGTAATTGACGACATACTCACTTATTGATTCTTCTTTTCTACTAATCAAATAAGCTAATAAGTTTTTCGCAATAGGTATTTTCCGTATAGAATTTTGAGATTTTGGAGAATCAAAAATAATTTCTGTTTTTTTCGCTTTTCCACTGACGGATACACGCTGAACCGTTCGAACGATTTGTATTGTTTGGTTTTCTAAATCAATATCTGCCCAAGTTAAGCCGCTAATTTCTCCGATTCTAAGCCCCGTATACAAAGCAATGATGACTGGGAAACCTTGATCATTTTGCAAAGCGACTTGCTCCAATTTTCTTTGATCTTCTAATGATAGTATCGTGATATCCTTCTTTCGAATGGTGGGCAAGCTAATCCCATTACATGGATTTTCTAAAATAGCATTCTCAAAAAGCGCTCTATTCATCGCACTTTTTAAAATCGTTAGTACGTTATGAATAGTCGCCACACTTAAGCCTTTGTCTGCTAAATAAATTAATAAATCTGATATGTCATTTTTTCTTATCTGAGCTAATTTTTTCTTCCCAAGATATGGTAATACATGCTTTTTCATTTTTGTCTGATAAGATGCATGAGTAGATTGCTTGATTGTGCGAATAATTAAATGGTTTAACCAATGATCCGTCCATTCTTCTAGAGTCCCTTGGAAAATAGAAGTATCTTGCATCGGCAGAATATACTCTGCTTTTAACTTCTCTAACTCACGCTTTACTTCCCGATATTTATAACCGTAAATATATCCGTAAACAAGTCTTCCTTGTTCATTTCTATTTTTTCTATAGCGCCCTTCCCAGCGTCCATCTTTTCTTTTGTAAATATTCTCACCTTTTCTAGCCATAATAATGATCCTCCTCAATTTTGACGTTAAATTTGACGGCTAAAAAAGAAAAATTAATTTATTTATATGTTTTTCATTGTGATAAACACATGTAAAGATGAAAAAAATAAAAAAATTTTTCATTTTTTATAGACTTTTCACATTTTTTATATTAAACTTTATTCAAATGATCATTTTTTATAAAAAATATGAGTGATTTCGGAATTTTTTCATTCTCAGAAGGGGTAATTCTGAGAAAACCACTATATGCTATACCTTCTTAAAATAAGTTTATAAAACGTTATAATCTAGTCAATATAATTAACGGGTCTGATATATATATCAGACCCGTTAATCACTTTAATGAACTCTACATCTGTAAAAACTAATAAGATGTAAAATGATAGTAAGGTGAATATTTTCATTTAGGACTTATCAATAGGATCAATACTTGTCATTTAACTTCTTAGGTTTAAATGAGTTCCTACTTTTGACTAGCATCATTACATGCTATTTTGTCTTTTCTTACGAAGATAAAATAATGTGCTCAATACTAAAAGAATTACTCCTAAAATCGTACCTCCAATTGAATAAATGTAACCTGTTTTAGGTAGAATTCCTGATTTATTTTCTGGTTGATCAGGCGTTTCAGGTGTAGGCACTTCAACAAATTTAACCGTTTGATCTAAATCATCAATGTCTTCGTGCGTTATAACTGTCTTGCCATTACGAGATAGTACTTCATAAATTACTACCTCTTTTCCTTCCAGTTCACGCGCATCTAAATCAAAGAGTACTTCCACTACTTCCGTTGAGTCTTTGGATGTAAACGTAGTTTTTCCATGCACTTCCTTACCATTTACGAGAAGAGGTTGTCCTGTTGATTTATCCATCAATGTACCATCCATTGTATATTCTTTACCTGGGACTAAATCTGAACAATCAATAGTATCAACAAGGTGATTTCTTTCCTCTGGCATAATATCTTTATTCCCTGCTTGGTCGGCAGCCAATGATTTCATCTTAGGTATCAAGAATTTCACGGTTTGCGATGGGTCATTAAGATCTGCATGGGTAGTAACTTCACGACCATCCGCATATAGATTTTCAAATGCTACGACTTCTTTTCCTGCTAAATCTTTGGCTTTGAAGGTAAAGAGAACTTCGACTTCACCCGTTGCTTTTTCGGCAGTAAATGTTGTTTCGGCTTCGACTTTTTCACCATCGATCAATAGCGGTTCTTTTGTTTCTTTATCCATTAGAATTCCTTTAACTGTGTATTCACGGCCTGGTGTTAAGTTCTCATAATAAACCGTGTCAACTAAGGTAATTTCTTCTTCTGGACTTGGTGTTTGTGTTTCTGTTTCTTGATCTTTTAATTCTGTTTTGATTTCTGGTACTTTGATCGATATCGTTTGACCTTTGTCTTTGATATCTTCATGGTTTACCACTTCATGCCCTTTGCGGATTAGTTTTTCAAAAACTACTAATTCCTGTCCATATAAATCACTGGCATCAAAGGTGAATAAGACTTCCACTGTACCGTCTGCTTTTTCTGGTGTGAAGATTGTTTCGCCTAGTACTTCCTCATCTTTTACAATCAGAGGTTCTCCTGTGGCTTTATCCATCATTTTCCCTTTAAGAGTGTATTCTTTTCCAGGGATTAAATCTTTATACGTCACCACATCAACGACGGTTAAATCTCTATCACCATTTAATTCTTTGTCCCCATTTTTACCTGTTGCACTGGTTCCAATTTCTGGTGTTAAGAATTTCACCGTTTGCGATGGATCATCGATATCCGCATGAGTCGTTAGTTCACGACCATCCGCATATAGGTTTTCAAAAGCTACGACTTCTTTACCTGCTAAACCTTTGGCTTTGAAGGTAAAGAGAACTTCAACTTCACCTGTTGATTTTTCAGCAGTAAATGTTGTTTCGGCTTCAACTTTTTTATCATCGATCAATAGTGGTTCGTTAGTTGCTTTGTCCATTAGAATACCTTTAACTGTATATTCACGGCCTGGTGTTAAGTTCTCATAATAAACCGTGTCAACTAAGGTAATTTCTTCTTCTGGACTTGGTGTTTGTGTTTCTGTTTCTTGATCTTTTAATTCTGTTTTGATTTCTGGTACTTTGATCGATATCGTTTGACCTTTGTCTTTGATATCTTCATGGTTTACCACTTCATGCCCTTTGCGGATTAGTTTTTCAAAAACTACTAATTCCTGTCCATATAAATCACTGGCATCAAAGGTGAATAAGACTTCCACTGTACCGTCTGCTTTTTCTGGTGTGAAGATTGTTTCGCCTAGTACTTCCTCATCTTTTACAATCAGAGGTTCTCCTGTGGCTTTATCCATCATTTTCCCTTTAAGAGTGTATTCTTTTCCAGGGATTAAATCTTTATACGTCACCACATCAACGACGGTTAAATCTCTATCACCATTTAATTCTTTGTCCCCATTTTTACCTGTTGCACTGGTTCCAATTTCTGGTGTTAAGAATTTCACCGTTTGCGATGGATCATCGATATCCGCATGAGTCGTTAGTTCACGACCATCCGCATATAGGTTTTCAAAAGCTACGACTTCTTTACCTGCTAAACCTTTGGCTTTGAAGGTAAAGAGAACTTCAACTTCACCTGTTGATTTTTCAGCAGTAAATGTTGTTTCGGCTTCAACTTTTTTATCATCGATCAATAGTGGTTCGTTAGTTGCTTTGTCCATTAGAATACCTTTAACTGTATATTCACGGCCAGGCGTTAAGTTTTCGTAACGAACCGTGTCAACTAAGGTAATTTCTTCTTCTGGACTTGGTGTTTGTGTTTCTGTTTCTTGATCTTTTAATTCTGTTTTGATTTCTGGTACTTTGATTGATATCGTTTGACCTTCATCGTTGATATCTTCATGGTTTACTACTTCATGCCCTTTGCGGATTAGTTTTTCAAAGACAACAAGCTCTTGTCCATATAAATCACTAGCATCAAAGGTGATTAAGACTTCCACTGTACCATTAGCTTTTTCTGGTGTGAAGGTTGTTTCGCCAAGTACTTCTTTCTCTTTAACAATCAGAGGTTTACCTGTGGCTTTATCCATCATTTTCCCTTTAAGAGTGTATTCTTTTCCAGGGATTAAATCTTTATACGTTACCACATCAACGACGGTTAAATCTCTATCACCATTTAATTCTTTGTCCCCATTTTTACCTGTTGCACTGGTTCCAATTTCTGGTGTTAAGAATTTCACCGTTTGCGATGGATCATCGATATCCGCATGAGTCGTTAGTTCACGACCATCCGCATATAGGTTTTCAAAAGCTACGACTTCTTTTCCAGCCAAATCTTTGGCTTTGAAGGTAAACAGTACATCGACAGTTCCTGTTGCTTTTTCAGCAATAAATGTTGTTTCAGCTTCAACTTTTTTACCATCGATCAATAGTGGCTCTTTTGTTTCTTTATCCATTAGGATACCTTTAACAGTATATTCACGGCCAGGCGTTAAGTTTTCGTAACGAACCGTGTCAACTAAGGTGATTTCTTCTTCTGGACTTGGTGTTTGTGTTGCTGTTTCTTGATCTTTTAATTCTGTTTTGATTTCTGGTACTTTGATTGATATCGTTTGACCTTCATCGTTGATATCTTCATGGTTTACTACTTCATGCCCTTTGCGGATTAGTTTTTCAAAGACAACAAGCTCTTGTCCATATAAATCACTAGCATCAAAGGTGATTAAGACTTCCACTGTACCATTAGCTTTTTCTGGTGTGAAGGTTGTTTCGCCAAGTACTTCTTTCTCTTTAACAATCAGAGGTTTACCTGTGGCTTTATCCATCATTTTCCCTTTAAGAGTGTATTCTTTTCCAGGGATTAAATCTTTATACGTTACCACATCAACGACGGTTAAATCTCTATCACCATTTAATTCTTTGTCCCCATTTTTACCTGTTGCACTGGTTCCAATTTTGGGTGTCAAGAATTTCACGGTTTGTGAAGGGTCGTTTATATCTGTATGAGTTGTTAGTTCACGACCATCCGCATATAGGTTTTCAAAAGCTACGACTTCTTTTCCAGCCAAATCTTTGGCTTTGAAGGTAAACAGTACATCGACAGTTCCTGTTGCTTTTTCAGCAATAAATGTTGTTTCAGCTTCAACTTTTTTACCATCGATCAATAGTGGCTCTTTTGTTTCTTTATCCATTAGGATACCTTTAACAGTGTATTCCTGACCTGGTACTAAGTGCTCGTAATGTACCGTGTCTGCTAAGGTAATTTCTTCTTCCGGACTTGGTGTTTGCGTTTGTGTTTCTTTATCGGTAAGTGTTGTCCCAATTTTAGGATCGACTACTTCAATTGTTTGATCTTTGTCTTTAATATCGCGATGTTCTGCAATGACTAAATCTTTTAACTTAAGTGTCTCAAAAACAACAATGTCTTTTCCTTTAAGATCTGAAACGTCAATTTTAAACTCTATTTCAATATTTCCATTTGTAGCTTCTGGACGAAATTGTTTCGTAGCAGTCACTGTTTCACCATTAACAAGTAATGGTTCATTTGTTGCCTTATCCATCAAAATACCTTCGATGTCATATGTTTGTGTTTTATCAAGATTGGTATAAAGGACTTTATCAATAATTGTAATTGGTCCAGGCAATACTTGACCCAATCCAGATTCTTTCCCTCTGGCTACAGTTCCAATAGAAGGTTCTACAAAGGAAACGGTTTGTGTTTTACTATTAATATCTGTGTGTTCAGCAATTGTTTTACCCGTTTCGTCTGTCAAAACTTCATAAACAACGGTACTTTGACCTTTTAAATTACTTGCATTAAAGTCATCTAATTTGACGGTCACTGAACCACTTGATTTCTCAGGTGTAAATGTCATTTTTCCTTGTGTTAGTTCTGTTTTACCTGTTGCTTTGTCTACTAATTTAGCGGATAATGTATATTTTTCACCTGGATTTAAATTTGTATAGTCTACTTTATCGCTGATGCTTACCACTTCATGCGGGTGTAGACCTTCTTGCTCACCAGAACTTGTTTCAAACGCTGCAGTTTCAAGTGCTGGTGAAACAAATTTGATTGTTTGATCCGCATCGTTAATATCAACGTGCGTCGCAACAACTTTATTCGTTGAAAGATCAATCAATTTCTCAAAAACAGTGACTTGTTGTCCTTGTAGGTCTCTTGCATCAAATGCAGCTAAATCAACTGTTTCTTCACCATCTTCTTTCGTTACAGTAAATTCTTTGGACCCAGTTGTCAGGACTTTCTCATCTTTCGTCACTAACTCAGCTTCTAAACGGTATTTTTGACCTGGCGTTAATTCTTTATATTGCACACGGTCACTTATTTTCACTGCTTGTCCTGGATAAAGCTCTTTGTTATTTGTTGCTGTTTCAAAAGCGACTGTTTCAATCGCTGGCTTATAATCACGTTTATTCTCAACAGTCTCTAGTGTTAATGTTGTTGTATCACTTACGATTTCAAAATCAATTGGGTCACCATTAGTGATAAGGTAGCCTGTTGGCGCTTTTGTTTCTACAAAATAATAGTCTCCAAATGGTAACCCGTCTACTTTTACTTCTCCTGTACCTGGCTGACTTGTATAAACACCTAGCGCTTTAGCACGATTTAATGCTATGTCATTGCTAGTATTAAATCCTATATGTCCTCCATAATTCGGTGCAAGTGTTGGCGTTTGAAGAGTTGGTAAAGCGAATCTTGCTTCGTTGGACTTTCCTTCATACAATGTGAATTCTGCCCCAGGTAATACATTTTTCGTATCTACATCAATTTTTTTGAACGTCACGCCACCTTTTGGAATAGTAAATTCAACCGTTTGATCTTCATCATTTAAATCTTCATGTGTTGCTACAACTTTATTCGTTGAGAGGTCAATTAATTTTTCAAATACAACTACTTCTTGTCCTCGTAACGTACGTGCATCAAATGTGCTTAAGTCAACTTTCTCTTCACCATCTGAATTTATCGCAGTAAAGTCTTTCTGACCGCTAGAGATTGTTGACACGCCATCTTTTGTTAGTAGCTTCGCTTCTAATCGGTAGCTTCTCCCTGGAGTCAGTTCTTCATAAGTGACACGATCGCTGATACGTACATTTTGCGATGGATATAGCAGTTGATTATCATTTGTGTTTGCCTCAAAAGCAAATGTTTCAATTTGCGGATTGTAATCACGATGATTTTCTTTTTTTAATTCAAGCATTGTATCCGAATCATTTATAGTGAAGTCAATCGGTGTGCTGTCTTTAATATAACCAGACGGTGCCACTGTTTCCACAAAATGATAGTCTCCGTAAGTTAAATCGTCTACTTGCAATTGACCCTCACGGTTTGTCGTATATGTTCCAATTTTTTCTCCAGGATTTGATGATTTTCCTCTAAATAAAGTAAACTTGGCATCAGCTAATGCTGTATTGGGATGATCATAATCTACTTTTTTAAGCTGTACGCTTCCTACTGGGTCTGGGATACGTGTGTTCTCTTTTTCTAGTTCAATGACTTCATCTGAATCATCAATATTGAAATTGATTGGAGTGGCATCTAGTTCGTATCCTTCAGGCGCTTTTGTTTCTACAAAATGATAGTCTCCGTAGGTTAAGTTATCTACTCGGATTTGACCATCTCTATCCGTCTTGTAAGTGTCCACTTTCCCTTGTGGATTGCTTGATTTCCCTTTGTATAAGGTGAACTCTGCACCAGATAGCGTCTTATTGCTATTTTCGCTATCTACTTTTTCTAATTCCACACTTCCTACTGGATCTGGCGTGCGGGTATTTTCTTTTTCTACTTTGACAACTTTATCTGAATCACTGATCTTGAAATTGATTGGAGTGGCATCTAATTCGTATCCTTCGGGCGCTTTTGTTTCTACAAAATGATAGTCTCCGTAGGTTAAGTTATCTACTCGGATTTGACCATCTCTATCCGTCTTGTAAGTGTCCACTTTCCCTTGTGGATTGCTTGATTTCCCTTTGTATAAGGTGAACTCTGCACCAGATAGCGTCTTATTGCTATTTTCGCTATCTACTTTTTCTAATTCCACACTTCCTACTGGATCTGGCGTGCGGGTATTTTCTTTTTCTACTTTGACAACTTTATCTGAATCACTGATGTTGAAATTGATTGGAGTGGCATCTAATTCGTATCCTTCGGGCGCTTTTGTTTCTACAAAATGATAGTCTCCATAGGTTAAGTTATCTACTCGGATTTGACCATCTCTATCCGTCTTGTAGGTGTCCACTTTCCCTTGCGAATTATTTGATTTTCCTCGGTATAAGGTAAACTCTGCACCAGATAACGTTGTATTGTTATTTTCGCTATCTACTTTTTCTAATTCCACACTTCCTACTGGGTCTGGCGTGCGGGTATTTTCTTTTTCTACTTTGACAACTTTATCTGAATCACTGATGTTGAAATTGATTGGGGTTGCATCTAATTCATATCCTTCGGGCGCTTTTGTTTCTACAAAATGATAGTCTCCGTAGGTTAAGTTATCTACTCGGATTTGACCATCTTTATCCGTCTTGTAGGTGTCCACTTTCCCTTGCGAATTATTTGATTTTCCTCGGTATAAGGTAAACTCTGCACCAGATAACGTTGTATTGTTATTTTCGCTATCTACTTTTTCTAATTCCACACTTCCTACTGGGTCTGGCGTGCGGGTATTTTCTTTTTCTACTTTGACAACTTTATCTGAATCACTGATGTTGAAATTGATTGGGGTTGCATCTAATTCATATCCTTCGGGGGCTTTTGTTTCTACAAAATGATAGTCTCCGTAGGTTAAGTTATCTACTCGGATTTGACCATCTCTATCCGTCTTGTAGGTGTCCACTTTCCCTTGTGGATTGCTTGATTTCCCTTTGTATAAGGTGAACTCTGCACCAGATAACGTTGTATTGTTATTTTCGCTATCTACTTTTTCTAATTCCACACTTCCTACTGGGTCTGGCGTGCGGGTATTTTCTTTTTCTACTTTGACAACTTTATCTGAATCACTGATCTTGAAATTGATTGGGGTTGCATCTAATTCATATCCTTCAGGCGCTTTTGTTTCTACAAAATGATAGTCTCCGTAGGTTAAGTTATCTACTCGGATTTGACCATCTCTATCCGTCTTGTAAGTGTCCACTTTCCCTTGTGGATTGCTTGATTTCCCTTTGTATAAGGTGAACTCTGCACCAGATAGCGTCTTATTGCTATTTTCGCTATCTACTTTTTCTAATTCCACACTTCCTACTGGGTCTTCTTCTCGTTCATTTATAATGGGTATGCTAAGTTCTTTCATTCCTTTAGAATTGAGTACAAATTGATACGGCTCTTCTAAAAGATTATATCCTTCTGGCGCTTGCGTTTCTCGCAGTTCATAGGTACCAAACTTTAACTTGTCATAGCTAATACGACCATTGGTATCTGATTTGAGATCTGAAGCAATTTTCGTTTCATTGCCATTAGATGCAATTCGAAACAGATCAAATGCAGCTCCAGCTAGAGCATTACCGTCTGTATCTTGTTTTACTACTGTGAATCCAGCTTGCTCTCCTTCAGAACCAGCTGTACCCCCTTCGATACGTATATTTTGTGAAGTTGATTTTTCATAATCGGTTCCCTCTATACTTGCTTTATTAAGAAAATCTACTTGTTCAGAATCAGTGATTCTGGTGCTATACCTTACCTGACGACCTGCACCATCGGTAATATCCGGTAGTGAACACTCAAATTTTCCAGTAGATTGATCATAAGATTCAACTTTCGCAATTCTACCCAGATCATTCCCCAACGTGATAGTTGCTTTCCATCCATATGCTTGCCTCACTATTATCGCTTCTCTATCTGCTTCCGTTAACTCTAAACCAGGTCCTAATTCATCATATACGCGTATATTGTGCATATCTTCGTAGAAATCTGGATAAACAGGATCAGAACTTTTTAATGGTGGGAAGAACGTAACTCTCCACTCTATAATTCCGTTACCTTTATAAAAGGCTTGTTTATGACTAGAATTTCCATATGGTGGCTTTGGGTTAGGATTACTTCCTCCACCAGAACCAGGTTTTTCTGGTTTAATCGGAATAATCGTTGTACCACCTTCTGTTTCAAATTCAATATTTATTTCTTCACCAGGTTCTACGGAACTCGAAAAGGACACAAAGAATTCAAAATGACCGTTCACATTAGAATGCGTTTCTACATAATCTGTAAACGTTACAACATATTGTTGCCCGCCTTTTGTTGTTGCTGCACCTGTTGCAACCAAATTTCCATTACCATCTCGAAATTCAAGAGGGTCATTTTGAGCCGTTTGTAATTCTTTTGGAAGCTGTACTTCCATTTTATCCCCAGCCGTTACATCATCTTCATAAGCTGTTGGGATCGCAAATTCATATCTAACTTTAAAGCTTTTATCTGTAGGAATAGATGAAATACTGTTCCCATTGCCATCTGTCATTTTGACATTTGTGATAAATTGATTTCCCCAATTTTGATTGTTTGCGGCTTTTAAATCCTGTCCTAAGACTACTCTTATTGGAAATTGACCAATTAATATAATCACTAATAGTAAATACGTAGTAATTTTATTTTTTTTTGTTGCTAGCTTCATTTTTTACCTCTTTCTATACTTTTACCAAAATAACATCCATTTGCCTTGTCGATCATCAAAAATTATTTTTACCTATTGCTTATTCACAAAAAATATAGCCAATTGTTCGAATCGTTTTTAAATATTTTGGGTTTATAGGATCTTTTTCTATCTTGTTACGTATTAGAAAGACCAAGTTTGCAATTCGATGGCGGCTATTTTCTATTTCTTCTCCCCACAATATTTGGTAAATTTCCTCATACGTACTTCCTAGTTGTTTCTTTTGCATTAAATGATCAATCAGTTTGTATTCTAAAGGCGTTAACAGTACTTCCCGATCATCGCCTAGATGAATAGATAACTTGTGTTTATTCAAATAGACACCATCACTACCTTCTTTCCCCTCTGTTTCTTGTTGCCTTTGATTTTCTTTCTTGTGAATTAAGTTGGATACAATTAAAGCAAATTCATTAGGATCTGTCTCTTGATCAAACACCATTGTTGCGCCAAATTCTAAGTAAATCAGTCGCTCAATTTTTGTACTTTGTTTTAGTAAGACAAACACAAAAGGTATGTGACTATTTTGAATAGATCTAAGCAATGCACAAATTTGCCCAATCGATTCCTCATTTTTTTCATCTGAAGAATCAAGAATCACTGCTTTAAAATTTGAAATTTGTTCTTTTTTTATTTCTTTTTCTAACGAGAAAAAAGAAAACTTATTTTCTTCAAATGGTTCTGTATATACCGAACAAGAATTTTTTGAAGAGTATAATCCAATATTTATCATTTTTTTCTCCTTTCATTTTTACTTATACATACTATACTTAAAAAAAAAAACGCAAGATGAACATTAAAACGATTACATTTCACATTAGCGATTTTTATTTATTTATTCTACATTATAATGATACATATAAAAACAATTCGAACTGCGCTTTACCCAAAAAGAAAAAATATTAATACGTTATAGTAAATAGATAAAAAGATAAAAATAGGGAATAATTGATCCTTATCGGACTTCCTACGTCTTTTTTGAGCATTCTCTCTTTTACGAATTTTCCAAATAAAATACAAATAATATGAATAAAAATTTTTCTTAATTTATAAGTATTTCTTCTGAAGAAAATAGACTTTCTTTTCCAAATAAGGAAAAGAAAGGTACAATTGATGTATTGGGGGGACAATCACATGAACATTACTATTCGTGTTTATTTAATTGATGATGAATTTGTATACAAAAAAAGACTTCAGAAAATTATTGAGTCTTTTTCATTATTTAAGGGAGCTCTTTCATTAGAAGTGATTCCGGTTGATGAACAGGACTCTTTTTTTCTTACACTAGATACTTTTGAATTCAATGACAATGATGTTTTTCTCATTGACATCGATTTAAAAACTTATTATTCAGGGATCGACATTGCAAAAAAAATTAGACAGTACAATCAACAATGCTTTATTCTTTTCTTAACAAATTTAGATAACAAAGGAATTGAAATTATTAACGAGCAAATCAATGCTAAAACTTATCTTATAAAAGGAACGATTATGGATGCCCGTATTATAGAAGAACTTTTTTATTCTATTAAGAATGAAGTTCTTCATCGTGTTCAAGACAAAGATAGTTATGCTTCCTTTAAAAAATTTGGGGAAATTATATTCGTAAAGTATCAGGATATTCTCTACATAAAGTCGATGCCGGGAATAAGAAACACTATTATCATTCGCACGGAAAATTCAGAACAAATCGTTGAAGGAACTATTAACAGACTAAAAGAATCGATAGACGCTCTCTATTTGTACACTGAATTAAAATCGTATATTATCAATTTAAATCGTATTGTTTCTTTGGACCGTGCCACGGGTTTAGCTACATTTGATGACAACAGTGAACTTGAATTAGGAAAACGAATCATAGATAAATTAAAAAAAGCATTATAATTATTTTAAGATTAAGAGGTAGAACACATTGAGCATATCTTTAGCATCTATATTATTAGCAATCAATTATTTACAAATTTGTTGGTTTACAGGTTATAAAAAATACTTCAACTTTCGCCAATCAATTTTACTAACTAGTCATCTCCTTTTTCTATTGATCGTCAGCCAATTATATGGCGGCGTTCTTTCCTTAGCCTTATTCATCCCTTTTATGATTATTGAATTTGTCTTCATTAGTTATTTCTCGCAAAGTATGACTTTAGGCGTACTCTATTCCTTTATCCAAAACACTTTGATGATTTTTTCTTGGTTACTTACCTGGGATGTACTTAATATTTTGCGAATCTATGATATGATCACTGTAAAGCAATTTGAGTACATTAAACCCATCGCTTTATTTCTACAGCAAATCGTTTTGTTGCTTTTCATCCTATTCGCGAAAAAAATTCTGAGTAAGTACAGTGTTTTTAAAGCTGTCTCTCAGCTTCCAAAAAAATATATTATACAATCGGTTTTTTGTTTTATTTTGCTGCTTTCATTAAACATTGTTAGGCAAATTAGTATTTTTGATTTGAAGTTTTTTTACCTTAGCTTTGTATTATTAGCATTTTCAGGTATCTTTAGCTATGTTGCTTATATTATTGGTCGGATTTATCAACAAAAAATCTTTCTTCTTTCTAAACAATTAAGCCGAGAATCGGAAAATATTATGTTAGCCAACGAATTTAAACATGACTATCGAAATATTCTTGTTAGTTTGAGTACTTATCTTGAAAATAACCAAGTGGATCAAGCTAGAGCCTATCTTTTATCTATAACAGAATATTCCAATTCTTTTATTGAAGAAGATTATTACTATCAAATTTCTGCAGTAAATATCCCTCCCGTTCAGGGAATATTGGTTAATTTTTTTGAAAACTGTTTAAAACATGATATCCCTATCCAATTTTCTATTAATGAAAATATTTCGTACTTTGATCTATCAATTCATTTGCTTGATTTCATTCGTTGTTTTTCCATTATTCTAGACAATGCTTTAGAAGCTTCTATTGATATGGACAATCCTCTTATCCAAGTAACGATGGAGAATCGCGATTCTTCTATTTATATAGAAGTTAAAAATGCTTATGAAGGAACGATTTCGATTGAAAAAATTCTCAAAAATCATTTTACGACTAAAAGTGGACACCAAGGAAAGGGACTTCCCATCTTTATTAGATTATTAAAGCAATACCGCGAAACTACTTTTTCTTTTCGTCGAGAAAACAATTTTTTTGTTGCGAGCTTTTCTTTACCTAAAAATGATCGCTAATTACTTGAACTACAAACAACTGTATGGAGGTTTTCTCATGAAACGTGATGGTCACACACACACTGAATTTTGTCCACATGGACAAGTCCAGGATACTGAACGATTGATTCAACGCGCCATCAGCCTTGGCTTTAAAGAATATAGCATTACAGAACATGCACCTTTACCTAAAGACATAGAAAAATACACGGCAGGAAACCTTGAGTTGTGGACAACTGCATCAATGGCTTTTAATGACGTGGATAACTATTTAAAAAAGATGAACAATCTTCGGAAAAAATATGCATCTGACATCATTATTCACATCGGATTTGAATTGGATTATTTTTCAGCATTTGAAGAGTGGACACGAGATTTCTTAGCTGAATACGGTCCACAAACAGATGATGGACTTTTATCTGTTCATTTTCTTGAAGGGCAAGGTGGATTGCGAGGAATTGACTATTCTTTTGAAGAGTATAAAACTGGTATCGTTGACTATTTAGGTAGCTTTGAAAAAGCCCAAAAGTCTTACTATCAAAAGGTTTTAGAATCTTTGGAAGCAAATTTAGGTCCTTGGAAGCCTATGCGTTTAGGTCATATTTCTTTATGCCAAAAATTTGAACAATTCTTTGATGAATCGATTGATTATTCTTCTAAAAATACTGCACTTGTTCACACCCTTTTAACACGTATAAAGCAGGAAAAATACAGCCTAGATTTAAACACCGCTGGATTTTATAAACAGGGTTATCAACAGAGTTATCCACAGATGTGGATAACTAAAAAAGCTACTGAGTTAGGAATTCCTTTCGTTTATGGATCAGATACTCATGCATTAGCTGATATTGGACGAGGCTATGAAAAAGTCAAACAATGGCTTTAATTTGGTGAAAAAAATCCAAAGAATTAAATCACTGGTGAAGTCTAGAGGCAAATTCCTCTAGGCTTTTTATTTGGTTAAAAAAGAACATGATCAAAACATAAAATGATTCTTAATTTAAAATTATAGAAGTTACGAAACCCATAAGCAAGTAACCGATCCACGGGTTCTATTTCTGTTAAATAGACACGGAAGGAAGGACGTCATTGATGTTTTTCAAAACCTAGTTTCCATTGATTCTTTTGAAATAGTTTCCAGTATTTCTTTAGACGACGATCTTTTTTTGCCTCCCCATTTCCTTGATGAAGAAAAGAATTCATTCGTTGAACACTGTAAAGCACCAACGAATAATTAATCCGTCTTCTTTGATGCCACGATGTGGACAAGAGTGAACTAAATAATCAATGTACCAGAAAATACTTGGCAGATTCGCCTCTTAATGCATTCCTTTTTGAATGGTTTTAGTGGATTTCGTTCTAAAGGATATCGAGGGGTCTTTTCTATTATTTTGCATAAAAAAAGATGCTGATGATTTCTCATCAACATCAGAAAGTACAGAGCTCAAATCTTAGTGTTTTTATTTTTAATTTAAAGTTTGATATTGTGGTACTTTCACTAAATTGTAGCTTTTGATCTGATCATCGTCTCCAACTATCTCATCAAAGTGGATTGTTTGAATTGTAAAGTTATCATACATCTTAACGTACATTTGTCTTTTACTTAAATCGTAAATAGATGTATATTGTGTATATTGTCGATCTTTCCCTTTAGGTTCCTCTAATTTAACTACACCTTTGACGATATCAGATGTGGACAAAATATGAAAAGCTTTGTTAATCATGTCTTTGTCGCCAACAGGGTCACTAAATTTCAACAGATAGGCCGCTCGAACAAAACGTGAAGCTGCAGTATAATCTCCAGGAATACCATGTAACCCAGAACCTTTTCCAGCAGAAAGAATAGTTTTCCCATGAAACAGCGCATCTTTTGTATTTACATCCGATAATCCAGTATAGTTTTCCAAATTCGTCAGATGCCAGTCAAACTTAGGACTGTTTGTCATCACACCCACTGGATTTTCATATACAACAAAACCTAGCTTCACTGAAGGTTCAACAACAATCGTGCGACCTATAGCATCTGTAAACATAAAGTGCTGTGGCAATCCAGGTGCTTTACCACTTATCGAAAAATCTGCAATTGCTACACCCAAAATCTTTTCTTCAACTTCTTTTGTATCCTTGCAATTAGCCAATACCCAAAAGACAAATTGCTCCGCTATCAACGGTAATTTTTCAGCATTCTTTATTTCTTCAATAGTCGAATATTGGTTAAATTCAGCAAAATATTGTGTGATCCCGCCAAGTCCACATTCATTGACACCATCAATCACACTTTGAGCACTCTCTTTTTGATTTTCTTTGATTCCCATCCCTAGTACTGAATAAATTGTCTGCCACTTTTCGATACTTTCATTAATTTCGAATTTTTTAGGAATTTGTACACCAACGTAATCAAAATCAACATTGTATTCTTGTGTTCTTCCTAAGTAATAGTTTTCATTCAATGATTTCATACTAATACCTGTACACATATTCATCCCTCTCTTTCCACAATGATAGTATTATATTTTATATTATACGCTAATTATTATAAAAAGTTAATCATTTTTTATATTTTATGTCTTTACAAATTTTTCGAATTTCTTTAATTTTTTTCTTTCTGACAATCAATTTTCCAATGGATATGCTAAACTATATATATTCTATTTATTTCGTTGTGAGGTTGATTATGAAGAAAAATATGCAAGCATTTATTAAAGAAAACTGGCCATATATGACCGCCAGTTTTTTCATCCCGTTTTTTGTTATGGTCATTATTTATTTAAGTATTGGTATCTATCCCGGTAGTAGCCGTAGTGTGATGGCAAGTGATTCTTTTTCACAATTTTCCAACTTTCATGCTAGTTTCAATAATGTGCTCCATGGAAAACAAAGTATTTTTTATACTTGGAATGCTTCTCTAGGATTAAATTATCTTTCACTGATTTCGTATTACCTTGGCGGACTATTTACGCCGCTTGTTCTCTTTTTTAAAAACCAAAATATTCCTGATGCACTTTATTTAATTACTTTGCTGAAAATCGGTTCGGCTGGTTTAGCTTTTTGGGTGTTTGCTAAAAATACCTACAAGATACCCAAGTGGGGACATGTGATGCTTAGTGTGCCCTATGCACTAATGTCATTTGCTACAGCACATTCAGAGATTATTATGTGGTTGGATGCATTCACTTATCTGCCGTTGGTTATTCTAGGCATTCATCGACTGATGGATGAACGAAAACCGATACTACTGTTTGTCAGTTATCTACTATTATTTGTTTCGAATTTTTACATGGGCTTTATGATCGGCGTCTTCTCTTTCCTATATTTTATTGCCCGAATGTTGACGAACTGGAAGGTTTATAAAAAACGGATTCTGCCTTATGGAATCACCTCTCTTTTAGCAGGTGGCGCTTCGATGATCTTAGTATTGCCAGCTGTCCTAGATTTACGAGCAAATGGTGAGACTTTATCTCAAGTAACTCAATTTAAAACCGAAGCAACAGCTTTTTGGGATATTGTCATGAAAAATATGATTGGCGTCTACGATACAACAAAATATGGCTCGATTCCGTTTATCTACGTTGGATTACTTCCTTTGATTTTCTGTGTCTTTTACTTTGTCTCAAAAGAGATTCCTCGGAAAAACAAACTATTATTTGGCAGTCTATTCGTTCTTTTAATTGCTAGTTTTTATATCACGCCATTAAATCTATTTTGGCATGGTATGCATGCACCGAATATGTTTTTATTCCGTTACAGTTTCTTATTTTCTTTCTTAGTAGTTTTACTAGCGGGTTACGGGTTTGAGAAATTTAAAACCGAGGATCTAGGTCTGTTAGCTGGTTCTACGATCATGCTGATTGCGATTTTTGCTTTAGCTGAAGGAACGAAAAGCACTACAAGTTATGACTACATTCCAATCTCAGCTTTTATTCTCACTGTTTTATTTTTACTACTGTACCTCGCTGGGATCGTGTTTTATCAATTAAAAAAAATACCGATGCATTACCTGATCATATTATTGGTGTTACTTGTTTCAACTGAAGCTTTTATCAATACGAGTACGATGGTCAAAGGGATTCTGGAAGATTGGAATTACGCTTCACGTAGCCTCTATTCTGAACCCTATCCGTCGATCAAAAAACTAGTGGACAAGACGAAAAAAGAGAACGATTCCTTTTATCGTTTAGAAAATTTGAATTCCGTTTCTTCTAATGATAGTATCAATTACGGTTACAGTGGTGTCAGCTTGTTTTCATCTATTAGAAATCGTCATTCCTCGTCCTATTTAAATGACTTAGGTTTCCGTTCTAGAGGAACTGGTTTAAACATCCGTTATCCAAATAATACGTTGTTGATGGATTCTCTCGTTGGAGTCAAATATAATATTTCGGAAAATGATCCATTAAAATTCGGATTTTCCCAAACAGATACGGCGGATAAATTCTCACTGTATAAAAATAGTAATGCGTTACCTTTAGGCTTTTTAGCTGATACTGATATTTATAAAGTTAAACAGCCAGTCAATGACAATTTAGGCAGTCAAACTCAACTCTTCAATGCATTGTCTGGACAAAACGAAGATTATTTCAAGTTCTATCAACCGACAGTTATTGATAAAAAGAATGTCAAAATCGAACAAAGTGGCGGTTCTGTGACGTATAAAGAACTTCAAAATAATGTCGCAAAAGATATTACTTGGACAGTAGATGTACCTGCAAATACTCAAGCCTACCTTAGCCTGTTTCCAACCGATTTTGGTCAGTTAGAAAGCTCAACAGCAACAATGTCTGTGAATGGGTCTAGCCAAAAATCGCAAATCAATATCACCGGGCAATATTATAATATCGGGTATTACGACAAGCCGACTAGCGTTACATTTACCGTCAGTTTCTATGGCACAACTGCGGTCAGCTTTATGGAGCCAAAAGTTGTTGGTTTAGATACAAAAGCCTTTGAACGTTCCGTTCAAACGATTCAAGATAAAGGCGCTGATTTAACGGCTAAAGGACGTAAAGCGGTTGGAACTGTGAATGCAGAGAAAGATCAAGTCCTTCTAACCACGATTCCTTATGATAAAGGATGGAAAGCTTATGTTGATGGTAAGAAAGTACCAGTTACGTCGTTTAAAAAAGCCTTTGTTAGTATTCCAGTAACACAAGGTGAACATACGATTGAATTTGTTTATCTGCCTGAAGGATTCGTGCCGGGCGTGATCCTGTTTATCGTGTGTATTGGTGGATTTGTGGTTTACGTACGATTTACGAATAAGCCAAAATTGGCGTTAGTAAAACCTAATAAGCGTAAGCGTCGAAAACGTTAGATCGCTAGTTTATGAAGGAGCTTTGGTGTGAAGCTCCTTCATTTTTTTGTTATATAGATTTCTTTTCTTCCGTGACACCCGCTATCCTTTGGTTACATTAGATGCACTCCTTGTCTTTTTTAATAAGTGCAGATATTTTATCTTTATTGTTCGACTAAATGCAATTTATTAAGTAAATTTTAATCCCTACCTTTTTTTCTAAGTTATAAAATGCTATCATTCAAGAAGTATTAGGAAAGGGGTACTAGAAAAATTGTCTACTATAAAACAAAATAAATATAGCATTAGCTTGATTTTTCTGATTTATCTATTAGCCAACTTAGCGATAGGGATAGTGAATTTTCCTTATCTAGATGATGTTGGTCGACAATTATGGGGTTATTCAAAATTTGCAGAAGGATATTCACGTTGGGGAAGCGAGATTTTAGCTTGGGTGATACAAGGAAGTAGACATCTAACGGATTTAGGATTGACTTCCTCGATCATAACAGCAATTATTTTAACTACTTCCAGCAGTATCGTTGTTTACACATTAAATGATAAAAAATTAGAGTTTGCTCCGATGATTGTATCCACAATTATTGGTTTAAATCCTTGGTTCCTTCAAAATATAAGTTTCAGATTTGATGCTCCTTTTATGGCATTCAGTATTCTATTCTCTGTCGTTCCATTTCTCTGGTGGGAAAGTAAGAAACACTACTTTTTTGCAGCATCTGTTGTTGGTATTTTTCTGATGTGTAATACATACCAAGCATCGTCTGGATTATATATTCTTTTAGTATTAGCATTGTCGTTCAAAAAAATTTGGGCAAATGAAAAATGGTTAACTATCTTTAAACAGATATCACTTTCAGCACTTGCTTATATCGTTGCTATGCTAGTTTATGTATTTGAGACCAAACTTAATCCTGAACTATCAAGCCGCGGTGGTAATGTTGCAATAGCCTCCTTAAAAGATATTCCTGCAGTTATTGTTATCAATAGTAAAATGTATTTACACAGGATCGTGGAACAAAGTACCAGGGTCTGGATCTGGCTATTTTTAATTTTGTTGATATTATTTATTTTCGTTCATATCATCGAAACTAAAACGAATTTTGTTAAACGCCTCTTTTTTTCTCTCGTTTATTTAGTTTTAGGCTCAATTTTAAGCTATGGTGTTTTCTTGATTTTCCCAGAAAAACTTGCCCTAGCTGCGCCAAGATACGCTTACGGGTTTAGTGTTTTTGTTGTCATAACACTTATTTTACTTTTGAATCGGATGCAGCAACAACCTGCTCTAAGAATAACAATACTTGGGCTAGTTTATCTATTTTGCTTTTATTTACTTTCGTTTCCCTTTATTTACGCCTCGTCACTGTTTTACCAACTAGGTTCATTTGAACGTCAAAGTCTTGTACTGGCATCTGACTTAAAAAATCTAGTCCATTCAGATAAGGCAAAAGTTTACTCTACTACGCTTTTCAAAGAGTCACCAGTATTTGAAAATACTGCTAGAAATTATCCAATTCTAAAAGATTTAGTACCCACAAATACCGCATTTTTCTGGCCAAATCAAGTCTTATTCAAAACATATTCTGGTATGGATTTCGATATCCAGCCTTTTAACTTAGAAGACTTCAAGCAAGCTAACCATGAACTAGCGATGTCTGACTACTATTATGATATTTATAAAAAAGATCAAGATTTTTATATTATTGTGAAGTAAATTATAAGAACTTTTCGTTGATTGTCACACCTCAATTAGTAGGTATTGTGATATCACTTTTTGGTTATTGGTTATTCGATCGAGATAAAGATTGAAGTAGGTGCAACTGGTAAAAAAAAAGAGTTTGGGACAGAATCAGATTTTCCTGATTATTGCCCCAAACTCTTTTTTTGTAATGTCCATCATAAATTTCTACAAAAAAATAAAAATACATTTCGATGAAACCTTTTTGGTAAAATTAGAGTCTAATAGTTATAAATAGGAGGGAGAAGTCTATGGAAAAAAGGGAACAAATACGTTTGGTTAAAAAAGCAAAAACTGGCGACGCACAATCGTTTATAAAACTTTGTGAAGCCTATCAAGTCGTATTGTACAATTCTGCTTATAAGTTACTTTTAAACAATGCAGACGTAGCCGATTGTCTACAAGAAACTGAAATTCGTGCGTGGCAAAAAATTCCTAATATCAAAAATGAAACAGCGTTTAATTCTTGGATCTTTAGAATTATGATTAATATCGCTAAGGACATTTTGAAAAAGAGAGTTGAGCTAGTCGAATTTAAAGAAGGTTATATGGGTACTAGAGAGACCAACTACAAAAATTTTAGCTTAGAGGAAGAATTCAATAGACTACCAGAGAAATATAAAATCCCAATTATTTTACATTATTATGCGGGTTTTAATATTAATGAGATCGCTGAACAACTGAATGTATCTAAAAATACAGTAAAAACGAGACTTGCGCGTGGTAGAGGAAAATTAAAAATATTATTAGAGGGAGAAGAACATGGATAAAAAAAAGAATGAGAGTATCATACAAGAAAAGGAAATCCCAAAAGAAGTAATGGATAATTTAGTTCAGAGTCGAGAAGATATTTTATACAACAAATTTAAACAAGAAAAAAAGAGCATCAAAGTCAGATACAAGAAACAAATAATTATTACTTTTGCAACAGCTGCAGTAGTAATTTTAATTGCTATGATCAACCCACAAATAAATACAGCAATCAAACATGCTTTAGGAATTAGCCAGGATTCAGGCGTCGCGATGGTAGAAAATAACGGCATACAAAGTGAACTTAATTTAACAAGTACTCAAAATGGTCGAGAGATAAAATTAACAAAATTTGTGTCAACAAAGAAAAAATTTGCTTTTGATTATCAATTTAAATTAGATGATGAAAAACTAAAAGAGTTACTGAAAAAACAACGTTCTCCTGATAGAAAATTTACCAAACTAACACCAAATTTTCAAGATATTGAAATGGGTCTGTTTGTTGATGGAAACACTGAAGATATACGAGGAGGAGGTACGTATGACTCTACTTTTCGCGTAGAAGGAGATACTTTCTATGGTTCTGTTGTTGCAACTCTTGATCATGATGACATTCCAAATAACGCTAAATTAACGCTTCACATCTATAAACTACTTTGGCAAGATGCTGAAGAACTTGACCAAGCATTTAACGAAGCTTCTAAAACAGATGCTCCTTTCGGTGTTGATAATGCTTTAGAATATGAGGGAGATTGGCGTTTTGATATTGATTACAAACCATTGACCCAAACTGCTGATACGCAAATCAGTAATGTAACTAATATCACTGATATTAAAGCAACCAGTGATGCGTTGCAAACAACCATTCGATTTATTGCTCCTCTCAAAGAATTTAGTACTCTAGAAAAACCTTGTACCCCAAAAGTTATTCTATATAAAGATGGTATAGAAGTTGAAAATCAATTGTTTACACAAGTATATAACTTAGAAACTGGTGAGATCAATATATCTATTAGCCTAAGTTCATTAGATACAACATCAGTATATAAAATTCAAGTAAACAATGCAGATGATTTTTCAGGTGAAACAATTGAGGAAATTGGCTTTTTCGAGCTACAAAATAAAGAATCAAATTCTCCCAAATAAAAGAGTGAAGAACAGAACCAAGACAGTTCTGTTCTTCACTCTTTTATAATTATCAATCACACTTCTTAATCGCTTCTAAAAACCAATTTCTAAACTGTTTCTCATCAAGATCCACACAAACCCGGCAATTCGGTTCTTTACCCAAATACCTATCCAAATCAACCAAAGTAGCCCCTGCCGTCAAAATACCTTGTGTTTCAACCGCAACATAAGCCTCTTTCACTTCAAACATTTCAGGCTCTAATAAATAAGCAATCGCACAACCATCATACATCTTCAATCCGGTTTCTAAACTACCACTACGATATTGTCTAAACAACTGATCGATCATATCACCAGTTTTATTCATTTTCTGAATCTGCTCACGCTCTTTAGGCAAGACCAATGCTTTTTCCCCAACATCCAATCCGACCATTGTCAGTTTAATATCACTATCAAAAACAAGCTTTGCAGCTTCCGGATCTGCCGCAATATTGAATTCTGATAGTATACCTGCATTCCCTCTCCCCAAAGAACCGCCCATAATTACAAGCTCTTCGATTCTTTTCACACATTCTGGATAAACCCTAAGCAACAGCGCAATATTCGTTAATGGACCGATTCCAACAATCGTGGTTTTTTCTTTAGAATCTATCAAGATCTTGTACATCTCGATCACTGCATGATTTTTTGTTAGTAATTCATACTTACATTCTGGAAATTCATAGCCAGCCATTCCTGAGTTTCCGTGAATATCACTTGCATTGATTGCTTCACGCAACAACGGACGATCTGAACCGATCGCCACAGGAATTCCTTTATTCCAAAAAGCTAACAATTTCAACAGATTTTTTGTTACTTTATCCACACTAACATTACCTACAACTGTAGTAAATAGCTTAATGTCCAACCTTTCATCAAATAATGCAGCAGCAATTGCAACAGCGTCATCGATTCCAGGGTCTGTATCAATGATAATTTTTCTTGATTTCTTCACTTTACTACTCCTTCCTTTTAAACTTTAGCTACACAAAATAAGCACTTCTCTCATGCTAATTTTTGCTCACTAAAGCTACCCTTTTTTACATAAAAACGCAAAATAGAAAAAATATCTGTCTTCCGACCTATTCTATTTTTAATAATCCAACTGCTTCAAACATAGTAAGAATGATTCTTTTGTTAAACGCTTAATTGTATATAAATGCTCAATTTGTTTGCGGATTTTTTTATCTTCTTTTGTTGCAGGATCAAAAATATCCAGCAATTTACTAATTCCATATTCTACTAAAACACCAGCACCACCACTACCAATCGCAACCCCCATTGTATCCGTCTCATTTAATTGTCCTTTTTTGATGTCTGCAATATTCTGACTAAAGTCACCTTCAACGATGATTTCCCCTGTCTTCTTATCTAACTCTGCTACTAATTCATCCTTGGTTCTTACTGTTACTTGCTCAATCGCCATCATAACAACCTCCATCTATCCCTTTTCTAATTATTATACGCTATTCATCCTTTTTTACTAGCAAAAAAAAGAAGGCAAAAACCATTTTCTGGTTTTTGCCTTACCTTTTTATTTTAATTAACAGTTAAAAGTAATTCATATCCGTCTACACGCTTTATCTAACATTTTGCAAATTACTTATTTGTAGTAGACAATTCGTTGATTTTTGAATGAAATTCTTTTGACTCATTTGGATGTGAGTGACCTTGGCATTCTACATGCTGATCCTCAGACACTTGCATCATACGTGCACGATTAGGAGAAGACAATACATATCTCAGTCTTTCATTACATACTGCACAATAATAATGACTATCCCATAAATTTTCCATTATACACTTATTATTAGCTGGTTTGTACCAACCCGGAGCTATCTGATATATGCCAATATTAGGTTCATTCAATAAATGACGCCATTTTATTTTATTTGGATCGCTCTCTCGCGTTTGATTAGCTGCGGATTCAGTTAGAAACTGATTTCCTGCAAAATATTCATCCGCAAGATTACCTAAAGAATGTCCTAACTCATGTTGAAATACTAATGATACTTCTGAAGATACACCAATAGTCGCTCGTCCGCTACCACCAGTACCACCATACCTCGAAGAATTTACAAGAATTAATTTTTGATTTGCAAGTGGCACATTTTTTCTCACTGCTTCATCTAACTTTGCAACACCGTTTTCAGAAGTATAAAGCCAATGACTTTGACCACCATTCCAGTAGGAAGTTCCATAGTACGTATCTCTTTTATCTGCTCTAGCATTCTCTGCGTTTTCAGATTTATCTCCCTTTGCACCTGACTGGTTAGAAGAAACGTAGTAACCATAGATTTTAATAGTATCTTTAAATTCATTATAAGGAGACATGTTCAGGGTATCTCGACTCACTTTATCTACATCTTTCCAAAATTTATCTTGTTCAGAGGCTGTATAGCCATCGCCCGTTATGAAAAAGACAGTAGCATCTCTATCATCAAGTTTAGAGTTACCATGGATTAAACGTAATTGTTCGTTTTCTGTTGGTTCATTAGGTTCTTCATTCGGCTCATTTGGATCTTGTGGTTTTTGCGCTTTAACCCATCCGTCTTTTGTTACTTTGTACGTGATGACTTCTGCTTTTTCCATAACTGTGTTTGTTTGCTTGTCAATAATTGATAAACGACCTTTTGCAGTATCCCCACCATTAGGTTCTAAATGCTTGAAGGTTAGGTAGTCGCCTTCTTTGATCGCCATTGTATCTACTTTTGCGTTGTACGTTTCAGTTCCTTTGTAAGACTGATTGAAGGTTTGTTTGCCTTTGGCATCTTGAACTGTTACAGATGCGTATTCTTCATTAAACGCGTAATGAATTGAATCGTTTGTAGCTTTTGTTTCTAAACGGCCTTTTTCTTCTGATAAATCGTGGCTAAACTTCGCAAATTCTTTGTCTGCGTATCCTTTGAAATCTACCTCATACTCTTTGGTTTTTTCAGCTGGTTCTTCTGGTTCCTTAGGTTCTTCTGGTTTTGGAGTTTTTTTCCAACCATCTTTTGTCACTTTGTACGTGATGACTTCTGCTTTTTCCATGGTTGCATTTGCTTGTTTATCAATAATTGATAAACGGCCATTCGCAGTGTCCCCACCATTAGGCTCTAAATGCTTGAAGGTTAGATAATAACCTTCTTTGATGCCCATTTTATCTGTTTTGTTACCATAAGTTTCTGTTCCTTTGTAGGACTTATTAAAGACTTGTTTCCCTTGGTCATCTTGAACGGTTACAGACGCATATTCTTTATTAAATACTTGATGTACTTGTGCACCCGTTGATTTTGTCTCTAAATGACCTTCTTCTTTGGTTAGGTCATGACTAAACTTCGCAAATTCTTTGTCTGCATATCCTTTGAAGAAAACATCATAAGCTTTTTTTTGTGGTTCCTGTGGTTCTTCTGGTTCTTGTGGTTCTTCTGGCTCTTGTGGCTCTTGTGGCTCTTGTGGCTCTTCTGGCTCTTGTGGCTCTTGTGGTCCTTGGCTTTTTTCTAATATAAATAAGCTATTAGCACTATCTGGTGCCCAATTAGAATCTCCATAATTGCTATGCGTCATAAATACAGTATAAATACTTCCTTTATGACTTACTTTTTCACCTTTTGTGTATACGGCTGGATTTGAAAATGTACCAACTTTCCATTCTTTTATATCATTACTACGTGTAGTATACCCTACAGAAGTATTGTTATTAGCATAGCTAATTTCGTGCCCAGAACAAAGTGAGAAAAGTACTATTATTCCTAATAGACATAATTTTGAAACTATTTTAGCGTATTTTTTCATTTTGAATCCTCTTTTCAATTTTTAGATTGGTCTAAATAAACTATTTGCCTTATCCGGTGCCCAGCTTGGGTCTCCGTAATTTGGGTGAGTCGTTACTACGACATAAATTTTTCCTTTATGGCTTACTTTTTCACCCTCTGTATATATGATTGGGTTTGAAAACGAACCAAGCGTCCATTCTCTTATATCATTTGGTATGTCTGAAGATTTTGTGGTTACTTTTAATGGTTCAGATTTTTCAGAAGAAGTTCCATCTTTCCCAATCGCTTCAATTTGATAAGAATAGGTCGTATTTTCTTGTAAATCTGTCTCATTAAATTGATTTTCTTTGCTAGTAGACACTTTTTTTCCATCGCGATAAATAACGTATTCGTCTGCATTGTTCACTTTATCCCATGTTAATTTAACGCTAGAGGTTGTTACTTGTGACGCATTGATATTTTTAGGTGTTTCTGGCTTATTTTCTGTTGGTTCCTGCGGTTTTTCTGCTTTAACCCAGCCGTTTTTCGTTACTTTGTATGTGATAGTTTCTGCTTTTTCCATGGTTGTATCTGTTTGCTTGTCAATAATTGATAAACGACCATTCGCAATATCCCCACCATTAGGTTCTAAATGTGTAAAGGTTAGATAGTCACCTTCTTTGATCGTCATTGTATCTACTTTTGCATTGTACGTGTCTGTTCCTTTGTAAGACTGATTAAAGGTTTGTTTGCCTTTGGCATCTTGAACAGTTACAGATGCATACTCTTTATCAAACATGTAATGAATTGAATCGTTTATAGCCTTAGTTTCTAATCGTCCTTTTTCTGTTTCAAGGTCATGACTAAATACCGCAAATTCTCGATCCTTATATCCTCTAAAATCTACCTCATACTCTTTATCCTTAACGACTTTATCGTTATAGGTAAATACTTTCTGGTTATCAAAAATATCTGTTATAGTCAAATTAACTACATCACTATCTCTTAATTGAACATCACTCGTTACAGTATTTTGGTAAGACGTAATATTATCAATTGTTTTTATTACATTTCCATTCCTATTGACAGTTATAGATGCCTTAAATTGAGGAGCACTTGTTGGTTTTAATTTCCAGGAAGCTTTAAGTTGACCATCCACATAATTTACATTAAAATCCTCTAAATCAATTGATCCTGTGTTGGGTTCTTTAGGTTGATTGATTTTAAATGTTTCTCCAGATCCAATGTTCGAATTTTCTTCTCCGCCAGCTTGCGCCCAAAAATAATCAGAGGTCGCTCCACCATTCCAACTAGTGGATTCTTTATGCTGATTTTCAATTTTCTGTTGATCCCAAGATCTCCATTGTTTATCACTTAAGTTTCTTCCGTAACCATTTTTCATTCTGAAACTACGCTTATCTTTTCTTGTCCCAGCCCAGTCTTCTTGAAACATTGTTTGTCCATGATTAAAATTGACATTTGGAACTGGAAAATCTAAAATTCCTAGTTGCGTCCATTTACCAGTATAGTCTTTTACCCACTGACCATATTTTGTATGATTATTTTCTGTCCAAGATCGGATTAATAACGTATAATATTTCCCTTGTTCCCATGGGTAAATAGTAGAAATTTTACGCCCAGTTCCCTCTCCTCCAAAAGATTCTGTAGATGAATTGGGAGATAGGTATTCCGCTTTAATTGCTTCATTAGTTGAGATGGGATCCCAAATAGAAAAGTGGACTGTTCTTTTATCTGTATGTTGCTGAAAACCAGCGTATCCCCCTGCTTCACTTCCTTGATTCCAATTATGAACTGCCCAATATGTGGCTGCTGGTGTATCTATACCACTCCAGTCGATCATCACAATATCAGAAGGCGCTGAATTAGTAGGTGTAACGTATACACCTGGAGCATTATTATCGGCATAGCTAATTTCCTGCCCAAAACCAAGTGAGCAAAGTGAGATTATTCCTAAAAGGCATAATTTTGAAACTACTTTAGTGCTTTTTTTCATTTTGAATCCTCTTTTCAATCTTTAGGTTAGTCTAAATAAACTATTTGCCTTATCCGGTGCCCAGCTTGAATCTCCATAATTTTGGTGAGTCGTTACTACGACATAAATTTTTCCTTTATGGCTTACTTTTTCGCCCGCTGTATATAAGACTGGGGTTGAAAACGAACCAAGCATCCATTCTCTTATATCATTTGGTATGTCTGAAGATTTTGTGGTTACTTTTAATGGTTCAGATTTTTCAGAAGAAGTTCCATCTTTCCCAATCGCTTCAATTTGATAAGAATAGGTCGTATTTTCTTGTAAATCTGTCTCATTAAATTGATTTTCTTTGCTAGTAGACACTTTTTTTCCATCGCGATAAATAATGTATTCGTCTGCATTGTTCACTTTATCCCATGTTAATTTAACGCTAGAGGTTGTTACTTGTGACGCATTGACATTTTTAGGTGTTTCTGGCTTATTTTCTGTTGGTTCCTGTGGTTTTTGCGCTTTAACCCATCCGTCTTTTGTTACTTTGTACGTGATGACTTCTGCTTTTTCCATAGCTGTGTTTGTTTGTTTATCAATAATTGATAAACGACCAGTAGGAATATCTCCACCATTAGGTTCTAAATGCTTGAAGGTTAGGTAATCGCCTTCTTTGATCGCCATTGTATCTACTTTTGCGTTATACGTTTCTGTTCCTTTGTAAGACTGATTGAAGGTTTGTTTGCCTTTGGCATCTTGAACTGTTACAGAGGCGTATTCTTTATTAAACACATAGTGAATTGAATCGCTTGTAGCTTTTGTTTCTAAACGGCCTTTTTCTTCTGATAAATCGTGGCTAAATACCGCAAATTCTCGATCCATGTATCCTCTAAAATCTACCTCATATGCTTGATCAATTTCAATGGGTTCTTCTGGTTCCTGCGGTTTTTGCGCTTTAACCCAGCCGTTTTTCGTTACTTTGTACGTGATAACTTCTGCTTTTTCCATGGTTGTATCTGTTTGCTTGTCAATAATTGATAAACGACCATTCGCAGTATCCCCACCATTAGGTTCTAAATGCTTGAAGGTTAGGTAGTCGCCTTCTTTGATCGCCATTGTATCTACTTTGTTATTGTACGTGTCTGTTCCTTTGTAAGACTGATTAAAGGTTTGTTTGCCTTGGCTATCTTGAACGGTTATAGATGCATACTCTTTATCAAATACGTGATGTACTTGTGTACCCGTTGATTTCGTCTCTAAACGACCTTCCCCTTTGGTTCTATCATTTGTGAACGCCGCAAACTCTCGGTCATTGTATCCTTTGAAAGAAACGTCATAGGCATTTTCTTTCTCTACTGGAGGAGCATTTTCATTCACTGAAAAGGTCGTTTCTCTTTCTTCTAACCATTTATCATTTTTAAAATCTCTTAGTTTCAAGGTAACGTCACTATCTTTTACAGATACTTGATATGCAGCTCTTTGCCCTTTAAAGTCTGGAAGATCTACTACATGACCATAATCTCTAGGGTATACCTTCAGATTTTTAATATTATTATGCACATGTCCCGTAAATATAACTGACTGAGGATACCCTCTTAATACCTCTTTTAATGCTTCCTCACCATCGAAGTCTCTTTCAGGAAAGTCTAGCGGAAATTGATCTTTATAATAAATCGTATCTGCAAGTGTTTGATCTCCCGTTCCTTTAAATGTTTGATGGATTTGAATAAATATCGGTTTATCTGGGCTTGCATCTACTTTTAATTGTTCCTCTAACCAAGCTACTTGTTCTCTTGAGATATAGGCTGCATCCTTCAAATCTAATTCCGTATTTAACCCAATAAAATGGTACCCATCAATCCATCTACTCCAATATAGTTGACCTTTAGGTACATCTCCCATATATTGGCTATTCCATTTTAAATATCTATCTTTATATTCTTGTGAATTAGATTGCCAACGAGCTTCGTGATTTCCTAAAACAACCAATGGTTCAACAACATTTGATTCTGCTAATACGTTATAAAAGTTAGTATACTCTGCTTCAGAACCATTATCTGTGTTATCACCATCGAATAATGTTGCAGCACTCTGTGGAGAGAGATACTTAAAGTCCTCTAAGGAATCTTCAAAATATTGCATTTTTTCTCTGTTTCTCTCCATATGCACATCGCTATAAATATTAAATTGAATATCACGCTCCATTGAGGTGCTTAATGTATCTATGGTTTGATTGACTCTATTAATTGCTCGTGCAGAAGCTTCCTTTTCAGATGTATTACTCAAAATTTCTACTTCTTTTAGTGTATTTTTTTTTAAATTTTCAGCTTCTTTGTTTGTTGTTGGCATGTTTCTTAGCTCTGTTATTTTTTCTGAGAGTGTTTGATCTATTTTAGGACTAGCATTCACTTGCATTTTGTTCATACAAACCGCAGCGATGATTATTAATAATAAAATAAAACTTCTTTTTTGCTTCATTTTATCCTCCTCTCTTATTAACCTATTTCAAAATTTATATGATTTAAATGAATGATAACTATACTTATTTCTTTAGTGCACCTTAAAAAGATTTGCGCCTAAAAGATCTTTCCTTTAGGCGCAAATCTGGTGTTAGCGTTCTGCTAAAATTACCCTTAGCTGAATAAAGATTGTGCAATACCCGGTGCCCAGTTTGAGTCCCCGTAATTTTGGTGTGTAGTTAGCACCGTATAAACTTTTCCATTATGTGCTACTTTTTCACCTGCTGTATATAAAATTGGATTTGAAAATGAACCGACTTTCCATACTTTTGTATCATTTGGTGTTTCTTGTTCTTGTTTTTGTTTTGTTTTCACTGTGAATTCTTCACTGGTATCAGAGACATTGCCACCGATACTAATTGCTTTTACCGTATATTTGTAAGTCGTATCTGATTTTAGATTTGCATCCATAAATCTTGTTTTATCCGTTGTTGTAATTTTTGTCCCATCTCGATAAACATCATATTCTTTCACACCTAAAAAGTGAGTTGAAGCATTCCACATTAAATCAACAGATGTTTCAGTAGTTCCCATAGAGTGAAGATTAGTTGGCGCTGTTGGCTTTTGATTATCTGGTGTCTCTGAAGATTTTGTTGTTACTTTCAAAGTCTCAGATTTTTCAGAGGTGCTACCATTTTTCCCAACAGACTCTACTTGGTAAGAATAAGTCGTATCTTCTTTTAGATCGGTCTCATTGAATTGATTTCCACTAACAGTAGAAACCTTTTTACCATCGCGATAAATGTTATATTCCTGCGCATTATCCGCTTTATTCCAAGTCAATTTAAGTGTAGAAGTTGTGACTTGTGATGCCTCTAAATTTTTAGGCGTTTCTGGATCTTTTTCTTCTGGCGGAGTGATACTTCCACCAGAGGTTAAATTAGCATCAACAACTTGATAAAATGCATTTTCTGTATCATAAACATCCCATACAGCCAAAATAACATGATATCCAGAATGATCTGTTGGAATATCTATTTGATGTACCTTATTGTTTTCCGAGCTTGATTTGTCATGTTTTATTTCACCAATTTTTTCAAATGCATCTCTTTTTAGTGGTTCTTCAGGATTCCACCCATTTTTAGTAATATAATAATGCCACTTTGATGTACTGTGATTAGCAGTATAATTCCATTTGAAATTATTTGGACCTGTCTTCATTTCTTGTTTTTTCCAACGATTACTTCCAGTGCTATCTAAAACAAAATCTCCAACTGCTCCGTTTGCTGAAGCAATGTGACCATCAGGAGGTCCAGCTTGTGGGAATCCTTTTTTTGCTTCTAAAGACTGAGGTTCATATATTACTTTCCCATACATTCCCAAATCGTTATCAAGCGTTCCTTGATAACTACGGCATATTGGTGATTCTATGTAACCGTGAGCTTCTGATTGTTCAGAAAATAGTAGAGTAAAACCTCCCATGATACTTATTGTGAGTGCAGGTAAAATAATTCTTTTTTTCAATTAACTCTCTCCGTTTCTTTAATTATATTTTTGTTCTTCGCAACACAAAACATTCTACATCCTTTCTTAATAAATAACAACATAAAATTTAAAAAATATATAATATCTATTTTAAAAGTAAAATATGCACTCCGAGATATATATTGCATATGGATTATATATATATATTGTAATTAAATAAAAAATACAAATCTTTTATAAATAACAACAAGATAATAAAGAAAATCGTTTTTTTTCATTGACAGTCTTTCTAGAACAACTTAAACTTTATTTGATTTAGAAATACTTATTAGCAGATTCAAGAGATCCAAAGGTTGTGATAAAGAGCCACAACTGGAAGGTTTTCTTTAGATAGGATATGTGTAAAACTATTTTTTATCTTATCAATTAGAAACGTACTCAAAAAGCATTTGTATATCGAATTATACAGATTGCTTTTAAGCGACAAGCGTTATGTACGTGCACTTTTCTTTCGATAATTCTTGAGCATTTATTTTTCGCAGTAATTCATTTTTGAAAACATCTAACGAATCAACGAAACCTTCCTAAAGATTTTTAAGTGCATCTGATTATCTATCTGTAAGTATTATGTTTTACTTGAATATACTAGTAATATCTAAATCATTTGATAAAAAATAAGAACTGAGGGGTAATGCAATGAAAAAACGGCTTTATTTAGCAGGCATGCTAACGTTAATTTGCGCAGGAGCGCTTGCCTTTGAATCCAACGCGGATGCACAAGGACAAAAGGAAATACGACAGATTGAAAAAAACAATGAAGTTGGAACAAAAAATCTATACTCCTTAAAAAGAAATCCAGCTTTATCAAAATCTGGTACATCAAGAGGGGTAAATCATGATAAACAAGATATTGGTTTAATCTTAAAAGCAGGTTCTGCAATTGAGGTTAGACAAAAAAATCCAAAATTTACACAAAATATACGGATGGACTTATTAACAAATGGTGAAAAGTCAGAAAATAGTATGACATTCAACTCATCTTGGCAATCTTTAAAAACAAATCACGATACTGCTGTTTTTTTTGAAACGCCTTTCGATGTAACAGAAGAAGCTCAAATAGAATACAAAATTTCGGGTGAAACAGTCCCGTTACCTATCTATGAACGTGGACAGGATGAAAATAATTTTTTTAATACTTGGGATCAAACTCAAGCAAATTTAGGATTGATAAAATCTTCTAAGATGCAAATGCTAGTCCCTAGCCATTTAAAACCAAACATAAAAAATTTAAAGGATTTCTCATCTCTTGATGAACTTATTACGCACTACGATCAGGTATTTAATTTTGCTGATTACAATTTAGGATTGGATAACTCTAACGAATATAACAAAGTAGTTCCGAGTAAATATTTCATAAAAGAAGATAAAGATACTAGTGCTGGTGGGTATTACGGATCTCGATATACCGTATCTCACTCTTTGGAAGAGTTTTGGCTTCCAGAAGTTCAATGGGGACAACTGCATGAAATCCATCATGGATATCAACCAAACTATAATAGTAAAGGAATTTTTACTGGAGAAGTTTCTAACAATTTATATAATGTGCATTATTTAAAAAAATATCACGGTAAACAAGTAGTAGAAAATAATTGGTTATTTAATTACGGACGCAAAGGAGAATGCGACAACACTATAGAAGCAGCTTTAAACAGCGGTACACATTATTCCAATTTAGGTAATGGTCATCGCCCTGCCCTAATTCTTTTAACAATGCTTGATCAAAAAGCTGGGGATGATGCATTGAGACATCTGAATCAAGTCCATCGTCAATCATGGGGAAATGGTACGCACGAAAACCTTAACTATCAAGATCGACTAATTCAATCTTATGGAGAGTTTAGTGGGTTCGATTTCACTCCGGCTATTCAAAATTGGAATGTCGATGTTGACAAAGATATTTCGAAAAATAGTCGCGATAAAAACTATAGACCGGTTGCTCATTTAGATCACGTTGTACCCAAAAACAGACAAAATGAAGTTATGGAATCGTTTGATAAAAAAGAGAGGCTTTCTTCCCGTTTCCAAGTCGTTGACAATGACGATATTGCTTTCTTAGGACTAAAAGGCAATGTGACTATTCGCTTTGGTCAGTCTCTTGGGAAAACTCTAGATGGTGAAACAGTTTCACTAAAAGACGGAGATAAAACAGTCGCTTCAGCTACTGTATCTAATAATTCTGTCGAGTTCAAAGAGATTCCTAATGGTGTATATTCTTTAAAAACTCCTGAAACCCCTTATAACCTAACCAACCATTATGCTTATGTCAAAGATAAAGAAAATGACTTATCAATTGATGAAGAAAATATTAACACATTTGAATTTTTAGGATTAAGCGACGATCATTTTGCAAGCTTAAAAATCAATTCTATAGAAGATAGATACTTAGACTTTCAAAAACTAAAAGAAGAACCTCACTACTATTTTAAAAACGAAAAATATGCGGGTGTTGCTGTCCATAGAAACAATGAAATCATTTATAGCAAAAATATAAATGGTGATGATGCATCCCTATACAATCAAAAAGTACCTCTTCAAACGAATGATGTTATTGAGATTTACCATAATGAACCGCAAAACCGTTTGTTATCGAGCGATAAGTCTTTAATAGACAATCAGAAAAAAACACAATATTTACAGATGATGGATAACCACCTGAAACGAATTTCAAGCTCAACTCCTGAAGAACCTGTAGAGAAGGAAAATACTTATGACGTTTCCTTCAAAGGATACAATGACCGAGAATTTGCGACGTTCACACATGATAGAACCAAAGGGGAAGGTCGTTTAGAGACGAAATCAACGGGTACAAAAGTACATCACGCATTTGATAAAGAGTATGCATCCATAACCGTTCAAGATAGCCAAGGCAAACAAACCTTTAATCAGTCTTACAAAGGAACAGAAACGTACAATAACAAAGTAGATACAATGGCGATCAAAGAAGGCGACTACCTAACCTTCAAGCATTTAGAACCTAATGGTGGGGATACTGCGAATGGTCGTTTATCAATTATTGACAAGCAAACAGATACAACCATGGAAAAAGCAGAAGTTATCACGTACAAAGTAACGAAAAACGGCTGGGTTAAAGCGCAAAAACCGCAGGAACCAGAAGAACCCATTGAAATTGATCAAGCATATGAGGTAGATTTTAGAGGATACATGGATCGAGAATTTGCGGTATTTAGCCACGATTTATCAGAAGAAAAAGGCCGTTTAGAAACAAAAGCTATAAACGATTCAATTCATTACATGTTTGATAAAGAGTATGCATCTATAACCGTTCAAGATAGCCAAGGCAAACAAACCTTTAATCAGTCTTACAAAGGAACAGACACGTACAATGCAAAAGTAGATACAATGGCGATCAAAGAAGGCGACTACCTAACCTTCAAGCATTTAGAACCTAATGGTGGAGATATTCCTACTCGCCGCTTATCAATTATTGACAAGCAAACAAACACAGCTATGGAAAAAGCAGAAGTCATCACGTACAAAGTAACGAAAAACGGCTGGGTTAAAGCACAAAAACCGCAGGAACCAGAAGAACCCATTGAAATTGATCAAGCGTATGAGGTAGATTTCAAAGGATACGCAGACAAAGAATTTGCGAAGTTTAGCCACGATTTATCAGAAGAAAAAGGCCGTTTAGAAACAAAAGCTACAAACGACTCAATTCATTACGCGTTTAATGAAGAATACGCGTCTGTAACAGTTCAAGATGCCAAAGGCAAACAAACCTTCAATCAGTCTTACAAAGGAACAGACACGTACAACGCAAAAGTAGATACAATGGCGATCAAAGAAGGCGACTACCTAACCTTCAAGCATTTAGAACCTAATGGTGGAGATATTCCTACTGGTCGTTTATCAATTATTGATAAACAAACAAACACAGCTATGGAAAAAGCAGAAACTATCACATACAAAGTAACGAAAAACGGCTGGGTTAAAGCACAAAAACCGCAGGAACCAACAGAAAATAAGCCAGAAACACCTAAAAATATCAATGCGTCACAAGTAACAACCTCTAGCGTTAAATTAACATGGGATAAAGTGAACAATGCAGACGAATACGTTATTTATCGCGATGGAAAAAAAGTGTCTACTAGCAAAGAAAATCAATTTAATGAGACAGATTTACAAGAAAATACGACCTATTCTTATCAAATTGAAGCAATTGGGAAAGATGGAACTTCTTCTGAAAAATCTGAACCATTAAAAGTAACCACAAAATCTTCAGACATACCAAATGATATAAGAGAATGGACGCTTGGTTCGTTTTCAAACCCAATCATATATACAGAGGGTGAAAAAGTAAGCCATAAAGGAAAAATTTATGTCGTAGTAACGACTCACCCAAATTACGGAGACCCAAGCTGGGCACCGGATAAGGCAAATAGTTTATTTAGACCAATCTAAAAATGATTTAATCCCTGAATTCTCCAACTCTTTTAAGCAGTGCATCATCTTCACGAAAATAGTTGTACTAGAAAGCAAATACTACAACAAAATTATTGAACCACCATAAAGATTACAATGTAAAAAATATACCGATAGGAGGATTTGTTCCGTCAAAAATTGTAACATTTATAGATAGAAATAGTTGTCTCCTCTAGCTATTTCTATCTATAGACTTTTGACGACAAAAAAAATCAATGAATTCAAAAAAACTAATATATTTAGGTATGGTACTATCTTTTAGTACTTTACAAGCTCAAATTGCATTTGGAGAAGAACAAAATAGCTCTCAACAACAATTCGCACAATCATCGTTTAATTCTGATAATAACCAAAAAAAAGCAGTCATTACCAAGGAATTTCTTGGTAGAGGAGATGAAGAGAAAGAACGCATTCGCCAATGTAGAACACTACGTTATTCCCGATTAGAAACAAGTGGACTGTACGCTCAAAAAGGGGATGTACTAACAATTGACGTGAATAATCAAGAGTCATTAACATTAGTTATAGGATCACCAGAAAGAAATGTAGAAAAAAAATATAATTTAAAAATAGGATCAAATACCATTACTGTAGAAAATGAAGGTCCGATTTATATAATCAACCCAAATAATGAAGGTAGCGCCACTGTAACAATCTCTGGTGCAACAGGAGTGATGCCTTATTTCGATTTAAATAAAACTTCTGTACCAGATTTCCAACAACAAATGAACGAGGCAGAAAACAAAGCCAAAGACGTTCAATTAGTGAGTAACAAAGCCATTATAACCGTTAGTTATGAAAAGGCAAAAAAATATTTGGATGACCCGAAAGAGCTAATGGAAAATTATGACAAATTTTTGCTTGCTCAAGATAAAGTTTCAGGAATCAAGGACAATGGCAGAGAGGCAAATCGCCCAGATCGGCATTTTCAACACTTTGTAGAAATAAATAGAATGTACATGCTTACCACTCATGAATATATGGGATTCAATGGAGATGCTGCTCTCACCCGATTATTGAAAGCTGATGGTTATTGGGGATGGGGTATTTGGCATGAAAGTGGACATCAAAGACATCAGAGCCCTTGGAAGTGGAGCGCCGTAACAGAATCTGTGGTAAACATTTATTCAATGGCTGCTCAAGAAGCATTCAATGGCAGAGTGACTTGGCTTGATTCAATCTATCCTAAAATGCACGTCTATCTTAATCAAGAAAATAGAGAGTTTAATTCACAAAGTGATGAAGTTAAAGCGGCAATGTTTGGACAATTATCCAATACATTTGGACCTAATTTCTACCCTATTCTTCATCAACACTACCGCGAAAATGAACTAGCATATTCAGAAAATAGTGATCGTATGAAATATTTCATTTTAAATGTTTCTGATATTACTGGCTATAATATGACTCCTTATTTTGAAAAGTGGGGATTTCAAGTTTCTTCCGATATGAAAGACAAAATGAGTAAATACCCTTCTTTACCTGAAGATATCTGGAACAATGATAATAAAGTGACTAAGAAATTACCTATGAAAATGTTTGAATCTGTAGCTCTTTCTGATTCAAGTGTGAAAGTGACATTAACAGATTATGATACAGATATCTACAAAGATCAAAAGCTTATTTTACTAAAAAACGGCGAAATTATTTCTGAACTAGATAATCATAAAACAAATAATAGTTCCCTTTCTAAAAATGTATGGGAAACAAACGTTACGCTCTCCCACTCAGATACAGTTGAAATTAAAGTCCAAAATTCCGACGGCACCTTCTCTTTGTATAAGGGAAATATAACATCCGATGTACCCGATAACCAAAAGCCAACATCCCCAACTAATTTAAGCGCCACAGAAACAACAGAAACATCGATTGATCTGATGTGGAATGCTTCAAGTCACCCATCAGGTATCAAAGAGTATGACGTTTATCGAGATGGAACAAAAATTACAACAACAGATAAAACAAACTTTAAAGATACAGGTTTAAAAGCAGATACAACATATAAATACACAATAAAAGCAGTGAGTGTTAATGGAAATACCTCAGATAGTAGTGAGCCACTATCAATCAAAACAAAACAAAAAACACCTAGCGATACTAAAGAGTGGACACTCGGCTCATTTTCAAATCCTGTCTTATATACAGCAGGTGAGAACGTAGTCCATAACGGAAAAGTTTATACGGTACTAAATACACATCAAAATTACGGAGACCCAAACTGGGCTCCAGGTATTGCGCATAGTTTATTTAGATAAAAACAATACTAAATAGTCAAAAAATAAAAATTAAAAATAAATTGCTACTATAAATAACCATTTCTAATTCTACATCACTAAAAATATGAAAGATACTTGCTACGTATCAAGATTATAGAGGGTGCGCAAAACTATTCTTTAGTTTTGTCTCACTCTCTTCTTGACTGCAAGACTGATGCCTTATTCATTTATTTCTATACAGCAACCTAGATGGATCTCTAGGTACATTTACATCTAGAAAGTAATTCCCCTTAGATTTGGGAAACTTTTTTACAAAATAAATACGATACCCCTAGGGATACCGTATGATAATAATTAATCAGATGATAATAACATTTCAAACTCTAAGGATGGAATAAAAGTATAATCAAAATACTAACTCTAATTCAATTAATTACTAACATCCACTGACAAAATACTTATAAAAATTTCACAACCTCAGAACGCTTTTAATGTCTTGGAATTGTGTATTCCACGACATTACGCTTAAAATGGTTTCTGTTTTTTGTTTTAATCAATCCATGTACAATAAACTATCTCTTTGTTTGTAAAGTATATTTATCTTAAAGCTAAATAGCAGTTTGATTTATATGTTATTTTTATAAATATAATCAATACCTTTACAAATAGTGATTATAATGCGTTCAACATGGTTTGTCAACAGATAACTAAACATAATAGTTGTTATTTTAATATATTTATATTATTAAAAAAAGAACATCTATTTTTTAAGCCGTCTTACTAGCCGTCAAATGAGACTACTTATTACAAGGAGGAATTAGCAATGAGTCGTAGAGGAGAAAATATTTATAAGCGAAAAGATGGACGTTGGGAAGGCAGATATAAAAAAGGAAGAAAAGCCAATGGACAAATTTTTTATGGGTATGTTTATGGAAAAACATATACAGAAACACGGCAAAAAGTTTTTCTTCAAAAAATGATTTATCAAACAGAAAAAAAAGAACAGACTATTTTTGCAGGTACAGTGACGGAATGGATTCAATTTTGGCTATCTGAACAACGATTGCAACTTAGAGACTCTACTTTTTCTAGTTATCAACATAAATTACAAAAATATGTGATTCCGTTGTTTGGTGAAAAAACACTAATGAAACTTGAGCGTCAAACCCTTGAGCTGTCTGTTACCCGTTGGTTAAACCAAGGGCTATCTCCAACAACCATCCATGTGATCATACGCGTATTTAAAATGGTTTTAGAATCCGCTGTTCAACAAGGAATACTACAAGAAAATCCCTGTACAGACCTTTCTTTACCTAAAATGGAGAAGAAAATGATCCGTGCACTTACTCGAAACGAGCAAAAAATGCTAGAACAAGCAGCAAGCCAAGATTATTATGGCTTACCTGTATTATTAGCTCTGCATACAGGGCTAAGGATTGGAGAATTGGCTGCATTACGTTGGAGCGATATTGATTTTTCAGAGAAAGTTATCTGCGTAACCCAGACATACCAACGATTACCATTAGCAAATGACCAAAAAAAGACAACTTTATCATTAGGAAAAGTAAAATCAGCCTCTTCTCAAAGAACAATCCCTCTATCTAAACAAGCCACTCAGTGGCTAAAAGATTGGAAAAAACAAACAGATGGCGAATTTTTATTTATGAAAAGCGGTCGGCCAATAGAACCGCGACTGATTACGTATCACTTCCATCGCATTCGAAAGAAAGCAAGACTAGAAAATGTTCATTTCCATCAGTTAAGACACACGTTTGCGACACGCTGTTTAGAAGCTAAGGGAGATATTGCTTCCATAAGTGCGTTGCTAGGTCATTCATCAGCGAAGATGACCTTAGATGTATATACAGACACGCTATTCGATCAACGAAAATTAACCATTCAACAGATGGAAAAAGTAATTAGTTAAAGCAATCAGAATAAAAAAATTACGGACTGATACAAAACTCAAAATGTTTTGTATCAGTCTCTTTTTTTTGTCCCCTATAAATTGAATTTTAAACAATCTTCCTTGGGCTATAAGTGACTCAAAATAGCCAATCGATTTACATTTTTAGTCCGTCAACCCACCGTCAGATAAGGAATTGAAACCCTTTCATGTCGATCCGACTATCGCATTGTCGTGGAATACACAATTCCAAGATATTATTTAACCTATCTATGATAGTAATTCTTATTCTATACATCAATTATACATCAAATATAGAATTTAAGTAGAAAAAGGCTTTTTTAATGAAAATATACTTAATTAACAAACAAAATAGGGCGACAACTTTTAGTGATCACGTACATGTAACTATCATCATTGGCAATAAAGTAAATGCATCAAAGGATTAAATTTTCATAAAAGGCCTTTATTTTGTCTGCTCACGTTTAAAAACAAAATTTCTAAACTGAGTCGTTAATACCTTTATATTTATTTACACCCAAGATACTTGCCCACTATCGACTACGATTTATTATTCAACGATTCAAACAACTAATTTATTACTTATACCCATAGTACAAGTAAAGAACGGAGAACAAAATGACTATACGATTCAATATAAAACAAAGGATACTTCTTTTGTTTCTTTTCGCAAGCATTTTATGCATATCTACACCTGCACTAGCAGAAGAAGTGGTTCACGACAGACAAGATCAAACCATTCAGTTTTCCATCCCTGAAAAAACGAACGAGCGTCAAAAAGGAACACTTCCCCGAACAAACGAACATCGGGGTATACTTTTAGTATTAATAGGCCTGATGGTCATTTCATTTTTATACTGTATAAACAAACGAAAAAAAAACTGGTGGGGATTAGTTTTTCTCTCTCTTATCCCATTTAGCGTAACTGGGGAAGCACAAACCTTACCCGCTCAACAAAATGAAAGTCCTATAACTATCGAAATAACACCCAAAACTCTCTCTATTAGCGAGGTTAGCTCCCCTAAATTCGATACTTATTCTATTGATGGAAATAAACAAAAGTTGATTTCTACTACTGACTTATCGATCAAAATAAAAGATCTTCGAATTGAAAATAGAAATTCATTCAAAGTATATTACTCTATTGATTTTTTTAAGAACGAGGCTGACGACATTCTGCCAGGTGTTCGTTTCCACGTTGGAGAAGGAACATTACATACATCAACTGGGGAATTAACTAAAAAAGACTATGAATCTTTTCCAGCAATTATTGAAGATAATCAACAACATCTATTGTTTTCTCAAAAAAACAAATTATATTCTGAAGAATATATATATACTATCCCTAAACATAAACTATTCATTGAATTACCAGAAAATGCTCCACAAGGGAATTACTCTGCTCGACAATCCATTTATTTATCTGCTGTTTCTGAAGCAACTTAAACTGTTATTAAATTTTTATTTAATATAAAATCATATCTATTTTGGAGGAATTTAAACATGCAATCAACAAAATTAGTAGGAGTTGTTTTACTTAGCTCAATAATTCTAGGAGGATCAACTATAAAAGCGTTCGCAGATGATGAACTTGCTGGTCAAAAGAAAGAAACTCCAGTGAATGTTACTATTGAAGAAGGAACGACAGGTCCTGAACCAACCGATCCAGAAGTGGTGGATCCAAATGATGAACACCAAAAATTCTTGACATTGAATAAAGTACCTACAAGCTATGACTTCAAATCATCACTTCAAAACCAAGAATATACAATAACATCTACGCTAACGGACCAATCAATTAACGTTTTTAATAGTCATTCGAAACGTGATTGGTATGTTAAAGCCCTAGTAAAAAATAACGTAATCCATACTAACAACGGTGCTGATTTAGATGTTACATCATTTAAAGTGAATGATGTTGAATTAGTCGGATCTGGTGCTTCTGGGATTGTAGCACAAGCTGTTGCAGACAAGAAACCAGTCAATAATACAGGAACCATCAAAACAACTGTTGACTCAGCAAGTATAAAATTTACTGACAAGGATTCAAGCCTAGTTGCCGGTGATAAATTAACAGGTGCCATTTCATATCAATTATATAATGTAGTAATACCAAAGTAATCCATTCAAAAAAGAAATAAAGTTTATAAAACTTATCCATAGTTTTTGTAAACTTTATTTCACTATAAAGGAGATATTTATGAAATGTCCGTCTGTTTCTTTCGCTGTTAAAATGATTATTTTAGCATTATGTGTACTCCCTTTTAATACAGTACAAGCTGAAGAAAGTGGAGAAGTAGGCTTTGATGTAAAAGCAATCCTACCTGATAATCAAATGGATAAGGGACAAACTTTTTTTGATTTACGCATGAAACCAGATCAAACACAAACGATTTCTGTTTTGATCAACAACACTTCTGCACAAGAATGTACGTATGAAGTAGAAGTTAATCAAGCATATACAAATAACCAAGGCTTTATTGACTACACATCAAAAATGCCAGAGAATCAAGCAACGATTCCATATAAAATAAACGATATTGCTAGCTATGACAACGAGATTACAATAGCTGGGAATGCATCTGAAATTATAAAAATTACATTAGAAATGCCCAAAAATTCCTTTGATGGTCAAATATTATCGAGTATTCTGATCACTAAAAAAGAGCCCGAACAGGAAAAAGAACAAATCAGTAACGTTGTCAGTTACGTTTTAGGCTTGAAATTAACTGAGACAGACACTATTGTCCCAAGGGAAGTGAGTTTACTATCCGTAACACCAAATGTTGCTTTTGGAAAGCCTAGTGTGATAGCTTTATTAGAAAATCCAACAATGGATGCAATAGGACATATAAAGTACCAAGCTAAAATATTCGATAAAAAAACAAGTACTCTTTTTTATGAAACTACATATGATAGCGATATGGAATTGGCCCCAAATTCAACCTTCCCACTCGCTATTGAAATGCATGATCAAAAAATAGAGGCTGGAAATTACTGGTTAGACTTAGAAGCAAGCGATGCCAAAGGAAATACTTGGTCGTTTAAAGAAGATTTCAATGTTAGTAAAAAGAAAGCCAAAGAAATCAATACTTTAACGATCGATAAAGTGAATAAAAAAACGAACAATTTTGCACTTCTGACTATTTTATTGCTCATTGCACTTAGTCTGTTTCTCATTCCTAAAATAATAAAAAAAGCTAGAAATCTGAAACATGAATAGCGCTAAAAAATGAACGCTATTATTTGATCAAAGAAATACTTTAAGTAATTTGGGGGAATGAACTATGAAAACGAGAACAAAAATTAATATTTTAGTTGTTTCTATCCTGTTAATTAGCAACTTTAGTATTCCCATACAAACAGTTGCAGAAAATACTTTAGAAAAAACCAATACAAAAGAATCTGAAATCAATCAAGAGCCTCCAGAAATACCATCTTCTGATTCTGAGACACCCGTCTCAGAATCAGAAGAAAGTACAGAGCCGTCTGAGACGAATAACCAAACCTTAGACTCAGAAGAAAGTACAGTACCTTCTGAGCCTGTTATACCCGATTCAGAATCAGAAGATAGTTCTATAGAACCTAACATTGAGTCCACAAAAAAATGGGGAGACGTTAACTGGTCGTTTGATGAGTCTACTGGTATTTTGACCTTCCTTGATGGCGAATCTTTAGGAGAAAGCGTAACATCTCCTTGGAATAGAGAGGATTATTTAAAAATTCCAAGTAATAAAATAGAAAAAATTATTTTTACCTCTGATGTGAAAGCACCTCATCTATCAAAGTATTTATTTTCTAGCCAATACAGTGAGAACAATTATTTGACTAACTTAAAACAAATAGACGATTTTTCTAATTTAAATATGCCTGAAGAAACGGCTATACCTAATATGTTTCTGGGGTGTACTAGTTTAGAAAGTATAGATTTGAGCAACTTTAATTCTCACAATAAGATTGTTGATAATATGTTCGATAAATGTATTGCATTAAATACAATCATTTTAGGTCAAAAATCCATTTTTAATATGGATCCTAAACTACCAGATATTCCAACAAATGAAAAATATACAGGCTCTTGGATAAAACAAGATGAGCCAAGCATTAATATGGGAAGCTCTTCAAACTTCATTCAAACATATGATGGGAGTGCGCCAGGAACTTACGTTTGGGAAGAAAAGTTACCACGTTGGGGAGATGTTGACTGGTCGTTTGATAATCAAACAGGTACATTGACATTTTTAGAAGGTAAAGTATTAGGCGACTATAATACTTCTCCATGGAACACTAAGGAATATAGCCGTATTCCAGCAGACCAAATTAAAAAAATTCGTTTTACTTCTAACGTAGATGCACCCGTTAACTCAGAATATTTATTTTCTGACAAGTATACAACTGGTCTTTTAACTGAATTAGTTGAGATAGAAGGATTGGAAAAAGTAAGTATGTCTAAGGTGACAAGTATGCGAAATATGTTTGACACTTGTAGTAGTTTGACACGTCTAGATCTGAATCATTTTAACACCTCAAATGTAACAAATCTGACGATGATGTTCCATAACTGTTTTAGTTTAACGACATTAGACTTGAGTACTTTTAATACGTCTAAAGTAATAGACTCTTCTTATATTTTCATGAACTGTAATAAATTAGATAATCTGAAATTAGGACCAAATTCTGTATTCTCAAATGGAGATACTGCACTACCTGCAATTCCTAAAGATAGTAGCAGATTCTCAGGAAATTGGATTTACAGCAATTTAAATAATGAAACAGTCGGTACTTCCGATCAATTTCTGTCTAATTATGATGGATCAAGACCTGGGACGTATAAATGGGAACTAACGGTTGATAACTTGAACCCAAATGATCCCTGGCAACAGTCGTTATCTCTTAATGAAGTCCCTGCAGCATATAATTTCAAGGCAAAAATTCAACAAGAAAAATATTCTTTAAATGTACAACCAGACGAGCAAAATAAAATATCAGTCTACAATTCAAGGTTAGATCGATCATGGTATGTTCGAGCGAGTGTTAAAAACAATGAATTATCTTTGGCACGTAATCCTTCCAAAAAATATGCCGTTACTTCATTCACGATTAACAACAATGAATTAGTTGGTGTTGGAAAAGATGGTAAGATTGTAATTTCAGATCCAGATAAGACATTGGAAAATAATGTGGGCGATTTAACGGAAAATATAGAGGATGTTTCTCTTTCTTTTGAGGACAAAGAAAATTTATTGAAAGTAAACGATGCGCTAAATGGCGTTGTTCAATATCAATTGTATAACATAGCTGAAGCAGAATAGTATTCATAAAAGGGGTTACATTTCGCATAAGAGCGATTCTAGAATATAATTGTAAGGAGAAATGCACATTGACAAACATTCAAGAACAAATGCCAGAAGCGGACATGGTCAAATGGAGAAGACATTTGCATCGTCATCCTGAACTGTCTTTTCATGAAGTTGAAACAGCTAAATATATAAAAAAAGTTTTAGCCAATTTTCCTAATTTAGAAGTTAGCTCATTGACAGAGAATAGTGTAATTGCCATTCTAAAAGGAAATAAACCCGGAAAAACGATTGCTTTACGAGCAGATATTGATGCGTTGCCAATTACGGAACAAGCTGATGTGGATTTTATTTCTGAACACCCTGGAGTGATGCATGCGTGCGGACATGATACACATACGGCAATGCTTTTAGGCGCTGCGAAACTGCTGTCCACGATGCAAGACAGCATTGCTGGAACTGTTAAATTTATTTTCCAGCCAGCAGAAGAAGAACCACCCGGTGGTGCAAAATTATTAATTGAAGCAGGCGTAATGGATGATGTAGATATGATTTTCGGTCTGCATATTGCGCCAACAATTCCTGTTGGCATGATTGGCATTAGAAAAGGTGCTGCTAGTTCCGCTTCTGATTCATTTACGTTAAAGATCCAAGGCAAAGGAGCGCATGGATCCACACCAAATCTTTCTATTGATCCAATTTTGATTGGTGTAGAAATTATCAATAATTTAAATAACGTTGTAGCCAGAAATATCTGTCCCTTCTCCAATGCAGTAATCTCTATTGGAGAATTCACTGCGGGCAAGAAAGCCAACATCATTCCTGATACCTCACAAATCAAAGGAACTGTTAGAACAAACGATCCGGAAGTTCGGGTGTTTATAAAAAAACGAATTGAGGACATCGTTGATGGTATTTGTAAAATGTACGACGCAAGCTATGAATTGGATTATTTGCTGGGCTATAGCCCAGTGTTAAATGATAGCAACGCAACTGATCTAGTATTAAAAGCTGCTAAAAAAATCATTGGAAAAGAAAACATATTTGAAGCACCTAAAATGATGTGTGCTGAAGATTTCTCTGCTTATACTGATGTCAAACCTGGAGCATTCTTTCTCCTAGGTGGCGGAACTGAAGAACAAGGTTGCGGCTTTATGAATCATCATCCAAAATTTAAGATTATGGAAGAATCTTTCCCTATCGGTGCTGGTATGCATGCACAGATTATTTTAGATATATTAGGATGCGAATAGTAAAATTAGTTGACTTGCTACTCAGCTGCGTAATACTTCTATAGCAAATTAACAAACGACTAGCTTATGTGGGAGCTGCCCATAAATACAAACATGAGGGATGATTAAATGCTTAATCAAATTGAATTTATACTTGTTACTTTTATATTTTTACTTTGTATTTCAATTTCACTTTATACAATATGGGATATAACGAAAGATATAAAACACTTAAAAAAAATTGCTGAAAAAAATGGTTGTAACATAAAACCTCGCTCAATAAAAAAAGAAAAACAACCATTAGCTAGTCATAACCTCACTGAAAAAAAGAATGGGTCGCACGATTCAATACTTATACTGAGCAAAAACTATAAATAAAAATTAGAACAAGAGATTCTGCCCCCCTCTATTAATTGGGTTTTAGCGTATGAAACAACATTCTGTTTAACCAAAAACGTTATATACTTTTTGATGTTAGTGGAGAAAATCCAAAGCCTAAAGAAATTCTAAGATTAATTCTAAAGGATATCAGGGTGTCTTTTCTATTATTTCGCATTAAAAAAAGATGCCAGTGATTTCTCACCAACATCAGAAAGTATAGAGTCCAAATTCTAAGTGCTAAAGCACTTAGAATTTGATGGCTTCGGAACGAAACATAGTAGTTGTTTTTGCACCACCGTTTGTTCGGTTTTAGAGTGTAAGGCAAAAGTGCTTTTTACTTTCATCCCACACTCCTCATCCTCATTGATTTAATGAGCACTATAATTTAAAAGACTGATAAGCTAGTTTCAGAAAATACATAGCGTTTTTTGATCTAAACTATCCTAGCTCATGACGAAAGCCTTAACTTCTAAAACCAAGTAAATACCTTTTCTATGCCAGCTCGTAGCTCGCTTAATTTCATGCACTGAGGCATTCAAAATTTGTTCTGTTTCTTCTCTTCTATTTTTGACCTTGCGTCCCACTCGTCCTAAGCTCAATCATCGCCTCTTCTACTAAAGAGTTTGCTTTCCCCTTATCACGCTCAACCAATAACGCCAACTGGATAAAAGCAAATAACACGTTGCTTTGTTTAAAATAAGCAAAATATCTCGATTCCCAATTTGTTACATACTGTTCTTTTTCTTTCCTTGCATCTTTAAATCCATAAATTTGATCGCCATACTTATAAAAAATATTGATAAAGCGCTCATTTAAAAACGAATATTTTGTTTCACCAACATTAGATAACGGCGCTGTTCCTAAATAAATAGACTCGTAACCACGTTTTTGATAGACAGCAATAAAATGAGTCAGTAAAAAATCCGTAACATGCTCTGGCGCTTGTCCAGAATAACGTAATAAATCATAGGACATTTTCTGATTTTTAATAATTGGTTTAGCTGTAATAAAACCAATCACTTCCTGCCGAACATTTCGCAAAATCCCTACATCACTCAACCTAAGATATTCTTTGTCAAAATATCCCCCAACAAAATTTCGTTCTCGCTGAGACCCTGACCACTCTTCGGATATACGTGCCAATTCTTGCAACAGTTCATCTGAAATAGGCTCATGATACATCGTAAACTTGTAGCCCAAATTACTTAAATGCTGAAGTTTCATGTTATTTGTGTCTAAAGAAATCGATGCTGATTCAATACAAGCAAAATCAACGATTCCTTCTTCCCCAGCTTTCATAAAATTAAATCCCAAATCATGCAAAACCATTGCGTAAACTTCACTGATTCGATAAAAGGCGGCTTGATACCCTAGCAGATCGGCACTATCCATAAAAGCTAATGTAGCCTGTGCCCACTTTTCTTTATTGCCAAGTGGATCAGCTAAAATAAAACATTTATTTGCCTTGATCTGATAAGCAAACAAGATTTGATCTTCATTATTTTCCTGATAATAATAATAAGAGTAATTTTTCAAATATAACAGATGACTGCCCTCAGTCCCGCCGTATTTGTCGATCAACGCTGTTAACCGCTCTTCTTGATAAGAGACACCTAAATTTTTTGACGTATCTGCTAAGTATTGATACAGCGTAATCAAGCTGATCATTGAAATTCCTAAACCAATCAAACCAGAAAACCAGACATCATCTGAAGGAAAAAGTAAAAACGTATGAGGTAACGGTCCTGTTTTATCTGGATGAGAACTGTAATATCCAGCAACAGCGTAAATAATAAATAAGAAACTAAACAAAACCCCGTCGACTGCAAGCGCACCCCAAGAATAAACAAATTTTTCCCGGTAAAACTCTTTTCTTGCTAAAAAGACAGCGGAAAGAATAACTAGATAAACTAAAATCAACTGCCATGAAGCTGTTCTAGAAATTGTATTAGCGATCCCGAAAATTAATAACCCAATCGTTGGCCAGTATGCTTTTTTTACTTTCATAGAAATCCCTCTGGCCAGCCCTAGCAACAAAAATCCGATTAACATATTAAATGTTTGATCTAAGAAATCAAAAGAAAACGGTAATAAAATTTTAAACAGACGACTAACGTTCGATAAGTTCGTGATGGTTGAAAGTAAAACCATCATAATTCCAGCAAAATAAAGTGCTGCAACTAAAATAAAGTGCGCCACTTTTTGCGAGAAAAGCTGTGGTAAATTGTCAAAAAATCGATTGATTTTGATTCCTGTTTGATGAATAAATAAAATAATTCCAGTAATAAAAGGCAACACATAATAAAACAATCGATAATAAATCAACCAAACTACAGCTGTAGATTGCCCAACGCCTAACTGAGATAAACCTAAAATCATCAAGACGTCAAAAGTTCCCATTCCTCCTGGAACCATTGTCAGCATCCCAATCAGGGTTGCTATCACAAACATTGGATACACCGAAAGTAGCGATACATCGACTCTCATCAATGCTCCTACACTTAAAAAGACAAGCAACGCGCCTACCCACTGCCCAAATGAAGCACCTAATAAAAGAAAAACACCTTTCGGAAAAAAATCCTTAAACAACGTATATTTTTTTAGGTGAGTAAATAGCAATAAAATTGGCGCAATCAAACTTCCTGCAAGCAGCCAGACCCAATACTCTCGAAATAAACTATCTGGTCGAATAAAAAAGACATCAACAAACGCAATACACGATAAAATAGACAACCCAGAAATCATAAACAACGCTACTTTAGAAACCGTAGCAACCACTTTTTTACGCGGCGCGTCTTTGCCATAAAAATTAGCTCTCAAGGTTGCACCCACCACACCGCCAAAACCAGCAAGATTATTAATTGTATTTGTGACCCAGGCAGAAACAAACCACTCCCAGCGACTCATTTTTGACTCGCCTTGTTCTTCAAGCACTTTTACCACAACTACATCATATAAAAGCATCGGCAGTACACCTAGCAAACCAGCAAAAATCATTCCGATTATACGAAAGCGACTCTGCTGTCCCATCGTATGAAAAACATCTTGCCAAGTCATCCCCTGAACAATATGCGTCACTTGGTTGGCTACGAAGATTAACACAGAGCCAAGAAATATTAGTTTTAATAATAAACTGTGTTCTTTCATCCAATGGAATAGTTTATTCATTCTATTTTTCACCTTCTCACCACCTTTGTACTTGTTAAACAGTTTTTCTTCTATATGTTAGCTTATAACTAGTCATTTTTCCAGTGTCGCTCTTGAAATCACTATTTTTCAAAAAAGTTAGTTGTTAAGCTTTATTATCCCAGCTTAACAACTACACCAATTATGACTATATAGCGAACTTGCCTTTCTAAGAAAAAGCGAGAGAGATAAAGCTAGAATTAGATCACCTGCTTTATCTCTCAATTTTTTATAAATTTTGTCTTTCTAATGTTCTTAATGAAATATAGCCAAAAATAACAATCGAAACAATCGTCAAGAATAACTGAAACGTATAACTTCCAGTTGAACTAAAGTCAAATGAATAAGCTAATGTTTGTAAAATTCCAGTTATCAAACTACTCAGAATATTGAAACCAATGAACAGTAAAAACGAAAGATTTTTACCTTTCATGATGATACAAGACGCTGCAATCACCATCAACATATTCAAGTAACCAAACAAACTAGAAAAAATAAATTTTCCAAAGCTCAAATCTGTATAATAAAATGCTGAATTAAACCCATCAGCAAAACTGTCCCACGCATCTAATTGAATTAATTTTATCAAAATCAATAGCATAGGAATCAATGCGATCATCAGCATCAAAGCAATCGTACAAATAAAAATTGCACCTATTTTTGCAAAAAATAATTTTCGTCTATTCACACCTGAAGCAACCATCATTGCCATAACATTATTTTTATAATCCATAGAAATCATGTGGAATGGATAAACATAAGCAAAAATAATATTTCCAAATAAGACAACTACACCCACAAATGCTAAGGTTACTATCATTGATGCTGCAGCGTTTGATTCATAATATGAATCTGTAAAATTCGATGCTAAACTTATTGAAAGCAATGTCAAGACAATATTCAACACACTAATAACTCCAGCGGTAATTAAAAAGCTTTTATCTCGTAAAAATTTAAATAATTCCATTTTAAAAATCAGTTTTCCAGTCATTTTTTTGCCCCTCCTAATTCAATTTCTCTTCTAAAATTTTCACTTTAGATAGCTCAGAAATATCAATTGCTTCCTCTGTTAAACGTTGTTTCACAAATACCCAGCGTTCATCAGAGATGTCCAATTTGACGCCGTCTTCAGCTTCTATCTGATAGTAATAATTAGCCTCATCCAAAATTTCGGTCAGACGGGCATTATTTGTCGTGTCAATTCGGCGAATCTGTTTATTCTTTTCTGCATTGATATCGATTGTTTCAGAGATGCGACCACGATCAATCACATATACAATATCACATAGCGCTTCTAAGTCGTTTTGGACATGACTGGAAATCACCAATGTTAATCCTTGTTCTGTCAATTGTTTCAAGTAATTTTTAAACCATTTAACGGTGTCGATATCTAACCCACGAAACGGTTCGTCTAAAATCAAAACCTCTGGTGTATGCATCAAAGCAATCAATAAGATCAATTTTTTCTGCATTCCATAAGAATACGTTTTTACTTTTTGATCCAACACAGCAAATAAATCCAACTCTCTAGCTAAATCTTTCGCTTTGTCTTCATCAAACGTTCCACGCAATCCAGAAAAATACTGGATATTGAACCAGCCAGAACGATTCGAATAAACAGACATGCCGTCTAGAACAATTCCTACATTCAGCAACACTTCATTGTGTAGTTTCACAGATGTCTCATTGATTAAAATTTCTCCTTGGTAATTAGCGATGATATTCGTCATACATTTAAATAACGTTGTTTTACCCGCACCGTTATGACCAACCAAACCATACGATGTGCCTTTTTCAAAATCCAAAGTACGAATGTTTAAAACTTCAGCACGACCATAGCGCATAACTAAATCCCTTACTTTAATTTCCATTGTAAACTCCTTTAATTTTTAATGTGAAAAAAGATGAACAATAATAGTTTATCATGTTTTTTATTATATATGGAAATAGTTTTAAAATAAAAGATGCTTTGACAGAGAATAACTTTTTCAAAATGCTAATAGATATGGTATTAGTTAAAAAATAACCAGTTTCCGTACAGCCTTTCCATTTTGCAGATTATTATAGCGAAGCATAACCTTCCTCCACGTTAATCCCCCGATTCCTTCTCTAAATCAAACCTAAGTCACAAAAAAATAAAAAACTAAGATCAACCCAAAAACAGTCGATCTCAGTTCCTATGCCTTACCCATTCTGTCTGGCAAGATACGTCTCAAGATATTCACTCAACAGTTTATATCCTTCCATCTTTTGTTCTACTTCTTTCGGGCAATAAATCCACTTACCCATAACTTTTCGTTTCTTGGATAGTACTTCTACTTCATCTAAAAATTCATCCAAATCCTCAACGAGCTGTTGACTACTTAATTCATTGCCTAGCAAAATATCTTTCTTTTCTCGTTCATATACAGAAGCCCACAAATACGGCAATACTTCGATTTTGCGAATATTCGCATAAAAATCATCTTTTGGCATCATCCCTTTATGCCCTATTCCTCGTCCTTGTTGGAAAAATGAATGGATATCCCACTCTAATTTTTTCAAACGACGTAAAGACGGACCTTGTGACTCTTCTGATTCATAGCCATTTTGATTATATCTTTCATCAAATGCCCAAGAATTTCTGGTTTCAGCTGTTTGAGGATGCTTTTCTGAAACTCGATCAAGCATTTCTTCGATCGCTAAAGTAACAGTTGGTCTCTCTCCATCTACTTCTGCCACTGGTCTAGCTGGTCTGTTTGCTTGTAGAAATGTCTCTTTTGTTGGGAAATTTCTATTCGCTTGTACAGCAGTCTTTTGTTGTGATGTTTCTGGACTCGTCGGTGGTGCTGGTGGTCCCATCATTGTATTATTTGATCTGGTTACAGGAGCTTGCTGAACAATTGCTACTGGTTCTTGGCTTACTATCGGATCAACGTTTGTTGTTTGACGCATTTTTTGTTCTAATTCAGCAATTTTCTGGTGCGCTTTAATCAATTGAACGTCCACTTTACCCACAGTTTGTGTTAATTTTTTGATTTCTGTTGCATTTGATTTTAATTGTTCTTGATCTTTTTGATGCTGTTCAGCGAATCTTGTTGCTGAATCGCTTTTTGTCAGTTTTACTGTTGGTACTTTTTTCTTTTTACTTTTGATTGTTGTAAGTTCGGTTTCAACGGTTTGTAATTTCATTGTCAATTGATCGATCACTTGGTTTAATTTAACAGTTTCTGACGCTGTTTCTTGTAATTGTCCATGATCTTTTTCTATTCTTGCCAATGCTTCAGCATCTGGTTTTGCTTCAACGGTTGATTCCACCGCATTCAATTTATCATTAACTTGCTTTAACTGTTGTGCAATGGTTGTGACTTCTTCACTGGTTGTTGCCAATTTTTCTGCCAGCTTATCTTGCTCATTAATTGCTTTTTTTGCATTAGAGAAGGTTAATTTCGGTTTTTTCACTTGTTTATTTTTTTCGATTGTTTTATTCAGTTCCATAACTTTTTGATCTGAGTGCACCATTTTTTGCGCTAGTGTTTCAATTCTCTGCAGTGCTTCATCTAAACGAGATTCCAACGACGGTCCTGCTTCTTCACCTGACCCATATGTGATTTTAAATTTCGGCGGTGTCTTTGATTTTGGTATATTTGTTAATTTGTTATTTACATGTGTTTTAAATGTTGAAAATTCTTCTGCTAACTGGGTAATTTTTTTAGTTGCTATTTTTAATTGCTTAGCGTTTTCAGATTCCAACGCCTCTTTAGCAGCAACTTTACTTTGTATTACTTTAACTACTGGCGGCGTTCTCTTGTCTTTGACTGATTGAATTTCTTTGTAAATATCATTTAAGTTGTCACTAAATTGATTCATCATTTCTGTTAAAAGTAAAACTTCACTATTCGTTTCCTGCAGTCCTTTTACCATTTCAAGCGGAACTTCTTTGGAGAAACTAGACATGTGCTCTAATGGTAATTCTGGAACTGTTAAACTGCTGATCCAAGTACGCAAATCGCTGATTTGCAACTTGCTTAACGGATGCGCTAAAGCCAAAAGTAAGGTGATATAAACTGCTTTTTGCGTCACACGCACATAAACATTTTTCGCGACACAGTCTTCAAATTCATGATTGAATTCTTCCGGAAGAACTGCTAAAAGTGTTTCAAATTGTTCTGGCTGTTCATAATCTTCTGTTACTTCGAATTTCCTGATAAGGTAAACAGAATATTGACTCAGCACATCATCTGAATAGAGTTCTTCTCCTAATCGATTTGCTTCAATTTCTTTTCTTAAAAACACTTTTTTATTTACTGGTTTATTTTTTGTAAGATTCAACTTTTCCATATGTACTAACGGCCCCTTTTTTTCTTGTACCTTACCTTTTATTTAAAATCACTCTTTTTATAGTCAAAATAACTTTTTGTAGTACCAGTTTGTTTGAATTAAAGCAGTAAAAATAGCTCTGTACTATTTACACTCTAATTCCCTGTACATTCTGTTTACAATTCTTTGTTTATTACTCTCGTTTTTAACCAATCATCTTTAATTTTACACTAAAAATAGCTCTAGATGTTTTCAAAAAATGTCTAAATATTGAAAAAAAATGAGAATAACTATGAAAAACATTGTTTTATTAGGATTTTCTAATTTTTTTATCTGTTTTTTCATCAAAAAAGATGTGATAGTACCAAAAATCAGCCGTATCTCACTTTGTATACTTACTCTTTATATTGCTTTTCAATTCGTCTATCGGGGATGATCCACATAATCAAAATACCAATATTTAAAATCAACACAAAATAGGGATGAATCAGCCAACCTAAGAACAAGCCTAAGATATTCAAGAATATTGTTACATAAGACTTATTATAGCGCTGAAAAAATTCACTTAATTTAGAATTGCTCCCATTTACTCGTATCAACTCTTTAGTCAGAACTAGGTATGAAATGTTTGCTAAAAGAGTCATGATGCCATAAGTTATCTGCGGTACTAAACTATTGATAAAATCCCCGACCCAAGCAGTAACAAATGGAACCAAGGTTAAAGTAAAAATAAAAAAGTTATTCGCCCAAAGAACACGACCATCTATTTTCTGGACCAATTGAAACATATGATGATGATTGTTCCAATAAATTGCCAGCATTACAAAACTAACTACATAAATAAATAATTTCCGCTCAATTCCGACTAAACCAGCTAAAGTATCTGTTTTCGGTTGGTGCAATTCTAACACTAGGATAGTCATCACTATCGCAATAACAGCATCCGTAAAAGCTTCTAGCCTTGATTTTGACATTTTCTTCATCTCCTTATTTTCATTTTACGTTCTTTTTAGACAAACACAATCATAATGACCCGCCTTAGGATGGAGAGAAAATCAGCCTAAAGGTGGATTCCTTAAGTAAGAATTCTTGCTATACTTTATTCATAGAGAACAAGAGAAAAAATGGAGGTTTTATAAAATGAGACAACAATCAATGGTAATGAATATATTAATGGCAATCGGATTATTCTTCGCAGGTAGTATTATTTTGAGTATTGTGCTTGGACTTTTAGGTGGTTTATTATGGTTTGCGGTTAAAATCATGATTCCTGTGGCTATCGCAGTATGGCTAGTTCGTAAGATTTCAGGTCCATCAAATAATCGTCGTAGATATTACTAAGCATAGTCGTCAATTTAGCATTTTTTGCTTCTTCATAAAAAAAAACGATTCAGTCTCTAGGTGAGCTGAATCGTTTTTTATTTTATTTATACATGTTTCCGCGGAAAGCTTGTTCAAGGCTCTCAAAATAATTAAGAGAATTTTTTGTTTGAATTTCCCATTTATCATCTTTTTTCTTCATTACTACTTTATAATCATCATAATCATCAATACTTACTGGTTTTGAATTTTTGAAGATTTCAGGCAACTTGTCTAACACTGCCTTTTGTGCGGCTTTACTTTTCTCATCAAACTCTTGATCTTCGTGAGCGTCGTAATATTCCTTATTTGCCGCTTCCATGTCATCGCTCATTTCTTTAAATGACAACCCCTCTAGCTTCAATGTTATTTCCGCTACATCAGGAAAATACGATGCAATCTCATACTCAACAGTGGCAACTTTTGCATTATCTTCTCTAAAAACTTTAGCCAGCGCTAAACCTTCTTCATCCGTCACTTTATAGTTATAAAATTGTTTTTTGAGTGCTTTATTGAAATTTTCATCAAAGTTTTTAACTGCTTCATCACGATCATTAGCTACTAGTTTATTGTACTCTTTATTTTCAGTCGCTAAAAAAACTTCATCCACAAAAGCTGTTGCGGCTTTAATTGCTTCTTCACTATGATCCTTGTATTCAGATGCAGCTACATCAAGAATGATTGGTTCTGGTTCTTTTTCTCCATCGTAAATTCTTGGTTCAAAATGTAGTTTGTATTTTTCTTTTTTCTCTACCGGAAAAACAATGTAACCTGTTTTACTTTTCTTACCAGAAATTTTTTCATAAGCAAGAAGCGGTGTTTTACTATCATCTAGATAAAGGTCCAATGCTTCGATTTTACTATCCTCTTCATCATAAAGCATAATATCCTTCGCACTCATATCCAAACTTTTATCTGTTTGATTTTTGATGGTTACTTTTAAAGCAAGAAAGCCTTCCCCATCTTCTGCTTCCTCTTTCTTTGGCACAACGTATTCCCCTTCATCGATCGAAATAGATGCAATTTTCGATTGAGATGCTTTTTTTTCTGTTTTATTGTCGTCTCCGCTTTTACTAGAAGACCCCGATCCTCCACATGCTGCTAATGAAATAATTGCAACTGCTGATAAAAGTACTAACCCAAACTTTTTCATTTCTATCTCCCCTTATTTATAGTTGTTAAATACCATTCCTATTTTACTACAACTGGAAGACTGTTTTATCTCAATCTTATTAGGATTTGTGTAATTTTTTGAGAATTTAAATAGATTCATTTATTTTTTCTGTATACATTTTATCTCGATGAAGCAATAATTGTTGCTCTTTGATTTTTTCAATTGCTTGAAAAGCATAGCCTACACCGCTATGGTAATCTTTATGGACTTGTTTCGAAACTGTTAAAAGATTGCTTTCATGATCACTTCCGCCTTCTGATACAAAAACTAGGTGATGGATTTCAACTTGATGGTTACTCGCTGGAATTCTAACACCAAAACGATTCGTAATCGCTAAATCTTCTCCCGTTACTCTGCAATAAAACAGATCTCTGCTAGCAATCCTATAAGGCAAAGTAGAAATTCCTCGTTTGAAAAATGTTGCTTTACCATAATTTCGACTACAACGATCCGAGCAAAAGGATCTTCTTCGCCCTTCTAAAGGTTGATTACACCATTTACATACGTCTAAATCCTTGCGAAAATCAATTGTTTTAAAGCCAATTGTTTCGCCAAAGGCTTTTTCATATTCATAAAGACTCAACCAGCGTCTTTTATAGGTATCTGATTTCTCCTCTAAACGTAGTTGACTGCCTTTAGCTTTGTATATATATTTATCTGGAATTTCCTGCATAGTTTCTTGAATTTCTTTTTTCCGTTCAGCAGAAAATGCCGAAAAACCATTCGCAGCTAATTCCCCCACACCAAATTGTCCGATTGTTTTACATTTAAAACAAATATAAAATTGTATCGACGAGGAAGAGTCTTCTGAAAAAAGCAATTCTACTTTTCTTGAACATTTTGGGCAATAGGCCTTAGGTAGTTTAAAACGATGATAGCTCATGGTGTCATTCCTTTGAATTTTTTTCTATTATAGCGTACTTTTAAAGTGAAAAAATAGAGGATAATCTATCAAAGATCACCCTCGACTTTATATTATTGAATTATAAATCAGTTTTTAGCTTAATTCTTCTGTTTTTCTTACAATTTTTTTGATTTCATGAATAGCTTTCTTTTGTTCTAAATAGCTTTTCACTTTGTTTTCATCGCTATCCATTTTACTTAATGTCGAATTTAATTTATCGATTTCAACATTGATTTGATACACTAATGAATCTTGATCATCGATCCATTTTTCATCATTTTTAACAGCTTTATCCAGTGCTCGCTGTTCTTCTTTTTCAATCTTATTTTCTTTACGGATAATTGATTTCACTTCATGTAATGCTTTTTCTTGTTCAAAAAAATGGTTGATTTTATTATCAGTTTCTTCCATTTTTCCAAGCGTAATGTTCAATTTATCCATTTCTTTCCCAATTTTCTTTACTAATTTTACCTCTTTTTCTGCATAATTCGCCATGTTTGTTTCCTCCTCGTATAATTTTTATCTAAATGAGTAATACCAAACAGCACAAAATAAAATCCAACTAATAAAACTTAATGTTAGTGCTGAAGATAGTTGTTAAAACAAATAGAATCCCCAGAATCAAGGATCCCCAGTCTAAATTTTTTCTGATTGTTTCATTTCTACTATCCCGCTCCTTCTTAATTCTTTCAATACTTTTATGGTACTCCGAAAAATTCGTATAATCAAAAATAAGGATCTAAAAATCAAGTTTTTATAAAAAAATAATAAAATTATTGCATTTATGTTACGGAAGTGTTACATTAGTGTTGCTTAAAAAATATTTAGGAGTGTGTTAAAATGAAAAAATTATTTTTATCTAGCTTGTTGCTTGGTTGTTTGTTGTTTCCTCAAAATTCTTTTGCTGAAGGTTCACAGACCACTCTTTCATCTGAGCAGTCAGTCGCTACATCTGTAGAATCAAGCTTTTCGAGTGATTCTTCTAATTCTAAAGAGAGTGTAACGAAAGAAAGTACTATAAGTTCCACACAGCCAGAGTCAAACACAACTGCCAGCAATCAAATTGAAAAAGACTATAGTTCTTCACCTGGCAAAATTTACAAAAAAGGGGATACTTTAGACCCAAATGATTTTAAAACTTATTTGGAGGAAATGTCTGGTCTTACATTGACTGATTTGAAATTTCCAGCCAAACATTCATATGAAACCGAAACTTTAGATCTGCACAAAGCTCAAATAATTGCTACAGACGCAACTGGTCAAGAGTATTTATTTTCTGTTACCTACCTTGTTAAAAACAATGTTGCTACTTTAAAGATATGGGATGTTCACTTTGATCAAGACACAAAAATTCTTAGTGGTAAAAAATCAGCAAACTCTGATTTATATGTTTATGGTGTCGGTCTTGAAACACAACCACCTATTTTTGTTTCTTCAGATTTTGCATCTGAACACTTTTCTTTCCAATTTACTTCTGAACATTCTGGTCGTTTACTTTCGCTTATCACGTATTCACCAGCTTCTGTAGAATACAGTGAACCATATACAGTAAAACTTCCGCTTTTTGACGGCACGGAGCCTAGTCAAACTGAGAGTACAACTACTTCTGAACCAAGCAGTAACAACAAGGAAACTGCGAAAAACGAAACTGCTCAGAAAAAAACACTACCTTCAACCGGAGAGTATAATTCTACTTTATTAACTATTCTCGGTGTTATAGCTTTAGCTTTGGGTACATGGCTTTTAGTAAAAAAAGTAAAAAAATAAATAATTTCTATTTCAGCCTTTTTTACTTGTAACATTTCAAATTACTTTTTAAAAAGATTGTGACTTGTGAAATTCGGTTTTTAGGAGACAGAGACAAAACCCTTGAGTTTTGTCTCTGTCTCCTTTCTTCTTTCTTCTTGTCATTTTTTTATGGAACAACTCGTTAGGTACCTAAATGTTAATAAGATTATTTCAAAGTTACATCTTAAAAATGATTAAAAAAAGGGAATTATTCAGACAAGAGAAAATCAAGAATACAACGATGGCATTAGTAACTTCAGACTTTTTCATAGTGTTAATAAATAATTCTTTGTACATTATTTACGAGAAAGAACCTATCGCCTCTAAGCACTTAGTACTATCTACAAAAACATTTGTTATATTATTTTTCCCGTTTTCAAGAAAACGAATCTTGAATAATTAAATATTTAATTTATAAAAAAACACCGATAATCAAAAAAATCATTTTACATTTCGTTTTCATCATTATTTATTGATGTTTTTTTGAAGTTAATCATATAATATTATTTATATTTTCTTTATTTACAGTTTTTGACTGTTTTTCTCAAAAAGAGAGTATAGTAAAGAAAAAAACATGCGTATCCGCTTCTCCAAAAATAAAATAACGGAAAAATCGACTTTTAAATATAAAATAATTTTTATTTTTTTTTGCGAAAATCATTTTAAATTGTTTTTTTTTGTTATATAATTTAATTTATAAAATGAAAAGTGAGGTTCTAATATGAAAACATGGTTACCAGCATGTATATTGTTATTCTGTGGTTTATCAGGAAATACAGAAGTTTATGGAGAACAACAAAAACCATTGAAAGAAAATGTTTCATCTATGGAAGAAACACAGCAACAAAATCAAAAACAGATTACAAAAGAATTTGTAGGGCGAGGCAATGCAGTACAAGAAAAAAATCGCCAACGAAGATCACTAAGTTATTCAAGTTTAGAACCCAGTGGATTATATGCAGAAGAAGGAAATACTTTAATTATTGAAGTCAAGGGACAAGATCTATTAGAATTAGTCATTGGAACACCCGAACGTGATACACAAAAAAAATATTCTTTAAATCAAGGAACAAACATAATAAAAATGGAGAACAAAGGAGCCATTTATATTACAAATCCTAATGACAATGGAAGTGCGTTGGTAACAATTTCAGGGGCAACTGGCTCTATGCCTTATTTTGATTTAAATACAACGAGTGTCGAGGATTTTCAAAAACAAATGTCTACGGAAACAAGTGCAGCAGATGTTCAATTGGTAAGCAACAAAGCTATTATTACCGTGAGTTACGAGCAAGCCAAAAAAAACATCGAAAATCCTAAAGAATTAATGGAATACTTCGATACATTTTTATTAGCTCAAGATCGAGTATCAGGAATTAATAATCAAGGAAAACCAGAAAATTTTGTAGATCGTCATTTCCAACATTTTATAGAAGTATCAAGAATGTATATGTTTGCTACAAACGAATATATGGGATTTAACGGCGATAGTGCATTATCTAAATTATTAAAAACAGATAATGGATGGGGAAGTTGGCATGAAAGTGGACATCAAAGACAACAGTCTCCATGGAAATGGGGATCAGTAACAGAATCTACAGTAAATATTTATTCCATGGCTGCTCAAAAAGAGATAACTGGATCCATAACTGCGCTTGATGAGCATTATCCTCAAATGCATACCTTTTTAAAATCAAAAGATAAAGATTTTGAAAAACAAAATAATAATTTGAAAATGGTGCTCTTTGGTCAGCTAGCGAACACTTTTGGAGAAGACTTTTATCCGACTTTACACCAGTATTATCGAGAAAATGAACTATCTTATAGTACAGATAATGACCGTATTCAAACTTTCGTTTTAAGTGTTTCCAATATAACTGGTTATAATATGGTCCCTTATTTTGAACAGTGGGGATTCTCAATTGAAGAAGCTACAAGAAATCAAACTCTTCACTTACTTGATTTACCTGAACCAATCTGGCTAAATGATAATCAAGAAACCAAAAAATTACCAATAAGACTAATTGACACAGTCTCTCTTTCTGAAACAGGTGTAAATATTAATTTAACTGCTTTCGAAAATGATATTTATCAAGGACAAAAGTTAGTGTTAACCAAAAATGGTCAGTATGTTTCAGAATTGACAAACAAAAAAGCGTATTATAGTAATTTGAATGGAAACGTTTGGCAAACCAAAACTGAGATCACCCCAACGGATAACATTCGGATAGAAGTTAGTAATTCTGATGGTAATTTTCAGATCTATAATGGCTCTATTATAGCGAATCAATTAAAGAATACTATTTTAGAATATTTAAACTCAGAAGAAAGTCTTAGTGATATTCTTACCCAATCCATGTTAGATGACATGAGAAATGAAATAGCTAAAATAACTGATGAAGGTGACAAACAAACCCTTTCAGACTTACTAGAGACATTAGAAACAAGGTATTTAGAATCTTTAGTGAAAGATATCTCACTTGATACAGATGGTAAACTATTTGTAGAGTTTACCAACGATAAATTTAAAGAATATAATAAAATTGTTATCTTGGGAACTGATAATTATCTTGCTGAATTGGTAAATGGTCATCCTTATTATGGTAATTTATCTGGTAATATTTTGATGATTTCTCATCAAGAAAATCAAGAAAATTTTTCTGTGCAATTTAGATTACCTCATAAAACGTATACCACTAGTAAAATTAATAAAAAGGAACTTACATTAAAAAAAGATATTGAGGATCTATTTATAGGAGATAATCAACTAAAAGGGGATGTAACTCAGGAAACACTAGATGATTTACGTACTAGAAATGCCCTTTTATCGGGTAATATAGAAAAACAGTTAACTGCAAGAATTAATTATGCACAACAATTATTTTTTGACTCAATGGTCTCTGAATTAGCTTTCAATAAAAATAAATTAGCTATTACTTTTTCAAATGAGCTATATAAAAATTATAAAATCGTTGTCTTAGAAGATAAAAAATATATGGCTGAAGTAAATAATGGAAAAGCTTATTATGGACAGCTAAGTGGATCAATATTTAATCCTACCAAACAAGCTAATCCAGGTAGTTTATACGAAGTAGAAGTACGACATTCTAGTGGTAATTATATAGTTAAAGAAAAGACTTTTGATTAGAGCAACACTAAAAACTAGTCCCAATCAAGTAGCTACAAATCTAATTTGTTAGATGTTGACTGATCCCTAATTGGTGCTTTTCAAATTTTTGTGACTCAATAGGTAATGTGCAACATCCACTCATTCCATTCACTGTATTTTAACAACAATTTCAGCTTATTTTCGAAGCCATCAAAGTGGAGATCTTTAACTCTAGAGGTTTCATACGTAATGATTTAGTATTTCTTATCATTGTACTATTTCGAAAGCTATTAATTAAAAGGGGCTAAGAAAAAGCTCTTTGTCTACTACTCTGTCGAAGCAAATCAAAAAGTTATCTTGAATACAAAACAGGTCTGGCACATAATGAGCTCAGACCTGTTTTGTATTTATCCTTTTTTCTTACCAATCGATTGAAATGCCCGCTTAATCACATCAAAAAATCCCAAAGACTGCACCATGTGATTAGGTGCTACATATTCCTGCATTTCCCGAAGTACTTTTTTCGGTTGCTTAGAAGAGAAAGTAAATGTTCCGTTTTTTTTCGTTTGAATCGCATAACGTGGAATCCATTTCCCCTTAAACATCACCGAAGCGATCACATAATCGACTTCTTCCCATGGAATCTGAACAAATTTACGGCTATCACGAGAATTGTAAAATTCAAAACCTTTGTCACCGATCATAATTTTTCCATAATCCGTAAGACCTGTAAAAGCAGTAGCATCGGTTATGAAATCTACTTTTGTATTTAGTGATTGAACCATCTTATTTGCCTCATTTCTTCAGTGATTTATCCTATTCATCATAGGTTTTTTCAAACAATTAAGCTATGTAAAAGAACTTAGGGCAAAACTGGGGAATTTTTTGCCCTAAGTTTAAAATTCAGATTAAATTACAGTAATCCGACTACATGGCCAAGTACACCAACTACGAACAAACCAAGAATGATAACAATCGGTGAAACTTTTTTCTTTAATAACCACATACAGAAGAATGTTAATAGTAATGCAGCTAAACCAGGAATCAATTGATCCAAGTTATCTTGTAAAGTCGTCACTTTCATTGCTGAGAGTGCTTTACCTGAGCCAACTTCTTCAAACGCTTTTTGTAGTCCGTTTCCACCACTCGGAAGTTTATCCCACTCTATATAAGCACCTTTATCCAATTTAACGGTAGAAACAATCGGAAGAAACTTGATGGATACCCAGCGCTGTACTAAAGCCGCTAGTACAAACATTCCAAGAATCGAAGCACCTTTCGTTACATCTTGCAATAATCCGCCTGAAAGGTCTTCCGTAATTTTAGAACCCGCTTTATAACCAAATTCTTGTGTGTACCACATAAATGACCAACGAATAATATTCCAAGCTAAGAAGAAAATGATTGGGCCAAGAATATTTCCACCAATTGCAAGTGAAGCACCTAAGGCACCTAACATTGGACGGATCGTAAACCAGAATACTGGATCACCAACACCCGCTAAAGGGCCCATCATTCCAACTTTTACCCCTTGAATTGCTACATCATCAACAGGAGCTCCATTGGCACGTTCCTCTTCCAATGCTAAGGTTACACCCAGAATCGGTGAAGCAATGTATGGGTGAGTGTTAAAGAACTCTAAATGACGTTTTAATGCTGCTGATTGATCTTCTTTTGTTTTATATAATTTACGGATCGCTGGAATCATTGAGAATGCCCAACCACCATTTTGCATACGTTCATAGTTCCAAGAGCCCTGAATGAATGTCGAGCGCCATGCAACGGCTAAACGATCTTTTTTTGATAATTCAATTTTTTCTGCCATGTCTCTCTCTCCTCCTCTTGCTTTAATAGTCGTTTAAGATGTCGCCAAGTGGATCACCAGTATTGCTTCCACCACCGCTGCCATTTGAAGAACCGCCCATTTTAGAAAGGTTCAAGTAGATCAACGCTAAGGCTACACCTAAAGCACCAAGAGCAATCAATGTTAATTGAGAAATTGCTGCTACGACAAAACCAATAATAAAGAATGGCCATACTTCTTTGGTTGCCATCATGTTGATTACTAATGCATAACCTACAGCTACAACCATACCACCACCGATAGCCATACCTTCAGTTAACCATGATGGCATTGATTCTAATGCTGATTGAACCGTTTCCGCAGGAATGAATAATAGTGCTGCTGCTGGAATTGCAATACGGATTCCTTGCATACATACAGCTAAAATATGAAGCATTTCAATTTTTCTAATGTCCCCTTTTTCAGCTGCCGCATCCATCATATGCACAATCGGTACAGCAAGCGTACGAACGATCATTGTTAAGAAAAGACCCGCTACTGCAAGTGGTACAGCAATCGCGATTGCTGAAGGAACACCTTTAACCCCTTGTCCGCCTAATACTAAAATAATTGCTGATGCAACAGATGCCAATGCCGCATCCGGTGCTACTGCGGCTCCAATGTTCGCCCAACCAAGAGCGATCATTTGTAATGTTCCGCCAAGAACGATCCCAGCTTCCAAATTACCTGTTACTAAACCGATCAAGGTACATGCCACTAACGGTTGATGAAATTGAAATTCGTCTAGAATTCCTTCCATACCAGCTAGAAAGGCAACGAAAATTACTAAAATAATTGATATAATAGACATGATAAGCCTCCTATTTTCATTTGATTTTTTGTGTTATTTTGAGTGTGCTTGTGCTAACTCATGTTTTGCTTTTTTAAGGATTTCATCCATGTGAGCACTAGAGTCATTCGGTACTTTACGGACATCAAATTTAACACCCAAATTTGCTAATTTTTCAAAAGCGTCAACATCTTCTTGTCCCATTGATAATACTTTACTTACCACTACTTTTCCGACTGAATGAGCCATCGAACCAACATTTACTTCTTTGATATCCACACCTGCTTCAACCACTTTAACCACATCTTCTGGATTTTCAAACAGCAATAATGCTTTAGTGTTTCCAAAACGTGGATCTTTTGAAATTTCAATTAGCTTACTAAGTGGGATTACATTAGCCTTAACCCCTGGCGGCGCTGCTTGTTCGATCAGTTTTTTACGAAGATCATCTTTTGACACTGCATCAGAAACAACAATGATCCGATTTGGTAAAACTGATTTTGTCCATGCAGTCGCGACTTGTCCATGTAATAAACGAGAGTCAACACGTGTCAAAGCAAACTTAATTTTGCCATCTCCAACAACTGTTCCTTCCGGTAGTGCTCCTTTTGGCTGTGCGTCTTCTGAAACAGCTTTAGGCGTTTCAGCAGGTTCTAATTCTTCCGGCTTGATTCGCACACCTTCTTTAGCTGTTTCAAGGATGTGAGTAGCGATTTCTTGCGCTGAGTTCATTGAGAAACGTGAAGCATATGCTTCGATTAACATTGGTAAGTTCAATCCGCTAACGATCGCCCATTTGTCTTTATGTTCTTCAAAAAGACTATTTGCTTGGTTAAACGGTGTTCCTCCCCATAGATCGACCAAAAATAATACTTCGTCTTCTTCATCAAACGTTGCGATTGCTTCTTTCAATTTTGCTTTTAAATCGTCTGGGCCTTCGCTAGGCATCAATACAACTGCTTGTACTTTTTCCTGTTCACCAAAAATCATGGAACCGGATTGTAAAATGCCTTGAGCAAATTCCCCATGGCTAGCAATAATAATTCCTACCATAATTTGATACCTCCTATATTTTTTTCAATTACTTCGTCATTACCACTATCAACAGATGAAAACACTTACTAGAAAAATAGAAAAAGAAAAAATGCATTACTCAGTATACGTTCTCAGTTATTCTTTACGATCTGTTAGATAATTTTTAATGACCATCTATCACTTAGCAATTACTTTATTCGTCGACTTTAATCGATTGGATCACTCCTTTCAATTTTTAAGCATAAGATACGGCAATTAACGTCAAGTCTATCTGTCATGACATTTATATAGACTCTGAAAAAAGAATCACACTAACTGTTCTTTTTTCAGCAGTTCCATCAAATTTACTTGGTTATCTGCAACCACTTTCCGGATTTCTAATGTAATACCTCGGTCATGTAGGTACTTAAATGCTGCAATATCCTCTTCGTTAACAGCAACAGCATTTGTGATCATGCGCTTCCCACTAGTAAAACTCATCCCGCCAATATTGACTGAGTTGAATACTACATTTCCTTCTACCACACGTTTTACATCTTCTGGATTCGTAAACAACAACATTACTTTTAATCGATCGAAACGTTCATCAGCAAAAATATCGATCATTTTTTCAACGGTAATGACATTTACTTTTACACCCGGCGGCGCTGCTTGTACAAGTAATGCTTTTCTTAGTGTATCGTGCGCAACAGCATCGCTAATAACTAATATCCGGTTTACATTAGTACTTTTAGTCCAGACAGTCGCAACTTGTCCATGAATCAAACGATCATCGATTCGTACTAAACGAATATCCATCATACATTGTTCCCCTTTTCTTGGTTGGTCTAGTCTGCAAATTCTTGATTCTTTATTACTAAAATACTATGTCCCATTAATTATTGCCAAAATAAAGACTAGCAAGAACAACCAAATCATTACAAATGGATTAATTGAACAATCGATAGATTTTGTCCACTGACTTTATTTAAAGCAAGTTTCGTGCCAAAATTAGTGTATTGCTAAAATAAAGCAAAAAATAAGGCTTTTTTTAAGAAAATACACAAAGAAGATACACTAAAACAGTGTATCTTCTTTGTGTATTTTCTCTAGTGTATCTTCTGTATTTTGTGCTTGATTCAACTGTGTATTTTTAATCAGCTGAATAATATAATAGACCTCTTCCAATGGCAACGTTAAGTTGAAAAGCTTTTTTAGATAGCGTGTTGCTTCCATTACGATCTCATAACTAGGCTCAGTTGTGATCTGTCTAAGTTCTTCTTCAGTCAATGTCAATGTATCGTGCTGTAACACTCTTTCCATCATCCCTGCAAGATGCATGACTAAATTAACATAAAAAGAATAATCAAGTTGTAAATCAAGCTTCGTTCTGATAATATCTACAAATTCCCATAGAGGATCGATTACTTTTTTAGGATTGATAAATGTAAAACTTTCCTCCATATAATCAATACAGATTTTTTTAGCTACTGGTTCATCCATTTCTTGTGTTTCTACATAAATGTCACTGTCTATCAACAGCTGATTGATTACAGACTCGGCTTCACCTGAGAAAAAGGTCTCCATTGGAATAAATGGTGCTGCAATTTTAGGATCAGTGATACCTGTTGTAGCGATTACACGATATTCTTCTTGGATTGTGACAAGTTGTTCTTTCATATCAATAATAGATAATGGTAATACTTCCAATTCTAAACCTAATTGTGGCGAAACAGCCGCTTCAATCATTTCCTTCATCCGTTTGGCTGTCCCTTCGCCAGAAGCACAGATTGCGATGATTACCCGTTTTTTCCAAGAGCCTAAAGGATCGATTTCTCTTGTTTGACGGATATCTGCATATCCTTGGAAGTTTTTTAGTGAATCATATAACGTATCCAGCTGAGTATCAATCAATGCTGTTTTTCTAGCTGTTTCTAAAACAATAGGCGTTGTGACCATATCGACCGTTCGAACATCGATTCCTGTCTGCCGAGTGATTTCATCTGAAAAAGTAGCTAAAGAACCCATATCTACTAAAAGAATCACACCGCTATCTTCATTGACTTCCTTCGCCGCATTGACGATTTGACGCAGCGCTTCTTTGGGTTGCATCTCTAGCGGCATATCAACCGCTCTTAGATTATCAACATTCAACAGCTGAGAGACAACTTGCACCATACTCGTAGCCGTGCTTTTCCCATGTGCTGCAACAACAATCCCAATTCGTCCTGCATCTTTATTTTCTCTTAGTGAAATCAGTAACACAGCTAAATAATACGTTTCAAATTCAGGAATCTTCATTTGGTAATTGATTTCGATAATGCGTTTGATTTCTTGTGCTGTCTCAAATTCTACTGGGTAATCCAACACCATATTTCTAATATTTTCATTTAATTGATGCTGATGTTCTTCGCCGTTTTGGATTCGTTTTAAAAATGAGCTGATATGCAAACTCATAGCGTAAATAAAGTTGGATTGAAAATTATAATTAAGTTTTTGTTTGGCAAAATTATAAATTTCTTTGGTGACATCGATAATACGCTGATCTACGATTTCTGCGAGTTTGTTTTCAGTGTCAAAAGTAAACCCATGATCTTTGTAGAAGGATTTTAGATGAACATTGATATCTGTTGTTATAAAGTTATTGATTACTTCTTGTTCTAGCCCATCGGCTTTTAATAAGGCTGCTTTATCCCCAATGATTTCATATAAATTATAAGGCAGTTCATACGAATCTGACTGTATTGTTACTAAGGGTTCATTTGGCGCCACAATCATTTGCGGTTCTAAGTATTTAGATAGTTCAGCTAATGCGTCACGATTGCTTGCCAACTGCATCATGCCTTCTTTAATACTATCAGTCAATTCGTCGATCGTAATTGTCAATTCCTCTCGGTCAATATGATTTAGAAAACCTCTGGCAGTCACTAACTGAACATTTGATTTCAACTGACCGACATTTCCATATGAAACACTTCCAATCAAGGCTTTCACTACATCTTCTGACAAAGAAATTTTTCTCTGAATACGAGAAGCTTCCATTGAAATCATTACTCTAAGCAGATCAATTTTCTCTTTTGCTGGTCGATCAATAAAATTAGGCAACTGAATAATGATAGGGATTCTTCTAACAAATGTATTTAATAAAGAGGAAGTGGGATTTTCTGTCGTGGCACAGATGATTCGCACGTCTGCACGACGTTTTTTCATACTTTCACCTAACCTTGAATAAGTGCCATGATCCATAAAATAAAAAACCATCTCCTGACCTTCTGGTGGTAAACGATGAACCTCATCTAAAAATAAAATGCTCCCATCTGCTTCGTGGATGATTCCTTCTTTTGCTTTTGTTGCACCAGTAAACGCTCCTTCAGCATAACCGAAGAGATGAGACATCAATAGTTCAGGATTATGAGCATAATCAGCACAATTAAAGACAACGAGTTTTTTATCTGGATCAATTACATGGTTTAGCAACGCAAATTGGAACATCGCATGAGCAAAATAGGTTTTTCCAGATCCTGTTGGTCCGGTAATCAAACAATTCAAGCCTTTTGGTGGATACAATATCGCCGCTTTTGCTTGTTCAACAGGTGTTCTCATGCTACCAGTCGAACCGATCATTCCTTTAAAAATATCTTCTCCAGCAAATTTTTTAGCAGGTTTACGTAAATGAGTACTCGATGATTTACGGTCTTCACGGAGGTTATGTTCGCGATAACTTTTTACGGGTTTCGTCAACGGCTGGTATTTAAAAATGACTTTGTCTACATATTTTACTGGACGCCCATCCGTTTTTTCCAATAATCCTTCTCTAACAAGTTGATTCAAATCTTTGCTAGCATTTGACCTTTGAATATTCAAGACTTCTGAAACATCAACCGTCGTCACACCACCGCCCAATGAAACGTCGCTTGGTGTCAGATTTCCAGTTTGTTCTTTTACATAAAGATAGATTCGTTCGATACGCTTCATCTTTGTTCCTCCTTTCAATTAAAAGCTGAACTAATAAAAGATACACTAATTTTATGTGTATCATACAGTGTATCTTTTTAAAAGTACACTAATAACCTTTTTATTAAAATGTTTCACATGAAACACTGTTTCTATAAAAAGTGAGCTTATTTTAGTAAAATCCATAAGGTATTTCTGAAAAAGTCTGAAATTCCTTGAAAAATGTGGTTTTCCTCGCTATAATGCAGAGAGGTTTAACTATTCTATATGAAGTGAGGAAAACAATTGATTACTGTAAATGATGTAAGTTTGCTATTTTCAGACCGCAAACTTTTTGATGATGTAAATATTAAATTCACACCTGGCAACTGTTATGGCTTGATTGGCGCGAATGGCGCTGGTAAATCAACATTCTTAAAGATTTTATCTGGTGATATCCAACCAACGACTGGGAATATTGCTTTAGGGCCTGACGAACGTTTGGCTATCTTGAAACAAAATCATTTTGACTTTGAAGATAATACTGTTTTAGAAACGGTTATCATGGGTCACAAACGGTTATATGAAGTAATGAAAGAAAAAGATGCGGTTTACATGAAGGAAGATTTCACGGATGAAGATGGGATTAAAGCTGCTGAACTTGAAGGTGAATTCGCTGAGCTTAACGGTTGGGAAGCGGAGCCAGAAGCTGCGGTTTTATTACAAGGGTTGAATATTCCTGAAAGTCTACATGACCAAAAAATGAGTGAACTCACTGCTGGTCAAAAAGTAAAAGTGTTGCTTGCTCAATCTCTATTCGGTAAACCTGATGTTTTACTTCTAGATGAGCCTACCAACGGTTTGGACACTCGTTCAATCAACTGGTTGGAAGAGTTCTTAATCAACTTTGAAAATACTGTTATCGTCGTTTCCCATGACCGTCACTTCTTAAACAAAGTATGTACGCACATGGCCGATCTTGATTTTGGTAAGATCAAATTATATGTTGGTAACTATGATTTCTGGTTAGAATCAAGCCAATTAGCTGCTAAATTACAATCCAATGCTAATGCTAAAAAAGAAGAACAAATCAAAGAGTTGCAAGACTTCATTGCTCGTTTTAGTGCGAATGCATCGAAATCAAAACAAGCAACTTCTCGTAAAAAAATGTTGGATAAAATTACATTAGATGATATTCAACCTTCTTCACGTCGCTATCCATTCGTAGGATTTACGCCAGATAGAGAAATCGGAAATGATTTACTACATGTGGAAAATGTCTCTGTAACGATCGATGGCAAGAAAATTTTGGACAATATCTCCTTCTCTTTAAATAACGTTGATAAAGTAGCATTCATTGCAGATAATGATATCGTTACAACCACTTTATTCAAAGTGATCATGGGTGAAATTACTCCTGATACAGGTAGCGTACGTTGGGGTGTTACAACGACTCAAGCTTACTTACCGAAAGATAATAGCAAAGATTTCGACACTGATTTGACCATTTTAGATTGGTTACGTCAATTTGCAAGTAAAGAAGAAGATGACAATACATTTTTACGTGGTTTCTTAGGAAGAATGTTATTCTCTGGTGAAGACGTACTGAAATCAGTTAACGTGCTTTCAGGGGGCGAAAAAGTTCGTGTGATGTTATCTAAATTAATGTTATCTAAATCAAATGTGCTTGTTTTAGATGATCCAACGAATCACTTGGATTTAGAATCAATTACCGCTTTGAATGATGGACTAATGGCATTTACTGGCGCAATTTTATTTGCCTCACATGACCATCAATTTATTCAAACATTAGCAAATCGCATTATTGCTGTTTCTGACAAAGGTGTGGTTGATCGTGCGGATACAACGTATGATGAATTCTTGGAAAATAAAGATGTTCAAAAACAATTGGATGAATTGTTTTCTGGTGAGTATTAAAAAAGAGTTTATTTACAATTTAATAAGGTGAGACAAAAGAAGTTTACTTTTTTCCAAAATATAGCAGATTAACTACTTTTTCTCTCTGTTTATTCATATTTAGAGAGCGAAACAAAACTGATATTTAGTTTTGCACGCTCTCTATTTTCATGTGTTTTTTTCATACCAATGAAACTCACTTGAGTAAACTTAATTAAAATATACAAGATTTTTTTTATTTAATTATAGATACAATGATCTATTTATCTCTTTTTCCCTCTAGAAAATACTGCAATACAGCCATCTCCGGTATGACTAGTAATCGTTGGCCCTAGTGGATGTAAACGAATCTCTTTGACTTGTATTTTTTCTTCAATCAATGCTTTGACTTTCTCAGCACTCTCTAAATCACCAGCATATGCGATGAATATTGTTTGTTTTAGTGGTTCAACTATTCCTTTGACCGTTTCATCAGCTAATTTTTTTAAGGCTTTGTTACGACCACGAACTTTACCAATATTTTGTAGTTTTCCTTGTTGGTCTACTATAATAATTGGTTTAACGTTCATCAATCCACCGATTGCAGCGGCAGCTTTAGAAATTCTGCCACCACGTTCTAAATGTTTTAAATCGTCTACAGTGACCCAAGAATGGACCTTCATTTTATTTTCTGATAACCATAACAGAATATCTTCTAACGAATGTCCCTCTTCTTTTAATTGAATAACTTCACTGACTAGCAGGCCTTCACCTAAACTAGCCGCTTTTGTATCAAGAACATAAATTTCAGCATCTCTATATTCTTCTTTAAGGATGTCAACAGCCTGCATAGCACTTTGATATGAGCCGCTTAATCCTGAAGAAAACGCCAAATATAGTATTGGGATCTTTTTTTCCACATAGGATCTGAAAAATTCAATATATCTCCCAACATTTACTTGGGATGTTGTTGGCATGCCCCCTATTTTTATTTCTTCTAAAAACCAGTCATAGTCAAACGTTTCACCCAAATCGTCAATCAATTCTTTTCCATTCAGTTGAATCGTCATACTGATAAAATCGACATCGTTCGCTTTTAAATATGTATATGGTAAATCACAACATGAATCTGTCATTATTTTAAAAATCATTATAAATCCTCCCTAACTATTTTTCTATTTTAACACATAATCGCTTGATACTCATGCATTATTAAATAAGTAGACAATCAAAAAGCGAGAGACAATTTTTACTTTGCCCCTCGCTTATCTTATCGTTTAAATTTGTGCCCAAACACTTTCTAATACATTTGTTTGATTACGGTCTGGACCTACTGAGAATGTTGAAATGCGTACACCAACTAATTCAGAAATACGGTGGACATAGTTTCTTGCATTCGCTGGAAGATCAGCTAATGTTTTACATTCAGTAATATCTTCTGACCAACCTGGTAATTCTTCATAGACAGGTTCACAGCGACTCAACTCTTTCAAGCTAGCTGGATAATGATAGATCAATTCACCATCTAATTCATAAGCTGTACAGATTTTGACCGTGTCTAAACCACTTAAAACATCAATCGAATTCAATGACAGATTTGTGATTCCTGATACACGTTTAGAATGACGCATTACAACTGTATCAAACCACCCCACACGACGTGGACGACCTGTTGTTGTACCGTATTCTTTCCCAACTCTGCGGATTGTTTCTCCTGTTTCGTCAAACAATTCTGTAGGGAATGGGCCATCACCAACACGTGATGTGTAGGCTTTACAAACGCCTACGACTTTATTGATCTTAGAAGGACCAACACCACTTCCAATCGTCACGCCTCCAGCAACTGGATTTGACGATGTAACAAATGGATAAGTTCCTTGATCGATATCTAGCATAACGCCTTGTGCACCTTCAAATAGAACTCGTTTGCCAGCATCTAATGCGTCATTCAAAATAACCGAAGTGTCTGTTACGTATTGTTTGATTTGTTGTCCGTACTCATAATATTCTTCAAAAATCTCTTCAAAAGCAATTGGTTCGCTATCGAACATTTTGACAAATTGACGATTTTTTTCTTCTAGATTTATTTTCAAGCGTTCTTCAAAAATCTCTTTATCTAGTAAATCTGCTACACGAATCCCTACACGAGCTGCTTTATCCATGTATGCAGGACCAATCCCTTTAATTGTTGTACCAATTTTGTTTTCACCTTTAGCATCTTCTTGCAATTGATCCAATTGGATATGGTACGGTAAAATCACATGGGCACGATCTGAAATGCGCAAATTATCTGTTGTGACATTATTCTCTTTTAAATAAGCCAGTTCTTTTACTAATGATTTCGGATTGACTACAACACCATTTCCGATCACACTGATCTTGTCTTTGTAAAAGATACCTGAAGGAATCAAGTGTAGTTTATAAGTAACACCATCAAATTTAATGGTATGACCTGCATTATCTCCGCCTTGATAACGTGCGATGACCTCAGCATTCTCACTTAAAAAATCTGTGATCTTTCCTTTTCCTTCATCGCCCCACTGCGTTCCGACTACTACAACTGATGACATTCGAACACCTCGTTCTAAATTATTTTGTCCTGATTCATTGTACCAAGAAAGCAGAACGTGTTCAAGAAAAAATCGAATATTTTTTTTTTTGAAAATAAAAAAAAGGGCAAAACACGAACGTTATTTTGGAAATCATTTTACATCAGATAAAAAAACGAAAATTTATTTATTCTTTTGCAAAAGAATTTCATTTTGTTATAATTTTAACCAATACATTATGAACCTTAATAGGAGGTATATTCGGGATATGAGACATTCTTTTTGTTTAGAGATTGACGAATCTTTATCTTTAGTTCAGCCAACACTTGAGATGGCACACGACCTTTTTGAAGTTGTTGATTCAGATCGGAATCATTTGAGGAGGTTCCTTGATTTTGTGGATTCTTCAACATCTTTTGAATCGCAAGAGCAATATATCAAGATGAAATTAGAAGGCTATATCAATAGAACTGATCGGTTATTTTTAATTGCTTTTGATCAGAAAATAATCGGCTGTATTGATTTACATTTTATTGATAGTAATAATAAAAAAGCTGAACTTGGTTACTGGCTTCATTCGTCCCAAACCAATAAAGGCATTATGACAAAAGTAGTTAAAAACGTCTGTACAATTGCGTTTGAAAACATGAACCTAAATAAATTAAGTATTAAAGCTGACACTGAAAATATAGCTAGTAATGCGGTTGCAGTTAAAAGTGGCTTCTCCTTTGTTGGGACGGACAAATCCGAGCTTTTTATGTATGGCGAATTTAGAGACCTAAATAAGTATTCTCTGCTAAAAGCGGATTTTAACTAAAAAAATAGCCCAGGTAAGTTCTTATCTGACACTTACTTGGGCTATTTTTTCACAATTAAAACTCTTCTCTTGTTGATAGCGAAGCGAATTTATTAAACTCTTTGATAAACAACAGTTCCACAGTTCCACGAGCACCACTACGGTTTTTCTCAATGATAACTTCAATCACGTTGTCGATTTCCGGCTCCTCACGAGCACCATCTTCGCCTTCTTCACCACGATCATAATAATCATCACGATAAAGAAACGCAACGATATCCGCATCTTGCTCAATAGATCCAGACTCACGGATATCACTTAGTACAGGACGTTTATCCTGACGCTGTTCTACACCACGGGATAACTGGGATAGTGCAATAACCGGAACTTTTAATTCTTTCGCCAACTTTTTCAATTGACGAGAAATTTCAGAGACTTCTTGTTGACGACTCTCACGACCAGTTCCTTCGATCAATTGCAAGTAATCGATCAATATCAACCCAAGATTGCCGCGTTCTTGTGCTAATTTTCGGCATTTTGCGCGAATTTCTGTAATTTTAATACCAGGTGTATCATCGATATAGATTTGAGCTCTGGACAAACTTCCCATCGCAATAATCAGATTTTGCCACTCTTCTTCTGACAACTGTCCTGTCCTTAGATGTCCTGCTTCAATCGAACCTTCCGCACAAAGCATCCGATTAACTAATGATTCTGCACCCATTTCCAAACTGAATATAGCAACAGAGCGATCTGTTTTCGTCCCAATATTTTGGGCTATATTTAAAGCAAAAGCTGTTTTTCCTACGGCTGGACGAGCCGCCAAAATAATCAGTTCTTCTGCTTGTAGTCCAGCTGTCATTTTATCTAAAGCAGGATAACCAGTAGGTAAGCCAGTGATTTCTTCATCATTTTGGTAAAGTTGGTCTATATTTGCGATCGAGGTATTCAATACATCTGCAATCGATAAGAAGCCACTTCGGTTTCTTTTTTCTGAAACTTCTAAAATACTGCGTTCTGCATCATCAAGAATAGTCTCAACATCTTCGCCTTGTTCAAATCCTTTTGTAACAATCTCTGTAGCTGTTTGAATCAAGTTGCGGAGTAATGATTTTTGCTCCACGATTTTCGCATAATAAACAATATTAGCCGCTGTCGGTACAGCTAAGGCCAAATCAGACAGATAGCTTAAACCACCAACGTCTTCTAGCAAATTCTCTTGCTCCAAACGATCTTTGATCGTAATCACATCAATCGCTTCATTTCGATCATTCAAGGTAAGCATAGTCTGGAAAATCAATTGATGATTACGGCGATAAAAATCTTTTGGCTCTATGTATTCTAAAGCATCGATAATAACCTCAGCATCTAAAAAAACCGACCCTAAAACGGCCTGCTCTGCTTCCATACTTTGGGGTGGTACTCGATCTTGCCATACTTTATTCATTTTTTTCTCTCCTATAACCATAATTACGCTTGTCATTCTTTCTATTTTAACAAGAAACAAGTGAAATGTACAATGGCAATATCTTGTTATTCCTTCTTGTGATGCGCAAAAAACAGAGGAAATCCTCTGTTTTTAGGCTACTTATTCTTCTAGAACCTGGACTTTAATCGTTGCAGTTACTTCATGATGCAATTTCGCTGGAACTTTTGTAAAACCTAATGAGCGGATCGGTTGTGATAATTCTAGCTTACGTTTGTCTAATTTGACCTTATATTGCTTGTTTAAGGCTTCTGCAATTTGTTTTGAAGGAATAGCTCCAAAAAGACGCCCATCCTCTCCAGCCTTCGCTTTAAGCTCTACAACAGTCTCTTCTTTTTCTAAGAATTCTTGCATTTTTTTCGCTTCTGCCAAAATTTCAGCTTCATGCTTATCTTGAGCTTTTTTTTGTCCAGCAAGAGCACTGATACTTCCTTTATTAGCTTCTTTGGCATATCCATTCTTGATTAGAAAGTTTTGTCCGTATCCATTTGGTACTTCCTTTATTTCCCCTTTTTTCCCTTTCCCTTTAACATCTTGTAAAAAAATAACTTTCATACGTATTATTCCTCCTTGTATACTAATCTAATAAAGAGTTCAGCCATAAATAAATTTTCTTTTTCACGAATAGCTAACCTAATGAATCTGAATCGTACATCACATCTATATTTTGATGAATCACTTTTAGCAGCTGCTCTTTTACCTCAGCGACTGTTACATCAGATAATTGTACCGCAGCATTCGTAAAATGACCACCTCCACCCAAGTTTTCCATAATGAGTTGGACGTTTATGGATCCATCACTTCGTGCGCTGATACCAATTTGCTTATCAGTCCGTTTTGTTATGACAAATGCCGCATTGATTCCAACCATTGATAATAAGGTATCTGCTGTTTTAGCCGCAGTCACACTATCATACTCCTTCTCTTCATTGCCAGTTACGATGACCGTGTCTGGTGTAACATACTCACTTTGAGCAATCAAACTGTTCATTTCTAAATAACTAGTTAAATCCGAGCTCAATAGATATTGTACTAAAGATGAAGCAGCTCCACAAGTTCTTAAATAACTAGCTACATCGAATGTACGCGCTGTAGTTCGAACACTAAAACTTTTTGTATCAACAAAAATTCCTGCAAGCAATAAGGTTGCTTCAAATTTATCCAGTTTTTTTTGAGCATTACTTTGATACTCGATCAATTCTGTTACCAACTCAGAAGCAGATGAAGCGGATGACTCAATATATGAAAGTAAAGGTTTAACTGGAAACTCATCCCCTCGACGATGATGATCAATAATTACGACTTTATCAAATTGTTCATATAATTCTTGTGAGATCGAAAGTGAAGGTTTGTGGTAATCTACCATTATCAATAAACTACTATCGGTTTTCTTTCTCATCGCTTCTTTTGGCGTAATAATTTGCTTTGCTAGTTCCGGATATTTTGCTAGTTCAGACATCACTCTTTCAACATCTGGGATACTTTCATTTTGCTCCAACACAACCCAAGCTTCTTTGTTATGAAATTTGGCTAATCTTGCCATACCAAATGCCGAACCAATCGCATCCATATCAGGAAATCGATGCCCCATGATATATACATCTGAGGACTCAGAAAAAATCCCTTGAATCGCTGTACTCATTGCTCGAGAACGAACGCGCGTTCTCTTCGCTACGGAGGCTGTTCTACCACCATAAAAAATAGGCTTAGCATTGTCTCTCGCTTCTTTTACAACGACTTGATCTCCGCCTCTAACTAATGCAGTATCTAAGTTTGTTTGTGCTATGTTACCAGTCTGACTCAACGTTTCTCCACCATAAGAAATCCCCATACTTAATGTAATCGCTATCTCTCTTGTACTAGATTCTTTTCTAATTTTATCCAAAATTTGAAATTTAGAATCCATCATTTTTTTTACATCTTCTAACTGAGCGATGAAAAAATAACGTTCTGCGTTCAATCTTTTATAAAAAACTTGATATTCAGCCATCCAATCAGAAACCATCGTGGTAATAAAACTATTTAAGTAAGATATTTCTTTTTCATCCATACTATCTGTGATATCATCATAATTGTCAACGGAAACAATCCCGATTGCTGTCTGCATCTCTACTTTTTCATGGTATAGATTACTTTCTTTTGTAATATCCTTAAAGGTAATCGTATTTTGTTTTGTATCAACATTGAAGCGATAAACATGATCACCAATTTTAAATATATCTTTACTTTTTTCAGCCAATGTAACATAAGTTTGTATTAATTCTGGATTAATAAATGTTTGACCTTCTTTATGAAAAATTTCTTCTGCGAAAGGATTTAACCACTTCGCTTCTTTTGTATCAGGATCATAATTTATAATACCAACAGATACTTCGTTAAAAGCGTAATCCAATGACTTTTCTGCAATCGTACTTGCTTCTCTAATTTTCTCTGTATTGGATATCTCAATTTTTTCAATCAGGTAAAATATCCGATTTATCAATATAAGATTGAGTATCAATAATCCAGCTATAAATATAAATTTATTAGATATGAAGAAAAATAGCATTACTTCTAATAAAAAGAGAACGAATACAGAACCTAAAATCCGTTTCATTCCATTTTTTTTCATTATAAAGACTCCTCCATTGTTCTGCAGATAAGGTTATTTTAGCATAAAAAAAGAATTTCTGCGAATCACAAAATGTTTCACGTGAAACATTCGAAGAATCTATTATATTGCTTAATTATGAGTAAAACAGACAGTTTAAACCGATACACTTCGAAGATTAAGATAAAAAAAGAGATCAAAGAATCGAATTCTTTAACCCCTTTTAAATACTATATTATTGCTCTTCACCAACAAATGGTAATAAGCCCATGATACGTGCACGTTTGATTGCAATTGTTAATTTACGTTGATTCTTAGCGCCAGTACCTGTTACACGACGTGGTAAAATTTTTCCACGTTCAGAAATGAATTTTTTTAGTAATTCGATATCTTTATAATCAATATATTCAATATGGTTAGCAGCGATATAATCGACTTTACGACGTTTACGTCCGCCTCTTCTTTGTTGTGCCATTCTTATTCCCTCCTATCAAATTCGTTTAGAATGGTAAATCATCATCTGAAATGTCAATAGTCGAACCTGATCCACTAAACGGGTCAGAATCTCTATCAAAATCAGGCATACCGTTATTGCTAGACTGAGAGGATGATTGATTAAAATTGTTTTGCCCAGAAAAATTATTATTCTGTGGTTGTTGGAAACTTCCGCCACCAGCATTATAACTTGGTGCCGAATCTGATCCTTCTGTTGTCTGTCTTTGTTCTGATGCAGAACGCGACTCTAACAACTGGAAATTCTCACATACAACTTCAGTCACATAGACACGTTGACCTTGTTGATTTTCGTAATTTCTAGTTTGAATACGACCAGTTACACCTAATAAGGTTCCTTTGCGCGCATAGTTTGCCATTGTTTCAGCAGGTTTACGCCAAATCACACAGTTAATAAAATCTGCTTCACGATTTCCATTTGCATTCGTAAAGTTACGATTTACCGCTAGAGTAAATGTCGCAACAGCCGAACCACTAGATGTATATCGCAAATCGGGATCTTTCGTTAGTCTTCCGACTAATACAACGTTGTTAATCATTTAAACATCTCCTTTCGTCAATCCAATGTTTCACGTGAAACATTTGGCTATGCTTCTTCCTTGATAATCATGTGACGGATAATATCGTCATTGATTTTAGCAAGACGATCAAATTCATTGATTGCTCCTGCAGTTGATGGAGAAGATACTTTAACGATATGATAGATGCCTTCACGGAATCCGTTCATTTCATATGCTAAGCGGCGTTTTTCCCAATCTTTTGATTCGATAACTTCTGCTCCGTTATCTTTCAAAATTGTGTCGAAACGTTCTACTAAAGCAGTTTTTGCTTCTTCATCAATGTTCGGACGAATAATATACATAACTTCATAATTCGTAACTTGACTCATTGATTTTCACCTCCCTATGGACTTTAGGCTCTTAGGTTGCTAAGAGCAAGGAGAGTTATCTAAAATATATAGACTACTCACAATGTTTCATTATACAGCTTAAAGCTGATAAAATCAAGTCTTCTCAGCAATTTTTGATCATTTTTTTTAGCAATCATTTTTCTCTTCTGTCTTACTCTTAATATACGCATAAATTAATGTATTTCATTTTACTCCTTATAATTTAGGTTATTTCTTTTTCATGTTATACTATCCTTGCTCGAAAATGCACAAATATTTTAAAGTAGTTTGAAAGGATGCTGTTACATTGAATCAATTGTTAGAATACAAACCGCTCAACTTATATACGAATTATCTTGAGGCTGCGCTTAATACCCCAGAAACTACCATCATTCATGATGAATCCTTACCAGCTTTTCCTGAACTTGGAACGAATTATACCTATCAATTAAGTCATGAAGCAATTTTGAATCGTGCTTATCAACTGGCTAGTTTGGGTGTTAAAGCAAAGGATAAAATCATTATTTTCAAAAGCTCAAAATTCGATACGTATTTGTTGGCAGTTGCTGCTTCATATTTAGGCGCTGTTCCTGCAATGATTTCTTACCATTTTCCGGCTGAAACGATTGAAGTTTTTGTTGATCGTTTGGAAAATCCATTTATCATATTCGATGATGAAACTGCAGATAAAATAGCTAAAGTAAAGAATAGTTCTCCAGAAAAACAAATTTCAGTTGCAAAACTTTTGGAAGCTTCCGCTAAAGAAGTTCCACAAGTGGAATTACCTAAAGATATGATTGCTTATATGACACATACCTCTGGTACAACGGGCATTCCTAAATTGATTTGCCACTCCGCTAATTCAATGGGCTGGCGTACAAAATGGCAAAAAACGATTTTTACAAAGATTGCTGAGAAAAAACTTGTTGGATTCCATATTTCCCCCGTTCACTCTCGCTTTAATATTGGGATTTCTTCATTAATGGCGATGGGTTTTCCAATGATGCCGTTGTCGATTTCAAATAGTGATTCTGTTTCAAAAATGCTTATAAACTACCAACCAATTGCACTTGAAACACATCCAAATAATTTTGTTCAATGGACCTCTTTAGCCAAAAGACAGCCAGAAGCTTTCGCTAGCATTCGTTACTACCATTCTACATTTGATGCAATTAATAATGCAACAATGGGCAGTTTCTTAAAAGCTTCAGAGAAAAACGATCCGATTTTTCTTCAAGTCTACGGTCAAAGTGAATGTGGTCCAATGATCTTAAAAGCTCATACTTTAGAGTCTCTAAAAACTTCTGATGCTCGTGACATGGGAGTTGGTTTAGAAGGGTTAACTGAAGCACGAATCGCAGATAAAGAGGGCAATGTTTTACCTGCTATGACAGATGGACATATCCAATTTTTATCTAAAGGACGTGCCTTAACATATTATAAAGAAGACGAACGTTTCCAAGCAACGGTCTTTGGTCCTTGGTGGGATAGCGGTGATTATGGTTTTATGGATGAAAATGGTCATTTATTCCTGAAAGATCGTCAGGTTGATTTGATTGAAAAAATCGATAGTAATTTGGCGATTGAGGATCATTTACTAGACGCTCTAGATTTCCTTCAAGAAGTAATTATTGTTAGAGCAAAAGATAATTCTCCTCAACCAATTCTCGCAGTTGATCCAAAACAAGGCATGGATTGGGATGCTTGGTGGGAACAAGTGGCTGACTTGCCTCGTCTAAATAAACCTATCATTATGGATTGGGACGAAATTCCTCGTACAGCTACGATGAAAGTGCAACGATTACAAATTGAAAAAGCTTTAAAAGAAAAATAACCAGTTATTCTAAAAAGAATCACAGACTAAGATAAAAAATAGCCTGTGATTCTTTTTTTTATTTAGTATATATTGTGTCATAAACACTATATTTTAATAACGTTTTTGAAGATAAAGAAACACCAATTCCCAAACCACCAGGCACACTAATTTCACCATTTTGAATTTCAATAGGTTCCGTCAAAATATCTTCATAGTAATAACGATCCGAAGCCGAAATATCTCCAGGGAATGTGAAGATTCTTTGAGAAGCAAACTGTAAATTCAGCGCTCTTCCCACACCAGATTCAAACATGCCGCCCAGCCAAACTAGTAACTCTTTTTCCTTACAAAAATCGACTATTTTCATAGCCTCTGTAATTCCGCCTACTCTAGGAATTTTTAGATTGATACTTCGGCAGCTTCCCAAAGAAAAGGCTAACGCACAATCTTTAAGTGTTCGAATATTTTCATCCAAACAAATATCTGTCTTGAGTTCTTTTTGTAATTGTGCATGGTCTAAAAAGTCATTCGCTGAAAATGGTTGTTCGATCATTGCAAGATCATAGGCATCTAATTGTTTCAGGTGCGATATATCTTTAATGGTATAGGCTGAATTAGCATCTACCATCAGAGAAAGGCTGGGAAATTTTTCTCGAATCATTTCGATTGGTTTTAAATCATAACCTGGTCGAATTTTTAATTTGACTCTTTGGTAGCCATGAGCAACATATTCGGTGATTTGATTGTTTAATTGGGCTAAATCGGTCTGAATACCAACACTGACTCCAACAGGAATTTGAGTTCTGGTTTCAGAGAAATATGCTTTTAGACTTTTGCCGTTACGTTTCGCATATAAATCCCAAATTGCTGTCTCAAGGCTTGATTTTGCCATTTGGTTCCCTTTAACCTCCGTGAAAAGGAGTGATACTTCTTTAGGATGATGGATTTCTGCATCTTTTATTAAAGGAATCAAATGTTTTTCTATAATAATTCGTGCAGTATCGATCGTTTCTTCTATGTAATCTGGCTGTTCAAAAGGAACCAATTCACCTATTCCCTGATTGCCTAATTCATCAGTCACTAATAAAAGATCAAATGCTTTCTCTGTTAAGCGCCCATAACTTGTTTCAAAAGGATTCCGTAAAGGCAGCCGAACACGATAGCGATCAATGCGTTTAATTTTCAATGTGGTTTCCTCCTTTTAAACGCGTAGCGGAACCATTCAACTTTAACATTTTATCTATTTTCATAAAGATTGATTTGTATGGCTAGATAAAAAACTATAAATAATTCCCTCAAATATCTCTGGTTTTTCCAAATGAACGCAATGACCCGCATCACTCACAACTTTAATCGACATCTCTGGTTGTTTTTCCTGCATACTTTGGGCGATACGTTGAAATTTAAGGTCTAATTCCCCCACTACCAACAGAGTAGGCACGTTTATTTTGTTCAGCTCTTGCCAAAAGTCAGGCTGAACCCCTGTCCCCATATACCACAAACTACAGGCCAACCCAAAAACGTGTTGGGATAACCGCTCTTGACGAAGCGTTCTCTGAACTTTAGTTGATAATCGCTTTTGACTGTCAAACAGGGACAGTTTTTCCCATTTATCAACAAAAGCTTCAATGGGATGACTCATAATAAACCCAGCTAGATGTTCATCGGAACGTTTGCGCATCATTTGCTCCAACATGCTCTGTAAACCAGGAGAACCACTCTCTAAGATCAGTTGATGAACCTTCTGAGGAAATAGGCACGTGAAGCCTAAAGCCACTCTAGCGCCCATTGAATAGCCTAATAAAGAAAACGCAACGATCCCTAATCGTTCGGTCAACAATGCAATATCCTGGCATAAGCAAGCCAGCTGATAACGATAGGGGTGAACATAGCAGTCTGTTTGGCCATGGCCAATTAAATCAATCACTAAAATGTTTTTATCGCTTTCTTTTTGAAAAACTGGAGCAAACGTTTGGCTCGTTCCAGTAAATCCATGAAAGCAAACCAATGTTGGACGATGTGACTCATAGGCGGACAACCACTCATAATAATACGTTACACCATTTATATTTGTTTTCATTTATTTTTTCCTAACTTTTTTTTCAATCCATCCATAACTTTTTCATACAATAATACATTTTCCTGACGATCACCAACCACTTCTATCAATTGAAATTTTGGTTGCTTTTGTGCCGCTTCCAGCAACAGAGCCAAGTGCTCTAAACTCTCCGCTTTTACGTATTCAGCGCCATATAATTGAGCAACTAAAGAAAAATCTAAATCGATCGGTGTACCAAATATCGGTTCAAAATCTTCTACTTTCAATTGACGTTGTGAAAGAAAAGAAAAAATACCACCACCATTATTGTTTAATAAAACAATTGTTAATGGCAAATTATATCGTTTAGCTAGCAATAATCCATTCATATCATGATACATAGCCAAATCACCGATCAACAATACAGTTTGGCGATCTGGACTTGTCGCACACATTCCCAAAGCTGTTGAGACAATACCGTCAATTCCATTGATTCCTCGATTACCAAATACCTGATAATGAGTATTTCTAGGCGTTGAAAATCGGTCTAAAAAACGAATCGCGTTGCTGTTTGAAACAAACAATTGACCATTTTTTGCCATTTTTTTATGCACTAGAATACTTGCAGAGGTTTCATTTAGTGTCTTCATTTCGCTAAGTTCCGTTAATTGTTGTTCTGCTGTTTCTTGCCAATCGATCCATTGATTGCGCCATGAATCTGAGGTTCTTGTTTTAATTTTATCCGTAATTGCCTTAGCGAAAGTTTGTTCTTCTGCTTGAATAGCAACTTGGGCTTGTTTTAATTGATCCTGCCACTCACCCGTTTCATCAACAAAGTAAACAGTTGTTTTTTCATTAAGAGATTGCAGCCAGAACATCGTATTTTTTGAAATTGGCAACACCCCAAATCGAACCACCACTTCAGGGGATTGGATCATTTCGACTTCTTGGATAAACAAGTCGGCATAACTCATGATTAAAGGACTCTCTTCACTGCTTGAAGTGATATTTGCTAAGGGATCACTGAGAAGCGGCCAATTTAATCTTTCTGCTAATTCAATAAATACTTCGCCTTCTTTTGGTGTGTGACTTCCACCAACCACTAAAACACCTTTTTTCCCTTGCCATGCGTCCACACACCTTATTAATTGTTCTTCTGACAATTGCTTTTTACCTGCGAAGATTTCGGTTGTTCTTTCGATAACTAATGATCGATTTAAATCAGGTAACAACGGCTCCCGCAATGGAAAATTCAAATGAACTGGTCCTTTTGGTATTTGGCAAGCCGTATCTGTAGCACGCATTCCTTGCCAATAGGCATAATCCAGCATCGTCTTCGTTCCTTCTGGGATTGCCATCTCTATGAATTCCTTCACGTGACCTTGAAACAAATGAAACTGATCCATCGCTTGGGGAGCACCTACTTGCCGTAATTCATGAGGCCGATCGGTTGTCAAAATGACCAATGGAATATGACTAGCGTTGGCTTCGCAAATTGCTGGATAGTAATTCGCTGCGGCAGTTCCTGATGTACATAATAAAACGACTGGCTTACAGCTTGCTTTACTTAAACCTAAAGCAAAAAAAGCCGCCGAACGTTCATCTACTTCAATAAATGTCTCGATTGGTTCTTGTCGATGCAACAATAAGGCTAATGGCGTGGAACGAGAACCAGGACTTATCACAGCTTGCTCTACGCCACTGCTGATCATCCCTTCAACAAAGGTTTGTAAATAATTTGTCATTTCACTTTGATTTGTCATGATCGTCCCCGCCTATTCCTCTTAACATCGGTTGAAATTTAATTTTTGTCTCCATTCTTTCTTGCTCTGCTTGAGAGTCTTTAACGATACCGCATCCAGCATATAGATAGCCCACTTTATCAGAAAATACGGCTGAACGGATTCCCACCGCAAATTCACCTATATCTTCTTTGATAGCAACCCAGCCGATTGGCGCACCGTATAATCCTCGATCTAACTGTTCATGCTTTTTAAGCCATGTCAACGCTAGTTCCTTTGGTTCTCCACCTAACGCTGGTGTTGGATGTAGTTGCTGGATTCCATTCAAGAAACGATAATCGTTTTGACGTTGTCCTTCAATAGGTAGATGTAAATGCTGAATATCACGATTCTTTAATAATTCTGGTTTCTGAACCACTATAGAAGTTCCTGTCATTTTTTCTAATTCTTTGATGATTCTATCGACAACAATTTTGTGCTCCTGTTTATTCTTCATATCATTCAATAAATAGTCACCCAGCTCATCATCTTCTATCTCCGTTGTTCCACGTGAAACAGAGCCCGCGATACTTGCCGTTGAAAAAGTCTTTGTAGAAGCTTTCAGTAGGCGCTCTGGCGTAGCACCGATAAAGACATGATCCTCTGCTTCAAACACAAAAAAGTACGTATTGGTTTGCTGTTGTTGAAGATTGTTTAAAATGATATCTGCTTGAAATAGACGATCACTTCTCACTTCCATCCGTCTTGCCAAAACGACTTTCTCCAAAGGTCCTGCTTCTCTTAGTTCTGCTACTGTTTCATCAACGACCTTCATCCACTCAGACACAGCGATTTCTTCGGCTTTTATTTGCGCAGTCTCTTTCCTTTCTATCAACTGAGTAGTCATTACTTCTGCAAATTGTGTTGTAAGTTCCAACAATTTTTGCTTTAGGCTTTCTTTATTTTCTGCACTGAAATTCAGCGTAAAATATTGTTTTCCAGCGGTTTCTGTAAGTAAAAAGGTCGGTAAATAAAACAATCCTTCTTCCATAATTCCCCAGTCATTTTCTTTAGATTTTCTGCTATCAAAAGCAAATCCTCCAAATAAAATAGCCCCTGTTCCGGGAATAGAACAGTTTTGATAAATTTTATCTTTTTCATCTAAAATAAATGTATCTACTTGTTCAAATGACGCTTGATCATGCGCTAATTCTTTTTCTTTACCGAAACCGACTAGCGTAAAATTTTTGTCAGGTGTTTGCCAATAAAATCGTTCGCCTTTAAATACTTTTTGCCCCTTCTCAAAAGAAGTACGCAAAGAATCTGTATTTTCATTTATTTCTTTGACCCAGCTAAATTGACGGTAGCCATTTTCATAAGCTTGTTCTAATTCTTTAGGAATGCTCATTTGCTTAAAAAAGCCTCCCTTTCTCTTGTTGTTAAGCGGTGTTTCGCTAATTTTCCACTAGCTGTTTTAGGTAATGAATGGCACAAATAGATCCGTTTAGGCAATTTATATTTTGCTAAGTAATGTTTGGCAAAAGCGTTTATTTTTTCTATTGTAATCGTTGAGTCTCCAACAATGTAAGCTACTGGAACAGCGCCCCATTTTGCATCGGCTTCACCCACTACAGCAACTTCTTTTACCCCAGGAAACTCTTGTAATATGTGTTCGATTTCTGTAGGATAAATATTTTCGCCGCCAGAAATGATCAACTCACTTAAACGGCTGACTAAATACAGATATCCATCTTCATCTAGATACCCCATATCCCCTGTTTTAAACCAGCCATCTGATGTCCATTTTACCGTTTGCCATTGCTCGCCATTTAAATACGTATGAACGACATTCTTTCCTTTTAATAAAATCTCTCCAACTTCATTTGGAAGTACTCGTTTGTCTTGTGCATCAACGATTTTGATAGCCATTCCCATCAATGGTTTACCAGCAGAACCAATTTTATTCGCTGCATCTTCAAAGCTTAATGCCACGACTTGAGAGCAAGTTTCGGTCATCCCATATGATTGGATCACAGGAATACCGTAGTATTCACATTTCTCCAACGCTTTGGAAGAAATGGGTCCACCACCAAGCAACATCGCTTTGAAATTCGAGCTATAGCCCTCCTTAGGATAGTTTTCCAGTAATTCTTGCAACATAACAGCCACAACAGAAATCACCGTTCCCCGACCTTCGGCTAGATCATTTGTCACTATTTTTGCATCAAATTTACTATATAAACGGACACTGCAGCCCAGTACTAATTGGCGAATGATGATCGACAAGCCACTAATATGAAATAACGGTACTGGACAAAGCCAATAATCTTCAGCTGTAATATTCATATTTTCTTGTGTTGCCAATGCACTAGCAAAATGATTACTAAAACACTGCACGACACCTTTGGGCTTTCCTGTCGTGCCTGATGTGTACATGATTGAAGCTATGGTATTAAGTTGATACATAGAATCTATTTCCGTTTCTAAGACTGCTTGAGTTCCATCTTGCTTTATCATTTCAATAAGCGTTACTTGATCCAATTCAGTAAAAAAAGGCAAACTTTCAGTAGAAACCACTACCAGATTCACCTTTGCATCGGTCAATTGATAGTGGAGTTCCTGCAAGCTTAACTGTGTATTTAATAACACGAGTTCTTTACCTAATTCCCACAAAGCTAGGATCGAAAAATACATTTCTTTTGAATTACGGCTAAATAGAGCAACTCGTTTTTCTTTATTTGGTATCTTTAATGAAAATAATGCTGTCCATTGTTTGACTTCTTGAGCGACCTCAGCAAATGACCATGCTTCATCCTGCCAATAAAAAGCAGGATGATTAGGTCTTTCATTTACTTGTTTTTGCAGCCAACTACTCATGTTTTCACCCTTTTATTTTATGGAAATTTAGGAAATTGGTCGAAATCAGGATCACGTTTTTCTTTAAACGAATCACGTCCTTCTTTGGCTTCATCCATTGTGTAATAGAGTAACGTTGCATCTCCAGCTAATTGCTGAATTCCAGCCAATCCATCTGTGTCGGCATTTAGAGACGCTTTGATCATACGCAAAGCAAGCGGACTTTTCTTCAACATTTCCTCTGCCCATTCCATTGTAACATCTTCAACATCTGCTAAGGGTACGACTGTATTGATCCACCCCATATCCAGCGCTTCTTCAGCGGAATATTGTTTACATAAGAACCAGACTTCTTTGGCTTTTTTATGACCAACTACACGAGCTAAGTATCCAGAACCGTACCCCCCGTCAAAACTACCTACATTTGGTCCTGTTTGACCGAATTTAGCGTTATCCGCTGCAATCGTTAGATCACAAACAAGTTGAAGGACATTTCCGCCGCCGATCGAATATCCTTTAACCATCGCAATAACAGGTTTTGGAATCACACGAATCAAGCGTTGTAAATCTAATACATTTAAACGAGGAACACTATCTTCCCCTACATAGCCACCATGACCGCGGACTTTTTGGTCACCACCAGAACAAAATGCGTTGTCTCCTGCACCCGTTAAAATAATGACGCCGACATCTTGTTTATCACGACTAATGTTGAATGCATCAATCATTTCCATAACGGTTTTTGGGGTAAAGGCATTGTGTACTTGAGGACGATTAATCGTGATTTTTGCCACTTTACCTTCTTGTTCAAATAAAATTTCATCGTATTCTTTGATTGTTGTCCAGTTTCTCATGAAGAAACCTCCTTATAATTTTAAAAGCGTAGTGGGCTCGTCCAGCCTCGACTGGAAAATAGGAAATTATGACTGAGGTGCTTTTTGCCTCATTCATAATTTATCTTTTTCCCGAGAGGCTAGCCCGCGTAGCTAGATAACAATAAAAGCGGAACAAATCGGTTAATTCTGTAGAAAATCAGGAAATCGGCATTGAAACGCTCTTTGTTTCACTGACAATTTATTTATTTTCCTAAGGATTGATTTGTGCAGCTAGATAACACTAATGAGCAGCACTTTCTATGAAAGTCTTGTACTTTTCAACATCAGTTCATTTCATTCACTGTGTTTCAAAGCAAAAGCTGAGCTGATTGTTTTCAATGTTTCTATTATACACAAATATAGAAATTTTAGAATGATAGACGGTTTAGAGGGTGGTGAAATTGAATGAACATTTACTAGACAAAAGAGAATAGTTACAAAGAGAATATAAGAAAATCCAACATTTAAAGTGGAGCAGTATCTCGTTCTGTCTTGCCGCTTTGCAATTGGATTTAGAAAAACAACTAAACATAACCCCATCAAAAACCTCAACTAGTCGATTTTTGATGGAGTTAAATTTAACGATTTACATGATTATCAGTGCGCTAACATCTCTTGCGCAATATCAAATCCAGTCATATCAACAGGATAGTATGTCGGCCAATTATCCATTTCTTCTAATAATTTTTGCTGACTTTCCTCACCGAAATAAATATGGAAATGCACTGCTTTTGAAGGTGCGATCCCATGATCTGAAAATTGAACATACTTATACGGCGTATCTTCTATGGCTTCAAATAAATAGCGAACCCCACGATTTCCGGCTTTGTAGGTTAAGATTTCTTTTCCTGCGTATTTATATTTTGAGGTGTACTTTTTATCCCTTACTATAAATGTCATAGCATCTTTGCTAATATCAATTCGATCCACGTCTGTTTGATATCCTATTTGATAATAGGCTTTGTATTCTTCCGCCGTCATTTTTCTCGTTAGTTTTTCTTTATAATCAAATACTTGATCAAATGTGCCATCTTCTAAATAAGGAAACACCGATTGCCACTCACCTGCATAATCAGAAAGGGCACGGTCTTTAACATCCTTGTCGTCAAAATACCCATTTGAAACTGTCTTGTTCACAGCAGTTTCAGTTAGTTCTTTTTTCGGGGGAACTTCAGTTGATTTTACCAATGCTTCTAAATTCTCTTTCATCACGCTAATGTATGTTTTCCCTGCTTCCATATCCTCATTGGTAAGGCCTTCTAACGGATTTAATACAAGTAATTCAACACCTGTCTCGTTTGCTAAGGTTTTCGCTACTCGGTCATTTGCATTTTCTTCAAAATAGATATAGTTGATTCCTGTTTCTTCAACTAATTTTTTCAGTTCTGCAATCCGAGAAGGCTGTGGTTCTTGATCGGGAGAAATTCCTGCGATCGGTATTTGTTTTAAGTTATAATCTAAGGCCCGATAAGAAAAAGCAGTATGTTGGGTAATAAAATTCGTTTGTTTAGCATTCGTCAACTTGGTTTCATACAACTTGTTAAGCTCTGTTAATTGCTCGATATACTCTGCTGCATTTTTAGTAAATGTCGCTTTTTGTTCTGGAAAAAGTTTAATCAAACCATCTCTAATCGTCTCAACTTCTTTGATTGCTCGAAAAGGACTCAACCATAAATGGGGATCATAATCATGAGAATGTCCGTCATGATTTTCTTCTGCCGAATGATCATGATCTTCACTTCCAGGTAAAAGAACCATCCCTTCACTTGCTTTGATACTGGTCACATTCTTTAGTGATTTTTCCATCTTTGGAACCCAAGTTTCCATATATTCACTATTGTAAACAAAAGCATCTGCATCTTGCAATTTGGCGATTTCTTTTGCAGAAGGCTCATAATCATGCGCTTCAGTTCCAGCAGGCACCATTAATGTAACCTCGCCAGTATCCCCGACAATATTTCTTGTAAATTCATACATTGGATAAAAAGAGGTGACAATCGTTAGCTGTTTTTGATCTTTGTTCTTTGTTTCAGTTTTCGGTTTAGTGCAAGCAGTTAAACTAATCGTTAGTAAAAATAAACCTGTAATAATGAGCATTAACTTCTTCATCTTTAATCTCCTAACTATATCTTAAAATAATTGCTAATGCGAAAAATGCATTTTTGTATAGGTTTTAATTGTTCATCTGACTGCTCCTTTCCGATTCACGCCAGTCAAAACGTAACGATTACGTTTTGACCACATGAGAATATAACAATATTTTTTTTCATTGTCAAGAGACGAAAAAAAGACCAAGAAAAAAACAAGCATGCTTTTTTCTTGGTCTTTATCTTATTCTATTTTTTTACTATTATTCCATATAAACACTATTTGTAGGAACAACCTGCGCACCAAATGGCATCAACGCCAGCTTGGCTAGTTTAAATGACTGCATGCCAAACGGAATTCCAATAATCGTTACACATAAAATAATTCCGCTAACACAATGTCCTACTGCTAACCAAAATCCGCTGAGTACTAACCATATAATATTCACTAAAAACGAACTCGTGCTCGTACTATAAACAACCCTTTTACCGAACGGCCAAAAACATAGGCCCGCAAGCTTGAAACACTGCAGCCCAATCGGAATCCCAACAATCGTAATACACCAAAGTACCCCAGCTAAAAACCAAGCCAAACCACCAGCAAAACCGCCAAAAATAAACCAAATAATATTTCCTAGACACCCCATAAGTGATTCCTCTACTTTCTACTTAAACTTACAAAAATAAATTATACTACAAAAGTAAAAAATAATTCTTTGCTCGAAGCATAAAATTACTAAATCATATGAATTTCCTTGTGAACATTTAATAACTTAGTTACTATTATTATTGAGTCGTTAATCACAAAGGAGAGATTTTTATGAGCACAGCAATTGTAGTATATCAAGGTACACCAATGATTGGAAAAAGTAAACTACCCAACAGAAATATCCTAGGCATGTTTAAACAAAATGAACTAGTAACTCTGCTAAATCAAGCACTTGAAAAGAAAAATAGTCACTGGATCGCTACTTTAGACAACTCCATTGCGGATATCAACGTTATCGCCCAAGAAGCAGATGCTATTATCTGTGTTCCAGGACTACAAAAACAATTTGATCTAAAAGATTATCCCAAAGAAAAAGTTTTCTACTTTGATTCTTTAAGTTATCATGAGTTGAATCTAGATAAGGTGATCGCTTTTCTGGATTCGATCCAACAATGATTTTTTTAAGAAAGAAAGGATTGATTTTCATGCATTTATTAGATTATTTAAAAATAGAAACAGCTGAACTATCTAAAGAAAAAGTTATTCTAACAATGAAAATAGCAGATTTCCATAAACAGCCTTACGGGATTTTACATGGAGGAATGAATGGTATTTTGATTGAAACAGCATGTAGTTTAGGCGCTAATGAACAGCTAAATCAGGATTCCTATGCGGCAGGGATTGATCTTCAGATCAGCCATTTAAAAAGCGTTGCTGGTGGAACAGTGACCGTTGAGGCTACCGCCAATCGTGTGGGACAAACAATACAGGTTTGGGAAGGCAAAGTGTTTAATGATGTTGGTGAACTGACTGCAGTTGGGCGATGTACATTGATGAGTCAAAAGATAAAAAAATAATGCAAGAGTGACAGGGTTGTATCGCTGCGAGTTACACCCCTGTCACTTAGAATTCGCTACTTACACAGTTTATTTTACACTCGCAACTTCCATCCCAGCCTCTCTCTACGTTCAAATAAATGGCAAGAAAAAAACAGACTACGGAAGCTTCAATCATATCAAGCACTAAGAGTTGAACGTCTTTGTCTCTCCTCTTCATTAACTTTAAAAAATCGTCCTTACCAATCCAACGAGCACTCCCATCACTGGAACTAATACCCAAATCCATGAATTCCAATCATTTTTATTATCTTCTTTCATCATTGCTATACGTAATTTCAAGTTTTCGTTTTCTACTCTTAATACTTCAATTTTTTCATTGTGATTTGTCCTATTTGTCTGCTCCTAATTAATTGATAAACTTATTATGACGGATTCCGCTGTATGACAATTATCATACTCTTTTCAAAAAGAAATGTAGCTCTCAACTAGATAATTTCACCTGTGATAACTTTCAAATTCATCAGTAACGATGACATCACCTCTAACTCTCTTTGATCTACTTCAGAATATTTTTGATTCATCATTTTTTCTCTTTCTTTTTTGACAAGTAAATACATTAAATTTAATTCTTCTGAAGTCAAATTTGATAAATAAACATGATTCGGTTCTGAATATGCAAAAGCTTCTATTTCAAACGTTTCTGGATTTCTTTTCAAACTCGTTCGGATCTGAAAACCATTTGAAAAAGTGATCATCTCCACATAAAGATACTCTGAAAAAGTAATCGGTCTACGTTCAAAAACAGTTGTTTTCCCTCCAAATATTTCCAGTATGTTTTCAATAAAATTTGATAGTGCCGTTCCAATATTTAATTGCTTTGAAAAAGTTTTATATAATAATAATTTCTCTTGTGTCATAATTTTTACCTCTCACTTCTGATTACTCTTATTATAATCATACTTTTTTTCAAAACAAAGCGAAATGATATTATATTTTTTTTGAATTGAAAAATTATGCAGAAAAAGAACATCTCAGCCTTCCACCGAAATGTCCTTTTTCGTTTATTCTTCTGTCGTTGTATCTGTATCTAGCGTTTCAGTTTCGATCACTGTTGTTTCTACACCTTCAACTTCTTCAACCATTTCATCTGGTTCTGGTTCAACAACGGCCATCGTCACAACTTTTGCATCCTCTTCCATTCTCATCAAGCGCACACCTAATGTAGCACGACCTGTTTGAGAAACTGAATCCACATTGAAACGAATAATGACACCTTTATTGGTAATCACTAGAATATCTTCATCACCGCGAACAGTTGTGAGTCCAGCTAACGGACCATTTTTCGCTGTAATGTTGGCTGTCTTGATTCCTTTACCGCCACGGCCCTTCACAGGGTACTCAGAGGCTTTTGTACGCTTGCCGTAACCATTTTCCGTCAACACTAGAACTTCCGTGTCAGCGTTGAGTAAAGAGGCTCCTACGACGTAATCATCTTCTCTTAGACGAATACCGCGTACACCTGATGCTGTACGACCCATATCACGGACTGCGGTTTCAGCAAAAGTCACAGAGTAACCATTATGGGTTCCAATAATCATATTTTGTTCGCCATTCGTCAAGACAACATTGACTAGTTCATCCTCTTCTTTTAGACCGATCGCGATCAAACCATTGCTTCTAATATTAGAAAATGCTTTGACTGCGGTACGTTTAACCGTACCTTTACGGGTCGTGAAGAATAAGTAATGTCCTTCTTCAGCTTGTCCTTCAACAGCGATGATTGCTTGGATTTTCTCACTAGAATCAATACCTAACAAATTGATCACTGGGATTCCTTTAGCTGTTCTGCCATATTCTGGAATTTCGTACCCTTTAGCACGATACACTTTTCCATTGTTCGTAAAGAATAGTAATGTATCATGTGTTGAACAAGAGACAAGGTTTTTCACAAAGTCATCATCGTGAACACCCATTCCTTGAACACCACGTCCACCACGACGCTGTGCTCTAAACTCGCTATTCGCTACACGTTTGATATAGCCATTATTTGTAAGTGTGATAACAACTTCTGCTTCTTCGATCAAGTCTTCATCTTCTAAACTCAACACTTCACCAACTAGTAGTTCCGTACGGCGAGCATCACCATATTTATCGCGAATATCACCTAATTCAGTTTTGATGATTTCAACTACACGTTCTGGGCGAGCTAAAATATCATTCATATCAGCAATAAACTTCAATAATTCTTGGTATTCATTTTCGATTTTATCTCGTTGCAAACCAGTCAAACTACGTAGACGCATATCTAAAATAGCTTGCGCTTGGCGATCAGAAAATTCAAATCGTTCGATCAAAGAAGCTTTTGCTTCATCATCTGCATTTGAATTTCGGATAATCGAAATGATTTCATCAATGTGATCTAAGGCAATTCGTAATCCTTCTAAGATGTGCGCACGCGATTCAGCTTTTTTCTTATCAAATTCTGTACGACGTGTAATAACTACTTTTTGATGCTCTATATAGTTTTCAAGAATTTGTTTCAAACTTAAAATTTTCGGCACGCCTTTTTCGATCGCTAACATATTGAAACCGAAAGAAGTTTGTAATGCGGTCATTTTATATAGATTATTTAAAATAACTGAAGCACTGACATCACGACGAACATCAATGACGATCCGCATACCTTCACGAGAAGATTCATCACGTAGATCAGTAATTCCTTCGATCCGCTTTTCACGGTGTAATTCGGAAATTCGTTCGATTAATTTCGCTTTATTGACCATATAGGGTAATTCAGAAACTAAGATCCGCTCTTTTCCATTCGGCATTTCCGTAATGTCTACTTTCGCACGAACAGTGATTGATCCACGACCTGTTTCATAAGCTCGACGAATACCAGATTTCCCCATCACCAAACCACCTGTAGGAAAATCAGGTCCAGGCAGTACTTCCATCAATTCGTTGGTTGTAATATCAGGATTTTCCATCAGCAAGCTAGTTGCTTCAATTACTTCAGCTAAGTTATGAGGTGGAATATTTGTTGCCATCCCAACCGCAATCCCCGTTGTTCCATTGACTAAAAGATTCGGGAAACGTGCGGGTAATACGTCTGGTTCTTGTTCAGAATCATCATAGTTACCATGAAAATCCACTGTATCTTTATTGATATCACGCAGCATTTCCAGAGCAATTTTGCTCATTCTTGCTTCGGTATAACGCATTGCAGCCGCTCCATCACCATCAACAGAACCAAAGTTTCCATGTCCATCTACTAACATACTACGGTAACTAAATGGTTGAGCCATCCGCACCATCGCTTCATAAATCGATGAATCGCCGTGAGGATGGTACTTACCCATTACATCCCCTACAACACGAGCAGATTTTTTATGTGGTTTATCTGGTGTTACACCTAGTTCATTCATTCCATATAAAATACGACGATGAACAGGTTTCAACCCATCACGAACATCAGGCAACGCACGCGCCACAATAACGCTCATTGCATAATCAATGAAGGATTCTTTCATTTCACTGGTCAGATTAACATCTTGAATGTTCTCTTTCATTTCTTCACTCATGAATTTATCTCCTTCTTCATTAAATATCTAGATTTTTCACGTAATGGGCATTTTCTTCAATAAATGCGCGGCGTGGTTCAACACGGTCTCCCATCAACATTTCAAAAATTTGATCGGCTTCGATCGCATCATCAACACTGACACGTGACATCAAACGTCTTTCAGGATCCATCGTTGTTTCCCATAATTGATGGTCATCCATCTCTCCAAGTCCTTTATAACGCTGAACACTTGGTTTAGGACTTGCTGGTAAAGAGGCTAAAATTTCAGCTAATTCTTCCTCAGCATTTTTCCCTGGTTGAACATATGTGATATTTTTCCCTTGTTTGACCCCATATAAAGGTGGTTGAGCGATATAGACATAACCCGCTTCAACAACTGGGCGCATGAAACGATAGAACAACGTTAGCAAGAGCGTACGGATATGGGCACCATCAACATCGGCATCGGTCATAATTACTAGTTTGTGGTAACGCGCTTTCGATACATCAAAATCAGCTCCAAATCCTGTTCCCATCGCTGTAAATAGTGAACGGATTTCTTCATTCGCTAAAATTTTATCCATGCTGGCTTTTTCAACATTTAGGATTTTCCCACGAATTGGTAAAATTGCTTGGAATTCACGACTACGGCCTTGTTTTGCTGAACCACCGGCCGAATCTCCTTCGACGATAAAAATTTCGCATTTTTCAGGATCTTTACTTGAACAATCGGCTAATTTACCAGGTAAATTACTAATTTCAAGTGCCCCTTTACGACGAGTCACTTCACGTGCACGTTTAGCAGCCATACGAGCTTTAGAAGCTAGTAAACCTTTTTCTACGATTTGTTTCCCAACAGTTGGATTTTCCATCAAGAATTTATTGAAATACTCAGAGAATAAACGATCTGTAACCGTACGAACTTCTGAATTTCCTAATTTTGTCTTGGTTTGTCCTTCAAATTGTGGTTCCGGATGTTTGATAGAAACAACAGCTGTCAATCCTTCACGAACATCTTCCCCCGTTAAGTTTTCATCATTTTCTTTCATGATCTTTTGTTTACGCGCATAATCATTAATTACACGCGTTAATGACGTTTTGAATCCTGATTCATGGGTTCCGCCTTCATACGTATGGATATTATTGGCGAAACTTAATAAATTGGTATGATAGCCATCAGTGTATTGCATAGACACTTCCACGATGATATCTTGTTGTTCCCCTTCAATGAAAACAGGTTCTGGGAATAACACATCTTTATTCGCATTCAAATGTTCTACGTAACTTTTGATCCCGCCTTCATAATGATATTCTTTCAAGACAGGCTTTTCTTCACGTTTATCTTCAATAGAGATTTTTAATCCTTTATTCAAAAATGCTAGCTCTCGGACACGAGTTGCTAATTTATCAAAATTAAACGTTGTTGTTTCTGTAAAGATTTCTGGATCTGGAATAAAATGGACAGCTGTCCCATGACGGTCTGTTTCACCGATCACTTTTAAATCATCTCTTACAGCGCCTTGATGGAATTCTTGATAATAAATTTTTCCTTCTTTGTAAACTTTTACGTCTAATGTTGTTGATAGAGCATTAACAACAGAGGAACCTACTCCGTGAAGTCCGCCGGAAACTTTATATCCGCCACCACCAAATTTTCCTCCAGCATGAAGAACGGTGAAGACTGTTTCTACAGCAGGTCTGCCTGTTTTGGCTTGGATACCAACTGGAATACCACGTCCGTCATCGACAACAGTAATACTGTTGTCCTCTTCAATAATGACTTGAATGCTTGAGGCAAAACCTGCCAAAGCCTCATCGATCGAATTATCAACGATCTCCCAAACTAAGTGGTGTAGTCCTTCCGAACTCGTCGATCCTATGTACATACCAGGACGTTTACGAACGGCTTCAAGACCTTCCAATACCTGAATCTGACTGGCATCATATTCTTGTGCGCGTTCGTTCATGTTTTTTTCTTCTTCTGTCATATTATGCTTCCCTCTCTATCTCTCCCTGATGAACATAAAATATATCTGGTTCAACGGTTAATTTATTGTTTAAATGATCCAAACTGGTTGTTGTTAAAAAAGTCTGAACCTTGCCTTCAATCGTTTCTAACAGATGCAATTGTCGTTCATTATCTAACTCACTCATGACATCATCTAATAATAAGACAGGATATTCACCTGTTTCTGAATACATTAAATCAATTTCCGCAAGCTTTACGCTAAGAGCCGTAGTTCTTTGCTGTCCTTGTGAACCATATGTCTGGACGTTTTGTCCATTTACATTAAAAATCAGGTCATCTCGATGAGGACCCAAAAAAGTATTTGCCTTAAACAACTCACGTTTCCGGCTATCAAGAAGGCTCTGGAGCAGTTGCTTTTGGATCTCTTCTAGTGAAAAATTTTCTTTGTCTAACGGGATACTTGAAAAATAGTCTATCGCTAATTCTTCTTTTCCATGACTGATTTTTTTATGCAGTAAATTCGCCCAGTGCTCTAATTTTTTAATAAATTCTAAACGAGCAAACAAAACCTTACCACCAAATTCCGCCAATTGTTCAGTTAAAATATCTAAATAAATGTGATCAGACTGCTTTTTTTCAGCTAACTGCTTTAAATATTGATTACGTTGTTTTAAAACAGACTGATATTGAACCAGATCATACAAATAAATCGGATTGACTTGGCCTAATTCCATGTCGATAAACTTGCGACGTAATTGCGGTGAGCCTTTGACTAGGGATAAGTCCTCCGGCGCAAATAAAATGACATTCAGTTGACCGATATACGAACTCAAACGCTTTTGTTCAATATGATTGACTTTTGTCTTGCGACCTTTAGTAGAAATAATGATTTCCAGCGGTACTGTTCCTGTCTTTTTTTCGATAACTCCGCTGATTCTTGCTGAATCGGAATCCCAATGAACCAATTCTTTCTCGTTACTGGTTCTGTGACTGCGAGTCATTGCTAAAACATAAATACTTTCTAAAAGGTTCGTCTTGCCTTGTGCGTTTTCCCCTAGAAAAATATTTAAGGTTTTAGGAAAATCTAAGGTCAGCCCATCATAATTACGATAATGCTGCACCTCGATTTCATTCAGTCTCATCGACTGCCTCGTCTTTTTTAATCATAAAAAAAGTACCTTCTTCAGGTATCTCGAGCATCATACCAGCATATAATTTTCTGCCGCGACGATTCTCTAATTCCCCATCTACAAAAACACTATTTTCCGCTAAGTACCATTTGGCACCGCCGCCGCTACTGATAACATCGACTTCTTTTAAGACTTGACCTAGTGTCATATAGTCCGTCTCTAAAACAATCGTCTTTTTCAAAATGCATCCCTCTTTTTTGATTTCACTTTTACTCACATATTATACTCTTTTTTACGTCAAAAAACAAATTTATCCGTCTAATTTTACTTCTAAGCAATTTTGAATACAATCGATAAAAAATATTCTAATGATTAAAAAAGGCTTAAAATGCATTTTAAGGAGAAATTTGTAAGTTTTGTCTCTTGAAATTTTTTTCAGTATTTTTCATTTAAGATTTTTCTTGATAAACTATTGAATTATACAGTTAAACGATATACAATCTAGATATACAGTTACACTGTATAAAAATAATTCTATAAAAGGTGTACGATAAATGAATAGTAGCAAGATCTTACCTCTAACAGAAACAACGTTTTATATTATGATGGCACTAATTGAACCTTCTCATGGATATGCTATCATGCAAAAAGTGGAGGAAATAAGCAACGGACGAGTACGCATTGCAGCTGGGACAATGTACGGCGCAACAGAAAATCTATTAAAACAAAAACTAATTTGTGAGGTGCCTGGAGAGGATAAACGGCGGCGTGTATATAAATTAACCAATAAAGGCAAAGAAGTTTTAAAGCTTGAAGTTGAACGATTAAAAGAATTAGTGGCACTTGCTGATAACTTATTATAGAGGAGGGGCAACATGAAAAAATTAAAATTGTTTAGTGATATAAAAAAAGAAGAACAGTATTTGAATAAGATGGCTGAACAAGGTTGGGCATTGGTAAAATATAATGCGTGGGGGATCTATACATTTGAGAAGATAGTTCCAAGAACACAGAATTACAGGATTGATTATCAGACATTTAAAAAGAAATCTGATTATATTGCTTATCTGACTTTATTTGAAGATAGTGGTTGGCAGCATATCAGTGGGACGAAAAGTAGTGGGTTTCAATTTTTTGTCCCACTGAATAGTACAAATCAAGAGTTGGATATATTTTCAGATGCTTCATCCATTAATGAACGCTATAAACGTTTGTATGATCAAGCAATTATTTGGGGAACACTAATGATTCTTTATTTTTTTATGTTACAACCGTCATTTGAGAACCTCTCTTCGTGGTACTTAACATCAAGTATTTGGGAGTATACTGGTCTACAATTGTTTGGAATGATACTTATGCAGACATTCTTTTTAATAATTCAGATAATGCCAATGATGTTTTTTATGTTTGGCGCTATCTACTTCACAATTATGGGAACTAAAACAAAAAAACTTATTAAAAAATATGAGGCTGGATAACAATTTTTATTTTGGATCTTAGTTACAATAAATACGAAAAAGTGAGTGGGAAAAACTAAATTTCAGTTTTTTCTCACTCACTTTTTTATCGATTTTTTAGTTCGTACGAACAGGTGTAATCAATTGAATAAAGTCTAAATCAGTTTCAGTCGGTTCTAATGTAAATGGACGAATCGCAGAAATAAATTTGACTGTAATACTCATATCACCAAATGCACGTAAGGCATCTTTCATATAATCTGGGTTGAAAGAAATTTCCAAAGGATCACCCGTTACTTTTTCATAGTTTAATGGTTCCTCTACTTTACCGATCTCTGGAGAATTCCCGTAAAGAACAACAGAATCAGAAGCAATTGCTAAACGAACGATATTATTGCGGCCTTCATGTGATAGTAAAGACGCACGATCGATGGCTGATAATAATTCAGGTACATAAAAATCGATTTCGGTATTAAAACTTGTAGGAATTAAACGATTGGTATCAGGATAATTACCTTCTAACAAACGAGAATAGAAATACATATTTTGGGTTTTAAACAATACTTGGTTTTCCATGATGCTAATTTCCACCATTTCTTCTTCATTCGTGAATGAACGAGATAGCTCAGTCAAACTTTTTCCTGGAATGACAATATTAAAATTTTCAGCCGCTTGCTCGATAGGAATGATTCGTTGACTCAAACGATGTGAATCTGTTGCAACAGCTAATAATTTTTGATCTTCTAAAATAAAATGAACCCCAGTCAAAATTGGACGACTTTCATGAAGTGAAACCGCAAAACCCGTTTCGTTGATTATTTTTGTCAACAGATGAATAGGTAATTGAATTTGATTTTTAGCATCGATAACAGGAAGGTGTGGATAATTGTCTGCATCTAGTCCGTTAACTGTAAAATCAGCTTTTCCTGAAGTAATTGCAACTTGATTATTGTCCAACACTTCTAATGTAAACATGTCTTCTGGTAATTTACGAATGATTTCTCCAAAGAAACGTGCTTGTAAAACGATGCTACCAGTTGATTCAATGGTCATTTGAGCTTTTTCGTCTTCTTTACTTAGGAAACTTTCAATAGAAATATCTGCATTACTACCTGTTAAGGATAGTCCTTCGTCCGTTAAAACAATTTTTACACCTGTTAAAATTGGGATAGTTGTCTTAGACGAAATAGCTCGTTGAACAGTTTGTAATTCTTGTAAGAAGATACTTCTTTTTACGGTTAATTTCATAATGATTGAACTCCTTTTTTAATTGAATTTAAAAGCATAAATTTTTCAAAAACAGTTTTGTATTTATATATAATAAATAATAAAAGTAGTAGGTGCTGTTAATTCTGTGGAAAAGTCTGGAAATGAAATAAAAGATAAGTTTTCCACTTGTGCATAACCTGTGGAAAACTTTTCACTTTTTCTTCTTCTTATCCACAGTCTATGAATTAAGCAAGTTTTTGATTTCCCCAACTTCTTTTTGTATGGTCGGATCTTTTTCCATTAATTGCTGAATTTTTTCATGAGCATGAATAACGGTTGTATGATCTTTTCCGCCAAATTCTGCCCCGATCTTTGGTAGAGAGTTTTCTGTCATCTCTCTAGAAAGGTACATTGAAATTTGTCTAGGAACAACAATAGATTTTACACGTTTCTTGCCTTTTAAATCTTTTAATTGGATATGGTAATACTTTGCCACTTCTTCTTGGATTTGTAAAATCGATAGATGATTTTGGCTACCGACAGATTTTAACGATTTTAAAGCATCTGCTGCTAAGCTAGTGGTAATATCTTCCCCATTGATCGTGGCAAATGCTTGAACTCGGACAAGTGCGCCTTCCAATTCACGAATATTAGAATCGATTTGACCTGCAATGTAGCTAAGTGTATCGTCAGGAATCTCTAAACGTTCTGCATCAGCTTTTTTCCGTAAAATGGCAATTCGTGTCTCTAAGTCCGGTGGTGTGATATCAACAGAAAGCCCCCATGCAAAGCGAGAGACTAATCGTTCAGGTAATTTTGGAATGTCATTAGGCGGTCGATCACTTGTTAATACGATTTGCTTATTTTCATTATACAAATCATTAAAGGTATGGAAAAATTCTTCCAATGTTGCTTCTTTCTCTGCTAAAAATTGAATATCATCGACTAATAGTAAATCAACATTTCGATATTCTTTTCTAAATTGTTCTGAATTTTTCGTTTGGATCGAATTGATAAATTCATTTGTAAAGGTTTCGCTACTGACATATTTTACTTTCGCATCGGGTCGATTTTGCAGCATTTGATGACCAATTGCGTGCATTAAATGGGTTTTACCAAGTCCAACGCCACCATAAAAAAACAGAGGGTTATAGATAGAACCAGGGTCTTCTGCTACGACTAAAGCCGCTGCATGCGCCATTTGGTTTCCTTTTCCGATAACAAAGGTGTCAAAAGAATACTTTGGATTCAATAAAGCTTTTTTCCCATGTTCCGCAATTTTTTCCTGCGTTACAGGGTTTTTTTTCTCTTCATGCATCGACATCATTTCTTTTTCACCAGTAACAACAAAATGAGGCATCACTTCAGCACCAGTCAATTTAAAGCCTGTTTCGACGATTTTTGCGGCCAAATTCTTTTCCCAATAGTCTTTATGAACAGCAGAAGGAACCTCTAACCATAATTGGTTATTCTCCAACTTTAGCGGTTGCGTTGTTTTTATCCAAGCATCAAAACTTGGTGCAGACAAAACAGATTGGTAAGTATCCTCTAGATCTTTCCAGAAACTTTCCATATCGGGCAT